>CAWBLV010000007.1:0-38451 GCA_963789735.1 Candidatus Dormiibacterota bacterium | reverse complement strand
GGAGCCCAAGGTGAGGATTGAACTCACGGCCTACGCCTTACCAAGGCGTTGCTCTACCACTGAGCTACTTGGGCGTCAGCGCAGTGTACCGACGCCTTCCCAGCGGGCGCCCGTCCCGGCAGGGTCAGCCGCGCGGCAGTGATGCCAGCCACGCGACAGCGAAGATCGCCGTGGCGAGGGCCAGCGCGGGGAACGGGGTTCGTGACCGGGTGACGACGACGGCGATAACCCCGACCGCCAGTACCGCGACGCCTGCGAAGAACACGGTTCCTGCCTGCCCGAGCGGTCCAGCCAGGAGAAGCGCCAGGACTCCGGCGACCGCAAGCGACAATGGACCCGCCCGTCGCGAGCCGTTATGGCCGGCGAGGACTGGAAGGCTGCGCCGTCCGGTATTCCGGTCCCCGGCAATGTCCGGGAGCGCATTCGCGAAGTGCAGGCCGAGTGCGATCAGGCCTGACAGCGGGATCAGCGCCAGCAGCCGCGACGGGATCGAACCAACGGACGCATATCCCTCCAGCGGGAGCACGGCCATGCCCGCCCACCATGGAACCCAGGACAGCGGTGTCCGCCGCAATCCCAGGTCGTACGAGAGGCCGGCCGCAAGGGCGAGCGCGTCGAGGCCGAGCGTTGGGAGGTTGATCGTCGCGGCGGCGCCGAGACCGATCGCACCGAGCACGATCCCGATCACCACGGCCGTCGACCGCGACACCACCCCGCAAACCAACGGTTTGTGGGGCTTTGCCACCGCGTCCGCGGGGAGATCGACGACGTCGTTCACGACGCCGATGCAGAGCTGAACCGGCAGCATCGCCCCCACCAGCTGGAGGATGCGCACTCCGTCCGGAACACCGCGGCCTGCGAGCCCGGCGATCGCCACCAGCACCACGGTGACGAGCACCGACGGTCCCGGATGGCCCATGAAGATGAGCGACCGAATCTTCCCGCCGGGTTGTCGCTCGTCCCACCACATGGGACGCAGTGACCTACGCCTTGGGCGTGTCGGAGCCGGGTTCGGCTTCCGGCTCGTCTTCGCCACCGAGCTCGTGCGCCGGGTTGGCGGCGGCCTCGGCAGCCTCTCGTGCAGCGGTCAGCGAGCCGAATCCTGCCGCCTCCTCCGCAGCGACCTCCGCTGCAAGCAGACGATCGTGGACGGCGTCCTCGAAGCGATGAAGCCGGCTCTTCTCGTGCGTGGGCGGATCTTCGGTGGGAGGCGAATCGCTCATGTGCTCACTTTTGGCTGATTGACCGCAGTCGGCTTTGCAGTATGGGCGGTTGCCGCGCCCGGCACGCCGTGACGTGGGCGCACAGAAAGGCTCCGAACTCTTGCCGCCCGATCGAGCCTGGCGGGTTTTCACCCCCGGCGATCAAACCGTGAGAGGAAATATACCACGAAATCGGCATTCGGTCAAGGATTTTCTTTGCCGGTGTGCGTTCTGAGAAAACGTCCTCCCCCACGAGTTCTGTGACGTTGTCTCTCACGGCAGGCAGCGCCATCGCGTCGCGAAAACCCTCGCGCTCGACGGCCTCCCCCATTAGTCGAGGTCGACGAGGCCCTCGGCGACGGTGCGGTCGCGGCCTTTGGCGGCCGCCTGCTCGAGGCATTCGCCGGCCCGCTCGACGAGATCGTCGATTGTCTCAGTCCCCTGATAGGACACAAGGCCGGCCGAAAACGAATGCCCATCCGGCGTTGACTCGCGAAGACGCCAGCACAGCTGGACAGCACTGACCGTCGTGCAGTTGACGAGGATGATCGCGAACTCGTCCTCTCCCCAACGGCCCATGAGGTCTTCGACGCGGAGCACGTCGCGCCAGCGGGCTGTAGCTTCGTGAAGAAACTTCTCCTCGGCCGCGTGTCCGTCAGGGCCCTTGGCGCTCGTGCCGTGGTCGAACGCGACGAGCGCGAGGCACAGTGGGTGCTTGCTGCGCCGGGCGTGCGCGACGTGACGCGTCGCCTCGGCGAGAAACTGCGTGCGGTCCGGCAGGGCCGCAAGACTGGACTCGGCCGAGTCGCCGCCCGCGAGCATCGCCATCTCCTCGCGATCCTCGATGCCGAACACAGCCAGGTCGGCCTCCGAAAAATCGTCCTGGAGCGCGTTGACCACTCTCATCGATACAACGCGGTCGACTCGGTGGCGGGGTGCGCGCAAGCAGCGGAGAAGTCCATGGCTCAAGTCTGGTCCGGCGACATTGCGGGACACCATCCACTCGTGTGACGGGCGTGTAGCGGCTGCCTCACGACGGGGGGTGCGCCGGCACGTTCATGGCTGGTCGCCGCCGGCGCCCCGCCGCCTGCAATCGCTTGGCGATCGTTCGCAGCGAAGCTCGAAGTTCCGGCGGATGCAGCACCACCAGATCGCACTCGAGACCCGCGAGGTACGTGGCCGCCCAGTCGAGGTCGTCGGCGCTGAAACGCAACATCGTTCCATCCTCTGCCGGTTCGAGTGAGCCGTCCGTGGGCGAGACTCGGCGTGCGGCCTCGTCGGGGGTCAGCGCCAGCAGGACCTCGCAGCGAGTCCCGAACACTGCCTGGCCGATTGCCTGTCGAACGAAGGCGACGGCATCGAAATCCTCAGGGCGTTCGAACGCCTCGGTGGTCGCTTCGGTCGCGATCATCCGGTCCAGCCGGAAGGTCCGCATCGCACCGCGGAAATGGTCCCAGCTGACCAGGTACCAGTGGCCGCTCTGGAATGCGACGCCGTATGGGTCGACCAGCCGCTCGGTCACCACCTCGGCCGCCGACCGATATGTGAGATGAACGCTGGTCCGGTCCCGCGCAGCCGTGCTGAGGCGGAGGATCGTGTCAGCGTCGGCGTGGTCGCGGGCGACCGGTGACAGCCCGAGGCTGACGAAGTCCTGCATCGACTGGACCTCGGCCCGCTGCGCCTCCGGCAGCAGCCGGTCGAGTTTGGCGAGCGCGCCCTCCACCGCCGTTCCCGAAGCGGCGAGCCCGAGGCGCTGCGCGGCGAGGAGACCGATGATCACCACAAGCGCCTCCTCGTTGCTGAGCATCAGCGGGGGCAGCTTGAAGCCCCGCCGCAGCCGATACCCGCCGGCGGGTCCGCGCTCGGTCTCCACCGGGATGCCCATGTCCTGGAGCCCGGCGATGTAGCGGCGCACCGTCCGCGGGCTCACCTCGAGGCGGCTCGCGAGTTCCTCGGCGGTGAGCTGGCGATAGACCTGCAGGAGCTCGAGAAGGCTCAAAAGGCGGCTGAGAGAGACATCCACGGCGGGTAGTATATAGGACGGATTCTGTCCTTATTGCCTAGTACGATTTGCGCCATGATGAACTCGATGGCGCTCCTTGACCTCGCTCGTGAGCGATCGCGCGACATGGTCGACGCTCCGACCCGTAACCGCATCCACCCAACGCGAGAGAAGGCACTCCCGGCTGCCGAGGAAGTCTTCCTGTACGGCCGCTCGGCGCACTTGATCGACGCTCGGGTTCATGCGCAAGCACACCTCCGCGTCGGCACCGCGGCCCTCGACCTCTGCTGACACGAGTGGGTCGCGGCGCGTAGCCCGTCGCGGCCCACTCAGCCGGGGGCGGCTCCTCCGTCATGCTGCCCGTCGTGAGGATCCAGGCTGTCGTCACCGATCTCGACGGGACCGTCGTCCGCTCCGACTTCTCCATCTCGGCCGCCACGCTTGCGGCACTGGACGCGGTTCGGGCAGCCGGCATTGCATTCGTCATCGCGACGGCGAGAACCCCGCAGGGCCTCGAGCACTTCCAGGCGCTTGCGCAGCGGACCACGCTGTCGGTGTGCTGCTCTGGGGCCATCGGCTGGTCGTCGCATGACAAGGCGCGGACCTGGATGGACGAGATGCGTGCGCCCGAGATTCGGCGTGTTGTCGAACTCGCCGTTGACGCCGGGGCCGGGGTTGCGAGTTTCGACGGCTCCCTCTGGCGGATGACCGACGAGTACTACCGCCTCAGTCCCACACAGCCGCATGGGCCGACACGGATGGTGGTGACGAGCTCCGAGCTCGCGGAGACGCCCTGCTGCACGATGGCGCTGCGGCACCGTGACGGCGATCTCGATCGGATTGCCACGCTGGTCGCTTCAGGCGCGGATTCAGCAGCGCTGAGCCATGTCGGCCGATCGACGGTCCTCGACGTCACGGCGGAAGGTGTCGATAAAGGAACGGGGACGGTCCGCGCGCTCGAGACGCTCGGAGTTGCGCCGGCGGCATCGATCAGCTTCGGCGACATGCCCAATGATCTCGCGATGTTCCGGGTGACAGGCCGGAGCTACTCGATCGGCTCAGCCGATCCCGCGGTCATGCTCGCGGCCACCGAAGTCCTCCCCAGCGTCGAGGACGACGGCTTTGCCCGCAAGATCGCCGACCTTGCCGCAACCGGATGGACTATCGACGACGCCTAGTGGCTTCGAGGGTCACCGGCTCAGACCCGAGCAGTCCCCGCAGCTTCGAAGGTCATCGCGCGCTGCAGGGCAGCGGCACGAAGTTCCTCCGGGATCTCGACAGGTCCACCGATGCCGGAGCTGAGGATTCCCGCCTGAGCGGCTTCCTCGACGATGCCGCCAACCAGGATCGCCAGGTCGGGCGTGCGATGGAATACCAGCACGCCGTGATTCGCGAGGAGCACAGCAGGCACCCCAGGCGTGATCGCAGCCCTGATGTTGGCCACCGCCTGGTCTGAGCCACGCGGGCCGTACGCAGCAACGGGAACACCCGTCGGCAGCCCGAACATCGCCAGGGCTTCGACCCAGCAGCCGATCGGCCGGTGCGCCGCGGCGAACGCCGTGGCGTACGGGGAATGCGTGTGGATGACGCAGCCCACGTCGCTGCTGTCCGCATACATGGCCGTGTGCATTGCCACCACGGCCCCTTGAATCGGCGGCAGCTCACCCTCGCGGAGCGTGCCGTCCAATCCAACACGAACCACGGCACTTGCGAGGTGGTTGCGGAGCGAGGGGCCGGCCGTGAAATACATCTCATCTTCGCCTGGCACGCGAAGGCTCACGTTGCCGTGGCCGTTGGCCGAAATGGCCCCGCCGGCCACCACCCGCTGAGCGACCTCGATCACATGGTTGACCAATTCCGCGTCCATACGACCCTCCAACTCACCAATTGCTCACGCGACGCACGTGCGCCAACACTGTAACCAGGAGCCGACGACCGGCGAGGGGTCCGGATCCCCTCGGTACGGTGCCGCCAACGAACAACGACGCCCGCACGTTGTGCGCGGCGCCTCGCATGACGGGAATGGGAGGCAACGGTGGTTATTTTCGGTTGGGGGCGGCGCACGTTCCACGACGCGGGACCTGTCCTGTACCAGTGGTGCAAGAACTGCAGTAACTCGAACTGGTTCTATCTCGTCACTGTCCGACGCTGGCTGACGCTCTTCTTCATCCCTGTCATCCCCTACCAGCGTCAGCACATGCTCATCTGCCCAGTGTGCAACCGCGGCGTCAATCTGGCCGGCGCCGAGCTGCAGTGGGCGAAATCGCTGAACCAGATCGCTGTGCTGTACACGACCAACGCGATCAGCGGTGATGAGTACATGCGCCGTGTTCGCGAGAGCGGGGCGCCCTCTCCTGTCGTAGCAGCCCCTCCGCCTCCGGTCCTGGCCCAGGCCGGCGCTCCGGCAACGGAACGACTTAGCGGCGTACAGCTCCCGAGTGCGCCGCCACTCCTGTCCCACGTCGGGTCCGCCGGCGGCGACGGCTTCGGGGGCCTCCAGATCGCCGGTCCGCCACCCGTGGGCGCACCACCGATGCCGACGGCAACGCCGCCGTTCCGCGGCACGCCGATGGGACGGCGGGCACAGGTCATGCGCGTCCTGATGCCAATCGCAGCCATCGCGCTCGTTGCGGGAATCTGGATCTACACCAACCAGAACGACAACAACAGCAACGTGCCGCAGGGCTCCATTGCGACGACCTTCGTCGCGGGCACCTGCATCGATGGAACGCCGACGGGTTCTGAAATCACCTTTGCCAGTTGCACCGGCGATTACGACGGGAAGATTGTCGAAGTCCTCAACGCATCGGAGACCGTTTGTGCATACGGGGACACGCTGTTCGTCGCGACGCCTCCGAATCCCAACCTCTGCATCAACTTCAACGACCACAACCCCTGACGCAACACGCGTGCGGCCAGCGCGTGAAGTTAGGGCAGGCGCGAAAGCGCGTATTCCAGTCGCGCCAGGCTCTCGGCGCGACGCGCCGCCTCGTCCACCGCGCGCAAAAGCTGCAGGCGCGTTGGATATCGGATCAGGTCCAGATCCTCATGCACGTCAGCCAGCCACTGCCGGGCACGAACTCTGGTCGGCCGGCGAGAGCAGTACCTTCATCCCCATTCCCCCACAAGGTGCTCAGGACACTAGCGTAGCGTTTGCAGCGATCGAAGTCTATGGGCAATTTTGTGGCGGTTGCACGGTACCCTTGCCACCGTCCGGGACGGGTCTCCGCGTGCCCCCCGAACGAGGCGGTGCTGGACTGATCGCGTCAAACCTGTCTAAATAACAGGAAGGAAGGGGCGCATCGCAGGGGGGTTGCATGCCGAGCATTTCGCTCGAGCGGAAACGTGTCGTTGCTCGCGACTTCAACGCGGGTGCCGGCCGGACGCAGACTGGGCCACCGGGAGCACGCGGGGTCGCCAAGCGCGCGTTCCTTGTCGGCGTGGTGCTGCTGATGGCTGCCGTTGCGGTCGGAGCAGCCATCGCCCAGGCGATTCGGGGCGCTCAGGCGCTCGACGCAACTGATGCTCTCGTCTTCCAGGCGGCCGGGCGAATCATCGCCGCGCACGGCTGCGTGTATTGCCTCGCCACCGAGCGTTCAGCCCAACTGGCCCTGCTGGGCGGCCACCTGCAGGCGAACGGTGTCGAGGCGTTCAACAATCCTCCACTGATGGCATGGCTGGTTCAGCCGGTGGCCGGCCTCAGCCTGTCGGCGTACACGGCGCTCAGCGTCCTCGTCGAATCGGCGGCACTGCTCGTGGGAATCTTCATGGCGCAACGATTGCTCGCCGGCTCCATCGAACTGCAGGTCCCTCCCCTCGTAGTCGCGGTCGCACTGGTAGCGCCATTGCCGGGGCTCGAGACGCTGGTGTTCGCGCAATGGGTTTGCTTGATGTTGGTCGCGCTCCTTGGAGCGTATTTCCTGATGCGAACACACCACGGCTTCGCTGCGGGGCTGGCGTTGTCCCTACTGCTCGTGAAGCCCCAGGACATCTGGCTGGTACCGATCGTGTTGCTCGCCGCACGCGCGTGGCCGGTACTGCGAGGACTCGCCGTCGGCGCCGGCGCTTGGTTCCTCACGTCGGCCCTCGTGGTGAGCACCGGAACGCTCGGACACCTCATCGGGACGCTCGGGCAGAATCAGTCGCAGATCCCGTTTACCAGCGGGCTCCCTGGCATCGCGGCAGCGATCGCAGGCTCGGATGGGGGGATCATCGTCGCGGCGCTGGGCATCGCTGTCGCGCTGGCAACATTGCCGCTTCACGATCGCCTGCGACGAGATCCGTTGCTTGCACTGGACATCGGCATCGCTCTTTCTCTCTTGTTCTCACCTCATGTCTTCAGCGCTGATCTATTGCTCGTGGGCGCCGTCCTTGTCGACATCGGAAGGCGTGACTTGAAGGTGGCCGTCGTTGCGGCGGTGATACTCGACGTGGCGTACCTGCTGCAGGGGCCGGTCTTTCATACCGCGGGTCACATTGCTGCGATCGCGCTCGTCTGCGTGACGGCGATAGTTGTCGCCGTCGCGATGAGGCGGCCTGCACGGGAGCTCGCCGGCAGGCGCCAGCTCAGCACGACAGCTGCTCCCAGAACAAGCGAGTCGCTACCAGTAGTCGCGCACTCCGTTTGACGGGCCTAGCCCGAGGAGCCTGATATCTGTACTGGAACCAGTTTCCACATGCGGCCGCCATCCGTCGTCTGCAGCAAATTGTCGTCGACGCCTGTGTTGGTGTTGGTCCATCCCAGAGATGAGCTCACGAAGTCGAGGATCGAACCGTTGAAGTCGAAACCTCCTGGAGACGGCGGATCGTGGTCGAGCGGTTGCAGGGTGTTCCAGATCCGCCCGCCGTCGTAGGTGACGTAGAGGCCGGCCTCATAGCCGGCGTTCAAGGTGTCCGAGTCCAGCAGCCAGCCATCCTCCCCGTTGATGAAGTGCGCTGCGTTTGTTGCGATGCCCGGTGCGGCGTGCGCCGTCCAACTCCGGCCACCGTCGAACGTCACGAAGACGAGAACGCCTGGCTGCTCGGTGGGATCGAGCCCCATCATGAAACCGTCCACGCTGTTGATGAAGGTCGGGTTCGAGAGCCCCAGATACGGAGTGTCGAGAAGCGGAATCGGCTGAGGCGACCACGTCGCGCCGCCGTTGTGTGTGACCTCGAACTCGGCAACGGCACACCCGCCGCCGGTGAGCCATCCTGTGGTGGGACTGATGAATGTCGCGGTGGCCTGCGCGAAGCACGGACCACTCGGGGAGTCCGACGACTGCACCAGATGAAAGATCTCCTCCCAGTGAGCGCCGCCGTCGACCGTTCTGAAGAGAGTCGTTCCGAGGCTCGTGTCCGTGTCGTCTTGGTTCGCCGAGAACCAGCCGTCGTCGAGATTGACGAAATCGAGGGCACCCTGCCACGACAGGCCTGGGTCCTGCACGACATCAAAGCTGCCGCCCCGCGACCAGAGCGCGCCTCCGTCGTTCGTCGCCCACGAGGTGAACGTCATGGGCACCGGGAGCGCATCTGCATTGCACGAAAGCCCAGCGGCGATGACGATTCGCGCGCTGTCGGCGCTGATGAATGCGACAGCCACGATCGACTGTCCGTCCGGGAGTTGCGGGGAGGCAACGAACCAGTGCTCAACGCCCTGGGTCGTGTGGAGAACCGAGCCGTCCACCACCCGCTGCGCCCACCCAGTGTCTGCGCCGAGCATCGTCAAGTTTTCGATGGAGTGAGACGACGGGGCCTGCGCCGGCGGACACACGTACGGCCATGGTGTATTCGTCGCTACGCTCGACACCGATTGAGTGGGCTGTGGCGACGGTGAAGGCGCCAGCGTTACCGTTGCGCTTGGGTGGGTAATTGTTGACGAGCAGCCGGCGAGCAGGACGGCGGCGCATGTCGCGATCAGGCAGGATCTGATCCGCGCACGTACCGCCCTTCCCTTGCTCGCACCCGGGATCAGCGCAGCCATCCGGTACGACGCAGCGGAGTGGCGCGTTCTCGGCGATGGACAACGATCGGGCGTCAACCAGCGAGCCTCTCAAGATCCCCGTTGGCCTGCAGGATGTACGCGTCACCGGGAACTGCCGAAACATCGCCTGGGGGAAGGAAAAATCCCGTGTGCGTGGTCAGTGCGATCGCATCATCAAAGTTGACGAAACCAACCGCCGGATGCTCGGTCCCGGTGTTCGTGAGGAGGGTCCGATCGGTCTCCCAGTCAACCATCCATTCGGGATGTTCGCCGCCGCCGGCCCCGCCACCGTCCACGATGATGCGCGAGCCGTCCCACGAGATACCCACCGCCGAGCCGATCAAGGGGTAGCCCGCCTGACTGCCCCATCGCACCACGCGGCCGAGAACCGCCCAGGTCATCGAGTTGCGAATCGTGATTCCTGACGGTTCATCGAGCGCGACGATGCTGCCGCCGTGAGACGCGATGGCAGCGACATCACCCGCGGAGTGCTCGGCGAGCACTCGTCCGGTCGAAAGTTGCAGGACGATGAGAGTCGCGGTCTGTCCGTAGTCTTTCAGCACGACTGCGCGATTTGCGCTCGGGCTGCACGCCAATACCCCCCAACCACCATTTGTGCTCGCAATCGAGCCCAGGGTTGCGACTATCCGGGCGTGGCCGGTGTCGTCGAACTCGATCAACGTCCCGGTCGCGGCGCCGTCGGTGGGTGTGCTCACTTCGCAGAGATGCGTGGAATCGTCGGCCCATACTGGCGGCGGCCCCGACTGAAGGAATTGTTCCGGTACGGTTCCCAGTACTGCGCCGGACACGGCGACGATCTGATCGCCGTTCAGCACCCTCATTCCATTCGGCGCGATCTCAAATCCCGAAGGGCTGGGCGGGAGAACGAGCGTCCCGGCAGGGTCACCCGAGTACGTTCGGGCCGTCAAGGTTACCGAACCGTCTGGCGCTGAGCTCGTCCAGAAGAGCGCGAGAGGGCCAGCGCCAGAGACTGTTGAGCTGATAACAGTGACCGGCGTTGGCAACGACGTCACCGGTGGTGACGACACCGGTGGCGAGGCAACCAGCGCGCTCGGCCCGGCGGGTCGTGGCGCCGCAGGATTTGTTCGCAGGGCGACCAGAATGCCCGTCACAACGACGCTGGCCGTGACGCCTGCGACGAGCAACGCGACAGCGAATGTTCGATCGCCACGCAGGACGGCGCCTGCGAAATTCGGCCTCAACCCATTACCTCTTACTCTTGGTCAGCAGTCCAGCCGAGAGGAGCGCTGACCGCACTCCAGGTGAGTCCTGCGTCGTTCGTGCGAATGAGCAGTGGACATTGCGTTCCACCGTCATCGTTTTCTTCCAGTGCCCAGCCCACGCCGTTGGCGAGCAGCCAGAGCTGGGTGACGCCGTTGCCCTCAAGAAGACACGTCGCGTTGGAGCCGGCGTCTTGCCATGAACTCCCGCCGTCGGTGCTTCGAATGATGCCCGCCCTCAGTGAGCTGATGAGTGCAATTCCGCCCTCGGTAACGGCCAGGTCGCTGGCATACCCGCTTCCAGAGATGCTGCCGACCGGCGGATTCGTGACATTGTTGGCGCGAACCCGCCAGGTCGTTCCCCCATCCAGCGACACGTAGACGGCCTTGGGACCGCTTCCGGCGCCGCCACCACCTCCGCACAAGAGCCAGACAGTGATGCCATCGGGGCTACGCACGCCTGCGACACCGAATGTACAAGGCAATGGGGCCTTACGCCACGTGGCTCCATCGTCTCGCGTGATCGCCAGCACGGGCGGATTTCCCGGTTGCGGGTTGCCGCCAACGATGAACGCCACACCATGCGGTGCACGCTCAAGGAGCACCTGCGTCCATCCCGGGCCGCCGTACCCGGCAGGGCCGATCGGCGGCTGGGCGGCGGCGCGGCTCCAGACATCCGAGCCGATCGGCGACGTAACGAGTACGCATGATGTGGATGGCTCGGCCACATTGCATTCCGCGATCGCCCACGCGGCACCGTCTGCCGGTTCAAGCGTGACCACCGGCGCGCTGAACACGTGTTTCCATGTCAACCCGCCGTTGTGACTCTCGTAGATACCTGGGCCGCTGACCCAAATGTTTGCACCCAGGAACCTGATGGTCAGTGGCGTTGCCGGGCCGCCTCCTGGTGACCCTTCCTCGGGGTATTGTCCCAGCCGAACTGGCGAGCTCCAGGTGACGCCTGCATTGGAGGTCTTATCGACGAGCAACGTGCATGTCTGCGTGTTATCAGCGCACGCCGAACCAACCGCCCATCCGTCCACCGCGTTACTGAACGCAACCTGCGCCACGGCGACGTACGGAACGCTGCTGGGCGTCGGGGTCGGCCCAGGTGTGGAGCAGGATTTTCCGTAGACGGTCTGTGCGCAACTCGAGGGGATCGCTACCGGCGAAGCGGGGGCCTTCGGTTGCAACGAACCCGTGAGTTGAGCGCCGCACGCGGTTCCCGAGAGGACGGCGACGCCCAGGCCGGCAAATGCCAACCGCCGGAGGTTCCCTGTCACGGGAGCGCGACGACGGACCATGTCGCACCAGCGTTGGTGGTTCGCCAGAGTTGCGACACGTCGGTGTTCGGATTCTGCGTCAGGACGTAGCCCACCTCGGAGTTGGTGAAGCCGGCCCAGCCCGCACCGGCGAGTTCCGGAATCTGTTGATACGTTTGGCCGCCGTTGTCGGTCACAAACGTCCCGCCGCCGCCACCGCCGACGAAGGCGTGTTGTGCGGAGAGTGCCGCGACAAAACCGCTATTCGTAAAAAGACCATTGGCCGCGGGTTGGTACGACCACGCCGCCCCACCATCGGTCGACACCGCCGGGCCGCCGGCGGTTCCGGTCGCGCAGAACGCCCAGATGACCGACGTGCTCACCGGGTCGAAGACGCCGCCGAGGTCGGGCTCGCACGGCATGGCTCCACGCTCCCACACGAGACCGTCGTCGCTGGATCTCCACGCAAGTCCGGTGCTGCGGTCGAAGTACATGACCCACAACGTGTTGCCGTGGACGCCGATGGAAGGCCGCCCGACGGGGCCCCCGGGTGGCGATACGACCGACCACGTATCGGTGTTGGCCTGCGAGCGCATGACCGGGTACGTGCAACCGACAGCGGTTGTTGGATCCGTGCACATCTCGAAGACCGCGTAGACATAGCCGTTGGCGCCTGGCTCGAGTTGCTCAACATCGAGAAGGTGGTTGCCGAAGGTGAGCTGACTCCATGTGGCGCCACTGTCGTGAGTTGCCCAAAGCGTGTCGCCGAACACCCAGCCGTTGGACTCGTCGGCAAAGCGGATGTCGGTCACTGTTGCCGGACCAGGAGTTGGCTCGTTCCCTGCAAGGAAGTAGCTGGGCGGCACACGTATTGCCTGGAACGATCGACCCCCGTCGACCGTGTGCAGGATTTCGGACGCGCAGCCGGACGCGCTGCATCCGGTTTCGCCGAGGACCCAGAAGTCGCTCTCGCTGATGGCAGTGAGCGACTTGGGCTGAAAGCCGTTTGGGGCAGACACCGTCGCCGATGGGCTGGGCGATGGTTGCGTGGATTGCGGGGAATGGGACGGCGAAGGCGACGCCGTTCCCGTTGGGCTCGGGTGGTGGAAGACCACTTGAATGCCCACAACCACGACTGCCGCGATGGCAAGCGCCGCTCCGACTTCTGCCAACGCCGGCCGCCAGCGCTTGCGATCCTTGCGGCTCCGAAGAGACCTCGCCGTCGCAGTCAACGACTTCGGCGGATGCTCACTGATCGTGCGAATCAGGTCGTCTTCCCACCCGACCGGCGGAACGGGTTGTTGGGCAACCAGCTCGCGCAGCGACTCGATGATCTCGTCGTCCGAGGTGGTCATGCCGACACCGCCTGGCGCAGTGTCACGAGCGCTCGAGCAATGTGACTTCGAACCGTCCCGGGACGATTGCCGAGCAGTTCGGCGCATTCGTCCAGCGTGTATCCGTAGAAGTAGTGGAGTGCGACAGCGGCACGTTGCTGCTTGCTCAGATGAACGTAGGCGCGCGCAAGGTCGAGATCTGCTGGTGGGCGCTCGTCGGACCACAGCTCGCGACTCGCCGCAGTCTCAGCAAGGCGAGTCTGGCGCAGCCTGGTCCGGCGACGATTCATGCATTCGTTGACGCACACACGCGTCAGCCAACTCGATGTCGGGCTCGTGCCCGCGGCCCAGGACCACTTGCTCCAAGCGCTGATCAAGGTCTCTTGCACCGCGTCCTCCGCTTCGCCGGCGTCTTGCAGGATGGAGAAGGCGATCGCGTACAGTCGCCGCGACTCACCGCGGACGAGATCCTCCATCTCCTGCTGGATGGGTGCCCTCGTGGTGTCGGTCACATCCACCGGTACGTTAAACACCGGCGGAAGCGAATCGGTTTACACGGCCGGGCGTTCCGACCCGTCGCCGGACGCGCGCGACTGCGGTCGGTCACCGTGTTTCGAGGTCGTGAGTGCCACTGATTCGCGGCGGACCGACGTTCGGCTCGGTCAGGTAGCGGCCCGAGTTCCCGACCCGGGCAGAGCGCGCATGGCCACCGAGGGGAGTTGCTACCATGCGACGCACCGACATGAAGGTTGTCGCGCTCACACGAGTTGCGAGTTGATGCAGGGGGACCAGGGATGAGACGAATCCAGAAGCTGTTGGGCATTGCCGCGCCGCTTGTTCTCGCGGCTGCCGCTCTCAACGCCGGCTCGGTGTCTGCGGCGACCCACCAGGGACCGCTGACGATGCCCCAGTGGCAGGCGGAGATCGGACAGGTCGCTGCGGTGGGGTCCGGCTGCTTCCAGGCTTCGTTCCCTGCGCTGACCTGGCATGCGACCACGTGCGTGACTGCACCCGATGTCCCGTTCGCGCCTGCGGCATCGTCCTCTCACCAGGGCGCTCCGGAGACGGTCGGCAACGGCGTCGACTACTCGGCCGAGGTGTCGGGCACGATCTCCAAGGCGACCGGCACCTTTACCAATGTGAGCACGAAGATCAGCGAGAAGGGTCAGGCCGGTGGCGTCGGTAAAGAGAAAGCCAACCAGTTCTCACTCCAGCTGAATACCGAGTTCTTCCACGGATCGCCCGCGTGCAGCGGGGCGAGCGTTCCGACCAGCTGTCTGGCGTGGCAGCAGTTCGTCTATACAACCAGTCCGAACGAGGTCTTCATGCAGTACTGGCTGATCAACTACAACACCGCCTGCCCCAAGACCGGCGGGTGGATCACGTACTCGGGCTCGGGTTTCATCGACTGCTACGCCAACAGCTCGGCGACGAAGTTGAGCAAGGCGCTCACCGCGAAGAGCCTCGCCACGCTCTCCCTCTCGGGGAGCGCTCAGGGTGGCGGCAACGACCAGGTGGAGGTGATCGCCGCGGGCAAGGCGACACTCGCCACAGGGCTTGACAGCAAGGTCGACCTCGCCCCCAACTGGAACACCACCGAGTGGGACGTGTTCGGGGACGGCGGCGGCAGCGAGGCCATCTTCGGCAAGAACACCACGCTCGAAGCCGTGACGACGCTGACGGCGACCAGCTCATCGGCACCGACCTGTGTCGCGGAAGGCTTCACGGGTGAGACGAACAACCTCTCGCTCGCGGCCACCCCGGCGCTCGGAAGCGAGACATCGCCGACGATGGGCTCGAAGCAGACGAACGGCACGACCGGCACCGCGAGCTGCGCAACCGCCGCCTGAGTGGCGTAGCGCCGGCGGACTGTTCCGTCGGCGCTCGCGACCCTCGGAATCCGCGCTGACAACACGGGCGGTGGAGCCGACCGCTCCTCACGGCTGGTGACCTTCACGCGCTGGAATTCGCCCCCAAGTCGAACTTCGACGTAGAGGTCGTCGCCGTGACGGCGCGAGCCTCGCGCGCCTCCCATGGCTGGCCGAATCCGGCCGTCACACCGTTGTCGGGCGCCCGGAGCCGATGGGGAGATTCGAACTCCCGACCAACCGCTTACAAGGCGGTTGCTCTACCCCTGAGCTACATCGGCTGGGGTAGCGATTCTCCCACGGGACTCGCGCACCACAACCGTGCCCGCCCGGGGTGGACCGCCGATCGGCCCACCCCGGGTTGCCGCGAACTCCGGAACTGCGGTAACCTCCCAAGCGACCGATGCCTAAGGGGACGTCCGTGGTCGCGCCGGCGGGGAACCACCTGCTCGAGGCGCTGCCAGAAGCCGAGCGCGAGACGCTGATGCCACAGCTTCGCGGCGCACACCTCACCGTAAAGACCGTTCTGTTCGACCCCGGACAGCAAATCGCGCATGTGCACTTCCCGGTGGACGGCGTCATTTCCCTGGTGACGCCCCTGGCCGACGGCAACATCGTCGAGGTTGCGACGATCGGCAACGAGGGCATCGTGGGGGTACCGCTCGTGCCCGGCGGATCGCTGGCGGTGCGCGCGATCTCGCAGGTCGCGGGGCGGACGCTCCGAATGGACGCGGCCGACTTCTTCAACGACCTCGAGCGGCTGCCGGTCTTTCGGGCGCTCGTGCAGCGGTACGTCCAGGCACTCTTCGGTCAGATTTCGCAGGCGGCCGCGTGCAATCGCCTCCACTCCAACGAGGAGCGGTTGAGCAGGTGGCTGCTCATGAGCCACGACCGCGTGGGCACCGACACGTTCCCGATCACACACGAGTTCCTCGGCCAGATGCTCGGCTCGCGGCGCGCGACGGTAACGCTGTCAGCCGGTCTCCTCCAGTCCGCGGGACTGATCCGGTATCACCGCGGACGGGTGACCATCGTCGATCGCGACGGTCTCGAGTTGGTCTCCTGCGAGTGCTACGGGATCATCAAAGCCGCGCTCGATCGGGTGGTGTCGACCACCGGCTGACCCCGGCAGTCTTTACGCCGGCTCCGGTCCCCCGGCGAACACCAGGCACGCGTTGTGGCCGCCAAAGCCAAAGGACGTCGTCATCGCGAGTCGCGCCTCCACCGCGCGGCCGACGTTCGGGATGTAATCGAGGTCGCATTCCGGATCCGGATGTTCGAGGTTGATCGTCGGCGGCAGAAAGCCGTCGCGCATCGCGAGGATGGTGACCATCGCCTCGAATGCGCCGGCGGCGCCGAGCATGTGCCCGGTCATCGATTTCGTCGAGGATATCGGCACGGTGTATGCAGACTCTCCGAACACGTTCTTGAGCGCGCGCGTCTCGGACAGATCGTTGAGCGGCGTGCCCGTGCCATGCGCGTTGATGTACTGGATATCGTCGACGCTTAACTCCGCGCGCTCGAGTGCGCGACGCACGCAGCGGATGGCGCCGTCACCACTCGGCTCCGGCGCGGTGATGTGATAGGCGTCGGCGGACGCTGCATATCCCAGCAATTCGGCGAACATCGTCGCGCCCCTCGCGAGCGCGTGCTCCCGCTCCTCCAGTACGAGCACCGCTGACCCTTCGGCGGCCACGAAACCGTCGCGATCGCGATCGAACGGTCGCGACGCATGTGCGGGGTCGTCGTTTCGTGTCGAGAGCGCGCGAGCGGCTGCGAACATCGCGATCCCGGTTGAGGTGATCCCCGCCTCGGTACCGCCGGCGAGCACGGCAACAGCGTCGCCCTGGCGCACCCAGTTCGCGGCTTGACCGATCGCGTCGGCCCCCGAAGCGCAGGCGCTCACCACCGCCATGTTCGGCCCGCGGGCGCCGACATCGATGGACACCATGCCCGGCGCCATGTCGACGAGCGCCATCGCGGCGGCGAACGGCGAGACGCGGCGGGCTCCCTCCAGATCGAGGACGCGCGTGGTGTTCTCGATGACTTCGAGGCCGCCAATTCCGGACGCGATCAGGACCCCGACCTCGGTCGACTCTGCCGCTATGTCGAGACCGGAGTGAAGCACCGCCTCGCGTGCGGCGGCCATAGCGAAGTGCACGTGCGGCGTGCCCCGGCGCGCCTCCTTGGTGCCGAAGATCGCGGCAGCGTCAAAGCCCTTGACCTCGCCGGCAATGCGCACCGGGAGTTTCGATGCGTCGAAGTGCGTGATGGCGGCGATCCCACCATGGCCGGAGCGGAGCGACTCCCAACTCTCGGGTGCGCTGTTACCCACCGGCGAGACCGCCCCCATACCGGTCACGACCACGCGGCGCGGCGCGTCAGCGATGGTGGAACCCGCCCATGCTCGCTAGCCTAGCGGACCCCTTGGCGACAGGGCCTTCTAGCGATCCTCGCCCCGCCGGATCCGTTCGAGCCGGCGGCGTATCTCCGGGTCGAGACCGTCCTCGAGACGGCTGCTCCGGCGGCTGTCATCGCGCATCCGTCGGGTCTCCGTGTCGACCGTGCCGGCCACCCTGGCCACCTCGGCTTCGAGCGCCCGGGCGCCCATGGTTGCGACGCCCATCGCACCCACCACGTCGCGTTCCAGGCGATCGTCGGTGGCGACCACCACGTCGGCGCCCTCACCGCGCTGCGATGCCTTGTATGCAGCGCGTTCGATGACGTGGTCCGCGGACGCTCGCTTGGACCCGAAGAGCACGGTGACACCGTCGAATTGCTCAGTGGATGGGATCGCGCCTGGACGCGTACGCGCGTCGAACACGACGGTGACCGCGATCCCGGTCTGCGCCGCATATTCACTGAGTGCGCTCACCAGTTGACGGCGCGCATCTTCGAGACCGCGTTCACGCAGCGTCGTGTGCAACGCGGGCCACGCGTGGATGATGTTGTATCCGTCGACGATGAGCGCCTGCATCGGCGTGCGATTCCTCGTCTCAGCGCGGCGCGAAACCGCGTTGCCGCTGCACTTCGAAGAGCAGGACCGCAGCTGCAGCACCGGCATTGAGCGATGCGACGTGACCCATCATCGGTATCGACACGAGCACGTCGCAGTGCTCGCGCGTGAGTCGTCGCATGCCCGCACCCTCCGCACCGACGACGATTGCGCATGGCCCTGCAAGGTCGACGGTGTCGTAGCGATCTCGCGCGTCGGCGTCGAGTCCGACACGCCAGATGCCCGCGTCGCCGATGACCTCGAGCGCCTGCGAGAGGTTGGGCACGGTCACCATCGGAAGGTGTTCGGTCGCGCCGGCTGAAGCTTTCACCGCGGCCGCCGTCAGCGGTGCTGCGTGATGACGTGGAACGACAATCCCGTCTGCCCCACACGCCTCCGCGCTCCGTGCGATTGCGCCAACGTTCTGTGGATCCTGGATGCCGTCGAGCACCACGAGCAACGCGGGTGGTCGCGTCTGATCAAGCAGGTCGTGCAACGTCAGCGCCGTGCGGGCATGGAAATAGCCGGCGACACCCTGATGGTGCTCGGTATGCGCGATGTCGTCGAGCCGCTGGCGCGACACCTCTTCGATGAGGATGTCCCGTGCCTCGGCATGTTCGAGGATCTCGGTCAGGCGCGCCTCGGGACGGATCGCGCTTGCCACCACGATCTTCCGTGCGGGCCGGCCCGCGCGGAGCGCCTCCAACACAGGGTTGCGCCCGTAGAGGATGTCCACCGGATCAGGCGCGACGCGGCGAAGTCCGCTTCCAGCGCTGCCCCTGCGGGGTGTCCTCCACCTCGATCCCGCGCGCGGCGAGCTGCGCGCGGAGATGATCGGATTGCGCAAAGTCGCGGGCGGCGCGGGCGGCGGCGCGTTCGTCGAGCCAGCGCTGCTCCTCTGCGTCGGGCGCGGCCTGACGGTCGCGCGCTACCAGCGCGAGCACGCCGAGGACGTCATCGACATCGCCGAGCAGGTGCTGCAGCGTGCGCTGGGTCTCGGCGCTGACGGGTCCGCCGTCGAGCACGCGATTGACGTCACGGAGCCCCGAGAAGACGATGCCCATCGCCTCGGGGAGGTTGAGGTCGTCGTCCATCGCCTCGTCAAACCCGATGCGCATCAGGCGCACCGATGCAAGCACCTCCTCATCGCGCGGGTTGTCGTCCTCCTCGACTGTGTGCAGTCCCTCGACCCGAGTCTGGAAATCGACAAGGCGCTGTACTGCGATGGTGCTGTCGGCGAGCAACTCCTCCGAGTAGTCGAGCCGCTTACGGTAATGCGTCCGCGCTGCGAGCAGATACCGCAACGCGGCAGGGCTCGCTCCTTCCTCGAGCACGTCGGGCACGGTGGCGAAGTTTCCCAGACGCTTGGCCATCTTCTCGCCGCCAATGCGCAGGTGCTCGCTGTGGCACCAGATGCGCACGAAGCGTTTGCCCGTCGCCGCTTCGGACTGCGCGATCTCGTTCTCGTGGTGCGGGAAGATGTTGTCGACGCCGCCGCAATGGATGTCGAAGCTCTCACCAAGCAGCGTCATGCTCATCGCGGAGCACTCGATGTGCCAGCCGGGATGACCGCGTCCGATGCGCGTGTCCCATCCGATCTGATCCGGCGCGACCGCCTTCCACAACGCGAAATCGCGCACGTCTTCCTTCGTGTAGTCGTCGGCATCGATGCGGCCGCTCGCGCCCGACACGAGGCCTTCCGCGCTCGCGCCGCTGAGCCTGCCGTACGCCGGAAAGGCCGCGATGTGGAAGTAGGAACTGCCATCGGTGCGATACGCAGCACCGGCCGCCTCGAGTTGCTCGATGAGGTCGACCATCTGCGGGATGTACTCGGTCGCACGCGGATAGTGGTGCGCCGGCCGGATCCCGAGCGTGTCGCGGTCCTCATCGAACGCAGCGATCCACTGCGCAGTCTCCTCCTCGAGGGTATGACCGTGTTCGACCGCGTTCTTGATGATCCGGTCATCAACGTCGGTGAGGTTCATGACGTGCGTGACGTTCTTCGCGAACCGCCGGTCGAGCCAGCGGCGAAGCACGTCCTCGAAGATGAACGTCCGGAAGTTGCCGATGTGCACGCGATTCCAGACCGTCGGACCGCACGTGTACATGCGCACGTGTCCGGGCTCGATCGGCTCCACCGCGACGAGCTCACGGCTCATCGTGTCGTGGAGGAGCAGGGTCACGCGCGCTCCAGCAGCACCGTCGCCGACGCGGCGATTCCCTCACCCCGTCCGGCGAATCCCATCCCATCCGTGGTCGTCGCGCCCACCGCGATTGTCCCGGGTGCGAGGCCGAGCGCCTTTGACATCGCGTCGGACATGTCGCCGAGATGTGCGGAGAGCCGCGGCTCCTCGGCAATCGCGATCACGTGTGCGCTCGCGATGGTCCAACCGGCTTCTCGCAGCTTCTCGGCGACGACCTTCAGGAATTCGCAGCCCGACGTGTCCTTCCACTGCGGATCGTGCGAGGGAAAGTGCCTTCCCATGTCGCCCAGGCCGGACGCGCCAAGGATTGCGTCGACGAGTGCATGCACCACCGCATCACCGTCCGAGTGTCCGAGCAAGCCTCGGTGATAGGGGACGAGCACGCCGCCGAGCATCAGGCGCCGTCCAGGGATGAAGCGATGGGCATCGATGCCGTGACCGATCCGCGGGGTCATCGGGCCTCCTCCTCGAGAAGCGAGCGGAGCAGGACGAGGTCCTGCGGAAACGTGATTTTGAAGTTGCGGGGGTCACCTGGCACGACGGTCACCGGCTCGCCGATCGCCTCGACCAGCGCGGCGTCATCGCCGGCGGTGATCCCGTGTGTCGCCGCATGGACATGTGCCTGGCGCAGGACATCGGCGCTGAATGACTGGGGCGTCTGCGCCGCGATGATCGATGAACGATCGAGGGTGGCCGCAACCCGGCCGTCATGCACCTGCTTCACCGTGTCCACGCAGGGTACCCCGGCGGTTGCCGCTCCATCAGCCCGCGCCGCGGCGAGGACCGACCGGAAGACCTCGGGTGGGGTGAGCGGACGCGCGGCGTCGTGCACGGAGATCCACGTGTGGTCCGCGCAGCGGTCGAGCGCCGCGGCGACGCTGTCCTGACGGCGATCGCCGCCCTCGAGGAGCACGACATTCGACAGGCCATGGTCGGCGGCGATGCCCCGAATCTGCTCCCAACGGGCAGCCGGCGCCGCGATGACGACCACGTCGTAGCAGCCTTCGGCGGCGGCGATGGATCCGAGGGTGATCGCGAGCACCGGTCTCCCGGCGACGACCGCCCAGAGCTTGTCCTCCCCCGCCCGCTCGCCGCGGCCGAAGGCAGGGACGACCAGCGCGCTGGTCAGCGCTGCGCGACCTTGGCGCGAACCGGCCGCAGCACCCGAGGCTTGGTCGAATCGTCCGCGGCGATCGTGGCGAAGATCATCCGGCCGGCGGTGGTCTGAAGCACGGTGGTCACGGTAACGGTGACGGTCTCGTCCACGTGGTCCCGGCCGTTCTCCACGACCACCATGGTGCCGTCCTCGAAGTAGCCCACGCCCTGGTGAGGCTCCTTGCCCTCCTTGACGATGGTGATCGCCATGCTCTCGCCGGCCCCCACGATCGGCTTGACTGCGTTCGCCAGGTCATTGAGGTTGAGAACTCGCACTCCCTCGATCTGGGCGAGGCGGTTGAGGTTGTAGTCCTGGGTCATCAGCGAGGCATTGCGCGCGCGGGCGAGCTTGACCAGCCGCGCGTCGACCTCGGGCGTCCCCGGGAAGTCGAGATCGACGAGTTCGACCACGACGTCCTCCGACTTCTGCAGAGCATCGACCACACCGAGACCCCGGCGGCCCTTCTGGCGGCGGAACGGGTCGGCGGAATCCGCCACGCGCTGGAGCTCCTCGAGCACGAAACCGGGAATGAGGAGGCGCCCTGGAACGAATCCTGCCGCGGCGACGTCGACGATGCGTCCGTCGATGAGCACGCTTGTGTCGACGATGACCGGCTGACCGTCGATCGGCGCAAGGGGTTCGTCAATGCCCGGGTCGACTGCGGCCGACTTCCCGAAGAACACCCCGAGGGCATCGAGGCGGCGGCTCCCGGTTCGGACCCCAACGTAAACGAGCACTGTCGCCATACCGAGGGAGATCAGCACGCCGAGGCCGTATGGGAGCGGATTGAGGAGCACGGCGAGCATCGTCGCGATCAGCAGGGCCGCGATCAGCCCGATCATGGCGCCGATGATCTGACCTGCCGGAGCCTCTTCGAGCGTCCCCTCGAGCCAGAGATACGGATCGATCGTGAGCAGCGGAGCTGCGAGTGCGAGCGATGCCGCTCCAGCCGCACCCGCCGCGAGCAGGGCCGCTCCGGCGATGGTGGTGTTCTGGGTTAGCACTCCGGGAGTGCCGGAGAGGATGAACACGCCGTAGAGCACGCCGAAGACGAAGCCAACTCCGGCCCCGATGATCCGGGAGAGATTTCGGGCCCGACGGATCGTTCGATCGGCGTGCGGGTGCATCTGGCCGATTGAACCACACGATCTCCGCGCCGAATTGCGGCGCGACACGACGGTCACCCGAGTAGTGCAACCGCTCCGATCAAGTTGGAGACCCGATGACAGCGGAGGCCTCCTGGGACTTCGCCGCGATAGCTCTCGGGGAGGATCACCGCCTCCATTCCTACCGCTGCTGCCTCGGCGAGGCGTACCTCCGTACGGGAGACGCGCCGGATCTCGCCGGCGAGGCCGACTTCGCCGATCACAGCGCAGTGCCGTGAGATCGCCTTGTTCTTCACGGAGCCGGCGAGTGCAAGCGCGACGGCGAGGTCGGTGCCAGGGTCGGCGAGGCGGATGCCACCCGCCACATTCACGAAGACGTCGATCTTGGGGAGCTTGAGACTGCTCCGCTTGGTGAGCACCGCGAGCAGGAGATGCAGCCTGTTGAGGTCGAATCCGGAAACGGTCCGCCTGGGAATCTCGGCGGACGTCTCCACCGCCAGCGCCTGGACCTCCACCGCCATGGGCCTGAGCCCGTCGCAGGTGACCGTGAGCACGCTGCCGGATTCTCCGAGTGAAGCAGCGTCCAGCATGCCGCGGCCCGGAGCCGCAACGTCGCGCATCCCGTCGCGCTCCATGCTGAGCAGGCCCACCTCGCCAGTGGCCCCGAAGCGATTCTTGATGCCCCGGAGCATGCGAAGCTCGCCGAGGCGCTCGCCCTCGAGGTAGAGCACGACGTCGACCATGTGCTCCAGCGTGCGTGGCCCGGCAATTGCCCCCTCCTTGGTGACGTGACCGACCAGGAGCACCGGCACCCCGGTGTTCTTGGCCACGTCGCTCATGCGCAACACCGCGGCGCGCACCTGGGAGACGCTCCCTGGCGGGCCAGGCGTTCCCCCATCGCGGAGCGTCTGGACTGAGTCGATGACGACCAGGGAGGGGCGCTCTGCTTCGATCGTGGCGATCACGGTGTCCACGTCGGACTCCGCCAGCAGGCGAACCCTGGCACCAGTGCATCCGAGCCGCCGAGCGCGCAGGGCAAGCTGCTCAAGCGACTCCTCACCGGTGCAATACAGCGCCGGTGACACCTCGTCGCCGCAGCTGTGCGACACCTGCAGCGCGATGGTGGACTTCCCGATGCCAGGGTCACCACCAAGCAGCACGACGCTGCCGGGAACGATCCCCCCTCCCAGGACGCGGTCAAATTCGAATGATCCGGTGGCCTGGACCCGTGCCGGCACGGCCATCACCGTCTCCATCGGCGTGGTGGCCGCGGCCGCGGTGTGCACAGCCGGCCGGCCAGCGGTCAGCCGCACGATGTCCTCGCTCAGGCTGTTCCAGGCGGCACACGCCGGGCAGCGCCCCTGCCACTTCGGCGCCTCGGCTCCGCACTCGCCGCACACGTAGTGAAGGCGGGTGGCGGCGCGTTGCAAGTCGGTGGCCATGGGCGACGCATCCTACCGAACAGATGTACGGCCTGTCAATGGGATCTTGCGAAGAACTTCCAGTGCCCCTCGGAGATGACTTCCACTGCGCCGTCGGTCACTTGTATAGCGGTCTGATCGTCGATCGCGTACGCAGGCACTGAGAGCCGGGCGGCCCACTTTTCTGCGTCGGCCATGGAGTTGTCCGGCAGATTCGGGTGATCGAGGTGCGGAAAGATCGCGAAATCCACAACGCCCAGCGCCGCATCGCCACCGCCCGGCGGCTTCCAGAGGACTTCGTCCTCCCCGATGTGCGGCGTCATGACCATGCTCCCACCACTGATTCCCGCCCAGACAGCCCGCAGCGACGGCAGGAGCTCTGCGAGGCCGGACTCGCGCATCCAGTGAGCCAGGTACAGGGAATCACCGCCGCCCACCAACAACGCGTCGGTCTCCTGGACAAGCGGTACCCATTGCTCGCTGTCGATGCTGGGCAGCGCGGTGAGCTCCAGCACTCCCAACGACTTCCAGCCCAACTCGCACATCGGCGTGGTGGCTCGTCCGGTGATGAATCGCCACGCCGCGGCAGGCCCACCCATTGGATGCCCGTATGACGCAGTCGGTATGCAGAGGGCGTTGCAGTCCTCGATCGGTTTGCCCAGGAGGCCAACCAGCGCCCTGTGGATGCTCTCGTTCTTGATGCCGGCCGAAGTGAGCAGCAATTTCATCGTGCCTCCTCGTGGTTGTTCACGCCAACACGCCCCCAGGTCAGCGCGAGTGGACTGGCCGCCCCCTGCCGCGATGCGTCTGTGCCGGCTCCGGTTCCTCCTCGCCTTCGAGGCGGCGGCGCAACTCCACCAGCCGGTCGCGCAACTCGGCAGCGCGCTCGAACTCGAGGTCGCGCGCGGCACGGAGCATCTCCTTCTCCACGTCCTTCGCGAGGCGCAGCACCTCGTCTGGCGGCAGGCCCGAGGCCTCCTGGAACGCAGCCGCACGCAGCGATTGCTGTTCGCGATGCGACTCCATCTGGTAGACGGCCTTCACGATCGAAAGCGGTGTCACGTCGTGGTCGACGTTGTATCTGACCTGGATTGCGCGGCGGCGGTCGGTCTCGGCGATTGCCTTCTCCATCGCGTCCGAGGTGCGGTCCGCGTACAAGACGACGTGTCCGAAGACGTTGCGAGACGCGCGCCCGATCGTCTGGATGAGCGAGCGGTAGCCGCGGAGGTAGCCCTCCTTGTCGGCGTCGAGGATGCCGATGAACGACACCTCGGGGAGGTCGAGCCCTTCGCGGAGCAGGTTGATCCCCACCAGGACATCGAAGACGCCGAGACGCAGATCGCGAATGATCTCGACTCGTTCCAGCGTGTCGATATCGCTGTGCAGGTAACGGACTTTGATGCCCGCCTCGCGCAGGTAGTCGGTGAGATCCTCGGCCATCTTCTTGGTCAGCGTGGTGATGAGGCAGCGCTCGTGCTTCTCGATACGCCGGCGCAACTGCGCGATGAGATCGTCGATCTGCCCATGTGACGCCTTGACTTCGATGGTCGGATCCACCAGCCCCGTCGGCCGGATGATCTGCTCCACGACCTGCGTGGCGTGGTCCTGCTCGTATGGGCCGGGCGTGGCGCTCACATAGATGATCTGGCCGATCATCGAGTCCCATTCCGCAAAGGTCAGCGGCCGGTTGTCGAGCGCCGATGGAAGCCGAAACCCATATTCCACCAGGGGAATCTTGCGGGCGCGGTCCCCCTTGTTCATGCCGTCGATCTGCGGCACGGCCACGTGCGACTCATCCACGATGAGCAGCGCGTCGTCGGGAAGAAAATCGAGCAGGCAATGCGGACGCTCGCCCTCCGAGCGGCTGCTGAGGTGCCGCGAGTAGTTCTCGATGCCTGCGCACGTACCGGTTTCGCGCATCATCTCCATGTCGAAGTTGGTGCGCTGCCGGAGGCGCTGCGCTTCGAGGAGACGTCCGCGGGTCTCGAGCAACTTCACGCGGTCCTCGAGCTCCGCCTCGATGGAGACGAGCGCGCGGTTCAACTGCTCCTGCGGAGTGACGTAGTGCGTCGCAGGAAACACCGTCAGCTCGTCGCGCATCGTGAGAATCTCACCCGTGAGCGCGTCGAAGTCCTTGATCGACTCGATGGTGTCGCCCATGAACTCGATGCGTGTCGCGATTTCCTCGTATGCCGGCTGGACATCCACGACGTCGCCTCGCACCCGGAAGCGCGTGCGCCCGAAGTCCATATCGTTGCGCGCGTACTGCAGGTCCGAGAGCTTGCGGAGCAGGATGTCCCGCCGCCACGACTCGCCCTTCTTGACGGTGATCGACTCGCCAAGATAGTTCTCCGGCGAGCCGATGCCGTAGATGCACGAGATGGACGCGACCACCACCACATCGCGGCGGGTCAGCAACGCGCGTGTCGCGCTGTTGCGCAACCGATCGATCTCGTCGTTCCGCGATGAGTTCCTTCTCGATATACGTGTCGGTGCGCGGGATGTATGCCTCGGGTTGGTAGAAGTCGTAGTACGAGACGAAATACTCGACGGCGTTCTTGGGGAAGAACTCGCGGAACTCGGCCCAGAGCTGCGCAGCGAGCGTCTTGTTTGGCGAGAGCACCAGCGTGGGCCGCTGCTGCTCCGCGATGACGTTGGCGATGGTGAAGGTCTTCCCGGACCCGGTCACCCCGAGGAGGATCTGCTCGCGCTGGCCCTCCACCAATCCGCGGTTGAGCGCGCGGATCGCTTCAGGCTGGTCACCAGCCGGTGCGAAGGGCGCAAGCAACTCGAGAGCGGGCACCCTTCGAGTCTAATCGCTGCGCGACGCGCACCGAATTCGCCTCAAAGCAGCGAGCGGTAGATCTCCTCGAGACGCGTTGCGATCGCATCCCACGAGTGCTCGGCGAGCACGACCTCACGTCCGCGCGCGCCCAACTCAGCGCGACGGGCCGGATCCTTGAGCAGGTCGGCGGTGGCAATGCGAAGTGCAGCGAGATCGCCGGCAGGCGCGAGCACTCCGCCCACCCCGACAGCGTCGCGCAGCCCGTCAACGTCGAACCCTGCCACCGGCGTCCCGGCTGCCTGCGCCTCGAGGGCCACCATCCCGAGGCCCTCGAAACGCGACGGCATCACCAGGACGGCCGCGCGCGCGTACTCCCGGTTCAACGCCCCACGGTCCAGCGCGCCGAGATACTCGATCCTCCCCGCGCTCGCCTCCGCAGCCCTCTGGACGTCGGCGGCGAGACTGCCTGTCCCGACGATGACCCCGTGCACCTTCGGATCCGACTCGGTAAGTGCCCGCAACAGCGAGATGGCATCGGGTGCGCCCTTCTCGCGCTCCAGCCGGCTGACGAAGAGCACCCGTCCGTCCTCGTGCTCCACACCGGGGAGGTCCACGGGGTCGACGCCGTTGGACACCACCTCGATGCGCGATGCCGGGATGCGCATCTCGAGCAACGCATTCGCCGTGGAGCGCGAGACCGGAAGCACCATCGCGGCGCCGCGGTAGGAACGCGCCTCGACGCCGTTGAGCATTCGCTTCACCGAGCCCAGGCGGTGGGCCTGGCGGTATGTGTGATGCGCGGTGTACACAAGCGGAGCGCCGAGCTTTTTCCAGAGCAGCACACCGCCGGGGCCGCCCTGAGCGTGGATCACGTCCGGGGCGGCGCGCATCAGGATCTGCGGGTAGCGGTTGAGCTGCATCGAGAAGTCGAGCGGCGCGCGACCCGTGCGGCGCGCGAAGGGAATGGCGTGCTCGCCGCGTCCGGAAATCGTGTGGACCTGCACGCCGCGCCGCTCCAATGCAGCGCGCATTCCGTGGACGACAACGCCCTGACCACCGAGTGGTGGATCATCGTCGTAGCTCGCGATGGTGACGCGTGTCATCGCTGGCACTTCGCGCAGTACACAGTGGTGCGTCCCGCAGTGACGGTGTGATTCAGTGGCCGCCCGCACGTGAAACAGGGCTCCCCACCTCGTCCGTACACCTGCAGGCGTTCCTGATTGCTGCCGCGCGCATTCCACGCGTCGCGATAGTCGTCGACGCTGCTCCCGCGATTGGCGACGGCGGCGGTGAGCACGCGACGGATCGCGTCCAGCAGCGCGGCCCGTTCCTTGCGCGTGAGCCGGTGACATCGCTGTGTCGGACGGACTCCGGCAAGAAAGCACGCCTCGTCGATGTAGATGTTGCCGAGGCCGGCCACGCCTTTCTGGTCGAGCAGCGCCGCCTTCACGGTCCGGGTTGTCGTGCGCAGCACGGCATCGAGGCGCTCCTGCGAAAACGCGTCGGAAAGCGGTTCGACACCGAGCCGCGGGAGCACTCGCGCTCCGGACAACGCCTCACGCGAGCCGTATGCGACCCGCCCGAACCGACGGGCATCGTCGAAGCGCAACTCACGACCGTCATCGAGTGCGGCGCGGATGTGAGTGTGCTTCGCGACGGGTGCGTCCGCATCACAGACGAGCAGATGCCCGGTCATGCCGAGATGCACCATGAGCTCGTCGCCGGAGTCGAGGCCGAGGAGAAGGTACTTGCCGCGGCGATCCACACCCTCGAACGTCTGCCCGACGAGCAGTTGCGGGAGCATCCGCCCGTCCGGGTACTTCACGACGTCCGGGCGGTCGACGGTGACGTGTTCGATGCGCCGGCCTGTGACAGCACCACGAAGGTCGCGCGCCACCGTCTCCACCTCCGGTAGTTCCGGCATGTCAGGTCCTCGCGATGAGCGTGATATCCCGCTGAATAAGGCGTCGTGACGCGTCAGATCTGGTGATCCGGCAAGCCCGCAGCCCGGGTCTCCCACAACCGCTCACGCCAGCCTGGAGGATGTGGTGTCTCGACCTCGGGGAGTGGCAGCGGCTCTGGGGTGAAGGATGCCGGCGGTTGATCGGGATGGTCGTACCCGTCGAAGACGGTGTCGATGAGCCACTTTGCATCACTGCTGAGATCATCGTCCACACTCGCGATGGGGCGGTTGCGATCGAGAAGCCAGACGCGCAAATGTCCCTCGCCCGAACTCGTTGCGGACCAGTTCAATTGTCCCGGGGGGCGGCAAGAACAGCAGGACGGTCCCGAAGTGACCCCGCGGCCCCTCGCTGAGTCCCGTGGTGTCACGTTCAAATGTGCCACCGGACGCGAGGATGGAACACATCGACTGCACCAAGTACCTTGATTCCATCGGCCATATGGTCACCGTCGGCCTCGGCCTGGAGTTCACGGGTGCCACACCTCCTTACGGTTGCCAAGGAGCTTACCAGCCCTGGGGCCGGCGTTCTTGCTTGTGCACATCGATCATGACTTCGCGATGGGCGTCATGTCCCCCCAGTTGTCGCCGACCTTGACGTCAACGTCGAGCGGGACCTTGAGCGCCTCGGCAGCGCCCATTCGATCGCGCAGGAGCACGACGAGGCCGTCCACCTCATCCGCCGGCGCCTCGAGGAGCAGCTCGTCGTGCACCTGGAGCAGGATCCGGCTGCGCAGGCCATTCTCGCGCAGCGCTGTGTCGACGAGGATCATCGCCTGCTTCATGATGTCGGCCGCGCCGCCCTGGATCGGCATGTTCACCGCCATGCGTTCCGCCGCGAAGCGGAGCTGGCGGTTGGCCGCGCGGATGTCCGCGATGTAGCGCCGCCGCCCGATGAACGTCTCCACCCAGCCGTACTCTCGTGCGTGATTGCGCACCGCCTCGAGATACGTCGTGACGGCTGGGAAATTCCGGAAATACGCGTCGATGAACGTGTGCGCGTCCTCGCGGCTCATGCCGGTGTCGCGGGCGAGTCCGAAATCGCTCAGCCCGTACACCACACCGAAATTGACCACCTTGGCAATCCGCCGCATATCCGGCGTGACGTCCTCTGGAGCGACGGCATACACCTCTGCAGCCGTGCGACGGTGAATATCCTCGCCGCGCTGGAACGCCTCGATCAGTTCTTGTTCGCCCGTGACGTGGGCGAGCACGCGCAGCTCCACCTGCGAGTAGTCGGCGCTGACGAGACGCTGCCCTTTGTCGGCGTGGAAGGCGCGCCGGATCCGTTGCCCCCACTGGGCCCGCACTGGAATGTTCTGCAGGTTGGGGTCCGACGACGACAGGCGCCCGGTCGTCGCCACAGCCTGGTTGAACGACGTGTGCACGCGCGAATCGGCCGTGCACAGCAGTGGAAGCGCATCGACGTAGGTGCTCTTCAGTTTGGTGAGCTGTCGCCATTCGAGGATCTGTTCCACCACGGGATGCTCGTCGCGAAGCGCTTCGAGGGTGTCGGCATCCGTGCTCCGACCGGTCTTGGTCTTGCGCCCGCTCGCGAGACCGAGATCGTCGTACAGAAAACGTCCGAGTTGCTGCGTGCTCCCGGGATTGAACGTGTACCCGGCGACTTCCTGCACTTCGCTCTCGATCTCGGTGATCCGGGTGTGCATCTCGGCGCTGATCGATCCGAGCAGGTCGCAGTCCACCGCCACACCCTCGACCTCCATGGCGGCGAGAATCGGAACGAGCGGCAGCTCCATCGTGTCGTGGAGTTGCGTTGCGCCTGCGCGCTCCATGTCGCGGATGAGCACCTCGCCGACGGGATCGATCAAACCGACCCAGACCCCGTAGTACGCGGCGGCCTCTTCGATGGGCACGTCGGCGATGCCGCGCTTCGAGCGACCACTGCCGAGCAAGGTCTCCTCCGCTTCGACGCTGAGCGCGCACAGGTCATGCGCGAGCACAGGCAGCGTGGGAACCTTCTGGCGAGAGTTCGTCAAGTAAGCGGCGAGCAGTGCGTCGAATTGCAGACCCTGAATGGCGATGCCGCGCCGGCGCCAGGCGAGCAACTCTCGCTTGAGGTCGTACCCGCGCTTCGCGATCGTGCTGTCGACGAGCAGGTCTTCCAGCGCGGCAACTGCTGCGGGATCGGCGTTGCGCTCGAGCCCTGCATGCCACACCGGCAGGTAGTAGGCGAGGTCCTCACCTTTCGGCGCGAACGCGACGCCGATGAGATACCCGGTCCGCGGATTGCCGTCGACCACGGTTCGGATGGACATCGCGCCCGCGTTGCGAACGCGCTCGACGGCGTCGTCCGCCTGACGCGAGTCGATGATGATCTCCACATCGGTTGCAGGTATCTGGAGCTCGCCGGGCGGTGCGTCGGGCGTCGCGCCCGGGGCGGCAGGCGCGACATCCTCATCGACCGCGCGCCCCGGAAGCCGCGGCAGGAGACTCCGGAACTCGAGGCGGTCGAACAACTCGCGCACCTCGGCTTCGTCATAGTGAAAGAGACGCGCGTCCTCGAGCGGCAGATCGATGTCGAGATCGACCTTGATCGTCGCGGTCCACTTGCTCAACAGTGCCTGCTCCATATGACTTTCCAGCGCGCGCTGCACGCGTCCCGGTGGCATGGTGGGCACCGCAGCGAGCACGTTCTCAAGCGGCCCGTACTGCTGCACGAGCGACATCGCGGTCTTCTCGCCAATCCCTGGAACACCAGGGATGTTGTCGCTCGGATCCCCTTGTAGTGCTTTGAAGTCGACGACGAGCGGCGGTTCGAACCCGTAGCGCTCGCGGACTTTCGCGACGTCGTAGATGATGGTGTCGCTGATGCCGCGGCGGCTCGCGAACACACGAATGTGCTCCGTGACCAGCTGGAGAACGTCGAGATCGCCGGTCAGGATGATGACGTCGAGCCCCGCTGCCTCGCCTTTCTGCGCGAGCGTGCCGATGACATCATCGGCTTCGTATCGCGGGACTTCGATGATGGGGATACCGAGCGCGAGCACGACCTCACGAGCCCACGGAAATTGCGCGCGGAGCTCGTCAGGAGCACGAACTCGTTGCGCTTTGTACTCCGCAACTCGCTCGTGGCGAAAGGTCGGACCTGCGAGGTCGAAGGCCGCGATCGCATATGTCGGCGTCGTGTCGTTGAGCGCCTTGAAGAGCATGGACGTGAAGCCGTACGCGGCGTTGGTCATCTCGCCACGGCTGTTGCTCAACGCCGGCATCGCGTGAAAGGCGCGATACACAAGGTTGTGCCCGTCCACCAGCAGCAGGGTCTCGCGAGCCACAGCGGACCATGGTAGCGACGTGACGGGTATGTCCTCGATGGCGCACGTCGGGGGTTATGATCGATCCATGGCCGACATGGTGGAGATGACCGTCGACAGCATTCGGGTGCACATGCCGACCGGCCAGCATGTCGTCATCCTCAAGGAGAAGACGGCGGATCGCTACCTCCCCATCTGGATCGGCATCAACGAGGCCAACGCGATCGCGCTGAAGATCACCGGCATCACGCCGGAGCGGCCGATCACGCACGACCTGCTCGCCAACCTGCTGAGCGCGGTCGAGGTCACCGTCGATCGAATCGTCGTCACGTCACTGAGCAATGAGGTCTTTTACGCACGAATCCTCGCGCAGGTCGACGGACGGCGACTGGAGATCGAACTCCCGGCCGTCGGATGCCATCGCCGTCGCAGTGCGCGTCGGAGCCGGGATTTTCGTGGCCGACGAGGTGCTCGACAAGGCCGGCGTCCTCCCCGAGGCGGACAAAGATGGCGAGCTTTCCGAAGCAGATCCGGAGAGCGAGGAGCGCCTGGCCAAGATTCGCGACTGGGTGAACACGCTCAATCTTCCCGACCTCGGGACCGGCGCCTCCGAAAGCTAGCCGGGGCTCAGCCCTTGAAGAGCGACCAGAATCCCGGGTCCTCGAAGCCGAGGCGCCACGCCGCGATTCCCGCAAGGCCGTAGGTCTTCACCAGCCCGATCTTCCGCGCGAGGCTGTCCGCGTCGTCGAAATACGTGGTGAGCGAGCCGTTGGGCGAAACGATGAACGGCGTCTGCGCGCTGAAGTCGTAGTCGACACGAGCGCCGGGAATCGATAGCGCGTTGTACAGGACGTTCGAGTACGCCGACGCACCGCCGAGGCTCCCCCACGCACGGCCGTAGAGCGGGACGCCGAGGAGGACGTGCGCCGGGTTGAGATCCGGCAGCGTCGCCTGAAGCACCGCGTTGTCCCAGTCCAGGCCCGCCACCGGCCCGGGAGTACCGCCGTCGCCGTGCTCGTCGTAGGCCATGAGATCCACGTAGTCGGCCACCTTCCCGATCGCCGCGACGTCGTACGCGGCCGAGTAGGGGTTCACCCCGGCGAAGTCGTGGGGCACGATGTCGACGATCAGCTTGGCGCCGTGAGCGTGGACGGCCGTTGCCAGTTGGTCGATGAACGCGGTAAAGGGAGCTTTATCCGTGGGAAGCATCCCCTCGAAGTCGACGTTGATGCCCTTGTAGCCGTCGTAGCGGATCGCCGCGACCATCTCATTGATCAGCACAGTCACCGCGCCCGGGTTGTTCAAGAGCTGGTCGGTTGCGGTGGGGTTTGTCGAGTCATTGGCAAGGGACGGCCAGATCGGCAGCCCCGCGGCGGCGGCACGATTCACCGCCGACTGGTCCGGCGTGCCGAGGAGGGTGCCGTTCGCCTGCGCCTGCCAACCGGTCGGCGTCACCTCGGCGGCGGCACCGAGGTGGAAGGCCAGCGAGGAGTTCGACGCCGCGGTGTTGATCACGAAGGCGTCGATCGGAATCGCGGAAACGTTTGGGGCCGCGGGGACGGTGACCCGGCGCACGGTGTGTCGCGCGATGGCGACCAGCGAGAGGGTGAGGCCGGGGTACAGATGCGCTTCGTCCGCGGTGCCGATGGTGTCAGGAAGCGAGATCGAGGCAGGCGGGCTGCCATGCCACGTCACGCGGGCATGATTCCCGTCGATCCAGGTGATCGTGGCGCCGGGGAGTGCCGCAGCGACCGCGGTCTGGTCGGGAGCGTCATCGAAGACGGCGTCCACCACAAGCCCGCTCACCGGGTCGATATGCGCCGCAAGCATCGCGGCCGTTGGCGGGATGACGGTGAAGTTGATGTACTGGGTGGTCATCCCCGCCACGGCGATCGACAACCGGTGCGCGGATGAGAGCGGCAGTGGTTTGACCGTGGCGAGCAGGTCCTGGTCCTGGGTCGCGAGCGTGAGGGCGTTTCCGTCGAGCGTCGCGGTGACGTCCGACAGCTGGAGCGCCGCGCCGGTTGCGTGGAGCCGTAGATCGAGATCCGGCGGAACGTCGGACGAGCCGGACCGGAGGCCGACACCACCAGCGGTGATCACGACGTAGCCGTAGTTGGGGGGTGGGCCGAGCCCCGCGAAGCTGCAGCCGGAGACCAGCAGCGCCACGGCCAGGCACACCAGGCGGCGGTGCATCGCCTCAAAGTCTAGACAACGAGATGCGCGACGGACCGCGCGTGGGCTCCCTCAGCCGATGGTCAAGGTCAATTCCGCCGTCAGCGCCGGGCTCCCAAAGGCCGCGAACCCGGCCGGAACGGTGGCAATCACGTGGATCTGGGTGCCGGTCGCGAGGCCTGCCGGCACGGTGAAGGCGTACTCGGAGCCTGCTTCCGCCGCCTGATACCCATTGGCTCCGGCGGCCCCAGTGCCGCCGGTGGCCTCCGGGAGGGAAAGCCCCTCGCTTCCCGGCGGAAGCACTGACAGTTGCTGGTTGCTGGTCGCCACACCCACCGAGACACAGGGAAGCAACGCCTTCGCTGGCGGAGGCGCGACGAGCGACGACGGGTTCGCGGCCGACGTGGACGGCACCGACAGTTGCGCATAGAGAAGGACCGTCGAGCCGGCGGAGACGACCTGGGTTGGCGCTGCGATCACGAGGTGGAGCGCCGGCTCCTCCGGGTCGGCCGCCTGGGTCTCCTCAGCGAAGCTGATCGGCGGGGTCGAACCTGTGATGGCAGTCGGCTGCGTGCACGAGGTGGTGGTGGCCGCGCCGGGCGCGGCGTGTGGCGCGGCTGTGCCAAGCGCGGGCAGCGATGCCGTGCTCAGGCTGCCACTCGTGCCGGCGTGCGTAAGGGCGAGGACGACCAGCACGACTGCCACCGCCCCGGCGACAGCGGTTGCGGGGAACCGGCGCAGCAGGCCGAGGTTGAACCAGCTCAGGCCGATTGTCGGGCGCGATGGCCGTTCGGCCACGGGGAGTGTGGACGGGAGATGGACGGCGTGTGGCATGCGGGCCTGCGGGAGTTCCTTGAGTGCCGCAATGCCGGCCTTGAACTCGTCGTAAGCAGCGGCGCAGGGCTCGCATGCCTGCATATGCGATTCGAACCGCGTTTGCTCCGCAGGCGAGAGCTCGTCTTCATACGCTGCCGAGAAGAGATCGTCGAGATGGCGCGGGGTCATGCCTGCTCCTCCGCGAATCCCGGTGCCGCGGCGGTGCCACGAAGTGCTTTCGCCAGCATCGACCGGGATCGGTTCAGCCGCGACTTCACGGTGCCGATCGGAATGCGCAGGGCAGTTGACATCTCCTCGTAACTCAGGTCATTGACATCGCGGAGGACGACGACCGCGCGGAAATCCGGGTGGAGTGTCAGCAGGGCTTCGCGGACGGCGGCAACCCGCTCCCGCGCCAGTGCGCTTGCTTCGGGGCCGAGTGCCGGATCGGGCAGCTCGACGATATTGCCCTCCGCATCCTCGAGCGGATCCGCGGGCTTGCGGATCGTCCGGCGCTGGACGTCATGACTGCAGTTGATTGCGACGCGGAAGAGCCACGCCCGGATCGTCTGCCCGCGAAGCACCGGGATCCTGACGTAGGCGCGAAGGAACGTCTCCTGAACCACGTCAGCGGCGTCGGCCGGTGTCCCGAGAATCCTGAGTGCCATCGTGTAGAGCTCATCCTGGTGACGAGTGACTATTGCTGCAAAGGCATCGCGGTCACCGCGGCGTGCCCGCTCGAGGAGCGCCTCGTCGTCCATGCATTTGAGAGTACGCGGAGACTGGCGCTCCGGTTCCCGGCAGGAGCCGGTACGCTGTCCACCTGGCCGGGGTGGCGGAATGGTAGACGCAGCGGTCTCAAAAACCGCCGAGGGCAACCTCGTGAGGGTTCGACTCCCTCTCCCGGCAGATCAGTTTTGAATTCAAAACCTGGCGCCGGCCCGCCTCCGAGAGCAACCGGCTGGTTGACGTAATCCCACAAATACCCCTACAGTACCCCTACAGATTCCGGCGTTTGGGAGGACGGGGTGACAAGCAGGCGTCGGGGTCTTGGCGAAGGGACCATCCGGGAGCGACGCCCGGGCCAGTGGGAGGCGCGGGTCACGGTCGGCTTCGACGCGAGGGGACGTCAGGTTCGCCGCAGCCTCTATGGCAAGAGCCGCGCCGATGCCGTCGCGAAGATGAACGCGGCAATCCGTGGGCTCGCTCTCGGGGTGGCACCGGCCTCCGACCGGCAGACGGTGGGCGACTTTCTGGACACCTGGATTGAGGGGCAGACGAGCATCCGCCCGACAACCATGCGGCGATACCGCAGCCTCATCAAGTACCAGTTGATTCCTCTCTTGGGGAGGGTCAAACTTGCGCAGCTGACGCCGCAGCAGGTGAACGTCGCCATGCGCCAGGGGGTCGCCGCCGGTCTGGCACCGCGAACCGTCAACCATGCCCGCGCGGTCCTGCGTTCGGCCCTGGCTGACGCGCAGCGTTGGGGCACGGTGGCTCGCAACGCCGCCGCCCTCGCCGAGCCGCTCGAGGTGTCGGCGACGAAGGCGGCCTCCGTGCGTCCCGAGGAAGCCCGAGCGATCCTCGATGCCTTTCGGGGCACCGAGCTCGAGGCGGTCGTGGGGACGGCGCTGTATCTCGGCATGCGTCAGGGCGAGATCCTCGGACTCCGCTGGGATGATGTCGACCTCGAGCGCAAGGTGCTGCGGGTTACCGGCGCGCTGCACCGCGTCCCTCGAGACCAGCGATCCGACCCGGAGGTGCTGTTCAAGATCCTCGAGCCAAAGACGAAGCGGTCTCGGCGGACCCTGCGGATTCCCGATCCCCTGGTCGAGCTGCTCGCGGTCCAGCGACAGCGACAGCGTGAGGATCGTCTCCACATCGGATCGGCCTGGCACGAGCCGATCGCCGGGCTGGTGTTCACGCGCCCCACCGGTCATCCGGTGGAGCCAACCGGGATGACCCATCGGTTCGAGACCGGCCTCCGCCGAGCTGGCCTGACCGTGCGTCGCTTCCACGATTTGCGTCACGCCGCCGCGACCCTGATGTTGGCGAGCGGGACGGAGCTGAAGGTGGTCAGCACTGTGCTCGGACACTCCACGATCGGCATCACGGCGGACACGTACGCCGACGTCCTCCAGGAGTTGCACGACGACGCGGCCGACCGGCTCACCCGACTGATCACCACGGGTTGACGTGCCGCGGATCAGCGCCTTCTACGGCATCGTCATCACCATGTACTGGGAGACCGGCGGGCAACACCATGCCGCCCACTTTCACGCGACCTATGGAGAGCATGAGGCTTCGATCGGGATCGAGCCGCTGGCGGTGCTTGACGGTTCGCTGCCCGCTCGCGCGCTTGGGCATGTCATGGAATGGGCGGCCCTGCACGAGCAGGAGTTGCGAGACAACTGGCAACGGGTGATCGAACGCACGGCGCTGGCGTCCATCGAGCCGCTCGCATAGGATTGGGAGATGGTCAAGGTCACGGGCGTTGAGCGCCTCGGTGAGTACCGTCTCCGGCTCACGTTCAGCGACGGGATGGTGGGCGACATCGACCTGGCCGCCGAGCTCTGGGGCGAGATGTTCGAGCCGCTCCGTGACATTGCTCAGTTCAACAGCGTGAGCGTGGATCCAGAGCTGGGCACGCTCGTGTGGCCGAACGGTGCGGACCTCGATCCGGAGGGGCTTCACGACGCAGTGCGACCGGTACAACGGGCGAGCTGACGCCGCTCGGACTCAAGGGTCACGCGGTCTGCTCGTCGACCCAGCGGCGCAGCGCATCGCGCGGCACGCGGAGTGCGCGTCCGACGCGGACAACGGGAATGCAGCCCGAGCGCAACAGCTCGTAGGTTCGCGTACGACCGAGTTGCAGTTCCGCTTCCACGTCGCGAACGGTGAGCAGCATCGGAGTGCGCGTCGATGCAGGCGCAATGTCAACAGGTGTCGGCGCGGCCAACTCGAGCAAGGGCACTGGGGTGGTGGGCGTAGCTCGTTGGCGCCGTGGGTCCGTGGCAACATGGACCCCGGGTGCTCCTTGATGAGACACCAGCTCATCAGAACCCCAAGGGAGCTTCGTCTGATCCGCGCGCAGATTCCCGCGCACATAGCCGGTACCCGGCGACACATCGGCGATAGCCATGACACGAGCATGCCATGTATTTGCTTACGTAGCGCCTACATTTTTCGAACCAGCCTTGGCCCGCAAAAGTCCGTGAGTTACCTGACACCGCGGTTCCAGGACATGGGGATGCTCAGGACGCATCCGCCGAGGAGCGTATGCACTACGTTGACACGCTTCGTACGGTGAGAGCTGCTTAGCGGCATTCGCGCCTTCCACGTGTCATGCGAATGGAGCGGACCGCGCGAATTGCGCGCACATTGCGATTCCCGCGCACATCGCGATTCCAGCAGACGTCGCGTGTCCAGCGCACTTCGCGAGGTTCGCGCACGTCGCGCTATTCGCGAATGTCGCGTCCGCCCGTGCCGTGAACTCCACCCCGCGGTCAGCGCCCGTGTCGGTCGCTGCGCGAATTCGGTCCGCGCTGCTCGCACCCGCGGCTCCGTCGGCATCACCCCTCGGCCCTCCGCGCGCCGCCCATCTCCTCTCACCTTCGACAGAAGCACACCTGCTTCACGCGTCCGTCTTGAGCGCCTTCCCTGCCTCGCGCACACGCATCGCCGACC
>CAWBLV010000006.1:0-1275979 GCA_963789735.1 Candidatus Dormiibacterota bacterium | reverse complement strand
GACCGAACTGCCGGTGCGGCTGGAAGATATGGAGATCAACGGTAGCGATGCCTATGGCTACGCTCCGCTGCAAGAACGCATTGCGCGGCTGAACAATGTCCCGGTGGAGTGCGTCGTAGCTGCCGCCGGAACGTCGATGGCCAACCACCTTGCGCTGGCGGCGACGCTGGAGCCAGGTGATGAAGTGCTTATCGAGCATCCCACGTATGAAGTCATCGTCGACCTTCTGCGGTACCTAGGTGCGACAATCCGCAGCTTTGAACGGCGGATGGAAGAGGGGTTCCAGGTTGATCCCAAGGCGCTCGAGCGGCAGATCACACCGCGCACACGGGTCATTGTTGTTTGCAATTTGCACAATCCGACGGGCGCGCTGATGGATGAAACCACGCTGTGCGGGGTGGGCGATATCGCGAAACACCACAATGCGCTTGTGCTGGTTGATGAAGTCTACCTGGAGGCAATGTATGGGCAGCGGCCGCGTTCAGCCTTCCACTTGGGCGAACAGTTTCTGGTGACGAGCAGTTTGACCAAGGCATACGGGCTGAGTGGCCTGCGCTGCGGCTGGATACTGGCGGCACCCGAGTTGGCGCAGCGCATGTGGCGTATCAACGATCTGTACGGAGCCAATGCCGCTCATCCGGCGGAGCGGTTGAGTGTGATCGCGCTCGACAACCTCGACCGCGTGGCCGCTCGCGCACAGAGCATCGTGGAGACCAACCGGCGGGTGTTGGAGGCGTTTCTACGTTCCCGCGATGATCTCGAGTATTTCTGCCCGGAGTTCGGCACTATTGTCTTTTGCAAGATGCGCTCCGGCAGCGCCGATAAGCTCTATCGCCTATTGATGGAAAAGTACGAAACGTGTGTCGCTCCGGGACGCTTCTTCGACATGGCGGATGGCTTCAGGGTGGGCATAGGCGGGGAACCCGAAATGACGCGCGAGGGGCTAGCTCGGCTGAGCGCGGCCTTGGACGAAATAAGCCTTGGAGGCTAGAAACAGATCCCGCAGCGTATCCGGCTTCAACTGCAATCTGAAAAAGAAAAAAAGGAGGCGGCGAGTCTTCTCCAAGCACACGCCGCCTCTGGCTATCAATGATGCATCTGCAAGATGAGCTGCTGAATTGTGTTGGAATTGGCCTGACTGACGGCGTCAAGATAATCGCCGTAATTGGCGGCCTCTCCCCCGCAGGGGTATCCCCAAGGATCAGTACCGCCGGTTACGACGGCACATTGACCGTCGTACACGTTGTCCATGAGCGTGATGAATCCCCAATTGGCCTTCTCACTGGTGTTATCTGTCAACGACCACAAAGATGTACCCAGAACATAGTAATCGCCGTTACTTCCCTGTGAGGAGAAGGCCAACTGCATGTCGTTGACATATTGCTGGCCGCGAGTCACCTGGTTAACGTAGTCTCCGAAAGCGGCGCCATACTGTGGATAGGGGTAATTGGAATAGACCGAATCGGCTTGGGAGCTGATGCCATACCAGACCGCCGCCGGCAGCCCAGTCGCATCGTATGCGGCCTGGTTGGCCGACATCGCACTGGCAGCGTAATAGGAGTTCCAGTTCCAAACAAAGAAGTTACAACCTGCATCCTTGAGCGCTTGCAGGACGACCGGACGGGTACCACCGTCGCCGACGCCGCCAAAGGAGCCGCACACCAGCAGGTGGTTGGTATCGTAGGTCTTTATCGTGCTGGCTTGGACGGCATAGGCTTGGTAGGCGTACTGATAAAGGAACGCGTCCAGGTCTTTAACCAGATTGGAGTTCACTCCAACGAGAGTGTAGAAGCGATTGTAGGGATCGCTGCCGAACCATTGGGTGTGCCGGCCATCCTCGTCGAGAATGCCGGTACCGCTTCCGAAGCCGCCAGCGTCACCGAACGACGTATAGAAGCCGCCGGTGTTCCAAGCAGAATTCAAAGCCGCAATATTCCCGTACTTGTTTTGCAGATAGCTGGCCCAAGCATACTTGGAGTAGATCTTATTGTCCTGGAATCCGCTAGCCTGGAAGTTAATGGTGGCTATGAGCATCGCAGCGTGCGGATATTGCGAAGCCCCGTAGGGTCCGGCGCCATTGCCGGTCAATGAGAAAACGTTGGCGGAATACCCAGGGAGACGGCGGTGATCCAGGGGCTGGTGTTGAAACCCCCGGTGTATTGCGTCAGCTGACTGGCGAGTTCTCCCGCATTAGCGGTGCTCCACTTGGGATCGAACATGTCCAGCGAGTATTCACACCAACCGACGAAGCCATTGCTGTCGCGTTCCGCGCAGAGGTCTTTTATCGCCTCCGGGATTCCCAGGTCCTTGGGATGGGTTACCACGTCGTTGAGCACCGGAAAAAACAGTGCAAATGGGACTTGGGGATTGGCTCCTTTCTGCCGGCCCCATGTACCTATGGGAACGATGTAGCTGGAAGCGTAGATGTCCAGCGAATTGAAGCCGTAAGCCTGCATCCGTTCCACGGAGTGGGTAGCCCACAGGGTTGCGTCACCGTTGTAGCGCTGCTGGAAAATCTGCTGCTCGATGAATTGATAATCGGCGTCGTAAATCGCACGCTGGTAGAACGCGTTGCAGTCCGGGGTAGCCAATACCCAGCGTCCGTTGGTCTTAATCAACTGGAAGTAGCCGGTCGCAGTACATCCGGGGACGGGCGCTGCAGTCAGTCCGCCATAGGCATCCAGCCCTATGGCCACGCCGAGGGAATAGTTAAAGACCTCCTTCTTTGGCGGCTGCGAGGAATCGGTCACTTGCACACTGAAAGCGAACTGTCCTGCAGCACTGGGCGTGCCGGTAATGTGCCCTTGCTGATCCAGGGACACGCCTGCCGGAAGGCTGCCCAGGATGAGCTGGTAGGTGTAAGGCGGTGTACCAAAAGAAGCCTGCAGGGTGTAGCTGTATGGCTCCATGAACGATGCCTGGGTGAGAGCCTGGGCCCCGGCTGGAATCACATTCAGGGTGAGGGTTGTGTTTTGCTGAATACCTCCACCGTTGCCATTCACTGTGATCGGGTACGTCCCGGCGGGAGTATTGCTGCCGACTGTCACATTCACGGGCGTGTTGCCCGACCCTGGGGCGGGGATTGCATTCTCGCTGAAATGCAGGGTAGTACCGGAAGGCGCCCCGCTAGCCGATAGGCTGATCGCAGAGTTGAACCCTGCCCTCACGGCGGCCGTAATCGAAGAATTCCCCTGGCTGCCTTGCGTGACGGTGAGAGCCGCCGGCGCGGACGAGAGCGTGAAATTGGGTGCTTGGGCGAGGATCGTAACCGGGACTACAACGGTTTTCTTGTTCCCGAGCCAGTGGCAGTGATGGTGATGGGATAGGTTCCCGGCGAAGCAATTCCCGTTGCGAGACGAACAGGGTGGAGTTGCCGACTCCAGGCGCGGGAATGCTGTTCGGGTTCAAGCTAACGAGGACGCCCGCGGTGCTCCTGAAGCGGCGAGGGTGATAGCGCTGTAAGCCACCCGGATTCTGGTTGTGACAGCCGCATAAGCCTGTGCATCTGCTCAAGCGTGATCGAGCAGGCATCACCGAAAGCGTGAATCCCCCAGCGCGGCCACAGTAAGGGTCACGGCGACTGCCTGTTGCACCCCGCCGCCGCTTGCAGTCACGGTGATGGCATAGGTTCCTGCGGGGGTGTTGCTGCCGACGGTGACCGTCATGGTCGAGTTGCCCGAGCCTGGCGCAGGAATGGTCTGCGGGTTGAAACCCACGGTCGTGTCCGTGGGCATTCCCGAGCCGGCAGACTCACATCACTGTTGAAACCGTTGCTAACGGTAGTGCTGATAACGGAGGCCGCCTGGTGACCGGGTACCGCGGTTAGGGAAGGAGGGGTTTGCCGTCAGCGTGAAGTTCGCCTGGGTTGGAGTCATCACCGTAACCACGACGGTGGCAGTTTGCTTATCCCGCCGCCGTTGGCCGTAATGGTGATGGAATAAGTGCCCGGCTTCGTTATGCCAATCACCGAGATCTTCACGGTCGAGGTGCCAGCGCCGGGCGCTGGAATCGTGGTGGGATTAATGTCACCAACGTCCCAGAGGTGCTCCCGAGGAGAGGCTATGGGACTGTTGAAACCACCACTTAATGCTAGTGATCGCGATCCCGCTGGCTTGCGTGCCTTGCACAATGCTCAGGGAGGAGGGAGCTACGGTTAGGGGCGAATTTCCCTGAGCGTTTGCGTGGGCGGCTGTCAACAGGAAACTGGAGCAGAGAGAGAATAATGGCACGGTATTTCCTCGGCCAGATGATACGCATATGGTGCTCTTCCCCTTCGATTTAGATAAAAAGGTCGACCGATACAGACCAGGGATGGACCTTGAACAAGATCTACCCGCTCAGCACACTTACAGCAAAGCAGACGTTCGGGCTTATCGCATGGGGATCATCGCGAAGTGCTAATCCTTTTTCCGCTTTTATCGAGGTAACTGGCTGCATTGTGACCGGGTGCCTTGGGCCATAACCTCGCATGCTCCAATAACACTGCCGTTCCGCGGGAACATTGTTGCTCTTAGGCGTCGTCCAGCAAGCAGGCGGGTCTGATTGAGAGCGGAAAGGCGCGCCCGCGAGCGCGCCTCAAGCAAGATGCTTGTCTCAGGGCAAGGGGACGAGATCGTTGGCCAGATGGTAAGCAATGGGAGTGCCCACTCCGGTAACGTAGTCATAACCCGTGCCGGCGATGCAGATCACATCGCTGCTGCCCGTCTTTACGTCATGGAAGTCCAACACGTAGTTGCCGGATGGGATAGATGGACTGTAGACCGCCGCGGTGCAGGGCTTGTTCCAGTACAGGGTGAAGGTCACCGAACCGGTCGGGGCTGCAGCGCCCGTGCTCGAGAATGTGGCCTTGTCACTGAGGCTGGGAATGTCCGCTCCGACTGTCCCGGTTGTCGGGCTCGCCGTGGTGCTCATTGTCGGCGAGGCCTTCGCGATGACGACCTGCTCGCCGGCGCCACCGCAGCTCGATGTGAAGGCGTTGTTGTTGGCATCGCCCGGATAGGTGTCCTTCCAGTAAAACGTCCCTGCGGTCGTGGGTGTCCAGTTGACGCTGTAGCTTGCGGACGACACCCCGGACGTCGTGCTGATCGCACCGGTGCCGTTCACTCCTGTCACTGCGGTTGTGCACGTGCTGTTTGAGTACAGCGTGAACGTCACCGACCCTGTTGGCGGCGCCACCGACGTTGTGCCGGCAAACGTCGCTGCGTCCTTGACTGGCTTGATCGCAACGCCGGCGGTTCCGGTTGTCGGAGTGGTTGAGGTACTTATCGTCGGCGACGCCTTGCCAACGACGATTTGCTCGTTGGTTCCACCGCATGCAGTGGTGAATCCATTGTTGTTCGTGTCGCCGGCGTAGCTCGCCTTCCAGTAGTACGTGCCTGCTGCAGGCGGCGTCCAGGTGGTGGCGCTGTAGCTGGCAGAGGAGACCCCGCCAGTGGTGCTGATCGATCCGGATCCAGCTACCCCCGTCACCGCGGTCGTACACGTGCTGTTCGAATACAAGGCGAATGTGACTACGCCCGTGGGTGCGGTCGAGGTCGTACCCGACAAAGTCGCGGAGTTTTTCGCGGCATGATGGCGGTTCCGACCGTGCCCGTGATCGGGGACGCGGTCGTCGTGATCGTTGGCGAAGCTTTGGACACGACCAGCGGTTCACAGGCACTCGTCGCTGTGTTGTTGTTGGTGTCGCTGTTGAAAGTCGCTTCCCAGGAGGCGCTCCCCGCGGACGTGAAGGTCACCGAGCTCGACTGCGTCGCCACGCCGGTGGTCTCGTTGATCGGCTCCGTTCCCGCCGTCTGCCCGCCCGACGTGCAGTTGCCGCTGGTGTATGCCGTGTAGGTCACCGTCCCTCCGGTCCCGCCCGGCGCAAAGCCAGTCAGCGCAGCCGTGTCGAAGTCGCTGCCCCCCACCGTGATCGGGTTCGCGTTCAAGGTCGTCCCCAGCGTCGGCGATGCCTTGGCCACGTTCACCTGCTCGCTCATGCAGGGGCTGCTTGTTGCTGCGTTGTTGCTGTCGCCGGAGAACGCCGCCTGCCAGTAGAAGGTACCCGCCGTCTTGAAGTTCACGACGCTCGACTGTGGCACCGCACCATTGCTCTCGTTGACGCTCACCGTGCCCCCGGGCTGGGAGACCGTCGTGCAGGTGTTGTTGGTGTACACCGTGTAGGTCACCGTGCTGCTGGCACCACCCGGAGCGAAGTTGCTCAGCGCCGAGGTGTCGTAGTCCGTCTGTCCCACGGTGATCGCGCCCGATTGCAAGGTCGTCGCAATCGTCGGCGCCGCCTTGGACACCGTGAGCGGCTCACAGGAGCTCACCGCAGTGGCGTTGTTGTTGCTGTCCCCATTGAACACCGCGTTCCACGAGACCGAGCCCGCAGACGTGAACGTCACCGGGTTCGACGTCGAGGCACCCGTGGTCTCGCTGAAGCTCGCAGTGCCCACCGTCTGGGCACCGGCCGTGCAACTGCCGTTGGTGTACACCGTGTAGGTCACCGTGCCCCCACTCCCATTCGGAGCGAAGCCGGTCAGCGCCGCCGTGTCGTAGTCGCTGCTTCCCACCGTGATCGGGTTCGCATTGAGATGCGTGCTGATCGTCGGCGATGCCTTGGTCACCGTCAGCGCCTCACAGGAGCTCACCGCCGTGGCGTTGTTGTTGCTGTCCCCGTTGAACACCGCGCTCCAGGAGACCGAGCCCGCAGACGTGAACATCACCGGGTTTGACTTCGAAGCACCCGTGGTCTCGCTGAAGCTCGCCGTGCCCACCGTCTGCGCACCTGTCGAGCAACTGCCGTTCGTGTACATCGTGTAGGTCACCGTCCCGCCGGTCCCATTCGCAGCGAAGCCGGTCAGCGCTGCCGTGTCGTAGTCGCTGCCTCCCACCGGGATCGACGGCGCGTTCAAGGTCGTTGTGATGGTCGGCGACGCTTTGGACACCACCAGCGATTCACAGGCACTCGTCGCCGTGTTGTTGTTGGTGTCGCCGTTGAACACCGCTTCCCAGGAGACGTTCCCCGCCGACGTGAAGGTCATCGGGCTCGACTGCGTCGCCACGCCGGTGCTCTCGTTGATGGGCTCCGTCCCCGCCGTCTGCCCGCCCGACGTGCAGTTGCTGCTGGTGTATGCGGTGTAGGTCACCGTGCCTGCGGTCCCACCGGCAGCAAAGCCGGTCAGCGCCGCCGTGTCGAAGTCGCTGCCCCCCACCGTGATCGGGTTCGCGTTCAAGGTCGTCCCCAGCGTCGGCGACGCCTTGGCCACGTTCACCTGCTCGCTCATACAGGGGCTGCTCGTTGCTGCGTTGTTGCTGTCGCCGGAGAACGCCGCCTGCCAGTAGAAGGTACCCGCCGTCTTGAAGTTCACGACGCTCGACTGTGGCACCGCACCATTGCTCTCGTTGACGCTCACCGTGCCCCCGGGCTGGGAGACCGTCGTGCAGGTGTTGTTGGTGTACACCGTGTAGGTCACCGTGCTGCTGGCACCACCCGGAGCGAAGTTGCTCAGCGCCGAGGTGTCGTAGTCCGTCTGTCCCACGGTGATCGCGCCAAATTGCAAGGTCGTCGCAATCGTCGGCGCCGCCTTGGTCACCGTGAGCGGCTCACAGGAGCTCACCGCCGTGGCGTTGTTGTTGCTGTCCCCGTTGAACACCGCGTTCCACGAGACCGAGCCCGCAGACGTGAACGTCACCGGGTTCGACGTCGACGCACCCGTGGTCTCGCTGAAGCTCGCTGTAGTCACCGTCTGGGCACCGGTCGTGCAACTGCCATTGGTGTACACCGTGTAGGTCACCGTGCCCCCGCTCCCGTTCGGAGCGAAGCCGGTCAGCGCCGCCGTGTCAAAGTCAGTGCCCCCCACCGTGATCGACGTCGCACTGAGATGCGTGCTGATCGTCGGCGATGCCGGGGTCACCGTCAGCGGCTCACAGGAGCTCACCGCCGTGGCGTTGTTGTTGCTGTCCCCGTTGAACACCGCGTTCCAGGAGACCGAGCCTGCAGACGTGAACGTCACCCCGTTTGACTTCGAAGCACCCGTGGTCTCGCTGAAGCTCGCCGTGCCCACCGTCTGCGCACCTGCCGTGCAACTGCCGTTGGTGTACACCGTGTAGGTCACCGTCCCGCCGGTCCCGTTCGGAGCAAAATTGCTCAGCGCCGCTGTGTCGTAGTCTGTCCCTCCCACCGCAATCGACGGCGCATTCAGCACGGTGACGATTGCCGGAGATGCCTTGGACACGACCAGCGGCTCGCACGCACTCGTCACTGCGTTGTTGTTGGTGTCGCCGTTGAACCTCGCTTCCCAGGAGACGGTGCCCGCCGACGTGAACGTCACCGAGCTCGACTGCGTCGCCACACCGGTGCTCTCGTTGATCGGCTCCGTGCCAGCCGACTCGGCACCTATCGTGCACGCGTCGTCGGTGTAGACCGTGTAGGTCACGGTGCCGCCGGTCCCATTCGGAGCGAAGCCGGCCAGCGCTGCCGTGTCGTAGTCGCTCTCCCCCACGGTGATCGGGGTCACGTTGAGCTGCGTGCTGATCGTCGGCGAGGCCAGACCGACCGTCACCGCTTCACTCGTGCACGCACTGCTCGTCCCTGCGTTGTTGCCATCACCAGAGAACACTGCCTGCCAGTAGAAGGTGCCCGCCGTGTTGAAGGGCAACGTACTCGACGGCGGCACCGCCCCATTCATCTCGTTGATGTCCTCTGTGCCCGCAGACTGGGCACCGGTCGTACAGCCACTGTCCGTATACACCGTGTAGGTGACCGTGCCATTGCTTCCGCCGGGCACAAAGCTGTTGCTGAGGGTCGCGGTGTCGAAGTCCGTGTCCCCAACGGTGATCGACGCCGAACTGAGCTCAGTGCTGATCGTCGGCGAGGCGGCGTCCACGACCAACTGCTCGCAGGAGCTGACCGCAGTGGGATTGTTGTTGCTGTCCCCATTGAACACCGCATTCCAGGAGACGGTGCCTACCGTGTTGAAGGTCACCGGGTTCGAGCTCGAGGCACCGGTGCCTTCGTTGAAGCTCGCCGTGCCCATCGTCTGGGCACCTGTCGTGCACGCGTCGTCGGTGTAGACCGTGTAGGTCACGGTGCCGCCGGTCCCATTCGGAGCGAAGCCGGCCAGCGCTGCCGTGTCGTAGTCGCTCTCCCCCACGGTGATCGGGGTCACGTTGAGCTGCGTGCTGATCGTCGGCGAGGCCAGACCGACCGTCACCGCTTCACTCGTGCACGCACTGCTCGTCCCTGCGTTGTTGCCATCACCAGAGAACACTGCCTGCCAGTAGAAGGTGCCCGCCGTGTTGAAGGGCAAACGTACTCGACGGCGGCACCGCCCCTATTCATCTCGTTGATGTCCTCTGTGCCCGCAGACTGGGCACCGGTCGTACAGCCACTGTCCGTATACACCGTGTAGGTGACCGTGCCATTGCTTCCGCCGGGCACAAAGCTGTTGCTGAGGGTCGCGGTGTCGAAGTCCGTGTCCCCAACGGTGATCCACGCCGAACTCAGCTCAGTGCTGATCGTCGGCGAGGCGGCGTCCACGACCAACTGCTCGCAGGGCCCCACCGCAGTGGGATTGTTGTTGCTGTCCCCATTGAACACCGCATTCCAGGAGACGGTGCCTACCGTGTTGAAGGTCACCGGGTTCAGCTCGAGGCACCGGCGCCTTCGTTGAAGCTCGCCGTGCCCATCGTCTGGGCACCTGTCGTGCACGCGTCGTCGGTGTAGACCGTGTAGGTCACGGCGCCGCCGGTCCCGATTGGAGCGAAGCCGGCCAGCGCTGCCGTGTCGTAGTCGCTCTCCCCCACGGTGATCGGGGTCACATTGAACTGCGCGCTGATCGTCGGCGAGGCGGCGGCGAGGGCCCTCGACTGCGGGCCATAAGCCCCGCCGAGGCCACGGCCATCGCCCGCCGGGCACGCGTCGAGCGGCCCGGACGAGTGTGAATCCCCCTCATGTCCCCTGTCTCCCGCAAGCCCCCGTCGGTTCCGGGCTTGTCACTAACCCTCTAGTGCAAAAGGGAGGAACTCCGGCTGTCCCCTAATGACTTGTGAGCCTTCCCGATGCAACGCTCCGCAAATAATGCACCGCGCGACACGGGGATTGCCAGCGGGAATGTACTGAGCAGCCAGCCCGTGAACGACGAAGCTCCTACCGCCGAGAGGGGGGCTCAGCGATAGGAGCTTCGAGTGCGAGGAGGCTATGCGGTCAGCAGGCCGAGCCGACCCCGTGGGTCTGGTTGTCGACGCTGATCCCGTGGCCGCCCCGTGCAGCGAGCCATGGATCACTCCGAAGCCCGCGTAGGAGACGACATTCTCAATAAGGATGTTGCTGGCCGGGCCGGTGACGAACCAGGCCGGCTGGCACCGGGCGACGCCGTAGTAGGTTTCGGTGTTGAGCACCGTGTTGGTGTCGTTGAAGAGCGCCAGGATCCCGCCGTGGATGGTGATGTTCGACAGCCGCGCGCCGTTCTGGCAGTCGATGTCCACCGCAGCGAACCCGCCGGTGCCGTGGTTGACCATGGTCACGTTGGATACCACGCTCCCGGTGATCGGGAAGTCGTAGCAGGGGTTGGAGCCGGTGAGCCGCATGCCGAAGCCCGAGCCGGTTTCGGCGGTGACGTTCATGACCGTGGTGTTGTCGGCGTTGCTGAAGAGCACCGCGGGGACCGGGTCCTTGCGGATCGGGATCAACCCGGGGTTGAAGGAATAGGTGTTGAGATTGACGTTCTCGACAGTGTTGCCGTCCGAGGTGATCTGGAAGATGTTCTGATCAGCGTGCTGCACCAGAAACGTCTTGGTCGCCCCAGCTCCGTCGATGGTGACCCCGTATTTGGTGTTGAGGTGCAGGTTGCCCTGGAGGACGCAGACGCCCGCCGGGAGATTGACGACGCCACCGGGCTGCCTGCCCGCTGCGTCAACCGCCGCCTGAATCAACGGGGTGTTGTTGGTGATGCCGTCGCAGCGGGCTCCGGAGGAGACCACAGAAGCGCGCACACCGCTCTCGGGGGCGCTGACGTGGCCGGCTGTGGAACCGTGAGATGAGGTCGCCTTCACTGCGGGCGCCGGGGTGTGAGCCACGTTCACGTGGCTGGTGGGGAGTGTCGCCGAATTCGGGACGACTGCCGATACAGGTGCCAGACCGGATTGCGCCAGGAGAGCAACGGTTCCAACGGCGACAACGACGGCCAGGCGGACGATGGGAATCTTCATGCCTCGACCGTGTCATCGAAATCCGCCTTCTGATCGGACCGATAAGCAACCGGAATGTGACAGGTCAGAGATTCCTGGAGGCCCGCAATCACAACGACACCGGTGAAATGACGGCAGTTCAAGATCGGATGAGACGGCGTTGGTACGCTCGGCGACGAACAACTGTTCAAGTCGTGTCACGACGCGGTGCCGGGCGCACTCGCTCGAAATCCGCGGAGCCGCACGTTTTCAGCCGCTGGGTAAGGGGCGGCCGGACTTAGCCTCAGCTAAACGCGTATGCGTCCATGTATGATGCAGAGGAGTAAAGGGGCGGTACGGGGAAGGTATAGCCAATGAGAGGTAGTACTGGTCGGCGCGTCGTTCGCCGCACGTTTGGTTTCGCGGGTGGCATGCTCGTCGCCGCCGGCGTGCTGACGACGCAGGTGGGGGCTTCGCCCATTGGGGCAGTCGCGCCTGCGAGCACCGTTGCGACGGCATCGACGCTCGCGAGGTTGACAGCCACGACGCCGACTCCTGAGGTCTCCGCAAAAGGAACGACCGGGCCGGCCACGTGCCCTCAGCCGTATACCGTCAACGGCTCGTATTCGAACGTCGCGACGCCGCCGCACATCATGGAGATCGTTGACGAGAACACCTCGTACAGCGCCAGCGACGGCGGCCCGTACGTCATCGGCAACCCGAAGGCCCCGTACATCAACAACACGTTGATCGGCACCGATGGGTACACCTCGCTGACCAACTGGTATTCCATCGAGCACAACAGCCCGCTCGATTACATGGACCTCGTCTCGGGGTGCGATCACAACGGGTTCAAGCGGCCGTACGCGGATCCAACGCTTGTGAATGAGTTGGACAGCCAGACGCCGCCGATTCCGTGGAAGGCGTACATGGACGGGCTGCAGACCAACCCACCGCAGAATTGCTACACCGGCCACGGCTCCGGTACGCCAGGCGATTACGCGCAGGACCACAACCCGTTCGTGTACTTCGAGGACATCATCGGCAACACCACCGAGTGCAATGCCAACCTCATCCCCTATCCGGGCGCAAACCAGATGGTGCAGACACTCGACGGATCGGGCGCGCCCGACTTCGTCTGGATCACTCCGAGCCAGTGCGACGACATGCACAGTCGCTGCGCTCCGGACAACAACACCGTCGAGCAGGGTGACAGCTGGTTGAGCGCCAACCTCCCCGCCGTGCTTGCCTCGACCTGGTACACCAAGGGCAACGGCATCATCATCATCACCTTCGATGAGGGCGGCACCGGTAACAACACCTGCCCCGGCGGCGGCCCGGCAACCTGCGGCGGTCATATCGCGACCCTGGTGATCAGTCAGGACTCGTGCGGAACCGACTCGCAGACCGGTGACAATTTCGCCATCCTCCGCGGTGTCGAAGAGGCATACGGCGTGCCCTTCCTCAACAATTCCGGCGGCAGCGGCTACAACAGCGGCGACATCACTCCCGCATTCACCGACGGCGCGTGCAAGGGCAGTGGGGGAAGCGGCACGATCAGCGGCCAGGTGACCAGCAGCGCAGTCAGGCAATCCGGTGCTCGTCGGCGCCACCGTGGCCTGCACGTGCAGCGGCACGAATGCGACCACGAACAGCACCGGCAACTACTCCTTCACCGGAGTCCCGGTTGCCGGCTCCCCGTACCAGCTCACCGTCTCGGACCCCGGGTACGTGACCCAGGTGCTGGGCGGAGTCCCGGTGACTTCGGGAAAGACGACCACTGAGAACTTCGTGCTGAACCCGCAGACAGCGCCCCCACCCGCGGTCGTGCAGGACGTCGGATTGGGAAGTCAAGCGGCAGTCACTTCATTCACCGTTCCGACGGCCGCCACCGCGGGCGGCGATCTGCTCGCCATCTCGACGGAGTTCGACGGAGGCAGCGGCAACGCGTCGGGGTCGGTGACCGGTGTCACGGACAGTGCGGGAGACACGTGGACAAGAGCGATCGCCGCTGATGCGACGACCCGCATCGGTGCGGAGGTCTGGTATGCGCCCGCGGCGGCAGCCGGGGTCACTTCGGTGACGGTCAGCTATTCGACGAGCGTGAACCCTGTGGTCCGTTTCTACGAGATCAGCAACGCGTCCGCGCTCGACGAGGCAGCTGCTGCTTTTGGCACCAGCGCGAGTCCGAGCAGCGGCAACACCGCGAGCACGACGACGAGCCCGAACGAGGTGGTCATCGGGGACATCGGGTTTGTCACCACCACCACGCAGATTGGCAGCCTCACTTCGGGATTCACGGCCGACGCCCTGCTTCGCAACCCGGCTTCGAACTTCCAGAACTCGGAGCAGGGTGGCCACGAGGCCGTCTCGTCGACCGGCGTGTTCTCGTTCTCAGGAGCGCTGACGACGGTGAAAGGCGCGCCGAGCTCGCAGTCCTGGGCCGCGGTGGTCGCCACATTCATGTAGGTCGCGCCGAGCGATGAAGGTGCTCCTCACCGGGACTGCCCGGTGCGGCAGTACCTGGGCCGCGAACGTGCTCGGCCGTGCCGACGGCGCGCGTGCGGTGTTCGAACCGGACGGGCCTGCTTCGGATGTGCTCGGCGCCATGGTGGCGTCACGCCTCGGATCGCATCCCGCGCTGCTCCCTGAGCAGCACAGCTTCTGGTACCGGCAGCTCTGGGACCTGGCGTTCGTCGGCGGCTGGCCCATGGCTCGCGCCGAGGGCGTGCGCGCCGCCGGCCGGCGCGTTTCGCGGATGCCCCAGGGAGTTCGCAATGCGCTGGTCGCGACCTTGGCGATGGGAACGAGCCGGCTGCGCAAGCGCCCGCGCAGCGTCATCGTCAAGTCGGTCAACTCGACCTTCTCGCTGGACTGGATCGCGCGACGCTACGAGCCGAGGATGCTCATCATGCGGCGCAATCCGCTCAACACCATCTCGAGTTGCGCCGTGCTCGGCCTCTATGCCAAGCGCAACATCGGGGACCTGCCGGCGGTCCACCGCCTGTTCGTGGCGCCGCTCGGGTTGGCAACGCCCGGAGCCGACGCGTCAGAGGTGACCCGGATCGCCTGGAACGTGGGCCTGCTGACCACCGCGCTGAAGCAGGCGGCCGACCGGCACCCTGACTGGGTGGTCACGTCGCACGATGATCTATGCCGCGACCCGCTCCCGGGGTTCGAAGCGCTCACCCGGCAGCTCGGGCTCGTCTGGACCAGCGCGATGGAAGAGTACGTGACCAGGTCGGATGACCCCAACTTCACCGTGTTCGGCGGCAGTCAGCGAGTGCATCCGAACGCGGCGACCTCCACGACCGGGAGCAGCCGTCGGAGCGAGGCAACCACGCAGTTCGCCCGCCGGCTCACCCCCGAGCAGATCGCGGAGGCACGAGCCGTCCTTGCCGAGTTCCCCCTCGGCGACTGGGGGCCTTCGCCCTCCTGATCGTCAGCGCGTGTCGCCGGCCATCTCGGGCTGGCGCTCAGGAGCACGGATCCACCCCCGCGACGGGTACTGAGCAAGCACGGACTCGATCTCCTCGACCTGCTCGTCGCTGAGGCGCTTCCGCCAGCGATTGGGCTGTTCGCGGGTGACGCGGATGTGGCTGAATCCCTCGCCAGGGCGGTTCGACTCGGTGAGAAACCGCTCGATGCCCTCGCTCCAGGTGAGGCCCACCTGGTCGCAGACCTCGCGAATCCGGACCAGCGGGTCGACGCAGAGCTCCTCGTGCGTGACCACCAGCCACTCGGGATGACGCTCGACGTGTCCGGCGAGCACCGTGGTCAGCAGGCCAACCCAGGCAGCCGTCCGCTCGGTCACGCCGGCGTCGGCAGCGGGCGGGGTGATGCCAAGGGGCTCGAGGTAGCGCTCCCGGATTTCGGGGCGGTCGAAGAGATCGAACCCGTGGACACCGAGTTCGATCCACGAGGAGATGGTGTTGAGTGGGTTGCGCTGGATCACCACCACCCGAGGCTCGTAATGCTGCAGCAGCCATTCCACGTAGAAATGCGCGTAGATCGACTTGACGAGCACGTGCGGCGAGCGCCCGGGCAACGCCGACATCGCCTGGGCCGTGCGCCGCAACAGCGGGTCGCGGATGCCGCGGGGCAGGCGTAGCGCGGCACGCGCGGCGCTGCGCTTCATACCGGGCTTGTTGGGGACGCGATTGCTGAACGAGAGGTCCCAGAGCGCACGGAACTGCGGCGCCTCGGCGTCGCGGTCGATCATCGGGTAGGGGCCGAAACCAAAACGGCTGATGCCGTTTCCAGTCGGATCGGCGTCGACATTGTCCGGCTCCTTGACGACGCGTGTGCCATCGGCGTGGCCGAGCGCAGTCGCCAGCCAGCGTGTGCCCGAACGGGCAACGCCGAGCAGGAGCAGGCGGTCCGGGCGTCCCGCGAGCAGTGGTGTTGGCGTGGGGTCGGGCATGGTCACTGGGTCTCCTCGTGCACTGTCAGTCATCCTTCGTCCTTCTTGGCCGTCTCGATGTACGCCTTGATGCGCGCCCGAGTGTCGGGTGCTGGTCCGGGAAGGGCGTTGAGGGCTTCATTGAACGTACCGACCGCCGCCTGGGTCTGACCGAGCTGGATCTGGATCCATCCCTTCGCCGCGTCGAGATTCGACAGACCGAAACCGTCGACACCCGCCGTCTGCGTGTATGCATTCGCGTTGCCGATGAAGTTGGAGATCGCGGAGTTGACGAACTGCAGTGCCAGTCCCGGGTCGCCGACGGCGAGATACGCCTCGGCAAGATCGTCATAAGCGCCGGATCCGGAGGAGGAATTCGTTGCCGCGTTCTTGCAGTCAGTGATCGCCAACGTGTACTCGTGGTTGAGCACCTCTGACTGGCATTCGTGTGAGAGCACCTGTGTGCTCTCCGCATTGGTGGATGCGTCCGCCAGCGCCAACGCATAGTCCCGATTGGCAAGAGTTTGATTCCCCATCGCGGTGGCGAGGTCGCCGCCCGCGACATACAGCAACGACGTTCCTGGATCGAGCAACTGCGCGCGTTGATAGACGGTCTGTGCGTCGGTGTAGTCGGAGATCGCAACGAGTCCGTCGATGGCGGTGAGTTGCTGGCCCGCATTGGCCGAGGGAATCAGCGCCGCGGTCTTGTAGTCGGCCGTCGCGGCCGCGAGGTTGCCGACGACCCGGTACGCGACGGCGCGGCGCAGATAGAGGTCGGGATTCGACGGCGCCAGGGCGATCGCTTCTGCGTAGTCGTGTACGGCCGCACCGCCGTTCTGACCGCCGTTCAGGTAGCAATCACCCCGACCGACATATGCGGCGACGTCAGTGGGAAACTCCTGAAGCGCCTGGGTGTAGTCGGCGATGCACAGGTCCGGTTGCCGGGCTGCGCGCTGCAGGCGGGCGTCGTCCAGCGACGACCCGAGGATGCTCGGCGCAACAGCCCCGGCCTGTTGCGCCTGGCTGATCAAGTTCTGGAAATCGCTTGCCGACTGGCCGCATGACGCCAGCACGAGTGCGACAGCAACGGCTGCAACGCCGGCACCCACGTGTGTCGGCGTGCGGCGAACGGCCGGCTCGGGCTCCGGCTCCGGCGCACGCGGCTCTTCCTCTTCATCGCCCGGCGGGTCATTTCTGTTGCCGAAGACTCCCACGAAGAAGCGAATCACCAGGGAGAGGAGCAGCAGCGCGATGGCAACGCCGCCGTAGCCGATGTCCACGGAGTACGGATCGGGCGCAACCGCGACGACCGGGAGGATCGACGGGATGCCGAACCACTCGAGCGTGACTGCCAACGCGGTCACAAGGAGCATCCCCATGCCGACCGCGCCGACCCATGTGGCGACGCGCGACGGCGGGAAGGTTGCACCGGCGATTGGCGCCGGTATCGCGCGTGCCGCGAAGCGCCGCAGCCAGCGAGGCACGCGAATGATGAGCCACACCGTCGCGATGAGCACGATGAGGGCAATGCCCTGGCCGATGCGCTCAAACGGCAGCGTCGAATACTGAAAGGTCAGTGTTGCCGCGGAGCTCTGCGCGCTGTCGAGGTGGTAGAGGTTGAACAACCCGTCGCCGAGACTCACGGGCTTGTGCGTGTCGAGCCGCCATCCCGGGTCGTAATAGCGTCGCAGCTCCACCCAGTTTCCGTTGACGGAATCCGTCGATGCGGTGATCTGTTCGTCGGAGGATGTCAGCGTGATCACGCTCACCGCGCTCGTGTGGGCACCGAGCGCGGTTGCCGTCAACGACGACCAGCTCAGACATGGCCCGAGGTTCAAGGCGCTGCCAGCCGTGGCTGTGGCTGCGGCGGACGTGATCGTGTTGCTGCCGGCGGTGACCGGGAATGGGCCGTACACACTCCAACCTGGCGCCCGCGTCAGTCCCTGGGGGCTCAGCGAGGGCAGGGACAGCGGGCTGCCGTCAACCGTGACCTGTATCGATGACGCGGAGGTCTCGGCCATCACGGCGGCCGTGCCCGCGGACTCGGCGATGCACGCGTTGCCGACGTATGGCATCACGGCGACACTGTCGGGGAGATTCGCCGGGGCGACGGGATATTGACTGCTGTCAAAGCTCTCGCGATACGCCGCTGGGATGTTCAGCGCTTCGAGCGCCGGAAGCGCTTCCGTGGTTGACCACGTGCCCGAGTCGACCTCCGCGACAGCGGGCGCTGTCGTGACAGCAGGTTGCGGCGAGCTCACGCGCCACGCCCAGATCGACGTTGACCCGCTGCCAAGAATCATCGGCGATCCGAACCCATCTGCGTCATCTGCTGCTGGAGCCAGACGCGCGTGATCCCGGCAGGCAACGAGCCTTCACCCTGGCCGCCGGGGACGACGACGTACCCTGCCCCGGCCATCTGCACGAGGTAGGGGAAGAGCGTCTTATCGACGTAGCAGTACGGGATGACGTTGTCCGGGCAGTAGAGCTGGAACGGGTCTCGCTGGTTGGTCCGGCTCCCGGCGAACTTGCCGGTGAGGTTGACCGCAGGATGCGTGGGCGAAGCGATGAGGAAGTGGTGGTTGTGAATGTTGTTGCCGATGAGCGGTTGCCCGAACCAGAGCACCGGACCTGGCCGAGGATCATCAGCAAGCACCTTGGAGAAGGCCACGAATGACGCCGGTTCCGGTGTGGGCTGCGTGGTGGATCCCAGTGCCCCGCTTTGCAGCACCAGCACCGACCATCCGCTCAGCGCGACGACACCGACCAGTGCGAGTGCCGCGAAACCTCGGAGCATTCGTGCCCGCGGCGCCGGGCGGTGCGCGGCGCTCCACTTGAAGGCACTCGCGAGGGCCATCGGTATGAGGATCGCGTACGCGAGCGTGACGATGTAGAGGAACTTCGAGCCTTCCCGAAAGAGCTTCCATCCCGGGAAATGGATGTACATCCAGTCGTAGATGCCACCAAACGGCGCGTTGTCAGTTTTGGCAAAGAATGCGAACAACAGCGCGGCAACCAGGAGCCAGAGCACCTCGGGTCGCATCCGGCGCGCGAGGATCGGCGTGAGCGCGATCAGCGGCAGGATCATGAAGGCTGGGTTGAGCGGCGACTGCACCAACTGCGCAGGCGTACCGCCCGTCCAGAAGGCGTCGACTCCGGCGATGCCGTGCGCGAGCGTGATGATGTTGAAGTTCGGCGCCTGCGGAATGGGGAGGCCGATACCGCCGTGATAGGTCAGCAGCGGCACGAGCCAGAACGCCTGGATCCCGGCGAACACGGCGCCGGCGACCACGCCCAGCAGGGTGCGGCGAAGGAAGACCTGCCAGTTCCGATCGAGGACGGCGACGATCACGAAATACATGGCCATGAGCAGGACGCAGAGGTACGCGGGGCGGATGTCGTAAAGAGCGACGACCGACAACAGCAGCCCTGTGATCAACGCCCATCGAAACGACAGCTGGCGCACCGTCTTGAGGAAGGCGATGAGGACGAAGAACGAGATGACCTCACCAAGGGCGAGCGGCACTTCGCCGTTCGATTCGAGGAGGAAGTACGTCGCGCCGACAAGCAGGACCGGCGTCAGCAGCGCCCACTTGGTGCGGCCCATGATCTCGCGGGCAAGCAGCCAGCCTCCAACCGGAAGGAGCACGGCGAACGGGACGAAATAGAGCAGCTTCTCGGTGACCGTCCAGCCGGCGCCGAGCACCGCGAACAGCCCCGCCACCGCGTAGACCGGAAAGCGGAACGCGGCCGAGAACCGGTTCTCGCCGCCGAGTCCGAGCGAGGCGTCCCAGACACCAGGCCACGGGCTGTAATTGGCGAGCACCGCGTTGTCCGGCCAGTGCCAGTCTCCAGCCGAGAGCGGGCTGGTTGAAAGCCACGCGTGTCTGATGCCGAGTCCGGCAAGTGCAAGGATGATGACCATCGCCCAGGGGCGATCGCCGATCCATTGACCCTTGTGGCGCAACCATTCCGCCGCGCGCTGAGCTCGGTCGGTGACTGCGATGCTCATGAGCGTCGCCTACGCTGGAGCATTCGCCATCAGTCCCTGGCCGGGGCCAGGATCATCGCCCGTAATGCTGTCTGACGACGCTGCAAGCAATCGCTGCCGTCGCTCGGTGACGAGGTATTGCACCGCAAGCGCAACCAGAACTGCCGCGATCGCGACATCGCTCATCAGCGAGACCACGAACAACGAGCTGTGGAACATGTAGATGAGCACGGGCTTGATCAACGTTCCGGGAATGAGCACCCAGAGAAGGTTGAGGTCGGCGAGTGACTGTTGCGTGTTGCTGAGCATGACGACCGCGGCCAGGAGCGGCATCCCCAGCGCGTACCAGCCGATGTAGCCGGCTGCGCCCTCATATGACTTGCCCGAGAACTCATGGAGGATCCCCGTGCTGAGCAGCGAGAATCCGATGAGCCCCACAAGTCCGCCAACCAGCGCGATACCGACCGAGGTGAACACCACCGATTTCGTCCCGCGTTGCCGGGCATGACGCGTGGCGACCTTGGGAAACAGCACGCTCGTCACGCTCCCCATCGCAAAGAACAGGGCGCGCGCAGTGACAGTCGCCGCACTGAACTGACCCGCCGACTTTCCCGGATAGAAGTGTTGCACGAGCACGACATCGCTTCCCAGCAGCACGGAGACGGTGATCGTCGAGGTGACCGATACGAGCAGGAATTTCCACAGCGGCTTCCAACCGGTGACGCCACCCTTTCCGCGGCGCATCCGCGGCCAGACCATTGCCAGAGCGATGAAATAGAGCACCGCCGCGGCGACGCTGATGCCGAGCATCACGCCCTGGGGTCCGAGCCAGAACGCGAAGATGATGACGAAAACGACACGGCTCAACGCGATCCCGATGCTCAACGCACTCCACGGGACCCAGCGTTGCTCGCCCTGAAGCGACGCGAGCATTGGGGACGTCGCGAACATGAATGGCACGCCAACGGCGCCCACGACGACGAACGAAAACGGTACGGACAGATAGTTGGCGAGCAGCCCGCCCCCGACGATGAACACGAGCCCGAGTGCCGTGCCGATCAGCGTCAACCGGCGAATCGTCATGCGCAGCAACGCGCTGCTTTCCACGTCTGTCCCATTCTTCGTGGCGAGCTCCCGGCTCGTCGTCCATGCGACCATGCGGCTGAACCCTGCGGCGGGCTGCGTGAGCACGGTGAAGAAGCTGAAGACAGCGAACACCTCCCCGTAGAGACGGGGACTGAAGTGATGGCTGACGAGCGCCTGCAGCAACAGCCCCGCGATGCCCGCGCCCCATGTTCCTGCTGCAGCAACCGCATTGTGCGTGATGAACTGCCGGCGCTCACGCTTGGCACGGTCGCGCGACGGGACGTGCTCGTCGTGACCGTCAACGGAATCAGTCACCGCGACGTCCTCGGACGCAATGTCCACGTCGCTGACGCCCTCATCCGTGACGTGCGCAGTCCTCTCGGTACTGTTGACCGACACGCGACCTCCAATCCTGCCAAGAAACTTTTCGGCATTCGCCCTCTTCCCCCACCAAGTCTACTAGAAAGTCGTCACGCGCCCAAATCAGCGTCCACGACAGGGACGGAATGCACTGTCACGACGCGGTAACAGGAGGACGGACCCAGCCACGCGTGGGGAATCTGTCAAGAACCGTCTGGATGTCCGCGACCTCACTGTCGGTGAGCCGCTGACGCCACTTGGTCGGTTCCTCGGTGGCAACACGCACGGGGGCGAGGCCCTCACCGTGGCGGTTGTTCTCACTCAGAAAACGATCGATGTCGTCCGTCCATTCGAGACCCACCTGATCGGCCACCCGGCGGATCGTGGTCGCTGGATCGTCGCAGAGGTCCTCATGCGTGACAAAGATCCATTCGGGATGCCGGTCGAGCGCTTCCGCGATGACGTGAGTGAGCAGCCCAACGTGCCACGCAATCCGGGCCACCTCGGGAGCATCGTCCCCTGGCGGTTCGATGCCGAGCGGCACCACGTAGCGGGTACGAAGGTTTGCGCGGGTCGCGAGGTCGAAGAGCGGGATGTGGAGCTCGCGCCAGCTCGACACGACGTTGAGGGGGTTGCGCTGCATCGCGATGACCTGTGGCCGGTATCTGGCCACCAGCCACTCCAGGCTGAAGGTGGCATAGATGGTCTTGACGACGACGTTCTCCGCCCGACCCGGGCGGCGCGCGGAGACTGCCGCCGCAGTCCGTACCAACGGATCGCGTATCGATCGCGGCAGGCGGAGCGCGACCTTCGCCGCGGGCCGGAGCCGCCGTCGCTCGCGAAGCGCAAACGGAAGCCGACCCGCGAAGACGAGATCCCACAGTGGCGCGAACTGCCCGGCGTCGCGGTCGCTGTCGATCACGGGGTACGGGCCAAACCCGCGCCGCCCGGCGTCGCTGCTCAGCGGGTCCGCGTCGACGTTGTCGGGCTCGTAGTAGAACCTCACCCCGCGTGCCCGGCCCAGGGCATGACCGAGCCACGACGTTCCAGAGCGTGCCACCCCGACCAGCACAACTCGATCGGACCTCGTGGCACCCGGCGTGGCGGTCACCTGCTGTTCACGCGCGCCAAGACATTCCTCCACTGGCCCACGATCCGCGGCCGACCGTGATGTTCGATCAGCCAGGCATGCTGGGCAGCGACACGGGCGCGGGCTGCCTCCGCAGGCTCTGGCTCCGCGATGATACGAGCGACGAGGTCGGGCACGCCCTCGAGGGGCGCCTCGAGGAGCCCCGGTGCGCCGCTCAGCCCCTCGAAGGCGATCGGCGTCCCGACCACTCGCTTGCCGTGGGCGAGGTAGTGGAGGACCTTGGTCTTCACCCCTGCACCCGTTGCCAGGGGGGCGAGGCACAGATCGGCTGTGGCGATGATCGAGTCGATGTCGTCCACTGCACCGAGGAGCACCACTCTGGCGCCGGCTTTTCCACCGCCGGGAAGACGGTCGCTGCCTGGTCCGCAGATGACGATCGTGGTTGTGTCCGGCAGTGTCGGCGCGAGGACGTCAATCAGCCAGCGTGCCGCGACCGCATTGTGTTTGGCGGCGATGGTGCCGACGAACAGCAGGATCGGCCGGTGGAGTGCACCGCCCACCCGCTCCGCAAGATCCCCATCCCCTTCCAGCTGCTGATCCGGGACGAAAGCGGCATGGTCGACCGTCATGAGCTTGGTGCGCAGGGGCGCGTGGATGCGCCGCCACTCCGATGCCTCGGCCTGGCCGATCGAGACCGCCACCTGGCAGCGTTTGGCCGCCCAGCGTTCCAGTCCCCACCAGATGAACTGCTTGGTCAGATTCGACGCGCTCCGATCGAGCCGCTCGTAGTGGAGGGTCTGGCACTCGTTCGTGTCCCAGATCATCGGGACGCGCGTGCCGGACACCTCGAGCGCCGGCATGAACATCGCATTGGCGACGATGACGGCGTCGGCGTCACGAGCGTGATCCCGGATCATGCGTGCCCATTCGATCGAAAAGCCTCGCCAGGGCCTGTGGCTCGGCACGTAGATCGCGCGAGCCCATGGCGGCGGAGGGTTCGTCGGCCGGTGCTCGCGGGTGCTCAGGATCGTGGGCGGCATCCCGAGGCTTGCGAGGCTCTCGGCGAGTATCCGCGAGCGAACCTGCAAACCACCGTCCGGTTCGAGGATGGAGCCGAAGGTGACGAGGAGCGGGCGGAGCGCACGCGGCGAGTGGTCAGGGTTGGCGCGTGGCGTCGTGGCGTGCCGCGTCTGCCCGGGCTCGTTCGCTGTCATCTGCTACTGCGTACACCTCATCGCTTCGATCGCGGACCCGGCCACGAAGTCTCGTGTCAACGGCGACGTCCAGGACCGCCGCGAGCTCGACGGCCTTGAGAGTGAATATTCCCGCCGTGAGCAGCGGGTGGCGACCCAATGTACGCCAGTTTCGGACGTATGCCGCGCGAAATATCGGGTTTCCTCGTGCGGTTGCACTGCGTCCATGCTTCCGGGCGTACGCGAGATAGCCGGGAGCATAGTAGCGCCGCTTCCTGTAGACGGTACCGAGTTGGGTGCGACCCTCATCGTGGTGAATGATCGCGCGGGTCCGGGGAAGACGGCGATTTCGTGCAACCCTTCGTGACAGATCCCAGTCTTCACCGCCGTTCAACTCGGTATCAAAGCCACCGGCGCCGGTGAACGCGGCGCGCGTGTAGAAGCGAGCGGCCTCAATGGTGTCGTCGCCGTTGTAGCAGTCGCGCTCGAGGGCTCGGCACGCCGTCCAGAATCCCCGGCCCACCGTTTCCTCGGGAATGATCACCGCTGGTGCATCTCCGGTCGCGAGGATCCGGGCACCCTCGGCGACGACCTCGGGGTCCAGGACCATGTCGGCGTCGATGAAGAGCAAAAGTTGACCCGAGGCCAGGGATGCTCCGTGGTTGCGCTGAGCGCTCCGTTCGGGGCCGATCGTGGCCACCTGGTGAGCGAAGCGGCGCGCGATCTCCAGGGTCGCGTCGGTCGAATGGTTGTCGACGACCACGAGCTCGGTCGCCGGATAGGCCTGATCGCGGATGCTCCGAAGGCAGGCTTCCAGCGTCTGAGCCGAGTTCCGCGTGGTCACCACGACCGAGACGGTCTCCTGTCGGTCAACCGACATTGGAGATCTGGACTTCCTCCACCGCGTCGTTCTCGGATGACGATGCCGAAGAGACCACCGCCTCGTCGGCCTGACGATCAATTTCGAGCGCCCGTGCAAGGACGACGCGAAGCTCGTTCGTACTGCGCTCCCAGGAGTGTGCAGCGGCCCACTCGATTCCGGCCGCGCTCATCGCGTCGCGCCGTTCCGGGTCGGCCAGCAGGCCGATGAGTGCTTCTGCGAGCGCCCGGGGGTCGCCGTGCGGAACGAGCAACCCCGTGATGCCATCCCGCACGGAATCGCGCAGGCCGTTGACGTTCGATGCGACGACCGGGAGGCCGCGAGCGCCGGCCTCCACCGCGGAGACACCCCAGCCCTCGAAAGCCGACGGGCATACCGCAACCCAGGCCTGTGCGGCGAGCCGGTCTCGGGCAGCTCCGGGCAGGTAGCCGTGGAAACGCACGTGCGTCGCCAGCTTGAGCGACCATGCGAGGCGTTCCAGGCGGGTTCGATCCGGACCTTGACCGACGATGTCGAGCTGGGCCGCCGGGAATGCCTGCAGCACCAGCGGCATGGCTCGAATGATCACTTCCACGCCCTTCTGGGACGTCAGCCGCCCGGCGCAGAGGATTCTCGGATCCGCGGCCGGCGTGCGATGCAGCGGCGTGACCTCGACCACGCCGTTGTGGATGATGTGAATCTGCTCGGATTTGAACCCGAGTCCCACGAGATCGTCGCGGGTGCTCGCGGAGACGGCGACCACCGTCGTGTTCCTGTACACGCGCGGCATCAGACTGCCTTCGAGCCAGTACCCGAGCCACCGCAGCGGCGGATGAGTCTCGCGCCGGAAGATCTCGCGATGCACATGGTGGACGAGGAGCACCTTCGGGATTCGCGCGAATAGCGGCGTGAAGAATGGGATGCCGTTTTCGCAGTCCACGATGACGTCGTACCTGCCGCGAAGCCTGAAGAGATAACAGATCGCCACACGGGGGTAGAGGGTGAAACGGCCGCCGACACGGCGGACGCGAATTCCGTCCAGCAGCTCGTTCCTGCTGCTGCCCTTATGCCGCTGACAGAGCCAGCCCACGTCCATGCCGTTCTCGGCAAGGCGCCGGCCGATCTCGTGCATGTAAATCTCAGCGCCGCCGGACCACGGATGGCTGATGTCGCGCCAGTTGATGATGAGGACGCGAAGCGGGCGTTCGCGCCCGCGGAGCGGCGATATCTCCGCCATGTTGGGTCCCAGGAAGCCGCGTACGAACGCGATCCCATAGGTCAGCGAGACGAGCGGCAGCCCGAGCGTCGCAAGGATCCGATCGCCCAGCCGTGCGGGGCCTCTGGCAAAAAGGACACCGCTTGCCTGGATCAGGTAGAGCAGGAAGAGCAACCCTCCGCCGATGACCGCCGCCTTGAAGGGGTGGTGCGGGAACGGGATCAGCAATGCGAGTTCGAGGATGACCACCAGGGTCACGAGGGTCGGCAGCGCATACGGATAGAACGGCGCAACTTCCCGGAATCGCCGAGCCATGTCGCCCCGCGCGCGACCATAGGCCGCGGTGTCGGCGAGGAACGGTCCGGGGAAGCGCCGTGTTGTGGCGATCACCGCGAGCTTGGGCTCGTAGTTGATGTCGCACCCGAGAATCGAGCGGACCTTGTAGCAGAGCCGAACCGCTTCGCCTCCCACGCTCGGAGATTGGAATCCCCCGACGTCCCGAAACACGTCTGCCCGAATCAGCAGGTTCGCGCCCGCGAGCTCGGAGACCGTTCGCGGGCGTTCGGCCCGCGACACGTGGCCCGAAGGGGTGGTGCCGAGATGACTGTTCAGGATCAGCGCGCTGACCCGTTCTGCCCGCCAGCGGCTCCGTGGAAGGACCGGTCCTCCCGCCACCGACACGTCCGAAGTCTTCAAAGTAATCGATCACCCGCGCCGCCCAGTCTTTGGGCAGGCGCACGCGGTCGTCCAGGAACGCGAGCACGGCGCCGCGTGCCTCGGCCGCGGCGAGGTCGAATCGATCGCCGCGCGACGCGGAGTTGTACGACACCACTTTCACGCCCTCGGGCGCCGTGGGCCATGCCTCACGCGACGCGACGATCACCTCGCACGGCAACTCGCCGATCGCTGCCAGCATGTCGTTGAGCGATCGAGAGGTGCCCTTGTGCACTGCGTCGACAGCCACGATCAGGCTGAGGACGGGCGCATCCTCGAGGGCGCGTGCGGTCCCCTCTGCACTGGCTGATCCCCTCATCGCCTTGTCCCCGTTCCCGGCACGCGCGTCTCCCCCGGTACGGTGTTTCACCGTCCCCGACCCCCGTAGCTACAACCCCCACCTGACTGGGGGAGGCAGCGAAGTTGTAAGTATGTCGGGCGTGAGCCTAGGCCGTCAAGCGTGCCGAACGCAGCGAACCTCTCACACGCGGAGGCCCACTACTTCTCCACCGTGATGTGGACCTGCGCCGACGCGGCACCACCTCGGACCATCTCCCCGTACGTGCAATGGGACACCGTGCCCTGCGAGATCGCCTGCGCGTCGATCACGATGTTGTTCTGCCCGAGGTTGCAGTCGGTGAGCAGGAGATTGGTCACGTCGCCGATTGTCAACGTGTAACCGCTCGCCGTCATGGTGAGACCCGAGATGGTGACGTTCTTCGCCACCTTGCCAACACCACCCGGCCCGATGATCCCCACCTTGCCTCCTTCGCCGCTGCTGGTGAAGTCGGTGATGGTGATGTTGTCCGCGGGGGGCGTGATCCAGAAACCGTTGCGCGCGCCACATTGCTGTGCACCCGGCGTGTAGTTGTAATCGGTCACCGTCGTCGACTGATCGACGTACAGCGCCAGCCGCGAACCCGTGTGCGTGACATTGCTGATGGAGCTGTTCTCCTGGAAGCTCCACGAGAATCCGTCGTTGCAGTCCAGCTCGTTGAGCATCAGGTTGTTGACAACATTGCCCGTGTTGTACAGCGGGGCAAGCGGCTTCGCTCCCTTCGGCCCCGCGTAGTAGATCGCGAAATGATTGGGGCCCCCGAGGACGGCGGCGTTGAGGAAGCTCGTGTCATTTGCCTGCACGAACAGGGCAGCACCGCCACCGAATTCCTGGGTGTTGAGCGTCAGATCCTCCACGACGGTGTGGTCGATGTGGACTCCGAGCAGTCCCTTGTTGGCCTTGCCTTCGATCAAGAACGTCTCGTCGCGGCCGGCGCCCTGCAACGTGATTGGCGCCGTTCCGTCGATCACGATGGACCCGCCTGTTCCGGTCTTGGAAGCGTTGAACAGATACTTGCCGGCCGGTGCGTACACCACACCGCCTCCAGCCGCTTCGGCAGCCTGAATCGCATCCCCGAACGCCACCGTGCTGTCACTTTGACCATCGCCGCTCGCCCCGTACGTCACAACGTTGTAGACACCGCCGGTGGATGGGCTGGGCAGTGGCGATGGCCTGGGCGTGATGGGCGCGGCAGACCCGCAGGCGACGGCCGCGCACGCGCTGAGTGCGACGAGGATGGGGAATCGGAACATCGGCAGATGGTGCTGCGCTCCCGCCGCCTTGTTGGTTCTCGCCATTAGCCTTTCCCAGGTTGCATCACGTGAAAATCCGAACGCGAATCTACGCCGCCGATATTCGCAACTCGTCGCCCAATCTCCATCCTGTCAAGTTCGTTACCTCAGGGCCATGAGAGGTGACTGAGAAGGAACCGCCAGCGAATCCCTCTCGACTAGCATGCGATCCAGTATGCGGATCCTGATCGCCGGCACGCACCGTTGTGGTTCGACGTGGGTGGCCAACGTGCTCGGCCAGTCACCCGGGACTCACACTGTCTTCGAGCCCGACAGCCCCTATACGGACATTCTCGGGACGGTGGTACGGAGTTGGCTCGGAGAGTATCCGGCCCTCGACGTGGGCCGAGGCTCGTTGTGGTATTCGATGGTGTGGGATCTTGCCTTCGCCGGGGGCTGGCCGTGGAGCCGCTCTCCCTCAGCTCGCAGGCTTGGGCGTGGACTCTCGAAGTCGCCCGCGGCGTTTCGCGACCACGGGGTCGCGGTGCTGGCACGCACCGTGTCGGCGACGGTGCCGCAGTCCCAACCACACGTGATCGTCAAGTCGGCGAACTGCGGGTTCTCTCTCGAGTGGATCGTGCAGCGGTACACACCACGTGTGGTGATACAGCGCCGCAACCCACTCAACGTGGTGTCCAGTTGGATGGCGCTCAACATCGAGCCCGATGCGCTCGACGATGAGGCAGTGCATCGCCTCTGGCTCGCGCCTCTGGGGCTCGAGCTTCCGTCCAGATCCATGTCGCAGGTCGCCAGGGTCGCCTGGACGGTGGGCGTGCTCACCGCTGCGCTCAAGAGGACGGCGGAACGCCACCCGGATTGGGTCGTCATCTCGCATGACAGTCTTTCGAGCGATCCATACGAAGGGTTCACCTCGCTCTTCGCGCAACTCGGGCTGCCCTGGACCCCGCGTGTCAAGGCATATCTCGAGGCGGCGGACGACCCTTCCTTCGTGGTGACCGGCGCCAATCCGCGATCGCATCCCAATCAACAGACGGCGGCGGCGGACGGTACCAGCCGGCGAGTGCAGCAAGCGACGCAGTACCAACGTCGCCTCACAGCGCCCCAGGTCGCTGAAGCGCGCGCGGTGCTGAGTGATCTTCCCCTGGGAAGTTGGGGAGTCCCCTCGCACGACAGTTGAGTCTTGCCATGCCGCTATCGGCACGCTATGCTCAATTTTTGAAGAGGGCGGGGCGTTCCGCGGGTAAGGGGGTTTCGGACGTGACAAGTCTCACTGCGCGACGCAGCACACGCTGCGAGCTTCTCAGCACCTGCGAAGCTGCGTCGAGGAGCGGGCGAAAGCCCGAGTGCGCGCGATGATCGACGAGCACGATTCCCCAGCCGGCGGTCGCGTTGCGCTGCCGCGCGTGCGCACGGACGGCGCGCCCTGCCTGTTGTACCTCGTGCGTCACGGCACCACGACGATGAACATCGAGAACCGCTATCGCGGGCGGCGCGACATCCCCCTGGACGCTCAGGGCTATCAGGATGCCGTTGATGCGGCGAGGTATCTCGGAACCCGCGGCATCACCGCCGTGTACACGGGACCGCTGCGCCGCACGATCGCGACAGCGCAGATCATCGCTGATGCGGCGGGCGTTCCCGATATCCGCATGCTGCACGGGCTCATCAATCTCGATTACGGCGCGTGGGAAGGCATGACCTCGGAAGAGGCTGCGATGTATGACCCGGTCGCATTCAACTTGTATCGAACGTCGCCACTCGGATGTGTCTGTCCGAACGGTGAGCGCCTGAATCAAGCGCAGGATCGGATGCTCGAGGCCATCCGTTTGATGGGCGGCCGGCATGCCGGTGAGAGCGTTGTCGCCATATCACACGCGGTCATGATCCGGTTGGTGATGGCCTCAATCCTCAACCTCTCCGGCGAGGATTGGCGTGTCCCGCTCGGACGAGGATCGATCACCGAGGTTCTCGTCGAGGGCAGCACCATCTCGATCGGACCCGGGCCAGGATTTGCCGGCTCAGCCGATGTCCCGACACCGCAGTTGCGGAGCGCTTCGTCGAGCTGATCAGGGTCGGATGGCTGTGAGCCTCGACGTCAACGAGGCCTCACCCAGCCGTCATGAGGGAAGGTCGCAAGAACCGCGCGCAGTTCCGATTGCTGGTCCGGCGTCAAACGCGTTCGCCATGCGTCCACCTGCTCGCGACGTACTCGTGTCGCGGCGTCGGCACCTCCAGCCGACGCGGTGAAGGTGTTGGCTCCGCCGCGGAACAGCGGCTCGATGTAGCCACCTTCGCGGAGGTGCGTCTCGGTTTCCTCGGTCCAGGTCAGGCCGAGGCGTTGATAGAGATCGCCGAACCTTGCCTCCGCCGCCTCGCACAGGTCCTCGTGCGTGGCGAGTATCCAATCGGGATGACGCTCGAGGAGGGAAGCCAGCTGCGTCGCGAGCGCGCCGATCCACCACCCGACCATCGTGACCGTGGACGAGTCTCGAGGAGGGGGCTCGACGCCGAGCGGTCGGAGATGACGTTCGACGATCGCAGGTCGCGTGTGCACGTCGAATGCATCGACGTTGAGCCGGAGCCAGCTCGACGCGATATTGAGCGGGTCGCGCTGCAGGATGACAATCCTCGGACGGAACGTCGCGTGGATCCACTCAACGGAGAAGTGCGCCATCACCGACGACACGACGACATGGGATCGGCGTGGAGCCACAGCCCCGAGCCCACGCGCAGCGACTTTCAAGAGCGGATCGCGTACCGGACGGGGCAGTGCGAAGGCGGCCCGGGTGACGCGCCGACCCCAACCGCGCCGCAGAGCGAGGGCTCGACGTCCCTGGAACGCGAGATCCCAGAGCGCCGCGTACTGGGGCGCCGCATCGCCCACCTCGAGGACTGGATAAGGACCGAATCCAAGCCGGGTGACCTCCGTACGAACGGCTGCCGCCGTGTCCACGTTGTCCGGCTCACGGACGAACGACGTGCCCTCCGCGCAGGCGAGCGTGCGCAGCGTCCACGTGCTGCCCGACCGCGGCGAACTGACGACAAGGACGCGCCCCGTCCCCGGATCACTCATCGTGCACCACCTTCGGCCTCGCCACGAGGCTCAAGCGCAACGCCAGGGATGCGCTAGGGCGTTGGAGGCGTCGGCCAGTGACGCGAGCTCCGCACGATCGCCGCGACACCGAGCGCGACGAGCACCAGACCGCCGATCGGGAGCATGTTGCCGCCCGAGCCGGTTCCCGGAGTGGTGATCGCCTGTACGCCGCCATCCGGGGTCGGCGAGCTGGTCGCAGGTGCTACCGAGCCGGTGGGGCTCGGAGTTGGCGTGGGCGTTGGAGTTGGCGTGGTGCAATCCGACGTCCGGTCACCGACCTGTCCGTCGATCCAACGATGCTCGCTCCGGTACTCGCCGATCGTCATGGTCTGCAACGGCTCTCCATAGATGAGATCGACCTGGAAGGCGCAGTCGGGCACGCGCACCGTGAGGACCTCGGTTGTTGCCGCGAGGCACGGGTCTCCAGCGGCGTCGGGATCGGCACCCGCGCTGTAGCTCGCGCAATCGAACAACGTCTGCTCGGAGCTGCTCCCTGAGGCGGTGTTGCTCACGAGGGTGATCTCGGGGGCTGCCGCAGTGGCGGCAGCCGGCGTCGCAGGCGCGAGGGTGAAGTGCGCGGTAACAATGTCCCCTGCCGAAACGTTACCGAACAGTGTGCACACGGTTGTCGTCTGTCCGGCATGCTGAATCGCGAACCAGTAGCTCTCCAGCACCTTGTTGGTCGAGTTCGTCGGATCGTTGAGGTTTGCCTGGTGGGCGCACGAGGGAGCCGTCGGCGCGGATTTGGGATGCCGAGCCGCAGCTTGAACGGGCAGCATGCCAATAGCGAACAGGGAAACGCCGACAGTCAGCACCGAAACAGCGCCGACCCGACGAAGCAGACCTCCCGCCCGGAGCCCCATGTGATCGCCTCCAGTGCCTTTTCCGCCACGCCATGAGACTTTCGAGGCGTATGGGACATGATCATAGGCCAGAGGGGCATGAGAACTCAACCGCGACTTGCCGAGGAAACGAGTGAACACAGTTTTGGAAGACGACAGCACGTCCCCGGAAGCGAACTGGGACGATCATGAGGTTTCGCGACAGCTCGCCACGGAGGCCGGCCGTCTCCTGATGGATCTGCGCAGATCGACGCCTGATACCGCCGACCAGCGTTGGCTTCGCGACGAAGGCGATGCTCGCTCCCACCGGATGCTCATGCAACGGCTCGCCGAGCTGCGCCCCGATGACGCGATCCTTTCAGAAGAAGGGAAGGACGACCAGGAACGTCTCGCCCATCAGCGTGTCTGGGTGGTTGATCCCCTGGATGGAACCCGCGAGTTCGGCGAACCCCCGCGCGATGACTGGGCGGTCCACGTCGCCCTCTGCGTTGACGGTGAGCCCGTAGCCGGTTCGGTGGCGCTTCCTGCACAGGAGCGTGTCTTCACCACGAACCGGGTGTTCGCGGATATTCCCGCGGATTCGAAACCGCTGCGGATGGTCGCGAGTTCGATCTCGAGCGCCCGAGATCGTCACCGAAGTCGCCGAAGCCCTCGGCGCCGACCTCATCTATATGGGTTCAGCGGGAGCCAAGGCGATGACCGTGGTGTCCGGTGCGGCGGATATCTACCTGCATGCGGGAGGTCAATTCGAGTGGGATTCAGCGGCCCCCGTTGCAGTCGCAATTGCGGCGGGACTGCATTGCTCACGCATCGACGGGTCGCCATTGGTATACAACCAGGCCGATCCGTACATGCCCGATCTCCTCATCTGCAAACGATCGGTTGCGCAGAGGGTCTTGTCATTGGTGGCGGCGCAGAGCGGCACGGATGACGAGGGTTCACCGACCGTGACTGGGAGTGGCTCCGGAGCCGATGGTGTATGATTGGTTGATTCCGGGCGCGGCCTTGGAGCAATTCATTTGGGGTGTGGATGGCCATCTGTGCGCATCGCCGGAATCGCGTAGCAGGCGGTGCATCCAGGTGGGGCAAGGGAAGGTAGGTTGATATGAAAAGGCAGACATTACTTCGCAGACTCCTGATCGTCGGTGGAGTCATCGTCGTCCTCGCGATCGTCGCCTTCGGACCGACGGTCATTAAGAACCTCACGTAAGCCGAAGTCAAGTCCGGCACTGCAGACAGCAGCGTACCGAAGCTTCCCTGTCCTTGCGACCGCCATCCGGCGTGTTGCAGCCGGGGAATCTCGAGAACGACAACTTCACGATCTCCGGGCAGGTGCAGAGCATCGACGTAGCGTCGGCGAGAAAGGTAGCCGTCAGTCAGCTGCTTGCGACGCTTAACGACAGCAACCAGCAGGCGGAGGTGAATGCCGCGACCTACTCGGTTGACGCGGCCGAGGCCGCTATTTCGCAAGCAGAGGCAAGCGGCTCGAGCGCGCAGGTTTCCCAGGGTCGCGCACAGCTCGCGCAAGCCGAGTTGAGTTTGCTCAAGGCCAACCAAGACGAGGCCGCCACGACGACTGCTCGCCACCGAGGCGGGCACGGTTCAAGCGGTGAACGGCATCGTCGGCGACGATGTAAGCGCCGCAAACTCCGGCCTCAGCGAATCCGGCATTCGACGGCGGCTCATCGATCGCCAACGGATTCATCGTCATCGGCGACAGTCTCGAGTACGATTTCTGGGCGGCCTTCAGCCAGACCGAGGACGTGGAGCTGACGAAGGGGCAGTCGGCCATCGTCAGCGTTGACGCGATTACCGGCTTGACGCTTCCGGGGACGGTGCCATTGGTCGAGCCGAGTTCGACGCAAGTGGGGGCGTCCCTGAGTACTACGCGGAGATTCAACTCAGCGCGACAGATTCTCGGTTGAGAGACGGCCAGACAGGATCGGTCAACGTCACCGTGGCCTATGCGAACAACGTGCTCGCGATTCCGTCGGTCGCTCTCTTCACTGGCACCAACAACCAGCCGCAAGTCGATGTCTGGTCAAATGGGCAGGCTTACGCGACAACCGTCGGGATCGGGCTCGTTGGCAACGTGCTGACGCAGATAACCTCGGGGCTTCAGGCCGGCGAGCAGGTTATGGTGTCGCCCGAAGGAGCGACAACGTTGCCTGCAACGTCGCCATCTCCGACGTGACCGAGTCGGGCCACATTGAGGCAAGTCGTCGCCAAGTCATGATTGAGCTCGTATCGGTCGGAAGGACATTTGGGAGTGCTTCGGCCCCGGTCACGGCGCTGCGTGATGTGAATCTGGTGGTCCAGCGTGGTGAGTTCGTCGCCATCGTCGGTCCGTCGGGGTCCGGAAAGTCGACGCTGCTCAACCTGATTGGCTGCCTCGATCAACCGACGTCGGGACGCCTGTTCTTCCTGGGCGAGGATACGAGCACCCTCAATGACACCAAGCTGTCTCGTATCCGCAACCGCTCTATCGGTTTCGTCTTCCAGATGTTCAACCTGGTGCCGGAGTTGACGGTGTACGAGAACATCGAACTTCCACTCGTCTATGCGGGGGTGACCCGCCAACGTCGCGTATTGATCTCAAACGTGCTCGAGCGTGTGGGGATGGAGCACCGTACAGACCACCCGGCGGGCCTTCTGTCCGGAGGCGAACAGCAGCGCGTTGCGATCGCCCGCGCGCTCGTCAACGATCCTGCACTTATCCTGGCAGACGAACCCACCGGCAGCATCGATCCTGCCAGCGCGGAGCAGGTGATGGACTCCTCAGTGAGTTGCACGACCAGGCACGCACCATCGTCCTCGTGACCCACAACATGTCCGTCGCGGCACTCGCCCAGCGGGTGGTGCGCATCGAGTCCGGCACGATCAGCGAAGTGCGCAGGGGCGATGCGGCGGACCCTAGTGCACCCGCGAGGCCGGCGCCGCCGCTGCCTGCGACCGCACGATGAAACTGCGCGACGCCATCCTGGTTGCGTACCGGGGTCTCACGCGTCACTGGGTGCGGGCAACGCTCAATGTGCTTGGGATCGTGGCAGGCGTCGCCTCGGTGATCATGCTCGTCTCCGTCGCGCACGCAGTGAACAGCACGGCGAAGGCGTCCGTCGAGGGCCTGGGCGCCAACCTCGTTGTGGTGTTCCCATCGGGTCCGTCGGTATCCGGCATTCAAGCCAACCTCGGCACCGAGTCGTCCCTGACGCCAAGCGATGCCGAAGCTTTGTCAAACAAAGCCAATGTCCCTGACGCGGTTCAGGCCGTCCCGACCGCAGGGGTCAACACGAGTGTCAGCGCGGGCGCGCGCACCTGGCAGACCGATGTCCTCGGCACAACCGAAGGGTTCTCGGTCGCCCGCGGGTACACGCTGAGCCAGGGACAGCCGTTTGGTCCGAGTGCCATTGCCGCGGCGCAGCCTGTGGTGATCCTCGGCCAGACGGTGGCCAGGGAGCTCTTTCCCGACGAGAGCAACCCGATCGGCCAGACGTTCTCATCACACGCGCCAGGAACAGTTCAAGGTGATCGGCGAGTACGCGCCTCGCGGTTACTCCGGGACACTCAACCAAGACGACCTCGTGGTCATGCCGATCTCGACCCTTTGGAGTTTCGTGTCTTCCGGGCGGTTCGCCTCAGATCCAGCAAATCCTCGTGCAGGCGACAAGTCCCAAGCACAACCTCCGCAGTGGCAACCGAAGTGACGAACACGCTGCTCCATCAGCACAACATCACGAACCCTGCGCTTGCGGACTTTACCGTTCAGACGCAGCAGGATCTCGTTGCCAGCGCGGAACAACTGGGCACGGTGATGCAGTGGATGCTCGGGGCCGTTGCAGTCATCGCGCTAGTCACCGGCGGGATCGGCATCATGAGCCTTATGCTCGCCACCGTTGGTGAACGCGCATATGAGATCGGTGTACGACGCGCCGTCGGCGCAAGCCGGGAGGATATCCTCGGGCAATTCCTTCTCGAGGCCTTGCTCCTGGCAGTGCTGGGCGGCATTGCCGGGATCGCGCTCGGCTTCGGAGGCGCGACGTTCATGGGTGACGTGCTGACTGCGCTGCCGGCGCCGGTGGTCACAGGGCTTGCAGTGCTCGTGGCGGCCGGAGTTGCACTGGTGATCGGCGTGGGCGCCGGGCTCTACCCGGCCGTCCGGGCGTCGCTGCTGCAGCCGGTCGAGGCGGTGCGGCGACAATGAGCGACACATCGATGCTCAAGCGGCTCAACATCGCACGGTCCCCCGCCACCGCCGCCGTGGCGTCTGGCATCCTCATGGTCGCGGCGCTCACCGGGGTGATCTTCGCTGCCACGGACGCGTCGGGTTCGGCCACGACCTCAACCACGTCCTCGTACGCGGCGGTGCCGCTCGACCAAGGGCCCGTCGCCTTGCCGAAGCCGTGTCATGTGCCCAAGAATCAGCAAATCTGCGCGGCCCCAAAGCAGCATCGCGCGAAGCAGGTGACGAAGCAGCCCACCCAGTCATTGCCCACGGTCGCCCCCGGCCCGACCAGCCCATGAGGGTGCTGGTTGCAGGGACGGCCCGTTGCGGAAGCACCTGGGCCGCGAACGTTCTTGGGCACGCTACGGACACTCGTATCGTCTACGAGCCCGACGGGCACAACTCCGACGTTCTCGGCGCCGTTGCCGCGACGCGGCTTGGCGAGTACCCCGTGCTCGAGGAAGGCGAGTCCAGCTACTGGTACCGGCTCATCTGGGATCTCGCCTTCGCAGGTGGCTGGCCGTGGGACAAGGTCGAGTTGGCGCGCGCCGCCGGTCGCCGCCTGGTGCACATCCCACCGCTCATGCGCGATTACCTGGTCGCAGGTCTCGCGGAGGGGACGAGAACGGTGCGCAGACGTCCGCGCCACGTGGTCGTCAAGTCGGTGAACTCCATCTTCTCGCTTGACTGGATCGCGCAGCGATACTCGCCGACTGTGGTCATCCTCCGCCGCAATCCGCTGAACATCGTGTCGAGCTGGATGGTGCTCGGCATGTGGAACGATCACGCGATCGGCAATGACGCCCGTGTCCGCGAGCGTTATCTGAGTTCCCTCGGCCTCCAGTCGCCGAACGGCACCTCGTCACCGGTCAAGATCGCGGCCTGGAACGTCGGCCTCCTGACACGCGCGCTCAAGGATGCGGCCGATCGCAACCCCACATGGATCGTCGCATCGCACGATGATCTCTGCCTTGACCCGATGACCGGGTTTCAGGCGTTGACCGAACGCATCGGCTTGCAGTGGTCGCCCGCAATGGAGCGGTACATCGTCGAGTCCGAGGATCCAAGCTTCACCGTGCATCACGGCACCGTGAAAGTGCATCCGAACGCTGTCACCGCGACGACGTCCGACAGCCGGCGCGAGCAACAGGCAACACAGTTCACGCGCCGGCTCACCCCGGAGCAGACTGCGGAGGCCCGGTCCGTGCTCGAGACGTTCGAGCTCGGCGACTGGGGTCCGCCCCCGGCGTAGTCCTTCGGGCCCTGCGCTGCCCCGGTCAAGCCTGACCGGCGTAAGGCGATCACCTGCGCGAAGCGCGGCTGGAGAGGTGTTCAGCTAACGAGCTTGCAGTCGCATCCGTCCATGAGGGAGACCCCTTAAATGGCGAGAGACCCCGCCGCAGCAGCGCGGCGAGGTCCCCCTGAGTTAGCCGTGTGGCTCACGCGCCGGCCGGCTTTCCTTCCTGTGACGAATCCCTAGATCAGGCGACGCTCCTTACGGATTTCCGCCACAGCGACGGAGGTCACGCCGAGACCACCAAGGAGGAGGCCGATTGCGGGAGCGCTCGGGAACCCGACGCCCGTGCCAGGAGTTGAGATGCCCTGCACGCTGCTCACGGCGGTGATGTGCACCGGCTCATCGCCGCACTTGTCGTTGGAGCTGACGTTGTTCGAGTCACCGTTGTAGACGGCGATCCAGTTGTACGTCCCAGCCGTCGTCGTCCCCGCGAAGCTCGCGGACTTGGCGCTGCCATTCGCACCGAGTGCAACGGTGCTGGAGAAGATTGCTGCTGCGCTGCACGTTGCGTCGGCAGGGCTGTAGAGCGAGAAGGTGACCGTGCCACCGGGGTCCATCCCGTTGGTGACCTTGACCGTGTCGAAGATCGTGGTACCGACGACGCCACCGGCGGACGGCGTCGAGGTAAGCGCATCCGAGTGCTTGCCGATCGTGACGGTTTCCTTGCCGCAGCCGCTGCGCGCCTCGGTGTTGTTGACGTCACCGCCGTAGTCGGCAACCCAGTTGTACTGCCCCGCTTCGGTTGTGGTGTAACCGGGTGCGGGAACGCTGGCCTTGCCGTTCACGAGCGCGATCGGTCCTGCCATGAAAATCCAGCCGTGTGGCGCACTCGCCGAGGTCTGGTTGAAATTGCAGGTCGTGTTATCCGGCCCGAAAAGGTAGAAGCGAATGTTGCCGGTTGGGGAATCACCGATGACCGTCGCTGAATCGGTCAGCGCGGTACCGACCGGCGCGCCGTTGGCGTTCGACGGCGTCGTGTTGATGCTGGTTGGCATCTTGCCGATGGTGACGGCTTCCTTGCCGCAGACGCTGCGCGCCTCGATATTGTTCGCGTCACCGCCGTAGTCGACGACCCACTGGTACAGGCCCGGCGCGGTGGTGACATAGCCTGGCGGAGGAACGCTTGCCTGTCCGTTGACGAGCGCAATCGGCCCTGCCATGAAGATCCAGCCGTTCGGCGCGCTCGGCGACGTCTGAGCGAAATCGCAGGTCGTGTTGTCCGGCCCAAAGAGGTAGAAGCGCACGTTGCCGGTGGGGTTGAAACCGTTGACCGTGGCCGAATCGGTGAGCGCAGTGCCGACGGGCGCGCCCTTGGCGTTCGACGGCGTGGTGTCGATGCTCGTCGGAGTCTTGTTCACCGTCACCGGCTCATCGCCGCACGCGGTCGGGCCCGACTCGACCGTTCCCCCGTTGGTGACAACGATCTCTGCGGTCCATTCAAAGGTCCCTGTCGTCTGCGGGACATACGTGTTGGACGTGACGGTGCTGTCGGTGAGCGACGCCGTGGTGACAGGCTCACTGTCGGTGAAGACCGGTGTCGCCCCCTGGACACCGCACGTGCCCGGACCCCAGAGGAAAAAGACCACGTGGCGGGAGCTGTCGGCGTACACGAGCGCCTGGTCCGCGAGGGGCGTCGTTCCGACGACTCCCACCGTGGGCTGCGGCGTGGTGCCGATGATGTAGTGCGCTGATGCGGTCAGCGTGGTGGCGAGTCCTGCGACCGCCATTCCGACGACTGCACTGACGCCGATGGAAACGGTGCGAGCCTTTCTCGCCCAACCGTGTCGCGGCATGGATCGACCCTCCTATCGGCGCCTCCCCAGCGCCCCCTGCTTTTACTCGTCCCGCCGACGGGTTCGGTGACAAACGCGTCTATCGCGTCGTTCCGATCGAACGGCGTTATTGTAACAAACGCTCTGACACGGTGCAAGTGCGGCCAGACGGTCGCATCTGCGGGGGATTACGATCGATCACGAATCATGACCGATTGGGCCCCCGCCGGCATCGACCCCGAGAAGCTGGAAGACGCGGCGACCCCGGACCCGGTTCCGGTGCTCGCCGTCAAGCGGACCGGGCCGCTCAAGCTCGCCGGATTCGTCGTTCTGTTCCTCGTTCTGTCACTGCTCGCGTTCGCGGTTTTCCTGGGGATCGCGATCGGAGTCACGATCCTGCTCGCGCTGATCCTGCCGAAACAGGGGCTCCTCGACCTGATCGCGCCGGTGGTCGGTGTCGGCGTGGCGAGCGTCTGCTTTGGAGCGGTGTCGCGCTTTCGGAAAGGGATGCTCAAGAACCGCTACGGGCTCTTCCGCAGGCCGCCGAGGGATCCCGGGAAGCGTCTGGCCGACGGCGAGCCGCGCTACGACAAGGAACTGCACTGAACCCGGGAGGCAGCGGCGCGGCCCTGCGGGGCCGCACGCCGCCGTCACCGGTTGTTCGCCCTAGACGGGCAGAACGGTTCGCTTGAAGTTGGCGTTCGTCACGAACGCGAACGAGCAATAGATGGCCGCGATCGCAGTGAGCAGGCCGAGGCCGCCCGAGATCTGGTTCCAACCTGCGCTCGGCAAGCTGTGCGCCCAGAAGGCGATCGCCAAGGTGATGAACGTCAGCGCGAGCAGGAAGAACACCGCAGAGACCCCGCGCGAAGCCCCACCCAGCGAGGCGACGAACATGTAGGCCGTGAAGATGCCCCATCCGAGCGCATACAGGCCGAGGATGGGTGTCGGGTCCTTGGGAAGTTGCGGTCCGAACGTCGTCTCGATCAGCACGAAGCTGAGCCAGAACAGCCCGTAACTCGTGAACGCTGTTGCCCCGAACGTGTTGCCGACCTTGAACTCCCACATTCCGGCGAGAATCTGGCCGAAGCCACCGAAGGCAATCGCCGTTGCCAGGACAACGGAAATGGAGCCGGCGGTCGGTCCCGGCGCGGCCGAGATGAAGCCGACGTTGATGCACGAGAGCAGGAGTGTCGTCAGCCCGAATCCGATCAGCCCGAGCGGGGCCGGGTTTGCGGCTGGTGCCACCGTCTCCGCAATGCCGGAGGAGGTGGGTGAAGCTGCAGTTGCCATAGGTTTGTAGCCCTCCAATAAGCCCGAAGTGAATCGCACTCCGGGACTGTTCAAACCGATCTGTCCCCCATCGCGACGGGTCTACTGTTCCTTGCTCTCCTCCTCCGTGGCGCGGCGCTGGAGGTCCGCGACGATGCTCGAGTCTGCGAGCGTCGTGGTGTCGCCGAGCTTGCGGTTCTCGGCGATGTCGCGGAGCAGGCGGCGCATGATCTTTCCGCTTCTGGTTTTCGGCAGATCAGGTGTGAATGCGATCCATTTCGGCTTGGCGATCGCCCCGATCAGCTTGCCGACGTGGTTGCGAAGCTCGACGATGAGCTCGGTCGATTCCTCGTACCCGGCACGCAGCGTCACGAACGCCGAGATGGCCTGGCCCGTCTCGGGATCGGCCTTGGCGACAACCGCCGCCTCGGCAACTGCCGGATGGTCGACGAGCGCCGACTCCACTTCCGCAGTGGAGATGCGATGCCCCGCGACGTTCATCACGTCGTCGACACGGCCCATGAACCAGAAGTAGCCGTCCTCGTCGATGCGGGCGCCGTCGCCGGCGAAGTACTGATCGCCGAAGCGATTCCAGTACGTCTCCTTGTACCGCTCGTCGTCGCCCCAGATGCCACGCAGCATTCCCGGCCACGGCTTGGTGAGGGTCACGTAGCCGCCACCGCCGAGGGCCACCTGCTTTCCCGTCTCATCGACCACGGCTGCGCCGATGCCCGGGAGCGGTTTGGTCGCCGAGCCCGGCTTGAGCGTGGTCACGCCGGCAAGCGGCGCGATCATGATGCCCCCCGTCTCCGTCTGCCACCAGGTGTCGACGACGGGAGTGCGGTCGCCGCCGATGTACGTGCGGTACCACATCCACGCCTCGGGGTTGATGGGCTCACCCACGGTGCCGAGCAACCGGAGGCTCGACAGGTCGTGCGCCTGCGGATGCTCGGGTCCCCACTTCATGAACGTGCGGATCGCGGTCGGCGCGCAGTACAGGACGTTGACCTTGTACTTCTCGATGATCGCCCACCAGCGGTCCTTGTTCGGGTAGTCCGGGGTGCCCTCGTACATCACCGAGGTGACGCCGTTGCCGAGCGGCCCGTAGACGATGTATGAGTGCCCGGTGACCCAGCCGACGTCGGCGGCGCACCAGTAGATCGTGTCCGGCTGGATGTCGAACACCAGGTCGTGCGTGAACATCGCATAGAGGTGGTACCCGGCCGTCGTGTGCTTGATGCCCTTCGGCTTGGCCGTCGTCCCCGACGTGTACAGCGTGAAGAGCAGGTCCTCGGACTCCATGTGCTCCGGCTCGCACACGTCGGATTCGCCCTCGACGAGGTCGTGGTACCAGTGGTCGCGGCCCTCTTTCATCGGGACCTCGTTGCCGGTCCGGCGAACGACCACAACGTTCTGGACGGTGGGCGAGCCCTCGCAGGCCTCGTCCACGCTGCGCTTGAGGGGCACGAGGCCGCCACGGCGCCGGCCCTCGTCAGCGGTGATGATCGCCACCGCCGCTGCATCGTTCATCCGGTCGCGAACGGCCTCGGCGCTGAAGCCTCCGAAGACCACGGAGTGCGCTGCCCCGATTCGCGCGCAGGCGAGCATCGCCATCGGCAGCTCGGGAATCATCGGCATGTAGATGCCGACCCGGTCGCCCCGCTTGACGCCGAGCTTCTTGAGCGCGTTGGCGAAGCGACAGACGCCGGAGAGGAGTTCTGCATACGTGATCGTGCGGGTGTCGCCGTTTTCACCTTCGAAGTGATAGGCGACCTTCTCGCCCTTGCCGGCCTCGACATGGCGGTCCAGACAGTTGTACGAGACGTTCGTCTGGCCGCCCACGAACCACTTCGCGAACGGGAGGTCCCACTCGAGCACGGTGTCGAACGGCTTGAACCAGCTGACGTACTTCTTCGCCTGCTCGGCCCAGAAGGCCTCGGGATCGGCATCCGCCGCTTCCCAGAGACTGTGGTCCTTGACCCTGGCGTGGGCAAGGAACTCGGCACTCGGAGCGAACGTGCGCCGCTCGTCGAGCAAGGTATCGATAGTCCTGGCCTGCTCGCTCATCGCGACCTCCTGGAGGCACCCCTGACGGAATTAATTGCCGCGCATTAATTGCACTAGTCAGGCACCTTAGGCAAGCACTTTTGGGAATTCGTCCGAGGTTCGAACGATCTGGTTCGTGCGGGGCGCCCTGGTTGGACGACCGGCCAGCGGACGCTCCCGGCCACTCGGGCCCCTATCGGCGTTCCGTCACGGTTTGCAACCAACTCTTCACACATTGCAATCGGGTGCAGGCCGAGATCGCGTCGATACTGGCATTCGAGGTGGACAGGTCGGTGTCACAAGGCACCACCGCTCTGGAGGAACAACCATTTTCACGCGTGAGAGGCGAGTGCGCAGGCGCCGGTCTTCGGGCCAGGGGCTGGTTGAGTTCGCCATCGTGGGTGGACTCCTGTTCTTCCTGATCTTCTCCGTCATGAACGCGGGCTTCTATCTGTACGGCGCCAATGCCATGCAGTACGCGGCCGACATCGGCACCGCCACCATCGCCGCCGAGGGCAACTACGACAACACCGGCATCCCGGCGCCGAATAACGCCGACACCATCGCGATCGCCCGGATGGATACCGATGGCCTGAACAGCACGCCGCTCGTCCAGGTCACGCAGGTGGATATCTATAAGGAGAACGTCGTGGGAGGCGTCTTCAGCGATGCGTACACCTGCGGCACCGGCGCCACGCTGTGTGAGAACTCGTACACGGCTACCGGCACTGTGATCGGGACCGTCGAATGGAGCCCGGCCGTGCGCAACGTGAGCACGACGCCGGACTACGCGAAGATGGTCATCCACTTCCAGTACTCACTGCTGATCGGCTCGACGACATTCATGAGCACGACGGTCAACCTCTTCCGCCTGGAGCCACAGCAATGAGGCGCGTGCGCGACGGCAGGCGGGGCCAGGCCATGGTCGAGATGGCGCTGTTGCTGCCTGTCCTGATGCTGCTCTTCCTGGGATCGTGGACTGCGGCGAACCTCGTCGACGACAACAACGCGGCCGCACAGGCGACACGAGCCGGCGCCCGCCTTGGAGCCGAACTCGGCAACGGCTCGGCGCTGGGACTGACCCAGGCGCAGATCGACACCGACATCCTCGATCAGGTGTACCCGATCGTGTCACCGCAGCTCACCAACGCCAAGGTGACTGAGATCGACATCTACCAGCCAAGTGGCTGCACCGGAACGACTCCATTTGTGGCCGGAACCTGCCCCCCGAATAACGGCGCATACACGGCGGGGGAACTGATCGACACGTACACAGTCACGGGCGGAGTGGTTGCCAGCTCGTGCGGGACGTGCACCTTCACCCTCGCCAACCGGGGTCAGACGCATCCCAATGAGGCCGAGCTTGGCGTTCGGCTCGTCTTCAAGTACACGTCTCCCGCCCTGACGTTCTTCACCCAGACAGACAGTCAATACACCGTTATGCGGCTTGCGCCGACATCGTGAGGATGACCATGAGACCAGCAGAACCGATCCGGCTGGGCCGGCGCTCCGCCAAGGGACAGGCGATGGCGATCTTTGCGCTCGTCTCGGTCCTGCTCTTTGTCATCGCCGGACTCGCGGTCGACGCAGGGACGAGCTATCTCACCAGCAACCAGCTCGAACGTGCTGCGGCCGCGGCCGCACTCGCAGGCGTCGCGTATCTCCCCGGTGACTATCCGGACGCGCAGAACGCGGCACTCGTCGAGGCTGCCCGCAACGGATTCGCGAACGCGGGCACTGGCGGCGGAAACACGTGCACGGCCAACGTGTGGCCGTGCGTCATCACCTCACAGCCGCAGACAAACGAGCTGAAGGTCACCATCTCGACATCCGTCTCAACGATCTTCCTGCGCCTGATCGGCTTCGGTAATCACACCGTCGTTCGGTCCGATACCGCCGAATACCTCCCGCCGATCTCGCTCGGTCAGCCGGGCGCCCAGCAGGGCTCCGCCATGAACGGCAGCTGTATCGGCCTCACCGCCTACTGCTCGACGCCGGCGTCGGGCCTCGGAAGCAGCGGTAACTACTACTTCGAGCGCGAAGAGGGCTGGGGTAACCCACGCTCCGAGGGAGATCCGTTCACGCCGTCGCCTGACGAAACCAGCACGGGGTGCGGGCTCAGTGGCGCCAACTCCTGCAACGCGTCCTCGGCGCCTGACTACCACCAGATCAGCCCGGAGGCGGGAACCGAGAACCCTTATCCCAACATCAACTACCAAGGCGGATCCAACTATCTGATCGAGATTCCGGTCGGCCAGATCTGCCGATGTGCAGATCTACAACCCCGCCTTCGCTCCGGACACGTGCACAGGCACCGAGCCGTACTACTGCTATCACGAGGACGACGGAAGTTTCACGGGGCAGTCGGCTCCGTACACCTCCTATTCCGCAATGGCCTACACGCTGTTCAAGGTCACGACGCTTTCCTCACGCTCTCAGCGACACGCTGGTGAGTCAGGAGATCTTCTATCCGTACAACGCGACCTGCCTGGCCACGACGACTGCCACCGGAGCGTGCCCGACCCCGCAAAGCATCACCTACTACCCGACCCGCAGTTCGTGCACGCCGACCGCAACAACGGTCGCCGAAGTGCCGCCGACGTATCACCAGTGGGTCTCGGCGCTCGGCTACACGCCAACCGAGCGCAACAGACAACGCTCTCTACTCGACAAAACATCCTGCCTTCCGCAAGGCGCTACCGTGCAGTCCGTATGAAGCCTTCTCACCGATCCTTCGATCACTGTCCCGCAGTACTACCGGCTTGAGGTCGACACGCTGACGTGGAACGGGCAGCAGACCTGCACCTCGTCCAGTTGCACCATCCCCGCCACCGGGACCACGGCACAATCCGAGGCACACAAGGGCTACGCGGTACGACTTGTGCTACCGACGTGCGCAGCCCTTCAAGCAACCTGGGAACATTGGGCGCATCTTCCGGCAGCACGAACAACTCGCTCAGCGCCTGCCCAACGACCGGCACCACCTGCGGAACGCTTTCCTCGATGGACGACATGACGGTGTTCACGCCGGTCAACGGCGCCACGGCCACCCAGTTCTCGATCCCGCTCTTCAGCCTTGACCCCACGGCGTACGCCGGTCAGACGATCGACGTGGATCTGTTCGACGTCGGTGACGTCGGAGGTGGGGCCGCGTATGTCGGGCTCCAGGCACCTGATGGAACCTGGACCACCGTGAACAGCATTACCGATCTTGGCGCGTCCCTCGGAGGGGCGAGTCCGCCTGGTGGAAGTGGCAACGTTTCAGACGCATGGCCGTCGGGCGGCTGTAGCACCGCGTGTTACCAGACCGCAGCCGCGGGTGGCGGCGCCATCTACAACGGCCAGTGGATCCAGCTCCAGATGACCGTGACGTCAACGGCAACTGGGTACTACAACCTCGTATACAACGTCAACGCAGCGGCCACCGCCAGCGACACCTTCGCGGTCGAAGTCGGTTTCAGCGGTAGCCCGGACCACCTTCTCCCGTAATCGCCGCGCTCACAGCGAATTCTGAGCCGACGCTCAGATCGCCGTGAGCCGGGGCGGGCAGAGTAGGGCCATGGCTTCCCGCCCGTTTTTCGACGATCCCCCGCCGCCACCGCCGGTCGCGCTCCCTGCACCATCCCGTCTCGGTGCGGGCGCGCCTCCCGCGCCAATCCGCTGGGCGAGGCTCCTCGTCCGGGGCCGCGAGGAGGACGCAGCCTGGGTTCGTCCGTCACTGCTCGGCCTGCTCGGGATCGCCGCATTCCTTTACTTGTGGGATCTCGGCGCCTCGGGCTGGGCGAATGCCTTCTACTCTGCGGCGGTCCAGGCGGGCTCGACGAGCTGGAAGGCCTTCTTCTTCGGATCCTTCGACGCCTCCAACTTCATCACTGTCGACAAGTCGCCGGCCGCGCTCTGGATCATGGATCTCTCTGCGCGCGTCTTTGGCGTCAACGCCTGGAGCATCCTGGTGCCGCAGGCGCTGGAGGGTGTCGCAACCGTGGGATTCACGTATCTCACCGTGCGCCGATGGTTCCCGCCCGCGGCAGGATTGATCGCCGGCGCGACGGTCGCCCTCACACCGGTGGCGGCCCTGATGTTCCGGTTCGACAACCCGGACGCGCTCCTCGTACTGCTCCTGACGATCGCCACGTATGCAACGGTGCGGGCGATCGAGGCAGGCAAGACCAAGTGGATCGTGCTCGCGGCAACGCTGATCGGGTTCGCGTTCCTGACCAAGATGCTCCAGGCGTTCCTCGTTGTTCCGGCGTTCGGGCTCGTCTACCTCGTGGCGGCGCCCGTGTCGTTGCGACGGCGGATCGCGCAACTCGCCATTGCGGCCGGGACGATGGTCGTCGCGTCGGGGTGGTGGGTCGCGATCGTCCAGCTCACGCCTGCGGCGGACCGGCCGTACATCGGCGGCTCGCAGGACAACAGCCTTCTCAATCTGATCTTCGGCTACAACGGTTTCGGCAGGCTGACCGGCAACGAGACGGGGAGCGTCGGCGGATCGGGCGCTGCCGGCTCGATGTGGGGACCAACCGGGCTCGACCGCCTCTTCAACGCGAGCTTCGGCGGCCAGATCTCCTGGTTGCTTCCCGCGGCGCTGATCCTCCTTGCCGGGGGGCTCGGTTTCACGCTGTTGCGCTCTCGCACCGATCGAACCAGGGCTGCGTTCCTGCTCTGGGGCGGCTCACTCGTCGTGACCGCGCTGGTTTTCAGCCTCGCGGCGGGGATCATCCACCCGTACTACACGGTCGCTCTCGCCCCATCGATCGGTGCGCTCGTCGGGATGGGCAGCGTGCTGTTCTGGCGGGAGCGCTCCAAGACCTGGGCACGGCTCGTGCTTGCCTGTGCCGTCGCCGCCACGAGCGTGTGGTCCGCGGTGCTCCTCGAGCGCAGCCCCCAATTCGCTCCCGGCCTTGCCGTCGCGGTTGCCGTGATCGGCGTCGGAGCGGCAGTCGCGATCATCGGCCTGCCGCTGATGCACCGCAGGGTGGTTGCCGGCGTGCTCGTCGCCGGTCTCGTGGCAGCGTTCGCGGGCCCCGCCGCCTACACGATCGACACGGTGCTCACACCCCACTCCGGCGCCATTCCCTCGGCGGGGCCGACCGTCACAGCGGCAAATGCGGGCCCAGGCGGCTTCGGGTTCAACGGGCGTGGCGCGCGCGTATTCCCGGGCGGATTTGGCGGTGGCACCTTCCCCCGGGCCGGCACATCACCCGCCGGAGGCGGCGGGAGTTTTCCGACGGGCGGGTTCGGTGGCGGCGCGTTCCCCGGTGCCGGCACGTTCCCCGGGGGCGGATTTGGTGGCGCCGGTTTCGGCGTCCCGCGTGGCAGCGGGGGCGCCGGCGTTGGCGGAGGATCGTTCCTCAACGCGAGCACGCCGGGCGCGGCACTCGTCAAGCTGCTCGAGACCAACGCCGGCCACTACAGCTGGGTTGGTGCCACCATCGACGCTAACTCAGCGGCCGGATACCAGCTTGCGACCGACGATCCCATCATGGCGATCGGCGGCTTCAACGGCACCGATCCGGCGCCGTCACTCGCACAGTTCGAGCAGTACGTCGCGCAAGGGCGCATCCACTACTTCCTCGCTTCGGGCGGCGGCTTCGGCGGTGGCGGCAGTGGCACGTCGAGCGCGATCGCGCAGTGGGTCGAGCAGCACTTCACCGCGACGAGAGTCGACGGTGTGACCGTCTACGACCTGACCCAGCCCGCAGGGTGAGCCGTTAGCGACTCGTCCACGCGGCGGCCGACGTCGCATCGAGATCGACCGTCGCGTCGCTGACGCGGCGCGTGGCGCTCGGATGAATGCCGCCGGCATTTGCGATGTACCAGAGCCCGAAGTTGCCGTCCGGGTCGGCGGCGTTCATGTACAGCAGGTTGTCGCCTGTCGGCGACCACGATGGTGCGTTGCACAGGCAGTTCGCAGCGAGCACACGCAACGGACCGAGCGTGTTGCCCTCGAGTGTCGCGACCTCGAGATCGGCGCTCTGCCCGGAGTTGGTGCACACCATTGCCACCGTGACACCGTCGGAAGCGACGGCGGGAGCACCGCAGTCCTGCTGCGGCGTGGTGAGCGACTGCATTGGACTGTTCGGGCCCGTCTGCAATCCGAGCACCGTCACGACAGCCCCCTTGCCGGTATTCGCATAGCTGGAATAGAGAACGCCGCCGCTCGGCAGCGGCACCGGCTCGATGTCACCGCCGGTGTACAGGTCCGGTACCGACCATCGAGTTCCTCCGGCGACGCCCGCATCGCCGATGCTGAACGGCGCGCCGAGTGGCGCCGACCAGAGGGAGAAATCCACCTCGAAGCTCTTGTTCGGCGCCGGCTTGGGCGCGTCGGTCGCGAAGTACACGTCGGTGCCATCAGGGGCGACCGATGGCCAGAGAATCCAGTGATCGAGCTGCAACGTCGCGTTGGTGGTCGACTGGTCGTCGGCCGTGAGCTGGCTCAGCACGTGTCCCGTCGACGTCACGTGATACAGGTCGGAATACTCGTCAAATCTGCGGATCACGAGCAGCGATCCGTCCGCGAGCACCCGCGGCTGCGTCCAATCCCCACCCGACGGCAGCGCGAGCTTGCGAACCTTCGTGCCGCTGATGGCGTAGACGGCTCCTTCCTGGCTCACGTAGATCGTCCCGGGCAGGCGCACCTGCGGGCTCGTGTTGTCGATGAGCACCGCGGCAGTGGTATGCGACTGCAGCATCGCAAGCGCGCGGTTTGCGCAGAGGCCGCTCACGATCATCAGCGCGATGAGAACACTGGTGCGTCTCATCTCAGTTCGCCGGGAAGTATTTCGCGACCTCGGGCCGGATGAGCTGCCAGTTCGGTGCCAGCGCGTCCTGGCCCGCGATGTACTCGGTGCTCGTATATGGAGGAAGCAGCACCACCTGTGTGATCGACGCCAGCGGTACCGATCCGGCGATGGGCAGCAACCCGCTCACCTGGCCAATGCTCATATCCGTCTGGAAGTCCGAGCCGAGCGACGTCGCAAGCGTCGGAATATCGGCGATCGACACGCTCTTCGTCTTGGCGCGTAACGCGATGAGAATCTGCTGCTGGCGCTGTGAGCGCGCGAAGTCGCCGTACGCATCGTCGTGGCGCGCGCGCACGTACTCGAGCGCGAGCGTTCCGCTCATGTGCTGCGCTCCGGGCAGCACGAGAATTCGCTCGTAGTCAAAGGGATTCCCACCGGAGAGGTCGGCGGGGTAGTAGTCGTCCATCACCGGGTTGTTGGCAATCACGTTCACGCCGCCGAGCTCGTTCAGCACCGACACGAGCCCCTGCAGCCCGATCCACGCGTAGTAGTCGATGTGCACCCGCAGGTCCTGTTCCACCGTCTGGATCGCGCACTGCGCTCCGCCGTGCAGAAACGCCTGGTCGATCTTTCCGTTGTGTCCGGTGCAGAGCCGGACCCAGAGGTCTCGCGGGATCGAGAGCATGGTCACGTGCTTGGTCGCGGGATCGACACGCGTGAGGATCATCGACTGGGTCAGATAGTCGCCCTTGAACTTCGAGTTGCTGTCCGAACCAAGCAGCAGCAGCGTGAAGGGCGCCGTCGCCGAGAGGTTCTCACTCGCGGACACAGGCTTGAGCTGCGAGGCGCCGCCGAGCGACGTGTTGACCTGCCCTGTGTCGCGGAGCGCCACCTGGACCGCCGGCAGGAAGTACAGGGCAACGCCGGCGAGGATCGAGACCAGGAAACCCGCTGCGACGAAGGTTCCGCGGGTGAACCGCTGCCGGCCGGTCTTCCGGGATGCGCGCCGGCGGCGGACCGTGCGGCGGCCGGAAAGATCGTACGAACGAGACAACCTCGAACCTCAGGTGGGACGTTGAGTGGAACAGCGAGTTCAAGGACGGGGCCGCGACGGGCACCGCCGCGGGTGTCAGATGGTACCCCGAGGTCGCGTGTTGCGACCGCGAACTGCATGTACGCTCTCCCCGTGACGATGAGCAAGGCGCGTCTCGAGGCCTTCAGCGACGGCGTCATCGCAGTCGCAATCACGCTCCTTGCGCTCGACCTCACCGTCCCCGAGCCGGGGCAGGTCTCGCTGCTTCAGCAGCTCGGCGATCACTGGCCTCAGTTCGCAGCGTACGCGGTCAGCTTCTTCACCATCGGCATCATCTGGGTGAACCACCACGCGCGTGTGAGCCAGATCGCGAGGGTCGACCGGACGCTCCTGTTCATCAATCTCGTGCTGCTGATGTTCGTCGTGCTCATCCCGTTCGCCACGGCGACGATGGCGACATATCTCACGAGCGGACATGCGGACTCGCATATCGCGATGGCGGTATATGCGGTGGTGCTCGAGGGAATGGCCGTGAGTTTCACTGCGATGTTCGAGTGGTCGCTGCGCGAAGGCCGCACGTATGTGACCGTACCGATCGATCAGCGCCGCAGCGCTCGGCTGCGCACGTCCATCGGCACGATCGTGTATGCGGTCGTGTTCGTCGTGGCTTTTCTCAATGCGCCGCTTTCGCTGGCGATCGCAGGCCTGACCGCCGCGTACTACATCTTCGCGCCGGTGCCGCACTCGGCAGCCAGTCCCGACCTGCTAGAACTGGAAGCAGGCGAATCGTGAGGTGCCACCGCGGCCGCGAGGGTCTCAGCAATGTCACAGAGACGGCTCAGGTCACACTGAGCATCGAGGGTCATGCTCGTGAGTGTCACCTAATTGAAAACCTCGGAGCCGGAAGATGACCAACGAGATGCAGGACTACCGCCCCGTCGATCCGCCCCCGCCGCCGCCTGCTGAGCCGGTCGGCGGTTACTACAGCCCGTGGTCGGCGGATCCGACCTGGGGTCCACCGACCTGGCCACCGACGCAACAGGCCAAGAGCGGCTCGGGGTTTCGCCGGACCGCGCTTGCGGTCTTTGCGATTGCGTGCGTCGGCGCAGGCGGCGGTACTGCGTGGGCACTCACGACGACGTCCGCATCCGGCCCGTCCACTGCGTCACAGGGGTCGGGGTCAACCGGGACCGGGCAAAACCCAGGCGGAGGCGGCACTGCTCCGTCCACCGCCATCTCGGCGGCCACTGTCGCGCGGATCGACTCCGCGGTTGTCGACATCACCGCCGACACGGCAGGCGGCCAGGGCGAAGTCGCCGGCACCGGGATGATCATCACCTCGAACGGTGAGGTGCTGACCAACAACCACGTTATCGACGACACCGTCAACATCCACGCGCAGATTGACGGCACCGGCACGGTGTACACCGTTAAGGTCATCGGCTACGACGCCAGCGACGACGTGGCGCTCGTGCAGCTCGAGAACGCATCCGGTCTTCCGACGGTCCCACTCGGCGACTCGTCGGCGCTCACGCCTGGTGACAGCATCACGGTGCTCGGCAACGCCGAAGGCAAGGGTGGAACCCCGGCCGAGGTCGCAGGCACGGTGTCGGACCTCAACCAGCAGATCACCGCGAGCGACGACAGCGGTGACACCGAGACCCTCACCGGCATGATCGAGGTCAACGCCCCGATTGTGCCCGGCGACTTTGGTGGTCCCGAGGTCAACGCCGCAGGCAAGGTGATCGGCATGACCACCGCCGGCCAGACGTCGGGGAATCCCGGTAGCGAGGCACCCTCCACCATCGGGTTCGCGATCCCGATCAACAAAGCTATGCAGATCATCTCCGAGGTCCGTGCCGGCGGGGGTCCGCACATCCACATCGGTTACGCGGCACTCCTCGGTGTCGAGGTCTCCACCGCGGAGCCCGTCAACCAGCCGGACTGCACCACGTCAGATGCGACAACCGGCGCCTGGGTCAGCACCGTCGAACCGAACGGCCCCGCCGCCGGGACAAGCCTGGCATCCTGCGGACGGATCACCGGCATCGGCGGGATCTCGGTGGCGAACCAGAACGATCTCCACAACGCGATGGAAAGCTTTGTGCCCGGCCAGAGGGTGACGCTCACCTGGATGGACTCGTCGGCCCAGACCCACAGCGCCACGATCACCCTGGGCACGGCCACCTTCCCCGACTGAACCCGTCGCTCCCACTGCGGGGTCGGGCCAGGCTGATGAGGCCCGGCCCCTGCAGGGCCCACGAAGGCCCGCGCGTATCCCATCCCCCGTAACACCAGCGATTCCGGCGCGTCATGACGCGTTTGAAGCGTCAACGATATAACTCAGAAAGCCCCTGAGGGGGGCCCGCCAGAGCCGGCGCCAGGCTCACGCGGGAGATCGCGATGCACAGGGATGTGTGACGTGTCACGAGTTGTGTTGACCGCCAGGCAGCGTGCGGATGACGCCAGGGCTGGCCCGGAAACCCAGCCCAAGGCAAGCAGTGGCAACGTCGCGCGCATCTGGGTGCTGAATGTCGCGTTGTCGCTGGTCGCCGGCGCCATCTACGTGATCGGGATCGCGCCCCTGCCGCACAAGACCCCGGCGACGATCTTCCTCATCGCAGTCTTCGTGGCCACCTTCGCCGCGAGCGAGTGGTGGCGGGTGTTCATCCACTTCCGCCAGGAAGCGCAGTCCTTCTCGTTGAGCGAGATTCCGCTGGTGATCGGTGTGTTCGTGTTTGCCGGCGATCCCGGGGCGCTCGTGCTCGTTCGCGTCCTCGGCGCGGCGATCGGGTTTGGCCTCCTCCGCCGCCAGGACCCGATGAAGCTCCTCTTCAACCTGGCCAGCTTCGCGCTCGAGACCGAGACCGTGACGCTCCTCGTCCACCACATCTCGGGCACCGACGCCACGAACCCGTGGACCTGTCTCTGGGTCGTGCTCTTCATGTCTGCCGCGTCACTCGTCGGTCTCGCACTGACGGTGCTTGCGATCTCGCTGGCGGAGGGCCCCCAATCGCCCCGCCAGTGGTACCAGCCGACCGTGATCGTGCTGGTCGGCGGCTTCGCCAATTGCAGCCTCGGTCTCGTGGTGGTGGTGTTGCTGCATCTGGACGCGTGGGTCCTGCTGCTGCTGCTGACGCCGCTCGCCGCAATCGGCGCCTCGTACGTGCTCTACACACGCGAACATCAGAAGCACCAGCGCCTGCAATACCTGTACGAGTTCGAGCGACATGCTCCAGCGCGCGAGCTCGGACGGTGCGGCAATCCCGGAACTGCTCGACCAACTTTGCAAGGTGTTCCGAGCGGATATCGCGACAGTGTGTCTGCTCCCGGTCGCGACAGGCACCGCGTCATGGCGCACGATCAGCACGACTTCGTGGTATTGCCAACAACGTTGACAGTGCGCTGAGCTCCGAGGTGCTCGAACGGTTCGTGCCACTTCTGGATGAAACCAAGCGCGGTCTTATCGCGACGCAATCGACGTCGGACCCGGAGCTGCGGAAATGGCTCGCCGAGCAGGGCTATCGCGACGCGATGGCGACGCTGCTGCAGGGCGAGGGGATGCTCCTCGGAACCCTTGTCGTCGCCAACCGGCTGAGCGATGTCGGCACATTCGACACCGACGACCTCCATCTCTTCGATGCCTTCGCCGCGCAGACGAGCGTCGCGGTGCAGAACACGCGCCTCGGTCACCGGCTCCGCCAGCAGGCGTTCCACGACACGCTCACCGACCTCGCCAACCGCGCGTTGTTCATGGACCGCCTCGAGCACGCGCTCACACGTCGCGAGCGGCATGACGAGTTGCTCGCGGTGATGTTCCTCGACCTGGACGATTTCAAAGAGATCAACGACAGCCTGGGACACATGGCCGGCGACGAGTTGCTCGCGCGTGTTGCAGACCGGCTGAAGTTGGTGCTCCGAGCTTCTGACACTGCCGCCCGCTTCGGTGGTGATGAGTTCGCGATCCTCGTCGAGGAGACCGCCGATCCCGAGGACACCATTCGGGTTGCGGAGCGTGTCGTCTCGGTGTTCAAACCGCGCTTCGTGCTCGCCGGACGCGAGGTCACGATCAGTGCCTCTGTAGGCGTGGCCGTGACCGCGTCTCGCGATATCACCGCAGAGGAGCTCGTGGGCCAGGCGGACGTTGCCATGTACCGCGCCAAGGTCAAGGGCAAGGACACCTACGAGATCTTCGAGCCCGGTATGCAGGACGTGGTCGCACGCCGTCTCGAGGTGCGCACCGACCTCGAGCGCGCCATCGATCGCAACGAGCTCGTGGTGATGTACCAGCCGATCGTCGACATCACCAACAGCACGCCGGTCGGCGTGGAGGCGCTCGTCCGCTGGAAGCATCCGCGCTGGGGCATGGTCGCTCCGCTCGAGTTCATCGGGATCGCCGAGGAGACCGGGATGATCCGCGAGCTCGGCCTCTACGTCCTCGAGGAAGCATGCCGGCAGTGGCAGGAGTGGCAGGTCGAGCTCATCGATGAGCCCGCCTTCACGGTGAGCGTGAACGTGTCACCACGGCAGCTGCGCGATCCCAGCTTCGTGAGCGAGGTGTGGCGGATCCTCACGCGGGTCGGCCTCCCGCCGTCGCATCTGACGCTGGAGATCACCGAGAGCTTCATGGTCGACGACCCGGAGAGCGCGCGAGCCCGGCTGCGAGAGCTGAAGGCGCTCGGCGTGCGAATCTCGATGGACGATTTCGGCACCGGCTACTCATCGCTCGCGTCGCTGCAGGATCTGCCGCTGGATGTGTTGAAGATCGACAAGCTCTTCGTCGACCACGTTGCCGAGGATCCGCGCCGGACCGCGTTTGCGCAGGCGATCATCCGGATGGGCAAGACGCTCGGGCTCGGGCTGATCGCCGAGGGTGTGGAGAACGCTGAGCAGGCCGAGCGGTTGCAGAGCCTCGGATGCCGGTTCGCACAGGGCTTCTATTTCTCGAGGCCGGTTGCCGCGGATGAGATCAAGCGGATGCTGCATGCCTCGCACGCCATCCGTGTCGCGGGCGGACGCTGGGCGGAGTCCGAGCCGGACCGGCGTTCCTGGCTCCGGGTGCTCGAGGAGAGCGCGTAGGGGTCGTCGCGGGGGTGCGGTTGGGGTGGCGACGCTTGCGCTCGAGGGTTCCCCGGAGTTGGGAACTGCGACCGGAAATGCATACACTTGTTTGTGTATACTACAGGAATGTGTAATGTCCAAGCGGCGGATGCAGATCCCCTCGTCCCGCTCCTGCAGGCTATCGACCGCTACGTCGCCTCGCCTGCGCGGGAGCGGACTCCCCGCGAGTTCGGCGACGACCTGATCCGCCTTCGCCATGGCATGGATTTGTTGGAACTCGACTTCGCGATCGGTGCGTCCAAGTTCGCGCTGACCGACGAGTACGAGGCTGCGGGGTCGGTCTCCCCGATTGACTGGATCCGGCACAACTGCCACATGACCACCATGGCCGCGGCGAAAGCCGTGAACTCCGGCGATCAGGCGGGCCAGTTGCCGGCGAGCGTCACTGCCCTGAATGCGGGGGAGATCGGGTTTGCCCATTTCTCGTTGCTGGCGAGCGTGGCGAAAGCGCTGAGTGCTCCGAAGTGGGTCGCGGCCACCAGCCTCGATGGCGCGGGTCTCGACGCTGATGCTGGTGCCACGAACCTCGATGGCCCGGGTCTCGACGCCGGGGTTGAGGCCACGGTGGCGATGCGCGCACACGGACCCCGCGGCGATGGCGCTGCCGACCTCACGGACCCGGGCACTCCCACGCCGCAGGTCGGCGCGCTCGGCTTCGATGAGGGGCCGCTCCTGAAGATGGCACGCGAGCACTCCGTCGGCCGCTTCGGCATGGACTGCACCCACGCCCGCCATGCCTACGACGCCGCCGCCGTCCTCCGCGAGCACGTCGACAACGCCGAGCGCAACCGCTGCGAGTTCACCGACTGCGAAGGCGGCTTCCTCGCCGTGAAGGGATACTTCGATCCGCTTGCCGCGGCCACCCTCAAGAGCGCGGTCTTCCCGCTTGCCAAGCCGAGCGGTGCGCGCGACACCCGCCGCTTCGAGCGTCGTCTCGCCGATGCCCTCGTCGAGGTGGCCGCCCACGCCCTCGACATCGGCGCGGTCCCCGGGAGCGGCGGGACCAGAACCCATCTCCAGCTCACCGCCTCGGTGGAGACGGTGATGGCCCTCGACGGTGCACCCGGCGGCGTCCTCGAGTACGGCGGCGCGGTCACCGCCACCACCGTGCAGCGCCTCGCCTGTGATGCCGGGATCCGGCGCATCCTGCTCGGCCCCAAGTCCGCGGTGATCGAGGTGGGCCGGGAGCTCCGCCTACCGGGCGTCGCGGCCCGGGCGGCGCTCCAGGCGCGGGCGGGCGGCTGCGAGTGGCCGAAGTGCGATCGTCCCGTGGGCTTCACCAACGCTCACCACCTGGTCCACTGGGGCCAGGGCGGGACGACCGACGTGGCCAATCTTGTCCTGCTCTGCTATCGCCACCACTGGATGATCCATGAGGGTGGCTGGCAACTGGCTCGGGAGGAGAGCGGACGCATGCTCGCGGTCGCCCCCACCCCCATCTTTCGTACCTGGACGCGCGCTCCCGATCGGGTCGGGGTCTGAGGCGACTACCTATCGCGCCCAATTGTTCGCGTACCAACCGCTGAGGCGCCCCAACGGCTGACGCGCCCCAAAGGCTCGCGTACCAACGGCTGACGCGCCCCAAAGGCTTGCGTACCAACGGCTCGCGTACCAACGGCTCGCGTACCAACGGCTCGCGTACCAACGGCTCGCGTACCAACGGCTGACGCGCCCCAACGGCTGACGCGCCCCAACGGCTAACGCGTACCAACCGTCGGCAAGCACCAACGGCTATCGCCGTTACACTCGATCCGCAGTGGTGAGCCGTCAACGACGATCGCTCCATGCCCTATCTGCTCTCGTGATCGTGCTAGTAGCGGCGTGCGGGAGTGCGCCTGCCGTGTCATCACCAACGCCGGCGCGGACGAGCATCGGCGACGGGCTTGAGGGACCTGCAGGCTTGACAGCTACCACCTTCGCCACCGGCCTCACCCACGCCGCGGCGCTCGCGTTCGACCCCGAAGGCCGCCTCTGGGTCGCGACGGCCGCATTCACATATGACGGCACCGACGGGGTCTACGTGGTGGACCACGCCGGCGCCGCGCCCACCGAGGTCATCACCGGCCTGCGGACCCCGCTCGGGCTCCTCTGGTACCAGGGCTCGCTCTATGTCGCGTCGACGAGCCAGGTCGGTGCGTACAACGACTTCAACGGGACGACGTTCCTGGAGCATCGAACGATCCTCACGCTGCCCACAGGCTCGGGTGAGGTGAATGAGCTCGTCCTGGCACCGGACGGCGAGATGCTGATGGGAATCACCGCACCGTGCGACCACTGCACCCCAAGCCTCGCGGTCTCGGGGTCGATCGTCTCGTTTCTGCCGAACGGCACCGACCTCGAGGAGTTCGCAACGCGAATCCGCGCGCCCGTGGGACTCGAGTTCTACCCGGGAACCGATGACCTTTTCGTGACCATGAATCAGCGCGACGATCTCGGAGTTCGGACCCCGGGCGACTGGCTCGCTGTGGTGCGCCAGGGGCAGGCCTGGGGATTCCCCGAGTGCTACGGCCAGGGCGGCACTGTGTGCAACGGCGTGCCCGCGCCGGTGGCGGTGCTCGACAAGCATGCCGCCGTCAGCGGGGTCGCGATCGTCACCGGCCAGCTGGGCTCAGGCGTCGGCACAAAAGCGCTGGTCGCCGAATGGGCGAAGGGCGTCGTCGACGCTGTCGCGCTGACCAAGGTGGGATCGACGTACACGGGAACCGTGTCCACGTTCTTCACCGGCCTGGAACAGCCGGTGCCGGTGATCCTGGGGCCTGACAACGCGCTGTACATCGGCGACTGGGGCAGGGGGATTGTCTACCGGATCGCCGCGGCGAGCTAAGGTCGTTCGGCAGTGGCCTGCGTCAAGGACATCGCCCGCCGACGCCGCGGCTCAACCCCTCAGAAGATCGCGTTGATCCGCGCCAGCACGTCCTGCGTCAACCGGCCGATGACATCAAGCGCCCCGAGGTTCTCGCGCACCTGCTCGACGCGGCTCGCACCCGTGATGACCGACGACACATGCGGGTTGGACGCGCACCAGGCAATCGCGAGTTGCGCGGTGCTCACGCCGAGTTCACCCGCGATGACGCCGAGCTCCCGTACCTTGCGGTTGGCGTCGGCGTTGGTGACGTCCTCGGTGAGCCACCCGTATCCCGGCAGCGCCGCACGGCTGTCCGCGGGCACACCGTTCGCGTATTTCCCGGTGAGGAGACCGGAGGCAAGCGGGCTCCAGATCGTGAGACCGAGCCCGATGCGGTCGTACAGCGCCGCAAACTCCCGCTCCACCTTGTCGCGCTCGAACAGGTTGTACTGCGGCTGTTCCACGATGGGCTTGTGGAGGTGGTGCCGATCGGCGATCTCCCACGCCTCGGTGATCGCGTCGGCGCTCCACTCCGACGTCCCCCAGTACAACGCGCGCCCCGAGGTGATGATGTCGTGCATCGCGAAGACCGTCTCCTCGATCGGCGTGTCCGCATCTGCACGATGGCAGTAGATGAGGTCCAGGAAGTCGAGGCCGAGCCGGCGCAACGAACCGTCCACCGCCTGGAGGAGGTACTTGCGGTTCAGCGTGTTGCGGGTGTTGACCGAATCCTCGATCCCCCAGAAGTACTTGCTCGAGATGACGTAGGAGTGCCGGGGCCAGCCGAGCGCTTTGATCGCCTCCCCCATGATGGTTTCCGACCGTCCGCCCGAATAGATCTCGGCGTTGTCGAAGAAGTTGACCCCGCCGTCATAGGCGGCGGCGAGGCAATCGCGGGCACTGCCGCCGGCCAGCTGCGGGCCGAAACTGACCCACGAACCGAACGACAGGACGCTCACCTGAAGCCCTGAGCGCCCAAGGTGTCGATACTGCATCTCCATGACGACCGAGCATAAAGACCGGAGGGTCAGCCGCGCCCTGTCGCGGAGCTGATGAACACCTTCGATTCGATCACTGGCTGGGTCGCGGCCGCGCTGTTCGGCGTGGCGATCGGGTCGTCGCTGGTGAACCGCTCACGACTGAAGGCGGGATTGCGTTTCTCGATGGGATGGTTCCGCGCGCATAACTGGCTCGGCGCCGTTGCGACTGTCGCCGGCGTCGCGCACTGCCTCGCGTCGATCACGAGATCCACGCTGCCCGTTGGAGAGGAGATCGGCATCTGGGCAGGTGCAGCGGCGGTCGGCCTGCTCGTGCTCACGGCGTTTGCGGGCAGCGGCCTCTCCGGCGCCAAACGCGACGCACGCCGGCGCATCCGGCGCAACCACGTGGTGACGATGTTCGCGGTACTTGCAGTCGGGATCGTGCACACCGCGCTGAACGGTCCGCTTGCGGGCAGATGACATATCCGGAGCGAGTCGCCGGGAGAACGGGACTCTGGCAAGATGGACGTCCGCATCGGGCGGACTTGAAACAGGCGTGATGCGCGAACGCGGGAGGCAGACCGATGACCGAGACCACTGAGGCTGCGTCGCCGCCCGGCGCGGGGATGCAACCGGCGGGCCAGCCTCCCGCGCCCGCCGAACTCGACCCACGGCGCTGGCTCGCGCTCGCGAGCGTGATGACCGGCCTGTTCATGGTGCTGCTCGACGTCTCCATCGTGAACGTCGCCATCCCCGCCATCCGCTCGAACCTCAACGCGAACAACGCCGACATCCAGTTCGTCGTCGCCGGGTATGGCCTCGCCTACGCGGTGCTGCTCATCACCGGCGGCCGGCTTGGTGACATCTTTGGCAGAAAGAAGTTGTTCCTCATCGGCATGTCCGGCTTTGTCATTGCGTCTGCCCTCTGCGGACTCGCGCAGAGCGCGATCATGCTCGACCTCTCGCGCGTGCTCCAGGGCGGCATGGCGGCGATGATGTACCCGCAGGTGCTCTCGGTGATCCAGGTCACCTTCCCACCGCAGGAACGGGCCCGCGTGTTCGGCTTTGTCGGTGCCGTGATCGGGATCGCAACGATCACCGGCCCGCTCGTTGGCGGGCTCATCATCCGCAACGACATCACAGGCGGATCGTGGCGCTGGATCTTCCTCGTGAACCTGCCGATTGGCATCGCGGCGCTGGTCGCCGCGACACGGCTGATCACCGAATCGCGAGCCCCGAATGCCACGCGTCTCGACCTCGGCGGATTCGCGCTCTCGACGGTGGGAATTCTGCTGCTCGTCTACCCGCTCGTCGAAGGCCAGGTTGCGGGCTGGCCGGCATGGACGTTCATCTGCATGGGACTCAGCCCGTTCGCGCTGCTCGCCTTCATCCTCTACGAGCGCTCGTTGCCCTCAACCAGGTTCCCCCTTGTCCAGCTGTCGCTGTTTCGCATCAGGTCATTCAGCGTCGGTGTGGCCATATCCGCTGTGTTCATCGCCGGCATTCCTGCGTTCTTCTTCACCTTCAGCCTGATGCTCCAGGTGGGTCTGGGATTCAGCGCGCTGAACGCCGGGTTGACCACCATCCCCTGGAGCCTCGCGTCGGCGGTCTCGTCGGCGCTCTCCACGCGCGTGGCGCCGCGACTTGGGAAATACACGATTGGCATTGGATCGGCGCTGCTCGTGATCGGCATCCTCGGCATCATGCTCACGATCCACATCGTGGGCACGAAGCTCACCGGCTGGGATCTCATTCCCTCCTTCCTCGTGAGCGGGCTCGGGCTCGGCACCGTCATCGCCCCACTGCTCAACATCATCCTGGCAGGCGTGCCCGGCAAGGATGCCGGCTCGGCGTCAGGCGTGCTGACGACGTTTCAGCAACTCGGGGGCGCGATCGGTGTTGCGGTAGTCGGCGTGGTGTTCTTTGGGCTGCTGTCGAGCCGCGCACCTGCGGCGGTCGCGACAGTCACTCCGCAGCTGCAGTCGCAGCTGGCCGCGGCGAACGTCCCGGGGCCGCAGGCCAACGTTGCCATCGCGCACTTCACCACGTGCTTCAACCAGCAGGCGTCCTCGAGTGATCCGAGCGCGCCGATCCCCGGCTGCTCGACGACCGGCACCGGCCCGGTCAATGCGGCATTTGCGAGTGCCGCCCAGCTCGCGCTCGGCCGGGTCTTCGTGACGTCGGTCGAACGGATCCTGTTCTTCAACGTCGGCTTCTGGTTCCTGACCGGGCTGCTCTCGATGCTGTTGCCGCGAGCGAAACCACGGCCGGCCCCTGGAGCCGTACACGCCGCTTAAACGGCGGCGAGCTGCCAGGCCTCTCGTGTCCGGCAGCTCGCGGGGGAGCGTGGTTAGTTGGCGAGCCCGTGGCTCACGTTGGAGAAGACGTTGTTCACCGTCTTGCCCAGCGTGCTGAGAATCACGATGACAACGATCGAGATGAGGACGAGGATGAGCGCGTACTCAACCATTCCCTGTCCGTCCTCACGATCCCGGAGCCTCTCTCCCAGCTCGCGGATACGTTCGCCGACCTCCAGAACCTTGTTGCCCATTTTGATATCTCCGAAAAAAGCCGTTCCCCCGACGGTGCGAGGCGATATTCACAGCCTGCGCCGCGATCTCAAACCCTTCCGGAAAGCTTGGTAACGGGCAGTCTCACAGTGATTCGCGTTCCGCCGACATATTCGTCATCGAGTGTGATCGTGCCTTTGTGGGCAGAAACGATCGCCGCACAGATTGCCAGCCCGAGTCCCGCGCCGCCGGTCTTCCGAGAGCGCGACGCGTCGCCCCGCGAGAACCGCTCGAAGATCACGGGCCGCAAGCTCGCTGGAATTCCCGGGCCGGTGTCGGTGACCGAGATGGCGCACCACCCCGGCGGGGACGCGGCGAGCGCGAGCGTCACGCTGCCGCCGGGCGGTGTGTAACCGAGTCCGTTTTCGAGAAGGTTGTCGAAAAGACGGCCGAGCAGGAGCGGATCACCTTCCACAACGCCCTCGCAGTCGAGTTGCTCGGTGAGGTGCACGCCGAGTGCGGTGGCGTGCCCCTCCCAGCGCGCATAGGCCTCCTCGAGCACATCGCTGATGTCGACGCGCGTCACCGACGTCACGAGCCCGCCGGAATCACTTCGGGAAAGCGTCAGCAACGACTCGGAGATCTTCACCAGGCGCTGCGTGTTCTTCAGGGCGAGACGGACCGTCGCGGTGAGCTCGTCGGAAGTGCGCGGCTGGAGCAGGGTGATCTCGAGGTCGCTCTGCAGCGCGGACAGCGGGTTGCGCAGCTCGTGAGCGGCGTCCGCCGTGAACCGTCGGAGCTGATCGGTCGTCGCCAGCTGGGCTCGGTCTCGGGCCATCAGTGAGCGCACGGTCAGCTCGCTGAGGCAGGCGGTCACGACGACGGCGACGAACTGGAACTTCGCCGTCAGCGGGTCCACTGCGCCGGTGAGCGCCGTGACAAGCGTCACAACGATCGCCAGGGACGTGATCACCACCGCAAACGGAGTAGGCAGGAGCCATGTCGCGAAAAGCACCGACAGCAGGAGCATGCCGCCGAGTGTCGGGTTGTTCGGCACGGCGATCTCGATGATCAGGACGAGCAACAGCATGGCCGCGCAGCCGAGGAACGTCGTGATCCGTCCGAGCGGCGTCGTCGGTTGCCGTGGGCTGAAGGCGTCGCGCCGCCGGACGGCCTGGTTCACGTCAGAGCGCCGCCGCTTCGCCGCTGATCAGGCGGTAGCCGATGCCGCGACAGGTCTCAATCAGCACCGAGGCGCGCGCGGCCTGCAGCTTGCGGCGCACCTTCCCGGCATACACCTCGACAAGGCCCGACTCCACAGTCTGGGCGTCACCCCAGACCGCGTCGTGGATCTGCTCCTTGCTGAGCACCTGCGCCGGATGGCGAAGGAAGAGCTCGAGGATCTCGTACTCGCGACGCGTCGTCGGCACGACGTCCCCGCCCACCATGACCTGGCGGGCGGCACTGTCCATGCTGAGGTTTCCGGCCTGGAGGACTTGGACAACCGGCGCCACGCGCCGGCGGCTCAGCGCTCGCACCCGGGCGAGCACCTCCTCGAAGTGGAAGGGTTTGGCGAGGTAGTCGTCGGCGCCCGCGTCGAAGCCGGCGAGCCGGTCCTTGACGTCATCGCGGGCGGTGAGCATCAGGATCGCTGTCGGCGCCTGCTGGATGCGGAGGTGGCGACAGAGGCTCATGCCGTCCATGTCACCGCCGAGCATCACGTCGAGCACGGCCACGTCGTATGCGAGCCCCGAGCGCAGTGTCTCGACGGCCTCCTCGCCGCTCAGGGCGACATCGACGGACATGCCTGCTTCCGCCAGGCCTCGAGCGAGGCTCCCGGCCACTTCCGGTTCGTCCTCGACGACGAGTACGCGCATGAAGGCATCGTATGCAGTGGGTATCGCCACCACCGGTTCGCGAGTGACTCGATACTTGCTTGCATGAATGACGTCATTGCGGCGGAGGGGGATCTGGTCATCCGGCCCGTTCGCGAGGAGGCCGGGGACTACGAGTTGCTCGTTGCCTGGAGGAACTCGCTCCCACGTCAGGGAGTGGTGGGATCCGGACGATCCACCCCTGACGCTCACCGGGCTCCGCGCCGAGCTTGACGCGCAGATTCGCGGGGACGATACGACGACATCCTGCATCATCGAGCACTCGGGCGAGCCGGTCGGGTTCATCCAGTTCTACCCGTGGGACGCAGAGGAGGAGTACCTCGCCGAGATCGGCGTCACGGTGCCGCCCGGGTCGTGGGGGCTGGACATCTTCATCGGAAAATCCGGACTGGAGGGCACCGGCGTCGGATCGAGGGCGGTCAGAATGCTCTCGGACGTCCTGTTCTCGCGACGGGGCGCGACGGCGGTGGCGTTGATCACCGAGGCTGGCAACGCTCGCGCTCAGGCCTCGTACCGGCACGCCGGGATGCGGGTTCTTGGCGAGCCCTTTCGCGACACAGACGTGCGGGACGGTCAGCCGGTCGAATCCATTCTCATGATCCGCGACCGGCCCGACGGAGCTATTGGGGGGTCATTTCCTCCCTGATCCGCGACCGGCCCGACGGAGCTATTGGGTCATTTCCCTGATCCGCGACCGGCCCGACGGAGCTATTGGGTCATTTCCCTGATCCGCGACCGGCCCGACGGAACAGCTGGCGGGCGATGATCTCGCGCTGCACCTCGGACGCGCCCTCGTAGATCCGGGTGCCGCGGACGTCGCGGTACAGGTGCTCCAGGAGATGGCCGCGCTCGAGCGCTCTGGCGCCGTGGACCTGGATCGCCACGTCGATCGCAAGCTGCGCTGTCTCGGTCGCGAACAGCTTCGCCATCGCGGCGGCCTCGGTGTTCGGGGTGATCCCGGCATCGTGCGCGGCCGCGGCGGAATGGACGAGCAGGCGCGAGGCCTGCACCCGCGTCGCCACGTCGGCGAGTTGGTGGCTCACCCCCTGCAGCGCGGCAAGCGGCTTGCCGAATGCCTGGCGCTCCGCGGCGTGGTCGACGGCGGCATCCAGCGCGGCCTGGGCCATGCCTACGGCGCAGGCCCCGACACTGGGGCGGAACAGATCGAGGGTGCGCATAGCGACCCCGAATCCGTGATCAACCTCGCCGAGGACGTGATCCGCAGGGACGCGCACGTCATCGAAGCGGAGCCGGCCGATCGGGTGGTCGGCCACGAACGGGATCGGCTCGCCGCTGAGGCCGCGGCTCTCTCGCGGCACCGCGAACGCGGTGATACCGCGTGCGCCCGCACCCGCGGAGGTTCTTGCGAAGACCGTGTAGATGTCGGCGTCGGGGGCATTGGAGATGAAGACCTTCTCCCCGCTCAGACGGTATCCGTCGCCGTCGCGCTCGGCGGCGAGGGCAATTCCCGCCACGTCGGATCCCGCGTCGGGCTCGGTGAGCGCAAAGGCTGCTACGGCTTCGCCTGACGAGACGCGAGGGATCCACACATCCACCACCTCGGCGCGACCCGCGGCCAGGATCGGATGGGCTCCGAGCCCCTGCAGCGCGAAGGCCGTTTCGGCCTCCGTGGAGTAGCGGGCGAGGGCCTCGCGAACGAGGCAAAGGGTGAGCGCCGGGACATCCTGGCCTCGCTGAAGCACCTGGGGGACGAGCCCGTGCGCGGACAGCGCCGCGACAAGTTCCCGATTGACCCGCCCCGGCGTGCCGCTATGGGCGATCGGCGCGAGGACGTCTTGGGCGAGGGTCTCGGTGCGAGCGAGCAGGTCGCGATTGGCGGCCGTCAGGTGCGCATAGGTGGCGCTCACGGGATCACCAGACGCGCCAGCGGGCGGCGGTCAGGTGCGCATAGGTGGCGCTCACAGGATCACTGCCACGCCCACGAGCTCCACGAGTGCCTTCGGATCGAACAGCCCGGTCACTCCGAGCACGGCCATCGCCGGGTAGCGGCGGCCGAAGTGCGCCCTCCAGACGCCGCCCAACGCACGCATGGAGGCCCGATACGCGGCGAGGTCGGTGACGAAGACCTGGAGCGAGACGAGATCGTCCGGCTGTCCACCCGCAGCGGCGAGCGCGGTGACCAGGTTTCGCGCCGCGAGGTCGAACTGATCGACGATCGTCGTACCGGCGATGCTCCCGTCGGCGGCTTGCGCCGTCTGGCCGCCGAGGTGGACGGTTCTCCCCGCGGCCGCGACCACGGCATGGGCATAGCCCACGGGTGCCGGAAGGTCGGGCGACGTCACGATCTCGTGCTCTGCGCGGCTCATCGCCCCTCCCATTTCGGGGCGCGCCCCTCGGTCCAGGCGCGGTGAAACTCGGCGTGGTCGTGGCTCCCCATGAGTAGCGCCTGGGTCATCGCGTCCATCTCGAGCGACCCGCTCAGCCCCATGTCGAGCTCTCTGGTGAGAAGCACCTTGGTCGTCGAATACGCAAGGGCGGGTCCATCGGCCAAGCGCCGCGCCATCGTCGCTGCCGCCTCCGTAAGCGCCGCATCCTCCACGACCGCGGTCACGAGGCCGATCTCCAGCGCACGTTCGGCTTCCAGCGTGTCGCCGAGCAGGAGCAGTTCGGTCGCACGCCCGAATCCGATCACCCGCGGGAGCAGATACGCCGAGCCCATGTCGGCACCGGCAAGTCCCACCTTGGTGAACAGAAACGCGAACCTGGCCGAGCTCGCCATCAGCCGCAGATCCGACGCGAGGGCGATCACGGCGCCGGCGCCGGCCGCGACACCGTTGATGGCTGCGATCACCGGGAGCGGGCACTCACGCAGCGCCCGGACGACGGATCCGGTCATGCGCGTGAACTCGAGCAGATCGCCCGCCTCCATCGTTTGCAGGGCGCCGATGATCTCCTTGACGTCACCGCCCGAGCAGAACCCGGCGCCCTTGCCGGCAATGACGACCACCCGGGCATCACCGCGATGGGGCAGTTCGGTGAGCAGGTCGCGGAGATCGGCGTAGACGTCGAAGGTCAGTGCGCCCAGTTTCTCCGGACGCGCGAACGTGATCGTCGCCACGCCGTCGACCACCTCGAAGTCGAAATGCTGCCAGTGCTCGGTGAACCCGGCTGACGCGCGAAATCGGGTCAACGCTGCCTGCCTCCCCTGTCGCCTGCCGGGACGAGCCCTCGCAGCGCGGTTCGATCGATCTTGCCCGAGCCGGTCCGAGGAAGCGCCTCGACGAGCACCACTTCACGGGGAACCTTGTGAGGCGCGAGACGCTCGCGCACGAACTCCCGCAACGCGTCCGGTGTCGCCGCGGCATCCGGCTTGAGAACGACATACGCGCAGCCGTGGACGAGTCCGTCGCGTTCCGCGGCCACCACGGCACACTCCACCACGTCGGGATGCTCGACGAGGCAGCGTTCGATCTCCGCCGGCGCGACCCAGATGCCCCCGACCTTGAGGAGGTCGTCGGCGCGTCCGCGGTACTGAAAGTACCCGTCGGGGCTGCGCTCGACGAGGTCGCCGCTCATCACGAGGTTGCGACCGAAGGTGGCCGCAGACGCGGCCTCGTCCTCCCAGTACATGAGCGACGCGCTCCGGCCGTGAATCCACAACCTGCCGATCTGCCCATCGGGAAGTGGTTCACCGCGGTCGTCGACGACTTCGGCTTCGTACCCGGGCACCACCTCGCCGATGCTCCCGGGCCGGACGCGACCGGGTCTGTTGGAGATGTAGATGTGGTACGCCTCGGACGAGCCGATCCCGTCGAGCACCTCGACACCGAAAGCGTCATTCCAGCGATGGTGCAACGGCTCGGGCAATGCCTCGCCGGCGGAGGTGCAGAGGCGCAGGCAGCTCAGATCCTGGTCCGAGGCGCTGGGATGGTCGAGCATCGCCTGCATCATCGTCGGGACGTTGACGAGGATGGTCGGCCGGTACTGCGCGATCAGCTCGAAAAGCAGCTCGGGGGTCGGGCGCTCGGCGAAGATGACGCCCATCGCGCCCACACCGAACGGGAAGAGCGCCGCGAGGTCGCGCGCGTAGCCGAAGAAGAGCTTTGGCACGGGAAGCACGATGTCGTCCGCGCGGAAATCAAGCACACCACGCGCGTAGCCGTCGAAGCTGACAAGCGGGCTGCGAGCCGTATGGACGCACGCCTTCGGCCTGCCAGTGCTGCCTGTCGTGAACTTCCAGATGGCGATCTCGCCGTCCGCAACCCGCGCCGCGCCGAGATTCGTGGGCTGGCGCGAGACGAGCGATGCAAACGACACCTCACCCTCGCGAAGCGTGATGCCGTCCGCGTTCACGACGAGCAGCGTCGCGCGACGCCGGCTCGCCGCCGACGCCTCGCGCATCCGGTCGAGCGTGGCCGCATCGACGATCACGACAACCGCGTCGGTGTACTCGAGGTAGTACGTGTAGTCCTTGGGCTGCAGGAACGTATAGACCTCGGCGGTGACGGCGCCGATCTTCTGCACGGCGTACCACGACGCCACGAACGCGACGGAATCGGCGAGCGCCAGGAGGACACGCTGTTGCGAGCGGACGCCGAGCTCGAGGAGCGCGTTGCCGATTTGATTGGTGAGGGCGGACAGTTCCGCGTAGGTGGCGGTTTCCGCGGGTCCTGTGAGCGCAGTTCGGCCTCCACGGCCTTCGGTGAGGTTGCGGTCGAGGAAGGCGGTGGCCAGGTTCAGGTCGGCGTCCGTGTCCGAGGGGGTCATGGTGAAGGCCGATTGCGGCGTGCCTGCGTCATGGGTCGAGAAGCGCGGGTCACGAACCCGCGACCTGCGCTCGGATCACGTCGACCAGCAGGCCTGTGAGCGTCGCCAGCGTCGCCGCTCCCTCCGCGGCAGTGGCCTCCGCCGGCGCCCCGCAGTACGCGCGGTCCATGCCCATGGCCAGGAAATCGGTCTGCCCGGCCGCCATTGCCGCCGGCATGTTGAGCTCGTAGGCAGGAAGGCGGCGCATCGTCTCGGCCTCGACCAACTCGGGCTGGGTGGCAAGCACGAGCGAGGTCTCGTATCGCCCGGCGTGGGCCGCGCCACTCCGGAACTCCGCGGTCAGTTGCTCCGCCATGGCTCGGCGGGTGAGATCGAGGAACCCCACTTTCGCGTCGTCAGCGGCACGGCGGAGGGTCGCCACATGCGCGGGCTCGAAGTGGCTGTTCACGATGACCTGATGGCGGAAGCCCTGGGCCTGCAGCGATGCGCAGACCTCGATGACCATCGCATGCAACGTGGCCTCGCTGATCGTGATCGCGCCGGTGAAGGCCGCCGAGTAACGGGTCACGCCAAACGCGATCTCCGGGAGCACGAACGCTCGCGTTACGCGATCCTCAGCGAGGCTCGTCGCCGCACGCTCGCAGATCGCCGTGGAGATGATCGAATCGGTGCCGAGCGGGGCATGGGGGCCGTGCGGTTCCACGGCGCCGATCGGCAGCAGGAGCACCGGCGCAGGACCGGCGTCCAGCAGTGCCCGCGCGCGCGGCGACGTCAGATCGGCGAAATGGATCGACGCAGGCACGCTGACGACGCCACATTCACCACGTTCCACACTTTACAGTTGCGCCCAGACTCACATGCGAATTGCGGTTGTCGGGGGCGGACCGGGCGGACTCTACTTTGCGGCGCTCACCCGGCAGCTCGATCCGAGCCACGAGATCACGGTGTGGGAGCGCAACGCCGAAGACGACACGTTCGGCTTTGGCGTGGTGTTCTCCGACGAGACGCTCGGTGGGATCGAGCACGCCGACCCTGCGATACACGAGGCGATGTCGCGCGACTTTGCGCGCTGGGACGACATCGATATTCACTACCGAGGGCACGTCATCACGTCCGGCGGCCACGGTTTTGCGGCGATGAGCCGCCGGCGGCTCCTGCAGATCCTGCAGGAACGGTGCCGCGAACTTGGGGTCACGCTGCACTTCAAGACGGACGCGCCTGCCGCACGCGAGCTCGCCATGACGCACGACCTCGTCGTCTGCGCTGACGGCGTGAACTCGGCGGCGCGGGCCGACGATGCGGCAACGTTTCGCCCGACACTCGACGTGCGTCGATGCAAGTTCATGTGGCTCGGCACCGACCTCGTGTTCGATGCCTTCAAGTTCTACATCGTCGAGACGCCTCACGGCGTCATGCAGATCCACGGATACCCATACGACGCAACCGGGAGCACCTTCATCGTCGAGATGAACGACGAGGTCTGGAAGCGCGCCGGATTCGCGGCATTTGCAAGTCGCACGTTTGCGCCGGGCGAGAGCGACCTCGAGAGCATCGCGGAGATTCGCAGGCTGTTCGAGCATATTCTCGGTGGCCATGCGGTGCACGCCAACAATTCGAAGTGGATCAGTTTCACCACGGTGCGCAACGAGTCCTGGCATGACGGCAACGTCGTGATCCTCGGCGATGCCGCGCACACCGCGCACTTCTCGATCGGCTCCGGCACCAAGCTCGCCATGGAGGATGCGCTCGCGCTCGCGGCCTGCGTGCACGAGCAGCACACGCTCGCACAGGCATTGGATGCGTATGAGGCGGAACGCAAGCCTGTTGTCGTGTCGACGCAACGCGCGGCGCAGGCAAGCCTCGAATGGTTCGAGAATCTCGGCCAGTACGTGCACCAGGATCCATTGCAGTTCGCGTTCAACATCCTGACGCGCAGCCGCAGGGTCACATACGACAACCTGCGTCTGCGTGACCCGGAATTCGTGCACCGGGTCGACGCGTGGTTCGCCAGTCAACTCGAGGTGCAGCACCAGCGGTCGCCGGACATCGCGACACCGCCCATGTTCCAGCCCTTCCGGCTGCGCGACCTCGAGCTGAAGAATCGCGTCATCGTTTCTGCGATGGACATGTATTCCGCGGACGACGGCATGCCCAACGACTTCCATCTCGTCCAGACCGGCGGGAAAGCGCTCGGGGGAGCGGGGTTGGTGATGACGGAGATGGTCTGCGTCTCCGCCGCCGGCCGCATCACGCCCGGCTGCACGGGGATGTATGCGCCGGAGCACGAGAATGGGTGGCGGCGCATCGTGGATTTCGTTCACGAGCGATCGACCGCGCGCATTGGTTTGCAGCTCGGCCACTCGGGGCGGAAGGGGTCGACACGCCTGATGTGGGAAGGGATGGACGAGCCGCTCCCGGACGGGAACTGGGAGATCGTCGCCCCATCGCCGATCGCGTACGCCGCCGCAAACCAGATTCCCCGCGAGCTGACGCGCGACGAGATGGACGAGATCTGCGCGCAGTTCGTGCGTGCCGCAGAAGCGGGTGTTCGTGTCGGGTTCGATCTGCTCGAGTTGCACTGCGCGCACGGATATCTGCTCTCGAGCTTCATCTCACCGATCTCGAACCAGCGAACGGACGAGTACGGCGGAACCCTCGCGCACCGTCTGCGCTTTCCCCTCGAGGTGTTCGACGGCATTCGCGCGGTGTGGCCGGCGCACAAGCCGATCACGGTGCGGATCTCCGCGACCGACTGGTACCCGGGCGGCAACGATGTCGAGGACGCGGTCGAAATCGCGCGCGCGTTCTCGGCGCACGGCGCCGACGCGATCGATGTGTCGACCGGTCAGGTGACCAAGGACGAGCAGCCCGCCTTCGGGCGCTCGTATCAGACGCCGTACTCGGACCGGATCCGCAACGAGGTTGGGATTGCGACGATCGCCGTCGGCGCCATCTCGTCGTATGACGACGTGAATTCGCTGGTGCTCGCGGGTCGGGCAGATCTGTGCGCGCTGGCGCGGGCGCATCTGTACGACCCGCAGTGGACACTCCATGCGGCGGCTGACCAGGGGTATGTGGGACCCGGCGCGGTGTGGCCGGATCCGCTCAAGGCCGGGAGCCGCAAGCCGCAATCGGGACGCACGGATGGTCCAAAGCCGAGGCTGCAACTGATTCGCGAGGGTGAGGTGCGTACTCGGCATAGCCGCTGGCGGCCGCACTGATCGCGCTTAGCGAAGCTGAGCGCGCTTAGCGAAGCAGCTCGCGCTTAGCGAAGCTGAGCGCGCTTAGCGAAGCAGATCGCGCTTAGCGAAGCTCAGCGCGCTAGCGAAGCAGCTCGCTTACCGAAGCAGCGCGCGCTTACCGAATCAGCTCGCGCAACTTGGTCGTGGTGTTCCAGTTTCGCTGGGTCGCCCGTACGCCAAGCGCCTTGTCCCAGTCCGGCAGCGTCGCGCCCATGACGCCGTTGGGAAGGCGAACGTACACAACACGTTTGCCGAACGCGAACTCATCGGGGAGGAACGCGGCGTGGTCAATGCCGGCCAACGTTGCAGCGGCTGGATCAGCACTCAGAAACGCCGCATGCAGCTCGGTAGCGTCCACGCCGGACGCGACGAAGGGATTCGCGTCGACCGCGGCCGCGAATTCGCCGGCGGTGCGAAGGAGCACGGCGACGTCCATGCCGAAGGTCGCCCGGATCCCCTTGGAGATCTCCTGCTCGAGCGGCTCCGCTTTTCGCTGCGCCGATGAGAAGACCAGATTGCCGCTCTGCCCGAGCGTGCGGACGTCTCCGTTGCCGAGGGCTACGAGCATCGCCCGCAAGTCCGCCATTGCAATTCGCTTGTTTCGCCCGACGTTGATGCCTCGGAGCAGGGCGACCCAGGTGACCGTCATGCCGCCATCGCAGCCGCGACGCACGCGAGAAATCGCGGGCGCTCGCGCATGAGGAAGAAGATGTGGCCACCGCTGAAGGTCACCATTTTCGAACCGGCGATGCCGCGATGCATGGCCTCCGCTTCGCCCAGAGGAACGACCCTGTCCCGACGTCCGTGCAGGATGGTGGTGGGGACGCGGATCTCGCCGAGTCGATCCATGCAGTCGTAGGCGCGCGACGCCTGACGCTGGCGTGTGAAAGCGTACCGCTGCTGGGGGTACTTTCCACGGAACAACACTCCTGAGAGCATGCCCAGGATGTCCATGCGCGATGTGGAGTCTTCGGCCCGCGCCGAGGCCCTGGTGCTGACGAGAATGAGCCGCGAAACCCTGTCGGGATGATCGAGCGCCAGATTCAGCGCGACGCGCCCGCCCATGGAGATACCGAGCACGGTGGCATGCGACATGCCGACGACTTCCATGAGGCCGTCGGTGTCGTTCGCCATCATCGGGATCGTGTAGGGAGTCTCAGGTGCGTCGGTCCGTCCGGCTCCGCGGTTGTCGAAGGCAAGCACGCGGCTTCGTTGCGCGGACCAATTGGTGAGCCACGTCGACTGCGAGATGTCACCGGCCAGGCCGCCGATCAGCACGAGTGGATCGCCGGATCCATGCACCTCGTAGTACATGTCGATGTCACCGACGTGTGCGGTCGTCATCGATGCAGTATCTCGCGGCGGCATGTGGCGCCTGTCGCCGTCGCCATCGAGGGTACGTCAGCGCGAGCCCGTGGCGCTGTGACTGAGGTCCTCCTCGATGCCGCGCGCTGCGGCAAGCAGATGCGGGAGAAACTCGCCGCGCACCAGGTCAGCGCTGCCGCGGCTCACCGGGGAGGACACGTTGACCGCGGCGATCACTCGCCCGGAAAGGTCATTGATCGGTGCGGCAATGGCGCGCAGCCCCTCCTCCAGCTCCTCGTCGACGAAGGCCCAGCCCTGGTCGCGAACGAGCAGCAGCTCCGCGCGCAGGGCCGGGATGTCGGTGACGGTGCGCGCGGTGAGACGGCGCAGCTCGACGGTGGCGAAATATCCGTCGAGCCACTCATCGCTCTGGCCGGCGAGCAGGACGCGGCCCATGGATGTCGCGTACGCGGGGAACCGCGTCCCGACACTGATCGTGATGGTCATGATGCGCCGGGTCGGAACGCGCGCGACGTAGACGACGTCGTCGGCGTCAAGCACCGAGACGGACGACGACTCGCGAAGCACGCTCACGAGCCGCTCGAGATGTGGTTGCGCGACCTCGTGCAGGCTGAGGCTCGACAGATACGCGTAGCCGAGCTCGAGCACGCGCGGTCGCAGCGCGAAGAGGCGTCCGTTGCTGCGCACGTAGCCCAGCTCCATGAGTGTGCGAAGGAATCGCCGCGCCGATGCGCGTGTCAGCCCTGCCGCTCTCGCCACGTCACTCAGGGTGAGCTCGGGATGCTCGGCGTCGAACGCGCGGATCACTGCCAGGCCGCGCTCCAGTGACTGCACGAAGTCCGTGCCGATCCCTCGGTCGGCGCGGGCGGTCGTTGGGCGCTCGGAGTTGGTCACGTGACTTCCACCTCGGGCTCGGTCTCGGCAAGCACCTCGCGGGCAATGGCGAAGGCGCGGTTCGCCCGCGGGACACCGGCATAGACGGCAACCTGGAGCAGGACTTCCTTGAGCTCATTGACCGTCACGCCGTTGCGCCGTGCTGCGCGCACGTGCATCGCCAGCTCGTGCTCCGAGCCCTGGGCGGCGAGCATCGCGACGGTGATGCAACTCCGCGTGCGTCGATCCAGTCCAGGACGTGACCAGACTGCGCCCCAGGCATACCGCGTGATGTGCTCCTGGAGATCGGCGGTGAACGAGTCAGCGTCTGCCATCGCGCGATCCACGTGGGCATCGCCGAGGACCTCGCGGCGCGTGGTCATCCCCGTGTCTCGAATGTCATCGCTCACGCCACTCCTCCGTCGCTGTCAAGAAGATGCTCGAGCACCAGCCGATTCACGATCTCCGGTTGCTCGACATTGACGAGATGCCCTGCATCCGATACCACCGCGACGCTCGCGTCGTGAAAGGATGCGCCGAACATGACCGCACTCGTGCGCCGGAACGAACGGGTCATCGGCGCCGGCGATGATCAGTGTCGGCGCGACGACACGGTGTATGGCGGTGCGCAGGTCACCGGTCGCAAGGGCTTCGCAACAGCTCGCATATCCTTCGGCCGTCATGCTCGCAAGAGCACCGGTGAACTCCTCGAGCACCTCTGGATGCTCCTCGCCGAAGCGGGACGTGAACCACCGCGCAACGACGCCGGCAGCAATCGGGGGGATGCCATCAGCGCGAACGCTTGCGGCGCGCTCGACATACCGCTCGGACGGCTGCAACCGCGAGAGCGCGCACATCACCACGAGGCTGCGAATGCGCTCGCGGTGGTTCGCCGCGAGCCACATTCCGACCATGCCGCCGAGCGACACCCCGCAGAACGACACGGACTCCATGCCGAGGGTGTCGAGCAACGCGATCACATCGGTTCCCAGATCCTCGATGGTGTATGGACCTGGAGGCGCCGGCGAAGCGCCGAGACCGCGGTGGTCGTACAAGAGCAGGGAGAATTCAGCACCGAGAGCTTGCTGTGATTCCCACATCGCTCGGGTGGTCCCGAGTGCGCTGCTCATCACCAGCATCGGCTTCGTGGCATCGCCGACCAGCGAGTACGAGAGCGCGACGCTCATGCGCGCGTCTCAGCATCGCGATGCGCGGCTCGGGCGCGTGCGATCAACTCGTCGATCGATCCGAGGTAGCTCGCCGGATCGAGTGCAGCGTTGATCTGTTCCTCGGAGAGATGGCGGCGTATTTCGGGATCACCGCGCACCACATCCGCGAACGCGACCTTGCGTGCAAGCGACTCCTCGCTGCACCGTCGCACGATTTCGCGCGCTTCCGCGCGTGCGACGTGATGCCCAAGCTGCAGCGCAAGGTTCTCGGCCATCACGAGTCCGCCGTCGGCATCGAGGTTCTCCGCCATCCGTTGCGTGTCCACCTGCAGGGAACCGAGCAGGATGCCGGCGTGATGGCTCGCCGCGCCCGCAATGCGCAGCAGGTCGCGAACGGTCTCCCATTCGGCGTGCCACGCACCGGCGGCGCGCTCGTGCTCCTGGATCATCGTGGCAAAAATCGTGCCGACCAGACCCGGTGCGCGCTCCGCGGCTGCGACAACGAGCACCGCGCGTACCGGATTTCGCTTCTGTGGCAGCGTCGACGATGTTCCGTGCTCGGCCTCGGTGGCTTCGGCAACCTCCGCCTGAGCCAGGAGCACCACATCGCGAGCGATCTTGCCGAGGACTCCGACAGCAATGCCGACTGCCGCGGCGAGCTCCGCGACGCGAGTGCGGTCGGTATGCCAGGGCAGCACCGGTTCGGCGAGGCCAAGGCGCGCTGCCACGCGGTGCGCGACATCGAGTCCTGCGCCCTCGAGCGACGCAAGCGTTCCAGCGGCGCCACCGAGCTGCACGGCGAGCCGCTCGTTGCGGACATGTCCGAGCAGCGCGGCTGCTTCGTCAATGCTGACGAGCCAGCCCGCCGCCTTGAAGCCGAATGTCGTCGGTGTGGCAGGTTGCAGCAGCGTTCGCGCCGTCATCAGCGTGTGCTCGTGGTTCGCGACGAGCGTCGCGCACGCCGACGAGGCAACCGCAACCTCGGCGAGGATCGCATCGAGCGCCCGGCGTGCCATGAGTGAGAACGCGGTGTCGATGACGTCCTGACTCGTTGCGCCGAGATGCACGTACTCCTTTGCTTCCATCGACATGCGGTCGGTCAACGCGCGGACCAGCGGTGCGGCGGGGTTGCCGGCGGCCACGGCCTGCCGGCCGATCTCTGCAGCGTCGAAGAACTCCGCCAGGCATGACGCCGCAATCTCGGCGGCGGCGTTCGCGGGGATCAGGCCGGCGTCGGCTTCCGACTCGGCAAGTGCGGCCTCGAAATCGAGCATCGCCTGCAGCCATGCCTCGTCGCTGATCGCCGCGTCCACCTCGGCGCTGCTGAAGAGCGGATCGACCAACCCGTCAGCGATCGAAGAAGACGGTTTCACGCGCGCCTTGAAGATGAATGTCGAAGCGGAGACCGCCGTCCTCCCTCACCGCAACGAGGGTCGCGCGCTCCGCCGGCGAAAGCGATTGGAGCACCGGGTCGGCGTCATTCGCATCGTTCTCATCGGGGAAATACAGGCGGGTGACGAGGCGGGTGAGCAGACCACGCGCGAACACCGACACGTCGAGGTGGGGCGCACCCGGGGCTCCGTCTCCCGCAGGCTTGCTCGTGACGATGGCGAAGTGGCCTTCCTCATCGGTGGCGCAACGGCCTGCGCCTTCCGACTGCCAGGTTTCGATCATCGCGTCGGGAACGGGATCGCCATTGCCGTCGAACACCTGCCCGGAGATGCGGACCGCTCCGGGCATTCCTTCACCGACCACATGCGACCCGATGGTGGTTGAGAGGCCGATGCGAAAGAACGGTCCGACTGTCTGCGACGGAGTCAGTGGCAGGCTCATTCGGACGCATCATCGTCGAGCGGCGTCGCATCGCGCCCCGCCACAACGATGTCCCACACGTAGCCGAGCGACCACTCGGGTTCGGTCAACTCCAGCGACCAGCGCGCGATCAGCCGCTCTCGCGCCCACTCCGGCACGGAATTGAGGACTGGATCCTGCACGAAGAGCGGGTCGCCCGGGAAATACATCTGCGTGATGAGTTGCTGCTCGAAGAGCGGCGAGAACACAGAGAAATGCACGTGGGCCGGCCGCCATGCATTCGGATGGTTGCGCCACGGGTAGGCGCCCGGCTTGATCGTGATGAAGCGGAAGTTGCCGTCCGAATCGGTGAGGCAACGTCCCGCACCGCTGAAGTTGGGATCGAGCGGAGCCGGGTGCTGATCCGAGAGGTGCGCATAGCGCCCGGCCGCGTTCGCCTGCCAGACCTCGACGAGCGTGCCGGACAGCGGATTGCCGTCCTCATCGAGCACCCGTCCGTTGATCGTGATCCGCTCGCCAAGTGGTTCGGCGTCGTGCTGCCTGGTGAGGTCGTGGTCGAGTGCGCCGATCGTCTCCCCGGCGAGAAGCGGTGACCCAAGTTCGGCGAGCCGTCCGGGCAGCACGTGGAGTGGCTGCCTGGGCGCGCGAAGCCGGCTCGATCCGTACTCGGGGAAGTCGTTGGGTGGATGAGGGGATCGCGCGTGCTCGGGCATCACACGGCCTCGATGACGACGGCGAGCCCCTGGCCGACCCCGATGCAGATCGCCGCCATCCCATAGCCGCCGCCGCGGCGCCGGAGCTCGTGCGCAAGCGACCCGATGATGCGAGCGCCTGAGCACCCGATGGGATGCCCGATCGCGATGGCGCCGCCATTCGGATTCACCTTCGACGGGTCGAGGTCCGTCCACTCCCGCAGACAGGCGAGTGACTGCGCCGCGAAGGCCTCGTTGAGCTCGACAACCGCGAGATCCTGCCAGCCGATTCCCGCGCGCTGGAGCGCCTGCTTCGCTGCTTCCACCGGCCCGATCCCGTACAGCGGCGGCTCGACGGCGCTCACGCCCCGAGAGACGATGCGCGCAAGTGGCTCACGGCCGGCGCGTCTCGCGCCTTCAGCATCCCCGAGCAGCACCGCCGCAGCCCCGTCATTGAGTGGCGACGCGTTACCGGCAGTGACGGTCCCGTCGGGCCGAAAAGCCGGTTTCAGTGCGCCGAGCGCCTCGAGCGACGTGTCGGCTCGGATGCTCTCGTCGCGATGGAGGTCCGTGCCAGGGACCGCGACGACCTCGCCGTCGTACACACCGGCATCCCACGCAGCCGCTGCCTGTCGATGACTCCGCAACGCAAACGCGTCCTGCTCCTCGCGACTGATGGAATATTTCGCGGCAAGCAACTCGGCGCCTTCGCCGAGCGAGATCGTCCACTCCTTCGGCATCCGCGGGTTGACCATCCGCCAGCCGAGTGTCGTCGAAAAGAGCGTCTCGTTGGTACGGGCGTACCCGCGCTCGGGCTTGAGCATCACCCATGGCGCGCGGGACATCGACTCGACGCCGCCGGCGATGCACACCGAGTGGTCGCCCACGGCAATGGCGCGACTGGCGGCGATCACTGCCTCGAGTCCCGATCCGCAGAGCCGGTTGACCGTGGTCCCGGGGACGCTCGGTGGCACCCCCGCGAGCAGCAGCGCCATGCGCGCGAGATTCCGGTTGTCCTCGCCGGCGCCGTTGCCGTCGCCAAAGATGACGTCACCCACCGCGCCCGGATCGAGCCCGGGGCTGCGCCGGACCAATTCGGCGATGACCGTCGCAGCGAGGTCGTCCGGTCGGACTCCCGCAAGCGCGCCACCGTGCCGTCCGATCGGCGTGCGCACCGCGTCCAGGACGAAGACGTCCTTCGTCACGCGCCCTTGGTCGCCTCGAGATGGCGCAACACCCGGAGCTCCTCATCCGTCGGCGGGTCGGTGGTGGCGAGATCGGGAGACACGGCAAGCGGCCACCCCGTCGCCGCGCGAGCATCGTCGGCAGTCGACCCGTGGTGGACACTCACCAGCGTCAGCTCGCACGTGTCGGGATCCGGTGACAGCACGCCGAAGTCGGTGATGACCACGCGCGGACCGGCGCCGATCAGGCCGAGGCGTTGGCGGTCGCCGGGGCCGCGCCCGAAGCCGACCGACGTGACGAAGTCGACCCGATCGACAAACGTCCGTGGCGTCTGCCGGAGCACCACGACCACCTCGCGACACGACGCGGCGATCTCCGGGGCGCCGCCCGCGCCGGGGAGGCGAACCTTGGGATGGCGATAGTCGGAGCCGATCACTGTGGTGTTGATATTGGCGTAGCGGTCGATCTGGGCAGCACTGAGGAAGCCCACGTCGATCCGGCCCGGCTGCAACCAGTAGTTGAACACCTCGGGGACGCTGACCACCGCGTCAGCGGTTTCGGCGAGCATGCCGTCGCCGATCGACAGCGGGAGGCGATCGGGTTTCGCACCCAACGTGCCCGACTCGTAGATGAGCACGACGTCAGGCGCGCTCGTCGCGCGCGCGAGGTTGGCCGCGGTGCTCGGCAGCCCGATGCCGACGAAGCACACCGTCCCGTCGTGGAGTTGACGCGCAGCCGCGACGGTCATCATCTCGTCGGCGGTGTACGCGCCGGTCACGCCGCCGGCGCCTCGCGCATGACGTTCTCGTCCATCCACGCGAGGAATCGCTCGCGGTCCTTGCTGATCGCGTCCCACTCGGTGTAGAACCCGTTGTCCCGTAAGGAATATCCCTGCGCGTACGAGGGGTGCGAGCCGCCCGGTGCGACGGCGACATAGGTGGTGGCGAACGAGGGGAGCACGACCTCCTGCGGTTGCGGATCGAGGCTGTCAACGATCTCCTCGACCGTGATCAGCGATCGTTTCGCGGCGAGCACCGCTTCCTTCTGCACGCCGAGGATGCCCCACATCTGCACGTTGCCCTTCCGGTCGGCGCGCTGCGCGTGGATGATCGTGACGTCGGGCGACAGCGCCGGCACTGCGGTCAGCACCTCGCCCGTGAACGGGCACGTGATCGAGCGGATGGTGTCCGTCTGGGCGGGGAGATCGGTGCCGACATAGCCCCGAAGCACCGCGAACGGGAGACCACTCGCGCCGGCGAGGTAGCGATTCGCCATGCCTGCGTGGCTGTGCTCCTCGAGCTCGAGCGGGACCGGCCAGGAGTTCTCGACGGCATCACGGAAGCGATGGAGCGATCCGACGCCCGGGTTGCCGCCCCACGAGAAGATGAGCTTCGAAGCGCACCCCATGCCGATCAACTGGTCGTAGATCAGGTCCGGGGTCATGCGCACCAGCGTGAGATTGCGGCGCCCCTGGCGGATGATCTCGTGCCCGGCCGCGAACGGGATCAGGTGCGTGAACCCTTCCATCACCAGGGTGTCGCCGTCGTGAACGAGTGCGGCGACGCCGTCGGTGAGCGAGACGATCTCAGCCACGGTGGTCGATCAACATGTTCGCGTAGCGCACACTCGTACTCGCAACCATAGCGGTTTGATTCCCCGGTCCGGCGCGTCTGCGGGGGTTGCCTGCCGTCACAAGGATATGATACGTTCATTCAGAGAACGTGAGTTCGCTATGCGAACACATTGCGATCAGATTGTTTGCCATCGGTAAGTGCGGGGTGCTAGCCATGTCCGAGGAGGACGCCCTCGTCAAAGCAGGCGACTACAGGTTCGCCGCCAGCCTGCTCACCGGCCGCCAGCTGTCGCGCCGCGACGTCCTCAAGGCGATTGGCGCCGGCTCACTCACGCTTGCCGGAGGTGGCCTCCTCGAGGCGTGCGGTTCGGCACTCGGCACCACCGGCGGGACTTCCACAGCCGGGACGATCAAGATTGGCTTCGTCAGCCCGTTGACCGGTCCTGACGCTGGATTCGGCGAGCCGGATCCGTACGTCATCTCGCTCGCCAGGAAGGCGTTCGCCGGCGGGCTCACCGTCGGTGGCAAGAAGTACAACGTCCAGATCATCGATGAGGACAGTCAGTCCGGCACCCGCGCCGCGCAGGCGGCAAGCGACCTGATCAACGCGCAGAACGTCGATCTCATCCTCACGACCTCTGCGCCGGAGACGGTGAACCCGGTGTCGGACGCCGCAGAGGCGGCAGGCGTGCCGTGCATCTCGACGGTCGTGCCCTGGGAAGCGTGGTATTTCGGACGTCAGACCAATCCCGCGGCACCCGTGCCCTTCAAGTGGACGTTCCACTTCTCGTTCGGCGTCGCGCAGTTCGCGAGCGCGTACGAGCACCTCTGGCCACAGGTCAGCACCAACAAGGTCGTTGGTGTGATGTGGCCGAACGACGCCGACGGCAACGCGATCCGGATGGCGCTCGGGCCACTGCTCAAGCAGGCGGGCTACACGATCGTCGATCCGGGCGCATACGCCGACGGCACCACCTCGTACACCACGCAGATCACCGAATTCAAGAGCAAGAACTGCGAGATCTTCAACACGTTCCCGATCCCGCCGGACTTCGTGACCTTCTGGGAGCAGGCCGCGCAGCAGGGGTACGTTCCGAAGATTGCGCAGATCGCCAAGACGGGCCTCTTTCCGTCGCAGGTCGAAGCGCTCGGCGCCATCGGTGATGGGCTCGCCAGCGGCGTGTACTGGGCACCCACCTTCCCTTACTCGTCGTCGCTCACCGGGGTTTCGTCCGCCGACCTCGCGAGCGGCTACCAGACGAGTTCCGGCAAGGAGTGGAATCAGCAGGCCGGCGCGAGCCTGGCGCTGTTCGACGTGGCCGCCGCCGCGCTCAAGGCGAGTGGCAATCCCAAGGACAAGCTCGCCGTCGCCACTGCGATGAAGACGCTGTCGGTGGAAACGCCACTCGGAAATCTCACGTGGGGAGCCACGGGGACACCCAATCCGAACGTCGTCCCGACACCGATCATCGGCGGGCAGTGGGTCGCGACACCGGGGACGGCGTACCCGATCAACTTCGTGATCTGCGAGAACTCGAACGACTCCAATGTCCCTGTGGCAGCAACGCTGACCGCTTACAGCTAACGCCGGGGCGCGCGTATCGTCGTGCCGATGTCATCCCCTCTGCTCGAGGCCAGCGGCATCGCGCAACGCTTTGGCGCGCTGGTGGTTCTGGACGGTGTTGACTTTCAGCTCGGGGCGGGCGAATCGGTCGGCGTCGTCGGCCCCAACGGCGCAGGGAAGACGACGCTGCTGAGCATCCTTGCGGGGTCGATCCGCCCCACGTCGGGACGCGTTCGCTACCAGGGGAATGACGTCACCGGCATGCGCGCGGATCGGCGCTGCAGGCTCGGCATTGGACGCACCCATCAGATTCCGCGCCCGTTCGTCGGCATGACCGTGTTCGAGAACGTGCTCGTCGGCGCCATGCAGGGTGCGAACCAACGCCGCTCCGCTGCGTACGCGCGTGTCGTCGACGTGCTGCAGACGTGCGGGCTGGTCGACGTCGCCAACCGCCGGGCCGCCGACCTCGGGTTGCTCGATCGCAAACGGCTCGAGCTCGGTCGCGCGCTCGCGACCGACCCGAAGGTGCTCTTCCTCGACGAGATCGGCGGCGGACTCACGGATGCGGAGGCAATCGAGCTCGTCGGCACCATCAAGGAGTTGCGGAGCCGCGGCATCGCGATCATCTGGATCGAGCACATCGTGCACGTGCTCGTCCAGGCAATCGACCGGCTCGTGTGTCTCGATGCCGGACGGATCATCGCGGACGGACTTCCCGATGCCGTGCTCAACGACGCCGCGGTCATCGACGCGTACCTCGGAGCGTCGGTGACGTGAGCCTGCTCGAGGTTCGCTCCGTCGACGCGAGGTACGGGCTGCTGCAGGCAGTCCGAAATGTCTCACTGACGATCGATGAAGGCGAGACGCATGCGTTGGTCGGCGCCAACGGCGCCGGCAAGACGACGCTGCTTCGCGTCATCGCGGGTGCACATCGACCCGCCGCCGGAAGTGTCGTGTTTGACGGCGCCGACATCACGCGAATCCCCGCGCACGAACGGGTGTCACTGGGCATCGCGCTCGTCCCCGAAGGACGCCGGCTGTTCCCCGGGTTGTCGGTTGAGGAAAACCTCAAAGTCGCAGCGGGCCGTCGCGGTGGCGACGCGTGGACTGTCGAACGGGTCCTCGAAGTCTTTCCGATGCTGCAGTCACGGCGCGCCCAGCGTGCGTCGACTCTCTCCGGTGGCGAGCAACAGGCCACCGCCATCGGGCGCGCCCTGATGTGCAACCCGCGCTTGCTGCTGCTCGACGAGGTGTCACTTGGGCTCGCGCCCAAAGCTGTTGCCGCGGTGTACGAGTCGTTGCGCGGGCTCATCGGCAGCGGCACCACCGTGGTGCTCGTCGAGCAGGATCTCGGGCGAGCGCTGGCCGTCGCATCGCGCGTGACCTGCATGCTGCACGGCCAGGTCGTGCTGGAAGGCACGGCGTCGACGCTCACGCGGGCCGAGATCACCGCTGCGTATTTCGGCGTCCGGTCCTCCCCCGCTGCCGGAGCCGCCACATGAACTGGGTGAACGTTCTTTTGCAGGGCGTGCTGCTCGGTGGCTTTTATGCCCTGCTCGCGTGCGGGCTCTCGTTGATGTTCGGCGTGATGCGAATCATCAACCTCGCGCACGGCGACATCGCGGTGATCGGCGCCTACCTGGTCTGGGTGCTCGTGAATCAGACGTCGATTCCGCCGTGGCTTGCGGCGCTGCTCGTGCTGCCGGTCATGTGGATCGCCGGCTACGCCATGTACATCCTGCTGCTGGAGCGCAGCCGGCGGGCCGGGTTGCTCGTCCCGCTGCTCACGACGTTCGGGCTTGCCATCGTGATCGAGAACGTGCTCCTCCAGATCTTCTCGCCGGACGACCACTCCCTCCTGAGCAGCACCGGCACGCTCGCGACGTCGAGTGTCTCCATCGGCGGGCTGTCCATCTCGACGTTCGGCGTGCTCACGCTCGCGACAGCGGTGGTCGTGCTGACGGGGCTCCAATTGTTTCTCTCACGGACTCGCTCGGGTCGCCAGATGCGCGCAACCGCCGAGGATCCCGACGTCGCCGAACTCGTGGGCATCAACGCGCGCTCCGTCTACGCCAAGGCGACTGCGATCGCGGTCGCCATCGGCGGGCTCGGCGGCATCTTCCTTGCGATCCGGCAGACGTTCGACCCCTCCACAGGACCGACGCAGCTGATCTTCGCGTTCGAGGCAGTGGTCATCGGCGGCTTCGGCTCCCCGTGGGGCACGCTGCTCGGTGGCGTCGTGCTGGGGGTTGCGCAGGTGATCGGCGCGCAGGTGAATCCGCAGTACTTCGTGCTGTTCGGACACCTGGTGTTTCTCGCTGTCCTCGCATCGCCGCGGGGCGGCATCCTCGTCCGCCGTGGAGTGACGATGTGATTCGCGCTCGCAGCGCATCGCTCGCCGGCGGATTCCGCGTCCAGCGCTGGACGCGCGTGTCGATCGCGTCGGCTTGTGCGGCTGTTCTTGTGATCGCAGTGCTTGCGGTCATCCCGTTCCTCTTCGGCGCCGATGTCACCGAACAGCTGACTGCGCTGATGATCTTCGTGATCCTCGCCGTGATGTGGAATGCGCTGGCCGGCTACGGCGGCCTCATCTCCGTCGGCCAGCAGGCGTTCATCGGCCTCGGCGCGTACGGCACGATCTTCCTGACCCAGCACGGATTTGCGCCGTATGTGGCAATGGTGATCGCCGGCCTCGGCGCGGGTGCTGTCGCAATACCGGCGTCGTTCGTGATGCTGCGCTTGCGTGGCGGGCAGTTTGCGATCGGCATGTGGGTGATGGCCGAGGTGTTCGGCATCCTGGTCACGCTCGACTCGGGGCTGGGTGGAGGGACCGGAATCTCGCTGAACGGCCTCGACGTGTTCGCGCCGGGATACCGGCAGGCGTATACGTTCTGGCTCACGCTCGTGTGCACGACGCTGCTGCTCGGCACGGTGTTCGTCCTGTTGCGCCGCCGGATCGGCACCTCCCTGCAAGCGGTTCGCGACGATGAGGAAGCCGCAGCGTCACTCGGCGTCAACGTGGTGCGCTCCAAACGAGTGCTCTTCGTCGTCGCCGCCGTGGGCTGCGGCATCGCCGGCGCGCTTTACCTGGCCAACACGCTCTTCATACAGACCACGTCGGTGTTCGGCGTGCAGTGGACCGCCTTCATGCTCTTCATGGTGCTGGTCGGCGGTCTCGGCACCTTCGAGGGGCCGATCATCGGCGCGATCATCTTCTACCTCATCCAGGCGCAGTTCGGCGACAGCGGCGCCTGGTACTTCATCGGCCTCGGCGCTGTCGCAATCGGCTTCGCGCTCTTTCTCCCGCACGGGATCTGGGGCGCGATCGACCGGCGGCTGCGCTTGCGACTGCTCCCGGTCGGCTACACACTACGAACGCTCACAGCGGCGGCACCCGCCGCCACCGACGACTCGACACCTGACGCGTAAGTCCAGGCATTGGAGGATGGGGTCATGACCACGACTGTCAACGGCAATGTGCGCGAGCTGACGCACTTCATCGGGGGCGAGTGGGTTCCCGCATCGGACCAACGCGGCTACGACGACCTCGATCCGTTCACCGGTGACGTGGTTGCGCGTGTCGCCGCCGGGACTCGCGCCGACGCGAAGCGTGCGATCGACGCTGCCGCTGCCGCATTTCCCGCGTGGTCGCAGACACCCGCCGCAGTGCGGCAGGCCATCTTTCTCAAGGCGGCCGACATTCTTGAGTCCCGTCGTGACGAGATCGTGGGCTGGCTCGCCCGCGAGACCGGAAGCAGCTTCGGGTTCGGCATGTTCCAGATGGGATTCGTTCCCGGCCTCTTCCGGCAGGCCGCGGGAGCCGCGTACGCGCCAATCGGTCAGATCATTCCGTCAGACCTGCCGGGCGCGGTCGCCATGGCGGTGCGCCGCCCGGTGGGTGTCGTCGGCGCCATCGCGCCGTGGAACGCCGCGCTCATCCTCTCGGCACGCTCGATTGCCGCGCCGCTTGTCTTCGGCAACACAGTCGTCCTCAAGCCGTCAGAGGAGTCGCCGTACAGCGGCGGACTCGTATGGGGCGAGATCTTCGCCGAAGCCGGACTCCCCGCCGGCGTGCTCAACATCGTCACGCACGCACCCGGTGACGCAGCTCCGATCGGCGACGAGCTCGTCGAAGACCCGCGCGTGCGCCGCCTCAACTTCACGGGTTCGACGGCGACGGGCCGGCGTCTCGCGGAAGCTGCGGGACGCAACCTCAAGCGTGTCGTGCTCGAGCTGGGCGGCCAGAACCCGCTGATCGTGCTGTCCGACGCGGACCTTGATTACGCGGTGGATGCGGCGGCGTTCGGCGCCTTCCTGCACCAGGGCCAGATCTGCATGTCCGCCCGCCGGATCATCGTCGAGCGTCCAATCGCCGACGCGTTCATCGCGGCACTCACCACCAAGACCGCCGGCCTCAAGGTCGGTGATCCCAAGGAGATGGACACGATCATCGGCCCGCTCATCAACCCGGCGGCGCTGGAGATGGTGGGCCGGCGCGTCGATGCTGCGGTGGCGAGCGGAGCGCGCGTGCTCACCGGCGGCGCTGCGTCCGGTGCGTGCTATCAGCCCACCCTCGTCACCGATGTTCCCGCCGGCTCCGACCTGGACCGCCTGGAGACGTTCGGCCCCGTGGCGACGATCGAGATCGTCGACAACGAGGACGACGCGGTCGACCGCGCGAATGCGACCGCCTACGGGCTCTCGTCGGGCATCATCACGAGCGATCCCGACCGGGGCACCGCGCTGGCGGGAAGGATCGAGGCCGGGATCGTGCACGTCAACGACCAGCCGGTGCACGACGAGCCGCAGATGCCGTTCGGTGGTGTGAAGGACAGTGGCTGGGGACGTTTCGGCGGCACCTTCGCCATGGACGAGTTCACCGAGATGCGCTGGATCACCGTGCAGCGCGGCCGCCGTCCGTTCCCGTTCTAGGTCCGCCCAGCGTGCGAACGCGCGTCGCGATCATCGGGGCCGGTCCGGCCGGGCTGATGCTCGCGCATCTGCTGAGCCGCGAAGGCGTCGAATCCATCGTGATCGAGTTGCGCACGCGCGAATACGTCGAGCACCGTGTGCGAGCGGGAGTCCTTGAACAGGGCAGCGTCGATCTCCTCGACGCGACCGGCGCTGGCGAGCGTATGCGCCGTGAGGGCCTGGTGCATCGCGGCATCCAGCTGCGCTTCGGCGGTTCAGATCACCGCATCGACTTCGCCGAGCTCACCGGCGGCCGCTCGATCACGGTGTACGGGCAGCAGGAGCTGGTGAAAGACCTGATCGCGATCCGGCTCGCAGCGGACCTGCCGCTCGTGTTCGAGGTCGGCGACGTGCAACTGCACGACATCAACAGCGAGCATCCGTCAGTGAGCTATGCGGTGAATGGCGCTCGCACCACCATCGAGTGCGACGTCATCGCCGGCTGTGACGGGTTCCACGGCGTCTCGCGAGACAGCATCCCCGCCGGGGTGCTCACCGCGTATGAACGTGAGTATCCCTTTGCGTGGCTCGGGATTCTCGCGGCTGTCGCGCCGTCGAGCGAAGAGCTCATCTACTGCTATCACGAGCGCGGCTTCGCGCTCCTCAGCATGCGGTCGCCAAGCGTCAGCCGTCTGTATTTGCAGGTGCCCGCCGACGAGCGCATCGACGCATGGCCTGACACGCGTATCTGGGAGGAGTTGCAGACGCGGCTCGCGTCCGACAACTGGGCACTCACCGAAGGTCCGGTGATCGAGAAGGGCATCTCGGCGATGCGCAGCTTCGTCGTCGAGCCGATGCAATATGGGCGCCTGTTCCTGAGCGGCGACGCGGCGCACATCGTGCCGCCAACCGGAGCCAAGGGCATGAACCTCGCGCTCCGCGACGTGAGCATCCTGTCCCAGGCGCTCACGGTGTTCTTCACCACCGGAGACGTGGGACTGCTCGACGAATACTCGGCCGGCTGCCTTCGCCGCGTCTGGAGGGCGCAGCATTTCTCGTGGTGGATGACGTCGATGCTCCACCGCTTTCCCGACAGCGATGCCTATCAAACGCAATTGCAGCTGGCCCAGCTTGCCTACACCGTCGATTCGCGCGCGGCGGCGACCAGCCTTGCTGAAAACTATGTGGGGTACGAATGGGCGACGACATGACCGCAGACGACGAGAACGCGAAGGCGCTGACACAGCAGGTGATCGACCGGATGGACCAGTGTCCCGATCCGCGGCTGCGAGCGCTGATGACCGGACTGATCCGGCATCTGCATGCGTTCGCCGCCGAGGAGCAGCTCACCGAGGCGGAATGGTTCGCGGGCATTCGCTTTCTCACCGAGGTCGGTCACCTGTGCGACGACCGTCGTCAGGAGTTCATTCTGCTGTCCGACACGCTCGGGCTCTCGATGCTCGTGGACTTGATCAATCACGGCAGCGGGAGCGGCGCAACAAAGTCAACGGTGCTCGGCCCGTTCTACGTTGCGGACTCACCGTGGCGAGAAAACGGTGACGCGATCACCGACGACCTGGGGGCGCACCCGCTCCTGGTCAGCGGTCACGTCCGCGACACGTCGGGCCGGCCGCTCGACGGCGCGACCATCGATGTGTGGCAGAACGCGCCCAACATGCTCTACGCGGTGCAGGACGAGACGCAGTCGCCGGAGAACTTTCGCGGCCGCTTCCGCACAGGCGGTGATGGCGCGTTCTCGTTCCGCACCGCGCGACCCGTGGATTACTCGATTCCCGAGGACGGTCCGGTGGGGATGATGCTGCGCGCAACCGGCCGCCATCCGTGGAGACCCGCGCACATCCATTTCGTGGTGTCCGCCGAGGGATGTCTCCCGCTGACGACGCACGTCTTCGATGCGGAAAGCCGTTATCTCGAGACCGACGCCGTGTTCGGTTACAAGAAGTCGCTCGCCCGGAAGTTGATCGCGCACGATTCGTCGCGTGAGTCCGCGCCCGAAGGGATCGCCGGGAACTGGTACACGGTGGACATCGACATCGTGTTGCAGCTCGCGGCCGCTCCGACGCGCTAGCTCGCCGGCGGCGGCCCTTCCTCGAGCTGCTGCTGCACCTTGCGCATCCCGCGCAACCAGCGCTCGGGGTCATCGGTCTTGCGCTGCATCCAGGTCTCGGCGATCGGGTCTGACACCACCAGGAATCGCTCCTCACGGATCGCGTCGACCACCAGCCCGGCCACGTAGTCCGCGTCCTTGATCGGTCCCGCCACAGCAGCGGCGAAGCGGGGATCGGCGCGCGCCAGCATCGGCGTGCTCACCCCGAGTGGCGCAATCAGTGACACGCGAATGCCGCGGTGGTGGTAGGTGATCGAGAGCCACTCCGCGAGCCCGACGACCGCGTGCTTCGTCGTCGCGTATGTGACGTTGCCGTGGCTCGTGAGAATGCCTGCCATCGACGCGGTGTGCACGAGGTACCCGGAGCCGCGTTCGAGCATCCCGGGCAGCACCGCGCGGACCGCGTAGACGTGCGCCATCACGTTGACGGCCCACTGCTCATTCCATGTCTCAGCGTCGGTGCTGAGGATGTCGGCGCCGGTGGCGATGCCGGCGTTGCTGAAGCAGATGTCGATGGGACCCATGCTGGCCGACACACCGTCGACCATCGCGTTGACCGAAGCCTCGTTGCTGACGTCGGCCACCACCGCGATTCCGTCGATCTCCGAGGCCACGGCCACGCATCCTTCCGCATCGCGGTCGACAACCGCGACGTGTGCGCCCGCGGCCGCAAGCGCGCGGCACGACGCAGCCCCGATGCCGCTCGCACCACCGGTGACAATCGCGACGCGTCCGCTCAGCTCGATGACGCCGCTCCCTCGAGCCATCGCACCGCTTCCTCGGCGCTGCGATCTGGCGGAAACACCGGGTAGATCACGTGCTCGATCACGCCGTCACGCAGGAACATCGTGAGCCGCTTCGTGAGCGTCATCTCGCGGAACGTGAATGTCGGCAGCCGCAGCGCATGCACCATCGCAGAATCCGCGTCGGAGAGCACCTCGAACGGAACGTGCAGTCGCTCCACCATCTCGCGCTGATACTCCGAAGTCTGCGTGCTCAAGCCGAACACGGCGGCGCCGAGTTCCGTCAGCTCGCGGTAATGATCACGAAACCCGCACGTCTGGGGCGTGCATCCGCGGGCACCTGGTATCTCGTTCCACCCCGGCGGAGGCGCGAGTCCGTCCTCACCGGTGCGCGGATACGTGTATACGACGGTCCATCCGGGCAGGCTCGCGAGCACCACGTCGCGGCCACTCGTGGAGCGAAGCGGGATCGCGGGCAGGCGCATTCCGGGGAGGTGATCGCAGGCGCCGTCATCGACTGGAACCGGGAGATCCGGCGGCAGAACACTGATGTCGTCCGTGCCCAGCGAGGACATCAGCGCAACTCGTAGTCGAGGTGCAGCGTGTGCGAACCGTCGTCGTCGATGGTGATCAGCCCAACGCCGGACATCCCGGCTAGGGCGCCGGTCCCCGATCCAGGCGAGATGAGATACCGGCTCAGCGGCGGCTCGTTGCCGATGACGGTGGAGATGTGCAGCAGCACGAAGCTGCCGTCATGGCCGTCGATGATGCCGGAGATGCGCTCGAGGGCGACGTACCCCGCGCCGGCGAACGATCCGTCGGGTCCCGGCGTGCGCGTGTACAGCATTTCGGTGGTGCTCGTCCCCTCGATCGCGCCGCTGAACGTTTTGGCGAGGGTCATGCCCCCGTAGGCGACATCCGTCTGGGACGCGAACGCGAGCGTGTGGGGCACCTGCGAGTCGATGACAAACGGGGCGCTGGTGTGAGGCACGATGGAAGTCTAGTCAGACCGTCGGCAAACGGCTCTCTTCTCGGAGAGACCTATTGGAGAGACCACTGAAGCGGTCAGTCAGTGCTTGACTTCCTCGGGCGTCTCGTACCAGCGGATGCGCTCACCAACTCGGGCTCGGAGCTTCCACGCCGTGGACTTCGGGGCGTCCTCGATCGCCTGACGCAGCGTGCTGACCTGGGCTGCCACATCGTGCGTCGCGCCGGGCACGGGCTCCTGCGCCCACAGTTCCGCGACCTTCTGCGCGTTGCGATCGACGGTGTGACAGAAGCCCCAGTCCTTGCCGAGCACAGCGCGCAGTCTGGGGAGGCTGATGCCGTCGGTGTCGGCGTCGTCCTCGCTGAGAGCGTGATCCGCGAGCAGGCAGGCGGTGTCCCCGAGATCCTTGCGGTTGATCTCCCACACCTGCAGCTTCGTCAGCAGCAGGTCCGCGAGTGGGATGGTTGTTGCGGCGCCGTCGAGGCGCTCGCGCAGATCGAGCTTGTGCGACATCACGAGTTCATTGATGACGACATCGATCGACCATCGCCCTTGCGGCTCGCCGTAGTACAGGCGCGTCGCGCCATGCAGTCCGTTGAAGAACTGATCAGGAAGATATCCCTGCGTCATCAGCAACGCTTTGAATTTCGTGCTCGCCGCGGAAGTGATCGCAAAGTCCATGTCCTGATATGAGCGCGCGAACGGTCCGTCGTGCACGCTCGGACAGCGCAGCCAGATGGCGAGGCCGCCGATGAGCCGCGCGGAAAGACCGAGGCTCACCGCAACACCGGCAAGCCGCTTTGCCTCCTCGCGTATGTCGGCGAGGATCGGCGTCTCGTCTGCTGTCATGAGGACATAGTAAGGGCGGCCGGTTCCTTCACCGACCGCCCTTCCAACCAGGGGCACAGACGAGTCACTCCGGCGGGAGTTCCTTGTACACGTAGCTGATGTTCACGCCCTGCCCTGCACGGATCGCGCGCGGGATGTAATAGAGGAGCGCGCCACCGAGGATCAGACCGATCAGCCACGCAGGAATCCACCACCAGTCGGCGCGGTTGCCGTTCATGACCGAAAGCGGGTTGATGAAGGAGATCGCGATGATGCCGACGAACTCCACGATCGACAGCACGCCGGTGATGTAGAGCAACGGCACGCCGAGGAATTTGACGTTCGCCGGTGATGCTTGATAGAGGTCGGGTCGTCGTATCGGTAGGGCGATTGCCGCTACCCCGACAATGATGACCGCGAGGGCGCCGGCCAGCACGATCAGACCGAGCACCAGTTGGAACTGATTCCCGACGACACTCCAGATCACCAGCGCCGCGATGATCACGTTGGTGACGATGATCGCGTTGACCGGTGAGTGCGTCCGCTCATTGACGTTCGCGAGGCTCTCCGGCATGAGCCGGTCGAAGGACCATGCGAAGAACGACCTGATCGGCATGAACGTGTTCGCGATCATGGACGGCAATGACCAGAACAGGAACGAGCCCATGATGATGATCGTCAGGATCGGCGTATTGAAGACGAGTGCCGCGAGGAAGGGATAGAACGGTCCGGACGGGATGTGGTACGCGCTGCTCGCGTCGTTCAGCGCGTACACGAAGTTGTAGCCGGCGACGCGGAAGAGGAGCAGCACGCCGATGACGAGCAGGACGGTGTCCCATCCCAGCGCGCCGAACATGACCGACAGCTGACGGCGGCGATTGGAGGCGCTCTTCAACTCGCCGGACATGTACACGGACCAGAAGTTCCACATCATGAAACCCTGGATCGAGAAGAGTGTCGGCAGGGTCGCGCTGGCGTTCCAGAAGCTTGGCGCTGCCGCGGCAGCGCCAGGCGCGCCCGCGATCACCGCGGCGACGTTCCCACCGCCAAAGCTCTTGTTGAGCGCATCGAAGTGCGAGAAGAAGTCGCCCTGGCTGCCGAGGAGGAGCACGATGAACGCCACCAGCGTGCCGGCCATCGCGATGATGAACGAGTAGTTCTGCCAGCGAAACGTCGCCTTGGTGCCGCTGATCAGGATGATCGTCTGCAGCACGACCATGAAGAGTGAGGCGCCCAGAATCCAGCCGTTGTTCGTCTGGAACGCGTTCCCCCAATCTATGAAGTGGCTGTTGCTGAAGATCGCACCCAGCGCGACGAGCACGGGGCCGAGCGCGAGCACCGAAAAGAACTTCGCGAAGAAGGCAGCCCCGAGCAGGCCGCCCATGATCATGCAAAGATTGGATATGAGCGCCAGGGGCGGCGACAGTACTCGACTGACCCAGACATAGTCACCGCCAACTCTCGGCATGCTCGCGCCGAGGAGCGCGAACATGATGAGGACCGGGATGTTGATGATCGCGACGAGGATCAGGACTCCGACGACGTCAGCGCCGGGGAAGGCGACCAGCGCGAAGAAGATCGAGTAGGCGATCGTCGATCCGACCGGTGCCGAGATGACCGCGTTGAAAATCGTGGCATCGACCGCCGACGCGGAGCGCACCAGCCCGGTGCTGTTGCGTACGAAAAGCCTGCTCGCGCTTGCCATTGCAGCCCTCCGAGGGTGCGTCGCACCCCCAACTTGACACTCGCGTCGGAAACAGGCAGAGTTTGAACACAATCGAACACGAGTGTCAAGAGACGAGCTGACATGGAGGGACAGCTTCCGGTCAAGACCCGACAGAATGACGCAGAGTCACACGGAGGAGGAGCCGCAAGGTGTTAGCCGTCGAGCGGCGCTTGAAGGTCCTGGAGCGGGTCGCAGAGGATCAGGCCATCGAGGTCGGGACTCTGGCGCGCGACTTCCAGGTTTCGGAGATGACGATCCGGCGCGATCTGCGCCGCCTCGAACGCGACGGTTTCGTCCGCAGAACCTATGGGGGTGCTACGACACACCTTGTCCGCAGCTTCGAAGTGGGCGCCAACGCCCGCACCTTGCACCACGCGCGCGAGAAGCGGCTCATCGCCAAGCGCGCCGCGGAGCTCACGGTCGGCGTCCGCGCGATGTTCCTCGGCATCGGGACCACGGTCGAACATTTCGCGCGGCTGCTCCCCGTACGCGACGACCTCATGGTCATCACGCCGTCGCTTGCGGTCGCGAGCCTTCTCGGCACGCGCAATGTCCGGGTGATCATCGCCGGCGGGCTCGTGCGCCAGGACGAGTTGACGTGCATCGGTGCGTCCGCGGTCGAGGCCGTCCGCCGCTACAACACCGACACCGCAGTGATCGGCGCCGCCGGCCTCTCGGCGCGTCGTGGCATCACCGAGCTCGACGACCGCGACGCCGACGTGATCCGCGGCGGCCTCGAGCGTACGGAACGGATCATCGTGATCGCGGACGGCTCGAAATTCGGGGCGGTCGCGATGAGCACGGTGGTACCGATCGAACAGGTCTCGACGGTGGTGACCGACATCAGCGCCGATGCCGAGGAGATCGAGCGCATCGAACAGGCCGGCATCGAGGTGGTGATCGCCGGCACGGATCCGGCGCTGGTTCGCGGCCCCGAGAACGGCCGCGCGCGACTCACTGACGTTCGCAGGCCGGCGTGACCCTGCTCCGGCGGATCTTCGGCGTTGACAAGCCGATCATCGCGATGCTGCACCTCCCCGCCATGCCCGGCCGCCCGCGTCACGACCGATCGCTCGGGATGCGGCACCTGGTCGAGACCGTGGAACACGACCTCGAATCGCTGCAGGCGGCAGGGGTCGACGGCTTCCTCTTCTGCAACGAAGCAGACCTCCCATACCAAATGCAGGTCGGACCCGAAGTGGCAGCGGGGATGGCCGCGGTCATCGGTCAGGTGCGCGACCTGATCACACGTCCTTTCGGCGTTGACCTCGTCTGGGACCCGATGGCGAGCCTCGCCGTGGCCCGGGCAACCGGCGCTTCCTTCGTCCGCGAGGTGTTCACCGGTGTCTTCGAGAGTGACCTCGGGATGATGCAACCCGACTTCGGTGCGATCGCCGCCTACCGTGAGCAGATCGGCGCCGCCGGGGTTGCGATGTTCAGCAACATCACGCCGGAGTTCGCGAGCAGTGTCGGCAGTCGCTCGATCGCTGCCCGTGCACAGAGCGCCGCATATCTCGGCGTCGACGCGATCCTCATCAGCGGGCAACTCACCGGAACGGCGACGCACATCTCGGAGCTCGCCGAGGCGAAGGACGCGGTTCCCCAGATGCCGGTGCTCGCCAACACCGGCGTTCGCGAGGAGACCGTTGACGAGATTCTCGCCATCGCCGACGGCGTCTTCGTCGGCACCAGCCTGAAGCGCGACGGCGTCACGTGGAACCCGGTCGACCCCGAACGCGCAGGGCGATTCATGAGCGCAGTGCAGCGCGCCCGCGCAGCCACGGTTTCCGCCTGACATGGCCAAAACACGGATCTATTTCGTCAGCGACCTGCACGGGTCGAGCGTGTGCTTCCGCAAGTTCATCAACGCGGCGAAAATCTACGAGGCGAACGTGATGATCCTCGGCGGCGACGTCGCCGGCAAGGCGATCCAGTCGATCGTGCGGGCACCGGGCGGTCATTGGAAGTGCCGGTTCATCGGCACCGACTACGACGTCGTCGAAGGGCCCGAGTTGACCGCCCTGGAGAAGCTGATTGCCGATCACGGGTATTACGCGGTGCGCGCGGACCCGGGGGAGCTCGAAGCCAAGGAGGCGGCCGGCGGTCTCGACGACCTCTTTCTCGAGATGATGCGCGAGCGGCTCACCGAGTGGCTCGAGCTTGCGGATGCGCGGCTCCGGCCGCTCGGCATCCCGCTCCACTTCATGCTGGGCAATGACGACCCAGAGGAGCTCGGCGCCCTGCTCGACACTGCCCCGTGGGGCACGCACGGAGAGGGGAAGGTGGTGTGGCTCGATGACGAGCACGAGATGATCAGCTGCGGCTACTCGAACGTGACTCCGTGGCACACCTATCGCGAGCAGGACGAGACGCACCTGCGCGCCTCGATCGACGCGATGGTGCCCAAGCTGGAACATCCCGAGCGTGCCGTCTTCAACCTGCACGCGCCGCCATACGGCACACAGCTGGACGAGGCTCCGCTCCTCGACGCGACCCTCACGGTGCAGGCCTCGCTTGGCCAGGTGCAGATGGCGGCCGTTGGGAGCACCGCGGTGCGAGACGCCGAGCAGACCTATCAGCCATTGCTGGGACTGCACGGCCACATCCACGAGTCCTCGGGCATCCGGCGCATCGGCAGGACAGTCGTCCTCAACCCCGGCAGCGACTATTCGACGGGAGCGCTCAACGGCGCGCTCATCACCCTCGACGGCGACAAGGTCAAGGCGCAGCAGCTGGTCCGCGGGTAACCGGAGTGGCAACGTCCACGCAGCAGACCGACACGCTCGTGTCCATTGACGTCGGCACGTCGGGCGCTCGCGCAACCGCGTACGACACCGCCGGAACCATGCTGGTGGAAGTGCGCCGGCCGTACGTCACGAGCACGCCGCGTGACGGGTGGGCGGAACAGGACGCCTCGAGCTGGAGGTCGTCGTCACTGTCGGCACTGGGCGCACTCATCAAGCAGCTCGGCGAACGCAACACCATCCATGCCATCGGGCTCACCGGCCAGTGCCCGTCGGTCGTCCCACTCGACGAGCACGGCACACCGCTCCGTCCGGGACTCATCTATCGCGACAACCGCGCCGTCCCGGAAGCCGAGACGCTCAACGCGGCGTTCGGCGCGGAAGCGCTCCATGCCTTGACCGGTCACGTGCCTGCCGCTTTTCACGTGGCCGCGAAGATTCTCTGGATTCGCGACAACGAGCCTGACGTCTTCAGGGCGACCCGACTGTTCGTGCAACCAACAGAGCTCCTTGCGCTGACGCTGACCGGCGACGCCGTCACCGACTGGTCGATGGCCGCGGCAAGCGCGCTGCTCAACCTCCGCGAACGGCGGTGGGCTCCGGAGCTCGTCGAGTACGTGGGTCTCGAGATGTCCCAACTGCCTGTTCCGTATCCGTCGTGGAGCGTCGTGGGCACGCTCAGCCCCGCGCTCGTGCGTCGCTTCGGACTGTCGACATCGATCCCTGTGGTCGCGGGTGCCGGCGACAGCATCGCCTGCGCACTCGGCGCCGGGGTCACGTCGCCCGGCCCGGTGAGCGAGATGGCAGGAAGCTCGACGTGCATCAACACGGTGGTCGGCGAACCGACCCCGGATCTGGCGGTGACCCATTACCCGAGCGCGGTCGATCCCGATGGTTACGTGACCGAGGTCGGCATCAACACTGCGGGCGAGGCCCTCGACTGGCTCGCAACATTGACGTACGGCGGTCGCGGCGGGCACCTGCGTGCCGCGGATTTCGAGCAACTCGACCGCGAAACGTCGGCGGTAGCGCCAGGGTCCGACGGCCTCACGTTCGTCCCGGTCCTCGGCGATGGCGAACGTGACGATCCGACGTTGCGCGGCGCGGCAATCGGCCTGTCGGTCCGGCATGACAGGAGTGCCCTCGCAAGAGCCGTGATGGAGGGCGTTGCCTTCGCAATCCGCGCGCATGTCGACAGTCTCGGCAAGTCCACCACACCCGCGACCGAGATGCGCGTCTCGGGCCGCCCGGCGTCCCTGGATACGTGGAATCACATCAAGGCGGACGTGCTCGGGATCCCGGTGTCGCGAGTTGCCGGCGACGCGACCACGTCCGGCGTCGCAATGCTCGCGGGCATCGGTGTGGGCGTCTACACGGATGCGGCGTCCGCGATTGCTCGTGGCCTGCCGCCCCGACCAGGCGATCGAGCCGGATATGGCCAATCACGACAGATACACGCCGCTGTACGAGCACTATCGAACAGTCGTCGCCTCGTCAACGCTCCACGGCGAGTCCGCTGCTGCGCCGCGGAGCCAGACGGGATCGAAACGCAACCCCGGAGAGCGCGCATGAAGGTCAACCTCGGTATCAACACCTGCTTCGCGCTCAAGCGCTGGCCACGGCCCGCGGACTGGGCGTCGATCGTTCGCAACGACCTCGGCCTCGATCTCGTCGAACTGTCCCTCGACCTCATCGAGGGCACCGAGACCTTCGGCGGTGGCCGCGATGCCGTGGAGCGTCATCGGGCAGCGCTTGACGCCAACGGACTGCGCGCGCACGCAACGTTCACCGGCCTGTCGGCGTACTCACTCGATCTGCTGATGCACCCGGACCGGGCGCGCCGCGAGTTGGCGCTCGACTGGTATCGGACGGTGATCGATCTGACCGCATCGCTGGGAGCGCGCGCGACGGGCGGTCACGTGGGTGCGATGAGCGTTCCTGACTGGAACGTTCCCGAGCGCCGCGCCGAGCGCTGGGACGGTCTGAAACGCGATCTCGAGACCATTGCCGGGCACGCGAGCATGGCCGGGCTCGAGTACCTGCTCATCGAAAACCTCGTGTCGGTCCGCGAGCCGTCGACGATGGCGCGCATCGAGGAGTTGCTGAGTGACGGCGACGCGGAGCACGCTCCCTGGCGGCTGTGCCTTGACGTCGGTCATCAGTGCGTCCCGGGCACCGAGGGAGATGAGCGCGACCCGTACGCATGGCTGCGGCGTTTCGGCAGCCGCCTTGTCGAAGTGCAGTTGCAGCAGTCCGACGGCATCGCCGACCACCACTGGGCGTTCACCGCGGAGCACAACGCGGTCGGCCTCATCGAACCGACGAAAGTGCTCGAGACGCTCGATGCCTCGGGCGCGGGCACCATCGACCTCATCTTCGAGATCATCCCCGGCTTCGAGGATCCCGACGGCCAGGTGATCTCCGACCTGCTGGTCTCCGTCGAGCTCTGGCGGAGCGCAATAGCCGCGTACGGTCTCGGAAGTTAGCCGGATGCCGACCGTTCAGGCGAATGGCCTCGACCTCCACTACCGCATCACCGGCGACGGTGCGGACACCGTCGTGCTCATCAACGGAGTGGGCGACGACCTCGAAGGCTGGGCCATGCAGGTTGATCCCTTGGCCGCCGCCGGGCTCCGCGTGATCACCTTCGACAACCGTGGTTGTGGGCGATCGTCGTTTCCGCCGGGTCCGTACACCAGTCGCGAGATGGCCGCGGACACAAAAGGGCTCGCGGCCGCGTTGGGCCTCACACGATTCCACCTGGTCGGCGTGTCCATGGGCGGGGTGATCGCGCAGGAGTACGCACTCACGTATCCCGAGGACCTGCTCTCGGTGGTGCTCGCCAACACGTATGCCAAGCCGGACGCATACACGCGCGCCGCGTTCGAACTCGTGGGCGGAGGTTGCCGAATCGGGCGGGATGGCGCTGATGATGCGTCAGCAGGCGCCCTGGGTTTTCAGTCCCGCGTTCTACGACGCGCACCCCGAGCAGCTCGCCGCGATCCTCGTGGAGATGGAGCGCAGCTCCCAGCCCGCGTGGTCGTTCGCGGCACAGATTGCGGCACTGGTCACGCACGACTGCACGGCACGCCTGGGTGCGTTGCAGACGCCGGCGCTCGTCATCGCCTCCGACGACGACATCATCATCCGGCTGTCGCTCTCGCACCGCATGTACGAGGAGCTGCCGCACGGGTCATGGGCCATCGTGCCGGGCGGCCATGCCGCTTTCGTGGAAAATCCCGACCCGTGGAATCGAGCCGTTATTGAATTCATTGATCGGCACCGCGACGCGGTGCCGTGAACCGGAGTTGTAGTCGAGTTACCAATTGGCACCGCGAAGCGGTGTGTGAGGAGAAGGGATGACTATGTCGCTGGAGCGGCGATTCGGCACCCCGAAGCCGGTGATCGCCATGCTGCACTTCCCGGGCTTGCCAGGCCGGCCCCGTCACAATCGCGAGCTGGGACGAAGCCACCTCGTCGACGTGGTCGGCCGGGATCTGGAAACACTGCAGGGAGCAGGCGTCGACGCCGTGCTCTTCTGCAATGAGAACGACATCCCCTACCAGCTTGTCGTCGGGCCGGAGATTCCCGCGGCGATGGCGGCGGTCATCGGCGAGTTGCGGGCATCGGTTCGGGTCCCCTTCGGCGTGAACATCCTCTGGGACGCGAAGGCAACGCTCGCCGTCGCTCGCGCGACGGGTGCGACCTTCATCCGCGAGGTGCTCACAGGCGTGTTCGAGAGTGACCTCGGTCTGATCGCTCCGTCCATCGGTGACCTCGCCGGCTACCGCACGGCGATCGGTGCCGACGACGTGGCTCTTTTCGACAACATCTCGCCTGAATTCAGCAGCGTGCTCGGGACCCGGACCATCGGAGATCGTGCCCGGAGCGCGGAATTCCTCGGGGTGGACGCCATTCTCATCTCCGGCCCCGCGGCCGGCGTGCCCTTCGCCATGAGTGACCTGAGTGCCGCCAAGGCCGCCGTGCCCGATCTGCCCGTCTTTGCCAATACCGGCGTCAACGCGGACCGATTGGAGGAGATCCTCGCCGTGGCCGACGGCGTGATCGTCGGCACCAGCCTCAAGGTCGACGGCGACACCTGGAGTCGCGTCGATCCGGCACGCGCCGAGCGCCTCATGGACACCGCCCGGGCGATACGCTCACGTGCCGCATGAGCGGGCGATAACGACCGTCAGACTCATGCTGTCAATGCGGATGAGTAGGAGCGCATGAGTATGGAGTTCAAAGCCGCCCGCGACTTCCTGTTCGCGCACCGGGCGGACTACGAGACCGCGTACCGCGACTTCGAATGGCCGAACCCGGAGCACTTCAACTGGGCGCTCGACTGGTTCGATGTCATCGCCGCCGGTAACGACCGCCCGGCGCTCTGGATCGTCGATGACGACGACACCGAGACGCGCCTGTCGTTCGCCGAGATGAGCGCTCGATCCCACGCGCTGGCTTCGTGGCTGCGCGAGCAGGGCGTGCACCGCGGCGACCGAGTTCCTGCTCATGCTCGGCAACCAGCTGGCTCTCTGGGAGTGCATGCTCGCGCTCACGAAACTGGGCGCCGTGATGATCCCGTCCACGACGCTCCTGACCCCGGCGGACATCGCGGATCGTGTCGAGCGCGGCGGTGTCACGCAGGTCATCGCCGAGTTGGCGCTCGTCGGTCAGTTCGCCGGTATCGCGGGAACCTTCACGCGGATCGCCGTCGGCGACCCGGTCGATGGATGGCTCCAGTACAGCGATTTCACGAGCGGCGGCACGACATTCACACCCGACGGCCCCACGCCGGCGAGCGACCCGCTGTTCCTCTATTTCACTTCCGGAACCACTGCGCAACCGAAGCTCGTCGAGCACACGCAGGTGAGCTACCCGATCGGCCATCTCTCGACGATGTACTGGCTCGGGCTTCGGCCCGGCGACGTCCACCTCAACGTCGCGTCACCCGGATGGGCGAAGCACGCGTGGAGCAACTTCTTCGCCCCGTGGAACGCCGAAGCGTGCGTGCTCATCCTCAACGCATCGCGATTTTCCGCACGGCGGCTGCTCGACACGCTGACACGCTGCTCGGTCACGACGCTGTGCGCTCCGCCGACGGTGTGGCGGATGGTGATTCAGGAAGACCTGACTGCCTGGAAACCGTCGCTTCGTGAAGTCGTCAGCGCGGGCGAGCCACTCAACCCGGAGGTCATCGAGCAGGTGCGGCGCGCATGGGGGCTCACCATCCGCGACGGCTACGGCCAGACCGAAACCACCGCGCAGATCGGCAACCCGCCGGAGCAGCCGCTGAAGCTCGGCTCGATGGGACGTCCCCTCCCTGGCTACGTGATTGACCTCATCGATCCCGCAAGCGGTGATCACGGCGAAATCGGCGAGATCTGCATCGACCTCTCGCAACGGCCGCTCGGGCTGATGGTCGGATACCGCGATAGCAGCGGACACGCAGCCGACGTGATGCGCGACGGCTTCTATCACACGGGCGATGTCGCCTCCCGCGACGAAGACGGATACATCACCTACGTCGGCCGAGCCGACGACGTGTTCAAGTCGTCCGACTATCGAATCTCCCCATTCGAACTTGAGAGCGTCCTGATCGAACACCCCGCCGTCGCAGAGGCGGCCGTGGTGCCATCACCGGATCCGCTGCGCCTCTCGGTGCCAAAAGCATTCATCACCGTTGGTGCGGGCTATGTCGCGTCGGAGGACGTCGCGCGCTCGATCTTCGAGCACACGAAGGCAAACCTCGCCGGCTACAAACGCATACGCCGCCTCGAGTTTTCGGAGCTGCCGAAGACGATCTCCGGAAAGATACGCCGTGTCGACCTGCGTGCTAGAGAGGCAACGCTCCGCGACCAGGGCACTCCGGCGCGAGCCGCCGACGAGTACTGGGAAGAGGATTTTCCCGACCTGCGCACTTCCGGCGACTAGCGACTCCTGCCGTGTGGGGGCGCGTTGCCAGCCCCACGGGTGGATGGACTCCAGGTCGGACGACGCCGTTTAGGTGATTCGATCGTCATCGCTGCCTTCCTTAGCGAGCCTGGAGTCGTTGTCTGAGCCGCGCCGTATTCGCTAACACGAACGTGGTGCCATAGTTCGGGTTGTGTCCGAGAATTACTTCGACGAACGGGTAGCAAGTACCTACGAGGCCAAGTGGCCGGAGCTGTTCGAACCCGCGCTCGTCGAGGCGACCGTGAGCTTCCTGCAGGCTCGGGCTGGAGCCGGCCCCGCACTCGAACTCGGCATCGGTACCGGCCGGATCGCGTTACCGCTCAGCCGCGGTGGTCTCCGTGTCCACGGGATTGAGCTGTCTCCGGCCATGATCGCCGAGTTGCGAAACAAGCCGGGGGCCGATGCCATTGTCGTGACGCTCGGTGACTTCGCGACCACCATCGTGGACGGGACGTTCAGCCTCGCCTATCTCGTCCGCAACACCATCATGAACCTGACCACCCAAGACGAACAGGTTGCGTGTTTCGCCAATGTCGCTGCCTGTCTCGCTCCGGGCGGGTGCTTCGTCGTCGAGGTCATGGTTCCGGAGCTACAACGGCTGCCGCCCGGCGAGACCATCCACGCCTTCACGGTGACCCCAGCGCACCTCGGTTTCGAGGAGTATGACGTCGCGAGACAAATCGCTATCTCGCACCACTATTGGCTGGCGGATGGCCAACTCGAGACCGTGTCAGCGCCGTTTCGCTACGTGTGGCCATCGGAGTTGGACCTGATGGCGCGACTTGCCGGAATGACCTTGCGCGAGCGATGGAGTGGGTGGACGCGCGAGCCATTTACGAGCGACAGCCGGAGTCACGTTTCGGTCTGGGAGAAAAGGCGGTAACGATCGGCTCGCCGCGGCGCCCGAAGTGGTGCGTGCTGTGAGGAGGTTCGGACCACATCTCAGTGGCGCACACCGGGCTGCTTAGTGTCAGATGTAGAAGCGGTACAGCCCCTGGGCGATGCAGCACGGCTTGTCCGCACCCTCGCGTTCGATCACAAAGTCGACCACGATCTGCAGACTGCCGTCCGCCACGGTTTCTACCGAGACAAGCGTCGCACCTGTGCGGATCTTTGACCCGACGGGCACTGGGGACACAAAGCGCACCTTGTTCAACCCGTAGTTGACGCCCAGTCGCACGCCGTCGTAGTGCAGGATCTCGCTCCACATCGGCACGAGCAGCGAGAGCGTGAGAAATCCGTGCGCGATGGGCGTTCCGAAAGGACCGGCTGCAGCGCGTTCGGGATCGACGTGGATCCACTGGTGATCGTCTGTAGCGTCGGCGAACGTGTTGATCTGCTCCTGCGTGATCTCCCGCCAGGACGAGTACCCAAGGGGCTTGCCGATCAGGTCGGTCAACTCGGCGACGCTTGCGACGGTCGTGGTCACGGTGCCTCCTCAGTCCGCGTGTCGTTCTGTGCAGTGATCTGCGTCCGCAACTGGGACTTCTGCACCTTACCCGACGCCGTGTGCGGAAGTGAGTCGCGGAAGACCCAGGAGCGAGGGATCTTGTATCCGGCGATGCGCGCTCGTAGATGCGCCCGTAACTCGTCCTCGGTCACGGATCCGTCTGCCGTGAGCACGACGTAGGCCTCGCCGACCTCGCCCCAGGTGGCGTCGGCGACGCCGATGACCGCTGCTTCGACGACGGCTTCATGGTCGCAGAGCGCTTTCTCCACCTCGGCGGGATACACGTTTTCGCCACCCGAGATGTACACGTCCTTGACGCGGTCGACGATGGTGATGACACCCAACTCGTCGGCCACGGCGACGTCGCCGGAGCGGAACCATCCGCCGTCGAGAAAGGCCTGTTCGGTGGCTTCCGGGAAGTCCCCAATATCCACGCATCACGTTCGGACCGGCGATGACGACTTCGCCCAACTCCCCAGGCGCCGCAGTCGAGCCGTCGTCCCGTACCAGGCGCACGTCGGTGAAGAAGTGCGGCACTCCGGCAGCGCCGACCGTTTCGGCGCTGAGATGCGGGTCGACGATCAGTGCCCCCGGCGCTGTCTCGGTCATCCCGTACCCCTGGACGAACGAGAGACCGCGCTCGAGGTACGTGGTGATCAGCGATTTCGGGACCGGAGCGCCGCCGCACAGCAGCAGGCGCACGGATGAGAGATCTGCCGTCGCCCATCTCGCGGACTGCGTCAATGCCGCGAACATCGTCGGCACGCCGAAGAGCAACGTGACGCGCATTCGGGCGATCGTCTCGATGACAGCGTCCGCATCGAATCGCGGTTCGATGATCAAGTGCCCGCCCTTGAGCAGTGTCGGCAGGCACGTCATGTTGAGCGCGGCAGTGTGAAACATCGGCGCAGTGACGAGTGTCACCTCGTCGCTGCGGACGTCAAGATCGACGAGCACGTTGAGGCAGTTCCACATGATGTTGTCGTGCGTGAGGATCGCGCCTTTCGGCCGGCCCGTCGTGCCGGACGTGTACATGATCAAGCACGGGTCGCTCGCGTCCACTGTCGTTTCGATAGGAGCGTCGGTGGCGCTCGCGATCGTCGCTTCGTAGTCGAGAGCTCCAGGAAACGCTGCGTCAACGGCGATCAACTTCGCCCGTGTGTCCGCGGCGAGCTGTTCCACCGTCGATGCCGACGCGCCACCGAACAGCAGCACATCCGCGCCGGAATCACCGAGCATGAAGCCGATCTCCGCCGCAGACAGTCGTGCGTTGAGTGGCACGAAGATCGCTCCGAGCGCGGCTGAGGCGAAGAGGCTCTCGAGGAACGCCGGATGGTTGGCGCCGAGATATGCAACGCGCGATCCGTGACCGGCACCGATGCTGTCCAGCCCAAACGCGAGGCGCGCCACACGGGACGTCAGCGCACCGTAGGTCGTTGTCTGACCGGCGTATGTCATCGCGGGACGGCGCGCAGCCTTCCGTGCCGCACGGGCAGGCCACGCACCGAGACCGGACGCGCGATTCACGGCATCACTCCAGGCCCAGGAGACGCATCGCGTTGCGCTTGAGAATCTTCGGCTTGACGTCGGGTTTGATGTCGAGCGTGTCGAAGTCCGCGAGCCAGCGGTCCGGCGTCAGCAGCGGGTAGTCCGACCCGAACAACACCTTGTCCTGCAACAGCGTGTTGGCGTAGCGCACGAGTTGCGGTGGAAAATACTTCGGCGACCAGCCGGAGAGATCGATGAAGACGTTCGGCTTGTGCGTCGCAACCGCCAGCGCCTCGTCCTGCCAGGGAAATGAGGGATGCGCCAGGACGATGCTGAGATCCGGGAAGTCGACTGCCACGTCATCGAGCAACATCGGGTTCGAGTACTTGAGCCGTATGCCACCGCCACCACGGACGCGGGCACCGATTCCCGTCTGACCGGTGTGAAAAATCGCGGGGAGTCCGAGGCCCTGGATCGTTTCGTACAGCGGATACACTGACTGATCGTTCGGGAAGAAACCCTGGAGGTTCGGGTGGAATTTGAACCCGCGCACGCCGAACGACTCGGCGAGGCGTCGCGCCTCACGCGCTCCCGCAGGTCCCTTGGCGGGATCGATGCTCGCAAAGGGAATGAGCACGTCCGCGTGCTCCGCCGAAGCGGTCGCGATCTCCTCGTTGGAGATGGCTGGATGCGACGTCGCCGCTTCGGCGTCGACTGTGAAGACCACGGCCGCCATGTGACGCTCCCGGTAGTACGCGGCGATCTCGTGCACCGTCGGCATGCGATGCCCCGCGGCGAAGTACGCGTCGGCTCCCTCGCGGAGCGCGTCAGGCAGCGAGTGATGACCGCTCGCCGAGATCTCGACGTGAACGTGGACGTCGATTGCGACGAGGCTCGCGACGTCGATCATCGGCCTGTCAGTCGCGAGTCAGGATGACCACCGGGATCTCGCGATCGGTGCGCTCCTGGTACTGGTCGTAGTCGGGCCAGGCCGCGGTCATGATCTTCCAGAGTTCGGGCTTCTCCTCCGCCGTCGCCGTGCGCGCGTGGGCCGCGAAGCGATCTCCCTTCACCTGGACCTGCACCTCGGGATTGGCGCTGAGATTCACATACCAGGCGGGCGGCTTTGGAGCTCCGCCTTTCGACCCGACGACCAGGTAGTCATCACCGTGGCGGCCGAAAATGAGCGCATTGCTGCGCGACTGGCCGCTCTTGCGACCTGTGGTGGTGAGGATCAGGATCTCGGTGCCCTTATGCCACGCGAACCCCTCTTCACCATCAGTGGCAACGTATCGATCGACGTGTTCCTGACCGAACAGCATCAGCGCATCTCCCGGAAGTTGATTCAGCCCCGACGCCGGGCGACGGGCTTTCGAGTGTAATTTACCGGGTGCGCTTCCCAGGCCGGCCGTCCTCTGCCCCCCGTGTGACCAGGGTCGCGTAACCGTGGCATCGAGAGCGGGCGGTTTGATCGGCCGCATGGGACCGCTGGCTGTCGCCGTTGCCGCCGCGATGTGGGCAACCGACCCGTACTTCCGCCCCGAGCTGACCAAGCAGCTGACGGCAAGCCAGATCGTCTTCGTCGAATCCCTGCTCATTGCGCTGTGCTTTCTGCCGGTTGCGGGGCGCATTCGCCGCGAGCTTCGGCATCTGCCGGTCCGCCAGTGGGTCGCGATGGGCGTCATCGCGCTCGGTGCGCAAGCATTCGCCACCGTCCTCTTCACACAGGCGTTGAGCTACGCCTTCCCGGCACATGGGGCACCCGATTTCAACGTGGAGAACGAGGTGTACCTGCTCTACATGCTCCAGCCCGTTTTCGGTATCGCAATGGCACGCATCTTCCTGAAGGAGCGTCGCAAGCCGTACTTCTGGCCACTCGCCGCGTGTGCCATCGTCGGTGTGTATCTGATCGTCTTCCCGCAGAATCCGCTGGCCCCGTTCTCGGCTGTGGAGCACGATCAACTCCTCGCAGCCGTCCTGATTCTGGGCGCCGTGATTCTCTGGGCATCCGGGACGGTGTTCGGGCGCTACAGCCTTTCCAACGTCTCGTTCGTCACGACGGCTGCAATGCGTTTCACGCTGGCACTTCCGGTATTGCTCATCCTGATGCTGACCAACGTCGGCGGCGGCCACCTCGGGGCCTTTTCGGCGCACCAGATTCCAAGCTTCATCGGGATCGCCCTCATCCCAGGGCTGCTCGCGATGCTCCTGTACTACCGGGCCCTGGCGAGCACACCGGCATCGCTCGCGTCGATCGCGGAGCTCGGATACCCCTGCACGCTGTTCCTGGTGTTCTCCTTGCCGGCGCCGGTCGGCCTCGGCCTGCCCCTGTATGGGATCGAGATCGTCGGTGCGCTGCTGCTGATCGCGGTGGTCACGACGCTCAACCTGCTCAAGCACCGCGACGTTGTCGAGACGCCGCAGCATGCCGACATCCCCGTCCCCGCCGAAGTCGGGACCTAGCCACTCGATGCCTTCGTTCTGGATCGTGGTGCTGATCAAGGACTTCACCACCGCGAAAAGCCGGCTCGCCCCGGTGCTCGAGCCACAGCCGCGGCGGCGGCTCGCCGAGATGACCGCCGCGCGTGCCCTCGACGCAGCGCTCGCGGTTGCGCCGACGCTCGCGGTATGTGGATCGATCGAAGCGGCGGATCTCGCTCGAGTCCGCGGTGCCGCCCTCGTTGTTGAGGAATCGCCGAGCGGTCAGAACCCGGCGGCGATGCGCGGTCTTGCCGAGGTCGCGCAGCGAGGCGCATCCGCGGCGCTGCTCCTCAGCTCGGACCTCCCGCTCGTGGACGAGGCTGCACTCCGACAACTCCTCGCGGTGACCGAGGTACCCGGAAGCCTCGTGGTCGCGGCTTCGGCGGACGGCCGCCAGGGCACGAACGCGCTGTATCTGCGACCACCCGCTGACTTCGCACTCCACTTCGGGCAGGCATCGCTGCCGAAGTTCGCCGAGGAAGCACGAATCCGCGGTCGCCAGTTCATCGTCCACGAGGATCCGAGCCTGGCGCTCGACCTCGACGAGCCCGCCGACCTCACTGCATGGCGCCGGCTCGAGCCGACCGGGTGAACCTCGAACTACGCGGGGTCGAGGGTCTCCCGGAGGTCCACCCTGGAGATGACCTCGCTGCCCTGATCTTCGAGCAGTCGGGAGACCTTCACGACGGCGATGTCGTCGTGGTCGCCCAGAAAGTCGTCTCCAAGTCCGAGGGCAGGATCCGCACGCTGTCCGACGTGTCGCCGTCGGCGCAAGCCCTGCAGCTGGCAGCGGAACTCGATGCCGACCCACGCATGGTCCAGGTGGTGCTCGACGAGACGGCGCGCATCGTCCGCGCCGACCGGGTCCTCATTGTCGAGACGCACCAGGGATTCGTCTGTGCCAACGCCGGGGTCGATCGTTCGAACATGGACGGCAAGGACGACGTCTGCCTCCTCCCCGTCGACTGCGATGCGAGTGCCCGCCTGCTCCGCGAACGGGTCGAGGCGCTCGCTGGAGTGCGGGTCGGCGTGATCATCAGCGACACCTTCGGGCGCGCCTGGCGGATGGGGCTCGTCAACGTTGCGCTCGGTGTTTCCGGGCTCCCCGCACTGCTCGACTATCGTGGTCAGCCGGATGACTTCGGCATGCCGCTGCAGGCGACCGTGGTCGCGATCGCCGACGAGCTCGCGGCGGCCGCGGAGATCGTGATGGGCAAGACGCGGCGCGTCCCAGTGGTTGTGGTCAAAGGCCTCGGCGACCTCGACGGCGTTCCGGGATCCGGACAGGAGCTCGTGCGGCCGTCCGAGCTGGACCTTTTCCGATGAAGGTCGCGCTCCTCTCGGGAGGTACCGGCGGCGCACGGCTCGCAAGCGGGCTGGCGGCGGAGCTCTCGCCGGAGGATCTCTCCATCGTCGCCAACACCGCGGACGACGACGAGTTCTGGGGCTTGCTCGTGAGCCCGGATGTCGACGCGATCCTCTACCGCCTCGCCGGACTCTTCAACGAGGCAACGGGATTCGGCGTGCGCGACGACACCTTTCATGCGCAGGCGATGCTCGGAAGTCTCGGCGAGCAGACCTGGTTCCAGCTCGGTGACCGCGATATCGGCGTCCACCTGCTGCGCGCCGTGCTGCTGCGCAACGGCCTTCGCCTGAGCGAGGCGGTGGCGCACCTCGCGAAAGCCTTCGGCATCGGCGTCGCCGTGATCCCGATGAGCGATGACCCGGTGCGCACACGCATCAGGATCGATTCCGGTGAGCTGAGCATGCAGGAGTGGTTCGTCGGGGAGCGGTGCGTGCCCGTGGTTCGCAGCATCCGGCTTGCCGGCCTCGAGTCTGCGAAAGCCTCGCGCGAGGCGATCGCTGCGGTCCGCAACGCGGACGCCATTGTCATCGGCCCATCGAATCCCATTTTGAGCATCGATCCGATCCTGGCCGTCCTCGGCGATGAGCTCGACCGTGAGCGGGTCACGGTCATTTCGCCGGTCGTCGGGGGCCGCTCGCTCAAGGGCCCGACGGTGTCCATGCTCGAGCAGATGGGCGAGGAGGCAACCGCGCTTGGTGTGGCGCGACGTTACGCGGGCATCGCGGCAAACATCGTCATCGACCGCGCCGATGTCGGCTTGCGCGAACCGATCCGTGCACTGGGGATGCATACGCTCGTCGACGACACGGTGATGGAAGGTCCCGACGGCGAGCGCCGATTCGCGCACTCGCTCATGCACGAACTAGAGTTGCTTGATGGCTCATGAGACCGTCCTCGACTTCGTCCGCGCGAATCCGCACGCAGTGCTCGCCACCTACCGTCGCGACGGACAGGCGCAACTCTCGCCGGTAGGCGCAGCCGTCGACGCGGAAGGTCGCGTCGTGATCAGCACGCGTGAGGGAGCGATGAAGACGCTCAACCTCCGGCGCACACCGCGTGCCGCGCTCTGCGTGATCAGCCAGCAGTTCTTCGGTGAGTGGCACAGCCTCGAGGGCCCTGTGGAGATCGTGAGCCTTCCGGATGCGATGGAACCGCTCGTCGACTACTACCGCCGCATCAGCGGCGAGCATCCGGACTGGAACGAGTACCGAGAGGCGATGGTGCGGGAACGCCGTGTCCTGCTGCGTATCACCGTCGACCGCAGCGGACCGACTGCCCAGGGATAACGCGGCTCAGATGACGCTCGTGCTCGGCGCGATGGCGCGCAGTCGCGGGAGCACCTCGCGCGAATACAGCTCGAGAAAGCGACGCTGATCCGATCCGGGCGCGTGGAAGATGAGGTGGGTGAACCCAAGCTCGAGGTATGGGCGGATGCGATCCACGTGCTCGTCGGGATCCGAGGACACGATCCAGCGGCTGGCCGCCCGCTCCGTGGGAAGGGCATCGGCAAGCCGCTCCATCTCGACCGGGTCCTCGACGCCCACCTTTTCCTCGGGCGACAGTGCCAGCGCCGACCAGTGGCGCGTGTCGCTGCGAGCTCTCTCGAGATCGGTGTCGAAGGACACCTTCATCTCGATGGCCAGCTCCACGGCATCCGGTTCGCGGCCGGCCGCACGCGCGCCCTCTGCCACGGCGGGGAGCAGCGTGTCGGCATACAGTTCCATGCCCTTGCCGCTGGTACAGATGAGACCGTCGGCGACCCTTCCGGCGAGCCGCGCAGCCGACGCACCGGCCGCGGCGATGTAGATGGGAGTCGGCTCCTCCGGACGGTCGTAGATGGTGGCGTTCCGCGTTCGGTAGTAGGCGCCGTCAAACGTGACGCGGTCCGTCGTCAGGAGTGTCTGGATGAGCGTGACCGCCTCCTTGAGGCGAGCAAAACGCTCCTTGGCGTCCGGCCACTCGGTGCCGAGTGGCGCCTCGTTCATCGACTCGCCGGTACCCACCCCGAGCCAGAAGCGGCCGGGGAACATGCTTCCGAGTGTCCCCATCGCCTGCGCGACCACGGCGGGGTGGTAGCGAAAGGTCGGGGTCAGCACGCTCGTCCCGAGGGCGATCCGGTTGGTCGCTTGACCTGCCGCGCCGAGCCACGCGAGCGAGAACGGCGCGTGGCCGCCGGTGTGGCGCCATGGCTGAAAGTGGTCGCTGATCGCGGCGGTGTCGAACCCGCACCCCTCCGCCGCCACGGTGAAATCGAGGAGCGCCGTCGGGCTGAACTGCTCGGCCGACACCTTGTACCCGAACCGAAGTTGACGAGACACCTCAGTGATCTTCCCACGCGGCACGTCGCAGCCCGGTCAGCAGCGCTGCACCGTGCGCCTCAACCGGTGGCGGCGATTCCGACCGGTCTGTCGATCTCCTCGTCGATCACGGCCGGCGCCGTCTGACCCACCATCCGCCGCGCCGACTCGATCTTCGCGATCAGCGCCTCGGGTGCGAACGGCTTGCCCAGGTATTCGCACTGCAGGTCATAGGCGCGATTGAGCACGTCGGCGCTGTCGAGCAGCCCGGTCATCACCACCATCGGCATGCGCGCATGCATGGCGCCGGCGCGCACCTTGGTGATGAGGTCCCAACCGTCGCCGTCGGGCAGGCCGATATCCACGACCATCACGTCAGTGGGGTGGGACAGCTCGGCCATCGCCTCCCGGAGGCTCAGCACGAGCACCGTTCGCATGCCGTTCCGCTCGAGAATCCGGCAGGCGGTCGTGCCGACGAACTGATCGTCGTCCACCACGAGGACACGTCCCGTGCGTTCGCGTGGAGACGCGGGATCCCTCGCGGCCTCGACTGGAAAAACCGCCCGCCCTCCGTCGATGGGCTTTGCGGCCTTGAGCGAACGCTCGATGGCCGCTGCCTCCATCGGGCGTGCGTAGAAGAACCCCTGAGCAAGGTCGTAGCCGGCGTCGCGCAGATGCTCGGCCTGGTCACCGCGTTCCACGCCCTCGATGATCGTGCGCAACTGGAGCGCGCGGACGACGCCGACGACGCCGTCAAGCAAGGCGCTTGCGACGTGTCCATCGGGAACGTGGTCGACGAGCGACTTGTCGATCTTCACCACCGCAACGGGGAGCCGGCGCAGCCTCGCAAGGGACGATGCACCCACGCCGAAGTCGTCGATCGCAAGCGCGACACCGAGCGCTTTGAGGCGTCCGAGAATCCGGATCGCGTTGTCCATGTCGTCCATCACGGCAGTCTCGGTGACTTCGAGGATCAGGCTCGTCGGCCTGATGCCCGCGCTGCGAATTGCCTCCTCGACAATTGCCTCGAGGTCGCCCGAGTAGAGCTGACGTGGCGACACGTTGACGCTCATGGTGATGTCGGCAGCGGCGCCATAGTCCCGCTGCCAGCTCGCGAGCTGCTGGCACGCCTCGTTGAGGATTCGCGCACCGATCGGGATGATGAGGCCGGTGCGTTCGGCAATCGGGATGAAGACGTCGGGAGGGATGACATCGCCATCGGGATGCTTCCAGCGCGCGAGCGCCTCGATGGACACCATCCGTCCGTTCTGCAGATCGACGATGGGTTGGTAGTGCACGATCAGGTCGCCCGTGAGCCACGCCGTACGGAGCCCGGTCTCCACGCGCACACGCTCCGCAACAGCCGTGTGCATCGACTCCTTGAAAAGGGCAAAACCATTGCCGCCGTTGGATTTTGCCGCATACATGGCGAGATCCGCATTGCGCAGCAACTCATCCGCCGTCGTGCCCGGACCGGCCGAGGCGATACCGATGCTGGCGGCAACGCTCACGGTGGTCGTCTTCAAGACGAGCGGCAGCTCGAGAGCGGCGAGCACGCGCCGCGCGAGGATCGCAACCTCCTCGGCGGGGACGGTCGCGAGGACGACGGCAAACTCGTCACCGCCGAGACGCGCGACCGCGTCACCGTCGCGGACGCTGGCGACGATCCTCTGCGCGACCTGGATCAGCACCTGGTCACCGGTGCTGTGTCCGAAGGTGTCGTTGACCTCCTTGAAGCCGTCGAGATCGAGCATCAGCAACGTCATGTTCCTTTGCCGTGTATCGAGTGCTTCGAGCTCGCGCTCCAGGCGCCGCCGTAGCAGCGTGCGATTCGGCAAGCCGGTCAACGCATCGTGCGACGCCTGATGCGCCAGCGCTCTGCCGAGCCCGAGATTCATGTACAGCGCGAGGTACATGCGTGTGAGCGTCAGACCGACAAGTGCCAGCAGCACCCAGAGCAGCACATCTTCGAGCTCGGTCTCGTGCGCCCGCAGCGCGACAGCGAAGACGCATGCCAGCCCCACCGGCACGATCGGCAGCCAGAGTCCGGTTCGCGTGGTCATCGGGTTGGTGACAACAGCCTCCGGGTGTCGCCGGAAGCAGAGGGCATACAGCGCGGCGACGGAGAGGCAGAGCAGCCCGGCGATCCAGCCGTTGGCAAACACCGACCCGGGCGCGCTGATGCCGAGTCCAATCTGGTGCGTCAGCTCGACATCCGCAGCGCCGATGCCAAGGATCGCAGCGCCGATGAGCAGACCGATCGGACGCGTCCGCGGACCGACCCGCGCGACGACCGTCACGACCAGCGTGAGCACCGCCAGGTCGGCGACCGGTTGCGCGAGATTCAGTGCGTTCACGAAGATCGCGTTCGCACCGTCGACGACCCGGAGATAACCGGTCGCCAACCCCACGAGCAGCAGACCGCCACCCATGAGCAGGCCGTCGCAGAAGGCAACGACGACCGCAACGCGAGACGACATCACGCGCATGAAGATCAGCGCGGCGAGCAGACCGACCGGCACTTGCACGACGAACGCGACGTTGCCAATCGACAGGAGCGTCCCGTCGTGGTGCGCGGCCAGCACGTTCCAGTCGCTCGCTGCCTCAAGCGCTGCGTAGGCCGACCAGCACAACCAGGACCACCGGCGGCGACCTCTCGACCTGGTGGCGGCGGTCAGTGCGAGTCCGGCGGCCAGGAGTCCCGCGCCAACTTCAGCGACGTTGTGGATGCGGTCCTGCAGAACGTTGCCGCCGAATCCGAGCAGCGACGCACCCGTGAACGCGACGATCAGGACGGCGACCGATGCCGTCAGGACCATGAAGAGCCGGCGGGATGACACGAAGCGCCTAGAACCGGCGAGTCTGCGACCGTGCGATACGGGTGGTCACGGTCAAAGTCTCCTTCGATCGGGGCTTTGGCCTTGCCGATCTTCTGCTACCAGTTGTCGCCGCTCCCTGCGGGGTCAGCGTCCGTGGAGCTCACGGGGGGCCAATCTGGCGGAGCCTCGTGTGCGCGTCTGTTCGTCAGGGTACTTAGCGGGCGCGCAGATCGACGCTCGTTCAACACTGTCACAAGCGTCACCCTCCCGTCCCCGCATCGGATCTCATGCGTCGGTTCGTGTCATCCGCGTGTCGGGACGAATTCCGGCCGGCGGATAGACTGTTAGGTGATGGCGAAATGGGTCGTGCTGCACCTCGCTGCCGATGAAGCGTCGACGTACATCAACGTCGAGGCGGTGACCCAGGTTCGCCAGGTCTCCGTGGGATCCACGTGTATTTCCTTCCTCGACGGCACCGAGGTCTCGGTCCGCGAGGACGCTCCCATCGTGATCGCCGCCTTCCGCCGCGACTCGATCTAGCCACCAACCCGGCTCGGCAAAGCCCAAATCGCGGAGGCCGAGGCCCGTGTGGCAGCATGGGTCCGCTCATGACAACGTCGCCGCTGCTCATGATCCCCGGCCCGACGCCAGTGGCACCGGATGTGCTCGCGGCGCTCGCGGAGCCGGTTCGGAGCCACACCGGGCCCGAGAACGCCGCCACGATGCTTCGCATCCAGACGGGCATCCGAGAGCTCATGGGCTCCGGACATGCACGGGTCTATTGCTTCGCCGGATCCGGCACGCTCGCCATGGAGACCGCACTGATCAATCACGCGGTGCCGGGCGACCGGGTGATCGTCGTCAGCCACGGATATTTCGGCGATCGCTTCAGCGAGGTCGCCGTCGCCCTCGGAATGCGCGCCGAGGTGCTGCATGTCGAATGGGGAGAGCATGCCGACACCGGTGCGCTTCGCGAACTGATGCTCGCGGGCGACCCTCCGGCACTCGTGTGTATGACGCACGTCGACACCAGCAGTGGCGTGCTCGCGGAGTGCGCCACGCTCGCGGCGACTGTCCGAGCCGCGGCCCCGGATGCGGTGATCGTCCTCGACGGCGTCTGCGCAACGGGTGGGCTCGAAGAGACGATGGACGCCTGGGATATCGACGTCCTGCTCACCGGCGCGCAGAAGGCACTCAGCGTTCCGCCCGGCCTCGCAGTGCTCGCCGTTTCCGACCGTGCGCGCACCCGTCGCGAGTCACTTGGCGATATCCGCGCCTACTACGCGGATCTCCGTCGCTGGGACGCGTCCGTCGACGATCCGCGCAGGTATTTCTCGACGCATGCCGTGTCACTGCTACGGGCACTTGAAGTGTCGCTTGACGGCATTCTCGCTGAGGGACTTCCCGCTCGCTACGAGCGCCACCGTCGCGTCGCCGGGATGGTTCGCGACGGCATGGCGGAACTCGGATTCACACCGCTCACCAACGCGGCCCACCTCGCACCGACGCTGAGCGTGCTCGCCCTTCCGGAAGGAGTCGACGACGCAACGTTGCGCGCAGGAATGAACGATCGCGGTGTGGTGATTGCACCGTGTCTCGGCCCATGGGCGGGAAAGGGCGTGCGCATCGGACATATGGGAACGGTCACCGAGGCCGAGGCTGCGCGCACCATCGATGCCGCGACTGCGGCGATTGCCGCTCATGCTTGACGTCGCTCTGCAGGAACGTCTGCGTGCAGCTGTCGGTGACGACGGCATCATCACCGAGCCTGCAGCGCTGCAGACATACGCATGTGACGGTCTCACCGGACGTCGCGTCTCGCCCGCGGCTGTGGTGCTCCCGACCACCACCGAGCAGGTGGCGGTGGTCGTACGCGCGTGCGCGGAAAGCGATGTGCCGTTTGTGGCGCGCGGCGCCGGAACAGGACTTTCGGGTGGCGCGCTCCCGGTCGCGGACGGCGTGGTCATCGGGCTCAGCCGGATGCGTGCCATTCTCGACATCGATCTCGAGAATCAGCAGGTCACGGTGCAACCCGGGGTGACGAATCTCGAGGTGAGCAAGACGGTGCGGCCGCTCGGATATTTCTACGCACCGGATCCCTCGTCGCAGCAGGTGTGCACGATCGGTGGCAACGTCGCGGAGAATTCCGGCGGAGCGCACTGCCTGAAGTACGGATTCACGACGCACCACGTCCTCGCCGCGACGTTTGTGACCGCACGGGGCGAGATCGCGCATCTCGGCGGTTCCGTGCGTGATGCCGCCGGCTACGACCTGCTCGGTGTCGTGATCGGAAGCGAAGGGACACTCGGGATCGTGACCGAGATCGTCCTTCGCATCGTTCGCGTTCCAGAATCGACGGAGACGGTGCTCGCGGCGTTCTCCACGATGGGCGACGCCGGTGAGGCGGTGTCTCGGATCATCGCCGCGGGGATCACACCGGCCGCCATCGAGATGATGGATCGCCTCGCAATCCAGGCATGCGAGCAGATCGTCCACGCCGGGTATCCGGACTGCGGCGCAGCGCTGATCGTCGAGCTCGACGGGCCGGCAGTCGAGTTCGAGCGCATTCCTGCGCCAGGTCCTCGACATCTGCGCGGCAAGCGGATCGACGGAGACTCGCGTGGCCGCCAGCGAGGCTGAGCGCGCGCTGATCTGGAAGGCACGCAAGGCGGCATTCGCCTCGATGGGACGGATCAGTCCGAGCTACTACGTGCAGGACGGTGTCATCCCACGTACTCGCCTACGCGAAGTGCTCGAGGAGATCGGCACGTTGTCGACGAAGTACGGGTTACGCGTGGCCAACGTCTTTCACGCGGGCGACGGCAATCTGCATCCGCTCGTCCTGTACGACAACACCGAGCCCGGCGCATCGGATCGCGCGCTCGAGCTCGCGGGGCTGATCCTCGAGTTGTGCATCGCCGCGGGCGGTTCGATCACCGGTGAGCACGGGGTCGGATCCGATAAGGCGTGCTACATGCCGAAGATGTTCAGCCCCGGGTCGATCGGGGTCATGGGACGCGTTCGGGACGCCTTTGACGCGAGCGACATCTGCAATCCGGGTAAGGCGCTTCCCACTCCTCGCCTCTGCGGCGAGGTACCCGGGATGTACCGGCCACACGCGATTGAGATGGCCGGACTGGCGGACCGCCTATGACCGTATCGACGTCGCAGGAAGTGAGCCTGTTCACAGAGCTTGTGGGCGCGTCGCACGTGCGCGAAGCCGGAGTTGATGACTCGGTCGGTGGCGTGCATGCCACGGCTCGTTGTCTCGCCTGCCGACGAGGCCGAGGTGGCATCGGTCCTCTCCGCGGCAACTGCGCGCGGGCTCGCGGTGGTCGCGCGTGGCGGTGGGACGAAGCTCGAATGGGGCTCGCCGCCGGAGCGCTGCGACGTGGTGCTTTCAACCACCCGCATCACGGGGATCGTGGACCACGAGCCCGCGGATCTTGTGTGCGTGGTGCGCGCCGGCACGCCGTTGCGCGAGGTGCAGGAGACGCTTGCCGCAGCGCCGGGCTTCCGCCAGCGTCTGATGCTCGATCCGCCGCAGGGTGATGCCGCAACCATCGGCGGCGTGGTCGCCACCGCGACCAGCGGACCGCTGCGGACACGTTTCGGCACGGCACGTGATCTCGTGATCGGCACGAGCTTCGTGCTGTCGGACGGGACCATCGGCCGCAGCGGCGGCAAGGTCGTCAAGAACGTGGCGGGTTTCGACGTCGCCAAGTTGCTGGTTGGATCGCTGGGGACACTGGCAGTGATCACCGAGGTGGCGTTCCGCCTCCATCCGCTCCCGGAAGCGTCACGGACCGTCGTCCTCGAGGCGCGATCCGTCTCGGACCTCTGCGGGTTTGCGACGCGTGTCGGACGCCTGCAGGTGACGCCGAGCATTGTCGATATCCACTGGCCGCACGGCGTGGCGGTGGTGCGCTTTGACAGCTCCGAGGCCGGCGCCGGGATCCAGGCGGAGCGCGTGGTGCACGATGTGGGCGGCCGGATCCTGCCGGACGACGAGGCGACCGCTCTGCATGCGTCGGTCGCCGGATCGCCGTGGATCGGCGAAGGCACGGTGTGTGCCGTTGCCGTGCTGCCCACACGCACCGTCGAGTTACTGTCGATTCTGTCTGCTACGTGCGACGCCATCGCGTTGCGTCCCCTGCTGGGCACCGGGGAGCTCCGCTGCGCGGCCGATGCGCTCGGGACCGTCGTGGAAGCAGTGCGCGGCGTGGGTGGCCGCCTCGTGGTGAGACGCGGCGACGTGCCGTCGGCGGGCACGGTGGATGACCCGGTGGCGCTGGAGCTCATGCGTTCCGTGAAGCTGCAGCTCGATCCGGCCCGCACGCTCAGCCCCGGACGCCAGGTCGGTGGCATCTGAAGTGGTTGTGAGTTCCGGACCGCCTCCGGTCCTCGGGCATCCACGCGGAGACGCGGTGCGCATTGCCTTCGACGACCACCACGCCCCGGACCCGGCGCTGATCGCCGACTGCGTCCACTGCGGGTTCTGCCTGCCCGCCTGCCCGACGTATCTGCTCTGGGGTGAGGAGATGGATTCCCCGCGCGGTCGAATCCTGCTCATGGACCTCGCTGCCCGCGGTGAAGTCGGGATGAGCGCCGAGGTGGTGCGTCACTGGGACGCCTGCCTCGGGTGCATGGCTTGCGTCGACGCCTGCCCGTCCGGCGTCCAGTACAACCGGCTCGTCGAGCAGGTCCGGCCGCAGGTGGAACGGCATTTCGCGCGCTCGTGGCGGGATCGCGTATCGCGGGCAGCGCTCTTCGCAGTGCTGCCGCATCCGCACCGGATGCGCACGGTGGCATCGGCGGTTGCGCTCACGCAGGCATTGGGGCTTCGCGCTGCGCTTCGGGTCAAACCGTTGCAGCGGCTCGTGCCAAAGACGTTGCGCCGCCTCGATGCGATGGCGCCATCGCTGCGCATCGCGGATCTGAAGGTGCGCTCGCCTCGACGCATCGTCCCCAAGGGGCGCCGGGTCAAGCGCGTCGCACTTCTCACCGGCTGCGTGCAGGACGCGTTCTTCGCGCACGTCAACCGGGCCACCGCGCGTGTCCTGGCCGCACACGGGTGCGAGGTGCTGGTGCCGCCGCTCCAGAGCTGCTGTGGAGCGCTGGAGATTCACGCCGGGCGCGAGCGTCCCGCGCTCGAACGTATGCGTCGCCTCATCGCGCAGATGGAAGCGCTCGACATCGACCACGTCGTCGTGAACAGCGCGGGGTGCGGCTCGGCGATGAAGGAGTACCGACAGTTGCTCGCCGATGATCCTTTCTGGGCGGATCGCGCCGCGCAGTTCTCGGCAAAGGTTCGCGACGTCATGGAAGTGATCGCCGAGCTCGACGTGCAACTGCCTGCGCGTCTGCATCCGTTGCCCGTGCGAGTCGCGTATCACGATGCCTGTCACCTCGCGCATGCGCAGGGGGTGCGCCTCCAGCCACGCGCGGTACTCAGTCGCATTCCCGGTCTCGAGTTGGTGACATTGCAGGAGTCTGGACGTCTGCTGCGGGAGCGCCGGCATCTACAACCTCGTCGCGCCGCAGGCGGCTGACGATCTCGGCGCTCGCAAGGCCGGCAACGTGATCGCGAGCGGCGCGGACCTGCTCACGGCCGGCAACGGTGGGTGTCTGCTCCAGATCCAGGCGGCGTTGCGGCGAGCCGGGCACCCACTACCTTCGGTGCACCCCGTTGAGTTGCTGGATGCGTCCATCCGCGGATTGCCGGTGTCGCTGCTCACTGACGCCCCGCCAGGGCGGTAGCGGGTGAGCGAGCCTGCCGTCGCAACGCCGGTCAGTCGCCACGCCCGCGTTGTGGTTATCGGTGCAGGTGCCATCGGTCTCGCAGTTGCGCTGCAGCTTCGGCGCGCCGGCGTCGAGGGCGTTGTCGTTGTCGACCGCAACGCGTCGCCGGGGATGGGGTCGACGAGTTGCGCCAACGGCGGTGTCAGAGCGCAGTTCACGACACCGATCAACATCGTCTTCTCGCAATACACGATTGAGAAGCTGCGCGAGTTGCACGAACTGTCCGGTGGCGTCGTCGGCTTCCGCCCGGTGGGATACCTGTTCCTGACAGGCACCGACGCGGGTGAGATCGCGCTCCGACGAAGTTGGGAATTGCAGCGATCACTCGGCGTCGACGTGCAGTGGTTCTCGGCAACCGATGTCATCGAGAAAGTGCCGTTCATCAACGTCGACGGCCTGTCCGGCGCCACGTTCTGCCCGGGCGACGGAATCATCGACCCGCACGGCGTCGTCAGCGCGTTGTGGGCGGAGTGCCGGGCTCTCGAAACCTCGTTCCTCCTCGACACCGAGGTGCTTGACGTCGGCGGCGGTGCGCCGGCTCGAGTACGAACCACCTCGGGCGATATCGATACCGAGTTCGTGGTCAATGCCGCCGGTCCATACGCGCCAGGCGTGGCGGCGATGGCGGGAATAGACCTGCCGGTCGTCTCGCGCCGGAGAAATCTTGCGTGCACAGAACCCGTGGCCGGCGTCGCCGATCCGATACCGATGTGCGTCGACAACGACACGGGGGTGCTCATCCGTCGCGAGGGCGCCGGGTTTCTCATCGGATTCTCGGACCCGGCAGATCCTCCGAGCACCGATACGGGTTTCGATCCCGCGTTTCTCGATGCGATCGCCGCCCGCGTCGGCAATCGCTTCCCGTTCCTTGAAGATGTGCCGATCAGCCCGCGCAAGTGCTGGGCCGGCCTCTATCCCGAGACGCCGGACCACCACGCCATCATCGACTCACCGGCAGATGCTCCATGGTTTGTTCAATGCGTCGGTTTCGGCGGCCACGGGATCATGCACTCGTTTGCAGCGGGACAGGCCGTGACCGAGTTGATCATCAAGGGCGCGTCCACGACGTTCGATCTGCGTCCCTTGCGCTTGGGCCGTTTCGCGGAGTCCGGGACACCGATCGAGACTGCGGTCCTCTAGTGCATCGTCCTCGGACGACTACCCTATCTGCTCTCGGTGACACGAACGTAGTACCCATCGGGGTCGATGACTCGGAAGTCGCGAAGTCCCCAGGGCTGGTCCGTGAGCGCCTGGATCTGGCCGCCACGGTTGCGGACCTGCGCCTCTGCCCGCTTGAAGAACCCGCCAATGTCGTCCACCTCGAGAACGATCTCGACTCCAAGCCCCGGAAGGGTTGATGCGGAAAGCGCAAAGGGCACGCATCATCGCTGACGCTGCGAACACCACACGCAGATCACTCAAGCGACAGAGGCGCTACGCCGCCCAGGATCTCCGCGAACTCCCCTGCCGGGTCGTCGAGCATCGCTCCCAGCGACCGACGCTGACCGTCGTCCAAGGTGAGCAACGGTGAGCGGACCGCGTCATCGATCGCAACGCCGCGACGCTGCAGGATGAACTTCAGCGCAGATTGAAACGGAAACGGGTCGATCGACAGGCGGACACGTGCAGCTCGCGCACTCGCATCGGGAGTACGCGAACGAACTGCATCGATGGTCAATTCCGGGAATGCAGCCGCGAGGCCCGACACCGCGCCGGACGCCCCGGACTCCAACCCCTGGCAGATGAGCCCTTCGGCGCCGATGAACACATCGAGCCCCTGTATGAGATACGGAGCCACAGCACTGAACGGTGAGTTGGAGACCTTGAGTCCTGCGAGATTCGGCGCGGTGTCCTGCAGACGCCGGATCACGTCGATGGGTACGGCGTAGCCGCTGCGCGCCGCGAACTCGTACACGTAGAAAGGCAGCGGTGCGCATGCGTGCGCAGCCGCGTCGAAGTGGCGCCAGATCGCTTCTGCATCGAGTGCGAAATACGGCGGCGCAATCACCGCGACCCCATCCGCGCCGTACGCTGCCGCATGTTCGGCGAGCACCACGGTCTCGTGCGTTGTCTGCGCTCCGCAGTGCACAACAACGGCGAGACGATGATGCGCTGCGGTCACGAACTCGTCGGCCGCGAGTTGCCGTTCTTCCGTCGAGAAGAGAATTCCTTCGCCAGTCGTCCCGAGCGCGAGGATGCCATCGAGTCCTGCCCGGACATAGAACTCGACGAGGGCATCGATGCCGTCCGCGTCGATGGAGCCGTCGGCACCGGTGAGCGGCGTCACCGCAGCCGCGAGCGTTCCGTGAATCGTGCTGTCCACTGCCATTGAGGCAGCAGTCTAGAGCAGCGTCTCGAGCTGGTCGGCACGCGATCCAACTCATGCGCCGGATAGGATCGAGCCCTCCATCACCAGCCAGAAGGCCACAGGCCGCAACCGGGAAGCGTTGATGTCAGATCCGGCAAAGGTATTCCTCGGGAATCCCGACTACGACGGGCAGTTGGTCAGGACACTCACCGCCGCGCTGGCCGGCGCGGCCGACCTTGGTGAGGCGCTCGCCACCGCGCGACGCGTCGACAAGCTGGACGGCGCCTCCTGGTATGACGCGTGGTCGCGCACCGCGACGGTGGCACGAGCGGCAGGCGATGCCGCGAAGAACGCCGGCAGCCGCGTGAGCGCCCGGCATGCGTTCCTGAGAGCGAGCGAATACTTTCGCCAGGCGTACTACTTCATCCGCTCGGATCTCGACGATCCCCGGTTGCAGTCTGCGTATCGCGCCCACGTGGAGACGTTCAGCGCCGCCACCGAGCTGATGGATCACCCCGCCGAGCACGTCCGGATTCCCTATGAGGGAACGACGATTTCGGGCTATCTCTTCGCACCCGACGCCAGCGGTGCGGCGCGCCCGACGCTCCTCTTTCCATGCGGGTACGACTCCACCGCCGAAGCCGGTTGGACCAATGTGCCTTCTGCACTCCAGCGCAGCTACAACGTGCTCGTGTTCGAGGGTCCCGGTCAGGGCGAGGCGCTCTTCACACAGCGCCTGTTTTTCCGCATCGACTACGAGAAGGTGCTGACGCCGGTGATCGACTGGCTCCAGGGGAGGCGTGAGGTGGACGCATCACGGATTGCGCTCGTCGGGCGCTCCTTCGCCGGGTATCTCGCGCCACGCGGCGCGGCGTTCGAGCATCGCCTCGCGGCACTGGTCTGCGATCCCGCACAACCCGACATGGGAGCGCACCTCCCCGAAGGCCTGGTCGGCAAGGTCGCGGTGCCTGTCGTGGAGATGCAGGTACGCTTCAGCGGCGCGCGAGCCGAGTTCTTCGGCGCCCGGATGGCCGCCCACGGTCTCGACTCGATCGACGGGTATCTCACCGTGCTTCGCACCTTCAACATGCTTCCGGACGCTGCGCATATCACCTGCCCGACGCTGCTGATCGAATGCGAGAACGACTTTGCCGGGGGCGGCGCTCAGGTGCTGCACGATGCGATGTCAGTGCCGGCCGACATCATCCATCTGACTGCGGAGCAAGGTGTCGACGGTCACTGCGGCGGACCCGGCGCAGAGGTGTGGGCCGAAGCCGCGTTCGACTGGTTGGACCGAACAGTCGGGGATCGGCGTCCCGCGACAGACGCCTAGATCACTGACCCGGCGAGTCGTTCGCTGCAGCCTGCCCACGCCGCAGCGAAGCGATGTCAAAACGGTCGCGCGCCGGCGTCCGGCGCAAGAGCAGGTCGGCGACCAGACCTGTCCATCCCGTCTGATGCGACGCGCCGAGACCCACTCCCGTCTCGGCGTGGAAGTACTCGTGGAACGGGATGGCGTCCGTAAGGTCCGGACGCGCGTACAACGTGTTGCCTGCGACGACTGGCCGCACGCCGTCGCCGCCACGAAGAAAAATGGATGCGAGGCGTTTGGCGATGTCGTCCGCGACCTCGCCGAGGTTCGCCTGGCGACCGGACCCGTGCGGATACTCCACCGTCCACGTGTCACCGAGAAAGCGGTGGTACGCGCGCAGCGCCTCGATGATCAGGTGGTTGACCGGGAACCACACCGGGCCGCGCCAGTTGGAGTTGCCGCCGTACAGTCGTGATGTCGATTCCGCGGGTTCGTAGTCGAGGCGCGCCACCGCTCCCCCCAGGTCGATGTCGAGCGGATGGTCCTCGTGATACCGCGACAGAGCACGCAGGCCGTGATCGCTGAGAAATTCCGACTCGTCCAGGACATATGCGAGGAGGCGGCGCAGCCGATCTTCGTTGACGAGCGCCAGCAGGCGGCTCTCACGCTCGCCTTCGTCGAGCTCGAGCGAAACCGCGGTTGCGTATCTCGGCTTGAGCTTGATGAACAACCGAAGCCGGGCGGCGAAATCCGGCAGCCGGCTCAGCGTGTCGTTGCCGAGCGTCGTCGCTGCGCATAGTGGGATCACCCCGACGATCGAGCGTGCCTGGATGGGAACGCGGGTGCCATCGGCGAGATGCCAGCTGTCGTAATAGAAACCGGCATCCTCATCCCATAGGCCCTGCTCGTTCATCGCCGTGGCGATGGCCGCGAAATGTTCAAAGAATTTCGTGGCCACGTCCTCGTATGTCGAATCGAAGGTGGCGAGGATGAGCGCCATCTCGAGCATGTTCAGTGCGTACATGGCCATCCAGGCCGTGCCGTCCGACTGCTCAAGGTGGCCACCCGCAGGAAGCAGCATCGACCGGTCGAAGGGTCCGACGTTGTCCAGCCCCAGGAAACCGCCTTCGAAGATGTTGTTGCCCTCGGCATCCTCGCGATTCACCCACCAGGTGAAGTTGATGAGCAGCTTGTGGAAGACCCGCGCGAGGAACCGATAGTCCTTCGCGCCATCGATCTCGAAGACCCGCAGCGCGGCCCACGCGTGCACGGGCGGATTGACATCGTCGAACGACCACTCGTATGCGGGGAGCTGCCCGTTGGCGTGCATGTACCACTCACGGCACAGCAGGATGAGTTGATCCTTCGCGAACTCCGGATCGACGTGCGCGAGTGCGACGCACTGAAACCCCAGATCCCAGGCCGCAAACCAGGGATACTCCCATTTGTCCGGCATCGAGATGATGTCGGCAGCATCGATGTGGCGCCAGCCGGCGTTGCGTCCTTCGAGTCGCGACGCAGGTGGTGGTGGCTCGGCAGGATCACCGTCGAGCCAGCGCGTCACGTTGTAGTGATAGAACTGCTTCCCCCACAACATGCCGCCAAGCGCTTCCCGTGTCACCAGGCGTTCATCGGCGGTGAGACGAGTTGGCAGGATGCCGGCGTAGAACGCATCCGCCTCGTTGTGGCGCAGAGCCAGCGATGCGGCTGCGCCGCCAACCGCATCGGTCTCGCGGCGTCCGAATCTGAGCCTGATCGTCGCCGTCGCTCCCGCGTCGACGCTGAGTTGATAGTGGAGCGCGGCCTTGGTTCCGGTCTGCGCGGGGTTGACCGTGTTCGCGCCGTCGACGACGTGGTCGTTGATGCCGTCTTTGGGAAAGCCGCTCCGCGGTGGCGCTCCCCAGAGGCGCTCCGCGTTCGAACTCGTTGTCGCAGACAAGAGGGGTGTAGTCGCCATCGCCCGTGAGGAACATGCGGCCGACGACGGTGTGATCGCAGACGATGCGTTGGTCCTCCACGTGCAGCGAGGGGACCGTGTCCGTGATGCCCCATGCCCATGTGTTGCGGAACCACACCGTCGGCAGAACATGCAGCGACTGGTTGGCAGTGCCCGTATTGCGCGCGCGGAGCTCGATCACCAGATCCTCCGGCGTCTCCTTCGCGTAATCGACGGTGATGTCCCAGAAGCCGTTGTCGAGCACGCCAGTGTCCACGAGCTCGTACTCGGGATCGAGCTGCGTGCGGCGCTGGTTCTCGGCAAGGAGATCGTCGTAGGGAAACGCGACCTGGGGATAGAGATATCGCCAGCGCATCCACGAGTGTGTCGGCGTCGAATCGACGTACCACCAGTATTCCTTGGCGTCCTCGCCGTGGTTTCCCTGCGGACCGGTCAGTCCGTAGATGCGCTCCTTGAGGATGGGATCGACGCCATTCCAGAAGGCAAAGCCAAGGCAGAGCAACTGATGCTCATCGCAGATGGCTCCGAGTCCGTCCTCGCTCCAGCGGAAGGCGCGTGATCGTGCCTGGTCGTGCGGCACGTAGTTCCATGCATCGCCGTCCGCACTGTAGTCCTCACGCACCGTGCCCCACGCGCGTTCGCTGACGTACGGCCCCCACCGCCGCCAGCCGGCTGGATCATCGCGAAGCCGCGCGCTTTCCGCGTCGTCGTTCACTCGTGGTCCACCACGTCGAGAATCAGGCGCTAACCGGTAACAGCGCGGTCGGCGATCGCGAGAGCGCCGTCGATGACCTCGAATCCGTGCGCGAGCTCGTCCTCGCTGATGCAGAGCGGCGGGTTTGTGTGGATCGAGTTGTTCGAGATCATCGTGTAGACACCGTGCTCGCGCAGGTACTTGCCGATCGCGGTCATCTCGTCGCTGGAGGCGTTGAACGCGGTCATCGGCGTATAGGGCTGCTGCTTGTCGGACGAGGTCGAGGATGCCGAACAGCCCGATGTTGCGATGCGTCCCGACACTCGGATGCTTCGCGGCCAGGCGCTCGTGATGCGCGCGCATCACTGGATCGAGGGCAGCTGCGCGCTCGATGAGGTGATCCTCTTCGTACACGTTGAGCGTGGCGAGCGACGCGGCCAGCGACACCGGATGGCTCGAGTACGTGAGCCCGCCGTAATACATCATCGAGTTCGAACTTCTCGGCGACGTGGCGGCGAATGGCCACGGCGCCGAGCGGGAGGTACGACGACGTGAGGCCCTTGGCCATGGTCATGAGGTCGGGCACCGTGTTCCAGTGCTCGACGGCGAACCACTTTCCGGTGCGTCCGAAACCGGCCATCACCTCGTCGGCGACCATCAGGATGCCGTGGCGATCGCAGAGCTCGCGAACGCCCTGGATGTACCCATCCGGCGGAATGAGGATGCCGTTGGTGCCGACGATCGTCTCGAGGAAGATCGCAGCAATGGTGTGCGGTCCCTCGTAGCGGACGACGTCCTCGAGACCCTGCAGGCTTTCGGCGACGGGGCGCGGTTCACGTTCTCCCCAGCGATGCGTATCGGGGTATCGCACAACGCCCACGAGTCCCGGTTCCGTCGCCCACCGGCGCGGATCGCCAGTCAGGGTCATCGCGCCCATCGTGGCCCCGTGGTAGGCGCGGTACCGGGCGAGAATCTTGTAGCGGCCGGTGTACTGGCGCGCGATCTTGATCGCGTTCTCGATCGCCTCCGCGCCTCCGAGCGTGAAGAACACCTTGTCGAGATCGCCCGGGAGGAGCGACGTCAACTTCTCGCCGAGTTGCGCGCGAATCTCGGTGACGAACGCGGGCTGGACGAACTGCAGCTTGGTCGCCTGCTCGGTGATCGCCCGAACGACCCGCTGGTCGCCGTGACCGATGTTCACGGACATCAGCTGGCTGTTGAAATCGAGAATGCGCTTGCCCTCGGGCGTGTACAGCCAGACCCCTTCCGCGTGGTCGATCGCGATGGGATCGACGGCTCCCTGCACCGACCACGAGAAGAACGTGTGCTCCTTTGCCAGCTTCGAAATCTCTTCGCTGGTCATGCGGCTTTGTGCAACTTCAACAGTCATGGCGTTTTCGACTCCTCTCCTTATCGGTGCTCGTGGTCACCCGGATCGGTTACGACGAGCGCAGGTGACCGGAGAGCACCTCGACTGTACGGTCGACGTCCTCTTCGCTCGTTGAGACGTGAAATGACAGACGGAGCTTTCCGGCTCGCGTGACTCCGACGATCCCCGCTGATCGCATCAGCGCGGGAACCTCCTCGTCGGCGATGGCGGCGACGATCGCCGAGCCCTGCTCGGGCAGCTCGACACCTGCGCAGAAACGGTGCGCGAGAGCGACGGCGTGCGTGTGGAGCGTGTCTCGGCCAACCTCGGTGAGCAGCTCGAGGGACGGCACCGCTCCAACCCATGCGAGCCACGCGGGCGACACGTCGAATCGGCGCGCATCGTCCGCGAGGCGCAGCGGCGCGCCGTAAATGCTGCTCCAGCGATCGCCGCCGGCATACCAGCTCGCGTTGTTGGGCAGCATGTCGTCGAGCAACTCGCGCTGGATCGTGAGAAACGCGGTACCTCGCGGAGCCAACTGCCACTTGTAGCCGCCGCTCACCGTGTACGCGAAGCGGCTGGCGTCGATCGGGAGCCAGCCGACGGCCTGCGTGGTGTCGAGCATGATTTTCGTGCCGGTGGCCGCGCACGCCGCCACGAGCGCATCAAGGTCCGCCATTCGCCCGTCGGCCGACTGCACCGCCGACACGGCCACGAGCGTCGTCGTGCTGCTGACCGCGCCGGCGATGTACTCGAGCGGCGCCTCGCGAACCGTGACCCCGCGGGCTGCCTGGACATGGAACGGGAACAGGACGCTCGTGAAATCGCCCGCGGCGGTGAGGACCTCGCTGCCGGGTGGGAGCGATGCGGCAATCAGGCCGGCGAACACCGACACCTGGCTCCCGGTCGAGACGAGGCTCGGGTCGACGCCGACGAGGTCGGCGTAAAGGCTCCGAGCACGCGTTACCCAGACATCGTATCCAGGCCCCTGGGCTCGCCCGGAGGCCCACTCGGCGATTGAGTCCTCGAGGGCGGCGAGCGTCCGCCTCGGCGGGAGACCCATCGTCGCCGAGTTGAGGAAGATGACGTCGGGCGAGAACTCGCGGCGCGCAGCATCGAGCGCGACGCGCTGTTCCGGTGTCACCTGGATCTCACGTGTGATCAACGTGGCACAGTATGACCGTGCCACGAGCCCGGCCCCTCAGCGGCTGCAGGCGTGTCTTTGCCCGATGCGAGCACGCTCGGAGTGCACTATGAGCCTCGTGGTTGGGATCGTCGAGGACGACCCTCCGAGCCGCGACATGCTGGAAGCAAGGCCCGACGTGCGATACATCTTTATCGAGCCGGATTCGCCGCCTCCCCCGGACGCAATCGACGCCGACGCGCTGCTCATCTGGAGTGCCCGCGGCGGCTACCTCCGCCGCCACTGGGGCGAGTTCACCCGGCTCCGTTGGGTGCACGTCGGCAGTGCCGGCGTGGATCGCGTGCTGTTTCCCGAGTTCGTCGCCAGCGACATCACGCTCACCAACTCACGCCATGTGTTCGACGACGCGCTTGCCGAATACACGATCGGATTGATGCTCGCGCTCAGCAAGGACCTGCAGACCACGTTCCGGCACCAACTCGAGCATCGTTGGAAGCAGCGCGAGAGCGACACGCTGTCTGGAAAGGTGGCAGTCCTCGTCGGCGTCGGACCGATTGCGCGACGAACCGCGCAACTGGCGAAAGCGTTCGGGATGTCGGTGCGCGGCATCGGGCGGCACGCCCGCAACGGCGATCCCGACTTCGGTGATATCGGCAGTCCCGACTCCGTGCACGCGTTCTTTGCGGATGCGGACTACGTCGTGATGATCCTGCCCAGCACACCGGAAACGGCCGGGATGATCGATGCTGCCGCGCTTGCAGCGCTCAAGCCGGCAGCGCGTCTCATCAATGTCGGGCGTGGCGTGACGCTCGACCAGGACGCGCTCGCCACCGCGTTGCGTGAGGGACGGCTTGCCGGCGCAGCGCTCGACGTCATGACGCCGGAACCGCTCCCGGCAAACTCGCCACTCTGGGACGTGCCGAATCTCATCATCTCGCCGCATATGTCGGGCGATCGCACCGGCTGGCAGCAGGACATCGCGCGCTTGTTTCTGAGCAACCTCGATCGGTTCAGGAGCGGTCAGCCGCTGCTCAACGTCATCGATAAGAAGCTCGGGTACGCGCCGTCGGAGTTGTGATGCAGCTAGCAGCGCCACCTTCGCATTCCCATGCCTGATCGGGGCGTGCGACGGATCACGCCGGATGGCTTCACGCCGGGACCGTCCACTCCCGGCATGCAACGCAGTGAGGCAGTCGCGACGGAACAGGTGTGGTCCGGCGTGGTGCACACCGCGCCAGGCGCCGTTTCCGGCTGGCACCATCACGGCGACCACGAGTCCGTGATCTACGTGGCAAGCGGAGCGCTCCGCATGGAATCAGGGGTAAACGGGAGCGACATCTTCGACGCCTTGCCGGGCGACTTCGTGTACGTCGCTCCGCACGCAATCCATCGCGAGGGCAACACGACCGACGGCGTCGCGAAGCTCGTGGTGACGCGCTCAGGTCGGGGTCCTTCGGTCGTCAACGTCGAGGGCCCTGAGGAATGAATTGGATGAGCAGGTCGGCATCGTCCTGCGCGGAGCGTTCACCTTCACCGTCGGCGGCGAGACCCGCTTGCGGGCCGACAAGCCGCGGATGACGCCCTCACCGGAGGTCTGGCCGCCGCTCTGATCCCGGACCGATCAGCCCCCGTTCGGCTCCCCCGAACCGAACTGCAGGCCGTGCAGGTCCTCAACCATCCGGTCGGCCAGCCTCAGGAAGCGGCGCGCTCGCCACGCCTCATCCGGAGTCCCCGCCGTGAGCACCGGGATCGCTGCTTCCTTGATCGTAAGAAGCAGCGCCTCGAGCTCATGCATCAATCGCAGGACACGCGTCCACGCGTCTTCCAAGTCTTCCATGTGCCAGTCCCCCTTCCGCCATGCCGGAACCGGCACGCAATAACATCATCGCACATTGCACGGTTCGTTTGACGCGTTCGATCGTGTGTCACATCCGCTTGACGTGGTCTAGAGTCGGGGCGATAGCGTCAGGTCACGGGTCAGGTCAGAGGGACAAGTCATTGAAAATCAGCGCACGCAACAAGCTTCCGGGCCGCGTCGAGCAAATCACCCGAGGCGCCGCAACCGCAAATGTGCAGGTCTCCGTTGCCGGTATGGCGATGACCGCCGCGATCACCGTCGACGCCGTGGAAGAACTCGGCATCAAGGTCGGCAGCGACGTAATAGTCATCGTCAAAGCCTCGGACGTGATGCTCGCAGTCGAGTAAATCCCTAGGCCAGCGCGAGACTACGCGCGAGGCGAGAGGGGGACGGGCGGAACCCGGCGAATTTGACCGCTCCCGAACGAGTGCGACAATTTGCTTGCGCGAGCGAGGGAGCGGTCAAGCTGAGCAAGGTGCCGCCCGTCCCCCTCCCGCCGTCCAACTTCAACGAGTCGTCGCCGGCCTAGAGATTCCCTCGAGCTGCCTGCTCACGTTCGATCGATTCGAAGAGGGCCTTGAAGTTGCCCTTCCCGAATCCCTTGCAGCCTTTGCGCTGGATCACTTCGAAGAAGAGCGTCGGGCGGTCGCCGACTGGGCGCGTGAAGATCTGCAGCAGGTAACCGTCGTCGTCCCGGTCGATGAGGATGTTCAGGGAGCGCAGGCGGTCCAGATCCTCGCTGATGCCGGCGGCGCGATCACCGAGCGCGTCGTAGTAGGCACCCGGAGCGGTGAGGAATTCGACGCCGCGATCGCGCATGTCCGAGACGGTGCTGACGATGTCGTCTGTGTGGATGGCGATGTGCTGGATACCGCTGCCGCGGTAGTAGTCGAGGTATTCCTGGATCTGCGACTTCTTGAGCCCGACGTGTGGCTCGTTGATCGGCATGGTGATCTGGGTGCGCGGATCGCGCGCCACTTTCGAGCGGAGCGCGCTGTACTGCGTCGCGATGTCCTTCTCGTCGAATTCCTGGAAGACGGTGAACCCGAAGACCTCGGAATAAAACGAGACCCAGTCGTCCATCTTGCCGGTGTCGACGTTGCCGACCGTGTGGTCGATGAAGCGCAGCCCCACACCGCCGCCGCTGCGGTTGTCGGCGCGGTACCCGGGCCAGAACACGCCCGAATACTCGTCGCGCTCGACGAAGGTGTGGATCGTGTCTCCGAAGGTGGCGATCGACGCCGAGGTCACGATGCCGTGCTCGTCCTCAGCCCGGCTCGGCTCGGCGACGCTGCGCGCACCCCGGGCAGTGGCAGCCTCATATGCGGCAGTGGCGTCGGCGACGCGGAGCGCGATGGTGCGCACGCCGTCGCCATGGAGCCGCAGGTGATCGGCGATGTCGCCCTCCGGCTGCAGCGGCGCGGTGAGCACCAGGCGGACCTTGCCCTGCTGCAGGACGTAGCTGGCGCGGTCGCGGATGCCCGTCTCCGGCCCGGCATACGCGATGACGTCGAACCCGAAGGCCTTGCGGTAGTGGTATGCGGCCTGGCGCGCGTTGCCAACCCACAACTCGACGTGGTCGGTGCCCTCGAGCACCGGCACGGCTGCCTCGGCCACCTGAACCATGTGGTTCTATTGTAGGAGCATGAGTTCAGGCAGCCCGATCGAAGCGGGCGTTGCGATCGAAGCGGCCCCCCGGGAAACCGAATTCCAGGCGCTGATCGACTCGGATCAGCGGATCGAGCCGCGCGACTGGATGCCCGACGCCTACCGGAAGTCGCTCATCCGCCAGATCGCCCAGCACGCCCACTCGGAGATCATCGGCATGCAGCCCGAGGGCAACTGGATCACGCGTGCCCCGTCGCTCCGGCGCAAGGCGATCCTCATGGCCAAGGTGCAGGACGAGGCCGGCCACGGCCTCTATCTGTATTGCGCGGCCGAGACTCTCGGGGTGGACCGTGCCGAGCTCATCGATCTGCTCGACCAGGGGCGTCAGAAGTACTCGAGCATCTTCAACTACCCCACGCTCACGTGGGCGGACGTTGGCGCAATCGGCTGGCTCGTCGACGGCGCGGCGATCACCAACCAGATCCCGCTCTGCCGCTGCTCGTTCGGCCCGTACGCGCGGGCGATGGTGCGCGTGTGCAAAGAAGAGTCCTTCCACCAGCGACAGGGCTTCGAGTCGCTCTACGCGCTGTCGCACGGCACGCCCGAACAGCACGCCATGGCGCAGGACGCCGTCAATCGCTGGTGGTGGCCGTCCATCGAGATGCTCGGCCCGCCCGACACCGAATCGACGCACAGCGCGCAGTCGATGGCGTGGGGCATCAAGCGCTTCTCGAACGACGAATTGCGTCAGCGGTTCGTCGACATGGTGGCGCCACAGGCCGTGGTCCTTGGTCTCGTGCCACCGGATCCCGAGCTTCGTTGGAATGAAGAGCGCGGACACTACGACTTCGGCGAGCCGGACTTCGAGGAGTTGCGCCGTGTCGTCAGCGGTGATGGCCCGTGCAACCGCCAGCGCGCGGAGCATCACCGCAAAGCGCAGGAGGAAGGTGCCTGGGTGCGCGAGGCCGCGGCTGCGTACGCCGCCAAGCACACGACGTCCAGCGCCGCGGCATGAGCGAGGAAACGCCCGCCCCGCTGTGGGAAGTCTTCATCCGCAGCAAGCGAGGGCTCTCCCACAATCACGTCGGCAGCCTGCACGCACCCGACGCGGAGATGGCGCTGCGCAGCGCGCGTGACGTGTACACGCGACGGCTCGAGGGCGTCAGCATCTGGGTGGTCCCGTCTGCGCTGATCACCGCGAGTTCCCCGGATGAGAAGGACTCGTTCTTCGACCCGGCGGCCGACAAACCCTACCGGCATCCCACCTTCTACTCGATCCCGAAGGAAGTGCAGCAGCTGTGACCCTCGTGGTCGCCGGCGCGGCGGCCGTTGCCACGCTGCGCATCGCGGACGATTGCCTTGTCCTCTCGCACCGTCTCGCCCAGTGGTCCTCACGGGCGCCGACGCTGGAGGACGACATCGCGCTGACGAACATCGCGCTCGACCTGCTCGGTCAGGCGCGCGCGATGTTCGAGCGCACCGCGGAACTGGATGGGACCGGCCGCTCCGAGGACGACTACGCCTTCCTGCGTGACGAGCGCGAGTTCGTCAACTGCCTGCTCGTTGAGCAGGAGAACGGAGACTTTGCGCGAACGATCGTCCGGCAGCTGCTCTGCTCGACGTATCAGCTCGCACACTGGCAGGCCCTCACGACGTCGAACGATGCACAGGTCGCGGCGATCGCTGCCCGCTCCGTGAAGGAGACGTCGTATCACCGCGATCACGCCACCGACTGGACCCTCCGTCTCGGTGACGGCACCGCTGAGAGTCACGCGCGCATGGAGCAGGCGCTCGTGGATCTCTGGCCGTATACGTTCGAGCTCTTCGAGACGGATGAGGTGTCGCGCGACGCGGCCGCAAGTGGATTCGGGCCGGAGCCGGAGTCGCTCCGCCCCGAGTGGGACGCCTATGTCCATCGAGTGCTCACGGACGCGACGCTGGTTGTTCCAGAAACCACCTGGCGACCGACAGGCGGGCGACGAGGACTGCACACCGAACCCTTTGGGTACATGGTTGCCGAGATGCAGCACCTCCATCGCTCATTCCCAGGGGCTGTCTGGTGATCCCGATCGACGAGATCCGCCGCGTCGCGGGCGCGCTCCCGGACCCGGAGATGCCGGCGCTGACCATCGCCGACCTCGGCATCCTGCGCGACGTCCGCATCGATCACCGTGGACATGTCGACATCGACATCACGCCGACGTACTCCGGCTGCCCTGCGCTGGAGACGATCCGCGAGGACGTGGAACGGTGCATCCGGGAGCAGGGATATACCGACGTGAGCGTTCGCGTCGTGCTCTCGCCGGCATGGACGACGGAGTGGATGTCCGACGCCGGCCGGATCAAGCTGCGCGAGTACGGCATCGCGCCGCCACGACAGCAGTTCGACGTGCAGGCACTGAAGATCGCCGTTGCGTGTCCGCGGTGCAACGCAACACGAACCCACGAAATTGCCCATTTCGGTTCCACGCAGTGCCAGGCGGTGCGCGCATGCGACGCATGCGGGGAGACGTTCCCGCACTTCAAGGAGCACTGAGGGGTTGACCGTCACGCCGGTCGTCGATGCAGGCGTTGGACATCGGCGCGCGACGATCCATCCGCTGCGAGTCAGTGCTGTGGAGCCGCTGACCGACGACGCGGTTGTCATCGAATTCGAGATTCCGCCGGAACTCGCAGGCGAGTACGCGTTCACGCATGGGCAACACGTCTCACTGCGATGCGAGGCCGCCGGAGACGACGTACGGCGGAGCTACTCGATCTGCAGCGCCGCCGGTACAGGAAGGTTGCGCGTGGCCGTGAAGCGGCTGCCCGGCGGGGTCTTCTCGGCGTACGCGTTCGAGCGTCTCACACCCGGCGAGATGATGGAGGTGGTCACGCCGATCGGCCATTTCAACACGCCGCTCGACCCGAGCCGCGCGACGTCGTACGTGATGATCGCCGCGGGGAGCGGCATCACACCGATCCTGTCGATCCTCAGCACCATCCTCGCCGTGGAGCCACTCAGCACAGTGACGCTCATCTACGGGAACAGAACCGTCAAGGACATCATGTTTCTCGAGGAGCTCGAGGATCTGAAGAACGTTCATCCAGAACGATTTGCCCTGTACCACGTCCTCTCGCGGGAGGAGCAGGAGGTGGAGCTTTTTCACGGGCACATCGATGCGCCGCGGCTGAACGCGTTCCTCGACCAGTTGGTACGGACGGACGACGTCGACGAGTGGTTTCTCTGCGGACCGCGCGACATGATCGAAGCAGCTCGATCGGTGCTGCTCGAGCGTGGTGTCTCTGCCGAGCATCTGCATGCGGAGCTGTTCCACGCGGACGACGCGCCGCGCCCAGTCCGTGAGTCGAGTGCTGCGTCAGGAACATCGTCCGGAGCCGCCGAGGTCACGATCATCCTCGACGGGCGAAGCTCGACTTTCCCCGTTCAGCCGGACGGCGAGCGCATCCTCGACGCGGCGTTGCGCGTTCGAGCCGACGCGCCGTACGCGTGCAAGGGTGGCGTGTGCGGGACGTGTCGGGCAAAGCTGGTCAGTGGGAGTGTCGACATGGACCAGCACTTCGCCCTGGAACAGCGCGAGATCGACGCGGGCTTCGTGCTCGCCTGCCAGTCGCATCCCACAACACCGAAGGTCGTCCTCGACTTCGACCAGTGACGGCGAGGCCGCGTCCTTCGCCTTCGCCGTGCCAATAACCGGCTCGAAGGCGCCTATGATCCACATACCTCACCGACGGTGAGGCAGATGCCCAACTGCGGTGTGTCGTGCTGCGAATTCAGGAATCCGGGTCCCAGGCTCGGGAGACATGGGCGCGGAAGCACCCGTGGTTCTCCGGGCTCATCGGCGCAGGCGTCGTGCTCGCCGGGATCAACTTCTTTCACGTCTTCGGGCCAATCCATCTTCATAACGACGGGCCGCTCGCCTTGGCCGGAGCGGGTTTCGCGTTCGACCCATCGACGCCTGGACCGTGGACGGCCGGCTACGACTTGTGTCTTCAGCCAGGTGCCGACCAGGCCATCATCGAAAGCGTCGTGCCCGCATCAGCGGCGGGGACCGGACTCGACAACCTTGGCGCGTACATCCGCGAGATCGTGCCCGGCCAGTCCTCCTCAGGTGGGATCGACACCAGCTCGGGGTTCCCGCCGAAGGTGACGCAGACGCTCCATCCCGTCCACGGGTACCGCGTGACCCATGAATGCTCGTGGGAAGGATCGCAGCCCCCGAGTCCGGCTGCGCCGTACACCGAGCTGGATGTGGGCGTCGGACGGCGTTCGGTGTCCGCGGACGGTGGCTGGACGGGCTTCACCGTGACGTACGTCGAAGATCTCACACAATACGTCGCGACGTGGGACGCCGAGTTGTATGCATGCGGCACCGGCCCACCGACAGTCGCGATGTGCGCACCGCCGAACTGACTCCGGATTCCGGCGCGCGTTAGACCTCGACGGCTCCGCCGACCGAGCGCAGGTGCTCGCGGAATGTGAGCGACGGATTTTCCTTGCGCGCTGCGAGATAGGCATCGAAGTGCAACTGCCGGCGAAGCCCATCACCTTCTCGAACCCGGTCCGCCTGGCGCTGTTCGGTGTCGCGAATCGTCTCCGAGATCGTCAGGATATCGAGCACCTGCTCCTTCGGTACGAACAGCACGCCGTCATCGTCGCCGAACGCCACATCGGCCTCACCGACCGTCCACTCCCCGATCCGGGCGGAGTGCAACGCAGCGGCATCCCGAGCGTCGACACGTTGCGGACCCGTCGGCGTTGATCCGAGGCTGAAGACCGGCAGCCCGATGGCACGAACCTCGGCAGTGTCGCGATGGAGGCCCCAGATCACGACTCCAGCAAGACCCGCCGCGAGTGTCTCCAGGGCGATGAGATCACCGATGCAGGCTTCGTCCAAGCGTCCACCGTTGTCGATCACCAGAACGTCGCCCGCGACTGCTGCATTGATCGCCTCGAGAAAGATGTCGACGCTGCCGAAATGGCGCGCGGGACGCGCACAGCCCGCGATATGACTCCCCGGCACCAGTGCCTGCACCTGTGGCGGCGCGCAGCGCACTTCCACGTGAGCACGAATGCAACCATCCGCGACGTGTGCCGTGGTCAGCGTGGCGAAACGTGAGCGAATCTCGTCGTTGAGCGTGGCGAGGCTGTCCACTGGCATCAGACGATCGGCGTCAGCCAGCTCGAGAAGCGGTCATCCTCGCCCTTGCAGGCACCAAAATAGAGGTCCTGGAGCTTGCGCGTCACCTCACCCGGCTCACCATTGCCGATGGTGCGCCGATCGATCTCGATCACCGCTGACACCTCCGCCCCGGTGCCGCACAGCAGCACCTCATCGGCAACGTACAACTCGCTTCGGTCGATCGCGCGCTCGACGACGTCGACACCGAGTTCCTCGCGGGCGAATTGCATCAGCACTGCGCGCGTGATCCCCTCGACGATGTTCTCGGATGCCGGTGGTGTGATGAGCTGACCGCGTCGAAGGATGAAGAGGTTCTCGGCACTGCCTTCGCAGACGTGGCCGTCCTGGGTCATGAGAATCGCCTCGTCGAAGCCATTGAGAAACGCCTCGGTCTTCGCGAGCGCGCTGTTGATGTAGATGCCCGTCGCCTTCGAGCGCGCCGGCGCAACGTTGTCGTCGATGCGCCGCCAGCTGGACACCTGGCAGCGAATGCCCCCGGTCGTGTCCACATACGCGCCGAACGGCACCGGCACGATCATGAATCCGTCGCGCAGGTTGTGAAAGCGAATGCCGATCTCCTCGTTCGCCTTGAACACGAGCGGACGGATGTACACGTCGGTGCGAAAGTCGTTGCGCCGCATCAGCTCGACGGTGATGTCGCAGAGCTCGTCAACACTGTGCGGGAGCTGCATGTGGAGCATCCGCGCATTGCCCGTCATGCGCGCGAAGTGATCCGCCATGCGGAAGACGTTGATGCGGTGCTGCCGTTCGCTCCAGTACGCGCGGATGCCCTCGAAGCAACCGGTGCCGTAGTGCAGCGCATGCGTGAGCAGGCCGAGATGCGCATCGCCGTAACGGCGGAGCTCGCCGTCGAAGTACACCCAGGTGTCTGCTTGCGCTTTGCGCAGCTCTGCCTGCGTGACGGGCGCTTTCGTCGGAGTTTCAGTCATCTGTCATCGCCTCGTCAGGTGTTTCGATGAGATTCGCGAGGTGGCGGATGAACCCGCCTGCGACGCCGCCGTCGGCGACACGGTGATCGAACACGAGTGACAGCTCCACAACCGAGCGCGGGACGACCTCGTCGTCGATGACCCAGGGCCGTGTCGCGATCCGCCCGACACCGAGGATTGCCGCCTCCGGGGGATTGATGATCGCGGTTCCCCCGTCAACGCCGAAGGCGCCGAAGTTGGAGACGGTGAACGTGCTGCCGCGGAGTTCAGACGCATCGATGGAGCCGTCTCGCGCGGCGCCTGCAAGCCGTTGCAATTCGTCGGCGATATTCCGCATCGACCTGTCCTGCGCGTCGCGAATCACGGCGACGACAAGTCCGCGATCGGTCTGCACCGCGACGCCAAGATGAATCGGTGTGAAACGCACAACTTCGTTCGTCTCGGTGTCGAAATGCGCGTTCAGCCGCGGGAACTTCCGAAGCGCGACGGTGCAGAGCCGCAGGATGATCGCGAAGGGCGTCACCGACGCGTCGGTTGATCCGACTGGCAACTCTGCGCGCAACTCCATGAGCCTGGTCGCATCTGCGCTCAGCCAGGCGGAAGCGCTCGGGGCGTCGTGGTGCGACCGGGTGAGCCGTTCCGCGGAGATCCGGTCCACGCCGGTCAGCGCAGTGCGCACGGCGCCATCGGATGCGCGCTGCTCGGCTGCACCGCTCTCGCCCTCGCGAGCAGCAACACCCTCGAGGTCCGCTCTCGTCACCATCCCGCCCGGGCCACTGCCCGCGACGGTGCTGAGGTCGATACCCAACTCGGATGCCAGCCGTCGGACCAACGGCGATGCCGGCGGCGACGCGGACGGTTTCGCGGCGCCCGGGGTAGGCGATGCCGGCGTGAGACTGCGACGTGACCTTGGTGCCAACTCGCTGGTGCCATACCCGACCAGCACGTTCCCCGATGCGCCCTCCGCAGGCGCCGCGGCGACTTCGATGCTGATCAGCGGCGTCCCCACGGCGATGCTCTCCCCGGCCGCACCGTGCAGCGCCGCCACGCGTCCCGCGAATGGTGTCGGCACCTCGACGACGGCTTTCTCGGTGGTGATCTCCGCGATCGGCTGATCGACCACCACAACATCGCCCTCGGCGACGAGCCAGCGATTGATCTCTCCCTCGGTGAGCCCTTCGCCGAGATCGGGCATGAGGAAGTCGCGCACCGTCAGCATCGAATCAGTACTCGAGCAGCCGGGCGACGGCATCGAGGATGCGGTCGGCGTCGGGCAGGAAATGGCGCTCGATTTTTGCTGACGGGTACGGGACGTCCCAGCCGCTGACGCGCAGCACCGGCGCCGCGAGATACCCGAACGCGCGCTCATTGAGTTCGGCGGCGATCTCCGCGCCATAGCCGGCGAACCGCGCAGCCTCATGGACCACAACGACGCGGCCCGTCTTGGTGGCGCTGGTCACGAGGGTCTCGATGTCGAGCGGCGACAGTGTCCGGACATCGATGACTTCGAGGTCGAGCCCGCTTTCATCTGCGGCGCGCGTGGCTGCCTCCAGTGCCGTGGTCACCATCGGTCCATACGCGATGACCGTGGCGGTCGTCCCCGGGCGGCGGACGATCGCCTTGCCGATCGGCGGAGCGGTCACCGGGAAGTCGAGGTCTTCCTTCAGCCAGTAGCGGCGCTTGGGCTCGAGAAAGATGACCGGATCCTCAAAGGCGATGGACGCGCGCAGCAGGGCGTATGCGTCCGCGGGTGTTCCGGGGGAGACGACTGTGAGACCGGCCGTGTGCGCGTAGTACGCCTCGGGGCTCTCGGAGTGATGCTCAACGGCACCGATCCCGCCGCCGTAGGGAATGCGGATGACGAGCGGCAGGCCTACGCGACCGCGCGTACGACTTCGGTACTTCGCGACATGGCTGATCACCTGGTTGAGCGCGGGATACGAGAAGCCGTCGAACTGCATCTCGACGACCGGCCGCATGCCGTAGAGGGCCATGCCGATCGCGGTCCCGACGATGCCCGAACTCGGCGACCGGAGTGTCGAAGCAGCGGTCGGCGCCCATCTCAGCCTGCAACCCGTCGGTGATCCGGAAGACACCACCAAGCCGGCCGACATCCTCGCCGTAGACCACGACGGAGTTGTCCTCGCGCATCGAGTCGCGCAGCGCCGCGTTGAGCGCGCCGGCCATGGTGACCTCCATCAGGTCGCGTCCTCGGCAGCCGTGAGCTCCTGCTGGAGCATCGCCCGCTCGGCCTCGAGCAGCGGCGTTGGCGTTGCGTACACGTGGTCGAACATCTCGCGGGGGTCGCCCGCCGGAGCGCCGAACAGGAAGTCGCGCATCCGCGCGGCCTCAACCTCGCCTTCCGCGTCCACGTTCGCCACGAACGCGTCGTCGATGATGCCGCCCTCGCGAAGCAGCTCGAGGAACCGTGCCACCGGATCGCGAGCCCGCCACTCTGCTGCCTCGTGGTCGCTGCGGTATCGCGTCGTGTCGTCTGCCGTGGTGTGCGCCTCCAGGCGGTAGGTGACCGCTTCGACGAGGGTCGGGCCGTCACCGCGGCGGGCGCGTTCGACCGCAGTGCGGACCGCGCCATACACGGAGATGACGTCGTTGCCGTCGACGCGGACGCCCGGCATCCCGACACCTGCCGCGCGCAGCGCGATCGATGACGCCTTGGTCTGGAGGTGGTACGGCACGCTGATTGCGTAGCCGTTGTTCTGGACGACGAAGACGACCGGCGCGGCGTAGACGGCGGCCAGGTTCATGGCCTCGTGCGCGTCGCCCTCGCTGGCGGCACCGTCTCCAAAGAAGGTGAGCGCGACGATTGGGTCGTGCTTGATCTTCGCGGCCATCGCGAGCCCCACCGCATGCAGTGCCTGAGTGGCGAGTGGGGTCGTCAGTGGGGCCACCCGGTACTGATAGGGGTCGAAGCCGCAGTGCCAGCTTCCCGAGAAGAGCGCGAGCAACTCGACCACGTCGACGCCGCGGGCGAACGTGCCCACCGTCTCTCGGTAGGTCGGGAAGAGCCAGTCGTCGGCCTCGAGCGCGAAGACCGAACCCACCTGGGCTGCCTCCTGGCCGTGGCTCGATGCGAACACACCGAGCGCTCCCTGGCGGGTCAGGTTGATCGCCTGGCGATCGACCCGCCGGCTCAGCGCCATGAGCCGATAGAGGCTGCGCAGCTGGTCGTGGGTCAGGTCGACGTCATGGGGAAGCGCCTCGCCGAGGGATCCCTCAGCTGCGACGTCCTGCCAGGCGGCCTTTGACGGCCCTGAAAATGAGGACGGCCCGCTGGTCGCCGACGACACCTCCACACTCACGTGCTTCGATCCTACTGCTGCGGACCGCGGTCGCCGAAGTCGGGAGCCCGTTTGGCCCGCCTCGCGGCCACCCCTTCGACGACGTCCGGGCCGGTGAAGCCGAGGAATTCGAGAGCGAGCGAGCTGTCAAAGGTGGGGCCCGCAGCCCGCAGCCAGTTGTTGAGCGCGTATTTGGTCCAGCTGATGGCGGTCGGCGATCCAGCCGCGAGCTTGCGAGCGACCTCGAGCGCCTTCACGTGGACCTGGTCGTCCGGGACGCTGAGCGAGACAAGGCCGATCCGCTCTGCCTCCTCACCACTTACAGGCTCGCAGAGCAGCAGGTGGTACTTGGCCTTGGCCATGCCGCAAAGCAGCGGCCAGATGATCGCCGCATGGTCGCCTGCGGCGACACCGATCCTGGTGTGGCCGTCGATGAGCCGGGCCGAGCGGCCGGCGATCGAGATGTCGGCAAGCAGTCCGACGACCAGTCCGGCGCCGACCGCGACGCCGTCCATCGCCGAGACGATCGGCTTGCTGCAGTTGATGACGTTGTAGACGAGGTCACGAGCCTCGCGAAGCACCCGGGCGCGAACGGCGAAGTCGGCAACCATCGCCTCGATGAGGTCGAAATCGCCTCCCGATGAAAAGGTCCCGCCAGCGCCGCGGATGATCACCGCGCGGGTGCCGGCGTCCGTGTCCACCGCGCGCCAGACCTCCGCGAGGTCGCGGTGCATTGCCGCGTCCGCGGCGTTGAGACGCCCCTCCGCCTGCATCGTGATCACGAGGATCCCGTCCTCGGGGCGATCGAAGATCAGGCTCGGAAATGACGCTTGGAGGTCGCTCATGGCATCCGGTGTCACTCGCCCGTGAAGGACGGTTTGCGCTTTTCCTGGAACGCCGAGATGCCGTCCTGATAGTCGTGGGTCCGCGACGCGCGGCCCTGCGCCGCAGCCTCTGCCGCAAGCACGTCAGCCAACGATGGAGCGCCGTCCGTGATTGCGCGCACCAGTCGCTTTGATTCGAGGAATGCGGCGGTCGGTCCGCGTGCGATCGAGACGGCCATCTCGCGGGTACGGCGCACCAGGTCGGCGCCGGCAACGCTGCGATTGACGAGCCCCCATTCCGCGGCCTCGCGCCCGGAGAGCAGTCGTCCCGTGTAGACGAGTTCGAGCGCGCGATGCGGTCCCACTCTCGATACGAAGGCGGCATGCGCGCCGCTGTCGAGCACCGCGCCGATGCGCGCGAACGGCGAGCCGATGCGCGCGTCGTCAGCCGCGTACACGACGTCGCACGCCATCGCGAGGCCGAGCCCGGTACCAAGGCACGCGCCCTGCACGGCAGCGATGGTCGGCATGGCGACACCTGCCATACGCTCGATGAGCGGATTGAACACGTCGCGCAGGACCGCTTCGCCATCCTCGTGGAGGGGATCCGCGTCGGCCAGGTCGCGGCCGCTGCAGAACGCACGTCCCTCGCCGCGAACCAGCAGTGCACGAGCGCCGGCCTGCTCGATGGCGTCGAGACGTTCGGCGATGCCGCGCACCATCGCGAGGTTCATCGCATTCATCTTGTCCGGCCGGTTGAGCACAAGCTCCGCAACGCCGCCATCGATGGTCAGCAGGACAGGATCGCCGGCGTCAGATGCCGGCATACGGGGCGCGCTCCTTGGCGGTGAGGATCTTGAGCTGGCTCGCGCAGACCGTGACGCCGTTCTGGTTGATGATGTCCCAGCGATACGTCACGAGACCGGACTTCGCGTCCTTGTCGGACTTCTCGAGCACCTCGATGTCGAGGTAGATGGTGTCGTTGATCCACGTCGGGGCCGTGTAGCGGAGACGGTCGCTGCCGTAGTTGGCGAGGATCGTGGTTGCGTCGGCGGGGACGCCGAGACCGGTACCGAGCGCGAACACCATGATCCCGGGAGCGACGCGCTGCCCGAACATCGATCGCTCCGCCGCCACCTTGTCGATGTGCGGGTAGAACCAGTCGCCCGTGAGCGCGCACCAGTTGACGATGTCGCCCTCGGTGATGGTCCGGCCCCGGGTGCGCTGCGTCTGTCCGACCTCCAGCTCGTCGAAGGTCCGATACAGGAGAAAGCGATCCACCCCGAGATACCTCCCGTGACCCGCGCTGACTTGGTGATCGGCTGGCGCAGTCTACGACCGGCGGTCGATCACTCGCTGGAGCTTGCCGACCGACCGCTCCAGGGTGTCGGGATCGACGACCTCGACGAGTACGCTCACCCCGACACGGTCCTTGACCTCGCGCCCCAATGCGTTCGCTGCGGCGGCGCGCCCTTCCGGCGGGCATTCGGGACGAGCCTCGACGCGCACAGTGAGCGTGTCGAGCCGGCCCTCACGGCCGAGGATCACCTGGAAGTGGGGCGACAGACCACTCGTGCCGACGACGAGCTCCTCGAGCTGGGTGGGGAAGACGTTGACGCCGCGCAGAATGATCATGTCGTCGCTCCGGCCGGTCACCTTCTCCATGCGCCGGAACGCCGGCCGTGCAGTGCCCGGGAGCAACCGGGTGAGGTCGCGAGTCCGGTAACGGATGATCGGGAGCGCCTGCTTGGTCAACGACGTGAACACCAGCTCGCCGATCTCTCCGTCGGGAAGCACCTCGCCGGTCACCGGGTCGACGACCTCCGGGTAGAAGTGGTCCTCCCAGATGTGCAGGCCGTCCTTGGTCTCGACGCACTCCTGCGACACGCCCGGTCCCATCACCTCGGAAAGTCCATAGATGTCAACGGCGTGCATGTCGAGGCGTTGCTCGATCTCGGCGCGCATCGCCTCGGTCCAGGGCTCCGCGCCGAAGATGCCGATGCGCAACGAGCACGTCCTCGGGTCAACCCCCTGGCGCTCGAACTCGTCGATGAGCGCGAGCATGTACGACGGCGTGACCATGATGATCGCCGGCTGGAAATCGCGAATCAGCTGCACCTGCCGCGGCGTCATGCCGCCGGAAATGGGGACGACGGTGCAGCCGAGCCGTTCGGCGCCGTAGTGCGCGCCAAGACCGCCGGTGAACAGGCCATAGCCGTACGCGACATGCACGATGTCGCCGGCGCGGCCGCCGGCGGCGCGAATCGAGCGCGCCATGAGGTCCGCCCATGTGTCGAGGTCGTCCTGCGTGTATCCGACCACCGTGGGCCGTCCCGTCGTGCCGCTCGACGCGTGGATTCTCCGCACCTCAGACCGCGGCACCGCGAACATGCCGAACGGGTAGTTGTCGCGTAGATCAAGCTTCGTGGTGAACGGAAATCTCGCGATGTCGGCGAGCGTCTCGCAGTCATCCGGGCTCACCCCGGCAGCGTCGAACGCCTTCCGGTAATGAGGCACGTGCGAGTACGCGTGGCGCAGCGACCACCGCAACCGCTCGAGCTGGAGTTCGAGCAGCGCGTCGCGGCTCAGCCGTTCGCCGGCATCGAGCAGCCCCGGCGGAGGCGCGACGCCGACGCTACTCATGCGGGCTCTTCGCGATGGTGCGGCTCGTTCCACGGAACTCCGCGATGACGTCGTCGCCACGACGGACGGTGACGTCGTAGACACCGGAGCGGCCGAATCGAATACGTTCCACGGCGTGCGCTTCGAGCACGTCCCCCGCACGCGACGGCGCGACAAAGGTGATATCGACCGCAGCAGCGACGGTGAGCGGGCCATGACTGTTGCAGGCGCACGCGAAGGCCGTGTCCGCCACGGCGAAGACGAACGCGCCGTGCGTGATGCCGTGCCCGTTCACCATGTCCGGGCGGATCGTCATCGTCGCGGTGGCCGCTCCGATGGTGATGTCGCGCACCTCGATGCCGAGCGCCCGCGACGCCGCGTCATCCGCGAGCATCCTGGTCACCGACTCCGTCACGAGCTCTCCCCTGCGTGCGATCGGCGTCCTCGCAGACGCCTCAGACCCGTAGTTTGGTGCGCTCGAGCGTGGCGACGGCGTCGGCCGCGCCACTCAGGGTCACCTGCGCTGTGGCGCGACGGCCACCCATGTAGAGGATGAGCTCCGACGCCGCTCCGGTGAGCGTCGCCATCTCCCCCGATCCGAATCGCTTCCTCGCGCCGTCCGGGCGAACGAGCTCGAATCCGTACGGGCTGATGCGCTTCGCGATCCGCTTGGCGCTGTATCCGGTCATCCGCCATGACACCGCTTCAAGGTCGGCCATCTCCGGGCGTGGCTCGCGACCGTTGGCCCGGCGCACGTCCTCGTGATGGATGAAATATTCCAAACCAAGGAGGACGTTGCGAAGCCGCGGGATGCGCCAGGGAAACGCCGGTGCACCGGCGCGCAGACGCGCGACCAGCACGGGAAATCCCTTTGCCTTCTCCGCCGCGAGCTTCGCGTCCGGCCAGCGATGGAAGTGTTCTCGAAGCACGAGATGCGCCGCAAGATCGGACGTCATCCACCCTTCGCAGAGTGTCGGTGCATCCGGCCCGAGTTCGACGAACAGGTCGCAGATTCCGGAGCGTTCGCGGACGTCGATCGGTTCGGTCATGGCGTGATCCGAGGCGATCGCACGTGTTCCGCGAAGAAGGCAAGCGTTCGCTGCCACGCGTCGGTTGCAGCGTCGGCGTTGTACGCCTTGCTGGTGTCATTGAAGAATGAGTGGAGCGCACCTGGGTAGACCTTGATGTCTCGCGCGACCCCGAGGCCGGCAAGATGGGCATCGAGCTTGCGACCCGATCGCGCGGTGAAATCCTTCCCCGGGTAGCTGCCGACGACCGGACACATGCGGCGCACCGCCTCGATGGGCCGGGGATTGGTGCCGTAGAAGGGCGCGATCGCGCGCAGACGGCGGTCACGACGGCCCCAGGCGATGGCGAAACCGCCTCCCATGCAGAAACCGATCGCGCCGACCCTGTCGGGGTCGACGTCGGGCAACGTAACGAGGTAGTCCATCGAGGCAGCGAGGTCCTTGATCGATGCAGGCTCGCGGCGGGTGAGCATCGACCCCATCAGTTGCGCCATGCACGCTGCGCGGCTGTGATCGGTGAAGAGATCGACGGCGAGCGCCACATACCCCTCGCCCGCGAATCGCCCGGCGATGTCACGAATGTTGTCGTTGAGGCCGAACGCCTCGTGTATGACCACGACGCCGGGATGTGGTCCATCACCTTCAGGGAGTGCGAGATATGCGCCGAAGGTGGAGCCCCCGGACGGGAAATGAACGTCTCGTGTCGTTGGTGGCGTCGTCACTGCTCCGGTGAGATGCGTTGCCGCGCTACCCGGTCAGCGTACAGGCTCGGACGTCACGCCCGGCTCGAACCCCACGCGCGTATCCCTTGGTGCTGCACGCCGTTAGATCTCTTGCAATGTCTCACTCAGCCCTTCACCCTCTGCGCGCGGCGATTGTCGTCGTGTCGTGCTCGTTCGTCGCGGTCGCATGCAGCAGCACCACCCCAACGCCGGGAGCATCGACGCCGTCGAGCACTCCGCCGACGCCCACGGCCTCCGCGTTGCCAGCACCCGTCGCAACGCCGCCCGGGCCAACGCCCTGGCCATTTCCGGGTCGGCCCGAGAACTGCGGTCCGGTGACAATCGCACAGGACGGCAACGTCATTCCAGTGTTGTGCCCGGACGGCCGCCCGAGCGTTGCCGCAATCATGTCCTTCGCCACGATCCCGTCGAAGCTGCTGTCGCTCGGACCCGCTGCCACTGCCGCTGCGGTGATGAGCGCCGCATGCGAGGACCTCAATGCACCGGCACCGAATGGCGGGACGATCCCGCTCGTCACGACGGAGGCGACGCTTGCCTTCGCCGAGAACGACTGGAATTTCGGAGGCGTCATCTCACCTGCCCAGATCACTCAGCAGATGGTTGCCGGCGCCTGCAACTCCACCGGCTAGCACTCGAGCGCGGGGCTAGCCGGTTTGATCGAGCTGGCTCCAGGTCGATCTCGCGCTGAGTGCCCAGACGTCGACGGGCGGTTCTCCTGACGGCGGCGAAGACTTCGGCGTTCCGAACAGCAGCAACTGGCTCCCGTCGGTGATCTCTGTCCCGCTCGGCCGCGGGCAACGGGGCAGTCGAGAAGGCGGCCCAACTGGTCCCGTTCCATGCCCAGAACTCGGGCTCCGGCAGCGTCGAGGCGCCACACGCGCACAACACGAGGTGGCCGGTCTCCGGATCGACGTCGATCGATGACGCGTCGACCGGCGCGCTGCTTGGAGTGGGAAGCAATGTCCACGTCGCCCCGGTCCACCGCCACGTGGTGTTCGTCGCCCCCGTGGCCGGCGGTGGGCCGACACAACACGCGACTGCGAGGAGTGACTTGCTCACCGGATCGAACGACATCGGGCTGTAGTCCGCGCCCGCGGGAAGCACCGCGCCAGACGGCTGGTTCCAGTGCGTGCCGGCCCACACCCAGGTCTCGGCCGGATCCGAGATGACCCCGGAGCTCGTGATCAGCACCATCTGCGACGTAGCCGGGTCCCATGCCATATCCGAGCCTGTGCCGGGCGGCGGCCCACCCGCGCCGCTGTCGAGATCCGTCCAGGTGCTGCCGTTCCACGCCCATGTGTCGTGAATCGGGGTGCCGTCCTCGAGCCGCCCTCCGAACATCACGACGCTCTTCAACTGCGGGTCGTAGGCGGCGGACGCTCCGAAGCGACCTGCGGGGCTGGACGCGGGATCTGCGAGCGTCCACGACGAGCCGTTCCACAGCCACGTGTTCGGATAGTCGCCGACACCGCCGAAGAGCACCACGTCATGGGCCGCGAGGTCGTTTGCGATGCTGAATCCGGTTCCCGATTCGGGTTGATTTGTCAAGGAGCGCCGGCGGCAGCGTCGGCTGCAGCGGCGCCGGTGCATGTGCCAAGGGCGGCGCGTTATGGGCTGCAGGGCGCTGCCCGAGCGACATCACGATCCCGATCGCGGCTGCGACGGCGATCGCGCAGAGGAGCAGGATCACGGATCCCGTGTGCAAGTGGCGCCGGCCCCTCTCCAAGGGCTCGTTCTCGAGTTGACCCTGCATTGTTGGTGCAAGGGACAATGTGCCACGCCGGATGCCCGAATGTGGGAACCGTCGTCCCGCTACAAAGGCTCCTCAGCCGATTGCGGGCCTGCCGGTCACCGGAAGAAGCTGCGGCGCTTTCCGAAACCCGCAAGCCGCAGAACTGCAAGCAGGATGACCGCCCCGGCAAAGGCGACGACGATCTCGACGACGAAAGAGTGGCTGGTGAGGCTCGTCGTCACGCCGAGAAACCGGGCGATGAATCCGCCCGCGATTGCGCCGATGACACCGACAACGATGTCCGCCACGATGCCTTTGCCATGACCGGTCATCACCTTGCTCGCAAGGAACCCTGCGATCAGCCCGATCACCGCCCAGACAAGGATTGATCCAGCGTCGAACGTCACCGAAACCAGTGCAAGCATTGTGTCCGCCCTCTGTCGCGTGTGGTGCTAGTTGGCCGAGGTGGCGCTGCGAGCCGAGATCAAGTTGACCACCTTGACAACGATCGCGGCAGCGATGACATAGATCACCATCGCGAGGACATCCGCCCAGACGATGAGGTTGCCACGGGCCGCGGAGTCCGTCTTGAAGATGCCCGCGAACGGTGCTGCAAGGGCCTTGCCGACGCCAAAGATGAACGATGCGAAGCCCACGTCGTTGGCACCTGCCGCGTGGAAGATGAAATCGAGCGCGAGCAACACAACGACGATTCCGGCGATGAGCCAGACGATTTCAACTCCGGGCGTCCGGCCCGACCACACGTTGGTCGTGCTCCGGCGCATGCTCGCCCCGGTTGCGGGATCGGCGACGGTCTGCGTCGTGGTGTTGATCCCGGTGCGGTTCGATCCGTCGCTGGTGACGGACTGATCAGTCTGAATGTCGGTCATGCCGGCTCCTCTGTGGACGCTCGACACTGAAAATCCTTCAGCCTGCGGTTCCCACGTGCCCCGAGTGTCAGGGGGACGGCGCAACAATTGCAGTAACAGCGCAACGACGATGCGCTAGCCGGGAACTACCGACACGTCGCTCTCGACGGCAACAGCACCAGCGTCGACCCGGAGGCAAGCGGTTTCCCAGAAGCCCAATCGAGAGCGAAATCGCTCCGCCTGCGCCACGACGACCGGGACATTGGTGAGCTCAACTTCATGTCGAGCTTGTGGGGACTGGTCGGCCATCAACTGGTGAATCCGGAGAAGAACGGACTCCTCCATTGCGAGGATTTCCGTGTAGATGTTTCTCCAGAACACGGCCTGCTCGAGGGTGGCAGTGGCGGGATCGACCTCGCCTTCCATGCCGAGCGAGTCGTCGCCACCTCTAATGGCGGCGATGATGTCGGGCCGCCCGGGGGCAGAGGTCTGGTCCATGGTGATGTTCATAACCCCCTCGGCGTAAGAAGATCAGCAATAGCTTCCGTATAGTCCTTGCGTGGGGACCGGCCGCACTGCTCCAGCATCGCGCCCGCTCGAAGGCGAGGACATCCAGACAGAGCACTGGGAAGACGCGCGTCACTGGATGAGCATCTATGACGACTTGATCCGCTTCAAGTTGGGCTTGCTCGAACGGGTGCGTCGCGAACTCCCCAAGTTGCACCCGGTGGCTCAGACGGCCGCCGACGAGGACATCGGCTTCATCGAGGCGCAGATGGCGGGCTATTACGCCCGCCTCGACCTCTGGTACCAACGCGTCTGGCAGTTGCAGGGGCTCTGGCTCGATCCGAACGGACGTGTCGTCCGTCACAAGGGGCAGCAGGCGGTGCTGACCAACCGGGAGTTCGAGCTATTGCAGTTCCTACTCGATCACCCGCACCGCTTCTACACGTCGGCGCAGATCACGAGCTTTGCGTGGTCGGACTCGGCACTCTTTCCCGAGGAGGTCCGCAACTACGTGATGCGGCTCAGAAAGATCCTGGCGCGTCTCGACATCCCCTGCGATCTGGTCAACAGGCCCGGAAAGGGGTACTCGCTGACGTTCCGGGACGCGGAGGGAGCGGCGGCCCCGGGGACTCTGTAGCCGGCGAGTTCAGCGCTCGCCGGCCACGCGTCATTCGTGTGGAGTTTCGCCGCCCTTACGGGGTGACGTGGATCTTGTTGTTGATTTCCGTGACGTTGTAGACGCCGCTGTCGGGCTGCTCGACGATCGCGCCGTCAGGAGACGCAACGGTGCCCTTGTTGCCCTGGAGGTGCGCGGTCAGCTCATTGCCCGCAGTGGCATCGAGAGCGATCGCAGCGCAACCGCCCGATGGTCCGCACGCCGCCAGTGTGAACTTGTTGGTGTTCGCGGTCAGGTTCGTGTTGCCCGGGCAGGGTCCGTTCGGGCCGGAGCAGTTGCTTCCGGAGTATCCGGCAGTTGCGGCAAGTCCGTAGCCGGCGTACCCCTGGAATGTGTTGCTGTTGACGGTGTCGGTCGCGGTGCCAGGCTGATCGCTGAGGACGAAGAGACCGTCAGCCGGGTACACCGCGCCGCATGCTGTCGCGCTGCAGCTCGTGAGGTTCTGGAACGTGACCTTGGTGACAGTGACTGCGCCACCGATGCCGCCGCCTTCGAGGAGAGCTCCCTGGAAGGTCCCTGAAACCGTGCTGTTGGTGAACGACACCGCCGCAGCGTCGTTGAATGTGTCGAAACCGATTCCCGCGTAGTCCGCTTCGTCCTGCACGGCCCGGAGGATCATGCCGCTCACGCTGACGGTGTCAGAGGCATTTGCATCCCCGTAGACGATCACGTCGGTGGGATCGGCGTCATCGGCGTATTCGCCGGGTGTTATGTAGGCGTTATCAACGGTAAAGCCCTTAACCGTTATGTGGCCGCCGGCGCCCGGATTGTTCTCGACGGAGATCACGCCGTAATACGGCGTTGCCATCGCCTCCGTGTCGATGTTGCTACCGTCGATCGTTGTGGTGGATGCACCGGCGCCCTGGAGCGTCAATGGCTTGGTGATGTTCACCGTCTGGTTGTAGGTTCCCGCTTCAACCTTGATAATTCCGCCAACCGGCGCGTTGTCGACGGCGTATTGCAACGTCGCACAGGGTTTTGCCTTGGTGCAAGGGTTGGTGTCGCTGCCAGTGGTGGCCACGTAGATCGTGGTGGTGCCGATCAACGGTGCGGCGTGGGCCGTCAGGCCGCCGGCGCCGACGATGAGCGTCGCAGCGGGCACTGCAAGCATTGCCGACCGCATGGCGCGGCGGGTTCCTCGGGGTGTCAAGCGCATGTTGTCCTCCTGATAACGGCGACGTTACGCAGGAGGCGAGCTCGCTCCGTCGCGACACCGGTGCCGCTCAATGCTTCCCCAGGCAACCCACTTCCTGCTGACAAAGACAGTGTCACTCCCACGTACCTCCGTCCGCAAGCCCACCCCCGGTACGATGGAACTGGTGACCACTCTGAACCCGACAGCCGGGGCCATCGACCTGGATGCGCTCGTCACCACATGGCGCGCGGCCAATTACCTGACAGTCGCGCAGATCTATCTCCAGGCAAACCCGCTCCTCCGCGAGCGGCTCGCCGTCGAGCACATCAAACCGCGCCTGCTCGGCCACTGGGGCACGTCGCCGGCGCAGAGCCTGATCTACGTTCAGCTCAACCGGCTCATCCAGCAGCGCGACTGCGACGTGCTCTACGTCGCCGGGCCTGGTCACGGGGGGCCGGCCATCGTCGCCAACGTGTATCTCGAGGGCACGTATTCCGAGATCTACCCGGCGGTGTCGCTCGACGCACCAGGTCTGCTCCGCCTCGTACGTCAGTTCTCGACGCCGGGTGGTATCCCGAGCCACGTGAGCGTCCCGACCCCGGGCTCCATCCACGAAGGAGGCGAGCTCGGTTATGCGCTCGTACACGCGTTCGGCGCTGTTTTTGACAACCCCGACCTGATCGCGGCGTGTGTCGTCGGTGACGGTGAGGCGGAGACCGGCCCGCTCGAGGGTTCATGGAAAGGCGTGAGCTTCCTCGACCCGCGTCGCGACGGCGCCGTGCTTCCGATTCTCCAGTTGAACGGATACAAGATCAGCGGACCCACCGTCCTGGGCCGCGCTCACGAGCGCGATGTGCGCGGATTGCTCACCGCTCACGGGTACGACGTCCACTTCGTCAGCGGCGACGAACCGCGTGCCGTGCACGAGGAGTTCGCGCACACCCTCGACCGCTGCTACGACCGGATTCGCGAAATTCAAACGGCCGCGCGCAGCGGAGCAGGTGGCGGGCGGCCGGTGTGGCCCGCAATCGTCCTGCGCACGCCCAAGGGCTGGACAGGCCCCAAGTTCGTTGACGGGCTTCCTGTGGAGGGAACGTTCCGAGCGCATCAGGTGCCGCTCGACAACGTGCGAACCAACCCGGAACATCTGGCGCAACTCGAGGAATGGATGCGCAGCTATCGACCCGAGGAGTTGTTCGACAGCGGCGGCACACCGGTCGAGGCGGTCACCACGCTCATGCCCAGGGGTGACAAGCGAATGGGCTCGACCGCGTATGCCAACGGCGGCCGGATGCTCCAGCCGCTGCAGCTGCCCGCATTCCGGGACTACGCAATGCCCGTCGAATCCGGCGTCACCGTTGCGGAGTTGACGCGCCGCCTCGGTGAGTGGCTGCGAGACATCTACCGCGACAACCCGGTCAACTTCCGCCTCTTCTGTCCTGACGAGACGAACAGCAACCGCCTCGGTGCGGTCTTCGAGGTGGAGAGCCGCTGCTTCGAGGAAGCGACCATCCCCATCGACGATCACGTGAGTGCTGGGGGCCGCGTCATGGAGGTGCTGTCCGAGCATCTGTGCGAGGGATGGCTCGAGGGCTACCTGCTCACCGGCCGGCACGGGTTGTTCGCGACGTACGAGGCCTTCGCGATGGTCTCCGCATCGATGACGGTGCAGCACGCCAAGTGGCTCGAGGCGGCTCGCGACCTGCAGTGGCGCGCGCCGGTGGCCGCGCTGAACGTGCTGCTGACATCAACGTGCTGGCGCAATGACCACAACGGTTTCAGCCACCAGGGGCCGGGCCTCATCGATACCGTGATGTCGTTGAGCGGCGATGTCGTGCGGATCTATTTCCCACCCGATGCGAACTGCCTGCTGTCGGTCGCCGACCACTGTTTCACGAGTCGGAACTACGTCAACCTGATCGTCATCGACAAGCAGCCGGAACTCCAGTACCTGTCGATGGATGCGGCAATCGAACACTGCACGCGTGGCGCGTCGGTGTGGGACTGGGCGTCGAATCCCGGCGACGGTCCACCGGACGTCGTGCTCGGCTGCGCCGGTGACATCCCGACACTGGAGACGCTCGGGGCGGCAGCCCTGCTCCGCGAACAGGTCCCCGATCTGCGCTTCCGCCTGGTGAATGTCGTGGACCTGCTTGCGATGAGCCCGGCGCCGTTCCATCCGCACGCGCTGAGCGCCGAGACATTCACCGAACTCTTCACGGATGACGTCGACGTCGTGATGGCATTTCATGGTTACGCGCGAGCCTTTCATCAGGTGCTGCACGGCCGGCCGAACGCCGGGCGCTTCCACGTACGCGGATTCAACGAACATGGCACGACCACGACGCCGTTCGACATGGTGGTGCTGAACGAGATGAGCCGCTACCACCTCGTGATGGAGGCGCTGCGCCGGTCGGCGCGGAAACCCGCCGGAGCTGATGACCTGAACCGGTACTGTCGCGACCAATTGCTCCGCCATCACGATTACGTTCGCGAGTACTTCGAGGACATGCCGGAGATCCGCAACTGGCGCTGGCCCGGACCCCTCGCGTATGGGACGCCGCCCGCCGCCTCGGTCTGATCGATGCGGATTCTCGCGGTGAACGCGGGCTCGAGCAGCTTGAAGCTGAGCGTCATCGACGCTGGTGACCGGGTCGAGGACGCGCAGGAGATCGACGGGGACACCAATCCGGTCACAGCCCTAGCGGAGTTCGCAGCGCACGCTGGCGATGTGGATGCCGTCGCGCACCGTCTGGTCCATGGCGGCGCCGCAGTGCGCCAGGCAACGCTCGTCGACGACCACGTCCGTGAGCAGCTCGAAGCTGCGGTAGAGCTGGCACCGCTCCATCTCCCACCGGCTCTCGCGCTCGTCGACGCCGCCCGCAAGACCATGGACTGTCCGCAGATCGTGTGTCTCGACACGTCATTCCACGCCGGAATCCCCAGCTATGCGACCACGTACGCGGTCCCTGCGCACTGGCGCGAGTGGGGCGTGCGTCGCTACGGATTTCACGGCCTGTCGTACGCATACGCGAGCCGTCGCAGTGCGGCGTTGCTCGACAGCGCCGTCGAATCCTTGCAGGTTGTGATCGCGCACATCGGGTCGGGCGTCTCCGCGTGCGCGGTACGCGACGGGCGCAGTGTCGATACGAGCATGGGGTTCACGCCGCTCGAGGGCGCGGTGATGGCGACGCGCAGCGGGACGGTGGACCCTGGCGCGCTGCTGTGGCTGCAGGAGCATCACGGTATCTCAGTCGGCGCGATGACACGCTCGCTCGAGCACGCCAGCGGACTCATCGGGCTCTGCGGTCTCTCCGACATGCGCGAGGTGGAACGCGCAGCCGCTGCGGGCAACGCGGCGTGTGCGGAGGCGCTCGACGTGTATGTCCACGTGCTCTCGCGCGTCATCGGTGGCCTCGCGACGTCGCTCGATCGTCTCGACGCGCTGGTGTTCACCGGCGGAGTCGGCGAGCACTCCACATTGATTCGAAGTCGCGTGTGCGAGCGACTGGGTCTGCTCGGGCTACCGGCAACACTGCTCGCAGCCGACAGCGACGCAGTGATCGGACCGCCTGGCCACGCGCCGGCTGTCGTCGTGGTCACGGCTCACGAGGATGTGGAGATGGCGCGTGAGGCGCGCCTGGTGCTGACCGCCTAAACCGCGACGCGTGTCTCCGCGACAGACGCGGCGACGGGCGAAATCGATTCGGTCTGAGCGCGCGGCTTGTGACTGATGAGCGTGCACGCGAGGCCGGAGAGCAGCGCAGTGGCGGCCGCGTACCACCAGAGGTGGTGGAATGCGGTCAGCGCGTGTGCGAGGGTGTCCGGCGTTCCAAGGATCACCACGAGCAACGCGATGCCGAATGCGCCGCCGATCTGACGTGCCGTCTGATTCACCGCGCTCCCGACAGCGAACCGATTGGGATGCAAGCTTGAGACCGCCGCGGCGCTGAGCACGGGAAACGTCAGCCCGATACCCAGGCCGATGATCAGCGTGCCCGGCAACCAGACGCTGAGGTAATCGTGCTGGAGACCGACCCGGGTTGCGAACCAGACCAGACCGGCGAAGAAGACCGTGAAACCAACGAGCAGCACCCTGCGGAAGCCCACGCGCGAGGCCACCCGACCCGCAGGTCCGGACACGACGGCGACGACCAAAGGACCCGGAGTCACGGCGAGACCTGCCTCCAGAATCGGGTAGTGCCACACGCTGGTGAGGAACAGGATGTTTCCGAGCAGCATCGCGAAGAACCCCATTGCATACAGGAACGTCGCGGCGTTGGCGACGCTGAACGACCGCGCCTTGAACAGCGTGAGGTCAAGGACAGGTTCCGGATGGTGGGCTGACCGGTACAGGAATCCCGCGCCAACCACGATCGCACCGGCAAAGCATCCAAGCACCGGCGTCGAAGCCCATCCCCAGGTCGGCCCTTCGGTGATGCCGAGCACCAACGCCGAAAGCGTGAGCGCGATGAGTGCGGCGCCGAGATAGTCGGGCGCTACACCCGGAATGCCCGATCGCGAATGCACCAGCACGCGCCGGCCCGCAAACCATGCGATGACACCGATCGGCACATTGACGAAGAAGGCAGACCGCCACCCACCGGCGGTGATGAGCGCCGCTCCAAGCGAGGGTCCGGTGGCGACGGCGAGCGCGCCGACTCCGCCCCACAGCGCGACGACCTGCGAGCGGCGCTCGACCGGGAACGCGCCGAGCAGCAGGCTCAGCGAAGCCGGCAGCAGTGCTGCGGCACCGAATCCCTGGATGACGCGTCCTGCCACGAGCAACGCGACCGAAGGCGCCAACCCGCAGAGCGCTGAACCGACGGTGAAAATCGTCAGGCCGACCATGAATACGCGCCGGCTTCCGAGGCGGTCCGCGGTGCGGCCCGCAATGACGAGGAGGGAGCCGAAGACGATGCCGTAGCTCGTGATCACCCAGGCCAGCGTCGCGCGCGGGTCGTTCGGGAAGGAGCGCTCCAGTGCCGGGAACGCCACGTTGACGATCGAGAGATCGAGTGACGCCATGAACGCCCCGAGCGCCGTGACGACGAACACGATGCGCCGGCGGACCACTGGCGTTGGGGCAGGTGTCGTCGAGGCGGAGGCGGCCATCTGGGTCACGGCAAGTACTCTAAGCACTTGCGTTCTATTATGCAACTCACTATCCTGAAGGCATGGATCGCAAGAGCTTCACGGCGATGGATTGCTCGGTCGCCCAATGCCTCGAGGTGGTTGGCGAGTGGTGGAGCATGCTCATCATTCGCGACACGTTTCTCGGCGTCACCCGATTCGACGACTTTCAGCGCCGCCTCGGCATCTCCCGGAACATCCTCAACGACCGGCTCAACACGCTGGTCGATGCCGGAGTCCTGACCAGGGTCCCGTACTCCGAGCATCCGCCTCGGCACGACTACCGCCTGACCGACAAGGGCCGCGACCTCTGGCCCGTGATCACCGCGATGCGTCAGTGGGGTGATCGCTATGCGGCACCGGATGGTCCTCCAATGCGGGTGACCCACAAGGCGTGCGGCGCGGTGACGGAAGCAGTGCTTGTGTGTGGCTCCTGTGGCAAGAAGCTCGGGCCGCGTGACGTTGAGGCAGTGCGCAGCGACGGCCACGAGCTCGCCGGCATCATGCCGTTGCGCGCGTAGCGGCACCGGTAGTCCCGCGCGGCAAACACGACGCGATGCGTAAGCTGCCGCGTCATGGTCGACTGGGTGACGATTTCAGCGCTCGCGACTGCTGGCGGTACGCTTGTCCTTGCTGTCGCGACCTTCTCATCGGTGCGCTCGGCCAATCGTGCGGCGCGCGCCGCGGAGCGATCGCTGCTTGCGGGATTGCGTCCGGTGCTCATGCCCTCGCGTCTCCAGGATCCACCGCAGAAGGTGTCGTTTGCCGACCAGCACTGGGTGCAGATCGGCGGAGGTCAAGCAGCCTTCGAAGTCACTCCGGAAGCGACGCCGCCACGCCAAGCGGCGCATGGCTCGCTGTCGTAGGACGGCACTGGAACCTGGACCGTCCCAACCCTCGCTGACGGAAATCAGGCGGCGCGGACTCTTGCCACTTTCGAGCGAGCGGGGGCGGACGCGTCGCGACACGAGCGCAGCACGACGACGACCCCCGCGAGCTCCACCAGCTTCGTACCGACCCCGACGATGTCGGCGCCCTCCCAACCTGCGCCCAGGTAGAGGCCGTACGCGAGGATGTTCGCGATCAACAGCACCACCGCGGCCGCACGCCAGCGCGGTGTGGCGAATGCAGCCAGAGCAACCGCCGTCAGCGCGATCCCGTCGAGCAGGAAGAGCACACCGGTGATCGGCTGCTCGCCAAGATGTACCGGGACGAGCGTGAGATGAATGTCGGCCGTGGCGAGCAGAAGCAGCGAGGCGAGACGGGTCATTGGCTCTGCTCCATCAATACGCGACCAGAGCATTCCGGCAAACGGGAATCGCACCGCGAGGATCTGCAGCGCAAGCAACACCGGGATCACCGCGACAGGGAGAAACAGCACTCCCATCAGGGCGATTGCATGGTCGCCGGACATGTCCATCGTCGTGGGATACGGCGTGCGCCACGGAGTCGGATCAACCACGAATGGGCCCCCGGCCATTGATCCGTTGCCGGTACCGGCCGCGTAGCACCCTACAGACACATCGCCAACCGCGGTCAAGCATCCGCTCTCACGGGGGTTCCTCATGTCCATTTCCAAGACCACGGCCGGCCTCTTCGGCGCCGTATATCTGCTGGTCGGCATCGTCGGCTTCATCCCGGTACTCGGGGGTGCTGACGGGCTCACCTCGCACAACCTGCTCGGGCTCTTCCCCGTGAACGCGGTGCACAACGTCGTGCATATGGCGGTCGGACTGCTCGGCCTGCTCGCGTACTCCCGCGGAGCCGGCGCGTCGCGGCTGTTCGCGCGGGGCATCGGCGCCGTCTACCTCGTCCTCGCCGTGGTGGGAGCGATCTTCAGCACCGGCAACTTCCTCGGCATCGTGCCGATCGGTGGGCTGGACATCGCGTTGCACGCCGCATCCGCGGTGGTACTGCTTGTGGTGGGTTTTGCTCCTGAGGCCCCCGCATCGCGGATTGCCGGCAACACGGCGTAGCTCCACTCAGCAGCGCGCCGCGCCGTGCGGCGCGCTGCGTTCTCACGACAGGCATATGTCGCGGCCTGAAAGCACGATGCCCATATGCCCTACACAACAGACGACGCTCGCGCATACATCGCCAAGGTGCGCTGGCAATTCGCCAGGACCATGCCGCAGTGGCCTCATGAGTACACGGTCCTCCAGTGGAGAACCGACCTCGAGCCGGAGTTTCGCGCGTTCGTCGCGCTCATACGCAGCGAGGGAATCATCAAGCCGTGGCCGCGGGACTCGGGCAACCCCCGCTACCACCACACGTATCTGGAACTGAGCGAGTGGGAGTACTGGACGATGGGCGAGCCCATTGATGAGACCACGCTCATCAATCGCGCGCTATTGCCGGGGGTCGGTCTCGGCGTCGACGTCCTGGCCGCGAGTGAGAAACAGAGCGACCGCCAACACGAGGATGACCCCGGCGTTGGTGCCGAGCTCGAACAATGACTGCGTCACCGAGGGTGATCCGGCCGGCGCCGGACCGGCCGAGAAGGTCAACCGCGTCGACACCGCAAGAATGTCTCGTACTGCGGCAATGATGCCGATCACGAGGAAGGGTCGAAACGGGAACCCCCATCCTTCGAGATGCGTCAGGACCGTCCGCATGATGTCGATCAGGATGATCACCACCAGCACCGCGTCCACCGCGCTGATCAGCGCAGTGGTGTAATCGGACAGCGACGTCATGAAGGTGATGAAACTCTTGACGAGTACGACAACCGCCAGCACGAGCAACACGATCGCGACGCCGTACTGAACGATGTCGATCAGTGCCCGCAACGGTGTCCCGCGGCGGATTTCGGGCCACGACAGGCACCTCCGGCCCCCGATCCTCTCGCCTCCGGTGGTTGTGCCGCTGTGACCGATTCCGATTCGTCAGACATGCAGTCCAGTGCAGTCTAGTGGCGTCTCGGTGTTTGCGCTTGGCGATGGACGCTCGTTCGCGCCTCAAACACCTCTCGGAAGCTCCTTTAAAAAAGACACGCCCCGCGAATGGGGCGTGTCTCTTGGGAGGATGTTCCTCAGTAGTAGTGGCGCCGGCCGCCCAGCGCGTGCCCGGCCGTGCCCATGAGTTCGAGCACAAGCCCGATGACGATCAGCACGACGCCGATCGTGACCAGTACCGGGATTGCTGCCAGCAATCCGATGATGAGCAGAATGATGCCGAGAATGATCATTCCTCGTCTCCTTTTCGTTCGTTTTTGAGCGTGCTTTCAGTGCGCGAAGCGTCGGTTGCGATTACGAGATTGGTGGGTTGTCTATAGGCGTTCCATCGCGTCGAAAGGCTGCGGGCCCGCCCCACGACGACCAGAAGATCAACGACAGAACGATGCCGAACGCGCCGGCGGCCATCAGGATGATCCCGACCGTATGCAGGTCGATACCGGTGGTGGCCACGTGGACCGCAAAGGTCAGCACGGCTCCTACGGCGACCAGGAAGATGCCGACTCCGATACCCATGTGCGCTACCTCCAATGTTTCTGGGTGGTCTGGTCAGGTAGCCGCCAATGAGGCTGTCCCTGATTAGTACATCGACACTATCACATATGGACCGGACGTGGGGCGGCAGCGCCGAGGCGAACCAGTGCCCCGCGGCATAGTCTGGAACTCAAGGTTGAACTCAAGATCCAACTCCGCAGTTCATCGGTGGCGTACGGCTTTGATACCGTAACCGGGACCAAATCTGCTAGTTGGACTAGTAGATACCGAGCTCAGCTCGAGCTCACGAGCCAGAGGAAACCACGGCCCATGATCCTTGAGAGCGTCATCTTTTTCGCGCTCCTCCTCGCAGCGACACTCATCGTCGCGATGCTCCCGGCGGCGATGACGGCGCGCGCCTGGCTCGGGGTTCCCTGTTGCGCGATAGCCCTCGCCGGAACGGGAGCCGCGTTCCTTGGGATCGAGCAGGACGAACCGGGCATGACCGCCCTCGCAATCGTGGCGATCGTCCTCGTCATGTTCATGCGCCTCGTCCAACCGCGGTGGAGTTGGGTCGGAGCGCAATTGTTCGTGGCCGTGACCGTCGCCGCAACGTGCTACTTGATCTATGCGGCGGTGCAGACGTTCTTCGGGGGGCTCCCGATCGGTGCTCTCCTCGCTTCGATCGTCCTGCTCGTCCTGGAACTGCTTGCACTCGGGTTGTCGGTGTCGTTCACCTTCGAGATCTGTGACGTGCTCTCACGACGTGAACGCCGTCGAGCGCCTCGCGCACTGACGTCGGAACCGTGGGTCGCGCTGCAAGTTCCCACGTACAACGAGCCCGTCGAGGTGGTCCGGCCCACGCTCGAATCCCTCGCTCGGATCGACTACCCGCATCTGCTCGTCCAGGTCGTCGACAACAACACGACCGACCCGGCGCTCTGGAGACCGATCGAGCAGCTGTGCGCGCAACTCGGGCCACGGTTCACCTTCGTGCACCTCGAGAACTGGCCTGGCTTCAAGGCCGGCGCGCTCAACGAAGCCACACCGCGGCTCCCGGCGGAGGTCGAGATCCTCGGCATCGTGGATGCGGACTACCAGGTGGATCCACAGTGGTTGCGTAACACGATCGGATACTTCGACGATCCGTCAGTCGCGTTCATGCAGACCTCGCAGCACTATCGCGACTGGCGCGACAACCCCTATCTGCGCGGCCTCTTCTACAGCTTTCGCTATTTCTTCGACATCACGATGATCGCGCGTAGCCACCGCAACGCGATCATCTTCTGCGGCACGATGGGGCTGATCCGACGCTCGGCCTTCAACGAGATCGGTGGCTGGAACCAGGAGTGCATCACCGAGGACGCCGAGGCGTCGTTGCGCATGCTTGGCGCCGGATACCGCGGTGTCTACGACCCGGCGGCGTACGGGCAAGGGCTGATGCCGCTCGACTTCGACGGCCTCAAGAAGCAGCGCTTTCGCTGGGCCCTCGGTGGTATCCAGATCCTCAAGCTCCACTGGCGAGAGATGCTGCCGTTCGCGCGACACCGGATGCAACTCACGGTTGCCCAGCGCATCCATTACCTCCTCGGGAGTGTCCAGTGGTTCGCGGAAGTGCTCACCGCCACCTTCACCGTGCTGCTGCTCGCGACCGCTTTTGCGGTATCGCTGCACGAGCGTCTCCCGGTGCGACAGCTCACCGGCGCGGTGCTCGCCGTGCCGCTCGCCTTCGCGGGCACCGGCATCCTCCGCGCAGTCTGGGCGTTGCGGCGAGCGTGCCGTGCGCGCACGCGTGATGCCGTCAACGCGCTGCGGGTGTGGTTCGCACTGTCGTGGGTGGTCACGCTCGCATGCGTCCGCGGTCTCGTGCAGCAGCACGCGGAATTTCTTCGCACAGCAAAGAGCAAAGACGGACGGTCGTTGCTGAGCGCGATGCGGTCATCGCGTGCCGAGACGATGCTGGCGGTCGCGGGCGTCGCCGGTGCGTCGGTGATGCTGATTCGCTCGCCGAGTGCCGCGACGCTCGTCCTCGCAGTCCTGCTCGTTTTTGAAGCGTTCGTGTATTCCAACGCACCGTGGGCGAGTCTCGCGGCGGAGGGCATCATCCTCACCCCGGAGCGTCGCGCCTATGCCCGATCTCCACAGAACACCGGCGACAGGCCGGAGCGCACGCGCCCGGTTGCCCTCCCACTCGCGGTGACCGGACTCGCCGCTGCCGCGGCCGTCGTCGCGCTGGTCGTCGCTTCGCCGAGCGACAACGCCCCCTTCGGCGGCCCCCAGGTCGATCTCCCGCGCATCGGCACCATTGCTCCAGGGCTGAAGGTCGGGCCTTTGCCGGACGTGACGCCGTCGCCGTCACCGAGCGTCAGCCCAAGCGCGCAGCCGAGCCCCACCACGTCGGCGAGCCCATCCGCGCAACCGTCCCCGTCTCCGACGGCGTCACCGACCGCCTCCCCGTCGCCGGCGCCGACAAACAGTCCGAGTGCTGCACCGACCCCCACGCCTGTCCCCACTCCCGCGGGCTGACGACCGCCTAAGGGAGTCGAACCGCGCCGGTCAGATACGCGTCGCAGGTACGCGCCGCAGCGCGGCCTTCCGCTATCGCCCAGACGATCAGCGAAGCGCCCCGAACCGCGTCGCCGGCAGCGAACACGCCGGGCGAAGCGCACGCGAAGGACTCGTCGACCGCGAGGTTGCCTGCGTCCGTGAACGCCACGGACAGCTCATCGAGCAGAGCCGAATGGGTCGCGCCGTCGTAGCCGATCGCGATGAGCACGAGGTCCGCTTCGAGGGTGGTCTCCTCACCGGGAAGGGCGACGAAGTTGCGCCGGCCGTTCTCGCGGCGCGCCTCGACGCGTTGGGCGCGAACTCGCTGCACAGCACCGTTCTCGCCATCGAAGCGCGTCACCATGAGGCCGAACTCGCGCGAGCCGCCCTCATCGTGGGCGGGATATGTCCGGAGGATCAACGGCCACTGCGGCCATGGGTTGTCGCCGGGCCGTGTGTCCGGCGGCTGCGCGTAGAGATACAGCTGCTGCACGTCGCTGCACTGCTCACGGATGACGTTGCCGAGACAGTCGGCACCCGTGTCGCCGCCGCCGATGATCACCACGCGCCGTCCCTTCGCGCTGATCTCGGGAACAGCGTGGATGCGCTCTCCCGCGACCCTGCGGTTCTGCTGCACCAGGTAGTCCATCGCGAAGTGCACCCCGGACAGCTCGCGGCCTGGCACCACGACATCGCGGGGACGGTCGGCACCGACTGCGAGCACAACGGCATCGAAACGCTCGCGCAACTGCGCTGCGGTGATATCGACCCCGATGTCGTAGCCGGTCTCGAACGTGATCCCCTCGGCCCCGAGCAGATCGAGCCGCCGGTCGAGCACCCACTTCTCCATCTTGAAATCGGGAATGCCGTAGCGAAGAAGCCCGCCGGCACGGTCCGAGCGTTCGAACACCGTGACGCGGTGGCCGGCGCGGTTGAGCTGCTGTGCTGCGGCGAGCCCTGCGGGGCCCGAGCCGACGACCGCCACACGTTTTCCGGTGCGATGCGCCGGTGGCGCCGCACGAATCCATCCCTCGTCGAACGCCCGGTCGATGATCGATTGCTCGATCTGCTTGATCGCTACCGGGTCATCGTTGATGGCCAGCACGCAGGCAGGCTCGCACGGCGCAGGACAGAGACGGCCGGTGAACTCGGGGAAGTTGTTGGTGGCATGGAGCCGTTCGATGGCGGCCTTCCAGTCGTCGCGATACACGAGGTCGTTCCATTCCGGGATGAGATTGCCGAGCGGACATCCGCTGTGGCAGAACGCGACGCCGCAGTCCATGCACCGCGATCCCTGCTCGCGCAACACCTGTACCGGCAGCGGGAGATACACCTCGCGGTAGTCGGCGACGCGTTCCGCCACCGGGCGTTTGTGCGCGGTATGACGGGTGTGCTCGAGGAAGCCGGTGCGTGTCCCCATCAGCTCACCAGCTCGAGTTGCGCGCGAAGTGCACGCCGGTACTCCTCCGGCATCACCTTGACGAAGCGCTCGCGCTCCTGCGGCCACGCGCGCAACAGGCGCTTCGCGACGGCGCTCCCCGTGAGCACCACGTGGCGCTCGAGAAGGCCGTGCACGAGCTCGCTGTCATCGAGCGTCAGCGGCTCGAGCGCGACCGATGCGCCGTTGCAACGCTCCGCGAACGTGTGCTCCTCGTCGAGCACGTAGGCGACGCCGCCGCTCATGCCCGCTGCGAAGTTGCGGCCGGTTTGACCGAGCACGACCACCGCTCCTCCCGTCATGTACTCGCAACCGTGGTCGCCGACGCCTTCGACGACTGCCACGGCGCCGGAGTTGCGCACGCCGAAACGCTCACCCGCAACACCGCGGATGAAGGCTTCGCCGGAGGTCGCGCCGTACAGGGCGACGTTGCCGATGATGATGTTGTCCTCGGCACGGCGCGTTGCGCGCTCCGGCGGCACGATGACCAGCCGGCCACCGGAAAGTCCTTTGCCGACATAGTCGTTCGCCTCGCCTCGCAGCGTCAGCGTCACGCCGTTCGCGAGCCAGGCGCCGAACGATTGTCCCGCGGCGCCGTCGAGCTCCACTGCAACCGTGTCGTCAGGGAGTCCGGCGGCGCCGTGACGCCGCGCGATCTCGCCGCTGAGCATCGCGCCGACGCAGCGATGCACGTTGCGTACCGGGAGCCGCATGCGCACCGGCGTCGCGCTGTCGAGCGAGTCGCCGCAGCGCGCGACGATCTCGTTGTCGAGCATGTCACCGAGGTCTGCGGTCTGATGCGTGCTGTGACGCCGGTCTTCGGGCGCATCCACCGGCGGCACCATCAGCAGGGGCTGCAGGTCGAGACCTCGCGCTTTCCAGTGATGCACGGCGGGATTCGTCCCGATGAGATCGACGCGCCCGATCATGTCCTCGAAGCGGCGGAACCCGAGACGCGACATCCAGCGGCGGACGTCTTCGGCGAGGAACAGCATGAAGGCAACGACATGCTCGGGCCGGCCCGCAAACCTGGAGCGCAGCACGGGATCCTGCGTCGCGATGCCGACCGGGCAGGTGTTCAGGTGGCAGACCCGCATCATCACGCAGCCCGCTGCGATGAGTGGCGCAGTTGCGAACGCGAACTCGTCGGCGCCGAGCAGTGCGCCCACGACCACGTCACGCCCGGTCTTCATCTGGCCGTCCGCGAGCAGCGTGACCCGGCTCCGCAAGCGCTGCGCGGTGAGCACCTGCTGCGCTTCGGCAAGTCCCAGTTCCCACGGCACGCCTGCGTGCTTGATGGCAGTGAGAGGCGAAGCCCCGGTGCCACCTTCATAGCCCGCGATGACAATGTGGTCCGCGCGCGCCTTGGCAACTCCCGCGGCAACAGTTCCGACACCCGCTTCGGCAACGAGCTTGACGCTGATCCGCGCCTCCGGGTTCACGCAGCGCAGATCCCAGATGAGCTGGGCGAGATCCTCGATCGAGTAGATGTCGTGGTGCGGCGGCGGTGAGATGAGACCGACACCCGGCGTCGAGTGCCGTAGCCGCGCGATCGCTTCATCGACCTTGGCACCTGGGAGCTGTCCGCCCTCGCCTGGCTTTGCACCCTGCGCGATCTTGATCTGCAACTCGTCCGCGTTGACGAGGTAATGGGCGGTCACACCGAAGCGCGCTGACGCCACCTGCTTGATGGCACTCCTTCGCCAGTCGCCATTCGCGTCCGGCTCGAACCGCGAGGAATCCTCGCCACCTTCACCGGTGTTGGATCGCGCGCCGATGCGGTTCATCGCGATGGCGAGGAGCTCGTGCACCTCTTTGCTGAGCGAACCGTGCGACATCCCACCGGTCGAAAAACGGCGGACGATGTCGAGCGCCGGCTCGACCTCATCGATCGGCACCGGCTCCGGTGCGTCCTCCAGCACGAACAGCCCGCGCAGATTCTTCAAGGTCCGGGACTCGTCGTCGGCGAGTGCGACATAGTGGCGGAACGCGTCTTCATCGTTGGCTTTGACGGCGTGTTGCAGGGCCCCGATCACCTCCGGGTTCCACTGGTGCAGCTCGCCCTCGCGGCGCCACCGATACTCGCCGCGATCCTCCAGGGTCGGCGGCGTGATGCGCACGTCCGGAAACGCTCGCTGGTGGCGCGCCATCGCCTCGGCTGCGATGACGTCGATGCCGATGCCCCCGATGCGCGACGCGGTGTTCGGGAAGTATCGGTCAATGACGGCACGATCTATGCCGAGGCACTCGAAGATCTGCGCGCTGCAATACGACTGGATCGTCGAGATGCCCATCCGCGCGATCGTCTTGCGCAGGCCCTTGACGAGCGCGTGCACATAGAGCTCCTCGGCGCGAGCGGCGTCGATGGTCGGCGGCATCAACTCACGGCGCGCGAGGTCGGCAATCGTCTCGAAGGCCAGATACGGGTTCACCGCCTCGGCGCCGTAGCCGATGAGCAGCGCGAGATGCATCACCTCGCGTGCCTCGCCGGTCTCGATGACCAGGCCAACGCCAGTGCGGGTCTGCTCTCGGACCAGGTGGTGATGCACCGCGGCGGTTGCGAGCAGCGAGGGAATCGGCACGTGCGAAGCGTCGATGTGCCGGTCGCTGAGGATGAGGACGGTTGCGCCCGCCTCGATCTGCTGCGACGCGAGACGGCAGATGCGCTCGATGCCGGCCACAAGGCCCGAGGCTCCGGCGTCACGGTGAAAGACCATCGAGATCGTCTCTGCCGGGAACTGTCGCTGCGTGACGTGGCGCAGCTTTTCGAGGTCGTGGTTGGTGAGCACGGGGTGCGGCATCTCGAGCCGCTTCGCCTGTGCCGGCCCCTGTTCGAGGAGGTTGCCGCCGGCGCCGAGCGTGGTCACGAGCGACATCACGGCCTGCTCGCGGATCGGGTCGATCGGCGGGTTGGTCACCTGCGCGAAGAGCTGCTTGAAGTAGTTGAAGAGCGGCAGCGGCCGCTCGCTCAACACAGCGAGTGGCGTGTCGTTGCCCATGGATCCGACCGCTTCCTCACCGGTCTCTCCCATGGGCTCCATCAGGATCTCGACGTCCTCGATGCTGTATCCGAACGCCTGCTGACGCACGAGGAGCGTGCCCGGGTCCGGCACCGGCACGTGGTCCGGTGCATCGAGCTCGTCGAGGTGCACGGTGCCTTCCTGGATCCACGCGCTGTACGGCTGCGCGGAGCTGAGTCCCTTCTTGACTGCAGCGTCGTCGAGGATCCGACCCGCGGCGGTGTCGACGAGCAGGAGGCGTCCCGGTTCGAGCCGCCACTTGCGTGCGATGCGCTCCTCGGGAAGATCGAGCACTCCCGCCTCGGACGCCATCACGACGAGGCCGTCCTCGGTGACGAGATACCGGGCAGGACGCAATCCGTTGCGGTCGAGAGTAGCGCCGATGACGCGGCCATCGGTGAATGCGATCGCGGCGGGCCCGTCCCAGGGCTCGAGCAACGAGCCGTGAAACTCGTAGAAAGCGCGGCGTTCATCATCCATCAGCGGGTTCTGGTGCCACGCCTCCGGGATCATCATCATCACCGCGTGCTCGATCGACCGGCCGGTCATCGCAAGCAGCTCCAGCGCGTTGTCGAACTGCGAGGAATCCGAGCCGCTCTCGTCGAGCACGGGCATGAGCTTCGCGATGTCGTCGCCGAAGTGCGGGCTGCGGAAACGCGACTGGCGGGCGCGCATCCAGTTGACGTTGCCGCGCAACGTGTTGATCTCGCCGTTGTGCGCCGACATCCGGAATGGCTGCGCGAGATCCCATCGCGGGAGCACGTTCGTCGAGAAGCGCGCGTGCACGAGGGCCAGCGCCGAGGTCACGCGCTCGTCAACAAGGTCCGGGTAGAAGCCCGCGAGCTGTGCAGCCGTGAGCATTCCCTTGTAGACGACGGTGCGGCTCGAGAAGCTCGACCAGTGGAATCGGTCGCGTCCAATGCCGGCTGCGAGCGCATCGCGCTCGATGACCCGACGCAGAACCAGCAGGCGTCCCTCGAGGGCCGCGCCGTCGAGACCGATCGCCGCGACGAACAGTTGCCGGAGCGACGGCAGCGCCCGGCGCGCTGATCGCCCGACTGCGTCGGCAGCGACCGGCACGTCGCGCCAGCCGAGGAGGCGCAGCCCCTCCGCCCGGCATGCCTGCAGCGTGATCGCTTCGCACTGTTCGCGCTCGTCCGGATCCTGGGGGAGCATCGCCATGCCGACGCCGTATGACCCGGGTGCCGGGAGCGCGAGCCCGGTCGCGTCTCGAAGGAACGCGTCCGGGACCTGCAACAGAATTCCGGCGCCGTCGCCGCTGTCGGGTTCGGCACCGGAGGCGCCGCGATGCCCGAGATTGACGAGCGCCTGGATGCCCTGCTCGACTACCGAATGCGCCGGGCCGCCGGCGATCCTGGCCACGAAAGCGACGCCGCAAGCGTCATGTTCGACGGCAGGTTCAGACAGACCTCTATTCGGGGGCTGTCCACTCAACGTTTCGCCGATACGCGCGTAGCCTGACATGGTTCGGCGGTCAGATCAAGTTGCGCGTGTCCGACCCCGTTGCTGTGCTAGGGTTCACTCAAATGGCGACAACTGCGCGTCGATACTTTGGCCCGCCAGCCGTAAGGCTGCCGGGGGTCCTCTAACCCGACCGCGCAGTTTTCACCAGGGCTGGTTCATCAGAGATGGGTCAGCCCCGGATCCCGTGTGGTGGCCCATCACCACACGGAGGTGCCATACAGTGACCATCGAGCCGCTGCTGCTCAGCGCGACCCGACGACACAACACACACCAGGTGCGCATCGGCACCGTCACGATTGGCGGCGACAAAGTCCCGATCATCGCGGGACCGTGCGCCGTCGAGAGCGGATACGTGGACCACGCGATCGCAGCGCAACGAGCCGGTGCATCAGTGCTGCGCGGATGCGTCCTGAAGCCTCGGACCAGGCCGGGCTCGTTCCAGGGCCTCGGTATCGCAGGCCTGCCGCTCCTCGACGAGGCGCGGCGCGTCACGGGCTTGCCGGTGATGGCCGAACCACTCGACGCCGGTGACATCGAGCTCCTCCGAGGCCATGTCGACGCGTTGATGATCGGCGCGCGCTCGATGCACAACACCCCGCTGCTGCGTGCGGCCGGGCAGAGCGGCATGCCGGTCATCCTCAAGCGAGGGATGTCGGCGACGTACGACGAGTGGCTCGCAGCCGCGGACTACATCACCACCGAGGGCAATCGCCAGGTCGTGCTCTGCGAGCGCGGCATCCGCACCTTCGAGACTGCCACCCGGAATACGCTCGACGTGAGCGCGATCGCCGTCCTTCGTGACATGACCGATCTTCCGATCGCAGTGGACCCGAGCCATGCAGCCGGCAACTCGCGCTGGGTGCCGTCACTCGCCGTGGCAGCGCTGGCAGCCGGCGCTGACGCGCTGATCATCGAATGCCATCCTGATCCCGCCGCCTCGCTGTGTGACGCCGCGCAGGCAATCACACCGCACGTGCTCGGCCGGATCGTGCAGACCGCGCGCACCCTGTGCGCGATGACCCGGCCCGCTCTTGCCGACTCCGTCGAAGAGTGCAGGGACGTGATCGACACCATCGACGATGCCGTGTTCCGGCTGCTGGAATACCGCGCCGCGGTGGTCGAGGCGGTACAGCAACGCAAGCTGGCATCCATGCTCCCGGAGCGCGATGTGGTGCGCGAGCACGAGATCGTCGAACGGCTGGCGAGGCGCGCGCCGCGCCTTGGTGAGCAACGTGTCGACCGGCTCGTGCACGCCATCATCGAGGAGTGCCTGGACGCGGTTCCAGCCACCGAGGCGGTCGCCTGAGCCGTCCACTCGCCGGGCGCTCCTCCGGACTGAGCCTCAACTCGACAGTCGATGCCCTTCTGAGCGGGACCGCGGTCATACTCGAAAGTGCCCAGCGATCTGGGAGAGGTCGCGGGAGTGAGGCAGATATCAGTGGCTACGGCAATGCAGACGCCAGTTTCGGCGTCTGAGACACGGTCGCGAGGGCAGCACGCCGGCACACGGATCGGCCCTGTGACCGAGCGCACCCTCGTGCAGCTCTTCCTGCGCCAGGCTGCATCGCGCGGCGGCAACCCCGCGATGTTCCACCGCGATGGCGACCACTGGGCGCCGATCGGCTGGGACGACTACGCGACGCAGGCACGCTCTCTCGCCGCGTTCTTCATGAGCACCGGACTGCGGGCGAGTGAGCACGTCGCGATCTGGTCGTTCAACCGGCCGGAGTTCGTCATCAGCAGCACCGCCACGCTGCTCGCCGGGGCATGCACGGCGCCGCTCTATCAAACGTTGAGCGCCGAGGAGGCTGCGTACGTCCTTGCGCATTCCGACTCACCGATTGCGGTGGTCGAGAATCAGGCATTGCTCGCGCGGGTGCTGGCGATTCGCGACCGTCTTTCCTCGCTGCGCTGCGTCGTCCTGATGGACGGCGATGTGCCTGCAGGCGAGGAAGCGTTCGTCGTGACCTGGGCGGAGGCGATGCGCCGCGGCACCGACGCAGTCACGACGATTGGCGGCGAGCTCGACGCGCGCGGTGACGCGGTCGGGCCCGCGGACGTCGCGACCCTCGTCTACACGAGCGGCACAACAGGTCCGCCGAAAGCGGTCATGGCGACGCACCAGAACCTGATCGCAGCCATCAACGCGCTGGCTCCGATCGTCGATCTCTCGACCGACGACCGGGTCCTCAGCTACCTCCCGCTCGCCCATATCCTGGAGCGCCTCAACAGCGAGATCCGCCTGTACTGCGCGGGGAATCCGCTCTGGTTCGCGGCGTCGATCGCGGAGATGCCCGCCGAAGTGCGGGACCTGCGGCCCACCTGCTTTGTCGGCGTGCCGCGGGTATGGGAGAAGATGGCCGCCACCATCGAATCAACGATCGATGCCCTGCCCGCACCGCGACGCCGGATCGCGCGCTGGGCGATCAAGGTCGGGGGACAGGTCGTGGATTGCAAGCAGCGTGGCAGCAATCCCTCGCGCGTGCTGGCGATTCGGCACCGCCTCGCCGATCGTCTCGTGCTGCGACACGTCCGCGAAGAGACGGGCCTTGACCAGGCGCACACGCTCATCACCGGTGCGGCGCCGATTTCGCCGCACGTGCTGCGGTTCTTTCACGCGCTCGGCCTGGAAGTGCTCGAGGGCTACGGCATGAGCGAGAACATGACCGTCACCAGCGTGAACCGGCGCGGCCACGCGCATCTCGGCACGGTGGGACAGGTCATTCCCGGAGTGGATCTGCGCATTGCGGATGACGGCGAGATCTGCATGCGCGGCGACGTGCTGTTCGCCGGGTATTACAAGGATCCTGTCGCGACGGCGGAGGCCGTGGTCGACGGCTGGCTGCATACCGGCGACATCGGCGAGCTCGACAGCGACGGCTTTCTCCGGATCACGGACCGCAAGAAGGACCTGATCATCACCGCGGGCGGCAAGAACGTCTCACCCTCGAACATCGAGGACGAGCTGCGCAGCGAGTTGATCGCAAATCCGGTCGTGATCGGCGACCGGCGCCCCTACCTCGTCGCCCTGCTCACGCTCGACACGTCCGGCCTCGCAGGCACTGGCCGGCCGCCTCGGGCTGCTCGAGAAAGCCGACGACCTCATCTCTCATCCGAAGGTGCTGGACGAAGTGCGACGCCGTGTGGACGCGGTCAACACGAATCTCGCCAACGTCGAGAAGATCCGCCGCTGGCTGCTGCTGCCACGAGAGTTCGTTGTCGGTGTCGAGCTCACGCCGACCTTCAAGGTGCGGCGCAAAGTCGTCGCCGAGCGCTTCGCCGGAGAGATCGAGAGCCTGTATACGACGAGGCCCGAAGCAGCCCGCCCGCACGTGGACGGCGCGTAGCAGGCCGGCTATCGGCGCTCGATGATCCCGCGAATAAACGATGCCTGCCCGGTGTGCGTCACGTCGTCGTTGACGATGCTCACCAGACGGACACCGAGCGTGACCGGCGGATCCCATCGCTCGTCGACAACCCGATCGAGGTCGGCATCGGTCAATCCGGCGACGTACGCCAGTGTCGCGGCGTGCACCGCGTCGTAGTACGCCGACGAGCGGTTCGGCGTCGACGACCACCGATCCGACCTGCTCCGATGTATGCCCGAAGCCGTGGTCCATGCGCTCGAGCGGCAATTCGAATCGATCCACCCAGCCGCCTGACGTCCAGACCTGCTCGGTCCCGGCCACACCGGCGATGTGGTCGTCCTGGATGCGGGTGAGATGCCAGATCAGCCACCCGATCGAGTTCGCCTCACGGTCGAGCCGGATGCCGAGCTCTTCGCGGCTGAGGCCATCGGTGACGCGATGCACGACCTGGCGGATCCGCTCGAACGAATCCGCGAGCAACTCAGCGCTGGTCATCGACTACCTCCATGAGAATCGTTCGTCCATCATGAAGCCATGAGCGAGCATCCCGAAGACCTGCCCTGGAACGACGCACCCGCCGACTCTGACGCCCCGCTGGGAAGCGGCGAGCCCGACCCCGCGGAGGTGATCGGCGACGAGGACGACCCGGCGATCCAGGACACCTCGCTGGCGGGCCGGCTGCAGCGACGTCGACGAATATCGCCGAGACACGCTCGATGAGCGTCTCGGTGAAGAGGAGCCGGATCGCGCGGCGCAATTCGAGGAGCCCGAAGCCGGCGAGCTGCAGGCGCCGGAGTCCGGCGATGACGACATCGCGCTGACGCGTGGCGAACGTGACCTCTTCGATGGCGAGGACGACGACGGATCCGCGGAGGACGCCGCCATTCACGTGATCCCCGAGTAGCGAAGACCTCCGGCTAATGTGACATTTGCCCCTGGCTCCGCGGCCATCCCACGTGCAAGGCTCGTATATGCAGCACCACAGGGTGCGACTGCCTGATGGTTGGAGGGTGACCATGAGTCACGGACCGCGTTGCCGGAGCGCTGAGTAGCGGCCATGGCGGAGCGCGCGGGCACCACCTTTGTCCTCGCCGGCGGCGGCCTGGGGTCAGTCATCGGCGCACTGCACGCGCGGGGATACACGGTAATCGCCCCCACGGTCCGCGATGCCTCGATCACCTATGAACCCGTTGCGAGCAGTCGCGAGCTCCCGCGAGGCGTGGGCGACGAGCAGTCGCCCGGGAGATACCGCCTCAGGGAGCGCGAGGACGCCGCGGTGTTCGGCTTTGCCGCAGCACCTTCGTCATGGAAGCGGTATCTCTATCCGCCCAGGACAACGCTGTGGCGGACGCGCCGCGACGATCAGGGCACGCTGACATTTGAGGAGACCGCCGCCCCGCCGCCCCGCTACGCGTTCGTGGGCGTGCGAGCGTGCGAGCTCGCCGCGATTCTCGTGCACGACCGCGTCTTCGCGGGGTCGGCGCATCCGGATCCGACATATGCGTCGCGCCGCAAGGAGCTGTTCATCGTCGCGGTGCATTGCGGCTCGCCGTCCGGCGTCTGCTTCTGCTCGTCGATGAACACGGGACCGCGCGCCGGCGCAGGATTTGACCTTGCGCTCACGGAGCTGCTCGACGCCGAAGCACCCCGATACGTCATCGAAGCCGGCTCCCCGGCCGGTCAGGAGGTGCTCGATGCGCTCCCCTCGCGGGCGGCCACCGACCATGACATCGAGGCATCCCAGGCGGTCACTGACAACGCAGTGGAGCACATGGGCCGGCAGATGGAGACACACGGGCTCCCCGAACTGCTGCTGCGGAACCTCGACCATCCGCGCTGGGACGACGTCGCAGCACGATGCCTCAGCTGCGGGAACTGCACCATGGCCTGCCCGACGTGCTTCTGCAGCGACGACGTGGAAGCGCAGGCACCCGACGGCGAATCGAGCTCGCGCGTGCGGGAGTGGGCGTCCTGCTTCTCCCACGACTTCTCATATATCCACGGCGGCGCGGTCCGACAGCCGGTGCGCAGCCGCTATCGGCAGTGGATGACGCACAAGCTGGGGACCTGGTGGGAGCAGTTCGGCACGTCCGGGTGCGTCGGCTGCGGCCGCTGCATCGCATGGTGTCCGGTGGGCATCGACATCACGGAGGAGGCGGCGGCGATTCGAGCAGCCGACGGTCTTCGGGCGAGTTCGATATGAATACGATCGCCGGCGAGCTGACGGCTCACCGTTTCTTTGCGGGGATGGAACCCGCACACCTCGAGTTGCTGACCGGATGCGCGCGCAATGTCGTGATCGCGGCGGGCTCATCGATCATTCGCGAGGGCACGGACGCCGGAACCTTCTGGGCGATCCGTACCGGCAGGATCGCGCTCGGGGTCAGCGCCCCGGGCTCTGGCATGGTCACGATCGACACGCTCCACGCGGGCGATGTGCTCGGCTGGGCATGGCTTTTCCCGCCGTATCGCTGGCACTTCGACGCGGACGCCCTCGACGACATACATGCGGTTGTCTTCGATGCCGTGTGCCTGCGCGCCAAGTGCGCGGCCGACCCGGCGCTCGGGTTCGATCTCGCACAGCGCGTTGCCGCAATCCTCGGTGACCGGCTCAACGCTGCGCGCCTGCGCATTCTGGATCTGTATGGCACCGCTCATCCCCGCTGACGCGCCACCGTCCGCGCCGATGACACCGGTCAGCCACCGAGTTCGTCCATCGCCGCCAGGAGACCGCGGACGTGGTGACGCTGGAGCTCCAGGCCACCCAGGGCACACGCATGCACTACGCCGCCGGTCAATTCAACATGCTCTACGCCTATGCCGTCGGCGAGGTCGCGATATCCATCAGCGGAAACCCGCTTGCCGATGCGCCCGTCACACACACAATCAGAAATGTTGGAAGCGTTTCGCGTGCGCTGTGCGCGCTCCAGGTCGGCGACACGCTCGGTGTGCGGGGTCCATTCGGATCGAGCTGGGGCCTGGACACCGCAGCCGGTTGCGACCTGGTGATCGTCGCCGGCGGCATCGGTCTCGCGCCACTTCGATCCGTCGTCACACAGGTCCTCTCCGAGCGTGACCGGTATGGCACCGTCGAGGTCGTCATTGGCACGCGTACGCCGGAGGAGCTCGCGTTCAGGGACGAGGTGGAGGCGTGGCGGAGGCAGGGTGATATCGCCGTGCACGTGACCGTCGATCGGGCGACGCCGGGATGGCAGGGCACCGTCGGCGTGGTGACAACCGTCCTGCCGCGGGTCCATTGCGATCCCAGCGCGATCGCACTTGTCTGCGGCCCGGAGGTGATGATGCGGTTCACGGCGCTCGCCTTGATGGAGCGCGGCCTCCCGCCATCACGGATTCGTGTTTCCATGGAACGCAATATGCAGTGTGCCATCGCGCAATGCGGGCACTGTCAGCTGGGCTCGACCTTCGTGTGTGCCGACGGTCCGGTCATGACCTGGGAGCGGGTCGAACCACTGCTTGCGGTGCGTCAGCTGTGACCGGCGCGGCACCTCCCAAGCTGGCGGTCTGGAAGTTCTCCTCGTGCGATGGCTGCCAGCTCACCCTGCTCGACTGCGAGGACGAATTGCTGACCATCGCCGGGCAGGTGGAGATCGCCTACTTTCTCGAGGCATCGCGCGCGGTGCTAGCGGGTCCGTACGACCTCTCGATCGTTGAGGGATCGATCACGACCGCTGACGACATCGAGCGCATCCGCGAGGTGCGGCGAGCGTCGGAACACGTCGTGTCGATCGGCGCGTGCGCTACCGCCGGTGGGATCCAGGCGCTGAGAAATTTCGCCGACGTTCGCGAGTTCACGTCGATCGTCTACGCGCATCCGGAATACATTCACACCCTCGACCGATCCACGCCGCCGTCGGCGCACATCGATGTCGACTTCGAGTTGCACGGTTGCCCCGTCGACAAGGGGCAGTTGCTCGAGGTGATCACCGCGTTCCTTCACGGTCGGCGACCGCAGATCGCCTCCCACTCTGTGTGCGTTGAGTGCAAGCGCCGGGGCACCGTCTGCGTCATGGTTTCCAAGGGAATCCCGTGCCTCGGTCCCGTCACGCACGCTGGATGCGGGGCGATCTGTCCCGCGTATGACCGGGGGTGCTACGGGTGCTTCGGGCCTGCGGACACCACGAACATCCCGGCATTCGTCGGTGCGCTCGGCGCCGCCGGAATGTCGGGATACAACCTCGTTCGAGTCTTGCGAACGTTCAACGCCGACACACCCGAGTTTCGCGAGGCCAGCACCACAGCTGAGCACGCACTGGAGGGCAGGTGACCCACAGCAACAACGGATCGCGAACGCTTTCAGTGGCGTCGCTGGCACGGGTGGAAGGCGAGGGCAGCATGCATGTCGTCGTCCGGGACGGCGAGGTGCGCGATGTCGAGTTGCGCATCTTCGAACCGCCACGGTTTTTCGAGGCATTCCTGCGCGGCCGCTCCTACACGGAGGTTCCGGACATCACCGCGCGCATTTGCGGGATCTGCCCTGTGGCGTACCAGATGAGCGCGTGCCAGGCGATCGAGGACGCGTGCGGCGTGACCGTCGAACCGCAGGTTCGTGCGCTGCGCCGTCTCCTCTACTGCGGCGAGTGGATCGAGAGCCACGCTCTGCACATCTATCTGCTGCACGCGCCGGACTTTCTTGGCTACGAGAGTTCGATCGACCTGGCTCGCGCTCACCGCGACATCGTCGAGCGTGGGCTGAAGCTCAAGAAGGTCGGCAACGACATTCTCAACATGCTCGGCGGCCGCGCTATTCACCCGGTGAACGTCCGCGTCGGAGGTTTCTACAAAGTACCGGCAGCCGCCGATTTCGCACCCCTAGGCGAGCGCCTGCGCTGGGCACGCGACGCGGCGATCGACACCGTTCGCTGGGTGGCGACCTTCGAATTTCCGGACCTCACCCTGGACGGCGACCTGGTCGCGCTGCGCAACGAGCACGAGTACCCGATCACCGAGGGTCGAATCGCGTCCACCGCCGGCCTCGACATCGCGGTCCAGGAGTTACCCGCGCATTTTGGCGAGGAGCACGTCGCGCACTCCACGGCGCTGCACGGAACCGCTGTCAGCGGTCCCTACACGGTCGGACCGCTCGCGCGGTTCAACCTCAACTACGAGCGGCTTCCGGCGCTCGTCCAGCAGATGGCCTCGGATGCGGGGATCACCGAGACGTGTCGCAATCCCTTCCAGAGCATCATCGTTCGCGCGCTGGAAGTCGTGTTCGCCTGTGATGAGGCACTGCGGATCATCGATGAGTACGAACCTCCGGAGCACCCGTCATCCGTGATGCCGGCAATCGCGGGCACCGGACACGGATGCACCGAGGCGCCACGTGGGCTTCTCTATCACCGCTATACTATCGACGCCGCGGGCGTCATCAGCGACGCCGTGATCGTGCCGCCAACATCGCAGAACCAGCCCTCGATCGAGCGAGGGCTCCGGCAGTTCGTGCAGGACCGTCTCGCGCTCGATGACGCCGAGCTGACGAGACAATGCGAGCAGGCGATTCGTAACTACGACCCGTGCATCTCGTGCGCCACCCACTTCCTCGACCTCACGGTGGACCGGGGTTGAGCCTTTCTCCGGTCGTGATCGGCATCGGGAACCGCTATCGTCGCGACGACGGTTCGGCGCTGCGGGTGCTCGACGCACTCTTGGGACGGGTGCCAGTCGCGACGGTGGTTCTCCAGAGCGACGGCGAGCCCGCACGGCTCATCGACGCATGGGCCGATGCATCACTCGCCATCGTCATCGAGACCGTCCGCGGCGGGCGCGCACCTGGATCGATAGCTGAGGTCATGTGGGATGAACGCCTTGCCCTCGCGTTCGGCGAGCGCAGCTCCCACGGTCTCGGGATCCTCGAAGCCATCGCACTCGGGCGTGCAGTCGGACAGATGCCACAGTCACTCCGTCTTGTTGGCATCGAACCGCAGGATCTCGGCTGGGGCGAGGGCCTCAGCGACGTGGTCGCGCGAAGCGTCGGCACCGCCGCAGATCTTGTGCTCACCTATCTTCGATAGCTGACCGATAACCGCGTCAGCGTCGCGCCTGTGCGCCGCAGGCATCCCCAGCCGGCGTCTCGTCCGGCCCGTACACCCGCGAGTGGGTGACGAAGTGCTGGCTTGGTCCCGCGGGTAACGAGAACCCCTCGGGCAGTCCGTCGCTCACATCGAGGATGAGTTGCGTATGCTGCCACGCCGCGAACTGGCGATGGTCGATGTAGAAGGGACAACCGCCGACGTCGCCGAGCAGCACATCGTGATCGCTCAGCACGAATTCACCGAGATCGAAGCAGATCGGGAGGCTGCCATCACAGCAGCCTCCCGACTGGAAGAACATCAGCCTGCCCCGTTCGGCTATCAGTCTGCGGATCGCCTCGAGCGCGGCTGGGGTGGCGACCACACGCGCGGTGGACACCGCCGCGGTGTGGTCGCTCACCATTGCCTCGAACCTCTAGAAGAAGCCCAGCGCCTTTGCGCTGTAGCTCACGAGAAGGTTCTTGGTCTGCGAGTAGTGCTCCAGCATCATCTGGTGGTTCTCGCGTCCCACACCAGAGATCTTGTAACCACCAAACGCCGCACCGGCGGGGTACAGGTGGTAGCAGTTGGTCCAGACCCGGCCGGCCTTGATTGCCCGACCCATTCGGTAGGCGCGGCTGCCATCGCGCGTCCACACTCCGGCGCCCAGGCCGTACAGCGTGTCATTCGCGATCTCGATGGCTTCGGCCTCGTCCTTGAAGGTCGTGACGGCAAGCACCGGCCCGAAGATCTCCTCCTGGAAGACGCGCATCCCGTTGTGGCCCCACAGGACGGTGGGCTCGTAGTAGTACCCGCCCTCGAGGTCTTCGCTCACCGTTGCGCGCTTGCCGCCGATCAGGCACTGCGCACCCTCATCGCGGCCGATTTTCACGTACGACTCGATCTTCTCGAGTTGTTGCGCGGAGTTCTGCGCGCCGATCATTGTGCTTACGTCGAGCGGGTTACCCTGCTTGATGGCACGAATGCGAGCAAGGCAACGATCCATGAACCTGTCGTAGATCGACTCCTGGATCAGCGCCCGCGACGGACACGTGCATACCTCGCCCTTGTTGAACGCGTACAGCACGAGTCCCTCGATCGCCTTGTCGAGAAAGTCGTCGTCCGCCGCCATCACATCCTCGAAGAAGACGTTCGGCGACTTGCCACCCAACTCGACCGTTGACGGAATGAGGTTCTGCGCGGCGTACTGCATGATGAGCCGCCCCGTCACTGTCTCGCCGGTGAAACCGATCTTGGCGATACGCGGGCTGGAAGCCAGCGCCTTGCCGATCTCGCCTCCGGATCCCGTGACGATGTTGATCACCCCCGGGGGCACGATGTCCGCGATGACCTCTGCCAGCTTGAGAATCGACCAGGGAGTCGGGGAAGCCGGCTTGAGGACCGTGCAGTTGCCTGCCGCCAGCGCCGGAGCAATCTTCCACGCCGCCATGAGCAACGGAAAGTTGAACGGGATGATCTGTCCAACCACACCGAGCGGCTCGTGGAAGTGGTACGCCACCGTGTCCTTGTCGATCTCGGTGCTGCGTCCTTCGAGCGACCGGGTTGCCCCCGCGAAGTACCGGAAGTGATCGACCGCCAGCGGAATGTCGGCGGCAAGCGTTTCACGTACGGGCTTGCCGTTCTCCCAGGATTCCGCGACGGCAAGCATCTCGAGGTTTGCCTCGATTGCATCTGCGATGCGGTTGAGGACTGCGGCACGATCCGGCAGTGATGTCGCGCCCCACGCCTCCTTGGCGGCGTGCGCCGCGTCCAGTGCCAGTTCAACATCCGCCGCTGTCGATTTCGCGACCTCGCAGAACACCTTGCCGTTGACGGGGCTGATGTTGGGCATGTACTGCCCGGCCACCGGTGGCACCCAACGACCACCGATGAAGTTGTCATAGCGTCGCTTCAGCTGCACCAGACTGCCAGGCTCGCCGGGCGGGGCGTAGACCTTGCTGTCAACCCGTGGGGCCTCCGCGTGGACTGGTTCCAACGTGACCGTCATGGCGACACCTCCTGTCGATAGTTGGTTGTCTGTGATCCACGCTACGCACGCGGCTCGCGCGATGACAGAGCCGAATGTCGCCGATCTCTTCGCGCGCGCGAGGTCCTTCGGCTCTTGTCACCGTCAACCTTTGGCGGAACTGCATGCCAAAAGGCCCTATCAACTCCGCCCGCCCGTCGATACGGTTAATTCGCAACCAACACACTGGAGCGCACCATGACCGTCAAAGTCGGAATCAATGGTTTCGGACGCATTGGACGCGACGTCGTGCGCGCCGCTCGAGAGCAGGGTGTCGACTGGGACATCGTCGCAGTCAATGACATCACCACCCCGGCGACGCTGGCGCACCTGCTGAAGTACGACAGCGTTTTCGGACGTTTCCCGGGCACAGTGACGACTGATACCAACTCCATCAGCGTCGATGGGCACACCGTCAAGGTGTTCGCCGAGCGCGAGCCGAAGAACCTCCCATGGGGCGATCTCGGTGTTGACATCGTCATCGAGTCGACGGGTCATTTCACCGATGCGGAAAAGGCACGCGCACATATCGATGCCGGCGCGCGGAAGGTGGTCATCACTGCTCCGGCCAAAAGTGAGGACATCACCATCTGCATGGGCGTGAACCACGAGGCATACGACCCGGCACGACACCACATCGTCTCCAACGCCTCGTGCACCACCAACTGCCTCGCACCCGTCGCCAAGGTGCTGTCCGACACATTCGGCATCGAGGCGGGCTTCATGACGACAGTGCATGCGTACACGGGTGACCAGGTCATCCTCGACGCTCCACACAAGGACCTCCGTCGAGCTCGGGCCGCCGCACTGTCGATCATCCCGACCACGACTGGCGCGGCCAAGGCTGTCGCATTGGTGATGCCAGAGCTCAAGGGAAAGTTCCACGGCCTCGCGCTGCGCGTGCCTGTCCCCGATGTCAGCCTCGTCGATCTCACGCTCACCCTGTCGACCGCAGCCAGCGTCGAAACGATCAACGCGGCGATGCGCGAGGCGGCCGACACATGGCTCTCCGGAATCCTAGCGGTGAACGAGGAGCCGCTCGTATCCGTCGACTTCCTGAAGGACAGTCACTCGTCCATCTTCGACACGCTCAGCACGATGATGATCGGCGAGCACACCGCAAAGGTGCTGTCCTGGTACGACAACGAGTGGGGCTACTCCTGCCGTGTCCTCGATGTCGTCGGGCTCATCGCCGGGAAGCTCTGACGCGGAGACGCGACAACGTCCGATCAGTAGCCGTGCTCGGGCACAACCAGAAGCGTGCCGTGACTCGTGTGCAGGAGGCGGGTGGAAACACTACCGAGCAACATCCGCCGCACCGGACCGAGCCCTCGCGTGCCGACGGCGATGAGGCTCGCGCCAGGGCGCTCCTTCGCACACGCCACCAATGCGTCGGCCGCATCACCCACTGCCGCGGCGGTGCCCACGGTCCGCCCGGCGACAAGCTCCAGCGACGCGGCGAACTGCTGCAACGACCGTTGCTCCATCTCGAGCTCATCGTCGGGATCGAGGTACGCGTTGGCGGCCGCCGACATCGGCGGCGCCGAGTGGACCAGCTCGATGCTCGAGTCGTCGTAGAGATGCGCGATCGTGGCCGCGAACAGTGCCGCACCGCGCGCGCCCTCAGAGCCGTCGAACCCGACCAGGATCTGCGCCGGTGGCCACGACGCGGCGCCGCGCACGACCAGCACCGGGCGATGGACGGAGTGCACCACGTGTTCGGAGACACTCCCGACCAGGGTGCGCCGTAGCGCATCGAGCTCCCGGCTTCCGACGACGACCAGATCGGCGTCGACCGTCTGAGCGACGTCCATGACGGCGTTGAACGCCGGGTCCCGCGCGACATACATCCCGTCGACGCTCGCACCGAGCGCCGTGAGGCGCCCCCGCTCGTTATCGAGCAGCTTCCGCGCATCGGTCTCGAAGGCATCCCATGCGCTGTCAGGGCCGATGTAGGGCGCATACGCGAGGACGCTCGAGGGGGCGAACTCGTACGCGGTGACAAGGTGTAGCGCGGCGCCCGAGCGCCTCGAGAGATCGGCCGCGGCGGTAAGGGCGCGATGCGCGCCCGCGGATCCGTCGGTCGCGAGAAGGATGTTCCGGATGCTGACCGCTCGCACCCGTTTCCCCGCAAGACTGAGCACGTCCATGATCGGAATCTCCCGTGAGCTGTGAGCTGCACCACAAGGGAACCAACTGGGGGACGGGCCGGGCAACGGTCTTAGGTCACTGATCGGGACGGCGATGGACCTAAGCTTTGCCGGTGCCAACGGTGACCCCGGACCAGCCGACCAAGGCGACAAAGCCGAATAGCCCGGGCCGCGCACCGAACGTGCCGGGCTACAACCCGATGGGATGGCGCCGGTTCTGGGTTTTCCTCTTCGTGCTGCTGCTGGTGAACTTCGTCATCACCAGCATCGTCGAAGCTGTCTCGACCCCACCTTCGGTGACGATCCCCTATGACGTGTTCTTGAATGAGATCACCGCGGGCAACGTGGTGAACATCACCGCAACCGGGAATTCGATCACCGGAACGACGAAGAAAGCGGTGAGCGGAGGGTCGGGGCAACCCAGCGCGACCAACTTCATCACCGAGCGTCCGAGCTTCGCGAGTGACAACCTCGAGGCATCGCTCATCAAGAACAAGGTGAGCATCCTCGCCGAGCCGCCCAACCCGCCGACGCCGCTTTGGCTGACGCTGCTGCTGGGCTTCGGACCAGCGGTGATCATCGTGTTCGGGATCATCTACTTGATGCGACGCACTGCGGCACTCGCCGGCGGTGGTCCCGGCGGTGTCCTTGGCCGCTTCGGTCAGAGCGGAGCCCGCCTGTACAACGCGGAGCGCCCGGACACGACCTTCGCAGACGTCGCAGGCATCGATGAAGTCAAGGCGGAGCTGGTGGAGGTCGTCGACTTCCTCAAGAAGCCCGATAAGTACCAGCGCCTCGGCGGCACGGTTCCCAAGGGCGTGCTGCTCATCGGCGCCCCCGGCACCGGAAAGACGCTCCTCGCGCGCGCCGTCGCCGGCGAAGCGGCGGTGCCGTTCTTCTCGATCTCCGCGTCGGAGTTCATCGAGGCGATCGTCGGGGTCGGCGCCGCTCGCGTTCGAGATCTGTTCAAGAACGCGCGCGCAGCTGCGCCGGCAATCGTGTTCATCGACGAGCTGGATGCGATCGGCCGGTCGCGGTCGACGGGCGCTCGCCTCGGGGGCAACGAGGAGCAGGAACAGACCCTGAACCAGATCCTCACGGAGATGGACGGGTTCGATCCGCACGAGGGCGTCATCGTGCTTGCGGCCACCAACCGCGCCGACGTGCTCGATGCGGCACTGCTCCGTCCCGGCCGGTTCGATCGCCGGATCACCGTCCCGTTCCCCGACCGGAAAGGCCGCCTGGCGATCCTCGGCATCCACACCAGGCACATCCCGCTTGGGCCGGACGTCGACCTTGACGTCATCGCGTCGCTCACCGCCGGGATGGTCGGCGCAGATCTGCGCAACCTCGCCAACGAGGCGGCACTGGCGGCAGCCCGTCGCGACGCCACCGTCGTTGGCCAGGTCGACTTCACCGACGCGCTCGAGAAGGTGGAACTTGGATCGGAGCGCAAGCTCTCGCTGAGCGCCAATGACCGCGAGCGGATCGCATATCACGAGGCAGGGCACGCGTTGCTCGGACTGCTGCAGCCGGGTGCGGACCCCGTGCGGCGCGTCTCGATCATCCCCCGCGGGCAATCGCTCGGCGTCACCGTCCAGAGCCCCGTCGACGATCGCTTCAACTACGGCGAGGACTATCTCCGCGGCCGTATCACCGGAGCGCTCGGAGGGCGAGCCGCCGAGCAGCTCGTGTATGGCGTGGTGACCACGGGCGCCGAAAGCGACCTCCGCCAGGTCACGGCGATCGCGCGCCAGATGGTGGTGCGCTACGGGATGAGCCCCAAGGTTGGTGTGCTCAGCCTGACGGACGACCCCGACAACCCGGGTGCATCGGCGAGCTTCACGCGTCCGTACAGTGAGGAGACGGCGGCGTTGATCGATGAGGAGGTCCGGCGCATCAGCGAGGAGTGCCTCACTCAGGCCGTGACGCTGCTCACCGGCAACCGCGACAAGCTCGACGCCCTGGTGAAAGCACTGCTGGTGCATGACACGCTCGGCGAGACGGAGATCCTCGAGGTCACCGGCCTCCAACCGCTGGAGACAAGCGCGGCGGTGGTTGACTGACGAGCGCGACGCGCGCTCGCATCCGGACGGTCAGTGGTCGGGGATACGCCGCCCGGTCACCTCGTCCAGCGAAACCCGCACCCAGTGCTCGGTGGCGCGCGTCGCCCACGAGTGCAACGGCCCGCGACGAAGTGCATCCAGATCATCGGGATCGGTGACCTCCCGCGCGGTTCCCTTGACGATGACGCTCCACCCCGCGTGGTACAGGGGACGGCTGTCGTCAACCTCGAAGACAACTGGAGCGCCGCCACTCACCGCGCCGAGCTTGGTGCCCGGCGACGTGCAGAACACGATCGAAGTCATCCTCGGCGAGATAGTTGACCGGGATGATCAGCGGCTTGCCATCGACCACGAAACCGATGCGTCCGACGAAGGCATGAAATTGGAGCAACTCCATGGCCTCCGCGCGGGTGAGCTCATGCACTCTCGTCTGCGCCGTGCTGTCCACCTTGGCTCCTTTCTCTCCGCCTACGACCAGTCGCTGCTGTCGCGGTTCCTCTGGTTGCGCCGCGCCATGAACGCGGCAGCTTCCGCGCGGCGTGACAGACCCAGCTTCAACAGGATGTTCGACACGTAGTTCTTCACGGTCTTCTCGGCGAGGAACACCTTCTCGGCGATCTGCCGGTTGGTCATGCCCTCGGCGACGAGGTCGAGGATCTTTCGCTCCTGCGCGTGAGGTCGGCGGTCCCGTCGTTCGCCTGCGCCCCCTCGCCGCGGAGCCGCGCGAGAACGCGGGCGGTGACGGTCGGGTCGAGGAGCGATTCACCCCGCGCAACCTGCCGCACGGCACCGACGAGGTCGCCCCCGCGGACCTGTTTGAGGACAAAGCCTGCGGCGCCGGCCATGATCGAGCTGAAGAGCGCTTCATCGTCGGAGTGCGCCGTGAGCATCAACACTTTCGTATCCGGAAAGGCCGATCGAATCTCTCGACAGGCCTCGATGCCGGAGCGACCGGGGAGGCGGACGTCCATGATCACGACGTCCGGACGGCTCGACTCGACCGCCTTCAGCGCAGCGTCAGCATCGCCGGCCTCGGCCACGACCTCCATGCCGCCGGCGTCCTCGAGGACGCTGATGAGCCCGCGGCGCACCAACTCGTGGTCGTCGCACAGCATCACCCTGATCGCAGGTTCAGCAGACACGTCTGCACTCTAGCAGCGTGCTGTTTCTCATGAATCTGCCGATCGACCCTGTTTCTTAGGGACGTTTTCCTCTGGCCGGGGATGGTGAGCGGCGGCAGCATGAGATCCACAGGTATCCATATGAACACCATGCTCCTCCATGACTTTGCCTATGTCCCGGTCTCCGCGGCACGGGTCTGCGAGCGAGTCCTCGCCAGCGACAACGAGTGGCTCGTCCCCCTGGCGGCCGCTGCAATGGACGAGGGGGAAGCGCTGCGGTTGCGCGTGGGACCGCTGGGCGCCCTTCCCATGCTCGGCAAGACCGTGAGTTGCGAAATCGGGCAGGCACTCACCAGAGGCGACATGACAGTCGTGCCGCTCACCTGGACGGCGACGTCCACGCCCGGTCTCTTTCCAGTGCTGAGCGCCGATCTCGAAATTGCGCCACTCGGCCTGCAACTGACACAGCTGACGATCCACGGGCGCTACGAGCCCCCGCTTGGAGCAGTTGGGCGCCGCCTCGACCGGTTGCTCATGCATCGGATCGCCGAGGCCACTGTTCGCGCGTTCCTTGTCCGGCTGGTCTCGACGCTGGCCGCGGAGCCGGGCACCCCAGCTCCGTCGGACAAACTCGCCTTCTCCCGCTGAGCTTCGTTGTTGTCCGCATCACGCACCAAGTCGCTGCCTGGTGGGAGCGAAACGCAGCCGGGACTATCATCGCGGCGGATGGTATTGGGTGGCGGCCGCGCCGAACGTCTGCTTGAAACGGGCCTCGCGCTGGCAGCAGAGCTCTCGCTCCCGGCGCTCCTGCAGCGCATCGTCGACCTCGCAGTCGACCTGACCGACGCGCAGTACGGCGCCCTCGGGGTGCTCGCGGCAGACGGTGTCGACCTTGCCGACTTCATCACGAGCGGGTTGAATGAGCACGAGCGCGCCACCATCGGCGAGCTCCCGCACGGGCGCGGCATTCTCGGCCTGCTGATTCGCGAGCCAACCGCGCTTCGGATCCGCGATATCGCAGGGGATCCGCGAGCGGCGGGGTTTCCGCCACATCACCCGCCGATGCGCTCATTTCTCGGGGCGCCAATTCGCGCGCACGGCCGCGTCTTCGGCAACATCTATCTCACTGACAAGCGGGGCGAGACGGAATTCTCCGAAGAGGACGAGTCGGCCGTCGTGGTGCTCGCGGCCCAGGCCGGGGTCGCCATCAACAACGCGCAGCTCTATACCGAGTTGCACCTCCGCGAACGATGGTTGGATTCCGTTCGCGAGGTCGCGACCACATTGCTCGCCGGCGACACAGCCAGAGTGGCACTTCAGTTGGTCGCGCAGCACGCGCGCGAACTCGGTGACGCGGACATGGCCACCATCAGCATCCCAGAGGGCGAGGGTCTTCGCATCATCATCGCGGACGGCGCGGGAGCGCACGATCTGCGCGACGTTGTGGTGCCGCTCGCCGGCTCACTCTCTGCCGAAGTGATCCGCACCGAGCGAACGATGGTCGTCGCGGACGCGCGCCGGTCGACGTTGACGCAGCCGATGGTGAGCATGGCCGGCGTCGGCCCGATGATCATGGTGCCGCTGGCGTTGCGCACGAGTGCGGCGGGCGTCCTCGCGGTCGGCCGGAGAGCGGGCCGTCCCGGATTCGCGACGGCCGACATTCCGCTGCTCGAGAGTTTCGCGGAGCAGGCGAGCCTCGCTCTCGAATACGCGCGCGCCATCGCTGAAGTCACACGTCTCGGGATGGTCGAAGACCGTGAGCGAATCGCTCGCGACCTCCATGACGGTGTCATCCAGTCGCTCTACGCGGTCGGCATCGGACTGCAGGGCACCGCCGGCCTTGTCGGCGACGCACGCCTCGCGGATCGCATCCAGCAGTTCGTCACCGAGATCGATCGCGTGATCGGCGACCTGCGGAGTTACATCTTCGGGCTCCGTCCGAGCGTGCTCGGTGCCGGCAATCTCACCAACACCCTCGAGCAGATTGCGCACGAGACCGAGGAGCGCACCGGTGTCACCGTCATCGTCGACGTCGACGTGACGCTGGAATCGTCGCTCGCGCGCAGTTCGGCGCACGTCGTTCACATCGTTCGCGAAGCGCTCTCAAACGTGGGGCGGCATGCTGCGGCCACAACGTGCAGGGTGTCCGTTCGGCGAGAAGGAGCGTTCGCCGTTATCGAAGTGGACGACGACGGGAGCGGGTTCGACCGCAGCACGACGTCGAGCGGCCTCGGCATGGGCAACCTGGCCGAACGCGCTGATGCCATCGGTGGGACCCTGGCAGTCGAATCGGCGTTGGGACGTGGCACAACCGTGCGCGTCACCGTCCCGCTCTGAGCTTGTTTCAGTCATGAGCGTGCCACTTCCGTCCGGCTACCCAACGGCGTGGGCGATGGACGCCGTCCTCGCAGACGGCGGCACGGTACACGTCCGACCCATCAGGCCCGATGACGCGGCGGCCCATCGTGCGTTCTTCGCACGCCAGTCACCGCAGAGCGTGTATTTCCGCTTCTTCGGCCCGCGCTCCGCGCTGACCGACAGCGAGGTCACTCGCTTCACGACGGTCGACTATCACGACCGCATGGCGTTCGTCGTCTTTCTCCGCGATGAGATGATCGGCGTCGGACGCTACGACCGGCTCGAGGGCGGCGACGCGGCCGAAGTCGCATTTGCGGTGGCGGATGCACAGCAGGGACGAGGGCTCGCGACGCTCTTACTCGAGTACCTCGCGAGCTATGCGGCCGAGAACGGGATCACCCGGTTCGCGGCCGACACGCTGATCGACAACAGGCGAATGCTCGAGGTCTTTCAGTCCGCGGGTTTCCGACGGGAGAGCCGCTCGATCGAGTACGGAGTCGTGCACCTCGCATTCGACATCGAGCCAACTGGTGATTCGCTTGCCGCAAGCGAGCGTCGCGCGTGGACAGCCGGTGTGCAGAGCATCGCGAGAGTGCTTCGGCCGCAGTCCATCGCGGTTATCGGCGCCGGGCGAAGCCCGACCGGGATTGGGCATTCGGTCGTTCGCAACCTCATCGACGGTGGCTTCAAGGGTTCTGTGTATCCGGTCAATCCCAACGTGAGACTCGCTGCTCGGGCTCGCGTGCGCACCGTCTGTCGAAGCAATCGCCGGCCCCGTCGACCTGGCGGTGCTCGCGATCCCCGCCGCGCAGTGCATCGAGGCTGTCGACGCCTGCGCTCGCAAGGCGGTGAAGGGTCTTGTCGTGATTTCGTCGGACTTCGCTGAGGTCGGCGCAGACGGCGTAGCGCTTGCAGCGCGAGTTGCTCCTCCACGCACATCGCGGTGGGATGCGCGTCGTCGGGCCGAATTGTTTCGGTGTGATCAACACCGCTCCCGATGTGTCGATGAACGCGACGTTCGCGTCGCGAGCGCCGATCCGCGGTGGTCTCGCGTTCGCTTCGCAGTCGGGCGCACTCGGTATCGCGGTCCTTGAACAGTCGCTCACCTCGGGGCTGGGGCTCTCGAGCTTCGTGAGCATGGGCAACAAGAGCGACGTCAGCAGCAACGACCTCCTGCGCTTCTGGCAGCAGGACGGGGAGACACGTGCGATCCTCCTCTACCTCGAGTTGTTCGGCAATCCGAGAGCCTTCGCGCGAGTTGCTCCTGTCGTGTCGCGCACCACGCCGATCGTCGTGGTGAAATCGGGGCGCAGCACAGCGGGGACGCGCGCGGCGGCGTCCCACACTGCCGCACTCGCGAGTCCCGACACCGTCGTGGACGCGCTCTTCCACCAGGCAGGCGTCATCCGCGTCGACACGCTGGAGGAACTGCTCGACTGCGGCCAATTGCTTGCGAATCAGCCGGCGCTCGCCGGCAATCGCCTTGCGATCATTGGGAATGCCGGGGGTGCGGCCGTCCTTGCTGCCGACACCTGCGAAGCGGCGGGTCTCAACGTTCCCGGAATTCGACGCGGCAACGCAGGACAGCGTTGCGTGAGCTTGCGGGACCGAATGCAGGCGTGAGCAACCCGGTTGATCTCGGCGCCGGCGCAACGCCGCGGCTCTTTGAGGAGGCGCTGCGCATCGCGCTTGCGTCGCCGTCGATCGACGGTGTGGTGGTGATTCTCGCGCCGGTCGCCACCGCGGATCCGGAAGAGGTCGCCGGCGCGATCGCACGAATGGACGCGGGCGTGCGACCGGTGGTCTTCGTGCATCTCGGCGACAGCACCGCGCCCGCGGCGCTCACGCAGGGGGAACGCTCGATCCCCAGCTACGCATTCCCGGAGCGCGCAGTCCGCGCATTGGGCCGCATCGCCGTGCACTCGAGCTGGAAGAGCCGCCCGGTGGGCCAGGTTCCTGTTCTGGATGGTGTGGACACCGCCGCCGCACACGCGGTCGTCAAGCAACATCTCGCCGCCAACCCGGACGGCGGATGGGTGTCACCTGGCGAATCCGTTGCGCTCCTCCGTGCGTTCGGTATCGCAACCGCCGGCGAGCTGGCCGTCACCTCAGCATCGGAAGCGGCCGCTGCGGCGACGCAGCTCGGATATCCGGTTGCACTGAAGGCGGTCGGGGCGACCATCCTGCACAAGTCGGATGTGGGAGGCGTGCGCCTCGACCTCGCCACGCCGGACGACGTCGCGGCCGCCTACACGTCGATGTCGACAGCACTTGGAGACGCCATGGAAGGGGCGATCGTGCAGTCGATGCTGCGTGGAGTCGAGCTGATCACCGGGGTGGTGAGCGACCCGCTCTTCGGGCCCGTGGTGATGTTCGGCAGCGGCGGCACCGCGGTCGAGTTGTTTGGCGATCGTGTGCTGCGCATTCTTCCGTTGACCGATCAGGACGCGCACGAGATGGTGCGGTCGATCCGAGGCGCACCGCTGCTCTTCGGGCATCGCGGCGCGCCGTTGTGCGACGTCCATGCTGTGGAAGACGTGCTCCTGCGCGTCGCCCGACTCGCTGACGAGGTGCCCCAACTCGCCGAGATGGATCTCAACCCGCTGATCGCGTCGCCGAACGGCGCCGTGGCGGTGGACGTGCGGATCCGTCTGGCGCCCTGGCGGCAGCACGCGGAAACCGAGGTCCGCCGCCTCCGCTGACGCAAGCAAGGCTAGCTACGTGGCGGGCGCCTCGACGTTGCGCGCCGGACGGGAGCGGAAGGCTCGAACGCCAGTTGTTCGAGAGATTCGCGTACGCCGGCCAGTCGTTCTGGGGTCCAGTCGATATCCGGATCCGGCTCGAGGAAGGCGTCGGCGATGCTCGCCGCGGTCAGGCCCGCGAGCGACCACTCGGCAGCCTCCCTTGCGCCGAGTGGCCTCGCCTGGAGCCGCCGCGACGCAATGTCCGGAGTGGAGAGCGCCATGATGACCAGCCCGCGGAGTGTGGCGCTGGCCAGTGTCGCGACCGTTTCGAACGTGGCGTCGAGCTCGGCTCGGAGGCGATAGCCGAATAACCCGGCGAGCTGGCTCCAACCGCGTGCGATGCGAGCAATGAAGTCCCGGTCTGAGTCGGCCAAAGCGACCTGCAACGAGCGCCGCAGGTCGTCGTCTGCGACGCTGAGAAAGGTGGAATGGAGCGCGAGGTACGTGCGCCACTCAGTAGATCCGAACATGGTCTCGAAGTCGTTCAGCGCGCCTTGGCGGATCAGTTCGCGAACAAGGTCGCCTCGACCTTCAGCACTGCCCAACCAGTCCAGATGGTCGAGAGCGATTCCCCGCATCAGCGGAACCGTCTGAGCGAAGCCCGCGACCGCCGCCGGGCGTGCCGCTTTGGCGAGCTCCTTGAGCAGGTCGTTGAAGAACATCTCCTTGTAGGGCCAGCGACGGTAGGCCGCGCTCCGGGACACCGCGGCACGTTGGATGACGTCCTCAAAGCTGATGTGATCCAGGCTCACCGTCAGGCCGAAGCGCTCGATGATCTCGGTGGCCGCGTGGAGCATCCGGGCCTCGGTCTCCTCATCCGAAAGGCGAGTGCGCCCGGAACGCAACGGCGCTTGCGTCATTGGGGACAAAGGCGTACGCTTCATTGAGACATGATATTCCATATTTCGAGTGTCAGCTTCTTCCGCAGCCTAGCACCCTCCACGGGGATGAGGTCGTTCCGATGATTGAGGTCGCTCCGATGATCGCGGCGGGTCCGCCACCAACCCCGGGCAGAGGCGGCACGCCCGTCAAACGACAGCGCCGACGCCGGTGGCTGCGGTGGACGGGTGGCGTGGTCGTCACGATCGTGCTGGTCGTCGTCAGTGGCCTTGCTATCGATGCTCACCTCACCACGGCCCCCGCGTCACTTGCGCTCCCAAGGGTCACTGAAACGGCGCCTTCAGGATCGACAAGCGCAACGGTCGACGGCGTCTGGAGCGCCGGCACTGGTTCCATCGTCGGCTGGCGAGCAGACCAGGTGCTGGTCGGCCAGCACTCGACGCTTGTCGGCCGAACCGGCAAGGTCTGGGGCTCGCTCACGATTACAGGCGGGACGGTGAGCCGAGGATCGTTCACCGTGGATATGGCAGCACTCACCAGCGGGGAGAGTCAAACGACGCAGCGCGCTGTCTTTGATGTCACCGCCGACCCGACCGCGATACTCGCGTTGACGACTCCGATCGCGTTGGGGACGGTCCCCGCCGACGGCGCGGTTCGTCGCTATGCCGCTACCGGAACGCTGACGTTCCACGGCGCGAGCCGCACCGTGCACTTCATGGTCTCAGCCGAACGCACGGCCACCGGCATTGATGCGCTTGCCGACATCACGCTCCCGTTGGGTGAATGGAATATCTCGATACAGGGCGTGCCCTTCCTCGCGGATATCCAGAGTCCTGCAGTCGTCGAGGTGTTGCTGGAGCTGACTCAAGGAGACGGCAACCCACCGTCGACGGCGCAGGTAGGCGGATGATGTCCCCTCTGCGCGTATCGATCGACCTGTCACGCACCGTCGCGTGATGCGCTCGTATGCCTCGTACTTGCGCAGAGCCTATGAGCCGCGCCACCGGACGGCAGTTGTCCGCTTCATGAATCGGATAGGAACTGTTCTCTTCGGCGCCGGGATCGGACCACGACGCGCGGCCGCACTCGAGGTGGTGGGAAGGAGTACAGGTCGCGTCGTCTCTCTCCCTGTCGTCGTGACCGACTGGAAGGGCGGGCGATATCTTGTTTCGATGCTCGGTGATCGTGCGAACTGGGTTCGCAACGTTCGGGCTGCGAACGGTCGCGCGGTACTTCGACACCACACACGCGAGGCCGTCCAATTGACTCTTGTTGCGCCCGCGGACCGGCCGCCGATCCTTCGGCGCTATCTTGCGCTCGCTCCCGGGGCGCGCCCGCATATCCGGGTGGACCGCCGCGCGTCGCTGGATGACTTCGCGGCGATCGCCGACCAGATACCAGTGTTTCGCGTAAGAGCGATGAAAGCGCCCGGCGCCCCGGCCGAGACGACACAGTCCGCTCCGAACTGACAGACGTCGAACGCATCGTTTCGCGTCGCAGAGCGCTGCGAGCAGTCGTCGTCAGCGCCTTCGATCACGTGACCGTGAAGAGATCGGCTGGGACTGCCCTGGTAACGTAGCGCGCATGGCAACTGAAGTCCGCAGCCGCGTGCAGCGTCGCGCGGACACCGTAACGCGACTGGAAACCGACGTTGACATCTGGGTGGCAACAGCCCATGGGGATCAGCCGCACCTGATTCCCCTCTCGTTCGCATGGGACGGCGTCCGAATCATCCTGGCTACTCCATCGGGCTCACCGACGGCCCGCAACGCGGCGGCGAGTGGGCGCATTCGCCTCGCACTTGGGCCGCCTCGAGACGTCACGATCTTCGACGCCGCGACCGCGGTGGTTCCGTGTGCAGCGGCCGATGCTGACATCGCAAATGCGTTCAGGCGGCGCGTCGACTGGGATCCTCGGGACGAGGAGGTGGAGCACTCCTTCTTGATTGCGACACCGACGACTGCCCGTTCGTGGAGAAGCGTTTCTGAACTCACAGGGCGAACGCTGATGCGCGAAGGGCAGTGGCTCGACGCGTAAACGTCCCAGAAGTTACTGACCTTCCGTCTCGAACGTCTCGATCTCGACCTCACCATGCAGGTACCGCTCGGTCCTGGCTGAACTGTGCGCGTGTATCACCTCGAGACACCGGTCGGCCTCACGGTCAAGGTGTGCCTCCGCGAGATCGCAGAAGGCAGTGAGCGAGAGCGCCAGTTTCGCGCGCTCCATGGTCGGTCCCAATGTCCACGCGGTGATCGCCGAGGCGAGTTCTTCGAGGCGCGTGTGGTCGTCGCGAAGCAACGTCAGACCTGTCCCGCCGAAGCGTTCAGCGTACGGGTAGATGATGTGCTCCTCGGCACGACCGTGCGCGGCGAGGTGGTTGATAAGCGGACGAATCCGTGTGATGGCGTCGACGACGTCGGCATCGGAGAGCCCCGGCAGATGACGGACCACCCGACGGATCGCGAGCACTCGCGAGCGGAGCAGCGTCGCTTCAGTACGAAGTTGGTCGTGACCGGAGACATCGACTGCGGGAGCCATGGCGACCTCCTGTGCGTCCGGATGGAACGCGCCACCACGAAGCGTTGAGTGCACGATTCCATGATCGTCTTGTGCGAGTCCGACGGCTAGTGCCGTTGGTCACATTCGCAAGCTCCAACCGGTAGAACGCCGGTTACGTCAGCGCGAGATCCAGCGGCCCACGGACGCAGCTCTCGCAGTACCAGATCGGTGGTCCCGACCCTTGTCCGTGCTCGCGCAGGTCGCCGCCGGAGCGACCCGTGTAAGCGAAATGCTCCAGTTCGGCATCGCATCTGGCGCATCTCGCATGCCCGGAAACCCACTGATACACAAACGGCTGTCCGCCGATAAACGCAGTTCGCTGAGGCCACGGACGAAAGTCTGCCGCGGGGACGAGGCGACGCGTGGTGTGCTCGGGAACGTCGCCGACGGCAAGGCTGACGTCATGAACCTCGGCGACCTCGACCTGCCCGGTCGATGCGTCGCCGCGGATCGCGAGAACGATGACTGTCGACCCGCCGACACGGCCTGGGACCGGTGTGTGGAGCGGCTGCAAGGTCATGGTGACGAGTTGAGTCTGGCACGAAAGCCGGGGATGGCCTCGAACCAATCAGATCGTCTCGGGCACCATCTCCAAAGCGCCGCACGGACACTCAGCGACGCACATCCCGCAGCCCTTGCAGTAATCGAGATCAATCGCGTACCCGTATGCCACTCCTGGTTCGAGCTTCACCACCGCGTTGTCGGGGCAGACCCCGTAGCAGTTGTCGCAAGCGAAGCAGTTACCACACGAGAGGCACCGGCGTGCCTCGAAGAGAGCGTTGGATTCATCGAGTCCGCCGATGACCTCATCGAACGTCGATTGGCGTCGCGCGGCGTCGAGTTGCGGGCGCACCGTCGCGGGCGCATCGCTGTAGTACCAGGGATTGAGCTTGTCGAACGTCGCCATTTCGTGCTTGGGGACCGGGACGTGTTGCGCACCGCGGAGCCAAGCGTCGATGTGCCGCGCCGCTTTCTTGCCGTGACCGATGCCAACGGTGACCGTTCGTTCCGCGGGCACCATGTCGCCGCCGGCAAAGATCCCTGGATGGCCGGTCATCATGTTCGCGCCGACCGTGACGACGTGATCTTCGACCGCGATGCCTGGAATCCCGTCGAGCAGCGACAGGTCGGCCTCCTGACCCAACGCGAGGACCAGCGAGTTGGCTTCGAGTTCCTCGAATTCGCCGGTGGGCTGAGGGAAGCCGGTCGCGTCCAGCTCCATTTTCTCGATCTGCAGCTTGCCGCCATCGGCATGCGTGATGGTCGAGAGCCACTTCATGGTGACACCTTCGTCGAGTGCTTCTTCGACTTCGAAGTCATGCGCCGGCATGCGGTCTCGCGTCCGCCGGTACACGACGACCGCGTCCGTGGCGCCAAGGCGCCTGGCGGTGCGCGCCGCGTCCATTGCCGTGTTGCCACCACCGTAGACGACCACACGCCTTCCGAGCATTGGGGGACGCTCGCCCTCCATGCCGCGCAACATGGACACGGCGTCGAGGATGTGCGCCGAATCGCCGGCTGGAATGTACGCTCGCTTGCCGATATGAGCGCCGGTCGCCAGGAATACGGCCTCGAATTTGCCGTCATGCATGGTGGCGAGGACATCGGTGACACGATGGTTGAGTTCGAGGACGACACCCATGTCGACGATGCGCCGCACTTCGGCGTCGAGCACGTCCCGCGGGAGCCGATATTTCGGGATGCCGTAACGCATCATTCCGCCGGCGGCGGATCCTGAGTCCACGATGGTCACTGCATGACCGAGTCGTGCCAGGTGGTACGCGGCAGATAGGCCAGAGGGGCCGGCGCCGATCACCAGCACCCGTTTGCCGCTCGACGCACCGGGCGCCGCGACTGTCCATCCCTGCTTGATCGCCGCATCACCGAGAAAGCGTTCGACGGAGTTGATCCCCACTGTCTGGTCGAGCTGCGCGCGATTGCAGGCCGTCTCGCATGGGTGATAGCAGACGCGGCCCATGACCGCGGGGAACGGGTTGTCCTCCATGATCTGACGCCACGCTGCCTCGTAATCGGGCCCTTCAGCCTGAAAGAGCCATTGCTGCACGTTCTCTCCGGCCGGACAGGCGTTGGCACACGGCGGCAGACGGTGGACGTACACAGCACGCTCGGTGCGCCAGGATCCCGTCTTGTTCGCGAGGCTCGACCCGACGTTAAGGGTGATCGCGAACGGCTTGTCCATCAGGCCACTCCAACCGGTTCACTCTCGAGCAGATCGAACCGCGCGATGTTGCGGTCAGCGTGGGCCTGCAAGCGCGCGACGATATCCGGCCGAGCCGACTTTCCGAAGAGATGCGCATACCGCTTCTGGAGCTGCAGATACTCCTCCACCGGCACGCGCTGACGGATCCTGGTGACCGACGTGATCTCGCCGTGTTCTGCCTCGAACACCGGGAAGAGCCCGGTCTGCGTTGCGAGGCGCGCCACCTTGATGGTGTCGGCCGAGTCGCATCCCCACCCGAGCGGGCACGTGACAAGGATGTGGAGATAGCGAGCGCCGTGGAATGTCATAGCGCGCTCAACCTTGTACTCGATGTCGCGAAGGTCGGCAACGGTCGCGGTTGCAACGTAAGGGATCTCGTGCGCCATGGCGATCATCGGCACGTTCTTCCCCTGGCCAAAACGATTCCCGGGCTCCGGTCCGACCGCCTCGGTGGTCGCCGTGCGAGCAGCCGGCGGCGTTGCACCGGACCGCTGCACACCCGTGTTCATGTACGCCTCGTTGTCGTAGCAGATGAAGAGCACATCGTCATTGCGCTCGAACATTCCGGACAGGCAGCCGAGGCCGATGTCCACAGTGCCGCCGTCGCCGGCTTGTCCCACGACGCGCACGTCGTGGCGTCCCTTGACCCGAAGCGCCGCGGCAATCCCCGTGGCCACAGCGGGCGCGTTGCCGAAGAGCGAATGCATCCACGGCAGTTGCCATGACGACTCGGGATATGGCGTGGAGAACACCTCGAGACATCCCGTGGCGTTGGCGGCGATGAGTTGATTGTTGGTGGCACGCATTGCGGCGTCGAGCGCGTAGCGCGCGCCCAATGCTTCACCACATCCCTGGCAGGCGCGGTGCCCCGAGGTGAGCGTGTTGGAACGAGCGGCATCCGACTGCACCGAACGCTGGTCCGGGTCGAGCAGGCGATTGCCGGCAACGAAGCTTCCTGCCTGATAGAACTTGATTGGCTGAAAAGGCATTTCCCGTTCCTCAGACCGGACCCGCAGCGACCACGCCGAGGTCGCGAAGCAGGTTTTCCGCGTGGGGGCCCGATTTCCGCTTGCTGGTGCGTCGGGCAAGTTCACGTTCAACAAGACCGTGGTCCAGGTCAAGGAACGTGACCTCGGCCAGCGCACCATCGATCGCACTCCGCAGCAGACGATGAAGCGATGTCGCCGTGATCGGCCGTCCACCCAGACCGGCGATGACGGTGTGGACCACCTGTCCCATTCCTGAGAGCGCAACTCGCACATCGAGTGAGACCACGCCACCGATGCCCACAGCAAGGGCTTTCTCGATCACGACGATCCGTTTTGCTCCTTGCAGTGCTCGACGCACCTCTTCGCTCGGCCATGGCCGGAACGTCGTGATGCCGAGGGCACCGACGCGCTCGCCCTCATCACGCAGGGCATCAACGGTGTCCTTGACGGAGCCCATCACGGAGCCAAGCGCGACGATGATCGTGTCGGCGTCTTCGGTTCGGTATGCGCGGACGAGACCGCCGGAGTTGCGTCCGAAGGTGCCTTCGAACGTCCGGCTGATTTCTGGGATGAGGTCGAGCGCCTGCATCTGCGTCACATGCGCGAGATAGCGCACCTCCATGAAAGCCTCAGGTCCGACCATCGCGCCGATGGAGACCGGATCGTCGGGATCGAGTACCTGACGGGGTTCGAACGGCGGCAGGAACGCATCCACCTGTTCCTGTGACGGCACGTCGACCTGTTCGACCGCGTGGGTGAGGATGAATCCGTCCATGCAGACCATGACCGGCACGGAGAGCTCCTCCGCAAGGCGGAAGGCCTGAATGTGCATGTCCACGGCTTCCTGGTTGCTCTCGGCATAGAGCTGGATCCATCCGGAATCACGCTGCGACATCGAGTCGGAGTGGTCGTTCCAGATGTTGATCGGCGCGCCGATGGCTCGGTTTGCGACGGTCATGACGATGGGGAGCCCAAGCCCGGACGCGTTGTAGATTGCCTCGACCATGAACAGCAGCCCCTGGCTGGCGGTCGCGGTATAAGCGCGGGCGCCGGTGGCGGAAGCACCAATTGCCACCGACATCGCGGCGAACTCCGACTCGACGTTGATGAACTCACACGGCGCGAGTTGTCCGCTCTTCACCAGCGTTGAGAGAGCCTCGACGATGTGCGTCTGCGGCGAAATGGGGTACGCGCAAATGACCTCCGGCCGGGACAATGCGACCGCTTCGGCGACTGCGCGCGAGCCCTCAACTTGCTTGAGCACCAGCGACCTCCCGGGTCTGCTGGCCCACGAACTCGAAAGCGCGTCCGGCGCCGGCGACGTTGCCTTCCGCGAGCTGTCCCGAGAATCGGTCACGTATGGCTGCACTGACTGACGCGAGGGAGATCACGCCTGTGAGCGCTGCGAAGGCACCAAGAAGCACGGCGTTCGTGATCGGGCGCCCCACCGTCTCGCGAGCGATTTCGCTCGCTGGAACAGCGACTATTCGCGAGGGCCGAAACGTCGCTGCGAGGTCGTCAAGGCCTAGCTTCGAGAAGCCCCGGCTGGAGTTGATGAGCAGGTAGCCTGCTTCGGACAGGCCGCTGAACAGGTCGACCTGGTGCAGGAGCGTCGGATCCTGGATGATCAGGGCGTCGGGCGTCGTAATCGGCTCATGTGCCCGGATCTCGTGATCCGCGATGCGACAGAATGCGACCACCGGCGCACCGGTACGCTCGGAGCCGAAACTCGGAAACGCCTGCGCCTGCCGGCCTTCGCGAAAGGCTGCGACGGAGAGTAACTCGGCTGCCGTGACAACGCCCTGCCCGCCGCGCCCATGGATACGTACCTGGAAGAGCATGGGTTCAGCTTAGGAAGACCGCTCCCGCAGAACCAGGGTCAAATGTCCTCGATGCGCGAGGACCGTATGCCTTCGTCTCGCACGGCGCTCACGACTATCACGCGGTGAGCGTGTACGGCCGTCGTCTCCAGCAACTCCGCAGTATCAGGCGTTGGCAATACGCCGCAGGCGACCTATGGCTGTCGAAAGCGCCTTCAACATTTGGTCGCGATCACCCGACCCAAGGGCGTGATCGTGATTTCGGTCGTACCAGTCGGCTAACTCCCCCGCGATCTCAATGACATCGTCGGTAGCCGCCGCGACCTCCTCGCGCCTTGCAGTCATATCGGCGTCACTCATGGGATTCTCCTGGAGATCTCGTCACTGGGCTCGAACCCTAGCAGCACACTCCATCGATTCTCCGGGGTCGAGCGGGCGTTGCGGCGGCACACGGCCACGAATCGATATTTGGAGCATTCGAGAAGGTGCCAGATGTCCCAAGCCGGCATGGGACGGACGGCCCTCGGGGCACGGGATTCCAACCCGCGAATCTCGTGGCGTGCGGCTCTGTTCTCAGTCCCGCCTCGGAGTGAGCATGTGCGTATCGGGTCACACGACCTCAAGAACAACATCAAAGGGACACGGCCATGACAAGCGGACTTCGCTGGCGGATCTTCGTTCTTCAGATCGGGCTGATCGGCATCCTCGGGTTCGTGAGTGGGTTCGCTTTCTGGGCGAGCAACTTCGCGACCTCGACCGTGCACGACCAGCTCGCGGCACAGCAGATCTACTTCCCGACTGCAGGCTCCAAGGAGCTCACCTCCCTGCCCAAGGTCGACGACATCGCCATGACCCAGTACGCCGGGCAGCAGCTCCTCACCGGCGCTCAGGCGCAGGTCTACGCCAACAACTTCATCAACGTCCATCTCGGTGAGATCGGCGGCGGCAAGACCTACTCCCAGCTCAGCACCGAGGCGATGGCACAGCCCAACAACGCCACTCTGGCCGGACAGGTGGCGACCATCTTCAAGGGCACCACGCTCCGCAGCATGTTGCTCAACGCCTACGGCTGGTCCGAGATCGGGACCTTCGCCGGCTACGCCGCCATCGGCCTGCTCGTGGCAGCCATCGCGGTGCTCGGCGCCTTCCTCTTCGAGATCGTCCGCTGGCGGCAGACCGTCACCGAACCACGGACCGCTCGCTCGGTACCGCAGCCGACGACAGTCCGCCAGCACGCATAGGACCGCAACAACCTCGGTCCCTCATGTGACCCACCGGCATCGAGCCGGTGGGTCATTTATTTGCACTTCCATCGACCGAGGGACGAATATGTGAGACTCCGCGCCACGCGGGCGTCACCGCTCAAAGGGAGACGGCGGGTCGATGTCAGAGGAACGGAAGGAATTGCCACGCGTGGCCATGGACACGCTGGTCTTTCAGATCTCCGAACACGGGCTGAGCCTCATCGGCGGCAGCGGACGCGGCGAGGGATGGAGCGGCATCGTTGATCTGCTGCTCGACCAGGAGCCGCTCGCGGCGCGGGTCCACGGCTCGAGCAGGCCCGCGCACGTGGATGGCGACGAGCCGGTCCGCGTCATCGGGCCGTACTGGGCCAAGCACGCCGTGTTGGTTCCAGTCGGCGGCGAGCATCTCGTCGTCTTCGGCAGCGCCGAGCCGCTCCCCGATTCCGATGCGACGCTCGTGCCGGCGGCCGCGCACCTTGTCGCGGAGGTGCAGCAGGTCTCTCCTGCCAAGTTGCTGGCTGACGAGCTCGAGCTCGTGCAAGCGGTGCGCGACCTGATCGAGTATCACCCGGAAAGCGTCGTCGAGACGGCGCGGCACATCGCGGAAAAGGCTGCCGAACCCCTCTCATGCGAGGTCGGAGCGGTGCTCCTCCACTACAACGGCGACCTGGTCGCTGAAGTGGTGACCCGGAATTTTCCGACGACACTCGACCTGGCAGCGATCCGGGGCACGCTCATCGGGCTGTTTCAGCGCGCGGAACTGGGCGCCTTCGTGGACCTCGAGATCGCCGCGCAGACCGGTGACGCACTTGGACGGGAGCAGGGGCTCGTCGCCCGATTCGCCATACCGATCGGCAGGCCGAAACCCTTCGGCGTGCTGGTTGTCGCGCACGCAGCAAGTCACGCACGCGGATTCACGAACCTCTGCCAGCGCATCGGACACTCCCTCGCAGAGGTCGCCGAATCGCTCCTGATACAGGCCATCTCCCGCGAGCACCTCGCTGCCGACCGCGATCGTTTCGCGCGCGAGGCGCGGATCGACCCGCTGACCGGTCTCGAGAACCGCGCGGCGTGGGACGAGCACGTGCGCGCCGAGGAAGCACGGCGCGTGCGGTACGCACGTGCAGTGACCGTCGTCAGCGCTGACCTCGACAATCTCAAGGCCGTGAATGATCGCTACGGTCACGAAGCCGGTGATCAGCTGATCCGTGCAGCGGCCAATCTCCTTCGCGGACAGGCGCGCGGGGCAGACCGGCTCGCGCGGGTCGGTGGCGACGAGTTTCTGATACTCATGCCGGAAACTGACCTGCACGGTGCCGGCCGCTATCTTGCGCGCGTACGAGCGGCCATCCGCCGGGTCCAGGCGAACGAGGTGTCGGCACTGCAACTCTCGTTCGGCGCCGCGACTGCTCGGGGGGACGAGTCGCTTGCCTCGGTCATCGGTCGCGCCGACGCAGCGATGTACACGGCCAAGAAGCGTCGCGTGTCGAAGGCGCGAGCCGCGCGCTAGCGGCGAGCGATCGCGCCGGCAGGGAACGCTGTCACGGCGTCCCGCTGCCGGTCAGTAGTTCGCCGCGCTCGACCACGTGCATGAGCGTCCTTCGCAATTGCCGGTACTGGCGATCACCCAAGAGATCGGCGAGGCGGCGCTCGACCGTGTCGACGGCAACCCGCGACGCCTCTGCGTTCGCGCGCCCCTTTGCCGTGAGATGGATCCGCTTCGCTCGGCGGTCGCTCGGATCATCCCTGCGCTCCACATAGCCTCGCGCCACCAGATTGTCCACGAGTTCGCCCATCGACTGCGGTGCCATCCCGGCTCGTGCAGCGAGTTCCGTCAGCCGGAGACCGTCCTCGATGGCGAGCGGCTCCATGACGTTCCCGTGGGTCGGTCGCAATTCGCTGAATCCCGCCTGCACGAGGCCACCGAAGACACCCGCCGAGAAGAGGTTGTAGGCCGTTCGCAAGAGCGTTGGGGTCGTCTCATCCGGGGCGGAGCTCGGCATGGTGTTCACCCCTTGACAATAACCTAAGCTTGCCTGATAATCAGGCAACCTTAGTAACTACTCAGGACGCCGCAATAGTACACGGACAAGGGAGATCGCCCAATGGACATCGAGGTGCTTGTCGTGGGAGGTGGCCCTGCGGGACTTGCCGCGGGCGTGGAACTCGGGGAAGGTGGCATCGATGCGCTCGTTCTCGAACAGCGGCCCGATGCCGTGAATCATCCACGCGCGACAGCCATTGCTCGCGACACGATGGCGCTCCTTCGCCGTTGGGACGTCGAGGATGCGGTCAGACGAGAGGGGTTCGAGTCGGAGCCCGTCATGTCGATTCGTTCGTCGCTCGTTGGAATGGAGTTCGCTCGTATCCCGTTTCCCGATCACGTCTGGACGTGCGCGCAGGATCACCTCGAACACATCCTTGCCGAGCGCTCGATCGCGGCGGGCACAGACGTGCGCTACGGGGCGCAACTCTCCGCGCTTCGAGCCGTTGACGGCGGACTTGTCGCCACTCTTACCGATACAGCGAGCGGCGCGACGCACGAGATTCGCACCGCGTATGTCATCGGTGCCGACGGTGCAGGCGGGACGGTGCGCCACGCAGCCGGCATTGGCGCCTCGCGAACACGAGACTACGGCGACTGGATGAGCATCCTGTTCGAAGCGCCACTGCGCACCCTCACCGGCCCGCGGCCGTGCATGGTGTACGGAGTCCAGAACCCGGAATTCGACGGCGTGCTCGTCCCGACAGACGCCGGCGACCGGTGGATCAGAGGGATCGCGTGGCATCCCGAGCTCGGTGAGCGCGTGTCCGATTACGACGACGATCGCTGCATCGCGCTCGTCCGTCGCGCCGTCGGCATCGACGATTTCCCAGTCGCAGTGACCGAGGTGCGGCCGTTCCACATGCGAGCATCGATCGCTGACTCATATCACGCCGGCCGTATCGTCCTGGTCGGTGACGCGGCGCACATCTTCACGCCGTCGAGCGGCATGGGAATGAACCTGGCCATTCACGAGGGTTCAGCCGCCGGCACCGTCCTCGTCCGCGTGCTGCGGAGCGGTGGCAACGATGCAAGCCTGGACGCTTACGAAGCGAGCGTCAGGCCAATCGCGGAGAAGCTCCTCGCGGAGGAGCTGAACGCGACCCAAGTCGCGCGCTAAGCGACCGCCTTCACGCTTGCCGGTCCCCGGAACCGCGAGACGATCTCCTCCGGTCCAACTGGGCGGCTGATCAGGTACCCCTGCAGCTCGGAGCAATGTCGTTTGACGAGATACGCGCGCTGCATCTCGGTCTCCACACCTTCGGCAACGATCTTCAGACCGAGACTGAGGCCCATCGCGATCATCGCGTCGACGATCGGCGCGGCTGTGTCCGCGGCGACGATCGACCGGACAAACGAGAGATCGATCTTGAGCGTGTCGACCGGGAATCCCTGCAACCGGCTGAGCACCGAGTACCCCGTGCCGAAGTCGTCGATCGCGATGCGCACGCCGAGATCTCGAATGCTCTGCAGCAGGTCGAGCGCTTTGCCGTGTTCGGGTATGGCGGCGCTCTCGGTGACCTCGAGCTCGAGCAGTGTTGGGTCGAGCCCACTCTTTTGCAACGCGCCGAGGACGCGCTCGAGCAGCCCGCAACTCGCGAGGCTCCGGCCGGAGACATTCACCGCTATCGGGATTGCGCCAACGGCGGAGGTCGCCCACTCACGCCCCTGGCGACAGGCGGCGGCGAGCACCCATGTATCGAGCTCGTTGATCAGGCCGCTCTGCTCGGCAATCGGAATGAACTGATCAGGAGTGACCAGGCCGCGGAGCGGGTGATTCCACCGGACGAGCGCCTCGACGCCGCTCATGCGTCCGGTTCGAGCATCCACCTTCGGCTGGTAGAGCAGCGTCAGCTCATCGCGACCGATGCCGGCGCGAAGATCCTGCTCGAGGGTGAGACGCTCGACCGCCGTCGCGTGCATGTCTGCGGAGAAGACTTCGTGACGGTCCTTGCCCTGCGCTTTTCCCACATACAACGCGGCGTCGGCATTGCGAACAACGTCGGCGGCGGCACCGCCACCAGAGGAGGTCGCCACACCGATCGTCGCCGTGATGGTGAGCACACGGCCACCGACGGTGAATGGTGCGCGAAACGCATCGCGGATCCCATCGGCGGCGCTTGTCGCGCCGGCCGGATTGGCGAGGTCCTCGAGCAGGATCGCGAACTCGTCACCACCGATGCGCGCAGCGGTGTCGCCCGCGCGCACCCAGGTTGCAAGACGTCGCGATACCTCGACGAGCAGTGCATCACCGGCGGCGTGACCCATACCGTCATTGACGGTCTTGAAGTTGTCGAGATCAAGCATCAGCACCGCGTAACAGCCGGTGCCTCGCGACAGGCGCTGGTGCGCGTGCTCGAGGCGATCACCAAAGAGCGAACGGTTCGGTAGTCCGGTCAGCGCGTCATGAAATGCCTGATGTTCGAGCTCACGCTGCAGCCGGACCCGGTTGCTGACGTCACTCGCGCAGACGATCATGGCGCGCTTGCCATCGAAGATGGTCTCGCGCGTATCGATTTCGACGTCGACCACGCTCTCGGACTTGGTTCTGTGGCGAATTCCCTCGAAGTGCGTTCGACCTCCCCGCATCGCGTGCAGGTTGGTCTCCAGCATGCTGCGATCCTCGGGCGGCCGGATGTCGGCCAGCGTGAGCGCGAGGAACTCGGCGCGGCCGTACCCGTACATCGCGAGCGCAGCACTGTTGACAGCGAGAAACGGAAGCCTTCCGTCCACAGTCTCGGAGCCAGGAATCGTCGTGACCATCATCGCCTGTGGGTTCTCATCGAACAGCGAGCGGAACGTCTCCTCGCGCGTGGCGGCGATGCGCGTCTCGTGGACAAGCGCTGCACTGATGGCCAGGGTCGCGGCGACGGACGCTCGCCGCCGCCTTGTGTAGAGCGTGAACAGCAGGATCAAGAACTCCCGATCCGGTCACGAGACCCATGGATGCGACGAACGCCGCGGTGACCCCGCTCGCTGCGCTCGACGCCTCGGTGCTACTGACCGTCGCAAGCTCGGCGTCGAGCGCGGTGAAGGCGGGGTCACCACTGACCGTGTCGGTGGTTGCGGCGATTTGCGTATCGCCCCGGATCATGGAAGTGATCTCCGCGGAAACCGCCCGTTGGTAGAGGTTGGTCATGGAGTCGATAACGGGCAACGCTTCGTTGGACCCCTCGTTTTGAATGAGCGCCAGCGCAGCGTTGGCTTTGGCCTGCGCCGCGGCGGTGACGCGTGCCGAGTTCGAGGACGCCTTCCTGTTCGACGGCGATCAGGGTGCGCAACGAATTGATCGACTCCGATGCGAGTTGCCGATCAGACGACCAGGAGTGCAGCACGACGAGGGCGGCAACCACGCCGAGCGTCAGGAGCGCAGCTGCAGCGCTGCTCACCCAGAAGGGGATATCCCGTGACGACCGGCGCTGCCGGTCGTGGCCTCGTCTCACTTCCTGCCTCTTTACGGTCGCGCAGCGATCTCCGGCGTGCGTCGACGCCCTTCACGCTATGCGCGCGTCCGGGCCCGGGCAGGCGGGTAGGCGAGTCCGAACAATGCCGGAACGCTCCGAGAACCCTCAATCGAGTGCTCAAAAGCGGCTCTTCCCCGTACGGCTCAAGCCCGAGCTCTCCTCAGAGGCCCTCCAACAAGCGACGGACGGCGTCGAGTCCCGTCCGAATCTCCCTGAAGCCGGAGGTCGCCGCTCCTCCCCGCTCCGCTGCCTGATCGGCCCGCGCCACTGCCCCGGCAAGGGCCTTGCTCAATTCCTGGGTCGATTGCTCCGTCTCGCGGATCCACTGCCGGGCGGTCCGCTCCACGCTCTGCACCGTCGCGTAGCGCAACCGCCCGGCGAGGCGATCGGCGTCCTCGGCCGCCTGTTGCTGACGCGCTCGCTCCCGCCATCGACGGCCCGCGACGCCCGGAATGTGCGCGCGGAGCTGGCGCACACCCATCGCCAGCGCACCCGGGTCATCGCTGAAAGTCACCCGGACGGACTCCACATCCACTCGGGCGCCGATATCGATGACGGGAGGAAGCTGGACACCAAAAGCCTCGCCCGTCCGCGCGACGAACTGCGCGGCGAGGTCGCGGGTACGCTCTGTGTGCCGGTCCACCGGACCACGCATGGCGGCGATCAACGCCGCGCCGACGTCGTGCCCCCACGCATCGATCGCGGCCGCGATGCGATCCGGCCAGGCCGCATCGTCTGCGGCGAGCAGGATCCCCGGCAACGCAGCACGCATCGCGTCAGCGCGTGGGTCGATCACGGTCTCGGTTGCGCGCCGACAGGCTGCCAGCAACAACGTTGCTTCGTCGTCCACTGACGACGCAAGAGCACTCTGCGCGGTGAGAAACGCCGATCGCGCCGCGACCGCCTCCTCCGCAGGCTTCGCCGCCGCTGCTGCCTCGAGCTGCAGCATGGCTTCGGCGAGCGCCAGCGCGGTGGTGGCGACCGCGACGCCGCGCTCGGTTGCGAGGCTCGTCTGCGCATCCGCAACGTCGTGCTCCAGCCACCACTGCAACGACTTGATCCCAGCGTCGGCGCCGCCGTGACGAGCCGAAACCGCGAAGCAAGTGACCTCCGACCTGCCACTGAGAGCGGACACGCGGGGTCGAACGAAGTTCAGTGCTTCGCGTGTTTCATCAGGCGTGAGGCGATCGATCTTGTTGAGACAGATGGCGATACGCGCCGCGCTCTGCGCCACGTCCTCGATGAGCCGCGCCTCCGAGGTGGAGAGTGGTGCATCCACCGTCAGCACGAGCAGCGCGACGTCGACGCGAGGAAGGAAATCGGTCGTCGCCTGCGTGTTGTGGAGGTGAACGCTTCCTGTGCCCGGTGTGTCGACGAGCACTAGTCCGCTCTCGAGCACTTTGGCGGGACACTCGATGCTCGCCTCGCGCACGCCCTTGACGTTCCCCGGATTCCCTTGCTCGGTGAGATATGCGTGCAGATCGTTGATCGGGATCGCGACTGCCGACCCGTCCAGCAGCGCGATCGTCGCCGTGGGGCGCGTGCCGTAGCGCACGAGCGCTGGAATCGCGGTCACCGGAAGCACACCGGTGGGCAACAGTTCCTCACCAAGCAGCGCGTTGATGAGTGTCGATTTCCCGCGCTTGAATTCGCCGATCACCGCAACGTACAGGCCAACGCCCGAGAGCTTGCCGGCTGTCTCTGCAGCGAGATTGCGCTGTGCCTCCGGCAGCAGATCCAGGTCCGCGAGCGCGCGAAGCGCAGTCTCCAGTGCGGTCCCCGTTGCATGCGCAGTGTTCACGCTGAGGGCGCCCGCTCCTTGCCTGATCCCGATCACGTGTGACGTTCATGATCTCTGATGCGAAACGGTCAAAGACCTTGTGCCGGCCAATCGGAACCTGCAGCCTTCGCTGCGCGTCGCCGACCTGCACTTGAACGTCGAGCAACCACGTCCCACGGCCGCCGCGCATGAGCAGAACGTTGTCGAACCTGAGGATCAAGCCACCATTCGCCGAGCGCTCGACCAGAGTGTCTCGCTGCAACATCGCCCTAACCTCCACACGAGATGGTGATCAGGGGCTATTAGCTCAACCGGAGCGCTTCCAGAATCCAGGATCCTGCGGCGAGCCCCATCGCAGTGATTGCCACTCTACCACCGCGCTGCGCTTGACTTGCTACTCGCTGACCAGCGCGTCAGTCAGTGCGTCGATGCCGGCAAGGTTGGTTGCGAGTGCCGAAGGGATGGCATAGCGGGCGGCGAGCGCGCCGGGCGCCGTGTAGCTGATACGGGTGTGTCCGTCGTCGTCCCAGATCAGGACACGCAACGGCAGGTCCAACGCCGCAAGCGCAACCGCCTGCATGACCGGTGTTCCCGCTTTTGGGGAGCCGAAGATCACGACCTTGGTCTCGCGCAACGCCATCCCCACGCGCTCCGCCTCTCCGCTGTGATCGATCACCGCGAAGACCTTCATCCCCTTGGCTTCGACGAGCGCCACAAGACGCGCAATGGTCGCCGTCACGGACGACGGGCTGGTCTTGGTGACGACGCCGGAGGAAGTGGACGGTTCTTCGCTGTCGGGTCTGCTGCTCATGTCTCGTTCCTTTTGCGTGGTCAGTGCCGGAGTCGCGTCTTGTCGATGTCGTCGTGACTCATGCCGAAGTAGTGGGCGACTTCATGCAGAACGGTGTCGTTCACCTGGGCGATCAACTCCTCGCGCGTGTTGCACCAACGCTCGATGTGGTGCTGCAGCAAGACGATCCGTTTGGGATAACCGCTGGGGCTGAAGGTCGACTCCGTACTGCCCTGAAAGTATCCAAGCACGCGCATGTCGATTCCCCGTCCACGATCGTCCTCGGTCGCATCGGGCTGAATCGTGATCATGAGGTTGTCGGCCTCCATGCGGGCGCGCAAGTCAGCAGGGATGCTGTCGAGGGCGTCGGCGGCGATCGCCTCGAAGTCGTCCGGGGCAACGTGATACGCCACACCATGAGAATCGCACACGGCGCTGGATGGCCGACCCGCCTCGTGACGTACGCTCTGGAGCCTGAACAGCCCGACATGGCTCCACGACGCCGATCTCCGGGTCGGCCTTGGTTGCATGCGCCTCCCAGCCAGTACCGAGCGTGACCAGGTGATCGCGTCGGAGACGATTGGTGCCGCTGCGGATGCCGGGATCGTGATCTTCGACACCGCACACGCATATGGGCCGGACCCGGCCGTCCCGGGAGAGAACGAGCGACTGCTCGCCCACGCGCTGCGGCGTGCGGGCGTCGAGCAGAGCGCGCGCATCGTCACCAAAGGCGGCATGACCCGCGCCGGCGATCTGTGGGTTCCCGACGGTCGCGCCAGGACGATTCGCGCCGATTGCGAAGCGAGTCTCGCCGCCCTCGACGGAATTCCCATCGACCTGTACCTGATCCACGCCCCGGACCCGCGTACACCCTGGCGGACCACCGTCCGCGCGCTCGCCGAGGTGCAGCGCGAGGGGTTGGTTCGCAATGTCGGGGTCGCCAACGTGAACCGCCGCCAGCTCGAAGAGGCGCTTGACGTGGCCGAGGTCGCGGCCATCCAGGTTGCGTTGAGCGTGCTCGATGACACCGCGGTGCGGGGAGGGCTTGTCGAGCTCTGCGAGCAGCGTGGAGTCGCGCTGATCGCGCACTCGCCGTTGGGTGGCCCGCGCCGAGCGAGTGGTCTCGCACGCCGCGGGGCTCTCATCACCGTCGCACGACAACGCGGCGCGAGCGCTCACGAGGTCGCGCTCGCCTGGGTGCTCGACGTCTCTCCGGTTGTCGTTGCCATTCCAGGAGCCCGGCGCCCGGAGACAGCACGATCTGCCGCACGCGCCGCTGCACTCGCGCTGACACCGGGCGATCGCGCAGTGCTCAGTAGCGGCTTCGCATGGCCACAGCGACAGCCCGCAGAAGCATCAACCGGGGGCGACGGCGAGGTGGTCATCGTCATGGGCGTCCCGGGCTCCGGCAAAACCCGCTACGCGGACGAGTACATCGCCCGCGGATACCTCCGCCTCAACCGCGATGAACGCGGTGGCACGTTGCGCGACCTCAACACTGCACTCGACGAAGCATTCGTTGCAGGAAGCCGCCGGATCGTCCTCGACAACACCTACCTCACCCGCGCCACGCGCAGTCATGTCATCGAGGTCGCGTCACGCCATCACGTGACAGCTCGGTGCGTGTGGATCGACACGCCGCTCGCGCAGGCACAGGTGAATCTCGTGGAGCGCCTGCTCGACCGGTACAGCACGCTCCCCGATCCCGACACATTGCGAGTGCTCGCACGCACCGAGCCGGGCATTCTCCTGCCCACCAACCAGATGCGCGCGTATCGCGAGCTCGAACCTCCCTCCGCGGATGAAGGGTTTGCTGTCGTGGAGCAGATCCCATTCGTGCGCGCTGCGCAACGCTCCAACGGCGCGACGGGCGGCGTGTTCGTTGCCGTGGCTGCGATGTCTGCTCCAGGCTGGGAGGCTGCTGTCGCCGGAATTCCTTCGGACATTCCATGCCTGCTCTTCGACTGGGAGCCCGGCGCGCAACCCGACGCGCTGGAGGCGGCCGCCGCACGCCTGTCCGCCGTGCTGCATGGGCGTGTGACCACGGCCGTATGCGCGCATGCCGCGGGGCCACCGGTGTGCTGGTGCCGGCCGCCGTTGCCCGGGCTCATCCAGGCGTTCGCGCGGGCGAACAACGTCGACGTGTTGCGGTCGACGCTGGTCGGAGCCGGGCCGGCGCACCGCACGCTCGCCAGGACGCTCGGAGCGGCGTACGTCGCTGTGTGACCCGAACCAAGCGGCCACGCACTCCAAATGAGCGAGAGTACGGGCATGGCAGAGCATTACGGCGCGCGCTTCTTTGGCGAGCGTGAAGCAGCCCGTTACGACGAGCTCGAAGCCGAGATGTTCGCTCCCGGTGTCGTGACACCGATCGTGGACACACTGGCGGCCCTCGCCGGCACGGGGGCAGCCCTGGAAATGGGCATCGGCACCGGCCGGATCGCGCTGCCACTTGCAGCGCGCGGTATCACCGTTCGCGGCATCGACGCCTCCGCCGCCATGGTCGCGCGACTGCGTGCCAAGCCGGGAGGCGATGCAATCGATGTCGTCATCGGCGACTTCTCGGCGACACGTGTCGACGGCGACTATGCGCTCGTCTACCTGATCTTCAACACGATCTTCAACCTCAAAACGCAGGACGAGCAGGTGGCGTGCTTTGAGAACGCGGCCGCACATCTCGTGAGCGGCGGCCATTTCGTCATCGAGCTCGGAGTCCCGGAGCTGCAGCGGCTGTCACCGGGGCAGGATGTGTTTCTGTATCACGTCGATGCACGGACCATGTCGTTCGACACGTACGACGTCGTCACGCAGGGACTGGTGTCGAATCACTTCGTGCTGGACAACGACGGCCGGATGAGCTCGTTCCCGGTGGAAGGACGGTACGCATGGCCGTCGGAGCTCGATCTCATGGCACGCCTCGCGGGCATGCGTCTGACCGATCGTTGGGCCGGGTGGGAGCGCGAACCCTTTACCAGTCTCAGCGGCTCACACGTCTCCGTCTACACGAAGCAGTGAAGCGGCGCGACTAGGGGTGTGACGGCGCGGGCGGCGCGCCTTCGAGCTCGAACATGAGGTCGTCGAGGTAGCAGTAGTACCAGTCCTCGCCCGGCTCGTACGACCGGATGATCGGATGGGCGATCGTCTTGAAGTGCTTCGTGGCGTGCTTACCGGGCGAGTAGTCGCAGCAGCCGACGTGTCCGCATTCCTGGCAGACTCGGAGATGCACCCAGTCATGGCGCCCCGCGGCCAGGCATTCGACGCATCCGGTGCCCGAGGGCGTGACGTCGTGGATCTGATCGAGGTGCTCGCAGCCGTCGCTCATGTGGATCTCCTGGAAACGTTGGCAGTTGTGGGGGAACCGGGCTCGGGGAATGTGGTCAGCTCACTGCTCCATCCAAGCAAATTCGCGGCGCCCTCGTACGAGCTCGAGAGAAACTCGCGGATCGCAGTGCGCGGGTCCGGGGACGATAACGCGTCGTCGTAGACGTAGAGAAACTCCCCGGCGTCAGTGCTCCATCCGGCTTCGGGCGGTCGCAGGCTCACCGCTTCGATGCCGTCAGGTGCGGGGTATGCGTAGGAGAAGAATGCCGGCGCCGCCAGACGGTGATCGCCGGGCCACCACCCTGCGCAGATCTCCTCGGCGTCGGAGCTGAACGTGGTGATGACGTTGGTACCGGGCGCCGCATCCACGAGCCGGCCGGAGTAGCGCGTGAGCGCGAGGTCGAAGGATCCCCAGAAGAAGTGCACCGGCGTGGTGCGGCCGCGGAACTGTGCGCGGTGCTCTTTCATGACGATGTCGACCATCGTCAGCACGGTGTGAAATCGCTCCGCCTGAGCGGGATCGTATGTCGCGTGCGTGCGGTCCTCTGGAAAGGGAATCGGGTCCGGCACCTCTGACGGAGTCACCGAGATGCTGACGTCGATTCCCATGCGCGCGAGCGCTTCCATGACGTCGTGGTAGAAGTCCGCGACCGCCCCTCCAAGCGGCCGGCGTTCGATCTGTCCATCGCTGCTCCGGAGCACGAGCACGTGGTCGTGCAGGTCGAGTTCGGCATCGAACGTGCGCAGTCCTATCGGTACTGGAGAAGAGGCCAGTCCCCGCGCGCTGACATACAGCGGAACGTTGGCCCAGCCGGGCTCGAAAGGGCTGAGCGCGAGGCGGAGCTTGCCGATCACCTGCGTGTACATGTGCAGCGTGTCGCGCGTCTCGCGCCATTCCGCGTACGGGAGCGCCGGCCACCCTCCGGAGGTGTCGCCCATCGTCCCATGATGATGCTCGCGGGCCCGGTCATGACGTGACCACCGCTGGTTGTCGCCGCAGCCTGCTCAGGCTACTGTGACGGCCTCGTGAGCGAAGCTCCCGTGACCGCCGCCCCGCAGGTGCACGCATCGACCTGGTCGCCGTTGCGTCAGGGCGTGTTCCGGGCGATATGGATCGCCGTCCTGGTCAGCAACATCGGCCTGTGGATGCAGACCGTCGGCGCGCAGTGGCTCCTGATCGACCAGCCGCATGCGTCAGTCCTGGTGGCGCTGGTGCAGACCGCGGACGCGCTCCCGGACGTCATCTTCGGTGTGGTGGGCGGCGTGCTCGCGGACATGTTCGACCGGCGCCGGTTGCTGATCGCCGTGAACGCGTTCATGGCGGCCGTCGGGATTGTCCTCGCGATCCTGACGTTTGCCGGCCAGATGCCGCCGGCGCTGTTGTTGTCCTTCACGTTCGTGCTTGGCTCGGGGTCGGTCGTCTCGACGCCGGCATACCAGTCGCTGATTCCGGATCTCGTGCCGCGAACCGAGATTCAGGCCGCATCGACGCTCGGATCGATCAGCGTCAACCTCGCTCGCGCGATCGGCCCTGCCATTGCCGGCGTGCTCATCGCCCGGATCGGCGTCGGAGCAGTCTTCTCGATCAACGCGGCGACATCGCTCGCGTACGGCATCGTCGTCTTCGCCTGGCACCCGAAGACGGAGGAGTCGACGCAACTGCCGGAGCGCTTCGTCTCGGCGCTCCGCGCCGGCGGCCGCTACGTCCGCTACTCGCCGGTGATGCGGCGAATGCTGCTTCGCTCCGCGCTGTTCCTCGTCCCCGGCAGCGCGTTGTGGGCGCTGCTCCCGCTGGTGGCAACGCAGCGGCTCCACATGGGTGCCAGCGGCTACGGACTGTTGCTCGGCGCCCTTGGTGTGGGCGCCGTGGCAGGATCGTTCGTCCTGCCGAAGTTGCGGACTGCGCTCTCCCCGAATCGCCTGCTGCTGGCCGCGAGTCTCGTGTACGCCGCGGTGATGGTGGTCATCGTGGTCGTCCCCAGCGTCATCCTCGCGGTGCTCGCCCTGCTTCCTGCAGGGCTCGCGTGGATCTCGGTGCTGTCAACGATGAACGCCTCACTGCAACTCTTCCTCCCCCAGTGGGTACGCGCGCGAGGGCTCTCGGTGTACCTCACCGTGCTCTTCGGTAGCCAGGCGGCGGGTGCCGTGATGTGGGGGTTCGTCGCGGACCCGAAGGGCGTGCTGCCCGCGTATCTCATCGCGGCGGCAGTGATGGCCGGCGGCGCGGCCACAATCCGGATCTGGCCCCTCTTCGACACGGTCGGCATGGACCGCGCGACTGTCGCGGGTTCGCGGCCGGAGCTTGCCGTGGAAGCCTCGCCGGAGCATGGCCCCGTGGTCGTCAGGATCACGTACACCATCTCGACAGAGCGAGAGCACGCCTTCCTCAGCGCAATGGTCCGCGTGCGTCTCTCGCAACTCCGCACCGGAGCCACGCAGTGGGGGCTGTTCCGCGACGGCGAGGTCCCGCACGACTTCGTCGAGCTGTTCGTCGTGGGCTCATGGGACGAGCATCTGCGCCAGCACACGGACCGGATCACGGGAACCGATGAGGAGTTCCTCGATGCGGCTCGCTCGCTGTCCGATCCACCACCGCGAACGTCGCACCTCATCGCAACCGAGCCGCCCGGCTAGCCCGCGGCTTGCGGGTCCCTCATCTCGAGCCACACGAGTCCCTGCAGCGCAAGGCGAACGCGTCCTCCCGCGTGCACGATGACCATGAGCACACTCTCGCAGGCGGCACATCGCAGCACCGCCCCCGGCGACCGTGGCGCCATGTAGAGATGCTGCGTGCCCAGCTCGCCAATCGCCCCGCAGCCGGCACACTCGCCGCGCGCATCGGTGAGTTCGTGCACGAAGATTTCCTGGAGCAATCCGCCGGCCGCGTTGCCGTCAAGCCTCAAAGCTGCGTCATTGGTCTGCACGTCATCCTCCCGTTGGGCCGAATCGTTCTGTCTTGATTCGCGTCGGGTCGTGGCCGAGCTGCACGAGTGATTCCGCGACCGACTCGACAAGCGGCGTCGGACCACACACAAAGATCAACGGTCGTTGCGCCGCCGGCCACGCAACCTCCGTCAGCATCGCGGCATCGATGCGCCGTCGCTGTCCCGTCCAGTCCGGGGGCTGGGTGCGCGTCAGCGTGTGGATGACCTCGAGGCCGGTGTCCATCGCAACGAGCCTGTCGAGCTCGTCGCGGAAGATGACCTCCTCGAGCGATCGGGAGGAGTACAGCAGGCGGGTTGGCGCGGTGCTGCCGGCGGCGTGTCGAAGACGGAGCATCGCCATCAGCGGACATATCCCCGACCCGCCCGCCACAAGCAGCAGCGGACCGCCGAGCGCTGCCTCCCACACGAAGTACCCACCGATCGGACCGCGCAGCTCGAGCTTGTCCCCGGCGTGCAACTCACCGGCGAGGTATGGCGAGACCTCGCCGTCGTCGAGGCGCTCGACGGTCAGCGCAATCCGTTGATCAGACGAAGGCGCCGACGCGATCGAGTAGCTGCGCTGCGTCTGGTACCCGTCGTCAGCGGTGAGGCGCACGTCCACGTGCTGGCCGGCGCGGTGTCCCGGCCAGTCCGGAACCGCCAGCATGAGGGTGCGAACGCGCGGGGTCTCATCGACAACGTCGACGACCTCGGCGATGTGCCAGCTCAGTCGCCGCTGTAGCGTTGTTCCTGCCAAGGATCGCCATACATGTGATAGCCGTACGTTTCCCAGAAGCCAGGCGAATCCTCATTCATAAGTCGTAGCCCGCGGATCCACTTGGCGCTCTTCCAGAAGTACAGGTGCGGCACGAGCAGCCGCGCCGGTCCGCCGTGCTCGCTCTCCAGCGGTTGCCCGTCGAATGCGAACGCGATCCAGGCCTTGCCGCCCGTGAGGTCGTCGAGCGGGAGATTGGTGGTGTACCCGCCGTCGCAGAACGCCATGACATAGTCGGCGGCCGTCTCAACCCCTTCGAGCAACGTGTCGATCGACACGCCCTGCCACGTCGTGTCGAATTTGGACCACTTGGTGACGCAGTGGATGTCGCGGGTCACCGTCTCGCTCGGGAGTGCGCGCAGCTCCTCCCAGGTCCAGTGCTTGACCTCATCGACCTCGCCGTCGATCGAGAACGTCCAGTTCGTGAGCGGCGTATGTGGTGTTGGACCGGCCGAGAGTACCGGGAAGTCGTGCACCACGTACTGACCGGGTGGGAGGCGCGCGTCACGCGCTTGATCGCGGGGCCGGCCTTTGAATGCCCGGCTGACAAAGCTCACGACGCCTGCTCCACGCGGCCAATTGTGCGGAGCATTCGATCGTGCCGCAAGTTCGCTCTGGCGCTCACGGCACACGGCACTCCGCGAGCCGGGATGTTTAGCCCTGTCCCGATGGGGTATGGTCATGGCATCGCCTCGAATCTCGAGGGGTATCGCTCGTGGTCGTCATTCCTTCTCGAACGGACGCGCTGCGTCTGTTTTTCGTAACGAGAAGGAATTGGAGAGACCAGAGTGACTGGTACCGTAAAGAAGATCGTCGCCGAACGCGGCTTCGGTTTCATCACCGCCGAGGATGGACAGGAATACTTCTTCCATCGCAGTGGACTGGACAGTTCGCTGACCTTCGAAAATCTCGCGGGCGATGAGCGCGTGAGCTTCGAGATCGAGCGGAGCGACAAGGGCCCGCGCGCCCGCCAGGTCCGCGCGGCCTAATCGCTGCGTGAGGCATCCGGTCATCGCCGCTTCGGTGGCGATGACCGGAACTTCGTTTCGCCGTATACAGTGCGCATATGGCAGACGAACTTCCCGGGTCGTCGGAAGCGTCATCCGACCCGGTCGATTCATCTGATTCCCCGGATGAGGAATCGCCCCCAGCCGACGACAGCTACCTGGTCGGTGCCACGGGTGTTGAAGAGCAGGTCCTTGCGGAACTGGCTCGCGCCGAGGCGAGCATCAATGATCCCAAGGAGCACGACGACGATAGTGACGGTGCTGTCGTCTGACTCCCACTGAGCGAAAGCAACAGGTGCCGAAGCCGGCGCACCGGATCATCCCGGTCCCGATTCGGAGAGTCCTGACGGGGTTGATCGGCCTCGCCGGGATTGCGGCGGTGGTGATCTTCCTCAACCCTGGCAAGATCGGACACGCGCTGGCGCAGTTTCAATTGGGGTTCATCCTTCCAATCCTGCTGCTCTCGCTGCTCGTCTATCTCCTGCAGGGGATTCGCTGGCACTTTCTGCTCGTGGCTGTCGGCAGCAAGCTCCGGCTCCGCGACACGATCCTGATCAACCTGGCAGGCCAGACGATCACGGCAATCGTTCCATTGGGCGATCTCACCCGCGCGGCTTTCGTGAGCACCGCGGACGGCATCGACTTCGGCACCGTCGCAGCCACGGTCACCGTGCAGGAACTGTCCTACACACTCTGGCTCATCCTTGCCGCGTTGCCGGCGATTCTCGCGCTGGGATATGGACTTGCGGCGGTGATCCCGGTGGCGCTCGGGATGGCCTTCATCGTGGTCGCCCTCACCGTGTCACCCGTGTTCCGCAGGTTCCACGACCTGATCGCGCACATTCCCTTCCTCAATAAATTGCTTCCCGCGATCGACGAGCTGCAGCAGGAGACGTCCACGCTGCTGCACCGGCCGGACGCGCTCGCTCTTTCGGTCCTCGACGCGGCGCGAGTCGTGGTTGCCGTGACCACGTTCTGGTTGGTGGTGCAGGGTCTGGCGCCGGGAAAGATCGGTTGGTGGCAGGCGGCGTTCGTGCTTGCGCTCGCCACCCTCGGCGGCGCGATCAGCTTGATCCCGGGTGGCGTGGGCGCCAACGAAGCGAGCGTCGCCGCGCTCCTGATCTTCCTTGGTGTCGACACCGGCAGCGCCGGGGCGGCCGCGATCATCCAGCGGGGGCTCCTGACCGGCCTCTCCGTGATCCTCGGCTTCACGGCGTATGCCCTCATCAACAAGCGCCTGCACCTCGGCGGGATCTTCCAACTGTTCTCGCGCCGGCCGGCCACCGTTCAAGCGATCCAACCGGCGCCCGTCCACACTTGACAAATCGTGGACGTCACGCCAATCGCGAAGATCCTCCCTCGGAGTCCCACCGAGGGCGTCATCGCGCGTCCGGCCCTCGAACAGCTGGCGGCGACGGCACGAAATCGCCGCCTCACCGTGGTGGTGGCCGAGGCCGGATTCGGTAAGTCCACGATGCTGGCGTCGTGGTGGGAGCAGGCGCCCTGCGCCTGGTACACAGCCGACCAGCACGACATCGATGTGCCAACGCTCGGGCGGCAACTCGGCGACGCACTCCGGCTGCGAGTGCCGGATATCCCGAGCGACATGAGCTGGCTTGCGGAGGGCACGGGTGGCCCCGAGCTGGAGCAGTTTCTCCGCGCCGATGCGCTCGCGGCGCAGCTGGCGGAGATGCTGCACGAGCAGCTCACCACCGATCTCATGCTCGTGATCGACGACGCTCACGAGCTCGCTCCGTCGAGCCCGTCGGCGCGCCTCGTCGAGGCGCTCTGCCGCCACGCTCCGCCGCGGCTCCACGTGGTGATCTCCGGCCGGCGGCAGCCACCCTTTCAGATCGAACGGCTCCGCGGACAGGGGCAGCTTCTCGAGATCGATGGCGGGCAGCTCGCCTTCGGCGTGGACGAGGTCGGCGAGTTGATCGAACAGCAACTCGGTCGCGCCGATGCGGACATCGCCATGGCGATTCATCGAATCGCAGGGGGATGGCCCGCCGCCGTGACGCTGGCGATCGAGGCGCTGAAGGCGTCGCCACCGGACGAGTGGCGCACCGTGTTCGCAGGGCTCGACAAGCCGGATGCGCCGCTCTATTCGTACCTCGCCGAAGAGGTGTTCGCGCGCCAGCCCGACACCGTGCGAGATCTCGTCGGCAAGCTCGCGGTCTTCGACCGGTTCACCCCCGAACTGTGCGAAGCGGTCGGCCTCGCCGGCTCGCGCGCGACACTCGGAGAGCTGACGCGGCAAGGCCTTTTTGTCGAAAAGGAACAGGACGGTTCCCTGGCGCTGCGCCCGCTGATCCGCGAGTACGCGCTCGAATCGCTCCCTGTCACCGAATCGGTCGCGCGACATCTTCGCGTGACAGCGGCAGCGTGGCTCGCAAGCAGTGGCGCCGCAGCCGAGGCAATGCAGGTGTTGCTGTCGGCGGGCACCACAGACCATCTCGCGAAGCTGCTCGATGCGCACGGCACGACACTGCTCGCGGCCGGGCAGGTCGCAACCGTGCTGCGCGCGTGCCGCGCAATCCCGTCGTCACTGCGCAGCGCCGGCATCGAGCAACTCGAGGGTGAAGCGCAGCAGATCCAGGGCGACTGGGGCGAGGCGATGCAGTGCTTTCAGCGCGCAGCGGCCGGTCGTCAGTCACTGCCCGCGGCGCTGGCGTGGCGGATCGGGTTGATCCACTACTTGCGCGGCGAGCACGAGGCCGCGCTCGCGGTATACGAGCGTGGCGTCGGCGACCAGGAAGCACCGCCCGTGGAGATGGCGCTGCTGCTCGCATGGATGTCGACGGCGCACTGGATCCGCGGCGACGTCGAACCATGTCGCGCGCTTGCGAGCCGAGCGCTTGCGGCAGCGTCGGCATGCGGAGATCGCCGCGCGCTCGCTGCAGCGCACACGGTGATGGCGATGCTCGCGGCACTCGACGGCGACCGACGCGGCAATGACCTGCATTACCTGCTGGCATTGCGCGCGGCCGAGGAGGCGGCGGACGTGCTCCAGGTGGTGCGTATCCGTACCAATCGGGGCTCGCATTTCATGGAGGAGGGTTCCTACGCCGAGGCGTTGCAGGAGCTCGATGTCGCGGTGCGCCTTGCCGAGCTCACGTCGTTCGCGAGCTTCCTGGCTCTCAGCTTGAGCAACCGCGGCGAGACCAAATTGCGCATGGGGCGGCTCGACGACGCGCTCGCCGACCTCGAAGCATCGCGCCTGCGCTACCGGCAGATCGACTCGGACATGGTGTCGTACCCGCTCTCGTTGATCGGGGAGATTTACAGCGAGCGCGGGAACCTCGAGCAGGCGCGAGTGATCCTCGAGGATGCCGTTGCGATTGCCGAGGAGTCGGGCGATGTACAAGGAGTGGTGCCGGCGCTCGCATCACTTGCAACCGTGATTGCCCGCGAGGATCCCGAGCGTGCACGCTCGCTTGCGGAGCGCGCGGTGGCGTACGGGACCGGGATGTCGTACGTGCTCGCTCTGCTCGCTCAGGGATGGGTCGCGGCGGCAAGCGGCGACATCGCACACGCACGCGACATCGCCATGCAAGCCGAGGCTGCGGCGCGCGCCCGCCATGACCGAGCAGGGCTCGCCGACGCGACTGCATTGCTTGCCATGACTGCCGGCGATGACCGCGTGGCGAGCCGGCGTCTCGCGGAGGCCGGCTCGATGTGGCGCGAGATCGGCAACCCGCTCGGTGAGGCGAAGGTCGACCTGGTGCTCGCGTCAATCGATCGTGGCGCTGGATCGGCGGCGTTGCGTCGCAAAGCCGAGCGGCAGCTCGAAGCGCTTGGCGTGCGCGCTCACGAGAGCGGGACGGTGGCGGCAGGACTGCTCGCATTCCTGAGCCCGCACGCCGGCGTCGCCGTGCGCATCCAGTCGCTCGGAGGATTCTCGGTGCTCCGCGACGGGGAACTGGTCCGCGTCTCCGAGTGGCAGTCGAAACGCGCGAGAGAATTGCTCAAGCTCCTCATCGCGCGCCGTGGCCGTCCGGCGACACGAGCCTTTCTCATGGAAACGCTCTGGCCCGGTGAAGATTCGGAACGGGTGGCGAATCGTCTCTCGGTGGCGCTCACCACCGTCCGCAACGTCCTCGACCCGCAGCACCGATTTCCCCCTGAACGCTTCGTGCTTTCGGACAAGGACTCCGTGGCGCTCAACCTCGATGCGCTCGACATCGACGTGGAGCGCTTCCTCGCGACAGCGTCTGATGGGCTCGCCGCCCTGCGGCGCGGTGACGTGCCCGGCGCGCTCGCACTACTCAGCAGCGCAACCGCCGCGTACACCGGGGACTTCCTCGAGGAGAACCCGTACGACGACTGGGCGATCGCCGTGCGCGAGGAGGCGCGCGCGGCGTACGTGTCCGCGCTGCGACTGATGGCCCGGCATGCGCCGGACGCCGACACCGCCATCACGAATCTGCTGCGCATCCTGGAGACCGATCGCTACGACGAGGAGGCCCACCTCGGGCTCGTGCGCACACTTGCCGACGCCCGGCGTCACGGCGAGGCGCACCGCCACTACCTGAACTACCGCCGCGCGATGGACGAGCTCGAAGTGGAGCCGTCCCCGTTTCCCGGCAGCCGGCGCGGCGAGAGGGCAGGCAGCGGCTTCCAGGCGGGCGCGGATGCTGCCCGGTGACCCGTGGCTGACGCGTTCGCGATCATGGCTTTTGCGGCTTTCTGTCCTGCGGTATTAGACTGCGGCCCGATCCAAGAACGAATGGAGGGGCCTCGATGGGAACGGCGATCCTGCTGATCGGAACGAGGAAGGGTCTGATGCTTGCGCGAAGCACCGATGACCGCCGCACCTGGACGACAGACGACTTTCAGTTCCGCAACCAGGAGGTCTACTCCGTGGCGATCGACACGCGCCACGACCCGCCGCGCATTTTCGCGGGTGTCGGGACCGGGCACTGGGGCCCGCTCCTGACGTATTCCGACGATCTCGGTTCCACGTGGACCGAGCCGGCAGAGCCGCCGATCGGGTTCCCACAGGGAAGCGATGCTTCGGTGGAACGCGTCTGGCAGATCCAGCCGGCAACCGACGAGCAGCCGGACGTCGTCTACGCAGGGGTCGAGCCTCATGCGCTTTTCAAATCGGAGGACCGCGGCGAGAGCTTCTCCCTGGTAGAGGGCCTCTGGACGCACCCCGACCGGCCCGGTTGGATGCCGGGTGGTGGAGGCGCATGCCTGCACACGGTGGTAGTCCATCCGACGGATCCCAACGATCTGATGGTGGTGATGTCGGCTGCGGGTGTCTACAGGACCCGCGACGGCGGGGCCACCTGGAATGCGGCGAACCGTGGCATCCAGGTCGCGCACGTCCCGGAGGACCAACGTTTCCCCGCGTTCGGACAGTGCGTTCACAAGGTTGCCTTCCACCACGCCCACCCTGATCGCCTCTTCGCGCAGAACCACTTCGGCGTCTACCGGAGCGACGATCGAGGCGAACTCGTGGACACCGATAGAGTCCGGGCTGCCGAGCACCTTCGGATTCACGCTGGTCGCTCATCCACACCGGCCCGAGACGCTGTACTCGATTCCGCTCGAGGCGGACGCCGAGCGATTCCCACCGCAGGCGAAGCTCCGGGTCTATCGAACGGAGAACGCGGGAACCAGCTGGGAGGCGCTTTCAGACGGCCTCCCGAAGGATCCGTACTACGCATCGATCCTTCGCGACGCCATGGTCGCCGACTCCGGTGACCCGGCAGGGATCTACTTTGGAACACGGCTCGGAGAGGTATTTGCAAGCCGCGATGACGGAGAGCACTGGTCGATGATCGCCAGCCATCTCCCCGATGTGCTCTCGCTGCGGGTTGCCGAGATCGCGTGAGCTCACGCCTGCTGCTGCCCGCCGCGCTTCGTCACTACGCCGGCGAGCAGCCTGAAGTTGCGCTGTCCGGGGACACGCTCGGAGCGGCGCTTGACGATCTCGCCGAACGGCTCCCACAACTGGAACGTCGTCTTCGGGACGAACAGGGACGGCTGCGACCACACGTGCTCCTGTTCGTCGACGGCGAGAGCGTGCGCAGCGGGGCACCAATGGAAACGCCGGTCCGTGACGGCGCCGAGGTGTTCGTCGCGCCTGCCGTGTCGGGTGGTCTCGGGGGCTGATTCAGCCGGGTTGCGACGCGGCGTCCGGTTGCATCCAGCGATGCGCCCACGCAGCAAGCGCGTTGAGCGATCCCTGCAGGTCGGACCCGGCCTCGGTCAAGGCGTACTCGACCCCGACCGGAGGGCCCGGCAGGACCTTGCGTGAGACGAGGCCCGCGACCTCGAGCTCGCGCAGGCGATCCGCGCAGAGCCGTTCCGACATTCCGGGGACCGCGCTGACGAGCACGTGAAAGCGCACCGGACCGCGGAACAGGATGCTCACGATTGCCCCGGTCCAGCGCTTGCCGATCAACTCGATCGCCTGGTGGTAGACGGCGCAGACGCGGGTGGGATCGTGCGCGGCTTCCGATGCGCGGGATGCTGTGGACTCGGGCGCGATTGCCATACCCACATCATAGCTCTGCTCCGCACCTTTGACATCGTTGCTTATTTTATGTAAGCTACTTGTAATGCTTCAGCCTGACCTCTTCCGGAGAACCGTCTCATGACTGCTGTGAACACTGGATTACTCGTCCTGCGCCTGGTCGTGGGAGTTGGACTGGCCGCGCACGGCTCCCAGAAGCTCTTCGGCTGGTGGGGCGGCCCCGGTATTCGCGGCCTCCACGGACATCTCACCAAGATGCGCTTCCGGCCTGCGCCGCTCTGGGTCGCCGGAGCGATCGGCACCGAGATGGGCGGCGGCCTGCTGCTCGCGCTCGGGTTCCTCAGCCCGCTCGGATCGATCGGCGTCGGAGCGGCAATGCTCATGGCGATCGCTGCCTTCCACTGGGGGAAGGGCTTCTTCGGCCAGGGCGGCGGTTTCGAGGTGCCGTTCCTCTACCTCGTCGCCGGCGCCACGCTCGGGCTGACCGGCCCGGGCTCGTACTCGCTCGACTCGCTCTTCAAGATCGCACTCCCGGAGCCCGTGACCGGCATCGTCTTCGCCGCCATTGCGGTGCTTGGTGTGGCGGTCGGCATGGCGAGTCGCCGCCCCGCTCCGGCGATCGTTTCCTCTTCGACTGAAGCCGCCGCCTGATTCACGCGGCGACCAGCCGCCTGGCCCGGCCCGGACTCGAGCTCAATCGCCCATGACGACGGACCGCCCGTCGTCGGGCTGATCGAGCACTCGCAGCAGGATGCTGTCGAGGCTGGCCAGCTCGGCCGGCGAGAGGGTCGAAAACAACTCCTGGAGCACTCGTTCGACGATCGCGTCGCCCTCCTGGCGAAGCGATCGGCCTTTGTCGGTCAGCCGGTGGCGAACGGCGCGCCCCGGGCCTGGGACGCGTTCGATCAGGCCGCGCTGGATCATGCGACCGGCGAGCGTTCCGAACGACTGATCACTCTGAAAGGTCAGGAGCGCGAGATCGTGGAGTGACGCACCGGGGTTCTCATCGAGATGGCGGAGCGCGTCCCACTGCACCAGGCTGACCCCGAGCGGGGCGAGATTTGCATCGAGCGCCCGGTGGTGGCGCATCTGCAGCCGCTTCACCGATAGGCCGATGGCCGGGAGTGGTCTCGTCATGTTCACGATTCTACCTCGTCGTATCAGCTTGCTTATATCAACATGTTGTGATAGGGTTGCGGACAGCGCCGAATGAGCGGCCGTAAGGAGGTCAATCCGATGAGCACAGACACCACGCAGGAACTGACGATCGACGCTGAGGGACCCATCCCCGTCACCTTCAACGACACCGGGTCGGGACACACGTTCCTCCTGCTCCACGGCGGCGCCGGTCCGCAGTCGGTGACCGGGTTCGCGAACCTGCTCGCCACGACCAAGGGCGGCCGGGTGATCACGCCGACCCACCCCGGATTCGGCGGGACGCCGCGGCCAGAGCGGATGGACAGCATCAAGGCGCTGGCGCGCCTCTACGTCGCGCTGCTCGACAGCCTTGACCTCGAGAACGTGACCGTCATCGGTAACTCCATCGGCGGCTGGATCGCCGCCGAGATCGCGCTGCTCGGCTCCCCGCGGGTCGGCAGCCTGGTCCTCGTCGATGCCGCCGGTATCGAGGTGGAAGGTCACCCGGCTGCCGACTTCTTCTCGCTCAGCCTCGACGAGGTTGCTCAGCTCAGCTACCACGACCCCATCAAATTCAAGATCGATCCCTCGACGATGCCCGAAGCGCTGCGTGCCGCGTTCGCCGGCAATCGGGCCAGCCTGGCCGTCTACGGCGGACCATCAATGGGCGATGAGACGCTCAAGGGTCGCCTGGCGAGCGTGACCGTGCCGACACTCGTGCTCTGGGGCGACAGTGACCGGATGTTCGACACCGAGTACGGTCGTGCGTACGCCGCCTCGATCCCGGGCGCCGAGTTCACGTTGCTCAGCTAAGACCGGTCACGTGCCGCAGATCGAGACGCCGGAGCAGCTCCTGGACCCGATCGCTGACTTCGCGACTGCGCACGCTCAGCTCACTCGGTGAACTGAGCTCCGGCGCTCGGGTCAGCTGGTGACCCGGTAGTGCAGATGCGCCATGCCGCCCGCGAAGCGGCGTTCATCGAGGAGCTCGAGGCCAACACGAACGTCGTCAGGGAGCGCCCTGGTCCCTCCACCGACGATGACCGGCGCGAGGATGAGATGGACCTCATCGACGAGGCCGGCTCGAAACGCCTCCGCGGCGAGATGCGGGCCGCCGACGGTGAGATCTCGGTGAGCGGCGCTCTTCAGGCGCCGGACTGCTTCCGGCTCGAACGTCTTCTCGATCGTCGTCCTGGCGGTGGAGACCTCGGCGAGCGTGGTCGAATAGACGATCTTGTCGGCTGACAACCAGAGCTTCGTGAAGTCGCGGACGACAGCCGGCTCGTCGGGAAGCGTATCCGCCGTCTCCCAGTAGACCATCACCTCGTACATCCGCCGGCCGTAGAGGTACGTGCCGATCGGCCGCTCGAGTTCGTTGACGAAGCCGAACACCTCCTCGTCGGGCTCGGCCCAGTCGAAGTTCCCGTCCGCGTCCGCGACGTACCCGTCGAGCGACGCGATGGCGGCGTAGATCAGCCGGGCCACCGTCAGCCTGCTGGGCCCTCGATGGTCACTTCGAAGAGCGGGCTCTGCTCGACCATGACATCGATGTCGTTGCGTCCCCAGTTGCGCGCGACGCGTGTCAGCACCGTGCGGCGCTCTGCCTCGTCGGAGATGATCCGCGCCGTCGCCGCGAGGTCCGCCTTGACCCGGCCCTTCAGGTGGAAGGTGAAGTGCGGATCGGCACCGAGGTTGGCCATGTAGCTGCGCTTGAAGCCCGGCATCCCGCTGATGTAGATGTGGCCGTCGATGTTGTGGAAGACGACCTCGATACGGTGCGGCTCACCGCTCTTGCGGCCGGTGGTGGTGATGTCGATCTGGGTGACGCCATCGCGGGCGAGCGCGTCGAGGACGGATTGGTCGAGATTCGCTGTGGTCATGGTGCTCCCCGCCGGCACATCGGCCGTGTTGACGTGTGAGGTATGAGCGTAGACGGCCCGCTCCCGACGGCGCGTTGTGACATGGTCCCAGCGCCATGGGATTCATCGACGTCAGCGACCTGACGTACTCGATCGGGGGTCACAACCTCTTCCACGACGTGAGCTTTCGCGTGGGCGAGGGGAGCAAGGTCGCGATCGTCGGCGCGAACGGCACCGGCAAGACGACGCTCCTTCGGCTCATCGCCGGTGACATCACGCCGGAGACCGGCACGATCAGCAGGAGTGGCGGCGTCGGTGTCATGCGCCAGTTCATCGGCAGCGCCGGCGGGACCGACACGGTGCGCGACTTCCTCCTCGGCCTGGCCCCGCATGCGATTCGCGTTGCAGGGGAGGCGCTGATCGCGGCCGAAGTGTTGCTCGCCGAGGACCCGGACGACGAGAAGGCCGCGATCGCGTACGCGCAGGCCGTGGCCGACTGGGCGTCGGCCGGCGGCTACGAGGCCGAGGTCGCGTGGAACGTGTGCTGCGAAAGCAGCATCGACGCATCGTTCGAGCAGGTGCGCGATCGCCCGGTCACCACGCTGAGTGGCGGTGAGCAGAAGCGACTCGCGCTCGAGGTGTTGCTCCGCGGCGACGAGGAGGTGTTGCTCCTCGACGAGCCGGACAACTACCTCGATGTCACCGGCAAACGACAACTCGAAAAGTCGTTGCGCGGCACGGCGAAGACGGTGCTGTACGTCAGCCATGACCGGCAGGTGCTTGCCGAGACCGCGACGAAGATCGTGACCCTCGAAGGGCACGGCGTGTGGGTGCACGGCGGCGGGTTCGCGGACTATGCGGAAGCGCGAGAAGCTCGCCTCGGCAGACTCGACGAGTTGCACAAGCGCTGGGAAGAGGAGCACGAGCACCTGAAGGATCTCGTGCGCCGGATGCGCATCCAGGCGACCATGAGCGATGCCATGGCAAGCCGTTTGCAGGCGGCGGTCACGAGGCTTCGGAAATTCGAGGAGGCTGGACCGCCTGCGGAGCGACCGCGCCGCCAGGATGTCCGAATCCGCCTGCGCGGTGGACGTACGGGGATGCGTGTCCTCACCTGCCACAAGCTCGCGATCCCAGGCTTGGTGCTGCCATTCGACCTCGAAGTGTCGTTTGGTGAGCGCATCGCGCTGCTCGGCAACAACGGCACCGGCAAGAGCCATCTCCTCCGCCTGTTCGCGGGCGAGAACATCGCGCACGAGGGACGGTTCCTGCTCGGTGCGCGTGTCAATCCGGGTCACTTCAAACAGACGCATGAGCATCCCGAACTGCGCGGCCGCACGCTGGTCGAATCGCTGCGCCAGAACGGACTCGAGGACAAGGCTGCCGCGATGCGCGCGCTTGCTCGATACGAGCTGGTCGACCACGCCGACCAGGACTTCGCGACTCTCAGCGGTGGTCAGCAGGCGCGGCTGCTCATCCTCATGCTCGAGATCGGCGGCGCAACGCTGCTCCTGCTCGACGAGCCCACCGACAACCTCGACGTGCACTCGGCCGATGCGCTCGAGCGTGGACTGGATGACTTCGAGGGAACGGTGATCGCCGTGACGCATGACCGCTGGTTTGCCCGGCGGTTCAACCGCTTCCTCGTCCTGTCAGAGGACGGGGTTCTCACCGATCGGACATCGCCCGTCTGGGATTAATTCTGGGTATCGCGCCACGCGATCCAGTCGCGCAGTTCGCTGAGGTCGTAGTCCGGACCGCCGCTGCCAATGACGAACAGGGTGATGCCGAGTGCGCGGAGCGCATCGCCGCGCCCTTGCGGCGTGCCGTCGACAAAGGTCGAGCGCTCGATGTCGTCCGGGTTTCGCTCGAGCTCGGCGCAGTACCGCTCGAGAATCGCCGTCTTGTGCGCGAGCTCTTCTCCCTCGCTGAAGGTGTGCCAGATGTCGGCGTGGCGGGCGACGAGTTCGCAGCGTCTTCTGCTCGCCTCCCCCGCCGATCAGGATTGGCATCTTCCGCATGGGGGGCGGATTGAGCACCGCGAATCGGCGCTCGATTCGCTGTAACGAGTCCGCGAGAGCGTTCAGGCGCGATCCGACAGTGCCGAACTCGTAGCCATATGCACGGTATTCGCGCTCCTTGAATCCGGCGCCGATGCCGAGAATCAGGCGGCCGTTGCTGATGTGATCGACGGTCCGCGCCATGTCCGCAAGCAGATCCGGGTTGCGATAACTGTTGCAGGTGACGAGCGCGCCGATCTCCACACGCGACGTCGACTCCGCCCACGCGCCAAGCATCGTCCAGCATTCGAAATGCTTCCCCTCGCGCTCCTTGCCGAGTGGGAAGAAATGATCCCAGTTGAAGAGCATGTCGACGCCAAGATCCTCTGCCTCGGCGGCGGCGCGACGTATCGCCGAGTAGTCGGCATCCTGCGGACGGAGTTGCAGCCCGATGCGCACACGTCGATCGCGATTGACTGTCATGCCGGGCAGTGTATGCGGCGTTGTCGATATCACCGCACCTGCTAAACAAACCTGGCGAACCTGCGATAATGAGTTGCGTTTCGAGCGTCATCGACGTCGGGTCGAGTGCTCTGTTCGCAGCCCTACCGCAGGTCGCCAGGTACGCGCGTGGTCAGCGTTACGCGGGCACTGGTGCCTCGAACATCTGCGCGACCCGGATGTGATTCCCGAACGGATCGCGCAGGCCGAAGTCGATCCCGTAGGGCTGTTCCGTCGGCTCTTGCGTGAACTCAACACCCTTGCCGCGGAGCTCCTCGTAGCTTGCATGGCAATCGGCGGTCGTGAAGAAGAGGTGTCCGCCGGCCCGGCCCTTGGTCAGGAGGGCACGGACTTCGTCTGCGGTTGCAGGGTCCATCGCGGGCGGACCTGGCTTCTCCAGGAAGATCTGGCGACCGCCATCACCGGGCAGCGTCACCGTGAGGAAGCGCATGAACCCCAGATCCTGGTCGACGAGGATCTCGAGGCCCAGTTTGCCGACGTAGAAGTCGAGCGCTTGATCCTGATCAAGCACGTAGATCTGCGAGATTCGGAGACTGCTGAGCATCGTGTTGTTTCCCTTTGACTGGTCGGCGTAAGGAGTGGTCCGTACGCTACGCGCTCGCGGCGCGGCCGTCTTCTCCAAAACTGCTCGGTCTGGTCCATGCCATTGCCACGCAGGTCGGTACCGCGGTGACCACACCTCGGCGCCGGTAATCCGATGGTGACTCGCCGACGATCGCGTGGAAGGTCTTGCTGAACGTCCCAAGGCTCGCGAAACCAACGTCGTAGCAGATGTCGGTGATGCTGCGGTCGGTGCAACGGAGCAGGAAGAGGGCTCGCTCGACGCGTCGGCGTTGCAAATAACGGTGTGGCGTCTCGCCAAACGCCGCACTGAACGCTCGGATGAAATGCGCCTCGGACACGCATGCAACGCGCGCGAGCGATGCAATGTTCAAGGGCTCCCCGTAGGTGAGATCCATTGCGTCGCGCGCGCGGAGCAGACGCCGATTCGATTCCTCGACCGCTCTCGTCATCGAGCGCCGGAGGGCTTCCCCGGAAGAGACCGCGCGTACGCGACGCCCTCAGCAACCCAGCGTTGCAGCTGCTTCTTCGTCCCGACGCCATCGGCATCCACGCGGATCCAACCCGGCATCTCCCGGCCACGCATCACGGCGACAGAGACGTGCGGCAGAGCGGCAAGTTCATCCGTTTTGTCTGGGTCCGCACGGACGAGGAGGCCGCCCTGGCCGCTGGCGCTGATGGCCATGTTGCCGCCGATGAGAAACGCGAGTCCGCCGAACATCGCCTTCTCCGTCAGGCCTGGTTCACCTTGGGCCAGGTCGCGTATGCGCGCGGCCAGCGCTTCGTCGTAACCCACCCCCTCATTCTCCGGGATGGACCGGGGTGTCAGCCCTCGGGGACCATTCTGGACAGCCACGGCTGGGACGGGGAGCATGCCGGCTCCGAGCCAGTCACTCGCGAGCGCGTCGTCAAGGCTTTCCATCCCGAGGCCAATCCGGCCGGCAATCTCAAGCGGAGAATACTCGACCAGAGGCGCGCTCGTACTCGAATGGTTCCTTTGACACGAGCGCAGGCTGCGCCATGAAACGCGGCGCGACGCCTCGGTGTGGCCACGACGCGCTGTGAACCAGAAACGGATGACAGAGGTAGACGTCGCCAGCTGCACCGGTGACCGACGCGACGGCACACGCCTCCATCTCCGGGGTATCGGTCGCCACATCGAATGATCGCATCCCGGCCTCTCCCGCATCGCGAAGTTGCGAGGACACAAGCAGATGCGATCCAACGCGCACGCGTGTCGGCGCGTCGTCGCTGCCGACATCGCTGAGCAGCAACAGCACGAGCAGCGCGCGATCACGCGAAAACACGTTGACGCCGGGCTCGCCTTCCACGGAATAGCTCGCCTCGATGTGCCAGCCGGCGTCACCTGGATTCTCAGCGTGCGGGAAGCGCACCACGACGTATCCGATGTTGTTGCGGGGCACCCAACGCCCAGGACCGACAAGCGTGTCGTACGCCGCGTGCAGTTTCGGCGTGTTCATGACCTCGGCGAAAAGAGGATCGCCGGCGCCGATGATCCGAGCGACAGGCTGCTTCCAACTTGACCGGTCGGTGAGGTCGATCCCTCCGTGCGCCGCGATTCGCTCACAGCACGACGCCGCGGCCTCTCGCGAAAAGGCGCCTTCTATCCGAACGAACCCGTCGCGAATGAATCGGATGACGTCCTCGCGCTCGAGGGCAGATCGCCCGGCTTCGCTGCCCACGTGTCAGCCCGCCGCCTCATTGTCGGACGGCGCTCGAAACTCGAACACCGTGCCAACCGAAGGCTGCACAAAGGACGCGGGCATCGCAGCAGCGAGCGCGTGCATCGCGCGCCATCCGGTGCAATGCGCGGGAACGAGTCGGTCGATCCCGATTGCGGCAATGTCGGCGACTGTCTCGGGAATGAGCGGCTCGAATATGGCGCCGGTGAGATGAAAGCCGCCGATCAACCCCGCCACGCGCTGCTCGCCGGTCAGCCGCTGTGCATTGCGCACGACGTTGACCACGCCGGAGTGCGAGCAGCCCGAAACGATCACGAGTTCCCGGTCGCGTACGTTCACCACGACGTTCTGGTCGTCCCACGTCCACGGGTCGGGTTGCCAATCGGTTGCGTCATCGGACCGCGCCACCTGCGGGGGAAAGCCCTTCTCATAGGAGGTGACGCGCTCGACCTGGCCCGACACGAGCACGGTGTCGTCGATGAGGAGCGTGGGACCGCGCTCCTCCACCACCCTCAACCCCTCGCGTTCGAGGTCGTGGTGACTCGGCGGTGGCAGATGCACCTCGACGCCAGTCGGGAAAACAAGTTTGCGGTCCTTCCACGCGTCGGGATGAATGATGAGCGGCAGCGCCATCGGCCCGTTGCGCCGAAAGAGCCCTTCCAGCCCGCCGTGGTGATCGGGGTGGCCGTGCGAGATCGCAATCGCGCGGAGGTTGCTCACGTCGACCTGCATGACGTCGAGGTTGTGCTGCAGCGCAAGCACGGAGAGCCCGCCGTCATACAGCACCGCCTGCCTCCGACCGCGCGACTCGACAGTGATCAGCGCGGAGAACCCGTGCTCGGCGAGCAGCGAGTCGTGGTCGGACCAGTCGTACGCGAGTTTGAAGCGCTCCACACCCTCCTGACCCGACATGAGCATGTCGAGCGAGAGGTCCATCACGAGCGTGACGTTCACCGCATCGACGGGCTCGAGCATGACCGTCATGAGGAGCGTCCGCGCATGCCGCCCAGGGTAGCGTTGGCGCTCCGCGGAAACCACTCCCGCCGCAGTTCATGGCTGCCGTCGTCGCAGCCGGTCTCGTAATAGGCAGCGGTCCGATCGCCGTCGTCGACGACGCACACATAGCGCAGCGCCGGATAGGCACCTGGTGCCTCGGCGACCGGCGTGTCGCCGGCGACGTGGAGGTGCCGCTCGCCTCCCGGTCGCAAGTCCCGTGCGCTCCTCCCAGTTCTCCGCAGCGTTTGCTCGGCCGTCGTAGAAAGCGATGACGGCTCGCCCTCGCTCGATGATGCTCGTGACGCGTGTGCCCCGCTGATCCCAGCGCCCCGGCGACGGCTGGAGCGCAGGACCATGCAGCGTCCAATCGATGCCGTCGTTGCTGGTGGCGAACTCCGTCCACATGCGGTCGGTGGCGTCCGGGTCGTCGAGCGGATGGCAGCAGATCCATGCGCGCCAGCCACGTTCGTCGTTGAGGATGACGGGGTCCTTCATCGCGACGTGGTCATCGCCGGGCATGACCACGCGCCGCCCCGACGTCACGAACGCGTCGGGCGATTTCGCCTCCAGCACCTCGACGCGCCAGTGGCGCGTGCCGGTCGTGGCGCAACTCAGATACAGCCGCCACGCACCACTCCGATCAACGACCAGTGCCGGGCGTTCGAGCGACTCCGCATCCATCGCGGCCTTGTCGATGCGACACAGCTCGGTGGTCACGCCGTCCGCTGCGACGCGCGCGACGATCACATCACCGCCACGACCATCATCGACCGGCCGGCGCCGGCGGTATGCGAGGTAGTGCACGCCGTTGTGCACGAGGGCACTCGGCGCGCCCACCCAGTGACCAGGGCCGCGATCGTCCGGCACGGCGATGGTCTGCGCCCCGATGTGCCGCGGGACGGGGAGGGTCTCAACGTCAGGCAGTCCAGCCACACCTCCAATGGTGCAGCGACCTCCCCGCCGTCTGCCAGACGCCGCAATCGGACTGCAATCGGGGCGAGACAGGATCCGGTGTGTCGGAGCAACATGAGGAGCCGCGCAATGACCAACCCGATCGACAGATTCACCCAGGCAGTCGCAAGCGCAACCGTCGGCGAAGCCGGCGTCTTCGCACCGGACGCAGTGCTCGACGCAACAGTGCCCAACTGGCGCTACACCGTCAGTGGCGCCGCAAACGTCGAGGCTGAACTCGGTCACTGGTTTGCCGACCCTGGACGTTTCGAGGAGATCCGCCGCACCGCCATCCCGGACGGCGAGCTGGTCGAGTTCGTGCTCACGTGGGAAGAGGACGGCGAACCGCACATGTGCCACCAGGCGCACGTGATCGAAGTCCACGACGGGCTGATCACGCGCGACCGCGCGTGGTGCGGTGGTCGTTGGGGCGCGTCGCTGCAAGCCGAGATGGCCGAGGCTGCGCATCTGTGATTGCCACGTCGTCGATGCGCACGATCCCGGTCGCCGAGTCGCTCGATCGCCTGCTCGAGCGGTGCGAACAGCGTGAACCCTGGAAGACGGCCAACTCGCTCTCGGGCAGCCGCTTCGAGCGTGTCGTCATCGGCGGCGCCCCGTTCGTCGTGAAGTACATCTCCGTCGACGACGACTGGATCATGCGGGCGACGGGCGATCTCGGTGGGCGCCAGCTCACGCTGCTCTCGTCCGGCGTGCTGGCCTCACTTCCGCAGTCGATCGATCACGCGATTGTCGGGTGCGCGCCGTTCACCTCCGGTGGGGGGCACAGGGGCGTCGCGCTGCTGATGCGCGACGTCGCCACTGCGCTCGTCCCCTCAGGAGGGGATCCGATCTCCATGCAGCTGCATCGTGGCTTCATCGAGGACATGGCAAAGCTCCACGTCGCGTACGGGGGATTCACGGACACCGCCGGTCTGTTTCCCCTGGCCCACCACTACGTCTTCCTGACCCCGGCGATGGCCGAGCTTGAAGCCATGACACCGCACACGGATCCGGTCCCACCCGCAGTTGCGGAGGGGTGGCGAAGGCTCGACGAGCTGTATCCCGCCGACGCGCGAGTCCTTCGAGCGCTTGCTTCCGATCCATCGCCCCTGGTCGCCGATTTGCAGCGCGGACCACAGACGTTGATTCACGGCGACTGGAAGCTCGGCAACCTCGGACGCGATGGCGCTCGAACCATCCTGCTCGACTGGGATCGCACCGGTGCGGGACCGCCGCTCGTGGATCTTGCGTGGTACCTCGCGGTCAACTGCGACCGGCTCCCCGAGACGAAAGAAGATGCCATCGGCGCGTACCGAGCAGCGCTCGAATCCGCCGGCATCGAGACCGATTCGTGGTGGGACGAGCAACTCGCCGCAGCACTTGCCGGCGCGTTCCTGCAGCTGGGCTGGTCGAAGACCGGTGATGCCGGCGAATTCGCATGGTGGAGCGATCGCCTCGCCGAATGGCATCGGTGATCAGCACTCCCAGCAACGCCTATGAAGGCGTGTCCTCGGCGTGGGCACGTGGACCCGCTGTCATGTACGACACGCTGGCGTCAGTTGCAATCGCAGGCGTGGCGAGCGAGCTTCACGGCGAAGCCGTGCTCGACGTCGGCGCCGGGACGGGGGCGCTGTGCCGTGCGCTCCGCGGGGCGGGCGCGATCCCGTTCGCGGTGGACACGTCGGTGGACATGCTCGGCCAGGTGGGCGACTCCGCCGTCCTCGCGATCGCCGGCGACATGTGCGCGCTCCCGTTCGCCGACTGCTGCTTCGACGCGGCTGTCAGCGGATTCGCCATCTCGCACATCGACGCGCCGGAGCGTGCGCTGGTCGAGATGCGCCGGGTGGTGCGACGTCGCGGACGGGTGATGGCGTCGGTGTTCGGCGAAGCCGAAGATCGTGTCTCGAAAGACGTTGTCGACGAGGTGGCGCGACAGTTCGGATATCAGCCGCCCGGCTGGTACGTCCAGTTGAAGACGCGCACGGAGCCCAAGTCGAACACGCCCGTGTTGCTGCGTGGCTGCGCCGAAGCAGCGGAACTCGCGGACATCGACATCGACGACCTCACAGTCGACTCGGGGCTCACGACGCCGGAGGCGATCGTCGCGTATCGCGCTGGACTGGCGCACCTCGCCCCGTTCGTCGATTCCCTCCCAGCTGCGCGCCGCGCGGCGTTCATCGAGCTCGCCGTGGCCGCAGTCCGCGAACGGGGTCAAGCCGTGTGGCCGCGGATCCTCGTGCTCTCGAGTCGCGTTCCCGCGTAACGAAGAAAGGCCACGCGCCGCGACTCGTCGAGCTGCGCCGCGAGTCGGTCTCGATGGCTTCGCGAATGCGCGAGGCACGCGTCCGAGCCGAGCGAAGCGGCGAGATCCGCCATCAACCACCACGCCTCGCTCCCCGCAACGTACGACAGCGACGAGCTCAGTTCGGCAAGCGCAATGAGCGACGGAGGTTCCTCTCCCGACACCGCGCGCGCCTGAACGCGCAGCACCGCGCCGAGCTGGGTGTACCGGGGTGCGCGGCGGCCGGTTGCCGCGGTGATGAGCCTGTCGGCGACGCCCAGCGCGACATCCGGGTCGCCACGCAGCAATGCGATCCGTCCACGGAGGAGCTCGACTCGCAGCTCGTGCCGCCACCGGTACGCGTACACGTCGTCCATCATGGTGCGCGCGGTTGCGAGCATCGCGCTCGCCCCAACGGCGTCACCATCAGCGATCAGGTCGTCGCAGGGGTCGAGCGACGCGTACACCTCGAGCTCGCGATACGCCGTCTCCCGTGCACCGGCCTGCGCCATCGCGTTGGCTTCGCGCGCTCGAGCGACCTCACCGATATTGCGAAGCACCCACGCACCCACATTGACGACAGCTGACTCGTAACGGGTCAGGCCACGCCGGCGAGCTTCGACTGTCGCACGTTCGACCACATCGAGCGCCTCACCGGCCCGTCCGCAGGTCGCAAGCGCGTATCCGTGGGCGATGTATCCGTGCACCGGCGTGTAAATCGTGGAGACAGCGTCGACTGCGGCGTACGCGCTCGTCTCGATGGCGCCCAGCGCGAGTCCGATCTCCCCCATGTGCACCTTGAGAAATCCGTACACCGATGTGGGCGGGCGGAGCCGGTGCTTCCTGCACGCGGCCATCGCGCGCGTCAAGAGCTCGTCCGCCCCCGGCACATCACCGATGGCGTGCAACGCGCGTGCGCGGATCACCTGTCCCTGCACACGCTGGACGGGACTACTCGCCTGCTGTATGAGCGTGTCGCCAAGTGCCGCCGCGCGTTCGAAGTCCTTGCAGTAGTAGGCGATGGAGCCCGCGACCTCGAGTGCCCGCGCACTCGCGTCGCTCGCGACGGCATGCTCGGCGTCGACACGCGCCGCGTCGAACTGGGTGAGACGCAGCAGCACCGTTGCCCGCTGAATGCGGGCGTCAGCTGTGTCATCCGCGTTGATGGCTTCTGTGGCGAGATCGAGCGCTGTCGCGTAGTCGAACCGATCCGCGGCGATGCGGCTCGCGGCGATCAGCGAAGTGGACGCGATTCCCTTGGCACCGCTCAGCCGGGCGTGGTGGGCGACCAGCAACGGATCCGAGCCAGGCATTCCCGACAGCAGCCGTGCTGCCTCGCGGTGCAGCAGAGCGCGCCGCGGCGAGGCGGTGGACGCATCGAGCACCTCGCGCACGATGGAGTGCCGGAAACCGTACGCGCCGTCGCGCGCTTCGAGCAATCCAAGGCGCACACCGACATCGAGGTCTTCGAGCAGTCGGATCGGATCCGTTCTCAGTACGGCCGCGAGCACGTCAACGTCCACCGACGCGCCGAGCACCGCCGCGCTCATCAGCGTTCGCGCCGCGTCGCCTGCTTCCGCGCAACGGTCGAGCACCGCCGCCTGAATCGACTCGGGTGGGGCGGATCGCGCGCCGCTCGACGCGAGTTGCGTGAGAAAGAGCGCATTGCCGCCGCTCCGCTCGTAGAGATGGGCGGCGTGCTCGTCACCGACGATCTGGCGTGCCGCGTCGAGTGTCAGCGGCGGCAGTTCGAGACGCAGCGCGGCTTCCGCCACTGCGCCTTCATCCGTCCGCCGCGTGAGCAGCACGAGCATCGGCAAGTCCGGACTCGCGATCAGCTCGGCGATCCAGGCCCACGTGAGCGGATCCGCTCGCTGGATGTCATCGATGAACACCACACCAGGCGTCGCGCACGCTCGCCGTATGACACGCCGCAATGCCGCGAAGAGCACCGCAAGCCCCGCTGGCGACGACGCGTGCGCCTGCGAAATGTCGGTGACCGTGTCGATCTCCGCTGACGTCCAGTCCAGCATCGTCTCGAGCAGGGCCGCGTCGGAACCAAGCAGGTCATGGCCGGCTTCGGTGCCCACGCTGCGGAGATGGCTGCGAATCATGTGCAGGACGGGCTGCAGCGGCAACGATCTGCTGAGCTGGTCGCACCGAGCCGTCAGGACAACGGTCTCGGAGTCGAGGCGATCGATCCAGGCGGAGGCAAGGGCTGTCTTGCCAATTCCAGGCTCGCCTTCGATGACGACCGCGAGCACACCCTGTTGTGCACGGAGCCACGCGTCGTCGAGAACGCGCAACTCTTCTTCGCGCCCGGGCAGTGTTCCCTCCGGCGTCGTCGCGAGCCGGCGCGATTGCGCTGACGCGACGACGATGTCGGGAACGGGAAGCCCTTTCAGCACGGCCACCTGCGCGGCTTCGGTCGGCGCCGACGGTGATGTCCCGAGGTCGTCGTCGAGCCGGCTTCGGAGGCGCTCGTACGCGGCGAGCGCGGATGACGATCTGCCCTGCGCCGCAAGCGCAGCCATCAACAGGCGCAGCGACTCCTCGTCGTACGCGTCCTCGTCAAGCGCCTGCTCGGCAGCCTCGACGCCACTGGCGATATCTCCCGCAGCGAGGGCGGCACGCGCGAAGAGGTGTCGTGCGCGTGCACCGAGTCGTTCCACCGCATGACGGTCCTCTGTCGGCCAGGCGTCCGAGTCCAACGAGGGATGGGCGAGCAGCACGCGGGCTGCGCCGGCAGCTGCCAGCGCCGCAGCGGACTCGCCTTCGTGCAACCGTCGATCCGCCTCCGCAACCAGCTCTGCCGCCGCGCTGCGGTCAACCCAATCGGCGTGGAGCGCGTACCCGGCGTCGCCGTGCGTGATTCGCGACGCACCGAGGACGCGCCGAAGCCTGCTCATGATCACCGCAACCTGCGCGGGCGGGTCGCGAGGCTGTTCGTCCAGCCAGATGACATCGGCGAGCCGTTCGATCGTGACCGGACGGCCCTCCGCGATGCCGAGCATCAGCAGGGCCAGTCGCGCCTTCCTGCTACCGAGGCTGTGCTCCGCGATCCCTTCGACGGAGAGACCACCGATGACGCGCACTCGTAGCGCGTCCGGCATCGATACCGGGCGCGCCGACGGCGGGGCCTCGGCGCGGACCACGGCACCTAGGATACGTGCCGCCGGTCCGCGCCATCGCGGAGGCCCTTGAAGCGTCAGGACTTGCCGTAGTTGCTGGCGCCGTTCCAGTCGATGACGACCACGGGCTCGTCGCCGATCACCCAGGCATCGTGACCGGACGGAAGCGCCGTGATGTCGCCGGGGCGTGCGTCAAACTCCGTCCCGTCCGCCATCTGAATCCGCAGCACGCCGGACGCGTGGTACTGAAAGTGCGGCGCCTCGCAGAGCTCGGTTCCCGCAACGGGCTTGACGTGCACCGACCAGCGCCACCCGGGCTCGAGGGTCAAGCGCCCCACGGTTCCGCCGCCGATGTTGACGAGATCGACACGACCTTTCTCGAAAACCCTTTCCTCATCAGGGTTCCCAAGTGCCTTGTGTTCTGCCGCGACTGTGGTTGGCATCGCATGCCTCCTGTGAATCAGGCGCCGTCAGGGCGCCTCGGGACGCATGCTGAACGGCGACGATTGCAGGATCCATGCAGCGCCGGCAACACCTTCAGACGACGGTCACCGCCGGCCTGCAATCACCCGTGCTCGAGGCAGAACTCGTTGCCCTCGGGATCGGCAAGCACCACCCATCCGCCGGGCTCCAGTTCGCGGCGATCGTCGACGATGGTCGCGCCGAGCGCGCGGAATCGTTCGAGCTCCTTGGCCTGCTGTCCCTCGGCGGGCAACAGGTCGAGATGCACACGATTCTTCACGGCCTTCGGCTCGGGAACCGTGACGAAGACGAGCCGGGGAAATTGACCGTCCGGCGCGGAGACGAGCCAGAACTCGTTGCCGGGCATGTCGACTCTCTCGATCTCGTAGCCTGTGACAGCACTCCAGAACGCGGCGACACGCTGCGCATCCGCGCAGTCGAACGTGACGTTGAGCACAGCAGTGGGCATCGGGCTGCCGTGCAAGATACCGCTGCGCCGCGGTGTCGCGCCGCGTTCTTATGAAGAGGTGTCGCTCTTCCCGCCGGCCGCGCCATGGCGCAGACCGTCGACGAGGAGGCCGACGAGCCGCACCGACGCCTCTGAACGCTCCTGGTCGGTCGACATGCAGATGCCGCTGACCGCACGCACGAGATCCTCACCGTTGACGTCGCCACGCACGGTCCCCGCTGCCCTGCCTGCCTCGAGCAGTTTCGTCGCGGCACCGCTTGCGCGGCCGCGTGTCTGCTCGGCGAACGAGGCATTGGAGTCCATCATCGGTCTGAGCACCGAGAGCATCCCCTTCTTCGTCGCCACGTGGCGCACGAAGAGCTGCATCCATTCGGCAAGCGCCTGATCAGGCGGGAGGCTCTCGAGGAGCTCGTCTGCTCGATCGCAAAGAACGGCGACCTCGTGGCGATACACGGCCTCGACGAGGGCGTCGCGTGTGGGGAAGTGGCGGTACAGGGTGCCGATACCGACACCGGCGCTGCGGGCGATGTCCTCGAGCGGGACGTCAGCGCCGCGGGCGGCGAACTCCTGGGCGGCCGCAGCGAGCAGGAGATCGCGGTTGCGCAGCGCGTCTGCGCGAGGGCGGCGCTCGGTGGATGTGGAAGCAGCGGGCTCGCTCGCCCCGTCCTCGGCTCTCGCGACTTCCCTGACGACCACTGGTACCAACCTCACTTGCAAAACGGAGACAGCCTCCGTATACTAACCGGAGCCGGCTTCCGTTTCCTAGTCTACGCCATCTGGAGGTTCTCCGTGCCACCCACAGCAACTCTGGTTTCCCCGCCCCAGCGGGCAACCGAGCGCCAGCCCCGCCGGGGTCTGGTGCTCGCGATCATCCTTGCCGTCCAGCTGATGGTCGTCCTCGACGCGACCATCGTGAATATCGCGCTGCCGGACATCGCGGGAGCGCTGCACTTCTCGCCCGCGAACCTGTCGTGGGTGATCACCGCGTACACGCTCGCGTTCGGCGGCTTCCTGCTGCTCGGCGCTCGTGCGGGCGATCTGCTCGGCCGCAGGCGCGTGTTCATCGCGGGTATCGGGCTCTTCACCGCAGCGTCATTCCTCGGTGGACTGGCGCCGTGGAGCGGCTGGCTCCTGGCCGCACGCGCGCTCCAGGGTGTCGGCGGAGCGCTCGCCGCGCCGTCTGCGCTGGCACTGCTCATGACCATGTTCCGTGATGGACAGGAGCGCGTCCGCGCCATCGGCTGGTACACCGCCGTATCCATCGGCGGCGGCGCGATCGGCCTGATCCTTGGCGGCCTGCTCGTCCAATGGGTGTCGTGGCGCTGGGTGCTGTTCGTCAACGTGCCGATCGGCATCGTTGTCATCGCGCTCGCACGCCGCCTGCTCGTCGAGACACCCAGCCGCAATGGGCACTTCGATGTGCGCGGCGCGCTGACCTCGACACTCGGCGTGACCTCGCTCGCGTATGGCTTCGTGCGTGCGGCGACGTCCGGGTGGGGCGACGCGATCACGATGGTCGCGTTTGCTGCCGGCATCGTGCTGCTGGCCACATTCGTGCTGCTCGAGCGCCGCGCGCCGGAGCCCATCACGCCACTGCGCCTCTTCGCCGATCGCGGCAGAAGCGCGTCGTACGTTGCGCGACTCTTCCTCACCGCGGGGATGTTCGGGATGTTCTTCTTCCTGACGCAATTCCTCCAGGAGGTGCTCCACTACGGCCCGCTGGAGACCGGACTCGCCTTTCTGCCGTTCACATTGGCGCTGTTCGCGATGTCGCAACTGAGCGCCCGGCGTCTCGTGCAGCGGTTCGGCGCCAAGCCGATCATGGTCATCGGATTCACGGTGTCGACTCTCGGCATGCTGCTCATGACACAGCTTGCCGCGTCGAGCGATTACGTCTCACTGCTTGCGCCGCTCCTGCTGTTCGGCGCCGGTAACGGACTCGCGTTCGTTCCGCTCACGTCGACGTCGCTGAGTGGTGTGCGTCAGGAGGAAGCGGGTGCGGCGTCCGGGCTCGTCAACGTGATGCAGCAGCTCGGCGGCGCGCTGGGACTCGCCGTGCTCGTCTCGGTGTTCGGCACTGCCGCACCGGGTGCCGCGGCGCAGTCGGTGCTTGCAGCGCAGCACAGTTTCGTGATTGGCGCCGACCACGCGTTCATCGCGGCGACACTCTTCGTCGGCGCGACGGTGGTGGTGCTGGGTCTGGCGATCCGCGGGCGGCGCGCAGTCGCCCGCGCCGAGGCCGTGGCCGTGCCTGCCTGGGTGCGCGAGATCGAAGCTCCCGCTATCGCGACGCCGGAGTTGTGATCCCGCCAATGAAAATCGTCGACCGGTAGTACGCAAGCTCCGCAATCGACTCGCGGATGTCGCCAAGCGCGCGGTGTGCCTCGCGCTTCGGCGGCACCGCTGCGAGCACGCCGGGATACCACCGCCGGCAGAGTTCCTTGATGGTCGACACGTCGATCGATCGGTAGTGCAGGAAATCCTCGATTTCGGGCAGGTACTGCGCGAGAAAGCGCCGGTCCGTACCGATGGAATTCCCGCAGAGCGGCACCGATCTCGCCTCCGGGATATGCGCTCTGAGGAAGGCGAGCGTTTGCTCGCCGGCCTCGGCCAACGAGGTTGATGAGGCTTTGATCTCGGTCAGGAGACCCGATCGGGTGTGCATGGCCACCACCACGTCGTCCATCTGCTCCAGTTCCGCGTCGGTCGCGTGGATGACGATATCGGGGCCCTCGGCGATGGTCGTGAGGTCGTCGTCGGTGATCACGGTCGCGATCTCGACGACCACGTGCCGGGACGGATCGAGTCCGGTCATCTCGAGGTCCATCCAGGCGAGCACGGCCCGATCGTAGCGTGGCGCTTCGGATATTGCGGGGAACGAACGCCCTCAAGCGAGGGTTGCAGTGTGGACGAGCGGTCACAATCCGACCACGAGCCCATTGCCCTGGGATCTCAGCGCAGACACCCCGTCACTCTGACTCTGGCGGGCGGCAATCGCGGAGTCAGAGGCGATAGTGGCAGAGCAGGAAGGCGGCGATTCGATCGCTGCAGGCACGGGCATCCGGCAGGGACGGCGTCGGCGCGACAGACGCAGGCTCGATGCCGCTCATCAAGCAGGTCTCCACGAAGGCCTGCGGATGTATCGCAGCATGTTCGATCGAGGCTCGCTCGGCCAGCTGATCGTCGACTTCTCGGAGTTCCGCATCCACCAGGTGAACCAGGCGCTCTGCGCAATGACAGGGTTCAGCGCCGAAGAGCTCGTCGGGGCGCCCGTCGCGAAGATCTTTCCGCCGGATAAGAATCCCACGCTGGACGCCGTCGCGCGCCTCGCCGACGGCAGCGTGGACGGATACTCCGTGGAGCGAGTCCTGCAGCACAAGAACGGCACCATCGTTCCGATCCTCTCCACGGTTTCCGCGGTGCGCGATGAGAGTGGGAAGACCGTGCAGGCGCTCGTGCTGATGCAGGATCTGAGTGAGCATCACGAGGTGAAGCAGGCGCAGCTGCGCAGCCAAGCGATGATCGACGCGGCAGTCGCGGCACTGCCAATCGCGTTCTCCACGTACGACACATCCCTTCGGCTCACGTTCATCGCAGGCGGCCGCGAGCTCGAAGGCGCGCACCTGGAGGACTATGTGGGGCGTCACGTCTCCGAGATCACGACAGACGCAACCTCCTTGCTCGCGCTCGAGCGCGCGCTCGCGGGAGCGGAGACGACAGCGCGAACGCTTTTCAACGGCAACACATATCTCACGCTCAACGCACCGATGCGCGACGACGAGGGCAACATCGTCGGAGTCATTGCCGTTTCGAGCAACATCACCGCCGAGGTGACCGCCGAGAACGAGCGCCGGCACGCTAATGAGTTGCGAGTGTTCGCCGTGCGGCATGACGCTCTCACGGGGCTGCTCGGACGATCCGGGCTCGTGGAGCATCTCAATGATGTGCTTGCCGCGGGGCAGTCAACGGGCACTTTGCTGCTGCTCGACCTCGACGACTTCAACCTCATCAATGACAGCCTCGGACACGAAGTCGGTGACGCCGTCCTGCTCGAGATTGCGCGGCGGTTATCGGCCGCGTTTCCCAGTGCAGTGATCGCGCGGTATGGTGGCGACGAGTTTGCCGTGGTGGCGCCGTCTGTCACCGATCATGCGGCGGCGTCAAACGCCGCGCGCACGATATTCGAATTGCTCGACACCGATGTCTCAGTGCACGGACACGCGATCCGCGTCACCGCGAGCCTAGGCATTGCCCTGCAGAAGGGTGCGCACGGGATATCGGCGTCGACGCTCATACGCAACGCCGATTCCGCGCTGTCGCATGCCAAGAGCGCCGGGCCGGCGCAGTATCGCCTCTACGACTCGGTGATGCGCCGCGAGGTTCGCGAGCAGCTCGAAATCCAGGATGGTCTCCGCAAGGCGATGGATGCGGGGCAGCTGCACATCGCGTATCAACCGATTGTCCACCTCGACGACCGGCAGATCATCGGCGCGGAGGCACTACTCCGGTGGACGCATCCAGAAAAGGGGAACATCCCGCCGGTCGACTTCATCCATGTCGCGGAGAAAAGCGGGCTCATCGTGCCGATCGGGCAGTGGGTCATGCGATCCGCGTGCGAAACCATGGCGCCGCTCCACAACGAGTGCGACGTCTACATCGCGGTGAACGTCTCTGTTCGCCAGCTCGTCGGCGATCTCTTCGCCGCGTGGGTCGAGGACGTGCTCGCGCGCACGCGTCTCGCACCATGCGCGCTCGTCGTTGAGGTGACCGAGACGGCGTTGATGGACGACATCGGGCTCGTCCGAAGCGCGTTCCACCGCCTTCGGGCTCAGGGAGTCCAGGTTGCCATCGACGACTTCGGCACCGGCTACTCGTCGCTTGCCCGGTTGCAGCGGCTTCCGGTCGACGTGATCAAGCTCGATCGAGCGTTTGTGACCGATGTGGATTCACGGCCGGAGGCGCGAGCGATGGCCGCCGCGATTCTCCAGGTGAGTGGCGCCATCGGGGCGCGAATCGTCGCGGAAGGGATCGAGACGGAAGCCGAAGCGGCGACCCTGCTCGACCTCGGGTACACAACAGCGCAGGGATATCTCTTCGGACGGCCAATGCCGATCGAGGATTTCCGGGCGCAGTTGATCAACACCCAACGCCTGCGTTCCAAGGGACTCTCGCCGGTCGCTTAGGAGGCGTCGCGTCGTCGAGCGTTCTCGCCCGATGGTGGACCGTCACGCAAACCGGTACGGATGGCGTGACCGTGCCTGCCATGCTCTGGCCCTCTGGAAGGCCGTTATGACCGGCACGGAGCCGGCAAGGGATCCCCCATGCGCACGAGCTCACACGATCGCAGCACGAGCCGGCACTCTTCGAGCAGGCCCGTGCGCCGACCGATCGGAGCCTTCGCAGTCGTCGTCGGGATGGTGGTGGCGTCGTTCACCTTTTTTGTCGCGCCCGCGCGCGCTCTCGCGTCCACCGGCGCGGTCATTCCGAACTCGGCATTCACGAACTTCACCGACGTGACGATGCAGGCGACCGACGACGGCAGCTGGCCGGCGGACGGCGGAGCCCAAGTGTTTCCATTCGGGTTCAACATCAATTTTTTCGGGACCGAGGAACCCGGGGCCTACATCAACAACAACGGCGATCTCACGTTCACCGGTCCCCTGTCGGAGTACTCGCCATTCGGTCTTCCCGGCGCGACGACGCCGATCATCGCCCCGTTCTTCGCGGATGTCATGACGGATGACGGAAACCCCGTCAACATCGGCACAGGCACGCTGGACGGGTTCAATGTGTTTGTTGCGAACTGGCCGGGTGTCCAGTGCTTCGCCGAGTTCAGCGACAATGTGCTCGACAACTTCCAGGTCATCCTCATTGACAGGCCCGACCTGGGCACGGGCGTCAACGGTGATGACTTCCAGATCGAGTTCAACTACGACTCGATCCAGTGGGACGCCGGCCAGGCGAGTGGCGGCGACAGCAATTGCACGAATTCGGACGATTCGGATTCGGCCGCGGTGGGCTATTCCGACGGTTCGCAGACCGCCGGCCATTACTACCAGTTGCCCGGATCCCAGATGAGCGGCGCGCTCATGGACACCAATACCACCACGGGTCTGATCTACAACGAACTGAACAGCGACACGGCGACGAGCATTCCAGCGTCTGGATCACCGGTCCTGGGTCGCTACATCTTCAACGTCGACAATGGCCAACCAATCTCGCCCACCACACTCCTCACCTCGTTGAGCGGTGGCGGAACGACGGGAACGACGATCACCGTGCCACCGAATACGGCGGTGACCGAACTCGGCCACCCTCCCCGGAGCGAACACCGCGACGGCCGGCGGGACGGTGACATACGGCGTCTACTCCGACGACACCTGCTCGACTCTCGTCGCCGACGCTGGAACCGTGACCGTCACTGACGGTGTGGTTCCTGACTCGAATCCAGTGAGCCTCGCCGCGCTCGGCACCAGCTTCTGGAACGCTTCGTACTCTGGGGATTCGCTCGACGATCCATCGACGAATGCATGCTCGGAGTCCGAGACCGTCGCGGTGCCACCCGCCTCCGTAGCGACGGTGGTCAACGACACAGGTCGCGGCACACCGTGGGACGGGACCGAGGTTGCAAACGCATCCGCCGATGACACAGCGACGGTTTCTGGCGCAGGCACCCCCACCGGCACGGTGACGTACAGCTTTTTCACAAACGGCACCTGCACGGGCGCTGCAGCGGCGACACATGTGGTGACCATGAGCGCGGGGCTCGTCCCGGACTCCGCCACGACAGGTCCGCTCGGCGCGGGTTCGTACAGCTTCCTCGCCGACTATTCGGGCGACTCCAACAACGCCGCGACGAGTGGCACATGCGAGCCGTTCACGGTCGTCAAAACATCCGCATCGCCGGGATCGGTCGTCGATGACGCCGCGCTGAATGCTGCGTGGAATGGGGACGAGGCAACGAATGCGTCCGCGTACGACACCTCGAGCGTGACCGGTATGGGTGGATTCACGCCGACCGGAACCGTGCTGTACAGCTTCTTCACCAACGGAACGTGCGCGGCGACGGCGTCAACCACCGACAGCGTGACGATCAGTGCCGGTGTCGCGCCGCACTCCACCGCGACCGGCGCGCTGGGCGCGGGTGCATACAGTTTCCAGGCCGCATATTCCGGTGACGGCAACTACCTGGCGGAGAGCTCCGCGTGCGAGCCGTTCTCCGTGATCCCGACGACGACTGGTATCGGCACAGTGGTCGACGACGCATCGACGCACGTTGCCTGGAACGGTTCGGAAACCATCGGCGCGACAGCGGACGATACGGCGACCGTGACGCGAGTCGGTGGATTCACACCCACTGGAACATTCACGTACATCCTGTCCGCCGGCGCGACGTGCTCCGGCGTCCAAATCGCGATGAGCATCAAGACGCTCATCGCCGGACTGGTGCCCAACTCCACACCGTCACCGGCGCTGGCTGAGGGTACGTACAGCTACAGGGGCCTGTATTCCGGCGACGTCAACTATTCGTTCGCGGTCGGCTCCTGCCAGAGCTTCGCTGTGGCGCAGAGCGCAAGCAGCCTCGGCACCGTTGTCGACGACGCCGGCACCAACAGCGCCTGGGCGGGAACCGAGACAGTCGGAGCCACGGCGTATGACACCGCAACAGTCTCGGCGGTGAGTGGATTCACCCCGGCCGGCACTGTCACCTACGAGTACTTCACCAATGACACCTGCACCAACACTCCCTCGTCGATGCAGACCGTGACCTTGGGCGGCGGCCTAGTTCCCAACTCCGCAAACACGGGCGCTCTCGGCGCGGGACCGCACGGATTCAAGGCGAGCTACTCGGGCGACGCCAACTACGAGGCGAGCACCGCAACGTGCGTTGCCTTCACGGTCTACGAGGCGCCGGTGATCACCAGCGCGGACGCGACATCGTTCACCACCAGCGACCCCGGCACATTCACCGTCACGACGACAGGCTATCCAGCCGCAGGAGCGATGACCATCGACGACGGCGGCGCACTGCTGCCGAGCGGCGTGACCTTCGGGGACAACGGTGATGGGACCGCAACGCTCTCCGGGACACCCGGCGCGCTCACCAGCGGGATCTATCCCATCACGATCACGGCGTCCAATGGGATCTCACCTGCGGCGGTGCAGACCTTCACACTCACCGTCGGTCAGCCGCCGGCGATCATCACGACCGATGCGACCGCGCTCAAGGCAGGAACGCTCGGGAGCTTCGAGATCGACGCCACCGGCTATCCAGGCGTGGGAACACTGACGCTTTCCGACGGCGGCGCGACATTGCCGGCCGGGGTGACCTTCACTGACAACGGCGATGACACCGCGACGCTCGCAGGATCGCCGGACGCTGGATCGGGTGGCGTGTACAGCTTCACCATCACCGCGTCCAACGGCGTTGCTCCGGACGCGGCACAGACGTTCACCCTCACCGTCGATGAAGCACCATCAGTGACGAGCGCCGACGGCGCGACTTTCGGTATTGGTGCACCGGGAACATTCACTGTCACGATGGCCGGTTTTCCGTCCGGCGCGGGAGCGAGCTTCTCGGATGGCGGCGCGAACCTCCCCTCTGGAGTGTCCTTCACTGACAACGGAAACGGCACCGCAACGATTGCCGGTACGCCCGCCCTGGGAACGCTCGGCTCGTACCCGTTTGTGGTGACCGTGTCCAACGGCATCGGTCCCAACGGAACCCAGAACTTTGTGCTCGTCGTCGCGAATGGGACAACCACGACGGTGCTGTCGTCGCCCACGAATCCATCAGTGGTTGGGCAGACCGTGACGCTCATCGCCGGCGTGTCGGTCAACGCACCAAGCACGGGATCGCCGACAGGCACGGTGAGCTTCAGCGATGGTGGCAGCCCCATCACCGCATGCACGAACCAGCCCGTGGCTGCGGGAACGGCGACATGCGTCACCCCGTTCGAGGATGCAGCCACGCACACACTCACCGCAAGCTACAGCGGTGACGCCGACTTTGGGTCGAGCGACTCGAATTCGGTTTCGCAGGTCGTCAGTGCAGCGGCAACGAGCGTCACCACCACCTCATCCGCAAATCCGACTGTGACCGGGCAGACGATCACGTACACCGCAACCATCGCACGCACGGAGCCGGCGAGTGGATCACCTAGTGGCACTGTCGCCTTCACGGATAACGGCACGCTCATCCCCGGCTGCGAAGCCGTGACTGTCACCGCAGGTATCGCGACGTGCACGGTGACGTACCTCGTTCCCGGAGCGCACAGCGTCATCGCCACATACAGCGGTGACGACGGCGACCAGACGAGCGTCTCGACAGCGCTTACCGAACAGTCCGACCTCGACTCGACCGTGACGACAGTGACATCGAGCCCCAACCCATCCACGGTCGGTGACGTGGTCACGATCACGGTGACGGTCACGGCAGCCTTGCCCGGCTCCGGCAACCCGGCAGGCACGGTGACCATCATTGTCGATGGCACCGCCGTGACAACCATGGCGCTCGACAGCAGTGTCGACAGCCGAGCGGTGTTCGCGATGAGCGACCTCACCGCGGGCACGCATGTGATCACCGCGATCTACAACGGCGATGCCAGCTACAGCGCGAGTGCCAGCACCGCCGGTGCATCGGCAGACACGCAGGATGTGGTCCTGGCTGTGACCGTCCCGGTAACGGGCGGTGGAATGAGCAACTGGAGTGTCCTCGCAGCGATGATGCTCATCCTCAACGGCACCGTGCTGATTGCCTGGACCCGACGCCGGCGCCGGTTGTAGCGGGGTCGGGGACAACGCTTCCGATCGCGGTTCCGTCGGTCGATGTCCGACGCATCGTCACGGTCTGACAACGCTGGCGAAGCAGGCGTTCGGCAGGATCGCGGTATATTCACCGCCATTGTCCGACGCCTTTGTGGCGCAGCTGTGGTGGTAGCTCATGAAGTCAGGGATCTCTTCCAACCGGTCCAGGCTCACGCTCATCGCAGCCGGTGCTGCCGGATTGCTCGCAGTCGCGTGCGGCTCGAGTGCCCCAACACTCCCGTCGGGACTTGGATCGCTCTTCTCTCCGAGTGGCCACGGCTCCGCCACGTCTGCCCCCGCCGGGAACAGCGCATGGTCCGCTCCGGTGAAGGTCGACAGCACTGGCACGCAAGGCCTCAACGCGATCTCATGCGCGTCGTCATCGTTCTGCGTCGCAACCGACGCGGCGGGCAATGCCTTCGTGTACACCGGGACCTGGTCGTCCGCGACGAACATCGACTCGACGATTCCGACGGGCAACGACTCGGAGGACAACCTGCAGAGCGTGTCGTGCGCGAGCTCGTCCTTCTGCGTCGTTGGCGATTCGAAGGCCAACGTCATGATCTACAACGGCAGCTCGTGGTCGCAGCCGCAGTCAATCGATCCCAACACGGGCGCCGGGTTCTTCTCGGTGTCCTGCCCCAGCCCCACCTTCTGCATGGCCGTCGACGGCGCTGCCAACGCGATCTCGTTCAACGGCACCACGTGGTCGACTCCGGCACCGATCGACCCCAACAGCTCGGAGCTCTCGTCCGAACTGACCAGCGTGTCGTGCGGCAGCCCGACTTTCTGCGTGGCACTGGACGGCGCCGACAACTCGATCACGTACAACGGGACCGCCTGGGGCCAGCCGCAGACGCTCAACACCTCCGGGGGCACGCAGCAGCCGGTCGTCCCTTACGTCTCGTGCGGATCGACCACGCTCTGCGTCGGGGCCGGCAGCATCAACGACACGAGCGAGTACCTCGTCACGTACGACGGAACGAACTGGTCGAGCCCGGTCCCCGCTGAGGACAGCCCTGACGAATACATCGCGGTGAGCTGCGCGACGTCGGCGACCTTCTGCATGGTCCTGGAGGCCGGCGGTCATGACGTCACGTATGACGGCTCCACGTGGTCGCATCCGCAGCAGATCGAGCCCTTGACGGAGGACGCGCTGCCGACGGCGGTCTCGTGTGTGTCGGCCACGGACTGCGTGATGGTGGACAGCGCGGGCAACGCCCTGACGTCGAGATCCTCGTAGGCTCCGGCCCGATCCTGAATGCGCGCGCTGATCTCCGGAGGTGTCAGCTACTAGACTGACTCCAGCGCAGGAGAACCGGAGGATGGAGTTATGACCAGCCAGCCTGGATCACCCCCGGTTCTACATGCGTTGACGGCCGCAGAGGCAGCGCGACTGGGTCCTGCGTAATGCCAACGCTGACTGACAACCTGCTGGTGCGAGGCGTCGCGCGGGTCTCGATCTCGGTCGAGCGAAAGCTTCTGATTTCCTTCGCGCTCGTCGTCGCCCTGCTTGTGGCTGTGGGCGCCTTGGGCGTCAGCGTCCTCAGTCAATCGAACAGCCGTGTCGTGGCGCTCAATCAGCTGCCACAACGCACCGCGGCCTACGAGCAACTCGAGAGCGATAGCAATCAGCTCGGCGGGTGGCTCTCAGATCGCAGCGACGTCATCTCGGACTGTTTCCAAAGAACGGAACTCCTGTTCTGTGAGGAGAACACCGAGGTCAACAGCAAAACCGGGAACACCGAGGTCCTCTTCCTTGACGATGGAGGGATCGAGGCAACGATCGAGACGATGGAGCCTGTCACCGACGTGAACAACGTCGCCGATCTGGGCTTCGAGCCGCCAGCCAATGAGCGAGCCCTCCTCACCAAGGTCCACATGGAGTACGTGACGATATCGACGGGCATGGCCACCCTCAAGATCGACGACGAGAATGATGGGCCGTACGTTGACAACATCCCCGAAATCGATGCAAACACTCAGCTCCTCGCCCAGGCGTTGCAACTGGTCAGTCTCACGTCAGCGGCCGGAGCAAGCCTGGTCGCGCAGAACGACGCGTCGTATCTCGCGTCCCAACATCTCTTCATCGGCGTCGCCGTGGGGAGCGCGTTGCTCGCACTCCTGCTTGCGCTGATTCTCTCGAGGGCGCTGACCGGTCCGATCCGGCGTATGGATACCAGGCTGGCCGCCATTGCTTCCGGTGACTTCTCAGGCCACGTCGACGTGCCCAATCGGGACGAGCTCGGCGCACTCGCCGCAAATCTCAATCGCATGAACGACGAGCTCGGGCGTCTGTATCGCGAGCTCGAGGAGGCGAGCACGCACAAGTCGGCGTTTCTCGCCAACATGTCCCACGAGCTGCGCACGCCGCTCAATGCGGTGATCGGATTCTCGGACGTGCTTCGCGACCAGATGTTCGGCGAGCTCAATGAAAAGCAGATGGATTACGTCAACGACATTCACACATCCGGCCGGCATCTCCTGACACTGATCAACGACATCCTCGACATGTCGAAGATAGAGGCAGGTCGAATGGATCTGCAGATGAGCAGCTTCAACCTCCCTGAAGTGCTGCGAAACTCGGTGGCGCTCATGCGCGAGCGCGCGACACGCCAGGGGATCGTCTTGAGCCTCGAGGTGGACACGAGCATCGACACGATCGATGCCGATGAGCGCCTGCTCAAGCAGATACTCTTCAACCTCCTCTCGAATGCGCTGAACTTCACGGACCGCGATGGGCACGTCCAAGTCGTCGCGCGCGACCTTGGCGACGACGTCGCGATCAGCGTGCAGGACGATGGCGTCGGGATTGCGCCAGAGGACCAGGCGCGAATCTTTCTCGAGTTCGAGCAGGCGGGCAAGTCGAAAGCTCAGGAGGGAACCGGCCTCGGACTTGCCCTGTCGCGCCGATTTGTCGAGCTGCACGGCGGAGAGCTCACCGTCGACAGCGCTCCGGGAAACGGGAGCACGTTTTCGTTCACGCTCCCGAAGACGCCGAGACCCATTGTTTCGATGACGGAAATCGTTTCCAACGCGGGCACGCCGCTCGCCAATGCGGCGCGCTGATGCCAACGCTTGCAGATGGCCAGCTCGTGCTCATCGTCGAGGACAACGAGAAGAACCTGAAGCTCGCGCGTGATCTCCTGCAGTACCACGGATTTCGCACCATCGAGGCGGTGGACGGGGAGACCGGGATCGAGCTTGCGCGTACCGCGCTTCCCGACGTCATCCTGATGGACATCGAGCTGCCGGGGATTGATGGCGTCACTACGCTCGAGCGACTTCGCGCCGACCCGCTCACTGCAGGGATCACCGTCGTTGCCGTAACTGCGTCGGTAATGCCCGTCGATCGGGACCGATTCGCACGCGCGGGCTTTGCCGCGGTGGTCCTCAAGCCCATCGACATCAGAACATTTCCGACCCTGGTCCTCTCGTACTGCGAACGGCCGTCGCGGGTCGATTGATGGACCGTCCAGCGCGAGTCCTCGTTGTCGACGACACAGCCGCAAACGTGCGGCTGCTCGAGGCGATGCTCGCGCCGCAGGGCTACACCGTGATCACCGCAAGCTCCGGCAAAGAGGCGCTCGAAACAGTTCGCAGCGAGCATCCGGATCTCATCCTGCTCGACATCGTCATGCCGGACATGTCGGGCTACGACGTGTGTCGGCAGCTGCGCGCCGATCCGCTGACCCGAATGCTGCCGGTGGTGATGGTGACTTCGAGCGGAGATCAAGACAAGGTTGGCGCCATCGACGCGGGCGCGGATGACTTCATCTCGCGGCCGTTCCATCCCCCCGAGCTCTTCAGCCGGGTGCGCTCACTCCTTCGGATCAAGGCGTATCACGACACGATCCAGGCACAGGCGGCAGAGCTCGCGGACTGGAATCTCCAACTCGAGGAGCGCGTGCAGAGCCAGCTGGCGCAGATCGAGGGCCTCGACCGCCTCCGGCGGTTCTTCTCGCCACAGGTCGCCGAGGTGATCCTCTCGGGCGGAGAGCAACTCCTCGAGGCGCATCGCCGCGAGGTCAGCATCTGGTTCTGCGATCTCCGTGGCTTCACGGCGTTTGCGGCGATCGCGGAGCCCGAGGATGTCCTTGGTGAGCTCGGGCGCTTCTACACCGCCGTAGGCAGCGAGATCCTTCGGTTCGAGGCCACCCTCGAGCAGTTCGCCGGCGACTCGGTCATGGCGATCTTCAACGACCCGATGCCGTGCCCCGACCACACCGCCGCGGCGGTCCGCATGGCCGTCGCGGTCCGCGAACAGGTCAAACCGCTCAAAGAGAGCTGGCGCCTCAAGGGGTACGACCTCGACATCGGCATCGGCATCGCCGATGGCTACGCCACACTCGGCCGGGTCGGATTCGAGGGCCGCTTCGACTATCGAGCCACCGGGACCGTGGTCAATCTGGCTGCCCGGCTCTGCGCCCAGGCGCTTGGCGGTCAGATCCTGCTGGCGCCGCGCGCCTACGCGCAGGTGATCGATGTTGTCGTGGCCGAGCCGGTCGGGCCGCTCGTGTTGAAGGGCTTCCACGAACCCGTTCAGGCCTACAACGTGACAGGTCTCAAAGCCAGCTAGACCGGGCGCCCCGATCTCATCGGAGGGGGCTCGATCCGACGGCCGTTACGACGATGCAACCGGGGGCAGGCGAGATCGCATGCCTCTCGCAGCGCCGTCAAGCCCGGCTCCCCGCGAAGTCACAAAGCGCGACAGCGGCGATGACAAAGCCTTCACGGCGGCCGGTTTCGCCGTACTGTCGCGGCGTCTTCGTCGATCCTTTTGAGATCCTTTGTGAGCAACTCTCACCCGACCCGAACCTCCCGCCACGCGTGGGCCCAGCGGCTGAAAGTGCCGATGTGCCTTGTGACGGTCTTCGCAACAGTGGCCGTGCTGATGCCGACCACCGCTCTCGCCGCGGGCTCCCCGCTGGAGAGCGAGACGTTCGCGAACAATTCGACGGCCGCAGGGCAGTGGTACCTCCCGGCCGGGAACGGCGGGACCAACGGCGCCTGCCTCACGGCCGGCCCGGTGTCGGCGACGACGTCGATCCCGAACTGCGCCGGGACGCCGGACACGTCCGGGAGTGGCGCGCTCCGTTTGACCACCAACGCTGGCGATGCGGTGGGCGCTGTCTTCTATCAAGCGAGCCTGCCCACCACCCAGGGCCTGGACGTCAGCCTCGACACCTACCAGTTCGACGGCACCGGTGCGGACGGCATCGTCTTCGCCCTCGCCGCAGCCAATCCCGCGGACCCCACGCCTCCGGCCACCACGGGCCCGCTCGGTGGTGACCTCGGGTACGCGGCGAACACGCAGGGCTCTCCGGGGACGGCGGGCATGCCGTACGGCTACCTCGGCATCGCGCTCGACGTCTACGGCAACTTCGAGAACACGCCGCTTGCCGGCGGGTCTGGATGCACGGATCCATCCCCGCTGGTCAACAACAAGGCATATCCCGAGTCGGTGACGGCCCGCGGGCCGGGTGACGGTACCGTGGGGTATTGCATCCTCGGGACGACCGCTACCACGTACAACCAGTCCGATGGCGGCGGCAGCGCAAACGGGACAGTCACCAACGTCGGGGCAGGCAACACCCTCGACAAGCAGGGCAACACCACGCGGACCGGCGACCTGGTCCCGGTGGAGATGGCCATCAACCCGTCGGCCAGCGCGACCACCACGAACAGCGGGCTGACGGTGCCCGCGATGTCATGGATCATCGCGTACACGCCGCTCGGCACCACGACGCAGGCGACGCTGACCGGTGCGCTGCCCACGACGAGCAACAATGCGGCCCTCGCAACCTTTCCGGCGTCGTGGATCAACCCCGCGACCGGAATCCCCTACCAGCTCACGTTCGGATGGACAGCGTCCACCGGTGGATCGAACGAGTACCACGAGATCAATCAGCTCGTCGCAACGACGCTGACCGGCAGCGTGCCGGACCTGGCGCTCACCAAGTCTGACAACGAGAGCGGAACGATGCTCGCCGGCAACCACGCCAACTTCGTCCTGGCGCCGAGTGTCGCATCGAGCGGCGGTCCCGAGGGTGACATGCTGACTGTCACCGACACCGTGCCAACCGGCATGACGCCGGGAACTGCGACAAGCAGCGCGGACTGGAGTTGCGGCACGGCGGGTCAGACCGTCACGTGCACGTACACGCCCGGGTCCGCGATCGCAGCCGGAACTGCCTTGCCCAATATCACGATTCCGGTCACGATCTCATCGAGCCTCTCTGGCCCCGTGACTAACTCAGCGCGCATCTCGTCCGACGATGGACTGCCCGCAGTGGCAAGTGATACGGTCAATGTGAGCGCATTCACGGCCACCGCGTTGCCGTCGCCGCAGGCGTACACGCAGACCGTGACGTACACCGCAGCACTTCCCTCGAGCGCGACCGGTTCGGTCACCTTCAGCATCGGCGGCACGACACTCTGCACAGCGACGTTGCCGGCGCTGAGCTGCACCGCGACCAACGCGCCTGTCGGCACGGACACGGTCACCGCCACGTACTCCGGCAACTCGAATTTCGCTTCACAGGTCACGACAACGACACTCACGATCACCAAGGCCACACCGACCTTCACCGAAGCGGCAGCGCCGTCTTCGATCGTGTACGGCTCGCAGGACACGTTGTCGGACTCCGGTCTGCCGGCGGGTGCGACCGGGACTGTGACATTCAGCTCGGGCGGCACAACGCTCTGCGTGGTGACGATCCCCACGGCGAGTTGCCTGACCGCGGCAACGCTCGGTGCCGGGACGTACCCAGTCACCGCGACGTACTCCGGCGACGGTAACTACAACAGCGCAACCGCAACCGGCGCGAGCTTCACGGTCACCAAAGCGCCGACGTCGATGAACGAGGCCGCGGCGCCCGCGAGCATCCCGTACGGCACCGCTGACACCGTGTCGGTTTCCGGTCTGCCTGCGGGCGCGACGGGCACCGTCACGTTCACATCGGGGGCATCAACGCTCTGCGTCGCGACATTGCCGGCCACCAGCTGCGCGACGCCGACGACGCTGACACCGGCGACGTATCCCGTGACGGCCACGTACTCGGGCAACGCCAACTACAGCGGCACAACCGCAACCGGCGCCGCTTTCACCGTGACATTGTCGAGCACCACGATGACCGAGTCCGCGGCGCCCGCGAGCGTTCCGTTCGGCACGAGCGACACGCTGTCGGTGTCCGGTTTGCCAGGTGGCGCAACGGGAACGGTCACATTCAAGTCAGGTGGCTCGACGCTGTGCGTCGCGACACTGCCGGCAACAAGCTGCTCCACGTCGACGTCACTCGTCCCCGCGACGTACCCGGTGACGGCCACCTACTCAGGTGACACCAACTACGTCGGTACCACCGCAGGTGGAGCGAGCTTCAGCGTTGTCAAGGCAAACACATCGATGAGCGAAGCCGCGTCGCCGCCATCGATCGGCTACGGATCGCAGGACACGCTGTCTGTGACCGGATTGCCCGCCGGCGCAACCGGGGTCGTGACGTTCAAGTCGGGTGGATCGACCCTCTGCACGACAACGCTGCCCGCAACGGCCTGCCAGACCGCGACGACACTCGCACCCGGCACGTATCCGGTCACCGCGACATATCCCGGCGACAGCAACTACAACGGCACCACCGCAACCGGTGCGAGCTTCACGGTCACCCGTGCGAACCCGTCCTTCAACGAATCCGCAGCGCCATCGAGCGTTGCGTACGGCACCGCCGACACGCTGTCGGATAACGGACTCCCCGGCGATGCCACAGGGACCGTGACGTTCACGTCGGGCGGATCCACCCTCTGCGTTGCCACGCTTCCCGCGACGAGCTGCGATACGTCGTCCACGCTCGCGCCGGGCACGTACCCGGTCACCGCGGCGTACTCCGGTGACGGCAACTACAACCCGGCGACGGCCACTGGCGCAAGCTTCACCGTCACCAAAGCCGCCACGTCGATGACCGACGCCGCTGCGCCCGCGAGCATCCCGTACGGCACGCAGGACACCGTCTCGGTGGCCGGGCTCCCCGGTGATGCGACCGGAACCGTGACCTTCAGCTCCGGCGGCTCCCCCCTCTGCACCGCAACGCTCCCGGCGATCAGCTGCCAGACATCGGCCACGCTCACTCCGGGTACGTACCCCGTGACGGCCGTCTACTCGGGCGATGCCAACTACCTTGGCACCACCGCGACCGGCGCGAGCTTCGTGGTCACCAAGATGGATCCCGCATTCACGGAATCGGCCGCACCTTCGTCCGTTCCATACGGCACGGCTGACACCGTCTCGGCTGCCGGCCTCCCCGGCGATGCCACTGGCAGCGTGACCTTCACGTCGGACGGCACCACGTTGTGCGTCGCCGCGCTCCCGACCGTCAGCTGCCAGACGTCGGCCACGCTGGACCCGGCCGTTTACCCAGTCACTGCAACGTATTCCGGCGACGGTAACTACGATCCGTCGGTCGCCACCGGCGCGAGCTTCACCGTCGTCCAGGCGAACACCTCCATGGTGGAGTCAGCGTCTCCCGCGACCATCGCCTTCGGTGCGCAGGACACCTTGTCGGTGTCCGGTCTCCCCGGTGATGCGACAGGCACTGTGACGTTCACCTCGGGCGGCGCGACACTCTGCGTGGCCACTCTGCCAGCGACGAGTTGCCTGACGTCGACAACACTCGTACCCGGCTCGTATCCGGTCACCGCGACGTACTCCGGTGACGCCAATTACAACGGCTCGGCGGTGAGTGGCGCGACGTTCACCGTCACCAAGGACACCGTCGACCTCACCGAAACCGCGTCGCCGGTCAGCATCGTGTTCGGCTCCACGGATACGGTTGCTGCCTTCGGGATCCCTGCCGGCGCAACCGGAACGGTGACGTTCACGTCGGGCACCACCCCGCTGTGTGTCGCCACGCTCGCCGCCACGACGTGCACGACTGCCGACACGCTGACGCCCGCGACCTACCCCGTCACCGCCACGTACTCGGGTGACGTCAACGACACGTCCGCGGTCGCGACCGGCGCGACGTTCACGGTCCTCAAGGCCGACACGCACATGACGGTGATCGTCTCGCCCGCATCGGTCACCGACGGATCGCCAGTCACCGTCTGGGTGACTGGGCTGCCGCCCGGAGCATCCGGAACCGTGACCTTCACCTCCGGCGGCAAGGTGCTGTGCACCGCGACCCTCCCGGCGACCAGCTGCACCACCAGCGCGAACTTCCCACCCGGCACCTACCCGGTGACGGCCACGTACTCCGGCAACGTCGACTACAACGGCTCGAACGCGGCCGGCAGTGGTAAGGACGGCGTGCTCGACGTGGTGTCCGCGGTGAGCGTCCCGGTCACGGGTGGCAACCCGATGGGACCCAAGAGCGTGCTCGGCGCGGTGATGATCGTGTTCGGCGCCGGGATGACGTTCGTGGCACGCGGCAGGCGCCGCCACAGCCGCAGGGTCTAAGGCCGGTCAGCCCGGGATCGCTCGGGAAGAAGTGGGCGGGCGTGTAGTGTCGTCGCAGTGACGACCTACCGGAGCCCGCTCCACGAGATGACGCAGACCACTGCGACGGTTCTCTGGAACGACTCCGCCGCCATCGACGAACTCACGTACGCCATCGAGAACGGCGCCGTCGGGGCGACCTGCAATCCTGTGATCGCTGCCACGGTCCTGGCGAGTGACGCGGCCACCTGGCGGCCGCGCGCCGAGACCCTGATTCGCGAGATGCCGGCGGCCACCGAGGACACCATCGCGTGGAAGCTCGTGGAGGAGCTGTCGATTCGGGCAGCACGTCTGCTCGAACCGATCTTCGAGGCGCAGCACGGACGCAACGGGCGGCTGTCGATTCAGACGGATCCCCGGCTGTTCCGTGACAGCGAGGCGATCGTCGCGCAAGCGCTTGCGTTCAGCCGTCTTGCGCCGAACATGATCGTCAAGATCCCGGTCACCAGCGCTGGGGTTACCGCGATCGAGGAGGCGACAGCGCAGGGAATCAGCATCAATGCGACCGTCTGCTTCACGCTCCCGCAATGCATTGCTGTTGCGGAGGCGGTCGAGCGCGGTCTGCACCGTCGCGAGGCCGACTGGTGAGGACATTGCGTCGATGGGTCCGGTCTGCACGATCATGGTGGGCCGGCTCGACGACTGGCTCAAGGTGGTGATGGAACGCGATGGGATCAGCGTCGATCCCGGCTACCTCGAATGGGCGGGCGTGGCTGTGTTCAAGAAGGCATATGGGATATTCCGCGAGCGCGGCTATCGGATCCGGTTGCTCTCTGCGGCGTTTCGCAACCACATGCACTGGAGTGAGCTGATCGGCGCTGACGCCGTCGTATCGCCAACGTATGCGTGGCAGAAGCGGTTGAACGCCAGCGACATCGCGGTGATCCCGCGCATCGACAACCCGATGCATCCGAAAGTGGTGGACGAATTGTTGACACACTTCGCGGATTTTCGCCGCGCGTTTGCCGAGGATGGACTCAGTGTTGCGGAGTTCGATCAGTTCGCGCCAACGCGACGCACGCTGCGGCAATTCGTCGCCGCGTGCGGTGACCTTGACAAGTTCGTGCGCGACGTCATGATCCCTGATCCGGATCGGGAGACGACACTATGAACATCACGTCGTTGATCCGTGCGGGTGAGCAGACGAAGTTCATCTCGCTCGACCTGCGTGTCGCGGAGCCCGGCGAGTCCGTGGAGTTCGCCCCCGGGGACGAGCGGCTCGTGGTGATCCTGTCCGGACGCGCGGAACTGACGCTTGATGAGGACAACCGCGGTGTGGTGGGCGGCCGCGCAGACGTGTTCGACGGCGCAGGCGATGCCGTCTATCTGCCTCCGACATCGTCGGCTGTGTTCCTGGTGCCTGATGACGCCGACTCGGGCGGACTGACGCTCGCCGTCGCCTCCGCTACACCCGACGCACACGCGCCGGGCGAGGCGCGGGTGATAGCGGCAGGCGCGCAGCGTGAGGTGATCGTCGGCCGTGACAGTTGGGGCCGCACCGTGCGCACGATCCTTGGCGCGGATGACGCGGCTTCGCGGCTCATCGTCGGGGAGACCATCCATAACGGCACCGGGACCTGGTCGTCCTTTCCACCGCATCGGCACGACCGCGAATCCGCCGAGGAGGCACAGCTCGAAGAGGTGTACTTCTATCGCGTCAACCCTGCCAACGGTTTCGGAGTGCAGATCCGCTACGACACCGACGCCGACCAGGAGGAGCTGCGCATCGTGCACGACGGTGACGCTGCGGCGATCACGTCCGGATTCCACCCGGTTGTGGCCGCACCGGGCCACACCCTGTACTACCTGTGGATCCTTGCCGGCGAGCAGCGCGTGATGCGTGTCTATGTCGATCCGCGCTACCGCTGGGTGAGCGAACAATCGCGACCGTAGAACGCGTGTACGCGCTTTACGAAGCGTTAACCGGCTGTGGAGGTTTCCGTCCCGTGCGCTACCGTGAATGTGACGTCAGGAACGCCAGCGTCTTCTCGTTGAAGGCTGCAACGTTCTCGTAGATCGGCGCGTGGGCGCAGTCCTCGAACACAACAACCTCGGAGTTGGCGATCCCGGAGCGCAAGGGCTCCATGAAGCGCGTCGACGTCGGGACGTCATGGCGGCCGAACGTGATCTGCGTCGGTGCTGTGATCCTCCCGAGCTTGTCCGAGGCATCGTGGTTCAGGACCGCCTCGGACGAGCGCATGAACGCGTCCAGCGGCTGCACGGGACGGCTGTTGACGAAGTCGGACAGCGCGCTGATGTACTCAGGCTTCGCGGCGTAGAGCTCAGGCGTGTAACACCAGGGGAAGATCCCCTGAATCACCATCGCCGGCACGTTGTCGAGCGCCTGCGCCATGATTCGCCAACCCTCGACGATCACCTTCAGGAATGGGTCGGTCTTGTGCCATGCGCTGTGGAGCGAGAGGCTCGTGACCTTATCCGGGTATTTTGCGGCGACGATCATTCCCACGGCGGCGCCGAGCGAGAGCCCCATCACGTGCGCACGCTCCACGCCGATCGCCTGCATGAACGCCGCGATGTCGTCGGCGAACAAGTCGGTCGTGTACGTTCCCTCGGGCTTGTCGCTGAGGCCGGCGCCGCGCAGGTCGACGGAAATGCAGGTGAAGTGCTTGGCGTAATCGGCAAGCTGGAACGCGTAGCACGCCTGGTCAGCGGCCAGATACGGAATGAGGATGAGCGGCTCGCCTTCACCCGTGGTCTCGTAGTAGACGGAAATATCCCCTGCCTGGACGTGTGGCATCTCGATCCTCCTCTGACTCGCGACCGAAGCGAGCCCGAGCTTACTCTCGGAGCGGGGCTGCGAACCATTCCCGGCTCCCAGTAGTAGCATCGACTGGTGGCACAGCGACCGGTTGCTCGCGAGGCAGTGATCGAGCGTTCGGACCGTGCGAGGCCGATGGATTCGAAGCGCGTCGCCGCAACGATCCGCCGGATCGCGCTGACCGACCGACGGATTCTTCTCGCACTCGCGGCCTTCGATCGTGGCGACCGCCCCACGACCTGAGCCCGTCTACTACCTGACAGCTGCGGACCTGTGCGCTGCGTTGACGGCAACAAGCGCACCACATGGGTCGCCCTCCGAGCTTTTCTCGAACTGAACGGTTTGAAGTGGTCTACCCCACCTCGCGTCGGCGAAGCGGTCGACCAGATGACGGGACTTACGAACTCGTCGCATTAGCTCACCAGACTTCGCTCGGTGGCTTCGTACGAGGACGATAGAGATCTCGAGGCGACAACGGACTCAACGGATGGCGCGCCGTCGACTCCTCTAGCGCCGACGTGACGAGGTCGGTCAGCGCGTCTGCGAGGGTGCTCCTGTCAGGAGAGGTGCCCATGCCGCGGGCACTGCAACGTTGGAATCCAGGAGTCGCCGCATGGCGAGTGGCGCCAGCGGTTGGCCGAAGAGGAATCCCTGCGCCAGCTCACATCCGAGCTCGCCGAGCTCGCGCAGGCACTCCTCGGTCTCAACACCTTCTGCGATCACGGTCAGGCTGAGACCGACGCCGAAGTTGAACACCGAGTGCGCGAAGCCGATGGACTGTGTCGGGCCGCACAACGAGGCGGTGAACGAGCGGTCGATCTTCAGCAGGTCCACCGGGAAATCGCGAAGGCGGCTCAGCGATGAATGGCCGGTGCCGAAGTCGTCGAGAGCGATGCGGATTCCCATCTGGCGCAAGGCATTGAGGCAGTCGAGGATGGGTTCGGTGTCGTAGATGATGTCGGCCTCGGTCACCTCGAGGATGAGGCGGCTTGCGGGGAGGCCCGTTTCGCGCAGCACGCTGCGAACGTTCTCGACATAGCCGGGCTCACGCAACTGTCGTACCGCGACGTTCACGCTCACTGAGACAGGATCTTCGCCGTCGGCGACTGGCCAGTCCTTCGCCTCCTCGCACGCGCTGCGCAGCACCCATTCACCAACCTGCGTGATGAGTCCCGTCTCCTCCACGAGGCTGATGAAGTCGTCCGGGAGAACCGTGCCGCGCGTGGGGTGTCGCCAGCGCAGCAACGCTTCCGCACCGACGATCGCGCAGTTCGACACACGCACGATCGGCTGATAGACCAGTTCGAACTCGACCAACTCGACCGCGTGATACAGGTCGGCTTTCAGCCGGTGGCGACGCTGCACGGCCGCGTACATCGAGGGCTCGAACAGTTCGTAGCGTGACTTGCCGGAGCTCTTCGCCGTGTACAGCGCGAGGTCCGCGTTCTGGAGCAACTCCTGGCCATCACACACGGTGTCGACCGCGGTTGCGATGCCGATGCTCGCGTGGGTGAGCACCTCCTCCGCGGCGATGATGAACGGCTCGCGGAGTGACTCGATGACCCGCTCGGAAATGCGCACCGCCGTTGCCGGCGCATCGATGCCGATGAGCAGCACGGCGAACTCATCACCGCCGAGCCGCGCAGCGACATCCCCCGGACGCAGGCACTGGCCGATGCGGTCCGCGATGGCGCGAAGCAACTCGTCACCCGCCGCATGACCGAGGCTGTCGTTGACGGTCTTGAAATCGTCGATGTCGATGAAGAGCACGCCGACATGCTGGCCCGCCTGCGCGAGCGCCTGGTCGACACGGGATCCGAAGAGGAGCCGGTTGGCCATGCCGGTGAGTGGATCGTGCGATGCCTCGTGGCGCAGCTGCTCCTGGAGCACGGTGAGCTGCGAGAGCGAGTGCTGCAACCGTCCGCGTTCGAGGATGACGCCGGTCTGGTTGGCGAGCATCTCGAGCAGACGCAAGTCCTCGTCGTCGAAGCCCGTCACCTCGCCAAGGCGGTTGGCGATGAGCATCGTCCCAACCATGTTGTTCTCGCCGCGCAGCACGACGGCCATCGCATCGCGCAATCCGCGGCTCTCGAGGAAGCCGTTCGGGTCGCTGTCGGCCTTGCCATTGGCCAGCAGCAGCGGTGAATCGAGGAGCAGCCGGCTCATGAACTGGAGCTCCGGTTCATCGAGCGTGACTGGAACTCATGAACTGAGTCCGCTGCTCCTTGTCCACCGCAGTGCGCACCACTGCGTCGCGTTCGCGCGTGGGCAGGAACGTGATTTCCGCAAGTTCCGCGCGGAAGACCTCGCACGATTTGCTCAGCAGTGCGGCAACGGCGTCGTCGACACCCTCGGTGCGCTGCAACTCCTTGCTCGACTGATAGAGGAAGTCGACCTGATCACGCTTCTCGCGCTCGGCCACGTAGAAGCGATATGCGATGAACACACCGACGGTCGGAATCGCGAGCAGCCAGAGCTCGGAGGGATTCTGCCAGACGATCCGAACGCCAATCAACGCGAGACACGTGTTGACGACGGTGGCCGCCTGCGCAAAGCCGAACGTGGATGCGATGCCCACACGATCGATGCGCCCTTCCGAGAAGGAGATCGCGGTGAGGATCCCGAGCGACTGGACGACGCCGCCGGCGAGCACCGCCACCATCACGCCGAGAAAGCTCAGCGTGCTCAAGGGATCGTGGTGATTCACGAGGTGCATGAAGAGCACCGCAACGACACTGTTGGCAACCGTGAAGTTGGCAAGGTTGAACGCGAGTTTCAGGGGCGACTGGCGGCGGTGGATGGACAGCGCGAGCGCTGTCCCGGCAACCATCGAGAGCAGGACGACCAACGGTGGCGCGAAGAAGAATCCGACCACGAGCGGCAGCTCGCTCAGTGAGAACGACTGCGCGTCGCGCCGGAACTGGATGTGGACGACGAACACCTCCGCCGCCGCGAAGAACGGGATGAGCACCCACCAGGGAATCTGGCCCGGCGCCGGGATGGGGTGCAGCGGGGCAACGACCTTGACCAACAGAACGACCGCCAACGCCACGAGCACGATCGTCAGCACGTGGACGCGGTGCCCCCGCCTGCTCGAAGTTCCCGGACTCGCGTCGTGTGACGACGCGGGGCCCTCCACCTCGTTGGTCATGCCCGAATCCTCGTGCAGATCGGGCCGATTTGAACTCACCGTGCCAGTGCTGTTGCCAACCGGTAGCAGGGCTATCGGCAGCGTTCCCATCGACCGTGGCGAGCCGGCGCCGAGCACCTCCCGGACGGAGGCTGGAGGACTAGCTCCAGTCGGCGTCGGACCAGCTCGAGCCGGACCAGGAAGCGCCGCTCCACGAGGCTCCCGACCACGACGCGCCGGACCAGGATGCGCCCGACCAGGAAGCCCCGGACCAGGACGCGCCTGACCACGAGGCACCCGACCACGAGGCGCCGTACGGCCACATCGATCCGCCGGAGTACCCGCCGGTCGAGGTCTGCCACGTCTGCGCGACGCTGTTCGGGTCCGGCGTGGGGGCGTCGAGCACGGCCCTCAGGTCCAGCTCACCGCTGCCGATCAGATCCTGCGGACCATTCATCCAGTGGGTGTTGTCCACGAGGAGTGCCTTGACCTGGTCGGGCGTGAGCGTTGGCCGCTGGCTCAAGAGCAGCGCTGCCGCACCCGACACGATTGCTGCTGCCTGCGACGTCCCGCTTCCGAGGAAGAAGCGACCGTCAACTGTCGCGCCAGCGCCGAAGGAATCGTCGATGAAGGAGTCCGGGTCGAGGAGCGAGACGATGTGTGTGCCCGGCGCGGCGAGGTCCGGATTGCGCGTGCCGTCACCTTCGCTGGTGAAGGACGCGGGCTGATCGTTCCACACCGACATGGTGTTCTCGGTGTCAGCCGCGCCGACCGCGATCACGTACGGATCGATTGCCGGGTCGGTGAGACCGTCGGAGTAGTTGCCCTCGTTGCCCGCGGCCACCACAACGACGATGCCCGAGAGCCACGCCTGTTCGGCTGCGTACGCGAGCGGATCCATGACGTAGCTGTTGTTGGTGTCGGTGCCGTACGAGAGGTTGAGCACGCCGATGTTCAACGAGTTCTGGTGCCGCACCACCCAGCTGATTGCCATGAGCACCTGCCCGACACTCGTCTGTCCGAGCGCGTTGGCAACTTTCAGGCTCACGATCTGCGCATTCGGTGCCATGCCCATGAAGTCCGAGCTGTCGCTCGAGCTGATCGACGTGACCCCGTTGTCGAGGCCGGCGATGATCCCGGCCATGTGCGTGCCATGACCGAACGTGTCGAGATTTCGGAGGTTGGAGTAGCGCGCTTCCGACGAGTAGTCGGGGCCGTAGACGACCTTGCCCGGCGTCGTCAGTCCGTTGACCGGGGCGACGCCGGAGTCGATCAACGCAACGCCCACGCCCTGGCCGGTGTAGCCCGCATTCCAGTACGCGTGCGCACCGTCCATCTGCTCGATGTTGAACATCGAGTCGACGTCGGCCGTGGGATCGTAGTTGCCATTCGTGGCGTCATACGAGCTGCCAAGGAGGTGGATCGCGGCGTTGGGGGTGACCTGCGCAACGCCGGGTGCGGCGCTGAGCGCCGGGACGAGGTTGGCAGGAACATCAGCGACGGCTGCGTTGATCAGCGGGATCTGGTTCGTGACGGTGCCGCCGAGATTGGTGATGTCCTGGTCGGCGGCTGCGCCCTGTCCGGGTACTGCGCGCACGATCACGGAAGCCATCAGTGGTGCAGCGTGCACCGCAGTCGCGAACGTGCTGGCAGTGAGCAGAGCGGCCGCTCCGGCCGCCATCGCAGTGACGGTTCGACGCTTGCGGTCGTCCCAGCTGATTCCGTGTACAGGAGCCATCCCCTGGCAACCCCCCGGTTACGTGCCGTGTTTCCCGGCACCCCTCTCGATCCCGCCCTCGATCTGTCGTGGTTCGAAGGCTACGGGTGGTCGGGTCGCGCCGAATACGCCGCGACCGTTCTGTCACGGGTTTTTCGGAGATGGCCGGGGTGGATCGGACGTCGGATGTGGTTCGATGCGCGCCATGGGGACGGAGGAGCGCGAGCTCGACGTTGTGGTGTTCGGCGCCACCGGGTTTGTCGGCCGGCTTGTGGCCGAGTACCTTGCGCGCGCGGCGCCGGATGGACTGCGTGTGGGGCTCGCGGGGCGGTCGCTTGAGCGGCTGAGCGCAGTTCGCTCGGGGCTCGGACCGAAGGCCGCGGCGTGGCCGCTGATCGAGGCGGACTCGAGCGACGTCGCTTCGCTCAACGCGCTCGCCGCGCGCACGCGCGTGGTCGCGACGACTGTTGGCCCGTATCGTCGCTTGGGGATGCCGCTGGTGGTGGCGTGCGTCGAGGCGGGGACGCATTACGCGGACCTGACCGGCGAAGTCGGGTTCATGCGCGAGAGCATCGATACCTGCCACGACGAGGCGGCGCGACGTGGCGTCCGCATCGTGCACTCGTGCGGATTCGAACTCGATCCCGTCCGACCTCGGCGTGCTGATCCTGCACGAGGCGGTCAAGGCCGATGGCGCGGGCGACCTCGAGGACACTACGTTTGTCGTGTCGGCACTGAAAGGCGGCTTGAGCGGCGGCACGATCGATTCCATGCGGGTCCAGGTCAAGGAGGTGCGGGCGGATCCGCAGATTCGACGCCTGGTTGCTGATCCATATGCATTGAGCCCGGATCGTGCCGAGGAGCCGACGCTCGGGGACGAACGCGACCTGATGACGCTCCGGCACGACAGCACTCTCGGCATGTGGGTCGGACCATTTCTGCTCGCCGGCGCGAACACGCGCGTGGTGCGTCGCAGCAATGCGCTGCTGGGGTGGGCGTATGGGCGTCGCTTCAGATATCGCGAGGTGACCGGCTATGGAAGCGGTGCCATGGCGCCGGTCAGGGGAGCGGCAATGGCGTCTGCGGTTGTGGGCCTCGGCGCCGGGATGAGCTTTGCGCCATCGCGTGCGCTGCTCGGGCGTGTGCTGCCGTCTCCCGGCGAAGGGCCGAGCGCGAAGTCGCGTGAGGCCGGCTTCTTCCGGATTGCAATCCATGCCAGGACGTCGAGCGGGGCGCGGTACGTCGCGCGTGTTGCGGCGAAAGGTGATCCCGGGTATGCCGCGACGTCGATGATGCTTGGCGAGGCGGCGATGTCTCTGGCGCGAGATGACCTTGCCCGCGCGGGGCGGAGTGCTGACGCCTGCGACCGCGATGGGCATGCAGCTCGTGAACCGGCTGCGCACGGCGGGGATGAAGCTGGACGTCGCGCGGGATACTGCGTAGCCAACTCGCGGCGGCAGGTGCGACGGCCGCGTGGATTGCCGTTTGTACACATCGGATTCCCCACTATCGGTCGCATCACAGCACGCGATGATTCAACTAATACGTTCGTATGAGTTGATGACTCCGAGGCAAATTGATACATTTCCCTTCGAGGGGTCCGAGAGGCGCGTGCAGAGCGCGGCCGAACGGGCAGTCGCGCACTGAGGGGAGATTCCTTGAGGTGGTCGGCTCGCCGTGGCCCGACGACATGCACATAAGAAGAAACGGGAGGCAGGGGGCTGGTCATGGAGAACACACACAGTCGAACGCGGTCGCTCGCGCGAGTGATCACGGGCGTGCGCTCGCGCACCGTCCTGTCCACCATGGTTGTTGCGCTCGGGCTCGCCGCATGCGGCTCGAGTTCCACGCCGGCGACATCCGCGCAATCCACCAAAGTACCGGCCGGCACGTTCACCGTGCAGATCAACTTCACCGGCGCCACAGCCTGTTCAGGGCTCGTTCACCACGCCGACCGTCGGCGCAACGTGCAAGCAGTACGCGACGAGCTCGCTGGCGTGGACGATCGGCCTCGGACCCGACCTCGGGAATCCGATCACTGTCGGCGGGCAAACCGTCAACTTCGAGATCAGCGTGCCGCAGAGCACATTCCACGGCACGGGCAACTACTCGGGCAATGTCGTGTCCGGCTTGACCGTAGGCCTCGAGACGTTTGCGGGCATCGATTCCACGATGTTGCTCAACAGCGACGGGTCAGGGAACGCAACGTTCAGCAAGTACATCGGCACGACGTCGTCCGCGACGGAGTCCGGGACGATCACCTGGACCTGCGCGCAGTGACGCTGCCAGCCTTAGCGTCGGACCGACACTTTCGCGACGGCGAAGGAGGCCATCGCTAGCGACTGCGGTCATACGTAAGCAGTGGGCTCGCGACCAGGGGTAGGGGGTTGCTTTCATGGCGCCAGCGAGTCGACTGTTGCCGTCCATCCTTGGTCGCGACGACGGGACCGAACGTCCCCGGCACATCCGTGAACCCGCGCGCATCTCAGTACGGTGCAGAGACTGTGGGGCGGAGCGCGGGTCGCGGCTACGCGTTCGCGCTCGAACCCGCAACGTCCGGAGCACTGCGCACCCCTGTAGGCGTCCCCTTGAGGGTCTCCCGGGTGATCGGACCGTTCGGCGCGTCGAGAACAAATGTCCCGGCTGCCATGGTTGCCTTGTCCTCGAGGACGTCCTTGTACGCTGGATTCACGGCATATAGGCGATCCATATCGGAAATGGCGCGCTTCGTATCCCCCGTGAAGTAGAACGCAACCGCGCGGTACTGGAGGCATTGCTGAAGACCGATCCCGAGGCTGTGCCGCTGCAATGGCGCCTCCTTGAGGAGGGCTAGTGCCTGGCCCGCGTCGCCTTTCATCAGATGTGCAATGGCCAGGAAAGTGGTGATGGAGGCTTGGCTTTCGTCGTCAAGGGGAAGGGCACGCACCAGGACGAACTGCTCGATCGCCGCGTCCGAATCTCCGCTGAGGAGTAGGCAACGCGCGTAATGCGCCCGCGCAGTCCCATCGTTTGGTGAGCGCTGCAAGTACAAGGCATAGAGAGCGGCTGCTTCTTCGAAGTTATGTTGATCAGCATTCCAGCCAGCAAGAGGAGCAAGCACCTCGGGGTCCCCAGGGAGGGTGAGCTCAGCCTGGTCCAGCAGGGCCTTAGCCTCCTCCGGGTCCGACGACTTCGCAGCTTTAGCAACTAGAGACCGCGCGTGCCAACGCTTGCTCAGGAACCATTGGAAAATCCCGGTCAAAAGCAATGGAATACCGACCGGGCTGGTAACAACGAGAACTGTCAGAAGAATCCCATACCCGATCTTTGCACCAGGGGGCTTTCGGAAGACTTCTCCGATCGTCGTCTTCTGAGGGGCGCCCGAGCTGCGAACGGAACGCGCGGGCCCTCCCTTACGGGTGGCCGCTCTCGCATGCTGATGCGAGTACTTGGTGTAGAAGAGGCCCGTTCCAGGAATTCCCACCGTCGCTCGACGTCGCTTGTGGCCCACGGTTACGTGGGCACCGCGCACGCCGACGCTCATGCTGGGTAACGACTTGGAAAAGTTGACACGCACTCCGGGGGCGATCTTGACCCGTCGGAAGAACCGAGACGGCATAGCATTCCTTCCTAACTGTGTGACGGTCGTATTCTAGTCTCGGCGCGGAGGCGCACTCAAGCCGGTTGCTCTCGAGCCTGGCGGTTGCTGCACATCGCATTGAGCTCCGTTGCTGAGCCGTGACAGTGCAGGCGGCCCAGGCTTCGCCGAATGCGGCATCTGCGCCGCATCAGGGTAGGCTTTGTGAATGGCACGCCTGGGCCGCTCACAGGATGCGTACGATCGTTTTGCTAGCGCAGTGGCCCTTCCGCTCACAGTGCTAGCGCTAGTGTGGCTTCCCGTCCTCGTCGTCCCGATCGTGGCGCATCTTCCCAGCAGTTTGGCGGCAACATTTGAGGCCATCGACTACTTGGTGTGGGCGGCATTCGCAGTCGAGTACCTCGTCAAGCTATACCTGGTGCCGCGGCGGTGGCACTTCGTCACCCACCACTTAATCGACCTAGCAGTCGTTGCTCTGCCGTTACTTCGACCGCTGCGAGCCGCGCGGCTACTTCGGATCCTAAACGTTGCAAGGGCTGGCGTGGTCCTGGCCAATGCATTCCGCCGCGTTCGCGGGATCGTCACGCACCAGGGGCTGCACTACGTGCTGGCTGCGGCCTTAGGCGTCATCGTTGTTTGCTCGGTCCTCGAACTCGTCTTCGAGACCGGCGCCACCGGGTCGCGGATTCAGAACTTCGGAGACGCCCTATGGTGGGCCGTCGTGACGGTTACCACCGTCGGGTACGGCGACCAGTTTCCCGTCACTGCGGGGGGGAGGGGCGTTGCAACCGTTCTGATGTTTGTTGGAATCGGCCTCATTGGTGTCCTGACGGCTACCATCGCCAGCTACTTCGTAGGGGAGTCCGCTGGCAAGGAGAACTCTGCCTTGGATAAGCGGTTAGACAAGATCGAAGAGATGCTTTCCCAAGTCCTCTCAATGGGCGCTGGACTGGAAGGGCAGATGTCCAGTACCATCGACGCCCCGTCACAGCCCGCTGATGACCCCGCCTACAGGGACGGGTAACAGCCCCTAATGTTCAGGTATCTGCCGTGTCCATCCCGAGGACCGTCGGAGTGCCCCGTTGTGTCGGGAAAGTTGCCAAGCGCCTCGGGCGAGCACACGCGGCGCACCCATCATTTCGCGACCGTGCTGTGGTCAACGGCGTCACGCACCCCCCGAACGATATCCGCCGAGGGGGTATGCTCCCAGAAGCGTAGTACCGACCATCCGGCCTCGACGAGCGCCGCGTTAGTGCGTGCATCGCGGGAGATATTCCCGTCGAGCTTAGCTCCCCACCATTCACGGTTCGTCGCTGGCCGCGTGGCATGAAGTGGGCAGCCGTGCCAGAAGCATCCGTCGATAAACACCGCGAGCCGATGTCGCGTCAAGGCGATGTCGACATCTCCGCGCACGCTGGGGAGCGCCTTGTAGTGGACGCGGAAACGAAAGCCCTCGCGATAGAGAGCTGAGCGCGCGGCAAGCTCCGGCAGAGTGTCTCTCCCGCGATTCGACTGCATGGATCTCCGCGAACCGGGAGACGAGGCCCATGAGCCCGCCCCCGTGCAAGCACGACGCTCAGTTGTACGTCGATCCATGGTCACCGACCAGCGAGATCCGTCTAAGCGCTTTGACGTTCGCGCAGGCGAGTGGTTGTTGCAAACGGCTCGTCCTGGGCAGATGCACTTCGCACATGCTCAAGAACAGATACAGCCAAGGCGCGGGCGAGGCGAGGTGGAACCGCGTTACCTATTTGCCGCGCCACGCTCACCAGTGACTGATGTTCCGGGAAGACGAACGCATCCGGGAACGACTGCAGGCGCGCTGCCTCCCTAACGGTGATGGGGCGGTCCTCCTCTGGATGCAAGTAGCGTCCCTTCTCCGGCTTATAAAACTCGGTGCGGATCGTCGGCGCCGGCCTGTCCCACCACATTCGCCCGAATACATCGGTAGTCCCCGTAGGCTTATTCCTCCAGCAGGCCGGCACGAGATGTCCCAGCGCGAGGCTGTCGAGTTGCTCCTGCATTTGGAAGCGGTTCCCACCCGAGTGAGGCACCGCCCGGTATCTCACGATGGACGTTGGCCGTATACCGGTCCGCGATCTGTGCCATTGGTTGCCCGTTGGAACCGCCGGTAACCCCGTAAAAGCCAGGCGAACATCAGCGTGGGGAATCCCCGTGCCGCTGTCCGGACCGTGGGTTTTGACGGGGAAGCTTGGCTCACCGAGTCGCGACCCAATAACGATTGCACGCCGCCGCGTCTGAGGCACACCGTAGTCTGCCGCATTCAAAACGTCGAACTTGACCTTGAATCCTCGGTTTGAGACGGTCTCCTCGAAAAGGGCGAACTGGTCTGAGGCGAGGAGCTGCGGCACGTTCTCCATAATGAATACCTTCGCGCCGCATGCGCGAAGCACCCTCGCGTAGTGCGTCCACAACGTGTTTCGAGGGTCAAGGGGGTCGCGGCGACCGAGTTGGCTGAAACCTTGGCACGGCGGTCCACCGATTACTAAGTCAGCTTGTGGCCATCGTGAGCTGGCCACCCCCTCAACCGGCTCTTCGAAGATCGATTCGTCGATGTTTCGGCGATAGGTCTCGCAGGCGTCGGTATCCACCTCGCACGCGCCGACAGCGCGGAAACCGCCCGAGTCAACGAAGCCGCGTGCAAGGCCACCGCAACCGGCAAAAACATCGATGAACGTCAGGCGGCCCTCACTCACGGAGGCGGTTCGTGCCATCGGGATCCTGATGGGTTTGCGTTGGCAAGTATGAGGCGCGGGTGGTCGCGACGAGGGACTACTTCGTCCTGGGTGTTGGCGGGCATGTTATCAAACATGCGTTCGATGAGGGGTGGACAGGCAGCGCGCACGGCACCACGGCTGGCTCCGGTCCGCTAGTTCGTACTGGGCCGCCCGGCGTGGCCATCTGGCAGCCAGCCGCCTTGGGTGGCCAACGTTCAGCGGTGGCTACACTCCCAGCGCTAGCACACATTAGGAGCACCGAGCTGACTACGCCCGTTGACGACCTTCCTGCCGTCGCTACTGAACGAATACCTCCTGATCCGGGGGTCCTCAAAGCGATCGGGTTGAATCACGACCTCGAGACAGCAGTCGCAGACCTCGTAGATAACAGCATCGACGCTGAGGCCAAACGCGTGCACATCCGCTTCGAATTGCGCGGGGGGCTGCTGCATCGGATGTATGTCGTCGACGACGGCCGGGGAATGGACTCGATGGATATTCAGCGAGCCATGACGCTGGGTCGGCCGAACACTTCGGCAGGGCAGCTCGGTCACTTCGGTGTGGGCTTGAAATCCGCCTCATTTAGCCAGGCGTCGTTCCTCACAGTCTTGTCTCGGAAGGCTGGCTGTCGACCGGAGGGGAGGCGTCTGTCCCGGGAAAGGCAGAGCGATGAGGGATTCGAGTGTGATGTGTTGGAGGAAGGGCAGGTTGCGCGAGCGCTGGATGGGTGGCCTGAGATGTTGGGTTTCGGCGCCTCCACCGTCGTGCGGTGGGATGAACTCCGCGGGGTCCCGCTCGCTCAAAGCATCGACGTGACTACTGCTTTTATCGAGCGAAGCGTCGTGCGCCTGCGTCACCACCTAGGACTCACCTTCCACCGCCTGCTTGGAGATGGGAAGGTCATTATTGGATTAGACGTCTATGACTACGATTCAAGGTCGGCCGGTCTTTGTACTTCGTGGACGCCATCAATCCGTTCGGTTACCTTCGTCCTGGGGCACCTGACTACCCGAAAACTTTGCGAGCTACCGTCGGGGATGACACCGTTCAGATGCACTGCCACATTTGGCCGCCCGGGTCCGACTCTGCGGCTCTTCAGGCTACTGGGGAAACCTGCGGAGCAGTATCAGGGGTTCTACTTGTACAGGTACGACCGTCTTCTGGTGGCTGGTTCCTGGTGCGAAGTGTTGCAGGACAGTCGTCGTCGCGCCCTTGCCCGTGTCGCGATTGACATAGACGGCCATTTGGACTACTTCACGATGGCGACGGAAAAGTCGGCGGTCCATATGAACGCGGACCTGGTCCGCGGAATCGAAGCTGCTACATCGGAAGACCGCACAACCTTCTCGGACTACCTAGCCACCGCGAAGTCCGTCTTCCGATCCTCGAACAAACGGAAGCATAAAAACATCCGCGTCGCCCCGCCCGGTCGCGGTCTGCCCCCCGCCGTCAGACGGAGCATCGAGCGTTTGGCCGACATCAGCCTAGAAGCGGATGCGATCGAGATCAGATGGCGCGAGCTCCCCAGTGGACAGTTCATCGAGGTCGATCGGGAGGAACAGACGCTTTGGACGAACTCAGAGTACCGGGAGGTCATCCTGGGGGGCGGACGCGGACGCTTGAACGACGCACCGCTGCTCAAATCCGCTCTGTTTCTCCTATACCAGGAGTTGTTTCAGGGCGCTTACCTCGGGGCGTCCGACAAAGAAAAACAGCGGCTCTGGGGTGAAGTTCTAACTACCGCTGCAGATTTGGAGCGCGACGAACAAGATGCCTGACGATCCTTCTCGATTTCCCGCTGCAACCCTCGTGCTCGACTACCTAGATAAACGGATCGATGGGGAACTGACGGTTGTTGGTGAGCCGACCGCACGACTGGTAGTTGACGGCGGGAGAGGCCGCCTCGGTATACGCGTTCCCGCCGACGGCCCTCCACCAACGCTGCCGCCATTGGAGAACATATCTTTCACTGATTATTTCGAGGATGGCCAGGTCTGGTTTGAACTATCGGCGCCGGCCGAAGGCAATCCCACGGATGTATACGCAGTTCTGTGCGGTATCCTCGACCGGATCCAGCTTGAGCATCAGCAGTTCGGCGCCGCGGTCATCGGCGTGCTTGCATCGTTGCGCCATCTGCTCGTCGCGGGCGCGCGCCTAACTCGAGATCAGCAGGTAGGGCTGCTCGGCGAGTTACTCACCCTCGTGTCAGCGGTCGCATGGACCGGCGAGGCGACGGCGGTAAGGGCATGGCGAGGTCAAGCGCACGAAGAACACGATTTCGGATTCCCGGATATCGACGTAGAGGTCAAGACCACGACAAGCGAGACCAGACGGCATCTCATCAGCGGAGTTGGCCAGCTAATGCCCACAGGACATCGTCCCCTGTACCTCTTGTCCATTCAACTGACGGCCGCAGGGGCACAACCTGGTTTGACGTTGCCATTGCTCGTAGAACGAGCACGCCAAGTGAACGCCGCTAGCCTTGCCCTCATCGATCGCGCTTTGGGAGCCGCTGGATATAAGGATGAAGACGCGGCCTCCTACCAGGCGGCGTGGGTGCTTCGGTCGGCACCACGCTTCTTCATCGTGGACGACCGCTTTCCTGCCATCACTCCCTTGCGCTTGGCCCAATGCGCACCCCGGTCCGACCTGATCGAGGACATACATTACCGGGTGAACCTGGAAGGGCTTAGTCCGGCGGGCGATCCGTTCCTGGTTTTCGGGTCGCCAACGGGGCAATCATCGTGAACGAAGACTGGAAAGAGAACGCGTTCATCAACGCATTGAGGAGTTTGGGTGAGGGCGCACCGCGCAACCTCGTGGCGCGTGCACTGCCGGATGCCAAGGATCGCAACGAGGATCTGGCCTCATCAGACTTGTCCAGTCTGCTCCTTGCGGCAGGCGCGTCGAATCCCTTTCTGGCTGCTCTCGGGATGATGGTTCACAAGTGGGACGCTGCCAATGGCGCCGCCGATTGGGCAGGGGACACGTCGCCCTCCACCGAGCAACGACGAGACATCATTTGCGAGCGACTGGGGTTGGATTCCGCTGGAGCGGCCTGCCTGCTCGAGAAGCGGCCCATATATCACGACGAGACCATCGTGATCACGAAGGACTGGGAGCGGTGGTACAGCCCCGAACGCCGCAGCAATCATGCCTTTTATTGGACGCACTACCGCGACTACCTCCTCCTACAGAAGGGCTGGGCCCCCGACAACGTCGTCGCCCTTGACCGCGCCACCACAGACGTTGTGGAACGCCTGTGTGACCCCCTTAGGCCGGCGGCATATCAGGCAAAGGGTCTCGTCGTCGGCTTCGTGCAGAGCGGCAAGACTGCCAACATCACTGGCGTAATCTCCAAAGCGATCGACGCTGGCTACCGACTTGTCATCGTCATGACGGGCACCATCGAGCTTCTCCGTAGCCAGACGCAGCGAAGGCTCGATATGGAGATGGTCGGCCGGCAAAACATCCGCGGTGAGGATTCATCCGATGACGGAAAAAACCACTACGACTATCAAGACGACCTTGACTGGCTGGAGGGCCGCTTTCTGGACTTAGGAGGGTCAGCGATACCCACTGAGATTCAGCGCCTGACTTAACACAAAGCAGATTATGCGCACCTCGGCAGTCAGTTCATGACCCTGAGGATGGAACGGCTTGCATCGAGCAAACCGCTGTACCATCCCGACAACCTATTCAGCGCGCGGGCGCGGCTCGCAGTCGTCAAGAAGAACGCAGCGGTCCTGCGCAAGCTCGTGCGAAACATCAAGGCAAACAAGAGTGCCTTTGCAGAGATTCCGGTTCTGATAATCGATGATGAGTTGGATGAAGCCTCCATCAATGTCGTGGATCCAGAGAGGGTTCGACGGGCCGAGCGAGAAGGCAAGGAAATCCCGAAGCGCACGGCAATCAACGAACAGATAGCCGCCATGCTTAGTCTCATGCCGCGGGCTCAGTATGTGGGCTATACGGCGACCCCGTTCGCGAATGTGTTTGCCGACCCCGACGATGAGCTTGGGATATTTCCTCGCGACTTTTTGATCGGACTGCAAAAGCCCGCCGGCTATATGGGACTTGAGGACTTTCTAGATCTCCCATCCCGCGATGGTCAGGTTGGTGCGAGGCAGGGTGGCATCACCAACGAAGATGCGCACGTTCGCAAGCTCCTCGCAGGCGACGATGAGGTTGATCTCCAAATCCAGGAACTACGGACGGCGATCGACGCCTTCGTGCTAACAGGGGCCGTGAAGCTTCACCGGAGGGCGGCTGGCGCTGGGGCATTTCACCACCACACCATGCTTGTGCACCAAGCTGTCCGACGCGACATACAACGCGAGCTGGCAGATGTGATTCGTAACGAGATCTGGCCTCAAGCAGGTTACTCGACGCCACCTGGCCGGCGACGCCTCGAAGAACTCTATGTCTCCGATATTCAGCGCGTGTCCGCGGCGCGGCCGGAAGCAGGCGTCCCACCACTTCCTGCGTTTTCCGAACTGGCGCCGTACATCGCTGCCGCGGTTAGTCGCATCGCTGAATACGACGGCAATCCTGTGATTGTCGTGAACAGTGATAAGGATATCGAACAGCAGGCGCTCGACTTCGACCAACGCAGTACATGGCGGATCCTTGTCGGCGGGGCTAAGCTGAGCCGCGGTTTTACGGTTGAAGGCCTAACGATCACATACTTCCGCCGCGCCACAGACATCAACGCTACTCTCATGCAGATGGGCCGGTGGTTCGGTTTCCGGCAAGGCTTCCGGGACCTCGTCCGCCTTTACATAGCAAGCCGTGCCCAGTTTGGCAGGCGGGAGATTGACCTCTATGACGCTTTCGTAGGCGTAGCACTTGACGAGTTGGCCTTCCGTGGTCAGCTGCGGCTATATGCTGGTTGGGACGGAGATAAGCCGCGGATGCTGCCGAGTCGAGATTTCCTCCGCTCGTGTCGCAGCATCTGCCATGGCTCCGTCCCGTGGCGAAGAACAAGATAGTTCAACGCGATCCTCGTAGAGCAACAGGATCAACCCTTTACCCCCACGGGTTATAGTGCGGCTCCCGACCAGCTATGGAACGACCTCGATTCGTGGCGTCAGATTCTCGCGTCTACGAGAGGCACTCTGACAGTCGGGACCTCGGCTGGCGCTCCGTCATATCCCGCGATCGTAGGCGTCGTGAATGCCACCGTTTTTCTCGCACAGGTGGAGGGAATGCACTTCATCGATGGCTACTTTGAGACCACCGTCAAACCCAAGCTGGAGCACTACCGACGACGTGTGGCCGATGGTTCGCTAAGGGACTTACTCCTCGTGATTCCGCAACCCGATACAGAGCCGCAGGACATCGAAGGCGTCGGACTTCTAAAGGTGGCACATCGCGCGCGTCGAGCGGATCGCGGGGGCCTCTTCGGCGAAGTAACTGACCCAAAGCACCGACCAGCGATCGAGGCGTTCGTAGACGCATCCGTTGCGGCGCCGGAAGGACTAGCGGAACTCCGATCTGACGGCCGCGGGGCGATTCTCATGTATCTCGTCCACGAGGACAACGCGCCTTACGGCGACACCCCTCCGAGCGGCTGGTCGCAGCCTAAATCGGAGTTCGGGCTCCTCTTGACACTATCCTCGTATCTGCCCGCGGAGATCGCCGCGCGATATCGTGGCTTTGTACAGTTCAGTGTGAGAAAGCCCATCGACTCACCGACTGTCGATGTCGATTAGAGGCGCCGCCGTACCGGAAGGACTTCTTCCTTTGCCGGTTGTCCTTCGGCCCGCGGTTGCCGAGGCCCAAAAGCGCCTTAGCGAATACACCCAGGCGGTCGATTCGGCTCTCGCTTGTCTCGTGGACCAGACAAGCCGCGAGGAGGTTCAGCGCAGCTGGTTGGAGGCGTTGGCTGACCTCGGGGCTGAGTTTGAGGCGCTCCGCAAGTCTCTAAATCGCATTTCGGCGGCAACCGGACTTCCGCGCGGCGGCAAGGGTCGCATTCTCGCTCTTTTCCAGTTTCACCTCGGGCATCCGCTAAGCGGGAAGCAGCTTGGCGCCGTGGCAGGTATCGGCGAGTGGGCGCGTCGCGTGCGCGAGCTCCGGGCCGAGGGCTACGACATAGGTAGCGACGAGACGAGGAGAGACCTTAAACCGGGTGAATATTTGCTTGTCTCGATAGCGCCCGATACGCGACTTCGGACCAATGGAACCGTGCAGATACGATCCGAAGATTGAACATTCCACCAAAAGAGAAGCTCATCCTTTTCTTCCGTGAGCACGCCGGGCAGAAACTTACAGAGGAGCAGCTACGGCACGTAACGCGGGCAAGGAACCTCCCGAATTTGCTCCGTGACGCGAGGGAAGCGGGCTTGCTCATCAACTCATATCTAGAAGACCCAGAGCTCGCACGGGGACAATATAGAGTCGTCGCGACTTCGTAGGGTGGAGATCGCGTATCACAGATACTGCCCAGGTCGCGTGCTGAATCAGCCCGCCGTGACGACCGTGGTCCGAGCGATGTCGCAGTCAGTGAAGACGTCGAGATCGTCGCGGCTCTGCGTGGAAAACTCCGAGACGATCGCACCCTCTGGGCCCGCCTGGAACCAGTGCAGCGTGTTGGACGGGACCAGCTGTTGGTCGCCCGGCCGAAGGACCACCTCGTGCCAGACCGTGTACGCGCCTCGGTCGGCCTTCGCCGGCCGGCAGGTTGGCGGCTCCGCCGGCGGACCCTTCGACGTAGAGGTACACCAGCCCCCTGCGGCAACGGAACGTCTCCTCCTTGCCGGGGGTGCCGTCGAACGGCGGGTGGCGATGCTCGGGGCAGGTCTGGCCGGGGAACATCACGATCTCCTTGGCGCAGACGCGCTGCGTGTTGACGTACACGACGACCTCCAGCCCCGTCGTCTCGAGCTCTGACAGGCCGAAGTCGGCCACCTCGATGTTGTCGCGCTCCTCGTCGGTGAGGACGAACCCCGCCTCCTCGAGTTGCAGCGCCGCTCGCCGCCGCGCGTCCTGGATCTGAGCCTCTGTCAACACAGCTGCATACCTTAGTGAGTTCGACATCCGCTTGGTCACGAGCTCCCGATCCGGGATTCCGTCCGTGGAGCCCAACGCGGTGCACGCGAGGGCGCCGACCTCACTCGCGAACAGCAGTGACTGCTCCAGGGGCCAGCCCTCGAGAATGCCGACGATCAGCCCCGCAGCGAACGCGTCCCCCGCTCCTGAACCGTCGACGAAATCGACGCTCGGCGATGGGACGCGCCAGCTGCCCGCAGCGGACCGTGCGAGGAGCCCCTCTGCGCCCATCGTGATGATCACGGTCTCTACTCCGGCGTCGATGAATCGATCGGCCTGGCGCTCCGGGTCCTGTTCCCCCGTGAGGTGTCTGGCCTCGTCGTAGTTCGGCAGGAAGAAGTCAACGCTCGGCAGGATCCTGCGCAGATCGTCCATCGAGGCGCTGGCGTCTCCAGGGAGGACCACGTCCAGCAGCGTGCGCCCGCCTTTGTGATGCGCCGCCTCGAAGAGCTCAACCACTGAGCGAGGGAGGAGGCCGGGCAGCACCAGGTACCCGCCGAGGTAGACCACATCGATGCCGGACATTGCCGCGGGGGCGAAGTCATGCCCCGCGAGCTCCGCGTTGGCACCGACCGTGTGGATGTAGCGGCGGTCCTCACCGTCAACGGGGACGATCACCGTCTTCGCTGTACCCACCGTCGCCGACCGCCCGATGAACGAGACGTCGACGCCGTATCCCGCCAGCGTGGAGACAACGACATCGCCGAAGGCGTCACGGCCGACCTTTCCGACGACTCGTGAATCGACGCCGAGTTTCGACAGCGCAACCGCGACGTTGGCGGCACAGCCACCGGCCTGCATGAGGAAGTCGCCCGTGGCCAGGAGCTCGCCGGCCACTGGCAGCCGAGGGAGCGGTGGGACGAAGAGGTCGCCGACGAGAATACCCGCGCAGAGAACACGCGGCGTCATGAGCGCGCTCCCAGTTCGAGGACGGTGCGTGCGGTGGAGAGATTGGTGACCAGGACGTTCACTATGCCACTGCGCAGCGCGCCGAGAATCGCGTCGCACTTGTCCCGCTCGCTGCATACCGCGACAACGCAGTCGATCGCCTCGAGATCGGCTCGTCCGATTGCCACGACGCGGTCCCCGATGCCGTCGACAACGGCGCGCCCGTCAGCATCGAAGAAGGAACCGAGGATGTCGCCCACTGCTCCGCGGTCGCGCAGCCTGCGCATCTCGGCCACGGAAAAACAGCCCATCCTTACAACAGCGCTGTCGTCGCGAGCGTTGCCGACTCCGATCAGCGCGACGCTCGCGGCTCGAGCGCGCGCGAGGCCATCGCGCACGGCGTCGTGTTGCATGAACGCGTCGCGCACCTCGGGCGTCTCCGCATACGCGGGTGCGTACAGCATCTCGGCGCTGCCGCCGAACGCCTCGGCGAGACGCCGGCAGATCTCGTTCGGGTTGACATCGCTGTCCACCAGCGGCGACCCTCCGATCGCGCTGACGAATGTCGCCGCGCGGGGAGTGGGTGTGCCGATGAAGTCGGGTACCGCGCCGACATTTCTCCCCATGCCCAGCGCAACCACGTCTCCATCGCTCAGCTGACGCTTGAGGAACGCGGCTGCCGCTCGGGCGACTGATGCCCGCTGGCCCGAATCGTCGGTTTGATCGTTGACGAGGATGACCTGATCCAGCCCGAACTCCGAGGCGAGCGCACCTTCCACCTTGAGGCCGATGTCGGGGTGCACATTCACCGTGATCTCCACGATGCCAACCGATCGAGCGCGGTCGAGCAAGCGTCCGACCTTGGGCCGCGAGAGACGGAGCGAGCGAGCGACTGCTTCCTGGGTCATCCCCTCCAGGTAGTACTGCGAGGCGACGCGCGTCATCAACTCGATGTCACGCCCGGCGCCCTGCGCCCGGTTCGTCGCGATCGGTTGTGTGACGCTGCGCGTGCTCATCTAGATAACCCGCTCGTTGCCGCCGTCGACCGGGACCTGCGCACCTGTCGTCGCAGCGAAGGCCGGTCCGCACATCGCCACGCACATCTGCGCAACGTCGTGACTCTTGACCTCCACTCGCAGCACGTTGTTGGCTCGGTATTCCGCGACACTCAGGCCGTACTGACGCTGCACGCGCTTCGACGATCTCGTCTGTCCACAGCGCAGTGTCGAAGACGGCATTGGGATGGATCACGTTGACCCTGATGCCGTCCGCGCCCCACTCGAGTGCTGCCACGCGCGCCACCTGGGTGAGCGCAGCTTTGGAGGCCGAGTATGCAGCCGCGCCGGGACCAGGGGCTGCGACGTTTTTCGAGCCGATCACGACGACTCTGCCGCCACGCGGTGCCAGCCGCAGGAGCGGGTGCAGGTGATGCAGGAGGGCGACCGATGCGTCGAGATTGATGTTCATCACTCGACGCCACGCTTCCAGATCAAAGGCATCGAGGCGCTGGCTGGGCGGGAAGATGCCGGCGTTCAGGACAGCGATGTCGATGCCGCCGAAGCGCTTCACGCCGGCCTCGATCGCTGCGGTCGACCTGCGTCCGGAGCCGTCACGTCGCACTGGACGCCGAGCCACGCCGGTCCGGATGCTGTTTCTGCGATGTCCGGGTTGAGATCGAGGCCAACGACGGCCGCGCCTTGCTGCAGCAGGAGTTCCGCGCACGCGCGGCCGATGCCTGAAGCTGCTCCGGTGACCAGCGCGACCTCGCCAGTGAACTGCGGGCGCGTTCCCTTCCCGAGCTTGGCTTGCTCGAGATCCCAGTACTCGACGTCGAAGATGTCCTCGGCTGAGAGGGCACGGTAGCCACCGAGTTCGGTGGCGTCGAGGATGATTTCGATGGTGTGCCGGTAGATGTCGGCGGCGATTGATGCGTCGGCGGCGGAGCGGCCCGCCGAAACCACTCCCATCTGCGGGTCGATGACGACCCGCGGAGCCGCATCGAGCATCTGCAACGGCGCGACAGATTTGCCGGCGTGTTCCGCGAAGTACTGCTCGTAACTGCGTGCGTACGTTGCGACGTCGCGTCCGAGCATCGGCAGGCGCTTGGTGCGGATCACGTGGTCGGGAGTGGCCGGGCCTTGCTGCGCGATCGTCGCCACATCCGCGCGATTCGCAAAGGACACTGCGTCAGGTCCATCGTCCACCTGAAGCACCATCGGGGCTCCGGCAACGTCGGAAAGTTCTCGCCGAAGGCCGGCAACGTCCACGGACGAATAAGCGCTCGTTGCCGGCACGGACGCGACGAGCCGATTCGGGACGTGCTCCCGGATGTACGCCTCGGCCAGCGCGACCATCTCGATCATTCGCTCGTACGACTCGCGAGCGGTGTCACCCCACGTGAAGATGCCGTGGTTCATCAGCACCATGCCGATCGTCTGCGGGCCGTGCTCGCGGGGATACAGGTCGGCGCACAGGTGGGCCAGCTTGAATCCGGGCATCACGTACGGGATGCGGAGGAGACGATCGCCGTAGACCTTCTCGATCAATTCGGCGCCGTGCACCGAGTTGGTGAGCGTGATGACCGCGTCCGCGTGCGTGTGGTCGACCCACTTGAACGGGACGATCGCATGGAGGATCGCTTCGACCGATGGTGACGGCGCCGCCGGGTCGATCGTTGCGACGCGGAACTCTCGTGCCATGTCCGTGTCGGAGAGCGCGGGGAGCTTGGCGAGCGCCTGGAGATGTCGCATCCGAACGGGCGCAAATCCAGCCGGCTTGATGCTGGCCATATCCCAGCCGCTGCCCTTGACCCAGAGGATGTCCTCGGTCTCACCAAAGATGTTCGTTTCGGTGAGCTTCACCGACGTGTTGCCACCGCCGTGGAGGACGAGTTCGAGAATCCTGGCCAAGGAGTCGCGACGTGTACGCACGGAGTTCCAGCTCGGTCTTGCATCGCGGCTGCTTCGTCGTCGCTCCAGCGACTAGCAACCGCTGCTGTGGTGGTCACTTCGCGTCGCCCGCGCCTTCGCTCGCGCGCTCGACGTCGCGAACGGTGATGACACCGTCCTGCCCCGTACCCGCGAGCGTGGTCAGATCGATGCCAAGTGCGCTCGCCAAGCGCCGCGCAGCTGGCAGCGCCGCAATCCTCCCGGCCGTTCTCTCTGGCGCGCGGCGCTCGGGCTCGGAACGCGTGACAGGCGCCGGCGACGTGCTCTCCGCCGACGAGGACACGGCCGGGATGACAACGCTCGCTTCGCTGACGTCCGGCACGGCCTCACCGGGAGCGCCGATGTACGCCACGGGCGAACCGGATCGCACTGTCTCCCCTGCGTCGCGCAGGACTTTGAGCAGCGTCCCGGCGGCGATGGACTCCACCTCGACCTGAGCCTTGTCGGTCTGGACGCTGAAGAGCGACTCACCGAGCGCGACCGTGTCGCCTTCCTTCTTGAGCCATTCGACGATCACCAACTCATCCGTCGTCTGACCAACGGACGGCATGTCGATGCGTTGCACAGTGCTGATCAGCCTTCGCAGCAACGCTGGATGGCGGCCTTGATCCTCGCCACGGATGGCACCACCGTCTGCTCCATCACCGGCGCGACCGGCATCGGGACGTCGTGGCTGGCGACTCGCCGGATCGGCGCTTCCAGCGAGAAGAGGCACTCCTCCGCGACGCGCGCTGCAAGCTCGGCGCCCCATCCTCCGGTGAGCGTGTCCTCGTGCGCAATCACGAGACGCCCGGTCTTCCGCACCGACGCGAAGATCGTCTCCTCGTCGAACGGGAGCAGCGTCAGCGGATCGATCACCTCGCAGTCGATGCCGTCCTGCGCCAGCTCCTCGGCGGCCGCGAGCGAGCGGTACAGGCTCATGTGCGTCGCCACCACGGTGACCGACGTGCCCTCGCGCTTCACCACCGCCTTGCCAATCGGGAAGAAGTACTCCTCCTCGGGCACGTGCGCGGTGAGGTCCATGCCGCCGGCCTGCTCGCGCCCCTTGCTGCCGTAGAGCAACTTGTGCTCGAAGAAGAGCACGGGGTCGTTGTCGCGCACCGCGCTCTTCAGCAGCCCCTTGGCGTGATATGCGTCGGAAACGCAGACGACTTTCAGGCCGGGCACGTGGATGAAGTAGCTCTCCGGGCACTGTCCATGCTGCGCCCCGCGATTCGCCGTGCCGACCGGACAGCGCATCACCATCGGGACGCTCAACTTCCCGTTGGACATGTAGCGCATCTTCGCGGCCTGGTTGACGAGCTCGTCCATGCACTCGAAGAGGAAGTCCGCGTACTGCAGGTCCGCAATCGGTCGCATCCCCATCAGCGCGGCGCCGACCGCGGCGCCGGCGATCGCCTTCTCGCTGATCGGCGTGTCGATGATGCGGTCGTGGCCGAATTCCTCGGGCAGGCCGAGGTACACACCGAACGCACCGCCGAAGCCTCCGGGAATGCCGACGTCCTCGCCGATGAGGAACACCTTCTCGTCGTTGCGCATCTCCTCGGCGATTGCTTCGCGCAACGCCTCGGCAATCGTGAGGCGGCGTTCGGTCGTTGCTGGCGCGGCAGCGACGTTCACGGCGTTGCCTCCGTGCCGATCACGGTCGCGTACGCGTCGGTCAACGCGTCCTCCGCGCGCGGGAGCGGCGAGTTCCGAGCGAACTCGATGGCGTCGTCAAGCGTCGCCTCGACCTCCGCGTCCGTTTCATCGAGAACCTCGTCACCGAACGTCGACGCGAGGCGCTCGCGGAGACGAACGATCGGATCCCGCGCCTTCCATTCGGCCTCCTCCTCGCGGCTGCGATAGCCGCGCACGTCGCCGCGGCTGTGGCCGGCGAATCGATAGGTCTTGAACTCGAGCAGCACGGGGCCCGCTCCACTGCGCGCGTCGGCGACGGCACGCACAGCCGCCTCGCGCACGGCGAGCACGTCCATCCCATCGACGATCTCTCCGCGCACTCCGTACGCAGCAGCGCGCGTCGCGACGTCGGTGACGAGGCTGACCTGGTGAAACGGCGTCGATGCGCCGTACAGGTTGTTTTCGCAGGCGAAGACGATCGGGAGGTGCTGCACCGCCGCGAAGTTCAGGCCCTCGTGAAACGCGCCCTCGTTGGTCGCGCCTTCACCGAAGAAACACACGGCGACCTGGTCCGTGCGCATCAGCTTGAATGCGAGCCCGAGGCCGGTGACCACCGTGTTGCCTCCGCCGACAATCGCGATCGCCGGGAGCATGCCAACCGACGGATCGCCGAGATGCATCGAGCCGCCCTTGCCGCCGCAGCAGCCGGTCGCCTTGCCGTACAGCTCGGCCATCGCCGCGCGGACGTCGACGCCCTTGGCCAGTGCGTGACCGTGGGGTCGATGCGTGGAGGTGATCCAGTCCGTCGGGTCGCAGGACGTCGCAGACGCCAACCGCGACAGCCTCCTGGCCCTGGCTCTGGTGCAGCGTTCCCGGGATCTCGCCCTGCAGGTAGACGAGATAGACGCGCTCCTCGAAGCGACGGATCAGCTGCATGCGGCGGTAGAGGTCGAGCTCGTGTTCAGCGTCGACCTCTTCCGCGATGCTGGCGGAGCCCAAGTCAGCTGCTCCCGGCGTTGGCGCTCATTCGGCGCTCAGCCTCCGTCGCGACCACCGAGCGTCCGCTTCCCCCGTACTGCTTGATCAACGTGCGTACCTTGGCGGTCATCCGCGCCTGGGCGAGATGCATGACATCTGTGTCCTTGTGCGATCCGAGCAACTGGTGCACATCGGGCGGTGTGCCCGCGGAGTGGACGTCGGCTTCGAGGCCGCCCCAGAAGGCGTGCTTGAGCACAGTACCGACGTTGAACTTCGCGACCCCAAGCGCGATCGCCGGCGCAACGGCGGCCGCGGGAAAGCTCGTTCCTCCGTGGATGACGAGCGGCACGTGCACTCGCTCGTGGATCGATCGCAGACGCCCCATGTCGATCGCCGACTCAGCGCCCATCATGATGTGGACATTCCCGACTGAAACTGCCAGGCAGTCGATGCCGGTCGCCTCAACGAAGCGCGCAGCTTCGTCGGGATCCGTGAGCGTGGCGTGACTGTGATCCACGCCTGAGGCAGTAGCTTCCGCGGGACTGCCAAGCTCCCCCTCAACAGCGACGCCCGATTGGTGCGCCACGCGGCAGAGCTCGCTCACCGCAGCGATGGCCGCCTCGATCGGCCAGGAGTGCGTGTCGATCATCACCGTGTTGAATCCGGCATCGATGGCACGCAGGGCCTGGTCGAGGGTGTGGGCTTCGTTGAAGATCAGGGCGACGTCCACGGTGCTGCGAGCGGCGTAGCTCCGTCCAATCGCTCCGAGGAGTTCGACGCCACCACTGTCGAGCCACTTCCCGTCCACCATCATTGCGCCGAACCCAAGGATCACCGGCGCCGACTTCCTCCTCGGCGGCGGTGAGGACGGCTTCAAGTGAAGGCGCATCCCACGCCTCGAAGTACCCGAGCGCGTACCCGCCGGATCGGGCGCGGCTCGACAGTTGCTGCAGCGGGACGAGCGGCATCTCCCGGCACCTTAGCGGCCGGAGTGAGCAAATATCAAGCCCGTGCGCAAATGCTCACTGACCGCCTGAATTCCACCGAGAAATCACGCAAGATCATCAGATGTCGTCGGGGGAAGGCAAGACGCTCACGAGCATCAGGGACGCCGAAACGGCTCTGACGGATGGTCGCTGGCGCGATGCAGCCGAATACGCCCGCGCGAGCATCGCCGCCACCGATGACGGCGAGGCACACGTCATCCTCGCCACCGCGCTCTGGTGCGGCTACGACACCTCAGCCGCGATCGATGAGATGAAGCTGGCGTATCGCCGCCTTGTCGACACCGGTTCGCCGCGCCGCGCGGCCTGGGTCGCCTGCTGGACCGGCTTCGAGGAAGCGTTCACGTATGGCGATCGCGCCGTGGCCGGCGGGTGGTTCGGACGTGCCGCCCGCCTCCTCGAAGACCTCCCCGAATGCCCAGAGCACGGCTGGCTGCTCCTCTACCGCGCGGCGTTCGAGGGCGACTACGAGCGCCTCGCCGATGCGGCACTCGAAGCCGAGGCGATCGCTCGCCGTCACGACGACCGCGACCTCGAGCTCAGCGCAATCGCAGAGCGTGGATTCGCGCTTGTCATCCTCGGCGATGTCGACGCTGGGATGCGACTCATCGACAGCGCCATGGGCGGTGTCGCGGCCGGGGATATCACCGCGCCGCTCGTGATGAGCGACTGCTTCTGTGTGACGCTCGCCGCCTGCGAATCCGCGCACGACTACGCCCGCGCCGAGGAGTGGTGTCGCGCCGGCCTCGCCGTCGAGACCGACCGGCCCAGTGGCTTCCTCAAGGCGAATTGCCTGGCGACGTATGGCTGGATCCTCGGTGTCCTGGGCCGTAGCCGCGAAGGCGAAGCGCGACTTCGCGATGCGCTCGACATGTTCGACACGGGGCACTGGCGACAGGGACATCGATTGATTCGCGGTAACGCGCTCGTCAAGCTCGCTGACCTGCAACGCCGCCGCGGCGACGCGACATCGGCTGTCCGCCTGCTTCGCGAGTGCGGCGACACGGCTGATGCCGTGCGCCTGCGTGCCGAGATGGCGCTCGACGCCGGGGACGCCGTGGCTGCGCTGCGTCTGGCGAACGAGCTCGCGGTGATGATGCGCGGTGAGCGCGACACGCGGAGCGTGGTCTCGCATCAACTCACGGTTCGCGCCGCCGCGGCTGCCGGCGACATCGCGACTGCACACGATGCGCTCGCAGAACTGGAACCGATCGCTGCACGGATCGCGACTCCGCCGGTTCGCGCCTGGCTGGCGCTGTCGCGCGCTGCCGTCCTCGCGCTGGATGGCGAGGTCGACGAGGCAGTCGCTGCCGATCGCGAAGCGGCGCGTCTCTTCGCGAATGCGGGGACGTGCTTCGATGCGGCGCAGGCTCGACGTCACGAAGCCACAGTGCTGCGTGCTGCGGGGCGGACGGACGAGTCGGCTGCCGCGCTCGAGGCGGCGCGCACATTGCTCGGCGATATGGGCGCGCCGGTGCGTGTCGCGGGATTGACCGCACGCGAGACCGAGGTGCTCCGCCTCGTCGCTGCCGGGATGAGCAATGCCGCGATCGCCGAGGACCTGACGTTGAGCCCGCACACCGTTCACCGCCACGTGGCGGCGGTGTTGCGCAAGCTCGACGTCCCCACCCGCGCCGCGGCGGCGGCCGAAGCGACACGCATCGGCATCCTCTGATCGGTCAATGGCCCGATCGGGTCATCGTTCCTCGTTCGGAAAGATGGCCGGTTCAGGGGACGGCGGGGGCGCTGGTGGCGCGCGATGGTCGTGCCATGCACGTCAGCCGGCACCACGGAGAACCGTCATGAGCCAGGAAACACTCACCAGGACCTGCGACACGTCGGACATGTTCATCCCGCACGGGATGTTCCGCGACGCATTCGGCCGCGCGGGAGACCTCGTCGACACAGGTGCATCTGCGGACGAGCAACGCGCCGCAGTCGTTGTCACGTTCTACGAGAACGTGCTTGCGTTTCTCCACGCCCACCACGGCGCCGAGGACGCGATGCTCTGGCCGTTGCTTCGCGAGCGCGCGCCCGAGCAGGCGGCGCTGCTGGACCGGATGGATGCGCAGCACGCGGCGGTCGATGAAGTCATCACGACGGCGTTGCGCAAGCTCGCTGCATACAGCACAGCACCGACTGCGGCGACTGCGACGTCGCTGGTGACCGCGATCCGCAGGCTCGCTGTCGAGCTCGACGCGCATCTCGTCGAGGAAGAGCGCGAGATTCTCCCTCTCGCCGCCGTCACGGTTTCACAGGACGAGTGGGGCGCACTCCCGGGATGGGCGATGAGTCACTTCACCGGCGACAAGATCTGGCTTGTGCTCGGCCTGCTGTTTGAGCAGATGACCGACGCACAGGTTGCGACGACGCTCAAGCATGTTCCGGCACCGGTGCGCGAGATGTGGACGACGACCGGGAACCGTGAGTTCGCGACGTTGATCTCGGCAGCTCGCGGTTAGCCCCGGCGCCGTGGAGGTGGAGTCCGGGGAAACCCGCAGGAGCTATCTCTCAGCCCGGACACGTCAGACCACAACCCCTCGGAGCCGCTCCAGACCGTCGAGGATGAGATCCAGTCCGAACTCGAATTCCACGGCGTAGTCGTAGTCGGGTTTGAGGGCGTGCTCGACGATCATCTCGGCGAGGTATGGGTACTCCTCCGCGGGGAGCTCGCGGAGGATGCTCTCCGCGAGCCGGGCGCTCTCCTCCGGCGTGTGCGACGGGAGGTTCACCTGCTGCAGCGCGAATCCATAGATGTAGCCGTCCATCACGGAGAACGCGTGAGCGGCCATGTCGATGGTGAACCCCGCCTTCCGCAGAGAGCCGATCACCGCGTTGTGGTGTCGCAGCGTCGCGGGGCCCGGTCTCGTCCGTGCCTGCATCAGGCTTGGTGCCCAGGGGTGGCGTGTCAGCGCGTCACGGGCCGAGACCGCTCGCTCGGTACATCGCGGCCTTCCAGTCGGCGTCGCTTGAGGGCAGCTCGATCTCGCCGAACACCAGGTCGACGATGCCGTCGAGGATGTCGTCCTTGCCGGCCACGTGGTTGTAGAGGGACATCGCCTCCACCTGGAGCCGTTCACCGAGCCGGCGCATCGTGAGCGCCTCGATGCCGCCCTCGTCTGCGAGGGCAAGCGCGGCGCGCAGTACCCGCTCCCGGTTGAGCCCCGCTCTGGGCTTGGCCCCCGCGCTCCTCTGGCTGACCACCCGCGACCTCCGCTGATCCGATTCCGACGTACAGGGTAAGTTCGACGAGACCCAGACCTTGACAAACTTACGGCGTAAGTGTAGCGTACGACCTAAGCTTACAGCGTATGTTTACCAAGGGAGACCACGATGACCCCACTCAAGCGCCTCGCGAGGATCGCCGGCTTCTTCTATCTGCTCGTCGGCATCTTCGGCGGCTTCGCCGAAGGATTCGTGGAACCCAAGATGTACGTGGCCGGCAATGCCGCAGCCACCGCCGGGAACGTGGTCGCAAACGCCGGCCTGCTCCGCCTCGGCGTCGTCTCCGACCTGCTCGACGGCACCTTCTTCGTCTTCACGGCGCTCGCGCTCTACGTGTTGCTCAAGGACGTGCACAAGAGCGCCGCGAGGGCGATGCTCGTCTTCGTTGCGCTGGCCGCCGCCATCACGTGCATCAGCGCCGTGTTCGAGTTCGAGGGCTTGCGGGTCGCGACCGGCGCCGTGAGCGCCACCACGCTCGGCGTCGGCGGTTCCAACGCTCTCGTCCTGCTCCTCCTCGATGCCCAGCACTACGGCCTCCTCACCGCGCAGATCTTCTTCGGACTGTGGCTGGCACCGCTCGGATACCTCGCGTACAAGTCCGCGTGGTTTCCCAAGGCGCTGGGTGTCCTGCTGATCGCCGCCAGCGGCTGCTACCTCGTGGACATGCTCGCGGCCTTCCTCGTTCCCGGCTTCGACCAGAAGATCCACGCGCTCATCGTCATCCCGTGCGCGGTTGCCGAGATCTGGATGGTCTTCTACCTCCTGACGGTCGGCGTGCGGACCGTCAAGCCGGCCGCTCGCACCCTGGAGTCGATGTCTGCGCTCGCCGCGTAGCTCCCTGCGACATCACAGCCCGGCCGGGTCGCTCCGGCCGGGCTGTCTTCATGTCTCGCATACGCTGGTGCTGCCGGTACTCTGCGACGATGGACAAGGCCATCAAGTACGCCGTCCACGACGGCGTGCATATCGCGTACCAGGTCGTCGGCGATGGACCGATCGACCTGGTCTACGCGTCCGGGATCTGGTCCAACCTCGAGATCATGTGGGAGTGGCCGGCATGGGCCCGGTACCTCAACCGGCTGGCGTCGTTCTCACGGCTCATCCTCTTCGACATGCGCGGCGTCGGGCTCTCCGATCGCGGCCCCGAACCGCCGGTCGTGGAATTGCAGATGGACGATGTTCGCGCGGTCATGGATGCGGCCGGCTCGGAAACGGCCGCCGTCTTCGGCGGCGCGCGCGCAGCCGCGATGATGCTGCTGTTCGCCGCGACCTACCCGGAGCGCACACGCTCGCTCATCCTCTACGCGCCCGCCGCGAAAACCATCCGTTCGGCTGACTGGCCGTACGGCCGGACCGCGGACGAGCAGCGGCTTTTCTACGAGCGATTCACCAGCGAGATGGGGACCGCGCAGAACCTCGATCTCCAGGGACCGAGCCACGACGAACGGTTCAAGCAGTGGTGGGCTCGCTTCGAGCGGCTCGGCAATTCGCCGGGAGCGTGGCGCGAGCGAGCCGAAATTCTTGCTGCTCTCGATGTACGCCAGGCGTTGCCGCACATCCAGGCTCCGACACTCGTGATCCAGCGCACCGGCGACCGCGTCTCGGGTGTCGACCAGGGCCGCGCAGTCGCCGAGCGGATCCCGGGTGCGAAGTTCGTCGAGCTCCCCGGCGACGACCACATCTCGTTCCTCGGCGACAGCGACGCGATCATCAACGAGATCGAGGATTTCCTCACCGGTGCGCATCAAGCCCCGGACACCGACCGCGTGCTGGCGACTGTGCTGTTCACCGACATCGTCGGGTCCACGGAGCACGCGGCGATGCTCGGTGATCAGGCGTGGCGAGACTTGCTGGACGCACACCACGCGGTGGTGCGACGTGAGCTCGCGATCCATCGTGGCACGGAGGTCGACACCGCCGGCGACGGCTTCATGGCCAGGTTCGACGGCCCTGCGCGTGCGATCCGTTGCGCGCTGGCGATTGCAAAAGCCGTGCAACCGCTCGGTATTGAGATTCGCGCCGGCGTGCACACCGGTGAGTGCGAGGTAACGGCGACCGGCCTCGCGGGCATTGCGGTGCATATCGCGGCTCGCGTCGCGGCGGGAGCAGGACCGGGCGAGGTACGCGTGTCCAGCACGGTGAAGGATCTCGTGGCCGGATCGGGGATTCGGTTCATCGATCTCGGAGCGCACTCGTTGAAAGGCGTTCCCGGGGAGTGGGTCTTGTTCGCGGTGGAGCAGTAGCGGGCCGGGGTTTTGGTACTTTGCTGCGGTGGCCGGGCGACTTCCCGTGAAGCGGCTCGGAGGGAGACGTTGGTCGTCGCGCGCCGTATCGCCATTCGTGATCGCGACGCTGAGCATGCTTCTCGTTGGGTGTGGGTCGGGTTCAAACACTCCGGCTGCGAGCGCGAGTCCCCTTCCGTCAGCGGCGTGCAACGGACAGGCAAAGCCAGGCGATTCGGTGGTGACCATCGACTCCGGGGGCATGCAACGCACCGTCTTGCTGCACCTGCCTGCGGGGTACACCGACCTTGAGAAGACTCCGCTGATCCTCAACCTGCACGGTTCCGAGTCGACTGCTGCAGCGCAAGAGGCTTTCACCGGAATGAATGCCACGTCTGACTGCAGACGGCTTCATCGTGGCCTACCCGCAAGCGGCGATCCCCGATGGGAACGGGTATGACTGGAACGTCCCTGGGCAACCGCTGCTTGGCGGCGGCAGTGTCCCCGCCAACGCGCCGAACGACGTCAACTTTCTTCAGCAAACCATCACGACACTTGAGGCCGGTCTGTGCATCGACACGACCCGTATCTTTGTGACCGGTTTCTCGGGCGGAGCGCGCATGACAAGTCAGCTCGGCTGTGACTTGTCGACTGTCGTCGCGGCTATCGCTCCGGTGAGCGGACTCCGCTTTCCCGATCCTTGTCCCGCAACACGTCCGGTCCCGGTGATTTCATTTCACGGAACCGCCGATCCGGTGGATCCGTATGGCGGCAACGGGCAGGCCTACTGGACGTACAGCGTGCAAACGGCCGCACAGCGCTGGGCTGCGTTTGAAGGATGCTCGTCAGCGCCCGCGGCGGTACAACCGCCACCAGATATTCAAGTGACGAGCTATGTCGGATGCAAGGATGATTCCGCGGTGTCGCTCTATACCGTCATCGGTGAAGGCCACGAGTGGCCCGGCGGCCCGCATCTGGGTAGCGGCTACACGGCCATCCTCGGCGCGCAGTCCAACGCGATCAACGCCAACAACACCATGTGGCAGTTCTTCTCGGCGCATCCGCTGCCGTAGGTCACTGACACTGGCCGCGACGCGCATCATATTGATGCGCTAAGATCGACCTATGCCTGTCGCTCGCAAGACTAAATCGACCCCGGCCGCGAAAAGCGCCCGGACCGTCGGGCACCGCCAACGGGACAACGGCCGTGTGATCTTTCAACCGACCGAAGCGACCGAGATCGCCTCCACCCTTCTCTGCGAGCAGGATCCGACCTTGACGCGGACTGCGGCGATTCGGCTCTTGGCCGACCTCGGCGCTGGCCGAGCAGCTTATGACGCGCTACGCAGTGAACGCGTCCGGGAGCGTAAGGCTGCTTTTCTCGAGATGATGGACGCGCTGGAAGGGCCGGCTCCGGCAACTGATCGGAGTTGGGACGACGCGGTGATGTCTCTCCGCGGTGGTGCACCCGACGAGCCGGCCGGGTAAACGTCATCCCACTCCTCCGAGCGCTCGACACCAATGTTCTGAGGCGCGTCAAGCCCGGTTCCTCCTCGTACCACGTTCTCCTCGATGAGGCTCGTAGATCGCGTCCTTTCGGGCTCCCGTTGCCAGCCCTCTTCGAGGCCAGCAGAGGTGCGTTCCTTGCAAATAACGCGGCCCTCATAAAAAGCGTGAGGTGGCTGGCGGCCCTCTTGGACTCGCATCCGGAGGAGGACCGTATCCAAGTCCTGGAGCCTCTTGCCCCGGATGCCAACTCGTTTTTGATTGCCGGCAGAATCCACGCCCGTGTCGCCCCGCCTATGAAGAAACGCTCGGGGACACGAAGCGATCAAGCCATTGCCTGGTATCAGGACATCGTCATCGCTTCAACGGTCTGGGCCCGCGGTTTCGACCTGGTGACTGACGACGCTGACTTCGCGGCGCTGGTTCCGCACCTTCCGGGATTGAGCCTGATCAGCTCCGTGGACGTCGGCTTATAGGGTCCGGACTCGCCGCGCGGTTCCTTATGCGCTATGCGGCGTCGCGTCGATTCGCCCTTCCAGTGGCGCGATCAGGTCCAGCTCGAGGAGGCGCTCCGGGTCGGCGATCAGGTCGATCGCAGTGATCTTCGCGCCGACGGTTGTGAACGTGAAGAGCACTCGGACCTTCCCGTCAGGCGCCCATGCAACGGCAGCTTCGCCGTTGACAAGCGCCGGCACTGCACCGCGTGCGCGCCGGCAGAATCTGGCAACCGCCATTGCTCCGCGGGTCTCTGCCTGTGCGCCCAACTCAACCGTTGTGCGGTCGGCGCGCAGGACAACGTCGGGATCGAGCACGGCAAGGAGTCGATCGAAATCCCCCTAGACGCGCGGCTGCCAGGAATGCTTCGACGAGATTCGCTTGCCGTACCTGGTTGGTTGCCTGATCACCGTCCTGCATCCGCACTCGCGCGCGAGCGCGGCTCGCGAGTTTCCGCGCTGCCGCGTCGTTCCGACCGACGATCGGAGCGATCTCTTCGAACGGGATGCCGAAGATGTCGTGCAGGACGAACGCGACGCGCTCTGACGGTGAAAGCGTGTCCAGCATGATCGTCAGCGCAAGACCGATCGAGTTCGGCAAGCAGTGCTTCCTGCTCGGGGTCTGACTCCGGTGAATCGTCGGGCGGGTCATCGAGCCCATTGGCTTCAAGCGGCGCCTCCGGACGCGATCGCCGAGCCTGCAGGATGTTCAGACACACGCGCGAAAGAACAGTGGTCAGCCAGCTGCTGAGGTGCTCGATCGAATCGGCGTCGGAACGGCTGAGCCGGAGCCACGCCTCCTGAACGGCGTCATCGGCATCGCTGGCCGAGCCGAGCATCCTCGACGCGATCGCGGTGAGGCGGGCTCGATCTTCCTCGAAGCGCTGTGCGAGCCAGTCGTTGTCCTGCATCGGTCACATTCCTTGGTCGTGGTCGGTCATAGGAGTAGACCGCCGAGACGGTCCGGATGTGACCAACTCCAAGAAGGAGAACACGATGACCACAGCGACCACGATTCCGCAGCCACGGATGAAGAATCCTGGAATGGTGATTCCGGAGGCGACCAACGCGATCAAAGCGCTGGTCGGCGCGACGATGCAAGGTGACGTTCCGCAGGCAACGCTCGGACTCGTTCACCTCCGAGCCAGCCAGGTCAACGGGTGCAGCTTCTGCGTCGACTCCGGTTCCAAGCACGCCAAGCAGGGCGGCGAAACCGACGAGCGGCTCTTTGCAGTGGCGGCCTGGCGCGAATCGCCGTACTTCACCGACGCCGAGCGCGCGGCCCTGGCCCTTGCAGAGTCGGTCACGCGCCTCAGCGACCGTGCAGATCCTGTGCCGGACGCGATCTGGGACGAGGCGGCCAGGCATTACAACGAGCGACAGCTGGCGGTATTGGTCTTGTGGATCGCCACCACCAACGTCTTCAACCGCATCAATGTCGCGACCAGGCAGCCCGCGGGTGTCGGAGGCTACTAGGCTTCGCGGCGGACGAGCGCGTCGAGAATGGCCGACGCACACTCGGGGGGCGACAGACGCGACGTGTCGACTTCGACGTTGTAGTCGGTCCATCGGTGGATCAGGTGGGCGTGCCCGCGCGCCTGTCCGACGCGACGGTCGCCACGATCACGCTCGCGCTGCTCGATCACCTCGATCGGGCAGCGCACTCCGACCCACAGGACATCCGCGCCGACCATGACGGACTTGAACGAGAGTGCCTGGTCCGCGGTCAGCCACACGTCATCCACCACCTGGTCGAGTCCCTGGTCGGCACACGCACGCCAGAACCGCTGGGCGGCTTGCTGCAATCCGCGTCCCAAAGGTCCGGGTACGACATCGAAAGCCGGTACGCCATCGACGACCGTCGGAATCCACGCGAATCCCGGTGCGGGATTGCCGTCCGCAAAGAACGACTCGGCCTGGCACATGAGAAACGTGTCAATGCCCGAGATCTGAAGCGGTCCCTGCCACTGCTCTCGTAGTGCGAGCGCGATGCTCGTCTTGCCCGAGCTGCTGGCACCGTTGAGGACGATGCAAAAGCCACCCACGACGACTAACGACCGCTTCGTGCGCGGCGCTTGCCTTCATGCATCGCTTGCACTCGAGCAACCGGAATAGATGCGCCCTCTTCGAGCAGCGCTGCGCTCAGCTGCTGCGGCGGCGGCATCCGGCTGGTCCACAGGTCGCCGTCGCCGAGGCGATCGAGGGTGGTGAGCACCGTGAAATCCGCAGGCGACACGTCATCCAGCTCATCCCAATCCAGCGGAAACGACACCGGCGCACCGGGCCGCACACGCGGGCTGTACGCAGCGGCGACGGTCGCACCACCAACGCGTGTCGAATCGACAAAGACTTTGCCTGCACGCTCATCTTTGACGAAGGCGGTGGTGAGCGTGTCGGGATCCAATTGCTCGGCACGCGCGGCGATCGCACGCGTCGCCGCCGCGGCCGCTTCCATCGACACGCTGCTGTCAATAGGAACGAATATGTGCAGCCCCTTTGCTCCGCTCGTCTTGATGACGGCGTCGAGGCCCTCATCGACAAGGACTTGCCGTACCACGCGCGCGGCGCGGACAGCAGTCGGAAAGGCATCTGCGTTGGGCGGATCGATGTCGAGGACGAGATCCGTCATGTGTTCCGGATCGCTGAGGCGTATCAGTGACGGGTGAAACTCGACAGCGCGCTGGTTCCCGAACCACAGCAGCGTCCGGCGGTCGTTGCAGAGTGCATAAGTGACATCGCGTTTCGAGGTCTCCGCCCACATCGTGACCCGCGGGACCCAGGCAGGCGTGTAGGTCGGCAGGTTCTTCTGCATGAACGCCTCCTGTCCGCGGTGCACACGGATCACGGAGAGCGGCCGGTCCTCGAGCACCGGAATGATCCGGTCCGCAACGCCATCGAGGTAGTCGATGAGATCGCGCTTCGTCGCTCCCGCCCCGTCGAATAACGGGTCGTCGAGGTTGGTCAGCGACACGCCGAGCGAGGCGGCGTCTTCAGGGCTTAGCGGCACGGCGCGATGTGGCTCTTCACGTGGATTACGGCCTAGCACAATGACGGGATTGAGAGCGCGCCTCGCGCCTTGTCACGTTGTCGGATTACGGCATAGCAAACCTACGGGATTGAGAGCGCGCCTCGCGCCTTGTCACATTCTCGCTCCCGGTCGGCAGCGGCTGCCGGCGCAACGGTGTCGATCACGAAAGCCAGCAGGAACGCCTCTTCGAGCCACGCGTCGTAGCGCCCTGACGCGCCGCCATGGCCGGCTCCCATGTCGGTCTTGAGCAGGATGGCGGCATCGCCATCGTCGAACTCTCGTAGTCGGGCGACCCACTTCGCCGGCTCCCAGTATCCAACACGCGGGTCGTTGAGCCCGGCGGTCACGAGGATCGCGGGATGCACAGCGCGGGCGACATTGTCGTACGGCGAATACCCGCGCATGTACTCGTACGTGGCAACGTCTTCGGGGTTACCCCACTCCTCGTACTCGATCACCGTGAGCGGCAAGCTTGGGTCGAGCATGGTGGTGAGACAGTCGACGAACGGGACCTGAGCAACAACTGCAGCGCTCAGATCGGGGCGGAGGTTGATCACGGCTCCCATGAGCAGTCCACCGGCGCTGGCGCCGCGGATCGCCAGGCGTTCGCGGGTCGTGAAGTGCTGCGCAACCAGGTGGTCGGCGCAAGCGCAGAAGTCAGTGAAGGTGTTGCGCTTGTTGAGCAGCTTGCCGTCCTCATACCAGCGTCTCCCCAGTTCGCCGCCGCCACGAACGTGGGCGATCGCGAAAATGAAGCCGCGATCAAGCAGGCTCAGCCTTTGCGAGCTGAAGGTGGGGTCGACGGAGTGTTCGTAGGAACCGTATCCGTAGAGCAGCGCGGGCGCAGTGCCATCCAGCGCAACGTCGCGCCGGTGAACGTACGAGATGGGTACTCGCGCACCGTCGGCGGCGACGGCCCAGAGCCTCCCACTGACATAGTCGGAAGGGTTGAATCCGCCGAGCACCACCTGCTCCTTGACGAGCGTGCGCTCGCGCGAATCCATGCCGTAGTCAAGTGCGGAGTCCGGGGTTACCAGCGACGTGTAGGCGAAGCGAAGTGTGTCCGTGTCCCACTCCGGATTTGGTCCGACGGAAGCGGTGTACACAGGCTCTGGTTGCTCGATGACGTGGGACTGCGCATCACTCAGCCGCAGGACGCTGATCCTCTGGATTCCATCAGCGCGCTCCGTCAGGACGGCATGCCGCGCGAAGAGATCAACGCTTTCAAGCTTGATCTCTTCGCGATGTGGCACCAGGTCACGCCAGTGCGCGCGGCCGGGTGATCGCAATGGCGCTGTCATCAGGCGGGAGTTGACCGCCGCATCATTGGTCACGATGAACAGCCGGTCAGAATGGTGGTCGACCGTGTACTCGATTCCCTGCCGTCGCGGCTCCACCACCGCGAGTTCGCCCGTAGGATCGTCGGCGCTCAGGAAATGCACTTCGCTGGTGATCCGGCTGTTCAACGATATGACGATCAGACCGGCGCTGCGCGTCAGCGCTACTTCTGCGAAAAACCGTTCATCTGCCTCCTCGTAGACAAGCGCATCGGCGTCGGGCGAATCGCCGATGCGGTGACGCCACACCTGCCACGGACGCATTGCCGCGTCGGGGCGCGTATAGAAAACGTAACTGGCGTCGCTCGACCATGCGAGCGAGTAGTAGACGCCATCAATAACGTCAGGGAGGTCCGCGCCAGTGGTGAGGTCGCGGAACCGCAGGCTGTGCAGCTCACCGCCGCTGAAGTCGACGCTGTACGCAAGAACAGCGTGGTCGGGGCTTACCTCGGCATCGCCGAGGTGAAAGTATGTGTGGCCGTCAGCGACAGCATTCTCGTCGAGCAGGATCTCTTCGTCGCCGCCGGCCTGCCTGCGACGGCAGTGGATCGCGTACTGGCGGCCTTCAACAGTACGCGTGTAATAGACGTACGGACCATGAGCGACGGGCGCGCTCGTGTCGCTCTGCTGCACCCGGGCAACGATCTCCGCGTAGACGCGCTCGCGGAGCGGGCCGAGGTGCGCAAGCGTGTGTTCAGTCCATGCGTTTTCCGCCTCGAGATGGGCGATGACCGCGGGATCGTTCGCATCACGGAGCCACGCGTACTCGTCGACGCGCTCGTCGCCGTGGGCCCGGTGCACGACGCGGTGCCGAGCCGTGACGGGCGGTTCATCAGGGGAGGCGTTCTGCACGTGAAGGACCTCGAACAATAGCTATGCGCCGCCCATCGTGGACGGAATCGTGGAAGTCAGCTCGGGCGGGGGCGCAGGCCGTCGAGCGCAGTCTGCAGAATCGGCTCGATGTAACCGCTGTCGCCGCGCATCGTGGCGATGGCGATGACCATATCGAGGATCTGTTCGAGCGTGAGGTCGTCGCGCACCTCGCCCGAGCCCTGCGCTGCCGCGAGAAGCGGTCGTCCTGCCGCGATCACACGCGCGCGGCTGTCGTCAAAGAGTGGGTTGCTCCTGCCTGTGTGTTCGAGCAACTCGGATGCGATGCGACGCTTGCTCGTTGCAAAGGCGAAGAATCGGCGCAGCCACGCAGCGAACACCGCCCCTGGGGGTTCGCCGTCGACGGTGGCAGGAGCCTTGCAGACCGCGTCAACCTCGTCGGTGTACAAGGCCTCGAGGAGCTCGCGGCGGCCTGGGAAGTTGCGATAGAGGGTCGCCATCCCGACTCCCGCTCGTCGCGAGATCTCGGCCATCGATATCTCGGCCTCAGGGTCGGCGAATGCGCCGCGAGCCGCGGCGATGATCCGGTCGCGGTTGCGCTCGGCATCAGCACGTCTGGGGGGTGAGGCGGAGGTCGACACGGAGGTGGTCATGCTAAGTGGACAGGTTATCCGATACACTGATGTGGACAGACTGTCCGTTTGACTATAGCCGACCGATATCACCGCCGCGCTCCCGCGCGGCGCTCTCAAAGGAGCCTGTTCAATGGAATATCGACCTCTCGGACGAACCGGCATCTCGGTCAGCCACATGTGCCTCGGCGCGATGATGTTCGGCGCCTTCGGCAACCGCGATCACGACGACGCGATCCGAATCATCCACAAGGCGCTGGACGCCGGTATCAACTGTATCGACACCGCCGACGGCTACTCCGCGGGCGAGTCGGAGGTGATCCTCGGTAAGGCGCTCGCCGGCGGAAGACGCGCGAGCGTGGTGGTGGCCGTGAAGTTCGGCGTGCCGTTCGACGGCGACCCGACGCACCGGGGAGCATCGCGACGCTGGATCGTCGAAGCGATCGAGGGCTCGTTACGCCGGCTGCAGACCGAGTGGATCGATGTCTACCAGGTGGGCGTTCCAGACCCGACCACCGACGTCGACGAGACTCTTGGCGCGCTGTCGGATCTGGTGCATGCCGGCAAGATCCGCTCGTTCGGCGCATCCAAGGTTCCCGCCTCGGAGATCGTCGAAGCACAGTGGACCGCCGATCGCCGCGGTCACGAGCGGTTTCGCACGGAGCAGCCGCCCTACTCCCTCGTCACACGAGCGGTCGAGTACGACGTGCTGCCGACGTGCCTGCGTCACGGGATGGGCGTGCTTGCCTACAGCCCGCTGGCGAGTGGCTGGCTATCGGGCAAGTACCGCAAGGGCACGGACATCACGGGTCCGGGTTCGACCGCTCGTTCTCAGCGATTCCCCGGACGCTTCGACTCCACCAACCCGGCCAACGCAGCAAAGCTCGAGGCCGTCTATGCGCTCACAGCTCTCGCGGACGATGCCGGTCTGACCCTCGTTCAGATGGCGACCGCGTTCGCCGCGCACCATCCCGCCGTGAGCTCCACGATCATCGGCCCACGGACCATGGAACATCTCGACGGCTACCTGGCCGCCGACGGGATCACCCTCTCCAGCGATGTCCTCGATCGCATCGATGAGATCGTGCCACCAGGGGTCACCATCAACGTCGTCGACAATATGTGGAACGTCGGCACGACTGCGCTCATGCCGGCAGCCCGTCGCCGGTAACGTCAGGTGCTCTTGACCGGTTCATAACCACTCCCCAATCGGTTCTACCTCGACTCTGACTATCGCCCCTCACCAAGCTGTCGCAAGGAATTGGTGACCGGGCTCACCCGGCTGCGTCGCGTTGCCGCCGGCTCGAGACCTAGCAAAGAGAGGACGAACCGATGCCGTTGAAGACGACGATCAGCCATCTTTCCGCCCCGGCGGTTGTCGTGGCGGCGCTCGCGCTGGGAGCAAGTCCTGCCGTGACCGCGCATGCCGCACCGCACGCCGGCTCGCCACTTCGCGCGAAGGTGCTGCTCGCCGGAAGCAGCCTCCATCACACGTTCACTCCGGACGGCTCGAAAAAGTCCCGCTCCGAGGCACTCTCCCAACCCGACGACATCACCATGCTGAATGGCGATCTCTTCGTGACGTTCCAGAATGCCGTTGGCCCACAGGGCACGCCGAGCCCGAGCGGCAACGTGGACAGCACGATCGTCGAAATCAGCCCGGGTGGCCATGCAGTTGCGCAGTGGGATATCCGCGGGCATTGCGACGGGCTCACGGCCGACCCGGCGATTGCAAGCGTCATCGCGACGGTCAACGAGGACGCCAACTCCAGCATCTTCCTCATCGATCCCACAGCGCATGGCCGCGGTGCAGTGGAGCAGTACTTCTACAACCTGAGCCCACTCCCGCACTTCGGCGGCACGGATGCGATCTCGATCGACAACGGCGAGATTCTCATCAGTGCATCCGCACCGGGCACGAGCGACGGATCTCCGCCGGCTCCCAATGCGACATATCCCGCGGTCTACGCGGTGACCCTTGATGCTCGAGACCACGTGGCGGTTGTCCGCTCGGTCTTCCGCGACGAGGCAACCGCGACGGTCGCCAACACCGGGTCTGCGCAGGGCCAGCGCGTCAGGTTGGGCCTCACCGACCCGGACTCCAACGAGATCGTCCCCGCATCCAGCCCGCGCTTCGCCGGGAGTTTCATGCTCGACAGCCAGGGCGACCAGGAGGAGGTCTACGTCCCCGATCCCGCAGCTGCGCATCCGCACCTGTGGGTGCTCGATCTGACGCAATCAGTCGATGACACGGCTTGGGCGACGGACTCCGACGGCACGCTCTACGCAACAGACGCTGCTCACGACACGGTTGATGCGGTGCGCGGTGACTTCACTGTCGGCGATGCCTTCGAAGCAGTGACACCGTGCGATTCCAACTCGGCTCCACCAACGTGTAACAACACGCCACCGTCTCCGCCCAACTCGTTGGGCCTTCTCGACATGTGGACGGGACAGATCGCTCATGTGAACCTGAACGGCGCCGACCTTCAGCCGAAGGGAATGATCTTCGTTGCCGCAGGAGGATGAGCGCCTACAACGAAAGGTGGAGCCGTAGCGCCTCATCGATCTGCGTCATCACCGTGAGCGGGACCTCGGCAACGCGCATCCCGACGCGCTCAACGGCGACCGCTCGGACTTGTTCTGCCTGCGCCTTGGAGTTTGTTGCCAGACCTGTCGCGTCGGCTTGCAAGAGCACCTGAAACGGGTAGATCCGCGCGATGTTTGACGTCACTGGCACGACGGTCACGACACCGCGCCCAAGTCGCGTCGCGGTGCTGTTCGCGCCGTCGTTGCTCACGATGACAGCGGGTCTCGTCTTGCTCGCCTCAGCCCCGCGGACTGGGTCGAGGTCAACCAGGCAGATTTCTCCACGCCGCATCAGGCGCTCACGCCATCCCCGACGGCAGCCTCCCACACCTTTGCCTCGCCCGTGGTCGCCCATTCCGTCCAGGCTTCCGCGTAGGCGTCGCTGAGCTCAGCTGCGCGAAGCAATCTGACGGCTTGGTGGAGCACCGCAGACCGAGAGGGATACCCGCGAGTCTGCGCGTAGGCGTCCAGGAACTCGACGTCCTCCTGAGGCAAACTCATACTCACCTTCATACTCCGATCCTACCGCAGTAGGACGGACAGTGCTACCTATGGAGACGGCGGCACTCCGCCCACGACCCGACGCCGCGGTTGGAGCGCCGCCGCCTCCCGTCCCTTACGACTCGGCAGGCAGTTCGAGCGGCAACCCGAACTTCGGAAAGATCTCGGGCGGCCCGAAGGCGGTGACGGAGCTGATCTTTGGGCCACGCAGCGTGAGGACGTCGATCACTTCGCCGACGTACTTGCCGGCGGCTTCGTTCCACAGATAGCAGCCCACGGCGACCTGGCCGTTGGCGTGCGTGGGCAGGTGCCGCCAGCGAACGGCAAAGGGGGTGTCTTCGAGAAACCGCGTGATCGCCTCGTGGCCGTGGAAGAACTCGGGCGTCGGCGGCATTGCCCAGCTCGCGTCCTCGACGAGCAACCCCAGAAGCCCCTCGAGATCCGCGCGCTCGAGCGTGTCCATGTATCGCGTGACCAGGTCCTGGATACGCGCGTCGCCCAATGACCGCAGGGTGACCTGCTGGCTTGGGTCGGGACAGCGCAACGCGACGGTCGATCGCGCCCGCTCGAGCGCGCTGTTCACCGCAACGGCGGTCGTCCCGAGCATCTCGGCCGTCTCGTGCGCGGAGAATCCGAGCACTTCGCGAAGCAGCAGCGTTGCCCGTTGCCGTGGCGCGAGGTGCTGCACCGCGGCGATAAACGCCAGCTCAACGCTTTCCCGGAGCTCGACTCGTGCTTCCGGCGACGCCAACCCCGAAGCGAGACCAAGCTGGTCGGCAGGGTACGGCTCGATCCAGAGCGTCTCGGTCAGCGGCTCTCCCCATTCGACGGTGTCCATCTCCCAGCCACCGTCGAGCGGCAGCATCCGCATCGGCCGCCGCGCGGTGATGTCAAGTGCCGACCGTGTGGCGATGGTGTACAGCCAGGTCCGAATCGACGAGCGGCCCTCGAACTGGCCGAGCCCGCGCCACGCTTTGAGGAGCGCGTCCTGGAGCGCATCTTCCGCATCCTCGATCGACGCCAGCATCTGGTAGCAGTGGGCATGCAGTCCGGCGCGGTACGGCTCCACAAGATCGCGAAACGCCGCTTCATCGCCCCCCACCGCTGCCTCGAGCGTGGCGCGCTCATCGTCAGGGACCGGCTGCGTCACCCGAGAGGTCATGGATCCAATAGTGTCGAAAGTCGTTCCGCTCAGCGTGGTCATCGTCGCGCCTCCTCAATATGCGTCCAACACCCGTTAGACAGCAGCGGAGGCCGTCATTCATCGGTGGCGACGCTCAGCGCCTTCGGCCGCCGCCCCGGCCTCAAGCCCGTGTCACCCGGATCCGTATCCTCATCCACCCGGGTGATTTGCGTTCGACCGGTCGCCGATGCCCGGAGTCGGCTCAAGATCGATCGCGAGCGCCCGCGAGTCAGGGGGCGCATCTCTCTCCCAAGAAAAGGTAATCCCACGTGACCACCACTGCCGAGGACGAAAGCGGCCAGAAGCCGGGCGTCACGATCGCGGTCGGGCGGCGGGTGTTTCTCGGCATGACGGCGCTCGGTCTGGCGGGAATCGTGTTCGGGGCTCGGCTCGAGAGCGCACTCGACACCGGGCTGCAACGACTGTTCCCGTGGTGGCCAGGCTTCCGCATCTATTCGATCTCCGGCTCGTATCCCACCATCTCGGAGTCGGCGTACCGACTGGCGATCAGCGGGCTCGTCGACAAACCGCAGGTCTTGACACTCGCGGATCTCAAGGCGATGCCGAGCACGGCGTTCACGCAGGACTTCCAATGCGTCACCGGATGGAGCGTTCCCGATGTGCAGTGGGAGGGCGTGAAGCTCTCCGACATCCTCGTCGCAGCCGGCGTGCAGGAAGGCGCCATCGCACTCAGCTTTGAGTCGTACGACGGGGCCGACTCCGAGAGCCTCACGCTCTCTCAGGCGCAGTTGCCCGATGTCATCGTCGCCTACCGAATGCTCGGTGCTCCAATCACCACCGCACACGGTGGACCCGTTCGCCTCTACGTGGGACCGATGTTCGGCTACAAGTCGCTCAAGTGGCTGTCGGCGATTCGAGTGGTCGACGAGGTCATCCCGGGGTATTGGGAACAGAACGGATATCCACTCAACGGCTGGCGCGACGGCACGACCGGGCCCACCGATGTTGCGCTGACGGGCGGAGCGGGATGAGCATCCCGATAGACGCGCACCCGCAACCCGTTCCGCGGATCGTGCGGTTCGACCGCGTGGAGCGCGCCGCCCATTGGGCCAACGCAGTGCTCTTCGGCATCCTCATGCTGACGGCGCTGATCCTGTATTTTCCCGGGCTTTCCGGCATCGTCGGCCGGCGCGCACTGGTGGTCGATATCCATGTGTGGACGGGCATTGCGCTGCCGATCCCGCTGCTCATCTCGGTGATCGGTGCGTGGGGCGCCGGTATGCGCCGCGACCTGCGACGGGTCAACCGGTGGACGCGGGACGAGATCACGTGGTTGTGGGCGCTGGGGCGCCGGGCACCTCGCGTCGTCGACAAGTTCAACCCGGGGCAGAAGCTCAATTCCATCTTCGTCGGCGGCGCCATCGTGGTCATGCTGGTCACCGGCATCGTGTTGCGGTGGTTTCCCTTCTTTCCCGTGAGCTGGCGCATGGGTGCGACATTCGTGCACGACGTCCTGGCCCTCGCAATCTTCATCGCGGTCATCGGCCACATCCTTCTCGCGTTCACGCACCCCGAGGCGTTGCGTTCGATGTTCAGCGGTTGGGTGTCAAAAGGTTGGGCTGCTCGACACGCTCCCGCGTGGTTGCGTGAGGAGACGGGCGAAGTCGAGCCGGAAGCTGTCGTCAGTTCTGATTGAGAGTTACGTACACACTGGAGGTCTTGCTGCGATGAGTCGCATTTGGGTCGTCGTCGGAGCTTTGGCAGTCCTTGTCGGCATCGTGTTCTTCTTTCAGGGAGCCGGCCTGCTCAAGGGCAGTTCGATGACCGGGGAAACGTTCTGGCTGTGGGTGGGACTGGTGCTCATCGTTGTCGGTGCCGTGGCCGTGGTGACAGGGTTGAGGGCGGCACGACGACCTTCTTCGTGAGCATGTCGTTGCTCGCGTGACGCCTCCGGCCCAGCGCTCCCCAAACGTCGAGGCTCGCACTTCTGTTGGAGCAAGGTCTCCATGCGTACGGACAGCGCTACGCAGGGGCGTTAGGATGAGCCGCTGAAGCGAGGGGGCACGCCTGTGATCACTGAGGAGCAGCGTTGCCGATCCCAACGAGATGCTGACGTCTCGATCGCGCTCCGGAGTCGTGGCCCCGGCGTTGCTCGTCGCAATGCTCTCTGCGGCCGGGGTGCCGTGGACCACCGCGGCGTACGCACCGCGGGCTGCGGGACTACAGGGCGCGTCACTCGCAGTGACCCAGTCGTTTGGCGCGAGCACCGCCACGCGCGGTGCAACGATCTCGGGGTCACCGAAGGTCGCCACCACGAGCGGCGATCTCCTTGTGGCGGTGGTCAGAGATCGCAACACGGCCGCCCTCGCGCCCGTGACCACTGTCACCGACTCCGTGGGTGACCAATGGACACGGGCTGTCGGCGTAAGTCAGGGAGGACACGGAGATGGCGAGATCTGGTACGCGCCGGATGCGGCGAGCCTATCGCCATCGCAAGCAGTGACCGTCACCGTCGGGGGAACGTCAGCGTCGATGACGACAATAACCATGACCGTGCTCGAGGTCGCCGGGGCCTCCGCATCGCCGCTCGACGTCACCGCCACGGCGAACGGCACCTCCGAACCCGGGTCAACCGGCACCACGGCCGCGACCACCCAGGCGACAGAGATCGCGGTTGGCGACATCGGCTGGAACGGAAGGGTCACCCCGAGTGAGCAGACCGCGGGATACACAACCACCGCAGTCGAACAATCGACGACCAATAACAGCGCAGTCGGCGAGCAGGCCGCCTGGCGGTTGCTCAGCACGAGCGGCCCGCAGACCTATTCCGCTCGGTTGAGTTCCGCGACGACGGGGTGGACTGGAGCCATCGCAACCTTCGAGGCCGTCGCACTTCCAACGGGTGCTATCACCGGCTCAGTCGTCAACTCTGTCTCCATGTCCCCGGTATCGGCGGCAACGGTCACGGACGGCGAAGGAAGCACGACGACCGACGCCAGCGGCGCGTACACGTTGAGCAACGTCGTGGCCGGAACGTACACGGTGACCGCGTCCGCCTCCGGTTATGCCTCGCAATCAGAGCCGGTGACGGTAACTACTGGAGGCACCGTCACGCAGGATTTCAGTCTGACGCCTCTCTTCGGGGGAATCGCCGGCGCGGTGACGGACTCGTCCACACAGGACGCGATCCCGGGCGCAACCGTGACCGATGGCAGCGCGAGCAATCCGCCACCAACTCCGCACGTGATGATCGTCATGGAAGAGAACAAGGGATATGCAGCGACGCTCGGATCGTGCGCGTCTGATCCTTACCTGTGTGGGCTCGCTGCCAGCTATGCAAGTGTCACGCCGTGGTACGGCGTCGCACATCCATCGGTGCCGAATTACCTTGCAATCGACAGCGGAAGCACCCAGGGGGAAACCGGCGACTGCACCTCCTGCGGTCCGTTCAGCGCCACCAGCCTCGGCGGCCAGCTCACCGCTGCGGGCATCCCATGGACGGCTTACATGGAATCCATGCCGAGCGCTTGCTACACCGGCGTTGGTGGCCTTCCGTCTGACCTCTATGTCAAGCGGCACAATCCCTTCATCTACTTCACCGATGTCCTCGACAATGGATGCGCGGATCACGTTCTGCCGTACCCCGGTGCAAGCAGCATGGTCGCGACGTTGGACAGTGCCGGCGCGCCCGACTTCGTCTGGATCACGCCCAACCTGTACGACGACATGCACAGTGCCTCGGTCACTGCCGGTGACGACTGGTTGCAGGCCAACCTCGGCCCGGTGCTCGCCTCCCCGTGGTTCACCAGCGGCGACGCCACGGTCATCGTGACCATGGACGAAGACGACGGAGACGACACCGGCTGCTGCGGCGACGCCGCCGGGGGCCTGATCCCCATGGTGGTCATCTCGAACGCGGCGAGCGGCAAAGGCGTGGTGGCCGACACGGGCGACCTCATCGGGACACTGCGCACCATTGAGGAAACCTACGGTCTTGGATACCTCGGGAGCGCAGCGAGCCCCGCGGACGGCGATCTCCTTCCGCTGTTCGGAAGCGCGGGCACCACGACTACCGACAGTGGCGGCAACTACGTCCTGAGCGACGTCGTACCAGGGACGTACACGGTCACGGTGTCCGCCCCCGGGTACGTGTCGCAGTCGATGCAGGTGTCGGTCACTGCCGGGCTGACGACAGATCAGAATTTCGCGCTGGCGCCTGCGATGACGGGTTCGATCAGGCCGTCACCATAAGGCATCAGTCGAATCGCTCCAGGTCCTTCATGATCCGGACGACGAACGCGAAGGCGCAACACAGCACAAGGATCCCGAGACACCAGGCGATTCGTTGTTTCCTACCCATCCCGAGCGGTTAGCTTAGCCTAAGCAAACCCTGGTCGGCTTCGGAAATTCGCGGCGAGTTTTCCTGACGATGCACTCGCACGCAACTCTCCAGAAAGCTCAGATCCACTGATTGCGCCAAAGTTGACAAACACCCCTGACGCCCCGTACGCTGACCCCACGGAACGCCGGTAGCAAGGGAACCGCGTGGGGACGCGGCTACACGTTCCAGACGATCTGGGGGGCCATCACTTTGGATGGGACATACGCACCCGTCTTCGTTCGGCACGCCTGCCGGCGGGCGGATTGGCACGATCGTTCCATTCGATGCGGCTGTCAGGTCGCTGTACGCCATTCGGGAGCAATCGCTCCGTTCAGGGGGATCTAGGTGGTGCGTCGAAATCTCAAGCTGTCCGCGCTCCTCGTCGTCGCGGCGGGTATCTGCGTGTTCCCGCTGCAGGCGAGTGCAAACACCAAGACGGTTTCGGTCGACGCGAGTGGAAGGCTGACGACGCCAACCACCAGCGGCAAGATCACCTTCAACAAACTCGCCCCCGAACACGACCTATTCCGGCGTTGACGCAATCGAGGCGCTCCCAGTCGGCACCGGGTTTGCCCACGGCCGCTACACCCTCAGTTGGGGTGCTTGCAGCCACGGGTCCGCCGTCGGCGGGAGCTTCAAGATCGTGTCTGGCGGCTCCTACCCGACCAAGCTGCCCAAGACCAGTCCGTCGACGCCACCGATCAAGATCAAGACCAACGATGACGGCGTCTTCCAGTGCGCGTACACACTGGCCTACCCCGCCGGGAACGTGCCCGAGAAGGCCGTCAAGGTGAAGAACGACTTCTGGGTCGTGAAAGACGGCGCGATCGTGACCCAGGTCGAACTCGAAGTCCGTGCTCCCGGGTGCCGGGCCTCCCGTACCGGAGGTTCCGATGGCGATCCTCATTCCGATCGGGATGGTGCTCGTGATCGCCGGCTACCTCCTCTTCATCCGCCGGCGTCAGACCGTGGCAATCGCACCTGCCTGATCCGGCGCTCGGGATACCAGTCGCATGATCGCGAGCCGCCGGCCGGCACAGACGCCTCGGCCCTCGTCAGGCGACGGCGCGCCCGCGTCTCCCCCGTCGATGCTCGCACGTGGCGTGGCTCGGATCGACGACGCCCGGCACGCGACCGCGTTCTGGCGCGCGGCTGCTGTGGTCGTGTGCGTGGTGGTTGCCTATAACTATTCCCTGCAGACGCTCGTGCAGGAGATGGGTCAGCAGACGCCTCTTGCATATCTCGGACTTGTGCCACTGATCGCACTGCTGCTCGGAGTCGTACTGGCGCAGCGTCGCTCAGGTGCTCCGAATATTCACGATCGCTACCTCGATTACATCGTCGGCGTCCCTCTGCTGACGCTCGCGATGTGCCTGCTCATCATCGCGCCCGAGGGACTGCCCAGCGTGTACTGGCTGCACAGGCTGGATCTGCTTTCGCTCCCGCTCTTTGCGGCTGGAGCGATATCGCTCGCGTTTGGCGTCCGCGCCCTGGTGCGCGTGCGCGCAGCGGTGCTCTTCCTGTTCCTCGCGTGGCCGTATCCGTACATCGTCCTTCTCGATCACGAGCTCACCTGGTTCACCGACACGACCGCGGCGGCGGTGAAGGCGGTCCTGCAATTCGTTCCGGTGGCATCGGTGGCACCCGACGGGGACTTCCTCGTCTCGCATGCCAGTGGCGTGAAGTCAGAGCTTCATCGTCTCGGTGAGCTCCGCGTGCTCGGGGATCAACAGTGGCCTCGGCTTTCTGATCGTCGGCGCGGCTGCCACGATCCTGATGCGCGGTCGGCTCTGGATGAAGCTGCTCTGGCTGGCATGCGGAACGGCATTCCTGTTCGTGGTGAACGTCGGCAGAATCCTCGTGGTCCTGGCGGCGGGTGGGGTGTGGGGTGAGCACTTCGCCATCGACATCCTGCATCCGCTCATCGGCCTGGCGATGATCCTCGGGGCGACGCTGGTGATGCTGGTGTGGCTCCCGCACTTTCACCTGACCCTCGGTGTCGGCGCCACGGACCAACGACCTGCGGCGGCACCGAAGACGCGTGCGACGCAGACCCTCGCCGTGCGCAAGGCGCGGGTTCCCCTGACGGTGCTCGCCGTCGCGAGCGTTGTGGCCATGTTTGCCAACGCCGGAATGTCGCGCTTCGAGCTGCTGGCCTTTGGCCTCGGTCCGTCGCGCCTCTCGCCGAGCAGCGTGTCCAGCGCCCCCGTCAGCGGCTGGACCCTCTCCGAGGTGGCCACGTACAGCTGGGCGCCGCGATACTTCGGCGGCGGCGCCACCTGGACTCGCTATGCCTACATCGAGACGTCGGCGCCGACGAATACCGCGCCGCCTGCGGCTATCACGGTCGACGTGATCGGCACGTCGGATCTCGGCACCTTCTCGACCTACGGGCTCGAGGCCTGCTACGCGTTTCACAACTACTCGCTGACGAGCGCGAGCACGGTGGATCTGGGGGGAGGGCTCGACGGCAAGGTGATGCGGTACAGCATCCCCGGGACCGGCGGGTACTGGCTCGGGCTGTACTGGGAGTGGCCGGTGAGTGTGACTGGCGGTCAGCAATACCAGCGCGTTGTGCTGAGCGTCGACACGAGCCTCACCACCAATGACCCCAGTCTGCAGCGCCTGGTCAGTCTGGCCAAGGAGCTCGTCAAGCAAGCCGCTCAGCAGGCACCCACCACCGGACCGTCGGACTACTGATGGCTGACACCAAGCGAAAGCGCGCGCCTCGGCGCACGGCGAAGGTAGCGGTGCCGGCGCCGGCGCCGACGTTGAGCGCCACTGAGGCGACGGCAGAGGCGGTCGACGGTCTCCGCCTGCGTCATCCCGAACTGTCCGCGAGCCGCGTCCTCAACCAGCGGCAGAGCCTCGCCATCCTCGGTGTCGCCGCCGCCTGCATCCTCGGGTTCGTCGTTGCGCCGGTGAGCACCGGCATCGCGATTTCCGGATGCATCGCCGCCGTGTATCTCCTGGTGTTCGCCGGCAACGTCGGCGTCTTTCGACGGCTCATCCATACGCCCCACGTCGTGTCGGTGACGGACGAGGAAGCGTGCGCGATTCCCGATGACCAGCTTCCCGTGTACACGGTGATGATCGCGGCGTACCGCGAACCCGAAGTGATCGCGAAGACGCTGCGCTCGCTTGGAGCGCTGAACTACCCGGCGCACCTGCTCGATATCAAGCTCCTGCTCGAGGCCGACGACGACGTCACACGCGCCGCGGTGCTCACCGCGCATCCGGCAGCCAACGTCGACGTGGTGCTCGTGCCGCCGAGTCATCCGCGCACCAAGCCCAAGGCGCTCAACTTCGGACTGCTGCACGCTCGCGGCGAGTTGATCACCATCTACGACGCCGAGGACCGCCCCGAACCCTTGCAGCTGCGCCGCGCCGTGGTCGCGTTCTCGCGTGCAGCACCGCGCGTCGCGTGCCTCCAGGCACGGCTCGAATATCACAACCCACATCAGAACCTGCTCACCTCGTGGTTTGCGATCGAGTACCTGTCCTGGTTCGGATTCTCCCTGCCGGCGATCGCCGGTGGGGACACGCCAGTGCCACTCGGTGGTACGTCCATGCACATGCGCCGCTCCGTGCTGGAGGAGATCGGTGGCTGGGATCCGTTCAACGTGACCGAGGACTGCGACCTCGGTGTCCGGTTGTACCGCAAGGGGTATCGGACGGAGTTCCTCAATTCCACGACGTACGAGGAAGCCAACAGCGACGCGATCAACTGGATCAAGCAGCGCTCGCGCTGGTACAAGGGCTACGCGCAGACCTGGCTGGTGCACATGCGTCACCCGCGCCTGCTCTGGCACGAGCTTGGTGGCCGCGGCTTCGTCGGATTCAACATGCTGGTCGGCGCGACGACGCTCACCGCACTGCTCAACCCGGTGTTCTGGGCACTCACCTTCACGTGGTTCGTCGTACATCCGACGTTCATACAAAGCATCTTTCCGTGGTGGGTGTACTTCCCCGGACTCGCATCGATGATCGCGGGCAATTTCCTTGCCCTGTACGTTGATTTCGTCGTCATCCGCACCGCCGGCCGCCCTGAGTTGATGAAGGCCGCCGTGCTCGCTCCGGTGTACTGGATGCTCATTTCGGTCGGCGCGCTGCGCGCGTTCCTGCAGCTCCTGATCGCTCCCTTCTTCTGGGAGAAGACAGCGCACGGCCTCGACCAGCCGCGTGCCGTCGAGGCAGAGGCATGACCGTGCAGGCAATCGCGCTGCGACCTCGGTTCGTCGTGATCCCACGCCGGCTGACCCGCCTGCACCGGCCATCAGACGCGTTGCTCTGGTTCTGGTCGTGCCTGGTCGCCTACCTTGCTCTCGCGTTCTACGTCACCTTGATCGCGCACAGTCAGGGTCTCGGTCAGGACGGGGTCTCGCGCGTGGCCATCGCCAACCGCATCCTGTTCAGCAACGACCCCCACCTTGCGGCGGTGGGATTCGTGTGGAGCCCCCTTCCGGAGCTCGTCCTGGTGCCGTTGGTGGCGCTCAAATCGGTGTGGCCCGCACTGGTGCAGGATGCGTTCGCCGGCAATATCGTGTCGGCGCTCTTCATGGCCGGCGCGGCGTATCAAGTGTTTCGCTTCCTCGAGGAAGTTGGAGTACGTCGCTGGGTGCGCTGGCTGCTGACTGCGACATTCGCGCTGCACCCCATGATCGTTCTCTATGCCATCAACTCGATGAGCGAGGCGATGTTCATCTTCTTTCTGCTCCTGGTTGCACGCCACCTGCAGCGATGGTTGCGGACACAGGAGATCTCAGCACTTGTGAGTACCGCGTTCTACCTGGCCGTGCTGTACCTCACGCGATACGAGGCAACGGCAGCCGCGGCGGCGGTCGTGGTGATCGTCGCTTTCACCACGTTCATGCGGACCGTGAGCCCGAGGCGCGGGCGCGTGCGTGCGGCACTCCTCGACTCCGTCATCGTCATCGCCCCGTTTGCAACCGCGTTCGCGCTCTGGGCTCTCACCAGTTGGCTGATCACCGGCACGGCGTTTCAGCAGTTGTCATCCACATACGGCAATGCGGCACAGTTGCAATCGCGTGGCCTGTCGACGTCGCTCACGCTGGGTCAGGAGCTGAGCGCGTCCGGTCAAGCGCTGCACTGGATGTTGGCGCTCGAACCGTTCCTCCCCGTCGTGGTTCTTGCGTGCGCTGCGGTCATCGTCTGGCGTCGCGACTGGATCGCGCTGGCGGCGCCGGCCGTGCTCGGCGCTGTCCTGGCGTTCATGTTCTGGGCGCAGGTCAGCGGCAGCGTGCTCCGGCTCCTTCGCTACTTCATCGTCGTGATCCCGCTGGTGATCCTCATGGTCGGGATCACGTTGGGCCGCCGAAGCACAACCGCCGCAGCAAAGACGCTCGACCCGGAACGCGAGCAGGACCTGCGGCGAAGGATGCTGACATGGCTGCGGACTGGTGCCACGACGCTTGCCGCGGTGGTGGGAATTGTCCTGATGTCGCTCTCCGTCCAGGCCGGATACCGGGCCGTCATGGACCCGACGATCAATGTTGGATACGCGGCGGAGCTTCAGGCCCTCGTGCAGCGCGGACCGCTGACCCAGGCGGAACGACTGGCGACCTTGCGATTCGTCACCGACCACCAGGTGAGCCAGTACATCGACTCGTTGCACCTCGGCCGCGGGACCGTTCTTGTCGACGACTTCCTCGGGTTCGACATCGTGATGTCGTCGTCGAACACGCAGCAGTACGTGATCACCTCGGACCGCGATTTCCAGCAGGTGCTCGCGGACCCCGCCGACAACGGCGTCCGCTACTTCCTGGTGCCGTCTGAGCAGGCGTTGGGAAAGCTGGACGCGATCAACCGCGCCTACCCCGGCGCCTACGCCAACGGAGGCGGGCTGGGGACGCTGGTCAAGCAGTTCAACAGCGTCAGCGACGACGCGACGAACTGGCGGTTGTACCGGGTCACCGGATCCGGCTGACCGCCGTCGACGCGATCGCGCTATTCGATCGCGGCGAAGGTGAGCGGAAACTGCGGACCGATGTCGCAGGTCCCAGTCACCGCAGCGGTGTCACCGATATTCCAGAAGTCGTCGCCGAAGGGCGCCGGCACGGACAGGCCGTCCGCGACGCTCATCATCGTCCTGGCGTGCGCGGCCATCGCAGCATCGGAAGACCAGTAGTCGAGGTCCCACGTGCCCCTCGACGACCCGAAGCACGAGCTCCACGCCGCGAGGAACCACGGCTTCCCCAGCGACCGGCAGTATGCGGCGACAGCCGGGACGCTCACGCTCAGGTCGCCGGTTGAGTTGACCTCGACGTCGCAGGCGGCGTTGTCGGGATCGGCCATGATCGTCTTCCAGTCGATGCCGCTGCGGGGATCATTGATGTATGAGAATCCGCCGCTGCTGGCGAGGATGTTGGGGGCGTCCGCTCTCCATTCGGCGAGCGATCGCGAGTAGAAATCCGTGATCTGCTGGGTGGTCCCGACGGGATTCGGATAGTTGGGCGCGGGGATCTCGCCCCACAGCTCGACCATGGCGATGGTCGGATCATCGGCATATCTGATCCCCGTCACCGTGTTCACACGGTCAGCGATGAAGCGGAGATATGGACCCCAGTCAGTCGTGACCGGTGGCTGTCCGGCCGCCTGCAGTGATTGACCGTACTCGCTCAGATTGAGGATGACGTGCAGTCCGCCGGCGCGAGCCGCGGCGATGAAGGCGTCGACACGATCCCAGGTTGCGCTCAACTCCGTGTCCGACAGCGTGTGGTATCGGGTGTCGAACTCGACAAGCTCGAGGGTGTTGAGATGCGCGCTCCGGGCGAGCGCGACTTCGTTGACCGGGTCGGCGTACTGCCCATACGCGGTCGCGCCTCGTTCCTCGAACCGCACACCATCTGCGCACAAGCCGGTCCCGCAGACCGTGACGAAGCTCGACGGTGGCGGCGTCGGGCTCGGGCTCGGGCCAGGCGTGGAAGTCGGGCTGGGTTCCGGCGTCGCGACAGCGGTTGGCGCAGGGCTCGTCGGAGGGTTGGGCGCGGGAGTGTGGATGCTCTTCGGCACGGGGTGCTCGATCGGGTGCTTGTGCGACGGCACTCGTGGCGAGGCGGTGGCCTGAGCGGCAGCCGTGCTTTCTGGTGCGGCAGTCAGCCGCTGCGAGGACCCGGCGGCGGTCGCACCCCACGCAGCGGTTGCGATCAGGACAACGGTCGCAGCGGACAACGTTCTGATCATCTGGGCTCCGATTGCCGGCACCCACGATCCTTCGGTAACCCGGCTGTCTCGCGTCGAGACCCGTGGCTTTGCGTCGCCTCCTCACAGAGGCTTTGCTCTTGTCGTGGCGTCACGCAGCTTAGGCCCTCCGACGGTCGGAGCCCGCCTCTCGGCGGTCCGGTTGTCACGGCGTCGTAACGGATCGCTGCAACTTCGTCGTCGGATGCTCGGATTCGGCACTCTCCCGTGGGCCCGGCGTCATCGGCTGCGGCGCGCACATCCTATACAACGGGGTGACGGCTCTCGGGAACCCGAGGCAGGCGTTGGGCGGGATCGGAGGAACGTCATCAGTCAGGGCAGGAGCCGAGGCATCGCGATCGCGGGAGCAGTGGCGCTTGCCGCCGTGCTGTCCCTCGTGCTGTTGCTCCCTCACCACGCAAGCGGGCCACAGCCCAGTCCCACTGGTCATGGCCCCGCATCGCCGAGCGCAACGCCCACGCCAACGGCGCCTCAAACATCCGCTCCCGCTCAGGTGACGGTGTGTGGCACGAATCTGTGCGCGAACGGGTCGCACTGGTACATGAACGGCGCGAGCGTCTACAACCCGGGACTACGTCCGGAGGAGTCCGGGTTCCTCAACCCGACGGGCACGGTCGCGCTCGCGCAACGGGCGGGGCTGGACACGATCCGTATCGTCAACTTCTTCTCGGACGACGGCATCCCGGACTCGACGCCGTACGCAGCAACGACGTGGGTCGAGGTGGATCAGATGATCGCGGACGCGGGAGCCGCCGGTCTGCACGTCGACCTGGACCTCAGCGACTATCGAAATATTCTGTGGAACAGCTGCATCAATCCCTACACGTCCGACTGGACTGCCTTCCTCACGTTCGTCGCCACCCGGCGCAACACGGTCACGGGCACCGTCTACGGTCACGACCCGACGATCGCAACGCTCGGCATCAGCGGCGAGCCGCTCCCGGTCGGCAGTCACACCTTCATGGCGCCCGCAACCGGACAGGAATGCACGCTCACCTACACGACGCAGGAGCTGACCGATTTCTACGCGCGCACCACTGGGAAGTGGAAGCAGCTCGGCGCGACCGTCGCGGTGAATCCCGGTGGGCTCGGATACCTGAACGAACCCACATCCGGCATTGACTGGAAGGCGATCTTCGCGTTGCCGACGGTCGACCTCTGCGATATCAAAACGTATGGCGGCATGCTCGCGTACTCGGCGACCGTCGCCGCGTACTGCGCGTCGATTGGCAAACCCTGGATCGACGAGGAGTTCGGCTGGCAGCAATCCGACGGAGACGCGCAGCGTGCGACGGAGTTACGCGGCACGTGCGAGACGGTGTTCGCCGAGGGAGCGAGTGGAGCGAACTTCTGGAATCTCGGCTACCAGGTCGCGTCGACGAGCTACGACGTCGGACCCGCAACGCCGGCGACACTCGCCGCCGCGCGAATGTGCCGGCCGTAGCCCGTGAACTTGACCTCAGATATTGACCGCACCGAACGTGGCGGTGGCAAGCTGGCTCGTGTCGTGCGACGTGACGGCCATTCCCGCGAGCAGCGAACCCGTGAGGCCGCTCAGATGGCACCGTCGAGCCGGCGAGCGGGGTCCAGGTGACGCCGTCGGGCGACGTTGACGCCGAGAAGGTCGTCCCCGTTCGCGTGATGCTGAGATAGAGCGGCGCCGCAGGCCCGCTGAGAAGGACGGGTTGGTTGGTGACCGCGCCGGCGGCATTGCGGTACTGCACGACGATGCCGTTTGCCGGCGTGAGCATCACCGCGTAGTACGCGGCGCCGGCAGTCGTGTCGGCGCGCACCATGAGTCCTGCCTTGGTCCATGCGTTGGTGTTGCTCAGTGACACCAACTCGGCGCTGACCGTGCCGTCACCCGGAAGTGCCTGCTCGACGAAGCGGAACTGGTCGCTCGTCCCTGCAATGTCACCGCCGCCGCCCTGGATGGTCCAGGTTGTCGGCGTCTGCGTCTCAGTTCCCGCCGGTGTCGCCGACCCGATGTCGGTGCAGGTGTACGCGGCGCTGCAGACTCCGGGCGGTTCCGTCGACGTGGTGCCGATCGTCACTGCAGAGAGTGCAACGCTGCTGAGCTGGCTCGTGTCGTGCGAGGTGACTGCGAGGCCGTCGAGGTAGTTCGCCTGCAGGGTCATCGCTACGGCCGAGCCCGGTACGGTCGTCCAGGTCGTCCCGTTCGGTGACGTGAGCGCGGAGTAGTAGGTCACCGGTGTCGCGCCGCTCGTGTCGGTCCAGCGCGAAACCTCGACGTAGAGGGGAACGGTTCCCGGGACGACGAGCTGGTTGGTCGCACCGCCCTGCGTGGTGCGCCACTGCACGGCAACGCCATTGCCGGGGGTGACGAACACCGCGTAGTACGGAGAAGCGGGATCGACGGTGCTGCGCATCATCACCCCCGCTTTCGCCCACGGGTTTGTCGCCTGCTGGGACGTGATCTCGGCGCTGATGGTGCCGTCACCGGTTGCCGGCGTGTCGATGAATCGGAACTGGTCGCTCACACCCCAGATATCGCCGCCGCCTCCGGAGACAGTCCACGCGCCGCCCGCGAGATTCTGGCCTCCTGCAGGCGTGGCACCCCCGAGGTCCGCGCAGCTCCAGTTGGTCGGACACAGTCCGGGAGGCGCAGATGCGCCGTTCGTCACCGCAAGGGTGTCGAAGACGATCTGACTTCCCGTCGTCTGGCTGGTCGCGTCCCCGCCCCAGCCTGCGAGCAGTGTGCCCGGCATGACGAGCGCGACTGTGGAGCCGGCAACGGCGGTCCAGGTGGTGCCGTTGCTCGACGTCCAGGCCGTGTACCAGGTCGTGCCGCCACTGTCGGTGTAGCGGGTCACCTGGAGGTACGCCGGTGTCGTGCCGGGGATCACGATCTGCGCCGTGTTCGCGCCCTGCGTGGCGCGATACTGGACGGCGATGCCGCTGCTCGGTGTGACGAACACCGCGTAATACGGCGAGCCCGGGTCGGTGGTGGCACGCATCATCACGCCCGCTTTGGCCCACGCGCCGGTGTTCTGCTGGGAGACGACTCGCGCGCTGACCGCACCGTCTCCGGCAAGGTTCTGCCACACCAGGTGCATCTGATCGGCCCCCAGCCAGATGTCACCACCGCCGACAGTCATCGTGAGCGTGCCGTTGGCAAGGGTCTGCACACCGGCCGGCGTCGCGCCGCCGATGTCAGCGCACCCGGCGACAGACGCCGGGCAGGCGCCCGGGGGCACCGGCTCGGTATCGCTGAAGAGCGCGAAGGCGTTGAAGACAACCGGGAACGTGGTCTTCTCGTTGTACGAATCAGCCGCCATTCCGGCGAGCACCGTCGCCGGCAACGTGAGCGCGACTGTCGACCCGGGGATCGCCGTGAAGTTGACGTTGTCGGTTGACGAGTAGGCGGTGTAGTACGTCAGACCACCAGGATGTGGGTCCGTCCACCGGCCGATCATCAGGAACACGGGATATTCCGGCGAAGGGCCGGGCGCCAGCACCTGGCTCGTCAGACCGGCCTGGGTCGTGCGCCACTGCACAGCCAGCCCGTGCTGCGGTGTCACGAACACGCCGTAGTACGGCGACTGTGGATCCGTGGAGCCGCGCATCATGACGCCGGACTTCTGCCACTCGTCGTCGTAGTTCGCAGGTCCGGCCGACGAGACCTCGGCACTCACCGTGCCGTCGCCGGTCAGCGTCTGCGAGACAAAGTGGAAGAAGTCGTAGACGTCCCAGATGTCCGGTCCGCCCGCGGAGAACGTCCAGGTGCCGCTGCCGCTGAATTCCTGGCTTCCGGACTGGTAGCCATCGCCGATGTCCTGGCAGGTGTAGCCCTGCGGGCACACGCCCGGTGGCTTCGTGCTGACGGTGGAGATGCTGACGTTGTCCCACGTCGATTTGTTGAGCGCGCGCGGGGTGGCCTGTGAGCCGCCCATTCCAGCGAGGGGATGCGCACCGAGATTGAGTGCGACGGTTGAGCCGTTGACCTCGGTCCAGTTCGTTCCATCTGGCGAGGTGAGGAGGCTGTAATAGGTCACCGCAGGTGACTGCGTTGTGTCGGTGTAACGGTTGATCTGGAACCACGTGGGGAGGGTCAGGGTGCCGACAGGAATCGTGACGCGTTGCTGGATGAGGTTGTTTGTCCGCCACTCGATGGTCGCGGCGAGATTCGGCGTCACCACCACGCCGTAAAACGGCGACCCGATGGAGGTATCGGCGCGCATCACGAGCGCGGCCTGCGCGGTTGCGCTGCCATTCGCGATCGACGTCAATCGTCCGGTGATGGTGCCGTCTCCGGTCATCGCCTTGTACACGAAGTGGAACTGGTCGGCGATCCGGTTATTGCCAATTCCGTCACCAGCGAGGTTGATCCCCTCGCCACCGCCGGAGATCGTCCAGACGCCGCTTGCCAGCGTCTCATCGCCGATGGGCGACCCGGCGCCGACGTCCGTGCATGTCCAGCCCGTCGGGCACGCATGAGCCTCGTTCTGCTCGACGTACGTCTGCGTGGGCGGTCCGAGCGCGAGGTTCTGATACACGGCCGTGGTCGTGGCCGTGGGTGTGCCTGAGGCAACTCCTACGCCGGCCAGCAGCGTGGTGGGCATCACGATCGTGTGCACCGTGGCGCTGATGAGCGTGTACTTTTTGCCGTCCGAACTGAACAGCGTCTGGAACGTGTCGCCGTTGCGCTGCACCATGATGTACCGCGGGAAGGCGAGCGGGTAGTTCTGCGTCAGCTCCACGACAGGACCGTTCCACGTATCGCGGTAATACATGATGACGTTGGCGACGTTCTCGCCTTCCGCCGGGTATGTCGGATCCTGCAGTGCCGTGTAGAACGGTGCGCCGAGCGCAGCGCTCTGGCGGATGACGATGCCGAGCTGCGGCTGGTTGTACCCGGTGAGGTTGCCGGCCGTTTCGGACATGTCCTCGACGGAGATCTGGAAATCACCGCTCGCCGGCTCGGTGATGATGCGCATCTGATCGCCATTGCTGCGGCCGTTTCCCGACGCCGTGACCGTGACGCTCCCATTGCTGTTGACGACCTCGCTGCCGGCGATCCCGGGTTTGCCGATGTCCTGACAGGTGAATCCTGTTGGGCAGTTGGGATCGGGCGGCGGCGAGCCCGGCAGCGTCGCCGGCAGGCCGAATCCAAAGAAGTCGCCGTTGACGGCGCCCAGGTAGAGCATGCCGTTGGCCACGGCAGGCGCTCCGTAGGTGCCCGCTCCGAGGTTGTACGTCCAGAGCGACGCCCCCGTTGCGGCGTTCAGAGCCTCGATGATCTGGCCCTGCCCGTCGAAGATCAGTCCGTTGTCATAGATGATCGAGCCGAGCACCGGAGAGTTCGTCTCGTGCTTCCAGAGCACCGCGCCGGTGCCGGCGTTGAAGGCTGTGACCGAGCCTCCGTGTCCGAGGCCGTTGGCGTCGCTGTTGCTCCCGCCGGCGTAGTACAGAACGCCGTTGGCAAAGGTGCCCGAGGCGATCGAGCCGTCGCCGCATGTGGGGCAATCACCGCCATACGCGATCTGGCTTTGCCAGATTGGCCCTGCCGCCATGTTGTTGCGGTTGAGCGTGTAGAGAATGCCGTTCTTGTTCGCCAGGCTCACGAGCTGGTCGCCGTTCGCGTCCGTCGTCAGCGTCGGCGTCGTCCCCCAGTCCGAGTCACTCACCGCGGCCTCGAAGGGCAGCTGCCAGTGATCGACGACAGCCATGGTCGTCGCGTTGATCGACACCACCGCCTGGGAAAGCGTTTGCGAGTAGAGGTTGAGCGTCCCTGTGGAGACGAAGATCTTATTGGTCGTGGCGTCGTACGTCGGTGAGGTCCAGATGCCGCCGCCCACCTGTCCGGCGGGAACCATCGGTGTGATGGCCACAACCTGATGCGTCGTCAGGGAGACCTTGATCAGCTGCCCCTGAGCGAGGGGTGCGTCGCAGACGCTCGCGGTTCCGATGTAGGCGTACGGAAGTCCATCCGCTGGATCGGTGATGATGAGTGGGCTCGACCAGTTGTAGTACGGCCCGCCCGTCGGACCGAGGCCGGTGGGAACGTTCCAGAGAATTGCGCCGGTCGCGGCGGACAGTGCGTACCACTGCTCCTCGCCGTTCGAGTCGTTGCCGCCTCCGACGTAGACGACGCCGTTGTAGACGGTGGCGGATGAGGTGATGCCGACATTCGGAGGAGCGCACGGGGGATCGGTGATCGTCCCGAGGAAGGTCTTCCAGATGATCGCGCCCGTGTTGGCATTGATCGCGTACTCGTATCCGTCCCACGAGCCGACGTACGCAACGCCGCTCACGATCGCCGGCTCGGCGGCGATGACGCCACCAGTGACGGCGGTGAGCTTCTTCTGCAGGTACTGAACGTTCGCCGGGCTGATCGTGGTGTCGCCGCTGACACTGGTGCGGGCAGCATCGTGGAGGTACGTCGGCCAGTCCTGGGTGACAGGCGCCGCGGCCTTGACGGCCTTGATTACGGCCTTGGCGACGGGCGTCGCAGTCGGAGCCTTGGGCGCGGCAAAGGCGGCAGTGGCTCCGGTGGCGGACCAGAGGCCGGCGAATGAGCTCAGGCCGGCCAGGACGACGGCGACCCGACGTATTCCGGACGCGCGGCGTTGCGAAAGGATGCCCCCAGACATGATTCCCCTTGTTCCCCTCGATTCCCTGCCAGGATTCCACGCCCCTCTCCGACGTGGCTCGGCACAGTATAGAGAAACAGAGCAAGCGCTGCGAGCGCTCCGAGTGGGTCACTTGTAGACCGATGCCTGGGCGGACCCGATTTCACCAGCCCATTGCTTGGGCTATACGGTAAAGACGTAGGCGGCGCCCGTACCGGCGTTGTTGGGTGCGCCGACAACCGCTTTTGTTCCAACGATCGCAACTGCGGCTCCGAAGTGGTTGCCTGCCGCCGTGCCGGAGCCCTTCAGCTCAACAGTCTGGCTCCACGAGCTCGAGGCCTGGGTGAACACGTACGCGCTGCCGATGCCGCCGTGTTCTGGGGAACCCACTACCGCGATCGCGCCTGCGACACCAACGGCGGCTCCGAAATCATCGCCGGCCGCGCTGTCAGCGCCGTTCAATTCTGCGGTTTGAGTCCAACCGGACGTTCCGTCGAAGACGTAGGCCCCGCCGGTTCCGGCATGACCGGGAGCGCCGACCACTGCGGTCAGCCCTGAGATGGCGACCGAGGTGCCAAAGTCGTCACCCGTCGAGGTGTCGGAACCGTCCAACTCCGCTCCCTGGATCCATGATCCCGAGCTCGCTGTGAAGACGTACGCACTGCCCGTGCCACCATGCCTGGGCGCGCCTACCACCACATTCGTGCCTGAAATCGATACGGCAGCGCCGAAGTCATCGCCGGTGGCCGTGTCGGAGCCCTCGAGCTCGGCAACCTGGCTCCACGTGTTCCCAGTTTCGCTGAACACGTACGCGCTGCCGGTGCCGCCGTGACCGGGTGCGCCAACAACCGCAATCGTGCCGGCGATCGCCACTGAAGCGCCGAAAGCGTCGCCAGTTGACGTGTCGGAGCCCTCGAGCTCAGCGGGTCGTTCATAGACGTAGTTGTTGCTGGGCGCGCGAACAGCCGCCTGCGTGTAGGGAGCGTCAATCGTTTCGGGGAAGACGTATGCACTGCCGGCGCCGCTGTTGCCAGGGGCACCCACGATCACTGTCGTACCAGTGACGCCCAGTGATGCGCCGAAATCGGAGCCGACGGCTGTGTCGGGTGCTTCGATGCCGATGATCGGGTGCCACGGTGGTGGAGTTGGAAACAGATAGACCCTGCCGATGCCGACATGACCAGGGGCGCCCGCGATAGTCGCAACCGACGAGATGGCGACAGAGGAGCCGGTGGCGTCGCCGGTAGTGCCGTCTGAGTTGGCGAGGTCGGCGACCTGGCTCCACGAGCCGCCACTGTTGGTGAACACAAACGCGTTTCCGACGGCACCGTGATCCGGTGCGCCAACCACGATCGTCGTCCCCGAAATGCTCACCGACCTGTTACCGAAGAAGTCGCCACCCTCCGTACCGGCGGGAGCGAGCTCGGCGGACTGCGTCCACGTCGTCCCCGATGGTGTGTAGACATACGCGCGACCGCCATTGCCGGATCCGCCGACGGCAGTCACGACAACGGTGCTACCGGAGACTGCTGCTGCTGCGCCAAAGCCGATGCGGTTGTCGGACGTGGTCAGTGCGGCAGCCTGCGACCACCCACTGCCTGTCTGGCTAAACACGTAGGCGGCGCCTTTTTTGGCGATCCACGCGCCTACCGCCGCGGTGCTCCCGTCAACGGCCACCGCCGACCCGAAATCGTGCACACCCGTACCGGTCCCCGAAAGCGTGGCAACCAACGACCAAGCTGCGCCCGAGCCGCTGAAGACGAACGCGTTGCCCGTATGTGCGGGGTCCGCCGGAGCACCGACGATAGCGGTCGCTCCGGAAAGGCCGACTGCGTACCCGAAGTAGCCTCCCGGTACAGCACCAGTGAGTTCCGATGCCTGCGTCCAGGAACCGCCGGCGTCGGTGAACACATAAGCACTGCCAGCCCCGGCGTGGACCGGCGCCCCGACAATGACGTTCGTCCCATCAATCGCCACCGCTGCGCCGAACCAATCGCCGGCGACGGTATCAGAGCCCACGAGTTCAGCTACCTGTGCCCAACTGCCGCCCGAGTCACTGAAGACGTAGGCGCTCCCGGCATAGTCCGCGTGCCCGGGTGCCCCCACGACGGCGGTCGTTCCGGAGACTGCGAGAGAGAATCCAAATGTGTCGCCCGGCTCGGAATCGGAGCCCTGCAACACCGCACTCAGGGACCAGCCTTCCGCTTGGTCGATATCGACATAGGCGCGGCCTGTCGCATCGTCGATCGCCGGTACCCCCACGAGGGTTGTCGGACCCGAGGTCGCGACTGAGGCGCCAACGTAGTCGCAGGAGCAGGACGAGTACTTGGAAAGCTGCGGTCCGGTTTTGCCTTGGTTCGCCTTGACGACCGAGGCCCCCGTTCCTGCGACGAGCACCGAGATCAAGCCCAGTATGGGGAGTGACCTGCCGGCCATCCAGAAGCGACCCATCCTGTACCCCCCAAAAACTTCCTGTCGCGCGAACTATAGGGCTCGAAAACGCGGCGCGTCTGCACGAAGGCGTCGAGGCACACGAGCACTCGATAGCGGCTAACCCAGCACTCCCGACGCTTCATCCCTTAACCCGCAGTTAGCCAGCCGCATGGTAGCGTCGGCGCAGAGGGATGATCGCAGTACAGGAGGATCGAGCGTGGGTCAAAACGCCACGACACGAGAACTGCTCATCAGATGCGACTGCGGGTTTGAAGCCCAGGGCGTTGAAGAGGCTTTGCTCCTGATCGTCAAGGAGCACACCAGCGAAGCCCATAACGCGAAGCTGATCGACGAGGAGGTGCTGGCGAGGGTGCTTTCGGCTGTGCCTTCAAGCCGCGAGGCGGCGGTTCGTTAGGAGGCGCCTTTCCCCAGGGGTCAGCCCCTGATGCCGCGATCGAGTGGCGTCTTCGGGAGATCGGTCGAGGCTGAACGATGACCCGTTTCTTCGAATGGGTTAAGCTGATTCTGCGTTCGGGGCGAAGGGTTCGGGTCCTCGTCGCTGCCACCGGTTGGTCGATTCTTGGAGGGGATGCGAGTGACACTCCGTGGCCGGGTGATGTTCGGTACCGTCATCGCCCTCCTCGGTTTGACGTCGTTCTTCGGGGACGCGAGCGCGATGGGGTTTCAGTCCGCAGCGGCCGAGACGTCGTCCGCAGGCACGGAACCAGCGTGCGGCTGGGCAACATCCGCACCGACCACGTACCAGCACGTGATATGGATCATGTTCGAGGACAACGTGTTGAGTAGCGTGATCGGAAACGCGGCGGCGCCGTACATCACCAATCTCGCCAAGACTCAGTGCGGCTACGCGCGCGGATGGCTCGCCAATATTCTCCACTCCGCACCGAACTACGTCCCAGCGACTGCAGGCGCCAACTGCGATTCCGAGACACTCAACGACACCACCCCCAAGGGGGACACGTGCATCACGCATGGAGTCACACCTGCCGCGACGTGCACGAGCACATCGTGCGGCGGCACGGTGGCAATCCCGTCCATTTTCGAGCAGGTGCAGGACGTACCGGGCGATTCCTGGAAGGCGTATGAGGAGGGCATGCCCTCCAATTGCTCGGTGGCCCCGACCTCCGGCCGCTACTACGCCAGGCACAATCCGGCTCCATACTTCAGCGATCTGCGCATCAAAGGTCAGCTCGACGGGAACACCTGCGCCAACGATGACGTCAGCTTCCCGAATACCACGTGTAACGGCACCAGCTGCACTCCATCGACCAGTTCCAACGTCCTCGCCAACGACCTCGCCAATAACACTCTGCCGACGTTCAGTTTCGTGACTCCCAACTTCTGTGACGACATGCACACCAAGTGCAAGCCGTACACCTCGCGAGTCACCAACGGCGACCAGTGGCTTGCGGCATGGCTTCCGATGATCATTGCCTCGCCCGCGTATCAGAGCGGGACGACGGCCGTGTTCATCATGTGGGAGGCGGCTTCGGGAACCGCGGGAGCGAAGTTCGGGGACCCCTTGCCCAACGTGATCGTCGCGCCGTCAGTCGTACCGGGAACGGTCATACCTTCGGCCACCACGATGAACAATATCGCCGCGCTCGGTGCCACCGAAAATATGCTGGGTCTTGGATATCTGGGCTGCGCCACGGGGATGCAGGGGAACGGTGCTGCGTGTCCGGCCGGCTCAACCACAAACCTCAGGAGCCAATTCGGCATCTGAGCGGTGGTGGTCCCGCCGTGGTCGCCGGTTCTGCGAAGTCCGTGGCGCAATCACGGGAATCGAACACGCTACGCGGTATGGACTGCGAATGTCCGGGTCCCGACAGCGATTGCGGCGTGTACAACGAGTGCGTCGAGAGGTCCGTTTGATAAGTTCACATCCGGGCAGGACCCAGCCGAGCGCCTTGGTGCATACTGCACCCTCGCTCGATTCTCGTGACGGATGGACACGGTCTCGGCGAACACCACTCACACTGCTGACCTTTGGGAGGAAGGACACGATGAAACGTTGGCGAGTGCTCGCGACGTGCGTTACGGCCGCAGCCTGCATGCTCTCTCTGCTCGTCGTCCTCGGCGGGAGCGTAGTGACGGCCGCACCGACATACAACCAGCTCACCTTCAACCCCAACCCGATCGCGCCCCCAGGATCACTCGTCGCAGGCCAAGCAGTCAAGACTATCTGCGTTGGGGCGGAATTGAACGGAACCCCGGTCAGCAGCTTCACTGCCTACCTGTCCTTCAAGACCCTCAATACAGAGGGCGCTCCTGGGGGTACAGCGAAGGTGGGTGCGACGACCCTCAACGGAACGCCAAGCGCATTCACCACAACTACCAGCTGCGTCACCGTGGCGTATACGGCGCCCATTCCAATCCCTACGGCAGGTCGCGACGAGATCATTGCGCAAAACTCGGCGACATCGCCCGTGACCATGAATACAGACGCGTATGCCTTCTCCGGACCCGCAGTCTCCATGGGCCCGTACATCCCCTTGCCGCCTTCGCGCATATGTGACACACGCTCGACCGGCGGTCCGCCCTGCGCCGGTAAGACGCTGGGTGCAGGAGGCATCCTCCCTGTCGTGGTCACAGGGGTTGGCGGCGTGCCTTCCACGGGTGTGAGCGCGGTGGTCATAAACGTGACGGCGATCGGCCACGCAAGTGCGAGCTACTTGAAGGTGTATCCAAACGGCAAGTCGGCCACCGTGTCCAACATCAACTTTCCCGCGAACACGACTATCGCGAACCTAGTGGAAGTCGGCGTCGGATTGCAGAACGAAGTCGACGTCTACAACGCTGTCGGCACTGCGGACGTTGTCATGGACGTCCAGGGGTACATCCCAACCAACGAGGATCTAAGTCCGACCTTTGTTCCACCCAGTACCGCTGGGCTGTTCCATCCGACGGTCCCAACTCGTATCTGCGATACACGATCGGGCACCAACACACAATGCACGAGTTCACGGGAAGCTCGGCGCCGGTCTAGTCCTCACCTTAAATGTCTCGGCCTCCCCTAGCCCCGTGCCGTCGGTAGGTGTGAGCGGAGTCGTCCTCAATGTGACGGCAATCGCTCCGTCAACAAGTACGTACTTGACGGTCTACCCGGGAGGCACAACTCGGCCGAATGCCTCCACGGTCAGCGTACAAACGGGTGAAGTCCTTCCAAATCGCGTCATGGTCCCGGAGGGGACCGGGAGCTCAGCCGGCCTTGTGGATATCTACAACGCGGTCGGAACGTTGGACGTGGCGGTTGATGTAGACGGCTGGTTCACTGACGCGAGCAATCCGGCGGCCACCGGCGCCCTTTACGCCCCGCTGAGACCATCCCGGATTTGCAACACGCAGTCGGGATCAAATACCGAATGCACCTCGAAGACACTCGGACCTCTCGGAGTCCTCAAGGTTCCGGTGGCCGGTTTCTCTGGCATTCCCTCGATGTCGAGCCCGACACCTCCAACAGATGTTGTCGTGAACGTCACAGCCGTACCGGCGACCGGTGCGACGTCGAGCTACTTCAGAGTCTATCCGGATGGCTCCACTCCGCCAGGCACATCGGACCTCAACTTCAGTGCCGGTCAGACGGTGGCCAACCTCGTAGTTGTGCAGGTGGGCTCTGACGGGATGATCGACATCTTCAACTCCGCCGGCAACGAGGACGCGATCGTGGACATCTATGGCTACTACAGCACGGTCAAACCCGACGTCACGGGCTTGCTGGACCGGGATGGCTACCCGGCCTCGGGCTACGTCGGGACACCGGTAAGCGGGTACGTCGTCAACGTCAACTGGGCCGCGCTACAACTGACGGAGAACGGACCGCTTCAGGACTACGACACATCGTCGACGCACCAGTTGAATCCCATCGACAAAGCGATCCAACAAGTTGACGCATGGAACGCCGCAAACCCAACCGACCCTCTGCATGTCAAGGTACGCGTCTGGGCTGGCGAGTGTGCACCCGCATGGGCGAAGGACATTGGTTCTGCAAATAAGGGTCAGCCGGCATTTGCCACCACGAACTCGTGCGCGAGTGGTGACGCATCGCCGGGATCCGGCGTCGGTGAATGGTGGTCGACCGAATATATGTCGGACTACCAGAACTTCCAGGCGCAGCTCGCGGCCCAGTATGACAACGCCTCCGAAATCGAGAACGTAACCATCTCAGCCTGCATGACGGAATACTCTGAACCCCTGCTCAAAGACGACGTCAGCGTAAGTGCATTGACAGCGGCAGGGTATACGGACTACCTCGATCAAGGCTGTGAGGAGAACGCAATCACCAACCAGGTCAGCGCGTGGAAGCACACGCGACAGAGTTTCAGTTTCAATCCAGAAGCGGTGCTCACACCTGGATCCGAGGGCAACCCGCCACCCATCTGCTCCGGCGATACAGGCGAGACGTTCACCGAGTGCCTGATGTCGTGGTTCGCTCAGACATATCCATCGGTTGCGGCGCTCGAGAACAACTCGATCCGGTACCCGACGCTGGTCGGGAGCTACCCGCCGATGTACACGGCCATGGTCAGCGACTCTTCAACCAACCACGTGCCGATCGACTTCCAGACGGCGACGCTCGATAAGCTCGAATGCAATGGCACTGACGACCCGTCGGGATCGCCATGTCCGTCGCCCGCGACGTTGGAATATGGGCTCAGCGAAGCCCTCAACTGGGCGTGCAGCGCGCTCGACAGCAATCAACTCGCTGCCTCGAATGTCCCCGCGGTCAGTGTCGAACTCCCAGCCGGATACACGAGCGCGGAGTATCCGGATCCCCCGACCTCGTTCCCTGACTACGATGACTTCACCACCGCGCCGGCTTACAACCCGTACCAAGCCTGCGTCATAGGCGACCCGCACTAGCCTCCGGACTTCGGATCGGCGCTCCGGCCCATTAGGCGTCCGTTGGACGTTCGAGGGTCGGGGCGCCTCCCGTAGGGAGTCGCCGTGGGGTCCTTGCGCCGTGTCAAGGAGGTTCAGAACCGTGACCCGCTCGGGGCGTCGGTCTCAGATACCATGTTCGAAACATGAAGGGGGATTCTTCGGGGAAGAGGCCATGCGTGGTCGGCGCGACTCATGTTGCGCCGTCCCGTCTGGCGCGATGGGTTCGAGCGTGTCTCGCCGCGCTCGTCGTCGGGATTCCGGCATCGATCGGATCCTTCGCCTCCCCGAGTGCCGCTGCCGCTGCGAGCGCACCGCACATCATGCTGATCGTCGAGGAGAACCAGGGGTACAACCAGATCATCGGCAACGACTCGGACCCGTACATCAACAGCCTGGCGAGCAAATATGCCTCCGCCACCAAGTGGTACGGCATCACGGACAGCAGCCTCGGTGATTACGTCGCTCTGATCGCGGGCACGATTAGCACGCGCGGTTCGTCGACGCTCGTCGGCGAACTTGCCGATCGCGGGATCAGTTGGGGGGCATACATGGAAAGCATGCCTTCGGCTTGCTACACCGGCACTGGCGTGGGCGACTATTCGAAGGTACATAACCCATTCGTCTATATCAAGAGCATCAAGCAGGATCCAGCGCAATGCGATCGTGTTGTTCCATTTGAGGGCAAGGACGGAAGTGGTTTTGCGCATTCGCTTGACACGAACACGGCGCCGGACTTCATGTACGTCGTTCCGAACATCTGCGACGACATGCACAATTCCTGCTCGCCGCTCGACAATCGGATCAAGCAGGGGGACGCGTGGTTGAAATCCAATCTCCCCACTGTGCTCAACTCCGAGTGGTATGCAGACGGGGGCGTCGTGATCATCACCTGGGACTCCGCCACGACGTCCGACACGAGCGGATGGAACACGGGCGACGGTGGACATATTCCCACCATCGTGGTCTCGGCCACGTCGCACGGCGCCTTCACGACCGGCGGCAACCACTACGGAACGCTGCGCGCCATCGAGGAAGCGTATGGGGTCCCGTTGCTCGGTGGATCGGCGTCGCCCGCCAACGGGGACCTGACGCCCGCGTTCTGACTGCTCGCGGCATGGGCGAGCGTGGTACTGTGAGTGCGCGTGACATGAGGGCGGGAAACAGGGGGGATATTCAGTGCATCGGATGATCGGTATGACCGCGGCGTGCGGTGTGTTGGTCGCCCTGGCTGCCTCAACTGGCTCGGCGGCAGCAAACTCGTCGGCCAATGATGATTGGGCCGGGTTCGGCCACGACAGCCAGCACTCAGAGGTTTCGCCCGACACCGCCATCAACGCGACCGCTGCACACGATTTGAGCATCGAGTGGTCTGAGGCGGTCGGTGGCGGCCCTGTCTATGCGTCGCCGGTCGTCGTCTACAACGCGACCCTGGGTGAGGTCGTTGTCTACGACGTGAGCGTCGGTGGGGAACTCCGCGCCTTCAACGCCGCCACCGGCGCGTCCGTCTGGACAGCAAACGTCGGCGCTCCCGTGGTCAACTCGCCAGTCGTGTACGACAACACCCTGTACGTCGGCAATGACGCGGGCCTGCTGTCCGCGCTCAATGCCACGACAGGTGCCCTGGAGTGCTCGTACACGTTGCCCGTGTTCGCTCCCGAAACCACTCCGGGACGCATCGAGTTCCTCCCCTGTGGTTGGCGAGGACAGCACCGGTCCGGTCGTGTACTTCGGCGATACGGGCCAGCAAGAGTCCGAAAATCGTGGTCACGAATGGGCCCTGAACGGCTATGGAAACACCGCCGGCAGCTGCACGGTCATCTGGTCACACGATCTTGGCAACTCGCCCAAGGCGAAGCACTCAGGATCCTGGTCGCCGCCGGCGCTGGCGACAGACAGCACCGGACGCGAGTTGCTTGTCTTCGGCACCACCCAACCCGATGATGCGATTTACGCGTTGAACGCGGAGACCGGTGCCCAAGTCTGGCGCTTTCAGACCCTCAAGTCCTTCTCCGACGCAGACGTTGGCGCTGCTCCGTCCATCAGTGCCCCCGGCATCAACGGTATCGCCGATGGCGCAGTGTATGAGGTCGGCAAGGACGGTCAGGAGTACGCGCTCGACCTGCTCACCGGTGCAGAAATCTGGACCTTCAACCTCTACGCCGACGCCGGCAAGCGGGTCAATGCAGAGTCAGCTGCGGCGCTGGTCGGCGGTGAAGTCATCACGGCCTACGCGAAATATGTCTACGCCTTCGACGCGGTGACAGGGGCCGAACTGTGGCGTTCCACGGCCACGACCAAGAATGTCCTTGGCTCACCGGCTGTAGCCGGCGCGAGCGGAAACCAGGTCGTCATGATCGGCGATCTCAGCGGCCGGGAGTATGCCTTTCAGGTTAGCAACGGCGCTCTCCTGGACAAGTTGACTCTGGGATCCAAGAACGAGTTCTGGGCATCCACAGCCATTTCCGATGGCATGGTGTTCAACGCGGGCACGGACGGCAACCTCTACGCGGTCGGCTAGACCGGGGCACGTCGCGTATCGGCGCGTCTACGCCAAGTGTCCTGACGTCCCGGAAGATGTAAACGGCGATCGCAGTCATTATTTGATTGCTCGCCATGCATCCATGCCAATCCGGCGGATCGGTCGAGCCTCACGCTGGAGAGTCCTGCCACCGAAATCGTTGAGCTCTGAGTGACCATGGCGCAGGTCGAAGCGCACTTCGAGTTCGTCGAAGGCCATGCGCCGTCCGGTCGTAAGACTGTCGCAGCGATGTCTCGACGCGGTCTCAGTGCCATCACGAGCCCGTCGCAGACCAGTCGCATGCAGAGAGCGAGATCAGGTTGCACCCATGAGCAACGACGAGCAGCGCACGGCGGACCGTGGAGTACTGGCCCTCTTCCTCGCAACTGCGATGATCGCGCTGCTGAGCATCCCCGTCGCTGCCTCGCTGACTGTTGTTGCGGAGGCTCGGACCATCAGGTCAACCGCTTCCACATCGCCTCACGTCATGGTGATCATGGAGGAAAATCGCGGCTACGCGTCGATCACCGCCGCTGCAGCGCCCTACCTGGAGTCGCTGGCCACGACGTACGCGTCCGGAAACAACTGGTGGGGTGTCGCCCATCCGAGCGAACCGAATTACCTGGCGATCACCACCGGCGGCACGCAGGGATGCTCGTCGGATTCCTGCTTCAAGACACTCACGGTTCCGTCCGTCGGTGGCCAGTTGACCGCTGCCGGCATCCCCTGGGTTGCCTACATGGAGTCGATGCCGAGCCCCTGTTACACCAAGCCATGGTTTGACGGAACCGGCAGCGCAGCGCTCTACGGCGAAAAGCACGACCCGTTCGTGGTCGTGAGCGACGTGCTCGACAATAACTGCAAGGCGCACGTCCTTCCCTACCCTGGCGCCACTGCTTTCGCGACTGCGCTCACCAGTTCGGGGGCACCCGACTTCGTCTGGATCACTCCCAACCAACAGGATGATATGCACACCGGCAGCGTGACCAAGGGTGACACCTGGGCGAAGGCGAACATCGCTCCGATCATCGCGTCGTCATGGTTCACGGGATTCAATTCGACAATCGTCTTCACGATGGATGAAGGGCAAGGCAAGACTGGCTGCTGCGGCGGCGCGGCTGGCGGGCAGGTCATTGAGATCATCGTGAGCAACAACGCCAAGGGAGTTGGCACGTTTTCGACCGCCGGAGATGATTACGGCACCCTCCTCACGATCGAGACGGCATTCGGTCTGGCCCCACTCGGCTCCGCAAAATCCGCGAGCAGCCTCACTCGGTTTTTTGGGTAGCTCCGAAGTCGGCCGCTCCAGCGAGTGCGCTACCCGCAGGTGTAGACGACCACGACGGTGTTCTGCTTGGTAGCGAACTTGAACCGGTAGTAGCCCCCGCACAGGTGGGTGGTGACCTTCACGCTGATGCTCTGCCCGGGCGAGACGGTTCCACGCGACGGCGAGAACGACGTGGCGCCGGAGACGCTTGTGGCCGACCATCGCAACGGGAGCGAGGACGAGCCCTTCTCGCTCACGGTGACGTGGCATACCCAGGTGTTGGCTGTCGGATTCGGCCGGCTGCACTCGGGGCCGTCACCGGGGGCACCAATGAATGTGGGCGTTACCTTGAGCACCGACAAGGCGGCGTCAGCGGGACGCGCAGCGATCATTGTGACGACGAGAGCCGCCAGAAGAATCGCCGCAGACATCGCTTTCCGTACCCTGATGCGCACGCGTCAGCCCTCCTGAATCGCAGCGGCGTCGTTGCAGCATAGCCGTTGGAGCCGCGCATCACACGATTGGGTTTTCAAGCCTCGTCAGACGGCGTCTTACGGGCGGACAATTGATCCCCGCTCAACTGGCACGGCCGAGTGTTGGCTTCCCGCGAAACAGTCCATTCGCTTCACTCGCCCCAAGTCCGCGATCGAAGCCTCGCGACAGGTTGCATCGCAGTAGGCACGGCCGGTCCCGCGACGGTATCGTGCAGGCGTACCGCTTCGTTACGCATCGCTTGACGACGCGGGAAATGCTGAACAACCGCGTTCGGAAGGGCATGGAGCATGGATTCTCAACGCAGTACGCGATTTGATCATCGGGCGCGAGCGCATTTGCCTGAACCACCGCCGCTGACGCTGCAACGCACACACCTCGGCGGCCGGTCGGCCGTGCCACGCGTCGCGCTCACAATCGTCGCGCTGGCCGTGTGCGCGGGCACGACAGCCGGCCTGCCGATTGGAGCCGCGGCGAGCGGCCCGAGCGTGGACGAGTGGGGGAGGCCGGTCGCAGCCGGCGGACCGGGGAACCTGCCAACGTTGACGCAATCATCGAGTGGTCTCGCCACTATCGATGCAGGCAACTACGCCGATGTGCTCGTCCTCAGCAACGGCACTGTGTGGGGTTGGGGGGTCACGTCAATGACACTGACCCAGGTTCCCGGAGTGGCGAATGTTGTCCAGCGCCCTGTCGATGGAAACGGCAGCTTTACGGCCATCGAGCAACCCGGGACGGACCCAAGCTGTCCACTCTCGAGCACTGTCGTGCACTGGGGGAGGAACCACGCCCCCAGCGTCGTCACGCAACTGAACTGTCTGAACGTCGTCCAGCTCGCCGAGGCAGCAACGCACACATTCGCGTTGACCTCGGATGGCAGCGTCTACGTTTGGGGCGGTCAAGGGCCGGCACTGGGCATGAGCCCGGCGGTCAAGTCAGAGAAGATTCCCACTCTGAACCCGGCACTGACCGCGCTCACGGGCGGGAGCTCCGCCGGGGTCGTCCTCACCACCGGAATGACGTCCGGCGGCATCCTCGTCAACGGGCTGGCGTGGTCGTGGGGCGACAACCAGTACGGGCAATGCGGTTGCGGGAGCACCGCGGCAGTGGTCACGTCGCCAACTCCAGTCGATCAGGGATTGACGCGCTACACGTCGATCGACCAGGGAGGCAACCTCACTTCGGATGGCCACGAACTCGCCATCGACACGACCGGCGACGTGTGGGCGTGGGGCGACAATGCCCGAGGCCAGTTGGGCATTGGTACCGAGGTCAACAGCAACGTCCCGGTGGCAGTCGTCGGACTGCCGGCTGACATCGTCGACGTTCGAGCTGGTGGGATGCACTCGCTGGCGCTCGACAGCGAAGGCAACGTGTGGGCCTGGGGCGCCAACCAGTACGGGCAAGTCGGGAACGGCACAACGTTGGACGCGCTCCTTCCTGATGAGGTCCTCTCCGGCGTCAGTCAGATCTCAGCCGGTTCGTTCCACTCGATCGCCGCGTAACCGGGAGGCGAGAATTCCTCGCCGACGGGTGGAAGGATCACCCGAACCTATGAGAAATCGGCTCCAGGGTGGTTCGTGACGGACTCGGACTACATTACCTTGAATAACTTTGTCACCTCAGGAGCTGGCGGGATCATCAAGAACCCGACCGATGTGAGCAACCACATAACCATCAACCACGAGCAAATGACAAATCCCAACGAGTTGCTCACAGTGGGCGACGCCGCGGCCGTACTCATAGCCAGCAGCTCGATCGCCGGCCTTCTCATTGCACCGGTGGTATCGATGAACGGATTGACGGTAACTAAATCATCTATTGGATCGGTGAGTTGCAAACCGCAAGCGGGGGCGTCGATCACGGGGCTGGTAGGCGTTTCGTGCAGCTAATCAGGGGCGGCTTCGGTGGACGACGCCGCCGCATCGTGCCGTGGGGCATACGTGTCGTGAAGGGAGCATCGTCTCAGCAGCGAAAACGGCTCAGCGCGATGCGGTGCCGTTTGGCCAGCCCACGCGTTTCGATGGCTGTGGACGATCAAGCGCGGTAGCGCACCTGGAAGGTCAGGCACCCATCAACGCTGCGCCACGGCCCGTGGGGCATGCCGGGTGGCCGGCACGCGTACATACCGGCGGTGAAGGTTTCATTCAGCCGCAGATCGGTGATCGAACCCTCGACGATGTACACCTCTTCCCAGCAGTCGTGTGTCTGGACCCCGTTCGGCGTGGTATCCGTGCCGGGCGCGAAACGCATCAACGAGCTGGCGATGCCGGTTTCCGGATCGGCGGCGAGGATGGTTTCAGTGAGCGTGTCGACGTCACCAGCGCACGGGGTGAAATCCACGGTGTTGGTAGCGAAGAATTCGCGTTCAGGCTTAGCCATGGTGGGGAAGCACCTCATAGGTGTGAATCAGGGCCGTGTTCGAGTTCAGTGTCAGTTGAACGCGCCAGTGCCGCCCCGCGCGGAATGCACCGGTGAGCAGCGGCACCGTCCCGCAGAAGATGACAAGATCGTCATCAACCTCGCCCAGCGTGTTCGCCATCCGCGTGAGCAGATCGTTTGGCGTGAGCATCGCCGCAAGGCTGCCCCGCTGATAGGGCTGGCCGTCGGCATCTGATTCGACGTCGATCGCGTCCCAGTCCACCATGGCAAGATCATCCGGCAGGGCGACCACCTGACGACCGACGGGTTTCGGACATGCGGCCTTTGAGGCGGCGATGTCGGCCCGCTCCAGGTCGCGATCCGTGTGGTCGGAGCCAACGCCCAGGTAGTGGCGTCCTTTGTGCCTGATGAGCACGGGCTCAACCTCGCCGGACGTATTCGAGCCGCTGATCGTGACGACTGGGTCGGAGGTCACAAGATTTGGATTGAGCTCGAAAAACGCGGGAACCGATGCCGGCCGTGGGATGCCGATCGCGGCCAGTTCTTCGATGTGCGCGGCAACGGCAGCCTCGTTGCGGCCCGTGTATCCCGCGATGATCAGCCGCGGTGCGTCCAGGGTGAGATCGGCGTCCGTGCCGATCAATCGAAATCGCGTCGTCATCGTTCGGACATGCTCAGGCGGCGGTCCTGGAGCACCCGGAATTCATCGCGAGTCCGAGCAACCGCGCCGGGGTCGACATCGCACCATGTGATGCTCTCGCCATCCCCCGCCTCCGTGAGCACCACTCCCCACGGGTCGACGATCCGGCTACGGCCGCCGAGCGCGACTCCGTTCTGGTCTCCGACCGCATTGCACGAAATGAGAATGATCTGTTCTTCCACGGCGCGACACGACGTGAACAGACGCCAGTGCTCGAGGCGCGCCGCCGGCCACGCTGCAGGAACGATGACCATGTGGGCGCCCGCGTCGATCAACGCTCGCCACAACTCGGGAAAGCGAAGGTCGTAGCAGGTGGTCGCCGCAACCGCCCCCAGCGGCGTGTCGGCGACCGAGATATCCCTGCCAGGCGTGAGCAGTTCGGCTTCGCGAGAGCGATATCCGAAGACATGGATCTTTCGGTAGGTGTGAGCGATCTCGCCGGCGGGATCGATGAGCACCGCGGTGTTGTACAGCCGGCCGTCGGGCCCGCATTCCACGAAGCTGCCAAGGTGCAGATAGCAGCCCAGTTGTCGCGCCCACTCCTGACCGGCGGCGACGGTGTCGCCACTCATCGGCTCGGACAACTCGCGGTACCGGTCAAACGCAAAGTAGCCAGACGGCCAGAGCTCCGGCAGCACCACGAGGTCAGCACCTCTGGCGGCGGCGACCATCTGTCCCACGCGGTCGCGACGGGCCGCGACGGCTTCAGCTGCAGGGCTGGCGACCTGCAGCAGCGCTACCGTCAGCACCCGAGCTCACGCAGGAACATTCGATCGACAGCATAGCCGGGCGCCTCAGGAAGCCACGCACGCGCTTGCCGAACATGTTGCGCGGAGCCATCGGCGTGCACCCTGCGTTTGCCCGCGACCTGAACGCGGTTTCACAAAACCTTAAGGCAACCCAAATGCGGCTTCGTAGGGTTCGACACATGGAGACCTTCGTGGTCCGGGTGTGGAAGCCCGGCGCCGACGATCGCCCCGAGGGGCTACGGGGAACAGCGACGCATCTGAGTTCTGGTGTGAACGTCATCTTCACCGAGCCAGATGCACTGATCCGGTTTCTCGCCGGCAACCTCCAAAGGGTGACACCGACGACGGACCCGCTCGACGTGAAGCAACGCTGAGTCGCGTCACACAATTAGCCAAACCAAGGGAGGCCAAGGATGTCCAGGACAGCACTCGTAGCACTCACAGGATTGACGGTCGTCTTCGTCGCCGCTTGCGGCTCGTCGTCCCCGGGGGGCACGCCGACACCGAGCAGCGCCCAGACCGCGCCACCCACCGCAGCCCCGACCGCTGCGCCGACGGCCACGCCGACCGCCGCGGCGACCCTCCCGCCGGCCACAGTCGCTGTCACCGGGAGTTGGTCCGGTCAGTACAGCGGCCCATTCAACGGCACTTTCAGCCTGACCTGGAACCAGACGGGATCCAACGTGAACGGCACCATTACTTTGTCGTCACCGCCGGATATGCTCCACATCAGCGGAACCCTGTCGGGGAGCGCCATCAGCTTCGGCGCGGTCGGCGTGGTTACCTATTCGGGAACCATCTCTGGCAGCAGCATGTCCGGGTCGTATGTGGACGTCGCCAACGGCCAGAGTGGTACTTGGAGCGCGACCAAATCCTGACACACAACCGTGAGTGGTCATCGCGACTCCCGGCGGCACCGTCGATGTCGGGCGCAGTCTCGCGCGGGAGCTGAGGTCACCCTTCACCCCTTAGCCGACCCATAGCGGACCCTTACCGCACGCGCAACACGTCGTTAACCTCGCGCGGCTCATCTTGGGGTATCGAACTTCGTCCCCATTGATGAGGAGGAGAGCCATGACGAGGCGACCATTGATCACGCTGGCCTTGGCGGGGACCGCGACGATCGCCAGCGCCACCCTCGCCACTGCGACGGGTGTGCGAGCAGCGGCCGCGGTGGACAACAGCGCGAAGACGACGACCCCGATCAAGCACGTCGTTGTGCTCTTTCAGGAGAACGTGTCATTCGACCATTACTTCGGCACCTACCCTGATGCGACCAATACCGACGGTCAGCCGTTTACCGCCAAGCCCGGGACGCCGACCGTAAACGGCTTGACCCCTGAGTTGTTGACCGACAACCCGAACGGCGTGAACCCGCAGCGACTCGGCCCGGCAAACGCGCTCACCTGCGACCAGGATCACAACTACACCCCGGAGCAGCAGGCCATGGACGGGGGGCTGATGGACAAGTTCCCCGAATACACCGAGGTAGAGAGTTGCTCGCCACCTGACACGGCGCCGCCCGGACTGGTCATGGATTACTACGACGGCAACACCGTGACGGCTCTCTGGAACTACGCGCAGCGCTTCTCGTTGAGCGACAACGACTTCGACACGGAGTTCGGGCCATCCACCCCGGGTGTGCTCAACCTGGTGTCCGGTGAAACCCACGGAGCGACCCCCGCAGTGCTCGCCGGGGTCACCGACAACGGCACTGATTACGGCGATGCTGACCCCACCTACGACGAATGCTCGGCGGGCTCGACGATCGCGATGTCGGGGACCAACGTCGGCAATCTGCTCAACGAAGAACACGTCACGTGGGGATGGTTTCAGGGTGGGTTTGCGCCGACTGGGCAAAGTAACGGCACGGTGATCTGCGGCGCCAGCCACACCAACATCGGCGGCGCGGTTGTCACCGACTACAGCGCACACCACGACCCGTTCCAGTACTACGCAAGCACCTCCAATCCAGCGCACCTGCCACCGGCAAGCGAGGCCGAGATTGGCCACAACGGGCAGGCGAACCACCAGTACGACCTCAGTTACTTCTACGAGGCACTGAGCGATGGCAACCTGCCAGCCGTGAGCTTCGTCAAGGCGCCACGGTACGAGGACGGTCACGCCGGCTACTCCGATCCGCTCGACGAACAGACGTACCTCGTCAACACGATCAACGCGATCGAGCAGTCCCGGTTCTGGAAGTCAACGGCGATCATCATCACGTGGGACGACTCCGACGGCTGGTACGACCAGGTGATGCCACCGATCGTCAACTCATCGACATCCGCCGAGGACGCGCTGACCGGTACAGATCAGTGCGGCACCGGCACTCCCATGGGCGGGTACGAGGATCGCTGCGGCTACGGGCAGCGTTTGCCGCTCCTCGTGATCTCCCCGTACGCGCGTGAGAACTACGTGTACAACTCGCTGACCGACACCACCTCGATCCTTCGATTCATCGAGGACAACTGGTCACTCGGGCGCATCGGCGGGGGTTCGTTCGATGCCATCGCAGGCAGCATCGACGGGATGTTCAACTTCACGCACAAGATCTCGACCCGGCTGATTCTGAATCCCGCGACGGGAGAGCCCGCCGCCTGACCGCGAGCTGATGAGTTCCTTCACTCAGAGCGGGACGCGTCGTGCGTCCTGCTCTGAGTGACCGGGCAGCGTTGCCGTGATCAGTCCCGCCCTAGCTCGCCTCGGCCACATCGATGGTGCGACTCACGGTGTTGCTCACCGCACTCAACGAATCGGTGATCGTGAAGGAAACCGTGCGCGCGGCCGGGCTCGTGGAGGCATCATCGCTGAAGAACGTCACCGATCGAAGGGCAGCCTGGTAGTCCGCAATCGACGCACCACCGGTCATGGTCAACACGCCGGTCGAAGCGAGGTAGCTCCCAGTGATGCCGTTCTGGTTGATGAACTGCAGCTGGTCGTCGGAAGCTGAAAGGCCGGAGATGATCGCGACCGACGCGCCGCTGATCGTGCTGTCGTCAGGGTCACTGAGCGTGAGCGTGTTGGTGATCGGTACTGCCGATTCTTGCGCCTGATAGCTGAGGGGCGATGTCTCGATGTTCGAGAGCACGGGCATGGAGTTGAGTCCGGTGATGGTGACCGTGACCGTGGCGGCGTTCGAGTCCTGGAAACCGTCCGTGACGTCGTACGTGAACGTGTCGGTGGCCGTCTGCCCTTGCGTGAGGCTTACGAACTGGCCATTCGGGTCGTAGTGAATCGTCCCGTCCGGATTGATCGACACCGATCCCAAGGTGCCGGCGGTGTTGACCGACGCGACGGTGAGCGTGTCACCGTCTGGATCCGTCGCGGACGAGAGCACGTCGATGTCAATCGCGGTGTTCTTGTCCGTCAAAGCCGAGACGTCAGCGGCAGTGGGCGGGCTGTTCGGCGACACATCGATGGTCCGCGACACCACGTTGCTCAAGTTGTTGCTGACGGAGCCGTCGTCGACCCCGAAGCTGACCGTCCGCTCGCCACTTGCGCCCAGAGCGTCGGAGTCGCTGTACGTGATCGACCGCAACGCCGTCTGGTAATCGGCGAGCGAGGCGACCCCGGTGAGGGTAAGCGCGCCCGTGGTGACGTTGTAGCTGCCGGTGATCCCGTTCTGATTGATAAAGGCGAGGTCGTCCTCGCTGGGGACCAGCCCGGTCGTGATCGTCACGGTGCCACCAGCGAGAGTCGAGGCATCAGGTGACGAGACGGTGAGGGACGAGGTGACCGGTACGCCCGGTGTGCCGGCGTAGTACGGCAAGGCGGTCGTTTCGATGTTGGCCAGCACCGGGGGTTGATGGGAGGCCGCAACCACCACGGCAAACTGTTTGCGTGAACACTTCGCCGGACCGGACGCGAACACGAGCAGGTCGGTGGACTTCGAAGCGCAAAAGTAGACCGGCGCGCTCGCGGGTGGAAGGGTGAGCGCATGCCAACCCGAACGAGTCGGGCATTGACGCGATGAGTTTGCCAGGTAGACGAAATCGGCCTTGTAAGCGCAGGCGAAGACTGGACCCGGTGTCAAGCTCACCGCTTTCTCGTGAGCCCCGCAGTGTGACGGACTGCTGACATAGCTCATCAGGTCCGTCGCCTTCGACACGCACACGACGTTCATCGGCGTGGGCGATGTCGCAGACGGTGAACTCATGGAGGTGGACCGCGTACTGGCGAGGCTGCTCTGAGGAGCCAACGCGAGTACCGCGACACCTGCTACCGCGACCGAGCACAGCACCCGTCGAACCCTGTCCATCAAGAACCCCCTTGTCCCCTCGGCCGCGCAGACTGCGCGCAACCTCCGTCAGGAAGCGATGTGCCGCGGAAGGTAGCACTGACGCGTTCGGGCGCGCAACCGGGCCGCGGGGTTGAGGAGAGGCCTTGCGAGGCACGAACCGTCCGGAATCGGAATCCCTATTCGCCTCCGTCCACGGCCGCTCCCGCCAGGACACGTCGACCCTTCGACGTCGCAGCTGCACTGATGGTTCGCTCGACAGCAGCCCGGGAGAGCGCGAAAAACGTCTCATCACTGTAGAGATGGAAGTACCAGTTGCCGGAGAGCATCGCCGCCTCCAGCTCAAACCCGAGCTGGACGGGATCAACGTCGCGTTGCAGTTCGCCGAGGCGGACTCCGTCCTCAGCTGCCCTCTCGAGCAAATCCAACCACTGGCGTTGCAACATCGCGATGGTGTCTCGCACCACCCCAGGCCTCGCATCGAACTCGGGCCATCCTTCGTGGGCAGTTGCACGTGGTGCTCAGGCACCTGTATGGTCCGGCCACATGCGACCGGCGATTGGGGGCATCCTGGTCGCGCGCTCAGGCGGCGCTCCCAGACTGCAGAGGGTGCTTCTTGCCACGACTCCCGAAGGTCGCCCTCATCGTCGGCAGCTTGAGCATGCTTCTGGCCACCGGAATCGGCTCGATCCCGACGACGCATGCGACCCCGGCGACGACCTCTGCGCTCGATTCGCTGCGCGCGCATCGCCTTGCGCTTATCGCAGAGCTCGCGGCCATGCAACCAGCGATCGATGTCGCCGGCAGCGACGCAACTAGCGCCGAAGCCGCGTACGAAGCACAGCAGCAGCAGGTCCTCAGCGAGCAGACGAAATTGACCGCCCTCAACGCAGAGCTCGCCGCGCTGGGTGGTCAGGAGACGAGCGACCAGGTCACGATCGCGGCGAACAAGGCGTCGCTCGGATCTCTGATCCGTGCGACCGTCGAGTCGACAGGAAACGATGAAGCGCTGGCTGCACTGCTGAGCGCCAGCAGCTTCAGCCAAGCCATGGATCGGTTGGCCGCAGCCAACCAGGTCTCACAGCAGGTCTCCAACCTGATCTCGAGCCTGACGTCACAAGAAGCTGCGATCCGAAGCGACGAAGTCCGCATCCGAATCGACTTTGCACAGGCATCGGCGTTGGAGGGAGCGCTCGCCGGAGACAGCACTCGCCTGCTCGGCGACCTGATGAATCGCGACGATTATTTCAATACATTGCGCGGACCTGCCCGCGACCTCGCGGCGCAGATCGCGACCCTCGACGAGGAGATCGCCGCCGATGAAGCTGGCGTGCACGGTGGGCCGGGGGCGTGCAGGTACGACTTCGCGTACGGCGAATGCACGTGGTACGTCGCACAACGTCGTTGCATTCCCTGGGGGGGCAACGCCGATCAGTGGTACTACAACGCAGCGGCGATGGGGTTCAAGGAGGGGCACACACCAGTTGCCGGTGCGGTGGTCGTGTTCTGGCCGGGCGGTGACGGCGCGAGCAGGATCGGCCACGTGGGATACGTCGAGGCGGTTGGCCCGGCGAACGGAATCCCTCTGGGCGAGTTCCAGTTCTCGGAGATGAACGCGTTGGCGGGCTGGGATCGGGTCGATTACCGAGTCCTGCCCAGCGATTCGAGTGGTATTCAGGGGTTCATCTACGGGCAGTAGGCGTGGTAAGGATCGCCGGGGGCAGAAACGCCAGATGTCGTCGCGTCGTCACGAGCAATGAGCACCGGATCAAGGCGGAATACGACTTGGACTCGTGTCCCCGCAGGGTACGCAGCCGCATCCGCCGTCGCAATCTGGACGAGCACCACGGCGTCACCGAGGTCGACCGTGACCCTGCTCACCGCGCCAAGAAAAGCGAGGGCGATCACCGTCCCCACCAGTGGTCCGGAGGATGCGTCCGGCGCCGCGGAGAGCGACACCGCCTCGGGACGCACCAGCGCCACCGCCGGGCCATCCGATCCGCTGGAGGCAATCAGCGGCAAACGCACGCCGCGGACCTCCACACTCCGCCGCGTACGATCCCAGCCAGACGGTTGGTGAGACCCACGAATTCGGCAACGAACGCAGTTGCCGGTTCGGTGTAGACCGTCGTCGGAGCCGCCAGCTGCTCGAGTTTGCCCGCCCGCATGACACCGACTCGATCGGCGATGGCGAGAGCCTCCTCCTGGTCGTGGGTGACAAACAGCGTCGTGATCCCAACCTCGAGCTGGACGCGCCGGATCTCATCGCGCAACTGGCCGCGAACCTTCGCGTCGAGCGCGGAGAGTGGCTCATCGAGCAGCAGCACCGAGGGACGGATGGCAAGGGCGCGAGCGAGTGCGACCCGCTGCTGCTGGCCACCGGACATCTGGTGGGCGTAGCGATCCGCCTGTGCCGAAAGCCCAACCAGCTCTAGCATCTCTCCCGCGCGGCGGAGGCGCTCGCTGGATCCGATCTTGCGCATGCGCAAGCCGAATGCGACGTTCTGGCGCGCCGTCATGTGGGGGAACAGCGAGTAAGCCTGGAAGACCATCCCCGCATCACGCCGGTTGGCGGGGAGGTTGGTGACATCCGTGCCACCGATCACCACCCGGCCGCTGTCGGCATCTTCGAGCCCCGCCACCAGGCGCAGCGCCGTGGTCTTGCCGCAGCCTGAGGGCCCGAGCAGCGCGACCAGCTCCCCGGCGCCGATGGTGAGGTTGAGGCCATCGAGCGCGTTCACCGATCCGTAGCGCCGGCGCAGGTCGTCGAGCCGCACCTCGACCCCGGCGCGTGCACCGCTCCCTGACGTGGATTCCGTTTGCGCAACAAGCGCGGTCACCTCATGCCACCTCCACTCGGCGCCGGCGCGAGCCGGGCCGGGGTACGAACGACAACGCGAGCAGGAGAACGAACACGAACAGCAGCGATGCAACCGCGACAGCGATGGACACTCCCGCATTGGCACGACCGATAAGCGCGATGGCCACCTGCAGGTTCTCGAAGTTGAGCAGGTTGGCGATGGTGAACTCTCCGAGCACGACCGCCACCGAAAGCAGGCACGCGTTGAGCACCGCGCTCGACATGTTGGGCACGATGATCCGCCACACCACGGTGGCCCATCCCGCTCCAAGGCTGCGCCCAGCTTCTGAGAGTGTGCGCACATCGACACCCGAGAGTCCCGCATCGAGCGCGCGATACGCGTAGGGCAGCACGAGGATGAGATATGCGAACCCCAGCGTGAGTATCGAATCGCTGAGATTGATGTTGATCCATTGATACAGCGGCGCAAGTCCGACGACGAGCACGATCGCGGGGATGGTGAGCGGCGCAAGGCAGAGAACCTCGATGACTTCGAACCATGCGCGGGAACTCGAAGTCGCACCCAGACCATCGTGGGCAGCAGCAGCACCAGCATCGCGACCGATGTGATGACCGCGAGACTCGAGCGACGCCCAGATCGCGCCGGTGAGATCTGGGTACGCAAAGATGCCCGTGAACGACGAGAGTGTCCGTGGGGCGTTGATGCCCACCCCTCGTGTCGAGAACTCGATCATCGCGCCGATCGGGACCAGGAAGAAGATGCCCAGGCCCACAAGCACGACCGACCGGAAGATCTGCAGGCGCCGATGTTTCCGGCGGTTCACGGAAGCCACCGAGCGGTGCGGTGCTGCAGCCATGAATAGAGGGCGGTCACACCAACGACGATCACCACCATTGCGAGTGCGAGCGAGCTCGCGAGGTTCGCCTGGGCGAGACCGACTTCGCTGCTCAACGCGTTGCTGATCTGCAACGGCACGATGATGCCGCCCTGGTTGATCAGCGCGGCGGCAGTTGCGTACGCCGAGAACGCATTTGCGAAGAGCAACAGCAGGCAGCCGAGGAATGCGGGCATCAGAAGCGGACCGGCGACATGTCGCCAGTAGTGCCATGAGTTCCCGCCGAGGTTCGCCGTCGCCTCGCGCCACTGCGGCCTGATGCCGTCCAGCGCTGGAAGGAAGACGATGACCATGAGCGGGATCTGAAAGTATGTGTAGACCAGAACCAGGCCGCTCAACTGGTAGAGCCACACGCCGTTTGCGTAGATGTTGATGCCGTGTTCCTGTAACCACAGCGTGATGAAGCCGGCGCCGCCAATGGTCGCGATGAAGGCGAAGGCCAGCGTGACGCCACCGAATTGCGAGAGCACGCCGCATGCGGAGGTGACCACACGCCGGATGACGCCGTCAGGGTTTCCACTCGCAAGCGCGTAGGCGAACAGCGCACCAACGACTGCGCCGATCACGGCGCTGGCCCCGGACAGCACGATGCTGTGGACAAAGGAATCGATGATGTACGGCTGCGTCAGCGCCGAGATGTTAGCCAGGCTCGGGCCGTTGGTACCGGCGAACGCCCCGGCAACCACGATGGTGGTGGGCAGAACCAGGAAGGCCGCGACGTAAACGAAAAACGGGACCACGCCAACCCAGCTTGGAACCCGCAGGCGCGCCCGAAGCGGGCGGCCTGCGGACTCGGCAGCTGAACTCGCCAGCGTTGTCAACTTCCGATGGCCTGCGCCCAGTTGGAGTTGAGGTAGGCGGCGGCCGAGGTGGCCTGGCTTGGGCTGAGAAAGACGGGAGTTCCGTTCACCGGCGGAAGCGCCGCTGCGTACGTCTGATTCAGCGTTCCCGCGGTGGTCATCGCGGCCATCTCCACCGGCCTGGCGCCGCCCTGCAACCAGAGATTCTGGCCGGCGGCCGAGTAGAGGTACTCTTCCCAAAGGCGAGCCGCCGCGGGATCGGGCGCTGTCTTCGAGATCGCCTGGGCGTAGTACCCGCCAAGCACTGCGTTCGGTGGCACGAACACCTTCCACGACGGCACGTCCTGACCGTGGGCGGCGGAGAGGTAATCCCAGTCGAAGACCACCGGCGTGGTGCCGTTCTTCACGGTCGCGGTGGTGGCCTAGATCGGCACAAAGTTCCCGAGCTGGTTGAGCTTGTGGAAGAAGGCGACACCGGGGGCGATGTTGTCCAGTGATCCCCCGTTCGCAAGCGACGCCATCATCACCCCGTTCAGTGCCGCGTTGGCCTTGGTCGGGTCGCCGTTCAACGCCACGGCGCCCTTGAACTCAGGCTTCAGCAGATCCTGGACCGAGGTGATCGTGAATTTGCTCGAGTCGTAGCCGATCGACATGTATCCGCCGTAGTCCTGGTACCAGAGCCCGTTCGCGTCCTTCTGGGGTGCAGGGATGTCATTCCACTCGGTGACCTCGTAGGGTGCGAAGAGCGCCGTGTTGGCGAGCGCGACCGCCATGCCGATGTCGAGAACGTCGGGAGCACGACTGGTGCCGCCCTGCTCTCTCACTGCGTTGACCTCATCCTGGCTGCTGCCGTTCGGGTTCGCGGAGTTGACCTTGATACCGTACTTGGCGGTAAAGCCGCCGATGATGGCGCCATAGTTGGCCCAATCAGGCGGCAGCGCGATGACGTTCAACTGTCCTTCTTTCTTGGCTGCAGCGATCAGCCCGCTCATGCCACCGAATGCGGCCGCCGACGTTGCCGTAGAAGGATTGACACCGTTGCTACTCACGGTGGTTACCGAGCCGCACGCTGTGACAATCGCGAATGCCGCCAATACGATGGCTGCGCGCGCAAACGTGTTCACTTGCTTCGACATCTTCCTGTGCTGTCCCTCAAATTTTGTGATGGGCATTCGCGTGGGAACACTAGTGGCTCGTCAACGCAGGAAGCAAGCCAGAACCTCCTGCACAGAGCAATGCTAATCAGCGCTTAGCGTTTCCCTGGCAGCGCGTTAAGCGCAGCATTAGCGTGACTTAACATTGCGACCCCGGTACCGATAATCCACGGATGGTTGTGTGACCTGTGCCACACAGAAGAGGCCGTCGCCATCGGGTCAAACGCACCGATGAACTGACGGTGATTCCTTACGTGGGCGTCTGTCGTCGTGGCCAGCGCGATCGTTCTTCTTGACAGGCCCCGATCACGGCAACGACGAGCTTCATTGCAGTCCGGTCTTAACGAAGTGTTGAGAGGTACGTAACCCCACCTTCATCAGTCGCCCCATACGATGGACTCCACGTTCTGATCTCCACCCCCAAACCGATGAGAGACCCCTGGTGCTGATGCCGGGGGTCTCGCTTCAATTAGTGATACGTAGAGTCAGCGCGTCGCAAGCCCCAGTCGCCCCGGCTTCGTCGCCGAAGCCGGGGTCGGACTGAGTCGAACTTACGGGGTGAGGAGGCTGAAGGTGCCCCCGTTCACAGAGATGCCGTTGCCGTTTCCGGTCGCTGCAAAACTGGTCGCGGTAGGAGTGAGGCCCTCGAAAGCGAATAGGTACAAGGGGCTGCCGTCATAGCGCACCTGGGTCCCGTCCGGCGTGTGCAGGGTGCCGAGCTTCGCCGCTGAGAGTCCACCCGACACCCCTGGGGTGCCACTGGTGAGCATGCCCGGCCAGGCAAGCGCGCATGAGCCCTTGCACGCGCTGTGGCCGGGTGTGTCCTTGCTGTAGCTGTAGACAGGGAAATCGAGCCAACCGATGCCGGTCAACATTGGCGTGGCGAGGACTCGCCTGCCGCCGATCTTCGCCGTCGTCAGCGTGCCGGCCCAAGGCAGGGCCCGCCCCGACGGGGCAATGAGGTTCCAGATCCCGTGCCAGGGTGGAAGGCTGGGCTCGTCCCATCCCTCACCGGTGACCTCGCCGGGGCCTTGGTCGAACAGGTACAGCGGATGTCCCGCATAGGTGATCTGGTCGCCGACGCCGGCTCGCCACACTGTTGCCAGCCGCTGCTGCGACACGCCGGGTCCCGCGATCGGCGCACCCGTCGTCGTGATGGCGGGCCACTCGGCGTTCGGGTCGTTCGACGGTCCGGTGCACAGGAAGGGGCCGACCGGTGTCGACACCGTCTTGCTCGTGCAGCCGAAGGTCCGGCCGTGGTCGCTTGTGATGAAGTAGAGGCTGAAACCGGCGTACGGGCCCGAGCCGACAACGAGCGCCCTGCCGAACGCCGTGACCGCTGTGGTGATGACGGTCCCGGTGGCGGCCGACGCGGTTCCCGCGAAGATTGGCACACTGGCAATACCCACTGCGAGCGCGGCGCCGGCCACGATGCCACGCAGCCCCCGGCGTATCCCGGGAGGTCGGTCCGATCCAACGTGAAGCTTCATTTTGTCCCCTGATTTCGTTTGATTGCGCTGGGGGTATGAGCCCCGTCGAGCGCCTCTGCACCGGGAGTACTTCCCGGTTCTCGTTAGCTGTGACCGCCCCTCAGTTCATCTATCCCTCCCGTGTGCGCGTCATCAAACGCACCGTAGCGGCGCCCTGGGCCGCTGTCGATGGTGCGAACCGCCCTTGCGAGCGGGTGGCAGCACTACCCGACCCGGGTTGAGACTGCGAGGAGCCGCCGCGAGCTGGCGACTGGCCGGAAGCTCGCCGCATACTACGAGCGACAACGACCAGCTCTGATCCGCGGGGGTGCGTGGCTGCCGGAGCGGCACCGTGTTTGAGGGGAAACCATGAAGAACCAGTTGAGGAGCTTTTCAAGCACGCTGAGTGGGTCGACACTGGCAACACATCGCATGGCGCGTGCTCGGGCAACTCTGATCGGCACCGTGCTTTGCACGTCAGGACTGGTCCTGGTCCCCCGTGTTGTGGATGCGGGGTCGCCCTGTGGAACGGGGACGCTGACGACGCCGACGTCGTGTACGTATTCGTCGACCAACAACGAGCAAACCTTTACCGTCCCCACCGGGGTCACGAGCGTGAGCGTCGCAGCCATCGGTGGCGCAGGCGGACCCGGCATTTCGACCGCGACAGGCGGCTTTGGAGCGGCCGTCACTGGTGCGTTCCTGGTTTCCCCGGGCGCGACTTTGTACGTGGAGGTGGGGAGCAACGGCCAGGCCGCCGGCGGTGCCACCTTCAACGGCGGAGGTAGCTCGGCTACAACCGACGGCACCTCAGGCAGCGGTGGTGGTGCGAGCGATGTACGGACCGTTTCGATGACCGATGCGGCGACGACTCTGGCGTCGAGGTTGCTGGTCGCCGGTGGCGGTGGCGGCGGTGGCGGTGGCGAGGCTGACTTCATTTGCCCATCTGGTGGGGGCGATGGAGGTGACGCCGGATCCAATGGCGATCCGGCCACCGGTGGTGTGCTCGCGGGCCAGGGAGGCATGTCTGGTGACAGTGGCGGCGGCGGCGGCGCAGGCGGACAGGGCGACGTCGCCGACGGAGGAAACGGGGGCGACGGCAGCCCGGGACAGGGCGGCAGTGCAGAGACAAACTTCGTCGCAGCCGGATGCGGTGGCGGAGGTGGGGGCGGCGGGCTCGAAGGCGGCGGTGCCGGCGGTGAAGGCGGCGGTGCCGATTCTGGTGTGGGCGACGGCGGCGGTGGAGGCGGAGGGTCGAACCTGGTTCCGCCGGGCGGATCGGCGACCACGGACAATACCGGCACGCCGTCGGTGACCATCACGTGGACGGCGCCCCCCGATCAGACCCAGACGACGGTGACGTGTCCGCCCTACACCGATGCAGTGAATGGCCCAGCCACCTGCACGGCCACGGTCACGGACACGACGACACCCTCGACGGTCCCCAGCGGGACGGTTTCCTGGAGCGGTGGAACCGGCAGCTTCAATGACGCGAGTTGCACCCTGAGTAGCGGCGCCTGTTCAGTGACCTTCACCCCGGCGTTGGGATCGGAAGGCACGCAACAGATCACGGGGACGTACAACGCCGGCGCGAGCTTTGACCCGAGCACCGGAACCGCCGGCATCCAGGTGCAAAAGCGCACGACAGCAACAAGCGTCAGCTGCTCCCCGGTTCCCGGCAAACATCCCGCAATGCAGTGCACGATCACGGTGAGCGACACATCCCCGGGCACCGCGGTGACGCCCTCAGGCATCGTGCGATTCACCGACCCCGGGGCAACGATCACTCCGCGTCCGTGCACGCTCAGCGGGGGCAGTTGCTCGATAACGGTGACGCACTGGGCTATCGGGAAGAAGCTGACGGCCAACTACAAGGGCGATGCCGATCACTCGCCGAGCCATGGCAGCGTGACCCATCGCACCTAGTCCCAGTTAGCGACTACCAGCCGCTCGGGACTCCCACTTGGTCGCCCGAAAATCGGGCACTATGTCCCGAGACAGCTGGCCACGATCTCCTGCGACATCACGATGGCTGGGGAGAGGGTGTCGCGTTTCACGACATGTTGGACGGATGTCTCAAGACATAGTTGACACCCACATTCGGCGGGGTGTCGGCTATGCCGAATTCGATCCTCAAGCAACCTCGAGCGGCTCGTGCCGGGCGAGCGTCCTAAGAGGTGCGCAGCGCGCTGGAGAGCCTCGCCAGGGAGACGTGACTCTGACCAGCGGCGGCTAGTCCGACTTCTCCAGGTTGAGATCTCGCGTCGAGCCCAACAGGCCACCGGTGATGAATTGGTATTTGACCGTAGCCTTGGGCTTCGGGTTCGCCTCTCCAACAACGTTCGCGGTCGTGAAATTGAGACCGACGTAGTACGTCAGGCCAGAAGTACTCGCCGGCACGACGAAGGTCACCACAGCGCCGTTTGCCTGACTTGTAATGGTGATCGGCACCGCGTCACAACTCATGGAGTACGCGGAGCTACCCGGCGCCAACATGAACGGCCGGCTCTTTTCATTGCTGAGCTGCGTGACGGTGAAGCTTTGGGTCGACCCGGTGGCCGTCAGGGTCAGCCAGTAGTCGAAGCCCCCAGGGCTTGCAGTCTTGATCTTGCCGTTCTTCGACGAGTACTTGATCTGCGCGACGGTCGATGTGCTGCTCGCGGCGAATTGGCTGCAGGAGGTGCTTGCCGAGGTGATCTGGCTGATGCCGGTGATCACAACGGGTTCGGCGCCACAGGTCGTGCTGGCCGCTCCGTTGGTGCTGTCGCCACTGAAGCTAGCCGTCCAGTTGTACGTACCGGGTGCCTTGGCGAGGTAGCCGGTCGTGGTGGTGAACGGGCCGTCGCTCGAGACGCCCGTCACCGTCTCGGTATGAATCGCCGTACTGCAGCCGGTGTCCCCGGGGCCGTAGAGGTTGAACGTGATCGATCCGGTCCCGTCGAGGTTGCTGGCGTTTGTGAGCGTGGCGCTGTCCTGGAGCGTGCTACCCGTGGGGCCGGCATTGGGGGTTGCTGTCGTCGAGATACTCGGCTGCGCCGTGATAGCAACCGGCTCTTCGCTGCACGTGGTGGCTGCCGAGTCGTTGGTAGTGTCGCCGCTGAAGCTCGCCGTCCAGTGATAGGTGCCCGCCGCAGTCGCGTCATACCCGGACGTGTTGTTGCCGCTCGTCGTACTCCAGGGCCCGTCGCCGGTGATGTCCGACACCGTGGTGGTGTACAGAGACGTGGCGCAGCCGGTGTCACCTGGCCCGTAAAGGTTGAAGATGATCGACCCCGTCCCGTCCAGGGTGCCGGTGTTCGCCAGCGTCGCGCTGTCCTGCAAGATGCTTCCGGTCGACCCTGTGCTGGGGTTCGCTGTCGTAGAGATTGTGGTGAGGGCACCTGCCGGCTCGTATCCCGGTCCCGTGGCAGTTCCGTCGCCGATGATCGCCGCGGTTCCGCTCGTGTACGTCGTGGCATCGGTCGCGATCTCCATGAGGTTGGAGGTGGCTCCGGGAGCGACGTCTGACGAAGCCGGTGGGCTGAACTCCCAGGAGACGTCGTCGCCGGGGCTCACGCTCCGACCGGCCACCACGGGGGCATCCGTGCCATCGACGAATCCTGTCCCGGTGAACGAGCTCCCATCGACCCGGTAGCCGACCGCCGTGTCGATGTCGCCGAAGCTGGAGAGCGTGCCTTCCGCGACGTTACCCGCCGAGGCTGCAGCATTCGAAATCTGGAGATAGAACGTCAACTCACCGTCCGACTCTTGATAGACCGCCTCCTCATACGACCCGGAGGTGGTACCGCTGTCGCTGGTGAACGAAAACGGCTGGGTCTCGTCGGCGAGCAAGGTGCCCGGATCAGTGCCTGATGTGATGAGCGCCGGGAAGACCGTGGCGCCCGGCGCCAGTGGTGTTCCGCCCGCTGCCTGAGCAATCGAGGTTGTACCGATGCTCACGATGAGTGCGCCAAGAGCGCTCACGGAGCCGAGCCGGATCGACGTCCTCATAGGTCCCCCACACGCATCGCCCCTGACCGATACGTTGCATTTGACGCGCTGCGACTTTAGCAGGCGAATCGGCGGTTGCGCCGGGCGGAACGGCCGTCAAAGGGTCAACCGAAATTGAGCGCCGCCCCCGGGCGCTACAACATCGGCGCCGGCTACGACTACGTGCATTCGGCGGTGGACGACCACAGTCGACTGGGCACGCTTCGATCGCGCTTCCGATCGTCACCTGCGACACTAACGTGAACTCTTATGGATTGGACCCCGATCATCGCGGCGATCACGGCAACCGTGATCGGGATCGCTCTTATTTCGATGGCGGTTGCGATCCTGCTGCTCGCGCGGCATCAGCACAGCGTGAAGGCGGAATTGCGGCGCATCGTCGCCATCAACAGCGCTCTGCTGGAGCAGAGCGCCCGGCAAGGGGAGGCGACGCGAAGCCTCGCCGAGGAGACGAACCGCGATCGTGCCCTCGCCGTGATACCGCTGCTCGTCCTCCTCGACGAGCCTCCGATTGGCATTCGCGAGGAACCGTGGATAGCTGTCCGCGTCCGCAACGTTGGGAATGGGTCGGCACTGAATTTTGTTGTTTGGATGCTCGCTGCCGGCGATGTATTTCGGTCCGCCGGCAGCGCCGGCACCGGCTTCAATGGCGCCCTCCACTTAGCGCCAGGAGATCTCTTCGAAACGGGTCCCGCACAGAACATGCTCTACGTGGGGAAGGAACACGGGTACCTCGACCCAGGTCCGGCGGTGGTTGGGAACGGGCCTACCGCCAACCTCGCTGCCTATTGCGGTGACTCCTTCGGGAATCGATACCGGTTCAAGCTGCGCACCGGCGACCCACCGGAGATCTGGGAGCGGGGCGCCGACGCGCCATCATGGGCAGGAGCCTGGGACCCCCGCCTCACCTCAGGGACTTGGCCACTTGGCGACGCAAGCAGCGGGTTCACCTCCTCCCCAAGGGATCTGACCCAACTCGAGGAGGCGCTCAACGGCGCGCTGCGTGCACTGCAGGATGCTCGTGTAGATCAGGACGCTTCCATCAGCGGTCGCGCGACTCGGGGTCCGCGCGTAGTGGAGCGCCTCCGCGACGCCGAGAGTCGCGAGTGACCGATGCGGTCATTCTGAAGGGTATCGACTGCGGCGATCGGTCTAATCGTGGGTGCTCACGACCGGCACCGCGAGCTGCGCAACCGCCGCGTGAGTGGCGTAGCGCTGGCAGAGTGTTCCGTCAGCGCTCGCGACCCTCGGAACCCGTGCTGACGACACGGCGGATTGTGAGATGAGGTCCGCCTGCTCCTCACGTCTGATGACATTCACTCGCTGGAATTCTTGAGGGCCTTGAAGTTCAAGGCTGGACACCTTCCTCCGGCAGCCCTGGGTGGGCGCATACGCGACTATTCCTGTCCACCCTGGCGTGATTGGCCACAACTGATGGTGTGCCTTCGTTTGCTCAGACCAATGTGTAGCATCCAGGGCAACAGCCCCTCGGCAAGAGTTTAACTTCTCGCAAGAAGGCCCCAACCGATGGCTGAGAATTCATCGCCCGATCTCGATACCGTGCCGAGCCGGTTCCCGTTGCTCTGCGTGTAGAAAACGGATCGTGACTTGGTTCGACATCCACCGCCATATTCCGCTAGTGCGTAGGCCGTTCTACCAGCGGGATGAGGCGATCCGCGAACGCGATGAACTCGCAGCGGAACTGCGTGCATTGAAGGGGACTACAGTCACCCCGACACCGTCCGTGGAAGATGACCACGGCGCCCTTGTGGAACGGATTATCGCTGCCTATGCGCTGTCGGTAGATGCCACGCAGCAGTCCGATTCATTCTGGGACAACGCCTTCTTCAAGAGGAAGCGTGAGGTTCATGACGCGCTCATGACGAAGGACCGCGTCGTTGTGGCCGAGATGCTGCGTAATCCTGGCCAAACCGAGTTGTTCCACGGTTTCGAGACCCTTACTCGCAGTCTGGCGCATAGGGCGAACTACGGCGGCCGGGACGCCCACCTCGACCTGATGTTGCTGTCCGAAGCGATTGGAGTGGAGCGGTGCAGAAACCCGGAATATGGGCAGGCAACCGCGTTGCCGGATGTGGAGTTATTGCTGCAGAGTCTCCGACGACATTCTGGGCTTTTCCCTTCAATTCCCGAATCCCTTCGCCGGTGAGTTCGGATTAGCAACGTCGCGCGGCGTTGCCAGTCATCGCGCGATCCAGGCGATCTTCCAGGCATGGCGGATCGCCGAATTGCTTGATGCGCAGCCCGGCGCGCGAGTGCTCGAGATCGGTGCAGGCCTGGGTCGTACGGCCTACTTCGCAACAAGGTTCGGGGTGTCCGATTACACGATCATCGACATTCCCCTATCGAACGTCGCGCAAGCTACGTTTCTGGGCCGCGCACTGGGACCGGACGCCATCAGGCTCTTTGGCGAGGACGGTTCAGGCGTTCGCATTCTGCCACCGCCGGTGTTCCTCGAAGGCGATGACACCTACGATCTCGTCGTCAACGTGGATTCCTTGACGGAGCTGGCACCTGACGTTGCCCGATCCTATGCTGAAGCGATCAGGGCCCGGGCCGCGCTGTTTCTATCCATCAATCGAGAGGATCAGCCATTCACGGTCAGAGAGCTGTTAACCAAATCGGACTGACTGCCGCGAGCCGCGCGCCGTATTGGATGCGTCGCGGCTACGTGGAAGAGGTGTTCTCTGTGAGACGGCACTCGTCGGCAACGCGCGACGCCGCTTCTCTGGCGCCCTAGACGCAATTAGGAAGACCTGGCGCGCAGGTCTGTCCCGGGATCCTTCGGCAGGGGAACGAGGACCGCCACAACCTATAGCGCGATGTAGTGCTGATGTCGGCTCGGATCTCCATCGCGTGGACTTGGGATCAGGGTTTGAGTACCCTCGGTCTTGCGATCTATCAGGAGGTCACGTCCGGTGCGACGACAGTGACGGAGCGCACCCTCTGTCCCGTCCTCGTTGGCCGCCACGCCGAGCTGGCCATCGTCGAGGACGCGCTGATCGACGCCGCACGCTCGGACGGCAGGTTCGTGGTCATCGCCGGGGACGCCGGGATGGGGAAGACCCGCCTGACCACAGAGGCCCAGGTTCTCGCCGCGAAGCTCGGTTTTACGACGCTCCGCGGCGGATGTGCTCCGACTGATGTTGCGATTCCTTACCTGCCGTTGCTCGAGGCTGCCGGCAACCGACTCGCTCGCACTGATCTAGCGCGGGTGCGTGAGCGGGTGGGGACAGCGGCCACCGACCTGGCTCGCCTCTTCCCACAGATGGTGGGCGATCATCCATTGGCGACACACGACACTGGAGGCGACAGCTCCCTACCACTTTTCGAAGTCCATGGTCCTTCTTCTCTCCGCGCTCAGCGAAGGCGGCCCGTTGCTGCTCACGATCGAGGACCTGCAATGGTCCGATCCCGCAACGCGCGACCTGGTCGACTACCTGGCTCGCCGCGCGCCGAGCCTCCCGTTCCTGGTGCTCGCGACCTATCGCAGCGATGAGTTGCATCGCCGTCATCCCCTCCGCTCAACGGTGCACGGGTGGCGGCGCGGCAGCCTCGCCGAGTTCATCGAACTGACTCCGCTCAAGCGTGCTGACGTGCGCGCGATGGCACAAGCGATCTTCGATGACGAGGTGTCCGAAGAGTTTCGCGACTACATGTACGAACGTACGGAGGGGAGCCCGCTCGCGCTCGAGGAGATGCTCCGTGACGCGATCGATCGCGGCGACATTTTCCGCTCTGCAAGCGGCTGGGATCGCAAGCCGCTAGCGCAGTTGAGGATTCCGCGGGAGGTTGCGGAAGTTGTTCTGCTGCGGCTGGACCGGCTCGAAGCGCAGAGCGCCTCGGTGTTGTATGCAGCGTCCGTGCTTGGACGATCGTTCAGCTACGGCGTGCTCGCGGCGGTCACCGCCCTGTCGAGCGCCGCGGTCCGCGCCGCGCTGGACGAGTTGGTGAAGGTCCAGATGCTGGAGTCCGACGCGGATGTGCGCGGCCACTTCCGCTTTCGCCATGCGCTGATACAGGAGGCCGTGTACGACCAGATCCTGTCGCCGCATCGCGATGGGCTGCATCTGCGCGTTGCCGACGTGCTACGCAGCACCACGCATCCGCCGTGGAGGTGGGAAGCCACCTCCTGCGGGGAGGGCGGGTCGACGACCCGTGCCGGTTCTCTTGGTGGCTGCACAGGAAGCTATGACGAACTTCGCCGCGCTCACCGCTGTCGAGGTGTACACGCGCGTGCTCCCGCACATCACTGACCGGGAGGTTCGAGGGCAAGTGCTGTGCCGGCTTGGCGAGGCGCTGTGGCGCAGCAGCCAGCCCACGGCCGCCGAACGCTGCCTGCGCGAGGCGATCACCGTGTTAGCGGGTAGCGACGACGCAGCATTGGTCGCCCGATGCAGATACCTGCTTGGCGGATGCCTGCACGACCAGGGTCGCGACGTCGAGGAGGAGGCCGAGTACCACGCGGCGCTGGCCATGCTCGGCCCACTCGATCCCGGTGAAGATCTGGCCACCGTATACCTGCGCCTCGCGCGCCTTCGATGGAGCCGCAGCGACAACGGGGGCACCATTGCGATGGCACGGGACGCAATCGCCGCAGCCGAGTCGGCGCGTGCCGACGCCGTGCGCATCTGGGCAGGCGCATACCTTGGTGCGGCGACAGCCGATCAAGGTGCTACTGATGCAGGTCTTGCGCTGCTGCAGCGAAGTTGCGATGAGGCGGAAGCGCGGCAGCTGCACTGGATTACTGCAGCAGCCCTTCGAACTCGAGATGGATGTCCTCATCCGAGCGTTGCGCCATGCGGAGGTGCCTGCGTTGATCGGTCGGCTTCGAATGGTGCCGGGGATGTCTCCCGCCGATGAGGCAGTCGCGGAGTGCATAGAAGCTACCGTGGCGTTTGAGCAGGGGGAGTTGAGAAGATGCGTCGCGCTGCTCGGTGGCGCGCAGAAGCTCGCCCGTCGTGCCGGCCAGGACACCGTCGCTGAAGGGGCGCTGCTCCTGAGGGTAAAGGCACATCTCGCCGCAGACGAACTCGTTGCCGCCCGCTCTTTGCTCCCTCCGGTCAAGTCGGCGAGCCCCGCGCTACTGGAGTTGTTGCTCCCGTTGGCGGTCATGCTCGACATCGTGGACGGCGATGCCGACGCCGCAGCTCGGAACGCGCGCGCCAGGATAGCGATCCTCGACGGCACCGATGTTGGGGCCGTGGTGTCCAACTCCATGGTGCGCGCGTATGTCGCTGACATGCGGGTGGGCCACGCGGAGGAACTGCTCACGCGCGCCGATCACTTCACCGGCCCGGCGCGAGAGCCATACCGTCAACGTTCAGAGGGGGCGATCGCACTCGAGTTGGGCCGGACAGACGAGGCAATCCGCTTGCTCGCGCACGCGTCAGCGACCTTCGCCCGTGCCGAATCAAAGTGGGAGGAGTTGTGGACGAGCCTCGTGCTTGCACGCGCTCGCGCGGCGGCGGGTCAGTTAGACGCGGCGGCCTCAGAGCTCTCAACCACATCCGCCACTGCCGAACGCGCAGGCATCGCCCTGATCGTGCGAATGGCCAGCGAAGTGCACGGTGCTCTGGGTCTTGCGGGGGACCTACACCCATCTCCCGCGCCGACTGGAACAGCGGCCGAGGCGGGCACGGTAGCCCCACGTCGGGGTGCCACCGTCGCCGTTGTTGCATCCACCGAGGGCGCCGGGTTCAACGATCACCTGAGGGAGTGGGGCGAACGCGAGGCGAAGCGGCAGCATGGTGCGATCGCCAGCGCCCCCGATGGGTTTGCGGTCACGTTCGGTGTTGGTGGTACGAGCGACGCGTGGACGCGGGGACTTCGATTCGCACTCGGGCTGCGTTGTAAGGGAGAGCTTCCTCGACGTGCCGATCAGCGCGGGTGTTGCGGCATCGGTCGATGACGCTGCCAGATTGCTCTCCGCGGCTGACACCGACGGCATAGTGGCCGTCGGGGAGATGTCGGGCGACGCGCAATCGTGGCTTGACGCCAGGCATCTCGTGGAGGAGCAGCGAACGCGCGCGGGCGCGTTGCGACTGCGGCAGCGCGTCAGCACGCTTCGGGGGGAACAAGCGCCGCCACCACACGCCGACGCGAAGCTTTCCGCAGAAATGCGCAATGAGTTCGTGCTTGAAGGCGACTTCTGGTCAGTGCGCTACGCGGAGACCACATCGCGACTAAGGGACAGCAAAGGGCTTCGCGACATCGCGCGACTGATCACCGCGCATGGGACGGAGATCGCCGCGGTTGATCTCATCGCTGCTCGTACCCCGTCCGCCGGCAAGGTGAGCGGGCTCCCGGATGAAGGCTTCGGTATCGAGGGCGACGCGGGAGACGTTCTCGACGCTGAGGCGCGCGAGCAGTACAGGTCGCGGCTGATCGAGCTCGACGCAGAGGTGGACGACGCCTCGGCGGCGAACGACCCCGTGCGAGCAGAGCGAGCCCGAGACGAGCGCGAGTTTCTGCTCGCTGAGTTGCGTTCGTCCGTAGGGCTGCACGGACGCACACGCCGCGCGATTGACCCGTCAGAGCGCGCCCGCAAGGCAGTGACATGGAGGATACGCGACGCGATCAGCCGCGCCGAGGTTGTCCACCCGGCATTTGGACGTCACCTTCGGCGATCGGTGCGCACTGGCTCCTTCTGCGCCTACGACCCTCCGGACCCTACTTCTTGGAACCCAGCAGATCGCCCCAGTCCTTGACCCACTTGTGACACTTCTCGCACTTGCAACACCCGCCCGGTGTGTACTGCCATGTTCCCGCGAACGCCACACTCTCCGCGATCAGGTATTGCGTGGCGCCCTCTACAGTGGCCGTCGCCAGCGTCGCCGCCCCGGGGTGGGGATGCCCCACGACGAAGATGCACTGTCCGTCGCACTTCGGATTTGGGTTGATGCTGGTTGGCGTGTCCAGCGCAGTGTTGTGGATGTGCGGACAACGCAACGATGACGGCGGGGGCTGGACCGTATCAGGGGAGCCGGTAGGCATATCGCTTCCTCCGGCTCCCGATGATAACGGTGTCCGCAAGGTCTTGTCAGCGCGCCGGGCAGTCATCGACGTGGTTGGCACGTTGGCCGCGTTGCCGCGTAGGCGAGCCCACCAGGTCTGCCGTTCGCGAGCACCGGTAGCCGTGCGTGTCGCGATGCGCTCTTCCCTCGCCGCTGCCTTGGCCTCCTGGACCATCCGATGCCGCTCGACCTCCATGAAGCGATCCGCCGCGCGCTCCTTCGCCAGGTCGTAGATGGTTGGGATCATCTGACTGCCTCCTGTGGTTTGGCGCCGGTCATACCGGCCTTCATCCACTTCGGCGCGAGGAAATGCGTGGCGGTGCGAGGCCACGCCTAGCAAGTCGCTGGAGGTGGTCGCCTCGAAAGTCGACGCCCGACCTGCGCGGTGCTGCCTCGCACCGCTAGTGGACTCCTTCCGCCATAGGGGTGTGGGCCGACTGACCTGAGATGGCCGGGTTCACATGGAGGTCCTGACGTGAACGCAATCTACGCAGGTGGGAACCGGACGAAGCGGTGCATTGCTGCCGGCTTCGTCTCCGTCGTGGCCGCAGCGCTCCTGGCAGGCTGCAGCGCGACAGCGGCACCTCGCGCAGCGTCGCACCTGACTGCGCAGCAGACATCGAGTTGGGTGGCGGGCGCTTACTTTGGACAAGCTCGTACCACCGCCGGTTACATCCCTGGGCTCTGACCGATTCCATGTCGCGGGCGGCGGATGCAGTGGGCTCCGCCGCCCGCGCTCACGCGTCCACCTGCCATGTCGGGTGCGTGCGACGCAACGCCCGGCCGGGCTCTCATCCGCTCACGGCATCGCTACGCGGCAGCGCCATGCGGGTGCTCATCATGGACCAACAGATCGCTCTAGTCTGCGGGATCGATTAATACGAAATTGGACCGTCCATTGCCCAACCTACCAACTCCGCAATGTCCGGCATGACCGCCTCGGCTATTACCTTAGGTTTTGCCATCCAGTTCATCGACTAACGCCAACCTAAGGGTCAACTCTTCGGGTTCAGGTCCCGGCTCATCGCAGCAGCGTCACGCTCGCTCGCCGGGAACGCAGGCGTCAGCCGGCCACCGTAAGTGTGAAGATTTGCGTGATCTTACCTAGGCTATTTGAGGCCGTGATCGTCAGCTTTTACGTTTTCACAATCCCACTGCCGGGATTCCCAGTGAGCACAGCCATTCCGTTCCCGGCGCTCCGGAACGTCACGCCCCTAGGTAGCGTGCCCTTCTCAGATAGTGCCGCATACGGGTAACCCGAAGTGGTGGGTTCGAACGTAGCCGAGTTCCCCACCAGTAAATGTCGTAGCTGAGACGCTTGAGAATGCCGGGCGCTGTGTGAGTGTCAGTGTGAAGGCTTGAGTAGCAGTGCCCTCGACATTGACGGCGCTTATGGACAACGGGTAGTTGCCCGGCGTGGCGGTTGAGGTCGGCGTACCCGCAAGCGTTTCCGTTCCGTTCGCATTTGGCTCTAAACGTTCTCCCTGGCGGTAGCGGGCCGCTTTCGAGCAGTACGGACACGGGAAAGCCCGAGGACTTCACCGCGAAGATTCCAGCCTTTCCGGCGACAAAGGTGGCGCTGGCCGCGCTGGTGATCGTGGGTTCCTTGCCCACTGTTACTGCCAGGGACTGCGTCACGGTGGTGAAGCCGTTCGCTGCCTTAATCGTCAGTGTGTAGGTCTTCGACGAGCCAATTGGTGTGCCCTTCAGGGTCGCCGTGCCGTTCTTGTTGTCAATGAACGTCAGCCCAGGAGGCAGCTTTCCACCCTCAGTAAGCGCGGGCATCGGATACCCCTGCGTCGTGACCATGAACGCGCTCGCGGCACCGACGATCATGCCAACGCTCGAGGCGCTCGTAATCGACAGAGGCTCGCCGAGGACGACTGACCCGGAGGTTGTTCCGCTGCGGGGAGACACCGTTGTCGACGTCGTTGCATAAAGCGAGCCTGCCTGTGGCGTCAGGGTCAGCGCCAAGGAGCTCGTGGGCAGCACGGTCAGTGCCGCTTCTCCCGTCGCGTTGGTCGTCTCCTGCACCACTCCGTGCCGGTGGCCGTGCCGCCGAAGAGCGCGAACGACGTCGCAGCGCACGACGATTGGATAGCGACGCCTTCGACCGGAGATCCCGAAGGGCTAGTCACCGTAATTGCGACCGTTTCGGTCGGCAGGACGACGGAGCCTTGCTTATCGGACGTCAGATTGACGTTTGGAACGGCAACGTCATACGACGTGGGATCACCGATGGCGCCACTGATATCGAGGTCGTACGTTCCAGGTGCGACAGCTAGCTCGAACGCCCCCGAAGCATTGCTGGACGCCTGGGCAACGACATTTCCCGTCGCAGGCGAATCCAACGTGACGATCTGACCGGCGAGTGGCGCTTCGCTCGCGTTCTTGAGCAACCCGGACACGATCCATACGGTCACCGGGATGGTCAGGTCGGAGGAGATCGGGCCGGTGGTGGTGATTTGGTTCTCAGCGAGCTTCGAGGTCGGCGGTATCACCGAGGCTGTGATCTTCGACGCAGTGCAGGCGACCACGGCAGCAGGAAAGCTGGCCGATCCGGTTGTGTCGGTGGTCCCCGTCGGGTACGGGTCGGGTGACGAGTAGACCGAGGTGATCGCCACGCCCGGCAGCAGGTCGGCTGTGGACCCACCCTGGCGAACAGCGTCGAGCATCACCGCGGCGCCGGACACCGGGTTGCCCGAGGTGTCCGATACGGTCACCGTCGCCGACACCAGAGGAATGGTCAGGGTCTGATCAACGAGATTGCCCCGGGTCATGTCCAAGGAGCCGGTGATCACCCAGGCCACGCCGTGGGCGTTGCTGTAGTAGCTGGGCGATCTGACCGAGAGCGTGTAGATGCCCGCGTTGACCGCAATCGAGAAGCTCCCGTCGGTTCCGGTGGTGGTGCTCCACGCGGTCTCCGGAGTGTTCGCCACCGTCCCTTGCACTTCGATCCCTGCCAGCGGGTTCCCCTGGGCGTCATCGACGACCCCGGAGAAGGTCGGCTTGGCCACCGGAAGGACTGCGGTCACATCCCCGTCAGCCGGCAGCGGCAGCCCACCGCTCGGGGTGGTGTAGCCCGCATACCCGCTCGCCGAGACGCTGGCGGTGTAGGTGGCGGCAGCACACGGCAGCAAAGCCTCATTGACACTCCCGCTCGCGTCAGTGGTCAGCTGGCCGGCGTAGTACGCCGCGCTGAAGCTCGTCGCAGGGACACCGGGCAAGACGTCGAACACCGCCGAGGAAGGGGTCGTGCAGAGCGCAATCCATGACCCCACCTGGGCGCCGCTAATCGGATCGCCCGAGCCGTCCGCCGCAGTCAGGGTGAGCGCCTGCAGCGGCGGCGGCGTGAGGGTCACGCCGGTCATGCTCTGGCTGAGGTCCACGTTGTCGGTCTCGACTTGGTTCCCGAACTCGTCAAAGACCATCAGGTCATAGCTGCCCGCATTGACCGAGATTGAGAAACTTCCGTCGGCAGCCACCGGCGCGTCGTAGTCATCGCCCGCAGCATCCTGCAGCCGCACTGTCCAACCCACTGCGGGTGCTCCCGTCAACTCCTCCAACACCCCCGAAAACACCATGGCCGCAGGCAACGTCACCGGGATGGTCAGGTCGGAGGAGATCGGGCCGGTGGTGGTCGATCTGGTTCTCAGCGCGACTTCGCAGGTCGGCGGTATCACCGAGGCTGTGATCTTCGACGCAGTGCAGGCGACCACGGCAGCAGGAAAGCTGGCCGATCCGGTTGCGTCGGTGGTCCCCGTCGGGTACGGGTCGGGTGACGAGTAGACCGAGGTGATCGCCACGCCCGGCAGCAGGTCGGCTGTGGACCCACCCTGGCAAACAGCGTCGAGCGTCACCGCGGCGCCGGACACCGGGTTGCCCGAGGTGTCCGATACGGTCACCGTCGCCGACACCAGAGGAATGGTCAGGGTCTGATCAACAAGGATGCCCCGGGTCATGTCCAAGGATCCGGTGATCACCCAGGCCACGCCGTGGGCGTTGCTGTAGTAGCTGGGCGATATGACCGAGAGCGTGTAGATGCCCGCGTTGACCGCAATCGAGAAGCTCCCGTCGGTTCCGGTGGTGGTGCTCCCACGCGGTCTCCGCAGTGTTCGCCACCGTCCCTTGCACTTCGATCCCTGCCAGCGGGTTCCCCTGGGCGTCATCGACGACCCCGGAGAAGGTCGGCTTGGCCACCGGAAGGACTGCGGTCACATCCCCGTCAGCCGGCAGCGGCAGCCCACCGCTCGGGGTGGTGTAGCTCGCATACCCGCTCGCCGAGACGCTGGCGGTGTAGGTGGCGGCAGCACACGGCAGCAGAGCTCCATTGACACTCCCGCTCGCGTCAGTGGTCAGCTGGCCGGCGTCGTACGCCGCGCTGAAGCTCGTCGCCGGGACACCGGGCAAAACGTCGAACACCGCCGAGGAAAGGGTCGTGCAGAGCGCAATCCATGACCCCACCTCGGCGCCGCTAATCGGATCGCCCGAGCCGTCCACCGCAGTCAGGGTGAGCGCCTGCAGCGGCGGCAGCGTGAGGGTCACGCCGGTCATGCTCTCGCTCAGGGCCACGTTGTCGGTCTCGACTTCGTTCCCGAACTCGTCAAAGACCATCAGGTCATAGCTGCCCGCATTGACCGAGATTGAGAAACTTCCGTCGGCAGCCACCGGCGCGTCGTAGTCATCGCCCGCAGCATCCTGCAGCCGCACTGTCCAACCCACTGCGGGTGCTCCCGTCAACTTCTCCAACACCCCCGAAAACACCATGGCCGCAGGCAACGTCACCGGGATGGTCAGGTCGGAGGAGATCGGGCCGGTGGTGGTGATTTGGTTCTCAGCAAAACTTCGAGGTCGGCGGTATCACCGAGGCTGTGATCTTCGACGCAGTGCAGGCGACCACGGCAGCAGGAAAGCTGGCCGATCCGGTTCCGTCGGTGGTCCCCGTCGGGTACGGGTCGGGTGACGAATAGACCGAGGTGATCGCCACGCCCGGCAGCAGGTCGGCTGTGGACCCACCCTGGCAAACAGCGTCCAGCGTCACAGCGGCGCCGGACACCGGTTGCCCGAGGTGTCCGATCGGTCACCGTCGCCGACACCAGAGGAATGGTCAGGGTCTGATCAACGAGATTGCCCCGGGTCATGTCCAAGGATCCGGTGATCACCCAGGCCACGCCGTGGGCGTTGCTGTAGTAGCTGACGATCTACCGAGAGCGTGTAGATGCCCGCGTCATCCGCAATCGAGAAGCTCCCGTCGGTTCCGGCGGCGGTGCTCCACGCGGTCTCCCGCATGTTCGCCACCGTCCCTTGCACTTCGATCCCTGCCAGCGGGTTCCCCTGGCGTCGTCAACGACCCCGGAGAAGGTCGGCTTGGCCACCGGAAGGACTGCGGTCACATCCCCGTCAGCCGGCAGCGGCAGCCCACCGCTCGGGGTGGTGTAGCTCGCATACCCGCTCGCCGAGACGCTGGCGGTGTAGGTGGCGGCAGCACACGGCAGCAGAGCTCCATTGACACTCCCGCTCGCGTCAGTGGTCAGCTGGCCGGCGTAGTACGCCGCGCTGAAGCTCGTCGCAGGGACACCGGGCAAGACGTCGAACACCGCCGAGGAAGGGGTCGTGCAGAGCGCAATCCATGACCCCACCTGGGCGCCGCTAATCGGATCGCCCGAGCCGTCCACCGCAGTCAGGGTGAGCGCCTGCAGCGGCGGCAGCGTGAGGGTCACGCCGGTCATGCTCTGGCTGAGGTCCACGTTGTCGGTCTCGACTTGGTTCCCGAACTCGTCAAAGACCATCAGGTCATAGCTGCCCGCATTGACCGAGATTGAGAAACTTCCGTCGGCAGCCACCGGCGCGTCGTAGTCATCGCCCGCAGCATCCTGCAGCCGCACTGTCCAACCCACTGCGGGTGCTCCCGTCAACTCCTCCAACACCCCCGAAAACACGCTTCCCGAGACGGCCGGCGCGGCGAAACCCTTCGCCGGCAGCACAAGAGAAAAGAGCCCAACCACACCGACGGCTAGCAGAATCTGCGCCGCTCGGCATCGATCCCCAGCCCAACACCCGCGTCGCGTGTCGCTGAGCGTGAGTCGCTGCGATCCTGTTTGACGCAATTACCAATCTCCCTGACCCGCCATGGGCTGCGACGCCTTGGGCTATTCCTGAAGAGTTCTGGCATCTAAGCGCATATGCCGAGCACATGGTACTGGACCCCGCTGGCATTCGATTGTGTGCGCAGTAAGAATCGTTCGCAAGGGATACTCCGACAGGAGAAGCCTCTGAGGGCTGCCAACGGATCGACCCTCCTAGAAGGTTGGCGCTTCACCGCACGCAGAAGGGTCAAAGAAGACGCGCACCGTAAGAAGCCGACCGTCGGCGAGGCAAACATCACAGGCGCGCGATGTCCGCTTCGACAGGTCGACCCTGAACGACACCCAACGGATGTCGACATGAGTGTCGAGCCACTAGCTTCTCAATGCGGACCGTCGCGGTCCCGTGGGTCGACCGGACGGTCCTACGGCACGACGCCGCCGGTATGACTGAGTTAGCGAGACGCGCCCGGGAGACTATTGCATCGGCGACCGACCGTGCCTCCAACTCTGATATGCCTTCGACACGAGTTCGGACCTCTTGCGCGATCAACTCAGAAACGGGCCGCTGCGCCTCCTAGACGACGTCGACCACCCGCGACGTTAAGTCCTCAAGTTCCTCAGAAGCGCGATGCCCGCTAGGGTGCCGGCGCTTTTCGTCGATGATTCGCTCCAAGCGCTCGCTCAAGGGACGGACATCGTCATCTTCGTCGAGGCGAACACGGATCTCTGCATCGAGCATGGCTCCGATGTCCAAGGCCTTAGCGTCCAGCTCCAACGGTGCAACCTTGGTGAGGTAGTGCTCGTCAAGAACATAACTTGGAAAGTCGGTCTCCAGTTCTTTCACGTCAACATACTCTCGAATAAGGGCGCGAAGTTTTGACCCCATCTTCGGGAGTGATCTCAAAGTGATCCTTCGGATAGAACTTCTTCCGATAGAGCATGTAAAACTTGACTATCCACGTGTAGTCGGCGAGAAATGCGCGAAGCTCTTCATCCGGCTGAAGCATCTCGAACAAAACGCGAACGTTCCCGAACCGCTCCTCGAATTGCTCGCGACGCGCTTCATCTTCGTTCATCAGCAGGAGCGCTTTCATCAAAGTCGCATGCTTGCCATCTCGGACTATGCCGTCGAATATCGATAGCAAGGCAGCCATCTGATCGCGGAAGCGCTCCCGTAAAGCGCTGATAGGGTAGGCAACGTCTCCGAGTTCATCCCTGTCAAAGTTCAACGCCTCGTTCAGATCCTCAAAGACACCGAAGTAATCGAGAATCAGCGAGTGGCGCTGAGCTAGCACTGCCAGGCAGTGCCTAGCCGCCCCAGGCGAGGGGCTACACTGGAGGCTCTTCAGAGACTGAGGGGATAGGGCATGAGGTTTCCACTAGCAGCCGGCGTTGCTGCATCCGTGGCCATGGGTTTCATCTCTGGGTCGTCCGGACATTGGGGGCTCTGACAAATGGTCCGCTACCGCCCTCCGATCCGACGTCTAGCAGGGTTGGCGGCAGCACTGGTCAGTGTGCCGCTCTTGACTGTCGGACTGACCGTTGGCACGGCATCCGCCGCAGGGTCCAGTCAGGAGACGGTGTCTGGCGGGATCAGCGACCCCGCGGGCATCGTTGCTGGGCCAGACGGTGCTCTGTGGTTCACCAATCAAGGCAACAACTCAATCGGGCGTATCACCACCTCGGGGACGGTGACGAATTACACCGGCACGGGCGTCAGTGACCCCACCGGAATCGCTTCCGGGCCAGACGGCGCCTTGTGGTTCACCAATCAAGGCAACAACTCAATCGGGCATATCACCACCTCGGGGACGGTGACGAATTACACCGGCGCTGGCATTAGCGCCCCCGAAGACATCGTTGCAGGGCCTGACGGCGCCCTATGGTTCACTAACAACGGCAACAAGTCGATTGGGCGGATCACCACCTCGGGGAAGGTGTCGAACTACACCGGCACCGGCATCAACAAGCCGCTTGGAATCGCCGTTGGCCCCGATGGCGCACTCTGGTTCACCAACGGTGGCAACAACTCGATCGGACGGATCAGTACCACGGGGACGGTAGCGAAGTACAAGGGCGGAGGCATCAGCCACCCGGCCGGGATCGTGGCTGGGTCGGACGGGGCTCTCTGGTTTACGAACCCGACCTACCGCACGATCGGGAGAATCACCACAGCGGGGGTTGTCACGTATTACTTCAGGCCCGATCGTGTCTCCGCCGCTACGCGGGGGATCGCAGCCGGCTCTGACGGGGCGTTGTGGTTCACTGGCGGCAACGGCCCTATTGGACGGATTACCACTAGCGGCGTCGTCACCAATTACGGCGGTGGCCCTGGTTACGACGACTCCCCGTTCGGGATCGCGAGTGGGACGGACGGAGCGCTGTGGTTCACCATCCCAAGTAACAACTCGATCGGACGGATCACCACTACCGGGACGGTTACGTACTACACCGGCCCGTCTGACCGTTCCTCAACATTTGCCGCCGGCGTGATCGTTGGTCTTACTCACGAACTCGCCGCCGTATCCCCCAATCAATGCGCCATCACCGCCGCGAGGCCGATCAGCGCACCGACGAACGGAATGAAGCAGCCGCATCCGATCATCGGCCCGCAATTGAGGCGCCGCCAGCTGCTCAAGGCGTCGCGCAGGAGAAGTGGTCGACGATCAATTGGACAGATCCGGTGACCGGCTTCCCCGCGGCGGGCTTCGTCTCACACACCATCCAGTCGCTCGGGACGACAATCCCGAATACGCCGCCGCCAACTGCGGTGAAAGAGATGCCTAGGGGTGTCAACTCCGCCTCGGCCACGTCGAGGTCCTCACCGATCAGGTCGGTGGGGACGAGGAGCTGCGCGACGGTTGGAATTGGCGTCGATGCGATGGTCGGAACGGGGGTCGGCGCAACGGTCGGTGCAACCGTGGGTGCAGCGGTCGCCGGAACGGTCACATAGATAATCCTCGCCGTTGGGACAGGCGGGTCGAGGCCGCGCCGCAGCCTGCGAGCAGGATGAAACTCCCCATTGCCGCGCTGATGAGCGCGAGTCGTCGGTCGAAGTGCATCGTGATCCCCTCCGGCGTGCGGTTCGCCGATAAGGCGACCCCCGTAAGTCAGTATGCGCCCCGTGTGTCCGCCACCGTACAGACGGTCCGGGTAGGGTCGCGCAGGCCACCGAAGGTGGAGGGGGAAGGGTTAGGCAATGAAGATCGCTGGCAACATCATCTGGCTCGTGCTGGCCGGCTTCTGGTTGTTCATCGGCTATCTCATCGCCGGCGTCCTGAACTGAATCTTCATCATCACGATCCCGTTCGGGATCCAGTCGTTCAAGCTCGCCGGGTTCGCGCTCTGGCCATTCGGCAGGACCGTCGCTGATCGACCCGGTGCTTCCTCGCTGAAATCGGGCTGCGGGAACATCCTCTGGTTTGTGCTTGGCGGTTGGTACATGGCCTTGATGCACTTCGTCACCGGCCTGCTGTTGTGTATCCCGATCATCACGATTCCGCTCGCAACCCAGGACTTCAAGCTCGCTGGCCTCGCGCTGGCGCCATTCGGCAAGGAAATCGTGAGTGACGAAGAGGCGCAGCGTCGACGTGCTTACTACCAGGCTGGAGCCGCAGCAGGGTGGCAAGGACAACCTACAACGGGCGCACCGCCAGCATTACCCCCACCGCCTCCGAGCGACGACATTAGTTTCTGACGATGGGGAGCAATTGGCATGACGATCGACGTTGCTTTTGACTTCAGGACGGTTGCCAAGGGCAAAAACCCCGAAGAAGTTCCTCGACAAGCAGGCGCCGGCGTCCTCGCCGTCCTCCAGGCGCAGCTGGACGCCTTCCGGGCCTACTACAACCAGCATCGTCCCCATCGCGCCCTCAGCGGCGACACACCGCTGCACGCCTTCCACGCACGCATCAAGGCCCGCCCCAATCCCGCCGAACCGCTGACTCACTACCGGGTTCGCCACGACCGTGTCGACAAGGCAGGGGTCGTCACCCTCCGCTACCTGAGCCGGCTCCACCACATTGGCCTCGGCGCTGACTACCGCGGCCTTGCCGTCCATCTCCTGGTCGCCAACAAGAACATCCGCGTGATCCGCGAGGACGGCCGACTCATTCGTGAACTCACCCTCGATCCCACGCGCGACTACCAGCCGCTGGGTACTCCCACCGGCCGCCCAAAAATCGGGCACTATGTCCCGAGACAGGTGGGCACCATCACCTGAGACATCACAATGGCTGGGGAGGGAGGATTCGAACCTCCGATTGGCTGATCCAGAATCAGCTGCCTTACCACTTGGCCACTCCCCAGCGGAGGCCATCGAGTGTACCGGACGCCGCCTGTGGCCCCTGTTTGCCGCCTCGGCAGGCGGCATATACTGGACAGTGATGGATCTGCTCGAGTTGCTCCGCTTTCAGGCACGGCGGTATCGCTGCTCGGCGTGTGGCGAGAACATGGCCGACTGCGGGATCAACGTGCTCGCCCAGCAAGGCAATCGCGCCTTGGTGCGGGTCACCTGCGCGTCCTGCAACGACGAGAACCTCCTCCAGATCATCTTCCAGACCGAGGCCGAGGAAAAGGCAAATCCCGCCATCGATGAGGGCGTTCCGGATGTCGCGGATCCCATCACCGGTGATGAGATGCTCGAGCTCCACTCGCTCCTCTCCTCGCACGAAGGCGCGCTCACCGAGCTGCTCGTCAAGCGCTGACCGCGACCTCCGCTGAGGTCGTGCGACACTTGCCCGCCGTATGGCGACCTTCGATTCCGTTCCGATGGTCTTCGATTCCCTCTACGGGCTCGAGATGGGCGAGATCACCGCTGATCACATCACCGCCACCTGCCCGGTCACGCCCAAAATCCTGCAGCCCTGGGGCATCGTCCACGGCGGCGTGTTCTGTTCCATGGCCGAGACGATCGCTTCGGTCGGCACCTACCTCGGCGTCAAGGACGCGGGCAACCTCGCGGCGGGGATGTCCAACAACATGAGCTTCATGCGCCCGATCACAGCAGGCACGATCCATGCCGAGGCGAAGCCGCGCCACCGCGGCCGGACCACCTGGGTCTGGGACGTCGAGATCACCAACGACGACGGCGCTCTCTGCGCCATCGGCCGGCTCACGATCGCCGTCAGGCCTCAGCCCTAGCTTCCTGCCGATCGACGAGCCGCTTGGCGGCGTACGCACCGCCCGCTGACCCCGCCGCACTCACTCCGCGGAGCACGACCTTCTGCCAGATCGGTGTCTTGTCGCCACCTTTCTTGACCTCCTTGCGCAGCGCCTGGAGTTCGGCGACGAGGTCGTCCAGCGTCACCGGCGGCGTCTCCTCCTCGGGTTCGGCGCGGCGGAGGCGCGAGCGGATCAGCACGATCGTCCCGATCAGCACCACAGCCCCACCGGCAATGGCGGCGTAGCGAGGCCCGTCGCGGCGCAGGCGTGCTTTCCAGTCGAGCTCCGCGCGAACGCGGTCCTCGAGCCGGCCGGCGCTGTTCGCCAGCGCCTGTTTGCTCAGCTCCCTTTGACGCTGCGCTTCGTCAGTTCCCGGAGCCACTCGGCATCCTCCTTCAAGGTTGATTCCACCTGTGTCCGTCCCCGCTTGATCGCTTTTCTCGCCCGCGACTGACCGATGAAGATGAGCACGAGCGCCAAGAGCAGAAAGACCCCACCCAGCGCCAGCCAGCGCACCCACTCGGCGCCCAGGATGCCGAGCCCCGACGGCAGTGCGCCGAGCGCCTCGATGACCGCAATAAAGAGGAACACGAGCGCCACGACCATCATCGCGGTGGCGATCAGCAGCTGGATGATCGCCTTCTTGAGCTCGGCACCGATGACGTTGAGTTCGGCCCGAGCCAGCCGGATGGCGTCCTCGACCACCTGACGCGCGAGGGAGATCGGGTCGGTGCTCTCAGGCGCGTCGCCGTCCACGGTACCTCCAGGCATTTGGTCGGGGGCCTCAACGCGACCGTCGAGTGCTGCGCGCCGCACGCAATCTCACCCAAACTCGCAGGGTTGCATGATACTTGCGCGTACTCGCGAGGGGCGTAACCCTACCCTTGCCAACCCCGTTGGAAAGAGCAGATGGCGGAAATCTCTCCTGTTCGACGACTCCCCCGCGGCGGGCCAGACGGTACCGCCGATCTCGAGGTTCGACGCCGCTACCTTCGCCGCAGCCGTCGCTTTGCGACCGGCCGCGTGTGGATCACTCTCTGGGTCGCCGCCTTCGCGGTGATCGGCTGGCTGTTCATCGCGGGGTTCGCCGGCTTCAACCACTGAGCGAAGGCTCGCCAGGCGATCAGTCGATCAGCTCGCGGAGGTCCTGGAGCTGGAGCGAGATCCACCGAGTGATGTCGTTGGTTCGCACCACGTCGCGAATCTTTGCCTGCCGAGCTTTCTTCTGCTTCTCGTCCATCATCAGGCCGAGATAGAGCGCCTCAGCAGTCTCGTCGATGTCAAACGGGTTGACCGTGATCGACCATTCGCCGAGCTCCTCGTGTGAACCGGCGTTCTCGCTGAGCACGAGGACACCGTCGCGCTGATTGACGAGCGGTCCTTCCTTGGCGACGAGGTTCATGCCGTCGTAAATCGGATTGACCAGCAGCACGTCAAAGATGCGGTATCCGGCAATGGCGCGCTCCATGTTGTCCTCGATCTCCACGCGGATCGGAGTCCATCCGCCGCGACTGTATTCGCGGTTGATTCGCGCGGCGACACTCAACACGCTGCCGAGATACGCGCGATAGTCGTCGATGTCCTGTCTGCTCGGTTGCAGAAAGGCCCAGAACATGACGTCGCCGGTGAGCTCAGGATGCGCAGCGAGCAGGCGCTCGTACGCAAGAAATCCGCGCACGATGTTCTTGCTGAGATCCGTGCGATCCACGCGCAGAATCAGGTGTTTCGGCCGCCATTGCTCGATGCGCTCGACCTCCGCGAGCACGGCGGGTTGTTCCGAATGCTGGATGAAGGTGTTCGGGTCAACGCTGATCGGGTAATTGCGCACCCACACCGCGCGTCCTTCCGAGAACACCGTGCGCTCGCGGTGATCAACGGTCAGACCGAGGTTCTGCTCGCACGTCATGAGGAAGTTGCGCACGTCGCGTGATGTCTGGAACCCGATGATGTCGGCGCCGAGCAGACCGTGGACGATGGCATCGCGAATGTGCCGTGGCAGCACCGTCCAGTACTGCGGCGTCGGCCACGGGATGTGCACGAAGTGCTGGATGCGCACATCGGGACGTTGCTCGCGGATGAGCCCGGGCACGCAATACATCTGATAGTCCTGCACGAGCACGACAGACGGTTTGTCGGATTGCTCGACTTCGGCGAGGACGCGGTCGGCGACGAGCCTGTTCACTTTCACGTAGCCGTCCCTCCACGCACGGTGGATCGTCTCATCGACAACGGGTTCGCGCGCGAGGTCCCAGAGGTAGTGCTGGATGAACCAGAGCAGCGGGTTGGCGATGACGTTGTAGTAGAGGTCGTATGCCTCGTTGGTCGGCTGCACGAAGGCGACCTTGACTTTGGTGCCGTCGTCGGTCGTCAGTTCGGCGGGGTCGCCGCGCTCCGCGAGAATTCGATCCGACGCATCGCGCGCCAGGGCGACCCACACGGCGTCGGTTGCCGACGCGAGCGAGGTCATCGCCGTGACCAGTCCACCGGCGCCTTTCACCAGCCGCTCCGGGGTCCCGCGATAGGGATCGGCCGTATGGAGGACCAGCGGCGCCCGGTTGGCGACGATGATCGGATGGACGCCCCCGAGAATCCTTCGGGTGTACGGCTCAATCGCCGACAAAGGCTCGACTCCTGCACAGGCCGAGCGGGGCCTGCCCGCCAAGTCCATGCTACCGGGCCGGTCCTGTCGATGCCCTCACCGGCCACAATCCCGTGACGTGGCCCATCACATCGCCGAATACCGTGTCGACACGCCCCGCCTCGGGTTGTCCGTCCGCGACCACGCCGGTGGCGAGCCGGCGATCCTTGCCCTCCACGGCCTCGCGAGCAACGCGCGCTGGTGGGACCTGGTGGCCGACCGGCTCGTCCCAGCCCACCGCGTCATCGCGGTCGACCTGCCCGGACACGGCCAGAGCGACCGGCCCGACGATGGCTACGACTTCGACACCGTCTCCCGCGATCTCGAGGGGTTGCTCGCGGGGTTGCGTCACCCGCAGCCGATCGTTGTGGTCGGCCACAGCTGGGGAGCGACCGTGGCGCTGTCGTTCGCGGCGACTTACCCGGCGCTGACCCTCGGCGTCATCTGCATCGACGGCGGCGCCGGCGACCTCAAGGCCTACTTCGGGCCGAGCTGGGAGATGGCCGAGAAGACCATGCGCCCGCCCGCGCTGGCCGGGATCACGCCGGCGATGCTCCGCGCATGGATGGACTCGTCGCCGCTTCGCGACGGCTCAGATCCCGAGACCGCAGCGGCAATCCTCGGCGGCAACTTCGAGGACGACGGCACGGGCGCCGGGACGATTCGCCCGCGGCTCTCGCTCGAGCATCACATGCAGATCGCCCACCACCTCTTCGACGCCAATGGTTTCGAGCTGATGGCGAAGGTGCAGGCACCGATGCTGTTCATCCCTGCCGGGTCAGCGTCGGCCGAGGACTCGCCGAAGGTTCGCTCGATCGCCAGGGCGCAGCACGCCGTGGGCGATCGCGCTCGCTTCGTCTGGATCGATGGTGTGCACGATCTGCCCGTGCAGCGGCCGAAGGAGGTCGCCGCGGCGATCACCGAGTTCGTCGATGAGCTTGTGGCTCAGCCCAGGAGCACGTCCCAGAAATAGCGCTCGCTCCGGGGCACGCCCTGGTCGACGTGGATGTGCTTCACCTCGGTGTACTCGAGGAGCCCCTCGCGTCCGTGCTCGCGACCGATGCCACTCTGCTTGTACCCGCCAAACGGCGCGAGCGGATTGAGCAGGTGCCAGTCGTTGATCCAGACGGTGCCGGTGCGCAGTTGCTTGGCGATCTCGATGGCGCCACGCGTGTCCCGCGACCACACGCCACCGGCCAGCCCGTAGATCGTCCTGTTGGCGCGTTGGATAACTTCGCCGAGGTCGCTCCAGCGTTGCACCGCAAGGACGGGGCCGAAGATCTCCTCGGTGCCGGCGTGCGAGTTCGGGCGACACATTGGTGAGCACCGTCGGCTGGATGAAGAACCCTCGATCGCCCACATTCGGCGCGCGACCGCCGCCGCAGGCGACAGTGGCTCCTTCCTGCTTCGCACGATCGATGGCGGACAGGATCATGTCGTACTGCGCCTTGCTGATCACGGGGCCGACCTGCGTCTCGAAGTCGGCGGCGTCACCCACGCGCAGCGAGGCCGCGCCGTCGATGAGCCGGTCGACGAACGTGTCGTAGATGTCGTCGTGGACGAACAATCGCGTCCCCGATTCGCACATCTGCCCCTGGTGGAAGAAGGTGCCGAAGAGCGCGCCGTCGACGGCGATGTCGAGGTCCGCGTCGGGGCAGACGATGTTGGCCGACTTGCCGCCGAGCTCGAGCGTCACCTTCTTAATAGTCGGCGCCGCCGCGGCGAGGATCTTGCGTCCCGTCGCAGTTGAGCCGGTGAACGCGACCTTGTCCACATCGGGGTTCTCGACGAGCTCGATGCCGGCATCAACGCTGTCGCCGGTCACGATATTGAGGACGCCGCGCGGGAGGAGCCCGGTCTCGTCGATCGCGCGCGCAACCGCGAGCGCCGAGAGCGGTGTCTGCGGCGACGGCTTGAGCACGATCGAGTTGCCCATCGCCAGCGCCGGTGCGATCTTCCACATCGCGAAGATGAGCGGGTAGTTCCAGGGAATGATCCCGGCGCACACGCCGATCGGCTCGCGCTGCACGAAGTTCCAGGACACGTATGGCGAATCGATCCACGGGAGCGGCTCGTACCAGGGGATGCTCAGCGCCTGCTCGGCCATGCTGCGGAACCACTCGATAGCGAGCGGGACGTCCACCACCGCGGTCTTGCGCAGCGCCGCGCCGGCGTTCTGCGACTTGAGCAGTCCCCAGTCCTCCGAGACTTCCTGGAGGTGCTCGACGATCTGGAACATGATCTGCGTGCGCTGGAGTTGCGACTTGAGACGCCACTCGCCGGCGTCGAATGAGCGGCGCGCGGCTGCGACCGCTCGCTTGGCGTCGGCCCGGGTGCTCGCCGGCGCGACGGCCATCACCTCTTCGGTGGACGGGTTGATCACCTCGTAGGTGCGGCCGTCCTCTGCGCCGGCCCACTCGCCGTCGATGTATTGCTCATACGTCGCCACGTCAGGTTCGACGACCGTTGCCACAGACCACCTCCACCGCTCTTGACGCCGGTGTCGATTATGCGGCGACGACGGCACGGCGCTCGCTTGGCGCGGTCGACACGAAGCCGTGTTTCGGGCGGTTTGTCCGCGCGGTTGTTCTGACCGCACCCTACGATACTGTCATTCTGCGGACGCATACATTGGAGTGGCGGAATGGACCAAATCGAGTTTGCTGACGGCTTCGACACGCCCGACACGCTGGCGTTCGGGCTCGGCGCGGGGCAACTGGCAGTGGTCATGGCAGGGGCGCTCGCGGCGTATTCACTCGTGCGCTCTCCACTGCCGCCGGCGTTCGTGGATCCAGTCGCCGTATTGCTGGCCGGCGCGGCCGCGACGCTCGGATGGCTGAGGCTCGCGGGGCGACCCGCGCTCGATTGGGCGGTCTTCGCCGCGCAGTTCTGGATGCGGCCGCGGCGTGGGACGGCGCGCTGGGCGTTCGCCGGCGCGGTACCTGGCCTCGCCGACGCGCCGACGCTCGCGATGGCGACGCCAACGGACGACTCGCCACGTGGCGCGGTCCGCGTTCAACCCTCGCCAACCAGCGAGGGCTCAGGTGTCGGAACAACCGCCGCGCCGACTGCGGCGACTCCGCCACTGCGCCTCCCGCCACCAACTCGGGTGCACGGCGCCCGCCGCGTCACCTTCTTCTCGCTGCGCGGCGGCACCGGCCGAAGCACCCTGGCAACCGAACTCACGTGTCTGCTCGCATCGAGCGGTAACGACGACCGCCCCTCACCGAAAGTCGCGCTCGTCGACCTCGACCTGCGCAGCCCGAGCGTCGCAGTCCGCCTCGGCTCGCCGGACCAGACACTCCTGGATTTCGCGCTGGCGTCGCCGGACGACCGAAGCGTCATCGACTTCATGGCCACGCACTCCTCCGGCGCACGCGTGCTCCTTGGACCGCAGCGCGCGGTCAACCCGGAGTGGCCCATCACGCCGGCTCTCCTGCGCGAAGTACTGCGCGAGCTGGACATGGAGGGTTTCGACCTTGTCGTTCTCGACGTTTCCCCGGAGCTGTCGCCCCTGAACACCACGGCCCTTTGCGCGTGCGATGACGTCTTCGTCGTGATGGTGCCGACTGCGGGCGGCGTGCAGGACGCATATCGCAGCACCGAAGCATTGCGCCGGCTCGGACTGCGCCACCAACTTCGGTACATCGTCAATCGATCGAGGCCCGAGACCGACGTGAGCGAGCCGATGGCCGACCTCGGCGGGCAGCTGATCGCCGAGATCCCCGATGACGAGTTAGTGGTCACCGCGGAGAACACGCACCGGCTTGTGGGTCTCGAGGAGTCGGCGCCGGCGGCGATCGCGTTGCGCCGTCTCGCCCGCCGCGTCGCGAGCGAATTGCGCAGCCCGTGGCCGTCCTGACCTCGCTGCAACTGCCGCGTCTCTCCGCCTCGCCCGCGCTCATTTCGTCGGTAGTCATTCGACACGACCACTGCGAGCACGGCGGCCAGGTGTCGGCGGTGCTCGCGACGAGCGATCTCGACATCGACGCGCTCGACCCGGCGCGCAAGACTGCGGCCGCGGCGTCGTTCGCCCGGATGTGCCACACGTTGCAGAACCCAATGCAGCTGCTCGTTCGTGTGCGCCGGCTCGCCGGGCCGGTTGCGCGAACCGTCGAAGGTCCGCATCCAGATCTCGACGCCGCGATGCACCGCCACTGGACCGAGCAGATCGAGGCTGGGAATCGCCACACCCGCCAGGTGCTGGTTGCACTGCTCGCATCGACTCCGGCGACCCTCGACGCCGCGTGCGCGCAGGCGACGGATCGCCTCGCGGCGCTTGGCGTGAGCGCCGTGCGCGTGGTCGGCGACGATCTTGTTGCGGCAGTTACTGACGGATTCGACACGAACCTGTACTGGTACGAACATCCGAAATTCGCGGTGATGGGCGACGTCATGGCCCGTGGACACGCGCTCCGGCGCCTTCCCGGTCATGCGGTGGAGCCGGGATGGCTCGCTCCCTTGCTCAGCGTGCAGACCGAATGCGACATCGCGGTGCACCTCGCCCCGGCGTCGCTCGGCGAAGCTCTCGGACGGCTGAGCCGTCGTCTTCGCGATTTCTCTGCGCACCGCATGCTCGAGGCCGAACGCGGCGCACTCGGTGATGTGCACGTCGACATCGGCGTCGACTCGGCAAGCGCGCTCCGCGAACGGCTTGCGCGCAACCAGGGACGGCCGCTGCATCTGTCCGTCATTGCGACCGTTCGAGGCAGCACGCACGAAACACTCCACGCGCGAAGTGCGGCGCTCCAGCTTGGATTCGCATCGTCGATGATCGGCGTGGAGGTCACCAACTTCCGCCACATGGCCGCGCTCATGAGCACGCTCCCACTCGGCCGCACGTCACTCGGCACCGGCAAGCTCGTGGATTCCACTGCAGCCGCCACCTGCGTTCCGTGGATCGAAGCAGGGTGCGCGGATCCCGGTGGCTACCGGCTTGGCGCGGCGATTCGATCAGGTCTCCCGGTGCGCGTCGCGCCATTCGACACATCGCGTCATTCGAACCCGAACGTCGCAGTCTTCGCGGCTTCAGGACACGGCAAGAGCTTCGCGATCGGCACGCTCGTGCTCGAGGCGGCAAACGCCGGCGTGAATTCGGTGATCATCGATCCCGAGGGCGAGTACCGAGGGCTGATCGCTGCGCTCGGCGGCCGCTACCTGGAGCTGGCGCCAGGAACCGACGCGGCGGTGAACGTATTCGAAGGCGCTGGAGACGATCCCGAAGAGGCGATCGCATCAGTGGTCTCACTGGTGACCGTGCTCTGTGGCGATCAACTTGGCGACGTCGAGCGCGCCGTTGTCGATTCGGCGGCGCGAGCGGCCATACAGCGTGCGGCGGTCGAACAGCGCACGCCGCTCCTCGAGGACTGCCTCGCGACACTCGAGATCGAGGCCCGACCGGTTGCCGTGGTGGTGCGTCGCTTCTGCACCGGTGGGCTCGGCGCGCTCTTCAATCGACCGACGTCACTCGCCGTTGATTCCGGCGCGTGCGCGATCTCCCTGCGCGAGATGCCGCCCGAGCACGTGGCGGCCGCGACGCTGATCGTCGCGCGCTGGCTGTGGGAGCTGGTCCGTCACGATGGACGGCGCCGGCACATCGTGTTCGACGAGGTTGGTGCGCTGTGCGCACACCGCCCCTTGCGCGATCTCCTGGTGCAGCTGGCGCGACGCTGCCGCAAATACAACGCGTCACTCGTCGTGGCGACGCAGAATGCGCAGGACCTCCTTGGCACCGACGAGGGGAGCGTGATCGCAACCAATTGCGCGGTTGTCCTCCTGGGCGGCCATCGCGCCGCGGAGACAGCCCGAATGGAGCTTGCGTTCGGGCTCACGGAAGCCCAGCGAGGGTTCCTCGAGAGCGCATCTCGCGGCGAGTTCCTGCTGATCGCGGGCGACCGGCGAGTGGCGATGCGGATCGAGGTTCCGGACCTGCATCGGGCCATACTCACGGGCGAAAATAGGTCGGCTTAACCCCTTGACGACGGGCCGCTCGACTCGCAAGATATGGGGGCTCCCGGACGGCCGAGCCCCAAGATATGGGATCATTGAGGTGATCTCAGTACCGTGGAGATTGGGGCTGGAGGCCGTAAGGGCGCCGTCCCAGCACACGTCTCCGCACAATGAAGCGCCCATCAGCCAGAAGAGGAAAGACCGTGGATCGATCCGCCTCCAAACCCGTCCCAGACGACTCCCACGACATCTCCATGGAGCCCCCATCTGGCCGTCGTTCCGGTCGCCGAAATGGGTCCGTGCAGACCCGTGTCAGCGCAAAAGTGGAGGTTGAGGGCGGCGGCATTCACGTCGAGCGACGCTTCACGCACGAGGGTGTGCATCCCTTCGACGAAGTGACCTGGGAGACACGAACCGCAGCGATCGGCAACGAGAAGGGCGAGAACGTTTTCGAGCAGAAGGACTGCGAGATTCCGACGTTCTGGTCACAGATGGCCACAAATGTCGTGGTCAGCAAGTACTTCCGCGGCAAGCTCGGCACGCCGGGTCGTGAGACCAGCGTCAAGCAGATGATCTCGCGCGTCTCGGACACCATCGGCAAGTGGGGCCGCGAGGGCGGCTACTTCGCCACCGAGACCGATGCGTCCGCGTTCCAGGACGAGCTCACCCACCTGTTGCTGCATCAGAAGATGAGCTTCAACAGCCCGGTGTGGTTCAACCTCGGCGTCGCCACGAGCAAGGCCCAGGTGTCAGCGTGCTTCATAAACAGCGTCGAGGACACGATGGAGTCCATCCTCACGCTTGCGAAGACCGAGGGCATGCTCTTCAAGTACGGCAGCGGCACGGGGACCAACCTTTCCACCATCCGCTCTGCTACCGAGTTGCTTGCCGGCGGCGGGACTGCCAGCGGGCCGGTGTCCTTCATGAAGGGCTTCGACGCCTTCGCTGGTGTCATCAAGAGCGGTGGCACAACGCGCCGTGCCGCGAAGATGGTCATCCTCAACGCCGACCACCCTGACATCGAGGAGTTCATCACCTGCAAGGTGAGCGAGGAGCGCAAGGCGTGGGCGCTCATCGAAGCCGGCTACGACAGCGCCTTCACCGGTGAGGCGTACTCGTCGGTCTTCTTCCAGAACAGCAACAACTCGGTCCGCGTGACCGACGAGTTCATGCGCGCAGTTGCGGACGACCGCGACTGGCACCTCCGCGCCGTGACCGACTCCAACCGGATCCTCAAGACGGTGAAGGCGCGTGAGCTGATGCGGCTCATCGCCGAATCGGCCTGGCAGTGCGGCGATCCCGGCATGCAGTACGACACCACCATCAACGACTGGCACACCTCGGCGGCGACCGCTCGCATCAACGCGAGCAACCCCTGCAGCGAGTTCATGTTCCTCGACGACACGAGCTGCAACCTGGCGTCGATCAACCTGACCAGGTTCCTCAACGACGATGGATCGATTGACATCGAGGCGTACAAGCACGCGATTCACATCACGATCACCGCGCAGGAGATCATGGTCAGCAACGCGTCGTACCCCACCGAGAAGATCACGAAGAACAGCGAGGACTTCCGGCCTCTCGGCCTCGGCTACGCGAACCTCGGCGCACTGCTCATGGCGCGCGGGGTTCCGTACGACTCCCCGCAGGGTCGCGACCTCGCTGCCTGCCTCACGTCGATTCTCACCGGCGAGGCCTACGCACAGTCGTCACGCATCGCACGCGAGATCGGCCCGTTCAACGGCTACGCGCTCAACCGCCAGCCGATGCTCCGGGTGGTCGGCAAGCATCGCGAAGCCGCGTACAACATCCCCACCGACAACATCGAGGCCGATCTCATCGGCGCTGCGCGGCATGCGTGGGATGAGGCGCACGAGCTCGGCGCGCGTCACGGCTACCGCAACTCGCAGGCGACGGTGCTCGCGCCCACCGGGACGATCAGCTTCATGCTCGACTGCGACACCACCGGTGTCGAGCCGGACATCGCGCTCGTCAAGTACAAGAAGCTGGTCGGCGGCGGCATGCTGAAGATGGTCAACGGCACCGTGCCCGCAGCCCTGCGCCGGCTTGGCTACGGTGAGACTGGAATCGCCGAAATCATCGCGTACATCGACACCAACGACACCATCGAAGGTGCACCGACGCTCCGCGATGAGGACGTCGCGGTCTTCGACTGCGCGTTCACCCCACAGAACGGCAAGCGCTCGATTTCGTGGCAGGGCCACCTCCGGATGATGTCCGCGGTGCAGCCGTTCATCAGCGGCGCCATCTCCAAGACGGTGAACATGCCCAACGAGGCAACCGTCGAGGACATCGAGCGCGCGTACACCGACGGTTGGAAGCTCGGACTCAAGGCGGTCGCGATCTACCGCGACGGCAGCAAGCGCAGCCAGCCGCTCGCCACGAGCATCGACAAGACCACCGGGCACAAGACGCAGATCGTCGAGCGTCCGTTGCGCAAGCGTCTTCCCGTCGAGCGCACCGCGCTCACGCACAAGTTCGAGGTCGGCGGTCACGAGGGCTACATAACCGTCGGCCTGTACGACGACGGGACGCCTGGCGAGATCTTCCTGCGCATGGCCAAGGAAGGCTCCACGGTCAGCGGACTCATGGAACTCGTTCGCCACGGCCGTGTCGCTCGCACTGCAGTACGGCGTCCCGCTGCCCGCGCTCGTCGACAAGTTCTCGCACACGCGCTTCGATCCGCAGGGCTTCACGCGGAATCCCGAGATCCCGATTGCCAAGTCGGTGATGGATTACATCTTCCGCTGGCTCGCGTCGCGCTTCCTGCCGCAGGAAGAGCGTGATCGCCTCGGGATCATCCGCCGCGAGCCGGACGGCAGCGTGACCGACGCAGCAATCGATATGGCCGACTTCGGCACCGAGCCGGCCGTCGCACCCGCACCGGTCGCAGCAGCCCCCATCGTTGCGGCAGCAGCTCCCGCGCGCAAGCCGGTTGCCGCGATTCCCATCACCAGCGCCGGCGCATTCATCAACCAGGAAGACGCACCAACCTGCAGCGATTGCGGCAGCCTCATGGTGCGCAACGGCGCCTGCTACAAGTGCCACAACTGTGGAGCGACGAGCGGCTGCAGCTGATCCCTGAGAACCTCCTCCCCTCTCGCCCGGGCCGCCTTCGAAACGTTTTGGAGGCGGCCCTCTTATTCGGAGGTCAGATGCAGCGAATCCGCGTCGCAGCTACGAATTTCGGCTTCGCAACACCGCTCCTGGATTGATCATTACGTCGACGAGGTGTTCTTCGACCTCTCTGAAACCCACTGCCTAATACCGCGTCACCTAGCGGCGAGCGAATCTAATGACGATTAGACAAGGGACTCAGCCGTAGCAAATTGCTCGACCTCAGTTGCGCTGAGGTCGTTGTGGAACTCCACGTGCAGGTTTGCTCGTTTTGGTATTGCCGGCAGGGCTGGCGAGATGCCGCTCGAGGGCAGTGAAAGCGTCGACGATCTTGGATGCTTCAAAGGCACGATTCCGACGACCAACGGTTATCTGCTTGAGGGCACCAGCCTCGACAAGACGCACAACAGCTTCGTTGGTGCGGACAAAGCTGCGGCCGATGAGTTCCGCGGCGCTGTTGACCGTCACAATTGGAGCGCCGATCAAGCGCTGCAACAGCAGATCGGTCGACGAGTTGGCTCGAACCTTGCCAACTAAACGGCGCCACTCTTCTTCAATCGTCAGTGCGTCTTCTTCGAACGAGATCGCGTCGTCGACCGCCCTGACGCAGGCCGTTGCGAAACGACCCACCCACACATTGATTCCATCGTTTGCTGCCTTGGTACTTGCAGGGCCTCGATAGCGAGTTCCAGCCAGGCCACCCACGTAGTCCTTTGCCCAGGTGGCAAGGATGAGCGACACCGGCGGCAGCACTCGAGGACTGAGACCACGCCGGCGAAGGACGAGGTGAGTGAGGGCTCGGCCGGTACGCCCATTGCCGTCGACAAAGGGATGGATCGTTTCGAACTGTGCGTGAGCGATCGCTGCTTGAGCAACCGCCGGCAGCGAGGCCTCGTTGCAGAAGGCGATGAGATCGCCGACGAGGCTCTCCACGTTCTCCGGTGGCGGTGGCACGAAGTCCGCGTTGGAGGGGTTGTACTCACTACCGCCGATCCAGTTTTGCTCCGTCCGGAGCTTGCCCCCGTACTCCTCGAGCTTGGTGCGGGCCAGCAGATGGCGATGGATCTCGAGCAGCAGATCCGCGGTAATGGAGTCTCCAGGATGAATCTTCTCGATGCCATAGACCATGGCATCGATGTTGCCGAGGACCTCCACAGCGGTCACGTCAACCGGGTTCTCGCCCAAGCCTCTGGCGGCCTCTGCCCGCAGCAACCTTCGGGCTCCAATCTGCAACCCCTCGATCCTGGATGAGGCGACCGACTCGGCCCTCAACAGAATCCGGGCCAGCGCCTCGGTATCGACGAGGCTCGTCGCCTGGAGATTGAGGCGGGTGATCGCCGCTTCGGCATCGGCAACATCGGCTGCAACCTCTCCGTCGAAGCTGAAAGTGCGCCCTACGAGCTTGTCAGGAACGTAGGCTTCGTATTCACAACCCCGGGTGTCCTTCCGTGAAGGACCGGACTGTTCGCTGAGCCAGCGGCGGCGAATAACCGTAGACAAGACAGCTCCTTATTTACGGATAGCATACAACCGTAAATAAGCGCAGGACATAGTTAGGGTAAAGCCAGGGTCAGAGCCGGCGGCCGTCTCTTTGCAGTTCGGCCCGAGATGTCCCTACGGGTCGAGATGCGCAACGGCCATGACGAGCCCGACGATCTGCGGAGCTACGCTGGCGGGATCCCTGCCTGGCCCGGCGAACTCGTCGACGAACGCGAAACTCGTCAGTGCATGGACGGCGTGCACGACTTCATCCGTGCCCAAGTCAAGATCACCCGCTGAGGCCACGCGCCCGAGCAGGACGCGGACGCCCTGCAGGCGTCGCGAATTCCGATCTGTTTCGGCAGCAACACCACGCCCGAGCACTTCGAGCGCGTGGAGGCGCCGCAGAACACCGCGATGCGCAGAGTAGAAGCCGCAGAAGATCGCGATGAACTGCTCAAGACCCGCGATCGGATCGTCCTGGGTGAACGCCTCCGGCAGCCGGATCAGCCCTCCCGATTCGGCCAGAACGTCGAAGACTGCTTCGAGGAGCGTCTCACGGGTACCGAAGCGGTCGTAGACGGTCAGGCGCGCGACGTGGGCCTCACGGGCGACTGCCTCGATGCTGAAGGAGTCACTGCCGCCGAGGACGGCGCGCGCGGCGGCAATGATCCGCGAGCGCGTCTCGTCAACGCCGGCCTGGCGCTGTTGTAGCCGGTAGGGGCGGGGCTTCACACTTCCCATTCTAGCTTACAGTGTGTATGCTGAAAAACATGAACGCCAACTCGCCCCGGATGACCAAGCCTGCCGCATATGAAACGAGTGTGAGCCCGATCCCGCCGGGCTGGAACGCCCTGTCCCCGGACCTCGTCGACGAAAAGGTGATGGCATGACCCTGTATCCGTTCGCTCTTTTCCTGCACATCATCGGATCCATGCTGCTGTTCATTGCATTCACCGTCGAGGGAGTCGGTCTGTTCCACATGCGGCGCGCGAGCACGCCCGATCAGGTCGCCCAATGGGAACGCGTACTCGGACTCGCGAGAGTGTTCGGCCCAGCGTCCGTCGTGGCAATCCTTCTTCCAGGCCTGTACATGATGTTCACGTCGTGGGGATGGGTTCCGTGGATCGCCCTGGGACTGATCGCGTGGGCGCTCATCGCCGTTATGGGAGCGATCAACGGGATCCGCCTGGCGATGATCGTGCGACGCACCTCGGCAGACGCTTCGCTGATCGCGCACATTCACGCGCCGTCATTCGTCGTCTCGTGGTTTACGCGGCTCGCGCTCGCCGTGAGCATCGTCTTTCTCATGACCAACAAGCCGCCGCTCGCCTGGGCGCTGCTCTGCGTCGCCATCGCGGCGGTCATCGGCATTGGTGCAGGCGTCCTCGCTGCCGGCGCAGGCTCATGGGCAACGGAACGAGGGAGTACGCCGGTGAGCGGCGGCGAAACGTAAGTCAACCCATCCCGCAACTCGAGGGTAAGTCGAGTTGACGCGGGCTCGACCAGCCCCACTCTTCACGATGCTCTTCACGTGGCGCGGCGCCGGATCCACCAGAAGCACAGTCTGACAAGGCCAAGCGCAAGCGCGAGGAAGATCGCCACTTCGAACCACTGGAACGGCCGGTAGCCGCTCATAGGCTGATATGTCAGGACCTCTGTAGAAGCGCCCCAGGTGCGGGACCGAGCCGCGCCAGCCAGGCTCTCCGGTGGCCCACGGCGGGCGCGGAGAGCCTGGGGCAACGGACTCAGAGCGGTTTAGCCAACCGCCTTGACGAGTTCGGGAATGAAGAGCGCGGCGTTGACGGTACCGACGCCACTCGAGAGGTCATACCCGCTGACGGCCGACCAGCCATGCACGGTGTGGTTCGAGACGCCCTGCGGGAAGGTCACGGTGTTGGTCCCGTTGGTCACGTCGACGATCCCGGGATCGCCGGCCGCTTCCATCGAGTACAGGGCCGGGTTGATCAGGCCGAGGCCGTGACCAGCCATCTGATCGGCGATGGCGATGATCCCCGAGAACTCGGGGGATGCCTCACTGGTGCCGCCGATGAGGTAGTAACCGGCTGGGCCCTGGGCCGCATTGGCGTTCAGGTAGACGAGTGCGGCGCCGTTGACGGCAGCGCTCATGGAGATGTCCGGGAAGCCGCGCGACGAGCCGACGGTCGACTTCACGCTGTTCTGGTACGACGGCCGCGAGAACACCGTCGAAAGTCCCCCAGCACCTGCCGCGGGCGATCCGAACAATGCGGTGTCATTCCACACAGCCGGCGGCTGCGTGGGATTGCCTTTGGCGTCCAGGAAGAGCTCGAGCCCGCCCACACCGGTGACCAGCGGATCATCAGCGGGCCACTCTGCAACGCGGTGCAGGAAGTAGGTCTCGGCAAAGCCCTGCGGGCTCACCGTCTTGGCTCCGGACGGACCGGCATCTCCGGATGAGGCGAGCACGGTAATGCCGTTGGCAGCCGCATTCTTGTACGCGCTGCGGAGACCGAGGATTGACTGCGCATTGGGGAATGTCGGCTCCGGAGCACCGAAGCTCTGCGTGATGACATCACCAAGGTGGTGATCGATCACGTAGTTCTCAGCCGCAACGATCTGCGGAAACCCCGTCACGCCAATCGTTTCGGCGACCGGTGTTTCGACCAGCAGGATGTTGGCGTCCGGCGCGATGGCGTGCGAGTACTCGACGTCGAGCGACGTCTCCTGCGCCCAGCCAACCATCATCGGCCGCTTGGTGGCGTTGAACGGAGGGATCGGGCCCTCTGGCTGCAGGATCGTGAAGTTGGGTGGAGCGGGGAGGTTGAAGCCCTTGTCGAACGCCGCCAGCTCCTGACCGATGCCCTGGAAGCCGTACGAATCGACGATGACGATCGTCTCGCCCTTGCCGGTGAAGCCCTTCCTGTAGAGCGGTCCCAGGTTGTACGCCTTCTGGAACTGCTGCGGCGAGTAGCAGGCGAGCCCGATCTGCGTCTCGCAGTCCGCGGTGGTCGGCGGCTTGATGAACGCGTGGGTGCTGAGCAACTGTGCCAGCGGTACCGGGGTCGCGCCCACGGCGGTTGCCGCCGCCGCGCCGGAGCCGCCGACGGTCAGCAGTGTTGCGGCAAGCAGGCCCGATCCGGAGAGAAGGCCCGTCATGCGTTTTGGCATGGAAACCATGTGTTCGATGTCCCCCTAAATGATGGTCCTGGACGAGGCTGCAACAGCTTGGCATGCAGTTGCATGGAAAGGGAAGCGCCACTTGTGTCGCCATTACCGGCCACCTGCCACCACTTTCGCGCGCAAGCACATGCCATTGCCTCATGCCGGATCCGCTCGCAGCGATGCGATTCACTCATCCTGATGGGCGATTTTCAGCGGGGACGACGACGTGCCACTATGAGATTGCCTGAGTGGTCGGAGCAGGAGGCGGCGCTGGATACGCAGCATCGAGGGCGGTCGGAGACCACCGGCCCATGGGAGTGATTGGCATGGTCAGCAACGCACTATTGGTCGAAACCGCGGAGCACTCGGCGTTCGAGCCGGAGCCTTTCCTCGGTGAGATCACCGCGTACTGCTATCGCATGCTCGGCTCCGTATTTGATGCGGACGATGCGGCGCAGGAGACGATGCTTCGAGCCTGGCGTGCAGCACCTGCATTCCAGGGACGCAGCACGACACGCTGGTGGCTGTACAAGATCGCAACCAACGTCTGCATCGACACGCTCCGCGGGCGCGCGCGCAGGGAGTGGCCGCTTGCGCTCGGACCGTCACTGACTGTCGACGAGGCGATGCGCATGCCCGTGCAGGCAGAACGGCTCTGGGTGCTGCCATTTCCGGATGCCCGGCTCGACCAGAACCAGGATCCCGCCGATATCGTCGTGGAGCGAGAGACGATCCGGCTCGCATTCGTGGCGGCCCTTCAGTACCTGCCGGCGCGTCAGCGAGCGATCCTGTTGTTGCGCGATGTTGTCAGCCTGCGGGCTTCCGAGGTGGCGCAGATGCTCGACACATCGGTGGCGGCGGTGAACAGTGCGCATCAGCGCGCGCGAGCCACCCTTGCCACCTGCGATCTTGGCGAGCCCGACCCTCGAGTTCTCGGAGCCGCCGAGCGTCGACTCCTGGCCGATTACGTGGCCGCGTTCGAGCGGTACGACATGACCGCACTCGTTTCGTTGCTCCACGACGACGCGGTCATGTCCATGCCGCCGTATCCGATGTGGCTGCGGGGACCAGACGAAATCGCACGCTGGATGCTGGGGCCTGGCGGGGATTGCCGCGGCTCGCGCCTGATCCAGACCGCAGCGAACGGTCGCGCTGCGTTTGGGCAGTACAAACCCGACGGTCACGGCAGCTTCCAACCGTGGGCGCTACTGGTAGTCGAAATCGCCGGCCCGGCGATTTCCGCACTGCACTTCTTCCTCGACGCCGGCATGTTCAGCGCGTTCGACCTGCCCGACCACCTGACGGCGTAGACCTTCGCGCACCGTCGGCAGGCCGCTTCCCATGGCAAGCGGCCCTAACTCGGCGACGAGAGCCAAGGGACCGATGAGTTTCGCTGCCTGGCGCCGTCATAAGGAGTAGGGGCTTCTCTGCGCCCTCGCGATGACCACGCACATGGCCGGGGTGACGTTCGATGCTGCTCGAGGACAAGACGGCGGTGATCTACGGTGCCGGCGGCGCCGTAGGCTCGGCAGTTGCGAAGGCCTTCGCCAGCGAGGGCGCGACGGTGTACCTGGCCGGCCGCCACAGCGAAGCGCTCCTCGCTGTCCGCGATGCGATCGCGAAGGAGGGAGGGCGCGCCGAGGTTGGCGAGGTGGACGTCCGCGAGGAAGCATCGGTTCAGCAGCATTTCGCGGGCGTGTTGGCCAGCGCGGGGCACGTTGACATCTCCTTCAATTGCGCCTACTTCCCGTACGACCAGGGCGATCCGGTGATCGAGATGACAGTCGACGCATTCACGTTTGCCATCACCGACGTCATGCGAGCGCAGTTCTTCACGACACGGGCAGCGGGTGTCCACATGTCGGAGCGCGGAAGCGGAGTCATCCTCGCCATCACTGCGACGCCGGCGCGGAATCCGATACCGCTGGTCGGCAATTTTGGCGTCGCCTGCGCGGCGATCGAGGCGTTGTGCCGCCAGCTGGCAGTTGAGCTCGGGCCGCGCGGCGTTCGCGTGATCTGCCTCCGCTCAGCCGGCTCACCCGACGCGCCCGGTGTTGCGCGGAGCTTCGAGCACCTCGGCGCGCAACTTGGCATCTCGACGAAGGAATTCGAGGCGACGATTGCTGCGCGGACAGCGCTGAAACGGCTGCCGTTGCTCGCCGAGGTCGCGAATGCAGCCGTGATCATGGCGTCAGATCGCGCGAGCGCCATCACGGGGGCGGTGGCGAACGTCACGTCCGGCGAGGTGATGGACTAGCGTGTCCGCAACCTACGCACCGGCTTCGGCCACGCATTACGGCGTGATGGGGCAGCATCGTCGTGCAGCCAACGCTTCGTCGCGTGTGCGTTCGTCGAGCCAGGCAGCAGGAAGCGCTGCCGACGCCGACATCGTCCACCTCGGTATCCAGTGGATCGTCGACGGCGGGCTCGATGGCGACGATGCAGGCACGCTTGCGTCGCGACTCGGTGTGACGCATCGGCAGTTGCGGCGCCTGTTCCAGACGTATGCGGGCATCACTCCCGATCAGCTCGCTCGATCGCGCCGCGCACATCTCGCGCTGCGCATGCTGGATGACACAGACCTTCCCGTCGCGGACATTGTGTTTGCTTCGGGATTCGGCAGCACCCGCCAGTTCAACCGGACGATGTACGACATTTTTCGGATCACGCCGCTTGCACTGCGAGCGCGCCGCCGGCGTGGCGACCGAAACGTGACCGACAGCGGTCTTGTGGTGCGCCTCGGCTCCTGCAGCGAGTTCGGAGTGGAAAGCCAACGTCGCCTCGCTCTCCGCGCACGCGATTGCCGGCGTCGAGACCATCGATCGTGAGGCATATCGGCGCACGGTGTTCATCGCCGGCGACGTCGGAGCACTGGACTTCCGTCGGGAGCGATCCGGCGGCGTGCGCATGCGAGCAATCCTTCCCGACTGGCGGGACCTGCTTGACGTCATTCACACAGCGCGACGCATCTTCAACCTGGACCTGCGTGTTGAGGCAGTCGACGACGGTCCCACCCCCAGCGACGAGAAGCGGCTTCCAGGGGCGTGGGACCCGTTTGAGGCTGGAGTCCGCGCCATCGTCGGGCAAGGGCGTGACGCTGACACTGCGAGCGCACTGACGTCGCACATCGTGGAGCAGTACGGGCAACCCGCGCCAGGGCTGGCCGAGTGGAGACTCACGCATGCATTTCCTTCCGTTGAGAGGCTCGCGCGCGCGGATTTCGATGGCATCGGTCTCGCCACGAGCGAGATCTGCACGCTCAGAACCTTCGCGGACGCAGTGCTGGAGTGTGACGTTTGCAAGCATCGCTGCGCGCCCGACGCTGATGCCGTCATCGCATCCCTCCTTGCAACTCCCGGGGTCGATCGAACGACGGTCGACTACGTTGCACGGCGCGTTGGCGCAACGGGTGCAGAGGTGCCTGATCGTTGGGTCTCACAAGGAGGGCTGCGTCAACTTTTGGGGCAGAGACGACGCTCCCAAACGATCAGGCTCGACAACAGTGACATGCAATCGGTTAAATGGGAATCGCCAATTGCCACAAGCAGTTACTAGCCATTGCACAACCGGTTTTCGAAGCCGTCACATACCGCTTCGCAGCATGCACGCAGACGCATCACGAAGCGCGATGAGCAGTCCGCGGTAGCGTCGCAAGGAGGGCACGCCGCCACGTTCGCTGCGCGAGCAGCCGCTCTCGCGCGGAGGTTCCGTTCGCGCTGAATTCGGCTCGTCCGGTCAGCGCAGCGAGCTCGGTGAGTGCCGTCTCGGCGCGCGGCCGTGACCCACTCATCCGAAGCGCGAATGCGCGGTGGGTCTCGGCGTTGCGTCGCTCCAGTCCGATGATCACGCCGAGCGCCTCGACGCGTCGCCATGCTCCTTGCACTGAAGCGGGCAGCACAAACCAGAGCAACGCAAGCATCACCAGGCCGAAGATGCCGCCGAGTGTCGCAATCGCGATTGCCGCAACGATTGGAAAACGGGCACTGTTTGTGTGCGCCGGCGGTTGCGCCGCGGACGTCGGATGAGTTGGGGAAGACTGACGCGGAGGTGGATTCGACCGCGGAGGCGCCGGAGGCACCACCGCCGCCTCGCCACGCCCGAAGGGCTCGTAGTCGCCCAGCGCAGACGGCGGCGTCGGTTCGAAGGGAATCCACCCATAGTTAGGAAAGTACGCCTCGACCCATGTGTGCGCGTCGCTGGTCGTGACGATCAATTGGGTGGCCTCGCCCTGGGGTCGTATGCCGCCCGCACCCGCGGGCGCGCCTGGTCCGTACCCCGTCACGAGTCGAGTGGGAATGCCGAGACTTCGCAGCATCGCCCCCATCGCCGATGCGAAGTACTGGCAATACCCGCGGTGACTGCTCGTCAGGAAGAAGACAAGCGGCCAGACTCTTGCGCTCGGATCCGTTGGTGGGTCAAGCGTGTACTGAAAGAACGCCGGATTACGCAGATGGTCTTCGATGGCGATAGCCTGGTCGTACGGATCGGTGAGTCCCGAAGTCCATTGCACAGCAAGCGATCGGATCGTCTCGGCTCCTCGAGTGCTGTCATCGTCGAGCTGGGTGTATTGGTCGGTCCACGCGGGGTAGTCGCTGCCGGCCGCACGGAGCTGGGCCGCGGTTGCGGTCGAGACGAGCGCAACGGTCTGCAGAGTCGAGTTGCCGTCAGAGGTTGGATCGAGCTGCACCGAATCGACAGTCAGCAGTTTGGTCTGGTCGAAGGCACTGAGCGTTCCGAACGCGGTCCCGCTGAAGTCGACGCCATCCGGCTCGCCCGTGAAGGGGACCAGCTGCTGATTCCCGGTGGCTCCCGGGTCGACGACGATCTGCGCGTCGATCGCCTGCTCTTCCACCCCGATCCCACCGTCGGCCGTGTTCGCATCCCTGGGCAACGGCCCACTCGCAAACGGCACACCGCCCCACACAGCGTCGCCGGCTGTCGCTCCACGGGCCGGCGCATACCAGTTGCCCCGGTCGAACTCGGTGTCAGTGGCGACTTGCAGATACGAGCTCGATCCCGTGCTTGTCCGGTACGTCAACACTTGCTTTGGCTTGTTGACCAGCGAACCGCCAAGATTCACCGAGAGGCTGAAGCCGATTGTTGTTGTGCCAGTCGACGCTGCGTCGCTTCCATTCTCGATGGCGCCGGCACCTCCACCGTGCGAGAACAGTTGTGCCGACACGTCAGTGCTGCTGATCGCTGGGAGCACCAACGCCACGACCGTGAGTCCTGCAGCAACGGGCGCCACGCTACTGGCAAACCGCCAGCGAAATCCCTCGAGGGGTGCGATGCCGGTTCGCACCCAGCGGGCGGTGAGCGACCCCAGGTACGCGGACGCGATGACGGCGAGCGACAACCCGATGGCGAGCGTCACCGGAAATGCGAGTGCGGTGGCCCTCGATGCATTGAGGACATCGACGGCGAGCACCGCGTATACCGGCATTACCGCGAGCACACCGCGATGCTCGTGCAGCGCCATCCAGCCGAGCCAGTACCCGCACGCGAAGAGGAGTGCTGACAGACCAACGGTGAAGGTCCATGCGTCGGGAGACCACAGCCCGGTGGCCATCGCGCGGACGTAGTGGGACGCCGTCACGCCGAGCGCCTGGTGCGTTGCAGACGGCATTCGCGCGATGGTCGCCGGCACGATGACGACCACGGCAAGCACAGGTGATACGAGCACGGCGGCGATGCGATGGATGCGCGCGCGGGCGAGTATCGCAGCGGTAACAACGGCTGCGACGCCGGCCACGAGCGCGCCGCCACCACCAGCGACGAATCCCGCTGCGAGCACCGCCCACGAGGTCGCGGCCATGAGTGCGACGCAGAGTCCGAGCTCGATCATCGCCAGGTCACTGCAGGAGCCCGGCCCTCCACCGCTGCCGTGTCCTAACTGATTCGTACGCGCGGATCGAGGACCGCATAGAGCGCGTCGACCACGATGTTGGCCGCAACGACAAAGAAGGATGCGACGAGCACAATGCCGATCACGACCGGGAGGTTCTGCACCTGGATCGCCTGCACGACCGTGAGACCGAGACCAGGCAAACCGAAGATCGAACTCGGTGATGATCACGCCGCCAAGGGCGGTGGCGAAGTCGATGCCGAACTGCGTCACGATTGGCGTCAACGAGCTGCGCAGCGCGTGGCGATAGACGACGCGTCGCTCAGTCAATCCCTTGGCACGTGCGGTCCTGATGTAGTCCTCACCAAGGACCTCGAGCAACGAGCTGCGGGTGAGCCGCGAGTACGTCGCCGCCGTGATCAGTGCGAGCGTGATCCAGGGCAGGATGAGGTCGTGCGCCCACTCGAGTGGGTTCTGGGTGAACGGAGTCCAGCTCCCGGGCTTGGGAAAGATCGCTATTCCGTTGATGGTCAGGAGGTAGTAGAAGACATAGAGCAGGAGGAGGCCGAGGATGAAGGTCGGCATCGAGATCCCGGTGAGCACGAACGCCGTGGCGCCGCGATCCCACAGGCTGCGTGGACGCCGAGCGGCGAGCACGCCAACACTGACGCCGATCAGCATCCACAACACCGCTGCGCCAACCGCGAGAGAGACGTCGATCGGGAGCGCCTGACCGATGATCGTTGTGACCGGCAGGCGATTGTTGTTCGATGTCCCGAGATTGAAGTGCCCCGGCAGGGGGACGAGACGCTTCAGGAAGTCCCAGTACTGCACGATGACCGGCAGGTTGAAGCCGTACTCCCGGTTGATCTGCGCAAGCAGCGCCGGAGTTGCTGCGCGTCCAGCGAGCTCACGCGCCGGATCGTGCGGCCCCACGTAATAGAGGACGAAGACCAGCGTCACGATCACCCAGAGCGTGATCAGCCCGAGAATGATGCGGCGGATGAGAAAGCGGATCATGCCGGCTTCCGCTTCCGGCGCGCCGCAAAGATGCGCTCGGTTCGGGGATCGAGCGCGTCGCGAACCGCATCACCGAGGAGGTTGAACGACAGCGTGGTGAGGAGCAGGAACAGCATCGGGAAGATGTAGAACCACCACGCTTGAAAACCGACGCCCTGTGCGTCCGAAAGCATGTTTCCCCATGACGCGGTTGGAGGCACGACACCGAGTCCGAGAAATGAGAGCGTCGCCTCGAAGATGATCGCCGCGGGTATGAGCAGCGTTGCAAGGACGATCACCGGCGCCACCAGGTTGGGCAGGATGTCCACGAACATGATGCGAAGGTCGCCCGCTCCCAGCGAGTGCGCGGCCTCCACATATTCCTTCTCACGTTGCGAGAGCGCCTGCCCACGCACGATCCTGCCGATGGCCGCGAACGAGAAGAAGGCGATGACGAGGATGGTCAGCGGCAGGCTCGCCCCGAAGACCGAGACGAGAACGATGGCGAAGAGCACATAGGGAAAGGAGAGGACGACGTCCATGATCCGGGCGAGGAAGCTGTCGAGCCAGCCTCCGTAGTAGCCGGCGAACAGACCGACCACCACGCCGACCACTGTCGCGATTGCGGTGGCGAGCACGCCCACCAGCAACGAGATCTGCGCGCCATACGCGATGCGAACCAGGATGTCGCGGCCGAGGTTGTCGGTGCCGAGCAGATACCCGGCGCTTCCGGGTGGCAGCGGCTGGCCGTTGGCATCGGTGCCGTTGTCGACATTGGTCTCGGTCGGGCTGTGTCCGGTGATGTGCGCAATGAGCGGCGCGCTGATCGCCATCAGCACGATGAGCAGGATCACGATGATCGAAACGATCGCGACGCGGTCCGTGCGCAGCCGCGCCACCACCAATTGCAGCGGCGTGCGCCCCTGGATGTCCTTGGCTGCCGGATCCTCGGAAGGGCTTTCCGCGGCCGACAGCTCGACAGTGGACAGGCTCATATCACTCTCTCCTCACGCGACACTGAAGGAGCTGACGGCGCCTCCGCCAGGAATCCCTCGACCGCATGCAAAATCTTCGCGTTTTCGGTGGCGAGCTTCTCGCCGTCCGCAACCGGGAAATGACAGGCTGTCTGGTGCGTCGCTGGATCGCTCTCAGCGCCTTTCAGCACTGGCTCCTCGATGGAGCAGCGTGGTTGCGCCTTGGGGCAGCGAGTGTGGAAGCGGCATCCGGTTGGAGGGTTGATCGGCGATGGCACGTCCCCGGACAGGATGATCCGGTCACGCGAACGAGCTTTGTCTGGATCGGCGATTACCGAAGCCGAGAGCAGCGCATTGGTATACGGATGGCGCGGTGTGTTATAGAGGTCCTTGACCTCGGCAATCTCAACGATCTTCCCGAGATACATCACCGCGACACGAGTGCTGACGTGCTGTACCACCGACAGGTCGTGTGCGATGAACAGATACGTGAGGCCAAACTCCGCCTGCAAGTCGTCGAGCAGATTGATGATCTGCGCCTGGATGGAGACGTCGAGTGCCGATACCGGCTCATCGCAGACGATGAGCTTTGGATGCAAGGCCAGCGCGCGCGCGACGCCGATACGCTGGCGCTGCCCTCCCGAGAACTCCGCCGGAAAGCGGTTGTAGTGCTCGGGATTGAGCCCGACGACCTCCATGAGTCCCTGAACGCGCCTGGTTCGATCCACCCCCTTCGCCATGTTGTGGATGGCAAGCGGGTCGCCAATGATCGATCCGACGCGCCGGCGCGGATTCAGCGAACCATATGGATCCTGAAAGATCATCTGCATCCCACGGCGAACGGGTCGCATCCTGGACCGTGACAACGTGCTGATATCGGTGCCATCGAAGACGAGCTTCCCGGCAGTCAGCGGGTGGAGGCGCATGATCGATCGGGCCAGCGTCGACTTCCCGCAACCAGTCTCGCCGACCAGCCCGAGCGTTTCCCCACGGCGCACCGCGAGGCTCACGCCGTCGACTGCTTTGACGCTCCCCACCTGGTGCTTGAAGAAGATGCCTTCCTTGATGGGGAAGTGTTTGACGAGGTCGTCGGCGCGGAGGATGACGTCGTCGTCGACGGTCGGAGCGGCGCTCGTCTCAGGCATATACCGCGGCTCCTTCGCCCGCAGCGACCACTCCCGCGAGCTTGTCCGTGCGTGCATCGCGATGCGCGTCTGCATAGCGTCTGCGCGCGGCATCCGTCGCAATGCCGACCCCGACGGCTTCCGGTGGGAGCCAGCACGCCGAGGTGTGACTCGGGTCGTCACCGACCGTGTCCAGCGACGGCTGCTCATCGATGCACAAGGGCATGGCGAACGGGCAACGCGGATGAAACCCGCACCCACTCGGCACGTTGATCAAACTCGGCGGCGCACCAACGATCGGGACGAGCCGGCTGCCGACCACCCCAGTGGCTGTTGGGACCGAGCCGAGCAGTCCGCGAGTATATGGATGGTGCGGCTTGAAGAAGATCGTGCGCGCATCTGCGCGTTCGGCCGCACGGCCGGCGTACATCACGAGCACCTCATCTGCGATCGATGCGATCACACCGAGGTCGTGGGTGATGATGATCATGGCCATGCCCGCCTCTCGCTGAAGCTGGCCCAGCAGTTCGATGAGTTGTGCCTGCACTGTGGCGTCGAGCGCGGTGGTGGGCTCATCAGCGATGAGCAACTTCGGCTTGAGTCCCAGCGCCATCGCTATCATCACTCGCTGACGCATGCCTCCCGACATCTCGTGGGGATACGCATCCACGCGGCGCTCCGGTTGCGGGATATTGACGAGGCGAAGCAGCTCGATTGCCTGCGTCCTCGCGTCGCGTTTGCTGACGTTGGTATGAGCGCGGATCGCCTCGGCGATCTGCCACCCGACGCGAAAGTGAGGATGGAGGCTGGACAGCGGATCCTGAAAGATCATGGCGATATCGGCGCCGCGAATCCTGCGCAACTCCGCCTGAGACATGGTCAACAGGTCCCTGCCATTGAAGATCGCCGCGCCCGTGGTGTCCGCGCCCGGATTCAGTCCCAGCAGCGTGAGCGCACTGACGCTTTTGCCCGAGCCCGACTCGCCGACGACGCCGAGGGTTTTCCCGGTGTCCACGGAGAAGGACAGGCCGCGAACCGCGTGAACGATCCCGTCAGCGGTCGGGAAGGAGACCGTCAGGTTGTCGACGGTGAGGAGCGTCATCGGTGAGGTTGTGGATCGCACGGAAGATGCCCGCCGTGTGAGCGGCGGGCATCTCCAGATGTGCGACTACTCTTCGGTTCTTACGACAGCCAGATCTGGGTGATGTCGTACTGACTGCTGAATGGGATGTAGATCGCGTTGTGGACCCGCGACGAATGGAAGAGTGGGGTCAACTGGGTGTTGATTGGGATGATCGCGGCGTCCTTCATGACCTGCAGATCGGCCTTATGCCAGAGGGCAGACGCAGCCGAGACGGTGAGTGCCGACTCAGCCTGGGCGATGAGCGAGTCGACCATCGGGTCGTCGAATCCGCCCCAGTCCGAGCCAGGAAAGCTGAGCGCCCCGTCCAGGATGTCCGGAAGCGTGGCGCGTCCATTGGTGGGACCAAACCAATCCGGGTTCCAACCTGGCTCGGTGATGTCCCAGTTACCGGTCTTGAGGCCGTTCGCCGACGTCACGCCGATCCCTGACGAACCGTAGTAGCCGGTTGCGATCGGTGTGCCGACTGTGGTGACGCCGCACTTGGCGAAGTCGGACTGCACCTCTTCGAACACGGCTGGATGGTTGCCGCTGTTGCGGTAGTAGTCCTTGAGCGTGAGGCCGTTCGGGTAACCGGCGGCCTTCAACAACGCCTTGCACTCGCCCGGATTCCCTTCGTCGTTCGAGCTGGGATAGTCGTCGAATGGCACGTAGCCCTCGGCGCCTGGAGCGATGACCTGGTTGAGGGGTTCGTTGAGGCTGGCGCCACCGTAGATCTTGCCAATCGCGACTTTGTTGAGCGCGTACTCAAGCGCCTGACGGACTTTCACGTTGCCCAGTGCGCCATTGTTGTTCGGGCTCTGCACGTTGAACACCAGGTAAGGATTCGTGATGCCCGGGGTTGGGAACGTGCCGAGGTCCGCGTTCCACGTCGGGCTCTCCAGACCCGCGATGTCCGCTGTGGGGACAACCGTGTTCCACTCGAGGTCGGCTGTGCCCGCCTGCATATCCTGCTGCACTTCGGTGCTCGCGGCCGCGCCTGCGAGATCGAGCTTGACGTCGATCTGGTTCACGTACTGATGACGAATCGGGTCGGAGCTCTGAGTCCACGCGGAGTTCCGCGAGAGGATGATCTCGTGGCCGATGTTGTAAGTGCTGATGTAGTACGGCCCGTCCGAATACAGCACATTACCCGGTGCGAGCGGCGTGTACTTGAGATACTCCACCGGTGCTGCCGACGCGAACGGCAGGGAGATGATGTTCGGGAAATCGGTGGCCGGCTGGGTGAGTGTGAACACGATCGTGTTGGCGTCGGGTGTCTGAATTCCGGTGACACTTGTCATTCCCGCGTTGATGAACGCGGCTCGCGCGGCCGGGCTCTCCGCCGGGTTCGAGTTCTCGAACGGAACGCAGAATGCCTTGAAACCCACGATCGTCGAGATGTAGTAGCCGGGGTTGCCGTTCGGAGCGAGCGTCGGATCGCAGTTGCGGAGAATGCCGCGCTCGAAATCCTGCGAGGTGACCGGCCGGGGCGGCGATGTGTTCCACATCAGACCGGGCCGGAGCTTGAAGGTGTAGGTCAACCCATCGGAGCTCACCGTTGGCAAGCTTGCTGCGGCATCGGGCACCAGTGTCTCTGCTGTGACCAGGTTCGTCGATGCGGCGTACGAGAGCAACTGTCGGGTGTATGCGCGCTCGAGCGTGAACGCGATGGTCTCGTACTCTCCCTGTGGATCCGCGGCAGCAGAGAGATCGGTGCTTCCCTCGATCTGCAGCGTGCCACCGTACACCGGCGCACTTTTCGCATTCTGGTTCGCTGCGAGCCACGGCACGTTGGAGGTGTTGAACGTGGAGGGATCGAAGAGGTTGGCCGGCTCGGGCTTGGTGGTCGTCGCGCTTCCGCACGCGGCGACGCCGAGCGCAGCGAACGCGACGACGCTGACTCGCTTGATCATGCTGCGCCGTCTCCTTCTGAAGACTTCGCCGTGGTCACTGCCTAAACTCATCTGCGCATCTCCCTGTCAGTAGGTTCGTTCCGTTCGCGCCACGATACGCGCGGTGTGATGCGCTTTCGGGAGACGCGTCAAGAATTCATCCTGCTGAGTGATGCGCAATGCGCTGACAGTATTGCCGTAAAGGACAGATACGACGCAAACCATCGTGAAGTGGCTCAGCCCCGTACCGCAAAGTGGCATGCAAGTGGCAGGAGCAACTGCGAGGATATTGGCTTCTTCTACAACCATTTTCGCGTCGCCACGCGTTACATAGCCAGTTCGGCGTCGACAGGCAGTACCACTCGTGTGCCACTTCGTTGGGCTCCGCACATGCCAATTCACGTGCGCCCGTGCACGCGATGTCCAATCAGTCCGTTGCGACGTTGCACACGCCATCACCCATCAGAGTGATTTCTTCTGTGACACCACATGCGCGCCGAAAAGGCTGCGTATCGTGCGGCAGGAAGGACGGTTACTCGAACACTAGAGGAGACTCCAAAATGGGCGTGACACGCGCGTGGCGATTGAAGGGTGGATTGGCAGCTGCGGGCATAACGGCGGTAGTCGTCGTGTCCGCATGTGGGAGCACGAGTTCCACGGGATTGGCGGTCAAGAAAACCACGGCGACGTTCGCTGAGCTTCCGGGGTCGCAACCGAACTACATCTTCCCGCTCGCCTCGCTTCAGTATTTCAGTGTCGCCAACCTCAGTCAGTTCCAGTACCTCATGTACCGGCCGCTGTACTGGTTCGGCGACAACGGCCAGGTCCAGCTGAACACCAGCCTGAGCCTCGCCGATCCGCCCGTGTACTCCGCGGACGGCAAGTCGGTCACCATCACCCTCAAGGGCTGGAAGTGGTCGGACGGGACGCAGATCACCGCGCGTGACATCCAGTTCTGGCAGAACATGGTCACCGCGAACAAGGACAACTGGGCGGGCTACTCCCCTGGTGAGTACCCGGACAACGTCCTCAGCACGACGATCAACCCGACCAACCCGCTGCAGATCACGTTCAATCTCAGCCAGGCCTACGGCTCGTACTTCTTCACGTACAACGAGCTGAGCCAGATCACGCCGCTCCCCCAGCACGTCTGGGACAAGGAATCGGCCACTGGCGCGGTCGGTGACTACGACGAGACCCCGGCCGGCGCGCAGGCGGTCTTCAAGTACCTCGACTCGGAGTCGAAGTCCATCTCGACCTACAACACCAACCCACTGTGGCAGGTGGTCTCGGGTCCGTGGAAGCTGAAGTCGCTCGACACGGCAGGCGATGTCGCGATGGTCCCGAACCCCGGCTATGGCGGACCGATCAAGCCGACGCTGACAGAGTTCCTCGAGTCCCCGTACACCAAGGACACCGCAGAGTTCAACCAGTTGAAGTCGGCGAGCTCGGTGTCGAACACGACCATTGACTACGGATACATCCCGTACTCCGATGTCCTCCAGAAGGCGTCGCTGAGCAACATCTACAACTTCGAGCCCTGGATCGGCTGGCAGGTCACGTACTTCCCGGAGAACTTCACCAACCCGACCAGCGGGCCGATCTTCAGCCAGCTGTACTTCAGACAGGCGATGCAGGACCTGGTCGACCAGAACACCTTCATCAGCAAGGCGTTCTTCGGGTACGGCTATCCGACCTACGGTCCGGTGCCGACCAAGCCATCCTCGAACTTCGTCGATTCGTTCGAGAAGAGCAATCCATACCCGTATGACCCGAGCAAGGCCGTGGCCCTGCTGCAGGCGAACGGCTGGACGGTCAACGCCGGCGGCGTCAGCACGTGCACCAGCCCGGGTACCGGATCAGGCCAGTGCGGCGCCGGTGTCCCGATGGGTGCGAAGGCGCAGTTCAACCTCCAGTACGAGAGCGGTGCCTCCCAACTCGACCAGGAGATGGCGCAGTTCAAGACTGACTTCGCGCAGGCAGGCATCGCCATCAATCTGACCACAGCACCGTTTGACACGGTGATCGGCAACGCGACTCCCACCAGTCACACCTGGGACATGGAGTATTGGGGTGCCGGTTGGATCTACGCACCCGACTACGAGCCCACCGGCGATGAGCTCTGGTCGTGCACCGGCTCCGGCGCCAGCGTTGCGTACGCGGGCTCGGACTCCGGCGGCTACTGTGACCCGCAGGCGGAGAGCGACATCCTCGCAACCGAGACAAGCAGCAACGTGCAGGCCATGTACACGTACGAGGACTACCTCGCCAAGCAACTCCCTGTCATCTGGCTTCCCGTTTCGGACGCGCAGCTCTCGGAGATCAACAAGGATCTGCAGGGCACCGGCCCGCAGGATCCGCTCCTGCAGATCTACCCAGAGAACTGGCGCTGGTCCTGAGCGGATCACGCAGTAGAGGCCATGCAGCCATGCGGCTTACGCCGCATGGCTGCACCGCTGCCGCTCGTACCGCGTTGCGTGAAAGCGATGAGTTTTCCGCTTGATGTCGTCTTAACTCGTAGGGGACGGGCCCGCGAAGACGAGATGACTACTCAACCGGAAGGAGTTCCGATGCGGCATGAGCTCACGTACGCGGCAACAGACGTCACCAGCGCCGGCATGGCCGCCGCAACGCTGTCGCACCGCGGGGACGCGCATGCGTAGATCCGCAAGCATCGGGGTGATCCCCATCATTCCGTTCGATCGATCCTCGCCGGTGCCCTTCTATCTGCAAATCTACGAGGGAGTTCGCGCGGCGATCACGTCGGGGCGGCTCAGCCCCGGTCAGCGCCTCCCATCCACGCGCACGCTTGCCGAGGAGCTGCAGATTTCGCGCTACCCGGTGTTCAGCGCGTTCGATCAACTGCTGCAAGAGGGCTATCTCGACGGCAAGGTTGGTTCGGGCACCTTTGTCCGCTACAACATCCCCGACGAGGTCAGCCGGCCGATCGGCGCGCGACGGCCACCGCTGCACACCGAGTCGGCAACGATCGCGCCGTCAGCAGCCGGTGATGAGCCTCGCCGCACGAGTGACATTGGACCGCTCGCAGTCAACTGCCCAGCCTTGGACCGATTTCCAAGCGAGCTCTTCGGACGGTTGATTCGACGCCATGCAACGCCCCCGCCCGACCTGCTGGCCTACGGAGATCCGGCCGGCTATGGGCCATTGCGTGAGGCGGTCGCCGAGTTCCTGCGCACCGCGCGAGCCGTTGAGTGCGATGCCGGCCAGGTGCTCATCGTCAGCGGGTCGCAGATGGCACTGATGATCGCCGCCCTGGCACTGACGAAAACCGAGTCGGCAGTCTGCGTCGAGGAGCCGGGATACCCAGGTGCAAAGCAGGCGCTTTGTGTCGCGGGAGCAACGGTCATCCCGGTCGCGATTGACAAAGAAGGTATCGACGTCGCCGCCCTCGCACGCCTCGACTCGCCGGTCTCGCTCGTGCACGTCACACCATCCCATCAATATCCGCTCGGCATGTCCATGGGATTGGCACGCCGGCTCGAACTTTTGCGATGGGCGGCACGAGCCAATGCGTGGATCGTCGAAGACGACTACGACAGCGAATTCCGATACTCGAGCCGGCCGGTGGGCTCACTCCAGGGAATGGATTCGGACAATCGCGTCATCTACCTCGGGACATTCAGCAAGGTCATCTTTCCGGCATTGCGTCTCGGCTACATGGTTGTTCCACGGGAGCTGGTCGACACATTCATTCGCGTCCGGACTGCGCTCGACATCCTGTCACCTACTCTCCCCCAGCTTGTTGTCAACGATTTCCTTCGCGATGGTCAATTCGCGCGGCACCTGCGCCGGATGCGAGCCGTCTACATGGGGCGCCGCGATGCGCTGCTGGAAGCGGTACAGGAGGATGCAGCCGATGTGCTGACTCTCGGCAACACCGACGCCGGTCTCCATGTTGTCGCCTTCCTGCGCGACGGCATCGACGATCACGAGGTTGTGCGCCGAGCCGCATCGCTCGGCATTCACCCGTCGCCGCTCTCGAGTTGCTACATGGGTCCGGGTGCACGACCCGGCTTGCTCATCGGATTTGGCTCATCCGATGAGCAAGTCCTGAGAAGCGCGGTGCGAACGCTCGCGGCCGTGATCCGAGACCTGGCGTAGCAACGGCGACGCCGGGGCGCTCCGCTAGGGCGCGGATGAACTCGATAAGTTTGCCGTTTTTCGACAGGTCGGGGTCGGTACACCCGGCGAGGTTGAAGCAACAGGGGCGCCTCTTCCCGTTCTGCATTTTCGAGATGGTCACCTCGACCCGTCGTTTGCGCGTATCGGCGTTTGCGGTCGCGTTGACCCATCGAACCCATTCCCAGCGCGCCATAGGCGTGATGTCTTCCCACATCGCCTGGATCTCCTCGGGTGCAGCTGCCAGCGCTGCCTTGAGATCGTGTGGCACATCCGGCTCCGGCCAGTCTTTGAGCGGCTCAACCTCGAGCGTCACGGAGTCGCCCGCGCCGACGGCAGCGACCTTCTCCAGCTTGCGGTTGAGTTTTATCCAGTGGCCAAAGTTCCCGTCTGGTTCCACTACCGTCTGGAAGGCGTGGCCGTTGATGCTCCCTCGCACCGCCACCTGCCCGCGCGACGGCAGTTCCTTGCTCGCCTTCTTGGGCAGACGCACGATGGTCGACTTCCCGACCAGAGACAGCCTGGCCTCAAACCGAATCGGGGGCGTCGCGGTGCGCGAACTCATCGTATGCATCCATTGTGCCGCCTCGGCCCCGTTCTTCAACCCCGACGGGCCAACCCCGGCCAGGGGGCCGGTCAGTACGATGGTCAAGCTGCAGATAGCGAACCAGTAGGGGCGATATGGGGCCGGCGTCACAGGACGGCAAGGCGACAACGACACGGACAACGTTTCGCCTGACGTTCTCCGTTACCAGGACGATTGCTGCGTCGGCGACGACACTCTGGAGCCTTCTCGCGGATGTGGCGGAGCAGTCGAAGTGGAACTCGACCGTGACGAGCATCGAGGGCACGATCGCCCTCGGCAAGCGTGTCTCGTTCAAGGTGCCCGAAGCTCCGCGGCAGACGTTCAGTCCGAAGGTCGTCGTCTACGACGAGCCGAAGTTGATGGTCTGGCGCCTGAGTCGATGGCCGCTCCTGGTGAGCAACCGCACCTATCGGCTGTCGCCACGATCTGACGCCAAAACCGACGTGACGATCACCGAGGTTTTTCACGGCCTGCTGCTATCGATCGCGGCAAAGTCTCTTCCGGACTTCGGAGCCATGTTCGAGCGCACCGCCAAGGACCTGCAAGCGGCTGCTTCGTCCGTGCAGTGACCTGGACCGCCCACCATCCTTGGTGCTGTGCAAACAAGCGAGCCGAAATCTGACAGCAACCTCATCCTGACGGAGCCGGTATTTTCCGGGTTCACCGCGTGGGCCTTCGAGTGGTTTGCAGGCCTCGAGCGCGACAACACCCGCGAATATTTCACGGCAACGCGTGACCGGTATGAGATCGAGGTTCGTGGCGCGATGCTGTCGATGCTGCGGGAGTTGCGGGCGACCTCGGGCGGCACCATGCGGGTGTTCCGTCAGCAGAACGACATGCGTTTCACCCCCGCCGTTCCATACAAAACACGAACGTACGGCGCTCTCGACTTTGATACGCCGGTCACCGCCCGGCTCTATGCCGAGATCTCTGCGCGCGGCCTCTACGCGGGGACCGGATACCACCGGCTGGCACGCGACCAGCTGACGCGCTTCCGCGATGCCGTCGTCGACGATGAATGCGGCACGCACCTGGTGGAAACGCTTTCCACTGCCCGGGATGCCGGCCTGGAGCTGATCTTTGACAGTCTCGTGTCCATGCCCCGGGGATACCCACGCGACCATCCGAGAGCGGATCTTTTGAAGAGCAGATCGCTGCTTGCCGGACGTCTCGTCACCGGCAAGTCCGGCATCGAACGCGACGCCGCACTCGAGCACGTGGCCGGCACGTGGCGCGCCGCGTCAGGGCTGACGGACTGGCTCGACAACCATGTCGGGCCGAGCACGCAGCCAGTGCGCCAGCGCTGGTCGCGGTGACCGGCGATATCGCCCGGTCCTGCCGGCTGACCGTCAACGACGCGGCACGTTCCGTGCGTCGCTGATCGCTCAACCGGCAGGTCGGAATCGCAGTTACGTGGCCAGGGAGGCGACGTACCGGCGGAGATACAACGGCCATCCGTTGTCGCCGTCGACGCCGTCACGGATGGAATCCCAACCGTCGCCGTGACGTTCGATGTTGCGGTGTTCGAGCTCGACCCGGGTGCGATCGGGCGCCTCAGCAATGAATCGCACCTCGACTTCACTCGACTTCGTGTGATCCATCTCGATGACCCATTGCGGGCTGATGTCCCAGCTGATCACGACTCGGTGTGGTGGCTCGTACACAAGCACGCGCGCGAAGTGGCTCTCGCTGCCGTCGACGCCCTTGTCGTAGACGCTGCCACCGGCGTGCAACTCGAACACCGTCTCCGCGATCGGGACCTCGAGCAGGTTGTGATCCGGTGGCTTGAACTTCCCGAAGTCCTTGGTGAAGACCGAGAATGCACGCTCGATCGGCACGGCCACGACGACCTCGTGACGCACGCTCGTTGCTCCTGCCTGGATGGTCATGTGATCTCCTCCTCTGGGTTGTTCGGCGGCGGCTTTGTAAGCAGTCATGGCGCTGGCCCAGAACCGGTCGAGCTCTGCGCGGAGTTCGGCGAGACCGGCTGGATTGATCGCGTAGATGCGGCGATTGCCCGCCTGCTGGTCGACCACCAACCCGGCTTCCTTGAGCACCTTGAGATGCTGCGAGACGGCCGGCCGGCTGACCGGCAGTCCAAGGGCGAGATCGCCGACCGCGGACGGGCGCTTGGTCAGGCGCTCGAAGATGGTCCGCCTGGTGGGATCGCCGAGGATGGACCACCCCGCAAGTTGGTAAGTTGTCACGCACCGTAAGTTACGACTTACCGAGAATAGCAGTCAACCTGCTCTCGAGCGGCACCCGTCGCCTGTTCATACTTGCCGCTTGATGCACTGCCGCCAGAGGACACGGCGATTGACGCACCGATGACGTCTCCGGTCCTTGCGGGAACAGTCGAAGTGACGTGGCTTGGACAGAGCGGTTTCCTGCTGCGTTTCCCCTCTGCCAACGTGCTGGTCGATCCGTTCCTGAGCGATCGTGGCGAGCGGCTTGTGCCGGCGCCGGCACTCGAGTCGCTCGGGAGCATCGACATCGTGGCCGCGACGCACGAGCACTGGGATCACCTCGACCTTCCGGCCATCGTGAGCCTCCTCGAGTTGCACCCGCGGATGCTCGTTGTCGTCCCGCTCCCGATTGTCGACCAGGTCCTCGACGCCGGCATCACATCCGAACGGATTCGCGGTGTGCAGCCGGACGAGGTCGTGGTGCATGGCGGACTGCGGATCAACTCGGTGCCGGCGCGTCATGGCGTGCACGTCCGTGACGCATACAACTTCGGGACTGAACTCTCCGATGGGAAGGTGCGGTATCTCGGCTATGTCCTGAGCGAGGAAGGAGTCGTCGTGTATCACGCCGGCGACACGATCCTGTATGACGATCAGCCGTCACGTCTCGCGAGCCACGGAGTGCAACTCGCGCTCTTGCCCATCAACGGCCGGGACGCCGAACGCGAGGCCGTCGACATCGTGGGCAACCTGTCCCCAGACGACGCTGCTTCACTCGTCGCGCATGCGCATATTCCCGTTGTGGTGCCGATGCACTACGACATGTTCGCCGGCAATCCCGGGGATCCAGGCGCACTCGTCACTGCGGTGGCACGAGAAGCTCCCAATGCCGCCGTTCTTGTCCCGGCACATCGCGAGCGTTTTGTCTTTACTGGGACGTCGGCCTGAGGCGCGCGGCGGACGCCGTCAGCGACCTGACCCCCGCGGTTCCCGCGCCCTGCTACTGAACCCGACTTGTCTCGCTCTCATACGTCGTCGGGTCCACGACATGTGCAACCGCGAAGGCCTCACGCCGCTCATAACACGTCCCGCAGGTACCGCAATGCACGTCGCCTCCCTTGTAGCAGGACCAGGTTCGTTCGAATGGCACATGCAGCTCATTGCCCAACGTGACGATGTCGGCCTTGGTTATTGACAAAAATGGCGCCACGATTTCGATGCTCGCGAGACCCTCGACAGCGAGATTGACCATGGTCGCGAATGCGCGCACGAATTCCGGCCGGCAGTCGGGGTAGATGAAGTGGTCGCCAGTGTGCGCACCGAATGCGACAGCCTCAGCTTCGCGTGTGACTGCGAGGGCACACGCGATGCTGAGCATGATGGCGTTGCGATTCGGCACGACCGTGATCCGCATGCTCTCGTCGGCGTAGTGACCGTCGGGAACTGCGACGGCGGAGTCGGTGAGCGCGGACCCGCCGAGGATGCGCGACAAGCCCGCCGCGTGCAGGTCGATGAGCGTCCATGACGCGTCGAGATCAGCCGAGATCTGCTTCGCGAACTCCAACTCCTTGCGATGGCGCTGCCCGTAGTCGAACGAGATGGCCTCGAGCGAGTAGCCCTGGGCACGCAACCAATAGCCCATGGTCGTCGAGTCGAGGCCGCCGGAAAGCACGACGACAGCTGTTCGGTCGGACGGCAACGGTTTGTCAGTGCGAGTTGGCACGGCGGCCGGATTGTCCCCGATGACGTGCCGGGAGGGTGCTCCCGAGAACGCCCTGTGCACTTTATAGTCACACTGTAATATAATGCGATAACTAAGTTGTGGTATACGGAGGTTGAGGCTGTGCTGACACTGATCCTGATCATCGTTGTGGTGTTACTGCTGTTCGGCGGCGGCGGCTACTTCTGGCGGTCGCGGTGACCGCTGAGCGTTCCGGCGTCGTCCGGCGCGCAGCGCGTGGAGCCGGTGCCGGAACGCTCGCGACCGGACTCATGAGTTCGCTGATGATCGGCGCGAAGCGTGCTGGTTTCGTCGGCGGCATGCCCCCGGAGAAGATCACCGCCGCGATGCTGCGTCGAACAGGAATCGGCCACAGCGGCGACCAGCAGGATGCGCTCGCGGCGATCCTCCACTTCGGATTCGGGGCCGCGGCTGGTGCGGCTTTCGGTGTCATCGCCCCGAAGCGATTGATGGTTCGCGTGCCCGCGGGCGTGGCGTACGGCGCAGCGATATGGGGCGTCAGCTACATGGGATGGGTGCCGGCGCTTGGCATCATGCCGGCAGCCCAGCGCGACCGGCGTGATCGCCAGGCCGTCATGCTCGGCGCCCACCTCATCTATGGCACGGCACTCGCGGTGATGATCGGTCCCAGACGACGTGACACGTCGTACGACCAGGAGCAAGGCGCCCCGGACTGATCACGGAGAAAGTTGCAACGCATTACGGCGGACGGGGTCGCAAGCCGCAGTTCGGCGCGCGTTGATCCGCCATCGGCCCATGGTGGGGTCATGTTCAAACGTCTCCCCGTCGTGCTCCCCATCGTCCTCTTCACCGGCGCCCTTGTGGCTCTCTCGCCCCTCGACGCGTTCGCAGCGACGGCCCCGAGCCTCGGGACCGCACTCAATTTCACCGTGCTCGCAGGCTCGACAATCACCAATACCGGACCGAGCGTGATCACCGGCAACCTGGGGTTGGATCCCGGTTCTTCAGTCACAGGATTCCCGCCGGGGACTGTCACCGGTGTCAAGCACATCAGTGATGCCGTTGCGCTGCAGGCCAAGAACGACCTTTCGACGGCGTACACCGAAGCAGCCAACGCGCCTGTCACGACCGACATGACCGGGCTGAACCTCGGTGGTCAGAACCTGACTCCTGGCGTCTACAAGTTCGACAGCTCTGCACAGCTGACCGGGCCGCTCACGCTCAGCGGCAACGGCGTGTACATCTTCCAGATCGGCAGCACGCTGACGACGGCGAGCAACTCGGTGGTCCTTACCACCAACGGTGCGCAGGCGTGCGGCGTGTTCTGGCAGGTGGGCAGCTCGGCCACGCTTGGCTCGGCGACACACTTTCAGGGAACGCTCATGGCGCTCACCAGCATCACGATGGTGACCGGCGCCAATATCATCAACGGTCGCGCGATGGCACGCAACGGCGCGCTCACGCTTGACGCCAACAACATCACGCCGCCGGTCGGCACGTGCACCGTCGGTTCGGGTGGCGGCGGATCCGGTGGCGGCGGTTCGGGTGGTGGCGGCGGATCTGGTGGTAGTGGTGGATCCGGTGGCGCGGGCGGACCTGGCACAGGCGGCTCAACGTCCGGACCGGTCCCGATTCCGGATACCGGATCGGGCGGCATCGGCTTCATGGTCCCGGCACTCATGGTGATTGGCGGTGGCGTGTCCGTTGCAGCAGGACGTCGCATGCGCGCGTACGCCTCGCGTTGACGTCCATGATCAGTCGACCTGATCGGACTGTTGGACGCGTCACCACGCGGCACTTGAAGACCGTAACCGGCGCCGTCGTCGTGGCCAGCGGACTGGCACTCGCATCGATATCCGCCGCGACGGCAGCGCCAACGCACGCTGCACCGGTCGTCACAGCGAGCACCTTCAGCCGGGACTTCGGGTTCGCAGGTCCAGCACAGTCGTCAGCGACATGGTCGGGCTACGTCGTGGCACCGGGCACGCCGTTGACGGATGTCAGCGCCACATGGAAAGTTCCACCAGTCGCATGTGCGAAGACAACCGCGCCACAAGCTGCGGTCTTCTGGGTCGGCCTCGACGGTTGGTACTCGAAAACGGTGGAACAGGCCGGCGTCGAGGCGTATTGCTCCGGAACCACTGCCGTCTACACCGCATGGTGGGAGATGTTTCCGACAAACCACATCACGCAAGTGTTCTCGGTGCGGCCCGGCGATTCGATCGCGGCGTCGGTGCATTACCTGGACGGCATCTTCACGATCACCGTTCGGGACATCACGTCGGGCGCAACGTCCACGGTCAACGCGCGCTGCGCCAGCGGCACGACCTGTAAGCGTTCGTCTGCGGAATGGATCGCGGAGTCGCCCACCTACGGCGCAGCGAGCGCATGGCTCCCGCCGTGGAGGTCGCTCACGTTCGCGGCCTCGCTGGCGAGTGTGACCGTCAATCGGCAGACCAAGGGCATATCAGGATTCGTCAACTTCCCCGTTGTCATGACGGGTATCCACGGACGCCAGGCGATCGCCGGGTCGCTGCTCAGCGGCGCGGGCTTCACCGAGTCGTGGCTCGCGTCGAACTAGTTCGGTCAGCCTGAGCGCAACGTCGCGCGGCGAATAACGACCAGCTTCACTGCTGCGGGTCGTTGCAGATGTCGAACACTTTGCCGTCAGGTGCGCGGAAGTGCTGCCAGGTGTAGCCTCCGCCGGTGTTGGCTGCTCCGATCAGCTCGATGCCCGCGTCTCGCAGCTCGGCGATCGCACCGTCGATGTCGTCCACCAGCAGGCCCGCAACGACCTGGTCGTGCTCGAATTGCTCGACCGGATCGGGTCCCTTCGGCCCGAATATCTCCACCTGATCCCCATCTGGCGTCCGGAACACCAGGAAGTCGTCGCGCTCCGCGACGGCCTCCAGCCCGATGACGTCGCGGAAGAACGTCGTCATCGCAACGTACTGGTCCGTCTTGACTCCGACCCAACTCACGCCTCTCACCCGCATCGTTGCTCTCCTTTCCGTCGAGTAACGCCCAACACGGCACATGCCTGACGTCGATCAGGTATACAGCACATGATGATCCTGCACATCGCTCGCGGCGGGACATGGCGTGCCGCGCAGGTCGGTGGCAGCTACGAATCCCCGCCGTTCATTCACTGCTCGGCTGGACGGCAGGTGCGCATTCCGTGGCGAGCCCTCTACGCCGGTGTCGAGGACCTGGTCCTGTTGCTGATCGATGAGGATGCCGTCGACGCGCCCGTGCACTACGAGGCGACGGTCGCGGGCGAGGAGGCATTCCCGCACGTGTACGGGCCAATCCCAGTGTCGGCGGTGGTGGCGACTGAGCCGCTCGAGCCGGGGATGGCAGCCGCGCCGGCGTTGCCCGCGCGCATTGCGCGGCTCATTGTTGCTGCGCGAGGGGACAGCCCACCCGGCATCGACGAGTGGCGCCACCTCGAGTACACCGTGTCCACGGATAGCACGCGCATCGATGTCGACAGGGTGTACGAGTTTCTCTCGCGCCACGCCTACTGGTCCACCGGGATTCCGCGCGACGTCATGGAACGGGCGTTGAGCAATTCACTGTGCTTTGGGCTGTACACACCCGCAGGCGACCAGGCTGGATTCTGTCGCGTCGTCACCGACTACGCGACGTACGGCTACCTCGCGGATGTCTTCGTGCTGCCCGAGCACCGTGGCCTCGGACTTGGACTCTGGCTTGTCCAGTGCGTCGTCGATCATCCTGACCTCGCGGGTCTGCGCTCGTGGCAGCTTGGGACCCGTGATGCTCACGGTATCTACGAACGCCTCGGCTGGAAACCCGCCGATCCGGCACGCTGGATGGCGCGTACGGTCGCGCCCTCCGACATCTACGAGTAGCGCCGGAGGCTCAGATCCACCCGCGGCGGCGGAAGAAGTACAGCTGCGTGATGATCGAAATAGCCATGATCGCCAGGCCGATGCCGAATGCGTAGACGCTGCCGATCCGTGACACCAGCCAGCCGAAGTTCATCCCGAAGAACCCGGTCAGGAACGTCAAGGGGAGGAAAAGACTCGCGACAACCGTGAGCGCTTTCACGGTCATGTTCAGCCGGTTCGAGACGGTGGAGAGATACACATCCATGGCACCGGTGAGCAGGTCGCGCAACGAGTTCGACCGTCTCGTACTGACGGATGATGTGGTCGTAGACATCGCGGTAGTACGCGGTTGTCTCGCGATCGAGCTCGAGCGAGAGCGTCACCAGCCGCTGGAACATGTCGCGTTGCGCGCCGAGAATGCGCCGCATCTCCACGGCCGAGTGCTTCATCTCCTGGAGCAGCGCCAGCTGCGAATTGGTCGCATTTTCGAGCACTGCGTCCTGCAACTTGTCAACCGCTTCGTCGAGTGTTTCCAGGGCGGTGAATGTGGTGTCGACGAGCGCGTCCATGACGAGGTACGTCAAGAATGACGATTTCCGGCACGCGCTTTGCGGCGATTCGGCAAGACGCGCGTTGAGCTGATCGAATGACGGTTCCGGCTCGAGGTGCACCGTCACGAGATACGTGGGGGCGATATAGAGGTGATGCTCGCGGAACGAAACCTCCTCGCCGTTGAGCGCGATCACAAAGACGACGGCAAAGACGTAGCCGTCGTACCCATCCAGCTTCGGACGCTGGTTCTGGTGCTTGACGTCCTCGATCGTGAGTTGATGAAACTTGAAGGTGTCACTCAGCAGCCGGTAGTCGTCGTCGTCCGGTGCCTGGATATCAAGCCAGAACGTTTCATGTGAAACGTTGATGAACTTGTCGATCGCGTCGGGGGCGGCGGCGGCGTTGTGACCTTCGGCTGTGAAAAGGGTGCGCATCGCCCAACGATCCTACGTTGTCCCGCCGGGAAGCGGACCAACGGTCGGGCCGACCGGGCCGCTGATGCACAGCCCGGTGGCCCTTCCGTCGCTCACGAGATGTGATCTACCAGTAGTACCAACGGCCACCGCGAGGGCGGAGTGCGAACCCGATCACCCACACGATCAGCGCAATGATCGCGACCCACCACAACACGTGCACCGCCACGCCGAGTCCGAAGAGCAAAGCGACGAGCAACAGGAATATGAGCAACGCTGCCATCAGGACCTCCCACCCGCGATCAGCTGTCGCCAGCCTCTGGCCTCGATTGCCACGCCGTGACGCCTCGCTGCCGCGCGGATCCTGCGCCAGGCACGGTCACGCTCCGCATCACTGACACCCTCGACCTGGTCGAACCTGGCGATGGCGTTGCGAACATGGGACGCGTCGGTGAGCGGCTCCTTGCGCTCCGCGGGGAACGCGAAACGCTCGGCGCTGAGCTTGTTGCGATCACGTTCGCTCAGGGTGTTGGCGCGCTTCGGTGCCATGCAAACTGCCTCCCTAAGGTTATAGCGTATCTATCATCAAGAATGATGCCTATATGTACCGCCCTTGGCAAGTCACCCGCCGCCACAGGGTCCTCGCCGCCCGGCGAAGAGCGTGGGCGGATTCGATCCTCCGGCGGTCGTCATTGCTGTCAGCGAACGTGATAGCCGTCACATCACGCTCCCCAAGCGCCATCACATCGCCTTTCCCCGTGTGACGCTGCATCACAATCGCGCGCCCCGGCGCCCCATTTTCGGGTGCACGTGACTAGAATCGGCTGATGAAGACCGGGACATTGATCGAGCGAGTCCAGGCTGCGCGTCATCGTTCACCGGGAGAGCGCCATGGCGCTTGAGACGCTCACTCCAACCACGCACCGGATGCTCGACCTGGATAAACCGCTTTACACGATCAGTGTCGCAGCGGAAATCCTCGCATCCCATCCGCGCACGCTGATGATGTACGAGAGCATGGGGCTCGGCGTTCCCGCTCGCACAGCAACAAACCGGCGCCGCTATACGCAGCGAGACATCCTCACCTTGACAGCGATTCAGCGACTGACGCGACAGCACGGCCTCAACATCGCCGGCGCGCGTTATGTCATCAAGTGTCTGCAACTCCTCGACGCACACGGCATCCCGCGCCCCTCTGAGCTCACAGACATCGACCTGGAGCACGTCCGAATCTAGCCGCGTCCGGGGACATTGTGCTTTCCCGCCGACACCCGGCTGGCGAACGCTGGATGAGTTCCTCTTGAGCGCGCTGCGACCTTACAGCGTGGGACGGACAATAAGTTATAGCGATACTGTTATAATTGCAGGCGGCCCGCCACCGGCGGGCTAGAGGGACACCGATGGCACCAACTGGAACTGAGATGACTGCTGACCCGAAAAAGAAGTCCCAGACGGAGAAGGAGCAAGCCGCTCTTGATCAGGTCCAACCCGATCGCCTTCTCGCCGGCGAGGACGAGGACACCCGCCACATCGACGACGCCGTCCACTGGGTCAAGGTGTACACGGAACTTCTGGAGTTCAAGCGATCAGTCCTCGCCACCACCGAGAAACACGTCGTCACGATGGACCCGGACGCAAGCGCCGAAGTGCAGCAAACCGACCTGATCGCCCTCAACGCAGAAGCACTCCGTTTCGAGCGTCGCCTCGTCTTCTGGCGCACTCGTATCGCCCAGCTGCAGGCCTAGTGCGGGTTCCGGGCTGAGACTCCCCCGGTCGGACGCTTGTGGTTTGGCGGCAGGGGATGGGCCGGCACCTGGCTCAGCTTGTCCGCTCCCTCCTTCGCGCAAGCAGATTGTCGCGCTCTCTCGGGAGCGGTCAAATTCGCTGGGCGCCGGCCCATCCCCTGCCGCCTTACTGCCGTTGTGCCATCTGGAACTCAGCCATTCCAGCTCAGTAGTGCTGTCCAGTCGTGCTCGTAACCGAGCGTCGACGGCGAGGCCGTGGCGAGTTGTAAGCGTTGTGCGGCGAGCGCTGGAAAGTCGAGCCATAAGGCTGTTGTGATCCGCAACTGGTGCCCGTGTCCGAAGAGCAGAACGTTTCCGTCCACACTGCGGACGCGAGTGATGACGCGGGCAGCGCGGGCCGCGACATCGTCTATGGTCTCGCCGCCGATGACACCGTCACGGAAGAGCGTCCAACCCGGTCTCTCGACCTGAATCTCGTTACTCGTCAGTCCTTCGTACGCGCCGTAATCCCACTCGATGAGGTCGGGATCGACGACCGCTCGGTCGGCGAAACCGGCGATCTCGCATGTCTCGCGCGCGCGGCGTAACGGGCTCACGAAAACCGCGGCGAACTCCAGGCCGGCGAGTTTTGCGATCAGGCTGCTCGGCTTGTTCGCGGCCCGTAGCCGTGAGCGGCAGATCGCTCCTGCCGGTGTGGCGCTGAATGCGGCTCCATTCGGTCTCGCCATGACGCACGACGACGACCCGCTGCGACGTGTTGACCCGAGGTGTGTCCACTACGACGACTTGCCTTCCAGATCCGCGGTGTGCGCTTCCGTGTCAGGGCCGGCCTCGACTACAGGCCACAGCGTTTCCGCCACGGCCGCCGTGACTGCGTCGAGGTCCTGCTCGCGCCGGTCCACCCAGAAATGGCATTGCAGCAAAGGGACTTCGCCATCAAGCGTCGGCTCGAACACGATCGCCGGCTGCGGCTCGATTCCTGGCACTGTTTCGACGGCCGCACGAGCGCGTCGCATCAAATCGGTGAGGTCGGTGTCGGCTGGAATGCGCACGCCGACGGTGAGTCGACGCGTGTCGTAGTGGGTCTTGTTGATCACCGTCCCCGTGAAGACGGTGAGGTTCGGCAGGATCGCCAGTTCGCCGGTGCCGGTGCGCAGCGTTGTGGTCCGGAGCGTGATGTTCTGCACGGTACCCGTTTGATCTGCGACCGTAATCGTGTCGCCGAGTTTGAACGGCTGCTCGAGCAACAACCAGATCCCCGCGAGCACGTTGCGAAGCAGGTCCTGAAACGCAAGACCGATCGCGACCGTCCCGACGCCGGCGGCCGTCAGGATCACGGCGACGTTGACGCCGTAGACGACGAGCGCACTGATCACCGCCACCACGTACGTCGTGGCCGTGATGAGATTGCGGACGAGCGTGCGAACCTGGCGATCGGCCTTGCTCCGCCGCATCGTCCAGAGCACGATCATGCGGACCAGGCGGCCGAAGAGATAGATCGCGACGAAGATCCCGATGGCGCTGAGGAGGTGCTCGACGAGCGGGCCGACCAGTCCGCTGGAGTTGGGTGCCTGGATCGCGCGGCAGACGAAATCGAACCAGTTGCTCGGGTCGCACGTCGGGGTACTGGCGATCACGGCGACGCCGGCGTCAGGATCGGGGCGAAGCCGCTAGGACGACCCGGCGTCGTCGTCCGCGGTCTCGGCACCCTCGGCGGCCTCGGTCTCGGCGGCCACCTCAGCCTCTTCGGCCTCGGCGCTGACGCGCACCTGCGCAACCTTGAGGACGAGCTCGTCGGGATCGACACCGGTTGCGAGCGTGACCCGTTCGGGAAGCGGCACCTCGCCGAGGCGGATGCCCTGGTCGACCTCCACCAGGCCTGAGATGTCGACGTTGAGTAGCGCCGGGATATCACCCGGGAGGCACTCGACGTTGACCGACGTGATGATCTGCTGGAGCACGCCGAGCTTGAACTCGGAGACAGCCGGAGATTCGCCGATCGGGATGAGGGGAATCTCGACGGTCAGCTTCTCGCGCAGGTTCACCGCAAAGAGATCCACGTGCATCAACTCGGTGGTGCGGGGGCTGACCTGCAACTCCCGAATGAGCACTTTGCGGACGCGGCCGCCGGCGAGAGCGAGATCGACCAGGTGGCTGTGCCCGGCCTGGTGCCACACCCGCTTCAGGCTGCGAGCCTCGATCGAGAGCGCCTGCGGCTCGACGTTGTGTCCGTACAGGACGGCGGGCACGTCGCCGCGACGCCGGACGGCGTGCACGTGGCGCCCGGTCTCCGACCGGACAGTTGCGCTGAGCTCGAGGGAAGTTGCCATGTCTGCCTGGCTACTCTACCGGCTCGGCCGTCGCTGCCGAATTCACGGCGGCTGCAATCGCCTCGAGGGCGGTGTCGACGCACCCGGTCCCGCGCTCCGGCTTCGCATCCGGATCGGCCACGGCGGCCGTCTCAGGCCAGGCTGCGGCAGCGGCGGCGATGAGCCGTCGGGCGGCAACGGGACTATCCTCTGGGAGCACGAAATAGGGCCAGGCGACGTCCGAGAGCTCCTCACCGTCAGCAGGCGACGCGAGAATGGCGAGCGCACGCTCCAGCGAGGCGCGGCGAACATCGCCCGCCCCGGCTTCGATCTCGGTGTGCACGGCGTCGTGGAGCCGCTGTGCGAGGCCACGCACATCGGTCTCGCGACGTTTCGGCGCCCCGGTCTCCTCGCTGCCGTGGAGCATGAAGATGCCGCCGTTCCAGACGGTCCGCCAGGTCTCATCACCGTCGCGACGGGTGATCCGGCAGACCTCGTCACCGCCGCTGACGTCCAGCCACACCTGGCGAGCGCCGTTGCCGCGCAGGAAGCTGAGCCAGATGTCGAGGCTGTCACCGATCGGCTCGAACGCCTGACCGTCAACCCAGACGTACGACATCTTCCGGAACGTTGCGAATGCCGGATGCGGCGGCGTGATCGCTGCGCTCGTGTCCTCCGGGTCGTTCACGAATCGCCCTGCTCGGGCGGTCGCCGCGGCGAGACAGAGCAGCCCGGGGGTCAGGCCGCCGCCCCCGCGCCGAATCGCTCCTTGACGTAGGAGACGGCCTCGTCGAGCGACGTTCCGGGGGTGAACACTTTGTCGACGCCAAGCTGCTCGAGAGCCGTCACGTCGGAGTCGGGGATGATCCCGCCACCGAAGACGACGATGTCGGAGGCGTCACGCTCCTTGAGGAGCCGGATGATCTCGGGGAAGAGCGTCATGTGGGCGCCGCTCAGGAGGCTGATGCCGATGCCGTCCACGTCCTCCTGGATCGCCGCTTCCACGACCATAGCGGGTGTCTGATGGAGGCCCGTGTAGATGACCTCGACGCCGGCGTCGCGCAGCGCGCGAGAGATCACCTTGACACCGCGGTCATGCCCGTCGAGGCCCGACCTTGGCGGTGAGGATCCGGATCTTGCGCGCGGTCGGCGGCGCGGCTGTGGCTTCCATCACTTCCTGATGTTAGAGCGAATACGTTGGGCAGGCACCAAACGCACTTGGCCTGAACCGGCCCTCGTTGACCGCGTCAAGCGTCGTGGAGCCGGCTACGTTCGCGAGGGCTCGGGCAGCGCCGCTACCGCAACTTCGGCGAGACGTCGCGCCACTGCGAGGGCACGGTCGGCGTGGGGGAGGTGGTCGCGGTCGACGCCGGTGACCGCGGCAACGCCGTCGCGGGCGCCGACGAGCGCCCCGGCAAGGCTGGCCGCGACGGCTGTGCCGCCCGCGGCTGCAGCAAGCACGCCGTCGAAAGGGTTGGTCGTGGCGAGCGCACAGATCGCGCGCTGGAGGGTCAGGCCCGGATCCGGGTCGGAGACATCCATCGGGGGACCGTCCTCGATGATTCGAAGCCGGTCGAGCAAGGCCATCGGCGCGTCCTCAAGGAGTGACTGGCGAACGCGCACGAGCGACGTCTCGAGATCAAAACGAAGCAGGTCGGCAATCAGCAGCGCTGCCGCAACGGCGGTGACGGCGGTGCCCTCATCGGCGCCGGCCATGGCAACGCAGCGGTAGGCATCGCGTCGCAGCCTTGGCCGGTCGAGTGGGCTGAGGAGCCCGAAGGGCAGAGCTCGCAGCAGCAAACCTGCGGCTCCCGCCCTGGAGGGGCGTTCGAGGCCGCGCTGGCGCAGATCTGCATCGTCGAATCCACCACAGGCAGCTGCGGATTCGGCGACACCAACCAGGTCGGCCGTTCCAGCAGCTGTTCCCGCGGCGTGCTCGCCGGCGAGCGCGCCGATGAAGCTCGCCTCGATCCGATTCGGGAGATCCTCGATGGGCGTCACCTGCAGAACGCTATCCTTTCCCACGATGCCGACGTCGGAACGTGCTGTGGCCGCCGTCCGTGCGATCGCCAGCAGTGGCGCCCTGCGCGCGGCTCCGGGCCTGCTTGACCAGAGCCGCTGGCGCGGCCCGCGCCCGGCTGCGGTACGCATCGAGCGAAGCCGTGTTCATGGCGATGGCGGGCTCGTGGCCGACCAGACGGCCTTGACGCTCTGGTTCGGTGAGGGCCCGGGCCTTTCCGGGATCTCCGTTCGCGGACGCGCCACTCGCGTTGCGGTGCGGACGCTGGCCGGTGTCGCCGCAACCGTCGCGATCGGCGCCGCGAGCGCGTTCGTGGCCCGCCAGGAGGCAGGTCGATTGGGACCGGGACGGGCTCCTCGGCTCCTACTCCGCCAGCCAGGGAAGGACGACCGGGCCTGACGTCCTCGTCCGTCGAGAGACGGCCTGGAGCGTGTGCCCGTCGGTGATCAGCACCTCACGCGAGCACGGGTTCATCGCCTCGCGCCACTCCTTCACGACGCGACGCTGAAACCGCTCGGCGGACGGCAACGCGGCCGGGAGCGCGAGCACCGCGCCCCGATCCGGCACCCCGAGCAACACCTCTCCTCCGGCACGCTCGGCCAGAGCAGCGAGCACCCTGGGCGCGCGGAGCATGCTGCCCTGGAAGAGCGGATCCGACGCCACCCGCCATCCGTCCGCGGGAATCCGGTCGGTGCGACCGATGCGCACCACCAAGGGCTCGAAACGAAGCGCCGTGTTGGCATCCGCGGTCTCGAGCACGTCCTGATCGGTCAATCCGAGCGCGGTCCACTCGTCGCGGGGAACGCCGCGCATGATCGAGCCAGGAAGTTCCTCGGCGACGAAGGCCGTCATGTCGGCGCCGATCGGCGCTCGCAGCAAGTCGCCGACACGTCCATGACTGCCGAGAAAGCGGTCGTTACGGACGCACCACAGCAGCCGGGGGAGCGACAGCGCCATCGCCGGTTGCGGAGTCAGCTGATGCTCAACCGACGCCACGTACTCGCCGATCAGCGCGGGCACTTTGTCTGGCCGGCGCTCACACGCATGAAAAAGTGGTGCGAGCGGCAGCATCAGGTCGAGCCCGGAACCGGTGACGTGCAACGCAAACCGCGCTGCGTCGACCTCCACATGTGCGCCGTGGTACCGCGCAACCAGTTGCAGGCGGATGCGCTCCGCGAATGCCGCCCGCTCCATCGTTATTGCGTCGCGGCAGCGAGTCGCGAGCGCAGCGCGGCGACCAGCGAAGGGTTTCCCTTCTGCGTCACCGAGTCGAGCGTTCCCCGGCCCCATAGATAGAGGAAGAGCGCCGCTGGATCCCCTGAGAGCACAGCACCTGGCGCTGTCCTGCGGCCGGGTGTGACCACGGTGCGACCGTCCTCGAGCAGGATGGACCACGATGCGTCACCCGCGAGCACTTCGACGGTGCCGGTACCGGGGCCTTCAGCAGCAGCCTCGTCTTCTCCAGCCAGCATGATCATCAGGATCTCGTCGATCCCATCGATGGCGAGGGCTGCGTCGATCGGACTCGGCGGACCGAACTGCATTTCGATGTCGACACGGTGCACCACCGTCTCGAGCGCCATCCTTCGGTACCAGAACCCGACGGTCTGATCCGGCTCCCACCACGTCCATGCGTGGTCCGACGGCTTGTGCGCCGCCAGCTCCGCCAGCAACTTCGCGTGCTCATCGGCAAACCATTCGACGGTGTCCTTGCCGAAGGGCTCGTCCGTGACCCACTCACCTTCCACCGGCCTCCGTCCAAGCCGGATCGCGATCACCTTGTGGTCGTACGTCGAGGCCACGTGCGCAACCACTTCGCGAATATCCCACGGCGGGCAGACCGGCACGGGACGATCAAGCCCGCGCGGCGCGACGGCCGCGATCAGATCGCCGTCAGCACGGATATGCGAGAGATACCCCCTGAACTCCACGGCTTACGCAGCCCCTCGCTTCGAGCTCACGTAGTCGACCAGCACGTAATCCCCCAGCCGATCAGGACTGATGAAGAACGCGCGCCCGCGATTCAGCCGCGTCATCTGATTGACGAACTGCACCAGGTGATGATTCGACTCGAGCATGAACGTATTGATCACGATGTTCTCCCGCGTGCACCGCTTCACCTCGAGCAACGTCTTCTGAAACGTCTCCGGCAACGGCGGATAAAAGAACACCGGCCGCCCATTCTCAATGTGCGCCGTCGGCTCCCCATCGCTGACGATGATGATCTGCTTGTTCTCCCCCGGATCCCTCGCAAGCAGCCGTCGAGCCAGCATCAGCCCATGCTGCATATTGGTCCCATACACATACTCATTGACCGAAAGATGCGGCAAAGCCGCTGGCTTTATTTCTCTCGCCAGATCACTAAACCCAATGATGTGCAACGTGTCCCGCGGATAAGCGCTCCGAATCAAAGAATCAAGTGCCAGCGCCACTTTCTTAGCCGCATAGAAGTATCCGCGCAAAGGCATAGACCGGCTCATGTCGAGCATCAACACGGTCGCCGACCGAGTGAGGGTGTCGGACCGATGCACGACAAAGTCTTCGGGCGAAGAGCCGAGGCACAGCGCGACGCGAACTACCCTGAGCCAAGGACGGAGGGGACCCCGGCGTAGGCCGAATAGTCCGGTTTGAGGCTGGAGCCGGGGTCCCCTCCGGCCGCAAGTCACTCAAAGCGTCAGAATCGGCGTCGCGCCGTACTGCGCTCATGAGCGTCTCTTTGACGTCCAGGTCGAACACGTCCCCGAACTCATAAGGCTTCGTGTCCTCCTCGCGTTCGCCCCCTTGGCCGTGCCGCGATATCGGATGGTCCCCGAAGCGGTCGCGGCGCAGCCGCGCGAAAAGATCCCCGAGGGCTTTCTGTCCGATGCGTCGCAGCCCGCGAGCGGTGAGACGCATTCCTTCCTCATCACGCTCGATGAGCCCGCGCTGCTCGAGCTGATCCGTCATGCGCTGCAGTCGCGAAAGGTCGCGCGCAGCGTTGTCACCGAGGACATCACGCAAGGCGTCCTCGGTGGCATCGTCGAGCGGCTCACCGCGATACATCCCGCGCAGCCCGCGCTCGAGTTCCTCGATCGACTGCAGGCGATCCATGACACCCATCGCCTCATCGAAGGGCAATTGCTCGTTACCGAAGAAGGAATATCGCTGCCCGAGATGACGGCGATCGGAGAGCAGTTCGAGACCGCCCATCAGCTCCGCGAGCTGCGCCTGCAGGTCGGGATCGCCGAACGTTGCCGACATCAACTCCTCGAGCTGGTGGCGCATCTCCGGAGACAGCGACTGCATCAGCGAATCCATGCGTGCCATCTGCGCTGCGAGTTGCGCGAGGAATTCGTCAAATGTGGCCGGCGCATCAGGGAACATCGCGCCCCACTTCTTGAGGAAGTCCTCGTAGTTGTGCTGCAGCTGCGCTTCCGGCACGCCCTCGAGCTTCTGGCGCACCAGCGAGTTGAGGTCTTTCGCCATCTCGCGCAGCGCGCTGATGTCCTGCTTGGACATCTGGCCCATCTGCTCGGACATCTGCTTGAAGTACGTGTCAACGACGTTCTGCTTGATCTCCTCGAGGAGCTTCTGGAACGCCTGCTCCGCGCGCTGGTCCATGAACTCGTAGCCCTGCAGTTCGCGGATGACCCCACCGGGTTCCTGAGGCAGGTTGTCGAGATGCTCGCGCCGTTTCTTCGCGACGCGTTCGAGGATGCGTTGCGCGCTCCCGTCGGTTGCGTTCTTGAGCCGCTCGTCGATGCCCTGGCGCTCGAGCCGCAGCACGTTGTCGAGCTTCTCCTCGATGTCCTTGAAGACGTTGTCAAGGCTGTAGCGCTCGAGTTGCTGCTGGCGCTGCTTGCGCAGTCGCTCCATCAACTCCTCGAGTCCGGCGAACTTGCGCCCGTCACGGTCGCGCCACCCCTGACTCAGCAGGCGGCGCAGCGCAGTCTCGAAATCCCAGCCGTGGAACACGTCTTCGCTGAGCCGGTCGAACAGCGCGTCGGCGTCATCGCCGAGTGGATCCTGAGAGCCATCCCAGACGCTGAAGCGGTGCTGTCGCACCACGCGCGAGGGGATCCCCCGCGAGCCCCCTGTCTCTAAATCTCCGGACTCCTGCGTGCGTTCCTCGCTGCCCGGGCCTTCGGAACTCACGCGATGAGTCCCGCTATGTCGTAAAAGTCCAGGGGGCGAACGGCGGATTCCCCCGTGTGGCTAACCCCCATAGACCGCGCTTCCGTCAAGTGCGGTCTTGTTGAGGCGCTTGCCCAGATGGAGACCCTCGAGCACGAACTCGAGCACGGCAACACGCATCGCGTCGGTGTCCGGCTCACCAAGTCGCTGGCGCGCGCGTTCGACGCCACCAAGCTCGCTAAGCGCCTGCGCGTAGTCGGCAACTGCGTGCTGGTCGCCCACTTCCACAGTGAAGCCACCGCGGTCGAATCGCTGCACCAGGTCGCTGAACTCCTGCACCGTGAAATGGCGGCGAAAGACGTTGTTGCACGCCGTACGCATCAACTTCTCGAGCACTGCGCCGTCGTCGCCGTCTTCCCAGGTCTCGAGCTCGATCTTGCCGGCGGTGGACGATGTGAGCGCGGGCAGGTCGCTGATGCGCGCCACAGCCTCACGCTCCCCGGTGCGCAGCGCCCTGCGCAGTGCTCCTGCCGCGAGGTTCTCGTAGTTGGCGGTGGTCAACCGGACCGAGACGCCGCTTCGCTGGTTGACCTGCGGATGGCGGCGTGCCACATGCGAAAGCTCGGCGACGATCTCCTGCATGAACGCCGGGACGGTGACCGGCACGGGCATCTCGTCGAACGTCATGCGCTCCTGTTCGGCGATGGCGATCTCGTCGTCGATGGTGCGGGGATAGTGCGTGCGGACCTGTGCGCCGAAGCGGTCCTTGAGCGGTGTGATGATGCGGCCGCGATTGGTGTAGTCCTCGGGGTTTGCCGTCGCGACGACGAACACATCGAGCGGCAGGCGCAACCGGTAGCCACGAATCTGCACGTCGCGCTCTTCGATGATGTTGAGCAATCCCACCTGGATGCGCTCGGCGAGGTCGGGAAGCTCGTTGATGGCGAAGATGCCACGGTTGGTGCGGGGAATGAGCCCGTAGTGGATGGTGAGCTCGTCGCTGAGGTAGCGACCCTCGGCAACGCGGATGGGGTCGACTTCGCCGATGAGGTCGGCGATCGAGGTGTCCGGGGTAGCCAGCTTCTCCGAGTACCGCTGGTCGGGGGTCAACCACGCGAGTTCGGTGGTGTCGCCGTGCTCGGCAACCAGGTCGCGGCAGCGACGGCAGATTGGCTCGTACGGGTCGTCGTTGATCTCGCATCCCGCGATCGCCGGGACCGACTCGTCGAGGAGGCTCACCAGGGCGCGGATGAGCCGCGACTTCGCCTGGCCGCGCTCGCCAAGCAGCACCATGTCCTGGCCGGCGAGGATCGCGTTCTCGATCTGCGGGATGACCGAGTCGTCGTAGCCGCGGATGCCCGCGAAGAGCTCCTCGTGGTTGCTGAGCTTCCGGATCAGATTGCGACGAAGCTCGGTCCTGACGGGCAGGACGCGGTATTCCGCGCGACGCAACTCACCGATCGTGGACGGGGCCTGGGACATCGCATCCCAAGCCTACACCGGGACGGCGGATCGGCTGTCGTGCCCCGTCAGCGCCGCCTGCGCTCTGCGGTCGAGCGACTCCCGCGCCGCGGCGACGAGGCGGCCGGCAAGCTCCTGCTCCTGGCCGAAGTGGAGGTGGATGAATGAGGCCAGCATCAGCGCGTCGGTCCAGCCTTCGCAGCCGAGGGGCTCGCCGTCGCAGTCATGCATCGTGTAAGCCGGACTGAGGCAGTCGCCGCCGGGCATGAGGTGGCTGAAGTGGAATTCGTGGCCGCGGAGGCGGGTCCCGGCTGGACCCAGCATCGACGCGGTCGCGATGCTGAGATCGCGGTATCCGCTGTGCAGTGTGCCGGCCTCGAGCGCGATGTCGATCGGGATCAGCCCGGCCATCTGGTGAGTCTCGCCATCGCTCGTCCGCAGCGAGCGAGCGAGGTACTGCAGTCCGCATCCTTCTGCGTAGACGGGCACCTGGTGGGCGCGCGCTCGGCGCAGTGACTCGAGGAACGGCTGGTTGTCGGCGAGCTTCGGCACGAATGCCTCCGAGATGCCGCCGCCGATATAGATGAGGCCGAGATCGCGCGGGAGAGCAGTGTCCTCGAGCGGGGAGAAGGTGACGATTTCGGCGCCCGCATCCTCGAGGAGCTCGAGGTTTTCTGAGTAGTAGAAGCAGAATGCGTCGTCGAACGCCACGCCGATGCGTACCGCCTCCTGCTTGAGCGACGGGGCATATCGACGCGCCGGCGGGTGTACCGGATGCGCCGCCTCCATGAGGCGCTCGATGAGGTCAAGGTCGCAGTGGCGTTCGACGGCGTGGCCAAGCTCTTCGATCGCCGCATCGACGTGCGGGTTTTGCAGGAGCGGGAGCAGTCCCGAGCGCAACTCCGGGATGCGCACCGACTGCATGTGGGGAAGTGCGCCGAGCACGGGCATGCGCGCGAGCGACCAGACCGCATCCTCGATGACGCGCCGCCGGTAGTCGTTGGGGACGTTGTTGAGGATCACGCCCACCACGCTTCCCGAGCGGTCGAGTTGCCTGATGCCGAGCGCGGCAGCTGCTGCGGTCTCGCCGATCGCCCATGCGTCGATAACCAGGACCACAGGGGCGGCGATGATGCGCGCGACTTCGAGGGTGCTGCCCGGGAAGTCCGGCTCCTCCGCAGTTGGCGCGTCGGGAACCATGCCGTGGCCGTCGAGCAGGCCCATCGCGCCTTCAACGATCACGCGGTCGGCGCCGAGGGCGCCGTGGGCCAGCGAACGCCGGACGCCGTCAGCGCCAAGCAGCCACGAGTCGAGGTTGCGGCACGGCCTGCGACTGGCGTGCGCGAGGTACGAGGTGTCGATGAAGTCGGCGCCGACCTTGAACGTCTGCACGGTGCGGCCGCGAGCGCGCAGTGCGGCGGTGAGTCCCAGGCTGATCGACGTTTTCCCGGAACCTGAACCCAGGCCGCCGACCACGAGCCGAGGGATCCCGATCTCCTCGAGCATGAGGTGCCTCCGGATGCGCTCCGCCTCCGAGGTCGAGGGCGCCTTGATCACTCTCACCGAGCTCATCAACCGCCGAGCTCGCATGCTCGACGCTAGCACCGGGTGCAAGGCGGGGCAAGTGCGGAGTCTGTAACGACCGTCGCAGGGTGGCGGGCAGGTTCGATCCGTTACGAGATCGGTTTCAACCGCTCGATTGCGCGTCCTCAGAAGGCTCGTGCCCGCGTCGCTCCTGCTCGACTGCGAGAAGCAGGTGCGGACCGTCGACAATGTGAGCGTAGACGCGCTCACCGCACGCGCAGCACTTGGCGATCGGGCGGCGGAACGCGGCTCGAGGACCGGCCTCCGGCTGGAACTGCGGGAAGTGCAACGGGACCAGCCTGTCGGCCCCACACGCAGGGCAAAGGATCAAGGTGCACACGATCCTGACGGATTGGCGCGTCCGGCGGGTGTTAAGGAACGGTCCTCAGGGTGCCCGCCTCAGGTGAGGTTCAGTAAGAAGTCCTCGGGCTCGCGATAGGTTGCGCTCGCGGTGACGTGGCCGGCCCCAACCTGAGGGTGTGTACGAAACGCATCGTCCAGCGCACGCTCCGGCGTGGCGCGCGTGTCATACGTGCAAATCACGGTTGCGGGTGACGACGAGAACGACAGATTGATCAAGGCTTCATATCGAAACCATTCCGCGAGTTCGGTATCGGAGTGTTCGGTCCACAACGGCTCGCCAACGATCCGAGTCCAGGCAGCACCGCCCTCGTAGCGCTCCTTGACGTAGTTGCGGTATCCGTTCGCGGCCCCCAAGAGCGGGCGATACCACGCCGTCACGTCCTGGAAGTCGACATGGCGCGCATTCATCCCGAGCGCGTCTCGCAGCAGGCCCGCATGCCGCTTGGTCGTGACCGCAAGGACGGCGTCGTCGCGCGCGAATCCCTCCTCCATGAAACCAACGAGCGGTGTCACGTATTCGTCGTCAGATCCATAGGTGAGCATGCGGTGGTTCAGAAGACCGGTGGGTGCCGTGATAGCACCGCCGAGGAGATAGTCGATGCTCACTCCGAGCGCGCTCGAAAGCGCGAGCAGCGTACTCGCGCGCACGTCCCTGCGCCGGCCGGATTCGATCTGTGCGATCGCCGCCCAACTGAGACCCGACCGGTCAGCAAGCGTCTCGCGGCTCCACCCAAGACGCTCGCGAGCGGATTGCAACGACAGAGCGAGCCGAGCGGCCATGGTCCATTCTCGCTCTCATGGCCTCATAACCGACGAGCAGTTTTGTATCGTCCACTATGTCAAACGACGCATTCATTTGACACGAGCCTCGGGAGTCAGGTGCCCAGAGCCGATGGATCGAATCACCCAGTCAACTGAAGACGAAAACGCTGGCGGTCGGCCGCCGCGAGAGAACCGGATCGTTGCCGCGCTGCCCCTCCCGGAACGGCAGCAACTGCTCGACGCGACGACCACGGTCACGCTGCAGGTCCGTACGGTGCTGTTCGAACCCGGCGGCGTTGTCGACGCTGTGTACTTCCCGACAGATGGTGTGATCTCACTCGTTACTCCCGTGCACACGGGCGCGGTCGTCGAGGTCGCCACCATCGGCAATGAAGGGGTGGTGGGAGTTCCGCTCGTCCAGCCCCTCACCGGTTTTGCGGTGAGAGCCATCACCCAGGTTGCGGGCCACGGGCTACGGCTCGAGGCATCCATTTTCACCGAGCTCGTCACAAGCAGCCGCGCGTTTCAGACGCTGATCGACCGGTATACCCAGGCGCTCTTTGGACAGATCGCGCAGGCCGCCGCGTGCAATCGGCTCCATTCGAGTGAGGAGCGTCTCAGTCGCTGGCTGTTGATGAGCCGGGATCGCGTCGAATCCGACGAATTCATGATCACCCAGGAATTCCTCGCGCAGATGCTGGGCGCGCGCCGGTCGACCGTGTCGGTGTCGGCCGGCATCCTGCAACGCGCAGGACTGATCAGGTACAGCCGCGGACACGTCACGATCGTCGATCGTCTGGGCCTGGAGGCTGTGTCCTGCGAGTGCTACGGAGTGATCAACGCAGAACTCGATCGTGTCTCACGTAAACCACCGGGCCCAAAGCCTGAGGTGACCACCTGAGGCCTAGGATCCAGTTGCGTGAAGCAGTTTCCTGCGGTGACGGACAAGCAAGTCGTTCTCGGAGCGGCATGCTGGACCTTGGCGATCGCGTTTTTCGTCGACCAGGCGATCGTGCAGGCAGCGACGACGCTCCCGTACAGCATCACCGGCAACCTCATCAGTGACCTCGGGATCACCGTGTGCGGACCGTTCACCAACGGCGGCTATCACGCGGACGTCTGCTCGCCGCTGCATGGCGTTATGGACGGGACATTCGTGGTGGTCGGGCTGCTCCAGGTGATCGGCGCGATCGCGACGCGCAAGGCCTGGCCGCTTCCTCATGCGTACCCCGGCTTGGCGCTTCTCGCTATCGGGGGTGTTGGCCTGGCGCTCGCGGAACTCGCGCCCGAGAACGTCAACCTGAGCCTGCACGGCAATGCGGCGACCGTCGGTATCGACGCGGTGAACATCGCCATGATCATCCTGGGGGCGGCCCTGCTTCGCGTCAATCCATGGCTCGGGAGCATCACGTTGCTCGCCGGGATCATCGGTATCGTCGGGCGCGATCATCTTCTTCCAGTCGCTCGGCGGCATCCCGATTGGAACGGCCGAGCGCATCGCCGTCTACCCTTCGCTGGCGATGGTCGTCGTCCTCGGCGTGTATCTCCTTGTGAAAACGACTCACAAAGCGCGCGACGCGGAGACGCCTGCGCGCGTCAGGTAATCGCCGACAGATCCCAGACCCGAGCATCGCCGGCGCCCAGACGCACGATGACGCCGGGTTTCGAGCGCCGTTCCGCAGCGAAGCGCTCGCCGGCAGCGGTTCCAAGATATTTGCCGGCGATGACGGCGCGGAGTGCGGTCACTTCGGTGTCGATCACGTCGGGGGTACCGCGGAGTTCCACGCCTCGAAAGGGTGGAGTCGCTTCGAACACGACGAACACACACCGAGGGTCGCGCGCGAGGTGGCGAAGCTTCGCGTCGCCTTTCGCGATAACGACCTCGAACGCGTCGCCGTCCCAGCGAAACCAGACGGGGCTGACGTGCGCACTACCATCGCGACGATAGGTCGTCAGCACTGCCGGCGCGGCACCTTCAATGAGGGTGCGGACTCGATCGAGCGTGTCGCTTTCCATCGCCATCGCAGCCGATGGTAGGGGTGCATGTCGTGGATCAGTAAGGGACGCGCCGCCGCGCGGGTTGCGTCGTAACCGGGTGTACAGTCGCTACCAGCGACGGCGGCAGGCGCGCAGAGGCATGGAGGAACGACGTGGCAGGAAGCCAGTGGCCGTTGATTCGGGCTGAGCGCGTCGCGCTGATCGCGGATCTCGAGCCGCTCACCGACGCGCAGTGGGCAACGCCGTCGCTCTGCGCCGGGTGGACGGTGCGCGACGTGCTCGCGCACATGACCACCACCGCGAAGATGACACCTGGGCGATTCGTCGGCAGGCTCGCCAGCACCGGATTCCGCTTCAACGCGTTCAATACCAAGGGCGTGCAGGACGAGCAGGGCGCAACGCCCGCGGACGCGCTGGCGAGATTCAAAGCGCAACTCGATCGCACCACCGCGCCGCCTGGTCCACTCGACGCCATGGTGGCGGAGATCGTGATCCATGCCCAGGACATTCGACGCCCGCTCGGGATTGCCCATACGTACCAACCAGAAGCGCTGATGCTCGTGGGCGACTTCGTCATCAAGGGCAACCTGCTGCTCGGTGGGAAGCGACGCTCCACCGGGCTCACGCTCAATGCAACCGACGTCGATTGGAGCCGCGGCGCCGGGCCCGCGGTGACGGGACCGCTGCCGTCGATCATCCTCGCGCTCACCGGGCGAAAGGCCGGCCTGTCCGACCTCAACGGCGATGGGCTCGCGACGCTGACCGGGCGGATCTAACCAGCCGGCGAACTCGCTGCCGCGGCAACCGGCTGGCCGCTCAGTGCGACAGCCCTCGCGGCGCGGAGATCGCGCAGCCGGGCGCGCACCCGCTGGAAGCCCTGGAACGTGTCGATCTCGAGACCGAAACACGCGTCCACGAGCCTCCCGCGTGGAAGGTGATCCGCGAGATTCGGCTTGTTGAAGGCAATCGCCTCGACGATGCCGGATCCGGTTGCGAGCACGACCCGGATGTGCTGCCGCTCCGATCCAAAGGTGGACGTGCCGAGCACTCTCGCTCCGCACACGGCCAGGAGCGGCGCGGGGTTGCCCTGACCACTCGGTTCGAGCTGGTCGAGTGCCTGGCAGAGCTCGGGCGTGACATCGATACCGGTGATCTCGCAATCGATCGCGAAGTCGCGGGAGCGCTCGAGACCTGCGTTCTGTTCGGCGACTGATGCGGTGATGCGCTCACGAAACTCGTCAAAACGTGTCGCGTCGAGGCTGAATCCCGCAGCGGCGGCATGTCCGCCGTAGCGCAATAGCGTGGAGGCTGCGCCATCCAGGGCTTTGACGATGTGGACGCCACCCGCGGAGCGCGCCGAGCCTTTCGCCTCGCTCGGGTCGAGGCAGGCGATGAACGTCGGTCGCGCGTAGCGTTCGGCGATCCTTCCGGCAACCAGGCCGACGATGCCCATCGGCCATCCCGGGTCGCCGAGAACGATCGCCGCAGCGTCGTCATCGATGGCGGCGACCTGCTCTTCGGCTTGAGCGAGCGCCAGCGCGACTGCCTGCTGGCGCAAGCGGTTCTGGGCGTCGAGCAGTGCTGCGAGTCGCTCCGATTCCTCCGGGTCATCCGAGAGGCAGAGCTCGAGCGCCAGTCGCGCGTCCTCCATCCGGCCGGCCGCGTTGATGCGGGGGCCCACCGCAAACGCGATATCCGTCCCGCGCGGCGGTGGCGAGATACCCGCCACCTCGCAGAGCGCACGAAGACCGGGGAGCTCGGTCATGCGTGGGAGTCCGTCCCGGACGATCACGCGGTTCTCGCCCGCGGAGCGGCATCATGTCGGCGATCGTCCCGAGGGCGGCCAGCCCGAGCGAATTGTCGGCGCTGCCGGGTGGCACGATGCCGCGAGCCTCGAGCGCCTGCACGAGTTTGAAAGCGACACCGGCTCCTGCCAGCCCGTCGAACGCATACGTCGAACCGGGAAGCTTCGGGTTCACGAGCGCGTCGGCGGGCGCCAGTTGGGGAGGGGAGTCGCCGGGCGCGAGCGCGAGATGGTGGTCCGTGACGACGAGGCGCATGTTCGCGGGGCGGCTGCGCGCAGCTTCGACACTGCTCGTGCCGCAATCCACGGTGATCACGCAAGCCGCTCCACGCTCGGCGAGCTCGGCGAGCGCGGCCGCGTGGAGCCCGTATCCCTCCGTCATGCGGTTGGGAATGTATGGGATGACCGTCGCGCCTGCGGCTCGGAGGCAGCGCGTCAACATGGCGCAGGCGGTAACGCCGTCCGCGTCGTAGTCCCCATAAATCGCGATGGTGCCGCCGTCGTCGATGGTCGCCCGGATTGCATCCACAGCCGATTCCATCGCCGGAAGCCCGAACGGATCGTGGTAACCGCCACTGCTGTCAAGAAACGAGGCGGCGCCTGCGGCATCAAAACCGCGAGCGGCCAAGACCTGCCCGACGACGGGGTGCATCCCGGGCAGGGGTTCGGCGTCGCTCAGGCGCCAGCGGCGCGGCGCCGGCTGCACCGGCGAGCCTCAGGCGCCTGAGACTGGAGGCGGTGGCGTACCGGGACCGGGCACCGTCGGCGCCGGAGCTGCTCCGGGCGCCTGTCCGTAGGTCGCGTTCGTGATGGCGCTGAAGTCGACCTTCGGCGCCTCGGCGACGACAGCGCGCTGGGCGGCGTCGATCTGGAAGAACTCGGCGTTCTGGAAATGGAACATGTTGGCGATCACGTTCGACGGGAAGGCCTGGACGCGACGGTTGAACTGCTGGACGTTGGCGTTGTAGATCTGGCGCGACGCCTGGATGCGGTCCTCGGTGTCGGACAGGGTCGCCTGCAGCTGCAGGAAGTTCTGATTGGCCTTGAGGTCGGGGTAATTCTCCGCCACGGCAAAGAGGTGGCCGAGGGCCATCTGGAACGGGCCCTCAGCAGCGGCGGCGGCGGCCGGTCCCTGCGCGTTGATGCCGACCGATCGCGCCTGGGCGACCTCCTCAAAGACACCGCGCTCGTGGGCGGCGTAGCCCTGGACGGTCGACACGAGGTTCGGGATGAGGTCGTACCGCCGCTTCAGCTCGGTGTCGATGTCCGACCACGCGTTCTGCACGGCATTGCGCTGAGAGACGAACCGGTTGTACGAGGCCACCACGCCGAGCGCGATGACCACGATGATGACGATGACAACGATCAGGACAATCACGGTGGTCTCCTTCGGAGCGGGGTCGAGTGCGGGTCCTAGGGTACCGCGACCGAAGAGGCGTTCAAACCCCGGCGTTGGTCAGGGACGCGGGGCTGGCGTCTCTCGAGCGGGGGAGGAGCTGCGCGCGCGAACTCAGGACGCGGCTGGAGGCAGCGGTACGGATGCAGGTCGGGCGCGCACTATCGCCGGAATGCGCTGCGCGATGAGCGCTGCCGCGTCGAACATCGCGCCAAGCTCCGCGACCTGCTGGCGGTGCGCGTAGACCATGAGATACATCGGTCCGAACACCACGTGGTACGAGGGGTCGAGGCCCAGCAGCGTCTCGATCATCTGCGCGTCGATGAGCTCCACCGCGAACGCTCCGTCGCTGCAGTGCACGTCGAACCGATCGTTGAAGTCGATGGACTCGAACTTGATGCCCGGGGCTCCGACCGATTTCTCGGCAAGCGCGCCGAGCACGCCGCGTGGCGAGCACATGACCTGCGCCATCCAGTCCACGTCGACAGTAGCGATGACGTTGGAGAACGAGACAGTGCTCTGGTTCTTGCCGTCGGAGACGACGTACGAGTAGTCACAGTACGTGACCGGCAGACCGTTCCACTGCCCGCGCAACACGTTGCGCCAGTAGCGGCGATTGCCGGCGTCGAAGAGCGAGAACCCGCTGTCGCCCATGTCCCAATCGCTGCCAAGCGACGTGAGGCCATGCGCGGATGCGAAGGTCGCGATATCGCGAATGCGTTGCTGACCCACAACGTACGACACGCCTGCGACAACCGCGAACACGACGAAGAACAGGACGAAGACGACCATCTAGTGGCTCGACCTCATGTCGGAGTGAGGCTCAACTGCCCATGAGTTGACGCAACACGAGCGGCAGGATGCCGCCGTTGCGCAGGTAGTCCACGTCGGTCTCACTGTCGAGACGGCACACGGTATCGAACTCGATGTCGGCCTGTCCCGCGCGACGTGCGCTCACATGCACAGTTGATCCCGGAGCGGCATTCGCGACGCCGCGAATCGTGTACAGCTCGGTGCCATCGAGACCGAGTGACTCGGCGCTCTCGCCGGCGCGGAACTGCAGCGGCAGAATGCCCATGCCCACGAGATTGGCGCGGTGAATGCGCTCGTACGACTGCGCGATCACAGCGCGAACTCCCTGGAGCAGCGGGCCTTTCGCGGCCCAGTCGCGTGACGACCCGGTGCCGTACTCGAGGCCGCCGATGACGATGAGCGGGATGCCTTCTTCCTGATAGAGGGCCGACGCCTCGAAGATGGTCATGACGGCACCGTCGGGGAGATGAGCCGTCCACCCGCCCTCCTTGCCGTCGGCGAGCTGATTGTGGATGCGGATGTTCGCGAAGGTGCCGCGAACCATCACATCGTGGTTGCCGCGCCGCGCACCGTACGTGTTGAAGTCGCGCGCCTCGACGCCGTGCTCGCGAAGGTATGCGGCAGCCGGACTCGTGCCGGAGATGCTGCCTGCCGGCGAGATGTGGTCGGTGGTGAGCGAGTTCCCCGAAGACGGCGAGCACGCGCGCGTCGATCAGGTCTGCGGGAGCCTTCGGCTCCGATGACATACCGATGAAATACGGTGGCTCGCGAACGTATGTCGACTCTGCGTCCCAGTCGAACAGCGCGCCTGTTGGCGACGGCAACTGCTGCCAGTGCTCGTCGCCGTCGAAGATGCGCTCGTACTCGCGTGTGTACAAGTCGCTGCCGATCGCGGCGCGCACGGTCTCGGTCACCTCGTCGGCGCTCGGCCAGATGTCATTGAGAAAGACCGGCGTGCCGTCGTGCCCGATGCCGAGCGACTCGGTGGTGAGGTCGATGTCGAGACGCCCCGCGAGCGCGTACGCAACCACAAGCGGCGGCGACGCGAGGTATGCGGCGCGCACCTGCGGATGAATGCGGCCCTCGAAGTTGCGATTGCCGCTGAGCACCGCCGCGACGGTGAGGTCTTTCGAGTCGATGCGTTCGGCGACCAGCTCCGGAAGCGGGCCGCTGTTGCCGATACAGGTCGTGCAGCCGTACCCGACGAGGTTGAAGCGGAGCTGTTCCAGCGATCCGAGCAACCCTGCCCGCTCCAGGTAGTCGGTGACCACTCGAGAGCCCGGCGCGAGCGATGTCTTGACGTAGTCCGGAGGCATGAGACCGCGAGCGACGGCATTGCGCGCGAGCAGTCCTGCGGCAACCATCACCGCCGGGTTGGATGTGTTGGTGCACGATGTGATGGCGGCGATCACGATCGACCCATCCCTGACCAGGGCGGCGTCCGCGGGGCCGTTCGGCGTTGTCACCTCGACCATGCCGGCCGGGTCGATACCGCCCTCTTCCTCCTCGCGGGAGATCTCACCTTCGGCGGTGACTCCGTTGTCGCCCCTCGGAGGCTGCGCCCAGACGTTGCAGAACGACTCCCAGACACGCGGGAGCGCGACACGATCCTGGGGCCGCTTGGGGCCGGCGACGCTCGGCACCACGCTCGCAAGATCCAGCTCGACCATCTCGCTGAAGGTGGGGATCTCCGAGTCGTCGGTGCGGAACATGCCCTGTTCCTTCGAGTAGCGCTCCACGAGGTCGATGTGCTCGGCGTCGCGCCCGGAGCCGCGCAAGTATTCGAGCGTCCGTGCGTCGACGGGGAACAGCGATGCGGTGGCGCCGAATTCCGGCGACATGTTGGAGAGCGTTGCCCGGTCGGGAACCGACATCGACGTGAGCCCGCTGCCGCAAAACTCGACGAACTTGTTGACGACGCCGTGCTTGCGGAGCAGCTCCGTGAGTGTGAGGACGAGGTCGGTGGCGGTGGTCCCCGCGGGCAGCGCGTTGTGAAACCGCACGCCGACCACAACCGGCGCGAGCAGGAAGAGCGGCTGACCGAGCATGCAGGCCTCTGCCTCGATGCCGCCGACGCCCCAGCCGAGCACGCCGACGCCGTTGACCATCGGAGTGTGCGAATCGGTGCCGACCACCGTGTCCGGTAGCGCCGTGCGCACCCCGTCGATGTCGCGAACCTGCACGACCTGGGCGAGGTACTCGAGGTTGATCTGGTGGACGATCCCCATGCCAGGCGGCACGACGCGAAATCCTTGGAACGCTTGCTGGGCCCAGCGGAGCAGCGAGTACCGCTCGCGGTTGCGCTCGTACTCGCGGGCGATGTTGCGTTCGTATGCCTCGCGATTGCCGAACGCGTCCACCTGCACCGAGTGGTCGACCACGAGGTCGACCGGCACGAGCGGATCGATGCGCATGGGGTCGCCGCCCGCACGAGCGACGGCAGCTCGCATCGCCGCGAGGTCGACGACGGCCGGGACGCCTGTGAAGTCCTGGAGCAGCACTCGGGCCGGCATGAACGCGCGCTCGCGGTCGACGGCTGATCCGGTGCCGTCCCAGCGTGCGATCGCCTCGACGTCACCCTCTCGCACCGACGGGGCGGACGAGTTCCGCACGCTGTTCTCGAGCAGGATCTTCAGCGTGACCGGAAGGCGGGAGACGTCGCCGATGCCACGTTCGGCGAGCGCGTCGAGGCGGTGGTAGGAAACCCCCGGCAGCAGTTCCGCCCTGGTGCCGTAGGGATCAGTGGCAACCATGAGGCCTTCATCTTCGCACCCGGCACAGCGACTGGGCCCCTTCGAGGATTGGCTCGCGAGCGCGTTTGTGAGAAACGGTCGGATTGACCACAACATCGTGTGCGCAGGGCTATTCTTCTGAGGAGATCGCGGCAATTGCAGGGGATTTAGCTGTGGCCACCACTCAGAAAACCGACGTGCGCCCGGAGCATCAGCTCTATCACGAGTACTCCACCGACGTCGACCAGACCCGAACGAACGTTCATTACGAACAGCCGCCGGAGTTCTTCCTGCTCATCACCGGTGGCGACTGGAACGTCTATTCGGCCAACCTCTGGGATCCGGGCACCGAGACCGACACCCAGTCACAGGCCGCCAAGCTCGACCTGATCGCGCGGCTTGCGGGCCTTCAGAAAGGGATGCGCCTGATCGACGTCGGGTGCGGCTGGGCCGGTCCGCTCACGTATCTCTGCGAGACCTACGGTCTGACCGGGACGGGGCTGACCTTGTCCCCGACGCAGAAGAAATACGCAGAAGGCAGGATTGCTCGCCACGGGGTCGACGCCAAGATCGTGCTCAGCCACTGGGAGGACTACACCCCGGAGGAGCAGGTCGATGCGATCTACACCGATGAGGTGATCGTCCACTTCTTCAACCTCGGCGGCTTCTTCCAGAAAAGCCACGACTGGCTCAAGCCGGGCGGCGTGATGATCAACAAGGAGTTGCATCTCAAGCACCCGCGGCACGCCAAGCTCGAGCGCGGCGGCGAGTTCGTCAGCCAGATCTACGGGGATACCGGCAACTACCGAACGCTGGCCGAGGAGACGAAGCTCGCCAACGATGCCGGCTTCGACATCGAGCGCGTCCACCACATCGAGCGGCGCCACTACGAGGTCACCATCGACCACTGGCTCGCGAACATGCACAAGCACGCCGATCAGCTCAAAGAGATGGTCGGCGAGCAGCACTACCGCGATTTCCGGGTGTACCTCCGGCTTGCCCGGCACATCCAGCGCAACGTCACCTTGGACGTTGTCGTCTGCCGTCGTTTCGACTGACGATTAACCGTTCCTGGCGTCGCTCTGTGGATCGGTGGGAAGGGGATGGACTGCGGGGGGTACGGGGTCGTGACGCCTTCGCCGTCCCGCCCCTCGCTCTCGCCGAGGGGGGTAGCCTCGGCTGCGAGACGACCCCCCTCCGCCCATCCCCTTCCCACCCTGCACCGTCGGTGTCCTAGGAACGGTTACTCAGTCGGGCTCACGTCGGGGTCGACAACTGCGCCAGGTATGACGTCAGGTGCGTGTATGCGCCGGTCGCGAGGAGAACACCCAGCGCGACCGTGATGACGCCTCCGGCGAGCGTTAACGGACGGACGAATCTGTTGAGTTTTCGGGGGAGTTCGGGGAGTGATGCCCAGAGGAGGGCTACCGCGATGAAGGGGAGGCCGAGGCCTAGGGAGTAGACGACCAATAGCAGTGCTCCCGTTAGGGCGTGGGAGCTGAGGGCGGCGAAGGTGAGGGCGGCTGCGAGGTAGGGGCCGACGCAGGGGGTCCAGCCGAGGCCGAAGACGATGCCGACGAGAAAGGCGCCGAGGACGCCGCGCTTGCGGAGGCGTTCTGGGAGTTGGAAGCCCTGAGTGCGTTCGAGCAGGCCGATCCTGACGACGCCGATGATTGCGAGGCCGAAGGCGATGACTGCGACACCGCCGGCGATTTCGATGATTCGTCCGCTGATGGCGCCGTTGGCGACGCGGGCGATGCCACCGGCGGTGAGGCCGAGGAGGACGAACACGACCGTGAACCCGGCGACGTAGAGCAGTGAGCCGGCGAGGAGGCGGAGCCGGAAGCTGTGCCTGTCGGGGTTGCTCAGTTCGGCGGCGCTCACGCCCGAGACGCACGCGAGATACGCGGGCAGGAGCGGGACCGTGCACGGTGCGAGGAAGGATCCGAGTCCCGCGACGAACGTCGCGAGCACCGTCGCAATCGAGAGCATCAGCCGAACGTGAAGGTGTAGATCCGGAAACCGGCAGGAACTGTCAGGTCGATCAGATGGTAGCCGGACGAGAACTCCGGAGAGCAGCTGGAAGAGGTCTTGACGCGTCACCGTAAATCCGGAGTTGCTCAGGGCCGGACCGCTGTTGGCGCTGCTGACCGTCTTTCCGTCAAGTTGGACCGAAACTGATAAGGACGGTCCGGGTGTGCCCGCGACGATATAGACGGAGTCGGCGGTGAAGTTGAGGCGCACGTGACCGGTCGTGTCGGCTTGTAAGTACTCGCCTTCATCGGTCCACGTGCCGGTCACCTGGATCGCGTCCTGTTCCTGTGGTGGCCCGGGATCCGGGTAGGCAGTCGGGGTGCCCGGGTTTCCGTAGTTCTCGTTGTCGGCGAGCTGGCCGCGCTCGCTGCCGGCGTAGAGCTCCGGCGTGGTGTTGTCGGGGACCGGCGTCGACGCGGGGAGCGGCGCGGTCGTCACCTTGAGGAGTTGCGCAACGGCGGCGTCGGTTTGTGCGTAGTCGCCCTCGCCGAAGCTCTTGTAGGCGATCCGGCCCTGCTGGTCGAGGAGATACTCCGCCGGCCAGTACTCGTTCTGATACGCATTCCACGTCGCCATCTGGCTGTCGATCGCCACTGGCCAGGTGATCCCCAGACGAGTGACCGCGGCTGCGACATTGGCCGGGACCTTCTCGAAATCGAACTCCGGAGAATGGACGCCGACGATCGTGAAGCCGTCGTTCTTGTAGTCGTCGTACAGGATCTTGAGGTGGGGGATGGTGCGCACGCAGTTGACGCACGAGAAGGTCCAGAAATCGATGAGGACCACTTTGCCGCGCAGGTCGGCGAGAGTGAGTGGCGGACTGTTGAGCCAGCCGTCGATGCCGGTGAAGTCCGGCGCCTCGGGCCGATCGCTGACGGCCGCCACCTGGTTCCCGGTTGCGGCCGCAGGCGGCGGGCTGCTGACCACGGTGAAGAGCACCGCGGCGACGATCAGCACGGCGACGGTGGCAAGAGCGAGCCGATAGCGGGTCACGTGTCCTCACCCGCACTGTACGGGCTCCATATTGAGGAACCATTACGGATCCCGTCCGGTCTGCTAGGTTGGACGCGACCTCAAGTCGCAGATGAATTCGATGAGCAACCCCGTCCCCGACCGGCTGCTCGGCGATCGGAGGCGCGTCGTGGTGGAGCACGTCAGGCCGATCGTCGACTGCGGCGAGTTTCCCGCAAAGGCCACTCGCGGCTTGCCGTTGCGCGTTTCCGCTCGCGCCTTCGCGGACGGCCACGATCCGCTGCTTGCCTGGGTCTGGCACTGGCCCGGCGCCCGCCCGCTCGCTCCGGAGGCACCGCCGCCCGGGATGGTCGAGGTGCCCATGGAGGCCGAGCCACAGGACGCCTACGGCGCATGGATCAAGCCGCGCCGGCTGGGCGCCTGGAGCTTTGCGGTGGTCGGAATCCTCGACGTCTGGGGAGGCTTCGCGCGCGACCTGACGATCCGTTTCGTGGCAGGCGTTGACGTTGCGCTCGATCTCGCTGACGGTGCGGCGCTGGTTGCAGCCCGAGCTGAGCTTCCCGTCGTTTCCAAGTCCGACCGCCGGGCCCTCGCCGCACTCGCGAGCAAGCTCGAAGCCGATACGTCACCCGAGGCGAGGGTGCAGCTGGCAACACGCGAGGCCACGATGGGTCTGATGCGGCGGACCGCCGATCTCAGTCACGCCACGATCTCGGGGCCGTACTCCCTCTGGGTCGAACGCGAGGTCGCCGGCTACTCGAGCTGGTATGAAATGTTTCCCCGGTCCGAGGGGGCTGTGCCGCCACGGAGCGGGACATTCAAGCTCGCCGAGCGCCGGCTGCCCGCCATTGCGGCGATGGGATTCTCGGTGCTCTACCTGCCACCGATACACCCCATCGGGATCACACACCGCAAGGGTCCGAACAACGTGACGGAGTGCTCGCCGGGCGACCCGGGGAGTCCCTGGGCGATCGGTGCGGCGTCGGGCGGTCATACCGCCGTGCATCCGGACCTCGGCACCATCGAAGACTTCGATGCCTTCGTCGCTGCGGCGCAGGGCGCCGGCCTCGAGGTCGCGCTGGACTACGCGCTCCAGTGCAGCCCCGATCATCCCTGGGTCACCGAGCATCCGGAGTGGTTCCGGCATCGCTCCGACGGATCGATTCGCTACGCGGAAAACCCGCCCAAGCAGTATCAGGATATCTATCCGATCGACTTCGAGAGCGACGACGCGCCGCAGCTCTGGGCGGCGCTCCGTGACGTGATGCGCTTCTGGATCGGGCACGGCGTGCGCATCTTCCGCGTGGACAATCCACACACCAAGGCGTTCCCCTTTTGGGAATGGCTGATCGCCGAGATCCGCCGCGAGTCCCCGGAGATCGTCATGCTCGCCGAGGCATTTGTCCGGCCGCCGGTGATGCAGCGGCTCGCCAAGATCGGTTTCTCGCAGTCGTACACGTACTTCACGTGGCGCAACAGCGCCTGGGAGCTCGGCCAGTATCTGACAGAGTTGTCACAGACTGAGCTGGTTGACTGGTTCCGGCCGAACTTCTGGGTGAACACACCGGACATCCTGCACGCCACGCTCCAGTACGGCGGCCCGGCCGCGTTCCGCATGCGCGCAGCGCTCGCGGCGATCACCGGTCCGTCCTGGGGGATGTACAGCGGCTACGAGCTCTGCGAGAACACCGCGGTCAAGGACGGCAGCGAGGAGTACCTCGATTCCGAGAAGTACCAGCTCAGGCCGCGCGACTGGTCGCAACCCGGTTCGATCGCTCCGCTGATCACACGGCTCAACACGATCCGCAATGAGCATCGCGACGCCATCGCGCAGTTGAGCACGCTCCGTCTCCATCACATGACCGACGATTGGATGCTCTGCGTCTCGCGATCGACGCCGGACAAGGACGACGTGATCGTGCTGATCGTCAACCTCGACCCCCACCATCCACGCGAGGCAAACACCTGGCTGGACCTTGGCGAGCTCGGCGTGACGGCCGATCAGCCCTTTGCAGTTCATGATCTGCTCGGAGGAGAGACCTACACGTGGCAAGGAGCGGCGAACTACGTCCGACTCGACCCGGCGGAACGCCCGGCGCACATCCTGCACGTGCGTCGACACGCATGAACGCTCGCCGCGAGCTCGGGGATGATCCGCCCTGGTTCCAGAAGGCTGTGTTCTACGAGTTGTCGGTCCGCGCGTTCCACGACGGCAACGACGACGGCATCGGCGATTTCGTCGGTCTGATCGAGAAGCTCGAGTATCTCGAGTGGCTCGGCGTGGACTGCATCTGGTTGCTCCCCTTTCAGCAGAGCCCGCTCCGAGATGGCGGCTACGACATCGCCGACTACCGTTCGGTCCTCGCCGATTACGGAACGGTGGAGGACGTCGCACAGCTTGTCGAAGAGGCACACCGGCGCGGCATCCGCGTGATCATGGATCTGGTCATCAACCACACCAGCGATCAGCATCCCTGGTTCAAGAGCGCGAGGTCATCCCGGGACAGCGAGCACCGCGACTGGTACATGTGGTCGGACACGAAGAACCGCTTCACCGAGGCGCGGATCATCTTCCTCGATACCGAGACATCGAACTGGACGTGGGACGACGAGTTCGGTCAGTACTACTTCCACCGATTCTTCAGCCACCAGCCGGATCTCAACTACGACAACCCGCGTGTGCGTGCCGAGATCATCGACGTGTGCCGGTTCTGGCTCGACCTCGGTATGGACGGCTTCCGGCTCGACGCGGTGCCGTACCTCTTCAAACGCGAGGGCACCAACTGCGAGAACCTGCCGGAAACACACGGGTTTCTCGCGGACCTGCGCGCCGCGATCGACATCGAATACCCGGGCAAGGTGCTGCTTGCCGAAGCCAACCAGTGGCCCGAGGATGTCGTCGATTATTTCGGATCCGTGGCACGCCCGGAATGTCACATGTGCTTCAACTTCCCGCTCATGCCTCGAATGTTCATGGGACTCCGCCGCGAGCAGCGCTATCCGATCACTGAGATCCTGGATCGCACACCCGCGCTGCCACCCAACAGTCAGTGGGGCATCTTTCTGCGCAACCACGACGAGCTGACCCTCGAGATGGTGACCGACGAAGAGCGTGACTACATGTGGGGCGAGTACGCCAAGGACCCGCGCGCCAAGCTCAACCTCGGCATCCGCCGGCGACTCGCGCCGCTCCTCAACAACGGGCGCCGCCAGATGGAGCTGTTCCACGGACTGATCCTGTCGCTGCCGGGAAGCCCGATCCTCTATTACGGCGACGAGATCGGCATGGGAGACAACGTGTATCTCGGCGATCGTGACGGTGTTCGCACGCCGATGCAGTGGACCGCCGACAGCAACGGCGGATTCAGTCGCGCCGACTTCGCGCAGCTGTATCTGCCCCCGCTCATGGATCCCGTCTACGGCTTCCAGGCGTGCAATGTCGCGGCCCAGCGTCGCAACGAGTTGTCGATGCTCCACTGGCTCCGCCGATTCATCGCCGTGCGCAAGCGTTTTCCTGTCTTTGGCGAGGGGACGTTCGAGGCGCTCGACGCTGCAAACCCGTCGGTTTTCGCGTTCCTGCGCAGCCTCGACGGCCAGGTGGTCCTGTGCGTCAACAATCTCTCGCGCTTCGCGCAACCTGTGGAGCTCGACCTGCGGAAGTACACCGGGACGACACCCGTGGAGTTGCTTGGTCGTGTCCACTTTCCGCGCATCGGCGAGTTGCCATACCTGTTGACGATGGGCCCGCACGGCTTCTACTGGTTCACCCTCGACCAAGCCGCATCATGAGTGCCCGCGACGGCAGCGTGGCCGGCCTGCTCCGTACGCATCACCTTGTTGGGTGCGAGACAGCGCTCGGCGCGTACATCACCCGCCAACGCTGGGGCGGAGCGCAGGGTCGAACCATTCACAGCACCGAGATCGTCGACGCCGCAGAGATCAGTGCGAGCTCGCCCGTGTTGCTGCACACGCTGACGGAGGTCACGTTCACCGACTCCCGCAGCACTCGCTATGCGCTGCCTCTCGGGATCCGGCCCGCGGGGGACTCGATCGCCGAACGTGTGCCGGAATTCATGATTCCGTGGCCGCAGGCGCCGGACGCGATGCAGCTGTACGACGCAGTCGGCGATGACGCGTACATCCAGTGGCTGCTCGACGCAATTCGCACCCAACGGGTGCTGGAGACGTCAAGCGGGCGGCTGCGATGCTCGTGCCCCGACGCCGGCGCACTCGATACGGGAAGCCTTTCCTCGGTGCGCCATCTGCGCGTCGAGCAGAGCAACACGTCGCTGGAGGTCGGCGACGCGTTGTTCCTCAAGCATTTACGGCGCGTCGAAGCCGGGGCCTCGCACGAGCTCGAGATGTCCGACGAACTGGAGAACGCCGGCTTCACCCATCTCGCGCCGATGCTCGGGCGAGTGGTGTGGGAGTCGAACGAACAGGATCCGTCACCACTCGTGCTCGTGCAGCCATTCCTGCACAACAGCACCGAGGGATGGGCGCTTGCGCTCACGTCGCTCCGCGATCTGTACGCGAACGCCGAGTCCGTCGGCGCGGCCGACCCGGTCGAGCGCCGCGCCATGGTCGATGAACAAGACGCCGCGTTCCTCGCGGAGGCGGGGCGGCTCGGCAAAGTGATCGCGGAGATGCATCTCGCGCTCGCGGCGGGCGCGCCCGGAACCGACATGGAACCGGTGCCGATGACCGGCGAAACGCTCGATACGTGGGCGAAAACCATGACGGCGGAGCTCGATCAACTGCTCACGCGCCGCGACCCGTCACTCGACCGCCTGCGCGACGTGCGCAACGGCGTTGTCGAGCGATTCGACCAGATTCGGGGCCTGTCCCCGAGCGGATTGCTCACGCGGATCCATGGCGACCTTCACCTCGGCCAGTTGCTCCGTGTCGACACCGGATGGGTCATCCTCGACTTCGAAGGCGAGCCGGACCGCACGCCTGCAGAGCGTCGCGAGCGCAGCACGCCACTGCGCGACGTCGCAGCGATGCTGCGCTCGTTCGACTACGCCGCCGCGGCCGCGATCATCGAACGCGCAGCGCCGGACAGCGACGAGGCAGCCGCGTTATACGGGTACGGGGAAGCCTGGGCTGACGCCAACCGCGATGCCTTCTGGAGCGCGTATCTCGAGACGGTCGGTTCGGCGCCGCTGTTGCCGGGTCCGGGTCCGTCGCTCGTCCTCCGCCGCGCCTTCGAGGTACAGAAGGCCGTCTATGAGATCGGCTACGAGCTCGGCCACCGGCCCGCGTGGGCAAGCATCCCGCTCCGCTTCCTGCTGCGCGGCGTCAATCAGTGACTGTCAGCGACCCGGTCCCGTCCGACCTCGAGACAGCGGTGGAGCAGATGCTCGCCGGCCGTCTGCGCGACCCGCACGAACTGCTCGGTCCGCGCGCTGACGGCGACCAGGTCCGCATCCGCGCCTTTCATCCCGAGGCAACGGCGGCGAGCGTCGCGCGTGTGGATGGCGTCACGCCGATGCGCCGGCTCAACGCCGCGGGGCTTTTCGAGGTGAGCGTGCCCGCCGGGGAACCGGGGTATCGCATCCGCTTCCATAACGACGAACGCGACTGGGAACAGGAGGATCCGTACCGGTTCTCGCCAACGCTCGGCGAGCTCGACCTCCATCTCATCGGCGAGGGCACGCACGCGCAGCTGTGGCGCGTGCTCGGGGCGCGCGTCATCGAGCACGAGGGTGTCCTTGGCACTGCGTTCAGCGTGTGGGCTCCGAATGCGCTCGGTGTCAGCGTCGTGAGCGATGCGAACTTCTGGGACGCCCGGACGTGGCCGATGCGAATGCTTGGCGGCTCGGGCGTGTGGGAGCTGTTCTGTCCCGCCGTCGGTGCCGGCGTGCGCTATAAGTTCCTCGTCACGCGCGGCGACGGCATGCGCATCTTCAAAGCCGATCCGCTCGCGCGCGCGGCAGACCATCCCCCGGGAACGGCGAGCATTGTCGAGCAGAGCACCCACCGCTGGCGTGACGGGACGTGGATGCGCCGGCGGGCGCGGACCACCCCGGTCCAATCGCCGTTCGCCGTCTACGAGTGTCACCTCGGCTCATGGCGCCGGGGTGCGGACGGCCGCGTCCTCAATTACCGCGAGATCGCCGAGCCGCTCGCCTCGCACTGCCTGGCGATGGGGTTCACGCACGTCGAGTTACTGCCAATCATGGAACATCCCTTCGGCGGGTCCTGGGGATACCAGGTCACCGGCTACTACGCTCCGACTGCGCGCCACGGCTCTCCCGACGACTTCCGGCGTTTCGTCGACGTCATGCATCGCAAGGGCATCGGCGTGATCCTTGATTGGGTGCCTGCGCACTTTCCGCGCGATGGCTGGGCGCTCGCGAGATTCGACGGCACGCCGCTCTACGAGCACGGCGACCCGCGCCGCGGCGAGCATCCCGACTGGGGAACCTACGTCTTCAACTACGGGCGCAACCAGGTACGCAACTTCCTGGTCGCCAACGCCCACTACTGGGCGGAGGAATTTCACATCGACGGGCTCCGCGTCGATGCTGTCGCGTCGATGCTGTATCTCGATTATTCGCGCCAGCCCGGCGCGTGGGTGCCGAACATGTACGGCGGGAAGGAGAACCTCGAGGCGATTGCGCTCATCCGCGAGGTGAACGACTCGTTGCACGCGCGCAGGTCTGGCGTGCTCAGCATCGCCGAGGAGTTGACGACGTGGCCTGGCGTCACCCGCTCCACCGCGAGCGGCGGACTCGGGTTCGACTTCAAATGGAACATGGGCTGGATGCACGACACGCTCGACTACCTGCACAAGGACCCCATCTACCGGCGGTATGCGCACCACCTGCTCACCTTCGGCCTGATGTACGCATGGTCGGAGCGATTCATCCTGCCGCTGTCGCATGACGAAGTCGTCCATCTCAAGGGATCGCTGCTCGGCAAGATGTCCGGCGACCCATGGAAACGTTTCGCGAATCTGCGCGCCCTGTACGGATGGATGTGGGCGCATCCGGGGAAGAAGCTGCTCTTCATGGGCGGCGAGCTCGCCGATGAGCGCGAGTGGGCGCACGAGTCCGAGCTCGACTGGCGCCTGCTCGACGACCCGCCCCACGCCGGGGTGCAGCGTCTGATGGTCGACCTCGGTGCGCTGTACACGGCGTCACCGGCGCTCTGGGAGCTGGACGAAAGCCCGAGTGGATTCGAGTGGATCGATGCCGGCAACGCCGATCAGAACGTGCTGAGCTTCGTCCGCCGCGATGCCCACGGCAACCCTGGGATCGCCTGCATCGCCAACTTCGCCCCGGTGGTCCGGTACGACTTCCGCGTTGGCCTGCCGCTGCCAGGCCAGTGGACCGAGGTGCTCAACACCGACGCACTCCCGTATGGGGGCAGCGGCATCGGCAACATGGGCACCGTGGATGCGGAGGCCCAGCCGATGCACGCGTTCGCGTATTCGGCGCGCCTGACCCTGCCACCGCTCGCGGTGCTCTGGCTCGCCCCTCCGGCGGTCGTACCACCCATTGCTTAACCTGGCCCAGTTGGTGAGAATGGGTGACAACCTGCGGGCCGAGAGTGGACGAACTGCGATAGATCACATGGGATCCATCGCGGGCACGTTGTCCTCGGGCGAGACCGCTCTTGAGCAGACACGAGGGGTATCCCACGACCATGAACAGCGACGAGGCCCGCACCCGGCTCCTGACTGAGCGGGCGCGCATCGAGGAGCTCCGGACCGCAGCGAACCGGCTCACTGCGGACGCCCAGGAGGCAACGGAACGCGAGCTTTCCTCGGCAGAGCAGCACCCTGCGGAGCTTGCGAGCGAGACGATCGGCCTCGAGATCGACCACAGCGTGCTCCAGCACGCGGATCTCGAGCTCGAGGAGCTCGAGGCGGCGGTCATTCGGGTCGACGTCGGCTCATACGGCAAGTGCGAGGCCTGCGGGAACCCGATCAGCGAGGCCCGTCTGGAGGCGATCCCGACGGCGCGGTTCTGCATCGAGGACCAGGCGAAGCACGACAAGAACGGGCGGCGTAACGGGCGCTGATTCCGGTTCCGTGACGCAAGGGGACCGTGTCCGGCCAGGACGCGACCTGACGGGCGCTCGGCGGGTCAGTGGCGGAAGTGGCGTTCTCCTGCCAGGACCACGGCCATCTCGAGCGCGTCGGCGGCCTGAGTGACCACCGGGTCGTTCTTGCTGCCGCCGGGATGGATGACCGATCGCACCCCGGCGTTCCCAAGGGTCTCGAGGCCGTCCGGCATCGGGAAGAAGGCATCCGAAGCTGAGGCGGCGCCCCTTGCGCGATCCCCCGCGCGGGCAACGGCCAACTCAGAGGACTCGACCCGCGACATCTGACCAGCACCAACTCCCACCGCCATGCCGTCGCGAACGATGACCACGGCGTTGGACTTGACGTGCCGGACGACCCGCCAGGCGATCAGGAGGTCCCGCCACTCCGCGTCGTCGGGCTGACGAACGCTCACCACATTCATCGCGGAGGGATCGGTGAGGACGCGGTCGCGGGTCTGGACGAGCAGTCCGCCATCGATGCTGCGCACGTCGAGCGGCTCGGACTGGGACGGCCGATCGACAACGAGGACGCGAATCCGCTGCTTGGTGGCCAGGTGCGCGGCCGCCGCTTCGTCGATGCCGGGACAAACCACGGCTTCGAGGAACGTCTCGGTGAGCGCTTCGGCAGTGGCGAGATCGATGTGGCGGTTGATGCCGACGATCCCGCCGTACGCGGAGCGCGGGTCGCACTCGTATGCGCGGCGGTATGCGTCCACTGCGCTGTCGCCGACGGCGAAGCCGCAGGGGTTGGTGTGCTTGATGACGCACGCGGCAGGCTCCTCGAACTCGGTGACGAGTGCGCGAGCGGCATCGACGTCGAGCCAGTTGGTGAAAGAGAGCGCCGCCCCTTGCAGCTGGCGGGCGTGGGCCATGCCGCCTGGTGCCCCGGGGACCGAGTAGAGCGCGCCGCGCTGGTGCGGGTTCTCGCCATAACGGAGCTCGTGCAGCCGGCGTCCGCCGACGGTCAACTCCTCGGGTAGGGTTGTGTCGGCCGAGCCACTCCGCAGCCACGCGGCGACCTGCGTGTCGTACGCGGCCACGTGGGCGAATGCCTCAGTGGCGAGGCGGTGGCGGGTCGCAATCGACACGGACCCGTGTTCACGCAATTCGGCGAGCACAGCTTCGTACTGCGATGGCGACACCACGACGGCGACCGAATCGCGGTTCTTGGCGGCGGCGCGGATCAGCGTGGGGCCGCCGATGTCGATGTTCTCGATGATCGTTTCCTCATCCGCCCCACTTGCCAGCGTTGCGGAGAAGGGGTACAGCGATGAGACCACGAGGTCGATCGGCTCGAAGCTGCTCTCTGCGAGCTGGCGCATGTGCTCGGGGTTGTCGCGCCTGGCGAGGATCCCCGCGTGAATCGCGGGATGGAGCGTGCGGACCCGGCCGTCGAGCATCTCCGGGAAGCCGGTGATGTCGGCGACGGATTGGACCTCGACGCCCGCATCGATCAGTGCCCGGCTGGTGCTGCTCGTCGCCACGAGGTCGTACCCGTGCTCGACCAAGCCCCGCGCGAATTCGATAAGCCCGGTCTTGTCGCTCACCGAGAGCAGTGCACGCGTGGTCATACCGGCGCCACCTCGGGTGCCGGCAGCACCCGGATTCGGTTGCCGACGCGCTGCAGCCGGTCGGTGCTCCAGAGCGCCACGGCCTGGGGGAGCAGTTCCCATTCGGCCTGATGGATGCGCTGTCGAAGCGAGGCCGCATCGTCGTCCATCTCGACGGGGACAGCCTTCTGGAGCACGATCGGCCCGCCGTCCGCCTCGCCACGCTCGAGCAACTGCACAGTGCACCCGGTCACCCGGACACCACGCGCCAAGGCTCGCTCGATTGCGTCCATGCCACCGGCAAAGGCCGGGAGCAGCGAAGGGTGCACGTTGATGATGGCGTCGGGGTAGGCGTCGAGGAACTCGTCGCTCAGGATCCGGTCGTATCCGGCGCATACGACGAGACGGACGCCCACGGCCTGGAACCGCGCGCGGATCTCGCGGTCGCGGGCTTGCGGATCACCACCAAAGTCCGCTTGAGGCAGCGCCACCGCAGGCACGCCCCAACCGAGGGCCACGTCAAGTGCGTGCGCGCTGCGCCGGTTCGAGACCACCAGCGCCACTCGAGCGGGAAATGCCGGGTCCCTGCACGCCTGCAGGAGCGCATCGAGGTTGGTCCCTGCTCCGGACACCAGCACGCCGACCTGGGTCCGTTCGCTCACTTCAGGATGACCCGCCGCGTGCCCGACTGGGGCACCACCTCACCGATGCGCCAGACCGGGATCCCGGCGGCTGAAGCGATTTCGGGAACGTCGGGCGGCACGATCACCACCATGCCCACACCCATGTTGAAGGTGCGCCACATCTCCTCGAGATGCACGCCGCCGGCCTTCTGAATCGCGCCGAAGATCGCCGGCACGTCCCAGGTGGACCGCTCGATGGTTGCGGCAAGCCCCTCGGGCAGCACCCGTGGCACGTTGTCGATCACGCCACCGCCGGTGATGTGGGCCATGGCACGGATGTCGGTGAGCCCGCGCACCTCGCGAATCGCGTGCAGGTAGCAGCGATGCGGCTCGAGGAGGAGATCGACGAGCGGGCGGTCGGTGCCGGGAAGGACGTCCGACCACTGCAGCTCGTGCTCGGCCACGATGTGGCGCACCAGCGAGTAGCCGTTGGTATGGAGCCCGCTGCTCGGGAGCGCCAGCAGGACATCGCCCGCCTTGACCCGGCTGCCGTCGATGATCGCTGACGCCGTGACGGATCCGACGATGAAGCCGGCGATGTCGTAATCACCGAGCGCGTACACGCCGGGCATCTCGGCTGTCTCGCCGCCGATCAGCGCGCATCCGGCGGCGCGGCACGCCTCCGCGATGCCTTCGATGAGCTCGGCGAGCTGCTCGGGAACGAGCTTGCCGGTGGCGTAATAGTCGAGGAAGAAGAGTGGGTCGGCGCCGCAGCAGAGGATGTCGTTGACGCAGTGGTTGACCAGGTCCATGCCGATGCCGCGGTGACGTCCGGTCGCGATCGCCACCTTGACCTTGGTGCCGACGGAATCCGTGCTCGAGGCGAGCACACGCCCGTCGGGCGATCCCGGCTCCAGCGCGAACAGCCCGCTGAAGGCGCCGATCCCGCCGAGGACCTGGCCGGTATGTGTGGATGCGATGGTGCGCCGGATCAGGCTGACGGCACGGTTGCCCTCATCGATGTCGACACCGGCATCCGCGTAGCGAAGATCACCCATCTGGGAAGAGAGTGTATCGGCGGCTTCACACGGGACGCGGAATGGCGACGGGCATCGCAGGACGGCGTGGCGGTGTCACCATGTACGCAACACGGTCCAAGTCCAGGAATCCTGCCCTCACTAGTGAATCCCACCGACACGTCGGACCCGAACTACTTCCATCGGGTCGTCGATTGCCAGTGGGCCTGTCCGGCCCACACCAACGTCCCGGAGTACATCCGTCTGATCGCTCAGGGGCGGTACACGGACGCGTACATGTCCAACCGCGAATCCAACGTGTTCCCGGGGATTCTCGGGCGGACCTGTGACCGCCCGTGCGAGCCCGCATGCCGGCGCACGCGGATCGACGGTGCCCCGGTCGCTATCTGCCGCCTCAAACGCGTCGCGTCAGATCTGCGCGGCGATATCGAGGATCGCCTCCCGGTGATTCCCACGAGCAAGAACGGGCGTCGGGTTGTGTGCGTCGGCGCTGGACCCGCATCACTCACGGTCGCCAACGACTTGATGCCGCTCGGCTATGACGTCGTCATCCTCGAGCAGCACGAGACCGCCGGTGGCCTCATGCGGACCAACATCCCGGCGTTCCGTCTGCCTGCCGAGGTGCTCGACGAGGAGATCGCCACGATCGTCGACATGGGCGTCGATCTCCGTCTCAATACGCCGGTCTCGAGCCTTCGGAGCCTGCTCGCGCAGGACTTCGATGCGGTGTTCATCGGCACCGGCGCGCCGCGCGGCAAGGATCTCGACATACCCGGACGCCACGACAGCGACCGCATCCATATCGGCATCGACTGGCTCGAATCGGTCGCCTTCGGACATACCGAGAAGATCGGCGCGCGCGTGCTGATCATCGGAGTCGGCAACACGGCGATGGACTGCTGCCGCTCGTCGCTGCGCCTCGGTGGCACTGACATCAAGGTGATGGCGCGGCGCCCGCGCACCTTCTTCAAGGCTTCGGCGTGGGAGCTCGAAGACGCGGAGGAGGAAGGCGTCGAGATCCTCGTCAATCACGCTCCGACGCGTTTCGTCATCGAGGACGGCAGGCTCGTGGGCATGGAGTTTCAGCGGCTCCAATGGGATGAGCAGGCGCGCCACTCGACGGTCATCGACAGTGTGGTGATTCGCGTGCGACGACGTCATCCTCGCCATCGGTCAGGAGAACGCCTTCCCCTGGATCGAGCGCGATCTCGGCCTCGAAGTCGGTGACTGGGACATGCCCGTGGTGGATCCCGTGACGTTCCAGTCCTCGCTCCCCGGCGTCTTCTTCGGCGGCGACTCTGCGATGGGTCCGAAGAACATCATCTGGGCCGTCGAGCACGGCCACCAGGCGGCCATCTCGATTCACAACCACTGCGAAGGCATCGCGGTCACGTCCAGGCCGCCGCAAGGCGTGAACCTCGTGAGCCAGAAGATGGGGCTCACGGAGTGGAGCTACAACAACGACTACAACCCGTCGAGCCGGCAGAAGATGCAGCACGTCGAACTGACGCGCCGGTTCAAGAGCATCGGCACCGAGGTGGAGGTGGGGTTTTCCGCAGAGCAGACCGCGCGCGAGGTGCAGCGCTGCCTGAACTGCGATATTCAGACCGTCTTCGCTGCGCCGCTCTGCATCGAGTGCGATGCATGCATCGACATCTGCCCGGTGCAATGCCTGACCATCACCGAGAACGGCGAAGAGGCCGACCTGCGCACGCGGTTGTCGGCTCCCGCGAAGAACCTCGACCAGGCGCTGTATGTTTCCGCAGCACTGCCCCAGACGGGGCGCGTGATGGTGAAGGACGAGGACCTCTGCGTGCATTGCGGCCTGTGCGCCGAGCGTTGCCCAACCGCCGCGTGGGACATGCAGAAATTCGAGCTCCTGCTTCCCCTTGCGCTCCTCACCCCGATTCCGGTGGCGACCTGACATGGCGGCGGAGCATTTCGAGCAGACCCGCAGCAAGGTGAACGACTTCGCGCTGAAGCTCGCGAACGTCAACGGCACCGGCTCCTCGAGCGCCAACAACCTGCTGATGCGTTCGATCTTCCGCATGGGCGTGCCCGTGTCCGGCAAGAACCTCTTTCCTTCGAACATTCAGGGACTGCCCACCTGGTACGAGATCCGCGTGAACAAGGATGGCCACGTCGCTCGCGCGCGTGAGTACGACCTCATGGTGGCGATGAACGGGCAGACGTATGCACGTGACATCGCCGAGGTGGCGGGCGGCGGATTCACGATGTACGACTTGTCATGGCCGCTCGATCGCGACCTGATCCGCGAGGACGTGACCTATCTCGGTGTCCCACTCGCCGAGATGTGCAACGACGAGTTTCGCGGTCCGCGCGAGCGCATCCTCATGAAGAACATTGCGTGCGCGGGAGCGCTCGTCGCGATGCTCGGCATCGACATGGACGTGATCGCGCAACTCCTCACCGAGCAGTTCGCAGGCAAGGATCGTCTCCGCGAGTTCAACCAGCGAGCCCTCCGTCTCGGCTACGACTTCGCGACGTCGCATTTCGACTATCCGCTGCCGTGTCGCATCGAACCGATGAACGCGACGGCCGGTTCCATCCTCATCGACGGCAACACCGCGGCGGCGCTCGGATGCGTGTACGCGGGCGCAACGGTTGCAGCCTGGTATCCGATCACACCGTCGACGTCGCTGATGGACGCTTTCGCCAAGTACTGCGCAAAATTCCGGCGTGATCCGGTGACCGGTCAGAACAATTACCTCGTGCTGCAGGCCGAGGATGAGCTTGCCGCAATCGGCATGGTGCTCGGTGCATCGTGGGCCGGAGCACGTGCATTCACGTCGACATCGGGACCGGGCATATCGCTCATGCAGGAACTGCTCGGCATGGGCTACTACGCTGAGATCCCGGCAGTGGTGTTCGACGTGCAGCGTGTCGGTCCGTCAACGGGGATGCCCACACGCGTCCAGCAGGCCGACATTCTTGCGTGCGCCTATGCCTCGCACGGCGATACCAAGCACATCCTGCTCTTCCCTTCGAGCCCGGCGGAGTGCTTCCAGATGGCACCTGTCGCCTTCGACCTCGCGGAACGATTCCAGACACCGATCTTCGTGCTGTCCGACCTCGACATCGGTATGAACGACTGGGTGAGCCCCGCACTTGAATGGGACGAACTCGTATGTGCCCGATCGCGGCCGCGTTCTCGACGCAGGCGACCTGCGAGAGCTCGAGGTCTTCCACCGCTACGAGCCGGCCGATACCGAGTTGGTCGCGGCGCGCACCCTCCCCGGCGTGAGCGAGCTCGGCGCGTATTTCACGCGCGGATCGGGCCACACCATCGAAGGTGCGTATACCGAATATCCCGAGGAATACCAGGCCGTCCTCGATCGCCTCGCGCGCAAGCACACGGCAGCTGCGGAGCACATCCCTGCGCCGCTCGTGGACCAGCGCGCGCATTCGCCACTCGCGATCGTGACCTTGGGCAGCTGCGAGCTCGCCGTCCTGGAGGCGATCGAGATTCTCGCGAAGCAGGGCATCGCCGCCGACTACATGCGCATCCGTGGCTTTCCGTTCGGAGCCGGCGTGCGCGCGTTCCTCGATGATCATGAGACGCTCGTTGTCGTCGAGCAGAACCGCGATGCCCAGTTGCGCACCCTGCTCACCCTCGAGACACCCGTCCCGAAGGAGAAGCTGCGGTCCGTTCTGGCGTACGGGGGATACCCGCTCAGTGCAGAAGATGTCGTCGACGGCGTCGTCAAAATTGTGGGGGCCTGACCGTGCCATCCATCGTCAAACCCGTGGTGACGCATCCCGGACTCGAACGCAACGCGCTCGGCTTGACGATTCGTGACTACGAGGGCGGCATGTCGACGTTGTGCGCCGGCTGCGGCCACGACTCGGTCACCGCCGCAATCACGCACGCGCTCTGGGAGAGCGACACGCCACCGCACATGATCGCCAAGTTGAGCGGCATCGGCTGCTCCGCCAAGACCGCCGCGTACTTCGCTCGCGGCGCGCATGGGTTCAACGGCTGTCACGGCCGCATGCCACCGATCGCCACCGGAGCGAGCGCCGCCAACCGCGACCTGCTGTGCATCGGCATCTCCGGTGACGGCGATTCGCTGTCGATCGGCCTCGGCCACCTCGCGCACCTGGTGCGTCGCAACGTGCGCATGGTTTATGTCATCGAGAACAACGGCGTGTATGGGCTGACCAAGGGCCAGTTCTCCGCGTCGGCGGATATCGGTTCCACCACCAAGCGCGGCGAGGCCAATCATCTGCAGCCAATCGATCCGATCATGCTCGGGCTCTCGATTGGCGCGACGTTCCTCGCCCGCGGATTCTCGGGCGACAAGCGCCAGCTCGTACCGATTTTTCGCGCGGCAATGGCGCATCGCGGTCTCGCGATCATCGACGTCATCTCGCCATGCGTCACGTTCAACGACCACGAGGGCTCGACCAAGAGCTATCTCTTCACGCGTCAGCACGACGTGCAGATGACGGTCACCGACTTCGTGCCACCAGCCGAGGAGATCTCCGCCACCATCCCCGCCGAAGGCGTGGTCAGCATTCCGATGCACGATGGCGCGACGCTGCGCTTCCGCAGTGTGCCGGACGGCTATGACCCGACAGACAGGATCGCGGTGATGGAGCACCTCCTCGCATCGCGCGGCCGCGGAGAGATCGTGACCGGACTCCTGTACATCGACGAGCAGTCATCCGATCTGCACGAGCTCGGCAACACCACTGCGACACCGCTCACGCAGGTGCCGTACGAGCAGCTCACTCCGGGTTCGGCGGCTCTCGCAGGCATCGGCTTCCGCTGATCCGCAGGGCGCGATCGCTCCTTTACGCAGGGAGCGCGTTGCGGGCTTGCATCAAAAAGGTCCGCTCGACGGCGTTGGAAGTGCGCTCGGCGGCGAGGACATACTCGGCGCGCGCGTCATCGTTGCGGCCGACCCTGCTCAGCAGGTCGGCCCTGACTGCGTGGAACAAGTAGTACTCGCCGAAGTCGAGGCCGTCCACGGCGTCCAACGCCACCGCGGCGCCGCGCACCTCCGCGAGCGCGACCGCACGGTTGAGCGCCACGACGGGTGTCGGGTTCAGCGCAAGCAGCTGGTCGTACAGCTGGAGGATCTGTCCCCAATCGGTGTCGGATGCGCGCGCTGCATCGCTGTGGACCGCACTGATCGCGGCCTGGATCTGATACGGACCAGGCTGATTGCGCCGCAGGCACTCGCGCACGATCTGCTGGCCCTCTTCGATGAGCGAGCGATCCCACGTCGACCGGTCCTGATCCTCGAGGAGCACGAGATCTCCGTTCGCCGTTGTGCGACTGCGCTGGCGTGAGTGGATGAGCAGCATGAGCCCGAGGAGACCGAGGACCTCGGGCTCGTCCGGCATGAGCTCGGTGAGAATCCGGCCGAGCCGGATCGCCTCGACGCACAGGTCTGCACGATCAAGACGCTCGCCGGAGCTCGCCACGTACCCCTCGTTGAAGATCAGGTAGACAACCGTGAGCACCGCGCTGAGCCGGGCTGCAAGTTCCGTCGACGCCGGCACGCGATACGGGATTCCGGCGTCGCGAATCTTGTGCTTCGCTCGGACGATGCGCTGCGCCATCGTCGCCTCGGGGACGATGAATGCACGCGCGATTTCCACGGTCGAGAGACCACCGAGCAGCCGCAGCGTCAGAGCGATCTGCACCTCTGTGGCGAGTGCGGGATGGCAGCAGGTGAAGATGAGCCGGAGGCGCTCGTCGCGCACTGGTCCGTCATCGATCGGCATGTTTTCGGCGTGCATCAGCGCGGCCTTGGCGTAGCGATCAGCTCGGGCGGCGTCACCGCGGAGGCGATCGATGGCACGGCGCCTTGCCGTGGTGATGATCCAGCCCGCCGGGCTGGGAGGCAGTCCCGTCTCCGGCCACCGCTGCACGGCAACGGTGAACGCTTCCTGGACTGCCTCCTCGGCGATGTCGATGTCCCCAAAAGATCGGACGAGCACGGCCACGGCACGCCCGAACTCGTCGCGGAACACACGCTCGATCTCCGAATCACCCACGCGCGGCATGTCTTGAATCAGGCTTCCTGGGGCCCGTCCATGAACGGCCTGACCTCGATCGGGGCGACGCACGCGACAGTCGCCTTGCGCGCCCACGCGAGCGCGGCGTCGAGGTCTTCCGCCTGGATGACCCAGAAGCCGCCGATACGCTCCTTGGCCTCTGCGTACGGGCCGTCGGTCGTGACCACGGCCCCGTCCTTGACGCTCACCACGGATGCCGTGCTGTCGTTGTGCAGGCCGCCGGCGAAGATCCACGCGCCCGCGGCCTCCATCTCCGCGTTGATGGCGTCGACGTCACGGATACTCTTGGCCATCACCTCGGGCGCCAGTGCTGGACCCTTGTCTGCGTGATAGACGCTGAGCATGTACTGCTTCATCGAGGTTCCTCCTTCGCACGAACTCCTGGTGAGATCGTGCCGTCTGTTTCTGGTGGCCGGTCGTCCGGCCCGTCATCTCCTATACGGAGCTCATTGCCGGAAATCGACAGGCCAAGGATGAGCCGATCCGTGCTCGAGCCGGATCAGCGAGACTGGCGATCGGTCAGCCGCTTCTCGATGCCGTCGAGGACGAGGCTCACGCCCTGGTCGGCGCGCCACGCCGCATCGTCGTCCGCGGATCCCGGTGCCGGCGCCGCGGAGCTTGTCACCGGTGCGGCTGTGTCGAGCGTCACGCGCACGCAGCCGCTGTACACCGCGAGGTCGTAGCGGTCGTCGCTGCGCGTGGGCGTCGACGAATCCCACTGCATGTCGGTCTTCACGGCGCGGATCGGCTTGTCATCGAGACGAACCTTGACCGAACCCGGCGAGACCATCGCGTGGGCAGCCGTATTCGCAGGACGGTGCAGGGTGACCCCGACGATGCCGCTGTTGACGCGGATGGGCACCACGCCCACCGGAGCCGGCAGCGTGCAGGTCACATTGCCGGCGCCGCTGTCGAGCTCGATACCGCTCACTCGCAGTCCGGAAAGATCGAGCACCGTGTTCCATGTGCCGCCGTGGATCTTGAAATACCACGTGTAATTCGGGCTCAGCTCCACTGCGCCGTGATCGCCGCCCCGGCGGTTCTTCACGAGCACCAGGCTGCCGGGGCGGAGCTCCACTGACGCGGCACCGCCACCGCCGGTCGACGTTGCGATGTCGACGGTGCCCGACTGGGCCGCGCGGACGAGCACTTTCCATGAGCCCGAATCGATGGCAAGAGTCATCGCCTGGCCACCGGGCCCGCGACTGGCTGCCGGCTGTTCGGTGAACGCCGACACCGCGGATTCGATCACGAGCGTGGCCGCCGCTCCTTCGGCATCCGCAAGACCCGCGGCTGAAAGAAGGTGGGCAAGGTCGCGGGTGAGGCGGCTGCGCTGCACGACTGCGGGAGACCCGAGCACCACTGTCGCGGCGCCCCGGTGCTGCTTCAGATATCGCGAGAGCTCAGCGCAGACCGCAACCACCTGCGGGCGCCACGCCGATCCCGGCGCAGGCACCGCCACGCGGTCGAGGACGAACTCCGCCACCAATTCGAGGAGTTGATCCTTGTCGCGGAGGTGCCAATACAAGGACGCGGCCTTCACGCCGAGCCGGTCGGCAAGCGCGCGCATCGAGAGACCATCGACACCGACGGCATCAAGCATGGCGAGCGCTGCCTGGATAACCGTTTCGCGGTTGAGCCGGGATCCCTCCGTCTCCTGACGGGCCACAGATGTGTCCTCCGTTGCGCGGCCGACCAGCCGCGAAATGGCTAGGGGCTTGACGTGCCTAACGACGTTAGTCTAGCATCTAGCACGTCACCGTTAGACGCTATTTCACTCGGATGGTGTTAGAGATGAATCCTACGCTGGAGGCCGCCGACCTCGTCAAGACATTCGGCAAGACACGGGCCCTCGACGGCCTCAGTCTCACGATGCAGCCGGGCGAGGTCCTGGCCCTGCTCGGTCCGAACGGCGCGGGCAAGACGACGTTCGTCAATCTCGTCGCAACGCTGATCCGGCCGGACGAGGGGACCCTCCGGGTCCAGGGGATCGACGTCGCACGCGATCCCGGCGCGGTCAGGCGGAGCATCGCGCTTGCCGGGCAATCGGCCGCGGTCGAGCCGACGATGACCGGCCGCGAGAACGTCGCGATGGTGGCGCGCCTCTTCGGCGCCTCCGCCTCGGACGCCCGGCGCGATGCCGCGGCGGTGATCGAGCAGATGGGCCTGACCGACGCGGCGGACCGGCTCGTCCGCACGTACTCGGGTGGCATGCGCCGCCGCCTCGACCTCGGAGCGAGCCTCGTCGCCCGCCCGCGCCTGCTCCTCCTCGACGAGCCGACGACAGGACTGGACCCACGCAGCCGCATCGAGCTCTGGGATGTCATCCGCTCGCTCGTCACCAATGGCACCGACGTCCTGCTCACCACCCAGTACCTCGATGAGGCCGATCATCTCGCGTCACAGATCGCCATCATCGATCACGGCCGGGTGATCGCATCGGGGACGCCCCGGGAGTTGAAGCGTCTTGCGGGGCGCAACGTCGTCGAGGTGCACGTCCGGGACAGCTCCGCGCTGGATCGAGTCGCAACCATCCTCATGGCAATCGGCGATGGGCCGGCGACCATCGACGTGCCGACCCGCAGCGTGAGCGTTGCGCTCAGCGCCGACACCGAACGCGTCTTCGCCGCACTGCGGCCCCTTGACGACACCGGCATCGCAATCGATGAGGTTTCCGTTCGCCAGCCCACGCTCGATGAAGCGTTTCTTGCCCTCACCGGCACACCCAAGGAGGAGGTGGCATGAGCATCGCACTCGCACCGCAACGCGGCAACGCCGCCGGCATCTTCGTCTCGACGGGGCAGATTGCACGCCGTGTGCTGCTCAAGTTCATCAGGTCGCCGCAACTCGTCGTGGTCGGAACGTTGCAGGGCGCCATGTTCCTGCTCATCTTCCGGTACGTCTTCGGCGGGGCGATCGCGATCAAGGGCATCAACTACGTCGACTTCGTTGTGCCCGGATTCATCACGACCGGCGTGCTCTTCAACGCGATGTACGCGTCCGCTGGAATGGCCGAGGACCTCAGCGCGGGGCTGATCGCGCGGCTGCGATCACTGCCGATTCCGCGCAGCGCGGTACTCGTGGGCCGTGCAATCGCCGACACAGTGCTCCAGGCATGGGGCCTCGTGGTGACGGTCGGGATCGGTTTCCTTGTGGGCTTTCGTATTCACGGCAGTATCGGCGGCGCGCTCGCGGCCGCGGCGATGGTGCTGCTCTTCGGCTTCGTCTTCGAATGGGTCTTCATTCTCATGGGCATGCTCGCGGGGTCGGCGCAAGCCGCCCAGGGGTTTGCGCTGATCGTCTTCCCGTTCACGTTCGTGTCATCGGCATACATCCCGGTGGCGACGATGCCGTCGTGGATGCAGGGGTTCGCCGAGAATCAGCCGCTGACGGTGATGGTGAACGCCGTGCGCTGCCTGACTGAGGGTGCGCCTGCCGAAGCGTTGCTCGGTCACCCCACGTCGTACTTCGTGATCCGCTCTCTGATCTGGTCGGTCGCGATCGTCGCCGTCTTCGCGCCGCTGGCGGTCGCGAGATACCGGCGCGGCTAATCGGACGCGCCCTCTCGGCGCGGAGTTGCTGCGGCCCGGGTCAGGTTGTGTGCCAGCGCATGCAACCGGCTCGGGCCGCTTGCTTTACCCGACGAGCAGCGCGGCGACGGTTGCGGGGTCGAAGTTCCCGCCGCTGAGCACGATCACCGTTGGGTGCTCCGCAGTGCCCGCAGGCACTTTGCCGGTGAGATATGCGGCCAGGGCCAGCGCAGCGGTGGGCTCGATGGCCAGCTTGAGTCGCGTCCACGCCACACGGACCGCGTCCTCGAGCTCGCGCTCCGAGACTGTGACGATGTCGCGGACGAGCCCGCCCGCCACCATCACCTCGAAATTTCGATTGCCGATCGATTTGGACTTCACTCCCTCGGCAAGTGTCGCCGGGTCGGCGTCGAGTGCTTGCAGCACCCCGGTCCGCAAGCTCTCTGCAGCATCCGCGGCGCTTTCGGGCTCCACGCCGATGATCGCCGTGTCCGGTGAGAGCACCGACAGCGCCAGGGCGATGCCGGAGATCTGACCACCACCGCCGACTGGCACAACAACGGCCCCGGGGGCCGGAGTGTCCTCGAGGATCTCGAGCCCGACAGTGCCCGCGCCGTGCACGACGTCCCAGTCGTCATATGGATGAACGAGACGAAGGCCCTGCGAGGCCGCGATCTCCTCGGCAATCGCCTCGCGGTTGTCGTACGTGACGCCGTCGGTCACGACCGTCGCACCGAATGATCGGATCCCGGCGACCTTCGCCGGGGTCACGCCATATGGGACGACGATGGTTGCAGGGAGACCCACGGCGCGGGCCGCGCACGCGAGTGCCTGGCCGTGGTTGCCGGAGCTGTGGGTGACGACGCCGCTGACGTCGGGTTCCCGCTCGATCAGGCACAGCACCGCGTTGAAAGCGCCGCGTGCCTTGAACGACCCGGTGAGCTGCAGCGACTCCGGTTTGACCATCAAGCCCGGGGCGATGTCCGTTCGCAACAGCGGCGTGCGCCGCACGTGGCTTTTGATCCGCGCAGCCGCGCGGCGAATTTCCGCGAGGTGCGTCTCAGACTGCGCGTCCTCGGTCACTGACGGTCAGGACGAGACGGCGACCGGAATCTCCAGCGCGAGCTTGTCCATCTCGAGTTGCGCCGGGACGTCCACCGGGTACGAGCCGGTGAAACAGGCAAAGCAGAAGCCGTTGCCATCGGGTTGCCCCATTGCTCGGCGCAGGCCCGCGAGGCTGAGATAGCGAAGCGAATCAGCACCGAGCATCGCGCCGATCTCACGCTCGGTGTGGCCGGCGGCGATGAGCTCACGTCGCGATGCGATGTCGATGCCCATGAAGCATGGCCATGCGATCGGCGGTGACGCGATACGCATGTGTACCTCGCTCGCTCCCGCGCGGCGCAGTTCATCGATGATGCGACGCGACGTCGTGCCGCGCACGATCGAGTTGTCCACGAGCACCACGCGGCGGCCCTCGAGCACGTGGCGCATCGGGTTGAACTTCAAGCGGATGCCCGCCTCGCGCAGACGCTGTGTCGGCTGGATGAACGTGCGCGTGATGTAGCGCGACTTGATCATCCCTTCCGCGAATGGCAGTCCCGCCTGTTCGGCGTAGCCGATCGCAGCGGGCGTGCCGCTATCCGGCAGCGTGATGACGATGTCTCCGTCAGCCGGCGCCTCACGCGCGAGCTCGCGACCCATGTGGCGCCGTGACTCGTACAGGGACTTGCCCATCATCACGCTGTCGGGCCTCGCGAAGTAGATGAACTCGAATGAACACATCGCGCGGTGCGCGGCGGTGCGCTGGATCTTGGTGCTGCGCATCCCGGATGCATCGACGGTCACGATTTCGCCGGGCTCGATCTCGCAGATGAAGGTCGCACCGACGACATCGAGCGCGCAGGTTTCGCTGGCCATCACATAGCCGGTGCCGCCGGGTGCATCGACGTCGCCGAAGCGGCCGAGGCACAGCGGGCGGATACCGAGCGGATCGCGCGCGGCGACGAGTGAGTCCTTGGTGAGGAACACGAGGCAGTACGCGCCTTCGACACGCGGCAGCGCCTCCGCGAGCGCCTGCTCCAGCGTGTCGGCCTCGGTCTGCGCGATCAGGGCACCGAGTACCTCGGTATCACTCGTGGTCTCGAAATCGAAGCCCTTGGTGATGAGCTCATCGCGCAACTTGGTGGCGTTGACGAGATTGCCGTTGTGTGCAATCACGACCGGGCCGATCGTAGGGTGGTCCACAGAGATGGGCTGCGCATTGAGCAGCCGCGCGCTGCCAGTGGTGCTGTAGCGCGTGTGGCCTATCGCGATGTTGCCACGGAGCCCGTCGATGGTCTCCTGGTCGAACACCTGGGACACAAGGCCCATTTCCTTGCAGACACGAATTTCGCGGCCGTCGCTGACCGCGATGCCCGCGGATTCCTGTCCGCGATGCTGCAACGAGTACAGGCCGAAATACGTCAGGTTGGCGACGTCCTCACCCGGGTGGAACACCCCGAAGACGCCGCATTCCTCATGGAGATGGTCGTCGTCGATGGCGTTCAATCCGGCCTGATCACTCACGCTCGATCAAAGCTCCTTCGTGTACCGCTCGCACGTCCGCGAGTGACACGTCGAGACATCCGGTCACGCAGACCCTCTCGCCCCCGACGGAGCCGAGACCGCGGAAGGGGACCGAGTGCCGCCCTGCCAGCTCGTGCAATCGCACAAGTGCCTCCCTGGCGAAGCTGATGACAAAACGAGATTGACTCTCACCGAAGAGTATACCGGCCGACCCGTTAATCAACCCTTCGCCGGTTTCGATCTCGTCGATCGCGATATTGGCGCCTATGTCGCCCAGCAGACATGACTCCGCAAGCGCGATCGCAATACCCCCTTCCGCGCAGTCGTGCGCAGAGCGCAGGAGGCCCTCGGCGACGGCCTCGATGACGAAGCCCTGTACGCGACGCTCGAGCGCCAGGTCGAGCTGCGGCGGCGAGCCGGCGTTGACCCCGTGGGCGATTCGCTGGTACTCGCTCCCGTCGAGTTCGGAAGCAACGGGGCCAACCAGCGCCACCACATCGCCCTCGTCGCGAAATCCCGCCGTACAGCGCCGCGCGACGTCACCGATCACGCCCACCATCCCGATGACGACCGTCGGATCGATCCCGGTCCCGCCGGTGTCGTTGTACAGGCTCACGTTGCCGCTCACCACTGGAATATCGAGAGCGATGCATGCCTCGCTGATGCCCTGGATCGCGTCGTGCAGGTCCCACCACACGTCGGCGTGCTCGGGGTTGGCGAAATTCAGGCAATTCGTGATCGCCGCCGGCTGCGCACCGGTCGCGACGACATTTCGGGCAGCCTCGCAGACGGCGATCATCGCCCCCTGCCTCGCGTCCAGCGCGGTGTACCGCGAGTTGCCGTCGGTTGCAAGGGCGATGCCGAGGTGCGTGCCATCGACGCGCACGAGCGCGGCATCACCACCGGGAAGGATCACCGTGGCGTCGCCGACCTGGTGGTCGTAGCGGCGATACACCGAGGACCGGCTCCCCAGGTTCGGACTGCCCAGTAACGCCAGCAGCGCCTCGCCCGCGGACCATTCCGGCGCCGTCCGCTCGGCTGCCGCCCGCGTCTTAGGGTGGTCCGGACGGGGTCCCGGCGCCGTGCGCGGAGGTGCGCCGTCGACGAGCAGATCGAGCGGCAGATCGCATACCTGCTCGGCACCGTCACGAACCACAAAACGCTCGTCGGGAAGGATGACCGCGACGACGTCCGAATGCAGATCCCAGCGTTCGAAGACCTCCTGCAGCGAGCGCACGTCCTCGGGCTTCGCAACGATCAACATGCGCTCCTGCGACTCGCTCAGCATCACCTCATACGGCGTCATGCCCGTCTCGCGACGCGAGGCGCGCGCCACGTCGACGTCGATGCCGCAATGACCTCGATGCGCGAGCTCCGCCGTGCTCCCGCAGAGACCGGCGGCACCGAGATCCTGCATCGCGATCACTCGCGGATCGCCTGCGAGCTCGAGACACGCCTCCATGAGGCACTTCTCGAGAAATGGGTTGCCAACCTGCACGGCAGGACGCCGCGCGTTGCTGTCCGCGTCGAGAACCACCGACGCGAAACTGGCGCCGTGAATGCCATCACGACCCGTGTCGGCGCCGACGAGCAGGACGAGGTTGCCGGCGCCGCTCGCGGTTGCGAGAGTCAACTTGCGCTGCTCGACGATGCCCACGCACATCGCATTGACCAGACAGTTGGTCCGATACGACTCGTCGAAATACAACTCCCCACCGACAGTGGGTACTCCGATGCAGTTGCCGTATCCACCGACGCCGGCGACAACGCCGTCGAAGAGATGGCGTTGATGGGGCTCGTTGAGCGGACCGAAGCGCAGTGAATCGAGCAGCGCGACCGGGCGTGCGCCCATCGTGAAGATGTCCCGCAGAATCCCGCCGACACCGGTGGCAGCTCCCTGGTACGGCTCGATCGCGCTCGGATGGTTGTGCGACTCGATCTTGAACACGCACGCCAGACCGTCGCCGATATCCACCGCGCCGGCATTCTCGCCCGGGCCCTGCAACACGCGCGGACCCTTGGTCGGGAGCATGCCGAGCAGCGGCTTGCTCGTCTTGTAGCTGCAATGCTCGCTCCAGAGCGCGCCGACGATGCCGAGCTCGAGCCGGTTCGGCTCGCGTCCGAGAGCCTCGGCAAGATGCGCATACTCGCTGCGAGTGAGCGCCACCTCCGCGAGGTCCGCATCACTCGCCGCCGCGTATTGCATGGTGGTCACGACGCCGCAGCGACCGGCATCGCACCAGTGCGACTGACTGCGTTTGCGATGTTTTCAAACAGTCGCATCCCATCGGACGACCCGAGCATCGGCTCACACGCCCGTTCCGGGTGCGGCATCATCCCGAGCACATTGCGGCGCTCGTTGACGATCCCCGCAACATCGCGCATCGATCCATTCGGCGACTCATCACCAACAGGTGATCCGTCCCGCCGAACATAGCGAAACGCCACCCGCTGCTCACGTTCAAGCATGTCGAGCGTCGCTTCATCTGCAACAAACCGTCCCTCTCCGTGCGATACCGGAACCTGCAGCACGTCACCCACCGCACATCCCGAGGTCACGGCGCTATCCGCGGTCTCAACGCGCAACCACGTTGGCACGCAACGAAACTCCAGCGAACTGTTGCGCGTCAGCGCTCCCGGCAACAAATGCGCCTCACAGAGAACCTGAAACCCATTGCAGATTCCCCATACCAAGCCACCGGCATTTGCAAACTCACTGACGGATTCCATCAGCGGCGCAAACCGAGCAACAGCTCCCGCCCGCAAGTAATCGCCGTACGCAAAGCCACCCGGCAGGATCACGCAATCCGCGCCCTGCAGATCACGATCCTTGTGCCACAGCATCACCGCCTCGTGCCCCGCGAGTTCGACCGCGTGCTTACAGTCGCGATCGGACCACGTCCCTGGAAACACCGCGATGCCGAACCGCATCAGGACCCCCTGTGCCGCAAGGTGGGGAGGACACGAACTGCGCCGTGCAACCCCGCTCCGCGAGCTACGAGTCGCAACGTGGGGCTGGAATCAGCAGAGCGGCGTGAGTGGAGGACAGCGCGTCGCAAGGTGGGGAGGGCATGAACGGAGCGGGGCCGTCTCGCAGCCGGGGCTACCCCCCCCGGCGAGAGCGAGGGGCGGAACGGCGAAGGCGTTCCGACCCCGTGCCCAGCGCAGTTCATGCCCTCCCCACCCCTCACAACGCCTGCTCAGAAAGCGAACGGATCGAGGAGATACGCGAGTCCTCGATCACGGTGTTGCGCAGGAGTTGCTCGCACATCGCTTCGACGTGGGCTCGCACCGACGCTTCGTTATCACCTTCGACCTCGAGTTCCAGGTACTTTCCGACGCGCACGGAGCGCACCTCAGGGAATCCGAGGCGGTGAAGTCCGTCGCGTACCACGAGGCCCTGGGGGTCGTTGACCACGGGCTTCAAGACGACGACGACTTCGACCGCGAAGGTCATTCGGCATTCACCCCTGCGATCTCGATTCCGCAGATGCGCCGCGCGGCTTCGATGTAGCGCTGCGTGGTACCGCGGACCACGTCTTCGGGAAGCTCGGGGCCGGGATATGTCTTGCCCCACCCCAGTGTCTCCGTGTAGTCGCGCACGAACTGCTTGTCGAAGGAGACTGCGGGTTCGCCTTCGCGCCACTGGGACATCTCCCAGAAGCGCGAGGAATCCGGAGTGAAGATCTCGTCGATGAGCGTCAGTTTCCCGTTGATGAAACCGAACTCGAACTTGGTGTCGGCGAGGTAGATGCCCTGGGCCTGGCAGCGTGCCGTGGCGAAGTCGAACAGGCGTAGCGACGCAGACTCCAACTCATCCGCGAGCGACTGGCCGAGGAGCGTGCGGAGCTCCTGACGCGAGATGTTGATGTCGTGACCGTCGTCCTTCTTGATCGCCGGCGTGAAGCGCGGCGACGGGAGTCGCGAGGAGTCGCGCAGTCCTTCCTGCAGCGGCTCGCCTGCGAGCGTTCCCTTCTCGCGATATTCCTTCCATCCGGATCCGCTGATGAATCCGCGGACGACACACTCCACGTCGATCCGCTGCGCGCGAGCGACGTGCATCGAACGCGGCAGCCAGTCCCCGCGGACCGCTTCCGGAATTGCCTCTTCATCGTCGGGGAGCAGGTGATTCGGCATGATCGCCTGCGTCTGCGCGAACCACCAGCGCGACATCTGCGTGAGCACGGTGCCTTTCCCCGGAATCGGCGTTGGGAGCACGACATCGAACACGCTCAAGCGGTCGGTTGCGATCATCAGAAGGGTTCCGTCGGCCAACTGGAACGTGTCCCGCACCTTGCCGCGCCGGAACAGGTTCAGGTCACCGATCTCCGCGCTGCTCATCACCTGCATCAGCTCATCCTCCCACCGGCCAGGCCGGCCTCAATTGCAAGCACCGGCGCCGAAGCGTTGTGGGGTGCTCGTTCTGCTGTTGTCGTCGAAAGACCAAGACGCCGATAGGTCGCGTCGATATTCGCCAGATACGGTTCGACGTCGAAACACTGTGCGATCGTCGCTTCGGACAGAGCACTCGAGATGTCCACGTCGACCGAGACGAGGTCGCGAAACGAACCCTCGTCGTCACGTGCACGGGCGGTGAGCGCCTGCACAGCCCGATATGCGCGCTCGCGGGGCCACTCGGCTTCGACGATCAGCGCGGTCAGCACTTGTTGCGAGAACACGATGCCTCCGTGCAACTCGATATTCGCTGCCATGTTCTCTGACTTGATGCGCAGCCCTTCGACGATCCGTGTGGAAAGCCGCACGATGTAATCGCTCAATGCGCAGGCATCGGGCAGGATCACGCGCTCCGCAGACGAGTGCGAGATGTCGCGCTCATGCCAGAGGGCGACGTCTTCCATTGCAGTCATCGCGTAGCCGCGGAGGACGCGGGCGAGCCCGCAGATGCGCTCGCACAGAATCGGATTCCGCTTGTGGGGCATGGACGATGAGCCCTTCTGGCGCTGCCCGAACGGCTCCTCGGCCTCGTCAACCTCGGTGATCTGGAGCAGCCGGACCGTGGTCGCGAGGCGCTCGAGAACGGCGCCGAGCAACGCAAGCGCGCTCAGGAACGACGCATGACGATCGCGCGCGATTACCTGCGTTGCGACAGGAGCGGTCGCCAGTTTGAGGTGCGCGCACACGTGCTCCTCAACCTCCGGCGGAACACTCGCATGCGTGCCGATTGTCCCGGTGATCTTCCCGACAGCGATCTCCACAGTCGCCGCCGCGAGCCGTTCGCGTGCGCGACGCACCTCGTCGAGATGATTCGCAAGCTTTACGCCGAGAGTCAGCGGTTCCGCGTGAACGCCATGGGTGCGGCCCATCATCACCGTGAGCCGGTGGCGCTCCGCCTGCTCCATCAACGCCCCGACCAGGGATTCGACATCGGCATCGATCACCGCCGCAGCGTCGCGGAGCTGCGTGGACAGGGCCGTGTCAACGACGTCGGACGAGGTCAGGCCGAGGTGGAAATACCGGCCGGCGTCACCGACTGTCTCCTGGATCGCGGAGACGAATGCCGCGATGTCGTGCCCTTGCTCGGCCTCGAGCTCGGCAATGCGCTCGGCATCGATCGTCGCTCCCTGGAGGACCGAAAGGGCCTCGACCGGAATCCGGCCGACCTCCGCCCAACCCTCACACGCGAGCAACTCGACATCCAGCCAGCGTTGCAGCCGCGAGGTGTCACTGAAGATCTTCGCGATCTGCTGCGGGGCGTACCGGGGGATCACGTACCCTCATTCTATCGGGGTGACCGGTGGATCCTCCCTCCCCCTGGTGATCGCCCATCGCGGCGCTTCACGCGAAGCCCCGGAGAACACCCCGGCGGCGTTCGAGGCCGCGATCGCTCTCGGCGCCGACGCGGTGGAGCTGGACGTGCGGCGGACGGCGGACGGCGAACTCGTTGTGCATCACAACGCGTCGCGACGTGGGATCCCCATCTCGATGCTCACCTACCCGGCGCTGGTCCGGCTGAGCCGTCACGAGCCGCCGCTCTTTGACACCGTCCTCGATCTCTGCGCGGGCAGGATCGCGCTGGACGTCGAGATCAAGGAGCCCGGCTACGAGGCCGAGATCATCGAGGCAGCGTCGAGACGATTTCCTGGCGACCGGCTTCTGTACACGTCCTTCGAGGAGTTGGTGATCACCACGATCAAGCGTGTTACCCCGGATGCGCGGTGCGGGCTGCTGCTCGGGCCGGGCCGGCTGCGCAGCCGCGCCCAGCGGTTCGAGGCGCTGCCGTTCGATCTCGCCGAACGGTGCGGTGCCGATCTCCTCGCCGTCCATCAGTGGTTGGCGCCGGTGCGCGGACGGAGCCGGCGGATTCCCGGCACCGGCCTGATCGCGGAGGCGCAGGCACGCGGCTTTCCGCTCATGGTCTGGACGGTCGACGGCCCACAGCGCTTGCGCTCGTACCTTGCAGACGGGCGAGTGGCAGGGATAATCACTGACCTGCCCGGCCTTGCGGTCGAGACGCGTCGTGAGCTGATCTCGGGGATACCGCGGGAATGGGCGAAGCCACGCCGGGGTCGTGCGATCAGGGAGCGGGACGATTACATGCGAGCGGACGTAACCGGACCAACTCGGCCCACGTTGACTGATCGAGTGCGCCCGGTGAACCCGAGATGACGCTGCCTCGGGCGTATGAGGACCAGCTTGTCGAGCGTGCCAAACAGGACGCAGACGCCTTTGGGGAACTGTACGACCACTACTTCGGGCAGATCTACCGGTTCGTCTTCAGCCGCCTGAGGGATCAGGAGGCCGCGGAGGACGTCACCTCAGAGGTCTTCTTCAAAGCACTCCGCGCGATCGGGCGATACAAACCGGCGGGCCATCCCTTCAGTGCCTGGCTCTATCAGATCAGCGTCAATGCCATCAATGATCATTACCGCAGCCGCAAACCGACCTCGAGCCTCGACAGTGCAATCGCTGTCGCTGATCCGGCTCGCCCTGTTGACGACCGAGTCGTTGACAGCGCCGAGGCGGCTCGGGTGTGGGCGGCTATTGACGACCTCCCTCCGCAGCAGAGGGCAGCCATGACCTTGAAGCTCGGCGAGGATCTCAAGCTCGCCCAGATCGGCGAGATCCTGGGGAAGAGCGAGGGAGCGGTGAAGCTGCTCATCCATCGCGGGATGATCGGCGTCCGCCTCCGGCTTGGCGTCGTCGTAGCCGTCGAGGAGCAGTTCTGATGGCCTGGATGGGCGGATGGTTCGATCCGGAGCTCGAGGACCTGTTCCACGGCGAACCCGAATTGCTGGAGACGGCGCAAAAAGTCCGCGCGGCGCGTCCACGCGTCGAGCCCGATCCTCGGTTCCAGAACCGGCTCCGCGCCCAGCTTGTCGCCGAGGCATCGCGTGGCGCCGGCGCCCGAGGCGTTCGGCGCTGGTGGCGTCTCGGCCCGGCGCACTTCGCCTGGGGCGGAGCTTTCGTCGGAGCAGCGCTGATCACGGCAACCGTCCTCACCTTCGTCTCCAATCACCCAGCGGAGACCGTGACCGGGTTCTCGCAGCTGACGGCACAGCACGAGGTCAGCCCCAACCAGGTGATCACCGTCGCCTTCAACCAGCCGATGAACGAGCAGGCGGTCGAGGCCGGGGTGCACATCCAGCCGGCGGTCAAGGTGTCGTACTCCTGGAAGAACAACAGCCTCGTGATTTCGCCCGCGTATCACCTCGCCGCAAATACGCCCTATGTGGTGAGCATCGCCCAGACCGCGATCCGTTCCTTGTCGGGAGCTTCGGCAACGGCGCCGATCAACATCGTCTTCGGGACCGCCCCGACGCCGACGCCGGCCCCAGTTGTGCCCCCGTCGCTCAAGCCTGTCGTCCTCGGTGCCAACGGCGCGGCCGGATCGCTGCTGTTCGCCCCCGACGGCTCGGTGGTCAGCACTGCGGGAGTCCTGCCGGCGTCTGTGACAACGTCACCGTCACCGTCTCCGACCATTGCCACGGCAACCCCGTCTGCGAGTGCGACGCCGACCCCAGAAGGCGCGATCACGCAGTCGCCCGAAATCCCCGGTGCCCTGGTCGACTACCCCGCAGGCGGAGCTCCCGTGCAAATCGGAGCGCAGGCGGCAAGTGCCGCGGCGTTCTCGCCGAACAACAGATACCTGGCGTTCGCGGTCGATGACGGCAACGGCGGCTCGAAGATCTTTGCCAGCCAGAGCAACGGGCAGCAGGCAAGCAAACTCGCCGAACTCGGCGACACCCGTCACGGCGCTGACCTGGGCGTCCAACGACACCATCGTGTACACCGACGGTACCGGCATCTTCTCCGTCGACCTTTCTCGCGCGCGCCACAACCTCTACACGCTCCCTCCCGCCTCGGGGTCGATCACCGGACTGGTGCCGGGTGGCACCTACGCCTATGTCCTGCCGGCAGCCGGCACGAGCGGGTCGCTGCTCGACTGGAGCACCGCAGCCACGCAGACACTCCAAGGTGCAGCCACCGACGTCACGTTCAGCGGCGATGGCCAGACCGTTGCGTGGATCGACGCCTCGTCCTCGCCGAGCCGTTTGCTCACCGCAGCAATCGGTGGCCAGGCGGCGCCGACGATGCTGCCCCTTCCCGATCAAACCGCCACTCCAAGTGACGTGACGCTTGACCAGAACGGCAAAGAGGCAGCGTATCTGAGCACCAGCACGGCCGGCGTTGCGGAACTGGTCATTGCGCAGCTGCCGAGTGGCACGCCACTCGCGATCGCGTCCCCCACGGATGCCTCGCAGCTGACGCTGTCCCCGGGTGGCGATCAGATTGCATTCGTTTCGAATGGGCCAGCGGGAACGAGCATCGAGGAAGCCCCTGTGCCTGGCGCCAGTGCCGTGCACAGCGGTTTGCAGATCCCTGCGGACGCGAATACCACGCTGCAGCAATTCGTCCAGGCGCAGGTCGGCCAGAACGGACAGCCGGATCTCCGTACGATCGCTGCCCTCAGCACCGCCGGCGCCGGCGCCGCGTCCAACACGCCGCAGAACCTCAGCCGCGCCTACATCATCAACACGTACCTGCAGCCGGACGGCAGCGTGGTCGCGAGCATCGAGTTGATCGTCGATCCGAACGCCGCGCACACGAATGCTCGGGTCGCGAGCGAGACGCTCCTTCTCACACAGCAGGCGGCGGGTGGATACGTCGTATCGTCGGCGAACACAACGCAACTCCGCGACGAATCCGCGGGACCGCATGTGGTGCAGGTCAACTCGACCACGACTGGCAACATCACGACGTTGCAGGTCAGCTTTGACAGCGACCTCGATGCATCCACCGTTGCCGACGCGGTCTCAGTCGTCTCGGAGTCCGGCGCGACGATTCCTTCGACGACCGTCTACGACGCGGACACACGCACGGCCACGATCACGATCGCAAACGCTCCGTCCGGGCAGCTCAACGTGGACATCGCCACCTCGCTCGCCGACTTCGACGGCGTGGCGCTCGCGCAGGCGTTCACGGCTCAGGTCGAAGCCGGCTCCTGAGTCGCGGGCTCCGGAGTGCAGCCGTGCAGCGTGGCATGCACGGGAATCAGCATCGTTCCATCCGCTGCCGTGCACGGGGCCAGAGCGCGCTGACACGCGGCTTGCACCGCACGTAACGCATCGTCATTCTCATGCGCGAGCTCGATGCCGAGCGGCCGTTCGGTGACCATTGCGGCCCAGTACGAGGCGATGCCGTCGAATCGCACGACGTCATGCACCGGCACGGACTCCCAGCCGTTCTCGTGCTCGGCATCGGGACGAGCGAGACAGCGCGTCATGAACGATGAGGTCATGCCGAGAACGTCATGCAACGCATCCACGAGCGCCAACTCGTGCAGCGGCCCGGTGGCATCCCAGGTGAGCACCGCGGCCCGCCCCGTGTGATGCGTGGCACGTCGCGCCACTTCGAACAACGATGCCCCTTCCCAAAATCCAAACGTGCACAGCGTTGCGACCCGGTCGAACGACGCGTCGGGTAACGGGGACACCGCATCGCTCACAAGCCCTGTGGTTGCACCCGACCCCGAAAACGACACATCGGCCACGGCGCGGCTGAGCAAATCGGTGTCGGTGTCGACGAGCACGACCTGTCCCCGAGCGCCGACTGCCCTGCCAAGTGCCATACCGAGTGTCCCGCCGTCACACATGAGGTCGCACACGGTCTCGCCCGGCAACACACCAAGCGTGCTGACAACCTGCTCGGCCAGCGGTCGAAGCACGGCGCTCGCATACAGCCGCCCGAAACGCGGCTCCACGCCGCTACCCGGAGACGGCGATTGCGGCGGCGATTGCCGCGGCTCGCGCCGGATCGCGCACGATTCGCCGCAACGGTTCCTGACGTTTCGCCCATTCGTCAGCGGTCGCGACGAGTTCCGGATGTTGCTCGATGAACGCGGTGCTGTAGTTCCCGGCGCGAAAGTCCGGATCGTCGATCACCGCGAGGTGGTACGCGATGTTGGTGTGGATGCCCGTGATCACATACTCGAGCAGCGCGCGGCGCATGCGGTCCAGCGCCATATCGCGTGTCGGTGCGTAGGTGATCAGCTTGGCGATCATCGGGTCGTAGTTCGGCGAGACGAGCCCGGGATTCACGAGCGAGCTGTCCACGCGCACGCCGGGACCGGCCGGTTCGTGATATCCGGTGACCTGGCCCGGCGATGGGAGGAAGCCGCGCGCGTAATTCTCCGCATTGATCCGGCATTCGACAGCGTGCCCTCGCGGGACGACATCCGGCTGGGTCAGCGTGAGGCGCTCACCGGCTGCGATGCGCAACTGCTCGGCGACAAGGTCGATGCCGTACACGAGTTCCGTGATCGGGTGCTCGACCTGCAGGCGCGTGTTCATCTCGAGGAAATAGAACTCGCCGTCGCGATAGATGAACTCCACGGTTCCGGCATTGACGTATCCGACTGCGCGCGCGGCGGTCACCGCTGCCTCGCCCATCTGCGCGCGCGTCGTCGCGTCGATCACCGGGGATGGCGCTTCCTCGATGATTTTCTGATGGCGGCGCTGAATCGAGCATTCGCGCTCGCCGAGGTGAATGACATTGCCATGCGTATCCGCGAGCACCTGAATCTCGATGTGGCGCGGCTCCTCGAGGTAGCGCTCGAGAAAGATGGTGTCGTTGCCGAAGGCTCGCTGCGCGGTGCTCTTGGCGGTGTCGAACGAGCCGCGCAACTCCTCCTCGTCGCGGGCGACACGCATACCGATGCCGCCACCGCCGGCGCTTGCCTTGATCAGGACGGGGTAGCCGATGGCCGCTGCCGCAGTCACGGTTTCCTCGATGCCGCCGAGCGCATCCGTTCCCGGAACGACCGGGACTCCCGAGTTGCGCATGCGCTCGCGTGCGGGGACCTTTTCGCCCATCGCCGCCATGGCGTCCGGCGGTGGGCCGACGAAGACGATGCCGTTATCCGCGCACGCTCTCGCGAGCTGCTGGTTCTCGCTGAGAAACCCGTACCCGGGATGGATCGCCTGGGCGCCGGTGGATTTCGCGGCGTCGATGATGCGGTCGATCAGCAGGTACGACTGCGCCGCGGGCGCCGGGCCGATCTCCACAGCCTCGTCGGCAAGCAGGACGAACGCGGCAGTGCGGTCGACGTCGCTGTGCACGGCGACCGTCTTGACGCCGACGTCGCGACACCCGCGAATGATTCGCAGCGCTATCTCGCCGCGGTTGGCGACGAGGACCTTGTCGAACATGACCTGTTGTCCCGCGGCGCTCAGGCGCCGATCTGGATGAGCGGTGCTCGAGGGCTGACCACAACGCCCTCCTTGACATACACCTCGGTGACCGTTCCCGCGCGTGTGGCCGTGATGTCGTTCTGCATCTTCATCGCCTCGAGCACGCAGACCACCTCGCCGAGCGCGACGTGGTCGCCGACTTTCACATTGACCTTGAGCAGCAATCCCTGCATCGGCGAGACCACGGTCCCTTCACGCACGGTGGGCGCAGCGGGAGCTTCCGGCGCGGCGACGGTCGCGACGCCCGTGTCGACGCCGCCGATGATGCGCACCGCGTAACTCTGCCCGTCGACTTCGACTGTGAGCTCGCGCACCGGCAGTGCAGGTGCGGCTTCTCCCTGCGCATCGGCTGCGGGGATATCGGAGTCCGCGAACGGCTCGGTGGACGCGATCGCCGGTGCTGCTTCCGGCTCGTCGCCGAGTTGCTCCGCAACGGCGTCACCGCGAACGAGATTGAGATACGCATTGGGGAACAGCGCGTAGGTGACCATCGCGGCCGCATCCGGTGTGGGATATCCCTCGCGGATGAGCTCGCGCCGAGTCGTCGCCATCGCCGGTTCGAGGAGATCGGCCGGGCGGCACGTGATCGGTTCCTCGCGGCCGTTGACGAGGCGCCGTACCTCGCGGTCGACCGGTTCCGGGGGATCGCCGTAGAGGCCGAGACAGTAGTCCTTGATCTCCTGGCTGATGGTCGCGTAGCGATCACCCTCCACCACGTCGTAGACCGCCTGCGTGGCCATGATCTCCGTCAGCGGCGTGATCAGCGGCGGGTAGCCGAGTTCCGCACGCACCTGGACGACGTCGGCCTCCACCTCGGCAAGCCGGTCAAGGGCGTTGCGCTCACGCAGCTCCGCCATTGCGTGCCCCATTGCCGACGGCGGCAGGAGTCCACGCAGCGCCGACGTGTCGAGCCGTGCCGCGAGCGGATCGATGACATCTGTGTAGTGCACGAGTTCCTGCTCGAGCACGAGCGCGGCCGCAGCCACGCGCTCGAGGTCGAGCCCCGGGTCCACCTCCGTTCCCGCGAACCCCGCGATCAAGGCCTCGGCGCCCGGCATCGACGCCCCGCCCGCGAGTGGCGAGAGTGCGCAATCGGCCCGGTACGCGCCCGCTCCGGCGGCTGCGTGGCATGCGAGCGCGGCCATGCCCGTCTGTGCGGAGATCGAGACCGCGACCGGAACGCCTGCCGCTTCGCGAATCACCTGGACCGCCCGAGCTGCCGCCGCGGCGCCGAGGACGCCCAGCGGATCGTGGAGGCAGATCGTGGGATACCCCGCGTCGACAAGCCTTCGGGCAACATCGCCGAGCCCGTCGAGCCCGCGGCCGGGAACCTCGTTGTAGACGATGACTCCTTCAGCCTGTTTTCCGGTCGCCTCGATCGCTTTGGCGCACCGCTCGAGGTTCCGAACGTCGTTCAGCGGGTCGTAGCAACGAAAGATATCCACCCCCGCGGCGGCCGACGTCTCGATGAATGCGTCAACGAGGTCGTCGGGCACCTGCCGGTGGCCAACCAGCGATTGCCCCCCGATGACCGCGAGAAACGGCGTGATCGGAGCCGCCGCCCGAATTGCCCGGAGCCGTTCGAAAGGATCCTCGGCAAGGAATCGCAGCGACGCCTCGAAAGTCGACCCGCCGAAGACGTCGAGCGCGGCAAAACCGCAGTGGTCGAGGGTCTCGGCGACCGGCAGAGCGTGGCGGAGGCGCAGCCTGCTGACCATGAGCGACTGCTGCCCATGGCGGAGAGACGTCTCCACCAATTCCAATCGGGGCACAGCGGGCCATTCTAGTCAGCGGGGAAGTGGCACGGTTTGTGGCTCTCAACGCGACGTCTCGGACTCGTCAAAATCAGGCATTCGAGTTGAGGAGGCCGCATGCGCAGCGATATTCGTGAAGGTGGGTCGTTTCCGGACTACGAGCTCGCCGATCAGGCGGGCACGCGTCGATCCCTGTCGGAGCTCCAGGGAGGAAACGCGATGGTGCTCCACCTCTCCCGCGGGGGGTTCGACCCGAAAGAGCACCAGTTTCTCGGCCAGTTCGTCGAGGCCTATCCGCAGTTTCGCAACGCGTACACGCGGCTCGTGGTCATCTCGACCGACAACCAGTTGAATATCAACGAGTTCCGCGACGCCCTCGGTGCCACCTGGCCGTTTCTCTCGGACCCGGATCGCACGATTCAGAAGGATCTCGACATCAAGGAGTTCACCGACGAGCCCCACGATCCGATGATCCCGCACACGTTCGTCCTCGAACCCGGGCTCAAGATCTTCAAGGTCTACAACGGGTACTGGTACTGGGGCCGTCCGACGATCACGGAGCTCCACATCGATCTGCGCGCGCTCTTCCAGAAGATTCGACCGGACTTCGACCTGGCGGCACCCGGGTTGAAAGAGGCGTGGGACCGGGGCGATCGCGATGAGTTCCTCGTCGACACGCTCGAGGCGCCCATCCGATACACCGAAGGCACGAGCATCGGCATCAAGCGCTGACCGCCCGACGTTTGCAGCGCCCGTGCGGGGCGCTCCTACTCGAAGCGGAAGCCTTCTGGAAGCTGCACCTTGGAGCGCATCTTCGCCCGCTCTTCCTTGATGCGAGCGGCCACCTCTTCGTCGAACAACCCGATGATCTCCGCGGCGAGATGGCCGGCGTTGCGTGCCCCCATCGGGCCGACCGCCACGGTGGCGACGGGAATACCTGGCGGCATCTGGACGATGGAGAGGAGTGAGTCGAATCCGGCAAGCGGCGTAGCCGCGAGTGGTACGCCGATCACCGGAATGGTGGTGAGCGATGCGAGCACGCCGGGAAGGTGCGCCGCGGCGCCGGCGCCGGCGATGAGGACGCGAAGGCCGCGCTCATGGGCGGACTGTCCGTAGGCACGAACCACATCGCCGGCTCGGTGAGCCGACATGACACCGATCTCCCAGCCGATGCCGTAGCCGTCGAGCACTTCACCGCATGTGTTCATCACGGGGAGGTCGGACTCGCTTCCAACGATGATGCCGGCGCGGACCGGGGCCGTCATGCGTGTGCCCCGGCGGCGACGGGACGTCCAATGTCGGTGCGGGCCTGCATTCCTTCGAAGTGCACGCGCGCAAGATTGCCATATGCGCGGGTCCGCGCAGCGGAGACGTCGCCGCCGAGTGCGGTGACGCAGAGCACGCGGCCTCCGGACGTCCGGAGCGTGCCGTCGGCGTCGCGTACGGTCCCCGCGTGAAAACACAGGACATCGCTGTCGAGGGCGTCGATGCCGGTGATCACGTCGCCGCGACGCACGTCCCCGGGATACCCCGCCGCCGCGGCAACGACGCCGACGGCGGCACCAGGCACGGCGCGCGCGATGCCTGCGCCAACCTCGCCGTGCGCGCACGCCGTCATCACATCGAGCAGCGATTCGTCGAGCATCGGCAGGACGACCTGTGTCTCCGGATCCCCGAAACGGGCGTTGAACTCGAGCACGCGCACGCCATCCGGCGTGAGCATCAGACCCGCGTACAGACACCCGACAAAGGGATTTCCCTGCTCCCGCAATGCATCGATGCAGGGCCCGAGCACGGTGCGCGAAATCTCGGCGATGAACTCGTGCGACGCGGCATCGGGTGGTGGCGCGATCGCCCCCATGCCACCGGTGTTGGCGCCTCGGTCGCCGTCGAAGATGCGTTTGTGATCGCGCGACGGCATCAGGCTGCGCACGTTGCGCCCGTCGCTCAGCCCGAAGACGCTCACCTCCACGCCGGAGAGCAGTTCCTCGACGACGACCTGCCGCCCGGCATCGCCGAAGCGCAAATCCGCGAGGCACTCGTCGAGTGCGTGTTCCGCCTCGTCGATGCCCGCGCAAAGCACAACCCCCTTGCCAAGCGCGAGCCCGTCAGCCTTGACGACGCACATGCCACCCAGTTCGGAGACGAACGCGCTGAGCTGCGCGCGATCCTCCGCACCGCCGGCGATCCAACGCGCGGTCGGGATTCCCGCTGCATCCATGACCTGCTTCGCGTACGTCTTCGACGAACTCGATGCGAGCCGCCGCCGCGCTGGGTCCGAAGACGAGCACGCCGCTCGCCGCACATGCGTCGGCGACCCCTGCTGCGGCTGCCGCGTCGGGTCCGATGACGACCAGGTCGACCGCGCGCTCGACCGCGAGTCTCGCCACAGCGGTCGCGTCCGTGACACCAACCGCGACGTTCTCCGCGATCTCGCTCGTGCCCCCGTTTCCAGGAGCAACGATGATCGCCACGTCAGGCGCATCGCGGCGGCACGCCCATGCCAGCGCGTGTTCCCGGCCCCCGGATCCGACGATGAGGACCCGCCCTATTCCCATTCGATCGTCGACGGCGGTTTGCTCGAGATGTCGTAGACGACACGGTTCACGCCTGGCACCTCGTTGACGATGCGCCGGCTCATCAACCCGAGCACGTCGTAGGGGACCTTGGCCCAGTCCGCGGTCATGCCGTCCTCGCTCTCGACGATGCGAATCGCAACGACGTTGCCGTACGTCCGGTAATCGCCCATCACGCCGACAGACGAGATCGGCGTCAGGATCGCGAAGGACTGCCAGACCTTGCGATAGAGACCGCTGCGCTTGATCTCGTCGATCACAACCCAATCAGCGGCGCGCAGTGTCTCGAGGCGCTCGCGAGTGACTTCACCGATGATGCGGATCGCGAGACCAGGTCCCGGGAAGGGCTGGCGGAACACCATGTCCTCGGGAAGTCCGAGCGCGAGACCGACATTGCGGACCTCGTCCTTGAAGAGATACCGCAGTGGCTCGACCAGCTCGAAGCGAAGGTTCTCCGGCAACCCGCCGACGTTGTGATGCGTCTTGATCTTGGTGGCGTTGTGGGTGTCGTGCGACGTCGAACTCGATGACGTCAGGGTAGAGCGTCCCCTGGGCGAGAAAGTCGATGTTGCCGAGGCGTTTTGCCTGCTCCTCGAAGACGCGGATGAAGGTCGCGCCGATGCGCCGGCGTTTCTCCTCGGGGTCGATGACCCCGGCAAGCGCATCGAGAAACTGGTCCGTCGCGTCGACATGGACGAGCCGGATATGCCGCTGGGTGATCATCACGTCGACCACCCGCTCGCCCTCGCCGCGGCGGAGTAACCCGTTGTCGACAAAGACGCACGTCAGCTGATCACCAACCGCCCGGTGCACGAGCGTGGCCGCCACGGCCGAGTCGACGCCACCGCTCAGCGCGCAGATCACCTTGCCGTCGCCAATCTGCCGGCGCAGCGCCGCGATGGTTGTCTCGATGAACGACTCGGCCTGCCAGGTGCCCGCGCAGCCGCAGACGTCGATCAGGAAATTGCGCAGGACGTCACGGCCGAGCGGCGTGTGCGCGACCTCGAGATGGAACTGGATGCCGTACCGACGACCCGGTCCGACGAACGCCGCGCAGGACGAGTTGAGCGAGTGCGCGATTGCCCGAAATCCGGTGGGGAGCTCGGTGATGACGTCGCCGTGCGACATCCAGACGGCGAGCTCCGAAGGCAGTTTCGCGAAGAGCCCCGCATTGTCGTCAACCGTCACCGACGCGCTTCCATACTCGCGACGTTCTGCTGGAGCAACGGCTCCGCCGAGGTCGACTGCGAGCAGCTGCATGCCGTAGCAGATGCCGAGAATCGGGATGTCGAGGTCGTAGAGCGCGGGATCCGGGTGCGGCGCGCCCGGCTCGAACACCGACGCCGGCCCGCCGCTGAAAATGATGCCGCGCGGCGCGCGCCGGCGGATCTCGTCGGCGCTGATGGAGCCGGGAACGAGCTCGCAGTACACATGCGCCTCGCGCACGCGACGCGCGATCAACTGGCTGTACTGGCTGCCGAAGTCGAGGACCAGGATCGTGTCCTGCGCGATCTGCGCAGGCGCTAGTGCCGGAGCCCCTGCATCAGTCGCAACAGTCATCACTTTCCTCCCACCGCTCCTCAGACCCCCATGCCGACACGCTGCTCGCGCTGCTGCACCTTGCCTTCCGTCTTGATCGAGGGTGCGATCACCATCTCGGTCTCCTGGAATTCGGCGATGGTGCGTGCGCCGCAGACGCCCATCGCGGCTTTCAGCGCACCGACCAGATTCATGCTGCCGTCATCGACGTGGGCGGGTCCGAAAAGAATCTCGCGGAGCGTGCCCTTGACGCCGGTCCGGATGCGCGTCCCGCGGGGCAGATTGGGGTCCGGGGTCGCCATCCCCCAGTGGTTGCCGCGCCCCGCCGCTTCTGCTGCTGACGCGAAGATCGAGCCGATCATCACCGCGTCCGCGCCGCTGGCGAAGGCCTTCGCGATATCGCCACCGAGGCGCATGCCGCCGTCCGTGATGATGGCGACGCGCTCGCCGCTGCGCCGGAAGTGGTCGTCACGAGCAGCCGCGCAATCGCTCGTCGCGGTGACTTGCGGCACACCGACACCGAGCACCGCGCGCGTGGTGCATGCGGCTCCGGGGCCGACGCCGACCAGCAGTCCTTTGATACCGGTGTCCATCAACTCCAGCGCCGTTGCGTAGTCGACGCAGTTGCCGGCGACGATGGGGATGTCCACCGAGTGGGTCAACTCCGAGAAAGAGAGGTGCTTGTACGACTTGCTGACGTGGCGGGCGGTGAGCACCGTGCCCTGGACGACCAGCATGTGCGCGCCGGCTTCCTGGACGATCGGCGCGCGGCGCTCGGCGTGCGCGGGGACGGTGGACACTGCGCATGCGACGCCGCCGGCAGTGATCTCCTCGATCCGCTGTCCGATCAGACCATCCTGCACCGGCGCCGTGTAGATCTTCTGCAACAGGGTGTTGATCTTGTCCGGTGGCGACTCGGCGATTTCCGCGAGCACTTCGAGCGGGTACTCGTAGCGGGTCTGCACGCCGTCGAGGTTGAGCACCGCGAGACCGCCGAGCTTGCCCATCTCCCTCGCGAAGTGGGTGTCGACCACGCCATCCATCGCTGCGGCGAGAAACGGGATCTCGAGGGTCGTTCCGTTGACGGCGAATGTGACGTCGATTTCAGCGGGGTTGACGGTCACCCGGCCCGGGACCAGGGCCACCTCGTCGAACCCGTACGCGCGCCGGGCCCGTTTGCCTCTGCCCAACTCGAACTCCATCTGGAGATTCTACAGGAGGGAGGTGGGTGTCCGGCCTTGAGATCCCACCATCTTGTGTCCCGGAGGAGCCCTGTCCACCACATCTGGTGGTCTTCCGTGCCAGCCGTCGGCCCGGACGCCTACGGGTAGATGCCCCGGACGCGCGTGGCCTCGGCCACCTTGGTCACGGCGATCCGAAAGGCGGCGTCGCGCAGCGTCACCGAGTGGGTCTGCGCCTCCCCGCGCACCTGCTGATAGCTTCGGGTCATCACCTCCCGGAGCCGCGAGTTCACCTCGCCGGAACCCCAGAAGTAGGCCTGGATGTCCTGCACCCATTCGAAGTACGACACGACAACACCGCCGGCATTGGCGAGGATGTCCGGCAGGATGAGCACGCCCCGCGCGTTGAGCTCCGCGTCGGCTTCGGTGGTGAGCGGCGCATTGGCGCCCTCGGCAATCACCTTCGCTTTGACACGGTTTGCGTTGCGGGCGCTGATCTGTGCCTCGAGCGCGGCAGGCACGAGAACGTCGACGTCGAGTGCGAGCAGCTCGTCCCGGTCGATCTGTTCCGCGCCACCGTAGTCCGAGAAATGACCGCCCTCCTCTTTGAGGTGACGCAGCGCCGTCAAATCCAGTCCATCGGCGCGATACAGGCCGCACGTGCTGTCCGAGACACCGACGACCGTCATTCCCTCAGCTGTCAGTAACTCGGCTGACACACCGCCAACCTTGCCGAATCCCTGGATTGCGACACGCGCGCCCGACGGATCCATTCCGGCGTCGCGCATCGCGAGCACGGTGACCATGGTGAGACCGCGACCCGGTCCGGTGAAGCGTCCCTCCGAGCCTCCGATCGCCTGCGGTTTTCCGGTGACCGACGCGGGGACCGAGAAACCCGCATGCATCGACAGCGTGTCCATGATCCACGCCATCACCTGCGGACCGGTGCCGAGGTCCGGCGCGGGAATGTCACGGTCCGGACCGACGATGAGTGAGATCTCCGTCGTGAATCGTCTCGTGAGATGTTCGAGCTCGTTGAGCGACAGCGCGTGCGGGTCGCAGATCACGCCACCTTTGGCTCCGCCAAACGGGACATCCGCGACGGCGGTCTTCCAGGTCATGTACATCGCGAGTGCCCGCGCGTCGTCCAGCGTCATTCCCGGGTGGTAGCGCAACCCGCCCTTCGCGGGGCCGCGCGCAATGTTGTGCTGCACGCGAAAGCCCGTGAAGACCCGGAACGATCCGTCGTCCATCTCCACCGGGAAATGCACGGTGAGCTCGCGTTTCACTTCGCGCAACACCGTACGAACGGAGTCATCAAGCCCGAGGGCGTCGGCGGTGGCGTCGAACTGCCGCTGAGCAATGCTCAGGGCGGAGCGCTCATTAGACCCGGACATGCGCAGGCCGCACTATACGCAACTGCGCGGCGGTTTAGGTTGCTCGCGACACCCCGGATTAGGCATTCCGACACGCCGTGTAGTTGCCTGCCCTGGCAGCAACCCAGTGCACAATCATTGACAATCCCGATCACAACCAGCATGCTATGCCCGAACGATCGGAGGTTTTGGACACCTCCTGTCACAAACAACAAGGAGGCCCATAGGTTATGGCCAGGACCAGACGTAGGCGAGGCGGCGTCGAGAAGGCCGTCAAACGCACCGTGAGGCGCGTAGGGACGACAGCTCGCCGTCGCGCACCCGCCGCTGGTGGCGATCTCGTGAAGGCGGTGCAGAACCTCGTGAAGGCGTTGCCCGTCGGCGAGTTGGAAAAGAGACTTGCGGGCCTCGAAAAGACTGTTGCAAGGCTCGAAGCGAGTCTGCGTGGCGCAGCGAAGCGTGCGGGCACCGCAGTCCGCGGTACCAAGACCACCGCTGCCAAACGCACAACCGCAAAACGCGGCACGGCAAAACGCGGCACGGCAAAACGGGCGACCGCCAAGCGGGCAACGGCGAAGCGGGCAACCGCAAAGCGCGCCGGCGCCAAGAAGACGACCGCACGCAAGACCACCGCTCGCAAGACCACGGCTCGCAAGACCACCGCGCGGAAGACCACCGCTCGGAAGACCACGGCTCGCAAGACCACCGCGCGTAAGCCGGCGGCACGCAAGACCACGGCGCGCAAGACTACGGCTCGCAAGACCACCGCGCGCAAGACCACGGCCCGTAAGCCGGCGGCTCGCAAGACCACTGCGCGCAAGACCACGGCCCGTAAGCCGGCGGCTGCTCGCAAGACCACTGCGCGTAAGACCACGGCCCGTAAGCCGGCGGCTGCTCGCAAGACCACTGCGCGCAAGCCGGTAACCCGTCGTCGCGTCGTGCGCAAGCCCGTCGCTGCACCGCCCGCAGCGGCTCCGGCAGCAACGACACCGAGCTGAGGCCCAAAGGCACTCAGTACCAAACCGTTCGATTTCGAGAAGGCCTTCGGCACGTGCCGGGGGCCTTCTTCATGTCATTGCGTCGATCGAGATGGCGTCGATCGAGATGGCGCGATCAGGCGCTGAGCACCCGAACAATCACCTCCGCGGCGCGACGCGCTCCCGCGGCGTCCACTCCGAGGTGCGTGACGCAGCGGAGCGTGTGCGGGCCCATCGATCCAATAAGGACGTGCTCCTCGCGGATCCGGGCCGCCAGCACGGCGGCGGGCTCGGTCGTATCGAACATGACGATGTTGGTCGGAACCGCAGGCCGCTGCAGCCGCGCTGCGGAGCAACCTCCCACCGCGTCGGCGATGACACTCGCATTGGCGTGGTCGTCCGCCAGACGGGCCACGTTGTGCTCGAGCGCATACAACCCCGCTGCCGCGATGACACCGGCTTGACGCATCCCGCCACCAAGACGTTTGCGCCAGCGGCGCACGCTCATGATCGTGGCCGCGTCCCCGGAGACGACAGAGCCCACCGGTGCACCGAGCCCCTTGCTCACGCAGACGGTGACGGTGTCGCATTCGTCCACCAGGTCCGCCGGCGGGACACCGAGTGCTGTGGCGGCGTTGAAGAGTCGCGCGCCATCGCAGTGCACCCGGAGGCCGCGTGCATGGGCTGCCCGTGTGGCCGCGTGCAGGCGTGTCGCATCAACGGCGGCTCCGCCCCGCCGGTTGTGCGTGTTCTCGATGCAGAGGAGCGTGGACACGGGCTGATGGATGTCCTCTGCCCGGACGGCCGCCGCGATCGATACCGCGTCGGGAACGCCGTCAACACTGTCGAGAACTCTCAGCTGGATGCCTGCGACGATCGCGGTGCCGCCGACTTCGTAGACCACCACGTGCGCCTGCGCGTCCGCGATGACTTCATCGCCAGGTCTCGTTTGAGCGGCGACGCACGTCAGGTTGCCCATGGTGCCGCTCGGGACAAACACCGCCGCTTCCTTGTTGAGCCGCCGCGCCATCTCCTCTTCGAGGCGGCGCACGGTCGGATCCTCGCCCCAGACATCGTCACCCACCTCGGCGCGTGCCATTGCGGCGCGCATACCCGAATCGGGGACGGTCAGCGTGTCACTCCGGAGATCGACGAGACCCGGCGCCGGCATTGCTCTCGCTCTGGTTCACCTGCGCATCGTGCAGCATCGCCGTCGCGGCTCGCGGCGGCGGCCCACCGGGCGACGATGCGGCCATGCAGGTGCGATCGCGTCCGGTGCGTTTCGCCTCGTACAGCGCGCCGTCGGCGAGTGCGAACAGCTCCGACGCAGTGCCCGTGTCCTCGGGGTATGCCGCCACACCGACACTCACGGTGACGCGCACTGCCGCACGATCGGGCAGTTCCACATCCGTGGCAGCGACGGCGAGGCGGATCTTCTCGGCGACGTGGAAGGCCTCTTTCCCGGACGTGTTCGGCATCAGCACGACGAACTCCTCGCCGCCGTAACGCGCGGCGAGATCGGCGCGCCGCACGCTCCTCAGGACTGTCTCGGCAAAGGTGATGAGTGCGAGATCACCGGCGTGGTGCCCGTGCGTGTCGTTGAGCGCCTTGAAGTGATCGATGTCGAGCATCAAGATCGCCAGCGGTGTGCCGAGGCGCTCCGCGAGCGCGACCTGCTGTCCGAGTGAGTCGATGAGAAACCGGTGGTTGTAGAGGCCGGTAAGGTCGTCGACACTCGCCTGGCGCTGCACCACCGCCAGGAATCGGTAGCGCTCGAGCGCGAGCGAGATCTGATCCGCCGTCGAAGCGACGAGGTCCGCGTCACCGGCACTGAAGACGCAATGCTGACCTGCGACCGCGAGGACGCCGTGAACGTGCTTCCCGAGCCGGAGCGGTGCGACACAGAACTCGCGCATCTCGAGACGTGACTCGGGCGCCGCGGCTGTTGCACCGAGAATGATCGCTCCGAGCCCGGCATGACGGAACCCTTCACCCAGCGGTCCGCGCGCCTCGAGGAAACCGTCGACCGCGAGGTGGCGCCCGCCATCTGCGACGGCGAATGGATCGCTCATCTCCGAGCCGTTGACGACGATCATCGCCATGTCGACGTCCATCGACCTGTGCAACTCGGCGCAGACATTGGCGAGCGCTGCCTCGAGCGGCTGGGCAAGACTGAGTTCCATCGCAACCGTCGCGCGGGTCGCGGTGATTCGCATCGTCGAGCGCACCTGCGTTCGCATCGCCTCGAAACTGGCGCCGAGCCTGCCGACCTCGTCATCGGAATGGGTGTCGACCGGTCGATCGAAATCCCCGCTGCCCAGCGCAGCAACTGCGCTGTCGAGACGTTGAAGCGGCCGGCGCAGGTCGGTCTGCACCACGACCACGATGACCAGCATCGCTGCGAGGATCACCGTCAACAGGAACAGGATCGACTGCCAGGCAAGCGGCGGACCCGAGAATGGCGCCATGACCGCGAGCGTCAGTCCCGCTCCAATCGATGTGGACGCAACCGCGAACTGATGCGAGGAAAGCGACACGATCTGCGAATTCGACTCTTCGATCGTCGCGCTGAGCGTGGGGGTGAGCGACGTGGCGTGTCCGCCGACTGCGATGGGTTGTTCGCCGCTCGCGAGGATGACACCGACAGGGTCCGCGGCCGTCGCGATGTTCTGGTCGATAGCCGTGACGAACGCGTTGGAAAGCGGACGAGCCACGAACGCAGTGGCCGTCGTTCCCGCAACCGGTGCGCCCGCGACCAGCCACGCGTGTCCGTTCGCGGAGACTGCGGTGCCGGAGACGGCGGTCGCCGCATTCAGAACGACCTCCGGCAGGGAACCTTCAATCAGCGTCGCACCCTGCACCGCGATCACGGTTCCGTCAGTCTCGACAAGGCCGAGGATGTCGTCGGTGCCAATCACCGATCCGTCTTCCGTCAGTGCAGCCTGGACGTCCGACGACGAGGCGAGATCGTGGTTCGCTGCGAGTTGTCGACCAACACCCGCGATGAACGTTGCGAGCGACGCACGCTGGCCGTTGATGAGATTCGCCGCGATTGACACGCGCTCCGCGGCGCTGTTCTCCGCCTGAGTCCGCGCACTGGCCTCCGCGAGCATCAACGGCACCACAGCGATGGTCGCGCCGGCGACGAAAATCACCGCGGCGAACTTCAGCGAGAACGACATCCCTCGCCAGATGCCCCTCAGCCGTCTCACCCCTCGCATCCCAGATCAGTCCGAGCGGCGGATCAGCGCAAGGGACACCACCGCGATGGTGGTTGCGACAAGCACAGCAGAGACCGCCACCGCGTCGATCGGTCCGCTACTCGCAGCGGTCACGGGCAACGCGCCGACTGGAGGAACGGTCAGAGCCGGCGGCGCAATGACCGGTGGATCCGGCTCGACAGAGGCGCCGATACTCGCCGGCGGGGATGGTGCGGATGTGTGCGCGGGTGGTGTGCCGGCAGCATGCGGAGCAGAGGCCGTGGTGGGCCGCGCCGTGGGCCGCCGCGCCGGTGGGGACGTCCGTTTCGGGGGCGGTGCCGGCGGCGGAGTCACGCTCGGGGGTGCGTTGTTGCAGCAGTGCCCGTCGCCGCGGTGCTCGTGTGTCCACCAGGAGCGGCAGTGGTCGCCTGGGAAGCCCGGAGTTCCGGTCTGGGCACTGTCGCCGGCGTGCAATGAGGTGTCCGCGTCAGCGACGGCCACGTCCATCCACCCGAAGAGCATCAGGAGGATCGACGCGCTCGCGAGCATCATCAAAAGTGCGCGTCTGATCGGCAAGTCACCTCCGGGGTCGATCGTACGGCCGGGTTCGGTGGGACTTGTGATCGAAATGTGACACTTTTCAGGTGCCCATCGTCGTCATCAATTTCACCGACGGCGAGGTCGTTCTCGCCGAGGCGCCGGAGATCACGTTTGATCTCGCGATCCTCGACGCCGAGCTGCGTTCGATCAATCAAAACAGCGAGCGAGCGTTGTTCCCGGTCAGTGCGATCCGGCAGATCCTTGTCGGCGATCCGGAACCGGCTCCGCCCGAGGCGGACGTCGCGACGTGGGATCGGGCCGCATTCCATTTCATCGACGGCATGGTGCTGCGCGCCTCGATCCGTTCTGATGCACATCTGGGTCGATACGGCGGTGTGTGGCACATCGTCGAGCCTGGATCCACGGAGCTCCGCACGATCGCCATTCCGTATGCGGCACTGAAGGGCGTGTACCAGATCCGGCAGTGGGACAGCCGCTCCGCGAGCGAGCGCGACGAGCACGCGGAGCTGGACCAGCTCGCCCGAGTGCTTGCGGAGCGCGAGCACACGATTGCCGGGGGCGGTACCGTCCCGACGCGACGGCCGCTGCTGTCGCGGATGCGACGCCCACCGGGTTCAGCCTGATCTCGGACCTGTCGCACATCTGTCGACGGCCCTGAAGCGCCTTCGATCCCGTGGTAGGGTCGGCTCCGTGACGACCACGCTGGCGCGTGGCGAGTCCGAGGTCAGCGAGGTACCGCCATCGCTGACCAGCCGGCTCCTCACCCCCAAAACAATTGCGTCCCTCGGCATCGCCGTCGTCATCGTCGGCGTGGCGATCTGGCGCGCGCCTATCGACTGGGGGGCGGCATGGGACAACATCCGCCACGCCAATCCCTTTCTCTATGTCGCGGCGCTCGCGGTCTACTACTCCTCCTTCGTCCTGCGCTCGATCCGCTGGCATGTGCTCCTCAAGAACGCGGGGGAGGATCGCCCGTCCCGATCGCTCGTCGGCATCGTGATCACCTCGTTCTTCGTGAACTGCGTGGTACCCGCAAAGATGGGCGACATCTACCGCGGATATCTCGCCAAACAGAAGTTGGACGTCCCGGTCAGCAAGGCACTCGGCACGATCATCGCCGAGCGACTCATCGACCTCATCGTGCTGATGTCACTGCTTCTCGCCGCCGGTGCCGTGGTGTTTCGCACCAAGGCGCCGGGGATTCTCATCCCGTATGTGGTGATCGGCGTGGCCGTGTGTCTCGCTGGTGTCGGCGTCATTCTCGTGATGCGAGCCGGCCGCGGCCAGCGTGTGCTCCGCCACCTGCCCGAAGCGGTGTTCCATCGCTACGAGAGCCTCCGCCTCGGCACCGTCGATTCGTTTGCTCGCTTCCCCACCCTGCTCGTCCTGACAGTGCTGGTGTGGGCGGCTGAAGGAGCGCGCCTCGGGCTCGTGGTCTTCTCGCTGCACCTCGCCGGCGTGCATCTCGGCCCTTCACAATTCCTGCTCATCGCGCTCGTGGCGGCACTCCTGACCACCGTTCCGTTCCTTCCCGGCGGTCTCGGTCTCGTCGAGGCCGGGATGATCGGGGTGCTCATCACCGTGGGCGGCGTCACCAACTCCGCCGCCGTGTCGATCACGCTCCTCGATCGAAGCATCAGTTACGGCAGCCTGGTGGTGATCGGCTTCATCATCTTCGTCGTGATCCACGTCCACGCTCCCAAGCCGCAGCGCGTTGCGGTGCAGGGGTGAGAGCACTCGTCACCGGCGGCGCCGGATTCATCGCCTCGCACATCACCGACGCGTTGGTCGACGCGGGCCACACGGTTACCGTCGTCGATGATCTCTCGCGCGGCAGACACGACCAGGTCAATCCAGCGGCGACATTCGTGGAACTCGACATCACATCGCCGGACCTTGCGCGTGCGTTCGCCGAGGCGAAACCCGACGTCGTCTTCCACCATGCAGCGCAGATCGATGTCCGCGAGTTGGTGCGCGACCCCATCCACGACGCCGACGTCAACGTCGTTGGCACCGTGAATGTGCTCCGCGCCGCCATTGACGCGGGAGCGCGACGCGTCGTGTTCGCCTCGAGCGGCGGTGCGATCTACGGCGATACCGACACCCTGCCGACACCCGAGGATCACGCCACCCGCCCCGAGTCACCGTACGGCACGGCGAAGCTGTGCGCCGAGGCATATGGCGGCACCTTCAGCCGCCAGGCCGGTCTCGAGTTCGTGGGTCTCCGCTACGCGAACGTCTACGGCCCCCGTCAGGATCCGCATGGCGAGGCCGGTGTCGTTGCCATCTTCGCCACGCGTCTCGTGCATGGGGCAGCGATCGTCATCAACGGTGACGGCGGGCAGACGCGGGACTACGTGCACGTGCACGATGTCGTGCGCGCCAACCTCGCGGCCGTGGACGGACCTGCGGGCGTCTACAACATCGGGACAGGCGTCGAGACCGACGTCAACACGCTGTACCGCATGCTCGCTGAAGCAGCCGGGAGTCGACGCAGCGCCTGAGCACGGCCCCGCGAAACCCGGAGAGCAGCGCCGTTCCTGCCTTGACGCGACAGCGGCGCGCGAGCACCTTGGCTGGAATGCGACCGTGAGCTTCGCGGACGGCGTGCGGTCGACCGTCGAGTATTTCAGGACTGCGGGGTAGCGCCAAGCTCCGAGCGCGCGGTCTCGAGGTTCATGGAGCCGCGGCGTCGTAGCGTGACCGCGGCGTCCCGAAGCGCGTCGTCGCGGGCGTGGGCCGGTGATTCTGCAAGCCGTGCCGACCACGCCAGCTCGTCAACGGCGAGCTCCAGCGCCGACCTCGCGTGGTCGAGCGCCACGTCCACAGGGATTGCGGCAATGCGCTCGAGCGCCTGAGCGCAGCCGTCGAGTGTTCGTCTGATGGCATGTGGCGAGGTGGCGTCGTCACCAGGGGACGGGCCCGTATCGAGTGCCTTCGCCGCGCCGGTCGCCGTGTCGAGCACGGCAACGAGCACCGCGTGTGGATCCTCTGCGTCGGTGGCGCCCGCGCCCATCATCCGGTAGGCGCCGATCAGGAACAGCACCGCGACCACCGCAGCGATGACGTAGACCGTCACTGCCGGCCGACGCCGCTTACTTGTAGCGGAAGGTGATGCGCCCGCGCGAGAGGTCGTATGGGCTCAACTCAACCCGAACGCGATCCCCGATGAGGATGCGGATGTAGAACTTGCGCATCTTCCCCGAGGTGTATGCCAGGACATCCTGACCCGTCTGCAAGCGCACCTTGAACATCGCGTTGGGCAACGGCTCCACGACCGTCGCGTCCATCTCGATGGTTTCTTCCTTGACCTCGACCTGGGGTGTACCGTCGGCAACGTCCCGTCGACGGACGGGGCCGCGGCGGCGGGTACTACCTGGGCGGGGTGGGCGTCGTGCCAAACAGGGTCTCCTCGAAGCTGAACGGGCGGTTGGCGAGCGTATCACGGAGCCGTTCCCTGGTAACGTCGTGTTGATGCGGGCGCGAGATCGATCTCCTTTCCTTGACGCGCTGCGCGAACGCGTGCTGGTTTTCGACGGCGCCATGGGCACGAGCCTGCAGTCGGAGAACTTGACGGGCGACGATTTCGGCGGCGCGCGGCTGGAAGGATGGATGGACGGCCTCGCCATTCACGCCCCGCAGGTCGTCGAGCGCGTGCACCGCAGCTTCCTCGACGCGGGCTGCGACGTCATCGAGACCTGCACGTTTCAGGCCACGCGCCCGCGCCTCGAGGAATGGGGCCAGGCGGATGTCACCACCGACCTGAATGTCTCGGCCGCCCGGCTCGCGCGAAGAATCGCTGACGAGTACGCGCAGGACGGCAGGCCGCGATTCGTGGCCGGCAGCATGGGCCCCACAGGTTTTCTGCCCGCCTCCAGCGACCCGGCTATGAGCCGTCTCGGGTTTGCCGACCTGGTGCCCGTCTATCAGGAGCAGGCCGCGTCGCTCATCGAGGGCGGCGTCGACGTGCTCATCATCGAGACACAGCAGGACATCCTCGAGACGAAGGCAGCAGTGTTCGCCGCCCGCGCAGCTGCCACCGGCGCCGGTCGTCCCGTGGCGATCATGACCACGGTCTCCCTGGACGTCACCGGCCGGATGCTGCTCGGCACGGACGCCGCGGCGGTGCTCGCCATCCTCGAATCGCTGCACGTCGACATCGTTGGATTCAACTGCTCCACCGGCCCCGAGCACATGCGCGAGCCAATCCGATACATCACCTCGCACACCTCGCTGCCGGTTGCCTGCATCCCCAATGCGGGTCTCCCGATCAACGTCGACGGTCGCGCGCACTACCCGCTGCAAGCGGTGCCGATGGCCACCGAGCTCGCGAGCTTTGTGACTGAGTACGGGGTCAGTGTCGTCGGCGGCTGTTGCGGGTCGACGCCGGAGCACATCCGCGAGCTTGTGGACCGAATCGGGAAGGCATCACGAGCGCAGCCGACCCCCGATCTCGAGCCGCGCCTTGCAAGCAGCATGCACGCGATTGATCTCCGTCAGCAGCCGGCTCCATTGTTGATTGGAGAACGGGTCAACGCGCAGGGATCGCGCGCGATCAAGCGTCTCCTCCTCGCCGACGACTACGACGGCATCCTCGGCGTCGCGCGTACGCAGGTCGAAGGTGGCGCACACGCGCTGGACGTCTGCGTCGCCGTCACCGAGCGCAGCGACGAAGCGGAGCAGATGCAGAGCGTCGTCAAGACGCTCCAGATGAGCGTCGACGCGCCACTCGTCATCGACAGCACCGACGCCGACGTCATCAAGGCCGCGCTCGAGGTGTATCCGGGCCGCGGCATCGTCAACAGCGTCAACCTCGAGAACGGGCGGATCCGCTGCGACGCGGTGCTGCCGTCAGTTCGTGATCATGGGGCGTGCGTCATCGCACTGACCATCGACGAGCAGGGCATGGCGCGTACTGCCGACCGCAAGCTCGAGGTGGCCCGGCGGATCCACGATCTCGCGCGCGACGATTATGACCTCACCCCGGATCAGCTCATCTTTGATGCGCTCACGTTCACGCTGGCGACGGGCGAGGCCGAGTGGATCGAACTCCGCGCACGAGACCATCGAGGGGATACGTGCCATCAAGCGCGAGCTGCCCGGGGTGCTCACGGTGCTCGGCGTTTCCAACGTCTCCTTCGGTCTTGCGCCGCACACACGACCGGTGCTCAACAGCGTGTTCCTCCACCACTGCGTGCTGGCGGGGCTCGATGCGGCGATCATCAATCCGACGCACGTCGTGCCGTACGGGGAGATCGACCCGCAGGCTCGCCGTCTGGCCGAGGAGCTCGTCTTCAACAGCGCGCCGGATGCGCTGACGCGGTTCATCGCGCACTTCGACGACGGCGCGTCGTCCGGCAGTGCGGGGCTCCCCGAGACGGCCGATCCGTATGAGGGCATGACGACCGTCGAGCGTATTCACGCGCAGATCCTGCACCGGCGCAAGGACGGCATCGAGGAGCAGATCGACCTCGCGTTGCAGGATCTCGATGCCGTGACCGTGCTGAACACGGTGCTGCTCCCCGCCATGAAAGATGTCGGCGATCGATTCGGCTCCGGCGAGCTCATCCTGCCGTTCGTGCTCCAAAGCGCCGAGGTCATGAAGCGCGCGGTCGCGCATCTCGAGCAGTACCTCGAGAAGCGTGAGGGATACACAAAGGGCAAGGTCGTGCTCGCAACCGTGTACGGGGATGTGCACGACATTGGCAAAAACCTTGTCAACACGATTCTCAGCAACAACGGGTACACGGTTTTCGACCTTGGCAAGCAGGTGCCACTCAACACGATCATCGACAAGGCACTCGAGGTCGACGCCGACGCAATCGGGCTCTCCGCACTGCTGGTGAGCACCAGCAAGCAGATGCCTGCATGCGTGAAAGAGCTCGACGAGCGCGGACTCAGCTATCCACTGATCATCGGCGGGGCCGCGATCAATCGCGGATTCGGGAGACGCATCCTGTATCTCGACCAGGACCGTGCATACGAGCCCGGTGTCTTCTACTGCAAGGACGCGTTCGAGGGACTCGACACGGTGGATCAGCTCCTCGACCCGGAACGGCACGACGCACTGTTGACCCGCGTCCTCGAGGAGGCGCGCGTGCATCGCGTGCGGGAGCACGAGAAGCTCGAGCGGCGCAACCAGGCAGCCGCCGGCGCAGCAGCAGCGCCGGCGCGCAGTTCGGTGCGGCGCAACGCGCCGATTCCAGCAGTGCCGTTCTGGGGGGCGCGCGTGCTGCGCGACATTCCCATCTGGGACGTCTACCCCTTCATCGATCGCAACTCTCTGTACAAGATGAGCTGGCAGTTCCGGGGTGTGCGCGACGCTGCCAAGTGGGAAGAGCTGCTGCGCACCGAGCTCGAGCCCCGCCTCGAGCGCTCGATGACCGATGCAGTGCGCGACGGATGGTTGCAGCTCGAAGCCGTCTACGGATACTGGCCGGCGCTCGCGGACGGCGACACCATCGTCGTGTACGACCCGGGCGACATCGACGCCGAGCTGGGACGCTTCACCTTCCCACGTCAGTCGGAGCAACACCGCCTCTGCCTCGCGGACTACATCCGCCCCGCCGAGGACGCGGCCGACGGTGAGCGAGACGTCATCGCGCTCCAGGTGGTGACGACGGGACCAGGCGCGTCGGAGCTCTCCAACCGGCTTCAGGTCGACGGCGACTACGACGACATGCTCCGGATCCACGGTTTCGCGACGCAGATGGCAGAAGCGACGGCTGAATACGTGCATCACCGAATCCGCCGCGAGCTCCGCCTCGGCGAGGAGCAGGGACGGCGGTACTCATGGGGATATCCGTCCTGCCCCGACCTCGAGGATCACGAGATCTTGATGAAGATCGTCCCCGCATCCGAGATCGGTGTGACTCTCACCGAGGGATACCAGTTCGTTCCCGAGCAGTCGACCGGCGCCATCGTGATGCATCATCCGGAAGCCCGATACTTCGCGGTCTACGGGGGCGTGCCGATCGAGGAAGACACCCCGGGGGCGCCGGAAGCCGCCTGAACAGACCTGTCCAACAACCGGGACGGGATCTGAAAAAGACGCAACTCTGGCTCCCTCGTCCCTCCGCTACTTCGCCTCGTCCTTCGCAGCCGCGATCGCGGCGAGCTCGGCCCGTGCCGCCACCGCGATGTCAGCACCGGTGTTGGCGTGGCCGTTGATGCCCCAGCCACCGTCCGGCGATTCGTAGATGAGCACCCACGTGCGGTCGACCAGTGTCGGGTCGCCCGCCGCGGCGGCGACGATGTCGGTCAGTTCCCTGACGACACCGATCTGCTTCTCGCGATTCAGGACGTTGATGGGCGTGAGCACCTGGACGCGAACGTAGTTGCTGTCGCCTGACACGTTGGACAGCGAATCCTCGGGGAGGTCATGAATGAAGGCGGCAGTGTTGTTCTTGAACAGCGAGATCGGCGGGACCTGTTCCCACTTCATGACCGCGGCCGCGAGATTCTGAGCGAGCTCGTGCTTCGCCTTGAAGGTTCCGGTGGTGGCGTAGACGTCGATCATCGGCATGGCAGTGATCCTCGAAGCGTTATGGTGATCGTCATAGTGACGGAGTGGAGCATGCACTATGACGATCGTCATAGTCAAGGGATAACGCCGGGTCATCGTCATGGCGAATGACAGCCGGGAGCGGATGGTCCGGAGCGCCGCTTCGCTCATCAGCTCGCGCGGGGTGAGCGCGACCTCGCTGTCGGACGTCCTGGCCGACAGCGGTGCGCCGCGCGGCTCGATCTACCACCACTTTCCCGGCGGCAAGGAGCAGCTCGCGACCGAGGCCGTCCGCTCGACGTCCGATCGCGTGGTCGCGTTTCTGCGCGCCGGCACCGAGACGACCCCGGCCGCCGTGCTCGCGCGATTCGTTCAACTGTGGCGGCAGGTGATCGTGACCTCCGACGCGGCATCCGGGTGTGTGGTCGCCGGCGTTGCGCTCGACACCGGTGCGCGGGACGCGTTGATGGGCGCCGCCCGTGAGTCCTTTCGTGCGTGGGAGACGGCGCTCGCCGACCGGCTCGAGCGGACCGGGTTGCCGCGCCCTCGCGCGAATGGCATCGCAATCGCCGCCCTCGCCGGGATGGAAGGTGCACTCATCCTCTCCCGGGCCGAGGGCACCGTCCAGCCACTCGATGACGTTGCCGAAGAACTGATGCGCCTGCTACCCCCGGCGAGCGACTGAGCAGGCTGCGACGCGCCATCGAAAGCGGCTCAGCGACGGTCCACTCTGCACCCCTGGCGCCGAGCACGCCACGCTGACTGGCTGCGATCGACCTGCGATCGGGCCGCCGTCTATTGAGTTCTCGACGGGCTCGCCGAGCCCAATGCCGAGGAACTCTGATGCATGTTCACACCCCGATCCGATTGGCGGCCGTCGCGCCGGTCGCGCTTGCCACGGTCCTGCTCGCCGGCTGCGGAGCCTCTGGTGGAGGCAGCCCAGCGACTGCGGCCGGCAACTCGAGTGGAGGCAGCGGCTCGCAAGCCCCGGCCACCACTTCGAGCAGCGCGTCGCAACCCGCCTCCGGCACATCGGCAAGCAGTAACGCCAAGTGCACGGACCTCACGGCAGGCGCCGCGAGTGCAGTCGCGGGGAAGACGGTCACTGTGGCGCTCGACACGGGTGGCACCCAACTGCCCGGCTTGACGATCTGCGATATCGCCGACGCCAGCGAGATATTCTCGATCCAGCTGGACGTCAATACGAACGATTCGAACGCGCTCTTCGCTGCCGATGAGCAGGCAGACGGAGGAGTGAATCTGAGTGGCCTTGGCGACAAGGCTTTCACCAGCTCGGTCGGAGTCGAGGTCCTGAGCGGGAGCGTCGACATCCAGGTCATCGGGCCGGCCGGACCTGTGCTCAGCAAGGACTACACGATCCCGACTGCCGTCGCCAGAGCGATGGTCGCCACCCTGAGCTAGCTACGTGACGTCGCCGAGAAGGGCGGGTCCGACGCTACTCGAGACCTGCCCTACTCGGCGTACCGCCGGATGCGGTTGTCTTCCTCGCCGTGCTCGCTCTGATAGAGCGAGCAGGTCTCGGGCTCGGAGATGCAGGGCGGCATGGGGTGGCGACCGGTGAACTTGTGCGTCTGCCGGTCGACGTGGCAGTCGGCCTTGTACCTGGTCAGCATGCCGAACGGGCCGGCACTCTCCTTGAGGATCTGCTCGAGGTACGGGCAGCGACGTCCGCGAGAACGAGATGGCGCCGACTCACGCTGCGGCTCTGGCCTGCCACGCGGTGGCGGCGGTGGTTCTGCTCGCATCGCCCCCCGAGTGTAGAACTCCTTACGGGGCGAGCATCGACTGGATGCGCGAAGCGAGTTCCTTGATCTTGAAGGGCTTCGCGAGCGTCTGCACGTTGCCGTACGCCTCCAGCTTTGGTGCCGTCGATGCGTTCACGAGCGCGCTGACCACGAGCACCTTGGGATCGCTGCCGTGATCGGAGCGGATCCGCTCGAGCACCTGCGTGCCTGAGAGGTCGCCCGGCAGCATCAGGTCGAGCAGCACCAGGTCTGGCTGGAACTCCACGAACGCTGCGAGGCCCTCGTCGCCGCTCTTCGCCACCTTCACCTCATAGCCCTCCATCGTGCAGAGCAGAGATTCGATGTCGGCGAGCGCGTAATAGTCCTCGATGATCAGGACCTTCTTCATGGCGGTACTCGTCGCTGGGGTCATTTGGGGATCCGGCCGAATATAGCACGGGCATTTCCGCGGCCCTGGCGGGTGTGTCCAAGCCGTCACTGAGCGACGCACCGCCGACACAGCGGCGCCACGCGCCGAGCCTCCGATCAGATCGAGCGGTCGATCAGCGTGCCTGTTCCGAGGCCCCCGCCACAGCACATCGCCTGCAGGCCGTATCGGGCGTCGCGCCGCTCGAGCTCGTGGAGGAGGGTGGTCATGAGCCGTGCCCCGCTCGCGCCGAGCGGGTGGCCGAGCGCGATGGCGCCGCCGTTGACATTGACGCGGTCCATGTCCGGGTGGTGCTCCTGCTCCCACGCCAGGACGACCGGTGCGAAGGCCTCGTTGATCTCGAACAGGTCGATGTCGTCGATTCCAAGGCCCGCGCGCTCGAGCAGCCTGGTCGTTGCGGGAATCGGTCCCGTGAGCATCGTGACCGGGTCCACGCCGACCACGGTCTGACCGGCGATGCGTGCGCGGGGGGTGATGCCGAGCTCGGTCGCGCGCTCCAGCGACATCAGCAGCACGGCGGCCGCGCCGTCGGTGATCTGCGAGCTGTTGCCTGCGTGCATGATGCCGTCGGGCTTGAAGGCCGGCTGCAACGAGGCCAGCGACTCGGCGGTGGTGTCCGGGCGGATGCCCTGGTCCTGGCTGATCACGCGGCCGTCGCCGTTGGCGCCGACCACGACGGGCGCGATCTCGCGGTCGAACCACCCGTTCGCCTGCGCCTCACCGGCGCGACGCTGAGAGCGGGCCGCGAACTCGTCTGCCTGCTCGCGGGTGATGTGCCACATCTCCGCGATCATCTCGGCGGACAGTCCCTGGGGCACCAGGTTGTAAACCTCGAGCAGCTCGGGCGGGAACGGCATCCCGGGACCCTGGAACACGGTCGTACCCATCGGCACGCGGCTCATGCTCTCCACGCCCGCGGCGATCGTGATGTCGCAGACGCCGGACTGGATGAGGTTCGCCGCAAAGTGGATCGCCTGTTGCGACGAGCCGCACTGGCGATCGACCGTCGTCGCCGGCACGTCGACGGGAAATCCTGCGGCGAGCACTGCCTGCCGCGCGATGTTCACAGCCTGCTCGCCGGTCTGGCTCACGCATCCGAAGATGACGTCGCCAACGAGCGCGGGGTCGATGGCCGCGCGGCTCGTCACCTCGCGGAGCACGTGCGCCGCCAGGAGGACGGGGTGCACGTCGCGGAGATCGCCGTTGCGCTGGTTGCCGCGCCCCATCGGCGTCCGGACGGCTTCGACGATGACGACGTCAGTCATGGCTCACCTGATTGAACACCCTGAATCGACTCACCCTGAATTGCGCCCTGAAGTCGGGCGCCTGAATTTGCCCGTAATTTGTTCGACCGGGCGCCAACCTTAGCAGCGGAACGTCTTTCAGCCGCCGAATCGGTAGACCGCCTCGACGACCGGTCGCGGCGCGGAGGGATCCAGCAGGTTCGCGGGTGCGCGCTCGGACGCCACCAGCGTCCAACCGCTCGGTGGCAGCGGGTCATACGGGCTGATGACGAGCGTGTCGCCCACCGCCGGTTGGCTCGCGTAGACGGCTTCCACCGGCACGACTACCATACCGAGGGCTTCCAGACCAGGGGTTGCGTCGTCGGTCTCGACCTGGCGCGGCGGTGGCGGCAGGTAGTGGAAGAACGCTTCGATGTACGGCGGGTCGAGCGACTCCGAAAGGAAGACCCGATGCGTCCCTGCAAGGTCGCGCGCCGTGACGATGGCAGCGATCTCGCCGGTATCGAAGTCGGCGGCCGAGCGGTTGGGATATGCCCCGTAGAGATCCACCGTGAAGAACACCGCTTGCGCCACCAGGCCCGCACCCAGCACGGCGACCACGATGCGACCCGCCCCGATCCGTCCCCGGAGCGCCGTCCGCAGGCCGTCCGCGCCAAGGATCGCGAGAATCACCAGAAACGGGAACATTCCTGACGAGCGCAGCGCGTGCGGCGTCCCGTTGTTGGTGAGTGCTGCCGCGATCGGGCTCACGACGATGCCCGCGACGAGGAACCGCACCAAGGGCTCGCGGCGCCGCTGCCAGCACACGACGATCCCCGCGATGAGCAGCGGGGCCATGACCCAGAGCAGCATGCCGCCGATCTCGGTGTTCTGGCGCGGATTCCCGTCTCCCGAGAAGAACAGGAAATTCGGGCTGAAGTACGTGACGTAGTTGACGAGAAACCGGTCGATCACCACGTTGAGCGGAGCGCCGTCAGCCCAGATGCTGATCTCCGAGAAACGCCCCGTCAGCGCGCCCGGATTGGCAAGCATGTAGATGCCGAGCACCACGTACCCCGCAGCGATGGGGACGAGCGTCCGCCACCAGCCGTTGTTCTTCGCAAGCCACCACGCAATCACGAGGGGAACCGCGAGCAACAGAATCTCGAGACGCGCGGTCGTGTAGCCGTAGATCGCGAAAGCGAGGAACACGCCGGCGATGCCGAACTGTCGCGCAGTCGGCTGGCGTCCGACGAGGCACCAGAGCGCACCCGAGAGCAGTGCGACCATCGAGATCGTTTCGAAGCCGACCCTGCTCTCGATGACCAGCCATGGCGTGAACGCGGTGAGCGCGAGCGTGCCGAGCGTGATCAAGCGCGAGCCGGTCATCCGCCATGCAGCCGCGGTGAGAAACGCAACCACCGCGAGGCCGAACATCGCGGCGGGAAACCGTTCCACCGCAACGGTCAGTGGCAGGAACCGGACCAGCGCGGCGACTGCATAGACGTAGATGGGATTCTTGTATTCGCCGAACGCTTCGAAGAACAGCGGAAAGTGAATCCCGTGCTCGTCGACGCCGAAGTGCGCGATGGTCCAGGCGTTGTAGCCGATCGATGCCTCATCGACGTAGAGACCAGGCGGTGAGCCGGAGAGGTCGACGACGTTGCGAACGATGACGACGACCGCGAGGATCGCGACCGCCGCGATCCAGATGCGGCGGTGCAACCGGTCAGGGCTCGGCTCAGCGCTCACGCACGCGCGCGGCGGCGACGAAGTCGGCAAACAGCCGCCGCGCCCACTCACGCTCGAGATACAACTCCTCGGGATGACATTGCAGACCGACGACGAACCGACGCCCGGGATGTTCCACCGCCTCGACGAGTCCATCGTGTGCGCGAGCGCTCACCACAAGATCGCGGCCGATGTCGCGCAACGCCTGGTGATGCATGCTGTTCACGTCGACAAGCGTTGCGCCGGCAATCGCGTGCAAGCGTGAGTCGGATGCGACATCGATGTTGTGCGTGAGCTCCTGACGTGATCCGTCCTGCGAATGGTTGTGCTCGGTCGCGCCCTGCGTGCCGACGTCCTGCCAGAGCGTTCCCCCAAGCGCAACGTTCAGCACCTGCGCGCCGCGGCAGATCGCGAGGATTGGCTTGTCGGCCTCGAGCGCCCAGCGTGCGAGCAGCAGCTCCGAGCGGTCGAGCTCCTGGTCCACCTCGACTGCGCAATCGTCGCGCGTCGCCTCGCCGTAGAGCTCCGGCTCGACGTCCGGGCCACCCGGGAGGCACAGGCCGTCGCAGAGGTCGAAGAGCTCGCGCAGCCGCGGGTCGGACAACGACGCGCTGATGCCGAGTGGCGTCCCGCCCGCTCCCTCGAGCGCGTCGAAATACGCGCGGTTGCGAGCGAGGTCGGCGGGAAGTCCCTTCTCATGCAGCACCCGCAGCGTGATGCCGATCAGCGGAGCGTGTGCCATTGGGAGACCTTCGCGACTACGACGTGAAACTGAATCGGCCGATGTGCAACCAGGGTGACAGTACCCCGGATTCGCCTTCTCCAAGCTCGAGACGGCGCTCGCGGCTCACCTGGAGCACATTGGCGAGCGCTTCGACAATGCTTTGCGTGAAGCGCAGATCCTTGACGGGGTGCGTGACGCTCCCGTTCTCGATGAGGAACGTGCCTTCGCGGGTCATGCCGGTGATCACCGTGCGCAGCGGATGGACATCGCGCACGTACCACAAGCGGGTGATGTACAAGCCGCGTCTGACGGATCCCACCATCTCCGTCCAGGGAGTGTCGCCTGCATCCATCGCGACGTGGCGGGGCAGCGGGCCCCACGTGTTGGGCTGCGGCAGGGAATGTCCAGTCGACGCGACTCCGTCCTGCAACGCCGTCGGCGTGTCATACACGACCGCGGCGCAGACCCCGCGATCGATGAGTGTCACCGGTTTCGTCGACACGCCTTCGTCGTCGAATGGGAAGGGGAAAATATCCTTCGTGCGCGCGTCGTCGCGGATCGTGATCTTCTCGCTCATGAGCTTCTCGCCGAGGCGCATGAAGCTTCGGTGCTCCTGCAACGCCAGGGCGCTGAAACCAACCCAGGCAAGGTGCTCCAGCAGGTCGGTCACCGCATACGGCGAGAGAATCACCTCGTAGTCGCCCGGTCCGACCGCCGTCGCGTTCTGATTGCGCTCGCACGTGTCGACGACCTCGGCGGCGAGACCCGGGACGTCGAGAGCGGCGATGTCTGCCGAGTGCCGCGATGCGTAGCCACCGCCGTTGTCGCCGCGCACGACCGAAACCAGGCTCGCCTGCGTCGATGTCGCCGATCTGCGCAGCCCCGAGCTGGTGATGATCGCGGTCGTCGTGGTGCTGGTGCTCAACGCGCCGTACGCGTTGACACCGTGCGCGCCCGCCGCTTCCGTGATGGTTGCCACCAGCTCCGCCCGTTCCTGCGGAGTCGCGGAGTCGGTTGACGCCGAAAAGGCGACCGGACCGTCACCGTTCTGGTCGCCGGCAGGCAACGGCGACACGTCGCTTGCGCTGGTCACACGCCGGCTCTGCTCGGCAGCGTCGAACGCGAGCGCGATCGCTGCATCGCCGTGCCCGCGCACCTCACCGACCCCGATGCGCCCGCCGTCGATGAGCCGCACTCGAATGTGCCGGTACCGCTCGGCAACGCTCTGGTGGATCTCGTTGCTCGCGAAACGGGTGAGCTCGGTGTGCGAATCCGCGATGACCACCTCTGCCTCACCGCGCTTGAGCGCGGCAAGCGCACTGTCGCCAAGTGCGAGCAGTTCGTCCCCGGTGCTCATCGCGCCGGCTCCACGCGAACATTGCGAAAACGGCACGGAGCGGCGCCGTGACCGACGTGCATCGATTGCGAAGGCTGGCCCTTCCCACAGTTCACAACGCCGAACATCTGCCACTCGGCCGGACCGGCGACCGCGTCGCACGATCCCCAGAACTCCGGCGTCTGGCCGCTGTAGATGGGGTTGCGCACCAATCTGGTGCGCTCGCCGTTGACGATCTCCCAGCCGTTCTGCGTGCCGAACTGAAAGTTGAGGCGCCGGTCATCGATGCTCCACGACCGGTTGGTCTCGAGGTACACGCCGTGCTCGGTGGTGGCGATCATCTCCTCGAGGCTGGATGTTCCCGGTTCGAGGTTGATGTTGGTCATGCGGATGATCGGCAACCGGCCCCAGCCATCCGCTCGCATGGCGCCGTTGCTCACCTGGCCGATGGCCGCGGCGGTCTCGCGGGATGTGAGGTATCCGCTGAAGATGCCCCGGTCGACCAGCACGGATCGCTGCGCCGGCACTCCCTCGTCGTCCCAACCGAAGGTGCCGAGTCCGGGCGCCCGGGTGGAATCGGCGGTCATGGTCACCTGGTCGCTGCCGTAGCGAAAGGTGCCGAGCATGCCGGGCATCAGGAACGACGTCCCTGCATATGCCGCCTCGTGCCCGAGCACACGGTCGAGTTCCGTCGGATGGCCGCACGATTCGTGCACCTGGAGGGCTGCCTGGGTTGCGTCGAGGATCACCGTCATGGTTCCCGCCGGGCACTCGGCGGCGCTCAGCAGCGCGACTGCCTCCTCTGCGATTCGCCCGGCATTGCCGGGGAGATCGAACGCCTCGATGGCCTCCCACCCGGCGCAGATCTGATGGCGTCCGAAGCTGTTCGGAAAGCTGCGGGTCTGGACGTCATCGTCACTGGTGGCAGTGGCGTCGAGCCCGCCACCGGATTCGATGATGGTCTGATCCAGCAACGCTCCTTCGCTGCTCGCGAAATGGCGCACCTCACGAACAAATTCCAGCGAGCACTCGCGAACCCGGATCTGGGGCACGCGCGACATCGCAAGGTCGGTCTGCAGGAGCAGGTCGACCTTGTCGTCGAGGGAAACCGCAAAGGGATCGCGCACGACGGGCGTCCGGAATTCGCCGACCAGTGCCGGGGCCGGGGCCAATCGCACGGGTACGTGGTTGACGCGCGATGACGCCTTGGCGATGCGGACCGCCTGCCGAGCTGCTTCCTCGATGCTCGGCCCGCTGAGATCGTCGACCCCGGCGAACCCCCAGGAACCGCCCGCGATGACCCGAATGCCGATGCCCTCGTCCTCGAAGAGCTCCACCGACGCCACCGCCCCGTTCTTGACGGTGAGCCGCTGCACAGTGCGATTGATGACCCTGCAGTCGGCATACGACGCACCTGCAGCAGACGCCGCGTCAAGAGCTCGCTCGCTGAGATCACGCACGAGGGCGGAGTATACGGGCCGCAGTACCGCCGTACGTTCGGACTCAGCCTTCGCAATCTCCCGCGGTGCACGACCACGCTGCTATGTCGAAATCGGGAACGAGATCGTTCTGCACGACGCCACGGAGACTCGATGAGTAGGTGTTGACGATCACCTGTTGATAGAGCGGTATCGCCGCCAGCAGGGCGGCGAGGCGCTGATCCGCGAGCCCATAGTCCTGTACGCGCGTGCTGAGATCGGCAGTGTTTCGGGCGAGATCGAGGTCCTTGTCAAGCTCGGGATCGTTGAGGCCGCTGAAGTTCATACCGGCGCCGAGGTTGGCGCTCGATGGAACCGCATCCTCCTGCAGGCACGTGCCACCGCAATCGCCATGCCATGTCGACGAGTACGTGTCGGGCTCACCCGGGATACCGAGCGCGATTGTGTACAGAGCCGTGTCGAATGCATGTGTCGCAAGCGGGCCGCCGTCGGCAAACGAACCGAAGAATGTCGCGGCTGGGACGTTCGGCTCGAACGCCGCCGGGACGTTGATGCCGATGTTGGCCAGATCGGTGCGGATCATCGCTTCCACCGCCACTCGCACCGGGTCATCGCTGGTGGTGCCGATGTTGATGACGATGCAGGTGCCGTCTTTCTCCGCCCGGAAGTCCTGGCCGTCCGGCGCGACGCCGCACTTCGAGATCCGCGTGTCCCCGGCCGAGTCGAGCATGGCGTTGGCCGTTGCCGGGTTGTATGCGCTGGTGGCGACGCCGTCACTTGATAGATATGTCGCTCCCAGGCTCATCCACGAATCCGCTGGGATCGCGGTGTCGCCAGGCGCGACCGCTTTGATGATCGCCGCGCGGTCGATGCCGCGCAGGATCGCCTGACGAACGGTCGCGTCCGAGGTGTCCTCGTTCTCATCGGCGGCCGGGTTGTCACACAGGCCACCGTCCGTGGCGCAGAGGTTGAACATGAGCACCTCCGCGCCGGATCCGTTCACCGGATTGACGGTGAACGGCGCGGTATGCGCATGAACGGCCGCATTCAGTGCCGGAAGCGCAGCCAGCCCGAGATTCAGGCCCACTTCCACGGCACCCGACTGCACGTCCTTCTCCTCGGCAGCGAGATCCGGCTCGATCCGGAACACGATCTCGTCGAGGTGCGGAGCAGCGCTCTGGTTCCAGTAGTGGGGATTGCGCACCAGGACCATCTGATTGCCCGGGGAGTAGCTCGCCATCACGAATGGCCCGGTTCCATCGAGCACCTGGCTCATGGAGCCGGTCGCGTTGTACGCCGCCGAATTGCCCGAGCCCGTGGCCAGATCGAACGTGTCATTCATGGTGTCGAGATTGCTGCCGCTCGACATGACCTTGTCGAGCACATCAGCCGGCAGGATCCCGCCGACGCCACTCCCGAGCGCGAGATACGGCCCGTACTGCGACTTGAACGAAACGACCGCCGTGTACTGGTCAAGCTCGGTGCACTTGATCACCTGGTCCCACCCGGCTGTCGATGCGAGCGGCGTGGGGTTGGGCTTGCCGAGCGCGCCATACGCCAGCCAGTGGAATGCAAAGGTGTCGCACACGTCGTGTGAGCTGAACGTGCCGCCGTCATCCCACGTCACGTCGTGACGCAGGTGCCACGTCACGCACATTGCGGCCGCGGTGTCGGCACAATGGCTCGTCTGCACGTCGCCATTGGCCACGGTCGGCACCTGCGTCGCAAGGTCGGGGCTCCAGTAATCAGCCTCCGAACTCGCACTCGCCGTGGCGGCTGTGGAGCGATACCAGAGGAGACCCTCTTCCACCGGCGCCGCAATCACGTCCGCGGTGGAAAGGTCGCCGCTGATGCCGTCGTCGAGCAATGTCGACGGCGCTTGCCAGACACCCACGGTCAGTTTCGCCGCTGCGGCAGCGGTCCCTCCGGGAGCGCCCGTCGGCGACGTCCTGGCCGGTGTCGACGTGCAGCCGGCCAGCAGGATGACGAGGAACGCCACGAGCGGCGACGCCCCGTGCCACCGCCTGCTACTGCGGGGGATGAGTTGGGAACCCGCGAAAGACACGAGCGTGCATTGTGCCCCGCCCGTATAGTGGAACCGAGGTGGTCGACCGTCTGATGGGGATATTCGCGGCAACGGCGGGATCTGGAGACATGCCATGAGGATCGGCCGCGGGAGACATCCGCGCAGGCGCGACCCGAGGCGGCGCTTCCGTAATCACCTGCTCCTGGGCATGGTGACCGTCGCGTTGCTGCCGTTGCTCGCATTCGCCGTCCTTGCGGTGTTCGAGCTCGACACCGTTGCGAAAAGCACGGCCAACGCGACGGAAACGGCGATCCTGGGACACCAGCAAAGCCTCGCCAATGCCGCGCTGGCCAGGCGCGCCGGCGTACTCGACGACAGCATGAACGCGATCGATGGCGCCGTTCAAGAGGGGCTCGGCGGGGCGCTCACCAAGGCGATCCAGGCGACGCCGGCCAAGACGCGACTGCCCGCGACCCCGATGACGCCACTCGGCGCGGCATTCCAATTCGTGTCCAGCAGCACCGGCGCATTGAGCAGCACGTTGATCGTCCCGACCGGCGTCACCACCGAGGGACGCTTTGCGGCGGCAAGCGCCGACCCCGCGATCGTCGCCCAGGTACAGGCGATCTTCAGGGCCAACAAGGCGATCCAGTCGGTGTGGTTTCAGGACGCCGCCACCGGGGCGATCCGGGCGTACCCGGCGTTCGTCCCGAGCCCACTCTACGATCCCACGGCCCGCGCCGCGGTGCTGAGCGCTTCGGAGGGTGGCATCGCCGCCGCCAGCGCACCGAACGTGTGGATTCAGCAGGGCGCGCCCGGGCGGAGTGAGGACGGACCGTTCTGGACGGATCCGTATCCACTCCTCGAGAGCGGCACGAGCGGCACGACCGGCGTCAGCGCCTGGTATCAGAACCCATCGTCGATTCAGGTAGGCGTTGACGTATCCATCCCTGCGCTCATCGCGCCGTCCCTGATCACCGGGGCTCCCGCCAACATGAACCCGGTCGTCCTCAGCGCGACCGGGACTGTGCTGTACAGCTCGCCGGGCTCTTCGACCGACTTCCCCGCCGGCTCGTCGACTTCGCCAACCCCACCCTCAAAGCCTTCCTTTGACTCCTCGCTCCGCCGCATAGAGATCACCGGGGCAACACCCGCCACCCCGCTCAGTGCGAGCCTGGACAAGGTGAGCACGGACCTGTTCACGTCACCCGTCTACAGCTCGCACTGGATTGTCCTGAACCCCGTTCCGGTCAACACCCTCGAGCCCAACCTGAGCCAGCTCACCCTTGGGGTCACCGACAGCGTCCATCGCCTCTTCCCAGTGATGGTCCTCCCAGTTCTGATCCTGCTCGTCGGACTCGCGTTCATCGCCACCACGCTGCTCTCGCGCCGCATGTATCTCCCGGTGCAGGCGCTCACCGACCACGCAGTGCTCGAGGAGCGCACGCGCCTTGCCCGCGAGATCCACGACACGCTCGCGCAGCAGCTCACCGGGATCGTGCTGGAGCTCGAAGCCGCGGACACCCTCTTGAACCGGGGATCGGAGGGTCGTGCCAGATCGTCCGTCGAGCGCGCTCGGGAGCTCGCGCGCGGCGCCCTGCAGGAGGCCCGCAGCTCGGTGTGGAACCTGCGCCCTGCGCCGCTCTCGGCCACCGGTCTCGTCGCGGCGATCGGCCACGAGGTTGAAGCGTGGGAGGAGCGCACGGGCATCCCTGCTCGCTTCCGGGCCCGCGCGGTGCCACCACACCCGCCGCTATCGCCGACGGCCGAAGTCGCGCTCCTGCGCATCGGCCAGGAAGCGCTCTCGAACGCTGCACGGCACGGCAAGCCGGAGCATGTCGACGTCGAGCTCCGGGCCCACGCGCAGGAACTCGTCCTCTCCGTCCGTGACGACGGGATCGGGTTCGACCCAGCGGCGAGTGCGCCCCGCGAGGACTGTTTCGGCCTCGACGGCATGGCCGAGCGCGCGCGCAACGCCGGCGGATCGCTGACCGTGGTGAGCGCTCCGGGCCAGGGCACCACGGTCACGACCCGCCTGCCATTCACGGAACGAGTCGTCGAGGCCGTAAGCGCGTGATCAGCGTCCTCGTTGCCGACGACCATCCCGTGGTCCGCGACGGTCTCTGCACGATGCTCGAGCTCGAGCCGGACATCAAAGTAGTCGGGAGAGCCTCCGACGGCGTCGAGGCGGTGGAGCAAGCCCGGCGGACCCACCCCGACGTGATCCTTCTCGACGTCCAGATGCCCGTCATGGACGGCATCGAGGCGCTGCGCAAAATTCGCGCGCGCGACCCCGAAGCCCGGGTCATCGTCCTCACCACCTATCGCAACGAGGACTACATCTTTCCTTCGCTCAAGGCCGGCGCTCTCGGCTACCTGCTGAAGGACGCCACCCGCGAGGAGCTTGCCGGTGCCATCCGGGCTGTGGCCGCGGGCGAGTCGCTCCTGGACCCGCAGCTGGTCAGCGCCGCCGCCGAGAACATGCCCTCGATCACACGCCGCGAGCGCGACGTGCTGCGGCTGATGGCGGACGGCAAGAACAACGCGGAGATCGCGGTCCTCCTCTTTCTGAGCGAGAACACCGTGAAGACGCACGTGAGCAACATCCTCGAGAAGCTCGGATGCAAGGACCGCGCGGCAGCTGTCCTGCTCGCCTGGAGACGCCACATCATCTAGGCCCCCATAGACTGTCCCAGCAATGGAATCGGTGGGCGTTGGACTACTTGGTCTCGGCACGGTTGGTGTTGCCGTCGCGCGACGGCTCATCGAACAGTGGGAGTTGCTCGGCGAGCGCGCCGGCGCGACGCCGGTGCTGCGTGTCGTGGCGGTGCGCGACGTCGCCCGCTCACGCGACATCGATCTGAAGAACGTGCGCCTCGTCGGCGATGCCGTGGCCGTGGTGAACGACCCGGCGGTGGCGATCGTCGTCGAGGTGATGGGTGGCCTCGATCCGGCGACGGCGCTGATCGAAGCAGCCTTGCGCGCCGGCAAGACGGTGGTGACTGCAAACAAAGCCGTGATCGCGACATCCGGTCCGCGACTCACGGCGCTCGCGTCGCAGCACCACGCGAGACTGTATATCGAGGCAAGTGTCGGCGCCGGCTTGCCGATCATCGCGTTGCTGCGTACGAGCATGCTCGGAGACCGCATCGACGCACTCGACTGCGTCATCAACGGCACCACCAACGTGATCCTCACCCAGATGCGGCAAGCGGGCGTGAGCTTCGCGAGTGCCCTCGCCGACGCCCAGCGCCGTGGTTTTGCCGAGGCCGATCCGTCGCTCGACGTTGACGGGTGGGACGCGGTGCAGAAGCTCGTGATCCTCGTGTGGCTGGCGTTTGGCGTGTCTGTGACGCCCGACGCCGTCGACCGTGTGGGCATTCGCGATGTGTCCGGCACCGATGTCGCAGCCCTTGCGCAACTGGGCTATCGCGTTCGTCTACTTGCGCACGCCGAGCGCGGACTCGGCGACACGTTCCACCTTCGCGTGCGTCCGACCGCAGTGGGCCCCGGACATCTCCTCCACGATGTCGATGATGCAGACAATGCTGTCATCATCTCGAGCGACCTCGCGGGAACCGTGATGCTTCGCGGCCTCGGCGCGGGCGGGGATTCCACCGCAAGCGCGGTGGTGAGCGACGTGGTGACGGCAGTACGGGACAAGGGGGAGCGGCCGGTGCAGAACGTCGCCGCCCGCGTCGACCCGGCGATGATGAGCCCCGAGGACGTCGAGGTGGCCGGGTATGTGCGCGTTCGCCTCTCGAGCGAGACGGAGGCGCGAGCCCTCGTGCTCCAGGCACTGGAGGACCGCGGGCTCGCCGTCGATGCGGCCGTCGACCTTCCCGGCTCGGAGCTCATCGTGCTCACCGGGCTCGCACCGCGGGCGGTTCACGATCGAGCGATGGAGACCCTTGACACACTCACTTCAGTGGACGATATTCTCGGCGCCCTCGATCGGGTGGAGGCTCCGGCGGCGACGTGACCCTGCGTACTCAGGGCGTGATCGCCCGATTCGGGGAACGCCTCGCGCTCTCGCCACAGGCTCCGAGCATCAGCCTCGGCGAAGGCGGCACGCCGTGCGTGGAGTCGCTGACCATCGGCCCGTCCCTGGGACTGGCGTCGCTGCACTTCAAGCTCGAAGGTCTGAACCCGACCGGCTCGTTCAAGGACCGGGGCATGGTCGTCGCCGTTGCTGCAGCGCTCCACGCAGGGAGCCGGGCGATCATCTGCGCCTCGACCGGGAATACCAGTGCCTCGGCTGCGGCGTACGGCGGGAGATTCGGCCTGCGCACGTTCGTCGTGGTGCCGCACGGCCATATCGCGTCGGGCAAGCTTGTCCAGGCGCGCGTGCACGGCGCGATCGTCGTGAGCGTTCAGGGCGGATTCGACGTTGCGCTGCGGATCGTGCGCGAGGTGTGCGAGAGCCACCCGGTGACGCTCGTCAACAGCGTGAACCCCTACCGGATCGAAGGCCAGAAGACTGCGGCCTTCGAGATCGTCGAGGAGCTCGGGGACGCCCCGGACGTCCTGGCGCTGCCAGTCGGCAACGCCGGCAACATCACCGCGTACTGGCGTGGTTTCCGCGAGGAGCACCGCGACGGGCGAGCGAGCCACCTGCCTCGGATGATCGGCGGCCAGGCATCTGGGGCCGCCCCGCTTGTTCTGGGACACCCGGTCGACGACCCGCAGACGGTCGCGACCGCGATTCGGATCGGCAATCCGGCTTCCTGGAATGGGGCCGTCGAGGCGCGGGATCAGTCCGAGGGGCTCATCGCGGCGGTCGACGACGAAGCGATCCTCGATGCGCAGCGCCGTCTTGCCCGGCTCGAGGGGATCTTCTGCGAGCCTGCGTCGGCCGCCGCCCTGGCCGTGCTTGAACGTGCAATTGCGGACGGAGTCGTCGCGCCAGGGACCCATGCCGTCTGCGTGCTCACGGGCAATGGTTTGAAGGATCCGGGCGCGGTGGAGCCCGCGTTCGCTCCGATTCTCGAGATCCCGCCGGATGCGAGCGCCCTGGCGGGCGCGATCGAGGTCTGAGGGCGGCGTGCGCGTCCGTGTCGCGGTTCCCGCCAGCGTCGCCAACCTCGGGCCGGGGTTCGACATCCTCGCAATGGCGCTGCAGCTTCAGAACGACATTCGCGCCGAGCAACGACCAGGCGCGTTGAGCATCGACGCCGGTCCCGACGCGACGCTCGCGCTCAATGACCCGGCACACAACCTGATCACGGTCGCCTATGCGAAGTCGTGCGCGGAGCTCGGCGTCCCGTCCAGCGGGGTGCACTTCACGTGCGTGAACCGGATCCCGATCGGGCGCGGCATGGGGTCCAGCGCGGCCGCGGCAGTGGCCGGAGTGCTCGTCGCCACCGCTCTGCACCAGGCGCCGTGGGACGAGGATGCCGTGCTCGACCGCGTCGCGGCACTCGAAGGCCATCGCGATAACGCGGCCGCTGCGTTGCTCGGCGGACTCGCGATCTGTGCGCCGGGTGTGGCTGCCGTTCATATGGCCGTCTCCGACGAACTTCGGGCGGTGCTGTTCATCCCCGATATTCCGTTCACCACAACTGAAGCTCGCCAGGTGGTTCCGACCTCCTTCAGCAGGGCCGACGCGATCTTCAATGCAAGTCGCTGCGCGCTCCTGGTCCGCGCTCTTGCCACCGGCGACCACTCGGGACTGCGGGTTGCGATGCAGGATCGCTGGCACCAGGACGCCCGTTTCGCCCTGATGCCCGGAGCCGAGGAAGTCGTCAACGCCGCGATCGTCGCCGGCGCTTCGGGCGCTGCGCTTGCTGGCGCCGGACCGTCGGTCATCGCCCTGACACCGCTCGACCCTGCACCAATCGTTGCGGCGATGGCAGAGGCCGGAGCTATTGCCGGGGTCGCCGGCCAGACGATGGTCCTGCCGCCGCGCAACTACGGCACCCGCGTGGACGTGTCGGCGTGACGCGGCGTCTGGGGCCGGCAGCGTTGCGAGCGAGCGGCTGCGCCAGTCGATTCAGGGGCGCATCTGCGTGACCCGCCTCGTTCAGAAGTACGGGGGATCGAGCGTCGCCACGCCGATGAAGTTGCGCCGCGTCGCGCGCCGCATCCGTGAGTCGATGGATGAAGGCACTGAAGTCGTCGTGGTGGTGAGCGCAATGGGTGATACCACCGACGAGTTGATCGCTCTTGCACATCGCGTCACCGGCGATCCGCCGTCGCGCGAGATGGACATGCTGCTGAGCAGCGGCGAGACGATCACTGCGCCGCTCCTCGCGATGGCGCTGCACGCCGCCGGCACGCCGGCGATCTCACTCACCGGTGCGCAGGCCGGCATTCGCACGAGCCGCGCGCATCGCACCGCGCGCATCGTCGACATCGTCCCCCAGCGCGTGCTGGACGAGCTCGGACGCGGCAATGTCGTGGTGGTGGCCGGATTTCAGGGCGCGACCGAGGACATGGACGTCACGACTCTCGGCCGCGGAGGCTCGGATACGACTGCTGTCGCGCTCGCCGTCGCCATCCATGCCGACCGCTGCGAGATCTTCACCGACGTCCCCGGCGTCCACACCGCCGACCCGCGCATCGTCCCCGACGCCCGGGTCATCCCGGCGATCGACTACGACGAGATGCTCGAGCTCGCCTCCGCGGGAGCCCGCGTGATGCATCCGCGTGCCGTCGAGATCGGTGAGGCGTACTCGATGGAGATCCGGGTGCGATCCACGTTCGACGACGAACCGGGGACAATCATCGCGAAGCAGAACACGATGGAAATACGTCAGAAGGTGCGCGCCATCGCGCACGAGACCGATGTGGCCAAGGTCACGATCCTCCGCGTCCCGGACAACCCGGGCGTGGCAGCAGCGATCTTTGGTCCGTTCGGTGAGGCCGGAATCGACATCGACATCGTGCTCCAGAACGTGAGCCACGACGGCACCACCGACCTGAGCTTCACCATCGCCGAGTCGAATTTACCCAAAGCGCGGCGGATGCTCCCGGCGGTGGCGAAGAGCGTCAACGCGCATGGGTACACCGCGACGGCGGGCGTTGCCAAGGTGACCGTCATCGGCAGCGAACTCAAGGGAACACCGGGTATCTACGCGAAGATCTTTCGTGCGCTCGCCGACGCCGGCATCAACATCCAGATGATCGCCACGAGCGAGATCCACGTAACCTGCATCATCGATCGCCCGCGCGTTCGTGATGCCGTGCGTGCCCTGCACACCGCTTTCGAACTGGAAAGGATTTGAGCCTCAGTGTTGGCATCGTCGGACTGCCAAACGCCGGGAAATCGACGCTTTTCAACGCGATGACTCAGGCCGGCGCGGCGGTCGGCAACTATCCGTTCACGACCATCGAGCCGAACACTGGTGTCGTTCCGGTTCCGGACTCGCGGCTCGACCGCCTTGCGGCATTGTTCCAGCCGCCGAAGGTCATTCCAGCGACGGTGACGTTCACCGACATCGCGGGGCTCGTGCGTGGCGCAAGTCGCGGTGAGGGACTCGGCAACCGCTTTCTCGGGCACATCCGTGAGGCCGACGCCACTGCATTGGTCGTTCGCGCGTTCGAGGATCCGGACGTGACGCATGTCGAAGGCGGTGTCGATCCCGTGCGTGACATCGATGTGCTCGAGCTCGAGTTGCAGCTCGCTGACCTCGAGACGATCACGAAGCGACTCGAGCGCACGGAGAAATCATCTCGCCTGCAGAAGGAGAAGGAGCCGGAGATGATCGCGCTCCTGCGCCGTGTGCAGGGGCACCTCGACCAGGGCAAGCCGGTGCGGACGATGTCGCTCAACGCCGAGGAGCGCGAGATGTTGCGTGAGTTCTGGTTGCTCACGGGCAAGCCACTTATGGTCGTGGTCAACGTCGCCGAGTCCGCAGCACGGGAGCCCGTGCCACGTGAGGTCGTTGAGCGAGCTTCGCTTGCCGGTGGTGACGTGATCGCAGTCTCCGCCCGCATCGAGAACGACATCGCGGAGCTCGATCCCGCCGATCGCGCTGGATTCCTGTCGGACCTCGGTCTTGAGGAGCCGGGCCTTTACCGCGTTGCCCGCAGCGCGTACCGCTTGCTGCGGCTGATCACGTTTTTCACCGCCGGTGACACCGAGGTGCGCGCGTGGAATCTTCGCGAGGGCGAGACGGCGCTCGACGCGGCCGCGAGCATCCACACCGATATCGCACGCGGTTTCATTCGCGCCGAGGTCACGGATGCGGAGGAGTTACTCGACGCCGGCTCCTACGCCGTGTTGCGTGAGCGTGGGAAGCAGCGATTGGAGGGTCGGGACTACGTGATGCGTGATGGCGATGTCATCCACGTGCGGTTCAACATCTGACGCTGTGATCCGCGCAACCGGGGAGCGACTCGAATTGCTCATCGACGATCCGGCGCCGGGCGAGGAGAACATGCTTCGCGACCTGGCGCTACTCGACGCCTGCGTCCGCGGGGAAATAGCGGGTGCGGTGCGCCTGTACGGGTTCAGTCCGGCATGCCTGAGTCTCGGTCGGATGCAGTCCATCGACGACGTGAATCTCGAGGCATGCGCCCGAGACGGAGTAGACGTCGTTCGGCGTCCGAGTGGCGGTCGCGCCGTGCTACACGACCAGGAAGTGACCTACTCGGTGGTGTGCAGGGCGACGGATCCGGTGTTCGGCGGTCGCGTCCTCGAACTCGTGCTCCCGAATCCACGACGCGGTGGCACTGGGGCTGAAACTGCTCGGCGTGCACGCGACGCCGCGCGCGATGCCGGCCAACCTCCGGCGCGACGCGCGCGAAGGTGCTTTGGTGGCCGACTGCTTCGCCCGGCCTGCCGCCCACGAATTGCTCGACGATCGTGGTCGCAAGTTGGTCGGGAGCGCGCAGGCGCGTCGCGCTGGTGCGCTGCTGCAACACGGATCGGTCCTCCTCGAGCCGCCGCGCGCCGCGGCGTACCTTCGCGAGGATTCAGCTTCGACGCTTGGTGGGGTGGGGGTGCGCGAGTTGCTCGGGCGTCAGGTCGGGCGCGAGGAGGTGGTCGCGGCGCTTGCGGCGGGCTTCAGAGGTGCTCTCGAAAGGACCGGCGAGACCGACTGACGGAGTGGGCGGGCCAACGCTCAGCTGTGAAGTGCGGCCCGACACCCTCTACGCGGCCCGACACGCTCTACGTGGCCCGACACCCTCTACGTGGCCCGACAACCTCTACTTGGCCCGACACCCTCTACGTGGCCCGACAACCTCTACGCGGCCCGACACTCTCTACAGTGGCCCGACACCCTCTACGTGGTAACGATGTCGGGCGCTCGTGTCCAGGTGCGAAATCTCGGGGTGGGCGCGATGGCAAGCATGCGTCCGCTTTCGTCACGGGCCAGTTGCCAGCCACCCTCGTGGATCAGCCAGTGGTGGCGGTAGCAAAGCAGGACGAGATTGCCAATGTCGGTCGCGCCGCCCTGAGCCCAGTGCACGAGGTGATGCGCATTGGTGTAGGCGACGGGGCGATCGCACTTCGGCCATTCGCAGCCTCCGGACCGAGCCCGGAGCGCGTCTCGGGTGGCCTCGCTCGGGAGGCGTCGGGCGCGGCCGACGTCGATCACCGCCGACTTGGGTCCGAGAAGGATCCGCCGGACACGAGCATCACATGCAAGACGCTGCACGGTGGCTGCGGGAACCGCGCCGGCGTGCTCGAGCTCGCCACCAGAGGCCCCGTCCAGGGCCATCACCGTCTCGATTGACGCGGTGAGCTGGAGATGGGCTCTGGTCCCGCCACTACCGGGGACGGCTCCGATGTCCAGCGCGTGGGACGCCACCTCCACAAGCGCGTCGGCGAGCCGGCGTTGGAGCGAGCGACCGTCACTCGCACCGGTACGTCGAGCCAGCGGCAGAACGGCGGTCTTGAGCGTGGCCGCAGCAACGGGATCGAACAGGCCTCGCACCGCCAGGGAGCCGTTCGCGCAGGGAATGAACTCAAAGCGATTGTGCTCAGCCTCGTGGAGATGCTCTTCCAGGACGGCGGCGGCATCGTAGGCGTGGCGAGCATGGATGCAGTCGTGTCCGAAGCGTCCGACGGAGTGCTCGCGAGCGAGCTCGAGAAGCGGGAGCTCGTCAAATGGCGGTGGCGGGACGGGCGCCGCTGACCCGGCTGGCACCGCCGGCTCATCCGCCGTCGCATCGTCATCCCCTTCCGTGCCGTCGATTCCAACCTTCGGGCCTACGGCCACAAGCTTGGTGCTGAGCGCACGAGCAACCCCGGCCAGCAGCGAGAAGTGCGCGTACCCGATCTCGCCGGCGTCAAGGGCAGCGGCGCTGCCGAGGAGTCGACCGAACTGCTCACCCGCCGTGACGGCCCGAGAAGCAGCTTGCGCAGTCATGTGGCAGTTGTGGCGAATCCAGTCGTACGGGGAGACCGAGCCCTGGTTCTCGTACTCATCTGTCCCGGCAAAGGTCGCGGCCGAGCTCGCGAAGTCGAGTTCGAGGAGATCAATGCCGTGCCGGAGGCGGATCAGGTGGTCTCCAAGCTCCGTCGGGGTGAGCTCCGGCCCCGGTGCGGTGACGAAGCGCTGGATGCCTCCCAAAAGCGCCTCGAGGGAGCTCTCGGTACCCGCCTCGGTATTACACATATTTGTAGTATACACGAACGCATGTTCGACTCGCCTAGCCCCTCGAACTCTCGCGCGAGCGTCGTTCGGCGCCTCGCGACGAAGACGTGCTCGCGATGCTCGTTATCTGGTCCGGATCGACAAAACCAGGGTTCTGATCAGCGCCTCACAACGAACACGTACTCGCGGCTCTCGTCGCCAACCGGCGTGCGGTCGAAATCACCGTAGACGGCCCCAAGTTCGAAGCCCGCCACGTCGATGAGGCCCAGCCACTCGTTCTTCGTCGCCCACCACAGCGAACTCGAGGCACCGCTGTCGAGCGTGATGTCGATCCTGCCGTCGCCCACCGCATAGTTGATCGTGTGCGGAATCGGCGATTCCTGACGCTGCCCGTCAAAGCCGGACGCGAGCACGTGGTCGAAGATGAACGCATTCCAGGCAAATCGCCCGCCAGGCTGCAGCGAGGCGGCCACGCGCTCGAAGGTGCGCCGCCGGTCGCTCCAGGTGGGCAGATGCAGCAACGCCCGAAACGGGCAATAGATGAGGGCGGCAGGCTCGCTGAGGGAGAACTCCCGCATGTCGCCGAGCCGCAGATCGAGGTCCGCCCCGGCGCGACCGGCCAATTCCCGTGCCTGAGCAAGCATCGCCGGAGACGTGTCGATCCCGACCACGGTCCTCCCGATGGCAAGCGCCACCGGGATTGCGACACGCCCGTTGCCGACGGCCAATTCGACGACAGGGCCGGCGGCTTCGCGCGCGAGTGCGACGTAGAACGGCACGTCCTCCGTCATGTGCGCCGACCACTCGTCGTAGCGAGCCGCGTATTCCTCGTCCCAACTCATGCGGCGATCCTAGCGGCCGCCACAGGACCAACACCCGGCTCACCGCGGGTCGGTACGCTGGCGCATTGAAGACCCCCGCATGATGTGCTAGCGTTCGGCGCAGGCCACAAGATGTAGGGCTGCACCCCTTACGTTCACGGCTCGTCAGGCAGCGGGCACCGGGCTCTCCCACCGCTCAGGCCATGGCTCCAAATCGTGGCCGCTCTCATCCGGAGGCCCGCTGCCTGCCTCGCGTGAAGGTGCCTCGGAGTTCCGCAACCTCGGGTCGGCCAAGCACCCCCCTGATACGCTTCGAAGCTCATGGCGAAGAAGACACGCAAGCAGAAACAACGGGCGGCCACGCGGCGCCCAGGCGCACCGGCTCCGTCGACACCCGGCGCGACGACACGCCCGGCCATGGCGCCGGCGTCCGCAGTCGCGCGCCCAGTGCAAACCCGGGTGCTGCCCGAGACCGTCCTGCCCCTCGCGGGTGACGAACTCGACATCGAGTCGGAGCCAGTCGACGAGGAGGAGCCCGAAGAGGCAGTCGCGGCAGTCGCGGCGGTCGCCACCGACTTGTCGGCGCGCCGGCGCGTGCAGCGAGTCAATCCGGCACTCCAGCCACGCGCGCCCCGCGGCCAGATGAGCGCCGCGGCGTTGTTCCAGCCGCTCGACAGCGAGGACGCTGCCATCCCGTTCGATCGTGTCCCCTACGTGCCTCGCGATCTTCGGCGCGTTGCGATCATGGCCTCGCTCATGGTCGCCCTCATCCTCATTGCTGCAGTGGTGGTGACACGCATCAACCCGTGAGCACCGAGACGCGCGCATGCGAGTAATCCTCTACACGGGCAAGGGAGGCGTTGGGAAAACGACGGTCGCCGCAGCGACTGCGGTCAAGTGCGCGAAGTCTTGGGTATCGCACGCTCGTCATCAGCACCGACGCCGCGCACAGCCTGGGCGACAGCGTCGACCAGGAGATCGGTGATCAGCCGACGGAACTTGCGCCGAATCTCTGGGGACAGGAGGTCAATGCGCTCCACGAGCTCGAGGAGCACTGGGACCGCATCCACATCTACCTGACCTCGCTGTTCGCGTCGCAGGGTGTCGATGACATCGTTGCCGAGGAAATGGCCTCACCTCCAGGAATGGAGGAGGTCGCGAGCCTCATGTGGATCAAGAAGCACAAACGCGAAGGCAAGTTCGACGTGCTGATCGTGGACTGCGCTCCCACAGGCGAGACGCTCCAGCTCCTCGCGTTTCCGGATGTCGCCAAGTGGTACCTGGACCGCATCTTCCCGATCCACCGGATGATGAACAAGGTTGCGCGCCCGGTCATGCAACCGTTCATCAGCATCCCGCTGCCGAGCGACGAGATCTTCAGCAACGTCAAGGATCTTCTGGTCGACCTCGAGGGGATGAAGAAGATCCTCGGCGACCCCAAGGTGTGCACCACGCGGATCGTGCTCAACCTCGAGAAGATGGTCGTGAAAGAGGCGCAGCGCGCATTCACGTACCTGAGTCTCTACGACTACCTCACGGACCTCGTGGTGGTGAATCGTGTGCTCCCACCGGAAGTCACCGACAGCTACTTCGACTCATGGCGCGAGGCGCAACAGCGGTACGCGGTGATGGTCGACACGGCGTTCTCGCCGATCCCGACGTTGCAGACCAAGCTCTTCGACCACGAGATCGTCGGGCTCGACTCGCTCGCGGAGATGGGCGAGTCCATCTACGGCGACCGCGACCCGTCGCAGATCTTCTATCACTCAGTCCCGCAGCGCATTCGCAAGGTCGGCAACACGTACGAGCTCCAGCTCCACCTTCCCTTCGTCGGCAAGGAGGACGTGGACATCAAGCATCGCGAGGGCGAGCTCTTTGTCAGCGTCGGACCATACAAGCGCGAGATTTCCCTGCCACGCGTGCTGAACGGCAAGCGTGTGACCAAAGGGCGCCTCGATGAGGGAATGCTCTGCGTGACCTTCGCGGATCGCAAGCCATGACGACCGACGCCGTGTGGACACAGGCGACACGCCTCGTCGATGAGGCGTCGCGACTCCTCGGTTCGTCATTCGGCGATCTCGTGCCGCCCGACGCCCAGCGCCACCTGCTCATCGCGCAGCGCGAGCTGTTGCTCGCACTCGCGGCGATCATCGATCACCACACGCAGCAGCCGGATCCTGACGAGCCGAAGACACGCGGCCGGAAACGGGCACGGAGCGGATCGGAGCGCTCGCGGCGGCCGTCGCGGGTCGAGCTCGAGTAGCCGGCGCCGGGTGATCAGCCCCGGTACCTACCTGGCGATCGTCCTCTACACACTGCCAGGCTTCGTTTTCGGATCGGTCATCCACGAGCTCTCGCACGCAGCGATCGCACTGCGTTGCGGCGACCCGACCCCGCGCCGCGACGGTCGAATGACCCTCGACCCGCGAAAAAACCTTGATCCGTTCGGCTGTTTCGCGCTGCTGCTCGCCGGAGTTGGCTGGGGCCGGCCGGTACCGCTCGATCCGCTGTATCTGCGCGAAGGCAAACAACGCGCGTCCGTCGCTGCGGCCGGGCCCCTGGCACACCTCGTCGTCGCAGCGATCTTTGCCGGAGCGTTGCGCGTCGAACTGCTTGGCTCCGGAGTGGACGCCGGAGGATTCGACACCCTCGCCCAGTTCACCCTGCAGGGTGTGATCCTTGGCGTGCTCCTGCAGGGATTTCTCGTCAATATCGCGCTCTTCGTGTTCAACGCGCTCCCCATTCCGGGCCTTGACGGGTACGCAGTGATTCGCAGCCTCGCGTTCAGCGTCGCACCGCGAGTGTTCCTGTACCTCGAGCAGTATCGCTACGTGCTCTACGCGGTCGCCGCGCTGGCTGCGCTGCTGCCGCCGCCACTGACCCACGGCAACGTCGACATCGTCAATTCGATGACGGTCGGCACGTCGACGCTGGTGTTCGAGCATCTGATCGTCCCAGGCGTGCATCCGATTTTCCTGGGGCTGCCGAACGTGTTGCACCTCATCTCATGAGCTCGGTGACGATGGACGGCGTGGAGTGGACGGTCGAGGGCGCCCAGGTGGCAATCGTCGAGCGCGGCCGGGTCCTTCTCCAGTTCCGTCCGTGGCCCGCCGGTTGGGAACTTCCGGGCGGCCATTGCGAACCCGACGAGGATCCGGCGGTGACCGCCGCACGAGAGACGGAGGAGGAGTGCGGCTACAAGGTGCGCATCGCCGGCGTCGTCGGCGTGTACTCGTGGAAAGGCCTGCGCTCGGCCGGCGATGTCGTCTTCCTCGGCGAGGTGATCGGAGGCGCGCCGCGGCGAAGCCTCGAGGCATGGGCATTCCGCATGGCAACGCCCGACCACCTGCCGCGCACGGTGTTTCCATGGATCCGCGAGCGCGTGCGCGATGCGGTGGACGTCGCCGCCGGCGGCGCACCGGTGCATCGAGTGCAGCCGGTCACGATCCGTCACGTGCTGGGCTTTGCGACTGCGTGGTTGCACACGCCAATCGATCGGCTGTCAGGGCGGCGATGATCACAGCGCTGCTCTTCGTGGCCAGCCTGATCCTCGTGGTGGTGGCGTCCGAGCTGTTCACCAATGCGATCGAGTGGGCCGGTTATCTGCTCAACCTCGGCACGGGAGCGACCGGGAGCTTGCTCGCCGCGCTGGGGACATCGCTTCCGGAAACAGTCGTGCCGATCGTCGCGCTGGCAACGCATTCCAAGGGCGCCAACCTCGTCGCCACCGGGGCCGTGCTCGGGTCGCCGTTTCTGCTGCTCACGCTTGGGGCGGGATTTACCGGTGTCGCCGTCGTGGTTCGGGGAGGGGCGCGCAAGCTCGTGGTAAACCCTTCGCAGGCGCGGCGAGACCTGGGTGTTTTCCTGGGGGCGTTCACCGTCGCAGTGCTGTCCAGCCTGCTCCCGAGCGGTGCGCGCATCGCGGTCGGCGCGCTCCTGCTCCTCACCTACGCCGTGTACGTGGTCGCGACGCTTCGTGGCAGCGCCGCCGCCGGCGACAGCCCGGAGCCGCTGCACATCGTCCGATGGCGGCCCGGTGAGCCGCACCCCGTACTGGTCACCGTTCAACTTGTCATTGCCGTCGCGCTGCTTGTGCTCGGCTCGCAACTCTTCGTGACGGCGCTCGATCGCACTGCGTCCGCACTGGAAATCCCGATCCTCGTGCTGTCGCTGGTCATCGTGCCCATCGCCACCGAACTGCCGGAAACCCTCAACAGCGTGCTCTGGGTTCGCACCAACGACGACGCGCTCGCGTTCGGCAATGTTGCCGGATCGGCGACGTTTCAGTCCTGCGTTCTGGCCGCAATCGGCCTCGTCTTCACCACGTGGCAGCCCGGTTCGGCGGGCTACATCAGTGCGACACTCACGGTGCTCACGGCGGCATACCTGCTGGCGATGCTCTGGCGAGGCAAGGCGCACGGCGCGATGCTCATGCTCGTGCTCATTCCGTGGTTGGCCTATGTTGTGGCCCAGGTCGCGACCGAGGGACGCCTGACCATTTGAGACGTGCAGAATTCTGCGCTGATGCAGGTGCACAGTAGCGATTCCGTCGACGAGTACGCGGCCGCCGCATATGGGTTTCTCGAGGAAGACCCGTGTGGTCGAAACGTGTTGCTGTCCATCATCGAGAGCGTGCGGTCCGGGGCGGGCTCGTACAGCGCACCACCGAGCTTCTGGTGGGTCACAGGCGACGGCGGAGACGTGGTAGGCGCCGCAAGCTGGACCCCACCCTATGCGTTGCTTGTGTCAGACATGCCGTCCGACGCCGCGCATTCGGTCGCTGTGGCCATGGTCGAACGAGCAGCGGCGCTGCGCCTCCAGCCGCATGGCCTGAACGGGCCGGAGGTCTCCGCGCGCGCAGTTGCGGCAGCGTGGACGGGTGCGACCGGCGACATCGTCGAACGGGAGCGTCCGATACTCCTCAACGAACTCGGCCGCCTCATCGACGTGCCGGTCCCGTCCGGTGAGCGCCGCAGCGCGGCGCCGAGCGATGTGCCGTTGCTTGGCGAGTGGCTCGTGGCGTTCAGCGAAGAGATAGATCAAGTCGTCGGCGCGGATCCGGCCGCGGTTGCGCTCCGGATGGTGCAAGCAGGAGGCTATGACCTCTGGATCGACGGTGGAGCTCCCGTGTGCGTGGTGGGTCACCGTGTCGCCGGGCGCGTGCTCCGCGTCGGCCCTGTGTACACGCCGCCCGAGCACCGCAATCGGGGATACGGTCGACGGCTGACGTACGAAGTCACCGCCGTGGCAATGGCGCGCGCGGATGTGGATCGCGCCATGCTCTTCACTGATGCGGCCAATCCTGTCTCAAACTCGATCTATCGACAGGCCGGCTACGAGCCGCGCGAGCGCCACACGGAGATCGAGTTCGCCCAGCGAGCCCTGGCGTCCGGACACTAGAGTCGGCGCCATGAATCTCGAAGGAAAGGTCGCGGTCGTCACCGGAAGTGGACGCGGGATCGGCCGCGCTTATGCGATGGCGCTCGCGCAGGCAGGATGCGCGCTGGTCGTCAACGACGTGGACGGTGACGTCGCCGAGGAGACGGCGGACGCGATCGCCAGCGCGGGCGGGCGGGTCGTGGCGGAGGTATGCGCCGTCGGCACCACTGAGGCGGCTGACCAGCTTGTCTCGGGCGCCGTCAAGGCGTTCGGACATCTCGACATCATGTGCACCAACGCGGGCATCCTCCGCGACCGTGTCCTCTGGAACATGAGTGACGAGGATTTCGACGTCGTCATCCAGACCCATCTGCGCGGGACGTTCACCTGCGCACGCGCCGCGGTGCGCCAGATGCGCGAACAGGGGACCGGGGGGCGGATCGTAGTGGTGTCGTCGATCGCGGGGCAGCGGGGGAACTTCGGGCAGACGAATTACGCGGCAGCCAAGGCAGGCATCGCCGCGTATGCGCGGACCTGGGCGATGGAGTGCGCGAAGCACAACATCACGGTCAACGCGATCGTTCCCAACGCGATCACGCGGATGATCTCGACCATTCCTGGAATGGCCACGCTTGTGGAGGCCGCCGAAAAGGGCGAGCCGCTGCCCATGACGGTACGCAAGCAGATGGGGATGGGACTACCCGAGGACGTGGCCCCGCTCCTGGTGTTTCTCAGCTCGGATGAGGCAGCAGGGGTGACCGGTCAATGCGTCGGTCTCGGCGGCGACAAGCTCTCACTGTGGTCGCACCCCAAAGAGATCTCGGTCGCCTACCGCGACGGCGGCTGGACTGCCGATGCGATCGCCGAGGTCTGGTCGACGTCGGTGGGCTCCGAGCCCGAGTCCTACGGCATCCAGTTCCTCGGCGGGACGAGCTGAACTGACGGTCAGGGCGCGCCCGGCTGAGGCTCTGGCGGGCTGAGCGTAGGCTCCGGCGGATCTGAGAATGGCTCCGGCGAATCGCCGCTCGCCTCCGGAGACGGTCCACCGATGAACAGCGCCGCGAGGTTGTAGACGACCGCGACGAGCAGGATCACCTCGGCTACGAGTAGTCCCGTTCCCGGGTTCACATTGAAAAGCGACGCCGGGTCGATTCCCGGCACGCTCGATCCTTCGGACGAGGAGATCTTCGACAGCAGCAGGTCGCGGACGTGGAATTGATCGAGGACCAAAAGCGCTCCGGCGCCGGCCGCGAAGATCACCGTGACCAGCGCCCTGCTTCTTGCCGCAACCCCGCCGAGGAACCCGGCGGCGGCGAAGATCAGCCCCAGGACGACCGTCAGGAGGGCAAGAAACGCGAGGAATTGCGGGCCCAGATTCGCCGAGGACGTGTCAGCACCGGCCGCATTGTTCTGGTTGCAGGCTGCAGGCACGGACCCGATCACCGGATCCTTGCCGAACGCGAGCTGCCACCCGTTGTACGTGAGGATGTTCACGCCGTTCAGCGCGTTGATGCAGGCGGTGACCTGTGCGCCTTCCGCAGGGGTTACGCCCTGCGACGCATCGATCGATCCGAGCGCGGATTTGGTGGTCGCCGTATTGCATGAGACGCCGGCAAACGCCAGGAAGAACGTGAGGATGACCAGAAGGAAGAGGAACGGGCTGACCCGCCGAGCGCCCGGCTCGCCGATCAGCGAGGAAACGGTCACAAACGCACGGCGCAGGTCACGTCAGCCGACACGGTCGCCGGGGGAGCAGGGATGATCGGGGCGCAGCAGCACCACGCGCTCGGAGCCTTCCTGGTACACGCCGAGGACGAGCACCTCGCTTCGAACCGGTCCGACCTGCCGGGCGGGCAGGTTCACGACGGCGACGACACTGCTTCCCGTGAGCTCGTCGGGCGTGTAGAGATCGGTGAGCCGCGCTGACGATCGCAATGTCCCAAGCGGCCCGAAGTCGATGACCATGCGATACGCGGGGCGCCGGGCCTCGGGGAAGGTCTCGCATCGCACCACGGTTCCCACCCGGATATCGACGGCGAAGAACTGGTCCGCGTCGATCTCCGCAGACGCGGTCGGCTCTCCACTCACGCGTCGCAGTGTATCGGCACACCTATACTCGCCCGCGATACCTCACCTCGTTCGGAGGGAACGTCATCGCGCGCTTGCGCCGCCTCGCAGCGGTTTCGACGGCAATGCTGTTGCTCAGCGCGTGCGGGGCTTCGAACGGCGCGTCGTCGCTTGACGCGGTGAAGCTGCTGAAGACGGCCAAGGGCGTCCTCGACAGTGCCTCGTCGTTCCATTTCGTGCTCACCAGCGCCGACGTCTCAGGGTCTGGCACCGAGCTCACTGGTGGCAGCGGGGACATGAAGCGACCGGACAGCATGTCCGGAACGCTCCAAGTCTCAATCTACGGTCTTGCGCTCAACGTGCCCGTCGTCTCTGTCGGGGGCGTGTTCTCGGTGCAATTGCCCACGGGCGGCGGTTTCACGACGGCGAACCCGGTCGACTACGGATTCGCCGACCCCGCCACGCTGATCGACCCGAACACCGGGCTGTCGTCGCTGCTGCTGAAATGCGAGTTGCCGCAAGTCGAGAGCGACGATCGCTACAACGGCGAGGCGCTCCACGAGATCGGATGCTCGCTCCCCGGCAGCGCCGTTGCCGCCCTTCTCACGAGCGCTGACGCATCCAAAAGTGTCGCTGCGACCTTCGGCATCGACACCGGTAGCGACCAACTCCGCCGCGTGGTGCTCACCGGTCCGTTCGTCAGCGCCAGCAACACCGATACCTCCTACACGCTCGTTCTTACCAACTATGGCGAGAACGTGTCAGTGACGCCGCCGCCCGCCAGCGGGTGAACACGCGCCGGCGCTGGATCCTCGTCATCGCGGCGGCGTCCGTGCTCGTCGCTGCGATGGACACGTATGTGGTCGTGCTCGCGCTCCCGGCGATCATGCAGGAGGTCGGTATCGGCATCGACCAGCTCCAGGCCGCGACCCCGATTGTCAGCGGCTTCCTGCTCGGCTACGTCGTGGTCATGCCGCTTCTCGGCAGGCTTTCCGACGTCTACGGCAGGCGGCCGCTCCTGATGCTGTGCCTCGCGATCTTCGCTGGAGGGTCGCTTGTGACGGCGTCAGCGACGGACCTTGGTTCGGTGGTGACGGGGCGCGCGCTCCAGGGCCTCGGTGGTGGCGGGCTCGTGCCGGTGACCCTCGCACTCGTCGCCGATCTCTGGCCACCGGAGCGGCGAAGCGTTCCGCTTGGGGTCATCGGTGGGGTCCAGGAGCTGGGCAGCGTGCTCGGTCCGCTCTATGGCGGGTTGATCCTCACGTTTGCCACGTGGCAGACGATCTTCTGGCTCAACCTTCCGATCGCCGGCGCCCTTGCGCTCGGTCTGGTCGCCGCCAACGGACGATCGGTGCAGGCGGCTGCGGTGCAGGTTCCGAAGCGAAGACTTCGACCGGGTTTCGATCTCGCTCGCCGCGCTCGCGCTTGTGGCGGGGTGCCTCTCGATCGCTTCGCCCGCGTGGCTGACGAACAGCGACACGATCGGTGTGGCGTACAGCGCCATCGGCGGAATTGTCTGGCTCACGCCGATCGCTCTGGTGGCTGCCGGCGCCGCAGTCGCGCTCGTCCTCTGGGAGGTGCCCGATCACGCGACAACGAGGGCGCTGATCCCTTTCAGGCGACTTCCGCATGTGGCCGCCTTGGTGGACTGGCCTGGGGCCGTGCTCCTCGGCATCGCGCTCGCGACGATCATCGTCAGCTTCTCTGCCGAAGACCCGTCGACCGCTGCGATCTCACCCGCGGCGGTGTGGCTTCTCCCGCTCGGAGCCGTGTCGGCGGCGTCCTTCGTGGTGAGGGAGCGCCGCGCCCGGCATCCGCTGATCGCAGCAAGCGAGCTGCGATCGACGGGCGCGTACGGGGCGCTCCTCACCAACCTCGCAGTCGGTGCTGCGCTGATGGCCGCTCTCCTCGACATCCCGGTTCTCGCCCGGGCGACGGTGGACCCGAGCTCGCAGCTCGGCGCCGCGCTCGTGCTGCTACGCCTGCTCATCGGCGTCCCGATTGGTGCCGTGGCCGGTGGCTGGCTCGCGCAGCGCCTGGGGAACCGGTTCGCCGCCGGAATCGGGATGGCGCTCACCGCCGTCGCCTTCCTGGCGATGACACGCTGGACCGCCACGACCCTTGGCGACCCCTTCGGGCCACCGTGGTTGCATCCCAGCGACCCGGTGCTCCTCGCGTGCGGACTCGGGTTCGGGCTGGCGATCGCTCCGGTGAATGCATCGATGCTGGCCTCGGTTCGCGAGCAGATGCACGGGCTCGCCTCGGCACTGGTGGTCGTGGCGCGCATGATCGGGATGCTCGTGGGCATCTCGATCCTCACCGCCGTGAGCTTGCACATCTTCTACACGTCGACCGCGACGATCCCGTCGCCCGATGTGCTCTGCCCCTCAGCGCCGTTCAGCTGCCCGGCGTATGAGCGCGACGTGACGGCGGCGATCGTCGCGGAGCTTCATGCCGTCTTCCTCGGTGCCGCACTCAGTGCCGGGCTGGCCGCCATCGTCGCGCTCTCGCTGCTGCGCAGCGGACCCCGGCGCTTGGTACCCGCGGCCCAATGAGCGCGACCGTCCGCGAGGTTATCTCCGAATCGCCGGACCTCGACGATCTCCTCGAGGCGATCGCCGCAGCCGCGCGCCACCTTGATGTCGAGGTGTACCTCGTCGGCGGATTCGTGCGCGACCGCCTCCTTGGCGGGGCACAGGGCAAGGACATCGACCTCGTCACCGTCGATATCGACCCCATGCCGCTTCTCGCGGAGGTCGCGCGCCGGTTCGGCTGGCATCCTCCGGAGCGTTTCGAGCGCTTCGGCACGGCGCAGATCCGTGGCGGCCCGTACATCGTCGAAGGCGTCCGCGCCCGCGCCGAGCAGTACGACCCCGAGTCGCGCAACCCGGATGTCCGGCCGGGGACTCTCAAAGAAGACGTGATGCGCCGCGACTTCACGGTGAATGCGCTCTGCCAGACCCTCGACGGCGAGGTGATCGACATCACCGGACTGGGGGTGACCGACCTGCTTGCCGGGGTGCTGCGGACGCCACTCGACCCAGTAGAGACCTTCGCCGAGGATCCGTTGCGGATGTACCGGGGGGCGCGTTTCGTCGCCCGGCTCGGCTTCGCGCTCGCGCCCGGGACGATCGAGGCGATGCGCGCGCAGGCGCCGCGAACATCAATCCTCTCGGTGGAGAGGGTCAGCGACGAGATCCGCCGCATGCTCGTCGCCCCGCATGCGAGCGCAGGTATCGCAGTGCTCCAGGAGGCAGGGCTGCTCGAACAGGTCCTCCCCGAACTCGTGGCCGCAATCGGCATCGAGCAGGGCGGATATCACACGTACGACGTCTACGGTCACACGCTCGCGACGGTGGACTTTGCGGCTGCCGACCTGGTCACCCGTACCGCGGCACTCCTCCACGACATCGCCAAGCCGCCCACCCATGTGATCGCAGCAGACGGCCGCCACACCTTCTACGACCATCCGCAGATCGGTGCCGACATGGCCAGGACGATCCTGACCCGCTGGCGATACAGCAACGACGAGATCAGCGACGTGAGCCGGCTGGTCCGCCTCCACCTGCGCCCGATCCAGTACGACCGCGAGTCCTTCAGCGACGCCGCGGTTCGTCGCCTGATCCGGGACGCAGGCCCGCTTCGCGATCGCATGCTCGACCTGGCACGCGCTGACACCCGCGCGTCGGCGTACCCGACCCTCGAGGAGCTGGACGAGCTCGGCGAGCGGATGGCGCGGCTCGACGCCGGCGGCGTCGTGTCTGCAATGGCCGACCCGCTCACCGGCGACGAAATCATGGCGCTGGCCGGACGCGGTCCCGGTCCCTGGGTGGGACTGGCGAAGGCAGCCATCCGCGAAGCGGTCATCGAGGGCACGATTCCGCCGGGCGACCGTGCGCGCGCTCGCGAATGGATCGAGGCGCACACTGAGCTCCTGACCGGCGACTGAACGCACACCCGTGTGGGGCTGCGACGTGCGTAGCGCCGATAGGGAGCAACGGCAACAAAGTAGAATGCGCGGTCCGAGATGTTGAGCAAGATCCGTAGTGCCAAACGCCTTTTCGTCGACCTGCCGCGCATGCTGCGGCTGGCGTACTGCCTCATGTTCGACGCGCGCGTCCCTTCGTACATGAAGTTCGCGTTCGGTGGTGGGCTTGCGTTGATCGCCCTGCCGGTCATCGATCTTCCGGAGTCGTTGCCGGTCGTCGGTGAGCTCGACGTCCTGGCTTTGAGCCTGCTCGCGACCCGCGCGTTCATCGCCGCGTGTCCCCGGCACATCGTTGCCGAGCAGGAGGAATTGATCACCCAGCGGCGGAGCCGCTTTGACGACGACGTCCGCAACGGGGAGCGCATCGCCCTGATGATCTACCGGCGCCTGCGTCCAGAAGAGCAGGAGGCGCTCGTGTGAAAGTACTGTTTCTGAAAGAAGTGGCAGGAACTGCCAAGCCCGGCGATGTGCGCGAGGTGTCCCCGGGATACGCACGCAACTTCCTGTTCCCGCAGCACCTCGCGGTGATCGCGGACCAGAACACCGTCGACCAGATTCGCCGCCGCGAGGAGGCGACCCGCCGCCGTGTGGAGAAAGCGCTGATCGACGCCAAGGAGACAGCGCAGCGGCTGCGCAAGCTCACCGTCACCGTGTACGCGAAGGCGGGCGAGGCCGGTCGTCTCTTCGGCACCGTCACCACCGCCGACGTTGCCAAGCAACTCAAGCGTGAGGCGGGGATCGACATCGACAAGCGCAAGATCGAGATCGATCCGCCCATCCGTTCGCTCGGCCCACACGAAGCCACCATCGAGCTCCACCCGGAGGTCACGGAGACACTCAAGGTCGTCGTCGCCGCGCAATGACGTCTTTCCCGCAGACCGAGCTCGTGGGACGCGGGGCTCCGGCGGGAGCTGGACCCGCACGCGTTGCGCCGCACGACAACGACGCAGAGCAGGCGGTGCTCGGCGGGATCCTCATCGATCGCGAAGCCCTTGCCGTCGTCCGCGACGTCCTGGTCCCCGAGGACTTCTACGCAGAGCGGCACGCAGTCCTGTATCGGGCGGCACTGGCGCTGGACGATCGCGGCGAGGCGATCGATACCGTCACCTTGCGCGACCAGCTCGAGCGCGGGCCCGGGATCGGGAGAGCAGGCGGCATGGACTACATCGCCGAGCTCACGCTTGTCGTCCCAAGCTCCGCGAGTGTCAAGCACTACGCGGACATCGTCATCGGGCATGCCCTCCGGCGCCGCCTCATCGACGCCGGCGGGAGGGTGAGCCGGCTCGGCTTCGACAACGCAACACCGGTAGCCGAAGCGATCGACCTGGCCGAGCAAGAGGTGTTCAAGATCGGCCAGGAGAGCCGCGGCTCGGAGATGCGCAACATCGCCCCGGTGGTGCGCGAGTGGTGGGACGCCCTCGAGCACCGGATCGAGAACAAGCAGCTCGTGACCGGAGTGCCGACGAACTTTTCGAAGCTCGACATGCTCACGCAAGGCCTCCAACCGGGAGAGCTGGTCATCCTCGCGGCTCGCCCGGCGGTCGGCAAGACGTCCTTCGCCCTCAACATCGCGCGCAACGCCGCGGTGCTCGCGGGAAGGCCGGTCGTGGTGTTCTCGCTCGAGATGTCGCGTCAGTCGCTCGTGCAGCGGCTCATCTGCAGTGAGGCGCACGTCGACTCGTACATGCTCCGGAGCGGCCAGGCGGACGCGATGGCATTCCAGAAGATCGCCAAGGCGATGGACACCCTCACGCACGCCGATCTCTGGATCGACGATTCGCCAGGGCTGGCCATCAACACGCTTCGGGCCCGCGCGCGAAGGATGAAGTCGCAGCACAAGATTGAATTGATCGTCATCGACTACCTGCAGCTGATGCAGGGCGGCAGGCGCGATTCACGGGTGCAGGAGGTCTCGGACATCTCCTCAGGGCTGAAGGCGATCGCCAAGGAGCTCGACGTACCCGTGCTCGCGCTCTCCCAGCTCTCGAGAGCGGCGGAGCAACGCGAGAACAAGCGGCCGCAGCTGAGCGACCTTCGCGACAGCGGCTCGATCGAGCAGGACGCCGACGTCGTGCTCTTCCTCTATCGCGAGGGCATGCACAACCGCGACATCGACCGGGGCAAGACCGAGCTCATCGTGGCCAAGAACCGCAACGGGCCGGTGGCCGACCTCGATCTCGTCTTCATCGCCGAGCAGACCGCCTTCCGCGAGCCATATCTCGCGGCGAGTGACACGCCGAGCGCGTAACCCGTCGCGCGGAAACGTCGCGGTGTCACGGTCCGGCCAATGACAAGAAGTGGACAGGTCAACCCTGCTTCAATGGTGGCGATGCGACAAGCCGTGCGTACCGCCCGCGCCGTGATCGGATCCCCATGGATCCGGGTCAGCGGAACGGTCGTCGGGCTGGTGATCCTCGCCCGGACGATCAACCTGCCCCAGGCTGTCGCAAGCCTCGCCCATGCCGATCCCCTCTGGATCGCGGCCGCGCTCGGCCTGACCATGCTCGCCGTCGCTGCGAGCGTCGTGGAATGGGGCGTCCTGCTCCGCACCGCCAACGCGCCATCCGGCGCCGGCCCCGGCTCCCTGCTCAGCTGGCGCCGCCTGGGCTCCTCGTATCTCCAGAGCTTGTTCTTCACGCAGATGCTTCCTGCCGGAGTCGGCGGCGACGCCATGCGCACCGTCGAGATGGGTCGCCAGATCGGCCACGGCCGTGTGCTTGCGTCGCTCGCCGGCAGCCGGCTCGCCGGAATGCTCGGCATGACCTGCTGGGGGATCGCCGCCGCGATCCTTCTCCGCGCACTCCTCGGCACCTGGGTGGTGATCGTGATCGCCGGGCTGGCGATGGCCGTCGTGGTCATCTGGCTCGCAGCGCTCAGCGCCGACCGTATCGTTCCGCATCGCCTGCTGGCGCGCCTCTCCGGCGCCATGAGCCGCGGCGTGCGCTCGTTCAGCGATGCCTTTGCCGGGTACCGCCAGCATCCGCACGCAGTGGCGCAGTCGCTGCTGGTCGGGGCAGCCGGCTGGGGATTCAACCTGCTCGCCCTGAGCGTCGCCGCCCGCGCCATTGGTGTCGACCTGAGTTGGACCGTCCTCGCGGTCTGCGTGCCGATCACCCTCCTGGTGGCTCTCGCGCCCTTCAGCATCAACGGCCTCGGGCTGCGCGAAGGCGTTCTGGTGGCCCTGCTGTCTCGCACCGGGGTCTCGATCGCCCATGCGGGCGCGATCTCCGTCCTGATCGACCTCCAGATGATTCCTTTCGCGGTGCTCGGGGCGGTGCTGTGGTCGCGACGCCGGCGCAGCAATCGCTCTGCGGTGGAGCTCGCGGTCGAGGTTGCGGCGGTCGAGAATGCCGCACTCGCGGAATTGACGCCTGCTGCGCCTAGACTTCAGCGGCGTGACCCGTCAGTTCAGCGACTTCCTGGCGGCCCACGCGGCGCGGATCGCCGATTTGTGGGCGAGGCAGATATCACCGGCTGAGACCGAGGAGCCACCCGACCGCGCTCGGGGACCTCGCCAGTTCGTCAACGCGGTCCTGGTCGCGCTGACCGCGGATGACTTCCGGCCGCTGATCGCGTACCACCATCTCGACGCCGGCACCAACATCGAACGCCGGCTCGAGAAGGCGCTCGCCAACCTCACCGCCCTTCGTCAGGTGACGGCCGAGGCCGTCCGGGACGAGCGCCTCGATGCCGAAGAGACCCTGGCGCTCGTGTCGACAACAGCCGACGACGTCGAAGCGGTCGGCCAGCGCCTCGCCGCCTCGTGCGTCGCGACGCTCGAGCACCGTCTCACGAGCGCGACCTCGGAGTTGTCGGCCCGCGGCACCTCGCTCTCGATCACCATGCACGAGCTGCGCCGGCCGCTGACCATCCTCAACAGCTACGGGCAGTTGCTCAGTGCCGGGATGCTCGGCGCGCTTCCCGAGACCGCCATGGTGGCCATCGAAGGCATCACCGCGAGCACCGAGATGATGGTCCGGATGGTGAACGCCCTCGCCGAGCTCGCGCGCCTCGAGGATCCCGACGATCACCTCGCCCTCGAGGTCATGGATGCCGAAGAGGTGGTCGCGGAGGCGATCGAGCACGTGGCGATGGAGGCGAAGCTGCGTGAGTCGACGATCACGAGCGAGTGCGAGCGCGGGCTCGCTATCAAGGGCGACCGGCGTCGCCTCATCCTGGCGCTGACGAACCTGCTTGGCAATGCAGTGAAGCACGGGCCGATGGGGATTCCCATCGAGGTGATCGCGGCGCGCGAAGGTGATTCGGTGCGCTTCACCGTTCGCGATCACGGAACCGGATTCCCGGTCGCCGACACGAGCCACCTCTTCGACAAGTACTTCCGGTCGGTCGCCGAGCGGCACCGGAAAGTGCCGGGAAGCGGGCTCGGCCTCTACATCGTGCGTACGGTCGCGGAGCGGCATGGCGGGAGCGTGGCTGCCCGGAGCATCCCTGGAAGCGGCGCCGAATTCGACATGTCGATCCCAATGCATCTCGAGGAGAAGACCAAATGACCACCGCGGCGACCCGGACCGAGCGCGACTCGATGGGCGAGTTCGACGTGCCCAAAGACGCCTACTACGGCGCCAACACCATGCGCGCGAAGGTCAACTTCCCGATCAGCGACCTCCGCCTGCCACGCGGGTTCATCCGCGCCATCGGACTGATCAAGCAACAGGCGGCGCTGGTCAACCGCGAGTTGGGACTGCTCGACGAGGCGCTCGCCGGCGCGATCATCCGCGCGGCCCAGGACGTCGTCGACGGAGTCCTCGACGACGAGTTCATCGTCGATGTCTTTCAGACCGGGAGCGGCACCTCGACGAACATGAACGCGAACGAAGTGATCGCCAACCGGGCGATCGAGCTCCTCGGTGGGGTACGCGGATCCCGATCCCCGGTGCATCCAAACGACCACGTCAACCTCGGCCAGTCGAGCAACGACGTGATCCCGACGGCGATTCAGGTGGCCGCAGCCGTCTCGATCAGCGAGGACACCATTACCGGGCTGCGCGTGCTCGAATACTCGCTGCGCCAGAAGTCCGAGGAGTTGTGGCCGGTGATCAAGACCGGCCGGACGCACCTCCAGGATGCGACCCCGATCAGGCTCGGACAGGAGTTCCTCGGCTACGCCGGGCAGGTGGAACGAGCCAGGCTCCGCTGCGAGGAGGCGGTCGCCACCCTTGCCGAACTGCCGCTCGGCGGCACAGCCGTCGGGACGGGCGTCGGTACCCATCCGGAGTTCCCACCCAAGGTGATCGCGCTGCTGGCGGCCGATCTCGGCATCCCCTTCCGCGAGACCGAGAACCACTTCAGCGGTCAGTCGACGCTCGATGCCGTCGTTGCGGCGAGCGGCGCGCTTCGTGGAGTGGCGGTCTCGCTGTACAAGATCGCAAGTGACATCCGGCTGCTCGGGTGCGGACCGCGCGCCGGTCTTGCGGAGATCGCCATACCGGCCGTGCAGCCTGGGTCGTCGATCATGCCCGGCAAGGTCAACCCGGTCATCTGTGAGTCGGTGACCATGGTGGCCGCGCAGGTGATCGGCAACGACGCCACCGTCGCGTTCTGCGGCGCGGCCGGGTCACTGCTCGAGCTCAACGTGATGATGCCCGTCGCCGCGTACGACCTTCTCCAGTCCGCAGCCCTGCTCGCCGCCTCGGCCCGGAACCTGGCAACGCAGTGCATCGACGGGATCACCGCTACCGAGAACGGTCCGGCAATGGTCGAGCGCGGCCTCATGCTCTGCACCGGGCTCGCCCCGGTCATCGGATACGACGCCGCAGCGGCGATCGCCAAGGAGGCGTACAGCAGCGGGCGCACCGTGCGCGAGGTCGCCCGCGAGCGAAGCGGCCTCGACGAGGCGGAGTTGACCCGGCTGCTCGATGCCGAGGCGATGACCCATCCCGGCCGCGACGCCGGTCCCGCCGGCGGCTGAGCGTGCCGACGCTCGCAGTCGTCGGGGCGGGCGCGATGGGCAGCCAGATCGCGTATCAGGCCGCGCTCCACGGCTATGATACCCGGCTCATCAGCCGGAGCGAGGACCGGCTCCGCTCGGCGAGCACCGCGTCATCGGCGCTGCTGCGGCGCCGCGTCGAGAAGGGAAAGCTCGAGAGTGACGCTTGCGAGGCGGCACTGGCGCGGGTGACGCTGCATGCCGATTTCTCGGCCGTCGACGGCGTGGAGATCATCATCGAGTCGGTCGCCGAGGACCGCGACGTGAAGGCGGACGTGTATGCGCGGATCTGCGCGCACGCCGATGCTACCGCCATCATTGGCACGAACTCGTCGACGCTGGCGTCGTCACTCCTCGAGAGGTCGGTGACACATCCCGAACGCTTTCTCAACATCCACTTCTTCAACCCCGCCCTGCTCATGGCGCTCGTCGAGGTGGTGCCGGGACCGCACACGGCAGAGGAAACGATCGTTCGCGCGATGGACTTTGCCCGCTCGATCGGTAAGACGCCCGTGCGCCTCGCCCGCGAGGAGTACGGCTTCATCGCCAATCGCGTGCTGTTCATCGCCCTCCAGGAGGCGATGCGCCTCGTGCAGGACGGCTACATCTCCGTCGAAGACTGCGACCTCGCGGTGCGCAACGCGCTCGGCTGGCCGATGGGACCCTTCGCGCTCTCGGACCTGGTCGGGCTCGACGTCGTGGAGGCCATTCTCGACGAGGGCCTGCGCCAGACCGGCGATGGCCGCTGGGAACCGGTCGCGATGCTGCGCGACCTCGTTGCGAGCGGCAGGCTCGGCAACAAGACGGGCGGAGGCTTCCTCACGCCCGGGTCAGAGTAGGCCGAGCGCCTCGAGAACATCGGCAACGCCACCCTCCTCCGGAAGGGCGCACGTGGCATCCGCCACGGCGAGCACCTCCGGGCGGGACGACGCGATGGCGACGGCGTAGCCGGCCCCGCTGAGCATCTCGATATCGTTTGGCGCATCGCCGATTGCGACCGCGTCGGCGAGGGTGAACCCGAGTCGCTCGCACACGATCTCGCAGGCGGTTCCCTTGCTGACGGCGGGATCGAGGATCTCGACGAATTCGGGGTTCGAGCGGGTGATCCGCGCACTTCCCGCGAGCTCTCGCGCCATCAGCGCGGTGGCGCGATCCACCTCTGCAGGGTCCTCGATGACGCACGCGGCCTTGGTGGTGCCGTGTTCGAGCACCGGCTCCAGGTTCGGCACGAACTCGGAACTGCACGCCACTGATGTGCGAGTACAAGCGCGCCTCGGGCCGGTCGCGCTCGCACAGCAACTCGTCGTTCTGGTACGCCTGGAAGTGCCAGTCCTGCTCACGCGCGATGTGCAGCGCGCGCGTCGCGGGAGCCGCGCGAAGGGGCTGCTCGAAAATGGTGTGACCCCGCGAGCCGTCCTGATGCGGCATCTCGCGGACCATCGCGCCCTGGTAGCAGATGAGCGGCTCGAGCACGCCAAGCTCCTCCGCCCAGAACAGCGCGGAGCGGTACATGCGCCCGGTGGCGACGACGACCGGCATGCGCGCACCCGCGGCGTGCACCGCATCGCGAACGCGTGGAAGCAACTCCTGGCGGTAGTCGATGGTCGTGCCGTCGAGATCGAGGATGACGACCCGCGGCACAAACGTCCCGTCGGGCGGCCACGCTTCGCGGATATCGGCGATCACGGTCATCCCGCGACGGGCGTGCTGGCGCGGTGGAGATGCATCAAACGATCTTACGCAGGCGTGATCGCGGCAATCCGGGGTAGACTGACGTTGTCTTGCGTTCGTCTTCTCGCGCGCGGTTTGGTAGACCGCTCGCCGCAAGGCCTCGTCCCGTTGCTCCGGCGCCGGTAGATGAGGTCTTGAGTACTGTCATCCCCGAACCGGTGAGCTTCAGCGAGCTCTCCTTGAGCGTCGCCATGCAACACACGGTTGCCGAGCTGGGATACACCATGGCCACGCCGATCCAGGCCGGGTCGCTGCCGTTCGCCATCGCGGGACGCGATGTCATCGGCCAGGCGCAGACGGGAAGCGGCAAGACCGCAGCGTTCGGCATTCCGATCATCGAGCGCCTCGATCCTCGCGATGGACCGGTGCAGGCGCTGGTGCTCTGCCCGACACGTGAGCTCGCTGTTCAGGTGCACGAGGAGTTGGTGCGGCTCGGCAAGCGGCACGAGTTGCGAAGCGTCGCAATCTACGGCGGCGATTCGATCGGACGGCAGATCGAGGAACTGCGCCAAGGTGCGCACATCGTCGTGGCCACACCCGGCCGGCTCGGCGATCACATTCAGCGGCGGTCGCTGACACTCGCCAACGTTCGCGTCTGCGTCCTCGACGAAGCCGACCGGATGCTCGACATGGGCTTCGCGCCGGACGTCGAGCGAATCCTCCGTCAGTGCCCCGCTCAGCGTCAGACGCTGCTGTTCAGCGCCACGATGCCTGAGTGGGTGCGCAGGCTCGCGCTGCGTCATATGCACGATCCCGAGACTGTCGAGATCAGCACTCGTCCAGAGATTCCTTCAGAAGTTCGCCAGCTCTACGTGCAGACCACCTGGGCGGACAAGACCGACGCGATGGCGCAGATCCTCGATCAACCGGACGTCGTCATGGCGTTGATCTTCGTCGAGACCAAGCGCACCGCCGATGTCCTGCAGGCGCAGCTCGGTGGGCGCGGCTACCAGGTCGGGCTGCTCCATGGTGACCTCACGCAACGCGAGCGCGATCGCGCCATGCAGCAATTCCGCGCATCGCACATCAAGTACTTGATCGCGACCAACGTGGCGGCACGCGGGCTCGATATCGACGACATCTCGCACGTCATCAACTACGACGTTCCGCTGACGCCTGACGAGTATCTGCATCGAGTGGGCAGGACGGGACGCGCCGGACGCGCAGGCGTTGCCGTGACGCTCATCACACCGAGTGAGATCCTCAAGCTTCGCGACGTCGAGAAGCACGCGCGCACGCACATCGAGCGCGCAACGCTCGACGAGGATTTCCCAGCCGTCGTGGTCAGCGCTCAGGCCTGAGCGCGTCGGACAGACATGCTGCCGGCAATCCACGACACGGGGACTGGCGAAGCAGTGCTGTTCCTGCATGCGTTCACCATGGACGCTTCGCAATGGGACCACCAGGTCGCTGCGCTGTCGGGTGACATGCGCTGCGTGCGTATTGACCTCTGGGGTTGCGGTGCGTCACCGCCACCTCCCGCCGGCGCTCCAAGCCTGGACACGTTCGCGGCCGTGGTACTCGAGGCACTCGACTCTCGCGATATCAAACGCTTCGCCGTTGTCGGCCTTTCGATGGGGGGCTACCTCGCGTTCGCAATGTGGCGGCTTGCGCCGGAACGGATTCGCGCGCTCGCGCTGTGCAACACACGCGCCGCAGCCGACGCCCCGGGACCTCGCGACGACCGTCTTGCCATGGCAGACCTGGTCGAGCGCGAGCACTCAGTCGAGCCGATCGTCGAACCGATGGTTGCTCGTCTGCTGAGCGCCGACGCTCAGGCGGAGGCGCATATTGTCGACCCGGTCCGCGGCCGTATCCGGCGCTGCACGCCCGCGGGGATCGCGTTCGCGCAGCGGGCGATCGCGTCCCGGCCCGACAGCACTCCGTTGCTCGGTTCCATCAACGTCCCGACACTCGTGATCGCCGGGACGCAGGATGCGATCGTCGGGCCCACAGAAGTTCGTGCCATTGCTGACACGATCCCTGGTGCCCGGCACGTCGAGCTCGACTGCGGGCACCTCAGCAACCTCGAGCTTCCACGCCCTGTCAACGAGCAGCTCGCGGCGTTGCTCACACCGGCGACAATGGCGTCATGAGTCAGCTGCCGAAGGACCTGCTCGAGATCCTCGCCTGCCCACGTTGCCGTGGACCGCTCGCCGTCGAACCGGAGTCGTTGCGCTGCGACGCGTGCCTGCTGCGCTACCGCGTGGACAACGGGATCCCGGTGATGCTGATTGACGAGGCCGAGCACGTCGAGGCCGGCTCGCCGCCTGTCAGCTGATCGAGATCAGACGGCCGCGCCGACCGCCTCGGTCGCGACCGAAGCAGGCGCTGCGCAGAAACCCTCGTAGTCAATCGGTTCGGTGATGGTGGGATTCTCGCCACACACCGGGCACTGCGGATCGCGCGGGACGCGGAACTCGCGGAATTTCATCGCCAGTGCGTCGATGTGCAGGAGCCGTCCGGTGAGCAGGTCGCCCGCGCCGGTGATCAGCTTGATGACCTCGGTCGCCTGGAGCACACCGACGATTCCCGGCAGCACGCCGAGCACACCTGCCTCGGCGCAGGAAGGCGCCTCCTCGGGCGGTGGCGGTGATGGATACCGACAGCGGTAGCAGGGCGACTGGAACGGCACCACGGTGGTGACCTGACCCTCGAAACGGAAGATGCCGCCATCCACCATGGGCTTTTTGGCAAAGATGGCCACATCGTTGGCGAGGTATCGAGTTCGGGAAGTTGTCGCAGCCGTTCACGATGATGTCGTACTGATCGAAGATCTCACGCGCGTTCTCGCCGCTCAGCACGACGTTGTGCTCGACGACGCGGACGTCGCTGTTGAGCGCGGTCAGCGCGACCTTTGCCGACGCGGTCTTGAGCATTCCGATCCGGTCCTCGGTGTGGAGGATCTGGCGCTGCAGGTTGCTCCGGTCGACGGTGTCGAAGTCGACAAAGCCGATCGTGCCGACGCCGGCTGCCGCGAGATAGAGGGCAGCAGGACTGCCGAGCCCGCCGGCTCCGATGAGCAGCACCCTGGCGTCGAGGAGCTTGCCCTGACCCTCAGCGCCGATCTCGGGGATGAGCAGATGGCGGCTGTAGCGCTGCTGCTGCTGCGCCGTGAGCACCCGGGGAACGATGAAGTCGAAGCCAGCCTGCTTCCACGCCCCGTAGCCGCCGGCCATCGACTGCACGTCGGTGTAGCCCAGCTCCTGCAGCGCGCGTGCTGCGAGCAGCGAGCGAACGCCGGCTGCGCAGTACAGGGTGATCGGCGTGTCGTGCCTGGGAACCGTGTCCTCGATGCGGGTTTCGATGAACCCCTTGCTGAGATGCATCGCTCCGGGGATGTACCCCTCGTCGAACTCGGTGCGCTCGCGTACGTCAATGAGGGTGCGGGAGCCTGCAGCGGCACGAACCTGCTGCGGGGAAACCTCGATGACGGTGCGTCGCGCTTCGTCGAGGAGGTCGCGGGAAGACTTGGCCATGCAGCCAGTCTACCCAAAACCTGTCGAAACCTGACCTAGCGGGTCTGGATTCGGTTCAGGACTTCGGCGGACGCCCCACGCGACGGCGTCCGTTGGCCGGGCGCGGTGCCGATGCGGCCTCCGTGAGCGGACGCGTCCTCGGCCTCCCGACCGGTCGCTTCGCGGGCGTTGCAGCTGGTGCCGTGGTTGCCTTGCGAGGCCTGCCGACGGGCCGCTTGGCGGTTGCCGGCGCGGCGGGGGACTTGCGCGGCCTGCCGACTGGTCGCTTGGCCGGCGCAGTTGCGGTTGTTGCCTTGCGCGGCCTGCCAACCGGTCGCTTTGCGGCAGCTGCCGGTGCGGTTGCGGCCTTGGGGGGCCGGCCCACGCGCTTGGCGGGAGCACTCGACGCTGCGGGAGCGGCAGGGGCCATGGCGGCGAGGATCGTGCGTTCGGTCTCCTCGAGCCGGGCCGCGAGTGCAAGGACTCGACGGTGGGCGGCTCTCGTTGCCGCCAGTGCGTCCGCGAGCGATGCGGGCGAGTTGGTTCGTTTCTGCTTTTTTCCAGCCATGATCGGAGCGACCCTACCATAGACTGCGACGGTGCATCCGACGCGTACGGCGCGCCCACTTGCCGCTCTGCTCGCTGATTCCGGGATCGATGTCGCGCTCGGCCCTCCGGAACGGGCCGTCGAGATCGCCGCGATCGCCTCTGACTCGCGGCTCGTGTCGCCCGGCGCGCTGTTCGTCGCGATACCGGGTCTTCGCGCCGATGGGGGCGCATTCGTCGCGGACGCAGTTCGTCGCGGAGCGACTGCCGTGGTCGCCGAGCGACTGCCGGAGACGCCGCTCGACGCTTCGATCCCGCTGATCCTCGTCGAGAACGCCCGGGTCGCCCTTTCCGACCTGGCGGGCGCCTTCAACGATCACCCGAGCCGCGCTCTCTGTGTCGCAGGGATCACCGGAACGGACGGCAAGACCACGACGGCGACGCTGCTGTGGCATGCATGGCGAGCTGCCGGAATCGACGCCGCTTCGCTCACCACGGTCGATCGCCGGACGGGAGACGCGGTCATCGCCAACCCGTCGCGACAGACAACTCCCGAGGCGCCCGAACTGCAGTCCGAGCTCGCCCGTATCCGCGACGCCGGATGCACGCACGTCGCCCTCGAGACGTCGTCGCATGCGCTCGAGATGCATCGCGCCGACGGCGTCGCGTTCCGAGCCGCGGTGTTCACTCGCATCACCACCGAGCACCTCGAGCTGCACGGCAGTCGAGACCGCTACCTGGCCGCCAAGGCGCGGTTGCTCGAACGCGTGTCGCCGCGACCCGACGGCGTGGCAGTCCTCGACGCGGGCGACGAGTTCGGCTATCCGGTGCTCGCCCAGATCCCGGTGGCCAGGAGGATCACGTACACGGACGTCGCAAGCATTGCCGCGGACCTGCACGCTGATGACGTGGTCGCCGAGCCAGGCGGCGTGCGCTTCGTGGCCCGGACGCCGTGGGGCGAGGCCGGGATACGGCTCCACCTGTCGGGGAGCTTCAACGCCCGCAACGCGCTCGCCGCCCTGGCGACGGCCTGCGCCACGGGCGCCGAGTTCGGGGCCGCAGTCGCCGGGCTGGAAGCCGCGCTCCCGGTCACCGGCCGGATGGAGCCGATCGAGCTCGGCCAGCCGTTCGCGGTGGTGGTGGACTACGCCCACACCGCCGAGGCGCTGGAGACGGTCCTCAATGAGCTCCGCCGGACAACTGCCGGGAGGCTATGGGCGGTCTTCGGGTCGGCGGGCGAACGTGATGTCGAGAAGCGAGCGGCCATGGGAGCCGTTGCGGCACGGCTCGCCGACGTCAGCGTGGTGACCGATGAGGACCCTCGCGGCGAGGATCGCATGCTCATCCTCGAGCAGATCGCTGCCGGCGCGGAGTCCGCCGGCGGGGACCGCGGCACGAATCTCTTCGTCATCCCCGACCGCACCGAGGCGATCGGCTACGCGGTGGCGCACGCCGAGCCGGGCGACACCGTCCTTTGTGCCGGCAAGGGTCACGAGAAGACGCTCGAGACCGCCGACCGTGAGATCCCGTGGAACGAGCGAGCGGTGGCGATCGCCGCGATCCAGTCTCGTCTCTAGCTGAGCGGGTGGCGGCCGGGTGTGCCCGGTCGCCGCGGGTACTGCTCCGGGGTAGGCCGAACTTTGCGAACCCGGAGGATCCCGTCCGACAACACTTCGGGAGCACCACCACCGCACACTGAAGCTGCGGCAGCACACCTTCCGATCGCCGCGCGGGCATCGCCGACGAGCGCGCAGAGCGCGCCGCCCACACGGACCAGCGGCAACGCCAGCTCGCAGAGGACCGGCGGCGGGGCAGTGGCCCGGGATACCGCGAGGTCGAAGGTCTCGCGCATTCCATCGCGCCGCCCGGCGTCCTCGGCCCGCTCCGCGACGACGTGGATGGACTGCAGACCGAGGAGCCCTGCGACATGGATGAGGAAGCCGCTCTTTCGCCGGTCGGCGTCGAGCAACGTCATCTCCAGGTCCGGGCGGAGAATCGCGATGACGATCCCCGGCACACCGCCCCCCGATCCGACGTCGATCACGCTGGACCCGGTGCCGGGGACGGCGGCCTCGAGCAGCGCTTCGGTCTCTGCCACGTTGCGTGACCACGCTTCATCGCGCGGAATCGACGTCAGGTTGAGACGCTGGGACCAGCGGTCGAGCTCGTCGAGGTACGCCTCGAGAGTCGCGTTCCTGTCGCCGGTCGGATGCGACGTCATGGCGCCGAGCCTACCGCTCGCCGGCGACCGTGCCGGGTCGGTGACGGTGGCCTGTTTGCCTCCCCGATGGGCCTTCGCCGTGCGATCATGCAATGGAGCGATGGAGACGAACGAGGAAACGTCCGACCGGTGCCCCATGTGCAAGGGTGAAATGCTCTCGGTGCTGTACTACGGCGCCGACGGCGAATCGGTTGGCGGGCACCGGATCTGCCCGGGCTGTGGTCCTCGCTCCGTTGTTGAGCTGGTAGCGCCGGACGAGATCCGCCGCCGGCTCCTCGAGCGCAAAGCTTCCTAGTCGCGCCGGCGCGCGCACGAGCGGCGCCCCGATCGATTCGTCCTCGTTTGGATGTTCCGGCTGCGGACGTGTCACGTCGCCGTGACGGCCGGTCACGGCGCGATGACATCAGGAGGCGGCGCCAGCACCCGATGGGAGACTGGCCGCGATGCGTCAGCCCCGGTTTTCGTTCGCCCGTCACCGTCTTGTCCGCGCGCTGCCGTTCGCGCTGCTGCTGACGCTGATCGCCGTTCCGGCCGCTGCAAGCCCAACTCCAGGTGTCACTGCGGCGCAGCAGGCTGCCGCCGCGGCGGCGAAGGACGCCAATAACGCGAAGGACGCCGCCAACAACGCAGACGCCGCTCTGGCACTCGCGCGCGCCGCGCTTGCCGCGGCGAACACGCACCTGGCGCAGATCAACACGCAGATCACCTCGCTGCACGCCACGATTGCCGCCGATACCGCGACGCTCAACACCGTTGACGCGCAGCTCGACGCGGATCGCGGACATCTCGCCGCGTACCTCCGCCAGTCCTACGAGAACGGTGGGTCGGAAGCGATGCTCGCGTACATCATCTCCGCCAACACAATCGCGGCTGCGATTCAGCGCGACGTGCAGGTGAACGAAATCTCATCGGCAAGCATGGAGCTCGTCGATCGCATCGGCGCCGAGGAGCAGAAGGCGAGCAGCACGCTCGCACAGCACACGGCCGACCTTGCGCAGCTTGCCGCTGAAGAGGAGCAGGCGCAGACGGAGCAGGCGATCATCAAGGTGCAGGCGCAGAACCTCCTCGTTGCGGACATCGCTGCGCACCAACAGGTTTCTCAAGCCCAGAAGGCGCTTGCGGCAGCAGTCGCGGCGCTCGCCGCGGCGCGCGCTCGGGACGTGGTCTACCCGCCGGTCCCCGGTCCGCTCTTCACCGTTGACACCAACCTCACGTTGCCAAGCGGTGAGACCGCCGCAAGCCTCAACCAGTTCCTCGCGGGCTCGGCACTCGCTGGGCTCGGCGCCAGCTTCATGCAGGCCGAGACGACATACCACGTGAGTGCGCGTTATTTCGTCGCCCATGCGATTCTCGAATCCGGCTGGGGTACCAGCGCAATCGCGCAGTACAAGTTCAATCTCTTCGGCTTCGGCGCCGACGACGCGAACCCCTACGGCGACGCGATGACGTTCACCAGTTTCAACGCGTGCATCCAGTACGTCGCGCAGTTCATCGAGGTCAACTACCTCACACCCACCGGCCCGTTCTTCCACGGCCCGACGTTGCGCGGCATGAACGTCGACTACGCGAGTGACCCCAACTGGGCCGAGAAGATCGCCAGCATCGCGGACACCATCCCGCCTGTCACCGTCGTTCCCTGACGTCAAGTCAGGAAGGGCTCGCGTACATCGGCGCCTCGGTCTTCGCAGGCGATCCCACGAAATCGCAAACGACCATGAGCAGTGCGCCGAAAACAGCCGACACGGCGCCCCCAAGGAACACGTAATAGCCGGCGAAGAGGAGATACGGCTCCCCATACACCACGCCGTCCTGCTTCCATGTTCCGGGCAGCTTGATCGCCAGCCCGAGCGAAAGCAGCGCTGCTGCCAGAACGATGAAGCCTGTGGCTGGGCGGCGAACTCCACCGAGGTGAGCGGCGGCGAACAACCCCATCGCGATGACGGTGGCGAGGACGAACAGGACATCGGAACCGCCGACGATGTTCATCGTGATCGGAGTTGCGACCTCGTTTCCTGTGAGTAGGCCATCGCCCCAGTTTCCCCCCGTATATGGAAGGAATGAGGCCACACACATGGCAGCCGCTGACAGCAAGCAGACGACCGCGCCGAGGGCGCTCACCAATCGCAAGGCATTGCGCACGTCGGTATCGTCGCCGTCCATCCCGTCTCGCGATGCGCGGTCACCGACCTGTGGCAGCACTGCTTGTGAGGCGGAAACAACGCGAATCGCCAGCATGCGTGGGCTAGGCTGACGCGATGCAGCATCCGATCGGCGAGCACGCGCTGCTCGCTGAACTCGAGGACCGCGGCGCTCATCGATCCCGACGGCAACGTGGCGTGGCTGTGCTGGCCGCGGATCGAACTCGACGCCGTTGCTCTTCTCAATCCTCGATACGGATCGTGGCGGCACGTTTCTTGTGCGGCCGTCGCGACCGGATGCGCGCGTGGTCTCGCGCCGGTACCTTCCTCGTTCGCTCGTTCTCGAGACAGTCTGGGACGCCGGTGGTTCGCGACTGATCATTGAAGACGCACTCGACCTCGGCGAAGGCCCGCTGTTGATTCGGAGGCTCCGTACCGAGGGCGACGACGTCGACGTGGCGGTCACCGTCACCGCGCCGGACTGGCCTGGCACGCGTGGCTCATTGCGCACGTTCGGCAATGTGCTCGAGCTCGACGGTGGCGCCGGAGTCGCCATCCACGCGCCGTCGGAATGGCAGCCGCACCCCGGAGGCACGCGTTCGGAGTTCAGGGTGCACCCGGGCAGTCCGGCGGCAGTGACCCTTGCCACAGCGGGAGTCGCGCCGCGCGCGCCATCGATTGCGACGACGCTGTCGGCGTGGCACGACGCGATTCCCGTGTTCCACAACTTCTCCGCGCAGCCACATCTCGACGGTCTCCTCGAGACGACGGCGGCGGTGCTGCTCGGTCTGCGGCACCACGATGGCGGCATCGTCGCCGCACCGACCACGTCGCTTCCTCAATGGCCGGGGTCCCGCCGCACCTGGGACTACCGATATTCCTGGCTGCGCGACTCGTCGTTGGCGGCGCTCGCGATGCTCCGGCTCGGTCTGCCGGATGCTGCGTCCTCGCTCGGAGCCTTCATAGGGAGCGTGGTCAACGAGTCCGGACCGCTCCCCCTCGTGCGCATCGACGGCACCGCCCCGCCCGAGGAGGCGGAGATCGCGGAACTGGCTGGGTACGGCGGGTCGCGTCCGGTCAGGATCGGCAACGGCGCCGCCGCGCAGGCGCAACTCGACGTCCCGGGCGAGGTCATCGAGCTTGCGATGTCGCTCGCCAGAACCGCGGCCCTGCCGGCCGAACTCGCAACCGCCGTACCAGTCCTGGCCGACTGGCTCGTGCACCACTGGACGGAACCGGACAACGGCATCTGGGAGATCCGCGGGGCGCCTCGCCGATATACGCACTCCCTGCTCACCGCTGTCAGCGGCCTGACCGGCGCCGCCTCGCTCGCGGATCGACATCGCGTGACGGGCGATGCGGCGGCGTGGCTTCAGGCAGCCGGCGCCGCGACGGCAGCGATCGGTGAAACCGGTGGCGCGCTGCAGATCCACCTCGATGGCGGAGGCGCGGACGCGGCGCTCGCCCAGGCAGCGCTGCTCAGCGGGCTCGAAAGCTTCAACGCCCGGATCGACCCCACCCTCGACCTGATCGTGGAACGTCTTGACCGCGGCGGCCTCATCGATCGCCACGAGACCCAGGCCGACACGCTCGAAGATCCCTGCGCGCCCTTTGTCTTTCCGACGTTCTGGCTGGCGGGAGCTCTTGCGGCGTCCGGGCGCGACGGCTCGAGGTATCTCGAGGCGGCCCTGGCCACGCGGGGACCGCTTGGTCTCTTCGGTGAGGTGGCGGACCCCGTCGACCACACGCCGCTTGGCAACTATCCGCAAGTGCAGAGCCACGCGGCGTTCGTCCTCGCGGTCGTCCCTCCCGAGCAGGCCTCCTAGGTCACCCGCACGAGGACGGATCGGCGGCGACAAGTGGGAGATGCACCCCGACGGCGATACCGCCTGGCAGGACGGCGACGCACTCGATATCCGCTCGGAGCGGGCTGAGCGCCGGGGCAATCGCGAAGAGGCGATCGAGCGACAGCGCCGAGTCGATCTGCGACACAAGTCCGGACCCGGCGAAGCCAGGCAGTCCGAGCATGCCGATATCGAGCTGCGGGACCTGGGCGACGATCACCGGGCCGTTCGCACCCGGCTGCAGCGAGAGGCTGATATGCGCCACCGCAGTGGGTGTGAACGGACCCGCGGAGATCCGCGCCGACACCACCACGAGCCCGTTGCGCACGCGCACCTCGAGATCGCGGTACGCGTTCGGGTGCGGATTGTTCGCCACGGCGAGCACCGTGAGGTCCTCCTCGCTGAGCACGACGACCCCATGAGGAGAGGTCAGCAGCTGTGCCGCCATCTCCTTGCCGAGCGAGATGGCGATCGCGGTCTCGGTAGCGCCGTGCGACGGTCCAGCAGGCGGTGCGCCGAGCTCCGGGGCCGCCAGGGCGCGATCGGCCACGAAGACCGAACCGCCGACAAGGACAAGGAGCATGACAAGGCCGAGACAGCAGCCGCGCACGATCCCGCGCTGATCCGAGTGGGTCACACCCCTATGTTCGCCCGCCGGCCTCCTTGCCGTGCGTCGTTGGGAGCGGGGCGAGCACGAGCCGCGTCCTGGCGTGGCGGCGGACCTCCGGCGCACTCCAGTACAGCGGGAACTGTCGGTTGGTCTTCCAGCGACGCGACAGATCTCGATAGTGGCGTGATCCCGGCTGCCCAGACTGGCCCGGGACGTGGATCCCGCCACTGGCATCCCACTTGCCCACGTCGATGACCTGGCGCCAGGAGGGCGCGGAGAGCCGCGTCTCGAACGGCTGCCCGGGTACCTGTGACGTGGCGAAGACCGTGTCGGTGTTGCCTCCGACCTTGATCGACGGGGCGTTGAAGAACCATGCAAGCCCGCGGCGGCGGCCGAAGGGGTGGATGAGTTCGAGCCGGTGCACGCGTCCCCACTTCCAACGCCGCGATCCGCGGCCGAAACGCTCCCGAAGGTCGCTCATGGCGTCGTCCAGTGACTTCGCGACCACTTCCGCCCAGGAGGTGAGGCCTTCGAAAAGACCGTCGTCGCCGAGCTCCCAGCGCTCGATCAGGAGCGGTGTCAGCCTGCCCACCAGGTTGCCCGGATATTGAAAGACCGGATGGGTGAGATCAACGCCCGCGAGGATCCGCCAGGCGTTGCCACAGACCGGGCTCAACGAGTGCTCAGCGAACCGGGCCATGAACGCCTCGTAGATGGTGGGCTCGACCCGGCGCGGATCCATGACAGCGTCCCAGCCCGCAAGACGGTGGCGTGCGGCTTCGGCGGCGGGATGCTCACAGCGCATGGCGCCAAGCAACCGGACCACCTGGCGCGCCGGCGGGCAGACGAGATCCATCTGCGCACGCGCCATGTACGCGAGATCGACGACGCGTTCGCCGAGGAGCTCACCGATCCGGAGCGCGCGATATCCCGACATGTAGTCGGTACCGATGTAGAAGGGGAATTTGTCCCCGACGATGCGGTTGTTCGCGGTGATGACCTGGCGCTCCGGAGGGTCGAAGATCTGGGGCGCCTCGTCCACGTTCAAGTACCGCGTCCAGACCGCATCGCCGGTCCAGCCCTGCACCGGCAGCCCGCTGGGCTTCGATTTGCGGACGGGAATACGCCCGCAAAGGAGGTATCCGATGTGGCCGTCGACGTCCGCGTACACAACGTTCTGGGACGGCGCGTCGAAGCCCGCGAACAACTCCTTGAAGCTCTTCCAGTCGCCGGCACGCTGGAGACGAAGGAGCCCCTCGGCGGCGCTCCCCGGTTGCAGCGCGGTCCATTGCAGCGCGAGGCCGCGCCAGATCGAACGCTCGGGGTCCTCGATACGTTCGACGATCGGGCCGTGGCGGGTGACCAGCACCTCTTCGAGCACGTCCGAGGAACCCTTGACGTGGATGATCTCGCGCAGCCGCCGGGTCGGCTCGAATCCGCGCTCCGTGCGGAAATGGTCGCCGGCCGGGGTGTCGAACTCCTCGATGACCAGGTCCTGGCAGTCGGCGAAGGAGTTGGTGAATCCCCACGCGACGCGTCTGTTGTGGCCGATGATCACGAACGGCATCCCGGGCATGGTCACGCCGGTCGATTCGAAGTCCTCGCCGGCCCGGACGTGCGCCGCGTACCAGATCGACGGCATCCCCGGGACCAGATGCGGGTCGTTGCAGAGGATCGGACGGCCGGTCGAGGTGCGCTCGCCGGATACGACCCATGAGTTGCTCATCCCGCCGGCCGTCGGAATCCAGCGCGCGGCCTCGCGGAACATCGCCAGCAGCTGGGACCGGGTGTCGGTCCCGCCGGCTGCCTTGACGGTACTCGCGAGGATCGTGGGATTCGCATCCGGGTAGACGATGTCGAGGCGGGCAGCGTGCTCGGGCCCGATCGCGCGCAGCAGCTCGAGCCGCTGCAGTTCGGTGTCCCAGTTCATGCTCAGCCCGAGAGCGAGCAGCTTGAGCGTGGCGAGGCTGTGCATCGGCTCCCAGGGCTCGGGGGTCACGCCCAGCAGGCGGTACTCGAGCGGGAGCGCATGGCTCGACTGGCCGATGGTGTTCACGCCGGCCGCGTACGCCTTGAGCATCCGCCGCGCTTCCGGGGCGAGGCGAAGCTCCTCGTCACGTGCGACCCGGTGAAGCCCGACCCGCCGGATGAAGCGGTCGATGTTCACCCCGTCGGTGCCGATCAGCTCGCTGATGCGACCGGTGGCGACGCGGCGGGTGACCTCCATCTGCCAGAGGCGGTCCTGCGCATGGACGACGCCGGCCGCGAAGGCAGCGTCTTCCATCGTGGTGGCGTTGATGTGGGGCACTCCCCATCGATCGCGCCCAACTGTGACCTCGGCGGCGATGCCGGTGACCCCGAGCCTGCCCCGCACTCGAGGGAGGGACACGCCGAAGGTGCGATGGCGAGCTACCAGCAGAGCGATGCAGAGGACGACCACAACGGCCGCCACGGCGATGAGGGCAATGATCATTTGGGGCGGTCTGGGAACGTACTACACTCGCGAGCCCATGGCCTTGCGAACTCCGCTGTATGAACGGCACGTGGCCGCCGGCGCACGCATGGTCGAGTTCGGCGGTTTCGACATGCCACTGCAGTACTCGACCATCCGCGACGAGCACATGGCGGTGCGCACGCGGTGCGGGCTGTTCGATCTCTCGCACATGGGGGAGGTGCGATTCACGGGCGATCGCGCGCTCGACGTCGTGCAGCGGCTGGTCACGAATGACGTGTCTCGTCTCGAGGTCGGCGGCGCTCTGTACGGCGTGATGTGTCACGAATCCGGCGGGATCGTGGACGACGTCGTCGTGTACCGCGAGGCGGACGGCTACATGGTGGTGATCAATGCCGCCTGCCGGGGCAAGGACGTCGCGTGGATGAGCAGGCACAACGCCGGCAGCGATTTCGAGGACGTCAGCGACGCGGTTGCGCTGCTCGCGGTCCAGGGGCCGCGGGCGGTTGCGCTGGTCAGTGGCATGTGCCCAGACCTGGTTGCCGAACTTCGCCCATTCCACGCGACCGACAGCACGGTGGCCGGGGTCGCCGCCTCTGTCTCGCGAACCGGGTACACCGGTGAGGACGGTTTCGAACTCTATGTCGCCGCGGCCGATGCTCCGGCCCTTTGGGACGCGCTGCTCGAGGCGGGCGCCGACGACGGCCTGCTCCCCTGCGGCCTCGGCGCTCGCGACACGCTCCGGCTTGAGGCCGGCCTTCGGCTCTACGGCCAGGACATGGACGACGCCACCGACCCGTACAGCTGCTCCCTCGGGTGGACCGTGAAGCTCCAGAAGGGCGAGTTCATCGGCAGCGAAGCCCTGACGCACCTCGACCCGTCGCACCCGCCGCGCCGTTTTGTGGGGATCACGCTGGAGGGCCGTGCCATCGCCCGCCACGGGCAGCGAGTCCTCGTCGACGGCGAACCGGCCGGCGAAGTCACAAGCGGGACCTACAGCTTCACGCTCGACCACTCGATCGCCACCGCATCATTGGACGGTGACGTCCCGGCGGACGCCCCGCTTTCCGTCGACATCAGAGGCACCATCGCCGCGGCAACGGTGGTGCCCCTGCCCTTCTATCGCCGCCCCAAGGGAGCCTGAACGTGGCCGATCTTTCCAACTACCGGTTCACCGCAAGCCACGAGTGGGTGCATGTCGACGGCTCGAGCGCGAAGATCGGGATCTCCGACCACGCTCAGGCGCAGCTCGGTGACGTGATCTTTCTCGAGCTCCCTGCGGTGGGAACCGAGGTCAAAGCGGGCACGAAGTTCGGCGCCATCGAGTTGGTGAAAGCTGCTTCTGATCTGTATGCGCCGGTGAGCGGTACCGTGGCCGAGGTCAACGCCGCTCTCACGGAGCGTCCGGAGCTCGTGAACTCGGATCCGTACGGCGAGGGCTGGATGCTCCGGCTCGAGAGCGCGAGTGACGACGGCGGTGACCTTCTCGACGAAGCCGGCTACACGAAGCTGGTCGGGGACTGACCTAGACTTCTGCCCGGGGTCAGCTAGCTCAGCTGGTTAGAGCGCGCGGTTCACATCCGCGAGGTCGAGGGTTCGAGTCCCCCGCTGACCACCATTCGCGATGCGGTTGCCCTGGCGTCAGTCGTCGTGAGGGTGCGCGTGCGTGCCGGCAGAGCGGGATTTGATCATCCCCAGAGCGGTCAAACCCGCCCTTAACCCGACCAGTTGCTCCGGCGTGATCATCGCGGCGAGTTCGGCGTCGATCGACTCGACAGCGGACCGAGTGACCTGGGCCGCGGCCCGACCACGGTCGGTAAGGCTGATCGTCATTCGTCGACGATCGTCGGGGTCGATGTCGCGCGTGAGATAACCGCGCACCACGAGGAGGTCGATCAACTGGCTGGCGGCCTGCTTGGTGACGCTCAGTCCGGTGATCATGTCGGCAGCGGAGGCGTTGAAGCGCGCCATACCTCCGAGGACAAACGGCCCGTTGCGTGGAAGGTCGTCGAATCCCGCCGCGGCGAGGTCTGCTCTGACTGCCTGCGCATAGCTGCCGCGGGCGTCCCGCAGCAGGGCGGGCATGATGATGTGGTCGTCGAGCTCGGGGGTTGCTGTATCCGGGTTGGACATGGCAATGAGCATATTCGCCACAGGACGATTCGTCAAGTTGCTTGACAGTCCAGTAGTCGGACGATCGTGGCGGTCCCCGCTGGTATCGTCTTGGGAATGCCCGAGTTCGCGGAGGTTGCGGATCGCGTCTGGGTGGCGCGGTATGAATGGGCGGATGCCAACGTCACCGCAATCAGCGGCACCCGGGGACTGGTTGTGGTGGACACGCATGGCTCAACTGCCGCCGGGCGGATCGTGCTTGACGACCTCGACCGCCTGGGCGTCGGTCGCGTCGCCCACGTCGTCAACACCCATTGGCATTGGGATCACACGTTCGGCAACGCGGCATTCCGTGAGGCCGACGGCGGTGTCCCCATCCATGCCCACGAGGAGGCGGCTCTCTGGCTGGCCGAGCGCAGCGACCGCATCAAGCAGCGATACGCGGACTCCGACGACGATCACCGCGACGAGATCGCCGCAACCGAGATCGTGATTCCCGACCAGACGTTCTCCGGCGTCGACGTTATGGATCTGGGCGACCGCATCATCGAATTGGTGTTCCTCGGCCGTGGCCACACATCGGGCGACATCGTGGTTCGTGTGCCGGATGCCGACGCTCTGATCGTCGGTGATCTCGTGGAGGAGTCAGCAAAACCCTGGATTGGGATGGACTCGTGGCCCCTCGAGTGGCCGGCCACCCTCGACGCGCTGCTCGAGTTGGTGACCGAGCAGACGCTCGTGATCCCCGGGCACGGGATCGCTGTCGATCGCGCCTACGTCCAGACGCAGCGAGACGAAATCAGCGAGATCGTCGGGATGGTCCGGAATCTCGCCGAGCTCGGCATCCCGGCCGAACAAGCGGCGGCCCAAGGTGAATGGCCGTGGGACGTGGACGAACGTATCCACAACGCCATCACCCGAGGGTACGAAGCCCTGTCCTCTGGCTGACATCACGGACCCTCGACCTCAGACAGCGCGCTCCTGATTCCACCTGGACCCGACGCTGAATCAGATGCCGACGATCGTCATCAGGTCGTCGAGGCCTGCGAAGTCGCCGGGGTTGCGCGTGAAGAGGTCGAGCCCGTTGGAGTGTGCGATGGCGGCGATCATCAGGTCCGCAACCCGCCTGTGATGTGTTCGACCAGTTGCGACGACCGCGGCCACGATCTGCCCGTAGCTGCGCGCTGACGCAGCGTCGAATGGCAGCGGCTCCATCGCCGACTCCACCTCCTGGAGGCGGACCTGGCGCCTGGCGGCCTCGGCAGGCGTCGCGGCGAGGTGGGTTCCGACTGCGAGCTCGGCAAGCGTGATCGCGGAGATGGCCAGCTGCTCGGGCAAGGCCTGCCGTACTGCAGGCTTGTGCCAGTCGATGACCACGGACGTGTCGAGCAGACCCGTCCCCACGTCAGATGCTCTGGTCGACTACCCGGTCGAGATCGGCGCGGAACTGGTGGCGGTCGATCTCGCGGCCAGGAAGCTCTGACTCCGCGATCTCGTCGCGGGAGATGAAGGTGCGACGCACGTGTTTTGCGGGGCGCAGCTCGGCCACTGGCTCCCCGTTGCGAGTGACGATGAAGCTTTCGCCGGCCGCGACAGCATCGATCACCTGAGCGTTGTGATTGCGCAGCTCTCGCTGGGCCAGGACCTTCGCCATGCGACTATCGTAGCAAAGTGGACTACGACATGCTACAGACGATGCCTGTGCTGCCCCGTCACGTCAAGACCGGTCGGGCGGCGTTCACCAGACGAACGGAATCAGCCGCTTCGTCCGCTTGCTGTAGGCGGCGTATCCGGGAAGGTCGCGACGCAGCAGTGCCTCCTCGGCCCCGACCCGCCGGTGGTACGCGATGCTCAGCAGCGCGCCAACCACCTCGACGACCGCGACGCTGCGCGACGTTAGTGCAAATCCTGTCCAAATCATGAGCGACCCGGCGTATCCAGGGTGACGCACGAACCGGTACGGCCCGCGCTCGACAACCTGCTGCGCACCCTGCACGCGCAATGTTCGCGAGTACGAGCTCCCGAGGGTGCGCATCGACCACGCGCGCAGCCCGAGCCCGGCTATCTCGAGACTCAGCCCGAGCGGCGCCGTGGCGGGTGGCAGTTGCGGCCGTCGCAGCATGCGCACCGCGGGAGCCACGATCGCGGCCGTCGCATATGCGGCAACGATCATCCGCGTCGATCCCCGGTCATCGCGCGAAGCGTCAAGACTCGAGGCCAGACCGCGCCGACGCGTCGACGCTTCGAGGAGCAGGAAACCCGCGACGCCCGCATATCCGGCGACGAACCATCCGATTCCTTCGCGACGGTTGGGTGCCTGCGTCTCGTCCACGGCAACAGCGTGACACCTGGCTGATACGCTCCGCCATATGAGTGACGACCGGCCCGTACTGCTCTTTGGTGAGAGCTATCACCACCCCAACATCCTGTATCGCACCGGATTTCTCGTCCCCGATCCTGTCGTGGTCGTGGACCGTGGCGGTTCGGACACCGTCCTCTGGGCAAGCGCCCTGGAAGAGGGACGCGCGCGCAAGGAAGCGTCGGTCGGCGCGGTTCGCAGCATTGTCGAGCTCGACATCGCGCCGTCCCGCCAGGGTGGCAACGAGTACGACGGTTGGGCAGCGCTCGTGGAGGCGGTGTGCCGCGAGCATGGCCTCAACGCAGTTGACGTCGACGCCGACTTCCCCACCGTGCTGGCCGACCACCTGCGCCACAGTGACGTCGACGTCCGGCCTCGGAACGACATCTACCAGGAGCGGCGCCGCTTCAAGACGCCCCGGGAAATCGAGTGGATCACCGCCACCGAGAATGCCGGGATGGCTGCGCTCCAGAAGGCGATCGATGTGATCGCTGCAGCCGAGATCCGCGACGGGCTGTTGCAGCACAAGGGTCGCAACATGACCAGCGCGGATCTCATCTACACCGTGGAAAGTCACCTGCTCGAGAACGGCAACAGCACCGTCGACTCGATCTGCTGCGGCGGTCCCGAGTCAGCGGATCCTCACCGGACGGAGAGCGACGTCATCCGCGAGGGTCTGCCGATAGTGCTCGACATTTACCCATTCGACAAGCGCACCAGGTACTGGGGCGACATGACCCGCACCGTCGCGCGTGGGACGCCGCCGGCCGAGGTGATGCGTATGTGGGACGCGGTGCTCGAAGCGCAGCAGGCGGGCCTCGACACGGTACGGCCGGGCGCGAATGGCCGCGACGTTCACTTTGCCTGCTGCGAAGTTTTCAAGAAGCACGGATATGGCTCGCTGGCGAAGCCGTATCGAGATATTCAAAGCGACGCGCGCTTCATCCACGGGACGGGGCATGGCCTCGGACTCGAGATCCACGAGTTCCCCCGCATCAGCGAGGCCGACGTGGTCCTCGAGGTCGGCGACGTCATCACCGTGGAGCCGGGCCTGTACGACCCGCGTCTGGGTGGCATCCGCATTGAGGATCTCGTCGTCGTGACCGAGACCGGCTGCCGGAACCTGACGACGCTCCCCAAGCAGTTCCTGCTCGACTGAACTCGCGCCCCGGCGGATCTCGAAGCGGCGCCTGCTACACTGCGAACGCTTCTCATCGAGGAGCGTTTCCACATAACGCTTTCCTGCGCCCGGATCGCGACTGCCTGATCACCTCGGCAGCCGCAGCACCCCGGGCGTCGCAAGCCCAGAGGAAAGGAGGTGCCACGCATGGTGCGTGACTACGAACTCATGTACATCGTCCGGCCGGAGCTGGAGGATGACGCGGTCCGCGTTGCCGTCAAGTCGGTGCGCGCGCTGATCGAGTCCCACGGCGGCGAGGTGGTCAAGACCACCCTCTGGGGCAAGCGCCGTCTGGCCTTCGAGGTCAAGCGGCTTCGCGAGGGGCACTACGTGCTCGTGGTGTTCCACCTCGACGGCGGCAAGGTTGCCGAGATCGAGCGGGCGCTGCGTATCCACGACACGGTCTTCCGCCACCTCATCGTCGTCCACGAGGGTCCGATGCCGGATCCGGAGGCCGAGATCGAGGAGGTCCAGGGGCCGATCGAGCCGGAAGCTGAAATCGATGGCGCAGACGCGGATACTGTCAGGGCAGGGTCCGTGGGTGGGGACGACGATCTGGAAGCAGACGACGTGCCCTCGGCAATCGATGAAGACGACGAAGGAGATGTGTGATGGCGGGTTCCCTCAATCGGGTGATGCTCATCGGCAGGCTGACCCGCGACCCCGAGCTCCGTTACACGCCGAGCGGCACCGCCGTATGCAACCTGGCGCTGGCCACGAACCGCTACGGCAGCGATCCGGCAACCGGTGAGCGCAAGGAGTTCACCGACTATCACGACATCGTGGTCTGGAACCAGGGCACGCGCAAGCTCGCCGAGACCACAGCGCAATACCTGCAGAAGGGCCGCCTCATCTACGTCGAAGGCCGGCTGCAGACGCGCTCGTGGGACGACGCCACGAGCGGCCAGAAGCGCTACAAGACCGAGGTCAACGCCAACGACGTCCAGTTCCTCGACAGCACCGGCCGTCAGGAAGGTGGACCGTCCGGCGATTCGGGGAGTGGCGCTGTCCCATCGCCGTCGCCAGTTCCCGTCGGTGGCGGTGACGTCGACCCCGACGACATTCCGTTCTAGGTTGGAGACCAATGCCTGATTTCGATCGCCGCCGCCGCAAGGTGTGCAGCTTCTGCCTGGAACACATCGACTTCATCGATTACAAGGAAGTCACCCGTCTCCGCCGGTACCTGTCGGAGCGCGGCAAGATCCTGCCGCGCCGCATGACCGGAACGTGCGCGCGCCATCAGCGGGCGCTGACGGTTGCGCTGAAGCGGGCGCGCCACATCGCGCTGTTGCCGTTTGCGGAGATTCGCTAGCTCGTCGCCTCGGGGAGCTCGTACACCTGGACCTCCCAGAACGTGTGTGGCGGGGTCTCGACCGTGAGGTTCGTGACACCGTCGAACGTCGGTTTCGGCGCCCCCTCCACGCCGATCGTGCCTTTCGCGCATGGCGCGCTCTCGAAGTGCGCAACACCCACGCCTATCGAGAAGTCAATGGATTTCGCGCCCGTGCAGGTGTATTGCACGTAGAACGGACGTGTCGGCAGGAACGTCTGGATCCCTGAGGTTCCGACGCCATCGGTCGAAGGCACCAGGATGGTCGCTCCGGCCGGAATTGTTGACGGTCCAAGAAGCGGAAGCGGGGCAACCGGGCCAGTGTCGGCGACGACGATCTCCCACAGCGTCGACGGAGCAGCGGTGATCTTCAGGCTGAGCGGCTTCCCGTCGATTGCCGCTGACGCCGGAAGGCTGACGCCGTTGATCGCTCCGTCATCGCAGCTATCCGCCGTCATGCCCACCACGTTCCCCGGCGAATTCACTGAGAACGTTCCGCTGCCGTTGCAAGCGGACTGGATGAACACGATCCCTTGGGGGATGAAGCTCGGCAGCCAAGCGTCGCCGCGCCCGCGCACGGTCTGGATCTCTGTGTGGCTGATTGATGGGAGTCCGAGGGTCAGCTGTGACTCGGCCGGGAGCAGAGGACGTGATGCCGGCGCTGGTGGTTTGCCGTTGTGACGGCCCGCCAGCTCGGTCGCAAAGACTCCGACGCCGGCGGCGACGATCGCGACGCCCGCCATACCGGCGACGAAATGCAGCGCCCGGAGATGCGGGCGCGGCCGTGTCACCTCGAAGCTCTCGAAGCCACGTCGTGGACGCTCGTCCTCGATGTGCTCGTAGAAGGACCGCAGCCTACTGTCAAGCCTCAGGATCGATATCAATCATCGCCAAGTTCCCTTCTCAACGTGGCGAGACCGCGAGCGAGGTGTGTGCGCACGCTTCCCGGGCTGCAACCCATGAAGACTGCGCATTCCTCGACCGAGTAGCCGTGCCGGTAGTTGAGCGTGATCGCCGCCCGCTGCCTCAGCGAGAGGCGCCGATACGCGCGATCCATGTCGACGAACTCCGCGGCAGTGTTGGCGTCGCCTCGGGACACCGCGTCCTCGATCAGCGCAAGCGGCGGCCATCCTCGCGAACGGAGGTGCCGCCGCCTGCTGATGCAGTGGTTGACGCACACACGCGTCAACCACGCCGCCGGTCGATCCATGGCCGATACCGAGTTCCAGGACCGCCAGGTTTTGAGCAGCGTTTCCTGAACCGCATCCTCAGCCTCGCCCTCGTCTCTGAGGATCGACAGCGCGAGCGAGTAGAGCCGCCTGGCGTCCGGGACCACGATTGCCTCGAAGGTGCGATCGGGCGATGCCTCCCCCGACTGAACGACGCCTGCAGCCGCAATCACATTCATCCCAACGCTTCCCGAGGCGGTTTTGCTGACACGCCGCTCCTATACTGGGCCGTAGGCGCATGCGCGTTCCCCGGGCTCGTTTTCTCCACATCCTTGTCATAGCCCCGGTCGCCGCGATTGCCGCGGGTGTCCTCGGCCCGACGCCCCATGCCCTGGCAGCGGCAGCCAAGGCGCCGGTGCCGATCGTCGTCACGGTCGATCCCGCCTTTGGTGGCCAGCCCACCCCGGCGAATCCGAATGTCCCCTTTGACCCGGGCGTGATCGGGGTCAACGGCCTGCTCGCGAAGGACGTCGACCTCGACGTGGGCAAGCGTCTCGCCGCACTGCTGCGCGCCGACCTCGTCGACGTCGTGATGACCCGAAGCACGGACGTGTATGTGTCGGCGACGCGGCGCGAGCAGATTTCGGCGGCGCATCACGCAGTGCTGGTCGTCAGCATCGCGGCCGCGACCGCCGCGAACCCGAACACTCACGGATCACTCGTGCTCTATCCGAGCAATCCCGGCAGAGCGTTCGCGCAAACCCTCAGCGATGCGCTTGCCGCGCAGGTCTCGACTGATGGAATCCCCGACGGTGGAGTCGCTCTCGGCGACGCGGCGTGGGCCCGTTCGCGCGTCCCAGCTGCCACCGTCGAACTCGGGTATCTCAGCAATCGCACGGATGCCACGCTGATGGCGACGACATCATTTCGTCAGGACGTCGCCGAAGGCCTGCGCAACGGCGTCGAGGCCTATATGCCCGCCATCATTTCGCGGCGCAATGCGATCGTCGGCTGGCGAAGTGGTCACCCGGGGGCGGTTGCGCCGGGTGGATTCGCGCCCGCCTCAGCGACGATACCGGGAACCAACGGATTCCAGTTCGAGCCGGTGATCGCGTGGCTGCTTGCCATCGTCGGAGTGGGGCTGCTGTTGCTCTTTCGTGATGCGGTGGCGCGCATCCTCGTGGTTGTCATCGCGATGTTCGTGCGTCTGTTCAGCGGTGTGATGTGGGTGCGACGTGCTGCGATTCGGAGGCGTCGACGTCGACAACGCAGCGATGTGTCGTCGCGGTCGCGCCCGCCTTCAGCAGAGCGACGGGGCGGATCGGTCTACGACGACATCCCGCTCTAGCGACCCGCTGATCGTCGTCCCCTTCCCGGGCGATGAGGTGATCTGCAGATCGCCGCCGAGCGCATCGAGACGATCTGCGATGTTGGTCAAACCGGAGCCGCGTTTCATCGATGCAACATCGAACCCCTCGCCGTCGTCGGTGACAGCGAAAGCGAGTCTGTCGTTCTCCTCGCGGACTCGGACGACGACGTGCGTCGCCCGCGCGTACTTCTGCACGTTCTGCAGCGCCTCCAGCACGCAGAAATACACGGCTGCCTCGATGTCCTGTGGGTAGCGGCTGAGCCCGTCGGCTTCGACCGCGACGGGAATCGTTGCCTTGCGCGACTGCGATTCCAGTGCGACGCGCAGTCCTTTGTCCGCAAGGAGCGGTGGATAGATGCCCCGCGCCAGGTCGCGGAGTGTTTCGAGCGCTTCGTCGGCATCGGATTTCAACTGATCGATCGTCTGCTGCGCGCGTGCCGGGTCGCGCTTGAGCAACATCTCGGCGAGCCCGATCTTCACCTTGATGGCGACGAGATGCTGTTGCGCGCCGTCATGCAGATTGCGCTCGAGGCGCCGGCGCTCGTGGTCCTGCGCGCTGACCAGGCGCTGCCGTGAAGCGCGCAGGTCGTCGAGCCTCGCCTGCAGGTCGGCTGTGAGGCCGACATTGCGGAGCACAAGCCCCGCCTGCCCTGCCAGGTCCACAAGAAGCTTCTCCTCGACGGGCGAAAGTGTTTCGCCGCTGCGCTTGGTCACCGCGAGTGCGCCGAGGAGCGTTCCCTGATGGCGCACCTCGACGACCCGGCCGGCCTTGACGATGTCAGGCAACGATCCATTTGCCGCAGACACGGACTCGGCACGCTCGGCTGTCGCCGGCCAGACGGCAGCCGCGCGCCACACGTGTCCGTTGCGCAACCACACATCGGCGCGTTGGGCCCCCGTGCCTTCCGCAAGCACCCTGGCCATCCGCGGCATCACGTCATCCACCGCATACGATTCGGCGACGCGTTCGGAGAACCGCGACAGGACCTCATACGGCGTTGCGCGCTTGCCGTAGACGAGCCTGTTCGCCACGCGCTGCACGCGTTCGCGAACGGGCTGAAATCCAACAGCGACGATGGCGGTCGCCACGATCGAGAGCACCAGATTCGGCTTGCCCCCTCCGCCGATGAGCGCGCCGATCCCGACCGCGATTCCTATGTACACAGCGGTGATGAACACCGCGAGTGATCCGTACACCAGCGTGCGACTGATGACGAGGTCGATGTCATACAGGCGGTGCTTGAAGATGGCGATCCCCGCTGCCAGGGGCAGCGCGCACCCGAATCCCAGAGCGATCACCACGTCGGCGATCTGCGGGAACCCGGTAATGAGCGTATCCGCAAGCTCGATCGCGACAGCTGCCGCAGCGCTCACGAGCACGGCTGTGGCGATCCACTTCAGTTGCAGTCGTTCATCGCCCTGCGCTCTGCGGAAGCGCACCAGAGGCGCAGCCGCGGCTATGACGAGGACCACCAGGCCGAGCATCCATGCGATGCCGAGAACGTCGAAGATGTTCGCCACCACGCCCGCCGGGAGGCCAATCGGATTGAGGGCTTTCGCAAAGAAGGTCTCGGTCTGCAGCTGGCCGGAGCTGAACGCTCCGCCGACAGCGATCAACACGGTGAAAATCACTGCGGTCCGCGCAACCGGCGCCCATCGTCGCGACGGCAGATGGCCGTCCGGAAAGAGCAGGAGGAGCAGCACCAGCGCCCCGCAGGGGAAGACGAAGGTGATGACCCAGCTGTCCAGCCACAGCGCCCAGACGGCGCCGGGAGCTCCGGGGTGCGTGAGAAACGCATACCGGGCGTACTGATCGGAGAGCCCCTGCACGCCGGAGACCACCGCAATGAACAGAAACAACCAGCCGATCACATTCCGCGAGTGACGAGACGCGACCAGGGCACCCACGCCTCCCAGACTGATCGGGACGATGATGTCCTCGAGATCGAGGTCGGCCACGGCGTGGAGGTGCGCGCGGTTCGCGACGATCAGCCCAACGGTGAGGACCACGAACAGCGCCGCGACGATTGCAAGCGCAATCGCGAGCGCCGTCGCAGACACCACACGCGACGCGTCTTCGTCCGGCGCGCGCGCGGGCTGCTTTGCGCCAATCGGGGATTGCCCCATCGCACAACTGTATGCAGTCAGAGGCCTGGGCCAAAGAGCACCAGCACCACATGTGGGGAGGGGCAAGCACCACCACGGACGCCACGTGGGCCGGGCGGTCCCGAACCCGGGCTTCGGTAGACTTCGGCCCATGGGTGAACCACAACTCCGCGTTCCCGGTCCGACCCCGCTCCCCGCTCGCGTGGTCCGCTCCGCGAGCCGTCCCATGATCAACCACCGCGGCCCGGAGTTCGCCGCGGTGATGGATGACGTCATCAGTGGCCTGCGCTGGGCATTGCGCACTGAGAACGACATCCTGCTGTACCCGTGCAGTGGTACGGGCGGCCTCGAGGCCACCGTCGTCAACCTGCTGAGTCCCGGCGAGCAGGCGCTGTTCTGCGCCATGGGCTCGTTCGGCGAGCGCTGGGCAAAGATCGGCGACGTCTACGGAGCCGAGGTCGTGCGCCTCACCGTCGCGCCTGGCGAGCCGATCGATCCCGAGGATGTCGAGCGCACGCTCGCCGAGCATCCCGGCATCACCACGGTCTTCGTGACCCACAACGAGACGTCGACGGGCGTGACCAACGATCTCGCCGCGATTGCCGGTGTGGTGAAGAGCCGCGGCAAGATGCTCGCCGTCGACAGCGTGAGCGGCGCCGGCTGCCTTCCACTGGAGACCGATGCGCTCGGTATCGATGTTCTGGTCACCGGATCGCAGAAAGGCTGGATGGCTCCTCCGGGCATCGCGATGCTCGCCGTGAGCGCTGCGGCGTTTGCACGCGCCGAAACCGCTACCAACCCGCGCTTCTATCTCGACTTCGGTCGCGAGAAGAAGTCGCAGGACAAGAACCAGACCGCCACGACGCCGGCCGTGCAGGTGATGTTCGCGCTCCAGGAAGGCCTGGCGATGCTTCGCGAGGAGGGCATGGACAACGTCTGGGCTCGCCACTCCCGTGTCGGCGACATGATTCGCGCCGGTATCGAGGCGATGGGGATGAAGCTGCTCGCGGCGCCGGGTCATCGGAGCGACACCGTGACCGCGGTGCACAGCCCCGCGGACACACCAGAAGCCTTGAAGACGTTGCTCACCACGCTGCGGACCGCGCACGGACTGGTGCTCGCCGGTGGCCAGGAGTCGTTGCAGGGCAAGATCTTCCGGATCGGCCATCTCGGCTTCATCGACGACGCCGACGCGTACACGATCCTCGCGCTGCTCGAGGCGGGCCTCATCGACACGGGGTTGCGCACGCGCGGCGGACTCGCGATCGCGGCGGCGCAGGCTGCCGCGCGGGGAACGGTCGCTCACGCAGAACCCGTCACCGTCGGGTGAGCATCGCCGCCGAGCCGCGCACCGCGACCGGCACTGTGACGCGCATCCTGGTTGCCGACCCGATCGCCGAGGATGGGGTCACACGACTGCGCGCCGCAGGCGAGGTGGACGTGATGACAGGTCTCGAGCCGAGTGCGCTCCGCGAGCGCATCGGTGACTACGACGCGCTCGTCGTCCGGAGCGAGACGAAGGTCACGGCCGAGGTGTTCGCTGCAGCGCCGAAGTTGCGCGTGGTCGGTCGGGCGGGTGTCGGTGTCGACAACATCGACATCGAAGCGGCGACCCGGCATGGCGTGCTCGTGCTCAACGCACCGACCGGCAACACGATTGCCGCCACCGAGCATGTCATCGCGATGATGCTCGCGCTCGCGCGCAACCTCCCGGCGGCCGATCGCTCGCTGCATTCCGGCCTCTGGGAACGCTCGAAATTCATGGGCATCGAGTTGCGCGAGAAGACGCTTGGCGTGCTCGGGCTCGGCAAGATCGGTTCCGAAGTTGCTCGCATCGCTCGCGAGGGACTGCGCATGCGGGTGCTCGCGCACGACCCGCTGGTCACCGCGGAACGCGCGCAGCAGGCGGGTGTCGAGCTCTGCGACTTCGAGACCTTGCTGACGGAATCCGACTTTCTCACCGTGCACGTGCCGCTGACCGACGCAACGCGCGGGGTGATCGGTGCTGCCGAGCTCAAGCGGATGCGCAAGGGCGCGCGGCTGATCAACGTCGCACGCGGCGGCATCATCGATGAGCAGGCGCTCGCCGACGCGATCAACGAGGGCCACATCGCAGGGGCCGCCATCGACGTGTTCACCAAGGAACCGCCCGACCCGGCGAACCCGCTGCTCCAGCTCGAGAAGGTGGTGCTGACTCCCCATCTCGGCGCGAGCACGCGCGAAGCCCAGGTGAATGTCGCGTTCGACGTCGCCGACCAGATCGTCGAATACCTTGCGGGGGGAACGCCGCGCTACGCCGTCAACGCGCCGACGGTGCTGCCCGAGGAGCTGGCCCGGCTGCAGCCGTACCTCGTCCTCGGCGAGAAGATCGGTTCGCTCGCGGCGCAGCTCGACGGCCGAAAGCTGCGCCACGTCGTCTGCAGCTACTCCGGCGAGCTCGCCGGGATTGACACGTCGATCATCACCGCGCACGTGTTGCGCGGGCTGTTCGCGCACTTCACCGAAACACGAGTGAACCCGGTCAACGCGAAGGTCGTGGCCACGTCGATGGGTGTCGCCGTCGACGAGCGCCACACGACGCGCAGTGTCGATCCCGAAGGAACGCTGCTCGTCGAAGTCGTCGGTGAGCAGACGCTTCGCATTGCCGGCACGCAGTTCGATGACGGGTCGCGGATCACGCGCATCAACGATTTCCGGGTTGACATGCAGCCGTCCGGCACCTTTCTCGTCGTCACGCACCAGGACCGGCCGGGGGTCATCGCCGCCGTCTCCACACTGCTCGCGCGCAACGACATCAACATCGCCGGCATCGAGCTGGGAAGAGACAGACCGCGCGGCCACGCCGTGATGCTCATGGAGATCGACGATCCGGTTGGCGCTGAACTGCTCGAGGAAGTGCGCGAGACCGCGATGCTCGACCAGCTGCGCCAGGTTCGGCTCTGACGCCTGACCCCCCGTCCGCGGCGGAAGCAGACTGATGGCAGCGGTTCAGCCGTTTGCGGGAACGCGCTTCAACCCGGAACACGTGAAGCTCGGTGGGGTGCTCGCGCCGCCGTATGACGTCATCACGCCGGCGCAGCGCGACGAGTTGTACGGCCGTGACCTGCGCAACATCGTGCGTATCGACTGGGGCATCACGTATCCCACGGACATCGAAGGCGTCGACGATCAGTACACGCGCGCGGCGTCGTTTCTGACGTCATGGGTCGAGCTCGACATCCTGGTCAGGGATGCGCCGGCGGGCTTTTACGTGGTCGACCATTCGTTTCAGCATCCCGACGGCGATGAGCGCCGGCGACGCGGCGTGCTCGCCACGGTTGGCGCGAGGCCCTGGGAGTCGTCGGACCTGCGTCCGCACGAGCGCACGCTTCGCGGCCCCAAGGCGGACCGGCTCGCGCTGATGCGCGCCACCCGAGCGCAGACGAGCCCGATCTTCGCGGTATGGACGGGCGCCGGCGATATTGCGCGGACGCTGGATGCCGTCGCGACAGGCCAGGCCCTGCTTGGTGGACGCATCGATGGTGAGATCGCCTCTGAGAAGTTGCTGCTCTGGCGTGTGGCGGATCCGGAACACGTCGCAGCGATCACCAACGCTTTCCGGGGCGCCGCGCTCTACGTGGCAGACGGCCACCATCGGTACGAGACTGCGGCGGCATACGCCGTAGAGCGACGCGCGGCGGACCCGGACGCCCCCGATGACGCGCCCTTTGAGCACTGCCTCGTGTATCTCACCGCGGCCGACGATCCGGGAATCACCATCCTGCCGACGCATCGGCTGGTGCGGCCCGGACCTGGCATCGCGTTCAGTCTCGACGACCTGTGGGCGCGGCTCGACGATGCGTACGAGACGCTGCCCGCCGCAGATGGACGCGCAGCACTCGCGGCCGCCGCATCGATGCACGGCACGCACCACGCGTTTGCAGTCGTCGCTCACGACGGGGCGGCCGTGCTCCGTCGCCCACGGCGTTCCGACGGCTCGCCGCGCGACCGGCTCGACGTTGCCGTGCTTGAAACCGAGGTGCTCGGTCCCGCTGGAGTGTCGCGCGACATGATCAGCGGTGGCGCGCTCGCATACACGCGCGATCCCGGAGAACTGGACGGCGCCGTCCTTCGCGGCGAGGCGACCCTCGCATTCGGTGTCTCACCGGTCAGCGCGGGGGAGGTCATCGCGGTGGCTGACGCCGGGGAGACGATGCCGCAGAAGTCAACGTACTTCTATCCGAAAGTGCCCACCGGGCTCGCGCTTTTCGAGGTGTGATCACGCCACTGCGACCTCGGTGTGTTTGGCACGAGGTCGCCAGCGGGTATTGTTGAAGCGTTCAACCGCGAACAGGGAACCTTTGATTGCCAACCTACGGATACCGCTGCCCACAGTGCTCGACTGAGTTCGAGGTGTGGCAGTCGATGCGCGACGATCCCGGCGCGCCCTGCCCGAATTGCGGCGCAGCCGCGACCCGGCAGTTCTTCCCGGCAGGGATCGTCTTCAAGGGTTCGGGCTTCTACAAGACCGACAGCCGGGGCGCGTCCTCGTCGTCGATCACGTCGGACAGCGGCGAGTCGAAGAGCGCTTCCAGCGCCAAGAACGACGGAGCCAACGCCGATGGCGCACGGTCCGACTCCGCAAAGTCCGACTCGTCGAAGTCAGAGAAGAAGACACCTGTATCCGAAGGTTCGACCACCACAACGAAACCCGCTTCGACTGACGCCGCCAGTTGAGTACGATGGATCAGCGGCTGCCCGACCACCAGGAGACCCACATGTCCCACCCGATCACCGTTACCGACACAACCTTCAAGGAAGAGGTGCTGGACTCGGATCTGCCCGTCTTGGTGGATTTCTGGGCCTCGTGGTGCACCCCCTGCAAGATGATCGCCCCGATTGTCGAGGAGTTCGCCACGCAGTACGAAGGTCAGGTCAAGGTCGCCAAGGTTGACGTTGACGCCAACCCGATCACGCCAGGAATGTTCGGCATCATGAGCATTCCCACGCTGATGATCTTCCGTGGCGGCAAGGCCGAGGAGCGCATCGTCGGCTACCAGCCGAAGCAGTCGCTCGAGGCCAAGCTGCTCGCCGTCCTGGCTGCCTGAACCTCTCAGCCGCGCAGTAGGTCGATAACCTCGCCGGCGAGGTACAGCGAGCCGCACACCACGACAACGCCGTCGCGTCCGGCACGTTGGCGTGCACGATCGAGTGCCGTGCCAACGTCGCCGGCGATCTCGGCGGGCGGATCGAACAGGCGGGCCAGCTCGGCCGGTGGCGTCGCGCGTTCCACGGCCGGAGCGGTGACGACGATCTCGTGCGTCAGCTCTGCGAGCCCGGCCGCCATCGATTCGACGTCCTTGTTGCGCATCGCCGCGAACACGGCGACGCACCGCCGCCCGCCGATGAGCTCACGTGCGGACGCCACCATCGCGGCCATGCCGGCCGGGTTGTGGGCGCCGTCGATCAAGAGCGGCGGCTCGGAGTCGATCCATTCCATGCGGCCCGGCCAGCGCACCGTCGCGCAGCCACGGCTGATTGCGCTCGAGTTGATCGCGAATCCACGCTGCCCGAGCGCGTCGCAGACCGCGACCGCCGTGGCGATGTTCGCGACCTGGAAAGTGCCTCGAAGCGGCGCTTGCACCGCAATCGGTTTCCCGTCGAATGCGGTTTCCACCTCGACACCGCCCAGCCCCACCGATCGTCCGGTGAAGACGACATCCTGGCCGACTACGGTGAGCGTCGCACCCACCGCTTCGGCGCGGGATCGGATCACCGCCAACGCGGGCTCGGTCGCCCCGGTGACAGCCAGGTTGCCGGGTTTGACGATCGCCGCCTTCTCGCGCGCGATTTCAGGGATCGTGTCCCCGAGCAGATCCTGGTGATCCAGTGCGACGTTGGTCACGACCGCGACGCCGAGATCGAGCACGTTGGTGCTGTCGAGACGGCCTCCGAGCCCGACCTCGCACACGAGAACCTCGGCCTCGGCTTCGCGTGCCGCGAGGATCCCGGCAGCGGTGAGCACCTCGAAGCCGGTTGGCTGGAGCTCCTCAGGCAGGGCTTCGGCGGCTGTCCAGACGCGAGTGACCAAGGCGCCGAAATCCGTCTCGGTGATGGGCACGCCACCAACAACAATCCGCTCGGTGTACGAAACGAGGTGCGGGCTGGTGAGAAGCGCCGTTCGATAGCCCGCGGCGCGGCAGATCGATTCGACCGTGGCGCACACCGACCCCTTGCCGTTTGTGCCCGCCACCAATGCGCCGCGCAGCCCCGTCTGCGGATTGCCGAGTGCGGCGAGGAGCGCTCGCGTACGTTCGAGGCCCGGCATGATGCCGCGCCACGCGACCGAGTCCAGCGCCGCCACTGCACGGTCGTACGTTGTCGCGGTCACGCCCAGTGCCACGCCTCGTTCATCGCCTCGCCCGGATCCGGACGGCTGATGAGCAGGCGGAGCGCCCCCATCCAGGCGCGTCGTCGGTCCGACGGGTCCTCGACAGCTTCGATCGCGAGGTCGCGAAACAGGCAGCCCGTCTGGTGCGCCAGCACCGCCTGCAGCTCCTGGTACTCGAGGAGACCGGACGCATCGACAATCGCAGCCCGTCCGCCATCCGCGTTGATCACCAGCCGGAAAACCCGCCCCTGGTTGTCGTCGAATGTCGAGCGCGGCGTGATGCCGATCACCCCGATTTTCGGGATGAGCCCGGCGATGCGATCCAGCCACGCGCGCTGCGAGTCCCCGGAGGCCTCGACCGCGGCATCGACGAACAGCTCGCCGGCAAGCGAGAGCACGGCTGTCTGGAACTGCGTGTAGTACAGGAGATCGGCGCCGTTGAGCGCGACACTGCCCACGTCCGTGCCGTCGTCGGCGGTGAAGGTGACCATGAACGGGCGCGCGTACGGCTTGCGCGCCTCCTGCTCGCTCCAGCGAACACGCAGCGATGGCATCGGCTTTAGACCCTTGCCAGCGCGCGGCGGGCTTTCGCCAGCGCCAGCACGTTGCGCAGCAACATCGCGATGGTCATCGGCCCCACTCCGCCGGGAACAGGCGTGAGCCACCCGGCCACCGGCTCCACCGATTCGCGGTCGATATCACCGAGCACGACGCCATCTCGCGGAGTCGTGCCGACGTCGATCACGAATGCGCCCGGTTTCACGTAGGACGCGTCGACCATGCCCGGCCGGCCGATCGCGCTAACAAGGATGTCCGCCTCGCGGCAGACGGCCGCGAGATCCGGCGTTCTCGAGTGGCAGATCGTAACCGTGGAATCGGCATTGGTGAGCATCAGCGCGATCGGGCGCCCGACGATGGCGCTCCGTCCGATGACCACGGACCGGCTGCCCCGGATCGGCACTTCACTCCGGCGGAGCAGCTCCATGCAGCCGAGCGGCGTCCCCGGAGCGACGACGGCCGGATGCCCCTCGGCGAGACGGCCGAAGTTATATGGGTGAAACCCGTCGGCGTCCTTCTCCGGCGAGATGCACGCGGTCACCGCGTCGGCGTCGACGTGTTTGGGAAGGGGCAGTTGCACCAGGATTCCGTCGATGCTCTCGTCGGCATCGAGCGAGCCCACGAGCGCCACAAGTTCGGCGGTGGTGCTCTCTCCGGACGGCCGGTGGAGCGCGAACGTGACCCCGGCGCGCTCGGCGGCCCGGCCCTTGTTGCGCACGTAGATGGCGGATGCGGGGTCGTCGCCGCAGAGGACCACCGCAAGTGACGGCGGGCGGCTGCCGCCGCGCGTCATGGCGACGATATCGGCGGCGAGCTCCTCGCGAAGCTCGGCAGCGACGGCCTTGCCGTCGACGATGGTTGCGCTCATGCGGAAGTCCCTCCCCGGAATCGCTCGATGATCACCGAGCAGCGGTCGATCGCTCCCGCAATCGGCGGCTGTTTGCCGACCTTGACCTTGACGCTGTGGACGCCGGGCTCGGCGAGCAGGCTTGCCGCGATCCGCGCGGCGACTGCCTCGATCAGGCTGTACTGCTGGTCTTCGACCACCTCGCGCACCAGGTTGAAGGCCCGCGAGTAGTCGACTGTGTCGGCGATGTCGTCGGTCCGCCCGGCTTGTGCGAGCTCCATGCGCAACTCGACGTCGACGTGGAATCGATTGCCCAGGGTTCGCTCAGCCTGCGTTTCGCCGTGGTAGCCGTAGAACGACATACCTTCGAGAACGAGCAGATCAGTGGAGCCTGGCACGGCGCGATTGTACGAAGGGGTGCCATCGACGACGGCGGGACCAACTCCCGCGATCGGTGCGTGAGGCCGCGCCTCAGACTCCGCGAACGCCGCCCTCGGGTCGCAACACCTGCTCGCGATGGTCGACGGGGTTGACCATCACGACCTGGAAGAGATCCTCGAAGTCACACGCGAACAGCTGCATCAACGACTGGCGCAGCTTCGGCCCCGGGTTGCGGGTGCCCGCCTCGAGTGCCGGAATGTAGTTCTGCGTGACTCCGAGGCGGCGAGCAAGCTCGCGCTGGGTCAGATGATGCTTGTCACGCATCGCCCGCAGACCGACAGCCCTCACCTCGACATTCACACGGACAAATATACCCACCTGTGAGTGTGTTCGTCAACGCAACGATGCCCTGGAGACGGGCTGGAAGTCGGTTTCCGCCGCTGATAAGCTCATGCCGTGACTGAACGATCCACATACGCAGTGGCGACTGCGACGTTTGTTGTGACCACTTTGATCGCGGTGCTCGTCCTGGGGAATTCGCTTCGGTCGGCCACCTGCCAGGCGGGATGGACGGGATATGTGCCGGTTGGGACATGCCCCAAGACGTTCTGGTCGGCGGCGTACTTCGTTGGCCCGGCGATCGGATTGGTGGCCGGCGCGACCGTCATGTGGAGACGCCGGGCGAAGTATTCGTAGCGGCGATCGCCTCGGCGTACACAGGCTGTTGACTGATTCCCGTCCCCCTGGCCATGACTGACATCCCTCGCTCCCCGCTGCATACGGCGCGGCTCGTCCTGGAGCCCGTATCCCACGCACACGACGCCGACCTTTTCCAGGCGGCACTCGAGTTCTCGAGCCGAGCTGCTGCCGTGGATGCCGTGGGCTGTCGATCTCTCGATGGAGAACCAGTCCAACTACGCCGATCGGGCGCTCCCGGAGTGGAACGCGGGATCGCCGGCCTTCGCGATCACCGAGCATGGCGTGGCGATCGGAGTCATCGGCCTGATCCGTATCACCGACACCGAGTACGAGATCCACTACTGGCTCGCCACCGACAGAACGGGTCGGGGCTACGTCACCGAAGCCGCGCAAGCCCTCCTCGAGTGGGCTCCGAGCGTGCTCGGGGCGAAGCGCGTCGAACTCCACGCCGGCATGGAAAACCGACGCAGCCTCGCCATCGCGGAGCGCCTCGGCTTCACCCGCGACGGTGAGCTCGAGGGAGGGATGACCGGCGGGAGTGTTGCCATCTTTCCCGCATTCAGCCATCACCTCGATCTTTAGCCATTGCGCTTGAGCAGCCCGAGCTTCTTTGCGCGCCGCTCCGCCCGAGCGAACACCCATACCCCTGCGGGAATCAGCACGGCCCCCATCACGAGGAGCACCAGGATGGTGCCGAGCAGTGAGCCGATGCCCGCGTTGCTGAGCAGCGCGGAACGGATCCCGCTCAGCGTGTACGTGAGCGGCGACGCCTGACCCATCACGCGCAGCACGCCGGGCAGCACGGTGATCGGGTAGTACACGCCTGAAACGAGCAGCAGCACACCCTGCACCGCGACCGCCATCTGCTCACCTTTCTCGGGTGAGAGCAACGGCAGGATGGATGTGAAGATGCCCAGGCCGAGCACCGGGAACGTTGCTGCCGCGAGCACGAGCAGCGCGGAACCCACGTTCGCGTTGGAGAGATCCAGGTGGAACGCCAGCGCGATCGCGACCAGGATGATCACGCTGCGCAGCAGCGCATACACGATCGCAAACGAGCAGATCCCGAGGAGGTGCGTCACCCGCCGTACCGGCGCCATGAACGTGTACTCGATGGTTCCTTCCCAACGCTCCCACGCGATTGCGAAGGACACGTCGAAGAACATCAGCGACAGGTAGCTCCACAGCAGCGAGCCGACGAGCAGGTACAGCTGCGCCCGCGCGATATCGACGTGCGCATTCGCTCCACTGAACGATCCCAGCCCGGAGGCCAGGTAGCCGATGCTCAGCGTGCTCACGATGCTGTACACCAGCCACACGACTTCCCAGATCCAGTAACGCTTGTAGAGGTTTCGCTGGCGTTCGAAGAACCCCAGGAACGCGTTTGCCTCAAAGCGCAAGCCCGGCGACGGCATCTCGACGTCGCGTACCTGCGTACTCATGATTGATCCTCCTCTTCAGATTCACTGTCGTCGTCGAACGTCTTGCCGGTGAGACGCAGGAACACGTCTTCCAGCGATGCACCGTCACCGCTCAGGCTGTGCTGGGCACGCAATGCTGCCGGCGAGCCCTCAGCGAGAATCCGGCCGCGGTCGAGAATGATCACGCGGTCGCAGAGCCGCTCTGCCTCCTCGAGATCGTGAGTGCTGAGCAGCACGGTCACGCCCGACTGCTCACGGATGTCGCGCACGAACCCCTGCACCTCGCGCTTCGAGCGCGGGTCAAGGCCAGTCGTCGGCTCGTCCATCAGCAGGAGCGATGGGCTTGTCAGCAGGCTGCGCGCGATCGCAACCTTCTGCTGCTGCCCGCGCGACAGCTGCTTCATCGGCTTGTCGATGGTGTCTCGTGGAAGACCGAGGCGTGTCAGCGCAGCAACTGCCGCATCGCGGTTGCCCTTGCCGCTCTGGCCGTAGAGACGCGTCGCGTAGGAGAGGTTCTCCCACGGGCTCATCTCCTTGAAAAAGCTTGCCTCGACTGAGACGCGGTTCACGTGCCGGCGCACCTCATGGCCATCGTCAACCACGTCGTGGCCGAACACGCGCGCCGTGCCTTCGTCTGGGATCGTCAGCGTGGCGAGGACCCGAAGCAACGTCGATTTGCCGCTGCCGTTCAGCCCGACGATCGCAACCATCTCACCGTCGTTGACGCGAAGATCGACCGAATCGACGGCGCGCTTGGGCTGGCTCGATTGCGCGCGCCGTTTCCACGGACGTCCGCGTCGCTCCCTCCGGAACGACTTGACCAGCTGTGTCACTTCGACGGCTACGCCGCCGTTACCTACCCTGGACACCGATTTCTCCTACTCACATTCATGTTTCGTCTGAACAAACAAAAAGGACCGTGCCGGCCCGGGCCGCACGATCCTGTGAGCGGAGCTATTCGATGCTCAGATACTCAAGGAGCGACCCCGGATGTGCGGACTCGTCCCACGACGGGTGTGAGCCCGGTTCCGATGCCGTGTGTTGCTGTCACCAGTTATCGCTCCTGTTGCGCGGAATAAGCGAACGGGCCGTCATGTTAGGTGCTGTGCCCCGTCATGTCAAACCAGGCGGTGACGGTGCCGTCAGTGTGAGTTCGAAGGTCGATGAGCCGCATGTCGGGCTCTCACGGCCACGCTCATGACACGCAGAAACGACAGCGATGCCATGTAGGTCATGACGAACCCCAGCGTTGCAAAGGCCGCGCGGACGCCGTCCAGCGGCCCGGGGAGCGCAAGTCCCAGAGCCAAGAGCACGACGCCAACGGCGAGGACCCACCACCGACGCTTCATGATCCAGACCACCTTCCGATTCTCTCACCAATGAGGTGATCTTTCCCAGCAGCAGGCTCGCCGCGATCCTCAGGTATGGACGGAGCGTCGGCGTTCCAGGAACTCTCCGCGAGTGATCCGATAGAGAACGTGGTGCGACAACGGCGATGTCTTTGGAAGGCGCGGGTGCTCGAAATCGTCCTCGGGGTTGTGCTTCATGCCGATCTTGGCCATGACCCGCCGAGACTTCGCGTTGCCGACGGACGTGAAGGAGACGACTTCGTCGAGCAAGAGGTCCTCGAAGCCGAATCTGAGTGCCGCAACCGCAGCTTCCGGCGCGTAGCCGTTGCCCCAGTGCTCCGCCGCCAGGCGCCATCCGATCTCGACCGAAGGGAATCCGAGCGTGCTTTCTGAGGGACTGAGCCCCACGAATCCGATGAAAGGACTTGTACCGCGGATCTCGACGGCCCAGAGCCCCCAGCCGGTCTCCTCGAACTGCTTTTCGATCCGCTTCGCAACCGCGTCCGACTCAACCGCGGTCATCGGCGCCGGGAACCACTCCATGACACGTGGATCGGCGTTCAGCGCCGCAAAGGGCGCGCGGTCTTCCGCCCGCCAGGGTCTGAGCAGGAGCCGCTCGGTGCGCAACGTCGTCTCGTCAGCCACCGGCCTCACGTTATCCTCGGTGCATGTGTCGCGTCTGCAACAAGCGCCCGGAGATTCCCGACGAGCGATACGGGAGATGCGAGCAGTGCGCCAAGGCCGGACGCAACGCATTCCGCTTCCGGCTCTTCCCTGCGCGCAGCGGAGCGGGGCTGGCGGTCAAGGCCGGCGAGCTTTCGCCGCACGCGCTGCGCCAGAAATGGCGCACGCCGCTTGCCGCGTACAAGGGTCACATCTCGACACGCGCGCAGCTGGAGCTGCACGAGCTCGAGATGGTCACGGCGAAAGAGCGTGTTGAGAGCCTCCGCGTCGCGCCGGATCTTGCCGGTCGCGACGCCGACGTCATGGCAGCGCTGCTGGAAGCGGCGGAGCGCACCGACACCGCCTGGTGACGCCTCGCGCGTCATCCGTTGAGAAGCTTCCACCACCACGACGGCGCGGCGATAGCGTTCGTGACGATCACGCCCCAGGAAACCTTCGTGCCGTTCAACACGGCGTTGATCCGGCCGACCTGCGCGTTTCCGGCCAGGGGTACTGTGGGGTGGAGCGTCGTCACGCTCAGCTGGAGCGTTGTCGGACCGCGAAGCAGCACCATCCCGGGGCCTGATTCGGACAGCACCTCGACCCCGGCCGTGCCACCCCAGGGTGTTGACACCGAGCCCGTCAGCGTCGGGGTCGACTGCGATAGATCAACCGCGCGGTAGCTGTTGAAGAACGTGGCCACAGCGTTTTCCGCCTCGGCAAAGGCTGCGCCGAGCTCGGGATGCGCAGGATCCGGTGCAGTCTCGGCCGGCTGGCCGAGGACCGCGCCCCACACCGTGACGGTCAAGTCTTCATCGCCTCCGTATGACCGCTCGGCGGCAAAGAGCAGGCAGCCGCCCGCAGCACCGGTCCAGCCAGTCTTGATGCCGAGCCAGTACGGTTCCTGCTGGAGCCCGATATCCAGGTTGTGCAGGACGGTTCCGTCGGGAAGGGTCGCTTGCTGCACGACGACCAGGGAGGCCAGCGTCGGGTTTTCGATGACGGCCTTGGCGAGCAGCACCAGGTCTGCGGCGGTGGAGACAGTCTTGTTGCTCAAGCCACTCGGATCTGCGTAGTGCGTGTGCGCCATACCCAGTGCGGCCGCTTTGGCGTTCAGCCGAGCGATGAACGCAGTGCGATTGCCGGATACCCAGACGGCGAGCGATTCCGCGATGTTGTCCGCGGACGGCAGCAGCAGTGCAAGGAGCAGATCGCGTTCGCTGAGGATCTCGCCTGCGCGCACCGGAAGGTTCGATCCTCCCGACGCAACCGCCTGGCGGTACAACTGCACATCGGCCGCCGTCATCGTCCGCGAGGGCCCGTCCGCTCCGAGCCCGAGCGGGAGCGCGTCGAGCACGACGAGCGCGGTCATCGCTTTGGCTACCGACCCAGTGGGGCGCTCGACCGATGCGTTGTAGCCTGCGACCGTGCCCAGCGTGCTTGTCGACAGCGCGAAGCTTCCGCGTGACGGCGTGGGGATCTTCGCAGGGACGGACCCGCCGAGGGACAGCGTGGCAGCCGTGTTGATCTGCACCGTCGCAGGAGGCGGCGGCGCCGTGACGCGCACCGTGGCAAACGCCGCTGTCGAGATGAACAGCGCACCGAGCACGGCGCTGAAAACGACCCACGGCCACCGCGGGCCACGCGGCGCCGTCATCGGGCTCGCACTCGCATGTCTACACGTAGCATGCGTGGGTGTCCATCAACGACGTCACCGCGCCCGCGGCAGCGTCAGATCAGGCGATCTGACGGATCAGGCCTTGGCTCGACGCCCGGGCTTCGCGCCCTTGACCGCGCTCGACAGCGAGGTGCTCGCCGAGAACCGAACGACGCGCCGTGCCGGAACTTTCACAGCTTCACCGGTACGCGGGTTTCGACCGAGACGCGCGGCGCGCTGCGCGGTCTTGAAGTTGCCGAAGCCGTGGATGCGAACTTCGTCGCCTTTTTCCAGGGACCCCGCGATTGTGTCGAAAAACCAGCGAACCTCATCGCGCGCTGCGGTGACGGTGATTTCTGCACGATCTGCGAGCTGCTTTGCGAGCACGTCGCGTGTGACGACTGTGGCCATGCGTTCTCTCCAACGTGTTGACGGGGAAACGGCCGCGATTGTAAGGAAAACCGATGTGCTTTCTCAACATCGATCGTGTCGAGTGCCGTGCTAGCGTCGCATGACGCACCGTCGGGACACGCCGGCGTTGCCGATGCCGACTGGGATATCGCGTTGCAGCGCATGGGTGGACACTTCCTGCAAAGCACTCTGTGGCAGCGCGTCCAGAGAGCGCTCGGCCATGAAGTCATCTGGGCGCGCGATGAAGAGTGGATGTGGGCAGGCGCTATTCGTGCTGGGCGTTTTCCTCGCTACGTGTACGTGCCCCACGGCCCCACCGCAATGTCGGGCGACGCGATGGTTGGCGCGTTTGCCGGCGCGGTGGATGCAGCGCGTGCCCGATCGCTCGATTTCGTGCGTGCAGAGCCTGCTGGAGCGGCTGCGCTCCCTGCGCTGGCAGCGACGCATCCGACGCCGAGCCGATCGATACAGCCGCGCTGGACATGGGTTCTCGACCTCACACCTGACGAGGCGGCTCTGCGGCGGGGATTGAGCGCCGGGCATCGGGGCGCGATCAACGCAGCGCCACGCCGCGGCTTGACATTTCGCGTCAGCAGCGATCCTGACGATATCGAAATCTTTCTCCGCCTCCAGGATAAGGGTGCGGCAGCGGGGCGATTTCATGGCCAGGAGCAGTCGTATCACCGGGCGGTGGCCCGGACACTCTTGCCCGAGCACGCAGCTGCGCTGTACTTCGCGGAAGCGGAAGGTGAGGCGGTTGCCGCCGCGCTCTGCTTCGATTTCTCCGGGACGCGCTACTACGCACATGCCGTCTCCGATCCGGACTCCGGACGCAGGCTCCAGGCTGCGGCGCCGCTGGTGTGGCAGATGATCCTTGACGCACGCGAGAGCGGTGCTCATCGCTTCGATTTCTGGGGAATTGCTCCACCTCGTGAAGCCGCGGGAGCTGCCCCGCATGCATGGGATGGGTTCACGCAGTTCAAGCGATCGTTCGGCGGGGAGGCCGTCGAGCGTGCCGGCACATGGGATTTCGGTGTGCGCTCATTGCGGCACCGCCTCTACCGAACTGCGTTGCGGTTGCGACGGTGAGGGCAGCGACGTCTCCGGAGCTCGGCCGGTGGGACGCACTCGTCGCCGCGAACCCGGATGGCGGGCAGATCCTGCAGACACGCGCATGGGGCGAGTTCAAGCGCGCACATCGATGGTCACCGCGCTACCTCGTCTCCGAGACTGATCCCGCGATTGCCGTGCTCGAACTCCGGCACACAGTTCCCGGGCTCGGGGTGCTCGGCTACGTGCCGAAAGGCCCTGGCGTCAGCGCAATTGCACAGTTGCCCATGGTGCTCGACGGACTCCGCGCCACGGCGGGTTCGGCATTTGCGATCAAGGTCGAGCCGGAGATCGAGCAGACCGATGCGGCGACATCGGCGCTGCGCGACATGGGCCTCGAGAAGTCTCGCCACGACGTGCAGATCAGCAGGGCGACGATCATCGTGGACCTGAGGCCGGACGAGGACGCGTTACTGGCGTCGTTCAAGCCGAAATGCCGCTACAACATCCGCCTCGCGCAGCGGCGTGGCGTGATCGTCGAACCGGTCCCGCTCGACGGCGCGAGCATCGACACCATGTATTCGCTGATGGCGGTAACCCGCGATCGGGCGGGCTTTACGTTGCGCAGCAAGGAGTACTTCTCCGGCTACTGGCGGCTCCATGCGGCGGCGGGACAGGGACAGCTCTTCTTCGCGTCGCTGGACGGCGAGGTGCTCGCCGGAGTGTTCGCCACGTACATCGGCAGCAAGGCCTGGTACAAGGACGGCGGATCCACGAAGGAACACGCAGCGGTGATGGCGCCGCACCTGCTCCAGTGGGAGGTGATGCGGTGGCTCAAGGCCCGCGGCATCGAAGCCTATGACCTCGTTGCCGTACCGCCCGCAAGCGAGCTCAATCCGTCGCATCCGCTCTACGGGCTGTATCGATTCAAGTCGGGGTTCAGCGAGCGCATCACCGAGTACGTCGGAACGTGGGATCTCCCGATTCGAGGGACGCGGTATGCGGCGTGGAACGCGATCGCGGAACGCGCCGCGCACCAGTGGGCGTATCGCGTCCGCCACGACCTGCTGTATTAGCGCCAGATCCGCTTCATGATCACTTTGGACAGCTTCTCGGGATCGTGGTGCGTGGAAATCTGCGACGAGGCCACGTCGGCGAGGATGTAGTTCACCGGCTGCAACGTCGCCTGGTCGCGGTCGAACCCGACCCGGGTCACGCCGGCCTCGACGGCGGAAGGCGGCAGCGGCAGGCCCGTGTTGCTGTTGACGATCACGTAGTCGAAGAGGCTCGCGCCCACGTGGTCCTCGATGGTCTTGAGGTGCTCGCTCACCGAGAAGCCCATCGTCTCCCCGGGCTGGCCCGCGATGTTGCAGACGTACACCTTCACCGCCGGACTCGCGCGCAGCGCCTCGACCATTCCCTCGATGAGGAGGTTGGGCAGGATCGACGTGTACAACGATCCCGGCCCGACGATGATCAACTCGGCGGCAAGAATCGCCGTTTCGGCCTCGGGATTGATCTCGGCATCCGCGGGCTCGAGGAAGACGCGGTCGATGTGTCCGGCGCCGTATGGGACTTTCGACTCACCCACCCGCACCTCGCTGCCGGCAGTGGCGCAGAGCACGACGTCGCGGAGCGTTGACGGGACGATCTGGCCACGCACCGCAAGGACCCGGCCTGACTCACGGATGGCGTGCTCGAAATCGCCGGTGATCTCCGCCATCGCGGTGATGAAGAGATTCCCGAAGGAGTGCCCGGAGAGTGCACCCTCGCCGCCGAACCGGTACTGGAACAGCTCGGTCATCAGTGGCTCGGTCTCGGCGAGCGCGGTCAGGCACTGCCGGATGTCGCCTGGTGGGAGGACGCGATATTCCTCGCGCAGGCGTCCGCTCGAACCACCGTCGTCGGCGACGGTGACGATCGCCACGATGTTGCCGGTGTACTTCTTCACGCCTCTGAGCAGCGCGGAGAGCCCTGTGCCGCCACCGATCGCGACCAGTCGGGGACCCTTGGCAAGCGAGCGGAACTTGTACAGCTGCTCGGCAAGGCCGCGATCCGTGCTGCCGCGCCCTGGGAGGAATGGCCCCAGGATCGACTGGCTCAGCTTGTAGAAGGCGAGCACGATGAGCCCGACGCCGACGAGCGCGAAGAACAGGGCGCGGATCAACCGCGGGAGGAACTGCAGCGTCGCGTCCTGCACCCACGGCGGGAACTCGATGGATGCGCTGTAGAGATCGCGCAGGAGGTAGCCCGCAGCCAGGCTGATCATCACGACCGCCACGAACAGGAGCAGCAACCAGCGCTTGACGTGAAGCCCCGGCGTGAACCAGCGCATCAGGTTCGCGCTCGGGCGGATTCGTACCTTCATACCGCGTCTCGATTCTGGCACTTCGGTCGTAACGTGCCAGCGAAAGCGCCGATTCGCGGATCAGGCGTCAGAAGGTCTGATCTCGCCCTTGGATGCCAGCTCCACGGGGTCGCGACGCCGGCGCAATTTGGCGAGATTGTGCTCGGCGTCGATGTACCGGGCCGTGCCCGAGTACGAGCGCATGACCAGGCTCTGCGTGTGGCAGCGATCCTCGCCGAGGAAGCGCACGCCTTCGAGCAGCTCCCCCGCGGTGATCCCGGTGGCGGCGAAGAAGACGTTGTCGCCGGCGACCAGGTCGTCCAGCTCGAGGACGTCGCCGGCGTGCTTGCCTTCGCGCTCCTCCACGCTCCGCTCGTTCTCGCCGACCCAGACGCGCGCCTGCATGCCGCCTCCGACGCACTTGATTGCGCAGGCGGCCAGCACGGCCTCGGGAGCGCCGCCGATCCCCATGAGGACGTCGATACCGGTGCGATGCTCCATCGCGGCCATGAGGCCGGCAGCAACGTCGCCGTCCATGATCAGCTTCACTCGGGCACCCGCGGTTCGGATCTCGTCGAGGAGTACCTCGTGCCGCTCGCGGTCGAGCACCACGACGGTGAGGTCCTCGACGCGCCGGTCCTCCGCCTTGGCGATCCGCTTCAAGTTCTGTGCCACCGACGCCGTGATATCGATGACCTTGGCTGCGGCCGGTCCGACGATCAGCTTTTCGATGTAGTGGAGGTGCGTGTGGAACATCGAGCCGCGCTCGGCGAGCGCGACTGTCGCGATGCCTCCGGGGATACCGCGAGCCACCAGGCGAGTCCCGTCGATCGGATCGACGGCCACGTCGACGGCCGGAGGATTGCCGTTACCGACCTGCTCACCGATGTACAGCATCGGCGCCTCGTCCTTCTCACCTTCACCGATGACGACGACACCGTCCATGTCGACGAAGCCGAGGCTCCGCCGCATCGAGTCGACGGCAGCCTGGTCCGCCTGCTCCTTCTGGTTCCGCCCCATGTGCCGGGCGGCCGCCATCGCGGCGCCTTCGGTGACCCGGACTAGTTCGAGGGCAAGGTTACGATCGATCGGAGTGCCGAGATCGCGCGGCCGCGTTGCCATTCGCCCGCGATCATACGGCGAGCGTCCCGGTCAGCCCACCGGTGCCGAAGTCGACGATCGCCTCGGCGGCGCAGCGGATCCCCTCCCCGAGCGCCGCAGCGAACGTGGCGTCGTCGCTGCGCTCGGCCTTCGCGACGAACCCGAGGAAGCCCCCTGCAAGCGCATCGCCGGCGCCGGTCGGGTCCATGACCCTGGCAACCGGGGCAGCCGGCAGTTCGACGACGTGGGCGGCGGTCACGCAGGCCGCTCCGCGCGGGCCGTGCTTCACGACGACAGCTCTCAGACGGCCCGTGCCGCACAGGCCGGAGGCGGAAACCTGCCAGTCGTCGTCCCCGGTGAGCGCCGCGAGCTCGGATGCCGTGAGGAAGAGGACGTCGACGCGCTCTATCAGCCACCGCACGTCGTCACGGCGGGTCTCGATGAACTCGGTCATCGAATCAGCGCCGATCAGCGAGGCTGCGGACTGCTCGAGCACGGCTCGCTGCAGTGTCGGATCCATGCTTGCGACAAAGAACACCTCGGATCGGCGGGAGCGCTCGGTCAGCACGGGCACCCACTCCGGGTCGCACCCCGGCTCGGACGACTCGTCGGACGTTACCCAGCGCTCGAAGTCGTGGACCGCGTGCCAGCGAAACGTCGGCGAGTTGCTGATGACCATGCCATCGAGATCGATGCCGGGATGGGCCAGGATCCGGCGAAACGCAGCCGCGGTATCGGAGCCGACGATGCCGTTGACATGGACCGGCACGTAGCGAGACGCGGCAAGCGGGAAGTACACGGCTGACCCACCGAGAGCGTCCCGCCGGCCTTCCGGAGTGGTCAGGTCGTCGTTGTGGAAGGTGCCGGCGACCGCGACCTCCCAGGTCACGTCGTGGGTTCGTCAGCCCGCGGCGACGGTTCGGTTCCGATCCCCGAAGAGCGGGATGATCGGAGCGAGCCTCGGGCGGCGCGATTCCAACGCGCGCATCAGCAGCACTTCCTGCGCTTCGAAAAGGACGTCGGCGACGTGGTCCGGCTCGCGGTCGATGCCGAGCCGATCGCGCAGACCGGGATCCACCGCGCCGACTGCGCGGACCACCGCACTCCAGAGCGGCGCCGGGATCAGGCGGAAAGACCGAAGCCGGCATTCCTCGATGAGGTCGATGAGCACATCAGCTTCGCGAACCCGGAGACGGGTGCGCGAGATCCTCTCGCGACGAAAGGCAGCCTCTCGCTCAACGCGAGCGATTTCCAGACACGTCCGCTCCAGGGGACCGGCATGGGAGCGAGTGGCTGCAGCGTGCACCGACGGATTGTCCCACGCGCGGCTAGGAGTGCGGCCCTTGGTAACTCGCTGTTACATGGGGTAGCAAATCGAGCGCCAGCGGCCGCCACCGGGCACGAGATGCACCACCCGGCGGATCCGCGCGATCGGCTCGGGATCGCCGACTTCATATTCCACATCGAGCTCCGCGACGTCGCGATAGGTCCGGCCTCGCGACGTCTCGGTCCACTCGGGAAGATAACGGACCTCCTTGACGCTCACGCCGCGAAGGCGGCGCATCGCGGACGCTCCCTGCGCCTCGGCGAACGCTTCAGGTGAGCCCCAGCTGAGCTGGCAGTCCTCGCTGAGCAGCGAGAAAGCGCGCCGATACTGGTTCGCCCGCATCAGTTCCACGAAGAGCGCCTCGCTGAATGCCGGGTTCCCCGGCGGCCGCGAACCCGCCGGCGCGCGTCCGCGCTCGTGCGCCTCGACGAGTGCAGCGGCCCTTCGCGAGGTGACATTCGCGGTCTCGCTCCCGGCCCAGAACGCTCGGGTCCCTGCGTCGACCTTCGTTTCGGCAGGGGCGGCTGTAGCAGGTGCCGTAGCAGGGGTTGCCGCTTTCGCGGCGGCCGGCCGGCGTTCCGGACGGTGGAGCCAGCGAGTGAAACGGTTTCCGTCGAAACGTCCGCGACGGGAACGTTCAGTGCCGAGCAGGACGTGAGGTGGCAACGGCATCGCCGGCGCCAGTGTACGCGGCCGCACTGAGGCGACGAGGGCGGGCACACGGACACGTCATTTCCCTACGATGCGCGGCGATGCCGACAGCCCGCGCCCGCATCCTGGTCGCCGAGGATGAGGCCGCCGTAGCACAGCAGATCATCAATCGATTCACCGTGCTCGGTCACGACGTGCACTGGTCGAAAGCGGTTCGCGAAGTGCGAGCGGAGCTTCCGACATTCGAGCCGGACGTGCTCATCCTCGATGCGACCCTGGACACGGACGGCCTCGAGCTCTTTCAGGCGATCCGCTTCGCGCCGGAGCATCCTCGCGCCGGGGTCGTGATCCTCACAGCCGCCGGCGACGTCGGCGCCCGCGAGCGCGCTCAGCAACTCGGCGCCGCCGCGGTGATGATGAAGCCGGTGCGCCACGACGAGCTGGTGGAGATCGTCGAGGACCTGCTGACCTACATCTGACGCTGCGCGGGCAGGTCGCGGTCAGTGGAAGACCGCGTCGAGCACGATGTTGACGCTGCTCCCGGCGACCCAGATCCCGAGCGTTGCCCAGACGTAGACGGGAACCGCCGACGGCTTGTCGTACCAGCTCACCACGCGACGGTCGGTCATGATCGCGATCGCCAGCACGTCGAGGAGCGCGAGGATGAGCGTGCCGAGCAACCCGGGCAAGCCTGCGCTGTTGCCCGAGACGGCCAGCACCACCTCGGAAACGGCCGCCAGCGCAATCTGCGTGACGAAGGTGCCGATCTGCACCGTGCGAATCCAGGCGTGACGGCGCGTCAGCAGAGACGCGAGGATGATCAGTGTCGCCGCAAACGCGGCATACGCCACCGCCTCGACGATCTGCGCCGAGAACGGCAGGGCCTTTGCGCCGGAGCTGCTCTGCACCGCGCCGGCGAACGGCGCCAGCGTCACGAAGAGCGCGAGGATCGCGAGCGCCAGGTCCCATGTGTAGACGTAGAGGACTGCGCCCGGCCGGCGCTGCTCCTGCTGTTCCTCGTCTCGCGCGGTCACCGAGTTCGCCACGCGGCGATGATGGCATCGCGGGGACCGGTCGCCGCGTCCAGGTGGCGACGTACGCTTTGCCCGTGACCACCATCGTCGTTCTCCGTGGCGACCAGACCGGCCAGGAACTCCTCGACGAAGCGCTCCGAGTGATCCACCCGGACGTCATCGACGTGGAACTCGAGTTGCAGACGTTTGATCTGTCACTTGCGCATCGGCGCGAGACCGCGAACGCTGTGGTCGGCGAGGCCGCGGATGCGATGCGCGAGGCGGGCTTCGGGCTCAAGGCGGCCACGGTGACGCCAACCGATCGCACCGATGTCGGGAGCCCCAATGCACTGCTCCGCGAGCGTGTCGGTGGACGAGTGATCCTGCGCACCGGGCAGCGGATTCCAGGCGTCGCCGGCATCGCGGGGGTCAGCGCGCCGATCAGCATCGTGCGAATGGCGGTGGACGACGCCTACAACGCGAAAGAATGGCGAGAGGATCAAGACGGCGACGAGATCGCCTTCCGCACCGAGCACATCTCGCGCGCGACGTGCCGGGCGGTTGCGGAGTTCGCGTTCGTCCATGCAGCGCGTACGCATGCCCGGGTGTTCGGTGGCCCCAAGTTCACCGTGTCGCGGATCTACGAAGGCATGTTCAAGGAAGAGCTCGACGCCGCCGCAGGACGTCATCCCGAGGTGGATTACGAGCCGCAGCTGATCGATGCCACCTATGCGTTGCTCTTCAGCCGCGCGGGCGATGCGCTGGTCATCCCCGCCCTCAACCGCGACGGCGATTGCCTGAGCGACCTGGTGCTGCCGCTCTTCGGGAGCATCGCCGGAGCCGAGTCACTGTTGCTTGGTTTCGGCGACGACCCGCTCGTCCCTTCGGTGGTGATGGCCGAGGCGCCGCACGGCACTGCGCCGAGCCTCGAGGGCAAGAACGTCGCCAACCCGATGGCGATGATCCTCGCGGCGTCGGCACTCCTCGGGTTCGCGTCCGACGATCGTTGCAGGCGTGCGTCGGCAGTGATCCGTGACGCGGTGTTCGACGCGCTGCGCGCCGGTATCGCCACGTCGGACCTCGGTGGCCAGGCTTCGACCACCGGCTTCACCGACTCCGTGATCGCGCGTGTCCGGTCGGCCGTCGCGGCGGCGCCCGCGCATCCGTGATTGCCCGCATCCATCTCGACCATGCGGCAACGACGCCGCTGGCCCCCGAGGTGCTTGACGAGATGCTGCCGTACTTGACGGTAACGCAGGGCAATCCGTCGTCGGTGCATGAGTCCGGCCGCGCTGCGCGCGCGGCCGTGGACCAGTCACGGGATCGCATCGCCGCGGTGCTCGCCTGCGCGCAACGTGAGATCGTCTTCACCGGCTCCGGCACCGAAGCCGACAACCTGGCCGTGCGCGGCGTGCTCGAGCGCTGGGGCGCCGAGCGCGGCCGTCATATCGTGATCAGCGCGATCGAACATGACGCCGTCCTCGAGACGGCGCGGCACCTCGAGGAGACTGGGATGGCAACGGTCACGATCGTTGGATGCGACCGTGAGTGTCGTGTCGACCCGGAGGCCGTGGCCGAATCGGTCACGCCCGAGACGGTGCTCGTTTCAGTCATGTTCGTCAACAACGAGACGGGCGCGATCCAGGACATCGCCGCGATCGCGGACGCTGTACGTCGTCACAACCCGAGGACGCTCGTTCACACGGATGCCGTGCAGGCATTCGGCCGGATCCCGTTCCATCCGGCGGAGCTCGGTGTCGACCTGCGTGTCCGTCTCCGCGCACAAGTTGTACGGACCCAAAGGCGTCGGCGCGCTCTGGATCCGTCACGGGGTCGTGCTCGCTGCTCAGAACACCGGTGGCGGCCAGGAACGCAACCGCCGCAGCGCAACCGAGAACGTCGCGGGGATAGTGGGCTTCGCGGCAGCCGCGGAGCTCGCAGATCGTATGCGCGCGGATGAAGGGGCGCGCCAGGTTGCGTTGTGTAGTCGGCTCATCGCCGGTGTCCGCGAGCAGGTCCCGGACGCGATCGTCACGGCCGCGGATTCCGTGAAGGCTCCGGGATTCGCGACCTTTGCGCTTCCGGGCGTTCGGAGCGACGTGCTGCTCGCGGCACTCGACATGGACGGCGTTGAGGCCTCAGCCGGCTCCGCCTGCGCGAGCGGCGCACCGCTGCCGTCCCACGTGCTGCGGGCGATGGGCTATTCGGACGAGCTCGCCGCCGGAGCGCTGCGCTGTACGACGGGTCGATCCACGACTACTCAGGACGTGGAGTCCGCAGCGTCGATCATCGCCAGCGCGATCGCGAGAGTACGAGCGCGTGCCGAAGCGGCTGTCGCGGGCAGCTGACCGATCACAAGCTCTCGTCGTCGAAGAGGGCTACTTCATCCTGCGTCGGCCGTTCGAACAACGCGATCGACTGGTCGAGACGCGCTTCGCTGATGTGAAAGGTTCCGTGAGGAGCATCTGCATTTCGTTGCGAGAGGCGTTCGAACAATTCCTCCCGCGTCGCCTCTACGAGGCACAGGACCACTCGGACTCCGAGGTCGCGACCAGCGAGCCTGTAGCGGTCGCGCTCTTCGCGAGTCCAGAGACCCCAATCGAGAATCACGTTGCAGCCCAGTCCGAGCGCGCGAGCGGCAACGCTCCACTGGACTCGCTCGACAGGATCCCGAAGCATGTCCAGTTCGACGCCGGACACATCCGGATGGAGCTCATGAAGCCACTCGTCTGCAGTCAGCCGAAGTGCCGAATGCTCGACTTCCAGACGCTTGGCGAGAGTGGTCTTCCCCGACCCCTGCAGGCCGCATGTCAGGAAGAGCGTGGTCACGCAGGAGCAGACAGTCCGATCGCGCTTCGCAACGCAGTGGCGTCCGTGGCGGCCGTGGCGAGAAGCGGGATGATCTGCGCCTGAAGCGTCGCGATGACGGTGATCGCCGGGGCGGTGGCGGCCTGTTCGAGCAGCTTCTCGATGGCGGCGTCGTCTCCGAGCAGCCGGGCTGACTCGGTAGCGGCGTCGCCGCTGAAGGGGATCGCCCGCAGCGAGTTGTCATAGGCGATCGTCAGCTGCCGCTGACTGCTCAGCGCCGTCTGGCACGCGGTGAGTGACACGGTCGTGCTGCCCGCGTCACAGACGCCGTTCTCGGTCGTGGCGATCTGCTCCTCGCCCGTGTTGTAGTGGGTCGCGGCCGCCGTGTAGCGGGCCTGGATCTGGGCAACCGTCAGCGGCGTGGGCGTCGTCGTGTTGGGGCTCGACGATCCGCCGCAGGCTGCGATCAGGGCAGCCGCAGTTGCCAGCAGGATCGGCAAACGAGCGTGGGGGAGTGGCTTCACCGCCCGGCGAGAATATCGCAGCGATGGCCGGATCCTTCTCGGACGAAGGGGCGGGTCGGGTATAATTCTGACCATGACAGTCGGGATTCTCTCGAGCCCGGCGCGAGGCGCCTCGCACCGGCACACATCCGATCCCAGCGCCCCAGCCGCAGCTTCGTTTTCGATGCGGGTGAGTTCAAAGGCTCACTACGGCCTTCGCATGATGACCGAGTTCGCCAAGGCGTATGGCGCCGGTCCTTTGAGTATTGCCGAGGTGGCTCGCGTCGAGCACCTGCCGCTCGCGTATCTCGAGCAACTCGCCTCGCAGCTGCGCCGCGGTGGGCTCGTCGAGAGCACACGCGGCGTGCACGGCGGATATGCGCTCACCCGGCCGGCCGAGCAGATCAGCGTGCTCGACGTCGTCACGGTGATCGAGGGCGAGGTCTCCCCAGTGGAATGCGTCTCCCACAGCTACGTCAGCGGCACATGCCAGCGCGAGGGCGAGTGCGCGTCGCGCGGGCTGTGGATGCGCCTCAAGCAGAGCATCGACGCGGTGCTCAGCCAGACAACGCTCGCCGAGCTCGTGGCCGATCAGTCGCTGATCGACTCGATGGCACCGGCCCCAGAGCCGGCACGATGAGCAAAGCGGTCCTCTCGATCTCCGGCCTCCACGCGACAGTCGAGGGCAAGGAGATCCTCAAAGGGGTCGACCTCGAGGTTGCGCAGGGCGAGATCCATGCGCTGATGGGGCCGAACGGCTCGGGCAAAAGCACCCTTGCGTACACGCTCATGGGTCATCCCAAGTACGTCGTGACCGGTGGCTCGGTGACGTTCGGTGGCGAGGATCTGCTCCCGCTCAGCGCCGACGCTCGCGCACGGCTGGGCCTGTTCCTCTGCTTCCAGTACCCGACCGCGATTCCCGGTGTGAGCACGGTGAACTTCCTTCGCGCGGCGCTGCGCGCCCAGGGGAAGGAGATGCCCGCGCGCGAGTTCCTGAACCGCCTCAGCACGGAGATGCAGGAGCTGAAGATCGACGAGAGCTTCCGCTCCCGCTACATCAACGACGGATTCTCCGGCGGTGAGAAGAAGCGCATGGAAATCCTGCAGCTCGCCATGCTGCGTCCCAAGCTCGCGATTCTCGACGAGACCGACTCCGGCCTCGACGTTGACGCGCTGCGCACTGTCGCCGACGGCGTCATGCGCCTCTGCGGGCCGGACATGGGTGTCCTTGTGATCACCCACTACCCGCGCATCCTCGAACACCTACACCCGGATCGCGTGCATGTCCTTCACGACGGGCGCGTGGTCACCTCCGGCGGGGCGGACCTTGCGCGACAGATCGAGCGCGAGGGCTACGAACCAATTCTCGGGACGGCCGTGGCCGCCACCGCGTAGGAGATTCGCGATGGCGATTCAAGCGAAAGAGCTGACCAAGGACTACCAGTACGGCTTCTCCGATGTCGACGTCTCGGTGTTTCGCACAGCGAAGGGATTGTCGCCCGAGGTTGTCGCATCCATCTCGCAGCACAAGGGCGAGCCGGAATGGATGCTGAAATTCCGCCTCAAGGCACTCGACCATTTCCGCAAACGGCCGATGCCCACGTGGGGCGCGGATCTGTCCGGCCTCGATTTCGACAATATTTACTACTACGTCAAGCCCGTCGAGGAGATGAGCCGGTCGTGGGACGACGTGCCCGATTCCATCAAGCAGACGTTCGACCGTCTTGGCATTCCTCAGGCTGAACGCAAATTCCTCGCCGGCGTGAGTGCGCAGTACGACTCCGAGGTCGTGTACCACAGCATCCGCGAGGATCTCGAGAAGCAGGGCGTGCTCTTCAGCGACTGCGACACCGGGTTGCGCGAGCACGAAGAACTGTTCCGCAAGTATTTCGGCACCGTCATTCCGCCGAACGACAATAAATTTGCCGCGCTCAACAGCGCCGTGTGGTCGGGCGGATCGTTCGTCTACGTCCCGAAGGGCGTCAAGGTCGACATTCCGCTGCAGGCCTACTTCCGGATCAACAGCGACAACATGGGCCAGTTCGAGCGGACGCTGATCATCGCGGACGAGGGCTCCTCGGTTCACTACATCGAGGGCTGCACCGCTCCGAACTATTCGAGCGACTCGCTGCACAGCGCAGTGGTGGAACTCGTCGCGCACAAGGGCGCGAAAATCCGCTACACCACGATTCAGAACTGGTCGGACAACGTGTACAACCTGGTGACCAAGCGGGCCATCGCCAACGAGAACGCGACCGTCGAGTGGATCGACGGCAACCTCGGCTCCAAGGTGACCATGAAGTATCCGTCGGTGTACCTGATGGGCGAGGGTGCGCACGCCGAGGTCATGAGCGCCGCGTTCGCCGGCAGCGGCCAGCATCAGGACGCGGGCAGCAAGGCGATCCACGTGGCGCCGAACACCACCAGCAACATCGTGTCGCGCTCGATCAGCAAGGGCAGCGGACGAACGTCGTATCGCGGTCACATCAAGGTGCTGCCCAAGGCACACAACGTCAAGGTCAGCGTCCGTTGCGACGCGTTGCTCCTCGACGAGGAGTTGCGCAGCGACACGTACCCGTACATGGACATCGACAATCCAGACGTCACGATCGGACATGAGGCGAGCGTCAGCAAGGTCGGTGAGGATCAGATCTTCTACCTGACCTCGCGCGGCATTCCCGAGCAGGACGCGACGGCGCTCATCGTCAACGGATTCTTCGAGCCCTTCGTCAAGGAGCTGCCGATGGAGTACGCGGTCGAGCTCAACCGTCTGCTCGCCCTCTCCATGGAGGGCGCGATCGGGTGACGACCCCGCTGGCCGATTCGCCCGCAGCGGCGCTCGGGCAAGAGGTCGCGGCAGCGCGAGCTGAGTTGTCGCCGGCATGGCTCGCGGCGCGCCGTCGCATCGCCTGGGACGCCTACGAGGCGATTCCCATGCCTTCGTCGCAACGTGACGAGGACTGGCGGCGCACGGACATCTCGGCGCTCCATCCCGAACGTTTCACGCCGATCGACAGCGTCGATACCGCGGTCGTCGACGCGATGCGCGCACAGCGCGACCGGGCGGCGCCCACCGCCGCGTTCATCATCGACTTTCCAGTGGCGAATCCCATCGAGGCCGACACGCTGCTCGCCCAGGGAATCATCGTCACCACGCTCGAAGAGGCGGCGCTCGTCCACCCCGAGCTCGTGCAGCGGGCGTTCGCGTCGGTTCGTGTGGACGAGTTCGAAATTCGGTGCGCTCTGGAATGCGCTCTGGCAGGGCGGCGTTTTCGTCTACGTCCCCCGTGGTGTTGAGGCACTCGTGCCCGTCTGGATCGCCCATCCGGCGGCGGGTACCGACCGCGCGGTGTTCCCGTCCACCGTCGTCGTACTCGACGAAGGCAGTGCGCTGACGGTCATCGACGCGTACGCATCACCCACAGGTCCTGCAGCGCTTCTCAGTGACGCGATGGTGATTCTCTCCGCCGGGCGCGATGCCCGTCTCGACTACGACACGGTGCAGCAGTGGGGTGAGGGCGTCTGGCATATCGCACTGCAACGCGCTGTGCTCGACGCCAACGCCAAGCTGCGATTCATGGGCGTCACCCTCGGAGCCCGCCTGCAGAAAGCATGGTGGGAGGTGATGCTCGACGGCGTCGGCAGCGAGGCCGACGTGCTCGGTATCTGCTTCGGCGACGGCACGCAGCATTTCGACCATCAGTCGCTCCAGGCACACCGTGGCCGCGAGACTCGAAGCAACCTGCTGCTCAAGGTGGCCGTCCGCGATCACGCCCGGTCGGTATACGGCGGCATGATCGAGGTGGCGCCGACAGCAGTGCACACGGACGCCTATGTCGCCAACCGCAACCTCCTCTTGAGCCAGGGCGCAAAGGCGGACTCGATTCCGCGTCTGGAGATCCAGGCCAACGACGTCAAGTGCGGCCACGGCGCGACCGCGGGTCACATCGACTCGGATCAGCGCTTCTACCTGATGGCGCGCGGCGTGCCGCCGGAGGAGGCCAGCTCGCTCATCGTCCGTGGCTTCATGGACGATGTCCTCGACCGCGTCCCACATCGCGGGTTCGCTGAGCTCGCCGGAGCGTTGCTCGACGCGGAGATTGCCGGCGGCACGGTCGCCGGGGTCGCGGCGGACGTTCAGTGAGTGACGGCTGGGTCGACGTGGCCCGCACCGGCGATATCCCTCCGGGATGCGCCGCGCGAGTGGAAATCGACGAGACCCCGGTCGCAATCTTCAACGTCGAGGGCACCTTCTACGCGCTGGATGACACCTGCAGCCACGCCGAAGCGTCGCTCAGCGAAGGCGACCTCGACATCGATCGATGCGTCATCGAATGTCCGCTCCACGGGTCGAGCTTCGACCTTCGCACCGGAGAGCCCTTGTCGCTTCCCGCAGTCGAACCGGTTCGCGTGCATCGCATCGAGGCGACCGCCGACGGCTTGCTCCGGATAGCGCTCAGCGACGAAGTCGCGGCACAGTGAGCACGCGGATCGCCACCGACACGGCGCTCGACGTCGCGCGCATCCGCGCCGACTTTCCAATCCTCGAACGCAAGGTCGGAACACACCCGCTCGTGTACCTCGACTCGGCTGCCACGTCGCAGAAGCCGAAAGTGGTGGTGGACACCATCGACCGGTATTACGAAAACAGCAACGCGAACGTGCATCGCGGAGTCCACACCCTCGGCAATGAGGCCACTGACGCTTTCGAGAATGCGCGTGCTCGTGTCGCGGCGTTCGTCGACGCCCCGGCCGAAGGTCTCGTCTTTGTGCGCAACACCACCGAGGCGATCAACCTCGTCGCGTCCTCATACGCGACGCAGCTGCTCGAACCGGGCGACCGGATCGTCGTGACCGTGATGGAGCATCACAGCAACATCGTCCCGTGGCAGCTCGCCGCGGAGCGTCGTGGGCTGACGCTCACCGCCATTGACATCGACGCAGACGGGCGTCTCGACCTGAGCACGCTCGACGAATTGCTCGCAGCGCCGACACGCCTTGTGGCGATCGGGCATCAATCCAACGTGCTCGGTACGGTGAACGACATTCGGGCCATCACCGAACGAGCGCACGCGGCGGGAGCGCTCGTGTGTCTCGACGCGGCCCAGTCCGTGCCGCACATGCGCGTGTCGGCGCGTGAGCTCGATTGCGACTTCATCGCCTTCAGCGGCCACAAGATGTGCGGGCCCATGGGGATCGGCGTGCTCTGGGCACGTCCCGAGCTGCTCGAGCGGATGCCGCCGTACATGGGCGGCGGGAGCATGATCAGCCGCGTCACGCTCGAGCGGAGCACCTGGAATACCGTGCCGCACAAATTCGAGGCAGGCACGCCGGACGTCGCCGGCGCAGTCGGTCTCGCCGCCGCGTGCGACTACCTGGACGGCATCGGTCTCGACCGGATCCATGCGCACGAGCTGGCGCTCACCCGCCACCTCCTCGATGTTCTAGACGAAGTTGGCGATATCACGATATTCGGCCCGCATGATCTCGAAGCCCGTGGTGGGGTCGTCAGCTTCAACCTCGCGGACGTGCATGCGCACGACGTGGGCACGATCCTCGACCGGCGGGGCATCGCGGTCCGCGCGGGACACCATTGCGCCCAGCCGCTGATGGCTCGCTACGACGTGCCGTCGATGGCGCGCGCGTCCGTGTATCTCTACACGACGCACGAGGAAATCGACGCGCTCGGCGAAGGCCTCGGTGAGGTTCGCCGGGTCTTTCGGGTGTAGCCGCAGCCCCAGCGCGTTGCGTGTTGGCGCTAGGTGCGACTGACGAGGAACGCCGCGATGCGCGCGGCGGCCTCGACACGAACGGAGAGCAACCCGTGGCGCTGACCCGGGTAGATCACGAGCTCCGCGTCGCGCAGCTTGCTCACCTCGCGACGGAGTAAGTCGATGGTCGCGAAGGGGTCGCGGTCGCCGGAGAGCAGCAGGACGGGACACTTGATCCGCGGCCAGTGCGCGGTGCGCAGCTCATCGGGATGTCCCGGCCGGTGCAACGGATAGCTGAGCAGCACGAGCGCGCTCACGGGTTGTTCCGCGGCGAGCATGCTCGCCATGCGTCCCCCAAATGAGTGGCCGCCGATGGCGGCGCCCGGCTGCTCGTCCAGCGCGGCGTGGAACACGCCGATTGCGCGTTCGTTGTTGGATTTCGGCAGGTTCAGCGCGGTTCCTTGAATCCCGTGCTTCGCGAGTTCCGTCACCCATGGCCGCATCGACTCAGCACTTCCCGACGCACCGTGTCCCAGCAGCAGACGCCGGCCCGCCGGAAGTGACTTCGCGGACCGCGCACTCACGGCGCCGCTACGCCTGCTCACGCTCGAGGATCTGGAACGCGGCGGGCTGGGGCACATGCGCCGATGTCGGCGGGCGTCGGGGCAGCCACGTCGCGCAGATCAGCGCGCCGCACAGCAGGATCCCGCTGCCGCACCAGAACGGCAATCCGGCATTGAGGCCGTAGAGCGAGCCGAGCACAGCCGCGCCAAATGCCATGCCGCTGAACTGGTACAGGCCGCCGATACCCATGGCGCGCCCCCGATTCGTCTCCGGCGTGCTGTCCCCGATAACGGCAAACAGACTGGGCTCGAGGATCACCGTGGCGACGGCCTCGATCGCTCCGACAGTCAGGATCACGGCGAGGATGTGGAGGAACGGATAGGTCGCGGCGCATGCGGCCACAACCACCAGCCCTGCCGAGACCAGCTTTCGCCGGTCCGCGCGATCCGCCAACCGTCCGCCGGCTCGCGCTAACAGGAGGATCGGCAGCGCGAACAGGCTCACTGACAGCCCGATGATGAAGGGGTCCTGACCACGCGCCGCGAGGTACTGCGGCCACACGACGTCGTACATCGACCAGATCGTGCCGACAGCGAAGAGCGCCGCGATCGGCACCACGATGCCGCGGATGCGCCACCAGCGGAAGCGCTCCTTCTTGACCACGGAAGTCCCTGGCTCCGCCCGGGTTTCGGGCACGCGAAGCATCGGGCCGATCCCGATGAACATCGAGAGCCCGGTAATCCCGAACACCGCGGAATCGCGCCAGAGCGCAGCCGCGCCGCCGATGAGGGGACCGACAAGCAGTCCCACCATCTCGTATGCCTGGAGCTGCGAAAAGCGCTGCGCACGTTTCTCGGGCACGCTGAGGTCGGTGAGCGCCGAGCGAAGCGCAGGCACGTACGCGCCGGCACACGCGCCCATGCCGATGCGGAATGCGGTGAGCACCGGGAGCGTTCCGATGTTCAGAAACAGGAACAACGCGAGAATCGCGTAGACCAGCCGCGGGAGGATGAGGAAAGGCTTGCGCCCCCAGCGATCGCAGAGCCGTCCAGCCGGGACCTGGACGAGCGTGGTCGCAACGAGCGGACCTGCGATGAAGATAGCGACAGCAACGGAGTTGCCGCCACGGTGCGCAACGTAGAGGGGGGCGACCGGAAAGATCGCCGCAACACCGGTGAACATGATCAACTGGCCGATGAGCAGCCAGAATGCCGGGTCGGCTCTTGGTTTTCCGGTGCGCGCAAGGACGTCAGTGCGAGCCATGTCTCCATTCTCAGGTTTTGGGCGCGAACCGTTGGACTACGATGGTGATATGGCAGTCGGTTCCACGCCCGTCGACGACGATCTGTATCGCGAGATCATCCTCGACCACTATCGCAATCCTCGCCACCATCAGGCGGTCGATCCTGCAGATCGCGTGATCGAGGCGAATAACCCGTTGTGTGGCGACGAGATCGACCTCAGCTATCGCCTCGACCATGGGACCGTCGCCGCAATTGGTTTCATGGGCCGCGGCTGCTCGATCAGCCAGGCGTCCGCGAGCATGCTCTGCGAGGCGGTCACGGGCATGAGTGTCGAAGGCGCGGCGGCCCTCGCAGAGCGCTTTCGCGCGATGCTCACCGGCGAGGGCTCCGCGGCATCGGAGAGTGACGACATCGGCGATCTCGAGGCGCTTCGCGGCGTGCGCGCGTACCCGGTGCGCGTCAAGTGCGCAACGCTCGTGTGGAACGCGCTCCTCGAGGGGCTGACGGCAACCACCGCAACGGCGGCTCCAGCTTTGAGGAACGGGCTATGAGCACCACGGAACCGGTTTCGACCACTGAACCCGCCGCGCCGAAGGAGGCGAAAGCCTCGGATGCGCTGATTCGCGCAGCGCTCAGCGAGGTGTACGACCCCGAGATCGGGATCGACATCGTGTCGCTCGGGTTGATCTACGGGACCGCCATTGACGATGACGGGCTGCTCACCATCGACATGACCCTCACGACCCCGTACTGCCCCATGGGCCCGATCATCGAGACCCAGGCGCATGCGGTCTGTGCGCCGCTGCCAGGCGTGCGCGACGTGCACATCAACCTGGTGTGGACGCCGCCCTGGGATCCGCGCACGATGGCCTCCGACGAGGCTCAGCTGGAACTCGGCATCTACTGACCTGGACGGCCGGCGGGCGGTCTGCCATGGTTCCTGCCATGGAACGCGTCTTCACGCACGCCGAGGCCACTTCGCTGCTCCCACGGCTGACGGAGTTGCTCATCGCTCTGCGGAGCGCCCACCGTGCCGCGCTGGCGGTGGGAGGGGAGCAGGAACAACCTCCACTCTCATCGAACGGCTCCGCGTCGGCGGCGATGAAGGCTTCGGGACCATTCCACGACGCGCAGCGACTCTCCGCTGAGATCGAGGGGCTCGGCGTGATCCTTCGCGATCCCGACACGGGCCTTGTTGACTTCGCATCCGTTCGGGACGGCGCCCCGATCTACCTGTGCTGGCGGCTCGGCGAGGAGCGTATCGGCTTCTGGCACCCGCGTGACACCGGATACATGGGGCGCATGCCGCTCTAGCTCCGCCCTATGTCTGGGGTGGAACCTCGGTGAGCCGCTTGACGTCTTCGGGGGTCATCCGGAGGAAGAGCGCCATGTCGTCGCTCCGATCGAGAAAACGGACCTGGACCACCACGTCGTGGCCAAAGAGCCCGGTCCGCCGAACAACGATGCCGACCAGCTCGCCTTCGTCGAGGAGCACGTCCTGGACCGTGCCGAGCTTCTCGCCTGCGTGGCCGATCATCACGTTCTCGCCCTTGCGGATCTCGATGTCGCCTTCGGCCTTATCCGCGGTTTCCTGGAGGAGCGGGAACATCGGTCCGACCCCCAGCGAGCCGCCGGCGAGCGCTGCGGCATAGCGGAGACCGTCACCTCGTTCGAGCGGCCGGTACTGGTAGCTGAGGTACGGCGGCAGCGCACGGGTCGCCCGTTTGTCCAGGGTGAGGCGGATGCCATCCTCGGTCGCCGATGCGATCGCATTGAACGGCACGATCACCTCGCTCACGAGCATCCCCGCGCCAGGAGCCAGCGTCCGCCCCGAGAAATGGTTGGTCTCCCGCACGATCAGCGCACGCGGATCCCAGCTTTCGCCGTCCACCACGATGCGAACGAGCGAGCCGGCGTGATGGCCGTCGGCGGTATGCACCGGTGCGCCAAGTCGAAAATCGATTTCGTTGCTCCGCGGCACCTCGGAGTTGGTCACGCGGGATCCCCAATCCGGGATACACTTTTGGAGCGTCTCTCGGCCCGGACCCGCCCCGCCTCGAACACGACGCATGCGGACGCGGTGCCGCGGCACTCAGGCAAAAGGAGGAACCTAGCCCATGACAGATTCTTCGAGTACGACCTCCTTCCCGACCAGCGCAGTAGTGGAGAGCTGACCGCCAGTAGCCAGGTCACCACTCGGAGAGAGGCGCAAACCGTCGCACTCGGCGGTCTCTCCACGCATTTGCGCTAACCGCGGCCTCGCCGCGGCCTGAGCCACTCACCGGCTTTGTCAGGTGAAACGCGCCGTCTCGACCTGTGCCGCACGGGTCGAGACGGCCGGCGACGGGACAATCTGGTCAGTTTCGACCCAGCCCTCGTCGGTGCCGGCAACGCGGACCTTCACGAATTGGCCGCTGCGCTCCGCGAGCGCCACGACCTCCGTGGCAGTGAGGATTTCGCGCCCGCGAGTAGCCTCGCGACGCGGCTCCGTGAAGAGCCGGTATGGCGTTCCAGCCCATGACGCAACCAGCGTCACGGGGCCGGGCGGAATGCGCCTGTCCCGGTAGACGGTTCGCGAGTTCGGACGCACCGGCGGTGAGCAAACGGATCACCTGGAGGGCCCGCGTCGTCGGGCCCCGATCTGCCTTGCCCATCGCCTTCGAGATCATGCCGCCGCCCGAGCTCGCCTCGACCTCGACCCAGGTGCCCTCGGTCACGGTCACGGCGCGGCAGCGCACCCAGCGAATTCGTACCCTGGGCCGACCCCAATTCCCGAAGAGGCCACGACGGCGGTGTTCCACGATTCGGGCTTCACTCTCGCCGACGACCTCGTAGCGGTACGGGGGCGTCCCGATCATCTGCTCCATGATCGCGAACACCTCGCGAGGAGGCGCGGCGGACAGAAGGCGCCAGGTCTGCGCGGAGGGAGCGAGCATGCCCCCGGATTGTAGCGGGGCGCGCTCAGTGCTCCGGTGCCGCAGTGGCCGGATCCCGAGCGATCGTGTAGCGCTCGCACATCGTGTCGAACCGATCCGCCGTATAGGCATCGAGCAGATCCCTATGGCGCTGGACGAGCGGCACGATCACCTCGCGAAGGTAGCGCCCGCGAGCCGACCACTGATAGTAGGAACGACCGCCGTGGTGGTATGGGCCGTACAGGGCGCTCCCTGGATACGTGGTGCGCAGCCATTCGAAGGTCTGCTCGTGGCGGATGTGCATTCGCAGCGTCACCTGCGGTTGGCGGCCGTCGCCGCCGAAGTGACCTTCTCCGACGAGGAGCCCGAGGAGGAATCCGACCGCCAGATCGTCCTCCTGGACGTGCTGCCCGCCGCCGGCAGGGGTCGCGCCAGGCGGTGCTTGCGACGCCACACGGCCAACCATAGAGCCGCCGCTGTTTCACCGTCAAGTTGCGTGCGTAACATTGCCTGGAAGCCTTGCGTGGAGCACCGAGAGTTTTCCACAGGTTGCGGCGGCAGTGCGCCCGTTCCAACTCGGCTGCGCCTGGATCGCTCGAGGCTTGCCTGGGGAAACACGGGATAACTCGCTGTCCGGATGGGGGGCGCGGCGATCCGCCCATAATCAGCCGCTAACCGTGCCACCTAGCATTCTCGCGGTCGCCAATCAGAAGGGCGGCGTCGGAAAGACCACCACCGCTGTCAGCGTGGGCGCAGCGCTCGCCGAGATGGGCCGGAAGGTGCTCCTGATCGACATCGACCCCCAGGCCAACGCCACGTCCGGACTTGGCGTGGATCGGAGCCGCGTCGAGACGAGCATCTACGACGTCATCGTCATGGGCCGCTCGCTGGCCGAGGCGAGGCTGCAAACAGCGGTGCCGGGACTTGACGTCGTGCCCTCGGATATCGCGCTGGCAGGGTCCGAGATCGAGCTGGTCGATCTCGCGCGGCGCGAACGCCGCCTCCAGTACGCACTGGAAGCGCTCAATTCGGACGACGACTACGTGCTCATCGATTCGCCGCCAAGTCTCGGGCTGCTCGCGATCAACGCAGTTGTGGCTGCAAACGCCCTGCTTATCCCGATCCAGTGCGAGTTCTATGCCCTTGAAGGGCTCGGGCTGCTGATGCACACCCTGACGCTGCTCCGGCGCGAGCTGAATCCGACCCTCGGCATCGCCGGCATCGTCATGACCCTGTTCGATGCCCGGCTCGCGCTCGCGCACCAGGTCGTGGACGAGGTCCGCGCCCGATTCGGCGACCAGCTCCTGACCCCACTCATTCCCCGCAACGTGCGCCTCAGCGAGGCACCGAGCCACGGCCTGCCGATCACCCTGTACGACCCGACCTGCCGCGGCGCGATCGCCTACAGGGAGTTGAGCGCCAACCTCGACGCCCGAATTCGTAGTGGGACCTCGCTCGCGGCCGCCGGCGTCCCGAGCACGGCGTGAGCGAGCAGACGCCGCCTCGAGCGTTCCGCCGGCGCGGCCTCGGCCGTGGCCTCGACGCGCTGCTCACCAACGAGGCCGAGGCCGGCGAAGAGTCCCCGCTGATCAGCCTTGACCCGCGCACGGTGTCGCCGAACCCGGAACAGCCGCGACGAGCCTTCGAGCCAGAAGCCCTTGCGGCGCTTGGAGATTCGATCCGCCTGCACGGCCTGCTGCATCCGATCGTGGTTCAGCGCGATGGCGACACGTACAGCCTCGTGGCGGGAGAGCGGCGTCTCAGAGCGGCCCAGCTCGCAGGCGTCTCGAGCATCCCGGCAATCGTCAGACCCGCCGCGGAGTTGAGCCGGCACCAGCTCGAGATGGCCCTCACCGAGAACCTGCTGCGGACCGATCTCAACCCGATGGAAGAGGCGGCGGCGTACGCGCGCCTCTCCGACGCGTTCGGCCTCACCCATGAGGCGATTGCCCTTCGCCTCGGCCGGAGCCGATCGGGGATCTCGAATGCCATCCGCCTGCTCGACCTCCCTGCCCCGGTACAGGAAGCGGTCGCCGACTCCCGCCTGACGGCAAGCCACGCGCGCGCGTTGCTGGTACTCCCCCTTGCCGCCGATCAGGAGGCCGTCGCGGCCCTCGTGATCGAAGACAGCCTGAATGTCCGCGACACCGAGCGCGCGGTCCAGGAGCGGCTCACACGGGCCACAGCCCCGCCTCGCCAGCAGTCTCCCGCCGCAGCACCCGAGGAACCAACCCCCGACGACCAGGCACTCCGACGCGGCCTCGAGCACGCCCTCGGCGTTCCGGTCCGCCTGCAGCGTCGCAAGGGCGGCGGCGGCCGCCTCGTGATCGATTGGGCCGACGACTCAGACCTGGACGCGCTCTACCGGAAGCTGGGCGGCCCGACGCTATAAGCACGCGACACGGGACGGGCGGCGCCCAGCGAGTAGCGGGTAGGGAACGATCGATTGAGCGCAACAGCACGAAGGGCGTAAGGCGACAGGAGACAGGCGGCGCCTGGCGAATTTGGAAGCAGCCCAGGTGAGCGCGACATCACAACCCGTCTACGGCGCCAGGGGCGGCGCACCCAGCGAATTTGGAAGCAGCCTAAGTGAGCGCGAGATCACAACCCGTCTAAGGCGCCAGGGGGCGGCACCCAGCGAATTTGGAAGCGACCGAGATGAGCGCGACGGCACAAAGGGTGTAAGGCGACAGGGGACGGGCGGCACCCAGCGAATTTGGGAGCGACCGAGAGAGCGCGACAATAGAGTTGCGCGAACGAGGGAGCGGACAAGGCTGAGCACGGTGACGCCCGTCCCCTGGCGCCTCCACCACGAAGCGATGTGATGGTGCGAACGAGGAAGCGGCCAAGGCTTCGCGTCGCGGCGAACGCCCTGGCGCCGCGGCGCTTGGCGAAGGGGACGCCGCGAACGACCCCTCAGCCGACCGGTCGGTCTGCTGCTCCTGTGAGACGAGCCTCAGCTGCGTCCGCGTCGAAGTTCGCGAGGAACGCCTCGATGTACTTCGGACGGTCGGCCGGCTTGTAGTCCAGCAGGAACGCGTGCTCCCAGACGTCCATCACGACGATGGGCTTGAAGCCGGCGATGTTGCCGTCCTCGTGCAGCGTGATCCAGTGGTTGCTGAGCCTGCCAGTCGCGGTGTCCAGGTATGTCACTGCCCAGCCCACGCCGCGCATACCGCCGATCGCGGTGAAATCCTTGCGCCACGTCTCGATGTCGCCGAACGACTCGCCGAGTGCGCGACCGAGCGCAGATGACGACGAGATGCCACCTCCGGTGGCCTTCGTGAGATTTCCGAAATACCACTCGTGCAGCACCATTCCGTTGTACTCAAAGCCGAGTCGACGGGTGATCTCCGAGTACGCCGGATTCGATGACAGGCCCTGGCCCGCAGCCTGCATGGTGACCAGCTGCTCATTGAGAAGGTTCGTGTTTTTGACATAACCGGCATAAAGTCCGAAATGGACTTCCAGCGTGTTGTCGGAGATGCCGGTCAGGCCGGACAGGTCGAACGTCCTTGCCTTGTAGGGGGTCTGGGTCAGCAGCGCCATCTCATGCCTCGTGTATGAACCTGGTCCGCAGTCGTGGTTCGGTCACATTCTGGCAGCGTGGGGAGGGATCTCGCAGCGCGTCACGTGGTCGGCGGGACGATCACCACCGGTTTGTTGTAGCTCGTGTACGTGTCCACCATGAAGTGCTGTTGCGCGTCCATCGCCACCTGGCGGACGCGCCCCGTCGCATCGACCCAGAAGGTGAACCACAGCGGTGACCCGATGGCCTTGCCGAAGGTCGCGACCATCGTCGTCGGTACACCGTCAAGCATCGCCTCTCCGAGCACGTGCGCATTCGTCAGCGGGGTGAAGAAGTTCCACGTGAACGAGGTCGACACGTCGTTCGGTGTCACCGATTGCTCCTGGTTCCATGGCTGGCCCGGTCCCTCCTGGGTATAGAACGTGCTCCCGATCCAGATGGTCCGACCGCTGTTGTTGATGGTCCACTCCAGACGATCGGGTGCGACTGCCGATTCGGTGCTGCGCTGCACAGTGCCGCCCTGGCTGAGGACCTCGTTGAACTGGAAGGCGGACAAGGCCTTCATGGTCGCTTCGAGCTTGGTCACCAGCGTGTCGCCGGACGGAGCGGGAAGCGCCGGGATCGTGAACGTCGCATCGCCGCCTCCGGCGTTCTCCGTCTCGACGTCGACCGTATCGCCCTGCTTGATATCGATCGTCGCGGAGCGGCATGTGTCACCGCACGGCAGCAGCGCCTTATAGACGCCGTTGACCGCGATGTTGGCGGCGAGCCCTCGCGCCGCTGCGCTTCCCCCAGGGGGAAGCAGGTAGACGGTGGCGCGGTTTACCCCGGGAAGTCCCGGCGAGAGGCTCAAGCCGACCAGGATGGATCCTGCGGCTCCAGCCATCGTGAGCTCATCGCCGGTCGGAAGGCCCGCCGTTGGCGTTGTTGCCGCCTCTTCAGCCACCTGCCGTGCCGCCGCGCTGGGCGGAGTCGGAAAGGACGAGAGCAGCGCTGCCGCGGCCACGACGCCCACCGCAAGCGAGGCTTCGATGCGCAGATGCGGCCGCTTGAGCCGCCAGGCCATGGCCGAGAGCGGCAGCATCATGGCGACCACGGCCATCTTCACGAGCAGCACGCGTCCGTACGCCGTGTCAAACAACGCCGAGATGGAGCCGAGTTGGGTGATCGCCTCCAGTCCCCCGGCCACCACCGTGGTGCCGAACGCCGCCAGCGCGACCGGCGTGAACCTCGCGAGCAGCACGCGCGCCTCAACGGACCGCCATCCGCCCGGAGGGTGTACGAGAGCGAGCGCGGCGATCCCTCCCGCCCAGAGGCCGGCGGCAAGGAGATGGATCGCGTCGAGGCCAATCCCGTACCAGGCCGGGTCGACGCCCGCGGCATGTCCTCCCGCGGCGAGCAGTACCAGCGCCCCTGCCACCCATATCGGCAGCGTCCTCGAGCCAAGGACCACGGCAACGAGCGCCAGGACTTCGACGCACAGGCGGGCGATCAACACGGCTCCGGAGAGACCGTTGAAAAACGCCAGGTACCCGCTGACGCTGTGCCCCCCTGACCCGACTGTCGCCTCCGCCCACACAGAGACGAGCCCCGCGGAGAGCGCGATGCTCGTCGCCCGGAAACCCGGCTTGACCCATTCGAGTGGCGGCGATCGTTGAGCGAGCCGGGTGAGCAGCAGTTGTCCGGCCAGGAACAGCAGTGCGAGCGCCTCGATCCACTTCACAACCCCGATGGCGATATCCGACGGCGCCGGGCCCGGAACCGCGTTCGCGGCAGCCACCGACGTGTCGGGCCCCGTGATACCAACGTCGAAGGTGAAGTTGCCGCTGACTTTGTGGCCGTCGAAGTCGCTCACCGTCGTCCAGTCGACGGTGTACACGCCGGTCACGTTCGTCGTGAGCGGAATCCGGATCTCCTCGGCGCTGTCGACCTGACCCTTCCACACGTGGCCGGTCGGGTCGACCACCGAGGCAAAGGACAGTGGGGCGTTGAGCGGCTGGTCGAACTCGAGAATGACCACTCCCGGCGCGGTGCCGAGATGGGCTCCGGCAGGCGGCGACGAGGCGGAGAGCAGCGCGTGCGCCGAGGCGACAAGCGGGATTGCCAGGGCTGCGAAGATCGCGACCAGCACCGCGGCGAGGCGACGGACCCCCGTTGTCACATACCCATGATGGAGCAGCGCGTCCTGACCACAACCGTGGCGCTCCGGGTGGTTCCGCTCATAATCGGCCCGAGTGGCTCAGGTACTCCCGCCTCCGGAAGTGACGAGCGCGCCAAGTCCCTGGTGGCGAGGATCATGGGTCCGCGACACCGTCGAGGTGCTGCTGATCGCCGTGATCCTCTACGTCGCCATCGCCTTTGCGCTGCAGACAGTTCGGGTCGACGGCGAAAGCATGGTCGGGACATTGCAGAACCAGGACCTGCTGCTCGCCAGCAAAATCTCATACGACTTCGGACAGAATCCGCAGCGCGGCGACATCGTCATTCTCATCCCCCCCTCGGATCCAACCCAGGACTTCATCAAGCGCGTCATCGGACTTCCCGGCGATGTCATCGAAATTGACGGTGACCACAACCCCACCGAAGTGCTCATCAAGCCGGATGGCAAAGGTCCGTTCCAGGTCCTGAATGAGCCTTATCTGCCCCAGGAGTGGACGACGCTGAAGTACTGCTGCACGTCGACCGGCATGGCGTCATCGACGCCGCAGCCGCTGACAATCCCCGCAAACGAATATTTCGTGATGGGCGACAACCGCAATTACTCGAGCAACTCACGTGTGTTCGGACTGGTGCCGCGCAAGAACATTCTCGCCAAGGCGATCCTGCGCATCTGGCCGCTCGACCATTTCGGCAGCCTCGGCTCGGGCCCGAGCTTCGAGCCCGTCACCACGTCTGCACTCGTCTTTCCCGCCTTCGGAATCGCGGGATTCGAGGCGTGGCGGTGGCGCCGGCGGCGGATGCGCAAGCTCGCCGCTGCTCAGAGCGCGCCGCCGAACGCCGACCCGCGCAACTAGACCCGCGAAGGGATCAGCCGTTTACCCACGTTGAGTCGGCGGCACTCCACTCGATGAGCTCATCGGGCCGGAAGAAGAGCGCTACTTCCTCGGCACCACGTCCGGGCGAGTCGCTCCCATGCACCACGTTATTGCCAATGGTGACCGCAAGGTCGCCACGGATGCTGCCTGGAGCCGCGGCCGACGGATTGGTGGCGCCCATCATCGAGCGCACCTGCGCGACGGCGTCATCGCCTTCCCACACCATGGCCACGACCGGCGCCGACGTGATGAAATCCACGAGCCCCGCAAAGAACGGCTTGCCGACGTGCTCGGCGTAGTGCCGTTCGGCGAGGGCGCGATCCATACGCAGCAGCTTCAGCGCGACCAGGTGCAATCCACGGCGCTCGAAACGCGAAATCACCTCGCCAACGAGGCGGCGTTGCACGCCATCAGGCTTTACCAGGACAAGCGTCCGCTCGGCACTCACAGCGCCGAAGTCTGACATGCGGCCATCACACCGCGATCGCCTTTTCAAACCGGGTCTCGCTGCGGAACGGCCCGACCACCGCGGCGCGGAGCCCCGAGGTCAGCAGACGCGCGGCGAGATCGCTGACCTGTGCCGCCTCGACTGATTCGAGTCGCGCCACCAGCTCGTCGGGCTCGGTGATCTTCCCCTGGAGCAGGAGTTGCTGACCGGCGTACTCGCAGAGCGCGGACGTGCTCTCCAGCGACAGCAAGAGCCGGCCCTTCGCGTATTCGCGCGCTTTCGTGAGCTCGGCGGGCCCGACTGGCTCCTCCGCGAGCTTGCGCAGTTCGACGATCGCGGCCTCGAGCGCCGTCGCCGCCTGGCGCGGCTCGCACGCGAGTCCGATCCCGAGGACTCCCGTGTCAGACATGCGGTTCATGAACGAATGCACGTCGTACACCAGGCCGCGCTGCTCGCGGAGCTCCAGGAAGAGGCGGCTCGACATGCCCTCCCCGAGGATCACGTTCAGGATGTCGGCGACGTGGCGATCGGGGTCGTTATACGACGGGGCGCGCGCTCCGACCAGGATGTTCGCCTGCTCAGCGCTGCGCCGGATCACTCGAAGTGGCGACCCCGTCGGCGGCGTTGCCGCAACAGCGGGCTCGGGAACGGGGCGAGGCTTGGCAGCCCATGGACCGATCGCCTCGTCGATCATCGCTCGCGCGTCCGCGGGCTCGACACCGCCGGCGATGCTCACCACGAGCGTCGACGGGAGCATGTGCTTGGCGAGATGCGTCCGGCAGTCGTCAGCCGTGAACGAAAGCACGGTCTCCTCGCGACCGGCGACATCCCATCCCAGCGGATGGTCCGGCCACATGAGCGCGTCGAAAGCGATCTGCACGTAGTCCTGCGGGTTGTCCTCGTACATGCGCAACTCTTCGATGACCACCTGGCGTTCCTTGGCCACCTCGGCCTCGTCGAGCACCGGGCTCAGCAGCATGTCGCTGAGCACCGACACCGCCAGCCCGAGCTTTGCGACTGGGACGCGAGTCCAGAAGACGGTGGCCTCGCGATCGGTGGCGGCGTTGAGCACACCGCCCACGCCTTCGATCGCCTCGCTGATGTCGCGCGCGGTCGGGAATCGCTTCCCACCCTTGAACACCATGTGCTCGACGAAGTGGCTGATGCCGCTTTCCGATTCGGTCTCGTTGCGCGAGCCGACGCCGACCATGAACGCGATCGCCACGGACGCGCGGCCGGGCAATGGGACGGTCGTGAGCCGGGTTCCCCCGGCAAGGGACTCGACGCCGAACTCGGTCAGTACGAGCGCCCGGACGACCGGCCCGGGCGGGCTCCTTCGAAGCGCTCGGGCGGGCCGCCCTGCGCCGGACCCGTCGGGTTGATGACCACGCGACGCGCCGGCTCGCGGCCCGCGCTCTCCGTGGTCACGTCGGGATCGTCTGCCAGCGTCATGTGAATCACGCGGCGCTCGTATGCGTGCATCGGGTCGAGCGTGTATGGCTCTCCGGTCCGCTTGACGCGCAACGCGAGGCGCTCGGCGAGCTCACGAACCTGGTCCTCGCGGCGGGCGCGATACCGCTCCACGTCGAGGATCACCCGGCGGGTCTCCACGCCTTCTTCCCCGAGCATGAGGTTCACCGCCGTCTGCAGCGAGCGCAGCGTCTCACCGCGCCACCCGATGAGGAGCCCGAGGTCGTCGCCGGCAATATCAAGGATCACGGGACCACCGGACGAAGCTGTTGCGGTCCCTGTGCCACGACGGACGCTCACCCGGCAGGGCACTTCCATTCGGGTCAGCAACTCCTCGAGGAGCGCTCTCGCGTTGGCGGCGTGTTCGTCGATCCGGTAGACGCGCACGCGCCGCTCGCCGCTCGAGAGGCGTTCCCCCGGGAGCGGCCTGCTCTCCGGCGAAAGAACCTGCACCTCGACCTGCTCGCGATTGGCCCCGAGTTGCGTCAGCGCGTTGCTGACAGCCTCTTCGATTGTCGCTCCGCGCGCTTCGACCCCATCTTCGGTATCTGCTTCGACTGCGCTCACCCTGCTCTCGCTCACCACTTCTCCCTCGACGCCGCGCTCAGCGGCGCCGCCTCCGTCTATTCGGTCTGTTGGGTCGCGCCAAGGTGCGCGCCGTGGCGCTCTGGGACCGGACCGGTGGCTCGTCGGACGTGTCCGCCTTGACGTTGGCGTTTGGTTTGGTCCCGTTGGCACCTGCCGTGGTGCCGTTGGCGCTCGCTTTCGTGCCGTTGCGGCTAGCGTTCCTGCCGGTCCCGTTCTTGGCATCCACGACGATCGTTGTCTTCTTTCCCGCGCCCGAGCCTGCGCCGGTCTTGACCGGAGTCCGCGGAATCGTCAGCGCTGTCACTCGATTCGCGCCGGGGAACCACGACGGAACCGCGAGCCCGTTCCAGCCGAGCAGGTGGTACTGCTGCGCGACCATGAACATCGTCCCGGTCGCCCAGTAGATCGCCAGCCCCTGCGGGAAGAGGAAGCTGAACACGAAGATCATCACGGGGAAGATGAACGACATCTGCCGCGTGACGCCCTGCATGGAGCGCTCCTGGTCGGACATGTCCGGACGTGTCGGCGGCATCATCATTCGCGACTGCGCGAACGTGAATCCGCCGGCGATGAGCGGCAGGATGAGTAGCGCCGGGTGCACGAAGACGTTCGCCAGCGTCGCTCCCTTCGCCGAGCAGCAGGCCTGTTGCGCCGACTGCGTCACGTCGCTGATCCAGAGAAACCCCTTGTCCGTGGGGGCGAGAACGCCGCCACCGGTGAAGTGCTTGATCGACTGGTAAAGCCCGATCAGCACGGGCATCTGCACCAGTGCGGGAATGCATCCGGTCAGGCTCGAGAAGGGGCTGATGCCGTGCTCCTTGTAGAGCGCGTTCATCTCCTGGCTCAAGCGCTGCGGCTCTTTCTTGTATTTCTTGCGCAACTCCTGGAGTTGCGGAGCCACGAGCCGCTGTTCGGCCTGGATGCGCCGCGACGTGCGCAACTGCCAGCCGAAGACGGGGAACAGCACCGCTCGGATGGCGATGGTGAGCACCATGACGCTGAGCCCGAAGGCACCGATGGCTTTCAGGGGTCCGATTGCGGTGAAGATCTTGACGAGTTCCTGGAGCACCCAGATGAACGGGTACTGCAGCGCTCCAAAGATCCAGAGCGGGTTGAACCCCGACGACGTCGTGGTCGTGGCTGCGGCGATGATCACGCGGCTTTCCCCGCCTGAGTGGCTTCGTGATGGGTTCGGCGCGCCATACGCCAGGAGATATAGGTCTCCGGCACCGGATCGAAACCCCCTTCGTGGAAGGGATGGCAGCGTGCGATCCGGCGCACCGCGAGCCACCAGCCACGGCGCGCTCCAAAGCGCTGGATCGATTCATAGCCGTAGTGCGAGCAGGTGGGCTCGTAGCGGCAGGAGCTCATCATTCCGAACAGCGGGCCAATCGTGACCTGGTAGATCCGAATGAACACCAGGCTGATGCGTTTCACGCGCGAACCCTCGACCTGTGAGGACCGTGACGCACTGGCCAGCGCGGTGGCCAGGCCGGCGCGAAGGCTCAAAAAAGGCATCTCGGTGGCGCGTCCCGGCAGGCTCACGACCATGTCGAGCCCAGGATGCTCCAGGAGGACTGGGGCGATGGCGGCGCGTAACCGCCGGCGCGCGCGATTGCGACTCACAGCCCCCGCGGCGCCGGGCACCGCGAAGGCGACGCGCGAGAAAGCAGTCGCGCCCTCAAGCGCGCGAACTCGAATGACCCCGAAGCGTGCCTCGATGCCGGTTTCCCGCACCGCCGCAATCCGGCGTCGCCCGGGCAGGCGATGCCGCTGGTTCATCGCGTCGGAGCCGGAGTAAGGCGCTTGCGTCCCTTCCGACGGCGTGCCTTGAGGACCTGGCGTCCACCCGGCGTCGCCATACGTATGCGAAAGCCGTGCGTCTTACGCCGGTACTTCTTCTTGGGTTGGTACGTCCGCTTGATGGCCGTCTCTCCGAGACACTGATCGCGTCGGGGGCGCTCAAGGCGCCGCTGAGCCCGACGGGGTTTGCGTCGCGAGTATACCAAGGCAACAGGCGGCCGCCCCTTCATCCCCGCGAGTTCACAATCTCCCACCCCTCGATTTGGTGCGCTCGCTCCGGTTGTGACCAGGCCCTCGCATTGTTAGACTCCCCAGGCTGCAGCGGGAGCGGGAAGCCCTTCTCAACGTCTCACCAAGCCCCCCGGCCACCAGCGGCCAAGCATTTATCCACTGATGTGCGCAAGTTGTGGATAAGTGCGCTGTGTTGGGCAGGCCAAGGCGAGGAACGAGTGGATCGAACAGTCGGTATCGGAGTTGTCGGTGATCAGGCGCAGCGCGTCGAGCCGATCTTGGAAAGCGGTAGCTCGACTGCGAGCATGGACCCGCAGCAGCTCTGGCAAGTCGCCCAGGAAGAGCTTCGTTTTCAGGTGGTCCGCCCCGGATACGAGGCGTGGCTCGCGAATGCCGTTCTCGTCGACTCCGACGGGCACACGTTCACGGTGGGTGTGCCGACGATGTTCGCCCGCGACTGGGTCAGCGAACGCTACGTCCCGCTGATCCGCGAGACGCTCTCCGGAGTGCTCGGTCGCGATTGCGAGGTGATCATCACCGTCGACCCGGAGGCATCGCCGCCACCCGAGGCACCACCGAACATCCCCGATCCCACGTACGCGCACGTCAGTGAGCCCGAGGACGGAGCCAACGATTCACGGCTCAACCCGGCGTTCACCTTCAGCACGTTCGTCGTGGGCAACTCCAGCAGGTTCGCGCACGCTGCGTGCCGTGCCGTGGCCGAAGCACCTGGCAAGGCCTACAACCCGCTCTTCCTGTACGGCGGCGTGGGTCTCGGCAAGACCCACCTCATGCATGCGATCGGCCACGCCGTGCGCGAGACCCATCGGAACGCGAAGGTGGCGTACGTCACGTCCGAGAAATTCATGAACGAGATGGTCGCCTCGATCGTCGAGAACCGGCCGGCTGAGTTCCGCATGCGGTATCGGGGCGTCGACGTCCTGCTCATCGACGACATCCAGTTCCTGGCCGGCAAGGACCACACCCGAGAAGAGTTCTTCCACACCTTCAACGCCCTGCAGGAATTTCAGAAGCAGATCGTGGTGAGCAGCGACCGGCCACCCAAGGACATCCCGACGCTCGAGGATCGCCTCCGGAGCCGCTTCGAGGGCGGGCTCATGGCCGATATCCAGCCACCGGATTTCGAGACGCGGCTGGCGATTCTCACCACGAAGCTCGGGCCGTACAGCAAGCTCGTGCCGGACGAGGTGTGCTCGTTCATCGCGCACCGGATTCAGAAGAACATCCGCGAGCTCGAGGGCGCGCTCATCCGCGTGCTGGCGCACGCTTCGATCAACGGACAGCAGATCACGCTCGAGACCGCCCAGCAGATCCTTCGCGACGTCATCCCGGTCCAGGACTCGACCCCGGTGAGCATCGAGACGATCCAGATGGCCGTGGCCGCGCATTACTCGATCTCGGTCGAGGAGATGAAGGGCAAACGCCGCGACAAGAACATCGTCTTCCCGCGCCAGGTGGCGATGTACCTCATCCGCGAAGCAACCGAGTCGTCGCTGCCCGTCATCGGCAGTGCCTTCGGCGGCAGGGACCACACCACTGCGCTGCATGCAATCGAAAAGATCACCGAGCTCATGCGTGAAGACGTTCGCCTCCAGGGTGAGGTGCGAGCAATCCGCGAACAGCTCCACAACCGTTGACAACCCTGTTGGCGAACCCCGGGACGCCATGTGGACAAAGTGCGCAAGTCAGCCGTCGGTGGACAACTGGTGGACAACCAGTGCCACTTGCGCACAGGCCGGCAACGCTCCCGGAGGCCGCATGAGATCGCTTTTCGAGTTGTCCCCCGTGTCCCCACTACTACATCGCCTACTGGTTACTAGACTCTGCAGGTCATACTCATCGAGTTCTGGTGATAACGCAGCCTCCAGAGAGGAATCGTCCATGAAAGCGACCGTCTCGTCCTCGACCCTCAGTGGTGCGCTCGGGCTGGTGTCCCGAGCCGTATCGCCGAGATCGACCTTGCCAGTGCTCAGCAACGTGCTGCTCGAGACAGGTGTCGATGGTTTGCGTGTGACCGCAACCAACCTCGACCTCACCATCACCGTGGTGGTGCCGGCAACCGTCCTCGAGGAAGGCCGCGTTACCGTGCCTGCACGGTTGCTCGGAGAATTTGTGGCATCGCTTGGTGATGCGCCCTGCACCATGGAGCTGGAGCCCACGACACAGGTGCTCAAGCTCACTGGTGGTGTCCACCGCGCGAACGTGCACGGCATCGATGCAGTGGAATTTCCGCCGCTGCCGGCACGCGATAGCGAAACGTCCATTGAAGTGGACGCGGTCACGCTGCAGAACGCGATCACGCAGACGGTTATGGCTGCGAGCTCTGACGAAGCATCGCCGGTGTTGACCGGTGTGCTGCTCCAGATCGACGGCAACCGACTCACACTCGCGGCAACGGATCGGCATCGCCTTGCGGTGAAAACAATCGACGTCACCGTGAATGGCACGCCGCCAGTCACGTCGGTGATCGTCCCTTCGCGGCACCTCTCCGAGGTTGCTCGAGCAGTGAACCCAAACCGCCCGACGGTTGGTATCGCGTTCGCTCACGCACGGAACCAGGTTTTCTTCACGTTGAAAGACGTCGAGATTTCCTCGCGGCTGATCGAAGGCACATATCCCAACTACACGCAGGTGATTCCGGGTGAATCGACCACGACGGTCAGCCTGTCGACCGCGTCGTTGCTGCGTGAGGCAAAGACCGCCGCAGTGCTCGCGCGTGATGCCGCCAACCCCGTCCGTCTTCGCATCGGCGACGGGACGCTGACACTCCTCGCGCAGACCGCCGAGGTCGGTGACGATGAGGCGCCGCTCACGGCGTCCGTGCACGGAGACGACGTGCAGATCGCGTTCAACGCGCGGTACATGCTGGACGCCTTGTCGGCGCTCGACTCCGACGAGGTGCAGCTGTCGTTCAACGGGTCGTTGCAGCCTGGTGTGATTCGGCCCGTCGGAAAGGACGACTACCTCTGCATCATCATGCCGGTGCGCGTCGCCTGACGGACGGTCGCTCTACATCGCTTTGAAACGGATCCGGCGGACGAGGTCCTGGCCCACGCGTCGATTCAGCGCGTCGATCACTCGAGGCGCGTCCATCTGGAGTTGATGCGCCAGAGCCGTGTTGGCAGTGGCGATCACCAGCACGCCGCGATCCAACCGCTCGGCGCGGCACATCGCGGCCAGTCCATCGCCGACCACATCCGCAAGCGCGAGTTGCAAGCGCTCCTCGCGAACCTGCACACGAACCCCCAACCCGCGAAGTGCGGGGTCGATGAGATCGGAGAGACGCTGCTCTGTCACTCGCGCGCATCCTGGCTGACGACCCCGCGATGCACGGTGAAGTGCAGCACCTCGTCAAAATCGGCGACCTCGCGGAGCGGTTCGGTGGTGGTGACCATCACCTGGTGCCGCCCTCCCTGGGCAAGCAACGTCAGCAGCCGGCCGCGCCGATCGGGATCGAGTTCGCTCAGCACGTCGTCAAGAAGGATGACCGGCGCGACCCCTGCCGTGTCCTGCAGATAGCGAACCTCGGCGAGCTTGCACGCAAGCACGATGCTTCGCTGCTGACCCTGCGAGGCAGTGCCCCGCGCCGCGCGGCCGTCGAGGTCAAACGCAATGTCATCGCGGTGGGGGCCCGCGAGGGTCACTCCCCGAGCGATTTCCTCCGCGGAGCGCACGCGCAACGTCTCGAGCAAGGACTGTTCCGCAGCCTCGACCGTATCGGCAAGCGTGTCGACATGCGCGGGTGCGTAGCGAAGCGCGATCTGCTCACGCTGGCCACTCAGGTCGCGGAGCGAACGCGCGGCGAGCGGCGCCAGCGCATCGACGAGACGCGCGCGCGCAACCGCAAGCCATGCGCCGTGATGGGCGAGCTCGCCCGTGAAGCTCTGCAGCGAGTTGCGGGCGCCGGTGCCTGCACGAAGCTGGTGCAACAACGAATTGCGCTGCTCCAGCACGCGCCGGTACCGAGACATGTGCGCAACCGCTTGCTGATCGGTCTGGGCCAGGATGACGTCGAGAAAGCGCCGGCGGCCATCCGGACCTCCGCGCACAAGGCCCAGATCCTCGGGCCAGAAGAGCACGACCGGGCAGACACCGAGGATCGCGCGCGCCGGTCGCGGCTTGCCGTCAACAGACGTGACCCGGCCGACGCGTCCGGTTGCGGCGTCGCGCTGGAATCGGATCGAGAGGGTGACGTCGGCAGGCGGGCGAACGATATCCGCCTCGGCAAGCGCGGCATCCTCGTTCCACAGCAACAGATCGCCGCTGCTCGTCGTGCGGGGCGATCGAGTCAGCGCCAGCGTTGCGATCGCTTCGAGAAGGTTGGTCTTGCCCTGCGCGTTTTGGCCATGAATGACATTGAGTCCCGGACCGAGACGCACGGTCGTTTCCGTGTAGTTGCGAAAGCCGTGCAGCCGAAGGCGGACGATCGTGCACCGCGGCACCGCTGTATCGGCAGGCTCGGGCGGCGCGTCCACCGTTGGAGCGTCGACGCTCATGCGCTGCCGCCGGACATCGAGGCGATCAACTCGGCGATGCGTCGCGTGGCGTCCGGGCGCGCGGCGGCCTTCACTGCCGCGCGCATCGTGGCCAGTGCCTCCGACCCGGGCTCCGCGAGCTCGGCCACGGCATCGACCAATTGGTCATCCCGCGGCACGTACCGTCCCGCGCCGATATCCACCACCCACTCCACGTTACCGCGCTCCTGCCCGGGGAGATACCAGACGAGGAGCAGCGGCAATCCGCAGCAGAGTGCCTCGGCGATCGTGCCCGGCCCTGCCTTGGACACGACCACGTCGCACGCGCGCATCCATTCCGCCATGTTGTCGACGTAGCCGAGGACTCGTACCGGCCGCCCGGCTCCCGTTGTCAGGCCGGTCAATGCCGCTCGCGCTCGCTCGTTGCGGCCGCAGATCACGACCACATCAAGATCGAGCGATCCGGCGGCGATCGCCCGAGCGTGTTTCACGAGTCCACCGGATCCGTCGGCACCGCCGCAGACGAGCACCACGAAGCTGTCCGTGCGCAGGCCCAGGCGCTCGCGAATGGCGGCAATCCCTGCGGCATCACCTGGAAGCTCGGTGAACCTGCGGTCGACTGCGAGGCCGAAATCGTGACAGCGCGAGGCGGGAATGCCGGCGCGCCGGCAGTGATCGAGTCCTCCGGGGGACGGGACGACCACGGCATCGACGTCGCGGCATTCCCAGGCCACGTGGATGTCGACGAGGTCGGTGATCACGGTGATGACCGGGATGCGCCGCGTCCGGCTTCGCACAGCGCGCACGCTGATGTGATTGAGGAGCGGGTGGAATGACACGACGCATTCGGGATCGAGCTCATCGATCGCCGCGGTCACCGCGCTGGTCACTGATCGCAGCACCGTGCGTTCGAGCAACGCCACGGCGGATCGAGTGTTGGTGGAGTAGTAGAGGCCGCCCCACAGCCAGCGGGCATGCCGGGTGATCGGCCCGTACAGGCCGGCAGTGCCTCCGATGACCCGCGGTTTTGCGCTGGTGAACGGATCGAGGACGGTGATCTCGAATTCACCGGGCCACGTGGCGGTCATCTGCCGCTCGACTGCGGTGGCTGCGGCGCGATGGCCCCCGCCCGTGTCGGCGATGAGAAAGAGCAGACGCCGCATCAGCTCACCGCGACCGAGGCGGCGACAAGCGTCCGCGGCGCGAAGTCGGTGATCACCTGGGCGTCGCTGCCATCGGCGTTCTCGATGTACGCCTGAACGATGCCGGCTGCGTCGGCATTGAGGTACACGAGCTGACGCCCGGACGGTGCCACCACCACGGTGCCGAGCGAGCCGGGATCCGGCCCACCGGCGATCGGAATCTGCTCATCGCCCGCAACACTGACGAGCACGAGGGTGGGGCTGCCCACAGCCGGCCGATCGATGCCCACGAGCGTCCCGGTCGAGGTGAACCCCACCGGCTGCACGAAGGGGTCGAGAAGCCGGGCCGCCGTCGAGGACGCCCCGAGGCCCGCGATCCAGGTCCCCTGCGCGCCTGTGGCAGAGCGGAGAAAGGCGATTTGCGATCCGTCCGGTGAGATTGCCGGGTCACTCGAAGCGCCGGTCAATCCCGGGATCGGATACCGGGCGAGCACCACCGAGTCCGCCAGCTCGAGGTGCTCGAAGTCCGCCGTTCCGGCGACGTCGAGGACGAGTTGCTCGCCGAGCGGGCTCCATACCGCCGGCGCAACGAGTGGATCACCGGCCGGCAGCGTGGTGAGCGCCCCCGTCACCGGATTGAAGAACGACACCTTGCCGTCGCGCGAGAACGCGAGCGTCGACCCGTCGGGTGACCACGAAGGAAGCGATGAGTCGGCGAAGCTCGAGACCACACTCCCCGTGGCAGGGTCGAGGACCACCAGCACGGGTGTCGGCGCCGCGATCGTGGCGTCGAGTTCCACCGCGGCGAGCCAGTCACCTCCGGGCGAAAGCGCCGCCGCAGCGTACGTGTAGAGCGGCGCCTGGTAGGCCGCTGTTCCGCACCCCGTCCGGCGCGGGCAGCGCGGGGCAGCAAGCACCGCCTCCGTCGCGATCGGCTCACCCACCTGGGCGGGCGCCAGCGGCGAGATGAGCACGGTGGTTGCTCCCTCACCCGGGACGGCGGCCAGCACCACCACGTGCGGACCGGGCGACATGCCGGCCGTGGTGAAGGTGGACACGGCACCGGTCACGAGTGGTTGGTGATCGATGTCCGTCGCCGCCACGCCGACGTCGAGCTGGTACGTCACGCCCGCCTCGAGGGTTGCCCCGGGGAGCACGACGAAGCGGCTCGGGTCACGCAGGTTGCGGACCACTCGCGTCCCCGGCACCGGCGGGTTCAACGTGATCGCAGCCTCGGTGGCGGCGGCGTTCATGGCCGTCGAGAAGCTCACCGAGATGGGGGTGTCGACCGCGATACCAGTTGACCCGTCAGCGGGCTGGAGCGCGCGAATGACCGGTGCGGGACCGGTCGTGATCGTCCAGTGATGATCGACCGAGTTCACGACCCCGCTCGGGTCGCTGATTCCCCCTGCGAGCGTGAAGGTGTAGGACGTGCTCGGCGCAAAGATCGCCCTCGGGTGGAGCAGCGTGAACCCGGTATCGCCTGCTAGCCAGACGATCCGGCACGGAGCGAGCGGACCGGCGCCGAATGCCGCCTCGAGATTGCATGACGGTATCGCCCGGTTCACGGAGAAGCGGCTCCGTACTGACGACGTGACCACCGGCCGGTCGAACTCGACGGTCACCGCCGCGTCTGCGGCGACCCCGACGGCGCCGCGTCCGGGAAGCAGCTGAATGATCTGCGGCGGGCTGCTGAAACACCCGGACAGGCACGCGCAGAGCAGTCCACAGAGGGCCCAGGGTGCGATCCGGCGCAGGCCGGAGGTGAGACGGAGCCCCCGGAGCGACCTAGTAAGCGCGGTTGAGCGCGGCGTCGACGTCGATGGCCACGACGGCGCCATCGCCGCCCTTGACCTCGATGACCGACGCCCGATCACTGGCCAGCGAGGCAACGGCAGTCGTGGCCTTGTCGAGGGACCGCTGTGATTCCGTGTACGTGCCGAGGATGGCGCCATCTCGAAGCAGGATGATCCCCGCCTCACTGGGGGTTTGCACCACCACCGAGCCGCTCACGTGCTCCTCCGCCAGGTACTCCAGCAGCGCTTCGAGGTTGACGAAGCGTCCGAGCAGGCCGCTGTAGAGGTACGGCGAGGTGAACAGCTGGGCGAGCGCGGTGACGGTCTCGCCTTCGAGCTCGATGACATCGATGACACCATCGCCGGCGTCCATGTGACGGCGGATCTGGAGGAACGCGTCCTCACCCTGGACGGCCGTGCCGTTGCTGCACAACGCCTCGAGCGCCTGGCCCTCGTTGAGGAGGATGACGCCGCTGTAGCCGGCGCCACTCAGGTTCACATAGCCGGTGTGGCGATCCGACCGTAGTGTGCGAAGCAGGCGGGGGAAGTCGACGAATGCGCTCTTCAGCCCCTCGTAATGGGCGCGCCCGGATGGGAGCGGGTAGACGCGGACAGCGGGAGCGTCCGTGGCGGCACCTCCAGGTGTGGGCGTCGGGCGGTCGGGTGAAGCCGCAGCAGAGGCGGCCGGAGCGACGGGCTCCGGCTCCGCGGCCACCGGCTCAGGCTGGTACGACACGGGCTCTGGCGCCGGCTGATACGAGAAGGGCTCCGGAGCAGGCGTCTGAGGCGGGGCCTGCAACGCTGCGACGGGTTCGGGCTCTGGCTCTGGTTCCGGCTCGGGCGCGGCCGCAGGAGCCTCGGCAACCGGTTCGGGTTCCGGAGCAGTCGCCGCGACGGCGTACGCAGGCTCCTCAATCGGCTCGGGGAGACTCGCGGCGGGTGCCGGCGAGTACGCATCGGGAGCCGAATATGCCGGCGCCGCGTCCGGCCAGGTGGAAGCACTCGTCGAAGCGGTCGCAGCGGGAGCCCGGCTTTCGGCGGCGGCGATCAACTCGGCCGGAGAGGCCTTGATCGTCTCCTCCGCGGGGAGCTTGGCGCGCGGGTCGAACTGGTAGGAGCCGTCGTCCCACCCGAGAGCGTCGATGACAACCTCTTCGCCCTGTCCACCAGGGCCACTCGCGTGGAACAGGTGGCCGAACAGGAAGTACAGCGAGCAGTTGTCGCCACCGTTGTCGATGGTCAGTGTGCCGGTCGCTCGCTCTGCCTGCATCGACTGCAGCAGCGTCGCGAGACCGCCGTCACGTAGGGAACCCTGGGTCTGCACGGGTGCGGGTCTCCAGTTTTGTGAAGGGGGACCGTCCCCCGGAGGCGGTCCGAATTGGAGTCGGCCCGTATAGTAGCAACCCTTCACCGTTCCGAACGAGGTTCGATACTCCAGAATGACGCGAGCTCACTTCGAGGAATTGGTGTGGATGGACAGCAGGTAAGGGTCCTCGTCGTCGATGACGACGCGCTGATCCGCAAAGCCGTGCGCCTCACCTGCGAGACCGAGGGCTACACCGTCCAGGAGGCGGAGCGCGCCAGTGAGGCGCTCGCCCGCCTCGAAGTCTTCCATCCGGACGTCGTCATCCTCGATCTGATGCTCCCCGATCTCTCGGGATTCGACGTCTGCCGCGAGATCCGCAGAGCCGGCTATCGCATGCCGGTGATCATCCTCAGCGCCAAGCACGACGAGATCGACATCGTGCTCGGCCTGGAGATCGGGGCGGACGATTACATCGCGAAGCCGTTCCGTGCGCGCGAGTTGCTCGCCCGCATCGGCGCCCAACTGCGGAGAGCCAAGGAGTTGCGCGGCGAGGACAAGCCCGCCGACGGACGTCTCGTCTTCCGGGACATCGTCATCGACACGGCCGAGCGCCGGGTGACGAGGGCCGACCGCGACATCGTGCTCACCCATACGGAGTTCGACCTGCTCTCGTACCTCGCGTCCAACGCGGGCAAAGTGCTCTCGCGAGAGCGGATCCTCAGCGCGGTCTGGGGCTACGAGCATCCGATCGAGACCCGCGTGATCGATGTCCACGTGCGCAATCTGCGACGGAAGATCGAGCCGGATCCGGCGCAACCCCGCCATATCCTCGCGGTCCCCGGAATCGGATACCGCTTCGCAGGGCTGCGCCGCTGACGTCGGCGCGGATGGGAGGCGGCCGGCAAAGTACACTCGGCGTCGTGCGAACTCCTCCCATGCTCGATCCACGCGAGCCGAGCGCGCACGCCCGGCCCGTTGACCCCGTGTCCGCGATCACGGTCGGCGCTCTCGCCGTCATCGCTGTGGCGTTGTTCGCGGCCGCCGTGCTGGCAACGTACACGTACTCCACGCCGAACGTTGAGCTCCCGCTCGTGATTGCGGTGTCGCTTTTCTTCGTGGTGGTCGTCTTCGCCAACATCCTGCGGGTGGCAGTCCGCCACCTCCGGCCGGGGCGCTGAGCATGACCGAACATCCCGGAGCCGGCCAGGCGGGTCCTGAGCCGGCAGGAGCCGATCGCCCCACCTTCCCGTCGTACGAGGAGTTCGCCTCCGACCTCCTCGAGGCGGTTGACGCCGTCGGCCTCAGCATCGAGGACGTCCGGCACCACCTCGAGCCGGGTCTGGGGGAGCGGCGTTTCGAATGCACCGTCCGCCTCACCGGCGATCCGCCGCCGCGATATCACGTCCACGTGAGCTACACGTGGGATGCGCTGCTGACCTTCATCTCAGCCTACGGGCCGGGTGCCGATTGCGAGCTGTACCACGACGATGACGAGGCGCAGGACTGCCCGCATCAGCAGATCACCCCGCAGGCATTCGTCGATGTCGAAGCCGAGTTCGTCTTAGGGGACGGTGGCTACGAGCTGCACGACCTCGATGAGGTCGGCGGCTGGGTCGAAACCGTGCAGAACCTGCTGGGCAAAGCGTTTTCAGAGGACGACAAACCGAGTGTTCACGTGGGGATCGCCGTTCTCGGGTCCACCACGCTGGTGGAGAAGTTCACCGCCGAGCACTCCTGGTTCCTCGATTTCGAGAAGCAGCCGGACCTGGCTGCGCTCGCCAAGCAGATCGACACCGCGCTCAAGCTCGTACCGCAGCTGGCGGATCGCCTGCCGATCTGAGCACTGCGCCTGCGGCTCAGGCCAGGCAGGTGAGCAGGCGTCCCCCGTGGTTCAGCAATCGACAAGACCGAGTCGTTCGTCGTGTGTGCGGGGACACGAAGATGCCCGGAGACACCTCCTCGATGCGCGGATCACCGACGCTGGGTCTCAGGCACGCCTGTGGTCAAGGTGTCTCACCTGTGCGGAGCATGCCGTCTCGGATCTCGGAATGCCACAGACTTTAGTGGTGGCGCACGAAACGAGAGGTGAAATTGTCGACTTCCACCCCAGTCAACGGGCCAGCGATGTCTTCGCATGAATGCGGCACGCCTCGATGAACATCGGGACCGCCCAACAGGACGCTAGCAGTACGGCTTCCGCACCGAGGTTCTCCTTCTCTGGCCGCGGCAACTCGTGACGAAGGGATGGGATGACCGGGCCGGCCGATGGCTGGCGTGGGCGCGAACACCAGACTTCGATGCCTACTGGCAGTTTCGCGACCGCTTCTTCGATCACATCGTCCCGGCGCCCGGTCGAAGGACGCTCGAGGTTGGCTGCGGTGAGGGCCGGGTTGCCCGCGACCTCGCGAGGCGGGGCCACAGCGTTACCGCCGTGGATGCGTCCCCCGTCCTGGTGGCAAGCGCGGTTGAGGCCGACCCGAGGAGTCAGTACCTCGTCGCGGCCGCGGAGGCTCTTCCCTTCGACCCGGGTGCGTTCGACTTGGTGGTCGCCTATAACTCGCTCATGGATGTCGACGACATGCCATCAGCCATCGCCGAAGCGGCTCGCGTTATCGAACCGAGCGGCCGACTGGCGATCTGCGTCACCCACCCCGTAGCGGATGCCGGCCGCTTTGCTGCAAGCGATGAATCGGCGCCTTTCGTTATTACCGGCTCGTACCTCGGCACGCGGCGGTTCGAAGATGTGGTCGAGCGGGACGGGCTTACCATGAACTTCTCGGGTTGCGCTTGCGACCTCGAGACTTACTTCGCCGCGCTCGAGTCGGCGAGGTTCGTCGTCGAGAGGTTGCTCGAGCCAGCGTCGTCGTCGCCTCGGGACGCGAAGTGGGCCCGAGTCCCCATGTTCTTGATGCTCCGCTGTCGCCTCACGGGCTGAGGCACGTCGCGCCTAGAAAAGCTGGTCGAACGCGCTCGAGGCACATTTGCAAATGCTGGTCTGTGCGACCCACTTCCCTTGCGGGCCTAGCGGCTGCATCCCGCGGTGAAGGTCAGCGATCTACCCCCATCCCGACGAGTTCGAGAAGGTCTCGAATGAAATGTCGGTGTCGATTCCCACGGTATGCCCGACGCGTCGCTCTTCCGCTCTCGGTGCGACGTACAAGAGAGACTCGAACTCCATGCCTTTGGGCATCTTCTCTGGATTCGCCAGCACCAGTTCATAAAATCCGCGCCCGTTGGCAACGACTACGCACCTGGCGTAAAGGAAACTATCGACCGACAAGGAGTCGGGCTCGCCCCACCAGATCCCGGGCCCCGCTTCTCGGGCCCATCGACGACCGTCCAGTGCGTAGAGCTTCTGAGCCAGCATCCCCTGGAACGCGTGGATCTCCTCGACGGGCAAGGCTGCCAAGGCGGCCACAACCGGCTCCACCACGCGTTCGTCTTCACCGGTGCGAGTCCAGTCGAGCTGTCGGATGAGCCCCCAGAAGGTCGGTTCGTCCATGTTCAGATGGTTGCACGGCGATCGGGCCGCTGATTCCTTTTGCCCTCGGCTACCCAAAGCGTTCGAGGTACAGTGCCGGACGCTGCCCTGTGCCTGATGGCTCTGCCTTGAAGCCGGCTGCGACAAGCAGTGCGTGTTCGAAGGGCCGGTCGTCGATTTCTGGATGGGGCACGATCAAATCCGGTTCGCGCACGCGAATCTCGCCCTCCTCTCCGAGCATCAGGATGTCGGCGTCGGCGATGCGCGGTCCCCATCGGTAGGTCGGCCGCCGCCCTGCGGCGATCTCCGCCTTCCGGCAGTGCTCGAGCCAGCGTTGCGGTGACCACGGGGTCGGGCTACGCAGTCGCACCACCTGGTTGTGAAAGTCGCCTTGCGCAGTCACGCCGATCGGACGCGTGAGGATCTCGGGAGACGCCGAGACGACGGTCACCGCGTCCTCTGTCAGCGCTCCGCGGAGCCGCGCGAGGTTCTTGCCGCGGTTTCCCATGTTCGTTCCCAGGGAGACCCAGGCCGTCTCGGTTGACGGGTAATGCCTTTCGGGTTTCATCCAGTTGGGCCCGGGATCGGCAGATCCCGCAGTGCTTGAGGTGTCCCGCGAACCACGGCGTCGGCCGCGCGAAGGGCACGCACCGTCTCGGCGACATCGTGCACGCGGATCATGTGAGCACCTGCCTGCACGCAGAGCACCGCGAGCGCAAGGCTCGGTTCGAGACGGTGCTCTTGGCCGGATTCGCCGATGAGCAGTCCGGTCGTCGACTTGCGCGACGGACCGACGAGCACGGCTCGGCCGAAGCCCATCAACTCGCCGAGGCGCCGCACCAGTTCGAGGTTGTGCGCCGGCGTCTTGGCGAAGCCGAAGCCGGGGTCGATGATCACCTGGGACAGCGGGATGCCCGCTTTCTCGGCGACGGCGAGGCTCTCGCGCAAACCGAGGCAGACGTCCTCGAGCAGGTCGCCATATTCCGTGCCGTGCTGGTTGTGCATCGCGACGACGCCGGTGCCCGGATGAGCGGCGATCACACCGGCCATGTCTGGATCGCCTCGCAGGCCCCACACGTCGTTGACGATCACCGCACCCGCGTCGAGGGCGGCTGCGGCGACGGACGCTTTGCGCGTATCGATGCTGATGGGAACGGGAAGCCGTGAGGCCAGCTCGCGAATTACCGGCAGCACGCGTGCCATCTCCTCATCCGCTGAGACCTCTGCCCTCGTCCGCGAGGGTCGGGTGCTCTCGCCCCCGATGTCGACGATGTCCGCACCTTCTCTCGCGAGCGATTCCGCTCGAGCCACGGCCGCGTCGAGGTCGTCGCCGGTGCCGTCGCCGGAGAACGAGTCCGGCGTGACATTGAGGATCCCCATGACGAGGGTCCGATCGCCGAAGGCGATGCGGTGACCGGGAACGTCGACGGGAGGCGGTGGGCCGCCACGCGCCATCAGCACCGCCCCGATTGCAGCGCCGACTTCACCGGCGTTGTCGCTCCACGCGGCCAGCTGCATCGGGAGTATCCCCGCAGTCATGAGCGGCATGAGCAGCACGGCGCGGTCGCCGTTGGTGTTGCTGAGCACCTCGCCGCCGCCTTCACCGACCAAGCGCTCGAGGACGCGAATCTGGTCCATGCTCAGCCCTCGAAGCGCCAGTGCCTCAACGGCTCCGCGCTCCGCGAGGACGGAAAGTCGTTCCGGCGCAAGGCCGAGACGAAGCACGGCGTCGCGCAACGCGTCGGCGGGGCCGGGCAGCAGTGGCCGCACGCTATAGCGAGCAGCGGCTTCAGCGCTCCCCGCGCTCATGTCAGCGCTCGCCGGGCGGGAGATCCGCAGGCTGCAGTTCGCCCGCCTCGCGCTTTGGCACCATCACTCGCCGCTTGAAGATGCAGACGCGCTCGCCGCGCTGGTTGAACGCGCGGGTCTCGACGGTGACGATTCCACGGTCGGGCTTGCTCGACAACTCGCGCTTGTCGAGCACGGTCGTCTCCGCGTAGATGGTGTCGCCGTGAAACGTCGGATGCTCGTGCTTGAGCGATTCGACCTCGAGGTTCGCGATCGCCTTGCCGCTCACGTCCGCGACGCTCATCCCGAGCGCCAGGCTGTACACGAGGTTGCCCACCACGACGTTGCGTCCGAACTCCGTTTTGGTCTCCGCGTAGTGCGCGTCCGTATGGAGCGGATGGTGATTCATGGTCAGCAGGCAGAAGAGGTGATCGTCGGCCTCCGTGATCGTCTTGCCAGGCCAGTGCCGGTACGTGGCTCCGACGTCGAATTCCTCGTAGTAGCGGCCGAACTGCATGGTCAGGCCGCGGAGGTGCTCGCCGAGGCGTCAAGCGCCGCAAGGACATCCGCAACCGGCGCGTGATCGCCGGCGGCGCTGCTGATGTGCTTGTAGAGAACGCGATTCCTCGGAGCCAAGACCACGAGGCCGCCCTGCTGATACGGATGGCCCTTGGTCATCGACTGGCGTGCGCCCGATCGAAGTGCGCGCAGGCCGGCGCCCCAGGCGGACGGACCCATTGTGGAGAGCATCCCCGAGCGCGCCCCGATGGCCTTGTAGGTGATGAGATCGGGGTCCGTCAGGACGATGGAATCGGGGGCGAACTTCTTCTGGAACCACGCCGCGGCGCGTGGCGTCCCGTTGCCGACGAACACGATCCCCGCGCCGCGTGCCTCGATCTCGGATCGAACGCCGCGAATCTCGGCTACCTGCTCGCGGCAGAACACGCACCCGAAGTGGCGGAGCCAGACGACCACGACAGGCCGCTTGGCCCACTCGCCGGCGAGGCGCACTTCGGCGCCGTCGGGGTCGAGAACCGTTGCGGCGGCGAGTGCCCGTGCATCCATGGTGCAACCTACTCTACGTGGCCGCGACGCGATTCCGCCCCGAACAGTCGAAGGCGACTGTCGTGCACGGCGAGGCACTCGACGTTCTCCGGGCGTTGCCGGACGGATGCGCCGCGCTCGTCTACGTCGATCCACCCTTCAACACCGGCGAATTCCGAACGGGGCACCAGACGACGGCCACAGAGGACGCGAGCGCGTCACGACTCGGGTTTGCGGGCCGGCACTATCGCGTCGAACAACAGTCAGGGGCGACCTACGCTGACAGCTTCGACGATTACATCGGCTGGCTCCGACCCCGGATCGAGGAGACGCGACGCATCCTTGCGCGGCACGGCACGCTGTACTTCCACATCGATCCGCGCGAGTCGCATTACTGCAAGGTGCTGCTCGACGAGATCTTTGGACGCGCGTCCTTCCTCAACGAGGTGGTGTGGGCATACGACTACGGTGCTCGCACAAAACGTCGCTGGCCCGCAAAGCACGACGTCATCCTCGTGTACGTCAAGGATCCTCGCGACTATCACTTCGACGCGTCCGAGGTTGCGCGCGAGCCGTACATGGCGCCGAAGCTGCAGACGCCGGAGCGTGCAGCGCGTGGCAAGCTGCCCACCGATGTCTGGTGGCACACGATCGTCCCGACGTCCTCTCGGGAACGCACCGGGTATCCGACACAGAAACCACTCGGCATCCTGCGCCGCGTCGTGGGAGCGTCATCGCGTCCGGGTGATCTGGTTGTCGACTGGTGCGCGGGAAGTGGCACCACCGGGGCCGCAGCCGCGGAGCTCGGCCGCCGCTTTCTGCTTATCGACAACGAGCCTGCGGCGATCGAGGTGATGCGCACGCGCCTCGCGCACGTGCCGGACCTCGAGGTGATCAGCCGCTGATGCGGTACCGCTCCAGCAAACCCTTGGCGATGATGATTCGCTGAATCTCGTTGGTCCCCTCGCCGATGATCAGGAGTGGCGCGTCGCGGTACAGGCGCTCGACGTCGTACTCCTTCGAGAAACCGTAGCCGCCGTGCACGCGGAGCGCTTCGCTCACCACCTCGAAACACGTTTCGCTGGCGAAGAGCTTCGCCATCCCACATTCCACGTCTGCGCGCTCGCCGGCATCCTTCTTGCGCGCCGCGTAATTCGTGAGCAGACGCGCCGCCTGGATCTTCGTGGCCATGTCGGCGAGCTTGAACTGGATCGCCTCGTGCTGTGCGATGGGCACGCCGAACGCATGGCGCTGCTGCGCATACGCGATTGACAGCTCGAACGCGCGTTGCGCAACTCCCACGCCACGAGCCGCGACATTGACCCGCCCCACCTCGATGGCGGCCATCATCTGCTTGAACCCCTGGCCCTCGACGCCGCCAAGCAAATTCGCGACGGGTTGGCGGTTGTCCTCGAACACGAGTTCCGTGGTCTCGACGCCTTTGTAGCCGAGCTTCTCGATGTGCCGCGAGGATGTGAATCCCGGGTACTGCTTCTCGGCGAGGATGCACGACATGCCGCGATGTGGCGGCGACGCCCCGGGGTCGGTCTTGACGAGCGTCGCGACCACAGTCGAGTGCTCGCCGTTGGTGGCCCACATCTTCGTGCCGTTGATGACGTACGCATCGTTGTCCAGAACTGCGCGGGTCTGAATCGCCTGCACGTCCGAGCCGCAGTTGGGCTCGCTCATCGAGAAGCCACCGTGAAACTCGCCCGTCGCCATGCGCGGCAGGAAGCGCTCCTTCTGCTCATCGGTTCCGAAGTTCTCGATGAGGAAGCTCACGATGAAGTGCGTGTTGATGATCCCGGTGATCGACATCCAACCCCGCGCGATCTCCTCGCACACCATTGCGTACGTTGCGTAGTCAAGGCCGGTCCCGCCGTACTGCTCGTCGATCGCGAAGCCGAAGAAACCCAGTTGCTTCATCTGCGCGACGATCCGATCCGGGTAAATGTCGTCGTGGTCGAGGTCGTGCGCGACCGGGAGGATCTCGCGCTCCACGAACTCGCGGACCATGCCGACGATCTCGCGCTGCTCGGTGGTCATGTCGATGGACATGAGCGCGAGTCTAGTCGTCAGCGTTGGCCGTCAGGCTGTGGCGACGCCGAGCAGATGCACCTGCGCCGTCCGCAACCGCGGCGTCGCGAGGACGCGCTCGATCCCGAACGACAGCTCGAGGAGCGGCCGGTTGAAGGCGATGTACGACGGATCCCCGTTGTAGGTCAGATCGGCGTGATCGAATCCGGCCGCATTGAGCAGGCGGTGCAGGCGGGCGCCGCTGTTTGCGCGGTAGCGGACGGGGTAGGCGTCGCCATCGCCGCGTCCATACAGTCGCCGCGTGATTCCCGCGTGCAAGCGGTGTGGAATCGCGCGGATCATCCACGCGTTGTAGTTCCACGCATTCGGCGTCAGGAACACGAACCTTCCGCCCGTGCGCAGGACACGGCGCACCTCGGAGAAGACAAGGCCGGGATGGTCCAGATGCTCGAGCACCCAGGCCGACGCGACGACGTCGAAGAACCCCGAGCGAAACGGCAACTCCTCGCCGGAGCCGACAACTCGATGCTCGATCACGCTGTTGCTTGCAAGGGCCGCGATATCGGGATCGACGCCGAAGACCGTGGAACCCGGCGCGCACGAGCGATCGTCGCCGTGGAGTCGGTTGCGGCCGCAACCGAGATCGAGGATGCGAGCTCCCTGCGAGGTGGCCGCCCCGATCAGCGCCTGGTACAAGCGAACGCTGTCGACCCATGACGGATTGCGACGCTGGTACTCCGCGCGAGCGCTGAGCTGCCGCTCGAATCCTGCTGACATCCGGGCGGCAGTGTAATCGCGACTCGTCGCGGCAGTCGCGCTGATACAGTTGCCGCGATGAGCGAACGGTCGTTCGCGCGATGATCGCCCGCTCCGCCGGCGACGGGCCGGAACTGTCATCCGGACGCGGGTTCGGAACCTTCGAGATCCGGACCCAGGATTGCATCGACTTCCTGCGAGGAATGCCCGATGCGTCAGTGGATTTGATCGTCACCGACCCGGCGTACTCCGGGATGAATCGGCATATGAAGTTCGGGCATGGGCGGATCGTCGGTCACTATGGCAAGCCCGACAACGAGCGCTGGTTTCACGAGTTTTCCGACGATCCCGAGACGTACGCGGTGTTTCTCCGCGAGTGTCATCGCGTGCTCCGCCAGGACCGCCACATCTACATCATGTTCGACAGCTTTTCGATGCTCTCGCTTGGCGCGCTCGTCCGCGAATGCTTCGAGGTCAAAGGCGTCGTCGTCTGGGACAAGGTGCACCTTGGAATGGGCCACTACTTCCGCCGCCGTCATGAGCAGATCGTCTTTGCCAGCAAGGGCAAGCGAAAGGTGTCCCGCCGCGACCTGCCCGACGTCTGGGCGATCCCGCGCATCCACCGCGCGGCCTACCCGACGCAGAAACCGGTGAAGCTCTTCGAGCTGATGGTCCAGGCCAGTGCGGAGCCAGGATTTCTCGTGTGCGATCCGTTCTGCGGCAGCGGGTCGTCCGGCGTGGCCGCAGTGCGGGGCGGTTGCGATTTCATCGGCGCCGACATCGATCCGCGCGCGGTGCAGCTTTCGCGGGAGCGTCTCGCCGCGCTGATGGCAACGGGACTGGATCCGCTCGAACCGTTTCGCTAGCGAACTGGCGACGAGAGCCGGCGCGAGTTCTCCGAGAGCCCCGAATCGCCTCGGGTCCGATGCGGCCAGAACGCTCCTGGTCCGGCGAGCACGAGCAATGCTGGCAGGAGCAACGTCCGCACCACGAACGCGTCGATGAGCACACCCACAGCCATGATGAACGCGAACTCACGGAACGCCTGGATCGGCACGATGGCGAGGACCGAAAAGCTGGCGGCGAGCGTCACCGCCGCGATCGAAACCGCTCCGGAAGCCCGTGGGAGCGCAGCCTCGATCGCGCCTCGCATGTCGCGGCCACGGGCTTCCTCCCAGATGCGGCCCATCACGAACACGCTGTAGTCGGCACCCAGCGAGACCAGAAGCAATCCGGCGGTCACCGGCACGAAGAAGGTGACGTCGGGGTATCCGAGCGGGCCCTGGAAGACATCGACGAACAAGCCGAGTGACGCTGCGAGACCGAGGGCACTCGATGCGATCAGCAGCAGCGGTGCGAGGATTGCTCGGAAATAGACCATGAGCACGAGGCTCATGAGCACGGCCGCGAAGAGCACCACGCGCCAGATGTCCGTTTCGGTTGCCGACACGGCCTCTTCCGCGGTGGGCGTTGCGCCTGACCAAGACGCCGTCGCCTGTGCGAGACCTTCGGCAGGAAGCGCGCGCCTGACCTTGCCGTCCAACGCCACGAATGCCTCGATGGCTTGAGCGTTGTACGGATCATCGCGAAACACGACGAAGAGCCGGACCGCGTCGCCATTCGCGCTGGCGAAGACGGAGGCACCCAGATCCAACGGCAGCTCACCAGGGCCGGCGACGGCCTCCACGCCAGGATCGGACTTGATCGTGTCCTCGAGACGTGCAATCGACGCAGTCTGCCGGGCGACGCCCTGACCTTGAAGAAGCAGCGTCGCGGGTCCGACGATCCCGGGTCCGAAGCCTGCCGACGCAGCGCGTGCTGCCTCACGCGGCTCGCTCGTGGCCGGCAGTCCACTGACCACGTTTGTGCCAAGGCGGGCATGAACGAGTCCGCTCGCCCCAGTCAGCAGCGCCGCGCTGCACAGCACGATGGCGACGACAGCCGCCCAGCGCCGGCTGAGCAGCCTCGCAATAACGCGCCGACCCCCGCCCGCATCGGCGCGAGGCACGAGCCTGACTGCGCGGCGCTGCGGCAAGCTTGGCCAGAAGGCCGTGCGTCCGAGCACTCCGACAAGCGCCGGGACGAACGACACTGACACGAGCCCGGAGACGACGACAGCCACAGCCATTCCGGGACCGACGGCGTGAAAGAAATCGAGATTCGCGCCAACCAGGGCCACGGTGCCCGCGGCAACCGTCAAGGCAGCCGCGATCACGAGCGGGACAACGCGCGATAGCGCATGGCGCAATGCCCGCGTTCGCCTCTCGCCTGTTGCCAGCCGCGAGCGCATTCCCGTCAACGTGAAGACCGAGTAATCGGTCACCACACCGAGGATCAGGACAATCATGATCGGCGCGAGCTGGGAAGGAATCTGCAGGCGCAGCATCTGCGCGCCCCAGCCGAGCACATGGCTGGTCACGAGGTAGGCGACTCCGGCGCCGGCCAACGGCACCACCGGTGCGACTGGTGACCTGAAGATCATGCCGACCAGCAGCGCTATGACGAGCACGGTCACCAATTCGAGCGCCAGCAACGCGTTCTCGATGAGATCTCCCTCAGCGATCTGCGCGGGAAGCGGTCCCGTCACGCCGAGCGACGCCCCCGGGGGACGGGGAGCGGATGCTGCGTAATGCTCGGCGCCACCCGTGATGTCGCCCGACTGAGCGGCTTCGGGAAAGAAGAGAAAGGTCACCACGGTCGTCGCTGGTTGTCGCGTCGCGGAGAGCACTCCGGGCACGTTGACGAGCGGAAGCGCAAAGTCGGGCTTGTCCGGCGCGGTTGTCGCTGCGTGTGAGCCATCGACGACCTGTGTCTGGTGCTCGATCTGCAGCAGGGTTGCGCTACTGAGGCCTCGCGGATCGTGTTCGACGACCATCGCCTGACTGTCCGAGAGCGACGAGCCGAAGAGCCGCTGCTCGGTCGCCTGCGAGCGGTATGCAGCTGTGTTGTCCGGTACGAACTGCACAAGCCCGAATCCGGAGCCTGCGCCGAAAGTGGGGAGCAACACCGCTGCCGCGATCGTGACGGCGATCCACCCCGCGATGACCGGCAGTCCCAGGTACGCCGTCAGTGCCGCGTAGATGCGCCAGAGCAACGGTGGGGTCGAGGAGTCGCCGTTACCAGCGTCAGGATCGCGCTGCGGAGACGGCGCGGGCGCGACCGGCACTGGGGGCGCGGTGGGAGCGTGTGGCTGATAACCGGGCAAGCGACAATCCCTCAACGCTAAATGTGATAGTCACGATATCACATAGCCCCGATCGGTCCCAGCGGGTCAGCCCGCTGCGGAGCTCTCGTCGTTTGCGGGCGTGGGCGTGAGGCCAGCGGCCACGCCGCGTGCATAAAACTGCATGGCGATCTTGCGCGATGCTTCGTCGATCATCTCGTCATCGAGCATCACCGCGCCTTTGCGGTCGATCTCCGTTGCGTGCCGGTATGCCTCGAGCATCCGCGCCGCCTTGTCGAAATCGGCTTGTGCGGGCGTGAACGTTTCGTTGGCAGGCTCGATCTGCACCGGGTGCAGCACCCACTTTCCGTCGTAACCGAGCGCTGCCGCACGCGAGGCGGAAGCGCGATATCCCTCGACGTCGTGGATTGCGAGGTATGGCCCGTCGATCACCTGGATGCCCGCGGCGCGCGCGGCGACAGCGAGCCGGAACAGCACGTAGTGAAAAATGTCGCCCGGGTAGTTGTAGTCGTTGCGCACCGACAGCGACGGCAGCTGCATCGACGCAGAAAAGTCCGCGGGACCATAGGTGAGCGTCTCCAGACGATCACTCGAAAACGCAATCTCGTCCGCGCGCATCAGCCCTTCGGCATCCTCGATCTGCGCCTCGATACCGATGCGACCGACCTCGAGCCCGAGTGACTGCTCGAGCTGCATGAGCGCGCGGTCGACGAATGCGACGTCGCCGGCGTTGCGCACCTTCGGCACCATGATGCAGTCGAGCCCCTCGCCGGCCCCGGTCACGACCTCACGAAGGTCGTCGAACGCGAACTGGCTGGTCACCTGGTTGATGCGCACGACCCGCGTCTTGCCGTGCCAGTCGTGAGTCCGCAGCGCCTCCACGACCTTGCCGCGAGCCGCTGGCTTCTCCAGCGGCGCGCACGCATCCTCGAGGTCCAGGAACACCTCGTCGGCGGCGCTGGACGCTGCCTTCTCCATCATCCGCGGGTTGCTGCCAGGAACGGCAAGAACCGACCGGCGAAGGCGCGCCGTGGACATCGCTCGGCTACTCCGCCGGGGTGTTCGGCCGGTCGTCGGGAGCGGTGGGCTTGTCCTTGGGTGGCGATTTCCGATCGTCGGGCGGTATCGGGCGGTCGTCCGGAGGGATGTCGGTGCCGTCGGGCGTCATGCCGGGCATACCACCCAGGCCCCCGAACAGGCCGCCGAGCATCTGCTGAAACTGCTCGGGTCCACCGAGATCGTCCTGGACCCGCTCGAACATGCGGGCCATCATGTCCTGGAGCTGCGGATCCTCGGAGAGCTTTTCCTGCAGGCCGCCCAGCTGGGACATGAGTTGCTCCATCTGCACTTCCTGTGCCACCTGCATCAGCACGGGTTGTGAGGCAGCGGCCACCACCACCTGCACCTGCTGACGGATGACCTCGAATCCCTTGCAGGACATGCAGGTGCCCTGGTGCTGGCACCGGCACAGGCGCGACTTGAGCTTGTCCAGCTCCGAGTGGATACCACTCAGGTCAACGCCGGGTTGGGATACGTCGCCCATTGCATGATCGTAGTTGACACGCGGCCCACGACGTGTACGTTGCATCCGCGCCGGGATCGGGTATAGTCATTCGCAGACGGGAGGCCTCGCGCATCCCCGCGGTTGACGTCGATTGGATCGTCGCCCCGCGTCAAAGAGCTCAGCCCGAGGCCGTCTCGAAGTCCAGTAATTGCGTCGGTGGACGGGGCCACCACGCATCCGAGGTTGACAGTCCGCTGATAGCCCCAGACCTCGCGCTCGATCGTCTGCACCTCATCGTGCCCGACGGCAGCGATGCCATGGTCGTCCTGGAAGCATGGGCGAATGGTTCGCAGCCCGGCGCCGATCCACGGTCGGTTTTTGCCGAACGCATCGGTGAAGTCGGCCACGTCTCCGTCTCATTCGGAGATGAGGATCCGATCCAGTTGCGTCTCGATCTTCCCGACCTGGTCCTGCAGTGCGTCGCGCAAGCCGGGCCGGACGGCACTCGTGAGCACCTCGGACTCCGCGTGCTCTCCATCAGGCCGACGGGTGGACAGCCCGAGGGCGCCAAGCTCCTCACGATCACCACCCGCGAGCCGATCGTGACTGCGGCAAACGGCGTCGCCAGCGACACGTTCCGCCTGCTCGACTGGCGGATCTCGACCCAGCACGCGGCACGCTCGGAGCAGCTCTACGCGACGCTCAAGCTGGTCGACAGCCTCGAGCGAGCTGAGAAGCAGCGGGCGCAGTCCCAGCGCACCCGGTTCAACGGCGCCCGCGAGTTCTGGCGCTGCCGGACCTGCCGCGCGCTGTGGCGCCCGGAGAGCCAGGAGCGGTGCCCGTCCTGCGGGCGGGAGTTCACGGACGCCGACCGCAAGTCACCCGAGGTCGGCAAGGTCGAGTTCCAGATCCCGATCGGGGAGCCGATCAATCTCACCCCTGACGCCGCAGTGCTCATCGAGCCCGACGACGAGACGAATTTCGTGGGCCGCGTCGCGCGCATCGACCACCAGCGTCACGTGGTGGAGATCGTCACCCGCACCTTCGAGCACTCCGGGAGTGAGGGATACATCGCTCCGTCCTTCAACAAAGCGCTCTACCAGGCCAAACGATCGGTGCTGGCGGCGATTGCGACCAAGGACTTCGGTGTCGGGCTGCTCGCCCAGCTCCTCGTGAGTCCCGAGACGATCATTGCCCCCAAGGACGAATCGGACGCGGAGTCCTCCTGGCTCACGAGCGGCATGCGCCCCAACAAGCCGCAGAACCGCGCGGTGGGGTTGCTCAGCCGCCTGGCGGCCGGCGAGGCGGTGTTCATCCAGGGACCCCCGGGTACGGGCAAGACCACCGTCATCGTGGAAGCGGTCAAGCGCCGCCTGGCGGCAAACCCCGACGAGCGGATCCTGGTGACGTCGCACAGCAACCTCGCCGTGGACAACGCGCTCGAGCGCCTCGCCGGAACCCCTGGAATGCGCGCCGTGCGCGTCGCCCGCGCCGAGCGCGTGCACCCGGCTGTCGACAAGTTCCGCTGCGACGACGAGGACGACCCCCGCCTGCTCGAGGCCAACTGCTATTTCGCCACCTGTGCCACCGCGGCGACGTCCGGCATCACCGACATGAACTTCGACATCGTCATCCTCGACGAGGCGAACAAGGCTCGCGCCGACGAGGCGCTCCCGGCCCTGCGCCTGGGCCGCAGCCTGGCGCTCGTGGGTGACCACAAGCAGTTGCCACCGGTCGAGGACGATGCGTTGTACGGCATCGTCGAGATCGACCCGGCGCTCGAGGATCTGGTCAACCGCAGCCTTTTCGAACAGTGCTGGGACGGCGGCCTTCCCGCCGAGGCGCAGTGCCTGCTGACCATCCAGCACCGCATGCACCCGGATATCGCGGCGTACGTCTCCGCGGCGTCGTATGACAGCCAGCTCGAGAACGCTCCCGAGGTGGAGGCGTACGACTACATCACGCGCAAGCCGTTCCCGGTGGCCCTCCACTTCGTCGACACCGAAGGCATGCGTGGCGGTCGCGAGCGGCGCGGACCCGGGCGGCGCGCTCCGGAACGAAGCGGAGGTTCGCGTTGCGGCGCAGGTGGTTCGGCTCCTTGATGAGCGAGCTCCCCGCGAGCTGAGCATGGCGGTGATCGCCATGTACGCCGAGCAGGTGGAACGGCTTCGCCAGGCGCTCGGCCGGCGCCGCTTCAAGCGAACGGTGAAGATCGATACGGTCGACTCATTCGAGGGTCGCGAGGAGGACATCGTCGTGATCTCCCTCGTACGCTCCAACGAGCGTGGCCGCATCGGCTTCCTGCGAGTCCCGAACCGCCTCAACGTGGCCATCTCGCGCGCGAAGCGACTGGTCGCGTGCATCGGCGACAGCGCCACGCTGCGAAGCGGCGACGAGTCGATGTACGGAATGCTCGTCGAGGCGTCTCGTTCCACGGGTGGCTGGCTCAGCGCACTCGAACTCGTTTCCCAGCCCAAGCCGCGGCGTGGCGAGCCCCGTCCGCAAGGCCAGCCGTCAGGTGGTGAGGGCGGCGACGAGACCGATCCCGAGCGTGCCGCAAAGCGCCGCCGTCGTCGCCGTCGTGGCAGGCGTGGCGCCGCCGCTCCTCTCACTGCATCGACCGAACCCGGCGCCGAGATTCTCGGCCCGCCGGCTCCCGCGGTAGAAGGTCAGCCTCAGGAAGGCGGCCAGCGCCGCCGCCGCCGTCGCCGCCGTCGTGGCCGTGGTCGCGGCCAGGCGCTGACCCAGCCGGGGGGTGAATCGGGAGAGAACGCGGGAGCTCCTCCGGACGATCAGCCGACCACAGCACCTGCCGCGGCCGGGGAATCCCCCGAGGCCTGACGGACGTGAGCGACGCGGTCACGGTCTTTGTTCGTGCCGGGGACCCGGCGTCGGAGGCAACCCTTCGATACCTCGATCAACGCGGGGTGGCGTACACGAAGCGAGACGTGCTGAGCGATCCGTCCGCGAACGCAATCCTCTTCGGCCGGCTGGGCAGAGTGGTCGTCCCGGTCGTCCAGGTGGGCGATCGGCTGCTCGTCGGCCACGACCCTGTACAACTCGCGCGCTTCCTTCCGCGTGAGGACAGCCCGGACCAACACGTCTCCTTCGGCGCATCGGTCCGCACGGTCACGAGCGAGATCGCCAAGGACAAGCAGCTCCCGGCGACGTACGGCGTCGAAGTGGGGCAGGTCAAACCGGGTTCGCCCGCTGAGCTGGCCGGGATCCTGCCAGGGGATGTGATCACCGGGATCGGTCCGTACACCGTCAACGGCGGCGCCGACCAGTTCCGCCGCGCCGTCTCCCTGCGCCAGCCGGGCGACACCATGCTCCTCACGATCTGGCGCGAGGGCGACGTGATCGAGGCCGCGGTCGCCTTCCCCGTGGAGGTCCCTCCCGCGGAGGTTCCGGTCGAGGAAGCACCTCCGGCCTGACCGGCTCACAACCACGCCCGAGCCCGCGTTTGATATGCAGTGAGCACGGTGAAAGCGACAGCACTGCCGCCATTTCAATTGGTGTTCGACGAGCACGCGCAGGCCGTCCTGACGTTCCTCGCGGGAGCGGTCGGTTCGTCCGAGGCCGAGGATTGCTTTCAGGAGACGATGCTGAGCGCGCTCAGGGCCTATCCGCGAATCCAGGACGCCTCCAACCTGCGCGGCTGGCTCTTCACGATCGCGCGGCGTAAGGCGATCGACGCCCATCGCGCCCGTGCCCGCCGGCCCGCTCCGGTGGCGGACCCGGACCCCGGGTCGACGGTCGACGAGCATTCCGAGATCGATGAAGGGCTCTGGGACCACGTGCGCAGCCTGCCGGTCAAGCAGCGCAAGGCGGTGGTGCTGCGCTTTGCCGGCGACAGAAGCTACCCCGAGATCGCTCAGGCGATGTCGACCACGCAGGACTCGGCGCGCCAGAGCGTGCACGAGGGCCTGAAGAAGCTCAGGAGGGAGTTGCGGTGATCACGAACGCGATGACGGACCGGTTTGTCGAGCGCGCGCAGGCGAAGCGCCTCATCGACGTGGCGGTGACGACGATGGACAGCCCGATCGGGACGCTGTTGCTGATGGCAACGCCGAAAGGACTCGTTCGGATCGCGTTCGAGAGCGAGAACCGCGACGAGGTCCTCGGTGAGGTGGCGGAGCAGCTCTCGCCGCGAATCCTTGAGGCGCCGCGCCGTCTCGACCCCGTGCGACGCGAGCTCGACAAGTATTTCGAGGGCAAGCTGCACGACTTCGACGTGCCGCTGGACTGGTCGCTCACCGGCGAATTCGCTCGCCGCGTCCTCCGCCGGACTGCCCGGATCCCCTACGGCTCGGTGGCGAGCTACGGCGACGTCGCCGTTGGAGTCGGTACGCCGCGCGGAGCGCGAGCCGTCGGCAACGCGCTGGGGTCGAATCCGATCCCCGTCATCGTGCCGTGCCACCGGGTGGTCCGGACGGGCGGCGCCATCGGCGGATACGGCGGCGGCTTGACGCGCAAGCGCTTCCTGCTCGCCCTCGAGGCCGGCTGAGCCGGCTACCAGCCGGGAGGAGGCTCGGAGCGGTTCAGAAGCCGGACGAAGTCCTCGGCGCGGGCGACAGCCTCCCACCGCCTGGAGAAGAAGTCCTGCGTGATCATCCGGTTGTCGGCCAGCGAGGTCACCGTGACCGCCCACTGATTGAGAGCCCGGGAGACTTCAACCTCGTGCGTGGCGGATTCATTGCGCATGACAACACCGCTGGCCGCCGGACGGCGTCCACGGTCGTTGCGTCGAGAGGACGCCATAGCCATCGCAAAAGACCTCCAATACCAACCCCGGCAGGCATTACGCCCTCCGCCCCAACCATTGTCCCCCAAATGGGCACCTCAGAGCGAGAGCGTCAGCTGGCTCCCGCTTTCCCGTTCGGACGGCTGCTCCCCGGCGGCTGGACTGAGAACCGGCACCGGTGTCGAGGTCTCGACCCACTCCGGGACCCGACCGTCGCGTGCACGGAGTGTCTCGATCACGGGCTCCGGCGGCCGTGGCAGGCCCAGCCCAAGCATCGCCCCGAAATCAAATGCGTTGACCACGGCGTAGTTGCTCCGGTTGTTGTTCAGCAGCACGTGGAGCGGGACGCCTGAGTCACTCGCCGCGCGCATTGCCGGAATCCATTCCGCGAGCTCGTCCGGCGTGTACAGGTAGTTGAACCGGTCTCCGCTGGTGGGCCCGTTCTTGTACCAGGTCTCGCGATTCCGCCCGTGGAACCGCGCGATGCACAACCGCGGCGACGTGATGGCGAGCAGTGGGGGCGCAGTCCCGGAGCCGATTTGCGGAGCGTCGACGCCGACATAGACGCACTCGAGTTCACGGAGCAGATCCTCGGTGGCGGGCCACGCGTCGTGGTCGAACCAGGAGCGATGCCGGAACTCGATCGCGAGCAGGTCATCGGGGTGACGGTCCCGGGCGGCGAGGAGCCATTCGCGCGATTCCGGTCGGTTGGTCAACCATGGCGGGAACTGGTAGTGGACGGCCACCAGCTTGCCGCTGGAGCGCAGTGGCAGAAGCGCTGCCATGAAGTCGCGTTCCTCATCGGGGGTCGGGCGGCGGGGGATGCGATCCTCGCGCTCGTGGCCGGTGAGGCTCCGATACGCCTTGATGTTGAAGCGGAATGTGTCGGGAGTTCGCTCGACCCAGCCCTCCACCACCTGCGGACGCGGGATCCCGTAAAAGGTCGTATCGATCTCGACAATCGGGAAATACTCGGCGTAATAGCTGAGCTTGTCGCGCTGCCTGCGCCCGTGCTCCAGCTCCGCCGGGTAGAAGTCAGTGTGGTCGGCCCAATTGCAGGTCCCGACCGCAATCGGCGCGCCCATATGAGCAAACAGTAACGAAGCCGTCACCGAAGCTGACGAGACTGTCGGTCGATCTGGCCATACGATCCCGGCGGTGGTCCATAAGGCGGAGTTTTCGGAGCAGTGATGGCGCGCCTTCAGCGTCATCTGATCGCCGGGTGGAATCGGCGAACGCGGGTCGACCCGCGACTGTGGATTCTTGGCGCCGTCCTGCTGGCTGCCGCCGTTGCCATCTGGGCCTGGTACGCGGCAGCGTTACCGGTGTACTCATCGCCGAGCCTGCCCTGGTGGATGTATGCGATCGCATTCTTCGCCACCGCCCGCCTCGCGGCCATGGACAGTCCCCGCCGCGGCACCCAGGCAATCACGCTCGCCGCTGCGCCGTATGTCGTCGGGCTCTTCCACGCCACGCCGCTCGCGCTGCTCTCCGGCTATGTGATCGGCACCGCCCTCGCGGCGGCGACCCGTCGACCCTGGCCTATCTGGCAGACGGCATTCGACATCGTTCGCTTCGCGGTCTTTGCCGCAATCGGCATATGGGCGTTCCGCACGATCTCGGGCACCCCGGATCTCCCCGTGTGGCACAGCGCTTTCGGCGCCATCGTGGCGACAGCCATCACGGTGCTCCGTCGCGGGATCTCGGAGGGCGTCGTGCTCCGGCCGCGCGACCGAGCAAGCTGGATCGACGTCGCCAACCATCTGCGCGCCGCGTACGTCGCCGCAGCCGCGGCAATGTGTATCGGGCTGATCGCCGTCCGCCTGATACCGGTCGACCGCTACGCACTGGTCCCGCTCGCCGTCGTCACGATCACCGTGCTCCTGACCCACCGAGCCTGGGTTCGGGAGCGGTACGACCATGAGGCAGCCGAATTCCTGATCGGCGCCGTGGACGCTCTCGCCGGGCGCGAGCTCGAACCCTCGATCGTCCTGCTGCTCAATCGCGCCCGCGCGATCTTCCACGCGGAGATCGCCCAGCTGACCGTGTTCCCGTCGCAGCCGTCCGAGAAGGCGTTCCGCACCATAGTCCGCAACGGTCAACCCGACGAAGTCATGGTTGCCCTCGGGCTCGGTGAGCTCGATGACGTGCTCGAGGCGGAGACGGCAGGCGTCATCGTTCGCGCCGGCATCGAAGGCGACCCCAGCTCCGAGATGCTCCATCGCCGCGGCGTCGACGAGGCCATGGTGGCCCTCCTCCGCGGCGAGTCACGAATGATCGGCAGCCTCATGGTCGGCGGTCACCTCGACGCCCGCACGTTCGACGAACGCGACCTTCGCCTCTTCCGGACGCTTGCGACCCGGACCACCGCCATCCTCGAGAACAGCCGCATGGAGCGGTCGATCGCGCGGCTGACAGAGCTCCAGGAGCAGCTCACTCATCAGGCGTACCACGACTCGCTGACCGATCTCGCCAACCGCTCGCTGTTCGGCCAGGAGATCGAGCAGGCGCTGCGCCGTTGCGCAGAGGGGTCCGCGAGCGTCGCCGTCATCTTCCTCGACATCGACGATTTCAAAGGCGTGAACGACACGCTCGGCCACGCAGCCGGTGACGCGTTGCTCGTCGAAGTCGCGGCGCGCATTCGCGGATGCCTGCGCCGTCCGGATACCGCAGCGCGCCTCGGCGGTGACGAGTTCGCGCTCCTCATCGAGGATGTCGACAGCGCGGTCGAAGCCGAGCACGTGGCGCGACGTGTCCTGCACGTGCTCAGCGAACCTTTCACGGTCTCCGGTACGTCGGTGACCGTGCGCGCCTCGCTCGGTATCGCAGTTGCAGACAACTCCGACGCAAACGCAACGAGCCTCATGCGCCATGCGGACGTCGCGATGTACGTCGCCAAGGGCGCAGGACGAAACCGCTACGTGCTCTTCACGCCCGGCATGGAGAGCGACGTCGTGCATCGGCGCAAGCTCCGTGGCGAGCTCGAGCACGCGATGGAGTTGAGCCAGTTCGTCCTGCACTACCAGCCTGTTGTCAACCTGATCACGGGTGAGATCACCGCAGTCGAGGCGCTCGTGCGCTGGCATCATCCACTTCGCGGAATAGTCGCTCCCGGCGAGTTCATCGGTGTCGCCGAGGAGAGCGGCCTCATCATGCAACTCGGCGAGTGGGTGCTTCGAACGGCGTGCGCGACGACACTGCAATTCCAGAAGCTGCAGGCCACGCCTCTCGCCGTCTGCGTCAACGTCTCGGTGGTGCAGCTGAACTCCCCGACATTTGTCGAGGACGTGCTCGGCATCGTGAAGGAGACGGGACTCGCGCCACAGACGTTGATTCTCGAGCTCACCGAGTTGATGTTCGTGGAGGACACGGCCGTCGTCATCGCGAAACTCGAGGCGCTGCGCAACGCGGGAATCCGTGTCGCAATCGACGACTTCGGCACCGGCTACTCGTCGTTGAGCTACCTGCGCCGTCTGCCCGTCGACATCCTGAAGATCGCCAAGCCGTTCGTTGATGACCTCGCCGGCGGAGCTGAGGAGGACTTCACTCGAGCCATCGTCACGATCGCGGACGCGCTCCAGCTCCACGTCATCGCCGAGGGGATTGAAGCCGCGTCGCAGGTCACGCGTCTGCTGAGCCTCGGATGCCTCGCCGGCCAGGGATATCACCTCTGCCATCCACTTCCCTCGGTGGAGATCGAGCAGCTGCTCCGACACGGCGGCATCGATCGCAATCGTCTCGAGGCCGACCCCCAGGAGAAGCCCGTGCCGCTCCGGTTGATCGGCTAGCCATGACCACCTGGCTGGCCGTCCTCGCGGTCCTGATCGTCGCCCTGGCGGCTGCCGGTGCGTCCTGGATGGTGGTGCGCCGTGAGAAGTCGCGGCTCGGATTCCTCCTTGAGACCACGCAGGCGCTCCTCGAAGCCCGTGACCTCGAATTCGCGTCCGTCGAGTTGTTGCGGCGCGCGAGCGTGCGTTTCGGAGCCGACTGCGCCGAGCTGACGCTGCTTCCCGAAGTCGGCACCGGCGCGGGCTTCCGAACGACCGTCCGCGCCGGCGAGCCGGTTGACGTGATGCGCTCGAGCGATCTCGAGGATGATGACGTCAAGCTCAGGCCGCCGATCTTCGGTGTCGTCCACATCGCCGAGGCGGCGTCCGACCCGTGGGTCACCCGGCTCGCCGCGCGTCTCGCCGTATCCCGTGGACTCGCGGTGACCCTCCGGCATGGGTCGCGCACGGTCGGTTACCTGGCGCTCGGGATGCGTGCTTCGGACAGCCCCGAATCCCGCGCCAACGACGAGCCACTTCAGGAGCTGGCGAATCAGGTCGCGTTGACCATCGAACGAAGCCGTCTGCACGACGGGTTGGTACGGCTCGCCGCGCTCCAGAGCGAGCTGGCCGACCGCGCGTTCCACGATCCGCTCACACAACTCGCCAACCGCGCGCTCTTCTTCGACCGCATGGAGCGAGCGCTTCTCGAATGCGACCCGGAGCGCTACGTTGTGAGCGTCGTCTCGGTCGACCTCGAGGACTTCAGGAGCATCAACGCCAAGCACGGCCGCGCCGCGGGTGATGCCGTCCTCGTCGAGGTCGCTCACAGATTGCACGAGTGCCTGCGCCGGACCGATATGGCCGCCCGGCTCGGTGGTGACGAGTTCGCACTGCTGCTCCCGGAAGTGCTGCATCCCCGTGAGGCCGAGTTGATCGCCCAGCGAGTCGTCGAGGCCCTGGCTGCGCCCGTATCCACTGAGGGAGAGAGCGTGCCGATAACGGCATCCGTCGGTCTCGCATGCGCCAAGGCCGACGACACGTCGGCATCGGCGCTCCTTCGACGGGCAACCGCCGCAGCCAAGGAAGCGCGCGAGGCGGGTTCCAGCACGTACCGAATCCATGGTGGCTCGACGGCCGGCTCGACGGACGCGGATGTTGCCGAGGAACTCGAGGCGGCGCTCAACAAGGGAGAGCTCGTCGTCCACTACCAGCCGATCGTCGAGTTGCGCACCGGGATCATCCTCGGCGCGGAAGCGCTCGTCCGCTGGCAGCATCCCGTGCGCGGGCTTCTCGCGCCGCTCAACTTCCTGCCCGTGGCTCTGGAGTACGGACTGATCGATCGGATCGAGGAGTACGTGATGCGCGCCGCCTGCGATCAGCTCAAACGCTGGCAGGCGTCATACCCGGCAACTCCGGAGCTGGCCATGTCTGTGAACGTCTCCGCTGGAGGGCTCAAGAGCGGCTCGGTCGTCGACCTGGTCACGCGATGCCTCGCCAGAGTGGGCGTCGACCCTTCCTGCCTGATTCTGGAATTCACTGAGAACGTTGTGCTCGAGGATCTCCATCGCGCGATCTCGACCTTCGACGGGCTACAGCGTGCGGGTGCTCACGTGGCGATCGACGATGTCGGCACCGGGTACACATCGCTCGCGTACCTGCGCCGCCTTCCCATCGACATCCTCAAGATCGCGCGGCCACTTGTCGCTGAGCTCGGGGATCCGAACTCGAGCGGCGAACTGGCGCGGACAGTCGTCCGCCACGGTGAGGCGATGCATCTCTCGCTGGTCGCCGAAGGGGTTGAACTGCCGCTCCAGGTCAAGCGCCTCAATCAGTTGGGCTGCGCCATGGCCCAGGGATACCACCTGGCTCCGCCATGCGACGCGGAGGCCATCGAGGCGCTGCTCCGCCAGGGCGGGTTGGACCCAGCGGTCTACGGCCGAGCCAAGCCGGCGGAGGCCGTCGCGGCGGAGGCGGCTCGGGGCGACGGCTGCGCCGGCGGCGGCAAGCTCCGGCGACGCTCGCCTGCCGCGCGCGTAGCCCCGACGAACGCAGCCCAGGCGATGGCGGCCGCGGTGACCGCAACTTCGGGAGCGGTAGCTCCGGCGCACGTAGCCCCGGCGCACGTAGCCCCGCCCAACGGAGCGCCAGCGAAGGCGCCGCCGTTGGAGCCATGGCCAGCGACTTTCACTCCGGCGGCGGTAAACCCGGCGCGCGTAGCTCCGCCGAACGGAGCGCCAGCGAAGGTGGCTCCAGTGGTCGTCACTCCGGCTGCGGTAGCTCCGCCGCAGGTAGCCCCGCCGAACGGAGCACCAGCAAAGACAGCGCCGCCGGCTGTAGCGCCGCTGATCCTCAGTCCGGTTCCGGCCACGCCGGCGAAGGTCGCCCCGCCGCCGCTAGCTCCGGCGGCACGAGTGCTACTGACGGTAACTCCGGCGAAGGCAAGCCCACCGAACGGAGTCCACGCGAAGACAGCGCCGGCGGCGGTCGCCCCACCGAACGGAGCATCGGCGAAGGCAGCCCGCGCGGCGGTTGCGCCAGTGACGGTTACGCCGATGGAGCTCGCGCCGGCGCAGCTAGCTCCGAACGGACTATCGGCGACGCCAGCCCCGGCGTTGGTGGCGCCGGTTACCGCAGCTCGGATGAATCCAGCCACGACCCAGGCAGCGCTAGATCCGGAAAAGCCAGCGCCTGCACGGAGAGCTTTGGCCGAGGCAGCCCCGTTGAAGATAGTCCCGGCGAAGGTCGCCCCGGCGCAACGAACCCCGGTGAAGGTGGCTCCCGTGAAGGCATCCGCGGTGAACCTCGTCCCGCCCGAGGCACCGCCGGCGACGCCAGCTCCGGTGACGGTAGTCCCGGCGCAGGTACCCCCGACGCACCCCGATATGGCCCAGACAGGTCCGGCGGAGGTAGCTTCGGCGACGCTTGCGTCGGCGCGGGTGGTCCCACCGAACGGGGCCGGGGCGAAGGTAGCCCCCGCGGCGGTAACTCTGGTGACGGTAACTCGGGCGAAGGTTGGCCCGGCAACGACCGCCCCGGCGAAGGAACCTCCGGCGAAGGTCTTCCCGGCGAAGGCAGCTCAGGCGAAGGTCGCGCCGGCGAAACGAACCCCGGCGAAGGTGGCTGCGGTGAAGGCATCTCCGGTCAATCTCGTCCCGCCGGAGGCACCTCCGGCGACGCCAGATCAGGCGACGGTAACCCCGGGGCAGGTAGAGGCGGCGCGCGCAGATATGGCGCAGACAAGTCCCGCAGAGGTAGCTTCGGCGACGCTAACTGCGGCGCAGGTGGTCCCACCGATCGCGGCCGGGGCGAACGTAGCTCCGGTGACGGTAACCGCGGTGACGGTAGCTCCGGCTGCGGGTGCTCCGGTGAAGATGCCTCGGGTAAAGGTCGCCCCAGCAAAGACCGCGCCGGCGAAGGGAACTCGGGTGACGGCAGCTGCATCGAAGGCACTCCGGGCCAAGGCAGCACCTGCGAAGGTAGCCAGGGCGAAGGTAACTCCCACGAAGGGAGCTCGGGCCAAAGCCGCCCCGGCGAAGGTAGTCGCGGCGAAACGAACCTCGGCGAAACGACCCGTAGCGAAACGGACGCCTGCGAAGGTCGTGTCGGCGAAACGAACCCCTGCGAAGGTTGCCGTCGCGAAACGAACCCCAGCGAAACGACCCGTAGCGAAACGGGCCCCGGCCAGGGTTGCTCCGGCGAGACGGACCCCGACGAAGGCTGCCCCGGCGAGACGGACCCCGACGAAGGCTGCCCCCGCGAAACGAACCCCGGCCAGGGTTGCTCCGGCGAGACGGACCCCGACGAAGGCTGCCCCCGCGAGACGAACTCCGACGAAGGCTGCTCCAGCGAGACGGACCCCGACGAAGGCCACCCCCGCGAAACGAACCCCGGCAAAGGTTGCTCCGGCGAAACGGGCCCCGGCCAGGGTTGCTCCGGCGAGACGAACTGCGGCGAAGGCTGCCCCCGCGAGACGAACCCCGGCGAAGGCTGCCCCCGCGAGACGAACCCCGGCGAAGGCTGCTCCAGCGAGACGGACCCCGACGAAGGCTGCTCCGGCGAGACGGACCCCGGCGAAGGCTGCTCCAGCGAGACGAACCCCGGCGAAGGCCGCTCCCGCGAAACGGACCCCGGCGAAGGCGGCTCCCGCAAGACGAAGCCCGGCGAAGGCTGCTCCGGCGAGACGAACCCCGGCGAAGGCAGCACCGCCGAGACGGACCCCGGCGAAGGCTGCTCCGGCGAGACGAACCCCAGCAAAGACAGCTCCGGCCACCCGCAAGCCCACAAGCCCGCGGCGCGTACCCTCGACGCGTGCACGAGCGTGAAACTCTCCGTGAGCTTGCCGTAGCCGCCACCGCGGCGGCAGGAGCGCTGGTTGCACGATCTCATGCTCGCCCCGGCACGCTGACGACCGAGGTCAAGAGCCCCGGCGACTACGTCACCGATGTCGATCGCTCGGCTGAGCAGGCTGCGATCCAGGTCCTGCGCGAAGGCGCCCCGGATATCGCAATCCTTGCGGAAGAATCCGGCGGGCTGCGCACCGACCGCATGTGGGTGATCGACCCAGTCGACGGGACCACGAACTTTCTGCGCGGATTTCCGATCGTTGGCGTGAGTGTTGCGCTGGTTGAGGAGGGCCGCCCGGTGGTAGGCGCGGTTGCCGCCCCGCTGCTCGGCGAAACATGGAGCGCGGCCGAAGGGCAAGGTGCATTCGATCGCGAAGGACGCCGGATGTCCGTCTCCACGCATCAGGGAGCCGGCGTCGTGGCCACCGGATTTCCCTTTCGCCACAAGGAACGCTTGCCGCGGTATCTCCCGGTGATGGCAGCCGCGCTGCAGCGTTTCGAGGATCTTCGCCGCGCAGGGGCAGCGAGCCTCGACCTCGCCTACGTCGGCGTCGGCGCGTTCGACGGTTACTTCGAGCTTGGCCTCGGACTCTGGGACATTGCCGCGGGAGCACTGCTGGTCCGCGAGGCCGGTGGTGTGGTGACCGACTGGAACGGCGACTCCGACGCCGTCTTCGTCAGCGGCGACATCCTCGCGGGGACACCGTCATGGCACGCTGCGATGCTCGAGATCGTGGCTGCGTAACTGCGGATCCCAGCCCGAGACTTATAAGGTACGTCGCCTGTGAGCACCAAGAATCCATCGTCCCCCGCACACGGCCTTCTCACTGGGAGGCGCATCGTCGTCACCGGTGTCCTGACGCCGAAAAGCATCGCGTTCGCGATCGCGGCTGCGGCGCAGGCGGCCGGCGCGGAGGTGATGCTGACGTCGTTCGGGAGGGCGATGAGCTTGACCCGCCGCAGCGCACAGCGCCTGAGCCCTGTGCCCGAAGTGCTCGAAATGGACGTCACCGACGTCGCCCAGGTGCACGCCGTCGCCGAGCACGCGCGGACCGTATGGGGCGGGGTCGACGGCGTCGTTCATGCGATCGGGTTTGCTCCCGCGGACTGCCTCGGGGGCGGATTCCTCGAGGCGCCCTGGAGTTCGGTGAGCACGGCTTTCCACGTGAGCAGCTACTCGCTGCAGACGCTCGCCGCGGCGTTTGCCCCGCTCATGCCGGCAAGCGGGGGATCGATCGTCACGCTCACCTTCGACGCCCGGGTGGCATGGCCCGTCTATGACTGGATGGGACCGGCCAAAGCGGCGCTCGAGGCGATCGTGCGCTACCTGGCACGCGAGCTCGGACCGCGGGGAATCCGGGTGAATACCATCTCCGCGGGGCCACTGGAGACGATCGCCGCGCGGTCGATCCCCGGGTTCGAGACGCTGAAGTCGTCCTGGGGACAGCGCTCCCCGCTCGGCTGGGACAGCGCCGACAGCGGGCCGGTCGCGGACGTCACCGCGTTCCTGCTCAGCGACCTGTCCCGCGGCATCACCGGCGAGATGATTCACGTTGACGGCGGCTACCACTCACAGGGTGCCCCGTCGATTGAGACCGCGGAGGCGAAGGTATGAGCGGCAGCAACGGCAGCCCGCGCGTGGCGATCACCGGCATCGGCGCAGTCACACCGCTCGGGCTCGACGCCGAATCCACCTGGCAGTCATGCCGCCGCGGTCAAGGCGGGATCGGCTACATCACCGCCTTCGACGCCAACCACCTGACCACCCATATTGCCGCCGAGGTGAAGGGATTCGACGCTGAGGCGATCCTCGGGAAGAAGGAATCGCGGCGCATGAGCCGCTGCACGCAGCTGGCGATGTTTGCGGCACGTCAGGCGATCGAGGACTTGGGTCTCGACATCCGGCCGATCGCGGAGGACGTCGGCGTGCTGGTCGCCTCCGGTGTCGGTGGTATCGAGGTCATCGAGCGCAACGTCCTCGCCCTGTACAACCAGGGTCCGCGACGCGTCTCGCCGTTCACCGTGCCGTCGATGATCATCGACATGCCTGCCGGAGCCATCGCCATCGACTGCGGCGCCAAAGGCGTGAACTACGCAATCACCAGCGCGTGCTCGTCGTCCGGGCACGCCATCGGCGAGGCGGCGGAGTGGATCAGGCGCGGCGAGGCCACCGCGGTCATCACCGGTGGAACCGAAGCGTCCATCACCAACATCAGCATCGCCGCGTTCGACGCCATGCAGGCGCTGTCGACGCGCAACGACGAGCCCGACCGTGCGTCGCGTCCCTTCGATAAAGACCGCGACGGCTTCGTGATGGGCGAAGGCGCGGGCATGTTCGTGGTTGAGGAATGGGGACACGCAGTGGCACGCGGCGCGCGCATTTACGGTGAGGTCGCCGGCTACGGAGCGACCGCCGACGCGTTTCACCAATGGCAGCCGGACGAGCAGGGCGACGGTGCGCGCCGCTGCATCCTGCGATCGCTGAAGCGGGCCGGACGCGAGACCGACGAGGTCGACTACATCAACGCGCACGGCACCTCCACGCAGATGAACGACGCTGCTGAGACGAAGGCCGTGAAAGCGGCGTTCGGGCCGCAGGCGAGCACCATCCCGATTTCGTCCACCAAGTCGATGCACGGGCACCTGCTTGGCGCTGCCGGCGCCGTGGAAGCGGTCATCACGATCCTGGCCATCCGTGACCAGTTCGTCCCGCCGACGATCAACCTCGACGAGCCCGATCCCGAATGCGACCTCGACTACGTCCCCAACCACGGCCGTGACGCGCGCATCGACTTCGCCCTGAGCACCTCGTACGGTTTCGGCGGCCACAACGTGTGCCTGGCGCTCGCCCGCGCGGACGGTGCCTGAGCAACTCGCACGCGACACCGGCGCCGGCCGCATCAGTCTCTGCCGCGCCGACATCACGACGCTGACGGTCGACGCGATCGTCAACGCCGCCAACTCGTCGCTGGCCGGCGGCGGGGGTGTCGACGGCGCGATTCACCGCGCCGCAGGGCCGGAGTTGATGCGCGAGCTTCGAGAACGCTACCGGGGATGCCCGACGGGGTCGGCCGTGATCACAGGCGCCGGCCGCCTGCCCGCGCGATACGTCATCCATGCGGTCGGTCCGAGGTGGGGAGGCGGCGGCCACGACGAGACGGGCCTGCTCGCGTCCGCGTACCGAACCGCCTTCACGCTCGCCGCTCAGCATTCGTGCGCCACAGTCTCGGCACCCGCGATCAGTACCGGGATCTATGGGTTTCCGATCGGGCAGGCGGCACCGATCGCGATCACCGAAGCGATCACCGCTCTCGATATCCCGGGAACGACACTTCGCGAGATCACGTTCGTGCTGTTCTCCGATTCGGATCTCGCCGTATTCGCGAGGACCCTGTGACGCCCGCTTGACGGTGGCGTGGGAGGCGTGGCCATACAGTGGGCAACGCCTTGTCCGAACGTCCGAAGTGGTTCGCAGCCGCTCTCATCGCCGTCGCGTCGATCGTTCTTGCCCACTACGTGCAGGTCTGGGCGGTCGTCCCGAATTCCCTGGCGCCGACGAGCGACTACGCCGGCACCTACGTCGCCTCGACGCTGATCCGCTCTGGGCACGCCGCGCAGATCTATGACGCGGCAACCGAGCGCGAGACGCTCGTCCAGACAGGAGCCCCGGTCAGCCACGACGACATCCCGTTCGAGAACCCGCCTGCGGCCGCGGTGATCGCTCTGCCGTTCAGCCTGCTGGGCGCCGGAGCGGCCTGGCGGGCGTGGTCGCTGCTCCAACTGGCGCTTATGGCGGTCTCGCTCCTCCTGGTCACCCGTGCCGCGCCCTGGCCACCATCCCTGCCGCGATTGCCCAGCTCGCGATCGTACTGGTCGCCCTCGCGGGGTTCGGCACCGGCCTGCTTTTCCTCGAAGGTCAGTGGGACGGCGTTTCCGTACTCGGATTGGCGCTCGCGTACTCCTTCTGGCGGCGCGATCGTCCCGGGGCCGCAGGATTCGCGCTCGGCTTCACCGCGGCGATTGCCAAACCCCAGCTCGTGATCGGCATTGCCGCGTACATGATCGGCCGGCGCGACTGGCGTGCCGTCATCGGAGCGCTCCTGGGAGCGACAGTGAGCTTGGGAATCGGGATCGTCGGCGCCGGCCCGCGATCGCTCGGCTCGTTCCTGACTGCCATCGCCACACCAAGCAATTCGCCGACCGCGCAGATGCAGGGGACAAGTGGGCTCTTCGGGTCGCTGCTCGGCCACGCGCCGGGCGTGTTCCTGCTGGCGGTGGCGGCCGGGATCGCGGCCGCAGCTCTGGCGGGATGGCTCGGAACGGTCGCCCACAGGCGTCGCGAGCTCTTCGAGCCGTCGCTCTGCGCTGCTGTGGCGCTTTCGCTGTTCGCGTCACCCCACCTGCTCGGACATGACCTGACGCTGCTCGCCCCCATCCTCGTCGTCGGGCTCGCCTGGCTGGCCGGCCGACCAGGGGAGTACCCGTGGCCTGGGCTGGCAACCATCACCGTCGTCGGCCTCTGGGCGCTGCTCTCGTTTGCGAGCCTCGGCGACCTGTCGCAGAACACAGTCGGCTTCCCCGGCCGTGCCACGCCGTGGGTGCTGCTGCTGATGGCGGCCGCCTGGTGTGTTCTCGTCGTGCGCGCCGCTCGCCCGGAGCCCGCAACCAGCACGGGCATCGCTCGCCCGGCCACCACTTCCCTGCGCGACGCGCGATAAGTCGGCTCCGGATTGGGTACGTTCATGGAGATGAAAGCACCGGCCTTCACCATGAGAGTTCAGAGATGAACAGAGGCGGCATCCGGATCGCTCGCATCGCCGGGATCAAGGTCACGGCTGACTGGAGCGTGCTCGTGATCGGCGCCTTCCTTGCGTACGGCGTCGCAGAAGGTGCTGTCCCCGCCGAAGTTCCCGGAACCGCTGTCTGGCTTGCGTGGATCGTCGGGGTGATCGCTGCCGCGTTGCTCGTCGTCTCGCTGACAGCCCATGAACTCGCGCACGCGCTCCTCGCCAGGCGACGGGGTGTGGCGGTCGAAGGCATCAAGCTCTGGCTTTTCGGTGGCGTCGCCCAGATGAGTGGCGACTGGGTCACCGCACGAACCGAGATGCTCGTCGCCGCGGTGGGGCCGGCGGTGACCGCCGCGCTTGCGGCAGTCTTCGTCGGCGCGTCATGGTTGCTGGTGCAGGTTGGTGCGCCGCCGCTCGTGGTCCTGGTCGCGGAGTGGCTTGCCGCGGTGAACATGCTGCTGCTCGTGTTCAATCTCATCCCGGCGTTCCCGCTCGACGGCGGACGCATCCTTCGCGGATTCATTTGGAGCAGGACCAAGAACCGGATGACCGCGACCGTCGCGGCGTCACGCGTCGGTCGCTTCTTCGCTGTCCTCCTGATCGGCCTGGGCGTCCTCGATCTCTTTTTTGTCGATCCCGTCGGCGGGCTCTGGCTCATGCTCATCGGCTGGTTCCTGGACAGCGCCGCTCGCGGTGAGGCGAACGGCGAGCAAGCGCGCCACGCGTTGGAGGGCGTGCTCGTCGGCGATGTGATGTCGAAGAACCCGGTGATCGTCCCGTCGTGGATCACCATCGAGTTGCTCGTCGACCAGTATGTGATGGGCCATCAATTCACATCCTTCCCGACGCACAGCATCGACGGCCGGATCGACGGTCTGGTCACCATGCGCGGCATCAAGCAGGTGCCGCCCCAGCAGCGCGGCAACCGCCGAGCCATCGACATCGCAATCCCGATCGATCGCGTTCCGATCGCTCGCCAGGACGAGAAGCTCACCGACGTGCTGAAGCGCGTCGGCCCTGCCTCAGATGGTCGCGCGATGGTCTACGACGGAGGAACGCTCATCGGCATCGTCTCGCCGAGCGATGTGGCGCGCCTCTTCCACGGCGGCCCGGGAAAATTGGCAGCGCGCGCAGCCGCCTAAGTCTTCCGCGCCGCCGACTCTCAGGATCAACTTCCCAAAGTTCTCTCCGCTGTACAGCGCGAGGAGCGTTTCCGGGAAGAGCTCGATTCCCTCGACGATGTGCTCGACGGATTTCAGCCGGCCGTCGGCAATCCAACCCGCCATCTGTTGTGCGGCTTCCGCGTAACGCTTGGCGTAGTCGAAGACCACGAACCCCTCCATGCGAGCGCGGTCGACGAGCAGCGTCATGTAGTTCGAGGGTCCGCGCACCGGCCCCTCGTTGTTGTACTGCGAGATGGACCCGCAGATCACGATGCGCGCGTGGCGTGCGAGCCGCGTCAGCACGATATCGAGAATGTCGCCGCCGACATTGTCGAAGTACACGTCCACGCGATCCGGACAGTGCTCACGCAACGCCGCCCGGACATCCTCACTCTTGTAATCGACGGCAGCGTCGAAACCGAGCTCGTCCACGATGAAGCGGCACTTCTCGGTGCCGCCGGCGATGCCGACGACCCGGCATCCCTTGATCTTTGCGATCTGCCCCACGAGCTGGCCGACTGCACCCGCGGCTGCGGACACGACCACTGTCTCGCCGGTGACCGGATGACCGACATCGAGGAGCCCGAAATACGCCGTCATCCCCGGCATCCCGAGCACGCTCAGGTATTGGGGCAGCGGCGCGGTCTCGGGCGACACGCGGATCACGCCGCGGCCGTCGCTGATCGCGTACTCCTGCACGCCGAAGATCCCGCTCACGTGGTCGCCCACGCTGAACTCGGGGTGCTTCGTTGCGATCACCCTGCCCACGCCTCCCGCGCGCATGACCTCTCCAATGCCGACGGGTGGCACGTACGACCGTCCCTCGTTCATCCAGCCGCGCATTGCCGGGTCGAGTGAGATGTAGAGGACGCGCACCAGGAATTGCCCTTCCTCGGGCTCCGGGATCGCCTCGGCGCGGAGATCCCAGTCCGTCGCTTTTGGAAGTCCCTTCGGACGCGCCGCGAGGCGCCACTGACGGTTATCGGCCTGCGTTGATGTGGAAGTCATCACATCAGACTACGCGCGAGGGGCTGGTAGGCTCTGGCCAATGCTGAGCGCCGGGCTGATCTTCTTCCTCGCCGCGCTGCAGGGAGTCACGGAGCTCTTCCCGGTTTCGTCGCTCGGCCATGCGGTGGTCGTGCCACCGCTCGTCGGGCTCCATTTCCAGGAGAGCAGCCCCGCATTCGTCCCGGTGCTTGCGGTATTGCACCTCGGCACTGCCGCGGCATTGCTCGTTCTGTACCGGCGCGACTGGGCCCGGATCGTGGTCGGCTTTTTCCGCGCTGCGCTGCAGGGCCGCATCGACGGTCCCGACCAGCGTCTGGCGATCATGCTGATCATTGGATCTGTTCCCGCGGGCATCGTCGGATTTCTCCTGCAGGACCCGCTCAAGTCGCTTTTCGCGAACCCTCGCCTCGCTGCGGCATTTCTGATCGTCAATGGCGGCATCCTCTTGACCGCCGAGCTGTTCCGACGCCGGGACGAGCGACGCCGCGCTGTCAGCCATGCTCCAGTGCTCGCTCATCAGGAGGACGACCCCGCGTACCAGCGCATCGACGGCCTGAGTTTGCGGGCGACAGTGATCGTCGGCTTCTTCCAGGCGGGCGCCCTGATCCCCGGCATTTCCCGCTCGGGGATCACGATGGCAGCGGGACTCGTGGCGGGTCTTCGGCACGAGGAGGCCGCGCGTTTCTCGTTTCTGCTCGCGACGCCCATCATCCTTGCCGCTGGGCTCCTCGAGCTGCCCGACCTCGGGTCGGACGCGCCGACCCTGCTGGTGGCCATCGCTGCCGCCGCCATCGCCGGGCTGGTCGCATATGCAAGCGCCCGGTTCCTGTTGCGCTATCTTCGCTCAGGACGTCTGGACCCCTTCGCGTATTACTGTGCCGCTCTTGGGGTCGCAGGCCTCATCTTCATCCACTGACGGTCGGGATCTGGCGTTGCACTCAACGTTCGCACCGGCGGCTCGACCGCATCCATCGGGGGTCTCGTCATGCGGGGTAGTCGCCCACTGGCACTCGCGCTCCTTGCTCTGGCAGTGCTCTTCGCCCTCGCGGCGGTCTTCTACTTCACCCAGAAAACCACTTTGCTCGCGTCCGGAAGTCCCGCGCTGCACTGGAAGCATGCAATCGTCTTCACCGTGCTCACGCTGCTCGCAGTGATCGCGGCCAACTTCGCGCGGCCCAAGGCCGTCAAGGCCTGAGGTCGGCGTGCCCCTGACACCCGGCCGCGCGGTCGCGATTTATCGCGACGCGTTCAGCGACACACGCCGCGAGCGTCTGTTTCTGTCGTCGGTGTCATTTTTCACGACGTTTGCGGCAACCCGCGCGATCACGCACGCAATCAAGGATGGCGTCGGACCGTTCCACAATCTCACCGTCGGCGGGCGGCATTTCCATCATCTCGTCATCGGCATCACCGGACTCCTCGGCACCGGTTACCTCTGGTTGCTCGAGGTTGACACGGCGAGGAAACCCAACGGCACAGGCACTGCAGCGGACGGGAAGCACAGCACCGACGATGCTCTCGCAAAATTCACGTCGATTCTCTACGGCGGCTCCTCCGCGCTCACGCTCGATGAATTCGCGCTCTGGCTCGACCTCGAGGACGTGTACTGGAGCAAGCAGGGACGTGCGAGTGTCGACGCGGTCATGCTCTTCGGCGGCGTGCTTTCAATCGGCGTCTGGGGCGGGCCATTTTTCCGCCGCCTGTTCCACGAGCTCTCGCATATCTGAGCGCACATGGCGCATCATGCGCACGTGCACCGGCGGGGTTTCGCTGCAGCGCTCCTGAGTGCTGGCGTGCTGATCGCCACGGCAGTCAACGTGTTCGCCGACGGGTCGCAGAATCTCTACCCGAGCGGCGCAACAGGGTCGCGCGCGAACACTGAGTGGCGGACCGGGTCGTATGGCGCGGGTGCGATCACGCGGCGCACGCTACTCCACGCGTATGCGACGACCGGTGAGTTTCTCCTCGTCGGCTCGACCGCGATGGGGCTCGGCGAGGCCGATATTCTCATCTGGAATCCGGGACTGGTCACCGGCACGCCCGGCAACGAAACAATTCCCGGAACAGCGTCCTTTTCGTGCGCGGCGCAGCGCCTCAGCACCGGCATCGCACTCCAGGGTGAGATCAAGAGCCGCGCCGAGGAACTCGCGGGACCGGACACCGTGCCAGGCGGCGGAGTCACCAACGGCTACACACCGTGCTATTACGTGGCGCCGTCAACGGGCATTTACAGCATCGCGATGATCGGGCCGGCGGGGATGGCGTCAAACGCCGACGGCGGCGTCAGCGCGGATATCGCGCTCACCGCCCCTGGTGATTACAGCGCAGCGCAGGGAACGTCGATTGCGGCCTGGGATGTCACTGTGCGCGACAGCCTGATGGACCCGGCAACGACACAAACAGGCCGCGTCTTCAGCTACGTGCTCTCGCTCTTCACCGGCGGGAACGGATTGCCGGTCAACTCGACCACGTATGCCGTCACCACCGACGGATTCCGCTACCGGATTGATCAGCGCGGCATGGATCCGAACGGGTGGGTCCAGTACGGCAGCCAGCTCGGCTTCATCGATCCCGACGGCACGACCCCGCTGTACCACGACGCAGTCGCCAACAACACCGGCAGCCCCGGTCAGCTCACGTCGGTGGATGGCGGTGTCATCTTCGCGCCGCCGACATATCCCATCTTCTTCACGCCGCCGGCGAACGTCACGCTCACAGCCCTCGGTATCCCGCTCGTACCGATTGCGCCACTGGTGAGCAACGTCAGCTTCGCCGGGACCGTGATCGGCAGCACGACGCTGTTTCAGAGCGGCGGGACCTTCTCGTATACGTCGAATGTGGCGGGCGTCTATCAGATCGTCATCAGCGCGGACGGCGTCAATTACGACCCCACCAATCCGCTGAATCGCGTCCTCAGCGGCCTCAAGGGAGCCGGTACGCAGACAGTCACCTGGAACGGGAAGGACAACGCCGGTAATTACTTCCCGACCAATGCTCCCGGCACCGACTATCCCTTCAGGATCGAGGTCCACGCAGGCGAATATCACTTCCCGTTCATCGACGTGGAGAACGACACGCAGGGCGGCCCGACGATCACGATGCTCAACGCGCCCGGCGGTGTCTGCCCGCCGTTCACCGGTGGCTGCAGCGGCGGATTCTATGACGATCGCGGCTACACCACGACCACCGGTGTCAACGTCGGCACGCCGGGCACGGTGCTCTGCGGTCTTGCGCCGCCGGCCATCACATTCAGCGACCCCATCAACGGGTTCAACACCGCGGGAACGCAGCGCGCTTTCGGAACGGCGACGGGCGGCAACACCAACGTTCCATGCACCGGCAGTTTCGGCGATGCCAAGGGCCTCGATCTCTGGACGTACTACCCGAGCCATCAGGTCAGCAGCACGCTGACCATCGTCGCGCCTGGTTCCTACGCGGATATCGCGATCACCAAGGCAGCGAGCAGCGCGAACCCGGTGATCGGTGATGACGACACGTACACGATCACGGCGCACGACAACGGTCCGCTTGCGGCGACCGGCGTCACGGTGACGGATGTGCTCCCCGACGGGGTGGTCTTCGTGAGCTCCACCACATCACAGGGCGCGTACGACCCCGCGACGGGAATATGGACGGTCGGCTCGCTCGCGATCGGTGGCACTGCGACGTTGCACATCACCGTCCGGCTTGCCGCGACCGGTGTCATCACGAACACCGCCACCAAATCCGGCGAAACGCAGACCGACCCGAACCCTGCCAACGACACCGCATCGGTGAGCATCACGGTCGCGTCTGCACCGACACCCCCGGTTCCGTCAACCGGTGCAACACCCGCGTCAATGATTCCCGCCGGTCTCGGTCAGGGAATCGCGTTGCTCGGTGTCCTGCTCTGCACTGCGGCACTGATCCTCCGCAGGCGAACGCTCGCCATCACCACGAATCGACGTAGCGACGTTTCGCTGCCGCCGGCGGTGGCTCCTCGGAATGGAGGATCACCGCGGCCACCAAAGCTCGCGTGGCTGCGGGGTCGATCACGTCATCGACCTCGAAGTACGTTGCGGTGTTGAGCGCGGTTCCGCGTTCGTACATCTCCGCGACCATGGCATCGAACCGCGCTGCCCGTTCGTCGGCGTCCTCGATCGCCTCCAGTTCTTTTCGATAGGCGAGCTTCACCGCTCCCTCAAGTCCCATGCCGCCGAATTCGCCGGTGGGCCACGCAACGGTCATCAACGGCGCCCGGAAGCTGCCGCCCGCCATCGCCTGCGCACCGAGGCCGTATCCCTTGCGCAGCACCACAGTCATGAAGGGCACCGTCAGCGCGGCTCCCGCGAGAAACAACCGACTTGCATGGCGCACGAGCGCCGTCTTCTCAGCGTCAGGTCCGACCATGATGCCGGGCGTATCGCAGAGGAAGAGCACCGGCAGCCGGAACGCTTCGCACAGTTGCAGGAATCGAGCAGCCTTGTCCGCGCAGTCACTCGTGATCGCGCCTGCGAGGTGCATCGGATTGTTCGCGACAATCCCGACCGGATGCCCCTCGACGCGCACCATCACGGTCACCATTCCGCGCCCGAAGCGTGGCCGCAACTCGAGCGTGGAGCCGGTGTCGGCGATGATCTCGATCGCGCGATGTACGTCGTATGCCCGCCGCCGGTTCTCCGGGACGACGTCTCGAAGCGCGCGCTGATCGGGAGCCTCGAACGTCGCGACCGGGCCCTGGAAGAACGACAACGCGTGCCGCGCGAGACGGACGGCGTCGGCCTCGTCAGTGGCGGCGATGTCGATCACGCCATTGCGCAGCTGGACGTCGAACGGACCCACCGCGTCGGCGTCGACAACACCCAGTCCGCCGCCTTCGATCATCGCGGGACCGCCCATGCCGATGCTCGCCTCCGGCGTCGCGATGATCAGGTCAGAGCAGCCGAGCAGTGCCGCGTTGCCGGCGAAGCAGCGACCCGACGCGATACCGATGCGCGGAACGACGCCCGAGAGCCGCGCCCAGAGCGCGAATGCCATCACGTCGAGCCCGGCGACCATGGCGTGATCCGTGTCGCCTGGACGTCCGCCGCCGCCCTCGGCGAAAAGCACGACGGGGAGGCGTCGCCGCTCGATGACCTCGAAGAGACGGTCCTTCTTGCGATGGCCCATCACGCCCTGCGTGCCCGCGAGAACCGCGTAGTCGTAGGAGAGCACTGCGCAGTGCGCGCGGTCTTCACCCACCAACGTGCTGTTGACGCGAGCGGTACCGGCAACCAGGCCGTCCGCCGGTGTCCTGTGTATCAGGTCGTCGACGCTGCGCCGGCCGCGTTGCGCGGCGATCGCCAGGCCGCCGTACTCGACGAAACTGCCCTCGTCGCACAGGTCCGCGAGATTCTCTCGCGCCGTCCGCCGTCCGGCTGTGTGACGCGCGGCGACGACGTCGGGACGCGCCTCGTCGCCGATCAGCGCTCGGCGGCGCAGCGTCTCCGCAAGATCGGGACGCGGGGTCTCGTCATCTGCCATCACGTGAGCTTAGGGGCGCCGCTAACCTGTCGGGCGTGCCCGGCATCAGCGATGCACTCGCGCGCCACGCGCTCGCCAAGCCCGAGGCCTGGGAGGATCGGCCCTGGGAAGACGATCGTGTTGCCAAGGTGCGCAAGAAGATCTTCGTGTTTCTGCCATCCGACGATGCGGGATCGATCGGCATGAAGCTTCCGCACTCCGGCGCGTACGCGCTGACGCTGCCCTGCGCGACGCCGATGGCGTATGGCCTCGGCAGGCACGGGTGGGTCACGGTCCGAACTCGGCGACAAGTCACGGCCGGACGTGGAACTGCTACGCGACTGGATCGATGAGAGCTACGCCGCGGTAGCGCCCGTGACGCTAGTGCGTCTCGCCGAGGCGGACCTAAAGTCGTGAAGCCGTCACTCCGTGCCTCGGTCCGAATCCGGGCTGGTCCCCAGCCCGAACGAGAGCGCCTGGGACACCCGGCGGATGCTATCCGCCTTCGATGATCCGAATGATCGTCTTGCCAGGGGTACGCCGCCTCCGGTTTTGGCCCGCGCCCCCGGCTTCCGTCGAAACCTACAATTCGCGAGGGGCGAGACGCGAACGTGTGCCACTTCGGCGCAGGCGATCGCCTGGGGGAAGACCATGGGATTCCTGGACAAGATCCGTGCCGTCGGTGGCGGCGTGTCTCCCGAGCTCATGCAGAACGGCACCCTTGCGCGCGGTCAGATCGCAGGCATCCAGCCCACAGGGATGACCGTCAGCCACGGCAATGACGCGCTGGGCAAGCAGGTGTGCAACGTCGCACTCGATGTCTTCATGGACAACACGCCGCCGTACCGCGCCACGTGCCATCAGGGGATTCCGATCCTCGCGCTGCAGGCGCTGATGACGCCGGGCGCAATCGTCGCGGTGCGTGTCAATCCGCAGAATCCGCAGGAAGTCGCAATCGACTTCGACAACGAGCCGCCGACCGTGACGATGTCCGCAGGCGGACCCAATCGCGGTAGCGCGGCGGAGTTGCTTGCTACGGGCACGCCGGCACGAGCCGTGATCATCCAGAGCGAGCCGATGGGCATGAGGTCCCCGGCAGGCCTGGACATGTACGCCTTCGTGGTGACGATCCTCTGCGACGGCCACCAGCCCTACCAGACACAGATGGGGAACCCTGTGCCGCCGGCCGGCATCCCGCTGATCTACCCGGGCTCCAATCTGCCCGCGAAGGTACGCCCCGAGGAGCAGGGTCAGGTGATCATCGACTGGGACGCCGCGGTGGCCCAGGCGACGCACCAACCCACGACCTGAGTCAGAGGGTGCGGCGGACTGCCTAACGGACCCCGCGGTGCGACGGGCGCTCGTCGCCCCTCAGGAACGTGAAGAGACGCACGCCGGGGTGATACGGATGCGCTGGTCCCGTGAGTTGATCCGCACCGACTCCGACCGTCGTATTCGGGATTGCTTCGAACGCGAGCTCTGAGAACCCCGCGCTCACGAACCATCCACGAATAGTTGGTGTCACATCCGGCGCGAACGTTCCGCGTGTCCAGATCACCGTGGCGTTGGGTGCACAGAGCGACGGCAGATGCTCCACAGTGTTGTGAATGTCGTCGTCGGTGACGTTGCCGAAGATCCCGCACGCCAGCACGATGTCGGCCGGCACCGCACTCGCATAGCTGCTCGTCGATGACGCGTCGCCAGTCACGACTTCGATCGTCGCGGACATCTGCGCCGCTCGCGATCGAGCGCGTTCCGCAAGCTCGGGGTCGAGTTCCACGAGCATCGCGTCGACATCCGCGGCTCTCGGGTGTGTGTCGAGAACGCCAAGCAGGTCGCGCCCGTCGCCGGCGCAGAGGCTGATGACGCGGATCGGACCAGGTGCGCACCGGTCAAGGGCTTCTCGGGTCAGCCGCTGCACCACCTCGAGGCGCTGCGACAGCGGTGAGCCGGGGACGTACCCCTTGTGCCAGTCGACCCACTCACTCATGGCGCCCCCTGTAACTCATCAACCGAAGGCAGTGCGACATATCAGCCGAAGCGGCCGCCGCCGCGACCGAACTCACACAAACTTGTGGTGCCCGCTCAGGGACTCGAACCCTGGACCAAGGGATTACAGAGTCCCCTGCTCTACCAACTGAGCTAAACGGGCCAGGGCCCGATTCTACCCGGGGGTCACCGGCGCGTCGGGCCGGCCCCGCTGCCGACACGCCCCGCACGCCGCTCCCCACCAAGCCAGATCATCGACCGGTACTGCTGGGCAAGCCGCATGCGGACGGGTGGTGGGGACGGGGAGACAGCGCCTGAGAGCGGCGATGTCGTGCCACCCTCGATGGCATTGCGAAGGTCTGCCGCACTCTTCCCCGGGAACACGGTCAGGACGCGGCCGAGGTCGTGCTCGCCGAAGTGGCTGTCGCCGGCCCCCAGCGAGGCGCCGAGCTGCTCATGGTGCTCGGCGTAGAAGGCGTCGAGGAGTCCCCACGTCCTGGGCAGCACCGGGGCCGTGTGGCGGAGCTCGATCCCGTCCACCCGGCGGCTTTCGAGGAGGTGCCGCGCCTTCCCCGGAGTCATCGAGGCGAACCAGGTCGGCATGAACGGGTGGGCGATGATCGCCAGTCCGCCCGCGTCGTGGATGGCGTCAACGGTGTCCTCAACGGACATGTGCATGCGAATCTGCCGATCCAGAAAGAGCCCGACGATGTGGATGCCGGGCGGGAACGACGCGGTCACCTCCTCGCCCCGGACAACATCGACTCCGAGGGCGGCGCCGGCGTCGATTGCCGGTTCCAGGTCCGAGATCGTGTCGTGATCCGTGATGCAGAGCACGTTCAGACCGATTGCCGCTGCGGCGCGAACGAGGTCCGTCGCGCTGACCATCCCGTCGCTCGCGAGGGTATGCGCATGGACTTCCGCCACACCGAGTCCATCCGCGGCGCGCACGCGTGCACCGGCTTTCTGCGTCATTCGTCCAGTGTACGGGCCCGCTGAGAAGGCGCTGAGAACACCCATTTGGGATCATCTCGTGGCGGAGTTGTGGCAAACCGACTCATATACTCGAAGCAATGAGTGGGCCGACGCGCATCCTCGTCGTGGACGACGAACAGAGCATCACCGACTTCATCGCGCTCGGATTGCGCCATGAGGGATATGACGTTCGCACCGCACCGGACGGGCACGTCGCATTGCGCATCGTCGACGAGTACAAGCCCCATCTCGTTGTGCTCGATCTGATGATGCCGCGTGTCGACGGCTGGCAGCTGTGTCGCGCGCTCTCGGGTGATCGCTCCCGCGGGATCATCATCCTCAGCGCGCGAGACGAGACCAGCGATCGGATTCAGGGTCTCGAGCTGGGAGCGGACGACTACCTCGTCAAGCCGTTCGATTTCGCCGAGTTGCTCGCGCGGATCAAGGCGGTGCTCCGCCGTCGCAACCCGGACCTCAGCCGTGTCGTGCGTGCAGGCGACATCAGCATCGACACGGCGACGCGGGAGGTTCGCGCCGGCGAACGCATCAGTCGAGCTGTCGGTTCGCGAGTACGACCTGCTCCTGTACCTCGCGAGCAACGTCGACCAGGTGCTGCCACGACAGCGAATTCTCGACGAGGTCTGGGGCTACAACTTCTTCGGCGACGAGAACAACATCGAGGTGTACGTTCGCTACCTGCGGACCAAGCTCGGCGATACGACGCACGAGCGGATTCAGACAGTCCGCGGCGTCGGATACCGGCTGCGCAGCACTGTCGATGGGAGCGACGCCGCGGCGCGGTAGGACGTGCGTCGCATCGGACACGCTCTCGCATCGTTGCGCTGGCGGCTCACCCTCACGTTCATCGCGCTGCTCCTGCCGCTGCTCGTTCTCCTTGCCGGGTATCAGTTTCTGACCCTGCGGGAAAGCCTCATCACCAATCGTGTGGCGGAGTTGCAGAGCGACTTCACCTCCGCGAAGCGATTGATCGCAACCAAGGAGAAAGCGCTCGGCGCCACCACGACGGCCGCACTCCGCTTGTGCGCGACGCATCCGGAGATCGTCGGCCCCGCGGTGGCGAGCGCTGTGTCAACGGTCACCGGGCAGACGGTCCAGGTGATCGTCTACGACAGCGGTCTCACCGAGGAAGCGGTCGCGCCCGTCGGGGCGAACCCGCCTCAGCTCGACAGCGCGGTGCTCCAGGGTGTGCTGGACCGCGGCACACGCTCGATCGCGCAGGTGATCAGCACCAACAACGGCGACCAACTGGTTGTGGGCTTTCCGGTGCTGGCGGGGAGTGGTGCGTGTGGCGTGGCCCAGCTGTCGGTGTCGATGACCCCGATCACGAACGTGCTCCACGACGAGATCCTGCTCATCACCGCAGGTGGGGTCGTGGTCCTCGTGCTCGCGCTCGCGCTCGGCGTGCTGCTCACCGGTCGCACGCTTCGTCCGATGCGGCGCCTGACCGCCACGGCCGAACAACTCGCGGCCGGGGATCTCACCGCACGGAGCCGGCTGACGCCGAGCCGCGACGAGGTGGGCCAGCTTGCCAGCAGCTTCGACCATATGGCCGACCGGATCGAGGAGGCATTCCGAGCGCAACAAGAACTCCGAGGCACAGGTGCGACGGTTCATCGCGGACGCATCGCACGAGCTGCGGACACCGCTTACGGCGCTCAAGGGCTACATCGACGTCCTTCGGCGCGGCGCCGGCCGCGAGCCCGCAGTGCTCGACGCTGCCCTCGAATCCATGAGCAACGAGTCCGAACGCATGCGCGTGTTGGTCCTCGACCTCCTGACCCTGGCGCGCCTGGATGCGGCGCGCGAATCGCACCCCGAGGACTTCGACCTCAACGCTGCCGTCAACGTCCTGCTCAATGAAGGGGTGCCGGGAATGCCCGCGCAGGTCGAGCGCAGCCTCGGCCCGGCGCCGCTCTACATCCACGCCGACCGCAGCGCGGTGACGACGATCGTCCGCAACCTCCTCGTCAATGCCTGCAAGTACGCGCGCGACGCGGCGCAGCACTGGAGTTCGACCGCCGAGGCCGGGTGGGCGAAGCTCGAACTCCGCGACGAGGGGCCCGGCATCCCAGCTAGCGACTTGCCCCACGTCTTCGAGCGCTTCTATCGGGGCGAGAAGACCCGTGCGCGCGAAGAGGGCGGAAGCGGCCTCGGCCTCAGCATCGTGCAAGGTCTGGCGAAGGCCCAGGGCGGCGATGCGGCGATCCGCAGCATCGAGGGCGCCGGCACCACCGTGACGGTGTGGTTCCCGCTGGCGCAGGTCCCGCCGCCGCCCCCTACAGGTTGAAGGGCGACTGAAACGAGAGCCCGCTCAGCACCGTGAGCTGGCCCGTGGCCATCAGCAACCCGAAGGCGAAGAGGATCACTCCGGCAACGATGCTGATCACGCGGAGGTGGCGATTGATGCTCCGCAGCACGCCGCCGAGCCTGTCCGCCAGGAGCGCGACGAGCAGGAACGGGATCGCGAGGCCCAGGCAGTACAGGATCATGAATGGGAGCCCGCCGAACTCACGGTTCTGGGCGATGGTGAGGATCGCGCCCAGCTGCGGCCCGAGACAGGGGAGCCACCCGGCGGCGAAGGTGAGCCCCAGGAGCAGGCCGCCCGCCGCGCCGCTCGACACGGGGAGGTGGAAGCGCCGCTCGCGCTCCAGCCACCCGAACCGCAGGACGCCCATGGTCTGGAGCGCCAGCACCATGATGATCGCGCCCGCGATCCGGTTCACGAGATCGAGGTTCCGCTGGAAGATCGTGATGGCGAGCACCCCCTCCAGGAGGTAGTACTCGCAGATGAACACGATGCTGAACCCGACGACAAAGGCGATGCCGGTTGTCATGGCGGACGGCGACCTGCCGGTGGACACCGTCCCGCCCGAGGCGCCCGCGAGCGCGGGCTCACCAGCTCGGCCGCTGAGATACGCGGCGTAGGCGGGCATGAGCGGGAAGACGCACGGCGACAGGAAGGACACGAGTCCCGCCAGAAACGCGAGCGGAATAGACGGTCCCGCTGACACCCCGATCACCGCGCTAGCGTAGGTCGGCGACGACTAGGGAGGTCCTTCCACGTAATACCGCTGGCGCCAGCGGATGTAGACGTACAGCGCCAGCAGCACGAAGAAGACCTCGTACACGAGCGGCGTCGGCCAGTGGAACGCCGCTTGCGCGAACTTCTGAATGCCGCTCGTCGGCGGTGGGGCAGTGGGCTTGGCCGCGTGAGGGACGGGCGTCGCCGTCGGTAGGGGCGTCGGCACCGCCGATGGGACCGCTGCGCCTGGAGACTCGGCGACCAGTTGCGGCGGCGCTGGTGCGGTGGTGTCGGTCTCGAGGTAGAGGTGGCTGCCGCCGGTCGGCGGGTTGAGCGCAACCACGACCTCCGGAGGTGTCGTGTTTGCGATCGCGATCGCGTCGACGTTCTTGCTCCCGTTCGGCAGCCCCGTGTCGGCCTTGTGGTACGTCAAGCCGCCGTCGGTCGAGCGGAAGAAGTCTCCGCCGGTGCTGCCACCCGCGTCCGCTCCCGCATAGGCGAGATTCGGGTCAAGCGGTCCGAACTGCGCAACCGTGAGTATGAGCGCGGCTGGGGCACCGGTCCCCGCGGTCCACGTCGCGCCGCTGTCGCCGCTACGGAAGATGCCCTGTGACGTCGCCACGATCAGTGGCCGCTTCGGGACCGCGGCGTCGATCTGGCCGGCCGTGATCGACGAGACCACGGCTCCGGCCGGTAGCCCTGACTGGAGCACCTCCCACGCGCCGCCACCGGTGCTGCTGAAAAGGTACCCGGAGGCGAGCGTTCCACTGCTCGCTCCGTCGGCGCCGGCGATGACCGTGAACTGCGGGTAGTTCGCCGCGACGGCCACCGCTGCGATCGAGTACCGGTCGAGTCCCCCGTCGTGCCATACGAAGCCGTTGGGGCTCAGCGCGACCCCGGCGTTGGTTCCCGCCGCGATACCGTCGATGCCGAACGCGAGCGACCGAACGTCGAGGTTGCCGAGCCCGCCTGACGCGTCCTGCCACGTCGATCCGTCGTCGGAACTCGCGTAGATGCCCTTGCCATCGGTCCCGGCGAAAGCGTCACCCGGGGCTTTCACACTGAAGCCGACTGTCCACACCCGGATACCGCTCAGCGCTTGTGCCCAGGTGGCGCCGGTGTCGTGCGAGACGTAGACCCCGTTGTCAGTACCGGCGATGATCGTGTTCGGCCCCGATGGCTCGATCGCGAGGCTCCAGATCTTTCCCGCTCCGAGTCCCGGCAGGGCCCCGGTCTCGGAAAATCCGACCTGTGCGGCCGACACAGGACCAGTGAGGACCCCGAATCCCATGACCAGCGAGACGGCGAACAGCGCTGCGCCAAAGGCCTTCCGGCGGCGCGCCGAATGGGTGGCGGGCGGACAGGGGTGGGTGGTGTGGTGAGTGCTCACTGCAGGGCGCTTGAGTGGGTCGAGTTGAGAGTGACGGCGCCGCGAGGTCTCGCGCCGCAATCGGGGAGACAGCCCAAGAATACCGCCTGTTTCGGGTTTCGCGGCCGCTCGGTCGAGGTATCTGCGAACTAGATGCCAACGACTTTCAAGGACTACTACGCGATCCTGGGCGTTCCGCGGACTGCCAGCGAGAAGGAGATCCGCACCGCCTTTCGTAAGCTCGCGCGCAAGCATCACCCGGATGTGAACCAGGGTGACAAGGCTGCCGAGGATCGCTTCAAGGAGATCAACGAGGCCAACGAGGTTCTCGGTGACCCTGAGAAGCGCAAGAAGTACGACGAGCTCGGACCGAGGTGGCAGGAGTACGAGCAGTGGGAGCGCGCCGGTCGACCCGGGCCCAACCCGTTCGAGGGCAACGAGCGTTTTGGATACCGGACGGTCAATCCCGACGAGCTCGAGGGCATGTTCGGCGACCGCGCCCCGTTCAGCGACTTCTTCCAGCAGTTCTTCGGGGGTGCAGGCGGCCAGGCGCCCGATGGATTCAGCACCGCTCGCCCACGCCGACGCGTGGCCAGGCGTGGACAGGACGTCGAAGGCGACGCGGACATCAGCCTCGAGGAGGCGTTCTCCGGCGCTGCGCTCACGGTCGACATGAGTTCGACCGACGGTCCGCGCCGCGTCGAGGTCAAGATCCCGGCCGGGATCCACGAGGGGGCCCGCGTGCGCGCCACAGGCCAGGGGAGTGCCGGCCGCAATGGCGGACCGCGCGGTGACCTCTTCATTCGGGTGCACATACGGCCGCACGCCACGTTCACCCGCACGGGGAGCGACCTGAGCGTTCGGGTGCCGACGCCGCTGGCGACTGCGGTTGCAGGCGGCACCGTGGCCGTTCCGACGCTCCGGGGCACGACCGCGCAGCTCTCGATACCGGCCGGGACGCAGAACGGCGCCCGCCTGCGCCTCCGGGGCCTCGGGATGCCTCACTTGAAGGGAGACGGCGCCGGAGACCTGCTGGCCACCGTTGACGTCCGATTGCCGAGTCCCCCGCCGGAGCCACTGCTCACGTGGGCGCAGTCAGAGGGCCAGCAGGCAGGCTGACCCGTTCTTAGGAAACCGTGAGCGCGTGAGTAGCGGTGTTCCGGCGGATCGTGCAAACGTCGCCTTCGCAGGTCGACGCGATGACGTCGAGGGTCAGGACACCTGTGCCTGGATGGCCGAGCTGCACCTTGACGCTCACGGGAAGGCTGTCCACGGCCCATGAGCGCGGCCCTGGGCCCAGAAGCGTCTCGGGATCCGTGGTCAGGTGCACGCGGACCGGGGGCCCCTGCTGCAGGTCGAGGTCCGATCCCGCGAGGTCGACGTCCGCCTGCACCACGATCGTGGCTCCTGCAGCGCCGGCGAGCGACGCGCCGGCATTCTGTCCCGTCGCGTCTTCGTCCTTGACATCGATCTCGGTGACGGTACCGGTGTGCGCGTCGATGGCGACCACGCGCTGATGGTTCGTGTCGGCAACGAGGAGGCGGCCGTCCGGGAGCGCGTCGATACCTCCAGGCTCGTCGACGGGCTCGCTCAGGTGCAGCGTGCGGAGCTCGCCATCGGCCCAGATCCGGACAAGCGAGTTGAACGTGTCGGCGACCGCGATCGCGCCATCCGGAAGCGCCGCCACGCCGAGTGGATGTTGCAACCGCGCGGTACGTCGATCGCCGTCGGTGGCGCCCCATTCGAAGAGGCCCGTGCCGACGAGGGTTTCCACCTTCCCGTCACGGAGCACCCGGAGCGCTGAAACCTCGGAGTTGGCGAACGCCATCGCGCCCCCATCAAGCAGCGTGAGCCCGCTCGGTTGAGCCAGATGCGCTTCCCGCGCCGGCCCGTCGCGCAAGCCCTCCGCACGACTTCCGGCGAGTACTTCCACCGCACCGCCCTGCGCAGGCACGGCCACGATCCGGTGGACGCCGGCTTCGGCGACAGCGATCCGGCCGTCTGGAATGACGAGGACGTCCCACGGGGAATGCAGCCCCGAGACGAGCACGTGGCGTTCGCCGCCGTCAAGATCGACCGCGACGACCTGCCCCGCGACGGTGTCGCACACCAGGAGCCGGTCTCCGTCGAAGCGCACGCCCTGGGGTTGGTGGAATCCGCCGAACTCATGGCGAATGGTCCCGTCGACGTCACAGACGAGCACGCGGTCGTTGCCCGTGTCCGCGATCGCGATCCTGCTGCCACCGTCCGAGGCAACCTTGCCGGGGAAGGCGAGCGTTTCGCCCGTGCGCACAGGGACCGGGGTGAAGGCGGGACCGGCAGCGAGGTCGGTGCGGCCGTCGAGGAGTTGCTGAATCACATCGCCGAGCGCCGCTCCGTTGCCCTCGCCGGAGGCCATTGCAACCACGTAGCCGTCCGGATCGATCACGACAAGTGTTGGCCAGGCGCGGACGCCGTACTGCTGCCAGGTCTCCAACTCGGGATCGTCGAGCACGGGGTGCGTGATGCGATGCCTGGCGACCGCGCGCGCCACCGCGGCGTGGTCCGACTCGTGCGGGAACTTCGGCGAGTGCACGCCGATGACGACGAGCCGATCCCCGAAGCGCTCCTCGAGCGGGCGCAATTCCTCGGTGACACGCAGGCAGTTGATGCAGCAGAACGTCCAGAAGTCGAGCAGCACAACGCGTCCGCGGAGATCGCGCAGCGACAGTGGATGCTCCGTGTTGATCCAACCGCCGGCGCCGCGGAGTTCCGGTGCGCGGACGCGTCCGAGTGTCGTTGCCATGCCGCGCCAATCATCTCGCGATGCACGCGCTGCCCGCGATAGCTGGGGCAGGCTAATCAGGAGCCTTGATATAATCGAGGAGGAGGTGGGTTGGTGCACCGACCCAACAGCGCTCGCGGAGCGTTTGGGTCGTTGACACTTTCTCTTGAAACTCTCCCTATCCCTTCCTGACCGGCAGGGGGTGGCCCTCCGCCCCCTGCCACTTTTCTGAGTCGCTCAGGCTCAGTCGAGCAGCGGAGTACGCACCAGCGTGTGCTCACGGTCGGGTCCCACCGAGACGACGTTGACGCTCGCGCCGCACAACTCACCGACACGATCGATGTACGTGCGGCACGCCGCCGGGAGGTCCTCGTAACGCCGGCACTCGCGCGTCGGAGCCATCCATCCCGGGAACTCCTCGTAGATGGGTTCGACGTGCTTGAGATGCGAGATGTTGGCCATCGGATGGTCCCAGTACTCGCCTTTGCTCATGTAGCCGGTGCAGATCTTGAGCGTCTCGAACTCGTCGAGCACGTCGACCTTGGTGAGCACCATCGCGTCGATGCCGTTGGTTGCGACGGCGTATCGCGACACTGCGGCGTCGAACCAACCGACGCGCCGGGCGCGGCCTGTGGTGGTGCCGTATTCGACGCCGACTTCGCGAAGCTGGTCGCCGAGCAGGTCTGTCAACTCGGTCGGAAAGGGCCCGTAGCCGACGCGAGTCGTGTAGGCCTTGAACACGCCGACAGTCCGCGTCACCCGCGACGGCGGAATGCCACTGCCGGTGCATGCGCCACCGGCAGTTGGTGACGATGATGTCACATACGGATACGTGCCGAGATCGATGTCGAGCATCACTCCCTGCGCGCCTTCGAGAAGGATCCGCTTGTTACCGTTGAGCGCTTCCTGGATGAGCGGGTAGATGTCGCGGATGTACGGGTCGATGCGCTCCGCGTAACCGAGATATTCGTCGAGAATCTCCTGCTCGTTGAACGGCTCTGCGCCGTACAGGCGCGTGAGACTCTCGTTCTTGAGACGGAGCACGAAGCGCAGCTTCTTCTCGAGAAACGCCGGCTTCTGCAGGTCGCCGATGCGAAAGCCGATGCGCCGCACCTTGTCCTCGTACGCCGGGCCGATGCCGCGCCAGGTCGTGCCGAGGCGGTCGTCGCCACGCATCTCCTCGCCGAGCTGGTCGAGGACTGGGTGATACGGCATCACCATGTGCGCGCGCTCGCTGATGACCAGGTTCCGGGCGGGGATCCCACCTGACTGGAGCTCGTCGAGCTCGCGAAGAAATGCCCCGGGATCCACCACCACACCGTGGCCGATGATGCACGTCGTCTTCGGGTAGAGGATGCCGCTCGGGATCAGATGGAAGCGATGCTCCTTGCCGCCGGTGACCACCGTGTGGCCGGCGTTGTTGCCTCCCTGCGAGCGAATGACCATGTCGACGGTGTCGGCAAGCAGGTCGATGACCTTGCCTTTGCCTTCATCGCCCCATTGGCCGCCGACCAGGACTGTGACGCTCATTGCGGCGGGAAGCGTACTGGACAGGGCTGTTGCGAGTGGTTTGTTTAGCGATGCCCCAACCGTGAAAACCTCTTCAGCACCGGGATTTGGCCCGGTCGCAACGAGAGAACACATGGCAGACAAGAGCCCGCTCACCGAGTTGACCGACCAGCTTCCGCCTGACTGGAAGTGGGTCGCACTGTTCCACGCTCCCGAGGGCTTTGAGCGCGAGTGGCGCGCCTGGCTCGGCGCTGCGGTTCACGAGGAAGACCTGTCGCTGCTGCGCTGGTGGGGCCGGCGGGCCGACCAAGCGGCCTAGTTCCCTTCGCCGCGAAACGCCGCGGCGATATCTTCAGGCAGCGGAGCGTCGAAGTCATCGGAGATCCAGCCCTTCCCGCGCCAGCCACCGAACTTACGACGCCGCAGGGACGGCCGAAATGGGACCAGCTTCGCCACGGGGGGACCAGCCCGCCCGATGACGACCTCCTCGCCAGCCTCAACCCTCGCAAGGAGCCGCGAGAGATTCATCTTTGCGTCGCCGACGTTGATCACGTCCATGACACGAACGTCTAAGGCGACACTGATGCCCTGAAGCCGTCAGCATCAGCGGATCGCAAGGCGACGGCTACGATGCTTCGACGATGCCAACGTCCGATCCGCAGCCGGCGGACTGTGTCTTCTGCGCGATCCTGAGCGGCGCGGCTCCCGCGACCTTCCTGCATGAGGACGACCTCGTCGTCGCGGTCATGGATATCCGCCCCGTGCAACCCGGCCACCTCCTCGTCCTGCCCCGGGCGCACGCGGAGCTGATCCCCGACCTGGATGATGCGAGCCTCTTGAGGCTCTGGGCTGTCGCGACCGACCTCAATCGCGCGCTGCGACGGAGCTCGCTCCCGGTCGAGGCCGTGAGTGTCTACGTCGCCGACGGCGAGGCCGCAGGACAGGAGATCGCGCACGTGCACATCCATCTGATCCCGCGGCACGCGAACGACCAATTCGGTTTCCGGTTTCCTCCCGGCTACGGAACCCAGCCGGAACGGTCGGAGCTCGAACGGCTGGCGGACGAGATCCGGCCGGACGGTCCATCGACGACTCTCCCGGGTGCCGGTGGCGACTGAGGCCCTCGGCGCGCGTCTCAACCGGTATCGAGCCAAGCCGTGGTGGCCGACGGCCGCAACGCTCGTCATCGCGGAGTTGGGGCTCGGGGCGGCGCTGCTCATTCCGATCGCGTTCAGCGATCCGAACGGAGTTGATCCGTATCTCGCCCGTCTGAGCGTCGCGTCGGTGTTGATCGCCATGCCGTCGCTGTTCGTGCGCAGGCTCGCCCCGGCGCGACCGATCCTGTTTGCGCTCGCGGCCGTGGCCGCCACGTACACGCTGCTCTCCGCAGGCCCGCAGATCTTGTACGACCTGCTGGGAACGCATTCCGGGAGCTTCGACGCACAGGTCTTCTGGGCGTCGGTGGCGCAGGCCGTGGGCACACTGCTCATCGCGTTTGCGGCCGTGCGCACCGTCGCGCCGGAATGGCGTCCCTCGCTCCGCATACGCCACCTCGGACTCGGTGGTCTGGCCGCCGGCGTCGCGGGCAGCATGGTGCTGATCGGGCTGTCGCTCGCGCTCCCCGCGAATCTTCTGGGACGCGTCGCTCTGCAACCGGTGGCGCTCGGCCGCGACTTCCCCTTCCTCGGCCCCGCGAACGCCCTGCAGGCGTTCTCGCAGGAAGTGCAGTTCCGCGGCCTCCTGCTCGGCGCTCTCGAACGCACGATGAGCCCGCGCTGGGCGAACGTGTGCCAGGCGGCGGTGTTCGGCCTCGCCCACCTGGCAATCAGCTATGGCGGGCCCGAGGCGCCGTTCGTGCCGATCACCTTCCTGGTCGGGCTCGCGTTCGGCTGGCTCGTGCGCCGGACCAACTCCCTCTGGCCCGCGGTGATCATCCACGCCGTCGCGGACATCGCCCTGCAGTTCGGCATCGTCCAGGGGCTGTATGGGTTCTGATCGCGGTCACCGCGCCGTCCGGCTGACTGCGGCGCTGTCCGCAGGGATCGTCGTGCTCCTGCTCGGCACATCGCCGGTGCGCGCGTCGGACGCATGGTGGAGTCCCGTCTCCCTGCAGGGCGTCGACGTCACGCGAGTTTCTGCCGTTGGTGACACGATCATGGTGCGCACGGGGAGCGGCGAGACGCTGGTGTCGAGCAACAGCGGAAGCACATTCGAGAGCGCGCCCGCGGACACGGCGTTCCCGCCAACCGGTGTGGTGGCAATCGGTTCGCAGCGCTGGGAGATCAGCGCGAGTGGCACTGTCGGACATATCGCATCCGTGGGGAGTGCGGCAGTCCCGGATCCTGGTTCCCCGGCTCTCGGAGCCGGAGCCGACCTCATCGCAGCACCGGCCGCACTGCCCGGCGTGGTTGTCGCAGTTGGCACCGACGGCGTTGTCTGGCGTCGCGGCCAGGACGGTGACTGGAAGCAGGCGCTGTTGCTCCTTCCGGCGAGCCTCGTGCAAGGCGTTCCTCAGGTCACGTCGGTCACGGCGTTCACCACACCGCTGAGTGAGGCGATCTATCTCAGCACCGCCGGGTACGCCGTTCTCATCAGCACCGACGGCGGTGATGACTGGATCCGCGCCGGCCCGGGGCTACCTGATTCCGTGAACTCGCTGTCGGCCAACTCCGCGCGGCACGCGGTCTATGCCGGCACGCCCGACGGCCTCTGGGTGCACGTGCTCCAGGAATTGCCGGCACCGCCCGCATATCAGGACGCGGCACTGGTCTGGCGCTGGCTTGGCATCGGCGCAGTGACGCTTCTCGCGTCGCTTGCCGCGCTGCTGGGCATGGTGCGGCTCGCGCCGAGACGCATCGCCGGCTGAGGCGCGGCGCGCGATCGGGCGCTTCCGTTAGCGTGGGCCGCATGCCGAATCGCCTGGCTACCGAGTCCAGCCCGTACCTCCTCCAGCACGCGGAAAACCCGGTCGACTGGTACCCGTGGGGCGATGCGGCTTTTGAGCAGGCGCGCCGCGAAGACCGGCCGGTGATCCTCTCGGTCGGCTACAGCGCGTGTCACTGGTGCCACGTGATGGCCCACGAATCCTTCGAGAACGCGGAAATCGCCTCCCTGATGAACTCGCTGTTCGTGAGCATCAAGGTCGACCGCGAGGAGCGCCCCGACGTCGACACCGTGTACATGAGCGCGGCCCAGGCGATGGGCATACACGGGGGATGGCCGCTGACGGTCTTCCTCACGCCCGACGGCCTCCCGTACTACGCAGGCACGTACTTCCCACCTGAGAGCCGCCAGGGCATGCCCGCGTTCGGCGCCGTTCTCCAGGCCGCCGCAGATGCGTACCGCGCGCAGCGCGATGAGATCGCGGTGATGGGCCAAAAGGTTCGTGATGCGGTTGCCCCGCGTGAGCTGCCCGAGGCCACGGAACCCACTGCCGCACTCCTCGACGCGGCAGCAACCGCACTCCTCGGCCAAGTGGATCGCGCGCACGGTGGATTTGGGGCGGCGCCGAAATTTCCTCATCCACAAGCGCTCGACTTTCTGCTCCGCAGATCGCGGCTCAACGGCGCTACGGCGATGCGCGACGCCGCGATGATGTCCCTGGACGCGATGGCGCGTGGCGGCATCCATGATCAGGTCGGCGGCGGATTCCACCGCTACAGCGTCGACGCGCGTTGGGCGGTGCCGCACTTCGAGAAGATGCTGTACGACAACGCACTGCTCGCGCCCGTGTATCTGCACGCGTATCAACTCAGCGAAGACGAGGGGATGCTCGACGTGTGCACGCGCACCCTCGATTACATGGCTCGCGAGTTGCGCCTCGCGGGAGGTGGATTCGCTGCGTCGCAGGATGCCGACAGCCCGGGCGGTGAGGGGGCGTTCTTCGTATGGACGCCGACGCAGCTTCGCGACGTGCTCGGCGATGAGGATGGCTTGCTCGCAGCACGCGTCTTCGGCGTGGTGGACAGCGGCAACTTCGAACACGGAACGACCGTGCTTTCGATGCCATATCCGCTCGCGCAGGTTGCCCGCTCGATGCAGATCGATGAGCCCGCATTGCGTGCTCGTGTCGAGGATATTCGCGCTCGGCTTTTGAATGCACGCGCCGCTCGTGCAGCTCCGGAGCGCGACGGCAAGGTCATCACCGCCTGGAATGCGCTCGCGATCACGGCCTTCGCCGAGGCGGGTGCCGCCTTGCGTCGAGCGGATTACGTTGATATCGCCACGTTGTGCGCTGACTTCCTGTTGAGCAACCTCGTGCGCGACGGGGTCGTGTATCGCATCTGGAACGGCGGCGAACCGCGAATCATCGGGTTCCTCGACGACGCGGCAAATCTCGGCGCCGCGCTGCTCAGCCTCTACGAGGCGACCGGCGATCCGAAGTATTTCAAGGCTGCCGCAGAAGCCAGTGAACGCATCCTGCAGCAGTATCGGGACACCGAGGGCAACTACTTCGACACCGCAGCCAACTCCGAGCCGCTCATCGTTCGTCCGCGCACCATCGACGACAACCCGGTGAGCGCCGGCGAGTCAGTCGCGGCGATGTTGTTCTGCCGCATGCACGCCTTTACCGGCGAGGCGAAATGGCTGGAGCGCGCATCGGAGATCATCGCTCCGCTCGCGACCGTGGTCGGCCGAGCGCCGCTCGCGGTGGCCGCGCTTGCCGCTGCGATGGAACTGCTGGTCGGTCCCATGCGCGAGATCGCGATCGCCGGCGAGCCGGGCGACCCGCGAACGAGATCCCTCATCGATGCGGTGCAGCAGCGGTTCGACCCTCTCGCCGTGATCGCGTGGGGAAGGCCAGATGGCGTTCCCCTCCTCGGCGACCGGCCCCTGGTGGATGGCGCACCCGCGGCGTACGTGTGCCAGGGCTTCGTCTGTCAAGCGCCGGTGACCACCGTGGACACCCTGGCGCGCGAGCTGGGGAGCCTCTCGGCAGTGCGTCAGAACTGACCGCAGCCCGATGGGGTGGCCATGGCCTCGAGCGGCGGGAGGAACTCGAAGGCGGGCAGACGCCGATGGTCGTCCGCCGGCAGGTAGTCGCCGGTATGCGGATCCTCGACATATTCGAGACGCGGCCCGCGCGTCGTGATCTCGCGCATCGCACCCACGAAACGGTCGATCTGTTCCACCGTCGTGCCGATGCCGAAGGACGCGCGTATCGCGCCGGGAATCTCCTGGTGCTCGCCTCGCCGGAGTCGCTCACGAATGGTGTGTGCCTCCGCGATGCTGACGCCGAGCAGATGCGTGATATATGGGTGCGCGCAGAAGCAGCCGTGGCGCACGCCGATCGCATACTCCGCGCTCAGCACCGACGCCACGAGCGCGTGGTGCATGCCGTCCACGGTAAACGTGCTCACACCGAGACGATCGACGTCGGGGCCATCCCACAGGCGCAGACGGTGCAACGTCGGAAGGTCATCGATCTGCCCGTCGAGGTATGCGAGCAGACGCTTCTCGTGCGCGCCGATGTGGGCCATGCCCGTGCGCCCGAGCACCGTGCAGGCAGCCCCGAGCGCGATGGCGCCGACAACGTTCGGGCTGCCTGCCTCGTGCCGGTCCGGCAGTGACGCCCATTGCACATCGTCTGTCGTCACGTAGGTAACAGCGCCGCCACCCGCCAGCATCGGCTCGGCGTCGGCCAGAACTGCTGACGGTCCGATCAGCACGCCGCCGCCGAATGGCGCGTACATCTTGTGGCCGGAGAGCGCGAGAAAGTCAATGCCCATGGCCACCATGTCGATGGACCGGTGCGGCGCCAGCTGGGCGGCGTCGACGGCGAGCAGCGCTCCATGTTCGTGCGCGAGCCTGCCGATCTCGGCGATGGGGAAGACCTCGCCCGTGACGTTGCTTGCGCCGGTGATGGCGACAATGCCGATCGGACGGTGGCGATCCTCCAGCGCGCGCCGCATGTGGGCAAGCAACTGCTCGGCCAACTCCGGCGCATCAAGGAGTTCGACCCGCGCGAGGCGCCGCCAGGGAAGCATGTTCGCGTGGTGCTCGACGATCGTGCTGAGCACGGCCGTTCCAGGACGGAGCACCAGGCAGTGGGTCAGCAGGTTGATCGCTTCGGTGGTGTTCCTGACAAAGATGACTGCATCAGACGAGCGCGCTCCGGTGAACGTGGCGACCGCCGATCGCGCCGCCTCGTAGGCGCGGGTCGACACCTGGGACGCGAATCCGGCGCCGCGGTGCACGCTCGAGTACCAGGGCAGGAACTCGATGACCGCCTCCGCGACGGCTTCCATCGCCGGGGTGCTCGCCGCCATGTCGAGATTGACGTAGGTCCGCGTCTCGCCACTCGCAAGCTGGACCTCGAGATCCTGGCCCACGAGCCGGGGGAGGACGGCGCCCGACGAGCGCCGGCGCGGCTTGCTGCGGGGCGAGGAGTTGGTCACAGTCACGTCTTCGAGGGTACTGCCAACCGGCCCAGCAGCATCACGTTCGCCACGATGTCACCACCGAGGTGATACGCGACGTCGATCCAGTTGGTGGTGTCGAGGATCACGGCGTCACAGCGAAGCCCCGGGCGCAGCATTCCCCGATCCGCGAGCCCGAGCGCCGCTGCGCCTCCGCTGGTGGCTGCCACCAGCGCCTGGGCGGGAGTCAGCCCGCCGAGCGCGACGGACAGCGAGATCATGAGCGGCATCGATTCGCTGTAGCAGGTGCCGGGGTTGCAGTCCGTCGCCACCGCCACGGTACAACCAGCTTCGAGGAGGCGGCGCCCAGGCGGGGGCGGACCACCGAGTACCACCGAGGCGCCGGGCAGGATCACGCCGACGGTGCCGGCAATGCTGAGCGCTTCGATGTCGGCGTCCGATGCGTGCTCGAGATGGTCGGCGCTCACGGCGCCGGTCTGCGCGGCGAGCAGCGCTCCGCCGCTATGCGAGCGTTGCTCGGCATGGATCTTCGGGCGCAATCCGCGAGCCTTCGCCGCGGTGAACAGTCGCTCGCATTCCGCAACCGTGTACGCCCCCGTGTCGCAGAACGCATCGACGAAACGAGCGCGCTTCGCCGCGCCGGCGACACCGCGCGTGCATGCATCATCGATGAACGCATCACGTGATCCGTCCGGGAGCGCGTGAAGGGGGAGATAGGTCGCCAGGACATCGGGAAGGTCGTCCCACTGGCGGAGGCGCTCGGCGGCGTCGAGCTGACGCATCTCCGCGTCGTATTCGAGCCCGTATCCGCTCTTGACCTCGACGGTTGTGGTTCCTCCGGCAAGCATGCGCCGCGCCCGCTCCCGCGCAGCGACGACGAGCTCGTCGACGTCTCCGGCGGCAGTGGCGCGAATCGTCGCGCGGATGCCACCACCTGCCTCGGCGATCTCCTCATACGTCGCCCCGGCAGCACGCTGCGCATACTCGTCGGCGCGGTCGCCGAGCCAGACGATATGCGTGTGCGCGTCGACGAATCCGGGCACGACTGCCGCGCCCCGGGCATGGATCTCGAGTGCTCCGCGCGGGAGGTCGGATCGCCGGAGGCCCGACTCCGGGCCTGCGTACACGATCATGCCGTCGCGCGAGACCAGGGCCGCGTCTCGCACGACCCCGGGCGCGTCTCCGATCGCGGGATCGCACGTGCACAGTGCGCCGATGCCGTGGACGACCACATCACTCACTGACGTGACTGGCCCCTGCGCGAACGGCGAGACCGCTGCAGAAATAGAGAAACGTCGCGGCCATCAAGCGCACGGTCATCCCGTTGACGTCGGCGTTCGCGTCCACTTCACAGAGATCCGCTGCCACCACGTGGTGGTCCGAACCGAGCAGGTACGCCGCGCGAAGCAGGTCATCCGGTTGCATGCCGCCAGGAAGGCTCGCGGGGCACGCGGGCGCGAACGCGCGATCGACGACGTCGATGTCGAAGTCGACGTAGACGCGCTCGGCCCCGTGCGCGACGAGTTGCGAGAGCGCGGACGCGATCACCGAGTCCACCCCGTCGCGCTCGACCGTGTGCAATGGAACGATGTGGATTCCCTGCTCCCGCGCCCAGTCAGCGTGCTCGCGCGCGTTGCCGAACGGGTGGATGCCGATCTGAGCCACGCGATCGCCGGGAAGTCCTGCCTCGATCAACTCGCGCACGGGGGTCCCGTTGCGCGAGCCCTCCGTCGCCGGACGGCAGTCGTGGTGCGCATCGAGGGTGAGCAAGCCCCACGGGCCGGCGAGTGCCCGCATCACCCCGCGCATCGCCGGGCGCGTCAGAGAGTTATCGCCACCAATGACAACAACGTTCTCCGCGATCCGAGCCGCCGCCTCCACCGCCACCTCGATCCGCGCGTGAGCGACACGCGCATCGGCGTCTTCGCGATCGCCCTGGACGTCGCCGAGGTCGCGCACCGCGAGGTCGGAGATGTCAACGTATCGTTTGGCGTCCCAGGTCGGAAAGCGCCGCAACGCCTCGCGGAATGCCGGTGGCGTCGACCACGACTCAACAGGTGTGATCGAGGCCTTGGAGATCGGTGCCCCGAGCAGCACGAGCTGAGGTGCTTCCGCCTCCGTGGCGAGCCATTCGCGGGCGTTCACGCGCTGGCGTCACCCGCACCGAGCATCGGGACCCTCACGCCGCGGGCACGGGCCGCGTCCTGCGCCTCGGGGTAGCCGGCGTCGGCGTGGCGCATCACACCGGTCGACGGGTCATTGGTGAGCACCAGTTCGCAGCGCCGTGCTGAGAGCTCGCTGCCGTCGGCGCACACTTGCGCGCCGGCGTGGATCGACAGTCCCATACCGACGCCGCCACCGTGATGCACGGCGACCCATGTCGCGCCGCTCGCCGTGTTGAGCAACGCATTGAGGATGGGCCAGTCGGCGATCGCGTCGCTGCCGTCGCGCATCGACTCGGTCTCGCGCAGTGGCGATGCGACCGAGCCGCTGTCGAGATGATCGCGTCCGATGACGACCGGTGCCGACAACTCCCCGCTGCGCACCATGTCGTTGAACCGCAGCCCCGCGAGGTGGCGCTCGCCTGCGCCGAGCCAGCAGATGCGCGCGGGCAGGCCCTGAAAATGCACGCGTTCCTTGGCGAGGGCGAGCCAGCGGTGCAGCCCGTCATGGTCCGGGAACAGCTCGAGCATCGCGGCATCGGTGCGCGCGATGTCCTCAGGGTCGCCGCTCAGCGCCACCCAGCGGAACGGTCCCCGACCTTCGCAGAACTGGTCGCGGATGTATGCGGGGACGAATCCCGGGTACGCGAAGGCGTCGGCGAATCCGGCGATTCGCGCCTGGTCGCGCAACGAGTTGCCGTAGTCGAACACCTCGGCGCCGCGGCGTTGGTATTCGACCATCGCCTCGCAATGACGCGCCATGGACTCTCGCGAGCGGCGCATGTACGCCTCGGGATCACTGGCGCGCAGCGTCGCTGCCTCCTGGAGCGACATCCCGGCGGGGATGTACCCGTTCAGCGGATCATGCGCGCTCGTCTGGTCCGTCACGACGTCGATAGCGAGCGACGATTCGAGCAGCGCCGGCAGCGCCTCGGCTGCGTTGGCGCACACCGCGACCGACAGAGCGCGACCCTCCTCGCGTGCGACGTCGCAGCTTCTCACTGCGGCATCCAGCGTGTCGGCGACCTCGTCCACGTAGCCGGTGTCGAGGCGGCGCTGAATGCGCGACGGATCGACGTCGATGCAGAGCGCGACACCACCGCTCATCGTCACCGCGAGCGGTTGCGCGCCGCCCATGCCGCCGAGCCCCGAGGTGACGACGAGCCGCCCCTGCAGGCTGCCACCGAACCGCTTGCGTGCGACTGCCTCGAAGGTCTCGAAGGTCCCCTGAAGAATGCCCTGCGTGCCGATGTAGATCCACGACCCCGCGGTCATCTGCCCGTACATCGTCAGCCCCATCGCCTCGAGGCGCCAGAACTCTTCCCATGTCGCCCAACGCGGGACGAGCAGAGAGTTGGCGATCAGCACTCGCGGTGCGAGCTCGTGCGTGCGTGCGACGCCAACGGGCTTGCCCGACTGCACAAGCAGCGTCTCGTCGTCGCGAAGCGAGCGAAGTGTGGCAACGATCGCGTCGAAGCATTCCCAGGAGCGCGCGGCGCGGCCGGTGCCGCCATATACCACCAGCGAATCGGGGTCCTCGGCGACCGCGGGGTCGAGGTTGTTCATGAGGCACCGCAGCGGTGCCTCCGTCTGCCAGCTGCCGCAGCTCAACGTGTTGCCGCGGGGCGCGCGAACCGGACGAGCTCCCGCCGTCATTGCAACCTCACGCCGGCGCCCGTCAATGCCTCATGCCACTCCCCGTCGCGCGCCCATGTTTCCGCAGCTTCGAGATCGTCGCTGAGGATGCGGTCGGCACCAAGCGATGGCGTCCGTGCGCGAAGCGTCGCGATGACTGCTCCGGTGGCGCGAGCGGGACGGAGGGGATGGCGCATCTCGATCGCCTGCGCGGCGCCGAGCACCTCGATCGCGAGCACCGCGCGAAGCAGTCCAACCGAGCGCCGGGTGCGCAGGGCCGCCTCGTAGCCCATCGAGACGTGATCCTCCTGCCCGGCGCTGGTCGCGGCACTCTGCACGGCAAAGGGCGTCGCTGCGTGCCGGAGTGCCGCAACCATGGCCGCAGCCGTGTACTGCGTGATCATCAGCCCGCTGTTGAGTCCCGGCTCCGGGCTGAGGAACGCGGGAAGACCGCGCGAACGCGCCGGATCCAGCAGCCGGTCGACGCGGCGTTCGCTGATCGCCGCGATGTCGGCACACGCCGAGGCCAGCATGTCCGCCGCGTACGCGAGCGGCTGCCCGTGGAAATTGCCGGCACTCACCACCTCGTCGCCGAGGACGACCGGGTTGTCGACAACACTGGCCAATTCATGCTCGACCGTGTGCCGGCAGAAAGCAACCACGTCACGCGCGGCGCCATGCACCTGCGGCGCGCAGCGCAGCGAGTACGCGTCCTGCACGGCGTGGCGCGACGGCCGGTGCGACGCGACGATCGGGCTGTCATGGAGCAACGCGCGCAGGTTCGCCGCGGAGAGCGCCTGTCCCTCCGCGGGTCGCAGCGCGACGACGCGCTCGTCGTATGCCACGGTCGTTCCGAGCAACGCCTCGACGCTGAGCGCGCAGGCAATGTCCGCGAGGCGGAGCAACTCCTCGATGTCGTGCACCGCGAGCGCGAGCATGGTCGTCATGGCGTCGGTGCCATTGATGAGCGCGAGCCCTTCCTTGGGCTCGACGTCGATCGGCGTGAGCCCGTGCGTTCGCAACGCGGCCGCTCCCTCGATGCGCCCACCGCCGGCGTCCGCAACCCATCCCTGGCCGAGCAGCACGGTGGCGACAGCCGCGAGCGGCGCCAGGTCGCCCGAGGCACCGAGAGAACCGTGCTCGGGCACCCAGGGGACGATGCCGGCCGCGAGCAATCCGAGGAGTGCTTCGACCAGTTCGACCCGGACGCCCGACAGACCCGCGGCCAGGGTCCGCGCGCGCAGCAAGATCATTCCCCGGACCACCTCGTCGTCGAGGCGCGCGCCGGATCCCGCCGCGTGGCTCAGAACGACCGACCGCTGGAGCAGGGCGCGGTCCGCTGGATCGACCGCCCGGTCCGCCAGCGCCCCGAAGCCGGTGGTGACGCCATACACGGCTGCGCCCTCACGATCGAGACGGTCGACGACTTCGCGCGCCGGCCGCATCCGGTCGCGGACGCCTGGATCCAGGGTCACGGACTCGCGCCCACGCGCGGCACGAACCACGGCATCGATGCTCAGCGCGCCGCCGTCCACAGTGATCATTCGGCGAGCAGCCTACTCGTCCCCGGCCCGGTCGACCCGTCGGTCTCCGGTCGCCCCGAAGCCTGAACCCCGAATCGGGCTGGCGCGCACGTACGTTATGCGTCAGTGGATCCGAATCCCGAGCCCCCGCCCGCCCCGGCTGTCCATGACTGGCCTGCACCGCCACCGGCGCCGCCGCCGCTGCGCGAACTCGGCTCGTATCCTCCCCGGCGCTGGCCGGTCGTGGCGCTCGTGATCGCCGGCATCGTGACCGCAGCTGCCGGCGCCACTGTGGGGACGGCAACCGGAACGGAAACCGCGGCGTCCACTGCCGCCACGCTCACAGCGAACGGGGAGTACGCCGAGGCGATCGCGATCGATGACGAGATCGCCGCGCGGACCGGCCCCCTCTACATGGTGAACACGGGCGCCCCCGGCGATGCCGCCCGTGCTGCTGAGCTGACGGTCATGACGTGGGCCGCGGCACTCGGACGCCAAGGGCATATCGATGCGGCCGTCGCGCTCTATCGGACCGTGACGCCTCCGGCGCTTCGAAGGTCGGCGCTCGAACTCGTTGGCGGCGCTGCTCCTCAAGGCGTCGAGCGCGGACGCCGCACAGGCGCAGTACTCGAGCGCGATCAGCAGATTGATCGAGATCACGGACCTCGCGCCGGCGACACCGGCGGGGGTTGCGGTGTCACGGCTGCTTCCGATCGATCAGGCAGGCGAGGCGGAGGTCCTCGTCTCGGCCGGGCGCGCCGCCGATGCCGTGCCGATTCTCGACATGGTGGTCAAGTCCGGCTCCACCCAGGCCACACGAACAGCCGACACCCTCTTCCCATCAGCGCTCCTCGCCGCCGGTGAGGAGGATCTCGCCCACGACGCGTATCTCGAGTCCCTTTCCGCCCTCCGGCAGCTGGTCGCGACCTTCCCGAACAGCGCGGAAGCAGCCATAGCGCAGGCGATGCTCCAGGCGCCGCAGTCGGTGACAGGCACCCTGGTCACGCATCTCGGTGCGCCCATCTCAGACCGCGTCCGTCTCAGCTCCAATTACAAAGCCGAGCCTGGGGGCATGTATCAGACGAGCGGTCCGTTCTACACGACGACCGCGGACGCATCGGGCGACTTCTCGCTGAGCAACATCCCGATCGGCGGGCCGTACGTGCTCGAGGTCTTCGCCGACGGAAACTGGACGACGCTCATCAATCCGACCACCAATCAACCGGCCGATCCGGTCATGGTTACCCCACTTGTGCCGGTAGATCTGACATTCGTCGTGCTCTCCTCGTAGCGACCGTCCATCCGGCTAGGATGGAGAGACGATGGGAGGGGATTTCGAGGGAGTCGTGCGTCTTCGACGCAGGCCGCACGCCCGCGGCCAGGCCCTTCTTGAGTTCGCCGTTGTGCTGCCGCTTTTTCTCCTGTGCCTGATCGGCGCGCTGGACGCGGGACTGTGGGCCGTGCAGACGTCTGCCGAGGTATCCGCAGTGCAGGAGGCGGCGATGATCGCGTCGTCGGCGGGCTCGAGCCCCGTGTCGGAGAAGGCACCCGACGCTCGCGCAGTGACTGCTGCGATCTCGGGTCGATTGCACAGTGCGCTGTTCGGGACAGCGATCGAGCGTTGGTGCGCGACCGATGCCAACGGTGACTGCGCGCCGGACAACACGCAGCAATGCCCGTTGACACCGGCCCAGGTACAGGCCGCGGACGGTCCCCGCGTCGTCGTTGTCTGCGTCAGCGAGACAGACCCGCCCGCATGTACGAAGCCACCACCTGGGCAGTCATCGCCCTGGCCGTCGGGTTGCGACGACTCGCCGATGATCACGGTTCGCGTCATTGGTTTTGTCGCGTCGTTGGTGCCGCCTGGCTTCGGCCCCGGAGCCGGCGGATTCGAGCTGCCGACAGACGTTTCCGCCACCACGCATACGCTCCGTTTCGCTCCGTGACGCGCAGCCGTCGCCGTGGCGATGACGCTCAAGCGGTTCTCGAGACGGCGCTCGTCATTCCGATCCTGCTGTTCCTCGTCTGCAATTTCATCGCGGTGATGGTGCAGGTGACCGTGCAGGAACAGCTCAACTCCGCGACCGCGCTTGCGGCGCAATCGAGATTCCAGGCACCGGAAAGCGCGATCGATGCGGTGGGGACACGATGCTGCGGTTTGCACGGAGTCACGCTGATCACCGCCGGTCTGCCGACCGGTTGCAGGTATGCCGCCGAGACGTTCTACGGGACGATGACGACGTACGTGGGTCTGCTCCACTGGACTGCGGCGACGCTGTGCACCTCGGGTGGCGACAGCGGCGATGCGGGCAATCCACCGCGACAACCAGTCGGCTACACCGGGTCACCGACCAACGCGGAGGTGTCGTGCGACATCGGATCGATTACCGCAGCCGGTGTTGCCGTCCCCGGGTACGTGGACCGGACACTCGACCCGCCGGACGGGCTCGAGGTGGTCACCTGCACTGCGTCCGCGTCGCTCGACTTCTCCAACACACCGCTGGCCTGGGGCGTGTTCTGGACTCCGACGATTCGTGCCCAGGCGGAGGCGCTTCCGCCGCCGTTTCGCCAGTGAGAACCATGCGTTCGCGCTTGGTGCGTCGACGTCAGCGGGGGCAGACGCTCATCGTCTTCGCGCTCGGTTTCGCGTTGTTCCTCTTCAGCCTCACGTGCCTCGTCGCAGACTCGGCATATCTGTATGTGTGGTCGGGTCGCGTGCAGGACGCAGCGCAACTCGGCGCGCAGTCCGGTGCCGACTCGGTCAACCCCAGCTACCTGTACGGGGTCACCGGTCCGTGCCCGAATCCCGGCACGAATGTCGTGTGCACACCGCCGATCGTCGACATCACCACGCAGGATCGCGAAGGCACGCTCTACGCGTTCCAGCGTTCCTGCATCCAGACGTCAGACCAATCGGCACAGATCCCGCGCGACCCGACGAACCCATTGGTGCTGAAGACCGTGAACGATCCTCAGCAACCGGAAGGTGCTTTGTGCGCCAGCGACGGATGCCATGTGTACGCAATCGTCTCGCGGGTCGTGCAGTTGCCGGTCCCGCTGCCGGGGTTCCCCAGCAGTGTCACTGTGCGAGGCGTCGGATACGCAGCGGCGGTCGTGGGCACGAACGTCGCCACATCGACGTGCACAGGCGTTGCCTGGGTGCCGGCGCCACCACCAACCTGAGCGGCGCGCCGGCGGGCTCTCGCTAAGCTCGGGCGATGCTGATCCGCGAGCCAGCGCTGTGGCGCGACCTACCGGTGCGAGGCGACATCCTCGATGCCTCCACCCGTGACCTGACCGGGCTCGAGGCGCTGCGCCTCGTGCGCGCGCAACCGCCGATGGGCAGGCTTACAGGAGTCACGTTCGACGGCGCCGACGAGGGCAAGGCCGCATTCAGCCTGCCCGTGTCCGCGTGGCTCGAGTGGTCCCACGGCAGCGTTCCGGGGGGCGTGCTCGCGCTCGCCGCGGATGCCGCGCTGGGCTGCGCGCTGCAGTCGTTGCTTCCGGCGCATACGCAGTACACGACTGCGGAAATGTCCATGACCTACCTCCGTCCGGCACGCGTCGGCTCGGTGGTCACCGCACACGGCCGCGCGCTGCACGCCGGCACCACGCTCGGCCTGTCGGCGGGCGAGTTGATCGACGCTGACGGCCGGCTCATCGCGTACGCAACGTCGCGGATCCGAATCTTCGGCGAAGCGGCATCGAGCGTGCCTACGCGTGGCGGCACGGCCGCGCCGCCGGCGCGCGAGCAAGCATCCGATGGCTCCGACAACGGGCCCGACCCATACCTTCGACCGGTATCCGGCGAGCGAATCGACGAAACCGAGTTCCGCCAACGCAGCGGTGTCGAGATCATTCACGCGCAGATCCGCGGCGACCTGCCGCTGCCGCCGATGCACCACCTGCTCGGCATCACTCCCACCGAGGCGACGCTCGGAGCGGCGAACTGTGTCATGCCGCTGACCGGCTGGCTGGCCACGCCGTTCGGGTGGCCGCAGGGTGGCTTCATCGTCCTGCTCGCCGACCTCGCGCTCGCTCTCGCCACCCAGACGAACTCTTGCTAAAGGTGAGGGAATGGCTTCGGTGGACATCAAGGTCAACTTCCTGCGCCCCGTCGCAGGGGACGGCAGTCTCCTGGAGGCACGAGCGAAAGTGGTCCACCGGGGCCGCAGCCTGACCGTCGGCACCGCGGAGATCCTCGGCGCCGACGGCCGGCCCGTGGCACTGGCCACGGGCTCAGCCGCACTCCTCGGGACCGGCTGAACTCAGGCGATCTCGCGCTCGCCGGTGCCGATCCGGGCCCGGCGCACCTCCTGCGCAGGCATGCGCACGCCGAGGTCACGCGCGATCTGACGTCCATCGGGGCTGCCCCAACCACTCGCCAGGTCCCATCCGCGACCTGCGCGGTATGGGCCGCCGGTGTCGCCGGCAGTGACGTCGTTGAAGCCGCGGCCGCGCTTGGCGTAGAGCGACGGATGCGGCAATCCGACGCGATGCCCGAGCTGCGCGGAGACGAGCGTCCACAGTGCCGTGTACATCGGCGCCACGGCGCTGGTGCCACCGGTCGACCGCAGCCGCCGCAACGCCACCACGTTCCATCCGGTCAGCGGGTCTGCGTTTCCGGAGCCGTCCGGGAGCCCGCGCCCGAGCGCCCCTCCATCGGCTGACCGCGGGCGGATGCCCAGCTCGGCCTGGTAGGCGGGAACCGGGAAGACGGTGCTGACGCCGCTTCCGGCTGCCCCAGCGCCACGCGAGAGCTCGTTCCAGACGGTCTCGGTCCGGATGCGTCCGCGGGCCGCAAGCAGCGTGGTGCCGCCACAGGCCCACGCGTGCGGGCTCGAAGCCGGGAACTCCGGATGCTGGTAGCCGTCGATCTCGTCGTTCGTCGAGCCGGCGTCACCGGCGGCGGCGCTGAACGTCACGCCATGGAGGGCGCCGGTCGCGAACGCGGAGTCGAGCCCGCGCATGCCCTGCGGCGACCAGTGATCCTCGGGCGCACCCCAACTGATCGAGACCGCCGCTGGATGCCGGATCGCGTCACCGGCTGCGGTCGCCGCAGCGTCGATGAACCCACGCTCGCTGTTGGGCGCGTTGTAGCTGACGATCGTCAGGTGTGCCTTCGGTGCCATGGCGAGGACCATCGCGCCGATGACCTGGTAATCGAGCGCCACCTCGACGTCGGCTCCGTTCGGGTCGGGAGCGGGCGTGGCGCCGTCGAGCCACACGTTGGTGATGTCCGGCGCGGGCAGCCCGAGGCGCGCGAACGACGCGGCAAGGTCGAACGGGTGCACCACGCCGCCGAGCTCGATCATCCCCGCAACGAGCTCGACACCTTCGCCACCGTTGGGGAGACGCGGAAAGTCATATAGCGACGCCAGTTGCGGCGGGTCGTACGCGAAGACCGCGCTGCGGCCGTCGTCGAGGCCACGCACGTGCGACCGCGCCAGCGGCCGGTCGTCAAGACCGAAGACGCCGTCGACGACCCGATCGAGGTGCGCCGGAAGACGTGCAGGTCCCCGATGTCCTCGGTATTCGACGGTGCTGCCGTCAGGGCGCGCCCAGCCGAATCGCTCCATGTCGACCTCGAAGACGCGCGCAAGCTGCTCGACGCGACCGCGCACCATGATCCGCCGGGTTGTCGGGTCCTCGCCGGTGACCTGGAGCCCGGCCGCGGTTGCCCAACGGACAACACGGTCGCGGTCGGCCGTGTCGAAGCCGTGGCGGGCGGTCAGTTGCGCGAGGTCGAGGTGGCGCGCGCTCGGGTCGGGGAGTGATTGCAACCACGCGAGGCTCTGCGCGGTGGTGGGGCCGCTGCTGCGCTCGCGAAGCAGGAGCGTCAGGCCGGCATCGGCGTGCAACTCCGCATCCGTCAGCTTGCGGATGGTTCGGTGGCCGGGGCGCGTGCCGCCGGCCGGGTGGTAGGCGCTGCCGCGCAGCGGGACGGAGTCGGGCATGGTGGCCCCCCTCTCGAGGACGTCGGGCGGGCGCCGCCGTTGCGACGGCGCTGCATCCCGACGCGGAGCCGCCCATCATCGAGCGACGCTCCGGACAGGCAGAGGACATCGGGTCAGTCCGAGTGTCGAGCCTCTTCGATCGCGCCGACGGCGCTCTGGTTCTCGAGCGACGACAGGTCGCCCGGATCCGTTCCCAGGTACACCGAGCGGACCACGCGCCGGAGCACCTTGGCGTTGCGAGTTTTAGGCAGTTCTGACACGATCTCGACGGCGTGCGGTGCCAGTGCCTTGCCGAGATCCTCGGCGACACGCTTCGCAAGAGCTGTGCGCAGCTCTGGCGAGTCGGTCACTCCAGGCTTGAGCACGACGAAGACAACGAGTGCCTCGCCCTTGAGCGGATCGGGGACTCCTATGGCGGCGGCTTCAGCGACTGCCTTGTGCGCGACAAGGGCGGACTCCACCTCTGCCGGTCCGAGCCGTTTGCCCGCCACCTTGATGGTGTCGTCACTCCGTCCTCGGATGTACCAGAGACCGTCCGCGTCCACCTCGACCCAGTCTCCGTGCACCCACACATCCGGCCAGCGCGACCAATACGTGTCGAGATAGCGGTCCCGGTCGCGCCAGAAGCCCTGCGTCATTCCGGGCCACGGGGCGCGGATCACCAGTTCTCCAACGCGGCCGCGAACGCTCGTCCCGTGCTCGTCGACGACATCGGCGTCCATCCCGGGACACGGCCCCGCAAACGCGCATGGTTGCAAAGGCGTGAGCATGTTGCCGGCGAGAATGCCGCCGGAGATCTCCGTCCCACCGGAGTAGTTGATGACCGGCAGCCGGCCACCTCCGACTTTCTGCTGGTACCAGAGCCAGGGATCCGTGTTCCACGGCTCACCGGTTGATCCGAGAACGCGGAGCGAGGAAAGATCGTGAGCGGCCACGGGCTCGTCGCCGCTGCGCATCAACGCACGAATCACGGTCGGTGCGACGCCGAGCACCGTCACGCGATGTCGCTCCACGACGGACCAGAGCCGGTCGGGACCCGGGTGATCCGGCACGCCATCGAAGAGCACCAACGTCGCGCCGATGCTCAGCGCGCCGCAGATGGCCCACGGTCCCATCATCCAGCCGATGTCGGTGAACCAGAGGAGGCGGTCCTGCTCTCCGATGTCGAAGCAATGGGCCATGTCCTGCATGGCTTTCACCGGGAATCCGCCGTGGACATGCACCGTGCCCTTGGGGCGACCCGTCGTACCGCTCGTGTAGATGATCATGAAGGTCGTGTCGGCGTCGGTATCCGCGACCGGCCATGTCACCGTTGCGTCAGCCGGCATCGCGTCGTACATGACATCGCGCCTCGGGCGCATCGGGATGCTCGTGTCGCCGAGGTTCGGCACCACGAGGATATGCTCGAGCGAGGGAAGCTGCTCGGCGGCTTCATCGGCGACGGCCTTCATGCTGATCGTGCGTCCGCGCCGCGTGAATCCGTCAACAACGACCAGAACCTTGGCGTCGCAGTCGCGCAGGCGCGACACGATGGCCCCGGCACCGTAGCCGCTGAAGAGCGGCACCACAACAGCACCGAGCCATGCGCATGCGAGAAAGAGCGAGACGGTCTCCGGAATCATCGGCATGCACAGGCCGACGCTGTCACCGCTGCGGATGCCGAGACCGTGGAGCCGCGATGCCGCATGAGCTGTCTCGCTCTGGAGACGGGCGTAGGTCCACTCGCTGGTGCTCGCGTCGTCGCCCTCCCACACCACGGCACGCCGGTCGGGCGCGCGCTCCGCCCAGCGAGTCACCGCGTTGTGCGCAAGGTTGAGCTTGCCGCCGACCCAGAACCGAGTCCAGGGCAGTCCGGGCGATGTGTCCTGCGCGACATCGAATCGCCGTGTCCAGGCAACACCGATGTCATCGGCCACAGCCGTCCAGAACCGCTCGGGATCCGTGCGCGCCAAGTTGGCGACGCCATCGAGGTCCCCAACGCCGAGGGAGTCGATGAAGCGCCTCACACGTGACGCGCCGGCCTGCTCGGCCGTCGGCGTCCAGGCAAAGCGAGATTCCGGTGCGCTCATCTCGCGCTGACCATAGCGCGTGGTCAGCGGTCGATCGCCGCCATGTCCCAGTGGCGGTCGCCACGCACGCTCTCGGGGTTGGCGACCGCTTCGATTCGGGCGATGTCGTCGGCGTCCAACGCGATCTCCGCCGCCATGGCGTTCTCCTCGAGCCGCGACCGCTTCTTGGTCCCCGGAATCGGCACGATGTCGGCACCCTGGTGGAGCAGCCATGCGAGCGCGAGTTGCGCCGCGGTGACCCCTTTCTCCGCAGCGATTTCGCCGATGCGCGTTGCGATCGCCAGGTTGGCATCGAAGTTCCCTTCCGCGAAACGCGGAAACCGAGCACGGCGCGTGTCGGTTGCCGCGAGCGTCTCGGGCGTGAGAGTCCCTGTCAGGATGCCGCGGCCGAGCGGGCTGTACGCCACGAAGCCGATGCCGAGCTCGCGCATTGCCGGCAGCACGGACGCCTCGGCATCGCGCGCGAACAGCGAGTATTCCGATTGCACTGCGGAGATCGGATACACCGCGTTCGCCCGGCGAATGGTCGCCGGCCCCGCCTCGCTCAACCCCAGATAGCGGACTTTTCCTGCTTCGACAAGCTCCGCCATCGCGCCGACGGTTTCCTCAATCGGTACCGATCGATCCAGCCGGTGCTGGTAGTACAGGTCGATGACGTCGATGTCGAGACGCTGGAGCGACGCGTCGCATGCGCGATGCACGTGTTCGGGCCGGCCATTGATGGTTTGCGATCCGTCGGCTTGACGCACGAACCCGAATTTTGTGGCCACGACGAACTGATCGCGCCGTCCCGTGAGCGCCTTGCCGATGAGCTGCTCGTTGGTGAACGGGCCGTACATGTCGGCGGTGTCGAGCATGGTCACGCCCAGTTCCGCCGCACGATCGATCGTTGCTATCGCCTCGCTCTCGTCACGTTCGGCCGCGGTGCCGTAGAAGTCCGACATGCCCATGCACCCGAGGCCCAGCGCCGACACCTCGAGACCCTCTGTCCCAAGCCTGCGAAGCTCCACGTGGCGTACCTCCAGATCGAATGTCGCGCTGACGGAAGAATGCGCGTGGCGCGTGCGGCTATGCCACCTGGATCATCGGCGGCATTGCAGCGCGCTCAGCGCGGCCCGTGTCGGACCACCCGTAGACGGTGGCCGCTGCCGCGATCAGGCCGGCCACCAGGAACGCGAGTTGCGTGCCCCCGATCTCCGCGAGCCACCCGGCGAGGAGTCCACCAAGCGGAGCTGTGCCGACGAACGCGTACCCATAGATGCCGAGCACGCGCCCGCGCATCTCATCGGTCACGGCCAGTTGCAGCATCGAGTTGGACTGCGAGGCGTAGAGCGTGAACGCGACGCCGGTGACGATCAGCGCGAGGCCCGCGGCCCACACCACATGGAGCGGCGCGAGCGCGATCTCCGAAACCGAGAACAGCGTTGCGCCGACGAGCATCGTGTGGCGGCTTGCGCGCCCGAGCGATGCGGAGAACAACGCCCCGATGAGTGCGCCGAAGCCGAAGAGCGCGGAGAGGATGCCGAAGATCTCGGGCCCGCTGTCGAGGGTTCGAGCGGCGAGCACGGGGAGCAGCACGTTGAAATTGATGCTGATCGTCGCGATCACGAGCATCATCACCAGCACCGAGCGGATGACCGGGCGCTGCCACGCGAATTTCAGGCCCTCGAGAGATCCGCGGAAGACGTTCTGACCGCGCTGATCCTTGCGAACCGGGAAGAGGTCGGGGACGCGCATGAACCAGAGCGCCGCGAGCACGGCGAGGTAGCTGAGCGCGTTGATCAGGAAGCAGATACCCACACCCGCGACCGCGATCAGGCCGCCTGCAATGGCGGGGCCGACGATGCGTGATGCGTTGAAGAGACTGGAGTTCAACGCAACTGCATTGGGCAGCTCGTCGCGACCGACCATCTGGATGGTGAATGCCTGACGGACCGGCGTGTCGAGCACCGTGATCATTCCCGTCACCCCGGCCAGGACATAGATCTCCCACACCGTCGCGTGGCCGGTGAGTGTGAGGCCGGCGAGGAGCGCGGCCGTGACCATGAAGGCCGTTTGTGTGCCCATCAGCACCTTGCGCTGATCGAGTCGATCCGCAACGGCACCGCCGAAGAGACCGAAGAGGCCGTATGGGCCGAACTGGCACACGGCGAGGATGCCGACGGCCAGTGGTGAATGCGTGTTCTGCACCACGAACCATGCCTGCGCGACGCTCTGCATCCAGGTGCCACTGATCGACACGACCTGGCCGAAGAAGTAAAGCCGGTAGTTGTAGTGGCGGCGCAGGCTCAGAAACGTGCGCGCGGTGGCGTTGCCGATCCCGAGGCTCATTCCGCGTGCGCCAGTAACGCCTCGAGTGGCGTGATGGCCGTGTCGATTGCGGCGAGGTCCGAGTCGGAAAGCGTGCCCAGCTGCGCTGACAACCAGGCAGTGCGCTTGTTGCGGATCACCTTGAGGACGCGCTCGCCCTCGGGGGTCACCTCGAGATCCACGCGGCGGCGATCCTGTTCCGCCTGCCGGCGGGTCACCAGTCCGGAGGCCTCGAGACGATCGATGTGCGTGCACACCGACGGCATCGACATCCCTTCTCGTGAAGCCAGCTCGGCAATCCTGATCCCGGGATTGCCGCTGATCAAGCCGAGGAGGGAGAGCTGACCGGCAGAGACGCCCGAAGCATGCACCTCGCGACGGAGATGCCGGTTGAGATGAAGCAGCACCGGGCGCAGCCGGTTGGCGACATCGACGGGTCGTGCTGTCACAGCGGTCATCGGAATTGATTATATAGCCTAACTAATTGATTGGCAACCCCTTTCGCGGCACTCCCGGGAACCCATGGCGGGTGCTCTGCGTCTCCGTCTCCACTGATGTGAATCCGCCTGGAGGTCTTTGAGATGCGCAAGTTCCTGTTCGCCGGCATGGGTGTTGCCGCCGCGGTCGTCATGCAGGCGGGACAGGTGTTCGCGTGCGGGGGACTTGTCGCGCCCGATGGCGACATTCGCCTCGCGAAGGCGACGACGTTCGTCGCGTGGTCGGGCGGAGTCGAGCACTACGTGACGAGCTTCGCTTTCACAGGCGCAGTGAGCGATGTCGGGTGGATCGTGCCGCTGCCGGCGATTCCGACCTCCATCACCGAGGCGGGTGCATGGACGCTGCAACGGCTGGAGCGGGAATTCGCACCGCCACTGGACTCGCTCTTCCAGCTCGCCGCGGCTGTGCCTGCAGCTGCTCCGGCGGTCGTTGTCGAGCAGGTGCAGGTCGAGGCACTCGACGTCACCGTCCTCAAGGGGAGTGGTCAGGCGGTCATCGACTGGTGCACGCACAACGGGTTCCTCGTGTCAGCGGAGATCAAGAATCACCTGCTCCGCTACGCGTCGTCGAGCCCGATCTTCATGGCGGCGAAATACAACACGTCGCTGGCTCTCGAGCGTCACCAGCAGGCCGGCGACGGCGTGCCGCTGCTGATCACCATGCACACGCCGCGGCTCTGGGTGCCGCTCGAAATCCTCGCCAATGCCGGTGCGCCCGTCAACGCCGACCTGTTCCTGCTCACCGACCATCCGCTGAGCACTGCCAACGGCCTCGGGGTCACCTCGGCAGTGGCCGACGGCAGCACGATTGACAGTGCACCCGGCTTCAAGGTGGCCGGCGCGGAACCGATGAACGCGAGCCTGTACCACGACCTGTCGGTCGACAGGAACATGTCGTGGGTACCGGACCACGGCTTCTTGACGTACCTCACGTTGAACGCCCCCGGTGCGAGCGTCACCTACGACCTCGGCGTCGGAAGCAATGACGTCATCAGCCTCGCGTCATTCGGATCCCCGGTTGCGGACTACACGGCCAACGCCGTGATCCCGACGGCGCCCGACCCATTCGACCTGGTTTTCCCGGCTCTGCTCATCGCAGGCACGCTCCTCGTCGTGATCCCGCTGTGTGCCTGGCAGTTGCGGCCACGACGCTTCCCCGCGTAGAGCGGTGGGCGGATGTACGGTTGCAACGTGCGAAGGAAGTGGACGCTTGCGCTGCTGGCCGGATGCGCCCTCTCCTTTGCGGCGTCCGGATGCGCCGGAACCTGGCTGGTCGGCGGGGTGTCATCGCCGATACGCCTTCTCGCGTCGCATCCCTGCCCGCTCACGCTCGGCGCAACCGACGGCGTTTCCAACCCCGGGATCGGCGACGAACTGGTGGCGCCCAACCCGACGAGCGGCCTCATCTGCCGGTACGCGCCGCCGTCCCCCTTTAACGAGGATTTCGACCTGGATCCAGGGTCGCTCTACGATCAGGTCTGGCTCACTCCGAGCCAGGCGGTGCACCTTGCAGCCGTCATCGGCACCATCAGTACCGCGGCCCCTACGGGTACGACCGCCTGTCCCGACGATGTCGACTCGACATCGGTGATCGTCTTTGCATACGCCGATGCGCCGGACATCGACCTTTGGTTCCACGACACCGGGTGCCGGACGCTTGACAACGGGAAGGTCAAGGCGTTCGAACCTGGGAACCCGAGCTTCTACGGACCCTTCGAGTCGCTCTTCCAGGAATTTGCGCCGAGCCGATTTTGATCAGGCGGATCAGTCCGAATACGCGCCCCGCGGGTTTAGAGGTTGAGGATGTCGACGGGCTCGATGCTCTCCGCAAGTGTCATGCCAGTCACAGTCGCGAAGAAGTAGAGCTCCGCTTCGAGGGTTCGCGCGATGTTCACGACATCGCGGAACCCGTGCTGCTCGCCGGGAAACCCGATGTATGCGCACGGGACGTTCGCGCTCTTCAGCGCGGCGAACATCATCTCCGCCTGCGCCGCGGGCACCACCGGATCATCGAGCCCCTGGAGCAGCAGCACCGCGCCGCGCACTTGATCGATGAAGTGCACGGGCGACCGGTCGTACATCCCGCGACCCTTCGGCAGGGGTGAGTCGTAGCGCGCCTCGAACTTGTGTCCCGGGGTCGCGAACAGCGCTTCGAGGTCGGCGATGCCGAAGAGGCTCGCGCCCGCCTGGAACAGGTCGTGGAATGTCATCGCGCAGAGCACGGCGTATCCGCCCGCGCTGCCGCCGTGGATGAACAAACGGTCAGGGTCGACGACGCCGGTGTCGACGAGATGCTGCGCGCCGGCGAGGCAATCACCGACATCGACGACGCCCCACTGCTCATTGAGCCGATCCCGGTATGCGCGTCCGTACCCGGTGCTTCCCCCGTAGTCGACGTCGAGATATGCGAAGCCGCGGCTCGTCCAGAACTGCACCGATGGATCCAGCGCGATGGTTGTCTGTGAGGTGGGTCCGCCATGCGCGCGAAGCAGGAGCGGGGGTTTGCGTGCCGCCTCCGGTGCCACCGCGTCATTGCGCGGTGGGTAGAACCACGCGTGCGCGCTTTCGCCGCCGTATCCCGGAAACGTCATGTGTGACGGTGTCGAAAGGACACTCTCCTCGATTGCCATGTCCTTGCTTTCGGATCCCACCACCCGGTGCATCCCGGTCGCGAGGTTGTGGCGAATGACTCCAAGCGGCGTCTGCGGTCCGCCGGCTTGATAGAGGAGCTCGTTCCCGCTTGCGCTGACGTGCAGACCAAACTCTGTCTCCGGGACATCGACACGCGTCAGCGTCCCTGAATCATCGAGCACGAAGAGCTCCCAGTCGCCGTCGCGACGTGCCCAGAGCACGAGCCGCGAGTCATCGCAGAACGCATAGGTGGACAGGCCGAACACCCATTGCGCGGCGCCACATTCCGCCTGCATCGGTGCGAGCGCATCCACCTTCGCGCCGTCCCAGCGATAGAGGTTCCACCAACCGGTCCTGTCGGACGTGAAATGCACGACAGAACGCGGAGACCACGATGGCTGGAAGATCGACTCGGACGCACCTCCGGCGACAAGCCGAGCATCGACTGGTAGCCCCGCGTCATCGAGCGTCGCGACCCAGAGCTCGCAGCCGTCCCACGGCATGTTGGGCTGGTTCCACGTCAACCAGAGCAGGCTGCGACCGTCCGGGCTGACGCGCGGCGTCGAGTAGAAGTCGTTACCCGACACGAGCGTGATCGGCTCGCCGCCGTCGAGCGGGACCGCGCGGAGATCGTTCCTGACAGTCGCGCCACTGTGGTCCTCGACGACGCAGATGAGCCGGTGTCGCGTTGCGTCCATCTCGAAGTCGGCGTAGCGAAGCGCAGGGCTCGCCGGGGTCAGTGGCTCGGGGCTCGCTCCCGACACGACGGTGTGAATACGCCCGTCGCCGGCGTTGGAGAAGTACACGGTGCCCCCGTGCGCGAGCATCGCTCCGCCGCCGTACTCGTGCACCCAGGTCCGCGCCGAATACGGCGCGTCGATGACGTCGCTGACAACGCCTTCGTGCTCGCGCACGATGACGCACCGGCCGCGCTCAACCGGACGGCCTTCGATCCAGAAGGCGTCGCCATCGCTGAGCTGCACGTCGGTGAGGCGCATCCGTCCCGCTGCAGCTCGCTGCGCCGAGATGGGTGACGGCCAGACGGCCGACGGCATGATGTCCTCTTTGATGCGCAGCGTCATGCGGTTGGAATGACGACGAACTGCTCGGCGAGGTGTCCTTCCTCGAGGCCGTTCGTCTTCGCCGTGAGCTCGAGCCAGCCGCGAACTCGCTGCTCGAGCGCGTCCCAATCGCTGTACTGGCTGCGATGGCAGCGAAGTGCTGCCAGTTTGCGGTCGGCGGTCGCGGTGACATCGACAACCTGGACGTCCACACCCGGAGTGCCGGCGGCGCTCATCCAGACCTCGGCCACCGAATATGGTTCAAGGCCCTCCACCTCGAGCAGCTCACGGTGGGCAAACGGGTTCCGCGAATCCGGATAGACGGCGCACAAGGTGGCCTCGCCCGCGGCGAGGTGGTCCGGGTGGCTGGCGAAGATTCGGGTGAAGCTGCGCACCGGCGATTGCGTGATGACGCGTTGCGGCTGTTTCAGGCGGATCACTCGCGAGATGTCACGGCGCAGCTCGATGCTCGGCGTCAGCCGTCCATCCGGGTAGCCGAGGAACGTGATGTCGGTCACGCCGACCTCCGCTGCGGCCTCGGTCTGCTCGATGCGCCGGATGCCGGCCATCTGCTCACGCGTGATGCTGCGATCGGATCCGCCGGCATCCCCGTCGGTGACGATGCAGTAGGACACCGTCACGCCGGCGTCGGTCCACTTTGCCGTGGTGGCTGCGTTGCCGAAGTCGCAGTCATCGGGATGGGCGACGACGACGAGGACGCGTTCGATTCCGTCGATCTCTGACACGCGTCCGATGGTAGCCAAAGCAGACGCCGGAGCCTCTTCGACCCGTGCGACACTCGGGACATGCCTCCGAAGCCGCCCACCCACCCCGATCTTGGACGCCTCGCGGAGTTGCTCGGCGATTGGTACGGCGAGGGAGAGGGGCAGTGGGGTTCGGGTGCCCGATTCCGGTACCGCGAGTGGGTGACCTTCGGGCATAACGGCAAACCCTTCATCTCTTATATGCAGCGCACGGCGGCACTCGACGACGGGCGCCCGTTGCATGCCGAGGCTGGATTCTGGCGGGCGCAGCAGGACGGTGCCGTCGAGGTTGCGATGACCCATCCGATCGGCGTCGTCGAGATCGAGACCGGCCGCTGGGACGGCAACCACCTTCAGCTCCGCTCGACCACGGTGAACTGCACGCCGTCGGCCAAGACCGTCACCGGCCTGCATCGCGACTTCGAGATCGACGGAGACATCCTCGTTTACAGCCTTCGAATGGCGACCGACGGCGGACATCCTCGTGCGCACCTCACGGCCGAGCTTCACCGGGTCCCTCCGGAGTCCTGACGGTGTTCGGGATCCCGCTGCCAGACGCGGTTCAGCGTCTTCTGACTCGTCCGAGCCCCGGTCCGACGCGCCCGCTGCCGCTCCGTGACCCAACACCCGACCCCGGCCTCTTCGGCCCGGACTCGATCACATGGCAGGTGATGCGCGAGCCGAGGCTCCTGCTGGCGGCGGGTCGCGCGCTCCTCCTGCAGGCGGCGAATCCACTGGTTGCGCAGGGTGCGATCGAGCACAGCACCTACAAATCGGACCCATACGGCCGCCTCGAGCGAACAGTTCGCTGGGTGACGGTGGTCTCCTTTGGCACGACCAAGGAGGCGGAGCGGATCTCGGGCCGGGTGAACGGGCTGCACCGCGCTGTCTCGGGCAGCCTTCCGGCGGCGAACGCAACGTCGAGGGTACTGCCGGGGACTCGCTATTCCGCGAGCGACCCGGGGCTGCTTCGCTGGGTCCACGCCTCGTTCGTCGACACCATGCTGGTTGCGCACGACGCGCTCGTCGGGGGCCTCTCTAAGAAAGAGCGCGACACCTTCGTACGCGAATGGGATGCGGTCGGGCGGCTCATGGGCCTCTCGCCAGGTGAGACGTGGCCCAACGCCGCGGCGCTCCGCAGGTACGTGGATCAGGAGGTACGGAGCGGCCAGGCCCTTCCCGGCGCCGGATCCCTGGAGGTGGCGGAGACCGTCCTGCATCCGCCGGTCAGCTCACGCATGCTCCGTCCGGGCATGGACCTCCTCGCCTTCGTCGCGACGGGACTCCTACCATCCGAACTGCGCGGCGGCTACCGCCTCCAGTGGACGCCGGCTCACGCTGCCGGGTTCGCTGCGCTGACACGTTCGGTGCGTCTGGCAGGTCCGGGAATGCCCCGGCGACTACGGATCTCGCCGGTGTACGACCTGGCCCTGGCGCGCGCCGCGGGCCGCTGGCCGGCCGACAGGGCTGCCTGACCGAACGGGCGATCTCCCCCACCGGGATGATTTTCCCGCGATTGATGGCCGATGCCTTGACGAATCGCTACTCTACGAACTGCGTCCGGGGCAGAGCGACGCCACGTGGACTTATGTCGTCACAAGGAGGCATACATGACGTTTCGGAGCTGGCGGGCCAAATCTGTGCCCGCTCTCATCGGCCTGGGGGCCATCGTCCTCGCGGCGTGCGGGAGCACGAGCACCGGCACCACAGGCCCGACTGTCACCAAGACCACGGCGACGTTCGCTGAGGGTCCTGGTGCCCAACCGAACTACATCTTCCCGCTCGCGGGCCTCCAGTACTTCAGCGTTGCCAACCTCAGTCAGTTCCAGTACCTCATGTACCGGCCGCTGTACTGGTTCGGCGACAACGGCCAGGTCCAGCTGAACACCAGCCTGAGCCTCGCCGATCCGCCCGTGTATTCCGCGGACGGCAAGTCGGTCACCATCACCCTCAAGGGCTGGAAGTGGTCGGACGGGACGCAGATCACCGCGCGTGACATCCAGTTCTGGCAGAACATGGTCACCGCGAACAAGGACAACTGGGCGGGCTACTCCCCTGGTGAGTACCCGGACAACGTCCTCAGCACGACGATCAACCCGACCAACCCGCTGCAGATCACGTTCAATCTCAGCCAGGCCTACGGCTCGTACTTCTTCACGTACAACGAGCTGAGCCAGATCACGCCGCTCCCCCAGCACGTCTGGGACAAGGAATCGGCCACTGGTGCGGTCGGTGATTACGACGAGACCCCGGCCGGCGCGCAGGCGGTCTTCAAGTACCTCGAACTCGGAGTCGAAGTCCATCTCGACCTACAACACCAACCCGCTCTGGCAGGTGGTCTCGGGTCCGTGGAAGCTGAAGTCGATGGACACCGCCGGCAACATCTCGATGGTCCCGAACCCCGGCTACGGCGGACCGATCAAGCCAACCCTCACGCAGTTCAACGAGGTTCCGTTCACCAAGGACACCGCAGAGTTCGATCAGCTCAAGGCGGCGACCTCGGTCACGAACACCACGATCGACTGGGGGTACATACCGGATGCCGACGTGCTCCAGAAGGGAACACTGAGCAACATCTACAACTTCTCAGTGTGGGCCGGCTGGCAGATCACGTACTTCCCGGAGAACTTCACCAACCCGACCAGCGGGCCGATCTTCAGCCAGCTGTACTTCAGACAGGCGATGCAGGATCTGGTCGACCAGAACACCTTCATCAGCAAGGCGTTCTTCGGGTACGGCTATCCGACCTACGGTCCGGTGCCGACCAAGCCATCCTCGAACTTCGTCGATTCGTTCGAGAAGAGCAATCCATACCCGTATGACCCGAGCAAGGCCGTGGCCCTGCTGCAGGCGAACGGCTGGACGGTCAATGCCGGCGGCGTCAGCACGTGCACCAGCCCGGGTACCGGATCAGGCCAGTGCGGCGCCGGCGTCCCGATGGGTGCGAAGGCGCAGTTCAACCTCCAGTACGTGAGTGGTACGCCCGCTCTCGACCAGGAGATGGCGCAGTTCAAGACTGACTTCGCGCAGGCAGGCATCGCGATCAACCTCTCCACAGCACCGTTTGACACGGTCATCGGCAACGCGACGCCGTGCAAGTCCGGTCAGGCGTGCACCTGGGACATGGAGTTCTGGGGTGGTGGTTGGATCTACGCACCAGACTACGAGCCCACCGGTGATGAGCTCTGGTCGTGCACCGGCTCCGGCGCCAGCGTTGCGTACGCGGGCTCGGACTCCGGCGGCTACTGTGACCCGCAGGCGGAGAGCGACATCCTCGCAACCGAGACAAGCAGCAACGTGCAGGCCATGTACACGTACGAGGACTACCTCGCCAAGAACCTTCCGGTCATCTGGATGCCGGTCAACTACGCGCAGTTGAACATGATCAACAAGAATCTCAAGGGGACCCAGCCGCTGGATCCGCTCCTTCAGATCTACCCAGAGAATTGGCGCTGGTCCTGATAGGACGAGTGGCACTGGAACTGAGTAACCGAACTCGGTAACAATCACCGAAACAGACGGGGGATGCCGGCAAGAGCCGGCATCCCCCAGTCCATTCCGCTAATCTTTGTCAATGGGCGTCAGGGCGAGGTAGGAGCCAATGCTCGGCTACATCATCCGGCGGGTTTTACAGGCGATCCTGATCACGATCGGGGTCACGCTGATCGTATTCATCCTGCTCCACGTCATTCCGGGTGGAGGGGTGGCCAGGAACATCCTTGGGCCGCGCGCCAACCAGGCGCAGATCGCGGCATTCAACAAGGAGAACGGCCTCGATCAGCCCCTGCCGCTGCAGTACCTGACCTATCTCTGGCAGCTGTTCCACGGGAACTTCGGCTTCTCGTACAAGCTGAACCAGAGCGTCGCCTCGCTGCTGGTGCAGTACCTCCCCAAGACGCTCCTCCTGCTGGGCCTCTCGTACATCGTCGCGATCGTCATCGCGATCCCCCTCGGGATCTACCAGGCCGTGCGTCGCAACCATGTGGATGACTACGTTTTCACCGGCGCCTCGTTCGTCCTCTACTCGATGCCGGTGTTCTGGCTCGGCATCATCCTCATCGTCCTGTTCAGCTTCATCCTCCACTGGTTCCCGGCCGAAGGCCCGCAGGGAGCCTTCGTCACCGACGACCTCAACCAGCTGAGCTCACTGGTCCTCCCGGTCGCGACCCTCTCGCTGGTCACGATCGCCTCCTTCAGTAGATACATGCGGTCGTCCACCCTGGAGAACATGGTCCAGGACTACACGCGAACCGCGCGAGCCAAGGGCGCCTCGAACTCCCGGGTGCTCTTCGTTCACGTACTGCGCAACGCGATGATCCCGATCCTCACCTTGATCGGTCTTTCCGTGGGCTACGTCTTCAGCGGGGCGCTGATCACGGAAGCACTCTTCAACTACCCGGGGATCGGCTACATCTTCTGGAACGCCACACTCACCACCGATTACCCGATCATCCTCGGCGTCATCGTCGTGACCGGCTTTGCGACCGTCCTCGGTTCGCTCATGGCCGATGTCATGTACGCGATTGCCGATCCGCGAGTGAGGTACCGCCGAGCATGAGCACTTTGGATCAACCGCAAACCATCGCCTTCCCGGCTCCCGCCAGTTCGACCCAGGAAAAACCTGGCGAGGTCCAGGACGTTGCCCCGGCTTTCGAGGCGCAGGGCGTCTGGCGGTTGGCCTTCAACGTCTTCGTGCAGAACCGCCTCGCCGTGGTCGGCGTCGGCATCGTCGTCTTCATGTTCCTGTTCTGCTTCATCGGGCCGCTCATCTATCACACGGACCAGGTGGACACGAACCTCGCCAACGATTTCCTCGCCCCGTCCGCGAAGCACATCCTCGGTACCGACGAGGACGGGTTCGACATCGTCGGCCGGCTGATGATCGGCGGCCAGACCTCGCTCGAGATCGGCATCGCGGCGGCCCTGATCGCCACGCTGTTCGGCGTCCTGTGGGGCGCTGTCGCAGGCTTCTTCGGCGGCTGGGTCGACAACATCCTGATGCGCTTCGTCGACATCATGCTCGCGATCCCGGCGTTGTTCCTGTTGCTCTTCCTCGCCGTCGCCTTCCCGCGCAACGTGCTCACCCTGATCATCGTCGTGTCGGTCACCGCATGGCTCATCCCCGCCCGTCTCGTGCGTGCAGAAGCGTTGACGCTGCGAACCCGAGAGTACGTGCAGGCCGTGACCATGATGGGCGGCGGCGGGTTCCGGATCGTGCTGCGGCACATCATCCCGAACTCCGTCGGCACGATCATGGTGAATGCCACGTTCCAGGTCGCGGACGCGATCCTGCTGGTCGCCGCGGTGAACTACCTGGGCCTCGGCATTGCGCCGCCGGCCACCAACTGGGGCGCGATGCTCTCGGACGGGACGACCTACATCGCCAACGGCTGGTGGTGGTTGATCTATCCCGCGGGCCTCGCGATCGTGCTCACGGTCGTCGCCTTCAACTTCATTGGCGATGCGCTCCGGGACGCTCTCGAGGTGCGGCTCCAGAAGCGCTAAGGGCAGCTCCAGAAGCGGCTCCTTGGGCTCGGCGTCGGAATCCCATTGGCGCGCTTCGTTCCGCGCTCTCGTCCGGGTCCTGTCGCCTGGGGGGCCCTCGCCACTCTGCGCATCGACGCCGGTTCCAGTCATCGGTTGTTCCAGCCCGCGGCGCAGCCCGGGCGCCGACGCTCCGGTGGCGGTACTCCCCCAGGCGCCACCCGGACGGGGTAGTCGCAACTGCGGGCGTGTGATTCCGCTGTGAGATCCGTCGTCGCGTCTTTCGCTATGCGTGGGCGCCACCCGGCCGCGAGCGTTCGAACGGCCCCGCCGATTCGCTTGAGGGCTGACGCTCCCGCGTCAGGGTTTCTGAGCGTCGGTCACGACGAAGTCCGCATCATCGAGCCTGCGAAGGGCCTCCGCTAGGCCGAGGTGCGGGCCATCGCAGTCGATGTCGAAGACGATTCGCTTCTTGGCCGCAGGTTCGCACTCGACGCGCACAGCGGCCCACTGGTCCATCCTGATGTCAATAGCGAAGGCGCCATATCGGCTCCACAGACGGGTGATGATTTCCCCAGCATCCGGATAGCGGGCAATGAGGCCGTCGGCCAAGGCGGAGTCATCGCCGTGATTGTGCGGAGCCCAGCAAGCCACCTCAGTGACGCTCGCGAGGTGATGTTCGTCTGGCACGGCAACCCGAGTGTAAGCAGCCAAACCGACCCACGACCCGCTGGCCGTACGACTCGACCTGCTACGCCGCGGTTTCTAGTGGGGTGCGGAGGGGGAAGTGGCAGGCGGCTAGGTGGTGTTCGCCGAAGGCGCGCAGCGGGGGCTCTTGTTCGGCACAGAGCTGCTGGGCGAGGGGGCAACGGGTGCGGAAGCGGCAGCCGGAGGGCGGATTGATTGCGGAAGGGATTTCGCCCTTTGGCGCGTCCATTTCCTTGTTGCGCTCAATGTCAGGGTCGGGGATTGGGATCGCGCTGACGAGGCCGCGCGTGTACGGGTGCGCGGGTGCCGAGTAGAGCTCGGTGCCGCTGCCGATCTCGACCATCTTGCCGAGGTACATGACACCGATGCGGTCCGACATGTATTTCACGACCGAGAGGTCGTGGGAGATGATCACGAATGTCAGCCCGTACTTCTCCTGCAGGCTGTTCATCATGTTCAGGATCTGCGAGCGGATGGAGACGTCCAGCGCGGACACCGGCTCGTCGGCGACGATGAGACTCGGGTTGAGTGCAAGCGCGCGTGCGAGGCCGATGCGCTGGCGTTGACCGCCGCTGAATTCGTGCGGGTAGCGGTCGAGTGCGCCGCGTGCAAGACCGACGTCGTTGAGCAGTTCGGCGCACCGCTCGACCTGCTGCCGCTTGTTGCCGATGCCCTGGATTGCGAGCGGCTCGCGAAGGATCGTGACGACACGCATGCGGGGGTCCAGTGACGCATACGGGTCCTGGAACATCATCTGCATGTCGCGGCGCTTGGTGCGCAGCTTTCCCTTGCTCATCTTGGCGATGTCCTCGCCGTTGATGACGATGGACCCAGATGTCGGCGGCTCGAGCGCAACGATCATTCGCCCGGTCGTGGTCTTGCCGCAGCCCGACTCACCGACGAGACCGAATGTCTCGCCCGGGCGCACTTCGAATGACACATCGGAGACCGCGTGCACGGCGCCCACCTGCCGTTGCAGGATCGCGCCCTTGGTGACCGGGAACTCCTTGACGAGGTTCTGCACGACGAGAAATGGCTTGGTGCCATTGGGAGAAGTGGCTGCCGTCGTTGGAGTCGCGGGTGTCACGGTCATCGCGCTGGAACGGTCTCCGGTACAAGCGGGCTGTCGACGCCGGCTGGGTGATGACACGCGTACAGATGCGCGGGCTCGTGCTCGATGAGCAACGGTTCCTCGGTGTGGCATTGCGGCGTGTCATACCTGCAGCGCGCTGCGAAGCGGCATGCGGGCGGCGGTGCGGTGAGGTCCGGCGGCAGACCGGGGATGCTGTACAGGCCTGTGGCCGCATCCTGGTCGAGCCGCGGGATCGCCTCGACAAGCGCCTCGGTATAACGATGGCGCATGCCCTTGAACAGGGTTCGCGTTTCTGCCGTCTCGACGATTTTTCCCGCGTACATGACGGCGACACGATCGGCGCGGCCGGCGATCACACCCATGTCGTGCGTGATCAACAGCACCGCCATATGGAGGCGGCGGCGAAGATCGTCGAGGAGGTCGAGGATCTGCGCCTGGATGGTGACGTCGAGCGCGGTCGTGGGCTCGTCTGCGATGAGCAGTTTCGGATCGCACACGAGCGCCATGGCAATCATCACGCGTTGACGGAGACCGCCGGAGAGCTGATGCGGGTAGTCGGTGAGGCGTTCCTTGGGGCGCGGCATTCCGACAAGTCCCAGGACTTCGGCGCAACGCTCACGCGTCTCGTCGTCGTTGAGATCGCGATGGATGTGCAGTACCTCGCCGATCTGATCGCCGATCGTCATGGTCGGGTTCAGCGACGTCATGGGGTCCTGGAAGATAACGGCGATGTCGTTGCCGCGGATGTCGCGCATCTGCTTCTCTTCGAGAGGCACGATGTCGCGGCCGCTGAGCTTGATGCTGCCGGCGACGATGTTGCCGCCTGAGGGCAGCAACTTCATGATCGACATGCCGGTGATGCTCTTGCCGCAACCGGACTCGCCGACCAGCCCGAGGGTCTCTCCGGGGGCGATGTGCAACGAGATGCCGTCAACCGCTCGGACCGTTGTCCGCGACAGCTTGATGTAGGTCTTCAGACCCTCGATCTCGAGTACGTTGGTGGAGTTGTCCATGGCGAAATGAGCAAGCCTCCTCACGGGGCAGTGTATCAGCGCCACCGGGCCACTTAGGGGCTGTTCGGACAGCCAGTTGGATTGGTAGGCTCGGCGGGTGACAGTCACCGAGCGCGGCCCCGGCGTGCTGCCCGAGGAAGACACATTCGCGGGGGTCCGGGACGTCCGGATCCATGTCAGAACATGGGTTCCCGCTGGGCAACCGACCGGCGTCGTCGTCATCTCGCACGGCTTCGCCGAGCACGGCGGCCGCTATGCCGCTGTGGCCCAGCGCCTGCTTGCGGAGGGAATGGCGGTGGTCGCTCCCGACCACCGCGGGCACGGCCTCAGCGGGGGCAGGCGGACCAGCGTGCGCCGCTTCGGCGACTACTCAGATGACCTCGGGACCGTGATCACGCGTTCGCGCGATCGCTGGCCCGCACAACACCTGATCCTCCTCGGGCACAGCATGGGCGGGTTGATCGCGCTGGACTACGCGATCCGTCCGGAAAGCGCGCTCGACGGGCTCGTGGTTTCCGCTCCCGCGGCGTGCCCTGGCGAGGTGTCGAAGGCCAAACTCGCCATCGGGCGCGTGCTGTCGGTCGTTGCGCCGAACGCCGGCGTCCTCCGTCTGCCGCTCAACCGGATCAGTCGGGACCAGGCTGTCGTGGACGCGTACAACAACGACCCGCTCGTGTTCCGGGCGCCGATTCGCGCGCGTCTCGGTGCGGAGATGCTCGACGCCATGGATCGTGTCGATGCGGCCCTGCCTTCGATGCGACTGCCGCTGCTGGTCATGCAGGGGACTGCCGACGGTCTGGTCGACCCGGGATGCGGACCGCACGTCTACGAGCGCGCGGGCTCGCCGGACAAGACGCTGAAGATGTACGAAGGTCTCTGGCACGAGATCTTCAACGAGCCGGAGCGCGACAGCGTCCTTGCCGACCTCACCGCCTGGTTACAGACGCATCTCGCCTGAGGCGAGCCACAGGGCGGTCGGCTAGAGTGCAAACAGCGATGCGAGAGCTGTGGAAGGTCAAACCCGGGTCAAAGGTCGACATATCGACGCTCGATCCCGGCGACACGCGGGCGCTGAAGGGCGGCCGCAAGGCCGCGGACGCGGCGCTCCCCAAAGACAGCGACGCGCTCATCGAAATGCAGACGCGCCTGTGGGCGGAGAACAAGCGCTCATTGCTGCTCATCCTCCAGGGTACCGACGCGTCAGGAAAGGACGGCACCGTTGCGCACGTCTTCAACGGCGTCAACCCGCAGGGCACACGTGTCACGTCGTTCAAGACGCCGACTGCAGAAGAACTCGCACATGATTTTCTCTGGCGCGTCCACGCGGCGATGCCGCGCGCAGGAGAGATCGGCATCTTCAACCGGTCGCAGTACGAGGATGTCCTCATTGCGCGCGTGCGCAAGCTCGTTCCCAAAGCGGTCTGGAGGAAGCGGTACGCCGATATCGCCGCGTTCGAGTCAACGCTCGCGCAGGGCGGGACGACGATCATCAAATGCTGCCTGCTGATCAGCAAGGATGAGCAGCGCCGGCGTTTCGAGGAGCGCCTCAAGGACCCGCAGAAACGCTGGAAGTTCCAGCGCGGGGACCTCGAGGATCGCGCGCTGTGGAAGGAGTATCAGGCGGCGTACTCAGAGGCGATCGAGCGGACATCGACGAAGACGGCGCCGTGGTACATCATCCCGTCGGACCACAAGTGGTTTCGCAACTGGGCGGTGAGCCGCCTCCTCATCGAGACGCTCACGGAGATGGATCCGAAGTACCCGGAACCCCCCGACCTTGCGGGCATCACGATTTCCTGACGCGCCCGTCAAACGGGTCGCTCGGTGATCCAGATCATCATCCGGCCGGTCCTTCCCGCCGGGTCCACGGGACCGTCGGTGGCGCGCTCCAGGCGATATCCAAGCTTTCGCGCAACCGCGGCACTCGGGGCGTTGCCCTGATCGCAGTGAATCTCAACGCGACGCACTCCGGATGACGCCAGCGCCGTGTTGGTGAGCAAACGCGCGGACTCCGTCGCGATGCCACGCCTGTGGTACGCGGAATGCACCCAGTACCCGATCTCCAGCGCGATCGGTCCGACGCGCGGCATGAGACCGCATCCGCCGGCAAAAGCGCCGGTGCCGCGCAGCGTGATCGCGTAGTTGGCAGCCGCGTCGCCTCCGAAGTGTTCGACGGCCGGCTCGAGAAAGCTCGCCACGGATGCGTCGGTCGGAGGTTCCTGCGCCCACGGCATCCAGTCCCGAAGGTCGTCGAGACTTGCCGCGATGGCCGCCTTCAACGCGTCCCGATCGCTCAACTGGTAGCGACGCAGCGTCACGATCTCGCCGTGCAGCTCGTCGGGCGGATGGAAGTCCATTCGAGGAATTCTCTCGCGCCCGTGGCGACCCCGATCGGATTCGAACCGACGATCTCCACCTTGACAGGGTGGCGTGTTAGGCCAGGCTACACCACGGGGCCGCGGAGCCCCCGATGATAGCAACCGGGGTCATACGAGACCGAAACGACCTCCACGATCGAGAAACATGCGCACCGGAGTAGGGTGCGGCGATGCGCCGGCCCATGCGCCCCAATGAGATCTCGTCGGGCGGCGTGGTCGTGCGACGAGCGCCGGATGGATACGAGGTCTGCCTCGTCAGCGACGGGCGCCACTGGGGATTCCCCAAGGGGCTGATCGAACCCGGCGAGACACCTGAAGCAGCCGCGGTGCGCGAAATATCAGAGGAGACGGGCATCCCGGCTGCATCCCTGGTGCTGCGGGCGCCGCTGCCACTTTCCGAGTACGTCTACCGGCGCGCCAACCATGGCGCACTCGTCTTCAAGCGAGTGCATCACTTCATCGTCGAAGCGCCCGAGGGCACCGCGCTTCACCCCGATCCATCCGAGATCGCGGCGGCGGACTGGCTCGGATTCGACGCGGCGAAAGCGCGACTGAGCTTCAGAAACAGCATCGAGGTCCTCGAAGCGGCGCGAAAGATTCTCGAGCCGCACGGGCCGCAAGGGGTGCCCGCAACCGAGCCGTAGAATCGGGCGGCATGCAATTGTTCGACACCGCCCGCCAGGAGGTGGTGCCCTTCGAACCGCGGGGCGGTCGTGTCGGCATCTACGTATGCGGCATCACGCCGTACGACTCCGCGCATCTCGGTCACGCCTTTGTCTACCACGTCTTCGACGTGCTCCACCGCCGTTTTCGCGACTCCGGTCTCGCGGTGAGGAGCGTGCGCAACGTCACCGATGTGGACGACGACATCCTGCGCGTCGCGCGTGCACGCGGCCGCGACTTTCGGGAGTTCGCAACCGAGCAGGTGCGCATGTTCGACCACGACATGGCGGAGATTGGTCTCATCCCCGTGGACGTCGCGCCGCGTGCGACGGAGCACGTCGAGGAGATGGTCGACTGGATTACCCGGCTGGTCGATGGCGGTTATGCGTACGAGCGCGACGGCTGGGTCTTCTTCGATTCCGGGGTCTACCCCGACTACGGACGGCTGAGCCGCCTCGACCACGCGACCATGATCGAGCTCAGCCGGGAGCGCGGCGCCGATCCCGACGACCCCCGCAAGCTGCATCCGCTCGACTTCGTCCTCTGGCAGCGGTCCACGCCGGGCGAGCCGAGCTGGGCCAGCCCCTGGGGTCAGGGGCGGCCGGGTTGGCACATCGAGTGCACGGTGATGTCAACCGGGGCGCTCGGCCACCCCATCGACATCCATGGGGGCGGTGACGACCTGATCTATCCCCACCACGAGTCCGAGATCGCCCAGGCCGAGGCCGCCGGCGTCGCCCCCTACGTGCGGCACTGGGTCCACGTCGCGATGGTCAACCTCGATGGCGTGAAGATGAGCAAGTCGCTCGGCAACCTGGTGTTCGTCCGCGACCTGGTCGCGCGCGTCCCCGGGGCAGCGGTGCGCCTGCTCCTCGCCGCGCACCACTACCGGCAATCGTGGAGCTACGAGGACGCGGAGGTCGACGTCGCTGCGGGGCGGTACCGGCGATATCTCGCGGCGATGCAGGGTGGCGGCACGCTGAGCCACGAGGCGGCACTCCGGCACGAGAAGGACTTCTTCGCTCGCCTCGACGATGATCTCGACACTCCCGGAGCGCTCCAGGTGCTCGATGCCATCGCCGACGAGCTCGCCACCGGCGGCAAAGGCGCCGGACCTGGCACGGAGGGTCAGCAGCTGCTCGGCAGGCTGCTTGGCGTCCTCGGGGCCGAGCCCGAGGCGATTCCGGCTTGAGCGGTCAGCGGCCCCAGGGGGCGCGATCGCCGCGAGCACGGAAGCGAAGCACGGCAGCGGAGATGTTCTCCTCGAGGAACTGATAGAAGAGCTGACGCTGCGACACGTCGATCGCGGCCTCGACCTCCTGTCCCTCACGGCGTCGCGCGATCCACGGTGGCACGCCGTCGGCCACCATCTCGGTGCCCACACGCACGTGCACGAGCGCGTCGTTGTCCTCGCTCACGTGGACGGTCACCTTGAGGATCAGTCCGGTGTGCTCGACGATCCGCCAGCTCCGTTCCCAGCGAGCGTTGCGAGCCGGGTCGTGAGCAAGACGGACGGATTCGTCGACGATGACACTCTCGCCACTCCGGACCGCGCGGCCCAGGAGGCGACGGATGCTCTGATCGAGGTCGCGCGCGATCCAGTTGACCAGCGACGGCGCGCGATCGTTGATGTCAGGAAAGCCATTCGGGTCCTTGGCGAGCTCGCCGATCGCCTGCACGGTGCCGGCATGGCGGCGGCAGTAGCTGGTGCCCGAGAACGACACGCTGTGCGCGGGGCAGAACGCCGCCTGGCACTGGCGCCCGCGGCGGTCGCGGTAGGCGCAGAGCATCGCGTCCGTTCGGGTGCATCCGCGAAGGGTGCAGGCTCGAGCCGCGGTCACGACCACGCCGTTCGCGCTGTCGTGGGGGCTGGGTTCGTACAAGGTGGTCATCGGCGCAACTCCACGGGGACGATCCTAACCCGGGGTCGCCGCCCTCACCGGTGACGGAGCTGTTGCGACCTGTCGATCCAGTGCGACGGCCAGGCGGCGAATCGATGCCATCAACTCCGCGAAGGCGGCCGGCGTGAGCGACTGCGCGCCGTCGCTCATGGCGTTCTCCGGATCGGGGTGGACCTCGATCATCAGGCCGTCCGCACCCGCCGCAAAGGCAGCTCGTGCCATCGGTGGCACCAGCGGACGGTGGCCGGTGGCGTGCGACGGGTCGACGATCACGGGAAGGTGCGACAGCGACTTCACGACTGGCACCGCGCTGAGGTCGAGCGTGTTGCGGGTGGCCGCCTCAAAGGTTCGGATGCCACGCTCGCAGAGGACGACATTGGAGTTGCCGTGGGCCACCACGTACTCGGCGGCGAGGAGCCACTCCTCGATCGTGTTGCTGAGCCCGCGCTTCAGCAGCACCGGCCGCTCCGCCGCACCGACCGCCTCGAGAAGCGCGAAGTTCTGCGCGTTGCGGGTGCCGACCTGGAGCATGTCCGCGTATTCGGAGACGATGCCGATATCCGCGGGCGTCAGCACCTCGGTCACCACCGGGAGCCCGGTGGCGTCGCGCGCCTCGGCGAGGTGGCGCAGTCCTTCGAACTCCGAGACCGCGAAACGAGTACGGCGAGGAGCGTGGCTTGAACGCGCCGCCACGGATCATCGTTGCCCCGGCGGCCGCAACCTCGCGTGCCGTCGCCAGCACCTGCTCGCGGCTCTCCACGGCGCACGGCCCGGCGATCACCACGAATGACCCGTCGCCGAAGTGGACGCCCGAGACATCGACCACCGTGGGCTCGGGGTGCCACTCGCGCGTGACCTGTTTGTATGGCTTGCTCACCGGGATCGCGTCGACCACCCCGGGAAGATCGCAGATGGCGTCGCGAATCGACCCGGGATTGCTTCCCAGGACACCAATCGCGAGACGATCGGCGCCCGGCAGCTCGATCGGCTCGAACCCGCGCTCACGCACGTGTTGCATGACGTTGGCGACCTGGTCCGGCGTCGCCTGCATGTTCATGAGCACCAGCATCGTCTGATCCTAACGGCAAGCGCCGGTCAAGCCCATGACCAGCTGTCGAGTATCTCCTGGAGCCCGGCCGAGTCGACGGCGAAGTCAGCCTGGGCCGTGCTGAGAATCAGCTCATACGTATTTCCCGCCTGATTCACCACCATCTCCTCGGTCTCCCCGGCCGCGACACCCGGGTTGCCGCCCACGAAGGTGTCCAGCACGCCGGAGTCGCCGTCGACGTCGACGGTTTCCGCCTGACTGACCTGCGTCGCGCCCGGGGGGACGATGCTCGTCAGATACTGCGCGAACTGATCAGCACCAACAGGCTGCGGTGTGGTGCTGACGACGATGGTGCCGTGGTCCGGGGACGCAAGCAGCATGAGTACGGTGCCAGTGCCGCTCACTGATGCGACTGCGTTCTGATTGGTCGACTGATTCTCCCATCCCGCCGGAATATTGGTACGGAATCCGTTGCCTGCGAAGGATTCCGGCGCGAGTGTCGGCGTCGACGCGGCGCTAGCGCGCGAGCTCGGGGCGACCGTTGGAGCCGCAGTCGAACACGCTGCGAGCGAGAGTGTCGCGGCGCATGTGCACGCAACGAGGGCGCGCGCAGAGACGGAGGGAGGAGTCACAACGACGAGGATAGCCGAGGGATCCCGCCTCAGCAGGCATCGATACGAGGACAATTCGATACATGACAACGCGCTCCGCGCTCCGCGTCACGCGGTTGGGCCCTGCCCACATCGGGCAGCTTGCTGCGCTCATCGATCGCGAGCCGGTCATCAACGTCTATCTGCGCAGTGAGTTGCGGCTCGGTTTCGAGGCGGGCGACTGGTGGGGCGCGTTCGAGGAAGACGAGCTCACCTCTGTGGTGCTCGGATGGTCGCTGGTCGTCCCGTACATCCCCGACCTCGAGGCTGCTCCACCGCTTGCGCAGGCGCTCGTCGCGGGCGCGCAGCCACGCATGATCGTCGGCCATCGTGCGTCGGTGATGGCGCTGCACAACGCGTTTCGTCCGCTCAAGCCCGCTCGCGAACTGCGCGATCCGCAGCCGCTCATGATCCTCGACCGCGGCGACCTCCAGGGCACGCCATCAGCCGACGTGCGCCCGTCCACGCGCGGCGATCTCGAGGCGCTGATCGTTGCGGCGGCGCGCATGCACCGCGAGGAGATGGGCATCGACCCGCTCGCCGTCGACGCGCCGGCATGGCGAATGCGCATGCTGAGCCTCATCGAACGGCGGTGGAGCTGGATCTGGATGCGGCACCGGGAAGTGCTCTTCAAGGCCGAGCTCTCGGCGTGGACGCCCGATGTTGTCCAAATACAGGGCGTGTATACCGCGCCCAAATATCGCGGTCAGGGAATTGCCCGGGCCGGGCTCGCCGCGGTGTGCGCACACGTTTTCAGGGATGTGCCGCGCTGCAGCCTGTATGTCAACCAGTACAACGTGATCGCGCAACGCGTCTACGAGCGGCTCGGCTTCAAGGCGGCGGACGTGTTCGCCACAGTGATGTACTAAGCGCGGACCACCCATGATCGAGACAAGCTCCGACGTCACGCTGCCCGTTCCGCCCGAGGAGGCTTTCGCGGTCGTGGCCGACATCGAGCATGCCGACTGGCTCCCGGCCATCCGAAGGCTCCGCCACATCAGCGGGCCGTCCGGCGGGGTCGGGGCGCGCTACGAAGTGGAGGCCGGCCTCGTCGGGCGGCATCTCCGCGGCGTCCTCGTCTGCACCGAGTTGACCCCGCCGAAGCACATGGTCCTCACGCTCGAGGAAGGTTTGGATCTGACCCTCGAGGTCACCATTCGTAAGGTGGTTGGCGGATGCACGGTGGTGATGTCTGCGCGGTACTCGGTGACGGGACGCCCATTTGCGGGTGCGGTGGAGCTTGCCTCACAGGGTCCGGCGCGTCGCGAGACAGCCCGCGCGTGCGAGCAGCTTGCAGCGCGGTTCGGCCGCAAGGGTCAGCGCGAGAGCGCGTCACGGTGATCGGATGACCAGAAGCGACGTCACGGAACCGGAGCTCCTCGTCGTCAAGGCGCGGTCGCTCCCCGCCTTGAGCGAGTCCGCCACCGCAGAACTCCTTGCGGAGGTCCGCGTCCAGGGCCGTGGTCCTGCGCTCGACACGCTGGTCGAGCACCAGCTCGCGGCCACGCTCGACCTCGCTGCGGCCCGCCACGGCAAGGGCGTGGAGGTTGGCGATCTCGCGCAGGAGGGAACGATCGCCGCCGTGGTGGCAGTCCTCGAATACGCGGGACAGGGTGGCGCCGCGTCCGGGCTCGACCGGTTCGTCAGCCGCCTCGTCGCCTCGCACATGGACGACACCATCGAGCTCGCGGCCATCGAGCGCGCCGGTGAGGAGGCGTTCGTCCGCGACACCGAGTTCTACGAAGCTGCCGAGATCAGAGCAAGGCACGAGTTCGGTCGCGAACCGACGACCGTGGAGCTTGCCGCCGAGCTGGGCTGGCCCGAGGAGCGCGTCGCGATCGTCGGAACGATCCTCAACGACGCGCGGGCCCGCTACGACAGCGAGATCATCGAGTACCTGGACGACATCGACGAGAGGTAGGAACGGCGCTAGACGTTTGCGTCGTATGCCTGCTGCATCCAGTCGACGAATGGAGCATCGATATCGCCGGTCGATCGCAGGGCGACGCGGACGTTGATGTAGTCGTTGCCGAGCCCGCGTGCGGACAGTAGCCGACCCCCAGGCTCGGCACCGGGAAGGCGGAGGCCGACGTCGACCCGATCGCGGGTTGTGGCTCGCACGAGCGCGAACGTCCGCTTCGGGGTGACCAGGCTGACCCACGTCTTGCGCGCCTGGACATCGACTTCGCCGACTTCCATCGCACGAAGCAGGACCTCATCGAGGATCGGTCGTAGCTGCGGTCGGTCGGCGTACTGGCCGTCGATGAGCTCGTCCGCGCTCGCGAGCATGAAATCGGGATAGCCGAAACGCTCCATAACCAACAGCATTTGCGGGTAGCCGGTCACACCGTGCTCGGTGAGCCAGAGCCGGAGCCGCGGCTCGTCGATGTCACCGAGATCGGCGACGCGCGCAATCCAGACATCGATCCCTTCACCGGTGCGCTGTTCGAGGATCTGCACGATGCGCTCGCGCATCTCCAGCCATGTGCGCGGACGGGATTGCGGGACGGACGGTTTTGGTGTTTTCGGCACGGCGATACTCTGCCTCAGCGGCGCAGGTCGTCGCCGCGCCAGTCGAGGTCGTGCAGACCGTCGGCGGTGCCTCGTCGGATGGCGTCTCGTCCGAACCGTTCGCGCAGCGCGTCGAGCGTGTGATCGATCCGGTCGACGGCCGGCCGGTCGAAGAGATCCAGTTGGGGGGCATCGGCCAGGCCGGTGACGCCCACCCCGAGGAGCCGGACTGCGGCTCCCGACCAGGCTGCGTCGAGCAATGCGAGCGCGGCGTCCCGAACCGTCGTGTCCGTCGCTGTGGATGACCGAAGCGTCTCCTGGCGGGTGATCGTCGTGAAGTCGGAATAGCGGAGTTTGAGGGTGATCGTGCGCGCGGTCCAGCCACCAGTTCGGAGGCGCGCGCCCACATCGCTCGCGAGCTCGGCAACGCGCAGATGCAGCGCGTCGCGTTGCGACACGTCGCGGGCGAAGGTCTCCTCGCGCGACACGCTTCGAGGTGCGCCCGGAACCGTGACCGGCGCGGTGTCGATCCCCTGCGCGCGCTCCCACAGCGATGTTCCAGAGGCGCGCCCCACCCGCCGCTGCACCGTGTCAAGCGGCAACGCGGCAAGCTGGCCGAGCGTCGAGATGCCGAGGCCGCTCAGGGCGCGCTCTGCAGCCGGCCCGAGGCCGGGGAGACGGCGGAGTGGCAGCGGAGCGAGAAACGCAGCCTCGTCCCCCGGCTCGACCACGACGAAACCGCGCGGCTTACGGAGGTCCGACGCGATCTTCGCGATCGTCTTGCAGGTCGCGACCCCGAAGGACGCATGGAGGCTGGTGGTGGCCAGAATCCGATCACGAATCTCTTCCGCGATATGACGAGACGACCCAAACCGACGGGTCGAGCCCGTGACCTCGAGGAACGCCTCGTCCAGGGAGAGCGGTTCGATGATCGGTGTGTAGTCACGTGCGATGTCGAATACCGCTTTTGAGGCCTCGCGATACGCACGGAAGTCGACCGGCACGAGGATTGCCTGCGGGCAGAGGTGCAGGGCAGTGCGCAGCGGCATGGCGGAATGGACTCCAAATGCGCGCGCTTCGTACGACGCGGCACTGACCACTCCACGGTTCAATTGCGCAGTGCCGTCACCCGCCGGCGCACCACCGACGATGACGGGAAGTCCGCGAAGCTCGGGCCGGCGCAGTTGCTCGACTGACGCGTAGAACGCGTCGAGATCGAGATGGATGATCGCGCGGTGCGTCATGACGATGCCCCTGAGGACGCCGCCTCAGCTGCCCGTCTGCTGCCTCCATTCGTCGATGTCCGACTCACGAACGTAGCCCGCGCGAATCATCAGTTCCATGTACGGAACCGCCAGATGCGGCGCGGCGCGACGCAACACCCATGGCGGTGGATTGTCCTTGTTCTTGTTGACGCTCTGATAGAAGTAGATCTGATTCAGATCGCACAGAAGAGCAAGCCGGTGCAAGGAAATTCCCCTCTCGGCGCACCGTTCTTTGACGTACTCCTTGAACTCCACGCTTACACCAAGTATATGCCCATGTCCCGCAGCGCACCCGGCAAATCTTGAAGTGCCGCAATCTCTGCATCCGCGCTGTTCGTACCGCGCTCACGGTGTTTGTTGAGCAACACGGCGCGCATGCCGGCCGCATGCGCGCCGGCGATGTCGGTGGCCTCCCTGTCGCCAACCATGACTGTGGAATCCGCCGCAGTCCCGAGCGCCCGCAGCGCCGCGTCGAACATGCGCGTCGACGGCTTGCGCCACCCGACTTCCGCCGAGAAGGTCACCGCGTCGAGGTGCGTGTCGAGGCCGAGAAAAGCGATCTGCTCATGGAGCGATTGCGCTCTGTATGGAGCGTTCGAGCAGATACCGGTGCGAACGCCGCGATCGCGCAGGAAGTCGAGCAACGGCACCGCATCCGGGTCAACGCGAGCACCCTGCCACCAGGCTTCCTGTTCGATACGCAGCAACTCGTCGAGCATGCGTTCATCAAGGTGGAGTCCGGCCTCCTGGTAGGCGCGCAGCGCAACCGCGGGCAGATCCATCTCCTCCGGCGCGTCCGTCCGCTGGTAGTCGACCACCTCGCGATCGACGCGATCCAGGGCCGCCCGCAGCGACTCGCTCGAGACGTGTCCGTGGCCCGCTTCGGCGAGCACCGCGAGCATCCGCGCTTCGGCCTCGGACAGCGCAGCGACGGGGCGAGAGAACTCGACCAGGGTCTCGCCGTAGTCGAAGAGGACGCCGTCGATCCGACGCGGCGAGCCTTCCTCGACGCCGCTCACGCCGGAGCGCCACCTCCACCGGCAGCGCCACCCCCGCCACCACGCCCGCCGCGGCCACCCCGGCGCTTGCGGCCGCCCTGCCAGCGCCGCTTCGGACGCTTGCCGGCGGTACGCGACGCGGGTGAGAGCTTCTCGAGGTACGCCTCGCCGGGATGGGGCTCATTCGGATGGGCCGCGCGAGCACCCGGCGCCGCCGCGACCCGTGCCTCGTACTCGGCGACAACGGTTTCGAGCGGCCGCTTGTCGCTCGCCGGTGGGGCGGCCGTCTCCGCCCAGGGCTGCGACTTGGGACTGGCGTCGGGTCCGACCATGTCGCCGCCCGGAATCTCCGGCACGGCGTCGAGGACGGATTCGATCGCTCTCGCGATCAGGCGATCCGCGTCGATGGGGTCGCGCAGTGGCCGGTCAGTCATTGGGGGCCGTCCTCCAGCCGGCGAGGGCGAGACCCGCGAGCGTCTTCACGTCCACATCGGCACCGCGGACGAGCGCTGCGACCCCTGCCCGATCGAAGCGCCCCACATCCATGCGCTCGTCGACGTCGCGGTCGGTCGGGCCTTCGGTCAGACCCGTTGCCAGGAAGAAGTGCATGACCTCGGTGGAATATCCGGGGGTCAGCGGCGCCGAGGCAAGCGGCTCGATGCGCGCAGCGCGCAGGCCGGTCTCTTCGGCGAGCTCCCGCTCGGCGGTTCGACCCGGGGCCTCGCCGGCGTCGCGAGTGCCGGCCGGAAGCTCCCAGAGCGCGCGACCGACGGCGTGCCGCCACTGGCGCACCAGGACCACTTTTCCGGCCTCGTCGATGGCAACGATCGCGACGGCTCCGGGGTGAGCCACGACCTCGCGCTGGGCCCGAGTGCCGTCGGCGAGGCGCACGTCGTCCTCATAGAAGGTCAGCAGACGTCCTTCGTAGATGATCCGCCGCCCCGTCTGAAGTCTCGCGGAGGTGCTCAGGGGCGCCGGAGTTGTCCGGGCTCGCGTGCGTGGTCACCTCCTGAGTTTGACGCCCCTAGGCGCGATTCAGGCGCAGGACCACTCGTGGGACTGCCCGTGGGCGAACATCTTCGCCGCGATATTCGCCTGATCCACAGGGTTCCAGATCCCCGCCGCTGTCCCGCCATTGGCGATAAAGGTCGACATCAGAAACTGGAACACCCCGATATACGGTCCACGCGGGTTCACGGAATTCCAGTGGAAGTGCGATTCGCAGTTGGCGGTGCGGAGCATCCAGGCGACGTTCACGCCCCAGTGCTCCGCGGCGGCGGTGATATCGGCCACAACCTGCGCCTGGCTGACCGAAAGGCCACTCGGCACCACGAACTCCGGGCGGAAGGCCGGGGCATGGCGCGGCTTGGCGGGCTTGACCACGATCGGCACCGTGGCGCTGAGCAGCATCGCCGAGCGCACTCGAAGCATCATCGGGTGGGTGGTCACGTTGGTCAGACGGTCGACGTCACCGACGGACGCTCGAAGCTGGGTGACAGACGCGACTGCCGCCTGGGTGGGCGTCGTGATGAGCACTGCGGTCGCAGGTCCGGCCACCAACATGAAGCAGCCGAGAACCAGTCCACGTGCCCGCTTGGGTAAATGCAAGGCGGATCACTCCTCTAGGGTCGGGCTCCGGTCATCTCTCCCATGACCGGGCTTGAAAGCGGCTCGACCCCTGGCTGCCCCTCTGGAGACCTCACGTCTCGACGACACCCCTGGGATCCGGGCCGCGGCCGACCGTACCACAACGGGCACTTGTGCCTGCAAGTCGCTCAAACGGAGCGAACGCTGCCTACCAGCCGGTGGAGGCCCCAAGCGCGCATGAGGAGGGCGCGGCGTTCAGTACGACCGGAACGTTGGCAGAGAGCGTGGATCCGGCCTGCCAGACGAACTCCTCGTACCCCCCTCCGAGGATGACGCCGGCAGCGTTCTCGCAGACAGCGTAGCTGACGACCGCCGCGCCCGCCGTCAGCGGGTCGGATGGTGTGAGCGTCCCCGTAACGTTGCCATACCCATGCGACGCATGACACGGCTCGCAGGAGTACGCAGCGGGTGCCGTGGTAAAGATCGGTCCGATGCTGGTCGGCCAAGAGCCGACCGTCACGGTTGCGACCACGCTGGTGGCGCCGTTGCACGCATCCGTGCAATCGCCGCTCACCGCAAGGATCTCGCCCGGCGCGAGGTTCACGGCCGCCTCGGCATCAAGCGATCCGAGGGTGCGACCGGCCCGATGGGTGACGAAATGCACGACGACCGATGCTGCCCCGTGGTACTTGGCCTCGTTCTCGATCCGGGCGACCGGGATCGCCGCGAGATCGAAGGTTCCGATTCCGACGCCGAGCACGCCGATGGACATCGTGTCCGGAGGAAGCGGTGTCGGCGACGGCGTGGGCGTGGGCGTCGGTGTCCGCGATGGGGCGGGTGTCGGCGTGGAGCTGCCGGAACACGCGGAGAGGAGCACAGCCGCTATCGCCACGAGCACGAAGAGGGGGGAACTGGGCCGTCGCATCGTCACCATCCTAAGGTGCGTTTCCGTTCCAATCGGTGCGTGACAGAATTGACATTCGCGTCAACTGCCGAGCCTTCGCGCTCGGCAACGGAGGCACCGGCCCTTGCATTTCTCGGCTGAGCACGACGCGCTTCGCGAGACGGTCCGCGACTTCGTCGCCAAAGAGTTGCGTCCGCACGCCGACGAGTGGGAGGCCGCGGAAGGCTTCCCCGACAGCGTGTTCAGGCGCATGGGCGATCTCGGCCTGCTGGGGCTGCGCTATCCGGAGCAGTACGGCGGCCAGGGCGGCGACTACTTCAGCGCGATCGTCCTTGCCGAGGAGATGGCCCGTTGCGGATCCGGCGGCGTCGGCATGGCGATCAGCGTTCACACGGAGATGGCGACGCCGCCGATCCTCCGCTGGGGCACGGAGGAGCAGAAGCAGCGCTATCTCGTCCCTGCCATCCGCGGCGAGAAGATCGCTGCGCTCGGCATCACCGAGCCCGACGCCGGCAGTGACGTCGCGAACATCCGGACTCGCGCCGATCGCGTCGACGGGCACTGGCGCATCAACGGCAGCAAGCTCTACATCACCAACGGCGTGCGCTGCGACTTCATCCTGCTGGTGGCGCGAACCGGGTCTCAGGAGGATGGCTCGCACGGCATCACGCTGTTCCTGGTCGACAAGAACCTTCCCGGCTTCTCCGTCTCGCGAAAGCTGAAGAAGCTCGGCATGCACTCGAGCGACACGGCCGAACTTTCCTTCAACGACGTCGAGGTCGGTGATGACGCCGTGCTCGGCGAGGTGGGCCAGGGTTTCTACAACTTGATGTGGGAGCTGCAGGGCGAGCGCTTGATCGGCTCCGCGGGGTCCATCGCCGGCGCCGAGGTGGCGTTCGAGGAGACGCTCAAGTGGTGCAAGGAGCGCGAGGCATTCGGGCGCCCGATCGGCAAGTTCCAGGTGAACCGGCACAAGCTCGTCGACCTCTACACAGAGATCACGGTCGCCAAGAACTTCGTGTACAGCATCGCCGAGCGCTGGGACCGGGACGAGTACCCGGTGACAGAGATATCGATGGCCAAGCTCCTGGTCGGCCGGGTCACGACGCTCGTCGCCGATACGTGCCTGCAACTCCATGGGGGCATGGGCTACATGGCGGAGACCGGTATCTCCCGCTACTTCCGCGACTCGCGGCTCATCCGCATCGGCGGCGGGACCGACGAGGTGATGAAGGAGATCATCGCGAAGACGGCATTGGGGTTGTAGGTGGTAGAGAGCGCCAATCTCCGACGGTCCCTCCCAGGAAACCCAGCCGAGAAGACTGCGCCGGTGTGTTCGCTTCTACCCGCGCGGCGTGCCAGCATTCACCCAATGGATAGTCCTGATCCAGCCAACCAGTTCTGGCTCCAACCCGAGGCATCGGCGGCGATGCGACTGTTCCTCTACGGCTAGTGGGAGTTGATGAAGACGGCCGCTGTGGCTGACGTTCTCTCCGACACACAGCCTGCCTTCCGGGCGGAGACCGTTACAGCCGCCCGTGCTGCCTGGTCGGACTGGGCCAGCGCAGTAGCCGAACGTTGTCGGGAGAACCCCTGGGCGAAGAGCCGCCCACAAGTTAGAAAGCGAGCGCCGGATGCCTTCGCCGTTTAGGTTGGCCAAGAACGACGCATGGATCCTTATGGCTATAGGCAGCGACGGAACTGTTCAAGCCATACAGCAAATCATTACGGCCGCTGACTATCTGAACAAGTCGGTTCCCACGCAGGGCGAGTTCGAGCGCGCCATTACGGATCTCGTGAGGGCAGGGTACGTCGACGTTGTGTTCGAGGGATTCAAGACAACTCCTATGGGTGCGACGGCGCTGGACGAGGTCGAATCGGCCGGTCGCGGCGTTATCGACGTGATGATGGAGTTGATGGAGCTTTGGGATGGCCGGGAGGTTGTCGATCGTCACCCGGAATTCCACTTCCACATATCGCCTGAGGCCTACGAGGCCGGCGAGGAGGCGTACCGCGTTGGTTCCGGGGCTGGATGGAGCGCCACAAGCGCGAGGCGGAAACCAAACTCGACACCTAGCTTGTCTTCACCGTTGAATGACGAAGCTGGAGGCCCGGACCTCCATGAAGAATCGGCGATCCGATCGGCGCTGGCACGCGGCGTACTCGAACTCGATGAACTCGATCACCTGTTGAACGCGTTGCAGAGCGCGCACTTGACCGCATTCAAGCGTCAACAGACCCACATGTCTAAACTTCGCGAACCCTTTCGATGGCCGACGGGACGACAGCGACTTGAAGTCCTTCGCGTTGCACGTGACAACGACCATTGCATTTTGGTCGCCCAGGCGTGCGACGAATTCATCCGGCGTCTGGCGACCGAGTTGCTCCCTGGAGTGCGTGACCGCGTGCCCTCGTTCACTGAGGTAGCGTGCCACGGAGGCAGGTACGTCCTCGTCAACGAGAAAGGGAATGCTGCCAGGAAGGTCCAGAACTAGCTGGCCTTCTGTTGGTTCTCCCATTCAATGGCTGCCGCTATGTCCTCAGGCTTTAGTCGAGGGTACTCGGCGATAATGGCGTCAGCGGTGTAGCCAGCTTTGTGGAAGTCGAGAACGGCAGCGACGGGCACTCTTGTCCCGCTGACTACAGGTTCATTGTGTTGAACGTAACGGTTCCGCGAGATACGTCCGATGTCGTCGGCTGCACGCTCCGAGAAGCGTTGGACTGCTTGGACCACCTCCGCTTCAATGACCCTCATGACAATTGGGAGAACGGTCTGCTGACGTGGCCGAGCGCTCTCGAGCGTCCCTTGTCCAGGGTTCTCCCAATAGACCGTTCTGCCCCCTACCCAGAACGTGAGCATTGACCACGGATGCTCATAGTTCGTCAGCGCACGCCCGACGTCCCGGATTTGCTGCAGGCTGACGCGTCTGCGTAGCAAAGCAAGGGCTCGGAGTTCGACGAGATCGCGTAGTGAGTACGCCCGACGAAAGACACCTTCACTATCGCGAAACTGCGGGCTGTAAATGCCTTCTTTGTCCCAATAGGCGAGTTGCCGTTCGCTTAAAATGGGTCAAACGACTGGTTTGCTCAGTGGTGAAGAGGGATAGCAAGTCCATCGCGGTTCCCTCCTCTTTAGAGCGCTGGCGGTCGCACGCGAGCACTCTAGCATCCTCAAACCGAACGCAACCCAGGCGCGCGTCGCCCTCATCTTGCCCAATCTCGTCTGCCCAGAGGATTCAACGACCCTTCACGCTTCCGACCTGGCTTTGGCAGATAAACTCCGCGTGACGCTCACCGCTCGGAGGACACCAGATGCAGGACCGGATCGTCGGAACCACGATGCCCGTACTCGAGCTCACGCTCGACCCTGGCGAAGCAATCTTCTCCGAGTCCGGAGAGCTCTCGTGGATGACGCAGTCGATCGTCATGCAGACGTCGACCCAGATGGGCGGCGGCGGCGGAGTCGGTGGCGTGTTCAAGCGCGCACTCGGCGGCAGCTCGATCTTCATGAGCCAGTACACGGCGCAGGGCGCACCCGGCATGGTTGCCTTCGCCGCGCGCCTTCCAGGGCAGATCTTTCCGCTCGACGTGGCTCCGCAGCCGGGGATGGGCTATCTCGGTCACCGTCATGCGTTCGTGTGCGGGACCAACGGCGTCAACCTCTCGATCGGATTCCAGCAACACCTCGGCGCCGGCTTCTTCGGCGGCGACGGATTCCGGCTGCAGAAGATCGTCGGGCAGGGCCGGGCGTGGTGCGAGCTGAGCGGTGAGATCCTCGCGTATGACCTGAAGCCAGGCGAGAGTCTTCGCGTGCACCCTTCGCATGTCGGGCTGTTCCAGGACACGGTGCAGTTCTCGATCACGACGGTCAAAGGCATCAAGAACAAGATCTTCGGCGGCGACGGCATCTTCCTCGCGCTGGTCACGGGACCGGGACGCGTGTGGTTGCAGTCACTGCCGTTGCAGAAACTCGCCCAGTCGCTGTCTGAGTTCTCGCCCGGTCAGGCCGCAGAGGCCGGCGCTGCGGGTGCCGCGGGCGGCGCGCTTACGGGTGGGATTGCGCGGGGGATTTTCGGGGGCTGAACTCGCTGCGCTGATACAGCGCGTGCAGCGTGATCCCGGCAGCCTCAAGTGCTTCGCGCCCGCCTTCCTCGCGATCGACGACGCAGAGTGCGCCCGCAATCACAGCGCCCGTGGGGATCACGGCTTCCTGCGCCTGCAGGAATGTGCCGCCCGTGGTCATCGTGTCGTCGACGAGGAGCACGCGCATCCCGGGGCGCAGGTCAGGGCCCTCAATGGCACGGCCCGTTCCGTGCGCCTTGATCTCCTTGCGGACGATGAAAGCGCTGATGGGATGGTCGGTATCGCCACTCAACGCGGCAGTAGCTGCTGCGATCGGATCCGCGCCGAGCGTCAGACCGCCGATGGCGTCGATGCCGAGCTCCCGGCAGTAGTCGAGCGCAAAGCGAGCAACGAGATATAACCCGCGTCCATCAAGCGTGACCTGCTTGCCGTCGACGTAGTAGTCACTGGTGCGTCCACTCGTCAGCGTGAACGTGCCGTAGCTGAATGCGCGCACGGCGACGAGCTCGCGCAGCTCATCACGCAGGTCAGTCTCGATCGCGGTGCTCATGGTGTCCAGCGGAGAATCGGGTGGCGCGCTGCGCGCACCTCGTCGACGCGGCTCACGGGCGTCTCGTGCGGCGCGTTCTGCACGAATTCGAGGTCGGCCTCGGCCTCGGTGATGATCGCCGCGCAGATGCCGGCGAGCGCATCGAGGCTCTGCTTCGACTCCGTCTCCGTCGGCTCGAACATCAGCGCTTCCGGGACCGTGAGCGGGAAGTACACAGTCGGGGCGTACACGCCATAGTCGAGCAGGCGCTTGGCCACGTCCATGGCGCGTAGTCCTTCGACGCGACCGCCCTTGGTGCTGGCCACGAACTCGTGCATGCACGGTGTGTCGACCGCCATCGCGAACAATCCGGTCAGCTGCGACTGCAGGTATCGCGCGTTCAGCACGGCATCTCGTGCGACCCACGGAAGATGATCGCCATAGGCACGGATGTATGCATACGCGCGCACCAGCATGCCGAAGTTGCCGTAGTACGAGCGCACTTTGCCGACGCTCTTCGGCCGCTTGTAATCGAGAAAGAATCGATCCCCGTCTCGCTCGACGGTCGGTGTGGGGAGGAAATCGACGAGGCGTTCGCCGACGCCGACCGGACCGGCGCCCGGGCCACCGCCGCCATGCGGAGTCGAGAACGTCTTGTGCAGGTTGAGGTGGACGACGTCGAAGCCCATGTCGCCCGGTCGAGCCATGCCGACCAGCGCGTTGAGGTTTGCGCCGTCGTAGTACACGAGTGCACCGGCGTCGTGCGCGAGCTTCGCGATCTGCACGATGTCCTTCTCGAAGACGCCCAGCGTGTTCGGGTTGGTCAGCATCACTGCAGCGACCGTCGCGTCGAGGTGAGCCGTGAAATCCTCGACGTCCACGGTGCCGTCGTGGTTGCTCTTCACGGTCACCACCTCGAGACCGCATGCTGCGGCTGACGCGGGGTTGGTGCCGTGTGCGGAGTTGGGGATGAGCACGCGTGTGCGCGCGACATCACCGCGATTGGCGTGGTACGCCTGGATCATGCGCAGCCCCGTCCACTCGCCGTGCGCGCCGGCTGCAGGCTGCAGCGACATCCGCGCCATGCCGGTGATCGACGCGAGCATGCGGTCGAGCTCCCACATCAACTGCAGCGCGCCCTGCGTGTCCTCCTCGTCCTGATACGGGTGCAGCTGCGCGAAACCGTCGAGCCACGCGAGTTGCTCATCGACGACCGGGTTGTATTTCATCGTGCACGAGCCGAGCGGGTACATCCCCTCGTGGAGGTTGTGATTGCGGCGCGCGAGACGTCCGAAATGGCGCGCGAGCACCGCTTCAGGAACCGCGGGAACAGTGGGCGGTGTGCTCCGGAGCAGCGACTCGGGAATCGCGGTGTCGCCGCCCGTATGCGGCACTCCCGCCGCCGTGACAGCGGGACCCGTCGAGTAGTTGGTGCTCAGCTCGAAAACGAGCGGTTCATCAACCGCCCACCTCGCGTCCCGTGCAGCAGCGGGAATGGAATCGTTCATGCGTGTGCCATCGCAACGGTGCGCTCCGATGCGACCACGTCGGCCGCGGCTGCCGCGTATCGATCAATTGCCTGCGGTGATGTCAATTCGGTGCAGCAGACGAGCAGTTCGCCGTTTTGGTCCGCGTTGAAGTATCCGAGCGGCAGGCCGGCGACGATCCCTTGTTGGCGAAGTGACTTTGCGAAGGCTTCTGCACTGTTCGGCACGCGCAGCACGAACTCCCAGAGAAACGGCGTGGACGGATTGGCGAGCGAGATGCCGTCGATTCCCGTGAGGAGCTTTGCGAGGTGATGCGCGCGCTGCACGCTCACCTCCGCGACTGCGCGCATCCCGCCGGCGCCCATGTGCGCCATGTACACCGTTGCCGCAAGGGCGATCAGCGCGTGATTGGTGCAAATATTCGAGGTCGCGTGCTCGCGGCGGATGTGCTGCTCGCGCGCCTGCAATGTCAGCGTGTATGCGCGCCGATCGTTGTGGTCCAGCGTCAGGCCGACCAGGCGACCGGGGATGCGCCGCATCTGTGCCTGCGAAACCGCCATGAATCCGACATGCGGACCACCAAAGGACGCCGGGATCCCGAGCGGCTGCCCATCGCCGACCGCCACGTCGAAGCCGCTTTCACCAGGCGGCGTCAGCAGCGCACACGCGTGCAGGTCGGTTGCGCACAAGCGCGAGGGCGCCTGCCGCGTGCGCGGCCTCCGCAAGCGGCGCGAGATCCTGGATCGTGCCTGCGAAGCTCGGGTACTGGACAAGGAGCGCTGCATGCTCCGCGGTGAGTGCCGCGCGGACGCTGTCCGGCGCGAGCAAGCCGTCGGTGGTCGCGATCACGTCGACCGCGATCCGCCGCCCATCCCCGAAAGTCCGCAGCACCGCGATCGTCTCGGGATGAACGGTGTCCGCAACCGCGATGCGAGTCCGGCCGGTTGCCTGCACGGCGATCACCATCGCCTCGGCTGCGGCTGTCGCGCCGTCGTAGAGCGAGGCGTTGGCGACATCGAGCCCGGTGAGCGCGCAGATCATCGACTGGAACTCGAAGATGGTCTGCAGCGTTCCCTGCGACGCCTCGGCCTGGTACGGCGTGTATGCCGTGTAGAACTCGGGGCGGGAGATTGTGCCGCGAACGATCGCAGGGCTGAACCGGCGATAGACGCCGGCGCCGAGAAAGCTGTCGTACTGGCTCAGCGATCGATTGCGCGCTGCGAGCCGTTCGAGCTCGGCCACGAGGTCCTGTTCGGAGAGTGGTGGCGGGAGGTCGATCACGGGGTTGCGCAGGGCGGCCGGAATCGTCGTGAAGAGGTCCGCTTCCGACGCCGCCCCGACCGCATCGAGCATCTCGCGACGTTCGGCATCGGAGTTGGGGAGATACGCCATGCTCAAAGTATGGCTGGCCGTGGGAGGCGCTCGAAAGGCGTTCGGCCGTCGCGGGGGAGTTCGGGCTCGGAGGTTTGCTCAGGCGAACCGTTGGTAGACTGTCGATGTGTCCAAACGCGCATCCACTGTTTCCATCGAGGATCTCGTCGCGTCGATCGAGACCGCGCGCGACAAGGTCATGGCCGATGAGGTCAAGAGCCTCGTGAAGCTCGGCCTCCCCAAGACCGTTGCATACAAGATGGTTGCCGACCGGTACCGTCAGCGGGCCGAGGGTGATGACGGAGAAGCCGACTCCGCGAGCCCCTGGCCGGATATGTCCTGAGCCGGCTAAGCGCTGGAGCCTGACCTGGCTGCGGCCCTGCGCCGCCCACGGACGTACCAGACGACCACCGCGATCACGATCAGCACGGCGATGACGATCGCCGCTTTGCCGATCGGACCTGCCACCTTGGTGTAGTTGGCGCCGACCTCGTAGCCGAGGACGCCGAGGAAGGTCACCCAGATCGTCGACCCAAGTAGCGAGAGCACGCCAAACCAGACCGGCTGCACTTTGGCGAGACCGGCTGGGAACGAGATGTAGGTGCAGACGACGGGCACCATCCTCCCGAAGAAGACCGTCGGCAGCCCGAATCGGGCGAACCACCGATCCGCGAGATCGAGATGGCTGGCCGAGATGCCGATCCGGCGTCCCGGACCGAGGAGCAGCGGGCGCCCGTAGCGTCGCGCCAGCGAATACGCGATCAAGGCGCCCACAAGGCTGCCGAGAATCCCCGCGACGATGACCAGGACGATGTTGAAGTGACCGGTGGCGGCGAGCACTCCGGCGACCGGCATGATCACCTCGCTCGGGAAGGGGAGGCCGCAACTGTTGATGATCATCAGCGCGAGCACGACAAAGATGCCCCCACTCGTGACCCACTGGCCGATCACGCCGCCCATCTCCGCGGATTGTGGCCTACGCTGCCGCGCACATGCGCCGCACGCTCCGTCCAGCATCGATCCCGCCCTGGCCGGTGCCCTTCGATCCGGGGGCGGAGCTCGACTGGGGAAGGCCCGAGTACGCGCGCCGGTTGCTCCGCGAGCACCTCGACCAATCCCACGATGGAGCGAGCAGGCGACAGTCGGTCATCGCCGGGCAGCTGCGAAGGCTGCGAAAACTCATCCCGCCCGCTCCGGCGCGGATTCTCGACGCCGGGTGCGGTCCCGGCCTGTATGCGGTGCCACTGGCGCGCCTCGGTCATGACGTGACCGGGATCGATGTGAGTGCCGCAGCGCTCCGCCACGCCCGAGGGCTGGCGCGAGCGACGCCGCTGCTTGGGACAGCGCGGTTCGTCGAGGGCGACCTTCGCGATGTACCCCTGCCCGAGGCTGGGTACGACGCTGCCTTTCTCGTGTACTTCATCCTCGAAGCCTTCTCTCGCACGGAACAACCGAAAGTGCTCGCGCGTCTCGCGGCATCGCTCGCCCCGGCCGGGACGCTCATCGTCGAGATGCGCCTGCATCCGGATCAGCCGCCGGGTCGCATCGACTGGTGGGACGTCGTGCCGAATTCGCTCCTCTCCGACAAGCGACATCTGCTCCTCGGCGACGCCGTGTACGACGAGCGGCGGCACACCTACGTCCTTCGTGAGGTCGCGGTGTTCGACGACGGCTCCGTTGCGGCGCGTCAGACGAGCGGCTGGCTCTGTCCCTTCGCGTCGATTCCGCGGCTGTTCGCGCGAGCGGGACTCGCCGATGTGTCGATGTTCGACGGCTGGAGCAGCGCACCCGCTCACGCGCTCTCGGAATCCATTCTCGTGGTGGCTCGGCGCCGGTCGGGTTGACCCCCTCGACGGACGGTTCGAGCCGCTACCATTCGTTGCCTCGGTCCGGGAGTCCTGTCTGGAGTTGATTCACCATGCCGACACCCACACCTGATCGCATCCGCACGGTCGCCGTCGTTGGTCACAGCCACGACGGAAAGACGACCCTCTGCGAAGCGTTGCTGCACACTGCCGGCGCGACCCAGCGGATGGGCTCGACCGAGCAGGCGACATCGCTCTTCGACCACGAGCCTGAAGAGCAGCGCCACTCCATGAGCATCGGCCTCTCGGTCGCGCACTGCGACTGGGAGGGATACCGGGTGAACCTCATCGACGCGCCGGGATTCCAGGACTTCGCCGGCGAAGTGATCGAAGGGCTCGCGGTCGCCGACGCGGCCGTCCTTGTTGTGGCAGCGACAGGGACGGTACCGGTTGGCGCGGAGAACGCCTGGGAGATGATCCAGGCGGCCGGCGTCCCCGCGCTCATCGTCGTCAACCGCATGGACAAGGAGAACGCCGCGTACGAGGCGACCGTCGATGCGTTGCGCGAAGCCTTCGCGCGCAAGCCGATCGCCGTTGCCGTTCCGATCGGATCGGCAGACGGATTCCGCGGCTATGTCGACCTCGTCGACGACCGAGCACACGCGTTCGACGATCGCGGACGCGCGACGGATACGTCGGTGCCCGACGAGATGACCACGGAGATCGAACGCGCTCACGCGGCGCTGGTAGACGCGGCTGCGGAGAGCGACGACGCGCTGCTCGAGAAATATCTCGAGGGCACGGAACTCACCGACGAGGAGGTGCGGACCGCGCTGCACGCCGCAACCGCTCGCGGAACGCTGGTGCCGATCGTCTGCGCGTCGGCTGCAACTGAGAAGGGTGCGGCGATGGTGCTCGACAGCATCGTCCGCTACCTCCCGGCGCCAACCGAGCGTACACGCGTCGCGCTCGACTCGAAGGAGCACGAGGTCCCCGTCGCGTGTGACCCGGACGGCAAGCTTTGCGCATTTGTCTTCAAGACGACGGTCGACACCTTCGGCAAGATCTCGTTCTTCAAAGTGCTGCGCGGCACGATGCGTGGCGACAGCCACCTGGTCACCGCGCGCCTCGGTCAGGAGGAACGCTTCGCGCAACTGGGGCAACCCAATGGCAAGGCGATCGTCACGGCCACTGAAGTCGTTGCCGGCGATATCGGCGTCGTGACCAAGCTGACCCACACGCAGACCGGTGACACCTTGTGCGTCAAGGATTCGCCGGTGATGCTGCCACCGCTGCCGTGGCCGCTACCGAGCGCGTCGGCGGCGATCGTCGCCAAGACCAAGGGCGACGAGGACAAGATCATGAGCGGGCTCGCGCGTCTGTCCGAGGAGGACATGACCTTCTCGACGGATCGCGACCCGGTGACCAATGAGGTGCTGGTGCACGGTCTCGGCGACGTCCATCTCGATGTCGCCCTCGAGCGCATGAAGCGCAAGTTCGGCGTGGACGCCGAGTTGCACCCGCCGAAGATCCCATATCGCGAAACCATCACCGGGACTGCTCGCGTCGGCCACAAGTACAAGAAGCAGTCAGGCGGATCCGGCCTGTACGGCGACGCCACCATCGAGATCGAGCCGCTCCCACGGGGTGGCGGCTACGAATGGGAGGACAAGATCTTTGGTGGATCGATCCCCCACCAGTTCCGGCCCTCCGTCGAGAAGGGCGTCCGCCAGACGATGGAGCAGGGAGCCGTGACCGGCAACCCGATCGTCGACGTCAAGGTGCGTCTCGTGGACGGCTCCACGCACAGCGTCGACGGCAAGGACATCGCGTTCCAGATCGCCGGTGCGATGGCGATGCGCGAGGCGGTGCAGAAAGCCTCGCCCGTGATCCTGGAACCGATCATGGATGTGCGTGTCACCGTTCCCGAGCGGTTCACCGGCGACATCATGGGATTGCTCAACTCCAAGCGCGGACGCGTGGGTGGCGTGAACCCGTTGGGCGACGGTCGCGCCGAGGTGAACGCGCACGTGCCGCAGTCGGAGATGTACACGTTCCCCGTCGAGCTGCGCGCGATGACGCAGGGACGCGGCCGGTATTCGATGACGTTCTCGAGCTACGAGGAGGTGCCGGCGCACGTCGCGCAAAAGCTCATGGACGCACACAGCAACGAGCATCCGGCAGCATGACGCGGCGGCACTCGTAGCCGGACGCGGTGTCGAGTTCAGCGTAGAGACATTTGCACGCGATGAAGGAGCAAACGATGGGTGAGACGGTCGAATTCCCCAGTAACGGGCATACCGCCAACGGATATCTCGCCAAGCCGCCGAGTGGTCGCGGGCCCGGTGTTGTGGTGATCCAGGAGTGGTGGGGGGTCAACGCGCATATCCGCGATCTCTGCGACCGTTTCGCGGCCGAGGGCTTCGTCGCGCTGGCACCGGATCTCTATCACGGCAAGGAGACGAAGGAACCGGACGAGGCAGGCAAACTCCTCATGGAACTCGACCTCGCCGGAGCCGCGCGCGACATGCTTGGCGCCGGCAAGTGGCTCGCCGCGAGTGAGCACACGGCGGGAGACCGGGTCGGCATCGTCGGCTTCTGCATGGGTGGCGCGCTCGCCATCTACGCGGCGACCCTCAGCGATGTGTTCGCGGCCGTCGTGCCCTTCTATCCGTACATGGGCGTCACTGCCGCCGCCAAGCCGGACGTGACCAAGATCAAGGGCGCCGTGCTGGGACACTTCGCCACGAAGGACGAGGCATACACCCCGGAGCAGGTGGAGGCGCTCGAGGCCGAACTACGCGACTCCGGTGTCGACGTGGAGTTCTTCTGGTACGAGGGCGCCGACCACGCATTCTTCAACGACACCCGCCCGGAAGTCTTCGACGAGGATGCTTCGCGGCTCGCGTGGGACCGGACCAGGGCCTTTTTCCGGACCCACCTGGCCACCACCGTCGCCCCCGTCTGAGGGTCGAGACCGGGCCCTCCGGCTGAATTCGGCTCCAATTCGGGTCCGATGTGTCTAGAATGCCCGCAACCTGCCTCCGAGCAGTCGCAGAACCACCCCCCACCTCCGGAGGAAGCAAATGGCCACTGGCTATTGCCTCAAATGCAAGGAACAGCGCGAGATCAAGGGCGCTGAGGCGATCACGATGAAGAACGGCAAGCCGGCCACCACCGGAACCTGCCCCGTCTGCGGAACCAAGATCTTCAAGATCGGCAAGGCCGCCTGACAACGATCGCCGGCCAGGTTTCGGGCATCCTGCCCGGCCGGCCCACGAACTGGTGACGGGGTGCAGTCGCGCCCCCACACCAACTCCCCTGATTCAGCCTCCGCAGAGCGCGGAGCCGATCAGTTGCTTCCGAGCAACTCCTGCTCGAGCAGATCGAGCGGTAGCGACCCCAGGTTGAGCGCTTCCATGTGGAATCGCTTCATATCGAACGCCGAGCCGAGCCTGGATCGAAGCCGGGCACGAATGTCCAGCCATGCGCGCTCGCCGATCTTGTAGCTGATCGCCTGGGCGGGCCACCCGCAATAACGATCGAGCTCGCTCTGCGCCACTCCAGGCCCGGCGAACCCGCAGTAGCGGGTCACGAATGGCAGCGCGATCTCGTAGTCCCAGGTGCGGCCGGGGCAGTAGGCCTCGGTTTCCGGGATCGCGAGTTGGAGATGCAAGCCGATGTCGACGATCACGCGCATGGCGCGAAACGCCTGGGCGGAGAGCATCCCGAGCAGATAGTCGGGGTTGTCGAGGTAGCCGAGCTCTTCCATGAGCCGTTCCGAGTAGAGCGCCCAGCCCTCGCCGTGACCGGAATAGAAGCCCAGGTACCGCTGGAAGCTCGAGAGACGCTCCTGGAAGGTCAGGCAGAGCCCGACCTGGAGGTGGTGGCCGGGAACGCCCTCGTGGTACGCGGTGGACACTTCATTCCAGAGCGGGAACCGGGTCTTTCCCTTCGCCGGGTACCAGGTCCGCCCCGGGCGGCTGAAGTCCGCTGACGGGGGCGTGTAGTACATCGCCGCAGCAGTCCCGGGTGGTGCCGCACGGCACTCGACGCGGTGGATCTGCTTCGGAATGTCGAAGTGGGTGCCGTCGAGGTCGGCGATCGCTCGATCCGTGACCTCCTGGAGGAACGCGAGCAGGTTGTCGAGACCGTCGAGGGAGCGAGCGGGGTCGTCGCGGAGGACCGCCATCGCGGCATCCAGACCGGCGCCTGGTTCGATGCGCTCGGCCGTCACGGCCATCTGGGCTTCGAGACGGTGTAACTCGTCCCAGCCCCAGGCGTACATCTCCAGGGGATCAGCGTTCATGCCGAGCGACCGCCGAACCCCGAGTGCGTGGAGCTCGGGCCCCACCGCATCGGCTTCCGCCGCCTGGGCTGCGTAGTCCTCGCGCAGGAAGCGCGACAGTGCCGCGTATGCCTCGGTGGCCGCTTGCGCCCCAGCGTGGAGGCGCGCTGCCAGCGCAGCCGGCTGTGGCTTCTCGACTGCCAGTCGCGCGAAATACGGCGTCTCGGCGCTCATCAAACCGCCAAGGGTGGCCGTCTGGTCTGCACATACCAACGCCTGCCTTCGCGCCGCTCGGTGACCGTTCGCAAGGCCGTACTGAAGCGTTCTCGTGAAGCCGGCAAGGCTCTCAGGGACCCGGAGCATCCGGGTCGCGATCCGCTCCCAGTCGTCCTCTGTGTCGCGGGGGCAGAGGTCGAACGCCGAACGGGTGAACGTGATCGGACAGTCGAACGCTGCCAGCTGCCGCCACGGGGCGCCGACGTCGTAGTTGTCGAGCCCCGAGGTGAGTCGATCTCGCATCACTGCGGCGGCGATGCGATCGGGGTCGCCCTCCACCGCGATCCCCTGGAGGGCCTGGAGCGTCCTTCGGGCCAGGTCGGCCCGCGCGTCGACGCCGTCCGGAGAGTAGTCGGTCACCTCGTCGTCGTGTCCCGGAATGCCGTTCGCTGTCGCGACAAACGGGTCGAGCGCGCAGAGCTCGTCGACATACGAGTCCGCGAGCCGAAAGACCTCGGTCACGCTTCCAGCGCGACCACCGCACCCACGCCGGCGATCGATGCGACGCGGTCGCCGTCGTCGAGCCGCATGATGATCACGCCCCGAGTTTGGCGCCCGGAGATCCGGACCTGCTCGAGCGGGATGCGGATCACCTGCCCGGAGGTGGAGATCACCATCAGCTCCTCGTCCAGGTCCTCGACCACACGCATGCCGACGATCTCGCCGATCTTGGGAATCGCGGTCTGATCCACCGTGTACACGCCCTGGATGTTCCGGCTCTTGATCGGGTAGTCGCTCATCGGGGTCAGCTTGCCGAAGCCGTTCTCGGTGATCACGAGCACGTGCCCTTCCGGATTGACGATGTCGAAACCGGCGACCTCGTCACCCTTGCGGAGCCGGATCGCGCCGACACCCATGGTGTCGCGGCCCATCGGACGCACTTCCTTCTCGGTGAATCGTGAGCCCTTGCCCTGGCGCGTGACGACGAGCACCTCGTTGCCGCCCGACGATCGCCGAACCCAGTTGAGCTCATCGTCGTCCTGCAGGTTGATGGCGATCAAGCCGTTGCGGCGCACCGCGGCATATGCGGCGGCGGGGGTCTTCTTGATCTGACCGAGCTTGGTCACCATCACGAGGTACTGCTCGTCGCTGAAGACTTCCATGTCGATCAGCGCGGTGACCTTCTCGCCCTGGTCCACCTCGATCAGGTTGATGATCGGGATGCCCTTTGCCTGGCGCTTGACATCCGGAATCTCGTGGGTGCGCAAGCGGAACACGCGGCCGCGGTTCGTGAAGAACAGCATGTCGCTGTGCGTGTTCGCGGTGGTGGAGTGCTCGATGTAGTCCTCGTCCGTCGAGCGCCGCGCGCCGACCACTCCCTTGCCACCGCGATGTTGCGCGCGGTAGATGTCGAGCGACATGCGCTTGATGTAGCCGCGATGCGTGAGCGTCACGAAGACCTGCTCCTGGGGGATGAGGTCTTCCTCGTTCATCTCGAGCTCGTCGTGACGGATCTCGCTGCGCCGTGGATCGGCAAAGCGCCGGCGCAGGTTGGTCACCTCGTCCTTGATGACACCGTCGATGAGGCGCGGGTTGGCGAGGAGATCCTCGAGTTGCGAGATCTTCTTGATGAGCTCCTCGTACTCCTCGCGGAGCTTGCCGCTCTCGAGCCGCGTGAGGCGTCCGAGGCGGAGGTCGACGATTGCCTTCGACTGGCGTTCGGTCAGGCCGAATCGCTGCTCGAGGGCGGTCTGTGCCGACTTCTCGTCCTGGGCCGCGCGGATCAGCGCGATCGTCTCGTCGAGATTGTCGAGGACGATCGTCAGCCCTTCGAGGATATGGGCACGCTCGCGCGCGGTGGTCAACTCGTGCTGCGTCCGCCGCGTCACCACGTTGCGCCGGTGGCTGATGTAGTGCCCGAGCATCGCCTTGAGGCTCAGCACCTGCGGGCGGCCGTCGACGATCGCGAGCATCAGCGCGCCGAACGTCATCTGCAGCTGCGTGTGCTTGTAGAGGTTGTTGAGAACGGTATGCGGCCGCGCGTTCGACTTCAGCTCGATGACGATGCGGACCTTCTCCTCGCGCCCCAACTCGTCGTGCAGGTCTGCGATGCCGTCGATCTTTCGATCGTTGACGAGCTCGGCGATGGTCTGCATCAGACGCGACTTGTTCACCTGGTAGGGCAGCTCGCGGACGATGATCTGCTCGCGACCGGACTTCGACTCCTCGAAGTCGACCTGCGCGCGCATCACGATCCGGCCGCGGCCGGTGCCGTACACGTTGGCGATGTCGCGCGTGTAGATGATCCCGCCGGTCGGGAAGTCGGGTCCCTTGACGATCCGGATCAGGTCTTCGGTCGTGGTGTCCGGGTCGTCGATCAACCGGACCACGGCATCGCAGATCTCACCGAGGTTGTGCGGCGGGATGTTGGTGGCCATGCCGACCGCGATACCGCTCGCCCCGTTGACCAGAAGGTTGGGAAGCAATGACGGCATCACCGATGGCTCGCGCACTCCGGGGACGTTCGCGAAGTTCGGGCCGAAGTCGACCGTATCCTTCTCGATGTCGTCGACGAGGCTCATGGCCACCGCGGTCATGCGCGCTTCCGTGTACCGGTACGCGGCAGGCGGGTCGCCGTCGACCGAGCCGAAGTTACCCTGCCCGTCGATGAGCGGATAGCGCATCACCCATGGCTGAGCAAGGCGAACGAGGGTGTCGTACACCGCCGTGTCACCGTGCGGGTGGTACTTGCCGAGGACCTCTCCGACGACTGCCGCGCACTTCTGGTAACGCGCACCGGCAGTCATGCCCGTGTCGAGCATTGCCCAGAGGATGCGGCGCTGCGCCGGCTTCAGGCCGTCACGAATGTCCGGCAGCGCGCGGCTGATGATCACGCTCATCGCGTAGTCCATGTAGGACGCGCGCATCTCGGCCTCGAGTTCGATTGGATGGATCTGGCCGGGCTCGAACACCGCCATTACGCAGACACCTCCGCCGGGCTTCTGACCGCGCCCGCGATAACCTTGCTGACGCCCTGCTCGGCCGCGCGGGCAGCCACACGAATTGCATTCATCGTCGCCTCGGCATCGGAACGTCCGTGGGCGATCACCACCTCACCGGCGACACCGAGCAGCAGCGCGCCGCCGGTTTTCCGGTAATCGATGCGGTCTCGCAGCGGCCGAAGCTTCGGACGCAGAAGCGCACCACCGACCTTGCCGCCGACCGACTTGCGCGCCTCGCGGGCGATGCTCGCGAACAGGAACTCGCCGATTCCCTCGGCCACCTTGAGCACGACGTTGCCGGTGAACCCGTCGGTCACGACCACGTCGCAGGCGCCGCGGAAGACATCTTTGCCTTCGACATTGCCGACGAACTGAATCGGCAGGGCAGCGATCAGCGGATGCGCCGCCTGGACGAGTTCCGATCCCTTCTCCAACTCTTCGCCGTTGCTGAGCAACGCGACCCGGGGCTTCTCGATGCCGAGCATCGTCCGAGCGTAGACGTCGCCCATGACGGCGAACTGCGCAAGCCACTCCGGCTTACAGTCGGTGTTGGCACCAACATCGAGGATGAAGGTCTGGCCCGATTCGCTCGGAAACGACGCCCCGATCGCCGGACGCGCAATGCCGGAAATGCGTTTGATCGTGAAGAGGGCGGCCGCGAGCATGGCCCCGCTGTTGCCCGCGCTGACCACGGCACCCGCCTGTCCGCCGGCGACGAGCGCGCAGCTGCTCACCAGCGACGAGTCGCGTTTCGCACGCACCGCGTTGGCCGGATGCTCGTGCATCTCGATGACCTCACGGGCGTCGACGACGGTGATGCCATCCGGTGTCGTTGGTCCAGCCGCTCGCAACTCGGCCTCGACGACCTCGCGCCGGCCCACAAGCGTGACGGCGATGCCGTGCTCGTTGCACGCGCGCAGTGCGCCGCGAACGATTTCAGTGGGGGCGTGATCGCCGCCCATCGCGTCAACCGCGATCGGGAGCGGCATCAGACGTCGAGGTTGCGCACGCTCGTGGCGTGGGTCTGGATGAATCGCTTGCGTGGCTCGACATCCGATCCCATCAGGCGGTCGAAGATGTCGTCGGCCTTGATCGCGTCGGCGACGCCGACCTGGAGAAGTACGCGCCGATCCGGGTCCATCGTGGTTGCCCACAATTCTTCGGACATCATCTCGCCGAGTCCCTTGTAGCGCGAGATCTCGGTATCGCGACCCATGGACTTGGCCTTGTCATCACGCTGGTCGTCGCTGAAGGCGTACTCGGTCTGCTTGTTCCGCCCCTTGCCCTTCTCGAGCTTGTACAGCGGCGGCTGCGCGAGATAGAGGAAGCCTCCGTCGACGAGCGGGCGGAGATGGCGCCAGAAGAACGTGAGCAACAGCGTCCGGATGTGCGAACCGTCGACATCCGCGTCCGCCATGAGCACGATGCGGTGATAGCGGAGCTTCTCGACGCTGAACGTCTCGCCGAAGCCCCCGCCCAGCGCCATGATCAGGTCCTTGATCTGCTCGTTGCCGAGGATCTTGTCCGCACGTGCCTTCTCGACGTTGAGGATCTTGCCGCGCAGCGGAAGGATTGCCTGATTACGGCGCTCGCGCGCCTCTTTGGCGGTGCCACCTGCGGAAAGGCCCTCGACGATGAAGATCTCGCAGTGCGCGGGGTCACGCTCACTGCAGTCGACGAGCTTTCCGGGGAGCGTTGCCGATTCGAGCAACGACTTGCGCTGCACCAGGTCGCGCGCTTTTGCGGCTGCCTGGCGTGCACGCGCTGCTGTCAGCGATTGATCGATGATCTTGCGCCCGTCGGCGGGGTTCTCTTCGAGGTACTGCATGAGCGCTTCACTCAGCACCGTCGATACCTGACCCGACACCTCGCTGTTGCCGAGCTTCGTCTTCGTCTGGCCTTCGAACTGGGGCTCGCGAAGCTTGACGCTGATGACCGCAGTCAGACCATCGCGAACGTCGTCGCCGCTCAGATTGGGGTCCTGCTCCTTGAGGATGCTCGCCTTGCGCGCGTACTTGTTGAGCGTCGCGGTCAGCGCGCTGCGGAAACCGGTGACGTGCGCGCCACCCTCCTCGGTGTGCACGTTGTTCGCAAACGCGAGCACATGCTCCGTGAACACGGTGTTCTGGTACTGGAGCGCGATTTCGACGACGTTGCCGTCGATCTCTCGCTCAACGTACATCGGCTTCTGGTTGATGACGTTGCGGTTGGCGTTGAGATATCGGACGAACGACTGAATCCCGCCTTCGAAATGGAACGTATACGACCGATCGTCGCGCTCGTCCGCGAGCTGGATCGTGATGCCCTTGTTGAGAAACGCGTAGCTGCGCAGCGAGTTGCAGACCGTGTCCCATGAGAACTCGATCTCCGGGAAGATCTCCGGATCGGGCCAGAAGCGGACCAATGTCCCGCGCTTGTCCGACTTGCCGACGACGCCGACAGGGCCGTCCGGGACACCTCGCGTGTACTCCTGGCGGTGGATCTCTCCATCGAGATAGACCTCGACCACGAGCCGCTCGCTGAGGGCGTTGACGACAGAGAGTCCGACGCCGTGCAAACCGCCCGATACCTTGTACCCGCCACCGCCGAACTTTCCACCGGCATGAAGCGTGGTGAGCACGACCTCGAGCGCGGACTTATGCGCCGTGGGGTGCATACCCACCGGAATGCCGCGGCCGTTGTCGAGCACTGACACGGATCTGTCCGCGTGCAGGACGACGCGAATGGTGTCGCACCAGCCCGCGAGGGCCTCGTCGATACTGTTGTCGACGAGCTCGACCACGAGGTGATGCAGACCACGGAGATCCGTGGATCCGATGTACATCCCGGGGCGTCTGCGGACAGGTTCGAGACCTTCGAGGATCTGGATCTGGTCGGCGGAATACGTGTCCTTGCCAACCCGGCTCGTGCTCAAAGGTGCCTGAGCCGGATGGCCGTTTCCGGGGCTCGTCTCCGGCTGTGATTCGTCCTCATCGGGGCGTTCGAGGCGTGCGATGTCGGTTATTTGTGCTGCTCCGGTTGTGACGTGAGTGCTGGATTGGGGGCCAGTGCTGAAACCGCTCGATTGCTCCGGCGGGCACCGCTCAAATCGGCCGTTCCAAGTACCTCTATTCTACCAGCCTGGCGGCTGACTTCGCTCGGTTTGAGTGGTGCGCTGCACTAGCATCCGTACCGTGCAGGACATTGTCCGTTCCGCAGTCCGTCTGGGCCGTCAAAAGGGTCGATAAACGTGCCTTCGACCACCCTTGAAGAGTACCGCCGCAAGCGAGATTTCAATCAGACCCCGGAGCCCAGTGGTGACCCTGCGGCGAGTGCCGGCGGAGAGCCGTCTGCCTGGGAGCAACTGCCCCACGGCTCACGCTTCTGCGTCCAGAAACATCGAGCCACCCGAATGCATTTCGACTTCCGGCTCGAGCACGACGGAGTCCTGCTCTCCTGGGCGATTCCGAGGGGTCCGAGCCTGGATCCGGCGAAGAAGCGCCTCGCCGTGCAGACCGAGGATCACCCAATCGATTACGGGGAGTTCGAAGGCGTCATCCCGTCCGGATACGGCGCGGGCACCGTGATGCTGTGGGATATCGGAACGTTCGAGTGGGTGAAGGAGTCCGCGGCTGATTTCGACCGATCGAGGCTCAAGGGAGACATCAAGTTCGTCCTCCATGGCACCAAGATCTCCGGCGAATTCGCCCTCGTCCATATCGGCGAACGCGGCCGGCAGTACGGCGGTAGCAGCGACGGTGACAAGAACTGGCTCATGCTGAAGAAACGGGATGCCTCGGTGGTCGAAGGATTCGAAGCGATCGACCTCGACGTTTCCGTCAAAACCGGCAGAAGCCTCGCGGAGATCGCCAGCGAAGGCGGTGGCGACCCACGAGAGATGCGCCGCGCCGCGCGAGCTCGAGGCACCCCCTCGGCGACCGAACCGGTCGTACCCGGCCCGGCGCTTGCCATCGCTCCGCCGCCGATGCTCGCGACCTCCGCTGACCACCCGTTCACCCGTGAGGGCTGGCTGTTCGAGCTGAAATACGACGGCATTCGCGCTGTTGTGAGCGTCGCCGGCGATCAGGTGCGGATCACCGGCCGCCGTGGTAATGACGAGACCGGTCACTACCCGGAGGCGCAGGCGATCCGGGCAGGCATTCACGCCCGCCAGGCGGTCGTCGATGGAGAGCTCGTGGTGCTCGACGCCGACGGCAAGCCGTCGTTCGAGCGCATGCAGCAGCGCATGAACGTGACCCGCGATGTCGACATACGGCGCGTGGCGGCCGAGCATCCCGTGACGTTCATCGCGTTCGACCTGCTCGAGCTCGATGGCCGCGACCTGCAAAGTACCGAGCTTCGCATTCGCAAGAAAACACTGCGGGAGACCATCGTCAACTCACCGAATATCCTGTTTGCTGCGCATGTCGAGCGCGACGGTCAATCGCTGTTCGATGTTGCGCGCCAGTCGGGCATCGAAGGCATTGTGGCCAAGCGCGCCGACTCGCTCTATCGCCCCGGGACACGCAGTCCCGAGTGGATCAAGATCAAGTCCTGGCGCGACCAGTCATGCGTCATCGCCGGCTACACAGCAGGTCGCGGACGCCGGACGAATCAACTCGGCGCCCTCATCCTCGCGGTGCTCGACGGCACGCGCCTGGTTCACTGCGGACAGGTGGGTACCGGCTTCGACGAGAAGACCCTGCGAGACCTGAGAGATCGCCTCAAGCCACTGGAAGTCACCAAGTGCGCGCTCGACGTCACACCGAAGACGTCAGAGCCCGCCACGTGGGTCAAACCCGAACTCGTCTGCGAGGTTCGCTACGCGAGCTGGACCCGGGACAACATCCTCCGCCACCCCGCCTACCGAAGGCTGCGCCCGGACCAGACCGTCGCGGACTGCGTCAGAGAAAGCGACACGGCGGCCAAAAGGACAGAGCCCGCCGCGTCAGACGCGAAACCGTCCAATGCTCCCCGGCTCAACAGCGACGAGGATGCGAAACGCCGAAGCCCAAGGCGCGCCGCAACGAGCGTTGTCAGCTCCGCCAAGGCGCAGCGACCTCCGGGTGGTGCAGCGCGGAGAAGCGTCACCACGGGGGACGAGGGGACCCCGCGGCGACAGGACCCGGAGGATCTTGCGGAGCAGTTGGCGCAACTGAGAACGCTCAAAGCCACCGCGCACTGGGAGATAGCCGGCCGCAGACTCCCGCTCACCAATCTGGACAAAATGTTGTGGCCTGCAGACGGCATTACCAAACGGGACATGATCGAGTACTACGTGCGAATGGCGCCGTACATGCTGCCGTACCTTCGCGACCGTCCTCTTTCGATGCAGGTTTTTCCGGATGGCATCGACGGAAAATCCTTCTGGCGCAAGGACAAACCGGCGCACGCTCCAACCTGGATCGAGTTCGTGGACGTACCACGGAGAGAAGAGCAAGACGTACATCGTGGTCAACGAGGTGGCGACACTCGCCTGGGTCGCGAACGCGGGGGTCATCGATCTGCACCCGTGGCACTCGCGCATTGATGCTCCCAACGATCCGGACTGGGCCGTGTTCGACCTCGACCCGTTCGAGCCGGCGACGTTTCAGGACGTCGTCGACATCGCGAAGCTCGTCAAGGCAGCCCTCGACCATTACGGCATGCACGGTGTCGCCAAGACGAGTGGTCAGACGGGTCTGCAGATATATGTCCCGGTTCGTCGCGGACCCGACTACTCGGCGGTCCGTCACTGGGTCGAGGAGGTGGGCAGAGCCATCGACCAGGCGGCACCAGGACGCGTGAGCTGGGAGTGGGCGGTGGCGAAGCGGACGGGCCGGATCCGCATCGACTACACGCAGAACATCATCAACAAGACGCTTGCGGCTCCGTACTCGCTCCGGCCGGCGCCGGGGGCGCCGGTGTCGACGCCGATCACGTGGAAGGAGCTCGATGATCCCGAGCTCCGGCCGGATCGCTGGAACATAGCGACCATTGCCGATCGGGTGGCATCGGTGGGCGATCTATTCGCGCCGGCGCTGCAGGCGGACCAGGACGTCCCCACCGGCAAGTGATGCGCGTGGCGCTCGGATTGCGGGTACCCTGCGTCGCGATGCGCCGAGTCCTTGTCTCGACCGTGCTCGCTGCCGCGGTCAGCCTGCTCGCAGCTTGCGGCTCCTCCACACCGGCGGCGAGCGGAGGGCCGACGGCAACACCGTCCGCGACGCCGGTCCCGACACCCACCGCAACGCCTGTACCGACGCCAACTCCCACCGCGACACCGCCCATCCCGTGCATGCCGGGCCAGTTCGACATCGCCATCCTGAACACGCAGGGCGCCGCCGGGACGATCTATGCCACCTTCGAGATTCGGAACTCGACAACGAGCGACTGCACCGAGAACGGGTACGCGAAGTTGCAGATGCTGGGTTCGGGAGGCGCTCTGCTGAACACCAGTTGGAGCAACGACAACTCGATGGCGTCGCCAAGCCCGGTCGCCCTCCCTCCGGGCACGGAGCCGCTCGGAGCAGCCGGCGCGTCGGGGCACGGATATTTCCTCGTCTCGTGGACCGACGCGTCGTGCTCACAGGCGCAGGCCGAGATGCCGAAGTTCTGGCAGGTCACCCTGCCGACATCCGGGTTTCAGACGGACGTCACCGACATCGACACGAGCATGGTTTGCGGCGGCGCGATCAAGGTCGGGCCGATCAAGTCAGCCCCATACACCTGACCGACGCGAAGTTTCCCGCTTCCCAATAGAATTCGGCCATGGCAGTGCTGCTGCTCAACGCCTCGATGCAGCCGCTCAACGTGATCAGTCACAGGCGGCTGGTGGTGCTCCTGACCAAGGAGCGAGTGGCGTTTGTTGATTCGGCGGCCGAACGTGTGGCTGCGGAGGCACTCGCCGGACGCCGGCTCCCGGAAGGTGTCGTCATCGTCCGCCTGCTGCGAACCATCCACGTGCCGCGCCGCCTGCTCCGGCCCAACCGCCGCAACCTGCTGCTTCGCGACGATCACACGTGCCAGTACTGCGGGCGCCTCGGCACCGCCGCCGACCTCACGGTCGACCACGTCATCCCGGTATCCCGTGGGGGCGCGCCGGATCGCTGGGAGAACGTGGTGATCGCCTGCCGGAAATGCAACTGGCGCAAGGCGAATCACCGCCCTGAAGAGGTCGGGCTCATTCTCCGGCGCAAGCCGGTGCCGCTGACCCAGGAGTACGCGCACATCATCTTTCTGCGCTACCCGGAGTTGAAAGAGGCGTACGACCGCCTTCTCGCCGCCGCCTAGCGCTAGCGGTACGAGCGGGCCTGGAGTTCGAAGAGCTCCGCGTAGAGACCGCGATGTGCAAGGAGCGCCTCGTGCGAACCGGCTTCGATGATCCTCCCGCCGTGGAGGACAAGGATGAGGTCGGCCATACGGACCGTTGAGAAGCGGTGCGACACCAGGAGTGTGATCGCGCCTGAGGCGCGGCCGGCACTCTTCGAAGCCTGGACGTAGCGCTCGAACAGCGCGGCTTCGGTGAGCGCGTCGAGGCTCGCGGTGGGTTCGTCGAGCACGAGCAGCAACGGGGCCTCCCGCATCATCCCGCGGCCGAGCGCGAGACGCTGCCACTGGCCGGAGGAGAGATCGATTCCGCCCTCGAAGGAACGCCCGACGCGAGTGGCGAGCCGGTCGGGCAGCGCATCGACGACGCTCGTGGCGTCGGAACGCGCAAGGGCCAACTCGACCGCGGGGACGTCATCGATGCGGGGCAGGTCTCCCACGCCGACCGTCTCCACAGCGATCAGTTCCATTCGCACGAAGTCCTGAAAGGCCGCGGACGTACGGCGCCGCCATTCGTCGACATCCATCGCTTCAAGTGGCGCGCCGTCGACAAGCACGCTCCCAGCGGTCGGCCGGTACATCGCTGTGAGCAGCTTGATGATCGTCGTCTTGCCCGCCCCGTTCTCGCCCACCAGCGCGACCGAGGCTCCCGCGGGGATGTTGACACTGATGTCGTCAAGGATGGTTGCCGCAGTGCCGGGGTACTGAAAGCTCACGTGGTCGAGCGCGATGCCGCGCTCGAGCCTCTCGGGGACCGCCCGCACGACCTCGCTTCGCGGTTGCGCTGCGGCATGGTCCTCGAGCCAGATCAGTCGATGCGCCGCCCTGCCCATCGTGAGGAGTTGCGCGATCGCGTTCGCCGCCTGCCCCACTTGGGTCTGCGCACGCTGCACGAGCGTCACCGCGAGCACGACCTCTCCCGCACCGGCATGGCCCTGCGTGGCCCGGATAGTGACAACGGCGACGCCAACCACGAAGCCGACCGCGAAGATGATCCAGCCGGCGCCGCAGACCACGGCACCGAGCAGTGCGGATCGCGTTGTCCGGCGGGAGATGTGCTCGCCGAGGGCCGCGTGCCGGGCGCAGAGCGTCTCGCCCAGACCGAAGACGCGAAGCTCCTTTGCCGGACCCGCGTCGGCCGCGAGGCCGAACAGCTCATCTGCAAGTCGCCGTTCCTCGACGAGTTCTTCGTCAGTGCGCTGACGCATCCTGACCGAGGCTCGTTGCCCGAGGAATGGCGCCAGCGCAAAGAGCGGGAGCGCGGCGAGGGGAGGGAAGATCGTGGCGAGGATCACGATCACACCGACCGTCCGAACGAGTACCTGGAGGACGAGCAAACCCTGACGCGGACCATTGGCGAGGAGCAGCCTGTCCTGGTCGAGGAGCTCGAGCTCGAGCAGATATTCCGGGCGCTCGAAATGCTCGATACCCTTCAAGCCGTTGACGAGTCGCGCGATGCGCGTCGACAGGTACATGGCGACGCGGTCGGAGAGCGGCACGCCTGCCGTGCCCGCGAGCATCGCGAGGGCCCAGCTGATGGTGTACAGCAGAGCGACGGCCGCGATGCCGACGGCCAGCTCTTGCGGGCGGTGCGCCAGGAAGGCGTCGACGATGATCGCGTAGCCGACCGGGTAGAGAATCGAGCACACGCCCTGGGCGACCAGGACGACCGCGAGGTAGGCGGTCCATCCAGGTGCGGCTCGCCATCCCGACCCGAACACGATCCCCGCGACGCGGCGTCGGCTCGGACCCGGAGCCCTCATTCGGCGTCCTCGGACGGAACGTCGTCAGTGAATCGCGAAGCCTGGACGCGGAACATCTCCGCATAGCGGCCGCCCGACGCGAGCAAGCTCGCGTGGTCCCCCTCCTCGACGAGCTGCCCACGGTCGAGCACGCAGATCCGATCGGCGCGGCGGACCGTCGAGAACCGATGCGAGATGACGATCGTGGTGAGACCACGCGTGATGTCGAGAAACCGGTCGAAGAAGTCGGCTTCTCCACGCACGTCGAGCCAGGCAGTCGGCTCGTCTAACACGAGCAGGCGCGCGCCGTGCGAGACCGCGAAGAGCGCCCGAGCAAGCGCAACGCGCTGCCACTGCCCGCCGGAGAGATCGACTCCGTCCGTGTAGCGGCTGGACAGGATGGTGTCCCATCCTCGCGGCAGCGATTCGATGATCTCGAGGGCACCCGCCTGGCGCGCCGCGTTGACCATACCCTCGGTATCAGACAAGTGTTCCACGGCGCCGAATCCGATGTTCGCCTGCGCTGACAGCGGGTAACGAACGAAGTCCTGGAAGACCACCGCAACGCGACGCTGCCACTCCGCCGGGCGAAGATCGGCAAGCGGGACGCCGTCGACGGTGATGACGCCCCCGGTGGGATCGTGGAGCCGGGCGAGCAACTTGACCAAGGTTGTCTTGCCTGCTCCGTTGACACCCACGATCGCCGTCGACACGCCGGCGGGGATCGTCATGTCCAGGTTGTCGAACACGGGTCGCGGGGCGTCCGGGTAGTGAAAGGCAACGCCCGACATACGGATCTCCCGGGCGGGACGGTCGCCGACCGGCTTGTTGTGGTGTGTGGCCAGGCCCCGCCCTGCCGGCTCGCGCAGCTCGTCCTCGAGCTCATCGACGTGCGGGAGCGCCTGCAGCATCCACGCGAGGCCGACGTCATCCCACGAGATGTCGCCCACGGTGTTGGTGGCGATCAGCAGTGGCAACAGCGCGCAGAGCGTCCCGAGCGCGATCTGATGTTGATACGCCTGGACGCCGAGAAACGCTGTGGCGCCCGTATACGCGGCGAGCACGATCAGGCTCAGTCCGAGAACACGGGAGTCGAGCCGTCGCAGGGCTTTCCATGACGCTGTCATGCCGAGCGTCCACTGCGCGCGATAACGGTCGATGAGCCAGTTGCCGAGGCCGAAGATGCGCGTTTCCTTCGCTGCCGCCGGTCGCGTGGCAAGCTGCTCGAGATAGAAGGCACGCCGCATCACCTCGGCGTTCTCGTTGAAGGTCTCGGCCTGTTCGGTGATGACCTTGCCCTGCGGCCGGCGAATGGCGAGCCATATGACCAGCATTCCTGCGCCGAGCCACCAGCGATAGCTGCCCACGGCGACGCACGCGATGAGGCCGCCGATTCTGTTGCTCGCGACCATGGCCAGGGTCATCACCGCATCCGCGGGGTAGTAGTTGATCAGCTGGCCGCGAGCGAGGGCGAGCCGGTCGAGCACCTGAGGTTGCTCGAGGTGCGCGATGCCGACAGGCTGCGAGACGGCGGCCATCAGCCTGCTCTGCATCGAGTAGATCAACCGCCACTTCAGCGCCGTGCTCATCGCGGTCTGAATCGGGCCCAGCAGAACGGCCACGGCGTATGCGCCACCGGCGACTGCCAGTCCGATCAGGAGCGCGTGCCCTGCTGGCGAGGACAGACCGTCGCGCGTCGCCGCGGGCACCTGGCCGACCATGAAACCGACCGAGACGAGGACGAGATTGGGCACGATCGCCGACGCCGCAACGAAAAGCACGACGGCGGCGGTCCAACCTTTCCCCGATGCCAGCAGCAGACGCACCACGACCCATCGGTCCGATCGCGACAGCCATCGACTGACCACCGCATCAAGCCTACAGACGCGACCCGCGAACGCTCATTCGCGATGCCGGACCGCCTTTCGGTGCAGCGTTTCGCTCGGGCGACGCAGGCCTTTCCGAACGTGTGTCCGTTCCAGGGCCTGGGCTCTATACTCGATGCGCCATGCCTCGATCCATGTGGCGGGGCGCCATCAGCTTCGGCATGGTGGCGATACCCGTACGGCTGTACCTGGCGACCGAATCGAAGAGCGTCTCGTTCCGGTTGCTCTGTCCGAACGATCACACGCCTGTGCGCAACAAACGCTGGTGCCCGGAGGAGGATCGCGAGATCGGCTGGAGCGAGGCGTTGCGCGGGTACGAGGTCGGCAAGGACGAGTACGTGATCGTCACGGACGCGGATCTCGACGATCTGCCGCTGACCACGACGCACACGATCGAGATCGTCGAGTTCTGCCCGGACTCGGAGATCGAGGCCGGCGTGTACCTCAAGAGCGCGTACTTCCTGGAGCCGGAGGCAGTCGGTGCAAAGCCCTATGCACTGCTTCGCCAGGCGCTCGAGAAGACCGGGACGGTCGCCATCGGGAAGATCGCGCTGCGCGACCGCGAGCACCTCTGCCGCCTTGCGCTGCACGAGAACGGTCTGCTCCTGAACACGCTCCACTGGCCCGACGAGATCCGCTCGGCCGCGGAGTTGACGATCCCCAGCGAGGACTTCGAGGCCAAGGAGGTCAAGAAGGGCGAACTCGACATGGCGGTCATGCTCATCGAGAACCTGAGCGCGCACTTCGACCCGGCGCGATATCACGACGATTACCGCGAAGCCCTCATCCAGGTCGTCGAATCGAAGCTGACCAATCAGCCGATCGAGCGGCCGGAAGTGCAGGAGGCCGGCAAGGTCACCGATCTCATGGCCGCACTGAAGGCATCGGTCGAAGCAGCCAAGTCGCGCCGCGCAGAAACAGCGGATGCCGACGATGCCGCCGCCGACGAAGCCGAGTCGATGGAACCCGAGCGCCGGCGCCGGGCATCCTGAGACTTCGGCGAGTAACGCGTGGCTGGTAGAGCAGGCCTGTCTCGTGCCGCCGTGGCGGCGTTCGGCGATCCGTTGCCCTTCCGTACACCCACGCCGCCGCAACTGCCCGGATACATACCGATCGAGGTGTCGGTTCCCTGCGCGGAGGCGTTCGATGATCGCGACTGGCTCTTCAGCGTCGACTGGGACGGGGCACGAGCGCTGCTCTTCCTCGATCCGGGCGGGGCCGTGCGAGTCCAGGGCGAGCTCCCGGGCGATCTCGCGCATCGTTTCCCGGATGTCGTGGCGTCCGCGTCAGTCCGCGGCGGTCGCGGAGCGGTGCTCGACGGCGTCATCGCGGTGCTCGATCGCGAAGGCCGGCCGGACCTTGCGGGATTCGGCCGCCGGCTCGCCGTCGGCGCTGCAGCGGCGGCCGAGTTTCCGGCCGTGTATCTCTGCTCGGACGTGCTTCATCTCGACGGACGCTCGGTCACTGGCTGGCCGCTGGACCGCCGCCTCGATGCGCTGAGCGAATTGACCGGCGCCACCGATTCCCTTCAGGCGCCCGATCACGTCCGCGGGCGTGGCGAGGCGCTTGCTGCTGCCGCCTCGGATCGGGGTCTTCCGGCATTGCTCGCCCGGCGATCGAACGCTCCGTACCGGGCAGGCGTCGCGTCCCCCGACCGTCTGCGCATCGCGCTCGCCAATCAGACGACCTGCGTCGTTGCCGGCGTCGTCTCGCTCCGCCGCGGCGGCGCCCGGCTCATCCTCGCCGAACACGTCGCCGGTCGATTGACGTTCGCCGGACAGGTTGATGGACCTCGCGATCGGGCCGTCGAAGCGTGGCTCGAGCAGCGCGCCGCCGGCCTCTCGGTGAGCACCTCGCCGCTCGACGGCGTGCAACCGGTGAGCGCGTCATGGATCCGACCAATCCTCACCGCGACCGTCCGCCACCACGGCCGCAGCGGGCGAGGCGTTCTCGTCCGACCGACGCTTCTGGCGGTTCGGGATGACGTCGACCCCCGCTGGTGCGTGCAACGGCCGGCCGTCGCGGGTCCGATCGAGGTCTCGACGGGGACGCGTTTCTCGCCGACGCTCCTGATGCCGCTTCCCCTTGGCGACACCGCGCTCCTGCCTCGAGCGAGCCGATGACCGCATCGGTCCTCATGTGCAAGCCCGATCACTTCGGGATCGAGTACGAGATCAATCCCTGGATGCACGTCGCCGTCAAGGTCGACCACGCGCTGGCCGCGGCCCAGTGGGACGCCCTCTACCGCGCATACATCGACCTCAGCGTCGAGGTCGAGCTCGCGGCACCGGTTGCGGGACTTCCCGACATGGTGTTCACGGCTAACGCCGCGGTGCTCTGGGACGACAGAGCCGTGCTGAGCAACTTTCACCACGCCGAGCGACAGGGCGAGGAAGCGCACTGGCGGCGGGAGCTCGAGCGCCTGAACTTCGAGGTCCACGAGCTGCCTCGCTCGTTGTCCTTCGAGGGTGCCGGGGATGCGCTCTTCGTCGGCGACCGATTGTTCTGCGGATACGGATTTCGAACCGATCGGGACGCCCACCGACCGGTGGCGCGCATCCTCGAGGTCGATGTCGTGTCGCTGGAACTCGTCGACCCGCGCTTCTACCACCTGGACACGTGTTTCTGCCCCCTGGACGCGACCAACGTCCTCGTGGCGACAGAGGCCTTCGCGCCGGCGTCGATGCGCTCGATCCGCGAGCTCGTGCCCAACGTGATCGAGGTGCCGGTCGAGGTGGCGGCGGGCTTCGCCTGCAACGCCATGCCACTCGGGAGCCACGTGCTCGCGTCACTGACCATTGCACAGATGGAGGTCCCGCTCCGGGCTGCCGGGTACACCGCCATCCCGCTGCCGATGGGGGAGTTTCTCAAGGCCGGCGGTGGGGTCCGCTGCCTCTCGCTCCCGCTCGGAAACGGCGCACGCGCGGCTTCGGGCGACGCCTCCGAACGCTCAGCCTAGATCCAACGACTTCTGAGCGTTTTCCCAGACTTCCGCGCGAAGATGGTCCGGTGACCACACCCAGCGCCGGCGAGCCGAACCGAGTTCTCGTCGTTGACGACGAGCGCGCGATCACCGATCTCGTCGCCATGGCGCTCAAGTACGAGGGCTTCTCGGTGCAGACAGCCGGTACGGCGAAGGACGCGCGTCACGCGGTGATGGACTTCCGTCCCGACCTGATGATCCTCGACGTCGGGCTGCCGGATGACGACGGTTTCACCCTCGTCCAGCGCCTGATCACCGATGGCGTCAAGGTGCCGGTGATCTTTCTCACCGCCCGCGATGCAACCGAGGAAAAGGTCCACGGGCTGACGATCGGAGGGGACGACTACGTCACCAAGCCCTTCAGCATCGAAGAGTTGATCGCGCGCATTCGCATCGTCATTCGCCGGCACAACCCGAATGGCGCGGCCGCGAGCGGGAAACTCGTCCTCCACGACCTCGAGCTCGATGACGAGACGCACGAGGTGTTTCGCGGCGGCGACCCCGTCGAGCTGACGCGCACCGAGTTTCGCCTGCTGCGCTATCTGATGATGAACAGCGGGCGCGTGCTCTCGCGAACGCAGATCCTCGATCACGTCTGGGACTACGACTTCGGCGGCGATGCCAGCGTGCTCGAGACGTATATCAGCTATTTGCGGCGCAAGGTCGATCAGATCGAGCCGCCACTCATCCACACGGTTCGCGGAGTTGGATACGTCATGCGCGTCCCGCGCGCGGCGTCGGCGCACGCGTGAGCGGCGCCCCGACCATGTGCTCAGGACCGTAGATGTCCCTCCGACTCCGTCTGTTGCTCACCCTGGCGCCGCTGTTCATCCTGGGCCTCGCGGCGGCCGACTTCGGGACGTACGCAGCGCTGCAGAGCTCGCTGCTCCAGGGTGTCGACAAGCAGTTGGTGGCCATCGAGCCGGGTGTGATGGGCGAGCTGCTCAACGGATCCTCCGACGGCGGCGGGCACGGTGGCTACGGGCAGGGGGATGCGTTTCCGGCGGGCACATACGGCGAACTCGTGAATTCCTCCGGTGTCACCGTCCAGGCGGGGTACATCCTGAACGACGTCGCGCTGGTGCCCAGCTCATCCTCGTACCCGGTGTTTCCTGCAGCCATCGCCAAAGACACCAACGCAACGTTCAGTGTCCCGGGAAAAGGATCGTGGGCGTCATACAGGGTGCTCGTCACCGCGGAGGCGCAGCCGGAGTTTCCCGGGGCCCCGCAATCCACGTTCTGGGTAGTGGCCGCAATACCGCTCGACGGGGTCGACACCACGTTGAGCACGCTGCTGCTCTTTGAGATAGCGATCAGCAGCGGGATCACGATCATCGTGCTGGTGGTCACGTGGTTGCTGGTGCGCCGCGGGATGCGTCCGCTGGAACGCATGGGTGCAACTGCGCGCTCGATCGCCGCGGGCAACCTCGGCAGCCGCGTGTCGCCTTCGAACGAGCGCACCGAGGTCGGTCAGCTCGGCCTTGCGCTCAACGGCATGCTGAGCCAGATCGAGCGAGCGTTCGCGCAGCGCGATGTCACCGAGCAGAAGTTGCGCCATTTCGTCTCGGACGCTTCGCACGAGTTGCGCACCCCGCTCACGTCGATGCGCGGGTATGCCGAGCTGCTGCAACGCAATCCCGATATGACACGCGACGACGTGCTGCTCGCCGTGCGGCGCATCGAGGACGAGACGCGGCGCATGGGCCTGCTCGTCGACGACCTCCTGCTGCTCGCTCGTCTCGACCAGGGCCGCCCGCTCGACCGGGCGCCGGTCGATCTCACCGCGATGGTCAATGACGCCGTGAGCGACGCTCGCGCGGCAGATCCCGGACGCTCCGTCGTCGCGCAGATCGCCGAGCCGATCGAGGTCACGGGCGACGACCTTCGGCTGCGCCAGGCTGTGGCGAACCTCGTGCGCAATTCGCTGGTGCATACGCCTGCGGGCACTTCCGTCGAAGTTGCGCTGCACGCAGAGAACGGATACGCCGACATCGACGTCATCGACCACGGGCCCGGCGTGCCGGCGGAACAGCGCGAGCGCATCTTCGAGCGGTTCCATCGCGCGGATCCGGCTCGCAGCCGCGATCAGGGTGGCAGCGGGCTGGGGCTCAGCATCGCGACTGCTGTCGTCACAGCCCATGGCGGCAGGATCAGTGTCACCGACACGCCAGGCGGCGGCGCGACGTTCCGGATCGCGCTTCCCGTTTCGGCCACGCCCCCGAGTACGTGACCGATGTCTGATCAGCTGCTCTGGTACACAACGCGCGGCGCAGGCGCCGTGAGCCTCGTGCTGCTGAGTGCGGTGGTCGTACTGGGACTCCTGGCACGCGTGCGTTTCGAGACACGCGGGTGGCCACGATTTCTCAGCGCCGCGGTGCATGGCGACCTTGCGTTGATGACGCTCGTCTTCCTGCTGCTGCACATCGTGACCGCCGTGGTGGACCCGTTCACGCACCTCGGACTCATTGCGGCAGTGGTGCCGTTCGGCTCGTACTACCGGACCCTCTGGCTCGGGCTCGGCGTCATCGCATTCGAGATGCTCATCGCGATCGTTGCGACGAGCCTGCTGCGCAGGCGCCTCGGTGCTCGTGCGTGGCGAGCGATCCACTGGCTCGCCTACGCGAGCTGGCCCATCGCGGTGGTGCACGGCATTGGAACCGGAACCGATGGCACTGCGCTCTGGATGCTCGTGATCGACGGGCTGTGCGTCGGCGCAGTCGGCGCCGCGCTGGTGTGGCGACTGGTGGCCGCACCGCCGGATCCGCTCGCGGACGAACGCCGCGGTGCCGCGGAACGTGCGTCGTTCGGAGCAGGCCGATGAGCATCGCGCTGCTCGCCGGGCCCGCCGCGGATCACGGCATGGAGAGCCTCGCGGAGCATCAGCGCAGGCTTGGACCGCTTCCGCCGTCGCACGGAACGTTGATCGAAATGATCGAGCGAAGCGACCTGCGCGGCAAGGGGGGCGCCGCGTTCCCAGCAGCCACCAAGTGGCGCGCCGTCGCGTCGCAACGCGCGGGCACACCGGTTGTGGTTGCCAATGGCGGCGAGGGAGAGCCGCTCAGCCGCAAGGATCGAATGCTCATGGAGCAACGCCCTCATCTCGTCATTGACGGCGCGCTCCTCGCCGCGGACACGGTGGGTGCCGACGATGTCGTGCTCTACGTGGGCGCGGACCACACGGGCGCGATCCAGGCCATGCACCGGGCAACCACCGAGCGTCCGCCGTCGCAGCGGGCACGCCTGCGTCTGATCAGCGTGCCCGTCCGCTATGTCTCCGGTGAGGAGACGGCCGCTGTGCACTTCATCAACGCGGGCATCGCGCTGCCAACGTCGATTCCACCCCGTCCTTACGAACGTGGCGTCGATGGGCGTCCAACGCTCGTGCAGAACGTCGAGACACTCGCGAATGTCGCGTTGATCGCGCGGTTCGGCGACGAGTGGTTTCGCTCGCTGGGCCAGGGCAAGGCGTCAGGAACGACACTCGTGACCGTCGGCGGTGCGGTGCCGCAGACAGTGCTCATCGAAGTGCCGCAAGGACTGCCGCTGGCCGAAGCAGTCAACGCCGCCGGTGGAATCACCTCGGACAGTGATGCCGTCCTCCTCGGTGGATATTTCGGAGGCTGGGTCGAATCCAGCGCGGCCTGGGCCTTGCCGCTGGATCCCGGGCCGCTCCGCGCGCTGGGCCATTCACTCGGGTGCGGAGTGATCGCGGTCCTGCCGTCCGGACGGTGCGGTGTCGTCGAGACCGCCCGCATCCTCGCGTATCTCGCGCACGAGAGCGCCCGTCAGTGCGGTCCCTGCACGTTCGGACTGCGCGCAATCGCGGCTGCCGCGGGTCGTGTGTCGGGCCTGGTGGCAACGCCGGGTGACCTCGAGCGCATCCAACGCTGGGCAGGGGTGCTCGCAGGACGTGGCGCGTGCCGCCATCCCGATGGCGCGGCAGCGCTGCTCGCCTCTGCGATGCGGGTCTTCGGCGCCGAGTTTTTGCTCCACGACAGCGAACATCGGTGCAGCATCGCGAGTGCTGCGGCCGCCGCATCATGAGTGAGCACGCGATGCTCGGCATCGACCGCATCAAGTGCGACGGTCACGGTGTCTGCGCGGACCTGGTACCCGAGCTCATCGAGCTCGACGACTGGGGGTACCCGATCATCCGTGCGGGCCAGATCCCACAATCGGTCCTGCCGCATGCAAGGCGCGCAGTCGCCGGCTGTCCGGCGCTCGCGCTGCGTCTCCAGACGATTGCCGCGCGTCGCTGACGCGCGCCCGTCAGCCGTGCTGCAGGAAGAGGTCGAACTCCATGGTGGCCGTGCTGTCGACGCTCACGAATCCGCCGACATTTGGCGCCTGCATGTTGAACTCACCCCACGGGAAGGTGATCGACCCGACCACCTCGATCTGCGCACCCGTGAGGCGCGCCTGCGCGGGAATCGTGACCGTCTTCGTCGTCCCGTGGATGGTCAGCGCACCGTGCAACGACACGTGAATCTCCGCCCCTGACGTCGCATTCGCGGGCAGTGTTACCGGCGACGAGAGCACGAACGTCGCATGTGGAAACTGCGCACTCTCGAGGCCGAGGGTCTGGATGTGGTTGTCGCGCATCGACTGATCGCTGGTCAGTGATTCGACGTTGACATCGAACGACGCTGCGGTCACCGTCAGCGTGGTGCCGGACGCGGCGATGGTCGCGTTCCCGGTGATCTGCGAGGTACGCCCGACGGCATCACTTGGCGCGGACAGGAACGCGAGTTGCTCGCGGACGCGATATCCCGCCACGGACTTGGATCCGACTGTCCATGTGCCCGGGATCTCGGAGGCAGTGAGCGCGGGGGATTGCGCCGTTGCCGCAGGGGACGTCAGCGCCAGCGGCGCCGGCGCCGAGTGGCTGAAGAGCACGAAGTAGATGAACAGCACGCCGGCCGCGCCCACTGCAACCACCGCCACGACGGCGCTGAGCAACCAGCCGCGCACGCTCCTCGGACGCGGAAATGACGGGCGTTGGGTATTCGGCATCAGGTCTCCTTCTCTCGGGACTCTAGAGGTGTCTGCTCAGAGACCGGCTTGAGAAACCTGAGAGTCTGCTCAGAGATCACCGTGTCTTCACAGCCACTTCCAAGCTTCTTCGCGGGCTGCGTCAAGGAGGCGGCGCAACGCTTGGTCTCATGAACGACGCGTGCACGGCTCCGGCTCCGTTCCTGGACATCGTGCTTCCCGCGCACAACGAGGAGCGAATCCTCGATCACAGCGTCCGCACGCTGCACGCGTATGTGAAAGCGCATGTCCCCTTTGCGACACGGATCACCATCGTCGACAACGCGAGCCGCGACGCGACACGCATGATCGGCGCAGAGCTCGCTGCGGCACTGGAAGGCGTGCGTTACGTGCATCTTTCCGAGAAGGGACGCGGGCGGGCGCTCCGTGCCGCATGGATGGCGAGCGATGCGCGCGTCCTCGCATACATGGACGCGGATCTTTCGACACGCCTCGACTCGCTGACGGCGCTGATCGTGCCGATCATTGCGGGCGGCAGCGACATCAGCATCGGCAGCCGGCTCGCACCCGGCGCTCTCGTCACGAGAAGTCTGCGTCGGGAGGTCATATCGCGCGGCTACAACCTCCTGTTGCGTACTGTGCTGCGCACACGCTTTCGCGATGCGCAGTGTGGATTCAAGGCAATACGCGCCGAGGTTGCGCGCGGGATCCTCCCGAACGTTCGTGACGAGGGATGGTTCTTCGACACCGAGCTGCTCGTGACTGCGCAGCGCGCCGGCGTTCGCATCCACGAGGTGCCCGTCGAATGGATCGAGGACACCAACTCGCGCGTGAACATCCTGCGTACGGTGGTCACCGATCTTCGCGGCGTGCTGCGGATGCTCCGAACCGCGCCGATCACGAACCCTACCCTGCAGATGAATGCCCCGTTGCGGGAGATCCAGTGATGGCCGCGCCGAAGCGACGTCTCACACCGGCCGAACGAGACCGGGGGCTCCGTCTGCGGGGCCGGCTCACCACCGGGTTCGGCGTGCTCGGTACCACCTCGGTCGCACTGCTCGCCGTCGTCGCCGCGCACACGCACGCGGGATCCTCGACGTCCGCCGGCACTGTCACGACATCGTCTGTCGCATCGTCCGGCGCGACGGCAACCACGACCACCACGCCGTCCACGTCCACGTCGACATCGACGTCGACGGGATCGTCGTCGCTGTCCACCGGGTCCGCGAGCTCCGGCAGCTCATCCTCAGCGAGTACCGTCAGCGGAGGCTCATGACCTTTGCTGCGTCTCGAGGCTCTGCGCTCGGCACGTCGATGCACGTCGTCGTCACCGACCCGCGAGCGCTCGACACGGCTACAACCGCAGTCGCGGCGGTGGTTGCCGCAATCGACGTCGCATGCAGCCGTTTTCGTGATGACAGCGAACTGAGCCGCTTGCAGGCAGGCGACGGGCGCCGAGAGGGAATCGTGTCACCGCTCCTGGCTCGGGCACTCGCCACTGCATTACGGGCTGCTGAGCTGACCGACGGCGCGGTGGACCCGACAGTCGGTGAGGCCGTTCGCAACGCCGGTTACGACGTCGACTTCGAATCCTTGGCCGCCGACGGCGCCCCACTCACGCTCGCCGTGGTCCCCGTCCCTGGATGGCGGCGGATCCGGCTCTATCCGGCAACACGACGCGTCGAGATCGATGCGGGCATCGAGGTGGACCTCGGCGCAACCGCCAAAGCACTCGCCGCCGACCTCGCCGCCGCTGCTGCGCGAGAAGCAATCGGAAGCGGTGGGGTGCTCGTCAGTCTCGGCGGAGACGTCTCGGTCGCGGGCGATGCGCCCGAGGAGGGATGGCACGTGCAGATCGCGGAGGACAGTCGCGCCGCCATCACACCGGACGGCGAGACGATTGCCATCCGCGAAGGCGGTGTCGCCACTTCGAGCACAACGGTCCGGCGCTGGCGCCGCGGGGGCGTCGAACTGCACCACATCATCGACCCGTCCACGGGGCTCCCGGCGGCCGGTCCGTGGCGGACCGTCAGTGTCGTCGCCGGCACCTGCGTCGACGCAAACATCGCAGCCACCGCAGCGATCGTTCGAGGCGCGACCGCTGCAGCGTGGCTGGAGGCATCAGGACTTCCGGCGCGACTCGTCGACCGGAGCGGCGCGATGACCCGTGTTGGCGGCTGGCCGCTCCCCAGCGCTCAGACGTCCTGAGCGATCAGCGCCTGCACTTCGCGCTGATAGCGGCGCGTGTCGTCGTAGATGCCGTGGCTCGCCACGCTCGCATCGCCCTGGTAGTACCCGGCAAGCGAGGCGGCGACGTCGTCCTGGTGCTTCGCCATCAGGTGGCGCAGCAGCATCGAGCCGGCCGTCACGTTGTCCTTGGCCCGCCAGATGTCGAGATGCCCGCCGGCCAGGTGGCGCGAGACCCACTCGCCGGTAAAGGGCTCGAGCTGCATGACGCCGACAGCGCCGGTGGGCGATACCCGTTCCTGGTTCCACTGCGATTCGGCCCATGCCACGCCACGGACGAGACGGACATCGACGCCCACGTCGGCTGCGACGAAGCTCACCAGCGCGTTCATTCGGGTAAGGCGGCCAGGTACGACGAGCTCGTCGCCCTCGGCGATCGGAGCGTTGACCCCGATACCGTTGGTACGCGCGAGCGCTGTGGGATCGACGCCGAACCGGCGAGCGGTCTCGAAGACCCCTTCGCCCTTGCCGACGCGATAGGTCTCGGCGTCGTGCGAGCCGCGCGCGTACTCGGGCAGCGTCAGCGAGGCATCGGGGATCTGGAGCATCTGCCCCACGCGGATGAGCTCCGGCGCGGCCATGCGGTTGGCGTCGAGGAGGGCCGCAACGGTGGTCCCATGACGGACGGCGATATCCGATGCGGTGTCGCCGGGACGCACCACATACGTACTCGCGAAAACGACCGATGGGATGGTGGCCACGGCGGTGGCGCCGAGCGCGGCAGCGGCAAGAACAGACCTTGTCGGCATGGGTTCCTCGTGTTGTGGGACGTGGAGTGAGATGAAGGGAACCGTGTCGCCCGCTGGCAACCAATGGAGAGTAGGCACAGTAGATCGCGTGCGTCAAGCGTTGCCGGTCGCCGTAACGGTTTCGTCACAGCCGAGTCCCCGCCGTGTGAAGCGTCGTCGAGTCGACCCGAGTGCTACGCTGCGAAGCAAAGCCATGCGACTCCCGAGCCTGCCCCGCACCTCGTTGCCGACCACGTTCCTGGCGGCTTCCTGCGGCGCGGGTCTCGGCATCGTCACGTTCATCCTCAGCGCCTGGCTGCACGCGGTCGGCGCCACCGGGGCGGCCGCGCTGCTCGCCGAATCGGCGCTGCTCATCGCTCTTGCATGTGTCGCGGCTTTCGCGCTTTTTGATGGGAACACCCGCCTGCGCGGCGCGCGAGTGCCGATCAATCGAGCACTTCCTCCGGCCTGGTGGCCTCGCGATCCGGATTCCGTGTCGCTCCTCGCCGCGTGCGTCGGCGGCCCGCTCGTGATCGGCGCCGGCGCGGCAGTGCTGCTGTTTCGCTGAGCTTCTTGCGCTGAGCTACCGCCGGGTTCACCCCGTCAAGCGCGCTATCCCCCAGCGAGCGGCTTCGCGAACGACGTCATCCGGATCGGACTGCTCGCTTCTTCGCAATGCCGGAAGCGCCGCATGATCCCCCGCGTTGCCGAGCGCGATCGCGCAGTTGCGAGCCAGGCCGGCGCGTCCCGTTCGCGCGACTGCGGTGCCACCAAACCGCCGTGTGAATTCCGCGTCGGTGAGCTCGAGGCACTCCACCAGGTCCGGATACGGCACCGGTCCGAGCGACGTGCTCGCGCCCTCTGCATCCATTGCTGCGGGGGCAAGGCGGTGGTTGATCGGGCACGCCTCCTGGCAGAGATCGCAGCCGAAGGCCCACGTCCCAATCAAGGGGCGTAGATCGTCGGAAATGGGGCCGCGATGTTCGATGGTCAGATACGAGATGCAGCGCCGAGCATCGATGACTCCCGGTGCGACGATCGCGCCCGTCGGGCACGACGGCAGGCACGCTCTGCAACTGCCGCAGCCGCGTCGCGATGGGGCGTCCTCCTCGAATGGGATCGACACCGCGATGGACGCGAGCAGCACGTACGAGCCGGCTTCGAGCGTGATCACCGACGCGTGCTTGCCCGCGAAGCCGATGCCGGCCCGCTCCGCGATGGCGCGGTCGAGGGCCCATCCGTGATCGACGAAGCGCTTCGCGCGCACCTCCTCGACGGAGCCGCGCAACCAGCGCACGAGCAGGTCGCAACGTTCGGCGAGGAGATCGTGATAGTCGACGGTGCGTCCGTCCGCTGCGGTGCACGCGTACGCGGAGAATCGGCCGCGGATGATCCCGTCCTTCTCGCGATCAACCGGTATCGGCGCCGGCCGGTAGGGCCAGGCGAGCGCGACGATGGACCGAGCCCAGGGGTATCGCGCGCCGATATCCGCTGACGCGACAACGCGTTCACGCGTGTACCAGGGCATCCCGTCCATGCGACCGGCGTCGATCGCGGCGAGCGCGTTCGTTCGCGCCTCGGTGAAGGGACGCACCGAGGTCACGCCGCACGCCGCAAACCCGAGGCGACGCGCCTCCCGACCCAGTTCCACCTTGAGCTGCGGCATGTCCATCACTCGCGGGGCCTCCTGAGCTGATGGTCGCACGGGCCACACACCGTAGGATCGGTTCATGAATTCGCTCGCAGAAGGGGCTCGACTGCCGCGCCTGCTCTGCATCATGGGGTCGGGGGAGACCACGCCGACGATGGTCTCGGTGCATACCGACCTGCTCTCGCGGCTTGGGGCTCGGCCGGTGCCCGCCGTGCTCCTCGACACGCCGTTCGGGTTTCAGGAGAACGCCGCGGACATCAGCGAGCGCACCGTCGCGTACTTTCGCGATCGAGTTGGCTTTCCGATCAGCGTCGCCTCATTCCGCGGTCGCGAGTGGTCGACGGACCTCGAGTACGAGACCATGCTGGCGCGCGTCGCCGAGGCGCGCTACGTCTTCGCCGGGCCGGGGAGTCCGAGCTACGCGCTCCGCCAGTGGACTGGGACTGCGGTTCCGGACCTCCTCGCGGCAAAGCTTCGCGACGGCGGGTGCGTGACGCTCGCGAGCGCGGCTGCCGTTGGCCTCGGCGTGTGCTCCCTGCCGGTGTACGAGGTCTACAAGGTGGGTGAGGAGCCACGCTGGCTCGAAGGGCTCGACCTCCTGAGCATCACCGGCCTGCGCGCCGCGGTCGTGCCCCACTACAACAACGCCGAAGGCGGCACGCACGACACCCGGTACTGCTACATGGGCGAGCGACGTCTTCGGATCCTCGAGGAACTCCTCCCCGATGGCGTCGACATCCTCGGTGTCGACGAGCACACCGCCGCAATTTTCGATATCGACGCCGGGACGGTCTCGGTGCGTGGCCGCGGCGGTGTGACCTGGCGCCGTCACGGAGTTTCGCAGCGATTCGAGAACGGCACCACGATTCCGGTGGAAGAACTCTCGGGCGCCAGCCGCGACGCGGGTGATGGTGCTGCCGAAATCACCGGCCCCGACGCTGCGTCCGTGTCGGAGTCCGAGCTTCCCGCTGCAGGCGTTTCCCCGTTTCTCGAGGAGGTCACGCGGCAGTCAGACGCCGCGGACTCGGCGCTCGCATCGCGCGACGTCGACGGTGCCGTGGGCGCGGTACTTGCGATCGATACGCAGATCCACGAATGGGCGGCGGACACGCTGGATTCGGACGAGCAGGATCGCGCCCGCGAGACGTTGCGCCGCTACGTCGTTCGCCTCGGCGACCTGGCGCGCAGCGGTGCGGCTGATCCGCGCGACCTCGTCGGCCCGGTGGTGGATCGGATTCTCGACCTGCGGGTGCAGATGCGCGGTGCAGGTGAGTACGCGCTCGCGGACAAGCTCCGCGATGCGCTCGTGGATGCGGGTGTGGAAATCCACGACACCCCTGCGGGCTCCACCTGGGACTTCGCCGCAGCGTCGGTGGACTGACCCGCCGTCCAGGTCAGGCGGTCGCCTCACCCTGCGATTTCGGGTCGAGCGTCATCTCGCGAGGGCGTCCGAGCCAGTATCCCTGCCCCGCCATCACGCCAAGCGCCGCCAGACGATCCGCTGTCGCCTTGTCCTCGATACCTTCGGCGATGACCGTCGATCCCGAGCTGCGCGCGTACGCAACAGTTGCCTCGATGACGGCGCGCGCGCCACGTTCCACGCAGCTCTGCGTGATGCTCTTGGCGATCTTCAAATATTCCGGCACCGCGCCGGCAAGCAGTTCCAGTGTCGAATGGCCCTCGCCGATGTCGTCGAGCGCGAACTGGAATCCATGCTCTCGATAGCTCGCGAGGACGAGGCGAAGCCGCCCCTGATCAGCGATCGACTCGCGCTCGGTGATCTCGAGCACGATCGTCTCGGGGTCGCGCTCCGCCCAGCGTGCGAGCAGCAACATGTGGTCGACAGGGTGCAGGGGATCGAGGAGCATCGCTGCCGAGACATTGAGAAAGAGGGGATCCGGCTCCGGTAGCGCGGACGCGGCCGCCATCGCGATGCGCCGGCAGATCCAGTCGATTTCCTTGGTGACGCCACGACGGTGCGCAAGGGCGAAGACGTCCTCGACACCGTCGGCCGGATCTCTCAGGCCAGGGAGGCGGGCCAGTGCCTCCCATCCGATTGCGCGGTGGTCGCTCAGCAGCATGATCGGCTGGAACACCGTCTGAATGACGCGCCGTTTGCTGAGAATCGCGTCCAGCATTGCGCCGGCGTCGCCGCCACCCTGGATGAGGCTCGGGGCCGAACGATCGCCTGCCACGACGACGCGATCACGCCCGTCCTTCTTTGCTTTCGAGAGCGCTTCGTCCGCGGCGAGCCACAGCGCGTGCACACCACCACCGCCGGCTGACACGCCGGCGCTGATGCGAGCCTTGCCGTGCGGGAGCGCGACGCCGTGCAGGGACACGCGCATGCGCTCGGCGATCGCGACCGCCTCGGCCTCGGTTGTTGCATCCATGATCGACACGAACTCGTCGCCGCCGATCCGCAGCAGCTGATCCCCGGCGCGAAGCTGCGTACGGAGCGTGCGGGCCACCTCGATAAGCAGCATGTCGCCGGCCTCGTGCCCGAACTCGTCGTTGATCGGCTTGAGGTGATCGACATCGATGGCGATCACCGCTGTCGCACCGGTGAGCTCGCCGAGACGCTCCTCGAAGGCCCGGCGGTTGCCGACCTTCGTCAGCGGGTCGGTGGTGGCGTGGAGTGCCTTCTCCTCGAAGAGGCCGGCACGCGCGACGGCCACCGCGGCCTCGTCGGAGATCGCCTGGACGACAGTGAGGTCGTCGACGTTCCAACCACCGCGGCGCGCGTGGGAGATGAGCACGAGCACGCCGATCACCCGTCCGCCATCGGCGCGCAGCGGGGCGGCGAGCACACTTCGCGAGCGCTTCCCACTGCCGAGATTTTCGAGCTCGGTGATCCGGGACCCCGGCATCGACGCATAGGCGTGCCTGATCTCGCGCGGCGTCCGAAGCAGGCAGGGCTCGCCCGTCGAGTACACGCGCCCGATGACGCCGTCACCCGGTGCCATCATCGGCGCCGGGTCGGGCGCCGGGGCGACGCCGTCGGGCCCGAGGATCATCGGGAGCGTGCTCAGCCCACCGGCAGAGGTGTCGAAAAGGAGGATTCGCCCCCAGGTCGCCTCCGGGTAGGTCTCGTGACACCCGGTGAGCACTGCAGCGGAGACGCCACGAGAGTCGGTGGTCAGCCCGAGTCGCCGCGCCACGTCGGCGACGGCCCTGAGCCGTCGTGTCTGCGACTCGTAGCGACGATCCGTCAGTGACCAGTTCGCGTACGCGAGCACGACCAGCCCGACCACCAGCGCGCCGACCTGGACCAGTTCTTTCACACCGTAGGTCGCGAACAAGCCGCCCCACCACCAGACAGCGGTCATTCCCGCGCCAGCCGCCAGCAGGATGGTGATGAGCGCCGGTGGGCGTCCGGCCGGGTCGACGGTGAGCAACACCGCGACGAACCCAAGGACGATCAGGGGGACCGGATGGCTCAGCCGCGATGCCGAGAGCCCGAGGATCAAGGTGCACAACCCGACGCTCGTCAACCCCTGCACCAGGGTGACGACCGCGAGGCTGACGCGAGACGCCCGGCGCAACCGGATCGTGATCTCGAGCATCACGGCCGCGACGACCACGAACTCGATCTCGACGAACATGAAGCGCGGGGGAAGCGAGGAATCGACCAGTTGCCAGCTGGTGATACCGAGCAGCACCCCCGTCGCGAATATCGGCAGCCAGCGCCGCGCGGCGCTCTCGTTGTGCATGACCCTCTCGATCGAAGAGCGTAGTTGGCCCGGCGCCGCCAGAGAGGGACGTGACAGGGTTGTGTCCGGTTCCTCAGAGGTCAGGGGTTTTGGACGGACAACGACCCGTTCAGCGCCTGGCCGATCACCTGTTTGCCGTTCTTCGGTGAGAGCACCAGCTGTACCGTGCCGGCCGAACCCGCGTCGAAAAACAGCTGCACCGGCGCGCTCGACTGGCTCGTCAATTCCCCGCCGCAGACGGTCCACGACCCGTTGCCACCGGTGAACGGCTCCTTGTCGATGTTCTGAAAGATGGCATCAACCGGCGTCAGCGGCCCCGAAACGAGCGCGCCGACGCACAGCTGGCCGATCACCGGGTCGCCGACGTTGTCCAGCGACACATCGATCTCGAGGCGCTTGCCGGCGGTCGCCGTGGCCGGCAGAGCGCCGCTGATGTCCGCCATCGCAGGTCCGGCCGTCGCGAAGAGCGGCGTGACGACACCGAGAAAGAGACCCAGGAGGACTGCGCCGACGATGACCAGGAACACGATCCGGGGGTTGTTCTGGAACCAGCGCTTGATGGCTGCGAACACGCGGGTCAGATCGTCGCCGGCGGTTGGTATTCGCCGAACACGGAGCGGAGCGCGCCGCACATTTCGCCGAGCGTCGCCTCGATGCGGACCGCGTCGAGGATCCGCGGCATGATCGGCTGATCGGATGTCGCGGCTTGCCGGATCCGCTCCAGTGCCGCGTCGACCGCGCCGCTGTCGCGCCGGCGGCGGTGACCGGCGAGTCGCGCCGCCTGCTCCGCCATCACGCGGTCGTCGGGCCGGAACAACAGCGGTGCACCGCCCTCCTCCGTCTCGGTGTGACGGTTCACGCCGACGATCACCTTGTCGCCGACCGCGATCGCGCGCTCGGTTCGGTACGCCTCGTCCTGAATGTGCTGCTGCATCCAACCCGTCTCGATGCACGCAACCGCGCCGCCGAGGCTGTCCACCTCGTCGAGCAGCGCGCCTGCCTGGCGCTCGAGCTCGTCGGTGAGCCACTCGACGTAGTACGACCCTCCGAGTGGGTCGACCGTGTTGGTGACACCCGTCTCCTCGGCGATGATCTGCTGCGTGCGTACCGCGATGCGCTGCGCCTTTTCGGTGGGAATGGAGAGCGCCTCGTCGTAGCACGAGAGCGCGAGCGATTGCACACCGCCGAGGACGGCGGCGAGCGCCTCGACTGCGGCGCGAACGATGTTGTTCTCGGGCTGTTGCGCGGTGAGCGTCGACCCTCCCGTCTGCGTGTGCGTGCGCAACATCAGTGAGCGAGGATCGCGCGCGCCAAAACGCTCGGCCATGATGCGCGACCACATGCGTCGCAATGCGCGGTACTTCGCGATCTCCTCGAAGAAATCGATGTGTGTGTTGAAGATCCACGAGAGCTTGGGGCCGAAGTCATCAACGCCCACACCGCACTCAATCGACGCCTGCACGTATGCGCATGCGTTGGCCAGCGCGAACGCCATCTCCTGTGCCGCGGTGCTGCCCGCTTCGCGGATGTGATATCCGGACAGCGATATCGGGTTGAACTGCGGCGTGTGCACCGTGCACCATGCGATGAGATCCGCCGCGAGGCGCAACGACGGACGCGGTGGATAGATGAACGTTCCCCGAGCGATGTACTCCTTCAGCACATCGTTCTGCACTGTTCCCATGATCGACGCGGCATCCTGGCCCTGGCGCTCCGCCGCGACGACGTACATGGCGACGAGCACCGGCGCCGGCGCGTTGATCGTCATCGACGTGCTCACCGCGTTGAGCGGAATGCTCTCGAAGAGATCCTCCATGTCACGCACCGAATCGATGGCGACACCGACCTGACCCACCTCGCCGGCGCTTCGCGGATCGTCACTGTCGAGCCCCATCTGCGTGGGCAGGTCGAACGCGACCGAGAGCCCCGTCTGACCCTGAGCAAGCAGGTAGCGGAACCGCGCGTTGGCATCTGCTGCGGTGCCGTACCCCGCGTACTGCCGGATGCTCCAGAGACGGCCCCGATACATCGTCGGCTGAATGCCTCGTGTGTACGGCGCCACCCCGGGAAAGCCTTCGTCGCGAAGCGCATCGTGATTGTTCAGGTCGGCCTGCGTGTAGAGCGGGGCGACCGGGATGCCACTTCCGGTCTCGAACGGATCCTTTCGCTCACCGCGAGCTCGGGCCGGTTCGAGACGCTCGTCCTGCCACTCGACCAGCGCCTGAACGAAGTCCGGTTCCCCTTCCTCCACCGTCACGGACGACGGCGCATCCCGCTCGGTGGCCATGACCGCAGCATAACTTTGTGTCACGAGCGCGCGAACTCGCGATCGATCTCGAAAACGTGTGCAACACTCCCCCGCGATGGCCCTCCCCGTGAATACGTTGCTCGTCGAGGACTCGGCCGCGGGCCTCGCCGCGGGCGGGTGGCGATATACGCAACGACAGCTGTACTACGCCACGTGCGCCCGGGCGGAGGTCACTCCGTCAAACACCGCCGCCAACGGCGAGATCGGCCTCGGCGTGCTGATGATCCTCATCGGACTGATCCTGATCGGCATCAAGGTGCTGTTCGCGTTGTTCGTGACCCTGGGCCTTGCGCTGATCCTCGCAGGGGTCCTTGGCAGGATCCGGCGTCCGAGGTTGACGGGACGGGTGCTCGCATTGTCCTTCGACGAGTTTCGATCTCGCTTCGGGACGATGAACGTCGACGGTTTGATCCCGCCGGACGCCGAGCCTGTCGAGACCGATCCCGCGCCTCTCGCCGGCGCCTCGCCGCTGACCATCGTCACGGACACGCGCGACACGGCGGCCATGATCGTGGCCAATGCAAAACGCGCTGAGCTTGCCGTTGCGCGCGTCGTCGTGGCGAGTGACGGGCCGCTGCTGGCCGCCGGTACGCGAGCCGTCCTGATCCACGACGCATCGCCGCGGGGATGCGCGCTCGTGCTGGACCTCCGCGAGTCGGGGATCGAAGTCATCGACGTCGGGCTCCGTCCTCGCGAGGTCGAGGGACCGGCACATCAGGTCATCGAGGGGGCGCCGGCGCGCCTGCCCCGTGACCTGAGCACGATCCTTGAGCCGAGCGAGGTCGACTGGCTCCTCAGTGGCCGGCGTGTCGAGATGGCAACGCTGTCTCCAGAGCTCGCGATGGATCGGGTTCGCGCCGCGACGTTGAGCCAGGCGGATCCGCTTCCCGGCGATGCCCTGCGGCCAGCTCGCTGAGGAGATCCGGGGAGAGGTCCGCGCTCGACGCGGCGGCGAATTTGCACGGGGTGAGCGCTCGGAGCGTGGCGGTCCGGCGCCCACCCTCGAGCACCGCTCGTTCACCGAGGACGGCTCCGGGCCCAACCTGGGCCACCGCCGCGCCATCGACCTCGACTGCGAGCACGCCATCGAGGAGCAGATACATGTCGGTTCCCAGTGCTCCTTGCTCCACGAGCGTGGCGTCCTTCTTGATGGTGTCGATTCGCGGCTTGGCACCGCCGCGCATGATCCGCATCGACAGCTCGCGCTCGAGCGCAGTCTCGACCTCGGTCACGAGCGCCGGTGAGTCCTCGTCGCCCCAGGGAGTGCGCTTGCCGAACGCGTGCTGGTACCAGCGTGCGAAGTCGACGAGACCGGACTTCAGGCACAGGTTCTGATCGTGGTCGTAGATCCAGTGGCGGGGGAACGGGCTCGCTCCCGACACGTCGCGCGCCGATGTGCCGTCGGCGTAGATGGTGAGCGAAAGCGTCGTCCACGCCAGCGGGGCGGCCACCTGGACAAACGGCGGCCGGTTGACCTTTCGCGGTGCCGGGACCCCCGTGCGACCGCCGGCAGTCTGCGTGAAGCGAACCCACCCGTCGCCCACTTCCGGAGCCGGGCGCCGATCGGGAAACGCAACGGCAGCGAAGGTCATGCCGCGACCGCCGAGCCGGAGCGTCGTGGCACCGATGTATCCGCCGCCATCCTGCCCGTGACCGGTGATGCGACCGCCGTCCACCTCTATCCAGGCGGTGAGCTGGTTGCAGAAGCGGAAACGATCCGCCTCGCGCAGGGCCTCGAGCGAGTCGATGTGGTCGGGGGGCGGGTCGTCGTAGTGAGCCAGGCCCATCTCGAAGGGCACCTTGGTCACTCCCCGAACCGCTTCCGAGGGAATCCACGAAATTGATGTGACCGACGACTGAATCCGCATGTGTGAACCTCCGTGCGCTCCGATCGTCGCCGGACGCGTGGCGCCGGTCGAGGGTGCACGGACCACGATTGCAGTGAGGAAGACCGCCAAAGAAACGTGGTGGCTGCCCCATTTCGGTTCGGCCGGCGCTGGCTAGAGTGGGGGCATGTCCGCCGAGACGATGATTCGTGTCGTGCTTGCCGATGACAACGTGATCGTCCGCGAGGGAGTGCGAGCGTTGCTCTCGATAGCGGGGGATGTCGAGGTTGTCGGTGTGGCAGGCGACTACGACGAACTGCTCGCTGGAGCGGCAGAGCACGTTCCCCAGGTGGTGGTCACCGACATCCGCATGCCACCGGATTTCACGGATGAAGGCATCCGCGCCGCGCGCATGGTGCGCAAGCGGAGCCCCGGAACGGGAGTCGTGATCCTCTCGCAATACGACGAGCCCGAGTACGCCATTTCGCTGCTCAGCGAAGGCGCCGCGGGCTACGCGTACCTGCTCAAGGACCGTGTCGGTGATGGCGACCAGCTCGCTCGCGCGGTGCGCGAGGTGAGCACCGGGGGGTCGATGATCGACCCGCGCATTGTCGATGCGCTCACCAAGCCGGTCAGCGATGCCGGCGGGTTGACCGATATCGAGGAGCGGCTGTTGCGGATGGTCGCGGAGGGAAAGCCCATCAAGGCAATCGCGGCGTCATTGCGCTCGACTCCCGCGTCCGTCGCCGATGATGTCGAGCAGCTGTTTCTCAAGCTCGCGCAGCAGGCGAGCGCAGGAACACAGGGCGCGTTGGAGCGGCTGCGCATGCTCCATAAAGTGATCGTCGACCGCGAGGAACAGGGCGAGAGCTTGAGCCGCATGTTGCCCGGTGGTGTCGCGCAGCAGATGCGCGAGCACGGGGTCGAGGCTGGGAAGACCGAGCAACTCACCGTGACGGTGCTCATGTCCGATATCCGGTCGTACTCGACGATTGCGGAAGGCTCGGACCCGTCAGTGCTCGCCGGCCAGCTCAACGAGCACCGATCGGCGATGAACCGTGCCGTGATCGCCGAGGGTGGCACGGTGATGCAGTTCGTCGGCGATGCCGTGATGGCAGTGTTCGGTGCACCGCTACCGCAGGCCGATCATGCGCAACGTGCCTTCGCGGCCGCGATTGCGATGCACGCCGCGCAGTGCGAGGTGAACGAGCGCTGGAAGGAACGTGACCTTCCGCCCTTTCTGCTCGGCATCGGCCTCTCGACCGGCGACGTCGCGGCGGCGCTGCTCGGATCCGAGGAGCGCCTCGAGTACTCGGTCGTCGGCGACGCCGTGAATCTCGCGCAACGCCTGCAACAGTGGGGTGAAGGCGGCCAGACTGTGCTGAGCGAACCGACCTACGACGAACTCACGGAGAAACCCGACGCCGAGAGGCTCGAGCCGGCGCTCGTCAAAGGAAGGCACGCGCCGGTGGGCGCATATCGCGTGGGGTAGGAGCGCAGTGACCAACGAGAACACTCGAGGCCTGGCTCGCGTGGCGTGGAGCATCGCCGCACTTGGGGTCGTCCTCAGTGCCGCGACCTTTGCACTCGTCGTCGTGAACGGCGCGTCGATTCATTCGCTTGGTGCCACGAACCCGACCGAGGTCGTCATGTCGCTGACCTTCGCGCTCACCGGAGGCCTCATCGCCTCGCAACGGCAGCGGAATCTCGTCGGCTGGCTCTTCCTGTTCATGTCGATCGTCATGGGGGTTTCAGGACTCGGCGCCCAATACGCACGCCTCGCCGTGATCACCGATCCGGGGTTGCCGGGCGCCCAGTGGGCTCTCTGGTTGTTCACGTGGTTGGAGGGCCTCGTGTATCCCGCAGGCGCGGCGTCGATCACGCTGATGGTCATTCCCGACGGGCGTCTTCCGTCGCGCCGTTGGCGAGGCTTGGCCGGACTGTCGGTCCTGCTCACGGTGTTGATCGCCGTAGTGCTCGGAGCGCTCGGTTCGACGCCCATTGCAGGTCCCGATAACCAGCCGACGCTTGCCAACCCCATCGCCCTGCCCGCTCTCGTCGCGCTGGACGGGGGGCCGATCGGCTTCCTGTGGTACGGCGGATTCGTGGTCCTGCTCGTTGCGGCTGCGGCGCCGCTCGTGCGGTTGCGGCGTGCGCGTGGTGACGAGCGCCAACAGTTGAAGTGGATCGCATATGTGGTGGTCACGACCGCCGCCATCACGCTGGTGCCCCTGTTCGGCTCTCTCTTCGCACCGAACTCCATCTTCGGTGGCCAGGATCCGTTCCTGCTGGTCAATCTTCTGGGATTCGCTGTGGCGCTCCCGGTCGCCATCGGCTTCGCCGTCTTCAAGTACCGGCTGTACGACATCGACATCATCATCAGCCGGACGCTCGTCTACGGCTCGCTGGCAGTGTTCATCACAGCGGTGTACATCGGCATCGCAGTCGGGATTGGGACGTTGGTCGGGAGCGGGGGCAAGCCGAATCTCGCGCTGTCGATCATCGCGACAGCGATCGTCGCAATCGGCTTCCAACCTGTGCGCGAGCGCGTGCAGAAGGTGGCCAACCGTTTGGTATACGGGAAACGGGCCACGCCGTATGAGGTGTTGAGCGAGTTCTCCGGCCGGGTAGCGGAGACGTACGCGGCCGACGACGTGTTGCCCCGAATGGCGCAGGTCCTTCAGGAGGGAACGGGCGCCGAGTCTGCAACTGTGTGGTTGCGAGGGATTGCCGAGCTACGGCCCGCGGCGACGTATCCGACCGGTGTTGGTGAGCACCGCTCCATGCCGATGCGCAACGGATCGCTGCCGGCGGTGCCCGACGCAACGACGTCAGTGGAAGTGCGCCATCAGGGGGAGCTGCTCGGTGCACTGAGCGTCAACAAACGCCGCGGCGAGACGCTGACTCCGATCGAGCAGAAGCTCGTCGACGACCTTGCGAACCAAGCCGGTCTCGTGCTCAAGAACGTCGGACTGAGCGCCGATCTGCATGCGCGGCTCGACGAATTGCGGGCGTCACGGCAACGACTCGTGCACGCGCAGGACGCGGAACGCCGCCGGCTGGAACGCAACCTCCATGACGGCGCGCAGCAACATCTCGTTGCACTGAAAGTCAAGCTGGGGCTTGCGGAGGTGCTCCTGTCTCGCGATCCCGCGAAGGCCGCGGCGACGCTCGAGCAGCTCAAGGACGATGCAGACGAAGCCTTGGAGACGCTGCGCGATCTCGCCCGAGGGATCTATCCGCCGCTCCTTGCCGACAAGGGACTCGTCGTTGCCTTGGAATCGCAAGCGCGCAAGGCGACTTTGCCGGTGATGGTGCAAGCAGTGGGAGTGGGGCGCTATCCGCAGGACGTGGAGGCCACGGTGTACTTCTGTGTCCTCGAAGCGCTGCAGAACATTCAGAAGTACGCGGCTGCCGCGCACGTGGTGGTGCGTCTCGATGGGAGCGGAGAGACGCTGACCTTCGTGGTCGACGACGATGGCGCGGGGTTCGACACGGCGACCGCGAAAAAGGGCGCAGGGCTCATCAACATGCGCGACCGACTGGACGCGCTCGGCGGTGACGTCGAGGTCATATCGCACCCTGGCGGGGGGACGCGCGTCGCCGGCAGAGTGCCCGTGCCGGTGCGCGCCGCTGTGGCGATCTCGTCGTGACGTATCGCACCGCTACGCGACTCGCCTGGGGCATCGGCTTTGTGTGCCTGATCTCCCTGCTGGTGAGCCTCGTGCTTCTCGTGCTGGACGCGAGAGCGATCGACTCGGTCTTCACGGCACAGCTCGCGTGGTTTCTCAATTGCGCGATCACTGGCGTGCTCGGCGTGCTCATCGCAACCCGACGGCCGCACAACGCGATCGGCTGGCTGCTGCTCGCGATAGCGTTCGGCAACGCTGTCTACCTGCCAGCCGGTTTCATCACGATGTACGGACAACTCCACGGTGTGGCACCGACCGGTTGGGTGGAGTGGCCTGCCTGGGTGTTCAACTGGTCCGGGGGCCTCGGGGCCTTCCTGTTGATGATCCTGATATTCGTCTTCCCCGACGGAAGGCTCCCCGGCCCTCGCTGGCGGTGGGTCGCCTACCTCGCGGTTGCCGGCGCCGTGCTCTCAACACTTTCGTCAATGGTCGAGGTCGCGCCGCAACAACTGTCGCCGCGCTTGTCATACGTGCCGAACCCGATCCGTGCGGAGGCGGTGGCGTCGATCACCAGCAGCACCGGCCCGGTTTCATCGGTGCTCATCGCCACGCTGCTCATTCTCGTGATCGCGTCCGTGGTGGTCCGCCTTCGTCGTGCCACCGGTGACGAGCGCGCACAGCTCAGATGGTTCTCCTACGTCGCCCTCGCGACGATTCTGCTCGTGCTGCTCGGATTCGCGGTTGGGGCAATCAACGGAGCCGTTGGAGGTGACCTTTCTGGAACGGGATTCGACCTCGGGATCGGGGTTGCCGTTCCGCTGACCATCGGACTCGCGGTGATGAGGTACGGCCTGTACGACATCGACGTCTTCATCAGCCGCACGCTCGTTTACGGCTCGCTGGCGGTGTTTATCACTGCAGTGTATGTCGGCATCGCCGTAGGGGTGGGGTCGCTCGTCGGGAGTGGCGGCAAGCCGAATCTCGTGCTCTCGATCCTGGCGACGGCGATTGTCGCGATCGGCTTTCAGCCGGTGCGCGAGCGCTTTCAAAGGATTGCCAATCGTCTGGTGTATGGCAAACGCGCGACGCCTTACGAGGTACTCAGCGAGTTCTCCGGCCGCGTTGCCGAGACCTATGCCGCCGACGACGTGTTGCCCCGAATGGCGCACGTCCTTCAGGAGGGGACAGGTGCGGAGTCTGCAACTGTCTGGCTTCGTGGGATCGCCGAGCTACGTCCCGCGGCGACGTACCCGGATGGCACCGGTGAGCAGCAATCGCTCTCCATGAGCAACGGATCCCTTCCCGCGGTCCCCGGCGCGACAAAACTGGTCGAGGTGCGCCATCAGGGTGAGCTGCTCGGTGCACTCAGTGTCAACAAGCGCCGCGGGGAGACGCTCACGCCCATCGAGCAGAAGCTCGTGGACGACCTGGCGAATCAAGCTGGTCTCGTGCTCAAGAATGTCGGGCTGAGTGCCGATCTGCAGGCGCGGCTCGATGAGTTGCGCGCGTCGCGACAACGACTCGTGCACGCGCAGGACGCTGAGCGCCGCCGGCTCGAGCGCAACCTCCATGACGGCGCGCAGCAACATCTCGTCGCGCTGAAGGTGAAGCTGGGACTCGCGGAGATGCTCGTCAGCCGCGACCCTGCAAAGGCCGCGGTGACGTTGGAGCAACTGAAGTGCGATGCGGACGAGGCGCTGGAGACCCTTCGCGATCTTGCGCGCGGAATCTATCCACCGTTGCTCGCCGACAAGGGCTTGGTGGTGGCGCTGGAGTCGCACGCCCGCAAGGCGACCGTCCCGGTCCATGTCGACTCCGATGGCGTTGAACGCTACGCTCAGGACGTCGAGGCAACCGTGTATTTCTGCGTGCTCGAAGCGCTGCAGAACGTGCAGAAATATGCGAAGGCATCACAGGTGCTCGTTCGCGTCTCGACGAGCAACGACGTGCTGACGTTCGAAGTCGCTGACAACGGCGCGGGTTTCGATGCTCGACGCACGAAGACCGGCGCCGGCCTGACCAACATGCGCGACCGCCTCGATGCACTCGGTGGCTCCGTGCAGGTCATCTCCGAGCCTGGTGCCGGCACTCGGATCCGCGGCGAGGTACCGGTGCATGCCCGATTGTCTGTCGCGGTCTGACCGACGTCCGCCTACGCTGATTTGGCTGCCGCCCAGGCCTCCGCGAGCCGGTCGGGGCTGAACTCCGACTTGGAGATGAAGCCGGCAGCACCCGCTTCGGCAGCCCGGGGTCCGTACTCATCGGCCTCGTACGTTGAAAGCACCAGCACCACCACTGGCTTCGCCTCTTCGACTTCCGCAAGGATCTCCCTGGTCGCCTCGAGCCCACTGATCCCCGGCAGGTTCACGTCCATCAGCACGAGGTCCGGATGCAGCTCGCGGGCCGACGTCACCGAGTCCTCGCCGGTCTCGACCTCACCGACCACCTCGAAACCGTCGGTGAGCTCCACGACTGTGCGCGCGACGTCGCGGAACGGGGCCTGGTCGTCAACGATCAGCACTCGGACGGTCATCTGGAGTTCTCCCACGATCCCAACGGTAGTCGCACCACGTCACCGGGACAAGCATGCTCACCCCACGAGATGAGGTGGGGCTGGCACCCGGACCCGGGTCGCTCGCCTATTCTCATCCCGTGTCGATCCGCGTGGTGCTGGCAGAGGATAACTACCTCGTACGCGAAGGGATCCGTCAACTCCTCGAGTCGTCGGACGAAGTCGAGTTGCTGGCGAGCTGCGTGGATCTGCCCGCGCTCGAGCGAGCGATCGAGGAGCACAACCCCGAGGTGGTCATCACGGATATCCGCATGCCACCGACCGGCACCGACGAGGGTCTTCGCGCCGCCGAGCGCCTGCGAACGGAACGGCCCGCGGTGGGTGTGGTCGTGCTCTCCCAGTACGCGGAACCCGAGTACGCACTCGCGCTCCTCGAGAAAGGCGCGAGCGGTCGCGCCTACCTGCTCAAAGAGCGCGTGTCAGACATCGACCAGCTGGTCGGCGCGGTCCGCGAGGTTGCCCGCGGAGGTTCGGTGATCGACTCGCGCGTGGTGGAGGTGCTCGTCGCGGCTCGCAGCGCGGTCCGGGACTCGCCAATAGCCCAGCTCACGCCTCGCGAGCGCGACGTGTTGCAGCAGGTGGCGATGGGCAAGAACAACGCAGGAATCGCGGCGGCGCTCTTTCTTACCGAGCGCGCCGTGGAGAAGCACATCAACGCGATCTTCTCCAAGCTCGACCTGTCAGAGGAACCCGACGTGCACCGGCGCGTGAAGGCCGCGCTCGTGTACCTCAGCGCACAGCACTAAGTCAGTCGCGCTGCTCCGCGTCTCGTGCGCCGACGAGAATCGACATGTTGCCCATCGGATGCTTGTTCTCGCGCATCAACTGATGCGCCAGGCCGACCTCATCGAACGCGAAGGTTTTCGACAAGCACGGGTCGACCTCGCCCCGAGTCACCATCGCGTTGTACGCCGCAAACTCATCGTCATTCGCGAAATGCGAGCCCTGAAGCCGTTTCTGCCGCATCCAGAGATAGCGGAGGTCCACCGCGGCGTGATACCCGGTGGTCCCTGCGCAGATCACCACCATGCCACCGTTGTCGCACACGAACATCGATGTCGGGATCGTCTCCTCGCCGGGATGCTCGAAGACGATGCGTGGATTCCGGCGCTCGCCGAGCACCGTCCAGAGCGCCTTGCCGAAGGCTCGCGCACCCTCACTCCACGTGGCGAACGCAGCGTCGTCGCGCCAGTCGGGCATGACTCCCCAGTGCGAGAAGTCCCGCCGGTCGATGTAGCCTCGAGCTCCGAGGTCCATGCAGTACCGGCCGCGCTCCGGGCCTGATGTCACGGCGACCGGTATCGCGCCCTTTGCCTTGACGATCTGGATCGCTTGCGATCCGAGCCCGCCGGAGCCACCCCAGATGAGCACAACATCGTTTTCACGCACGGTGTGCGGATGCCACGAGCAGAGCATGCGATACGCGGTGGCGCCGACCAGCGTGCACGCCGCCGCCGCGGCCCAGCTGAGGTCCGGCGACTTCGGCAGCAGTTGATGCGCCTGCACCAGCGTGTACTGGGCGAAGCTTCCCCAGTTGGTCTCATACCCCCAGATCCGCGCACTCGGCGCGATGATCGGGTCGCCTCCGGCGACGATCCACGGGTCGGCCGCATCCCACATTCCGCAGTGCGCAACCACGTGGTCACCGACATGAACGCTGTCGACGCCCTCACCGACTGCCCAGACGATTCCGGAGGCGTCGCTGCCACCGATGTGGAAGTCCTCCTGCTCCCCGGCCTTGCGTCGCGCAGCGATGACATCCACCGGCCGGCCGAGTGCAGCCCACACGTTGTTGTAGTTGACGCCGGCCGCCATCACGTACACCAGCGCCTGCCCCGGACCGGGACGCGGCGTCGGCACGGTCTCGACTGCGAACGCGGTCTGCGGATCCCCGTATCGCTCCGGCCGGATCAAATGCGCGTGCATCCGTTCCGGGATGACGCCCATCTGCGGCATCGCGCCGACGTCGGTCAGATCCTGACTGGCCATAGGGCTTCGGACGATACACGGCGCAACCGCGCCCGGTGAGCTGGTCCATACCGTATCGCTACACTCAGCGACGCTCTCGGACGGCAGTACGGGGAGGATCCAGCCGGTGACATGCGACCACTGCGGCAAGCAGGTTCCGGCCGCCGTCTTCTGCACCAACTGCGGCGCGCATCAGGGATTGGCTGACCACGGCATCGCTGCACAGGAGCGTCCGCAGCACTATGCCGCACATCCCGGCGAGCACGTGGCGCAACCGTCGATCTTCACGACGCTGTTCCCGCACCTCGGACACAGGAAGATCAACGAGTTCCGGTGGGCGCTCCTTTTGGGGTTCGCCCTCGTCGTGGTACTCGTCAGCACGGGTCTGATCACCGCGGCGGTGGTGGTGGCGATCCTCCTGGTTCCGACCCTCTACGTGGTCTATCTCTATGAGGCCCAGGTGTATCGCGACGAACCGGTGGTGGTGCTTGGTGCGACGCTCGGCGGCGGCATCGTTCTCGGCGTCGCGGTGACGCTCATTTCCGAGCGTGTGATTGGTGGCAGCCTGGGATCGAACAGCTTCCCGGTCGTCAGCCACGGCGTAGTTCTTCCGGTCATCCAACTCGTCGTCATGCCACTCCCAGCACTCCTGCTGCGCGTGCTGCCGCAGTTCCGCGGCACCATCGACGGCCTAGTCTTCGGCGTGACGGCTGGGGTCGGTTTCGCGCTGGCGGAAGGCGTGGTCAGCTACTGGAGCATCTTTTCGGCGCCGCCGAACCAGCCCGACTCGTCGTTCTGGATCTACCCGATCACGGCGCTTGCGCTGCTCATACCTGTCCTCCACGGGAGCACGGCTGGAGCGATCACCGCAACGCTGTGGCGACCTTCGCGCGCCGGCAGCGGCCGCTGGGTGTCCTTCTTCGGCATCCCCATCGTTGTGCTCGCCGTAATCGCCTTCTACGGCGGCGGTCAGATCCTGGCCAACCATGGTGTCGGGCAGCTGATCGTCCTGCTCTTCCAGTCGGCGTTGATAATCCTCGTCCTCCTGTACATCCGCCATCTCGTCCATCACTCGCTGATGGAGGAGGGGCAGGACATGGAATTGCGGCCGATCGTGTGCCCGCACTGCCATCACCACGTGATGGCGGCCGGGTTCTGCCCGAGCTGTGGAGCAGCGCTCGACGCATCGCCACGTCGCGAGACAGGTGCGATCCCGGCGGCGCCGGCTCAGGCTGCCACCCCGGGCAGCGCGTAGATGGCGGTCACCTGCGCCCATTGCGGCACGGTCAATCCTGACGGGAACACGATCTGCAGCTCGTGCGGGATGCCGCTCGGTCCCGTGCCTGCAGAGGCGGCGGCAACCGCGTCGGATGCTCCGGCCGCAGCGCCCGATCTTCCCGGCGTTGCGCTCCCGAATCTCAACGAACCGATCGCCGTGCCGATGACCAGTGGCGCGTCGCTCACTGCTTCATCGGATCCGACGAACTTTCTCCCGCCGGGTTATTCGCCCGGCGCGAGCCCGTATCTGGCGAAGCCCGCGTACGGGGCCGCACCGCCTCATCGCACTGGACGATTCAGCGTGATCGCGATCGTCGGCATCATCAGCATTGTGTTCGGTGGCGCCGGTGCTGTCGAAGCGGCGTTGCGAACCAGTGGGTCGTCGTCGGTCAGCACCTCGCCGCCGGCGAACGTGCCGGCCAATACCCCCGCCGGCCCACCGTCGCAGGCGTCGTCGAACGGTCTGACCACGACACCCTTTGCATCGGTGTACGTGCCGCCTGGTTTCTCCATCAACGACCAGGAGTCCGACTACATCGTGCTCACGCCGAACAACAACGACATCGCGGCCGTGGGTCTGCAGAGCGAGCCGTTGACCGTCACGACCACGAACGCGGAACTGGACCAGGATCTGCTGGCGGGAGACCAGAAGACCGACGATCCCACCGCCAAGTTCTGCTCCGCCGCGGCACCGACTCACACGACCTTGGTGGGCTCAGGTGGATACATCAAAGCCGACGTGATCACGATCTGCGAGAACGTCACACCGTCAAGCGGCCCCAAGTTCGCCGCCGTGGATGGATTCGTCGACGCAGTGGCCATGACGTCGAGCGGGAGCTACGAGGCGATCTGGGTCGAGATCTTTGCGGACGCCGCCGACTATCAGTCCTTCTCTGACAGCCTCCCGAGCGAGCTGTTCACCTCCTCCACGTTCAAGGACGCTTCACCCCTGGCTTCCGCGGCCGCTACCTAGGCGTCGGTGCGATACCGCCACACCGAAGGAAACGCGATCGCTGCCGCGCCGAGCCCGACAAGGCACAGCGCGCCGCCGGTGATGATCGCCACTTCCGCTCCGAATGCGTTGGCCACGATACCGGTCTCCACGTCGCCGAGGTTCGGGCCACCCGTGACGACCATGAAATACAACGACGTGAGCCGTCCACGTAATTCGTCGGGCGCGATCCGCTGCATGATCGTGGTGCGGCACACGGCGCTGAAGCTGTCAGCACCGCCCGCTACAGCCAGGAGCAGCAGCGCGACCCAGAGCGTCTTCGCGAAACCGAAGGCGATGATGACGAGTCCCCAGGCCACGATCGCGACGACGATGATGCGGCCGAGACGCCTGGACTTGGCCACAGCGCCGCTCGCGAGCGCGGCGATCAACGCTCCGACTCCGGGCGCCGCGTAGAGAAGGCCAAGTCCCTGCGCGCCCGCGTGGAAGGTGGTGGCCGCAAGCACCGGAAAGACGGCACGCGGAAGACCGAAGATCATCGCCGCGAGATCCATCGCGAAGCCGCCGAGAATGACCGGCTGGCGTCGAGCGAAGCTCAAGCCGCGCAGGATGGCGGCGACCGGACGCTCGCGCTCGGTGGTGGAGTGACCCTGCGGTGGCAGCAGCGCCACCGCGATCAAGGCCGCGCTGAACGTGCACACGTCCACCGAATACGCAGCCGGAAGGCCGAAGTGCGCGATGACCAGGCCGCCGATCGCGGGTCCCGCGATGAGCGTTGTCTGGAACAGAGCGATGTTGAGCGACAGTGCTCCTGGCAGCCGGTCGACGCCGACGAGGTTCGGGATGATCGCCGTTCGGGTTGGCGCGTCAACAGCGCCCACGAGAGCGGCCAGCGCGACGATCGCGTAGATCACGAGGAGTGGCGGACGCCCGCTGAATGCTCCAAGCGCAAGCAATCCCGAGCAGAACGCAAGTCCGACTTGCGTGACGAGCAGCACCCGACGCCGGTCGAACCGATCCGCGAGTGCGCCGCCACCGAGTGACCCACAGATGAGTGGCACCGCCTGGACGATGCCGAGCAGTCCGACATCGAGAGCAGAACGGGTCAACGAGTACACCTGAAAAGGCACCGCGACCAAGGTGATCTGGCGTCCGATCAATGAGATGAGCTGGCCCACCCAGAGCCGACGAAAGGGCTTCGAGTCGCGGAGCGCACGTGCGTCGACGGCGAGGAGGCGAAACGCGCGGCTCGCCATCGGGCGGCGCTCCGCAGCCGTGACAAGCACGCCTTCAGGCACCGCCCCCGGTTCCGTGAGCCCAGACTCGGGTGTCAGTTCGTCTGGCATACCGAGCCTGGTGGCGGAAGCACCAACCGTGTCAAGTACTCGGCTTCATCAGCGTTGGCGCACGTGCTCTTGCCGAACGACACGTGACCGTCTCCGTCGCGCGTGAGGAGCACTGATCCCGGGAAATACGGGAGTGCCCCGAGCGCCCACGAATACGGTGTCGCCGGGTCGCCCGTCGCTCCCACGAGCAGGAGCGGCACGGTATCGACTGTATGGAAGTTGTGGGGCGGCGGCTGGAACGGCCAGTCCGCGCAGACAAGCAGCCCCCACACGACATCGGCGCCGAACACCGGGTCGATGGCATTCATGCGCTGCGCCTCGGTCACGTAGGTCGAGAGCGTCGTTGGGACCGCGCTGTCGCCGCATGCGATCGAGACGTTCGCCTCGGAAACGGGCGCGTATGTGCCGTTGGCTGCGCGGCCGACGTAGTCATCCGCGGAGCCGAGGAGCAATGCCGCATTACCGTGCGATGCCTGGATGAGCGCGTTGGCGAGGGCAAGGTCAAGGTCCCTGTCTCCGGCAGGCTCGTACAGGTAGGTGAGGATGCCGGTCATCGCCTCGCCGCGGGTGAGCGCTCTGCCGTTCACCCTGAGCGGATCGCTCGCTGCTCTCGACAGCACCTGAGCGATCGTCGCCGCGGGCGATCCCGTGAACCCGCAACCGCGTGCGCAACGGGATTCGAAGTCATTGAGGTCACCCTCGAACGCGGTCGCCTGGTCCTCGCTCTCGGTGAGCAGCGGCAAGGAAGGATTCTCGACGCCGTCGAGCACCATCGCGCGCACGTTCTGCGGGTAGAGCGACGCGTATACCTCGCCGAGATAGGTGCCGTAGCTGAGACCGAGGTAGGTCAACTTCTCCCCGCCGAGCGCGCGTCGCAACTCCTCCATGTCGCGCGCCACGTACTGCGTCCCGAGGAAGAGCAGGCGCCGCCCGCTGGTGGCCAGGCAACCGTCGGCAAACCGTTGCGAGAGCGCGATGATCGCCTGCTCGTTGGCCGCGGAATTGTTGAGCGGGTCGAGCGCGAAATACGCGTCGAGGTCTGCCGGTGGGAGGCACCGTGCCGGCTCGCTGCGTCCGGTCCCGCGCGGATCGAAGGAGACGATGTTGTACGTGGCGCGCAGGGTGGCGAACCTGCTCGCCACATCCTCGATGTAGTCGATGCCGGACTCGCCTGGGCCGCCGGGATTGACGATGATCGAGCCCGCGGGGTGCGTCGTGAACGCCGGCAGTCTGGCGACGGCGATCGCGATCGTCGCGCCCGCCGGGTCGGCGTAGTCAAGCGGGACCGTCATGGTCGCGCACTGCATCCCGGGGCTCCTGGCGCAGGATTTGAAGACAAGCGGTGCAACGGCTGCGAGGGTCAGCGGCGGTGGCGCCGGGAGCGCGAGCGCCGACAGGGTGGGTTCAACGGTGGGAACCGGTGTCGGCATGGGCGTCGCCGTGGGATGCGGTGTTGCGCTGCATCCGCTCATCACAGCGAGCGCTGTGCCGGCGGCGAGCCCGGTCCACAATCTGGAGCGCACCAGGGCAACGCTATCCTGTCCGCCGATGCCTGCGACTCGCGCCTCTGACAGTGCTTTCGCGACGTGAACGCGCGAGACACCTGGAACCCGACGCAATACGAGCGCTTTCGCTCGGAACGTGAGCAGCCCTTCCACGATCTTGTCGCGCTGATCACCAGACGCCCGGCCGCGCGCGTCATCGATCTCGGGTGCGGGACAGGACTCCTCACGCAAGCCCTGCATCGCGAAGTCTCGGCAAAAGAGACGATTGGCGTCAACTCGTCCGAGGCGATGCTCGAGCGGGCGCGAGCGCTCGAGGGCGATGGGTTGCGGTTCGAATATGGAGATATCGGCAATCTGCGGGAGATGCCGCCGTTCGACGTCGTCTTCTCCAACGCGGCTCTGCAATGGGTGGGCGATCATCACACCCTCTTCGCGCAACTCACGGAGATGCTCGTGCCAGGCGGTGAGCTTGCCGTGCAGGTGCCTGCCAACTTCGACCACGTCTCACACACGCTGGCCGCCGACATCGCGCAAGAGCAGCCCTTTGCCGCTGCCATGCACGGCTATTCGAGGACTTTCTCAGTGCTGCCGCCGGAGGAGTACGCGGCGATGCTTTACGGACTGGGCTTCGTCGCGCAGTCCGTCCGGCTGCAGGTATACGGCCACGTCCTTGAATCGCCGGACGCGGTGGTGGAATGGGTACGGGGCACACTGCTGACGGATTACGAGGCGCGAATGCCTGCTGCGATGTACCGGGAGTTTGTTGACCGATATCGCGAGCGGCTCAACGCTGCGCTCGGTCACCAGCGCCCGTATTTCTACCCGTTCAAACGGATTCTGTTGTGGGGCCGCACCGCGGGATGATGGAGATCAAGCGCCTCGACCTCGGGCATCTCTTCATCGCGAAGGAGCAGTGGCCGGTGCATGGCTACGTCATCCTCCACGACGAGCTCGGCGTCGTGCTGGTCGACACAGGGTGCGGTGGACCAGACGAGGTGCTCCGCTATTTCGAGGTGGTGAACCGCACGGTCGCCGACGCGCTCGCCGATCACGGTCTGTCACCCGTCGACGTCACGATGGTCATCAACACGCATCTCCACTTCGACCACTGCGGGCAGAATCCCGCATTCGCCCACGCGCCGCTGATGGTTCAGCGCAGCGAGCACGAACGCATGCTCACCAATCGCGACGAGGTGAGCGACTGGATCGAGGCGTCCGGGATGCGGTTCGAGTTGCTTGATGGGGAAACGCAGCTGGCCTCCGATCTCCGGATCGTGACTTCACCCGGGCACACCTCCGGTCACCAGTCGGTCATTGCCACGACGGACGCGGGCACCGAGCTGTTCATCGGCGACGCCGCGTACACGCGGGTTGTCTGGGAGCACGCCGGTGCCAAGCGGTTGCCGGACGGACAGGCAGCCGATCTCGACATCTGGCGAGCCACGCTTGCCGGCCTCAAGGAGCTCGAGCCGGCGCGCATCCACTTCTGCCACGACCACTAGCGCCACTCGCGCCGGGAGGCGCTACTTGCCCGGGGAGGCGGTCCGCGCCTGACGCGGGTCAGACGCCCGGGTGGCGCTGCGCTGCGTCAGGAGACCGCGTTGACGATCTCGGGCCGCAGGCCGGGGAAGGAGGCGAGGTACTCGCGGCGGTCCTTCTTGAGCTTCTCGACCAGCGCTCGGTACTCGTCCGTCCGGCCCTGGCGCTCGTACAGCTTGCGAGGCTGGAGGATCTCTGGATCGTCGATGCCGGGGAGCGACGACGCGACCTCATAGCCGAAGTCGGGATCCCGCTCCCACTCGATCGTGCCTTCCGAGATCGCCTTCACCATCGCGCTCGAGTACGGGATCGTCACCTTCTTGCCGCGCTCGTCGTCGTCCGTGCCGCCGACGCGCCCGGTGTTGAGCAGATAGACCTGGAAGTTGCTGCTGTCCATCAACTCGAGAAAGCGGTTGCCCTGCTGCTCATGGCGCAACGGGAAGAAGGGATTCGTTCCCGGGACGCGGAGGAATTTCCCCGCTTCCTCGGCGCCGCCCGCCGATGTGCCGCGCGTCTCGCCGAGCATGAAGTACAGCGCCGCCTGCTCGCGATTGAGCCGCGCGATGCCGGGGATCAGGTTGTCGTTGCGATTGAGAATCAGGAAGTGGTCGACAGATTTGACTTCGCGCGCGTCTTTGTGCCATCCGAGCGCGTCCATACGAAAGACCGCGCGGCCGTTGGGCGTGTACGAGGTGTCGAAGAAGTCGACGACGCCGGCATCGTTCTGCGAGACGTTCTCGAGGTACGCCTCGGGCTTGCACACGGCGGCATGGATGGTCGGCTCGAAGCGCGGGTCGAGCGCGAACGTTTTCGCAAAGCACCCGTTCTCTGTGGCCACGATCTTGCCGCCGGGATACAGGGCGACGAAGTCGTCCTGGACGGGTTTGCTGTCGTTCTGGCGAGTAAATGTCGTGGTTGTCTTACCCGTGCCTGACAGGCCGATGATGAGCAGCGCCTGCTCCCCGCGGTCGGTGGGCACAACCTTGCACCCGGCATGCAGCGAGAGCCCACCCTCGTCGTAGGTGAGCTTGTTCCACATGCGCAGGCCGCCCTTCTTCAACTCACCGAAATAGTCGCTGTTCAGCACCCGTGTCACCCCCGCGTCCAGGTCCACGGCGATGATCCGATCGCTGGGATAGCCGGGAGCCTCCAGGTTCGGCGTGTAGATAACCGTCAGCACGGGCTTGAAATCGGGCCCGGGATTCTCGGCGTCGAAATACAGCCAGCGCTGCATGCCGGCGATGTTCGCGTTGGCGGCTTCGATGTACAGGCGAGCCGCGACGCGTCGCTCGGGATCGTTGCCGATGTACCCGTCGATGACCAGCATGTCCTGGTCTCTGATGTACGCATCCTGGCGTTCGGCGATCTTCGCGCCGTCCGCCCGGCTGATCGTCTGGTCCGAATGTTCCTCGGGATGATCGGTGACCACGTAGGTGCTGGCTTTGCTCCTCGACACCACCTTGGTCTGCACGTTGTAGTTGTCATATTCGGAGGGCCGCGCGTTGGGCATTCGCGACGTCATTTCGCGAAGCTCCGCGGGCGACGGGTTCCAGCGGATGCTGCGAGCCTCAGGAAGGGAACCCGCGCGGGTCTTGATGACGTCAGTCATGACTTCTCCAATATCCCTGGGCGCGATCCCTCCATACGACCTCGATCGTCGTGCCAGGTAGGCTTCTCCGGACGTCGCGAGCATAGCAAAGGGTATTGACACGTGGATCACAGCGACGCCCCGTGACCGTCATGGTTGTAGGCTGTTGCCAATGACGCAGACAGCGCCGGCGCCGATCGCCGAGGCTACGACACTCCGAGAGAAGGCCTGGGTGTTCTTCAACGGCGAAGTTGTTCGTTATGCGGACGCCAAGGTCGGTCTGCTCACGCACGGGCTCAACTACGGAACCGGCGTTTTCGAAGGCATTCGCGCGTACTGGAACGCCGAACGTGAGCAGCTCTTCGCGCTGAGCCTCCCCGAGCACTTCGAACGCATGCACCAGAACACCCGCGCACTCCAGATGTCGATTCCGTGGAGTGTTGACGAGCTGGTCGCGATCACCATCGATCTGCTGCGGCGGAACGAGTACCGCGAAGACACATACGTCCGCCCGCTTTCCTTCAAGTCGGCCGAGATCATCGGTGTGAAGCTGCACGACGTTGCGGACAGCTTTGCCATCGTCACCGCGCCGATGGGCCTCTACGTCGGCAATGGCGGCATCCGCTGCATGGTGTCGTCGTGGCGCCGCATCGACGATTCGATGGCACCTGTGCGGACCAAGTGCACCGGCCTGTACGTGAACTCCGCCCTGGCAAAAAGCGAGGCCCTGCAAAACGGATTCGACGAGGCGATCATGCTCTCCGCCGATGGTCACGTCTGCGAAGGCAGCGCCGAGAACATCTTCATCGTCCGCAAGGGCGAGATCATCACGCCACCTCCCTCCGACAACATCCTCGAGGGAATCACACGGGCGAAGGTGATGCACCTGGTGCGCGAGGAGCTTGGCATCGAGGTGCGCGAGCGCTCGATCGATCGTTCCGAGCTCTACGTCGCCGATGAGGTCTTCCTGGTCGGAACCGGTGCGCAGGTCGCGCCTGTCATCGAGATCGACCGCAGGCGCGTTGGCGACGGCGAACCCGGGCCGTTGACCAACCGGGTCCAGGACACCTACTTGAAGGTCGTCACCGGGCGCGATCCCAAATACGCGGCCTGGCTCACTCCGATCTACTGATCTGGGGCTTGGTGCTCCCCTACGCCCCGCTGACCCTGGCCGCGCAGGCAGCGCAGGTGCCGTAAAAGTCCAGAGCCGCGTGGTCGAGCGCGAAGCCATAGCCGCCCCGCACCGCGTCGATCAGCTGATTCACCGCCGTGTCATCGATCTCGGTCGTCGATCCGCAGATCCGGCAGACGAGGTGGTGGTGATGGTTGTCCGCGCAGGACGTATAGACGTGGACGTGGCCTTCGGCTTCGAACCGCTGGGCGAGACCGTTCTCCACAAGGAAATCGAGTGTCCGGAACACCGTCGCGCGGCCGAGAAGGGGGTGCTCGACCCGGAGCGACTCGTAGAGCTCCTGGGCGCTGACGGTGTGCCGCATGCGGGCAAGGGCACTCGCCACGATCATCCGCTGCAGGGTCAGCCGGTGACCCTGGGCCGCGAGACGGTCCTTGACCGTCGTCGGCGCTGCTGCCGGCATGGTCAGGCGGCCCGCCGGAGCCAGCGTTCGGGGTGGTGGAGCTCGTCGAGCGAGGGCATCATCTCGGCGGATTCCCAGACGCGGTTCAAGACGGTCAGTCCGGCTCGATCGAACACCCCCACAGCGAACTGCTCGCCGATCTCGTACTGGCGCATCTTCATCTCGAGCCCGGTGATCGTCAGGATGAGGCGCTCGATGGGGCCGCGCTGACGCCTGCGCTGTTGCATGGCAGCCTCCAGCCGCTCCGATCCGCGGATCGCGGAGCGTCCGGCGCGGTGCATCAGGAAGTTGCTGTATCCCTCGAGCACGCTCATCACCGACTGGACCTGGCGGATCGTGTGTACCTGGCTGCGCATCGTGTCCGGGAGCTTGCGAACCATCTGCCGCGAGGGCAGAAGCGTCTCGCCGTCTGCGGAGAGGGCGTCGAGCATGAGGCCGCGCATCATGCTCTCGAGGTGCGGTCCGAGCCATGGGTGCACCTCGAACTGCCAGGCGTGGGTCAGCTCGTGGAGGATCAGCCAGGGCCGGAGGTCGGTGTCGCCGAGCGAGAGATCACGTTCGATCGTCGCGATATTGGGTTCGACGAGATACAGCGCGCTCTCCTGGTGCTCCGTGCCCGCGATCTCCTCGAGGGTCAGCACAGGGTCGTACTGCCCGAGCACCCGCCTCGACATCAGGCCGAACAACTCGCCGACGTACCGGTCGAGCACCCGGCGGCTCATGGCCGTCGCGCGCAACTCCGGGACCGTTGCGCGGATCCGCTCGACAGGCGCAAGGAGCCGCTGCACCATGCCGAGGTTGGCGTCGATGAAGCCGACCCGATCCAGGGCGACGAAGCGCGGATACCCGGTCAAAGGCACCTGCGTGATCTCGGTCATCATCGGCGCAACCCGCGCCGCCATCTCGGTGTATGCCGCCTCGAGAGCCTCGGCGTTGAACAGCGAGCGGCCGGTGGCGCCTCCCGTTCGAGCAACCGCGATGCCGCGCACTTCCTCCCAGTCGACCAGGCGACGGGGTGCCTGCACCTGCGGCCGGAGCAGGACTCGTGCCGACAGGATGGCGCCGGCACCCACCGCGCCCACGGCGAGCGTGCGGCGGACCTTGTCTCCTCGGCTGGCGGGACTCATGAATCGATCATACGGGTGGATCCCCGCCCGGCCCGAATCTACATCGAGGATCCGGACCGCCCGTCGATGTACACCGGATGCTCGGGAGGCTTGCCCTCCAGCCAGTAGGCGTCGATGCGCTCGTCCGTCCAGCCGCGCTCCCGAAGGAACGGCTCGTCGAGGATCTGCTGGCCGGTGAGTGACGGGGGTTCGGTGCCGACGATCTCCATCATCGCGTCGCAGAGGATCTCCGGCGACCGCCACTGGCTCCTGTCGCCGAGTCCCCAGTTGATGCTCGCGAGGCTCTCGATGATCGTCACCGGCCACAGCGAATTGCTGGCGATGCCGTCCGAGGCGTGCTCCGCGGCGATGCCGATTGCGAGCCGGGTCATGCCCATCTTGGTGGTCATGTACAGCACATGACCGGGACTCGGCTGCGCGCTGATGGGCGGTGAGCAGTTGATGACGTGTCCCCAATGGTTCGCGACCATGTGTGGCAACGCGTAGTAGGCGCACAGATACGCCGCGCGAACGTTGATCTCCCACATGAGGTCGTAGCGCTTCGGCGGTGTCTGCAGAATCGGCTGCCACCAGAGCGCGCCGGCGTTGTTGATGAGAATGTCGAGCCTGCCGAAGCGTTCGATGGTGGCGTCCACCATCGCTTTGACCTCGTCCTCGTGGCGCACATCCACGCGCACGGCGAGCGCGGATCCTCCTGCAGCTTCGACCTCGGCAGCGACGGTGTGGATGCTGCCGGGCAGCTTGTCGGTGCCGCTTTCGGACTTGCCGGTGATGACGACCGCAGCGCCCTCACGCGCGAGACGCAGCGACATCGCGCGACCGATGCCGCGGCTCGAACCGGTCACCAACGCAACGCGGCCTTCGAGTACACGTTCCGCGCTCATCGGCGCGCATCATATGCGCCGCGGCGATGGCCGCACTTGCAACCGGCTCTTCGGAGGGAAGCCTGCGTGCCCAAGGGGGTGCTCACCTGGGTGGGCCTGCTGCTCGGCGTCGGCGGGATCATCGCCTTCATCTACGGACTGACCGTCCTCATCTCCAACGGGAGTTGCGGCTGTGATCAGAACGGTTTCTGCTCAGGTCCTCCATGCCCGCCGGCCGACGATCTCGGGTTCCTCGGGCTCTTTGCGGGCATCTGGGTTGCAATCGGTGGATTCATCCTCATGGGCTTCGCGCGCGGCCACGCGCGCGCGCTGCAATGGCGGCAGCAGTACGCCGGCGGAGCGAACTCATTCGCGAACATGAGCCGCGCGTACGGCACCGGCGGCGGCGTTCCCGGACTCACGTTGGGCGCATTGTCGAGCGGCTCCATCGCCCCCGGTGCTGTCCCGACAGGCGCACCGGCGGGGAACCCCGACCTGATTGCCCAATTACTCAAGGTGAGACAGGAGAACAGCGCCAATCCGGCTGCGGCCCGAGACGCGACGCTCGACCTTTTACGCAGCCACGGCTATCAGATTCCGGCCAACGCGCCACCTGGATCCATGGTGCAGATCGGTGGCTCCACTACGGCGTCTGGTGGACCCGGGTTTGCCCTTCCCGGTGCCGCGCCGGAGTCGGCCGAGGCGATCCTCGCTCGCGATGCGCAAACTGGCCTGCCGGGCATGGCGCCTCCGCAGAGCGACGCGTCTTCGCGTCTCCAGGAACTCGACGCGCTCAAGCAGCAAGGTGTGCTCAACGACGACGAGTACGCGGCGCAGCGCAAGCGGATCCTCGACTCGATCTGACCCGCACCAGGTTGCGTCGCGGCGGTGATGGGGCCGTTGCACGGCGTCCATACACTCACGAGCGTGCTTCGAACTTCTGTCGTGACTGCGCTCGCGGCCACGGCGATGGTGGCGTGCGGCTCGGCGTCTGCAGTTCCTGCCCCGTCGACTCGCGGGCTGTCCGGTCCCGGATTCTCGATGCAGTACCCCATCACGTGGTCCGGAACCACCGATAGCAGCGGAGGCGTCAGCGCGTACGAGTTGAGCTCGCACGGTTCGCTGAATGCTTCAGGCGTTCCCGTTGCGGGCGCGATCGGTGTCACCGTGCTCGTTGAGCCGCTGTCCGTTCTTGCCGCGGCGGGAGCCAGGAATCTGGCGACGGTCACCCCGGCTCAGTTGATGACCGGGGTCGTCGGAACGCCGCCAGACGCCGTCGGTGTGAAAGTGGCGACGGCAATCCACAGCGTGCGTTTTGATGGCGACTCAGCGGCGGCGATAACCCTGACCTACACGACAGGCGGGACGCCGAACGTCCAGGAGGACCAGCTCGACAAACACGGCTTAAACGTGTACCTCGTCGAGATGGACACCGAGCCTTCGATGCTGGCGGCAGGTGAGGCCGTGGTCGCGTCGGTCATGAAGAGCTGGGTCTGGAGTTCGTCCTGATCTGATCAGCGACTGACGGGGACGTATTCGGCGATACCCTCGACAATGCGACCGAGTTCGTCGGTGAGTGCGCCCGGGAGCCGGCGCTGGAGGATCTCCGCGACCGTCGTGTAGTACCAGAGCTGTGCGTGCGGGTCGGAGACGGTAAACCGCTGCCACACCACGTCGCCGTCAGTGCCGAGGTCGGTGAGGATCGACCGGGCGTTATGCACCTTGTCGCACGCGGAGACGAGCAGCACGTCGACGTCCGCATCCTTGAGGTGACGGATGTACGCCTCCTTACGCTCACGCCAGTCGGGCTTGGGCTGTCCAGGCACTGCCACTGCGTCGCTGCAGGCCATGACGATCGCGGCGACCCTTTCCCCGAACTGCTCCTGGATGACGCGGTGGGTGGCTTGGCCGTCCTCTGAATCCTCCACGGTGTCGTGGAGCAGTGCGGCGATAGCCACATCCTCGTCGGCGCCGTTCTCCAGGGCGAGCGCCGAGACCGACATCACATGGGCCATATAGGGGATGCCGGTCTTCTTGCGCCATTGATTGCCGTGGACGGCCCACGCGAGCGCGAACGCCGCAGCGAAATGCCTGGTGAGTGGAGTGGCGACCTCGGTCTGTTTCGGCACGGTCTCATTGTGAGTTGCGCCCGGTTCCGAGCGAACCGCCCTGCGTGGGCGCGCCAGAATGGCGCGTGCGCTTTTATCTTGGCCACCGTCTTCCGGGAGGGTTCTGGGCCGGCGTTTCGACCTACGCCCGCCGCCCGCACCGGGCCGTCCAGCAGGCTGCGCACACCACGGGCGGCATCGGATGTGTCGGCTCCGTTGTCCTGGCCGTCGTGCTGGTTCTCGGCATCGCGTACTGGTACATCAGTGTGCCGGTGCTCGTTCTCACGGCGATTGCGGTCGGCGTGACGGTGCACCGCCGGCACGCGCATCGAGCACAGGCGGCAGTGACCGCAGCGCTTTCAGCTCCCGTGGCTGCGGTGACAGTGGTCCCGCGCCCGGTGCCCGAGCCGCAGGCGCCGGGCGGTTCGAGCACGCCGGCGCCCGGGTCGCTCGGGAAACGCCCGGTCAGGACGCCGCCACTGACGATGCCGGCCGACACGTTCAGGGTCGGCTCGCTTGTCCATCTCGAGAAGGACGGCAGGCGTGCCACGTATTTCGTCGACCATGGGCGGACGCCCGACGAGATCGTGCTGAAGCGCGTCACCGGCGCACCATCGGTCCCCGATGCCTGACGCGGCTCTGCTTGGCCTCGTTGTCGACAGAATCGAATCGCATCCTCCCGCCGCGGGAGCCGCGGACCTGATCCTCGCGGCGTTCCACGACGCCGAACTCGTCGACGCCGTGCTGCGTGGCGAGCCCGGTGCAGCGGTGAAATCCGAGGCGCAGGCCGGGGGCGTCGCGCCATCCGCGGCGATCTTTCTGACGGCAATCGAGGTCGAGGGCTTCCGCGGCATCGGCCCGCCCACCAACCTGGCGATCGATCCCGGCCCAGGCCTCACGCTGGTGGTGGGCCGCAACGGCTCAGGGAAGTCGTCCTTTTCCGAAGCGCTCGAGATGACACTGCTCGGCACCAATCAGCGCTGGGATCAGCGCCTCAAGGTGTGGCGCGACGGATGGCAGAACCTCCATCACCGGCATACCCGCGTGGCTGCGAGATTCGTTGTGGATGGGCGCAAGCAGCCCATCGATGTCGCCCGCGTCTGGAAGGACGGAGACGTCCTCGAGAGCTCGACGCTGACGGTTGACGGCAAGCCTTCGTCGATCGCCGCACTGGGCTGGGAGCGCCAGCTCGTTGGCTATCCGCCGCTCCTCTCGCACAACGAGCTTGAGCACGCCCTCGATCGCGAGCAGTCAAAGCTGTACGACGCGCTCGCGGGCATCCTCGGTCTTGGTGACCTCGCGATTGCCCAACAGGTTCTGCAAAAGGCACGGCTCACTCGCGAGCGAGAGGCCAAAGACGCGCGCGAGGCGCTGCCGTCGCTGCGCGCGATCCTCGACCGGACTGCGGACGAACGCGCCGGGTTGGTGCGCACGGCGCTCGCCGCCAAGACGTGGGATCTCGATGCCGTTGCGGGGACGGTTGGAGGCGATGCGGAAAGTGATGAGCGCAGTGTCCTTCGCAAGTTGCGCGATCTCGCGGGTCTGCCGGTGCTGGATCGCGAGAAGCTCAACGCGGCGATCACCGAGCTCCGCGATGCGCACGCCGCCGCGGAACGCCTTCGCGGCACCGATGCAGGGAAAGCGCACGAGATCGCGCAGCTGCTGCAGCAAGCGCTTGACATGCACGCACATGCGGACGACGAGGCCTGCCCGGTGTGCGGTACGAAGGGCGTGCTGACGTATCAGTGGCGCGTCGACGCGCGCGACAAGGTGGTTGCACTTCGAGCCGAAGCCGACGCTGTGCGCAGCGCGCGCGGGATGGTGGACAACGCAACCCGCCAGGCCCGTCAGCTGATCACCGCGCCGCTCGTTGCGCTACGCGACAGCGCGGGCGCCGGTGTCGATATCGGCCCGACCATTGAACTCTGGGAGCGGTGGGCGGATGTTGCTGCCAATGACGACGCCATCGCGCTGGCCAGCCATCTTGAAGTCCACGGGCCGCCGTTGATCGCCGCCGTCTCTGATCTTCGCAGGGCGGCTGCCGCCGAACTGGAACGGCTCGAGCGTGCGTGGCGTCCCGCCGCTGATGCGATCGTGGCTTGGTTGCCGCTCGGTCGCCGGGCGCAAGCAGCCGAAGGTGAAGCGGTGCGCATCAAGGACGCGGAGCGCTGGCTCAGGGAAGCGCACGACGAGCTCCGCGACGAGCGTTTCCGTCCCATCGCCGGCGCGGTCCAGGAGAACTGGACCGAGCTCCGCCAGGACAGCAACGTGTCGCTCGGCGACCTCCGCCTGCTCGGCGCACAGAACCAGCGCCGTCTCGCGCTCGACGTCAAGGTTGACGGTGAAGATGGCTCCGCACTCGGGGTGATGAGCCAGGGCGAGCTCAACTGCCTTGCGCTGTCACTCTTTCTGCCGCGTGCGTCGATGCCGGAGTCGCCGTTTCGATTTGTCGTCATCGACGATCCCGTACAGGCGATGGATCCAGCGAAAGTTGTGGGACTCGCCACCGTGCTCGCGCGAGCGGCGAAAGAACGGCAGGTCATCGTGCTCACTCACGACACGCGGCTTGCCGATGCGATGGGCGCGCTTGACATCGCGGCGACGGTCATCGAGGTGGTGCGGCGCGAGCAATCCGTTGTGGAGTTGCGCCGCATCCAGGATCCGGTGAAGCGCTACATCGACGATGCGTTCGCTGTCGCCATGAGTCGTGACGTTCCCACCGAGGCGCTGCGTGTCATACCGGGATTCTGCCGGCTCGCACTCGAGGCTGCGGCGTCCCTGGCGACCACGCGGCGCCTGCTACGCCAGGGCAAGTCGTATTCGGACGTGCAGAAAACCCTCGAGGCGCCGACGACATTGAACATGTGGCTTGCGCTGGCGTTACTGAACGATCCCGAACGTGCCGGCGACGTCGCGGGGTTCCTCGCGAAGCAGCATCCCGCTGCAGTAGAGGCTGTTCGCGAGTGCAACCGAGGAACACATAGCGGGAAGCTGGTCGGTGATCCCGTGACCTTCATCCGCAGCGTCGAGAAACTCACGCAAGCGATACTGAGGGCCCAGTGACGTGAGCATGACTGAGCAGGTCGACGCGCACCGGCTCGTTTCTGCGGCGCGCGACCTCATCCGCGATGACGATGCAAACACCGCCGGACTCTGGCCCCGCGCGGCCGCATTGCTCGCTCGTCAGGGACTGGAACTTGCGATGGTGCGTCTCTGGGAGGTGACGGCACCGGGGCTGGAGTGGACGCCGATGCGCTGTCAACTGCTCTGCGTTGGCGACATGCTCAACGACCGCGAGCTCGGCGGTCGCGCAACGTTGACCTGGAACTCCCTGTCCAACGCGTGCCACCACCGTGTGTACGAGCTCCCACCCACTGCAAGCGAGCTGAACATGGCGCTCGAGGCGGTTTGGGATCTCGCGGAGGCCGTGGAGAAGTTGCGGGGGAAGATCCGCGCGTGACGCTTGCTCCGGCTACGGCACGAGCACGACCCGATGTCTCGTCTTGTCGGCCCACGCCCGCTCCACATTGGCGAGCGGCACGGCCTTTGCATCGATCGTGAACGTGCCTTTGGTGATCTCCGCCGCGAGCTCGGGCAGCTCGGCCCGGATTTCACGCGGGCTGACCGAACCCTGACCGCTGCCGACGATCTGGAGGCGCGTCGAGCGAAGCGCTGCCGATGGGATCGGTGAGACCGGCCCCGCCACCGATCCAACCTGGATCCAGGTCAACGGTTTGCCTTCGTCGGTACGGGCCATGACGACGGCGATCATCGCTGCCGCTGCGGGTTCGCCCCAGAGATAGTCGATCACGACGTCGACGTCCCCGGCAGCTTGACCGAGGCGCGTTGCGATGTCGTCAGCCTCGCCCTCGAGGAGGACGGTGTCAGTGGCCCCAAGCGCCGGCAACTCCGCCAGTCGATCCGCGGCGCGCGCGGCAGCCACGATCCGCCCTGCGCCAAACAACTTCGCAACCTGCACCGCCATCTTGCCGGCGTTGCCCGTGGCGGCGAGGACGAGCACGCTCTGCCCCGCTTCGAACGTGATCCGCTGCCGTAGCGCCACCCATGACGACATCGCTGGATTCATCGCCGCAGCGACGGCGATGGGGTCGGACCTCTCCGGCAGCACCACGCTGCGGCGTACGTCGACGACGGTCTGCTCCGCCATCGCGCCCATCGTCGTGTCGGGGAGGATGAAGTAGCGCAGCACGCCGTCTGGCCCACGGCCGACGCCGTCGATACCCGGCACGAGCGGCAACTCGTCGGTGCTCGTGTAGTGAGACCCGCTGGCCTGCGATCGAACCCGGGGATGGAGCCCGGCCGCCAGCACGTCGACCAGGATCTCGTTTTCACCCTGGGGAACCGGGATCGGGAACTCGAGGTATCGCGGCGGTGCGTCAAACGAAGTCACGACGGCGGCGTGCATGGCGAGCCTCCAGGGGTATCGCGCTCGGCGTTCAGTAGGGACGAGTAGCGCCACGACAGCTTGCCAATCAGGGGTTTCCTCGCGCTGTGAGTTGATTGCTACGTCCGACGTGAGTCGCGACAGGCATGTGTCGTCTGGCTTCGACATGCTCACCCCTGGAGATCCGTGGCGGGGTACGAAGTGAGGAGAAGCGATGATCAGGAAGGTAGAGCCCATCACCCTCGGTTGCGATGTTCGCGTCGAGGGCGACCACATCGCCGTCACGGGTCTCTTGCTGTACGACGCCGAATTGGCGGAGTACGTGGGCGAGCATCCCGAGGTGGATCGACCCGCCGTCGTGGAGCGCGGTCTGAAGGTCGGCCTCATCGCGCTGCGCAATGCGGGAGTGACGCTCAACGTCGACTTCGTCGCCCGCGAGTTCGAACGGCTTATGCATCGGACGGACGAGTCCCACGATCGTGCCGCCGCTGCGCTCGAACTTACTCTTCGCGACACGTTTGCCGCCAAGGACGGCACGTTGCCGCGGACGCTGGAGAAGTTCCTCGGCGTAGACGGCACATTGCGCCGCCTGGTCGACGATCTCTTCGACGAGGAACGCCGCGACAGCGCCATCGGACGCATGCGCACGCTTCTTGGTGGGTACTTCGACGGCGACGGCGCCATCCTCAGCCGGATGCTCGATCCGCGGCTCGCGGGCAGCCCGCTCCACGGGTTCCGCACGGAGATGCGTGAGATGCTGACTGATGTCAGCGATCGGCTGATCCGACTCGAGGCCGCGCGCGACGCGCGCGCCGACGAGCGTGAGAAGGGCACCGCCAAAGGACTCGACTTCGAGGATGCCGTCGAGGCTCATCTCGACGCGTTGCTCCGCGGGACCGGCGACCTCGTCGAGCAGACCGGCACGGCCGTTGGCAACAGCCTGCGCAGTCGCAAGGGCGACTTCCTCATCACGCTCGACCCCAACTCGACACACGGGAATCCAGTGCGCGTTGCCGTCGAGGCGAAGAGCGGGCGCGTGGGACTCACCAAGCTCTGCCGAGATCTCGATGAGACCCGGCACAACCGCGACGCGATCATCGCCGTCGCTGTCTACCGCGCCGGCTACGCGCCGTCGGGATGCGCGCCGTTTGCGCGCCACGGCGAGCACATCATCTGCGAGTTCGATCCGGACGATCCCGGCGATACGGCGTTTACCGCCGCGGTGCGCATAGCTCGCGTGCTCGCAATTGCAGCGTCGGACGACCATGCAGATGTCGTCGACGCCGTCGCAGTGCGACGCGACCTCGACGGGATCCGCGCGCAGTTGAACTCGATCGCAGGCATGAAGTCGAAGCTCACGTCGATCTCCACTGCGACAGCAGACGTGCGCAACGCACTGGATGCGCTGCGTCAGGGAGTGCTGGATCGTGTGATGTCCGTCGAGGGCAACGTGGCCGACGTCGCCGCCGGCAATCAAAACGTCGCGTAATGCCGGGAAGGACTCTGGGTCGTGCTCGGACGCTGAATCGTCCGGGCGTCAAGAGACTGATGGGCCAGGCCATCGGCGTCCGGCGTCAGGGTGGCGGTTCCACCACGGCGCTGCCGTCGGCGATGTGGATGCGCCAACGCTCCTCGTGCACCTGGCGGTGATGCGAACGGCACAGCGAGACCAGGTTCGCAAGCTCGGTCGGCCCGCCATCCGCCCAGTGGATGATGTGATGACCGTCGGTCCACGCCGGCGGTCGATCGCATCCCGGGAACCGGCATCCCTGGTCGCGCATGACCAGGGCCCTGCGGATGGAGGACGGGATGGTGCGCGTGGCCCGCCCCACCGAGAGCGGCACCGGAGGCGTGCCCAGCATCCACGAGGAATCATTCGGAGTGGGTGCCACGGTCACCACCGTCCGCACCGCATCGCAGGCGATCCGGCGTGCGAGCTCAGGATGGATCGGCCCGACCCCACCCAACTCCGCCGCCTGCGCAACGGCAACGACCCGGAGTGTGTCGTCAGGCTCCGAACCGGTACGCCACATCGGACCCCGGATGGTGAGGTCAGCTCCCGCGTCTGCACCTCGCGTGTCCGCGCGCAGGGCGTCCGCACTCACCGTAAGCGTGAGATGCGGTCGCTGCCCGTGCACATCGCGGTGCTCCCCACAGCGCAACTGCGTCGCCGCCATCTCGACGAGCGCATCGGCGCGGCGCTGCGATGGCAACCGGTGGTCCCCGCTTGACAATCCATGACTCAGCGCGTCGATCGCGGTCTTGAGCAAGGCGCCGCCTTCGGCATCGAACCGCCCATTGAGGATGAACACGCCCCCGTAGGTCTGGTCGCAGTCCAACCAGCGCTGCGCGTGCTCGTGATTGGCATCGGCGAGCACGCCGTCCGGATCGATGGTCAGGCGCGTGGACTCGGTCGCCCTGCGCATCCGGCCCGGATCGAGCGCCTCCGCCGCGGGCAGCAGGATGTGTTCGAACTCCTGCACCTGCTCCACGCCGACGGCGCCGGCGAGGTGTCCGATCATGGCGACATTGGTAAAGGAGGCGCGACCCGCACGCGCGCTGTCGAGCGTGGCCGGCAGCTCCCCGAGTGTCCGAGCCAAGTGCACCCGAGACGCCGCCGCTTTCGCGGTCATCCCACAGGAGCGTCGCAGCCAGGACACCGTGGTGCCGCCGCCATCGGACAGGGCACCGCGATCCGCATGAAAGCGGTGGAGGCGACGCAGGCACTCCGCCTCGAGTTCGATCGACCGCGAGCCGGATCTCGATGATGTCGGCACCCAACTCGGACGTCGCAACACCCTCGATCGACTCGGCGACGAGTGCGTCGGCAGCCTCACGCAACCGCGTTCGCGTGTCCGTGAATGCGTGTGCTTCCATGCCCACATTCTACCAAACATCTGTTCGCCACCGCTGCGTGGCTCAACACGGACATCTGATCTCAAGACGCGCACGCGTTTCGGCCATATACGGCACTAACAGGTCACATGTGTCGCGCCGCGCTGGTCTCGTCGCGGGCTAACCCGCGCGCCGGAACTCCTCATATCGTTGCTCGAGTTGATCGAGCGCCGGTTGGAGCCGGGCTTCACGCGGCACTGTGACGTTCGAGCCGTGTAGGCCCTGCAAACCGTGACGGAGCATCGGTCCGTCGGTCTCGTCGAGAACGTCCTGGCGAATCTCGATGACGAGATCAGGACGAATCCCGATGATGTTGTTGTCGAAGGCAGCGTGATGCAACTTGCACAGCGCGATACCGTTGGGAACGACGGGATCACCGCGTGGCTGCCCGTCCGGAATGATGTGGGCAGCATCGAGCAGCTCTTCGTGCCGGAGCTGGCACAGCGAGCATGTCCGTCGGTAGGCCGAGAGCACACGCTCGCGGAACCCAGCCTGATGCAGCCGTTGCTTGACGACATGGAAGGCATAGGACCTTCGGGCGTCTTCCTCGACCGCCAGCTCCGGCAAGCTCACGCGGTCGCCAGGTTCGAACGCAACCTCAAAAGAGAGGTCACGTCGGTTGTCGCCAATGACGAACGTCGGCCAGATGACCAGATAGCGCCCCGGGACGATCCCATGCAGGTAGATCAGCGGCTTGCCCTGCTCCATTGCGAGGCGCAGGCCGACGTTCTCGTGGTGGCTCGGATCCGTCCCTCGGTACCGATAGATAAGACGCCCGTATCCGAAGTCGTCCTCGTAAGGAGCGGCTTTGCGTGGGTCGGGCGGTGCGGTCGCGATGCTGATCGGGATCCTCGGCAAGACGGCTGGCTTGAAGATTCCCTGAGGACCGACCAGCGGGACCCGCCGTCCCGCGAAGGTGAACCCGCCTGTCAGCAATGATCGAGGCAACACCGGCGGCCATCCCTCGCCGCGCATCCGTGCCTGCTCTGCGAGAAAGGCGAATGCTGCGGTTCGAACGGCGTCGTCGATGTCGAGGGTCATCGCGAATGGATCGGAACTATCCCACCGCTCGTGGAGGTCCGTAAGCCGCGGCCCTGGCTTAGCCTCCCACCCTTAGCACTCGCCCCCGCCACCCGCTAGCAGTCAGACCTCCCGAGTGCTAAACTAACCCCTGGAACCCAGGCTAGAGGAACAAACCAGGAGGAACCATGGCCAAACAACTGCTATTCGACGTCGAGGCCCGCGCCCATCTCAAACGAGGGGTCGATCGGGTTGCCGACGCCGTCAAGATCACGATCGGTCCTAAGGGACGGAACGTCGTGCTGGACAAGAAGTTCGGCTCGCCGACCATCACCAACGACGGAGTCACGATCGCCAAGGAGATCGAGCTCGAGGAGCCCTTCGAGAACATGGGCGCCCAGCTGGTCAAGGAAGTGGCGAGCAAGACCAATGACATCGCTGGTGACGGGACCACCACCGCCACCGTTCTCGCCCAGGCCCTGATCGCAGCCGGCCTCCAGAACGTGGCCGCCGGCGCCAACCCGATCCAGCTCAAGAAGGGCATCGAGCTCGGTGTTGAGGCGATCGTCAAGGCGATCAAGGAGCAGTCGATCCCGATCTCCGAGCGCGAGAAGATCGCCCAGGTCGCGTCGATCTCCGCAGCCGACCCCACCATCGGCGAGACCGTTGCCGATGCGATGGAGAAGGTCGGCAAGGACGGCGTCATCACCGTCGAGGAGTTGAAGGGCCTCGAGACCGAACTGGAGCTCGTTGAGGGCATGCAGTTCGACAAGGGCTACATCTCCGCGTACATGGTCACCAATGCCCAGCGCATGGAGGCCGTGCTCGAGGATCCGTACATCCTCATCACCGACAAGAAGATCTCCGCGATCGCGGATCTCCTCCCGATCCTCGAGAAGGTCGTCCAGAGCGGCAAGCCGCTTGTCGTGATCGCCGAGGATGTCGAGGGCGAGGCGCTCGCGACCCTCATTGTCAACAAGCTCCGCGGCACCTTCAACGCCGTCGCGGTGAAGGCACCAGGGTTCGGTGATCGTCGCAAGGCGATGCTCCAGGACATCGCGATCCTGACCGGCGGCCAGGTGATCAGCGAGGAGGTCGGCCTCAAGCTCGACTCCGCGCAACTCAGCTCGCTGGGCCGCGCCCGCAGCGTGAGCATCACCAAGGACGACACCACTGTCGTCGAGGGCAACGGCAGCAAGGACGCGATCAAGGGCCGCATCGAGCAGATCAAGGCCGAGATCGACAAGTCCACCAGCGACTGGGACAAGGAGAAGCTCCAGGAGCGTCTCGCGAAGCTCAGTGGCGGTGTTGCCGTGATCAAGGTCGGCGCTCCGACCGAGACCGAGCTCAAGGAGAAGAAGCACCGCATGGAGGACGCCGTGTCCGCCACGCGCGCCGCAGTCGAAGAGGGCATCGTGCCTGGTGGTGGAGTCGTGCTCGTGAACGCGATCCCCGCGCTCGACAAGGTGAAGGCCGAGGGCGACGTGCTCACCGGCGTGAACATCCTCCGCCGCGCGCTCGAGGAGCCCCTCCGCCAGATCGCGCAGAACGCCGGTATGGAAGGCTCCGTCGTGGTTGACAAGGTCAAGTCCCTCCCCAAGGGCCAGGGCTTTGACGCCGCCAAGGGCGAGTACGTCGACATGGTCAAGGCCGGGATCATCGACCCGACCAAGGTCACCCGCTCGGCGGTTCAGAACGCGGCGTCGATCGCCGCGCTGCTGCTCACCACCGAGGCGCTGATCACCGATATCCCCGAGAAGAAGGGAGCACCGGCCGGTCCGCCGATGCCGGAGTACTGATCGGCAACCAGTCCGATTCCCGAAAGGGCGGTCCGGCGTTTCCGGGCCGCTCTTTCTTTTTGTCCCGGCAATCGCGATGACTTGATCAACGATCGGATACAACCCGGCGACGACACGAGAGGGTTGCGGCCTCGGTGGGTAGATTCGATCCCCGATCCCCACCCACGAGGTACCCCGATGACCGATCACATGTCCGAGCTGAGCGACAGGTTCTCAGACGCCGCGGAGTCGCTTGGCTCCGGGATGCTGCACGTCACCGGGATTGGCACCCGGCTGGCGGAGCGCGCAGCCGACCAGCAGGAAGTCGATGCGCTCGACGACAAGATGGTCACCGACCTCGACCAGGAGTTTCACGAACGTGGTGAGGAGGCGACGCCGGGCCTCGACCTCGCAGCCGTCACCGCGGTCGACCCCGGCTTCACCCCCGACTCCTTCCTTCTCATCGCCCGCGATACGTTCCGCGTCCTCCAGGACTCGCACAGCGCAGGTGCACCGGAGCTCGACGCCGACATCGCGTCCGCCGAGGTCACGGCCGTCTCCGTGGTGGGCGCTGTCGAGCGCGCCGTGGTGCGCTTTGGAATAAACGGCAGTACCGCGGTCACGCAGGACTGGACGTTCGAGCGAGACCCATCTGTTGACACCAGCGCGGACGACGAGCAGCACGAGGTCGCCGACGGCGGCTGGCTGGTGGCGCATCGTGGCTGGCGCCTGACCGGCATCGCCGCCGCCGCCTGAGCGGTATGTCCGCGGCCGTGTAGGCGACGCTTTTCCGCATCATGGGCTCCCCAGGAGACCCATGCTGTTCAACCTTCGCCTTCCCGGACCCTTCGCACGAGTGCCCATTGCATGGGTGGTCGCGGTGATTTTGTTCATCCTTGCGTGGGTCAGTGAGGAGAACAAAGCCAAGTCGGGCAACGTTCAGGCGCTGATTCTTGTCGTTGCCGGCGTGCTGCTCGTGGTTCGCGGCGCAATGGTCTTCAACCAGCGTCGTGAAAGCGATGCGTGGCCGACGATGGCCCCCGCCGGCGCAACGCCCCAGGCAACGGCCACCGCCGGACCTGCTTTCGCGACGGCGACACCTGGTTCGCCGTCGATAGGAAGCGTCGCGCCCGAGGTTCCTCAAACCGTCATCGAGGCAAAGGAACTCACCAAGCGATACGACCAATTGCTGGCCGTCGACGCGATAAGTTTCACGGTGCAGCGTGGCGAGATCTTCGGCCTGCTCGGGCCGAATGGCGCCGGCAAGTCCACGACGCTCGAGATGCTCGAGGGCTTGCGCGACATAGACAGCGGCTCGGCAATCGTCCTCGGCACCGATATCAAGAAGGACGCCGCGGCCGTGAAGCAGCGCATTGGCGTGCAGCTGCAGGCAACGGCACTGCCCAACTTCATCACGGTCACCGAGTCCCTCGATCTCTTTCGCGCCTTCTACGACCACACGCGTGACACAGCCGAACTGCTCGAGGACTTCGACCTGGTTGCGCAGGCAAAGCAGATCACGAGCAAGTTGAGTGGTGGCCAGCAACAGCGACTGAGCATCGCGATCGCAATGGTCAACGACCCCGATGTCGTCTTTCTTGACGAGCCCACCACCGGTCTCGACCCGCAGGCGCGGATCTCCCTCTGGGGATACATCGAGCGCTTCCGCGCACGTGGCAAGACGGTGATGCTCACCACGCACTACATGGAAGAGGCGGAGCGCCTCTGCGACCGCGTTGCGGTCATGGACCAGGGACACATCGTGGCGCTCGGCACCCCTGAGCGCCTCGTCGTGGAGCACGGACCCGGGACGACGATTGAGTTCACCACGCCTGACGCCAACGCCTCAGCGTTGCGTGCCATGACCGGCGTGGACACTGTCGATGTCCACGGTGACGATGTTCATCTGGTGACACGCACTCCGGAGGTGGTACTCGCGCAACTGCTCCACCCGGAGGCCGATCACGCAACCACGCTGAGCAACCTGCGCGTGGAGCGCGGCACGCTCGAGGACGTCTTCATCGCACTGACCGGGCGCGAGCTGCGCTCATGAGGGCCTGGCTCGCGCTCGTCAAGACGACCGTCCGGAGCAGTTTCCGTAACCGCGCGGCGCTCATCTTCACGTTGCTCATCCCGATCTTTCTGATGGTGCTGCTCGGCAACGTGCTCGGGGGTGGCAACGCGTCGGTGAACATCGGTGTTGTCGACAATGCCGGCAACACGTTGAGCAAGGCGTACATCTCGACACTGGAACACGACAAGAACCTTGTGGTGGAACGGGGGACTGCATCGCACGAGACGTCTCGCCTCCAGCACGATGACGACGTCGCCGTGGTGGTGATCGGGCCGGACTTCGGCACGCCGTGCGCCGCGGGCCAGACGTGCCCTGATGCGGGCGTGAACCTGCTGCTCGACAGCAACGACCCATCCGACTCGCAGATTGCGGCTCAGGTGATCAACGCCATCACGCAGGACTTCGCGGTCGTGGCGCACATCGGCGGCACCCCAGGGATCGCCCTCACCACGACCGAGGTGGGAACGGAGAACGTCACCACGATCGACTACTACCTGCCGTCGATGATGGCGTACGTCGCCGTTCTCGCCGGCCTGACGTATGTCTCGATCACGATCGTCGACCAGCGCGAACGCAAGGTGCTCCGCCGCTACCGGGCGACACCGCTCCATCCGCTGCAGGTGCTCGGCGCCGCCATGACCGGAGGGGCGATCACGGTCGCACTCGAGGTGGTGGCGCTTGCGCTCGTCGGCGTGGTCGTCTTCGGCGCGCACGGACACGGCAGCTGGCTGCTCGCGGCTGTCGCACTGGTCTTCGGCATCGCGAGCTTTGTCAGCATCGGTTTCCTGCTCACCTCGTTCGTCAGCACGAGCGACGCCGCGCGTGGCATCTCAACGCTGATCGGTTTCCCGATGCTCTTCCTGAGCGGCATCTTCTTTCCCGTCGACGCGCTGCCGCAGTGGATCCAGGACATCGTCCACGTCCTCCCGGTGTACTACGTGTCCGACGCGCTCCACCAGATCCTCAACGCGGGCACGGGGCTGCCGCTCATCGACATCGCCGTGCCGCTCGCCTGGGCGGTGGGATGTTTCGCGCTGGCGTCCTGGAGGTTCCGCTGGGAGTAGGCGGGTCAGGCGCAGGCGGTGGCCCGGTACGACGCGTTGCCCAGGTCGGGGGCGGATTTTCCGTCGACCGTGATCGTGGAGCCGCGCACCGGTGGTGCGCAGCCTTTCGGGAAGACCACGAAGACGCTGCGGGCACCCGCGGAGATGTAGCCGTCGCAGTTCGTGCTCGTGCAGATGTACGGCTCGAACGTTCCCGTGAGGGTCGTCGTCCCGTTTGCGTTGACCGACTGCACGGGATTCGCGAAGAGCCCGGTGAAGCCGACGACGAACAGCACGACGATCACCACCACCGCGATCACCACGACCGGGAGCCCCCAGACCGGTCGATGCCGCTTGGGCTCCGTTTCGTCCGAGCCCTCCGTCACCGAGGCCTGCTCCGGGGCGCTTGGCGAATTCTCCATGGCACTGGTACGGTAGCGAAGTCCGCCATGCGGCAGCCGATCGTCTTCGTCACCGACTTCGGGCGCGACGACGCGTATGCGGCGGCGCTGATCGGCGCTGTCTGGCGGGTCGACCCGAATGCCGTCTGCATCGAGGGGACTCACGGGATCCCTCCCGGTGATGTGCTCGCCGGCGCGTATCAGCTCAAGGCCTTGGCGCAAGCGTTCAGTGGTGGCGCCGTCTTCTGTGCGGTGGTGGATCCCGGCGTTGGCACGGAGCGCCGCGCCATTGCCGTCAAGGTCGGAAGGATCCGCTGCGTGGCGCCGGACAACGGGCTGGTCTCGTATCTCTGGGAGGAGACGCCCGCGGACGATCGCTGGGCGATCCGGCTCGAGGTCGGGCTCGACGCGTCACTCACCTTCCACGGTCGCGACGTGTTTGCGCCCTTCGCCGCGCAACTCTCCTCGCGGGAACGGTTCGACGTTGGCAGCGACCTCATCGACGATCCATTCGTCCTGGGCGAAGCCTTCGCCAGGCGAGAGGGCAAGATCGTCACCGGTCGCGTCGCCGTCGTCGATCACTTCGGTAACGCGATCACCACGATTCGCGCTGCTGACATCGCCGGCTCGTCGGTTCGCAGCGTGACCTGGCCGGGTGGCAGCGCTGAGGCACTGGTGAGCACGTATGCGCATATCGATGCGGGTGCAGCAGCACTCCTCGGCAGTGCAGGCCATCTGGAGGTTGCGGCTCGCGGAGCACCCGTGAGTACCGCCGGAGGCCCTCGTCTCGGCGACCCGGTGGAGGTCCGGCTGGGGTGAACGCGGTGCCGGTGCCCGAGGCGGCGCTCGGTGACCTCACGTCTGAAGATGTCGCTCGCCTCGACGCAGCCGCGGCGGAGTGCGGAGTGTCGACATTGCAGCTGATGGAAGTCGCCGGATGGCAGGTCGCGCGCTGCGCGTGGCGACGCCTTGGCGGCACGGCCGGCGTGAGTGTTATTGCCGGATATGGCAACAATGGTGGCGATGGACTCGTCGCCGCGAGACATCTCGCCACCTGGGGATGTGCCGTGCGGGTGCTCGTCCTTGCCTCTGAGGCGCGCCTGACCGGCATCGTCGCCGATCACGTCGTGTCGGCTCGAAAGTGTGGTGCCGACGTTGTCATCGAGACCGATCCCGCGGCGGTTCACGGCTTGGTCGCGCGCGCCGATCTGATCATTGACGCGATCCTCGGCACCGGCTTGCGCAGTGAGCCACGAGAGCCTCAGGCAGACGCGATCCGCGCGATCAACGAGTTAGCCGTCCCGGTGCTGAGTGTCGATGTGCCGAGCGGTCTGGATGCCACAACCGGAGAGGCCTTCGACCCGACCGTCGACGCAACGCTGACATGCACGCTCACCGCCATGAAACGTGGACTCCGCCGGGGTGATGGCGCGCGTCGGGCGGGCGAAATCTGGGTCGCCGACATCGGCATGCCGGCCGTCGCGTGGCGCCGGACCGGGCTGCTGCAACCGGCCGGCGTGACCGGTGGGGAGTTGGTGCACACTTCGTCCTGATCTACGGCTTGACCGTTTGGCGGACTCCCGGCTATTCTTCGACCGTACTCCGCGCCCTTACAGCGCAAACGTCATGATCAACGTCCCAGCACAGATCGCTCCCGAGGCGCGCGAGCTTGCCGCAACCGCACGCGAGCAGCTCGATGATCTCGTCACGTATGCCACGCACCTGGTCAATCACCAGGCGGACGCAGTGGCCTTCGTCGCCGGGGGAATTCATCATGCGAGTCGCTACCCGCCGACGCGTCTGCGCGTCGACGGTCGGGCGGCGCTCTATCGGGCGGTCACGCGTGCGTGCCGGCACGGCCAGCGCTTTCCACCCAAGCCACAGGGCATCGGCCGCGTGTTCCGGCGTGGCAGCGGAGCGGTTCGTGTCGAGGTCGACGATATCAACGCCGGGCGCATCAATACAGTCAAGCGCGCCCTCTGCATGCTCGGATTCGACCGCAGGGCTGCGCTCCTGCTTCGCGACATGTGCGGGCTCGACTACCACGAGATGGGCCGTGCGCTCGAGTGCTCGCCCGAAGCAGCGTCGCGTCTGGTGGCGGCAGCCCGCCGTGAGTTCGGGTCCATCTACCGCGAGATCGCAATATGAGGTGCAGCCTCCTCGCGCTCAGCAGCTACATCGACGCAGAGCTCGACATCGAGCCGGCCGGCGAGCTCGAGGCGCACCTCGTCGCGTGCGATCGCTGCCGGACGGCGCTCGGCCATCTCCGTGAGGAGTTGGCACGAATCGGCGCGCTCGCGCGTGTCCACGTTCCTGATGACGCAGTGCGCGAACTGTTCAGCCAGATCGGTTTGATCGCGGAGGAGGACGACTTGCCCAAGAGACCTGCCCATCACGACCGGCCGGCACCAGTCGAGGCTCCGCCGTGGTTCGGTGCGGAGCGTGGCGCAGCGCTGCCGTGGGCACCACGTCCGTCGACGGGCGATCAATCGCAGCCTCGGGAGCTGATCGGCGAACGCTCGCAGAGCACCGCGGTCGCGGATCCCCCTGAGCTCCTCCTCTGGGACGAGACCATCGACCAGATCGTGACCGCGGTCCCAGCACCTCCTCCGGTGCACGAGGTTGCCGAAGCGGCCCCCACCGCGCCGGTACCGGCCGAGCCGGCGTACGTCGTGCCGCAGCCTCCGGAGCTCAGCTCGGAGCCGCAGCCGCCCGATCTGTCCACGTCCGCGCACGTCATCAATCCGCCGCGCCTGGCGACCGGTCCGAACGCTCTCCAGCGTCTGCGCGACGCGGTGGCCGTTCGCCTCGCGCTGCGTCGCGGTGGTGGAGCGGCGTTCGATTCGGGAGTTGAGATCGTCAGCGGCGTCGGTGCGCCGAAATGGAATCAGCGCACCCACACACGTGAGTGGAGCGACGCCCCGCCGGTCGTTGCGCCCGCGGCGACGTCGCCTGTGATGGTGCCCCCGCGAGCCACGGTGGCCACGCCCGAGATACCGGTCACGCCGGACATCGACGCCCCAAAAGCGGCAGCAACCGCGCCGGTCATCAAGCCGCTCGCGGCTCCGGCGCCAGTCAAGCGCGGCCGTCTGAGTCGGTTCCTGGGATTTGTCGAAGACGAGCCTGCGCGGAGCGACGTCGACTCCGAGTTCGATGCACCGGCGGCGCATGCCGCTGCGCCACGCACCGACCACTGGCCCGCAGCGAATGACACCGATGTCTCCTCGGCGCCGGAGAGCCGGGGGTCGGCTGAACCGACTGCCGCGCCGGAGCTTGCCGATGTGCTCAGCGAGGTCGCGAAGTTCTCGCTGCCCCGCTCGAGCGCATGTCGACTCCAGAGGCCGACGTGCGCGCTCCAGAGCGCGAGTTGGCGACAGAGGTAACGCGTCTGGCGCCGAGCCCGTGGGAGGAAAAGCCGGCACCACGTGACATCGAGTACGTGGGAACGGTGGTCGCGCCAAAGTTCGCGGCCGACTCCGAACCGGCGACTCCGTATACCTACGACGATGACTCGGACGGCGCCTCGATGCCTTCGCCTGGACGGCACATGCGCCGCCTGCACTCACAGAAGCCTGAGCGGCGCGACTGGAATCCAACGCTCCCGGTCACGGGACGTCATGTGCTCCCGCTCGGCGGACCAGCGGTGGGAGCCGCGGACCGTGATCGCCGGCTCTGGCTCTTCGGCGCCGTGACCGTGGTGCTCCTCCTGCTCGGGCTCCTCGTCGGGCGACAGGTCACGCAGACGTCCCCGCTGGTCGCGTCCAACCTCCCGAGGCCGACGTCCGCCGTTCACGCCAGCACACCTCCGACGACAGCACCGCTTCCGGTGGCAACGCCGGCTCCGGCCACCCTTCCGGTCACTCCCGCAGCGCCGACGCCGCAACAACTCACGAGCGTCAAGACGCTCGGCACCGCCAGCAGCGGCTTCTCAGTCGCTGACGTGCGCTACGGGGAGCATCCCAACGACTTCCGCCTCGTCTTCGACATGGCCTTTCCGGACACCGTCAGTGGCGATCCCGACACCGTCATCGGCTTCGACGGGCCCACGACGATGTATGTGGAGTTCACCGGGGTCAACGGCGCATCCGACATCGCCACCATACCCAGGGGACAGGTGGTTGTATCGGTGGTGGCCCTGCCCATGGCACGTGACACAGGGCGCCTGATCCTCAAGATCACGCTCAGCAAGAAGGCGACCTTCGACGCGTACTACCTCTCGGGCGCCCGCCTGGTCATCGACATCACGTAGCCCGCGGCATCAGCCCGCCGCGGTCGTCGCCCCCTCGTGCGCTGCGGGAGTTCTCCGCTTCGACGATCGGCTGACCATGCTGCTCGCGCAGGTCGAACTTCAGCACCTTGCCCGCGGGATTCCGCGGGAGCACGTCGATGAAGACCACGGACTTCGGCTGCTTGTACCGCGCCAGCTTGTCCTGGGAGAACTCGATGATCTCGTCCTCGGTGAGTGACACGCCGTCCTTCGGCACGACGATCGCACGCACCGTCTCTCCCCAGCGCGGATGCTGCACGCCGATGACGGCGACCTCCTTGACACCGGGGTGCTGATAGAGCGCGTCCTCGACCTCGGCTGGGTATACGTTCTCTCCGCCCGTGATGATCATGTCCTTCTTCCGATCGACGATGAAGAAGTACCCGTCAGCATCGCGAATGCCGACGTCGCCTGTGTGGAACCAGCCGTCGATCAGTACCTCGGCAGTGGCGTCAGGGCGGTTCCAGTATCCCTTCATCACGTTCGGGCCACGGACGACAATTTCTCCGCGTTCGCCGTCGGGAACGTCGCGACCGTCGTCATCCACGATCTTCACGTCAGTGAAGAACGGAGCGATGCCCGCGGAGCCGAGCTTCGCCGTGGCCATCGATGACGGAAGGAACGAGGCGAACGGCGATGTCTCGGTGAGCCCGTACCCCTGGTTGAAGGGGAGTCCGCGCGCGCCATACACCTTGATCAGCGCCTCGGGGACCGGTGCGCCACCGCACGACAGGACGCGAATGCTGCTCAAGTCGCGGGTTGCGAAGTCGGGATGCTGCGCCATGAAGAGATACATGGCAGGAACGCCGAACATCGATGTCACGTGGTACTTCTCGATGTTCTCGAGCACCATCCCGGGCTCGAACATCTGCTCCATCACGACAGTAGCGCCCTTCAGGAAGGCGAGCAGTGGCGTGACGTTGAGACCGCCGATGTGGAACAGCGGAGCCACCACGAGGGTGATCTCCTGGGAGCTCGCATCATCGGCGAGGAACGCGTTGATGTTGTTCCAGATGATGTTGCCGTGGGTCAGCATTGCCCCCTTCGGCCTGCCCGTCGTCCCCGACGTGTACATGATCAGCGCGACGTCGGTCATGGCGACCGGATAGTCGAGGTCCGTGTCGCGCTGGTCGTGGAGCAACGACTTCGAACCCGCGGGCTTCCGGCTGCTCGACCGCGCACACATACTCGCGGACGTTCAGATCGCCGCGGATCGAGTTGACGATGGCGGCGAAGCCCTCCTCGTACACGAGGGTGTGCAGCCCTGCGTCACGAATGATGAAGCTCAGTTCGGGACCCGTGAGGCGGAAGTTGAGCGGCACGAAGATGGCATCGAGCTTGGCCGCCGCGAACAGCGTGAAGAAAAATCGCGGATGGTTGAGCCCGAGGAAACCGACGCGATCACCGGGGTTGACGCCAAGTGCGTGGAGCCCGTGGGCGACCTTGTTTGTCAGATGGTTGAGCTCACGGTAGGTCCACTGTTCCTCGCGGAAGATCAGCGCCGTGCTGTCCGGGCTGAGCTGGGCACGCCGGCTGAGCGTGAAACCAAGCCCCTGGTCATTAGCCATTGCTGAAACCCTCCGAATGCCCACTTCGCCTGTTCGCGATTCTCCCATTCGCGACAGGGGACCGTTCGCTACGCGGTCCACCCGCCGTCCACAACGAGGACGGAGCCGGTGACATAGGACGCCGCATCTGATGCGAGGAAGAGTGCCGCCCCCGCGATCTCGTTGGGGACGGCGTGGCGTCCGAGCGCTGTCTGGGAAATGATCCGCTCGTGGATCTCCGTTGTCTCGACGAGGTAGCGGGCGAGCTTGGTCTCGACGAGACCGGGAGCGATTGCGTTCACCCTGATCCCGAGCGGACCCAACTCGTGCGACATGGTTCGCGTCAGCGTGATGAGCGCGGCTTTGCTGGCGTTGTACGCGCCGGTCAGCGCCTCCGGTCGTATCCCGGCGACCGATGCCATGTTGATCACGCTCCCGCCGTGGTCGCGCATCCAGGCAGCGACGGCGTATCGCGTGAGCCGCAGCGGGCCCATGACGTTGACGTCCCAGATCTTGTTGATGGCTCCTTCATCGGCGTCGATGATCGGCCCGAATTGGGGATTCGTCGCCGCGTTGTTGACGAGGATGTCGAGACGACCCACCTTGCTCATGACCTCCGCGACCACCGCCTCGCAGGTCGCGGCGTCACCGACGTGTCCAGGCGTCGCGATTGCCGTGCCCCCCGCCGCGATGATCTCCGCCGCGCCGGCCTCGCATGCGTCCGCATGACGTGCGTTGAGGGCCACCGTCGCGCCCGCTTCGGCCAGCACCGTCGCGATCGCCAGCCCGATGCCGCGGCTGCCGCCGGTGACCAGTGCGACACGGCCGTCGAGCGAGAACCGCTCCGCGATGCCCACGGTCAGTTGAGGCTCGAGGTGCCGGCGTGGTCCTTGGACCGGACGAGCATGCGGTCGAGCAGCGCCGCTTCGCGACGGAGCAGACGTAGGCAGGCGGCGAGCCGCTCCGCGGTACCGTCGATCTCGAGCAGGCGCTGGCGCTGCGCGGTCTCGACCTGCATCGCCGCTGCCACGAGGTACGACAGCAGCTCCGGATCGGCCGGCAGTCCGAACTCGAACGGATCCTCCTGGCCGATGCCCCGAAGCTGACTGGCGTAGCCGCGGAAAGCCGCGGTCACGGCGGTGGCGAGACGCTCCGTGTCATCGGCCGCCGCCGGGATGTCCTGGAGGTAGTGGACGGATCCGACCAGGTACGGCCGGTGATGCGAGAAGCCGTCGATGTGAAAACGGGATGCCCCGACGACCACGAGGTTGTAGCCGCCGTCGGGCAACTCCTCGATCTCATCAAGCTGTGCCAGGGTGCCGACCTCGTACGGGACGGCGCCACCACCCGTCTCCTGGCCCGAGCGGATCGCCACGATCCCGAACGTGGTCGACTCTCGCCGGCAGTCGCGCATCATCGCCTTGTAGCGCTCCTCGAAGATGTGCAGCGACATCGGCATGTGCGGGAACAGCACGGTGCCGAGCGGAAACAGCGGGACTTCAATGGCCATCAAACGCTGGTCCGCTGCCGCATCAGCGAGGCACTACGCGGCTTTGCAGTTCTTGGTGTGCTTGATGATCCGCTCGCGACGAGGCTCTCCGGGGCGGCGGCTGTGCCGGAAGGCGATCTCGACGCCGATCTCGTTCTGACGCATGAGGTTGTTGCAGATCGGGCAGCGGACGTGCGTGAGGATGTCGCGTTGGGACGCGACGCCCTTGGATTCCTTGATCGTGTTGGCCATGGCTGGTGGGGCTCCTTGAGGGTGGGCTCATTCGATTGTACGCGGCGTCGGGGTACGATTCGCCGCCGATGGCACACTCCTTGAGCACCTTCCGCCTGCGCTTCGCGGGCCCCATCGCCGGAACGGCGCTCGCGGTTCTCGCGCTCGGAGCCTGCGGGAGCATCGTGCCGGTGAGCAGCAGCATCACACCACCGCCGCCCGACTGCTCGACGCCCCGGCCGGTTTCCGCCACTGATTCGTTCGTCACCACGGCGATACTCCAGCCCGGCCAGGAGGGACTGCAGTACGCCGACATCAGCATCGGATGCGGGGCCATTGCTTCAGCAACCGCAACGGCGAACGTCCAGTTCACGGTCTGGTTGTCCACGGGAAAGCAGATCATCACGACCCGAGGCCCGAACCAGCCTCTCAACACACTGGCGCTCGCGGACCCGACGACGCTGCCCTTCTGGCGGCTCGGCATCCCGGGGATGAAGGTCGGTGGGACGCGCCGTCTGGTCGTCCCGCCCGCGCTTGGATTCGGCGCTTCGGGAAGCACCTCGGCAGACGTCCCGGCCAACGCCACCCTCGTGGTGACCGTCGAACTCGTGTCCCTGGGAACAGCCGCCGGTTAGGAGCGGGCGCGGCTCCAGAGAACGAAAAGGCCTAGGCACGCCCCGGCCGAGATCAGAACGAACGCGATCGGCATGCCGATCACGAAAAAGAGGTTGGGGGCCGTTGTCGCCAACATGCTGCGTACAGCATACCGCCACGATGGCCCGCGACCCTGACAGACGGTCAGCTCAGGAAGCGACTTCCATGCGGGCGCCGAGCAGGCCGAGCTCGATGTCGTGCATCACGGTGATGCGGAACGCCTGGCGTGCGGCGGCATCGAGTTCCGGAGCGATCGTCTCGTTGCGCGGACGCCCGATCCACGGCGGCTGATGCCGGCCCATGGGCTCGCCGCCGACGCGGACGATCACGGCGCGGTCGTCCTCTTCATCGACTTCGATGGACACGTGCTGGAGGACTTCGGTGCTGTCGACCAGAGTCCAGGAGCGCAGCCAGACCGGCATGGTGCTGCCCGGTACGCGGACCGGTCGGACGGCGCCGCTGACGACGTAGGCGTCCTTGTGGGGTGCGTCTGCAGTCAGGGCGATGCGTACCGCGGTATCGAGCTCGCCTCCCACCCAGGTGGCGAGGGACGGCGCGCGGTTCTCGACATCGGGAAGCATGTGCGTGAAGAAGCCGTTGGCGAGCGATGGTGCCACCGTCGCGTGGCGGCGGCAGTACGGGAGGCCCAGGACGATCCTGCTGTGCTCATCGCACCAGGTCGTGCCGCACTTGACCTGCCGGCGGTCGACGTAGGTGCAACGACAGCTCGCAGGCTTGGAACATTCGCCGTCCATGCACTTGCCCAGACTTTCATGGTCGCCTTCAGCCGACCCGCCGTCGCCTGACTGCTTCCGCGAGAGCCGCTGCCACGGCTTCATCTTGTCCAATGTGGGTTAACTCCTCGGCACTTACGAATCAGTGCCAGGTCAAAGCCTAGTCGCCTTGTCGCCCTCGCACGGGGCCGTGCATCCATCTTGTTACGTGGCGGATGCTCCTCGTGACCCGATCCATCGCCCGTTCGGAGAGGGCCCTACCAGCCCATCCCCTGAGGAGGCAGCGCCGCGATCCGGTATCCGGCCGCCTCCAGTTCAGGGATCAGGATCGCAACCGCCGCCACCGTCTCCGCTCGCGTGTAACCGCCTCCGTCGTGGAGCAGCACCACCATCCCGGTGTGGAGTGCGGACATGACCCGACTCACGATCACCCCGGTCCCCGGCAGCTGCCAATCTCCGGTTGTATTGCTCCACAACTGCATCTTCATCCCCAGTCGTGAGGCGATCTCGACGACCGAAGGGTTGAAGTCGTCATAGGGAGGCCGCCACAAGGTCGGCGTCACGCCCGTGAGCTCCGCGATCAGGCTCTTGTCCGTGGCCAGCTCGGCGTAGACGGCACTCGCGGAGAGTTCCTTCAGGTCCGGATGCGTCCAAGTGTGGTCGCCCACCGTATCGCTGTCAGCAGCCTCCTGCCGCACCAGCAATGGCCAGCGAGCGGCGTTCTCGCCAATGACAAAGAAGCTCGCGTGTGCTCCAGCCTCCTCGAGGAGCGAGAGGATCGCGGGTGTCCACACGGGACTCGGCCCGTCGTCAAACGTGAGATAGATCACTTTGGTCAGGGACTTCGCTTCCACCGGGACAAGCGTCGGGAGCGGACGCAGCGTGGCCGATGGTGACGTGGGGGCCGCGCTCGGGCTCGGGCGAGGGCGAGCCGTCGCGGGAGCGCATCCGGCGACGAGTGCGACCGCCAGCGTCGCAACGATCCTCAGTCTTCCCCGGGTGGTGAACATGCGCGACTCCGCCTGCGTTCGTGTCCTCCGTCGGCAGTCGATGCAACGTCAGAGGGCGAGGCATCGCTACGCGCTCGAGCTGCGAACGCCGGCATTCAACGCCACCGGTCGCGCACCCGTCCGCTATCGATCGGCGCACCCGGCGGCGAGTTGTACCCCGTATCGGATTCGAACCGATGGTCTCCGCCTTGAGAGGGCGGTGTCCTGGGCCACTAGACGAACGGGGCCCGAAGGCCCCGGATCATACCAGCGCCTGAAGACGGCTCAGACCCGATCGGGTGCGGCCATCCCCAGGGCGTGCAGCGCGTCGGCGAGCGTGACCCGGGTCGCTGCAACGAGTGCGCGCCGGAAACGACGGGCCGCCGGGTCCTCTTCACGGACGATCGCGGGGGTGTGCTCGTAGAAGTCGCTGAACGCCGAGGCGAGGCCGAACGCGTAGGTGGTGAGCAGCGACGGCGAGAGGGCGGCGGCCGTCTCGGTGAGCGCTCGCGTGTACGCCTCGACGGTGTGCAGGAGTTCGCGCTCGGCCGGGTGCAACGCGGCAGGAACCGCGACGGACTCACCGTCATCGGCGACCTTGCGCAGGATGCCCGCCGCTCTGGCATGCGCGTACTGCAGGTACACGCCCGTATCGCCGGTCACCCGCAGCGCCTCGTCGAAGTCGAACGCGATGATCTGGTTCAGCGAGAACTTGAGCAGGTAATAGCGCACGGCGCCGGCGGCAACCACGGTCGCGCTCGCGGTGTCACGCGCATTGACGCTCAGCCGCGCGATCGCACGGTCGAGCAGATCGTCCGCACGAACCTCAATGCCGCGACGACCGCTCAACGCCACGCTCTCGCGCCCCTCCTCGATGTCGACTCCGAGCTCTGCGGCGGCAGCCGGCGTGAGGGCGACGACCTCGTAGCTGAGGTGGATCGAGTTGTCCGCCTCGTGCTCGTGGTGCAAGCGGCGGAGCGCCCGCTGGACGACGCGCTGCGGATACGCCTGACGCGCGTCGATGACGTTGATCACCCGCTTGGCGCGACCATAGTGGCCACGCGGAGGATCCGCCTGCGGCAGCGTCGCCGTTGTCACCAGGGTTCGATCGCCCTCCCAGAATGCGTAGTTGAAATCGCGTCCAAGGAGGCCGAACTTCCAGAGCTGATAAGCGATATCCTTCGCGGTGTACGTGGCGATACCGTCGGACTTGACCAGAACTTTCGTATCGTCATCGCCCTCGTCGTCCGGACCGTCGGCGGGCATCACCCAGCAACCGGCGAGCTTGCCGCTCTCGGCGAGGACGATCGCGCCGGATTCGACAAGCAGGTCGAATGCCTCGCGCCAGAAGCCGAGGCCGATGATGTCCGACTCCCACGTGAGCAGGTCATAGGCGATATCGAAACGATGCATCGTCGCGAGGTGTGCGTTGACGATCCGTCGCGCCAGATCCTTGACGTAGACGGCGGTCTCGCTGCCGCCCTCCTCGACCTCGCGCAGGATGGCGCGCCGCCGTTCCAGCAGCGCCGGCTCCGTCTCGTACCGCGCTGACACGGCGATGTACACGCGCGAGCAGTACTGATCGAAGGGTTCGTCCGGCATCGGTTCGAGACCGAGCTCACGAATGCCGACGACGACGTCGGCGACCTGGACGCCCGTGTCGTCGATGTAGTTGTTCACCTCCACCGAGTGGCCGGTGCGTCGCAGGACGCGGGCGACCGTGTCCCCGATGCACGCATTGCGCAAATGGCCGATGTGCGCCGCTTTGTTGGGATTGGTCGCGGTGTGCTCGACGAGCGTCTTGCCGGAAGCGACCGCCGCGGTGGTCGGCAGATCAAGGGTTCCGGTCGCCTCGAGGTCGGTCGCCGCGCCCAGCACCGCCTCGGTCCACGCCGTCTCCTCCAGATGGGCGTTGACGTATCCCGGCGGCGTCACGGTCCACGAGCGCACCCGCGGCACCTTGGCCGCATCGAGGTGCGCTGCCAGCTCGGCGGCGATCGCGGCAGGCGCCCGGCGTAGCACCCGGGCCAGTCCAAGCGGCGCTGGTGTCGACCAGTCGCCGAACTCGGGCCGTGCCGAGCGCTCCACCACGACCTCGAACCCGGCGTCCACACCGGAGGCATCAAGGGCATGGCGGACTGCTTCGACCAGGAGCGTTCGCGTGTCAGCCATATCGCGCAAGGGTAACGGGGAGCACGGCTGCGTCCCCAAGGGCGACAATGCGCCGCCGTGGACTCGCGACCATGCGTGATCCCGGCCGCGGGCCTGGGGACGCGCTTTCTCCCTGCCACCAAGGAGCTTCCCAAAGAGCTGCTCCCTGTTCTCGATCGCCCGGTGATCCAGTGGGCGGTCGAGGAGGCAGTGGCATCCGGTGCTGACGAGATCATCCTCGTGCTTGCCGAGGGCAAGGAAGCGCTGGCAGCTCACCTCCGGCCCGATCTGCCGCTCGAGCGGCTCCTCGAGGAGCGGGGGAAGACTGCAGAACTGGCGGCTGTTCGCAGGGCTGGGAACCTGTCCCCGGTGACCGTGGTCCGCCAGGCTTCTCCTCGCGGTCTGGGCGACGCGGTCCTCTGCGCCGCGGACGCGGTTGGCGATAGGACCTTCCTCTGCATGCTCCCCGACGACCTTTCGCTGGCCGACCCACCGATCCTGCGCCAGCTCAGGGATGCTCACGAGCAGGTTGGGACGTCCATCCTTGCGTTGATGCGAGTGCCAAAAGACCAGATTTCCAGGTACGGCTGTGCCGAGATCGCCGAGTCGCATGGCAAGCTGCACCGTGTGAGTGGACTGGTGGAGAAGCCGCCCGCTGCCGAGGCCAAGAGCGATCTGGCCGTGATGGGCAGGTATTTGCTGACGCCGGCGATCTTCCCGGCGCTTCGTCAGACCATGCCCGGAGCACTTGGCGAGATCCAGCTCACCGACGGAATCGGCCATCTGCTGGAGACGGGCGAGGTCTGGGGAGTCGAGTTCGAGGGCGAGCTCCTCGACGTTGGGACCCCGTCCGGCTGGCTCGCAACCAACATGCGTCTGGCACGTGAGCACCCGGAATACCGCGACGCAGTGATCGACCGGTCGGGCGCCGCATGAACCCAATTCGCCGCGAGTGGGGCGCGATCACCTTCGTGGTGACGATCCTCGTCGGAGCAGTGGCGGTGGCGATCTCCCTGGGGATCTCCGCCACGCACTCGGCTCCGCTCGCGTCGGCGCCGCCGTGCCCCACGTACACGCCGTATGTCGTCACGCCGAGCCCGGTGCCCACGGCCACACCGTCGCCCGCCGTGAGCGGTAAGCCGACCGCGACTCCGGCGCCAACACCGGTGCCCACGCCGACAGCAACACCCACGCCGTTCAACCCGGAGCTTCAGGGCTGCCCCACGGCACCACTCCCGCCGACGGTTGCGCCGACACCCACACCGAAGGTGACGCCGACTGCGGTTGGCACCACTCCGACGCCAGCACCGACCGCGACACCGACGCCGGTGCCGACGACGCCACCGAACTCAACGCCACTGCCGACAGCGACACCCACGCCCAGCTCCGGCTGACCCTGCCCTCACTTCAGAGGGCGAAGAGCAACCTGTTGCCGTTCTCCGGTGTGATCGACGAACGCTGCAGCTCGATGTCCACCGATGGTGGATGTCCCGTGTCGATCACGACGGCGATGCGTTCCGAGAGGCGGAGCCCGCCGATGCGCACGCAGTCGCGAAGGAACGTGAAGGCCATGGGGCGCACCAGGTTCCAGATGTAGCCGCGGACCGCCTGCGCGGTTTCCGCCGGCTCGAGCAGCGAATCGGTGCCGCGCATGCTCCTGTCCTGGAACGCGAGCACGCACACCTGGTCTGTCAGCTGCACGGGGGAAGTCCACGAATACTGGTCGTCATCCGCAGCGGATCCGACGATGCGGTCCTTGTCGCTGAACAGCGCGAGACGTTCCACGAGCAGGTGCATCGGACCCGCGGGACCTTCGACGAAAAGCGGGATGTCGCGCAGCGGCTCGCTGCGATCCTGCGCCGGATAGCGCGCGGAGAACCCGAGATCCTCGATGCCACTGAATGGCGCGGGCACTTTGATGACCAGCTCGTCCATCAGCGAGCCTCACTCAGCAGGACGTTCGCGTTGCTCATCACGTCAACCCTGAGCGCGAATCTAGCACAGGGGTTACCGAGATCGAACGCGTGGACTGATTGCTACACTCGCGCGACCATGCCGGCACTCGACGACGTTCGAGTCCTCGACCTCACGAGGTTGCTCCCCGGACCGTTCTGCACCATGCTGCTTGCGGACTTCGGCGCGGATGTGATCAAGGTCGAGGACACTGCGGGCGGCGACTACATGCGCTGGATGCCGCCGCTCGTCGACGAGTACTCCGCCATGTTCCACCCGATCAACCGGAACAAGCGCTCGATATCGATCGATCTCAAGAATCCGTTGGGGCGTGAGGCGTTTCTCCGCCTCGCAACCACGGCCGATGTTGTCGTCGAGAGCTTCCGCCCCGGCGTGGTGGACCGTCTCGGGATCGGCGATGCAGCGTTGCGAGAGGTGAACCCCCGCATCGTGCTCTGCAGCATCAGCGGTTATGGCCAGGATGGACCGTTTCGCGAGCGAGCCGGGCACGACCTCAACTATGCAGCAGTTGCTGGCGTGCTCATGCTCGGAGGCACCGAGAACGGCGGTCCGGCGATGCCGGGACTGCAGGTCGGCGATCTCGGCGGTGGCGCACTCGATGCCGCACTCGCGATCATGATCGCGCTCCATCACGCCGCACGCACTGGCCGCGGGCAGCACTGCGACATCTCGATGGTCGACGAACTCGTGAGCTGGACGGCGGTGCATGCATCACAACTCTTCGCTACGGGCGAGGCACCGGCGCCGGGTGGAGGGACGCTCACCGGCAGATATCCCTGCTACCGGATCTACCCATGCGCGGACGGGTATCTCGCAGTCGGTGCGCTCGAGCCGAAGTTCTGGCGAGAGTTCGTCGAGGCGATCGGTCTTTCCGATCTTTCTGAGAGCGGCCTTGCCGACGGCGAGGAGGGGCGGCGAACGACGGCGGCAGTCGAGGCTGTGTTGAAGACGCGGACACGAGCGCAGTGGGAGGAGACGCTGGCGGGGCACGATGTGTGCGTCGAGCCCGTCCTCGACGTGCGTGAGACGTTCGAGCATCCCCAGGTCCGCAGCCGCGGTCTGCGGCTCGAGCCGGGCGACGGAAAACCCACGGCGCAGACCGGGTTTCCCATCCGCCTCGCGGGCACCCCCGCGGCATACCGGCGTCCAGCTCCGCGGTACGGTGAGCACACCGACGAAGTGCTTGGCGATGCGGGTTATGGCAGCGAAGACATCGCGGCTCTGCGGGCGGCTGGAGCGATCAAATGAGTGACGCCGCGCCCGCGCCGAGACATGCGCCTCGCACTACGCGAAGCGCGCAAACACGTGAACGCATCATCGCCGCGGCGACCGAGGTCTTCGCGCGCTCGGGGTTTCACGGCGCCAAGGTTGCTGACATCGCCGAGCAAGCCGGAATCGCCTACGGCCTCGTCTACCACTACTTCCACAACAAAGAAGACATCCTCGCGGCGATCTTCACGGAGCGTTGGGCGCAGTACGTGACGTATCTCCACGAGGTCGGCGACATGGAGATCGGGTTTCGCGAGCAGATGCGCCGGCTCGTGCATTTCTGGGTCGAGGTATATCGGCGCGAACCGGACCTGATGACCGTGATGATCAACGAGGTGACTCGCTCGTATGAGTTTCTTGAGTCGCACGACATCGGTACCGTGATGGTGGCGTTCGAGGCCATCGAGGAGATCATCCGCAGGGCACGCGACCGCGGTGAGGTGCGGCCCAACGTCGACCCGCAACTCGCGAGCTACGTCGTCTTCGGCGCAGCGGAGATGGTGCTCACGGGCTACGTGATGGACACCTTGCGTCGCGATGATCCGTCCGCGTTCTCGGGCGACGAGATGCAGATGCTCGAGGTGCTGCTCGACGGTCTGGCACCACGCGACCCTACCTGACGACTGCCTCCCACCACGCGTCTACCGCGCGCGATGTGGCCCCGAGACCGTTGCTGTTGTCGATGATCCACGTCGCACGATCACGCTTCTCGTCGATCGGGATCTGCGCAGCGAGCCGCTGGAGTGCAGCGTCCGCGTCGAGGCCGTTGCGTTCACGCATGCGCCGGACCTGGACGTCGCGCGGCGCGTAGACGAGCAGCACCCCTTCGAACAACGACTCTCGCGCATTCTCGAAGAGCAGCGGGATGTCGACGGCAACCAGCGGCGCCGGTCCGGCGAGCGCCTGTGCGATGCGGTCCTGCATCAACGCCGTGATGCGTGGATGTGTGATGCGCTCGAGGTCGCGGCGAGCAGCGGCATCGGCGAAGACGAGCGCCCCAAGGCGGGCGCGGTCAAGGCTGCCGTCCGCTTGCAGCATTTCCCCACCGAAGCGTTGGGCCACCTCGGCGAGCGCCGGCTCGCCCGGAAGCACCACCTCGCGCGCGAGCAGGTCCGCGTCGATGACAGCGGCGCCATGCGCCGCGAGCAACACGTCCACCGTGCTCTTGCCGGTGGCGATACCGCCGGTCACGCCGATCAATCGCATTGCGGTGGACCGTACTCCTGCTGCCGCAGGACCGCAGCGATCAGCCCGCGGTGGAGGCCGAACACGAACTGCCGGCCGCCCACGAGACATCCCCACGCAGGAAGAGCAGCATGCCGTGGTCGTCCGCGACGAGGGTCCACCCGGGCGTCGAGCTCAATTCGGCGGTGAGCGCACCCCGCGAGTACAGCACCGCCGTCGTGTCACTCGACGTCAGGAGTTGCAGCGCCGTTGGCGCCGTCGTCGCGCCCGCCGCGATCCGCAAGTAGTCGTCAAAGACGTCGGTGCCAAGTGAGATCGACTCGCCGTACTCGTACACCGATCCGCGCGGCCAGGTGCGATAGATGACGTAGCCGCCGGTGCCGTATGCGGTGAACACGCGCTGCGTCGTCGGGCTGCGGTCCAGGATGCCTGTCGCGCACGCCGGGTACACGGCGGCGATTCCCTGGGGCGTCGCCGTCTGCGCTACGCGTTCTCCCACGACGCCGACGCCGAACACGCCGACAGCGACGAGCGCGATCCCCATCACTGGCGCCTTGGGTCGCGATCGCGCGACGGTACTGCGCTCCGCGCGCCGTGCCTCCATTGAGCGCACAACGCCGGCAGTCATCGCCATCCACGGCGGGATCATCACTGCCACGCAGATGGCGGTATTGCGCACCGATGTGAGCGCGAGCCCCGCTCCAACTGCGGCGAGCGCGAAGTCACGAAGGTCGAAGTGACGCCGCAGCGACGGTCGCCCAAGAACGGTGATCGTCAGTGCGGCAAACGTGAGCAGGAGCGCCAGCAGTACCCACATCGTTGGGTCCGCGAAGTTGGGCGACTGCCACTCGACGATGCCTTTCGCGCGCTCGGTCGCTCCCGTTGTTGCTGCGAAGACGAACAGCCAGGGGCCGTACGGATTCACGCAGGCGGCCAGCGCAGAGGCGCCGAGCGCGACGGCAAGCGCGGTGATGCGCTGCCGGGACGCAACGGTCCCAAGCGACCATCGCCGCTTGATCATCTCGGCGACCACAACCACGGCGAGGAATCCGATTCCCGCGATGAAGCCCGCATGCAGGTTCGCCCAGAGCAGGAAGAGCGGTGGGAGCAGCCACAACCGCCTGCCGCCGGAGCGCAGATACAACTCCGCGATCCAGAGCGTCCAGCAGACGAGCGCGAAGGTGAACACCTGGGGCCGCGTGCCGAGCACCGGCTCCGCCGCGCGAGCTCCGAGCGCAAGCCCGATGGCGAGCACGATCGGGCCCGCACCGCGGAGCCGGCCGCGAAGCAGGGTCGCGACCATCGCGCTCCAGGCAACGAGGCCCATCAGCACGGTGACGAGGAGTAGTCCGCCGACTGCCGCCAGCGCGGCAAAGAGTGTTTCCGCGAGCCATTCGTGGGCGACCAGGGGGTTGCCGAACGCCGTATAGGCGAAAAGCTCCCCGGCGGGGATCTGATGGTGGGCGATGATCCAGTCACCCAGGCGGATGTGCCACCAGACGTCGGGATCGCTCAGCGCATCCAACCCCACCGCCCCGGTGAGGATCAGGACGGCAGCGAGCAGCGCCTGGCGTGGGTCCGAGAGCCAGACGAGGACTCGGTGTCGCGTCCGGCCCGCCTCGGGCGCGGATGGCGGAGGAGAAGCCTCGAGAAGGGTTGCCATGCGAGCGCAGCGTAGGGGCCGCGATCGCGTGAAAACCGTTCGCGGCCGGGTGGCGACAGATTCGTATACTCCACGCGATGGCCAGCGAAACGCGGTCTCCGAAGCGACGCCAGACGTCGGCAAGCACGAGTACGCGTCCCGCACCGGCGGCACCAGCGAACCTGTATTCGGGCCACACGATCTCCTGGCGGCACTGCCTGCTCGGGCTGTTCGTCGGTGAGATCGCCCTGCTGGTGATCAGCAACGTCGCGCTCATTGCCACCAATGCGGCCTTTGGCGGCACCGACAACATCGACGGCGGGGTCGTCGGCGTGTCGACGCTGCTGGCGGTCATCCTCGGCGGCTGGCTCGCCGCGAAGCTCGCCGGCCGGTTCGGGCTCTACCAGGGCATCGTGGTCGCCATCGGCTTCATCGCGGTGGGAGCGATCTACACCTTCTTCCAGGAGTCATCGATCATCGCGGCGTCGCTCGCCACGAACAGCCATCACCTGATCGATCTCGGCCCGATGGACCTCGGCAACCTCTTCAGCGGCGACCTGCTCGCACTGTTCGGTGGGTCTGTCGGGGGCCTGCTCTCCGGGAAGCGCTAGGCCGCAATCCTCCGGGCGCGCTGAAGAAGCGCGACTTTGCCCTGATCAATCACCCCCCGAGAATTCCTGCCCCCCGGAGAAATCCTGCGCCGAGAAATCCGCGGGTCAGACCCCGACTGCACCTGCCTGCGCGGGCTGACCGGCGACCGGAACCTCGCGATAGGACTGGCCGATGAGATCGACCCGGCCCAACGACTGGGCGAACTCCAGGCACGCGGCGCGCGTGAACCGGAGATGCTTACCGGGGGTGTGCCAGGCGCGCAAGTGACCCTGAGCGACGGCGCGACGTAGCGTCGAACGCGACACACCGCAGAGTGCCGCCGCTTCGCCAGTTGTGAGGATCTCTTCCTCGCGCTCTGCCAATTCCTCCTCCTCCAGACCGTCAGCGTATGGAAATCCGGGCACGGATCTCAAGGTGCAGTTATACAACGCTTTGGGAAGGTCGTGCGGGTCATACCGTTGGGTGATGCTAGGAGCGTATCGGGCGACCGTATACTCCAGGCAAGATCAACTCACTCATCAGCCCGTGTTGAGAGGGCGCGAGGATCACCATGAACGTCGATGTCCAGGCAATGGCGCGGCGTCTGCAGGCGAGCCTCGGGACAGTCATCGTCGGGAAGGAAGCAGAGATCGAGCTCTGCATCGTCGGGCTCCTGTGCCGCGGCCACCTTCTGATCGAGGACGTTCCGGGCACCGGCAAGACGCTCCTGGCCAAAGCGCTCGCCCGCAGCAGCGGCTGCAGCTTCGAGCGCGTGCAGTTCACGCCAGACCTTCTGCCGGGCGACGTGACCGGTGTGAGCGTCTACAACCCGCAGGACCAGACCTTCGAGTTCCGTAGGGGACCCATCTTCGCCCAGGTACTGCTCGCCGACGAGATCAATCGGGCGACCCCGAAAACGCAATCCGCGTTGCTCGAGGCGATGGAGGAGTGGCAGGTCACCGTCGACGGCACCAGCCATCCCCTGCCGGATCCATTCATGGTGCTGGCCACACAGAACCCCATCGAGCTGGGTGGGACGTTCCCGCTCCCGGAGGCGCAGGTCGACCGGTTCCTCCTCAAGCTGCGCCTTGGGTATCTGCCCGCCGGTGAAGAGGTCGCGATGCTCGACCGCTTTCAGTCCGGCAGCCCGCTCGGCACACTCGAGCCGGTCACCGACGCTGCGGAGATCAAGGCGGCACAGGCGGTGTGCCGCGACATCTACTGCGACGCGGCTCTCAAGGACTACTGCGTTCGCATCGTCCGGCGCACGCGCGACCACCGCGACGTCTCTCTCGGGTCGTCACCGCGCGGGACGCTCGGCCTCCTCCACGCCGGCCAGGCTCGGGCGGCGCTGGCAGGACGGGAGTTCGTGCTCCCCGATGACATCAAGGACATTGCCGCGAACGTGCTCGAGCATCGCGTGATGCTCCGCCCGAACGCCGAGTTGCGAGGCCTCACCGCCGCGTCCGTGCTGGAGGAGGTGCTGGCGACGGAGTCGGTGCCGATGACGGGCCGGCGTCTGGCGTGACCGGCGTCGCGGCGAGCGCCCGGAGCGCGCCGTGACCGCGCGCGTCCCGATGATCGCCTGCGTGGCGGTCCTGGCGTTTTTCGCCGGGATCACCGGCGTCCGTCTTGCGTACACGTTGGCGTATGTCCTGGTGCTCCTCCTGGTGGTCGCGTACATCTGGTCGCGGCTGCTCGCCAGAAAGCTGCGCGTCACCCGCGAATCGCCGCAGGGCTCATTCATGATGGGAGAGCCGTTCGAGGAGACCTTCACGGTCAAGAACGAGAGCGGGCTCCGCCTCCCGTACTGCGAGGTTCGTGACGGCACCAAGCTGCCGGGATACGCACCCGGCCGGGCCTTCGCGCTCGCCGCCGGGGGTTCGGTCACATGGACCGCTCGGGGCATGTTCAATCTCCGCGGCGTCCATCGTTTCGGGCCGCTCGAAGCACGTCTCGGCGATCCGTTCGGGCTCTTTCCACGGCGCATCCGTGTCGCCCCGGAGAACGAGGTCGTTGTCTATCCGGCGATTCACGCCCTCCTGCACAACGTGCCCCAATGGAGTGGCAATGGCGTCGCCGAAGCCCACCGCGGCCAGCCGGTCGATGTTCCCCCCGATGTCTCCACGATTCGCGATTACTCGCCGACCGACGGCCTCAGCCGCATTCACTGGGCGTCGACGGCCCGCCATGGTCATCTGATCAGCCGGACCTTTGACACCGGACAGAGCGCCGATCTCCTGATCGTCCTCGACCTCGAGCGTGGCATCCATGCAGGAACCGGCATCGAGTCCTCCATCGAGTACGCCATCTCCATAACGGCGTCGGTCGTGCATGGCGCCATTCGGCGCGGTCAGGCGGTCGGCCTGGTCACCAACTCGCGGGGCGGCACGAGCTTCGGCGCAGGTCGCGGCGAAGTGCAGCGCCTCCGGCTCCTTGATTTCCTGGCGCTCGCCACAGCCGACGGGACGCGAAGTCTCGCCGACACCATCACCCGGCACGGCGACGGGTGGCGCGGACGCGGCGGCATGGTGGTGATCACCCCCAACCGATCGAGCGACTGGGTCGAGGCGCTCGTCGACAGCGCTACTCGAGGCCAGCGCCACCTCTGCATCTTCATCGAGCCGACATCATTCGGAGCCAAGGGCCAGGCGCTGCGCATCCCAGCGGCGTGGCGGCTCGCGCTCGACTGGTGGGTGGTCCGCCGCGGCGACGTGCTCGGATCCGGCGAGCGGACGTCGGCAGCGGGCTGACCCGATGGACGTCTACGCCGACCGTCGCCCAGCACGCCCGGCCGCGGCGGCGGGTCGCAACTACAGCTTCGAGATTTCGGCCGCCCTGAGCGTTGCGCTGATGGGAGCGACGGCGTGGGCTGTGCTCGCCGCGAACTGGGCGCCCGGCGCCGGCGGCGCCGTCGTGGTGGCGATCACGTCGGTGATCGAAGCGGCGCTCCTCGCCCAGGCCCGGGCCCCACGCATCGCGACGGCAATCGCCGCCCCATTTCTCGGGCTCGCGGCGATCGTGCCGACGACACTTGCCGCGATGCCCGCGGTGCCGGGCCAGACCGTTGGTGCCATCGCCGGCCATTACCTCCGCGCTCTCTTCACAGGACTGGCGTCCAACCAGGCCTGGGACTTCACGGTCGGCCTGTGCGCGATTCTCTTCCTCTGCGGCTACTGGCTGGGATGGGTGGTGCTCCGCGAGCATCGCGGGGTTCTCGCGGTGATCCCGATCTTCTCTGTTCTTGCCACAAATGTCGTCAACGCAGCGAATCCCGCTCCGATCGCGCTGCCCGAAGTCATCGCGGTGATACTGGCGATCGCCGTCGTCGCGGCGGCCTACATGGGATCGCTCGGCGATCGGTGGGCCGCGTCGCGTATCACGGCATTGGATGGTCTCGGCTGGCGGTTCGGCACCAGCGTCGCGGTGGTCGCCGCCGCGTTGACGATCCTCGCGCTGGTGATCCCGCCCGTATCGACCACGGACATCTCGGCAAAGCTCTTTCCGCATGGACTCGCGTTCGGGTCGAGCGGCAAGGGTGGGGGACCGAGGACCGTCCTCGGCCAGAGCACCATCGGCTTCAACGACTCCGTGACCCTCGGCGGGCCACTGGTGAGCAACCCGCAGCTCGTCATGACCTACACGGTGAACACCAACGCCGCGGTCTACCTTCGGGTTGCCGACGACACCATTTTCGACAAGGGCAGCTGGACGCCCGAAGACAGCACGAATGACAACGACCCCGCCTCGACGTGGACGACGATCCCATACCCCGAGGGACTTCTGCCGCGTGACCAGGATCCAGCGGACGGCGGGATCGGGAAGGACGAGTCGACGGTGACGGCGACGTTCACGCTGCAGGCGAATGCGACGGGGGACCAGTCGCTGGTGCCGTTCACGGGCGATCCCCAGTCCGTCGATCTCCCCGGCGTCGCGCAGGGCGTCGTGTCGGAGCCTCAGTCGAATGCGCTGCTCACCGTCGAGGAGGTGAAGCTCGAACAGGACGTCGTCAACGGGACCAGGATCCAGAGTTCGGCATACATCTCCAGCGCCACGCAGGCGCAGCTCGAGGCTGCGGGCACTGACTACCCGAGCTGGACAAAGCAGTTCACGGATCTCCCCGACGACGCCACCCACGGTAGAGAGGCGATTAGCAGTCTTGCCCAGCAATGGACGGCCGGCATCACGAATCCATACGACCAGGCGATCGCGATCGAGGAGCACCTCCGCAACCCGGCCTTCTTCACGTACACCCTCAACCCGCCGCAGGACCCCAACGCGGGCATGTGGCCGGTCGTCTACTTCCTGACGACGAGCCACAAGGGCTACTGCCAGTACTTCGCTTCGGCGATGGGGTCGATGCTCCGGAGCCTCGGCATCCCCACCCGCCTGGTGAGTGGATATGGACCCGGGACCACGCGGGCCCAGAGCGGACGCCAGGGAGGCCGCGAACAGGAGGTGAGCACGAGCGACGCCCACAGCTGGGTCGAGGCATATTTCCCGGGATACGGCTGGATTCCCTTCGAGCCGACGCCTCCCTCGAGCCAGGGCGACTATCAGCCCTTCCCGCGCGGTACCCAGGCGGTCACCGGCGCGACGAGCTCGCCGGCACCCAGCCCGAAGACGGTTCCCACACCCAAGGTCACGATCCCGACGCCGATCACCTCGAGCACCCTTCCGACCAGCAAGTCGGGCTTTGCGCTCCCGACGCCGGTGCTGATCGCGCTCGCGGTACTCGGTGCCATCCTCGTGCTCTTCATCGTCGTGGTGCTCTGGTTCCTGCTGCCGCGCTCCCTGACGGGCGCGTGGCGCCGCGTTGAAACCCTCGGTGCGATTTCCGGCGTGGATCGACGAAGAGCCGAGACCCACAGGGCGTTCGCGGCGCGGCTCGCGCGGGCTCGACCGCAGGCTGCACCCGCGCTCACCGAGCTGGCGAGCGTCACCGCTCGCGCCGAGTTCAGCGCGTCCGGGGCATCGGGCACGGAGCGGGCGCAGGCGCTGCGCACTTGGCGCCGGGTCCTGTTCGCGGCTACCCTGCGGCCGAAGCGATCTCCAGGCTGAGCATGTCGTGCGCCACGAGCGCACCCGGAAGGTGACGGCGTTCGCTCAGGTGGCTCAACAGGAAGCGCGTGCTCGGATTCTCGGCGATGAGGCCGGCGACCTCCTCGCTCCAGAGGTGACCGCCCGGCGTCGGTCCGTCCCATCCAGTGCACTCGCACACGTACAGGTCGCACCCCGCGATCGACCGGCGTAGCCCGCCGCACATCTCGCTGTCGCCCGAGAAGCCGACGGATGCGCCCGTCGAGTCGGTGATGCGGTACGCGAGCGACGGACCGGTGCTGTGGACCACGGCGTGGCTCTGCACTCGATAGCCGGCGACGGCTACGTCGCTGCCATCCTGGAGGACGAGATATTCCGGCGCCACCGTGCTGTCGACCAGGGTGCGGATGTGCCTGCCGTACCCGGCGCTCAGCAGCCGCCCGACGTACTCACGCGTCCCCACCGGGCCACCCACGACCAGCGGACCCGGGTGCTCCACGTCGGTGAACGCCCGCGCACCGAGCACTGTCGGGAGCAGGAAGCTGTGGTCCGCGTGGAAATGCGTGAGCAGGATGAGCGTCAGGTCGTGCACGGAAGTGCCGGCGCGGCGTACCAGGGCGGGCACCGGCGCGCCGCAGTCGACCAGGACGCGACCGTCCACGAGATACCCGGCGTTGCAGCCGCAGGTGCTGAACGCACTCCCACTGCCGAGCACGGTGAGGCGCATGGGCACAAGGTTAGCCGCCGCCGGGCGGTGGTATTAACGCTGCATGCGACTTGATCGATTTACCGAACGTTCCCAGGAGGCGCTGACCGCCGCACAACAGGCGGCGCAGCAACTCCAGCATCCGGCCGTCGAGCCGGAGCATCTCCTCCTCGCGCTGCTCATGCAGGACGAAGGGTTGGTCCCCGCGTTGCTGCGCCGTCTTGAGGTTGCGCCCGAACCCATGGCAGCGCGCCTGCAGGCGACACTCGAGAACCGTCCAAAGCAGATCGGCGTCACCGATCCCGCCATCAGCAACGCCTTGCGCGCGGTCCTGATGACCGCCTTCGACGAGATGAGCCGTCTCAAGGACGAGTACGTCTCGACCGAGCACCTCCTGCTGGCGCTCGCCGCAAAGCCGGAAGGCGAAGCCGGACGCCTGCTCCAGCAGGCCGGCGTCACGCCCGACCGCGTGTACGCAACGCTCGAGGCGGTGCGCGGCTCGCAGCGCGTGACCGACGCGAACCCCGAGGCGAAATACCAGGCGCTCGAGAAGTACGGGCGCGACCTGACCGAGGCGGCGCGCCGCGGCAAGCTCGACCCCGTCATCGGTCGCGATGACGAGATCCGGCGCGTGATCCAGGTCCTGTCGCGCAGAACCAAGAACAACCCGGTGCTCATCGGCGAGCCCGGCGTCGGCAAGACGGCGATCGCCGAGGGCCTCGCGCAGCGAATCGCTTCCGGCGACGTGCCCGAAGGGCTGAAGGACAAGCGCGTGATCGCGCTCGACCTGGGCGCGATGGTCGCCGGCAGCAAGTATCGCGGGGAGTTCGAGGACCGGCTCAAGGCCGTGCTTCGCGAGGTCACTTCCTCGGACGGTGCGGTGATCCTGTTCATCGACGAGTTGCACACGCTCGTCGGCGCGGGCGCAGCAGAGGGCGCGATGGACGCCGGCAACATGCTCAAGCCGGCGCTCGCGCGAGGCGAGCTGCGGTGCATCGGCGCCACGACGCTCGACGAATATCGCAAGCACATCGAGAAGGACGCGGCTCTCGAGCGGCGCTTTCAACCCATCGTCGTCGACCAGCCGTCGGTTGAAGACACGATCAGCATTCTTCGCGGCCTCAAGGAGCGGTACGAGGTGCACCACGGGGTGCGCATCACCGACTCCGCAATTGTCGCCGCAGCGGTGCTGAGCAATCGCTACATCACCGACCGTTTCCTGCCGGACAAGGCCATCGATCTTATTGATGAAGCCGCTTCGCGGCTTCGCATCGAGATCGACTCGCTCCCCACTGAACTTGATGTGGTGGAACGCGAGGTTCGCCAGCTGGAGATTGAACGACAGGCGTTGCGCAAGGAATCCGACAAGGCCTCGCAGGAACGTCTCGACCGTCTCGAGCGCGAGCTTGCCGACCTGCAGGAGCGCGGCCGCGGCCTCCGCACCCGCTGGGAGCAGGAGAAGGGGGCGCTGTCCGCAATCCGCGACATCAAGGAGCGGATGGAGCAGGTGCGCCACGAGGCGGATCGCGCCGAACAGATGAGTGACTTCGGTCGCGCTGCCGAACTCCGGTACGGACAGCTCAATGAGCTGCAGCGCGGACTCGAGCAGGAGCAGGCTCGCCTCGTCGAGATGCAGGGCGATCGCCCCCTCCTCAAGGAAGAGGTTGGCGAAGAGGATGTCGCGGCTGTCGTCTCGCGATGGTCGGGTGTCCCGCTCAGCAAGATGCTCGAGGGCGAGATGCAGAAGCTGCTCCGCATCGAACAGGACCTGCACGGCCGTGTCGTCGGGCAGGAGGACGCGATCAACGCCGTCGCCAACGCGGTCCGTCGCGGACGCGCGGGACTCGCGGATCCGAACCGGCCGATCGGCTCGTTCATCTTCCTCGGCCCCACCGGTGTCGGGAAGACCGAGCTGGCACGCGCGCTCGCGGAGCTCCTCTTTGACGACGAGCGCTCGATGATCCGGCTCGACATGAGCGAGTACATGGAGAAGCACACGGTCTCGCGACTCGTCGGTGCGCCTCCGGGATACATCGGTTATGAGGAAGGCGGCCAGCTCACCGAGGCAGTTCGCCGCAGGCCGTACAGCGTGCTACTGCTCGACGAGATCGAGAAGGCACACCCGGACGTGTTCAACGTGCTGCTGCAACTCCTCGAGGACGGACGGCTCACCGACGGTCAGGGACGCACCGTGGACTTCCGCAACTGCGTGGTCATCATGACCAGCAACATCGGGTCACAGCTCATCGCGGAAGTGCCGGCCGACGCCGACGCCGCGGTGTGGGAGCGTGTGCGCGAGGGCGTGCTCGGCGAGTTGCGAGCAAACTTCCGGCCCGAGTTCCTCAATCGCGTCGACGACATCATCCTGTTCTCGCGCCTTGATCGATCGCAGCTCCGTCAGATCGTTGACATCCAGCTGCGTGGTGTGCGCGATCGCCTCGCGGCTCGCAAGCTGACGCTGGACGTGACCGAGGCGGCCGTGGACGCGATCGCCGCGGAGGGATACGACCCGACATACGGCGCCCGCCCGCTGAAGCGCGTGATCCAGCGACGGCTGCAGGATCCAATCGCGATGGCAATCCTCGAAGGACGCTTCACCGAGGGCGACCGCGTCGAGGTTGACGCCAAGGATGGCCAGATCACGATCGGTCGTGTGGAGCCGAGCGCGACCCCTGTCGAAGCGGAGACCGCCGAGGTCTGACCCCGGTCAGGTCCGCTGTGGCGCGGCGCGCGCGGCGAGCACCGATCCGCTGAGGATCAGCACAAACCCGACGACAATGCCGGCGGTCAGGCGCTCGTGCAGCAGGAGCACGCCCAGCGTCACCGCGACCGCCGGGTTGACGTAGGTGATCACCGTCGCGCGGACGGGACCGATCTCGCCGATCAGCGCGAAGAAAATCAGGAAGGCGAGCGCGGTGCAGACGACGCCGAGCGCCACCACCGCGGCGATTGCCTGTGCGGACGGCCACGCGTGCGGGAGTTGGATGATCGCCGCGGGCGCGTACGCAATCGCAGCCAGCAGCAATGAGCTTGCGATCACACCGAGTGCTGGAAGATCACTCAGCTTGCGGTTGATGATGTACGGCCCGGTTGCGTAGCAGATCGCGACGACAAGCACCTCGGCGATGGCGCCGAAGGTGGACGACGACACGTCGAAGCCGACAAGCACACCGGCGCCGACGAGCCCGACGGCGAGACCGAGGATGCGCCGCCAGCCGTGGTGTTCCCCGCTGCGGGTCAGCACGCCGATGACGACCCCGATGAGCGGGACCGTCGACACGAGCAGGCCCGAGAGGGAACTCGAGATGTGCAACTCCGCGTCCGAGAGGAGCACCCACGGGATGCCCATCTCGATGACCGTGTACGCGACGATCCAGCCCCAGCGGCTGAGCAGCGGCCCGACCTTGACGCGCCGGCTCAGCGCGATCGGCACCAGGAGCACCGCCCCGAGCGCGAACCGGACGAACACGAGGTCCACCGGCCCGAAACCGCGCAGCGCGACCTTGATGAGCAAGTAAGGGATACCCCAGATCACGCACATCGCCACGAAGAGGACCAGGCCGCGTCTGCTCATGGCGAGTGATCTTCTACGCTGTGCGGCTCCACATGAGTGCTCCCTCTCCGACACGCGGGCCGAGCCCGCTCCTGCTCGCAATCTCGTCGCTGTTCGTCGCCACGCTGGTGGCCTCGAACATCCTCGCGGTGAAGATCGCCGACGTCGGTCCGTTCTCCGTCCCCGCGGCGATCGTCATCTTCCCGCTCGCATATCTCTTCGGAGACGTGCTCACCGAGGTCTGGGGATACCGCGTTGCGCGCATGGTGATCTGGACCGGATTCTTCGCGAACATCGTCGTTGTCCTGTTCATCGCGGCCGCGATTGCCATCCCGTCCGACGCGCATTACACGGACCAGGCAGCCTATGCACGCGTCCTTGGTGAGAGCCCGCGTCTCGTGCTCGCGTCGCTCACCGCGTATCTGCTCGGCGAATTCCTCAACGCATTCGTCCTCGCTCGTTTGAAGATCGCGACCAAGGGCCGTTTCCTCTGGACGCGCACGATCGGATCGACGTTGGTTGGACAGGGCGTCGACAGCGCCGTGTTCATCTCGCTGGCCTTCGCCGGCACCCAGCCCTGGTCAGTGCTGATCATCATCATTCGCGACGTGTGGGTCGTAAAAGTTCTCTATGAGGTGATCGCAACACCGATCACCTACGCGCTGGTCACGGCCCTCAAGCGCATCGAAGGCGTCGACACGTACGACCGCAACACGAAGTTCGCCCCAATCCCCCTCGCGTCGCTCCGCGCCCGACTCCGCGGTGCCGAGCAATGAGCGAGGAACTCCACGGCACCCGCGCCATCCGCGAAGCAAAGCTCGAGGCGTTCGACAACCGCACCCCGGATCGCGACTACACCATCCAGTTCGCCATCCCGGAATTCACCTGCCTCTGCCCGATCTCCGGCTTCCCCGACTTCGCCACGCTGCACATCCGCTACGTGCCCGGCCCCCGCTGCGTCGAGCTGAAATCCCTGAAGCTGTACATCAACAACTACCGCAACCAGAACGTCTTCCACGAAGACGTCGTCAACATCATCCTCACCGACCTCGTCACCCTCCTCGCCCCTCGCTATTGCGAAGTCGTCGGCGACTTCAACGTCCGCGGCAACATCAAAACCGTCATCCGAGCCCACCACCAGGACATGGCCTGGAATGGCGACGTCGACCCCTGGTGGTCGCCGGGCCATAACGGCCCGACGGTACCCAGCTAGGCGAGCCATACCGTGCGCAGCTGGAGAGAGGCTGACGCATCGCGACGCGCATGCCTCGTGCTTGGCGGACTTATCGCTCTCTTCGGCGTCGCGCAACTCGCCGCGATAGCGGTACTGAGCGCCCTGTACGCTGCATGGGCGAACGCCGTGGCCTCCGAGGGCCTGCCGGGTGCGCCGCCTGGCCACCAGCCTCCGGTCGAACTTTTCCTCAGGCTTGGACTGGCGTGGCAGACATTACTGATCACACCGATCATCGTCGGAGCCGGAGGCATCCTCGTCTATCGGCTTCGTCGCCCTCTGATCGGTCAGGTCGTCGTGGTGGCGGGGACGGCCTGCGCGGTTGCCGCCGCAATCCCCAGAATCGACTTCGGAGGCAGCAACATGTTGAGCCTCCAGCAAATGGCTTATCCCGGCGGCGGCATTACCGCTGTGCCCTTCTGCCTTGCGCTCGCGGTCGTGGCGATCAGCGCAGGCCGCGGCAACGCCCTACGGCAATAGTGAGGAACGGTGCACGGAGGTACCAACGGGCGACTACCACGACACAACCTCAGGGATGGGCGTGGTGGCGTCGGTCGCCTGGGCAGCCAGCGAATTTGGCAGCGACCGAGAGAGCGCAACAATCTGCTTGCGCGACCGAGGGAGCGGCCAAGCTGGCCAGCTGCCCAGGTGACCGGCGACGCCACGCCCATCCCTGCGACGCAGAGCGACAGGTAAGGCGCGGATATGTCGCCCGCAGTACCCCGTTTCCGAAAGATCCGGGGCATACTGCACGCCAGCCCCGACACTGCGTCGATCTCACACACGCGTCCTCTCCACATCTCAGCAAGAGTCCCAATGGCCACATACACGTTTCCCGCCGGCTGGTCGCTGCTCGCTGCGCGTCCGCGCGAGGAGCTGCACCAGGCACTCCTGACGAGCACGTGCGAGCGCTCGTTCAGTGATGTACCCGTCGACCTGTGGGACGCATCCGCGGAGGTCTGGCGGCCCACGTCGATCGTGCGTCTCCTGGGCGGCGTCTGGGACGTTGGTCGCGACGTCGAGGTGCTCGCTCCCGATTCACTGGGCGCGTCGATCAACCGGGTCAGCATCGCCAAGGTCCGCCTGTCACGGCTCCTCACGGCGGGGGTGTCCCGATACTGGGTCGCCAGATACCAGAAGCTCCTGGTGCTCCGGCTCATCGAGCAGGCAACACTCCTCGGCGGCGAACCGGATCCGCTTCGGCGCCTCGCGGCCCGCATCCGTCATCGGGAGGCTCTGGGACGCGACGTCTGGGCTACGGCATATCTCACCGGGGCTCGCGACGGCGTCGAGTACGCGCCGGAAGCCGTGCCGGCGACCGACGACAACGGCTGGGAGCCGGCAGATGCACGCGACCCTGCGGCGATCATCCATGCAGCGGTGCGAGTGCTGGCAGCGGATCTGCTGCGGCTCGACGCGGCGCTCGAAGAGGCCGGCGCCAGCGCGAGCGAGCGCGCTGCGCACCCACTCCTCGTGGCGATCACATCGCTCCTGCTGCGGTCACCGGCGACGCCGATGATCAGCCCAGCGGGATCCGACTCTCGCCTGGCCTAAGGAGCACCCGAACCGCCGCTTCATCGCGGCACTCATCGCGGACGCGCAACCAGAGCCGGTCGCCGTCGATCTCGAAGCCGTGACCTGACTGCGCGAGGACGGCCACCACTTGAGGATCGATCGCGCCGACGCCGTCGAAGTCGGGGACGGAGCCGGCGAGCCCGAACGACGGACTCAATTCGAGCATCCGCCGCGTCCAGGCCGCCATCGGCACTCGCGGCATCGGCTCGCCGAGCAGCGTTGCGAGGAGCAGGGCGAGCCCGCCGATCCGCGACCTCGCCGGTTCCGGGATGTGATGCGAGAGCGCGCGTTCATGGACGAGACCCGTGACGACCTCGCGAGCCCGGACCGATGAGTCGTCAGGCGGTACGGCGACCCAGAGGGCGCGCAGGCCGAGCCGCGCGCTGAATCCGGCGTCGACGACGATCCGTCCGGGTACCGAGGCCGCCGCGGCGCGGAGCGTCGCGAGTTTCGAGTCGGTTCCGATGACGCTCCCGGGCGCCAGCCCGGTTTCCTCATCCCACGAGCGCGTGGCCCGGTACACCCGCCCCTCGCTGACTGCCGCGAGCGGCAGTGCCAGCCGGCGGATGCCGAGCTCGAGGGTCGCGGCGAGGGCACCGTCGCCGGTCACCCGCGGCGGGTACACGGTGCCACCGATCGCGTCGGCGGCAATCCGCGCAAAACCGAGTCCCCAGCGGTCGCGCTCGGCGCGCCGCCGCGCCGTTGTGATCCGCGGCGCAGGACCTGTGTGACGCCAGACGACCCGGAATGTGGTCCGGTCGACCTCGATGCGAACCGCCGTTGCCCCGTCATGGCGCTCCGCGTTGACCGCGAGCTGCACCAGGACAAGCGCGGCGATCTCGGGACCGAGCACTGGACGTGCGGGCCCGGCGTTGGAGTCGACCGTGAGTCCGGTGCGCGCCGTGATCCCGGCCCGCGCGTAGTCGATCACGTCGTCCGTGCTGCCCCATCCGCCGGGATCGCGCCCCGCGACCAGCCGGAGCGAGCTGCCCAGCATCCGCACGCGCTGCGCCTGCGTGCCGCTGAGCGTGCGCGCCGCACAGTCGATGCTGTCGAGCAGCAGTGTCAACAACTGATCGCAAAGAGCCGAAGCGGGCTGCGTCCGGACGACGAGGCGAACACTGCGAACCGGGTAGGAGACGGCGCCCGGTCCGGGTCCATCCCACTCCGGCGTTCGCGTGATGACGTCACCACGTGAGTCGACCAGCGCTGCCGCGAGTGGCAACTCGGTGATCTCCGCCAGGCTCAAGTTCACGCGTGGATGTCGGGAACGTCAGATTCGGTCGCCGTCACGGCGAGACGGTACTTGCGGTTGCCGTGGCTCACGAGGCGCGCGGACGAGTCACGCTCGAGCAGCCATTCCCCGAAACGTCGGACTGCCTTTGTCGCAGTGTCCGAATGAAACGTGACGATGTCCGGGTGGTGCACCACAAGGCGGATGGCCTCGCGATGGTGATGCTGCTTGAGCGTCGGCACGTGCACGACCACAGTCCCGTCGTGGATGCGCAGATCGCCGACACTCCGATCCAGCATCCTGTCGATGCGCTCGAGGAGTGACGCGTCGCCGTCTCGCTTGTCATGCAACAGCGCGCGCGGGTGCGATCGCTGGATCTGGCTCCGCACGTTGAAGGCGTCGATGTTCTGCGAGTACACGATGACCGGACATTCGCGAAGCTCCCGCGCGAGCCGCGACAGGACGTCACCGCTGCTCGCGCTCGTGTCCGGCGCTTTGCCGAGATCCCAGTCGATGATTGCCAGTACGGGCCTGCTCGAGTACCGGTTGTTCTCGAGCAGCGACAGTGCTCGCGACGCGCTCCTTGCACCGAGCGGGTGAAAGCGCTTGCGCGTGAAGTGGTTCTGCAGCTCACCAAGCGTCTCGGCGTCGTCCTCGAGGATGAGGACCTCTGGATTCGCTCTCATGATTGCAGCCCCCTCTCTTCCTGAACGAGTGTCATGCCGGTGATGCGATCGCGCTGCGCGGCCCACCCTGTGGCATGCCTGCTGAGCGCATCCGACGCCGCGCGAAACGTGCGCATCGGCAGCGCGAACCCGAAGGGATACGCGCCGACGAGCGATTCAAGAGCGGCTCCACGCAGCAGCGTGCCGTCATCGAGCTCGACACCGCTGCCGAGCGCGAGATGCATTCCGCCGACATTCGCGGCGCACGCTGCGACGATGCTCGCGAGCAGCGCCGCAGGGCGATCGAAATGCCGTGTGTGCGCCGGCAGTCCATCCGGTGCGGTACCGAGCCATGACACGAGCACTGGATGCCGGCTGATGGCGCGAGTGAGCGCAGGTGTCACTGACACCGCGCTGCCGACGACCATCCATGGCCAGGGAAGACACGCAGCCGCGATCTCACCGGCATCGTGCGGTCGTGCGTCGCGGATCACTGCCATTCCGCGCGGCACCTCGTCGCGCACCGCGACGGCGAGCTCGCCGTCGTTGGTCACCACGAGGATTGCGCGGCTCCGATCGGGCGCGCGGACGCCGAGCATCCAAGGAGCGTCGATGATCCCCACGCGACATCCCTCCCCGCCAGGCCTCGCGAGCGAACGGAATGGTCCGTGCCCGCAGGCGGCTTCACCCAGTGTAGGGGTGGCAGGGGTGGGTAGGGCCAGCCATGCGGACACGGACACCCCGTCACCATGGGCTGCCGGTCCGGACATGGCGCGGACAGACACGCCGGCTCGGGACGTGGCAGACTGAGCGCGGTATGTCGACCTCAGACGCCGGGGAGCCAGCCACCGCTTCGGATCGGCTGGCGCTCACCGGGATCATCCACAGCCCCCTCGTCGATACGGGGGGCAGCCGGCTCGGCCGTGTCGACGACGTCATCGCCCGCTTCGCGGAGGGGGGTTATCCGCCGGTCACCGGTCTCGTCGCGCGCATTGCCGGCCGAAAGCTGTTCATTCCGCGCGACCGCATCGCCGTGATGACTCCCGGCAACGTCCAGCTCGCGGGAGAAGATCTCAACCTCGCGCACTTCGAACGCCGCCAGGGCGAGGTGTTGCTCGGCGACGATGTGCTCGGACGCCGGCTGATCAGTGTCGACGCGGGCCGCCTCGTGGTCGCGCACGACATCGACCTGCGCGTCGAGAACGGCCGCTGGGTGGTAGCCGGGGTCGATACACGGCCGCGCGGCCTGCGCGGCAAGCTGCTCGGTGGCCGCGGCGAGAATCACGGTTTCGTGGACTGGGCGGCCGTTGAGCCGTTCGTCGGGCACGTGCCGTCCTCGCGCCTGCTCATGCCGGTCCGGCGCCTGCGCCGTCTCCATCCCGCTCAGATCGCCGACCTCGTCGAAGCCGCCTCGCACGACGAGGGTGAGGAGATCATCTCCGCCGTCCACGGCGATCCCGAGCTCGAAGCGGATGTGTTCGAAGAGCTCAATACCGAGCACCAGGTTGAGTTCCTGCGTGACAAATCTGACGCGGAAGCGGCAGCGGTGCTCGCCGAAATGGGGCCCGACGACGCGGCCGACCTGGTCACCGAACTCGATCAGCCACGTCGCGCGCCAATCCTCTCGCTGCTCCCGCCGTCGCAGCAGGCAAAAGTGCGCGCGCTCCTGAGCTACGGTCAGAGCAGCGCCGGCGGATTGATGAGCCCCGACTTCGTGTCGGTGGCACCGGATGCCTCAGTGGCAGACGCACTCGCGGCAGTGCGCGCCGCCGACGTGCTGCCTCAGGTAGTGGCCGATGTGTTCCTCCTCGACGATGGTCACCTCGCGGGGTCTGTTCCACTCATCGAGCTGCTCCGGGCCGATGGGTCGATGCGCGTCTCCGAGCTTGTCGAGCACAGCAATGCGTCGGTGCATGTCGACGACGACTTCCCTGAAGTGGCACGGCGCATGGCCGACTTCAACCTCACGGTCGTGGCGGTCCTCGAGGATGACGACCGCGTAATCGGAGTGATCACCGTCGACGATGTGCTCGAGGCGATGCTGCCCGATTCGTGGCGCCGTCGCGCTGAGGCCGACGGGGACTGACCTCGGGCTTTCGGGCCGCGCGTGGGTTGTACACTCCAGCAACGGCAACAACCTTTCTTGGGGTGTATCCAGCAGTACATGGACGGCGGCGACAGTCCCCAGTCCCGGCAACGCACGGGCCGGCCCGCAACGAGGTAACGGAGCACTCGTGACCTCCTGAGCGGACGGGCCCGCTCAGTCTTGCCGTCACCGGCGGTGGGAGGTCCGATTTGGCGCAGGAGCAGGCTCGCAAGAAGGCCGCCAAGGTGGCGACCGGCTCGAAGACGATGCACGATGACGCCCATCACGGCGACATCCGCGGCGCCTTCGGGACCATAGGCGAGCACGACCCATCCGGCGCGCGCGGATTGCGTCGCCGCCTCCTCGCATTCGCCGTGATCATCGGCCCGGGTCTCATCGTGATGGTCGGGGACAACGACGCAGGCGGAGTCTCCACGTACGCGGCTGCCGGGCAGAACTATGGGGTGAGTCTGCTCTGGGTGCTGCTGCTGCTCATCCCGGTGCTGATCGTCAACCAGGAGATGGTGGTGCGCCTCGGGGCCGTTTCCGGCGTTGGACATGGACGGCTCATCTTCGAGCGCTTCGGCAAGATCTGGGGTCGATTCGCCGTGAGCGATCTGTTCGTCCTCAACTTCCTCACGATCGCGACGGAGTTCATCGGCATATCCCTTGGTGCTCAATACTTTGGAGTCCCCGCCTGGGTGGCCGTGCCGCTCGCTGGACTGCTGCTTGTCGGCATCACCGTGACCGGGCGTTTCGAGACGTGGGAGCGGCTGATGTTCGTCATTCTTTTCGGAAACCTGTTGTGCATCCCGCTGATGTTTCTCTGTCACCCAACGCTGGGTCCCGTGCTGCAGCACTTCGTCGTCCCGGGCGTGCAAGGTGGGTTCAAATCGGACGGCGTGCTCCTCATCGTCGCGATCGTCGGAACCACCATCACACCCTGGCAGCTCTTCTTCCAGCAGTCCAACGTTGTCGACAAGCGCATCACGCCACGATGGATTCCATACGAGCGTGCGGACACCGTTGTCGGCGCGATGATCGTCGTCATCGGCGCGAGCGCGATCATGATTGCCATGGCATTCGCCTTCAGCCATAACGGCACCGGTTCGGGGAACATCAACGCGTTCACGAATGCGTACAACCTCGCCAAATCGCTGTCGTCGCATGTCGGTCCGGCAGTCGGTGCAATCTTCTCCATCCTGTTGATCGATGCATCCATCGTCGGCGCGAGTGCTGTGACTCTGTCGACGTCGTACGCGTTCGGCGACACGTTCGGCATCAGGAATTCGCTGCACCGGTCGTGGCGAGAGGCGCGGCAGTTCTATGCGATGTTCACCGGACTTGTGGTGCTGGCCGCTGCGTTCGTGCTGATTCCCGGCGTCCCACTCGGCCTGGTGACGACGGCGGTGCAGGCGCTCGCGGGCGTGATGCTGCCGAGCGCATGTCTCTTCCTCCTGTTCCTCTGCAACGACCGCGATGTGCTCGGACCGTGGGTCAACAAGCAGTGGTTCAACCTGCTTGCCTCGCTGATCCTGGGCGTGCTGTTGGTCCTCTCCGTGATCCTTGTGGTTTCGACGATCTTTCCGACGGTCGACGTCGCCCGTCTGTTCCTGATCCTCGCTGGTGTCATGGTGATCGGGCTCGTGATAGCCATCGTGGTCAACCTTCGAGCGCGCCGAGCGATGCCGCCGGACCCGCGATTGCAAGAGGATCGCGAAACCTGGACGATGCCGCCGGTCACATTGCTCACGCAGCCCGTCAAATCGCGCGGCCGGCTGATCGCACTGTGCACCGTGCGCGGCTACGCGATCGTTGCCATGGTGAGCCTGCTTATCAAAACCATCCTCGCCGCCCACGGGAGTCAGTAGCCGGCGGTTGGTACCCGTTCGAAAGCCGTGACACAGGGTCTACCGGGCGCGTGCTCGTACACGACGTGCCCGTCCCCGACAACCACCGTCGACGCGGACACCGTGCCGTAGACGTCGCCGTGAATGCACGCGGCGTCGGCGGGTGAGTCACTCGCCGAGACGTGGCTGGCGAGCATTGCTCGCAGGCCTGTCATGGTCGCGTCGGCTCCCGAGCCGATGGCCCGCTCCAACCCGTCCATGAGCATCGCGACCTTGGGCTGACGCTGGTCGTCGACGTCGCGAGTGGTGAGCACGTGCGGTCCGGGCGCGAGGTCGACCACGCGTACGGGACCCGAATCGTCGACGTGCGCGACAAGTGCTCGGTCATTGCCGACCCAGAGCACGTTAACCGGGTTGTACAGCCCCGGGCCGAGCGCCGCGAGGTGCCCCGGCACCGCCGCGGGATCCATCGTCAGCAGAGCGACCGGAATCTCGCCCCGAGACCGGCGCGACGGGTCGGGTGCGACCGGCGGTCCCTCAGCGGGGTGGCGGTTGGTGACCGCGCAGAGCGTGCCATTGGCGCCGACTGCGAGCCAGGTGCCCCCGGCGACCAGGTCGCGGCCCCCAAAGATGAGGGGACTGGTCTGCAACACCCCGGGGGACTGGCTTGGCCTGGCAATCAGCTCGTCGCGATTGGCGGCGAGCACGACCGGGACGCCCGGGTGGTCGCTCCAGGCGAGGAGGATCGTGCACACCGTCGGAATCGTATGCGGACGCCCCACGACGCTGTGAAGTCTGTGAACAGGGCCTCGCGGCGCAGTGACGACACGCCGACTTTCATCTCGGCAACGAGGTATTAAGACGAAGGTTGGAACACGTCAATGAGAGCAAACATCATCGGAACAGTTACCCCCCGCAGGCGCCCACGAGGGCGCGCGGCTCTTGCTCTGCTTCCTGGCGTCTTCGCGCTCATGCTGGTGGGGGTGTCCGGCGTGGCTGCCGCCGCGGCTCCAACCCCCACACCGACGCCGACGCCGACAGCGACTCCGACCCCAGCGCCGAAGTGCCATCACCACCATGCTCCCCTTTGCACAACGCCGACCCCCACACCGAGCCCGACCGGCGGCAGCAGCCAGGGCGGCAGCGGTGGCGCTACCCCCACGCCCACTGCCACACCGGTTCCAACTGCCACGCCGGCCCCGACCGCCACACCCGCGCCGACATCCAAGCCGGTCACGACGACCGGAGGCTCCTCGGGCGGTTCGCACAGCGGCGGTGTGAGCGCGGCGAGCACACCTGGCGCGAGCCGCCCGCAAGTGGTCGTTGTGCCCACGCCTTTTGCCCCGCTGACCGACGCGGTGACCGCTGTGACCTACGGTCAGGGCCTCGACGCCGCCCGGATCCCACCGGTCGAGGCGCTCACACCGTTGAGCGGGCTCGATTTCGGCAACGGCCTGAACGTCGGCCCGATCCTGCTGCTCATCGACATGCTCGGAATCGGCCTGCTCGTCTACCTCGTGCGGACGCGCTGGCTGAACCCGGAGGCCTGACCAACCGCAACCGGCCCTGCGCCCTTGCCGATGCCTTCACGTCCATGTTCGATTGCCGCAGCCGTGACTGCCGCGGCGTGCCGGGCGGCATCCGCCAGCGGCGTTCCGAGCGCCAGTTCCGCGGTGAGCGTCGCCGAATGCGTGCAGCCGGTTCCGTGAGTGGCGGTCCCGGACACCCATTTCACCGGGATCTCCACGTGATCGGTGCCGTCAAAGAGCAGATCTGAGCCCTCACCTTCGCCGCCGGTGATGAGCACGGCGCCCGCTCCCCGGGCGACGATGCGCTCGGCCAGCGTCCGGCGGTCGCCGTCGATGCCGGCCAGGACTCGCGCCTCGGCGAGGTTGGGCGTGACCACGGTCGCAAGCGGCAGGAGCGACGTGATGTACAGGTCGGTTGCCTCGGGGTCGAGCAGCACCGCGCCGGTGCTCGCCCGAAGCACGGGATCGACCACCAGCAGCGTCGGATGGCCGCCCAGGAAGCCGGCGACCGCGACGATCACCTCGGCGGAAAGTAAGGCGCCGGTTTTCGCCGCGTCGACGCCGATATCGTCGTAGACGGCTTCGAGCTGGGCGGTGACGACCCATGCGGGAAGCGCGAACGTCGCCAGTACTGACGTGGTGTTCTGCGCGGTGACACCGACGATGGCGGTCATGCCGTGGCAGCCGGCCGCGGCGAATGCCTTCAGATCGGCCTGGATCCCTGCGCCACCACTGGAGTCCGATGTGGCGATCGAGAGGCAGCGTGCTGGCGTCACCTCCCCATCGTAGATGGAGCTTGCCCCGCTCTCAGCCGGCCGCCTGTCTCGTCACTTCGGGGACCCGCGCGATGACCGGGGTCCGGGCAGCATCGTCGAAGACCACGACCCGGTTCTTGCCCTGGCGTTTGGCGAGGTACATCGCCATGTCCGCGCGGCGCATGAGCTCCTCGGGCTCCGGTGCATCGGCCGCGTCCTCCACGACCGCGACGCCGACGCTCGCGCCGATGGTGACCATCGCATCGCCGATCGGGATCGGGCGCCGCAGGGTTTCGATGATCCGGTCGGCCACCACGGCCGCATCGCTGAAGTGACGCATGCCGTCGAGGAGCATGCCGAACTCGTCGCCACCGATACGCGCGGCGAGGTCCAGCTTGCGCACCTGCACGCGCAGGCGCGCTGCGACGGCGCTGAGCACACGGTCGCCGATGGCGTGTCCGAAGTTGTCGTTGATCTCCTTGAAACCGTCGAGGTCGATGAACATCACCGCAACCGGACGGCGCGTCGTCGCCAGCTGGCCGAGCGACGTCTCCACCGTCTGCAGGAAGAGCGAACGGTTCGCGATCTGCGTCAGCGGGTCGTAGAAGGCGCGCCGCGCGAGCTCGGCCTTCTCGACCGACATAGCGCGGATCGCCTCGGCAAGCTGGCCGTTCTCCAGCGCAACGCTGATCAGGCCCGCAACCGTTGTGAGCAGGCTCTCCTCGTTCGAACCAAGTTTCGTGCCGCGTGCCGGGTTCAGCAACAGCAACATCCCCTGCGGTCCTTCGATGCCGCGGAGCACGATCACGGTTCCGGCGCTCGCGGAGCGTTCCGCGAGTGCCAGCCCGAGTGACTGGTCACGCGCGATCGAGCCGGTGAGGATGGGGTTCGTCCGCAGCTCGTTGAGCACCTCCTGCTCGGCGAAGGTCAGCTCGGACGTACTGGGTGGCGCAAGCTCATCGTTGCCCGTCGAGTTGAAACGGACGGCGGGCCCGCGCACTTCCGGAATGACGACGAGCTCCGCGCGCTCGACACCGAACATTGCGGTGAGGCCGTTCAGCAACTCGCCGGCGCGCTCGCCGACCTGACGAGTCGAGTGCAGGATTTCCGTTGTGCGATAGAGGAATTCGTTGCGATCGGCACGGCGCTGACTCTCGCCGGCGGCGATCTGACCGATGAGCACGACGAACACCGGGGGAACGAATGCCAGCGCGAACCACGGGCGCGTCGTGAGAATCATCACTGCGATGATTCCGAGCGACGCATTCGTTGTCGTCGCTGCAACCTGGAACGCGTACGCGCGCGCAACCTGGCCAAGCTCGAGACGTCCTTGCGCGATGGTGGTGCCGACATTCAACGCGATCGGGTAAAACAACCAACCCGCAACGATCATCGCCGCAGCAAATGCGAGCGCGGAACGCAATGCGAGTGGATCGTTCGCCACCGGGCCGACGGCGTTGAAAACGAGCACCGCGACGGCGATGTAGACGACGTCCATCATCGCGTTGGCAAAGTCCTTGACCCAGCGGATCCGCCGCTGGCGCGTCCAGCTGGCGAGGAACACGCCGACCACGTAGCAGCCGAGGAGCTGATGCGGTTCGACGAGGAACAGGCCCATCACCACCGGGATCTCTGTGAGCGAGAGCGTGGAAAGCTCGCGGTGCACGCGCACCTGGACGAACAGGAGACTCGTCAAGTAACAGGCGGTAAGTTCCGCCCACCACGGGATGACCGTCATGGTCGGAATCCGCTGCACGTCGCGCAGCGGCAGCAACCACAACGCGGCACCGATGATGCCGAGGAAGACCGAGAAGGCGACGAGACGCTGGGGACCGGTGAGCTGCCCGATGCGGGCGCGCGCTCGCGTGATGAGCATCGGTGGGTGCACCACCGTCATCTCGCTCATGTCACATCACGACGCGGCTTTCCCCTGAGCACTGTGAACGACCTCCTGTCAGATCCTCGGTCGACCCCCTAGACCGGGCCGCTCGATTGTGTCGCGACATGACGTCGCCTCTGTCCACGGGAGCGTCACAGCGTGGTAACGACACCGGAACAGAGACATCAGACCTGAACTTAGAGTTGGTCCGCGAGCCGTCCAGGCCTGTCACATAGCCTCGTCACATGACAATCACAGACGACCGCACGACCCCTCCGGCACCTGCCCAGACGCCCCCTTCCTACATTCGCCGGCACCCGATTCTCGCCGGCTTCGGAGTGCTCTCCGGGCTCTCCTTGTTCTCGGCGTTATGGCCCGTGAGCGCCATTGTGATAGCCGTCGCCATCGCCGGCCACGCCACAGGCCTCGACCGCGCAGCCGTCCTCCTGGTCGAACGCGTCGCCGCCCGCATCGACGCTTCCGCGCACCACCGGACGCATCCCGAGCCATCGCCGGTCACCCAGGCACCAGGAGCGCCGACGCCGTCACCAGAGCCTTCCGCACCCTCACCAACCGCACCGCGCCGTGAAGTCCACACGCCGGCCACGCCCGCGGCTCGTTCGCGTCGTGACCCGCACGCGCCGGCAGTTCATCGACGGGTTCGGCCACGGCATCCGCAGACTTCCGAGCATCACGTCGGGTCTCGCTCTGATGGGCCCGGTCTCTAGGCTCCGTTCGGGCGCTTTGTGGTCTGGCGCCAGGGGACGGGCGTCACCGTGCTCAGCCTTGTCCGCTCCCCCGTTCGCGCCACTTTATTGTCGCGCTCTCTCGGTCGCTCCCAAATTCGCTGGGTGCCGCCCGTCCCCTGTCGCCTTACACCCTTTGTGGCACTTCGCCTCGGCGTCGGTGCCTTCAGCCCAGCCGGTCGCGTGCTTGCCGCAGCCTGCGGAGGGACGGCTCTTTGCCCAGGAACATCATCGCTTCGATGACGGGAAGCCCTGCCGGGACGCCGAGGATGGCGACGTAGAGGACGCGGAAGGCATCACGGGCTTTGACGCCGGCGGCGTCGCCGACGGCGCGGATTCGTTCGAGGAGAACATCGTGGTTTTCCAGGGCGCCGTCTTCGATGGCGCTGATGCACTCATCGATGATTGCGACGGCCGTCGCCTGGTCGACGTTCTTCGGGGGGAAGTCGACGCTCGGATCGATGGTCACTTCGCCGAGCACCGGTTTGCAGAGGCGCGTGGCGTCGGCGAGGGTGACCATGCGCTCTCGGAGCATTGGGATCAGGAGTCGACGTGTCTCTTTGCTCGTACCTGGAAGCGGGAATTCCAATGCTTCGACGAGTTCGTCGGTGGTCAGGCGGCGGATGTGGATGCCGTTGAGGTCGTCGAGGCGTTTGGGGTCGAAGATCGCAGCTGCTGCATTCACTCGGTCGAGGGTGAATCGCTCCACGAGTTCTTCTGGGGTGAAGACTTCCTGCTCGTCGCCTGATGACCAGCCGAGCAGGGCGATGGCGTTGACGATTGCGGAGGGGAGGTAACCCAACTCGCCGTATTCGAGAACGTTGCGGGCGCCGCGGCGCTTGCTGAGCTTCTGGTGGTCGGGACCGAGTACTGCTGGGACGTGGGCGAAGCGGGGAGGGTGCCAACCGAACGCGGCGTAGAGGGCCAGGTGTTTCGGGGTCGACGGGATCCATTCGTCCGAGCGGATCACGTCGCTGATCTCCATGAGGTGATCGTCGACGACGACGGCGAGGTGATACGTCGGGAATCCGTCGGACTTGAGCAGGACTTGATCATCGATGTCCGAGTTGGCGAAGCTCACGTGACCGCGGACGAGGTCATCCCACTCGGTGACACCGTCCGGCATGCGCAGGCGGACGACTGCTGCCATGCCTGCAGCGCGCTCCTTTGATACCTCTTCCTGGCGGCCGAGGCAGCGCCGGTCGTAGCGTGTCGGCTCTGAGCGGGCGCGCTGCGCGTCGCGCATCTCGGCAAGGCGCGCAGGAGTGCAGGTACACCAGTACGCGTTGCCCGAGGCGACGAGTTCGTCGGCGCGGTCGCGGTACGTGGCGATGCGGAGTGACTGGATGTACGGCGCGTGCGGGCCGCCGACCTCGGGGCCTTCGTCCCAGGTGAGACCGAGCCAGCTGAGCGTCTCGATGATCAGCGCCTCGGTCCCCGGAATGTATCGCTCCTGGTCGGTGTCCTCGATCCGAAGGATGAAGTCGCCGCCTGCGTGCCGGGCCGCGAGCCATGCGAACAGGGCGGTGCGAACCGAACCGAAGTGCAGAGCGCCGGTGGGTGACGGCGCGAAACGGGTGCGAACCCGCGCGTCGGGCACTAGGACAAACTCAGTGCGGGGCGAAGAGAACGAGGGTCAGGATCGTCCATGCGAGCAGACCGACGATGAGCATCGGCGCGTCCAGGTTCGAGACCACCACGGACATCACGCGCGGTGACCCGCCGCCACCTGACGATGTCGCGGCGTCGCCGACCCGCACCACGCCTGGCGGTTTGCCGACATCGGCCATTCCCCATGGCGGCGGCGGCGCGGGTGGGGTTCCCCGAGGCGTGACATGCACCTGCAAGTCTTGACGGCTCAGCCGCTCCTCGTAGAGGATGCCGACGATAAGGAAGGTGCCGAGCGCCCCGGTCCCGAGGCCCATCAAGATGAGGATGATCCCGAGCGCCGTGTTCAGGTAGTCGTTGTACACGTGCCCGCCGAGCAGGTCCAGGATGCCGCCGGCAATGAGCGCCAGGGACACCAATCCGAAGCCTACGGTCTTGCCAAGAATCTCCCGTATCGGCATGCCGCGAGTATACCGGCGGAGTGATCTTGCTTCGCGGCTCACGACGTTCTGCCCACGCGAACCTAAGATTGGCGGTCGCGCCCGCATCGTCTAGCGGTTAGGACACCACCCTTTCAAGGTGGTAACCGGGGTTCGACTCCCCGTGCGGGTACGACTGATTTGATCTCAATATGCTCCCCGAATATGCTATAGTGGCCTGGACTAGTGGCTATTTGTTGCCCATTTGTTGCCGCACTGGGCGGTACCGGCTGACGATGCAGGGCACGCCGCGACACGGGAGGGCACCTCATGGCCAGGATTCACAGGCGCTCCGCCGGGACGTGGGAGGTCGTCGTGGAACTCGGGCGCGACCCGCGTTCCGGGAAGCGGGAGCGACGGACCTTCACGGTTCGGGGCACCAAGCGCGACGCGGAGCACGCCGCTGCCGCCCAGGTCGCCGCCGTCGCAGGTGGGGCGTTCGGCGACCCAACCCGGGAGACGGTCGAGCGGTTCCTCCGTCGCTGGTTCCGCGACTACGTTGAGTCTTCGCTAGCCCTCAGCACGCAGAGAAGGTACCGGGAAGTTGTTGAGTTCGACATCATCCCGTTCCTTGGCCAGCTGCCCCTCCAGAAGCTCCGGCCGCATCACATCCTCGCCCTTGAGCAGCAGCTTCAAGTCTCGGGCAACCGGCGCACGGGGGGCGGACTCGGACCTGCTGCTGTGCAAAAGGTCCACTCCGTCCTTCATCGGGCAATGGCGCACGCCGTCCGATGGCAGGCCATCGCCGTAAATCCGGTGGACGCCGTCGACCGACCGGTGATCCCGAGAACCGAGATTCGTTCGGTCACTCCGGATCAGGCGCGCGTCCTCCTGCGAGCCCTGCGCTCAGAGCGTTACGAACTGCCGCTGCGGGTCGCCCTGCTCTGTGGGCTTCGGCTCAGCGAGCTCCTCGCCGTGCGGTGGTCCGATATCGACTGGGACCATGGCCGGCTGAGCGTCCGCCAGGCGCTCGACCTGCCGGCCGACGACGGTACACCACGTTTCAAGGAGACGAAGACTCACCGCGGGGAGCGTCCGCTATCGCTGCCAACCCAGCTACTGGAGGAGCTACGACAGCATAGGTCGCGCCAGGTCGAGCTCCGGCTCGCAGCGCCGACGTGGATAGACCGCGATCTCGTCTTCACCAACGACGTCGGCGGACCAGTTTTGGGCGCCACGCTGCGGGATCACTTCTATCGCGTTTTGGAGCAAGCGGGCCTGCCCCGAATCCGCCTGCACGGGCTCCGCCACAGCATGGCGACGCTCATGCTTGCCGCCGGCGAGCACCCGAAGCTCGTCTCGGAACGGATGGGCCACGCCAACGTCGCCTTCACGCTCGCGACCTACAGCCACGTGATGCCGGGAATGCACGATGTCGCTGCGCAACGTCTCGCCGACGTGTTGGATATCGAGCAAGCCGGGCAGTCGACGAGTCGCTGAGCCGCTCCGTGTCGCCGCTGCACGCTGGATTCGAGCCTCACGGAATCGCCACTCTCCCGACACCTACCCCGCTTTGCCACCTGCGCCCGTTCCCCTGGCACCGGCGCCCTACCATCACGCACAGCCCTCACTTCACTCGATCCCGAAGTCACTCACCCGGCACTTCAGGAGCAGACAGTTACACCTGCGGTGGCGGCCGACGTTGACGAGCGGAAATGTAAGCGCTCTGTAGGCATTTCGCCCCTACGCTGGAGCTCGTGCATCACGAGTTCTCGCGATGATCTCCATCGGGAAGCTCACCAGCGTCGAGCAAGCGGTGCGGTACCTGCGCGAAGCCATCGCTCACCAGCAGATCGAGTACTACACCGCTCGCGCTGAGTCGCCGGGACGCTGGAATGGCGCCGGCGCTGACGCGCTTGGGCTGCACGGTGAGGTGATCGACACTGACTTTGCCGCGGTGCTCAGTGGCACACATCCCGGCACTGGCGCGGACCTTGGCAGACACTGGCGCACGCAATCGGTCGTCGCGTTCGATGTCGCTGTGTCCGCACCGAAAGACGTGAGCATCCTCTACGCGCTCGGCAATGAGCGAACGCGCTCCACCATCCTGCGCATACACGGCGAGGGAGTCCAGGCAGCCGCCGAGTATCTCCAGGCTAACGCCGGTTGGGCTCGGCAGTTCAACCCGAAGACCAGGACCACGGAGGCGGTGCGCGCCAAGCTGGTCATGCCCGAGTTCGTGCATCGCACCGCCCGGCCGGTCACCGATCCGAGCACCGGCAGGGTCACGATCGATCCGCAGCTGCACACGCACGTCACCGTACCGACGTGGGTGCAGCGACCGGACGGGAGCTGGAGTCAGCTGTACAGCGAGGCCCTGTACCAGCACGCCGCGGCCGCCGGTGCCATCGCGCAGGCGGAGTGGCGCGACCGTCTGGTGCGCGAGCTGGGCATCTCCACCGTGGTGGACGGCAAAGGCTGCTTCTCCATCGTCGGGGTCACCGAGGCGCAGCGCCGTGAGTTCTCGAGACGTACCCAGCAGATCGAGGCACTCGAACACCAGCTGGGCATCGAGTCCCCATACGGCCACAAGCTCGCGGTGCTGTCGACGCGCGAGAGCAAGGGCGAGATCGCTCCCACCGAAAACCTTTTCGCCCAGTGGCGAGAACGCGCCGCAGGCGTCAGGCTCGACGGCACGAGCATCCTGACGTTGTTGGAACGCGAGCCCGCGGCGTTGCAGCCGCGCCGGCTCGACGTGGAGTACGGCTTCGAGCTACTCGGTGAGCGTGGGCTCACGGCCCAGTACGCCACCTTCACCCGTCGCGACGTCATACGCACCGTGGCCGCACACGCGCCGTTGGGGATGGGCCGCGCGCAGTTGGAAGCCACCGCCGACGCGATCCTCGCCGACCGCGAGGCGGTGCAGCCGCTGGTGCCGCACCGGCTGGAAGGAGAACACGACGCTGATGTGATCGCCCGGTGGGTCGACACCGGCCATGAGTTGCGGTACACCACGCCGGAGATGCTCGCCATCGAGCGGGGCATGATCGCCACCGCCCAGCAGCGATCAGGAGCGTGCGTCGGTGTCGCCGACACGCGCGAGGTCGAGGGAGCCATCGCCGCGCGGCCCACTCTCACCACGGACCAGCGGTCGATGATCAGGGTCGTCTGCCGGAGCCCGGCCGGGGTGGTGGTCGTCGAGGGCGCCGCAGGGGTGGGCAAGACGTTCGCGCTCGACGTTTGCCGCGAGGCGTTCGACGCCACCGGCATCCAGGTCGTCGGCTGCGCGCTGGCGGGCAGAGCGGCGGAAGTGCTCGAGAGCGGTGCGGACATCCCCACCTGGACGGTCACCGGCATGCTCAACGAGCTCCAGGTCGACCACCTGCCACCCGGCGGCGTGCTCGTCGTCGACGAGGCGGGCATGATCGGCGACCGCGAGCTTGCCGAGCTGGTCTCACTCGCAGCCCGGGACAACGCCAAGTTGGTCGTGGTCGGCGACCTCTCGCAGCTCCAACCCATCGGCGCCGGCGCACCGATGCGCACCCTGGGTGAGCACATCGGCAGGGTGCTGGTCACCGAGAACGTGCGCCAGAAGGAGCCCTGGGAGCGAGCAGCCCTCCAGCTGGTGCGCGACGGCGAGGCGCGCGCCGCCTACGACTTATACCTGAGCCACGGCCGCATCCACGTCGCCGACTCGGTCCCTGAGCGGCGCGCCGAGGTGGTCGCCGAGCATGCGCGGCTCGAGGACCGGGGCGTCGACGCGGTGATCCTGGCCCAGCGACGCGACGAGGTCGCCGCCCTCAACGAGCTGGCCCGCGCCAAGGCGGTCGAGGCCGAGCGTGTCCACGGGCCTGCGCTAACCGTGGACGGCAAGGAATACCAGGCCGGCGACCGGGTCCTCTGCCTGAGCAACGACCGAGGCAACGGCGTGAGCAACGGCACGCGCGCGATAGTCATCTCGGTGGACGTCGAGCGGCAGACGCTCGCGTTGGAACGCGGTGATCATCGCCAGGTGGTCATCGACACCACGTGGTATGACGCCATCGACCGCGGCTACGCCATGACCGTGCACAAGGCCCAGGGGATGACCGCAGAGGTTGCGCTCGTGGTGGGTTCAGACGGTGCCAGCCGGGAATGGACGTACACGGCGATGTCGCGCGGCACCGAGGCCACCCACTACTACGCCGTTGCCCAGCCACCCGAGCGCGACCGCCTCGGCGTCACCCATGCGCCGGCACCGATGCAGCCCACCCAGGAGCGGATCGTGCATTCGTGGGAACGTTCGCTGCAGAAGGAGTCGGCGCTCGATTACCCGGAGCGGTATCGCGACTCCGATCGGGACCACACCGTCTCAGCGCCTGACGTCTACGCCCCCGCGACGGAAGCGCAGCGCGCCGCACTTGCCGACCTCGGCGCTCCCGAACCGGGTGAGCACGCAACCCGCCTTGAGGCCGCCCTGGCGATCGACCGCTGGTCCGAGCAGGCTCCGGGCACGGGGCTGTACCGGTGGCTGCGCGAGACCGACGCCGCCGAGCACCGGCTCGACCAACTCGTCAGCAACGACGGCGGCGTGCGTCCCGACTGCGCCGAGTTGCTGCCGCCATCACGAGGCATAAACCCAGGTGACTTCCAGGCTGCGAAGGCGCTGCTCGACCCGTACAACGCGCTTCTCCACAGAGAGGCGCTCGCGCCGACAGTCGGCCCGGGGCTCGCGCCGTGACGCGCACGACCAACAGCACCGCCAGCCGCATCGCGGCGCTCACCAAATGGGCGGCACAGCTCGACGTCGGGCTTGCGTCCGTCGCCGGAGAGGTCGCCGAGCTACGGACCCGGCTGGACGACCCTCAGCACGCCGCGGACTCCCCGGCTTCTACAAGCAGCGGCATCGCCGATAATGCGCAGCCCAGCGAGGACTTCTTGTCGCTCCTGGGCTGGGTCAACTGGATGGCGCGGGCATTCGCTCTCTCGGAACGCTTCCCCAGCTGCTGGTACAAGCACGAGGGCGCGGTGGTGGCACTCCGCGCGCTTCGCCACTGGCACGCCGAGCTGCAACCCGGCGGCTCGAGCGACCCCTCCTCGACCATCCTCTGGGTCGATGCCGTCTTTCGAATCAGTGACCGAATGCTGCGCCCAATCGCGCAGGGCTGTTTGTCGAACCACCGAGACCCGCCCGACGTTGACGGCCCGACTGAGGGCGAGCTCGAACTGCTGAACCGTTCATGGTCGAGCCGGCGCCCGTGACGACGCTGGTTGTCGAGCGTCTAACCGGACGTCGATCTTGTCCTCACCGGCCTCAGCCGTGTCAGCACGGCGCCCGATGTGGCCGAAAACTGTAGGCGCTCTGTGAGCAAAATCCTGGGATGCTCAGGGTATGCCTGCCAGCGACATGTCGCCGAATGCCGGCTCCCCGGGAACCTGCTGATGCAAAACCCAGACCAGGTGCAGCTTCCTTGGGGCCACCCTGATACGCCCTCGCCCGAGGCACCGCAACGGAGCCATGCCCAGCTCAGCGAGCAATCCGAGCGCCCGATGGGTGTTGCGCCCGCGCCTCTTCCCCTGCCGGTGTGCCGGCGGGTGGACGACAGGCTAGGGGTGCCGGCCGCCGACCGCGGCCCGATGCTGCTGACCGTCCGCGACGTGGAGGCGGAGCTGCAACTGGGTCGCACGCGGACCTACGAGCTTCTACGCTCGGGGTCACTCCCTGTGATCCGGGTCGGGCGAGCCGTGCGGGTACCCCGGGACGCCCTGCGACGCTGGGTCGAAGAACACACCGCCTGACCGGACCCCTGAGCGATCGCTCGACGCCCGGCAAGCCGCAAAAGCTCGCCCTCCGGCGCGTCCGCTCCGGGCCGCGAATCCCCCGAGATTGAGAGGTTTGTGCCAAGATCTGCTCCAACTGTCGCCAGTTTGGCGGCCGCCGCGGCGACGCTTGTCGTCCCGTCCCACCGTGCGGTGTCAGGATCCGCGCCGGATCCGTACTTAGAATGGGTCGGCCACAACACCTCAGCTCGAGCCTCGGGTGGTACGTATCGTGGAGCGAGGCAAGTCGCGCCGCCTACAACGTACTGCGGTGCTGCACGCACACGAAGCGGCTGAACGACTCAAGCGTCACCGAACTGTTACGGTTTGCTGCGTTGCAGGCCACGACCGTGCGTTAGATTTGCACCGTGGAAGTGGGCGGTCGACGATTCGGAGAAAGGGCTCGGACCGAGATCATGTCAACCGACGTGGTTTCGTGAGGCGCGCCCTCGGGCCCCGGCGGGTCATTGGCTTACTCGGCACTCTCGCAGTCCTTGTCTCTACGGGAATCGTTAGCGCCGCGCCGGCCTCCGCGAGTTGCCAGCCGGGTCGCGCGAATAACGGCGTGGATTACCACGATGGGTGGGTCCGTGCAGCCACTGGCATCGGTGGCGTGTATTCGACCATATTGAACTACGTGCCATGGGTGCAGCCGGGCAGCGAAGTGTCGGCTTGGACCATGCTCAACAACACAACGGCCAACTGGGCTCAGGTTGGTTGGTGGGAGTACTCGGGCGGCACGCGTCACACCTTCGTCCAATGGAGCATATCCCCTGGCGTCGAGCGGACTAAGTGGTTCACGCCAGAGCCAGACGGTACGTACACAACCTACACGACGCTATACGGCAATACGGCGGGCGACTTTACATTCGAGTTCGGGTCGACAAAGGATCTCGAGACTGCGTCCTTCACGCCCAATGACGCCCAGAACGAAGGCGAAGTCGGCACGCTTGCCGACCAAATGCCCGGTGGGTACGACACATCCGAGGTTTTCAAGGGCACCGAAGCGTATATCGGTGGTTGGCAAGCCTTCTCGGGCAACGTCGTCAATCAGGACAGCATCGATTTCGGTAACACCACGGCATCGTCTACGGAAACAATAATCTGGGACTGGGCATGCGCAAATTGAGACTTGGCTGGCTAGCTATTGCCACAGCGGCGGCCGTGGCGGCTCTTCTCGCTTTCGCGGTGCTCGGGCCTGGCGCTCGGGCCAACACGCCTGGACCGACTCTGAACTCGGTGAGTTCCGCTGCTTTGGCTCAGGAAGGAATAGTCCTCGATACAGCCACGCAGACGGCGACAGTGTCGCAAGCTAATGCTCAGGTAGATGCCTTGGCTCAGTTCCCAGGGGGCACAGTGAGCCAAGCGATCCTCGTGGACTTCACCGATACACATGTGGTTCCCTCAATCGATGATCGACTCGCGTGGGCCGTGTCCCTCAATATGGGCAGTTCCTTTCGCGGTCCGTCATACGGCCCCGTGGGAGCCGCGGCGCCGGCACCAGTTTCGTTCTTCGTCCTCTTCATCGACGCGCAGACGGGCGCGTTGATTGAAGGGACATCAGGGACGTGAGGGCCGGGCTCCAATCAGCATGACGCGACGTTCGTGGCTGCCTGTACTGGTCGCAGGCGTGGTCACGGGAGCCGTCACGGCATGCGCAGGGATGTCTGCGCCGACGGCACGGGTAACCCCGACGTCGCCGGCATCGATGCAGTTGACAGTCTTCAACGATAGCCCAGACACGATCGTTGTCACCCCGTGGAAGGGCGGGCGCGCCCTTTCGATAGGCTGCGCCGCTTCGGTTCCGTTGCTTCCAACGGATTCACCTCAGCCGCCATGGGAAGTCACCATCCGTGACGCGACGACGCGCACGGTCTTGTTCCAACAGTTAATAAATGTTGGCCCGGCCCGCGAAATACTGGTGACGTCGCAGGGCGTCGCCGTTAACGCCGGACCGCCGGCGCAAGGACCGGGTCCCAACTGCTGAGATACGGCCGCGACCTACACCGTCTCACCCAGCGCCGCTCCTCTTGGGCGCGACGCTCGCCAGTCCGTAGGATTGTCCCTGCTAGTTGACACGGGCTGGCAAGGGTTCACAGGACGCTTCACTTGTTGCCCATTTGTTGCCCAACGAACTGATGCCAGGCGGGACGGGGGGACCCTGAGCGACCGTGATAGGACCCGCGTCGAGTTCACTTCAGCCTTTGGCGCAACACCCTGACACCCCGTGACAGCCGCCCGGGGGCACTTTCAAGGTGGTAACCGGGGTTCAACTCCCCGTGCGGGTACCACGGGCTAATTGAGGAGTTGTCTCAATTACTCCTTGGCGTGCGTTCGCCTCGGCGGTGCCAGTTACTCTCCGGGGAATGTGGCCAAAGGTTCTCGCGGCGGGGTCGGCAACATTCTTGCTGGTCAGCCTCGGGGTTACCTTCGGGGTAGGGAACCTGCTCCATGTCTGCGGTTACCAGTTCTCGCCGACGACCCTTTGCGGAATGGGGGTCTGTGACGCGCCCATGAGCTGCTCACTCTGGGCGCCTGCGGTCTACCTGGGACCAGTCTTTGGCGTCGTGGCCGGGCTCGCGGTTGCCCGTCTCGTTCGAACCCCATCTGACCCTGCCGAGGCATAGGCAACTGCTGGTCACCCGACCTGCCGGGGCGAACCACGCAGATAAGTCTTCGCCGGACGTGCCGCCCTACGCTTCGGAGGATCTCCCGCCTCTTGAGGTCCGTCGCCGGGCGTTCCTGACGGGCAGGTGATGGAGGCGCGGCCTCTACTTCGCCTTCGCGGCGCTCCGAGTTACTCGCGTTTCAGCGAGATCCAGAGGTCGGGTTTGACAAGCGACGCCAGAAGTTGCGGCCAGCCGTACCTGGGGCCGTGGCAGTAGAAGCTGACGGTCTCCTGCGCGGCAACGTCGAACGACCGCGCGGCGCTGCGGTGTCTGCCCTGCTTGAGCTGCAGCGTGTGATGTCCCGGCGCCACGGCGACGTCGACCGTCTCTCTGGGCTCGACCTCGCCTACGGCGACGTCGTCAATCGTGATGGTCATTGGCTTGTTCCCCCCGACCAGAGCGTTGCCTCCAGTCCCAGCCAGGGATGTCCACCTGCGTTCCAACCGGACGGTCCCGTCGTTTGGTGATCCCTCGGGAGGGCGGTCGGTTTCGGGGGCACCCTGATTGACAGATCGTGGAACGGCGCTGGAAGTACCGCCTCGGGCCCCACCGATGAAGCGAAAGCCGAAATAGCCGATGAGCAAAATCGCCACAGCGATGAGCACGACGATCTGGATAGTGTGGTTGCCACTACCGCCGAAGATGCCCGCCACTAGAGACGAACTGCGCGCTGCGTGATCCATCATCGCTGCCTCCAACGCACTCAAACAGTGCGCTCAATGCGGCGGATCTGGCGCACCGCACCTGGTGGTGGGTTCGGTCCACCACCGCCTCGCGTTCGATGAGGCGAAGCGCCGGTGATGAGCCGCTCGCGATCAAAAAGCGCCACCACCACGCGGAACATGATGACGTCGGCAATGAGGAGGATCAGCGCGAACACAGCCGCGAGCGTCACGCTCGGCGTGAAGACGTTGAAGGACACGAGCGCCACGATGGCGAGGGGCGGCACGCTCGATAACGTCCCCAATTGTTGTGCAACACGAACGTCGGTCGCCCGCGTCGAGATACCGATTCCGACACAGATCGACCATGATGCCAACAGTGGCGCAAACAGAATCTCGGCCACGATATGGGGTCCTGCCGCAAGTGCGGATACCACCGCCGGGTTGCTTGCGAAGAGGTGGGCGCATACCTGGATGACGGCGAAGAGCACATACGCGATACCGACTGCCGGAGCAACGACACCAAGGGCCTTGCCGAGCAGCAGTTCATCGCGGCGCAACGGAGTTGTGAGCAGCGGTTCGAGAGTACCCTGCTCGCGCTCGCCGACGACTGAGTACGCGGCAATGACAGCCGGCAACAATGCAGGTGCAATCAGCAGCACGAGAAACGTACCGCTGACGGCGACATCTACTTTGCTTGCCGATACCGACGGGGCGAGGCGAAAGATGGTGAGCAGCGGTTCGACGAGGAAGATGAGCGGCGCCAACCCCATGGTCACGATGATGAAGGGGCTGCGCCGGTATTCACGGAACTCCTTGTGTAGCACCGCACCCAGTCGCCGGAAACTGAACTTCATCGGGGTGACGCCTCCGGGTCCTCGTTGACCAGCTGCAGGTACACGTCCTCGAGGGAGTGGCGCGACTCGCTGATGGACACGACGTCAGCGCCCGCGGCCACGAGCGCTCGCGTTACACCCGGCGCGACGTTTCGGGGGTCTGCGACGGTCAGCACGTAGCTACTCGTCCCGTCCGCCTGCCAGTGCTCGACGCCGTCAGCGGGTGTGAAGACATCGTCCGGCGCGACGAGTGGTTCCAGTGTCTCGACCACCAGGGATCTGCTGAAGAGTCGTTCACGGAGCTCGTCCGGCCGCCCCACCAAACGGAGGGTGGTGTTGAGGATGGCGACGCGATCGCACAGGCGCTCCGCCTCCTCGAGGCGGTGCGTCGTGAGGAAGACGGTGACACCGCGCTGACGTAGCCCGTTGATCAGATCGTTGACCTCACGCGTCGCGACCGGATCCAAACCGGACGTGGGCTCGTCGAGGAACATGACCGCCGGATCGTTGAGCAACGCGCGCGCGAGGCCGACCCGCTGCAGGAGTCCTTTGGAGAGACTGCCGCAGAGGTCGTCTCGGCGCGCGGTGAGGTTGACCGCCTCGAGCGCTTCACCGATCCGGATCTGCGCGTCGCGCTGCTCGTACAGTCCCGCGAAGAGTTCGAGGTTCTCGGTCACCGTGAGTTTGCGGTACAGCCCGGGGTTTTCCGGCATGATCGCGATTCGCTGCCGGATCTCCGGTCCGTTGTCCGGCGTCAAGGGAATGCCGGCCACGCTCGCCGAGCCCGATGTGGGTGCGATCAGCGTCCCGAGCGTGCGAACGGTGGTGGTCTTCCCCGCGCCGTTCGGCCCCAGGAAGCCGAATACCTCGCCTTGCGCAACTGAGAACGAGACGTCCTCAAAGGCGGTCCGTTCCCCGAAATGCTTGCTGAGGTGGTCGACCACGAGTGCGAGGGGCTTGCCGGACACATCCTCGCCACGGGCAGCAGTGGGCGTCTCGGCTGCCATATCGCAGTGATATCATCTCAATAGCCTCAGCGTCAACCTCAACGAGGGCAGCCATGAGTCCGGAGCAACCCAAAGGCAGAATCTCGCTCGCCGATACTCCCGCCACCGTCACCGAGCAGCCGCCGCGCGCGCTTCCTGGCTGGGCAGCCCTGGTCGCCTCGATGATTCTGGCCATCGCGGGCATCGGCCTCCTCAGCCGCGGTGTGGTTGAGCGACTTCACGGGACTGGTTCATCCGGCGCGCTCATCGGCATTGGTGTGGCACTCCTCGCGTTCGCCCTTGCCTGCGATCGCGGACTCATATCCGTCACCCCCGGGGAGGCAGTGGTGCTCCGACTGGCAGGCAGTTACCAGGGCACCGTCCGCCGGCCCGGTCTCTGGTGGGTGCACCCCGCGGCTCGACGCGATCGCGTGTCGACACGGATCCGCAATCACGAGACGGGGATGCTCAAGGTCAACGATGGCGATGGCAATCCGATCGAGATCGCTGCCGCGGTCGTGTGGGTTGTCGACGACACGGCACGAGCGCTTTTTGCGGTTGACAACTACGTGGAGTTCGTACGCGTTCAGGCGGAGGCCGGGGTCCGTCACATCGCGAGTGGATACGCGTACGACACTCGAGGCAACGAGACACCGTCGCTCAGGGAAAACGCGGAGGAGATCAACGAGGAACTGTCGTCGGAGATAGCGGTCCGGGTGGTTGCGGCCGGCGTGCGGGTGATCGAGTCCCGGCTGACGCGGCTCGCCTATGCGCCCGAAATCGCGCAGGCAATGCTCAGGGTCCAGCAGGCAAATGCCGTCGTGGCCGCGCGCCACCGGATTGTCGAGGGCGCGGTCGGCATGGTCGAGCTCGCCCTCGACCGGTTGTCCGCAGATGCCGTCGTTGAGCTCGATGAGGAGCGCAAGGCAACGATGGTGGGCAACCTGCTTGTCGTGCTGTGCAGCGACCACGACCTGCAGCCCGTGGTGAACGCCGGCTCGTTGTACTGATGAGCGAGGTTGCCGATACGGCCAGCGTGCTTCCTCTCCGGAGGAAGTCCGTGCTGCTGCGCCTCGATCCCGATGTGCACGACTCGCTGGCTCGGTGGGCGGGAGACGAATTCCGCAGCACCAACGCGCAGATCGAGTTCGTGCTCCGTCGAGCGCTTGTCGACGCAGGCCGGCTTCCTTCAGTCAGACTGCCCCGACGACCCGCTCCGTCCAGCCAGTGAATGCGGATTGCGGATGGTCGCAGCAGCAAGCAGACCACCCGCGGCGCAGACGATCGCGGCAATGAACGCCGCGCGCTGAAACCCGGTTTCGAACACCGGTGGATGGAGGTAGCTGTCGCCGGTGATCCCGGCGACCGCAGGGAGCAACGCAACAGCGAGCAGGCTCCCCGTGCGCGCGACGGTGTTGTTCACCGCAGAGGCGAGCCCGCTGCGATTCGCGGGTGCTGACGACATCGCGGTCGCTGTCAGCGGTGCAACGGTGATCGCCAGACCGAAGCCGAAGACGAGCACGGCCGGAAGCACCTCGAGCAGATAGTTGCCACCCGCGTTGACCCGCGCGAAGAGGGCAAGTCCGAATGCGACGATGAGCGGTCCCAGCGTCATCTGCAGACGCGGGCCGATTCGCGCTGACAGTGCTCCGGAGCGTGACGAGAGCGCGAACAGCATCAACGTGACGGGCAGCAGCGACGCGCCCGCTTCGGTCGGGCTGTAGTGCGAGACCTGCTGCAGCTCGATGGGCAGCAGGAAGAACATTCCGCCGAGCATCCCGTAGATCAGCAGCGTTACGCCATTGGTCGCGCTGAATTGCATGGACTTGAAAATATCGAGCGGCACGATTGGTGCCCGGACCCGCAACTCAACGACGATGAAAGCGATCAGCGCAACGACGCCGACAAGGAGAGCACCGAGAACGGACGGTGACGTCCAGTGCCCGCTCGATCCCTGGATGAGCCCGTAGGAAATCCCGACCAGCGCGACGATGGTCAACGCGCTCCCGGCAAAGTCGATGTACCCGGTCTCGTCGGGGTCTCGCGACTCGGGGACATGCTTCGCCGAGATGATCAGGATGGCGACGGCGATGGGCGCATTGATCAGGAAGATCAACCGCCACGACACTGCGCTGATCAGGAACCCGCCGACGAACGGTCCCAGCGCGGTGGCAACACCGCCAAGCCCGGACCACGCGCCGATGACGCGACCGCGCTCCTCCTGGGCGAAAGACGCCTGCAGAATCGCGAGACTTCCGGGGGTGAGCAACGCGCCGCCGATGCCCTGCAGCATTCGCGCGGCGATCAGCAGGCCGATGTTGGGCGCGGTAGCGCAGATCAGGGACGCGACGGCAAACCACGTGACACCGATGACGAAGACGCGCCGCCTTCCGTAGCGGTCACACAGCGCACCCGCAAGCAGGATCAGGCCGGCGACGGTGAGCAGGTAGCCGGCCGATACCCACTGCAACCCCGCGATGGTTGCGTGGAACTCCTTGCCGATTGTTGGTTGCGCGATGCCGACGACAGTGGCGTCCAACTGCGCCATCGCACTGCCAAGCACGGTCGCCGTGAGCACCCAGCGCCCGCGCGCGGTCCTGAGATGCAGCACGCTGGAGTTGTCCGGTTTGCCTGCTCTGACCGATGAGCCCGCGTCAGTCACCCCACTCGACGTCGCCGTAATATCCAGCGGGTTTGGGATGACGCTGATACGCGGCGACCCCGGTGCGACTCGAAGCGATCGTCGTCGTGGTGCCGTGTCCGGGGAGCACGAGAGTTTCTTCCGGTAATGGCAGCAACTTGGCGGTGATGCTCGCCATGATCGTTTCCAGGTCGCCGCGCGCGCTGGTCTTGCCGGGCCCGCCATTGAAGAGTGTGTCGCCGGTGATCACCGCCCGGCCGATGCGCAACGAGATGCTGCCAGGCGTATGGCCCGGCGTATGGATGACGCCGATTCGGGCACTGCCCACCGCAACTTCGGCGCCGTCGTCGAGACGGCCGTCGATTCGCGCTTCGGGAATCTTGATTTCGCTGCTGCCGACGAGCACTGGAGCACCTGTGGCGGCACGAACCGCGTCGTAGGTCATCCAGTGGTCCGGATGCCAGTGCGTCGCGATGACTGTCTGAACACCCCCCTCGGCCGCGATCGCCTCGAGCAGCGGCGCCTCGTCGAGTGGCATGTCGACGAGCACGGCAGCGCCGGCAGCCACGTCGCGCACGACGTACGCGTTGTTGCCGTAGGGACCCATCGGGCCGATCTTGACGATGCGGACGCCACCGTCCTCGAAGACCGTGACCTCAGCCCCGGCCACGTGCCACCGTCTTGGCGGGCCGCTTGCGAGCAGGCGCAGCCTTCTTGGTGTCGCCGTTGGCAGCCGCCTCGGCGCGCATCGCGGCTTTGTGGGCGCGCTTCTGCGCCTGGTACTGCTCGCGTTCCGCGACGGTACTGACGTCGGCGAGTGTCGGCCAGTCCGGCACCACCGTCTCCCATCCCGCCGGTCGAACGCCGAGGTGCTTGACCACCACGCCGACCATGATCCGTGCTTTGGCGGCGCCGAATCCCGGCAGCGCGGCGAACCGCTTCTGCAGGTCCTTCGCGTCCTTGGCCTCCGTCCAGATCCTGGTGGCATCGCCGCCGTACTCGTCTGCGATGACCTTGCAGAGCCCATACACGCGCTGCGCCATGCTCACCGGGAAGCGGTGAATCGCCGGCGGTGTCTGAAACGCCTTCTCGACTTTGGCCGGATCCATTCGCGCGATCTTGACCGGGTCGACCGTCCCGAGCCGCTCGCGCATGTGCAGCGGGCCCTGGAAGGCCCATTCGATGGGTATCTGCTGATCGAGGCAGAAGCCGATGAGCAGCGCCGCGGGATCCTCGCTGACGAGCTGGTCCGCCGCGGCATCGCCAGTCCATTGGAGTTGCAGGGTGGTCGGAGCGGTTTTTGCCACGCGTGTACGGTAGCGCGCCACGCCTCGAAACTGAGGCAGGCAGTCGCGACTGCGTACACTCGGCGCATGTCGTGGCTCGGGCGTCTTTTCGGGTCGAAGCCACCGGCTGCGCCGCTCAACAGCGTGGTCGTCGCAAGCGATCTCGTCCAGCCTCTGACTGCTGGCGGCGCCGAACTCTCGACGGCGGTTGACGGCGCGCTCCGTGCCTATCTCGATGCGCAGGCGAAAGCACTCGCGGCAGGCGAACCCGAGCGGATTCCGTTCTGGCTGCGGCGCGACGCCGAACACGCCGGCGACCTGGAGGATGAGCTCCGCGATCGCGTCATACAGCGGCGCGCCGCCGAGGACGAAGCGCACTGACCGCCATCCCGACCGGAGGCTGGTGATGCGGGCGCTGGTGTTCCAGGACTTCGGCGTGGTCGAACTAGTCGAGGTGCCGAAACCGGGCATCGAGGAGCCTGGCGACGTGCTGGTCCGCGTAACCAAGACGGCAATCTGCGGCAGCGACCTCCACGTGGTGCACGGGCGTATCCCCGGCATGAGTGCGGGAGGCGTCATGGGCCACGAGTTCGTTGGTGTCGTGGAGGCAGTGGACGGGGCCGTGCGCCGGTTCGCCGACGGCGACCGTGTGGTCGGCTCGTTCACGATCCCATGCGGGACCTGCTGGTACTGCGAGCGCCGTCACTTCAGCCGGTGTCCGGATCAGCGTGTCTTCGGCTACGGCTCCTTCTTCGGTGACGTCGCCGGCGCCCAGGCGGAGTACGTGCGCGTTCCCAACGCCGATCTTGTGCTGCACGCGATCGACCCATCGATGAGCGACGAGCAGGCGCTGTTCGTCGGCGACATCTTCACGACCGGATACGACTGCGCCACCGAGGCGCGAATCGAGAAAGGCGACGTCGTCACCGTGGTGGGCTGCGGTCCAGTGGGGCTCATGGCGATTCTCGGGGCGCGCGGATTCGAGCCGTCCACGATCTACGCAGTCGACACGGTGTCGCAGCGGCTGGAGATGGCGCAGGAGCTCGGGGCGATCGCCGTGGATGCCCGCGAGGTCCACGCTCCGAGCTTCGTGCAGGATCACACCGGTGGTCGCGGCGCCGACGCGGTGCTCGAATGCGTCGGGTTGATCCCCGCGCTGCTGGACTCCATCGACATCGCCCGCGCGGGAGGGCGGATCAGCGTCATCGGCGTACATAGCGATCAGGAGCTGGAGCTGCCCCTCAACACCACGTTCGTGAAGGCGATCGACCTCAAGTTCTGCGGTACCGCGAACATCATCGGGCGCTGGGACGACGCCCTCGAGATGGTGGCCAATGGCGTTGCCCACCCCGACGCGATCATCTCGCACCGTCTGCGACTGGATGACGCCGTTCGCGGCTACGAGTTGTTCGAGCGGCGCGAAGCGTTGAAGGTCGTGCTCACGCCGTAACGCGGCCACCGGAGACGTCGATGGTGATGCCGGTCACCCACGCGGATTGCGCGGTGACGAGGTAGAGGGCCGCATCGGCGACGTCGTCGACGGTGCCGAGCCTTCGCAGCGGAAACGATTGCCCCAACTGCTCGCGCGCGGCAGCCGGCATCAGCGTCACCAAGCGCTCCGTCTCGATCGCAGACGGCGCGATGCAGTTGATGCGCACGCCGTGCGGAGCGAGGTCGTTGGCGAGATGGCGGGTGAGCATCACGATCCCGGCCTTTGCGACTGCGTACGCGACCGAGGCGCCGCCCGGCTGGCGCCCGGCGGTGGATGACATGGTCACGATGGAGCCGCGTCGCCGCTCGGTCATGCCGAGTGCGAAGGTTCGGACCGTGATGTACGTCGCGGCGAGGTTGCTGTCGATGACCGAGCGCCAACGCGCCGCGTCCAACTGGTCGATCGGCTCCGGTCGGCCGTCCCCTCCTGCGAACGCAAGGAGCACGGTTGCCGGGCCGAACGCGGCCTCGGCTCCCACGAGGAGTGCGTCCACTTCGCCCTGGTCCGTGCACTCGGCGGGGATGCCCACGGCGCGTCCACCCGACGATGTGATCGACGACACGACAGTCTCTATCGCTCCGCGATCGCGACCCGACACCACCACACGCGCGCCGCGTGCGGCGAAGCGGCGTGCCGTCCCGGCACCGATACCGCGCGAACCACCGGTCACCACGACGACTTCGTCGCTCAGGTCCGGGGTTGTCATTGTCGCCGGAGTGTTCATCACCAATGACTGTACGCTAAGTACAGTGAAAGCTGCATCGTGCCGTCGAGACCGTACGAGCTGAAGCGCCGCGCCGCGGCAATGGAGGAGCGCCGCGCTCGGATCGTGGCTGCCGCGATGGAGGAGTTGATCGGGGGGCGTCGATTCACGCTCGAGGCGGTTGCCAAGCGGGCCGGAGTGTCGCGAGTGACCGTCTACTCGCAGTTCGGGGACCGCGATGCCTTGCTCGAAGCGGTGTACGACGACCTCGCGGCGAGCGGCGGGCTGCAGCGCATCCCGGACGTCTTCGCCACGGAGGGCCTGGCCGACGGTCTCGAGGTCCTCGCAACCGTCTTCTGCCACTTCTACTCGGTGCAGCGCGATGTGCTTCGACGCCTGGGGGCGCTGGCTGTGCTGAGCGACGACGACCACGCACGACACGAAAGCCGCAACGCCCGCCGTCATCAGATCATCGGCGTCCTTCTGGAGCGCTCCGGCCTCGACGACCCGCGCCTCAATGACACGCTCCAGGCGTTGACGAGCTTCGCCTTTGTCGATGAGCTCGCAGGCCCTGAGCGCACGCCGGACGACGTCGCCGGCGAGGTCGTTGCCTTGGTGATTCTCGCGGCCGGGTCGACCCAGCAAGGGGGCTCGCGCAGGCGGAGCTAGGTCCCCGTTCTGTCTGCGGGTGACGGGTCGCCGTGCGCGAAGGAAAAACGTGCCTGTGTATGCCTGTTTTCTCGACGAAATCGGCGTAAAGTCGAGCGCATAAGGAGATCGAAATGAGTGCTCAAGACGATCCAAGGGGACTGACACCAGGAAGCCGGCTGGATCCCGTCACCCAGTCGCGCGGGTACGTCGGCGGGGGAGTGTTCCCGGCTGGTCCGGCCGGGCCGGCAGTATCGCCCGAGAAGAACTACTTCTTGGCCGGCTCCAACAGCGTCGCCAAGTCAGGCGTCGTGTGCGGGGTGCTCGCGGTGCCGCTGGGGTGGATCCAGGTCATCGGCTTTGTGTTTGCCCTCGGGTTCGGTGGGCTCGCCATCGTGCTCGGCGCCATCGGCTTGCTGCAGTCCGAGCGTCTTCCCGCCAAGGGAGGCAGGTACTTCGCGCTCATGGCACTCGGCCTCGGCGTTGCCGTCGTGCTCTGGAAGATCATCGAAGGGGTCGGCCCATCCCCAGTCATGGTGGGTGCGTGATCCGATGGCGCAGCAAAACATCGATGGGCTGAGTCCCGGAAGCCACCTGGATCCCCTCGCGCAGTCGCGCGGGTTCATGGGCGGCGGCCAATTCCCCGCCGGGCCGGCGGGTCCCGATGTCACCCCGGACGGACGCTGGAAGGTCGGATCCAACAGTCCGGCGAAAGCCGGCCTCGTGTTGGGCGTCATCGCGGTGCCGCTTGGCTGGATTCAGGTCGTCGGATTTGTGTTCGCATTGGGATTCGGGTGGCTTGCCATCGGCTTCGGCGCGCTCGGCCTGGTTCGCTCGCGTCGCCTGGCTGGCAGCGGAGGCAGATACATCGCGTTGCTCGCGCTCGCCATCGGCATCGCCGTCGTCGTGTGGAAGGTCATTGAAGGAGTAGGCCCGGCAGTGGTGGTCGCCGGATAGCTTCCTTGAGCCAGTTTGGCTCAGGATGGCTTGACATGGCACCATCGGTGGTGCCATAGTGGCGTCATGGACCTACGCCCCTACGTCGAAGGCATTCACCAGCAACTCGCCGACGCGGCCGAAAGCGGTGGTGAGGGTGCCCGCGCCCTCGCCGAACGGCTCGCTGCGCCACTTGACGCGGCCATTCGCCTCGCGTTGCAAGACGCGCTCGGTGCGGCGGCCGAAGAGATCACGCGCGAACTCGCACCCGGATCCGTCGAGCTGCGCATTCGCGGCCGGAACCCCGAGTTCGTCGTCAGCCTCCCACCTGCAGACCAGCCGGTGGACGAGTCGTCGGAGCTCGTCGCGCCAGGCGGCTACGCGCCCGACGTTGCCGGCACCGCTGATGCCGAAGACGGCGGCACGTCGCGGATCAACCTGCGCCTGCCCGACAACCTGAAGACAAGGGTCGAGCAGGCCGCAAGCGCCGAAGGGCTCTCGGCCAACACCTGGCTCGTCCGCGCGGTCGGTGCCGCGCTCGATCGCGTTCAACCAGCCCGCCACCGCGAGGGTCCGCCTGCGACTGGCGGTGGTCGTTTCACCGGCTGGGTCCGCTGACCCGCCATCACCACTGAGGAGAAACATGCCCACGTTCGACACGCCCCGCCCGATCCTCGTCGACCTCGAACTCGGAGTCGGTGAAGTCCGCATCGTCGCCGGCGAGCGAACCGACACGACTGTGGAGGTCCGGCCCACCGACCCGTCCAAGCCGTCGGACGTCACCGCGGCCGAGCAGACGCGCGTCGAGTATGCCGACGGACGCCTGCTCATCAGGGCACCGAAGAGTTGGCGACGCTACACGATCCGCGGCGGCGGTGAATCCGTTGACGTGCGGGTCGAGGTCCCCTCCGGGTCACGGTTGCGCGGAGACGCAGGTGTCGCCAGTCTCCATGTCAGCGGATCCCTCGGCGAATGTGAATACAAGACCGGAGTCGGCGACATCCAGATCGAGGTGGCCGGACCGGCGCACCTGTCTGCCGGTGTCGGTGAAATCGCTGTGCAACGCGCGTCGCACCATGTTGAGATCACCACAGGTTCGGGATCGGTGCGTCTCGGGTCCGTGGACGGCACGGCCGTGGTGAAAGGCGCAAACGGGGATACATGGATCGGCAGCATCTCCCGCGACCTTCGCGTGGCATCCGCCAATGGGTCGATCGTTGTCGACCACTCGAACGGCAGCGTCGTCGCGAAGACCACCAACGGGGATGTGCGCCTCAACGACGTCGGCGGCGGAAGCATCGTGGCGCATACCGCGCTCGGCAAAGTCGAGATCGGTATCCGCAAAGGCGTTGCTGCCTGGCTTGACTTGAACACCACCTTTGGCAAAGTGCACAACGACCTTGACGCAACCGGACGCCCGGAGCCCGGCGCCGCATCGGCCGATGTGCACGCGCGCAGCTCGTTTGGTGACATCAACGTGCGTCGTGCACTCGCATCCGACGCCATCGCGAGCGGCGTGTGATGCCTGCAACCACCGCATCCGCCGTTCGTGTCGTCGGGCTTCGCAAGTCGTTCGGCGACAAGCTCGTCCTCGACGGCATCGACCTCGAAATCGCCGAGGGAACCGTGGTTGCACTGCTCGGGCCCAATGGCGCCGGCAAGACAACCACGGTGCAGATTCTGTCCACGCTCATGAGTGCAGACGCGGGGGATATCACCGTCGGCGGTTTTGATGTACGCCGCGAGCCTGATCGCGTTCGCGACGCCATCGGCGTCACGGGACAGTTCTCTTCGGTGGACTACCTGCTTTCAGGCCGCGAGAACCTGCTGCTCATGGCCGATCTCCATCATCTGGATCGGGTCGAGGGCCGTCGCCGCGTCGAGGAGATGCTCTCTCGATTCGACCTCGTGGACGCTGCGGGCCAGATTGTCATGAAGTACTCGGGGGGCATGCGCCGCCGTCTCGACCTCGCGATGACGCTCATCAGCGAGCCGCGGATCATCTTTCTCGACGAGCCCACAACCGGCCTCGATCCACGCAGCCGCCACACCATGTGGCAGATCACACGCGAGCTCGTTGCGGGTGGCGTCACCGTGCTGCTCACCACGCAGAACCTGGATGAGGCCGACGAGCTCGCCAGCCGCATCGCCGTCCTCGACAAGGGCAGCGTCGTCGCGGAGGGAACGCCCGACGAGCTCAAGCGTCGCGTCCCAGGTGGGCGTGTCCGGCTGCATTTCCGCGAGCCCAACGCGTTGCGCGACGCCGCGCAAGTCCTCGGTCACGAGGCGGTCGACAACGATGCTCTTGTGCTCGACATTCCCACCGACGGTTCACCTGACTCGCTTCGCATCCTGCTCAACAGGATTACCGACCAGGATCTGCATGTCGAGAACGTCACGGTGGAGACGCCCGATCTCGACGACGTGTTCTTCGCGCTCACCGGCTCCGAGCGCCAAGCGGCGGCGGTGTCGTCATGAGCTCGCCGGCCTATGCCCTCCGCAACTCCGCGACGATGTTGCGTCGCGACATCAAGCACTCGATTCGCTATCCACTCCTTGCGATCGGCGGCATCCTCGTCCCCGTCTTCCTGTTGCTGCTGTTCGTGGGTGTGTTCGGTAACACGTTGCACGCCGGGCTCGGCGCTGCCGCACCGGCGGGTGGTCACTACATCGACTATCTCGCTCCGGGCATCCTCGTCATGACCGCCGGCGCAGCAGCCGCGGGAACGGCGATCAATGTCTGCATCGACATGAACGAAGGCATCATTGCGCGCTTTCGAACGATGGCCATCACGCGCACATCGGTGCTCACGGGCCAGGTGCTCGGCAGCCTCGCGCGGACGTTGATCAGCGGCGTCCTGGTGGTTGCCGTTGCTCTTGCACTTGGATTCCGGCCGACTGCAACTCCGCTCGAGTGGCTGGCGGCCGCGGGCCTCTTCGCCGCAGTGACGGTTTCGCTGACGTGGCTGACCATCGCGTTCGGGCTGCAGGCCAAGACGCCGGCGGGCGCGAACAGTCTGTCGCTGATTCCGCAGTTTCTGCCCTTTATCAGCAGCGCATTCGTCCCGACCGCGTCGATGCCTGCGGGCGTGCGCTGGTTCGCGCAGAACCAACCATTCACACCGGTCATCAACACGCTGCGCGGACTGCTGACGGGAACACCGATCGGCAACTCGGCAGCCCTCGCGGTCGCCTGGTGCGTGGCACTCACGGGGATCGGCTACCTGTGGTCGCGGGCTCGGTACAACCGGTACGTGACCCGCTGAAGGCGCCTCAGACCGTCCCGGCGAAAGGTAAGCTGAACGCAGTTGGAGCAGCACCCGCACGGTGCCGCGTGACTTCGAACGTCGAGGGGCCCGACGGCACGCCGCCATCCGCCCGGGAGGGGAACAAAGGCGCCCACGAGCGGTGGAAGCAACTCTTGACGATCGTCCCGATCGTGATAGGCCTTGTTCTGCTGGTGCTGCTCATCGTCGCTGTGGTCACGTCACAGTCAACGACGTAGCTGGGTGGCGCCGATGGAGTGGGTTACGTCTGCCGCCGTGTGACGCGGCTCACGACAGACCGCGTTCCAGCAAGCGCACGGCGCTTGAGTGTGACCAGTTTCTCTTCCGCCCTACTCACCTCCATTCGCTTCAGTCGCGGTTGCTGCCCGGTCGGTTGCGAATCCGTACGCTGAACGCGAGCAATGGAAGCGAGCTGCGCCTGCCGTAGCTCGTCTCGGCCTGCGGACCCGTCCAGCAGGCGCAGGCTCACATAGAACTCAAAGTTGTTCGGTTGCGTGGGTGTGAGCGCAGCCACCTCATAGTCGATCAGATCAAGCCGAGCCAGCTTCTCGAGCAGGCCGAGAAACGAGTCGGGTGTGAAGACGTGGCAATGCACGTCGACGAACTCGTCGCTTGTTTGCATGTGCCGGCAGGCTTCGAGAGCGGCGACGTCCGGGTCGACGAAGTCCTGGCGAACGACGAGGCTGTAGTCCGCGGTGCCTTCCCACAACGCTCCCGTATCGACCACGCCGCCGATGGCCTTTGAGTAGAAGTCATACGCTTGTCGGAAGCTGGGCTGTCGGAGCGCGCGCAGGTATCCGTCGACGAAATCGCTGACTTCGGTCAGCGACCGGTTGATATCGAAGCAGTACCGCTTGTCTGGAATGACAAGCGACACGATGCCGCCGATCCGCAGGACGCGCGTCAGATCGGCGAACCATCCCACCGGGTCCGGGATGTGTTCGATGACGTGTGACGCGATCACGTAGTCGAACGGCGCATCGCCGGCGACTGCTTCGGCGATTGTCGTTGTTTCCCCGAGCACGTAATCAACATCGACGATGTCGTCGAGTCGACCTCGCATCCCCTGATCCGTTGCGTACTTTTGCTTCAGGTCCGCCGCGCTCGCGTGGTCGACGTACCGGACGGGCCCTTCATCCTTGCGAACTCGCGGAGATGCAAGCGGTCCAATCTCCAGCCCGCGCATGTGACCGACGTCGATTTCGGCCAGCTCGGGCCGAACGGTCTCGTGTGCAAGGCTTGTCATGCCCGAGACTGTACCTACGCTTGGTCGAGCACGTCCATGACCGTGGTCCCAGTTGAATGGTCCCAGGGGATGGAGTTCGAACCATCGGTACACGGTTTTACAGACCGCTGCCTTGACCACTTGGCTACCCTGGGATGAGAGGGATCCATGCTACCGGCGCCCTTCGTGCCCCAGGTTCGTTACCCCGAGATCCCCGAGTTGCGTACTCCGGCGCCTGGCAATAGTAGCCAGGACGCGTTGCGGCAACGCGCCGAAGTCAAGTCAAACGCTGACCTGGTCCTTGAGCGGTCGAGAACTCCCCGCGTCAGTGACCGCTCGGCGTCCCGCCGTGCCTTTTGCCGCCACCAGAACCGTAGCCGCCGTTGTCGCACATTGTGCCGACGCTCACCGACGTGGCGTCGATCTCGGTCGCGGAGACCTTCGTGCCGACGGCAGTGATCTTTTCGCCGACGGTCACTTTGGACAGGCTCTCGACCGTTGATCCATCCTTCAGCAGCGTTCCCGAACCCACGACGACATCCTCAACCTGGGTCTGACACATGATCGAAACGACGATCACGTTGCCGTGCACCGACTGGACCGTCCCGGTGATCGTCTCGGTGGTTCCCTTCGGCCTGGTCTTTGCCACCGTGAGCACCACCTTCTTCGGGGCAACAGTCAGATGCACCGGTGCCGGGCGAACGTCAAGCGTGGCGCCGATCGCTTTGAAGTCTGAAAACGGATGTGTCGCAACGAGCGTTTCCGCTTTCACGTGGCTCGCGGCCGAATGTCCTGATGCGAAAACGGCCGTTCCCACAAACCCGGCGCTGATCCCGAGCGCGGTCACGAATGCCGCTGAACCGACGATGAGTTTCACGGGGGCTTTTCTCATGGTGCCGTACGTTACCCAGACGCACCAAAAACGTCAAATGACGGAAATATGGTGATGACCCTTGGTCAGCGGCGGGTATCGGGAAGCATCGCTCGCAGTGCCGGATCCTTCAGGTAGCGGTTCACGACCTCGAGCGCCTCGTCAGGTCCGCCCGCGAGCGAATCGGCGAACCAGCCGCCGTCATATGGGGCATTGACCGCCAGGAGCAGATCTCTCGCGGGCTGATGACGAGGCGGAGGGACATCGGGCGCGAGCTTGTACCCGAGGATCACGCGGTTCCCTGCCTTGGCGATGCCGACCTCCTCGATGACATCCCACCGCGTGAGACTGCTGTACGGGTACTGGCGCTGGACGAGGCCGTCCCGGGTCAACTCGAGCGCCGGCCGCAGCACGACAGCAGTGGTGAGCAGCCCGACGAGCGGCGCTGCCATGACGAACCAACCGATCGTCGCCCCGACGAGCAGGCAGATGACGCCCGCGATCTCGGTGACCGCGAAGAGCGGCAGCACGAGCGCCACCGGCCGCCGGGCCCGGAAGACGACTTTGCCGCGCCGGACGGTCAGCGCCGCAGGGAGTTCGGCAGGACTCGGCAGCTCGGCCATGGGATCGATCCTAGCTGTGCCTGCCATCCTTCCCGGGTGCTCCTCGACATCGGATCCGTCCTCGGCGGCTTCGCGCTCGCCGTGGTGGCCTTCGTGGTCGTGATCCTCGTGTGCGTGATCATCCTGCGGTTGCTCGCGATGATCCTGCCGCCCTACCAGGGTCCATATCGCGAAGCCGCAAAGGCGGACGAGACAGTGGCCGAGGAGGGGGCGGGCAGCGCGGATCCGCCACCGGATGGGGAACCGCGGGACGCGGTCGCCCCAGCGGGCGATGCGCCGGTGCCCGACACAGCCCCAGATCACGAGAGCTGAGCGCGACCGCTTGCAATATCCCGCCTCCGGGATCTAACATTCATAAGCGATCCTTTATGAAAGATTCCTTTATGGGTTCTGACGCCCCGTCGCGGCCGCCGCGGCGGGCTCTCCCGGGCAGCATCGCCATCGGCGCGAGTGACCTCTCTGTGCACTTCGAGGGGCTCGCCAACCCGACCCGGCTGCTGATCGTCGAGCGCCTCGCGAGCACCTCCGAGATGAATGTCTCCGAGCTTGCCGACTACTGCCAGGTGAGCCAGCCACGCATGAGCTGGCATCTGCGCATCCTCCGCAAGGCGGAGGTGATCCGGACCCGGCGCGAAGGTCGAGAGGTGTTCTGCCGCCTCGATCGCGACGCCATCGCCAGTCATTTCAAGAGCTTCGCTCGGCTGATCTCCTCAGCAGGGGTTCCCGCCGAGATCGCATCAACAACACCGGTACACGAGGGCGCGTCGTGAGCAAGAAAGTCAAAGTCGCGATCATCGGCGTGGGCAACTGCGCCTCGTCGTTCATCCAGGGACTCGAGTACTACAAGAACGCAGATCCGAACGACACGGTCCCCGGGCTCATGCACGTGAACCTCGGCGGCTACCACATCTCCGACATCGAGATTTCGGCGGCGTTCGACATCGACAAGGAGAAGGTCGGCAAGGACGTCTCCGAGGCGATCTTCAGCGGCCTGAACAACACTGTGAAATTCAGTGACGTTCCGAAGCTCAACATCCCGGTGCAGCGCGGCATGACCCATGACGGACTCGGGAAGTACCTGTCCGAGGTGATCACCAAGGCGCCCGGATCAACGGTCGATATCGCGCAGGTCCTCAAGGACACCGGCACCGACGTCGTCGTCAACTACCTGCCCGTCGGCAGCGAGGCCGCAACCCGTTGGTACACCGAGCAGATCCTCGAGGCGCCGTGCGCGATGGTGAACTGCATGCCCGTCTTCATCGCCCGCGAGGACTACTGGCAGGCGCGCTTCCGCAAGGCCGGGGTCCCGATCATCGGTGATGACATCAAGTCGCAGGTGGGCGCCACCATCGTGCACCGCGTGCTGACACATCTCTTCCGGGAGCGCGGTGTCGAGCTCGAGCACACGTACCAGCTGAACTTCGGTGGCAACACCGACTTTCTCAACATGCTCGAGCGCGAGCGTCTGATGAGCAAGAAGATCAGCAAGACCAACAGCGTGCAGTCGCAGCTCGCGACGCCGATGGCGAAAGAGGACATCCACATCGGACCGTCCGACTACGTGCCGTGGCTGAACGACCGCAAGTGGGCGTTCATCCGGCTCGAGGGCAAGTCCTTCGGCGATGTGCCGCTGAACGTCGAACTGAAGCTCGAAGTGCATGACTCGCCGAACAGCGCCGGCATCGTCATCGACGCGGTGCGCTGCTGCAAGCTCGGCCTTGATCGCGGCATGAGCGGCACGCTCGAGGGCCCGGCCTCGTACTTCATGAAGTCTCCGCCGAAGCAGGTGTCGGACGACGAAGCGCATCGGGCGACCGAGGAGTTCATCGCCGGTGTCGAGACCGGTGGTGGCCAGCGCAACGGCCATGCCGCCGATATGCTGCCGGAAGCCGCGGAGGCGGAACCCGCCACACCCGCGACGAATTAGTCCGCCGATCACTCGGGAGCCGACAGCATTGGTGCAGGCCGGCGACATGGTGGCGAAGGCGCACGCCGAAGTCGGCGAGGCGCGGGATCCGATGCTGCCGTACTACGCCTACAGAGGCGCCGAGGCACTCGTGAACGCGCTTCCGCAACGGGTCGCGTACTGGCTCGGCGACCGTGCCGCGGACGCGATGCTCGCCACGGTCCCGCGCAGATTCGACGGGCTTCGCGACAACCTCCGTCACGTCATCCCGAACATCAGCGAGCGGTCGCTGAAGCACCTGGTCCGTCGCAACGTCCGCAACCTCACGCACGGCTGGGTGGACGTGATGGAGATGTCGTCGCGGCGGACCAACCTGCCATCGCGGATCGACATGAAGGATCTCTTCAACTTCGAGGACGCGATCGCGCGGGGTAACGGTGTGGTGGTCGCGTCGATGCACTTCGGCTCGTGGGAAGTCGGGCTCGCGGGCTGGAACAAGATGGGCGGCAAGATGGCGCTGCTCGCCGAAGTACTGCGCCCGAAGCAGCTGTTCGACCGCGTTGTCGGAGCGCGCAGCGCCCAGGGCGTGCACATCATTCCCATCGACACGCAGGCGATGCGCGAAGGTGACCCGCAGGTGGCGCGCCGGCTTGGCGCGGCCTCGATGCGCGAGGTGTTCAAGGTCCTCCGTTCAGGCGGTGTCGTGGCAATGGCGCTCGACCGTGATCTCATCGGGAACGGCGAGCCGCTGGAGTTCTTTGGCAAGCCGGCGCCGATTCCGATCGGTTCGGTCGAGATCGCCATTCGGGCCGGTGCCGCGATCGTGCCGATCCTGCTTTTCCGCGACCGTTACCGGGTCAATGCGGTGGTGTATCCCGAGATCCACTACTCGACTGATGCGCCCAGGGATGCCGAGGTGCGCAAGACTGCGCAGATGCTGCTGCGCATCTTCGAGGCGGCCATTCGCGAGCACCCCGAGCAATGGCACGTCATGGATCCGATCTGGCCGGCCGCGGGGACACGATGAAGATCTGCCTCGTCTCCCCATACGACTTCATGCATCCGGGCGGCGTGACGGAGCACGTCCGGCACCTCTCGGCAAAGCTACGCGCGCGCGGCCACGACGTCACGGTGCTTGCGCCCTCGAGTTGGGTCGGCGACGACCACGGCATCCCGGGGTACGTGCGCATTGGGCGCAGCGTTCCGGTGCGGACCAATGGATCGGTCGCCCGCATCGCGCTGTCTTTTCACCTGGTTCGGCGAGTGCGTGCGCTGCTCGACGAGAACCATTTCGATGTCGTGCACTACCACGAGCCGCTGGTACCGTCGTTGCCAATCACCGTGCTGCGCTTTCATAGCGGCGCGAATGTCGGCACCTTCCACGCGATGGCCCGGCGCAACCTTGGCTACTACTACGGCAGGCCGTTTCTGAAGCGCTATTTCAACCGGCTCCATGTCCACGTCGCGGTCAGCGCTCCTGCGCGCGACTTCATCGCGCGGTATTTCGAAGGCGACTATCGAATCGTCCCCAACGGCATCGATTGCTCGCGGTTCAAGCCTGATCATCCAAAGCTCGATGACTTGCGCACCCCTGGCAAGAGAACGATCCTCTTTGTCGGACGGCTCGAGTCGCGCAAGGGACTGCCGACATTGCTCGAGGCGTATGGACAGTTGCGGAGAGTTCGCTCGGATGCGCGCCTGGTGGTCGTCGGCGACGGACCGATGCGCTGGGGGTACGAGAGTCAGGTCGCGGCGATGGGGATCCCCGATGTCGAATTTGCCGGCCGCGTCTCGTCCGAGTTGCTGCCGCGGTATTACGCGTCCGCCGATATCTTCTGCGCGCCGGCAACGGGCGGGGAGAGCTTCGGGATCGTGCTGCTCGAGGCGATGGCCAGCGGAGTGCCAGTGATCGCAGCTTCGATCCCCGGCTTCAGCAGCGTCATCACGGATGGCGTTGACGGCGTGCTCGTGCCGCCGCGTCACCCCAAGGAGTGGGCGGCGGCGCTCGGCGCCCTGCTCGACGACCCGACACGCGCGAGGGCGATGAGCGAGCGAGGCCTCGCAACAGCGCAGCTATACGACTGGGAGCACGTCGTCGACGAGGTGCTCGATGTGTATCGCGTGGCACGCGAACGTGCCGGCGCGAGCACGGTGGTTTCCGGTGTTCACGTCCAGGCTCCAGGACTGGGTTAGGTCCGGCGCGCGTCGCGTCGTTCCTGTCCTCCGCGCTCTGCACCTGACACCGAACATCATCACCATGCTCGGACTCGTTATCTGCGCTGGCTCGTCCGTCCTGATCGCATTCGGATTCCTGCTCCCGGGTGGTCTGATCCTGCTCCTTGCGAGCGGCTTCGACATCCTCGACGGCGCGCTCGCGCGCGTCAGCGGCCGCGAACAGAAATATGGGGCGTTTCTCAACTCGACGGTCGATCGCTACGCCGAGGCCATGACGGCCATCGCACTGCTCGCGTACTTCATCTTCCACGGGCATCACACCCTCGAGCCCATGCTCATCGTCTTTGCGTTGACCGGGTCGCTGCTCGTCTCGTACGTGCGAGCACGGGCGCAATCGCTCGGCTTCGATGGCGACGGGGGGTTGCTGGCCCGGCCCGAGCGCGTCGTGATCACCGTCATCGGTCTCGTGATCGCGCCGCTGCTCATCTGGGCGCTCTGGATTCTTGCCGTGCTCACCAACGTCACGGCCGTGCAGCGGATCTGGGTCGTATGGAAACAGGCGCGGCGCATTGCCGCGGAAAGCCGCACCGCAACGGGTGTCCCCACAACGTAAGAACCTCATGGGAGAGCGAGGTCCAGGCGGGGATCCTCGGCGATCCCATCGCGGCGGATCTCGAAGTGCAAGTGGGGCCCGGTCGCGTTCCCGCTGGACCCGACAGTGCCGATGACCTGACCCGCCTCGACATAGTCGCCGCTGAGGACGATCACGGTGCTGAGGTGGCCGTAGAGGCTGCTCAGCCCGCCGCCGTGATTGATGATCACGTGCAGTCCGTACCCCGTCGCGGACACGATGACGGTCGCGATACCGGGAAGTGTCGCCATCACCGGCGTCCCGCGTGCGGCGGCGAGGTCAATTCCCGAATGCCAGTGTCCGCCAGGACAGGCGAGGTCGATCGGCTCGAACGAAAAGCTCGTGCACCCGAAGCCTTGCGATATCCATGAGTGCGTCAGCGGTTTCACGAAGGTCGCTCCCGCTGTGTCAGGCATCGTGACCCCGCTCGCGAGCACAGTGCCGCCGCAGAGCCCGAGCGCGATCACTGCGGTGATGGCGGCCGCAGCGCGAATCACAACGGAGTCCGATGACGCACCACGTGGTGTGCCGGCATCAGTGCCTTGTGCATCGAGCGTCGCGCATGGCGCACCGCGGTGTGGGCACCGGTCTCGACGTGCGTCGCCGCGTGCAGCGTTCCGGGAACCTTGAGGACGATCCAGAGGATCGCGAGGGCGAACAAGCTCTCGGCGATACCGCTGCCGTTGCCGAATCCGACGGCCGTGGCCACGCGCAGGATGATCAACTGCACGGCCTGCATGAAGACCGCGACGGTGAAGAGTCGCAGCCAGGTGGACGAATACCGACGCGTCTCCGGGAGCACCGAGCACAGCGCCGCAAGCGGCGCCAGCACCACAAGGATGTCGAGCATCGCCGTGCGGATGACGTAAGAGAGGACGAGGATGACCACTGCCACCACGACACCGATGGCGAAAAGCGCGTGGAACAGGTCTTGCGATCCCTGGATGATCGACACTGTTGCAGCGCTCATCGACCCCGACCACGGAAGCGTGTCGATCGTCAACGGACCGCCGAGCGATTGCACGACACCACCGATGGCGTTGTTCAGGTCGACCGCCATCTGTATGAAATAGATCGAGCCGTGCACCATCACGAGCGCCGCCATCACCCGCGGGACCACGACATGCAGCGCGTATCGCGCCTCGCTGGTGCGCTCGAAGATGCTCCGCAGTGACGTGTAGAGCAGCACCGCGCCGACCAGCACGTCGGCAACCAGTGCCAGCGATCCGTTGAGGCGCGCGATTGCCGGGTTCGCCGTCAGCGGGCGGATCCCCGATGCCGTTGGATCGACTGTCGTGAAGAGGTAGCGGCTCAGTTCCGAGTCGAGGTCACCGCGCGCCATCGCGATGAAGTGCGACAGCACGCCGGTCAACAGTTGCAGGATCGTGCCGAGCGGATCGCGGATCCCCTGGACGATGCCGGGAAGCGACTGCACCCGGCAGCTCAGTGAATTGTCGCGGGGACGCTTGCGATGAGCGCGTGCGTGAGTGTGCCGGCGACCTCGACACCGATGGTGCCGAAGACGATGCGGCCGATCCACTTCTTCGCCTGGGCCACGCTTGAGGGATCGACGGCGACGATCTTGTACATGAACGCGATGAGGAACGCCAGCGCCCCCACACTCGCGAGCAGTCCCTGCGCGATGAGAATCCAGTTGTCGATGAGCGCCTTGAGTTGATCCACGATGGGCGACCTCCGATACATGTCGATCGATGGTCGGTCGCCCCTCCGGCCGTCCCGGGTAAGCACCCGGACAGTCAGCAGACTATACGGATTTGTGTATGTCTGTCAAGTCGCGAACGTCCCAACGCTCGGAGTACCGAGAAATAAATCCATCACTTTGCCGCGCGTAGGATTGCGAACGTGGTGAAGACGGCGATCGTCGGCGCTGGACCGACCGGCCTTTTCCTGGGACTGGCTTTGGCACGGCGCGGCGACACGGTCACGGTCGTCGATCGCGACCCAGGGCCGGCCTCGGCGGTTGAGTGGGATCGCAAGGGAGTGATGCAATTCCGTCTCCCGCACTACTTCCGACCGCAGGTGCGCGAAGCCTTGCTCGAGGAGGCCCCGGAGGTCGTCGACGAGCTGCTCGCCGGGGGTGCCCTGCTCACCCCGGTCAACCCGCTCGCGCCGAACATCCTTGGATTCCGGATGCGTCGCGTCCTGTTGGAACGAGCGCTACGCGCCGCCGCAGCAGCAGCGGGCCCCAACCTTTCCCTGGTGGCTGGGCACGCCGAGAGATTCGTGATCGCGAACTCGCGGATATCGGGATTGATCGTCGACGGAGCGCCTCTTGACGCGGACCTCGTCATCGATGCGTCGGGCCGCAACAGCCGAACTCAGTGACTCGCTGCGCGCGCCGGCGCTCGGAGGCGATTCCGGATTTGCCTATGTCTGCCGTGAATATGCGCTACGCCCAGGGGCCGACCCTGGGCCGCTGAATAGTCCGCCTGGTTGGGCTGGTGTCTACGACGGCTATCTCGTCATCGTCTTCCTACAAGATGCCGGAACATTCCAGGTGCTGATCGTGCGCAGGAGTGACGACCAGCAGCTGGCCCAGCTCCGACACGACAACCTCTTCGATGTCGCCGCACGAGCGATCCCGTCGATCGCGACGTGGGTGCATCCGGACCGAGCTGCGCCGCACTCGTCGGCGATGGCAGGCGCTGGGCTGCACAACCGATATCGCGGCCAATGCACGCAGGACGGGGCCATTGCCGCCGACGGTCTGGTGTTCGTCGGGGATGCTGTGCTGACGACCAACCCCGCCGCTGGACGTGGCGTGACCACATCGCTGATGCAAGCGCAGCGACTTCTCCGCGCTCTCGACGAGCACGGCAGTGATTTCACTGCGGTGTCGCTTGATTTCGAGCAGTGGTGTAGCGAGGCGATGAAGCCCTGGTTCGAAGACCACGTTCGTTGGGATGCGGACCTGATCTCGCGATGGCGCGGAGAACCGATCGACTTCAGCAGACCACTTCCGTCCGACCTGATCTGCTCACTCGCAGAAATCGATCCATCCGTGATGTCCGTCGTCGGGCCGTACTGGGGGATGGCAGTTGGGCCCTCAGTCCTGACGAGCATCGAACAGCGCGCCCGCGAGGCACTCCAAAGGGGATTCCGGCCCGCAATTCCCCCGGGCCCGACAAGAGATGAACTCGTCCATTTGGTTTCCGCCGCGGCCTAACTCGGCGAACGTGGACCTCGATTTGGCATGGCGGCCGGGAGATAGACTGACCGCCCGATGAAGCTCGATTCCTTCCCACGTCATCCCCTGCTCTTCGGTCCCTCGCCGGTACATCCCCTGCAACGCCTCACGAAGCATCTCGGCGGCGCCGAGGTGTGGGCCAAACGCGAGGACTGCAACAGCGGCCTCGCGTTTGGCGGCAACAAGACGCGCAAGCTCGAATATCTCGTGGCAGACGCACTGGCTCAGGGCTGCGACACGCTGGTTTCCATCGGCGGGGTCCAGTCGAATCACACGCGGCAGGTCGCCGCGGCCGCCGCGTTCGTCGGCATGCGCTGTGTCCTCGTCCAGGAGAGCTGGGTTGACTGGCACGATCCTGTTTACGACAAAGTCGGCAATATTCTGCTCAGCCGCATCCTCGGCGCCGATATTCGGATGGTCGACGAGGGATTCGGCATCGGCTTCAAAGCGAGCTGGGAGCAGGCGCTTGCCGATGTCGAGGCCGCGGGTGGGAAGCCGTATCCGATTCCAGCCGGCGCGTCCGATCACCCGCTCGGTGGCCTCGGATTCGCACGCTGGGCGCAGGAAGTCCAGGAGCAGGAGCGTCAACTCGGCCTGTTCTTCGACACCATCATCGTGTGCTCGGTCACCGGGAGCACGCAGGCAGGAATGATCGCCGGATTCGCGGCGCAGCCACGGCCTCGCCGAGTAGTAGGCATCGACGCGTCAGCGAAGCCGGTGGAAACCCTCGACCAGGTCTCGCGCATCGCCCGGCAGACGGCGGCGCTCATCGACATCGGCCGCGACCTGCGCGACGATGAGATCATCCTCGACGCGCGCTACCACGCCGGCACGTACGGCATCGCCGATGAGCAGACGGTCGATGCCATCAAGCTCGGTGCGCGCCTCGAGGGGATGATCACCGACCCCGTGTATGAAGGGAAGTCCCTCGCGGGCATGGTCGACATGATTGCGAGCAAGGAGATCGATCCTGCGTCAAAGGTGCTCTACGCGCACCTCGGTGGGCAGCCGGCACTGAACGGATACAGCGAACTGTTCTCCTGAACCGGCCCGCGGGAGGACGAGGGGCGGACGCTTCCGATTCGTCGAGCCTTGTACTAATCTCAGGACTCGCAGACATAAACGTTCGTGAGGAGGAAAGGCCATGGCCAGCGAGAAGACCCGGGGAGCCCCGAAGCGCAACGCCAAGAAGCCGAAAGCCGCCGCAATCGCCAAGGCGGCGAAGAAGGCCGCCGCTCAGACCGCAGCGCAGGCGCCCAACCAGAGCTGACCGCCACCGAGGTCGCTCGCCGCTCCTAGCTGGCTTCGGCCGCCATCGAGCGCTTGCGTAGCTTGTTGCGCTCGTCCGCATTGAGCACCCGCTTGCGCATGCGGATGCCGATTGGTGTGACCTCCACCAACTCGTCGTCGAGGATGAAGTCGAGGCACTCCTCGAGCGACATCTTCCGCGGCGGCACGAGACGGATGGTCATGTCCTCGGTGGACGACCGGATGTTGGTCTTCTGCTTCTGCTTGGTGACGTTGAGGTGGATGTCGCCCGGCCGCCGGTTGAGGCCGACGATCATGCCCTCATACACGGGCGTCCCCGGCGCGATGAGCGGCTGACCGCGCTCTTGCAAGGTCACGAGACCGTACGAAACCGCGGTGCCCGGCTGACTTGCGGTAAGGACGCCGCTGCGCGTGGTCATCGGCAGCGCCCAGGTGTGTTCCCAGCCGAGCAGGCGCGTTGCCATCACGCCGGTCCCACGCGTCAGGGTGAGGATCTGGCTGCGCAAGCCGATCAATGCCCGAGTCGGCGCGTGATACGTGAGACGCACGCCGCCGCCCGCGTCGGTGCGCATCGCGGTCATCTTCGCGCCGCGCGTCCCGAGCGCATCCGTGATTGCGCCCACCACATCCGCCGAGCAATCGATGACGCAGTCCTCAACCGGCTCCACGCGCACACCGTCGATTTCCTTGGTGATGACGGCGGGTCGCGACACCTCGAACTCGTAGCCTTCGCGCCGCATCGTCTCGATGAGGATCGCGAGGTGCAGCTCGCCGCGCCCGCTCACATCGAAGATATCGGCGGTCGGCCCGTCCTCAACCCGCAACGCGACATTGGTGAGCAACTCGCGTTCGAGCCGTGCACGCAGCTGCCGCGATGTGCTGCTGACGGTCGCCTCACGGCCCGCCAGCGGTGACTGGTTCACGCAGAACTGCATCCGCAGCGTGGGCTCGCCGATTTCCAGCCGTGGCAAGGCTTCGGGCTGCTCGGCGTCGGCAATGGTGTCGCCGATCGCGACAGCGGCCATTCCCGAGAGATACACGATCTCGCCTGCGGATGCGGACTCGACTGACAGTCGCTGCAGCGCCTCAACGGTGAGGACCGTTGCAATCTTCTCGACCTTGCCTGCACCGGTTGCGGTACAGCAGACGACGCTCTGCCCCGGATGCACGGTGCCTCGCTGGATCTTGCCCAACGCGAGCCGGCCGCTCCAGTTGTCATGGTCGAGGTTGCTCACCAGCATCTGTAACGGGCCGTCATCCGCGCGGGGCGGCGGCACGTGATCGATGATCGCGTCGAGGAGCGGCTCGAGCGTCAGTCCGGGGTGGGTGAGGTCCGCCGTCGCAGTACCCTCACGCGCATTCGTGTAGAGCACCGGCGCGTCCAGTTGCCAGGACTCCTTGGCCAGCTCGAGAAGCAGGTCATGGGTTGCTTCGACGGTCTCGGCAGGCTGCGCGTTGGTGCGGTCGATCTTGTTGACGACGATGATCGGCTGCAGGCCGAGTGCCATCGCCTGACGGAGCACGACACGCGTCTGGGGCATCGGCCCCTCAGCGGCGTCGACCAGCAGCAAGCAGCCGTCTGCCATCCCGAGGACTCGCTCGACCTCGCCGCCGAAGTCGGCGTGGCCCGGCGTATCGATGATGTTGAGCTTGACCCCGTTGTATCGAACTGACGTGGTCTTGGCGAGGATCGTGATTCCCTTCTCGCGCTCCAGGTCGTTCGAATCCATGATCAGCTCGCCCACCTGTTCGTGGGCGGCGAAGACGCGCGACTGCTTCAGCAGCGCGTCGACGAGCGTGGTCTTGCCGTGGTCGACGTGCGCGATGATCGCGACGTTGCGGAGGTCTGCGCGGCGCTGTTCGCCAGGAACGAGAGGAGGTGGCACCTCTCGATTCTGACCGCCTTGCCTTCATCGTCCGCCCGTAACCCAGTTCAGGAACTGCTGAATGTGGCTCGCCAGCGCCCCTTCGAGATCCTGAATGAGCGAATACTGGCCGGTCGCCGTCGCTGCCGTATTGGTGTTCAACTGCTTGAAAAGCCCGGAGAGCGGCGTGGTCAACCCCCCGAGTGGGCCGGTGTCGACCTCGGGGGCAGCGCTGGCGACAGGCAATGCGGGCCCGGATCCGGGTGTCGCGGTTGCCGTCGCAGGCGGCGACCAGCTGATGTATTTGCCGGGCGCTTGAGTTTGCGCGCCGGCATGGATGGCGAAGGCCACTACGCCGACGGCCGCCGCCGCACCGATGAGCAAGCGAACGCGATGTGCGCCGGACATGAGCTACCTCCAAAAGAGCGAGCTTTGACGGTCGCCCCTCCGGCCGCGCCGGGCGGATCCGGCTCGGCAGTAGTATACAGATTTGTGTATCTCTGCGTTTGCGCAAGGTGCGGGCCGATCCGAGCGGCTTCGCGTATACCCAGACGCCTATATTCGTCCCGTGAACGTGGCGAGGACACGCATGCTCTACAGCTTCGGTGCGCTCGTCGGGATCCTGCTCGGCCTGGCGACGGCACAGGTCAGCGATTCCTGTGGCGGGTCGTGCACCCGTCCGCATTTCCCGTACTGGCAGGACGGCCTCATTGGTCTCGCATGCGGAATCGCCGTGCTCGTGGCATGCGCGCTCCTCGACGAGGAATTCATCCCGGTTACCCGTCAGTGGTTGCGCTCACTGCGCCGTCGCCTGTCCGGGGAGGCGCGCAAGCGCCAGGCGAGCTGAGGGTGCCCGAGGTCCCGCCGCATAGACTCGAGTGGCGATGAGAAGGCTCGCTCGCAAGCTCGCGTTGTTCCAGGTAGGGGCGCTCCTGGTTCTTGGGATCGGCCTGGCTTCGTGCGGGTACCCGACGGCCCCGGAGTGCGGGTCGCCCAACCCCGCGCACACTGCCGCGATCTCGACCGACCCGGCAGTCGCCTGCTTCATGACGGCCGCAGCGCACTGCAAATCGATGGAGCTCGACGTCCTCGGCGACGGCTACGACAACTCCGTCGACCAGCATTTCATCATCACGCCGAGCGATCACTGCCGGATCGACGACTACGTGGTCTACGACTACAACAGTGTCCAGACAACGGCGCTCGACTGGCAGTGCACGAGCTTCGCCCAATTACCCGACTGGGGATTGGTATTGACCGGCTGCACGCCGCCGGTCGGTTGCTACTCGGACCTGGGCGCACCGGTTATCGATCCTCCCGCGGTGGCACCGTCGCTGCCTCCAGAGGCCACGCCAACCCCGGTCCCGTCATTCATCGCCACGCCGGCTCCGGCAGGGTCGCCCGCGATCAACGGCCAGCCACACTGCTAAAACAGCGAAGGTGAGACGATTCAAGAGTGGCTGACCCTGTTTCGCTGACCCTCCCGGCAATGGGTGAGTCCGTTTCGGAGGGGATCGTTTCCCGGTGGCTGAAGGCTGTCGGTGACACGGTTGAGGAAGGCGAGCCGCTCGTCGAAGTCACGACCGACAAGGTTGACGTCGAAGTTCCAGCGCCGACGAGTGGACGTCTGAGCGAGATCGTGGCCGCCGAGGGAGACACGGTCGCGGTCGGCGCAACTCTCGCGGTCATCGCGCCTGGTCCTCCGGCAGCGCCAGCAGTCGAGCCTTCGGCGGCGGAGGTCGCAGTCGCCGGACCGCCCGCAGTGGAGGCTCCTGCTCCGGTGCCGCCCATCGCGGAGGCTGTGCCACCTACTACGGAGCGTCCCGTCGCTGAGGCTGCCGCGCTTCCAGCACAGCCGCTTCCGGAGACTGCTGCGCTCAACCCGCAGCCGCTCGATGACGTCCCACCTCGGGTCGCAACTCCGGAACCCACCCCGCTCCCGACGTCCACGCCGAACGGCTCCCTCGTCGACGCCGCGCCACTCGCCCGTCGCGCTGCAGCGAGGAATGGCGTCGACCTCCATTCGGTGCACGGTTCTGGCCCGGGAGGCATCGTCACCAAGAGCGACGTGCTGGGCGCGAAGACGGGCGACGGGCCGCGTCACGACGCGACCGTTCGTGTCGGCGACGGCGAGCACGCCGAGCCAATCAAGGGTCCGGCCGCAGCACTGGTCGACTACATGGAGCGGAGCCGGGACATTCCCACCGCCACCTCGTTCCGAACCATCGGTGTCGACGTGCTCGACAGCCGTCGCCGCCAGCTGAATCAGGCACTCGCCGCCGGCGGTCACGAGACCAAGGTGTCATTCACGCATCTGATCGGCTACGCGATTGCCCGTGCCGCGGGCGCGGCGCCCGCTATGACAACGCACTTCGCGCGCACCGATGACGGCAAGCCTGCTCGCGTTTCGGGGCCGGCGCACCTCGGGCTCGCGGTGGACAGCGTTCGCAAAGACGGGAGCCGCTCATTGGTTGTCCCTGTGATCCGCAATGCCTCGGAGTTGCCGTTCAATGACTTTCGCGAGGAGTACGAGCGACTCATCGAGCGCGCTCGCACCAACACCCTTACCGCTGATGAACTCCAGGGCGCGACACTGACGTTGACCAATCCCGGTGGCATCGGAACGGTCGCGTCGGTTCCCCGGCTGATGCCCGGCCAGGGGACGATCGTCGCCGTCGGTGCCATCGGGTATCCCGCCGAATGGCGAGGCGTTCCCGAGACGAGCCTCCGCGAGCTCGGCGTCGGGAAGGTCATGACCATGACCAGCACCTATGACCACCGGGTCATCCAGGGCGCCGAGTTCGGGGGAGTTCCTTGGGCTGATCGAGTCCTTGCTCGACGGTGACAACGGATTCTACGAGCAGGTTTTTGCCAGCCTTGGCGTGATCATGCCGTCCCTCGACGCGGCGCCGGTCGGCGCGGTGGCGCAATCGCCGGCCGCATTTGCAACGACGCCGACCGCCGAGGGCTCACCCGACCGGGTCCTCCTCGGTGCCATGCAGGCGGCCACATCGCTCGTCAAGGCACACCGAACTCACGGTCACCTCGGCGCGCACCTGGATCCGCTTGGTTCTCCGCCGATCGGCGATCCGGCGATGGACCCGTCGACGTACGGCCTCACCCAGGAGGTGATGGAGCAGATCCCCGCCGACCTGCTCCGTGTCTACGTGCCCGGTCGCACCCTTGCTGAGGTACTGCCGAATCTTCGCGCCACGTACTGCAGCACCATCGCGTTCGAAATCGAGCACATCTCGAGCCACGAGCAGCGCGTCTGGCTGCGTGAGCACATCGAGTCCGGCAAGTACCGTCCCACCCTGACGGTCGATGATCGCCTTCGTCTCCTCGAGCGGCTTACCAAGGTTGACGCGATGGAGCGCTACCAGCGCGCGGCGTTTCTCGGACAGAAAACCTTTTCATTGGAAGGCCTTGACGCGCTCGTGCCGATGCTCGAGACGCTCATGAGCCGGGTCGCCGACGATGGCATCGGCGAGGTGGTCATGGGCATGTCCCACCGCGGCCGCCTCGCGGTCGTTGCGCATGTCGCCAACCATTCGTACAAGTCGATTCTCAACGCCTTCGAGCTCGCGTCGGCGCGCAGGGCGATCGGTGGTTTCGAGTTCGACCGGCGATGTGAAATATCACATCGGAGCAACCGGGACCTATCACACCGAGTCCGGCAAAGTGATTCTCGTTCGACTGCTGCCGAACCCGAGTCACCTGGAGGCGATCGACCCAGTCGTGGAAGGATGGTGCCGCGCCGCGCAGACACAGCGCCGCGCGACGACATTGCATCTCGACCCGATGGCCGCGCTCCCCGTGTTGATCCACGGCGACGCGGCATTTGCGGGGCAGGGCGTCGTCCAGGAAGTGCTCAACCTCCAGTCGCTCCCCGGTTACACGACGGGCGGCACCGTGCATTTCATCGCCGACAACCAGGTCGGCTTCACCACGGACCCGCAGGACGGCAGATCGACCCGCTACGCGTCGGACCTCGCCAAGGGCTTCGACATTCCCATCGTGCACGTGAACGCGGACGATGTCGAAGCGTGCCTCGCTGCGATCACCTTCGCGTACGACTACCGGCGCGCATACCGGCGCGACGTGATGGTGCATCTGATCGGCTACCGGCGATTCGGGCACAACGAAGCCGACGAGCCCGCATACACGCAGCCGCTCATGTATCTGAAGATCCGCCAGCATCCAACTGTCCGCGAATTGTTTGCAGCGCAATTGGTCGCGGACGGTTTGATCAAGCCGGAAGAGGTTGAGGCGCAGGCGAAGGCCGCATACAGCCGGCTCGCCGATGCGCACAAGCAGGTCAAGGAGAATCTCGCCGCCGAACTCGACGACCTCACCCACGAGCAGGTGATCGAAGAGCCGGACGACGCGACGATGCGAACTGCCGTCTCGGGCCGCCAGCTCGCCGAGCTCAACGACCAGCTGCTCACCTTCCCGAAGCACTTCACACCGAACACCAAGCTCCTGCGCCAGATGGAGCGACGCAAGTCGGCGATCCTCGAGGGCGCCATCGACTGGGGCACGGCGGAAGCGCTCGCGTTCGCCTCGCTGATCACGCAGGGACATCCGATCCGGCTCACCGGACAGGACAGCGTTCGCGGCACCTTCAGCCATCGCCACCTCGCGTTTCACGACGAGCGCAACGGCGAGGTGTTCATCCCGATGCAGCACCTCACCGACGCGCAGGCCACGTTCGAAGTGCTCAACAGCCCGTTGAGCGAGGTCGGATGCCTCGGCTTCGAGTACGGCTACAGCGCCGCGGACCCGGAGACGCTTGTCATCTGGGAAGCGCAGTACGGCGACTTCTTCAACAACGCCGAGATGATTGTCGACCAGTTCGTCTCATCGGCTCGCGCCAAGTGGGGCCAGCACTCGCGACTTACCATGCTGTTGCCGCACGGCTATGAGGGCAGCGGGCCCGAGCACTCGAGCGCGCGAATCGAGCGCTTCCTTCAGCTCTGCGCCAACGACAACATGCGCCTCGCAAACTGCACGACGCCTGCGCAGTATTTCCACCTGCTGCGCAGTCAGGGCCTGCTCAACGACCCGCGTCCGCTGATCGTGTTCACGCCGAAAAGCCTGCTCCGCTTGAAGGAATCGACCTCGAAGCTCGCCGACCTCAGCACCGGCCGGTTCCAGCCGGTCATCGATGACCCGACCGGCGACGAGCGCCGCGACGAGGTGCGCTCGCTGCTCCTCTGTTCCGGCCGGATCTACTACGAGCTGAGTCTCTCGCCACAACGTGCCGAGACCACCGACGTCGCAATCGCGCGCATCGAGCAGCTGTATCCGCTCCCGGTCGAGTTGATTCTCGGGCTCGTTGCCTCGTATCCGAATCTCGAGCGCCTCTACTGGGTTCAGGAGGAGCCCCAGAACATGGGCGCGTGGGGGAGCCTCGAGCGCGCGCTCGGTCTCGCGCGACCGTCGCATATTCCGTGGGCGTACATCGGCAGGTCGCGACGCGCCAGTCCTTCCGAGGGCTATGCGGGCTCACATCAGCTCGAGGAAGAACGCATCGTGTCCGAGGCGTTTGCCACATCGCGCCGCGGCCGCAACGGCACCGGCGCGCCCCTCCCCGTCACCACGCCGACGACGGCATGACCCAGCGCGTTGTCGTACTCGGCGGCGGACCCGCCGGCGATGTCGCCGCGCTGCGCGCAGCGCAACTCGGCGCTGAGGTCACGCTGATCGAGCGCGCCGAACTTGGCGGCACGTGCCTCAACTGGGGCTGCATTCCCACCAAGTCGCTCCTCGCCGGAGCCGATGTGCTTCGCAAGATCCGCGACGCGGCATCGTTCGGCATTCGCGTCCCCGAGCCCGAGATCGACTTCCCAAGAATGATGGAGCGCAAGGAGGAAATCGTCCTCAGCATGCGCAAGGGTGTCGAAGCCGCATGCAAGCGCAAGGGTGTGAAAGTCGTTCGTGCGCAAGGGATCGTCGACCGCGACGCAGTTGTCACCGACGATGAGCGGCACGAGTTCGACCACCTCATCGTCTGCACCGGCACGGAGCCGTCCCATCTCCCGGGCATGGACATGGAACACCCACTCGTTGTGACGTCGAACGGCATCCTCCGCCTCGAGCGGATTCCCGAGCGCATGATCGTGATCGGCGGCGGCGTCGTCGGCTGCGAGTTCGCAAGCCTCTTCGCTGCGCTGGGCTCAAAGATCACCGTCATCGAACTCCTGCCCCAAGTGCTCGCCGGCGTCGACCCCCGCGTCGTCCAGCAATGGCGCCGCATCGTCGAGAGACAAGGAATCACCTTTCTCGCAGGCCGTCGCGTCGAGTCAGTCGACTACAAATCCGAGACACTCAAAGCCCACCTGGACGACGGCACTGCAGTTGAAGCGGATCTCATGCTCATCTCGGTGGGCCGTCGCGCGCAGACGCGCGGCATCGGTCTCGAAGAAGCCGGCGTCGCGATCAACGACCGCGACCACATCGAAGTCGACGAATACCTGCGCAGCGCGAACCCAAAGATCTGGGGAGCGGGAGACTGCATCGGCGGCCTCCAACTCGCGCACCTCGGAAGCGCCGAAGGCGGCCGCGCCGTCGAAAACGCCCTCGGCCACGAAGTCCAGGCAATGGACCGAACCGTGGTCCCCTCCTGCATCTACACGCACCCCGAAATCGCCATGGTTGGCCTCAACCCAGAGTCAGCGAAAGCTGCTGGGATCGAGCTAAAAATCGGCCAAGCCCGCTACCTCGGTAACGGCAAAGCCCTCGGCGAAGGCGAACCGGACGGCCTCAACCAGCTCTACGCAGACGCAACCACCGACCGTCTCGTCGGCGCCACGGTAATGGGCGTCCACGCGGTCGAGATCATCCACGAAGTCGGCGTCGCTATCAGCGACGGCCTCACGATGGACGACCTCGGCGCAATCATCCACGCGCACCCGACCGTCAGCGAGCTGATGATGGACGCGGCCGAGCAAGGCGAGGGCGTCGCTCCTTACCTGAGCTGAAAAGCTCCGCGGAGTAGAGGGTTCGCGTAAGAAAAGCGTCGGTTCGCCGTCTCTATCCAGGTGTCATGTATCGGGAGGCTGCGGCGATCAGGCTGAGCACGCTTGAACTGGATCGAGCTTTCGAGCTTTCCGTTCTGCCTGAGCGAGGGCGGCTCTACCGGCTCGCGCTGATCATCACCCGCGACCCATCAGCCGCTGAGGACGCCGTTCAGGAAACCCTGCTCGCGGCATGGAAGGCGTGGCCGAAGGTCCACGACCCGTACCGTCCGGGAGGCTGGCTCACACGTATTTGCGTCAACCAGTGCACGCGGCGGCGGCGGGTCTCCCGGTCCGTGGCGCTGGACGATGACTTGCTGGCAGACGTCACCGCCAGGCAGCAGATCGAGTTGGGCGGAGAATTGGTCGATTTCGACCGGGCCTTCAGCCTGCTCACCGCGCGGCAGCGGGCCGTGTTCACGCTGCACGTTCGTCACGGCTACACCGTCGCTGAATGCGCCGAACTCGTCGGGTGCAGGCCGGGGACCGCGCGGAGCCACCTCGCCCGCGCTGTCGCGACCCTCAGGAAGGAGATGGACAATGCCTGACGATCTCTCCCCCGATCCGGAGCTGCGGGCTATCGCGCTCCGCTACTTCGCTGCAGTCGAGGCGAGTCGCGTACCGTCAAGCCTCACGGTCGCCGACCCCTCGCTGGAGCGCGGTCGCCGGCGATTCGGCATGAGTTGCGGTCTCGCCGCGGTCGCCGTGTTCGCTGCAGTGTGCGCGGTGCTGATCGTCGTCGTCATCGCAGGTCGGAGTATCAGGGCGACCAGCCCGACACAGACTGCCCAAGGTGCAGCGAGTCCAAGCGTCTGTCCGTCTCTCGCGGCTGTTCCCCGTGAAGGTCCGGTGCCTCCTCGCTCGGGCGCGACAATGGCGTACGACGGCGCGACCGGGCAGCTCGTGCTCTTCGGCGGAGACACCTTCAACGGCAAGGGCGTTGCTCTTGGCGACACCTGGATCTGGAATGGGACAACGTGGTCGCAAGACGACGTCAGCCCAAGCCCGGCCGGGCGAATCGGCGCAGCGATGGCGTACGACGCCGCCTCCAAGCAGTTGCTGCTCTTCAGCGGCACGGGCGGCACGCCGGAGGACGACACGTGGATATGGGACGGCGTGGCCTGGCACGAGGTTCGGCCGGCGACTAACCCGCCTCCGCGCACCGATGCCGCCATCGCCTACGACCCGGCGATCGGCAGGATCGTGATGTTCGGTGGCTGGAATCCAGCCTCCGGCGGACAACCGATGTACGACGACACGTGGACGTGGGACGGCACGAACTGGACGAAGCTGTTGCCATCAACCGCTCCACCAGCTCGCGCGGAAGCGGTGATGGCCTACGACGTCGTGTCTCACACACTGGTGATGTTTGGTGGCGAGGGCGAGGCAACGCCTTACTCAAACGAGACGTGGGTCTTTGACGGAAGTGCTTGGACGCCGGCGCACCTCCCATTGGGCGCGACTCAGCCCGCGGCTCGCGATGCAACGGTGATGGCAGAGGACGATGCCAATCAGACCATCGTCCTGTTCGGTGGCGAAGAGAACGGCGGGAGTAACAACGACACGTGGACCTGGAATGGCTCCGAGTGGATACAGGTACATCCTCGGAACGTCCCACCTCCGCGTGGCGTCCAGACCGAGTCCGGAATGATGGCGTACGACGCCAAGCTGCGCGTCGACGTCCTGTACGGCGGACCGGTCGCCAACCCACAGGGATCCCTCGGCGACACGTGGACGTGGAATGGCGTCAACTGGACCGAGGTTGCGAACAATGGTCCGGGGCAGCCCGCGCGGGGCAGCTGTTGAAAGCCATCCGCGGCGGCAGCAACGTCGTTGTCGCGCGCGCCGGGATCACTCCCGCCGGCGACACAGCGCGGCCCCGTATTGATACGTCAATTGTCAGTTGTGCCAAGGAGATAACGGTTATGGCGTCCCACCCGTCGACGATCATTCGGTCCAGCCACGCGTTGCGATGGATCGCTCCCGTTGTGGTCGTCATAACAGTAGCGACGGTATCCTGCGGAGCACCAGGGACAGGCTTGGCCGCGTCGTCGGCATCAGTCGTTCGGGCGAGCGCACCCGCGCCGACAACGTCGACACCGGCTCGCCCGAAGTTCTTCACCGTAAACGTTGGTCACGCGAGCGAGCTCGACGGCGTCAATGACTCGGGCACCCTCGTTGGCACGGTGTACATCCAGGGCAATACCCGTGGCTTCATCAAGTCCGGAAGCACCACCATGGAGTTCGACTACCCAGGTACTTCCGAAACCACCGTGATGAGCGGCATCAACGACACGGGTACATCGATCGGTCACTATGACGACGCCCAAGGCGCCGCTCATGGGTTCGCGAGATCGCCTGGTGGTCGGTTCACCCCGATCGACGATCCTCACGGCGGAACCGCCTTTCTTCAGGGAACGAAGCCGATGGGCATCAACGATGACGGGATCATCGTCGGCACCTACGTCGATGGGCACGACGTCAGTCACGGCTTCGTTGATACCGCAGGCGTGTACACGACTCTGAACGAACCGCTTGCGGGCAGCACTGGCGACACCGGGACGTTCGTTGACGGCATCAATAACGCCGGTTCGATCACCGGGTACTACGTCAACAGTCGCGGGTTCAACTACGGCTTCGTCGACACCGCAGGAGTATTCACGTCCTTTGCCGCGCCTGGCGCCGGCAAGGGCTCAGGCTGGGGGACGCGACCGACGGCGCTTGCCAACGACGGCGTCGTCACCGGCTACGCGGTTGGCGCCGACGGGGTGAGTGGGTGGGTCCGGCAGGGGCAGGTCTTTTACGCGCTGAACGACCCCGACGCAGTGTCAGGGCCAGACGCCGGCACGCGCCCGGCAGGGATCAACCAGGAAGGACGCGAGGTGGTCGGCAAATATTTCGATGCGCAGGGCGCCATGCATGGATTCATCGCGTACATCTGAATTAGTCGCCGTTGAACGCACGCCTGCACTATCGGCCTTCAGCACGACCCGGCCGGGAAGTCGCGATCCGGGACAGGCCCGTCCCGCTTCGCGGCGCAGGACCTACTCAGGACGCCGCGGCTTTGCGGAGGCGCTCTTCGCGGCGCCGACGGCTGCGCATTCGGACGGCGACGACGAGCACGCGGCCCTCGAACCAAGTGGCCCATCCGGTGGCGACGGCAGCGGCGAGCAGGATTGCTCCGAGCCAGCGCGGACCGAGCACGACGATTGTGAGGCCGGAAACGAGGAGCACTGCGGTGCCCGCGAGGAACGTCGCTGTCAGCAGCGCGCGCCAGGTCAGGAGGATGGAGGTCCGCACCGCCATGACCGCGGCCTGCGCGTCGATTCTCGCCTTGGGCGTGGCGCCGGGGACGGCCTGTCCGGCACCGGCTTGCGTCGCTCGACGGCGGGTTGCGACGCGCCAGAAAAAGAGGCTCGCCGCGAGCCTGGCGAGGAGCCTGATGACGAGGACCCACGGCATTTACCCATGCTACAGTCGCCGAGCGTTTGAACCGTGGGAGCAACGAGATGATTCGTGCGTACGTGCTGGTGACAGCGAGCGCCGGCAGGGCACAGCACGTCGCTGACGCGCTGAGGGGCAGTGAGGGCATCGTGCTGGTGGACGCGATCACCGGCGAGTACGACGTCATCGCACAGGTCGAGGCTGCCGACGTCCCGGGGATCGGGCGTCTGATCCTTGATCGGATCCAGTCCGCGGACGGCGTGGTCAAGACGATCACGTGCCTCGCGGTCTGATCCTCACCAGGCCCTACCCGTCAGGAGTGCTCGGCTGGGCGGGCTAGCCGGTCTCTACGAGGCTGCGCTGGCGCGCATTCGCGGCAGCGCGCACCTTCGTCGATCGCTGCTCTTCTGGACGGCGCTTGGGCTCGTCCTCGGCGAGGCGCTCACGGTGGACGTTGCGCTCGTGCACGGACACGGCACGATCACATTCGCCGTCATTGCCACTGCGGTCTGGTGGCTGGCGGTCACCGTCGGGGTCATCGGCGGCGCGGCGTTGCTGCGCACACCCGACGGGACGCAAGTCGATCGCTACGGCATCCCCAACGGGCTCACCGCGATCCGCGGATACGCCTGTATCCCCGTGCTGTTCCTGGGAACGCTCACGCTCCCGGGCCGGCTCGGGCTCGCGCTGTGGGGCGCGGTGGGCGGTTCGGTGGGACTCCTCGACGCAGTCGATGGATTCATCGCCCGCAGATACGGCCCCGTCACGGTTCTCGGGAAGGCGATGGACCCGTTCGGAGACGCGCTGTACTTCGTTGTCGGAGCCATCGGCTCCTGCGCGCTCGGGATCCTTCCGCTCTGGCTGGCCGTGCTGATCGTCGTCCGCTACGCGGGGCCGGTGCTCTTGACGCCGATCGTCCTCCTCACCGGCCGGCGCCCGGAGCTCGTCTACACCGTCTGGGGTCGGCGCAACACGCTGTTCACCGGCATCGTGATCTTCACGCTGTACATCGTCCGGCTCTTCTCCGGACCCGTCGAGATCATCGCGTTGATCATTGCGCTGCCGACGCTCGTGCCCACGGCGTTGCTCCACTTCGTGGCCCTCTTCCGTCGGGTAGCGGAGTTGCCGCGGGCACGGTGACGCGTCGGGTCAGCCGGCGACCGAGGAGCTGATCACTTCCCGAACGTGGCTGAGCCACCCGATGGACGTGAGGCCGTTCGCGTCCGGCACGAAGTTGCAGTCGAATCCGTCGGCGAGCACTCGCGTGAGTCCGGCGTCGTCGAAACCCTGGTCGATGAGACGGGTGATGTCGTTCGACGCTTCGCTGACCGTGTCGGCTGAGGCGTTCTCGGCGAACGCGTGCAGCGCCGCGTCCGGTGTGGCGTGATCCTGGCGCCAGTCCTGGTGGTAGTAGCCGGCCAGCAGCTGGGCGAGCGCCGGATAGTCGCTCGCGGCGTTGTCGATCGCGGTGTCGATGTCGATGGTGCCGTTCATTGTCAGCGCTCCTGGTGTCTCTTGTCCCGACGCGGGGAACGGGTTGGATAGGCGGTCACGAGCGTGAACCCGCCGGGCAATTCGTCGTTGCGGCGCAGCACGAGTTGGACGGCGGTCACCTGTGTGGGAACCACCACGCCGCGGCTGACTTCCGCGAACGTGAGCATGTGGCCGACCACCTCGCCCATATCCTCGACAAACGTGAACGGCGCGCGCTTGTCCCTGCCTGCAAGCCACGCCGCGATGTCGCCGCTGCGGCGCGTCACGGCAACGTCCACGCACCGCTGTGCGGTCGCGCGGCTCACAAAGCGCCCCGCTGCCGCGACACCTTCGCGCAGGATCCGGCGCATCTCATCGCCGGGCCGGGTGTCGACGTGCCGCCGCAGCGTGTGGCCGCCGTGGCTCTCGTAGACGCTGAGGTCCTCGACCGGTATCCGGCGAGGGCGCGGCCCAAGACCCGGCCGGTCAATGCCATCGAGCATGCGTGTGTCCTCCCGCCTTTCTCTGAGCGGCAGGTGCGTGCCGCGATGAGCCGCAGTCTCTCCGGGCCCGGCGGACACCGCGCAGACGTTTGACCGGGTGGAGCGCGAACGCATAATCACGGCGCCGTGCTCGCAATCCTCAAACAAACGCCCGCGCCGGGATTCGTGATCGGGGATGTCCCGATGCCGGTCCCCGCGGCCGGTCAGGTGCTCCTCCGCGTTGCCGCCGCGTCGGTTTGCGGCACCGACGTCCACCTCTACGACTGGAACCCCTGGGCGGCGGCGCGCGTCGTTCCGCCGCGGGTGGTCGGCCACGAGGTCTGCGGCGAGGTCGTGGCCTGGGGTGACGGCGTCGAGGGGCCACCGATCGGGACCCGGGTTGCCGTTGAGTTGCATATCGTTTGCGGCCACTGCGACGAATGTCGCCGTGGCGACTTCCACGTCTGCGAAAACACGCGAATCCTCGGCGTCGACGTCGACGGCGCGTTCGCCACCCACCTCGCCGTGCCTGTCGCGAACGTCTGGCCCGTCGGCGACGCCGTGGCACCCGATATCGCCGCCGCGATGGAGCCGTTCGGGAACGCGGTCCACGCCTGCTCGTACGGCGACCTCGAAGGACGAACTGTCGTGGTCTTCGGCTGCGGTCCAATCGGCTGCGCAGCGGTTGCGGTCGCGAAGGTTCGAGGCGCGGCGCGCGTCATCGGCGTCGATCGCAACGCCTACCGGCTCGGGCTCGCGGAGCGCATGGGGGCTGACGCGATCATCCAGGCGACCGATGAACCCGTCGATGCCGCAGTGCGCGGTGAATCTGGCGACGCCATTGACTGCGTCCTCGAGATGAGCGGATCGCCCGTGGCAGTCGCATCCGCAACCCGCCTCGTCCGGCCTGGCGGCTGGATCAGCCTCCTCGGTATCGGCGATGGGCCCGATGTCGTGGACCTCTCCACCGACGTGGTGATGAAGGGTTTGAGCCTGTATGGGATCGCCGGCCGGCGCATCCCCGAGACCTGGGAACAGGTGACCGCGTACGTGCGAGACGGCGTGATCGACGTCCGCACGCTGATCACGCACAGCTTCGCGATGCGCGAAATCGATGGCGCCATCGAGTTGATGAAGTCCGGTCAGTGCGGCAAGGTCACCCTGGCGCCCGAGTAGCGACGCCCGGGGTATCGTTGGTCGGTGGCGATGAAGACAGACACGTCGAAAGCCGTCCAGGCGCTCGACGCGTCGCTGAACGAGGACCTCGAGGCGCTGCGGGGCGACGGATTGTTCCGTCCGTTGCGCGTCCTCGAATCTGCCCAGGGACCTGAGGTTGACATCGCCGGCAAGGCGGTGATCAGCCTGTCCAGCAACAACTATCTCGGCCTGAACACGCACCCGCGGCTCGTCGAGGCTGCATCACGCGCCGCACTGGAATGGGGAGCCGGAACTGGCGCGGTGCGCACCATTGCCGGCACGCAGTCACTGCACGAGGAACTCGAGCGCCGGCTTGCCGCATTCAAGCGCACCGAGGCAGCACTCACGTTCCAGAGCGGATATGCGGTGAATGTCGGAGTCATCGGCTCGATGCTCGACCAGGGCGATTGCGTCGTCAGCGACAAGCTGAATCACGCCAGCATCATCGACGGCATCCGGTTGACGAAAGCGGACCGGATTCTCTACGAGCACGCTGACCCGGAGGACGCAGAGCGTGCGCTCAGTGAAGCGCGCGCAAAGGGATATCGGCGCGTGCTCCTGGTCACGGACGGCGTGTTCAGCATGGACGGCGATATCGCGCCGCTTCCCGAGCTGGTGGAACGTGCCGAGCACTACGGGGCCGCCGTGATGGTGGACGACGCGCACGCAACCGGCGTGCTCGGCGATCACGGGCGCGGGACCACCGATCACTTCGGCCTGCACGGGCGTGTGGCGCTCAACATCGGCACGTTGAGCAAGGCGATTGGAGTGGCCGGAGGCTACGTCGCGGCATCGCAGGTGGTGCGCGATCACCTCATCCATAAATCGCGCCCGTTCCTCTTCTCGTCCTCGCATCCTCCGGCTGTCGTGGCAGCGTGCATCGCCGCCGTCGATGTGCTCGAACAGGAGCCCCAGCTGATGGAGCAGCTCTGGAGCAACACCCGCCATTTCAAGAGCGGGCTCCGCGAGCTCGGCTTTGACATCGGCGAGAGTGAGACGCCGATCACCCCCGTGATGTGCGGCGAAGCGCCTGTCGCGATGGAGCTCTCGGACCTGCTGCTCGAGCGGGGGATCTTCGCCCAGGGCATCGGTTTCCCCACGGTCGCGCGGGGCAGGGCACGCGTGCGGACCATCGTCTGCGCCACCCACACGCACGAGCAACTCGACCGCGCGCTGCTCGCGTTCGAGGAGGTCGGGACGCGTCTTGGGCTGATTGGCGCTGGGAAGAAGGCGTAACGCGATGGCACAACCACGCTTCTGTGGGGTGCGTCCTTCGCGAGGCAGGCGGCGCTAGCCATGGCGCATCGCACCGCTGTCGAGCTCGAGGAGGAGCGGCTGGAAATCCTGGCCGCGCAGCGTGACCGGGCGGCCTTCGCGCCGCTCTACGAGCGCTACGTCGACCAGATCCACGCCTACGTCTACACACTCACCCACGACATGGAGCAGGCCGACGACGTGACCGCAGCAACTTTTGCCAAGGCGATGGAGGAGCTTCCGCGCTTCGAGTGGCGCGGCGTTCCGTATTCGGCCTGGCTGTATCGCGTCGCGGGCAACCTGGTCTCCCGCGAGCGCCGCCGTCCGGGTTGGATCGAGCTCGAACCACGGATGCTTCCGGACTCGGACGCCGACCCCGCGATGCATGCCGAGGAGAACGACCGCGCTGAGATGGTCCGGGCCGCGGTGGCTGAGCTCCCGCATGACCAGCGCCAGGCGATCCTTCTTCGGTTCGGCGGCGACCTTCGAAACCGGGAGATCGCCGAGATCATGGGAAGAAGCGAAGGGGCCGTGAAGCTGCTCACCTTCCGAGCCCTGACGGCCCTCCGGCGCCACCTTGGGGCGCCGATGCCGGCCGAACGGCTTTCGAGGTCGGGGTCATGAACGTCGAGGACCGTCTCGATGGGGCGCTCGACGGCGACATCGTCGCGTTCGCCGCTTCGCCGGAGGTCTCGAGCCTCGTCTATACCGCCGATGAGGTCGGTGGGGCCCTCGCTGCCTGGACGCTCGATCCCGAGAAGCGGGCCCATATCTACGCCGCGGCCTTGGCCATCGCGGACGCGACCGGCTTTGGCGTGCGCGTCCGGACGCTCGGCCTCGACCGCCGAGTGCAGGCGATCGCCGGTGGTGCCGTGGTGACGCTCGCAGCCGCTGCCGCGGTGGGAGTAGCCATCGCTCGCGGCAGACGGCACGGCCCAGCCGCTATCGGCGCTTGAGCGCTCCCATGGATTCGGATCCGCAACTCCCCAACTCCGAGCGGGAACGTATTCGCCAGCGCGACCGCAAACGCGAGCAGCGCATGGTCGTCGACAACGCCGGCATCAAGCGCGTGCTACCCGCGGTCGCCGAGAAGAAGCGGAAGGCGGCCCAGCCCCCGGCTCACGATTCGGAGAGCTGACCGCTCAGGACTTCCGTGTTGGAGGGGACGGGGCTCCCGCCGGCGGGTTCGACGGTGGCCGCGATGCTCTTGTAGAGGGACATGTTTCCCGACATCACCGCGGTCCACGGTCCACCGTTCACCCCGGGGCTGAGAAACGTGACGCCCTTCGGCGAACCGTGCGGCGGGATGAGCCACACCTCGTAGGCCTCGGTTGCCGGAAGCGGAGCGAGGCCAGTCACCGTGAGCACCCCTTGGGTGCCGCTGCTGTTGACGTCGAGCGTTCCTGTCGCCGTCGTTCCGGACACCATGTAGGCAACCGGCCCCTGCTGAGCGCCTCTTCCGGCGCCCCAGATCCCGAGGACGATCGCCACCACCACGGCGGCGGCTCCGACGAGGGTGAAGGCGCGCCCTGTCGGGATGGCGTTGACGAGACGCCGATACCACGGCAGGGTCGGAGACGCGTTCGTCTCGGCATAGACCTGGGCCATGAGGTTGCGGCGCAGGCGAGCGGGTGGCGGGACGAGTTCGAGCGCCGTCGGCAGCATCCCGGCGACATCGACGTACTGCGCCGCCGCCACCCGGCACGGCTCGCAGGTGGCGAGGTGCCGCTCCATGGCCTCGCGCTCGGACGGTTCGAGAACGCCGACGGCATCGAGCGCGAGGAGGTCGGCGACCTCGTCGTGGCTCATTGGGTCTGCCATGGCGTCTCCATACGATCCGCGAGGCTGGCGCGCAACTTGTCCAGAGCGATTCGCACGCGTCCCTTGACGGTGCCGAGCGGCACCTCCATAACTGTCGCGATCTCGGACTGCGAGTACCCGCCGTAGTAGGCGAGCTCGATCGTCTGGCGTTGTTCGATGGGAAGCTCGGCGAGCGCTTTGCGGACCTCCTCGCCACTCAGTTCGAGCGCCACAGCAGCCCACGGATCGCTGACGGCCGGCTCGATCAACTCGCCTTCGATCGGCGTGTCGAGACGGGTGCGGTGTCGATCGCCACGAAGACGGTCGATCGCTCGGTTGCGGACGATCGTGCAGATCCAGGACCGGAGCGAGCCACGGCCCGCCTGGAATGTGGATCCACGCCGCCACACGGCGAGGAACAACTCCTGGACGACGTCCTCGGCCGCGCCGCGGTCGCTGAGGATGCGCAGTGCCACCGTATGAGCGAGGCCACCGTATCGGTCGTACAAAGCTTCGATCCCCTCGGGCGAATGGGCAGAGATCGAGCGAACAATGTCGTCGTCACTAAGGTGCACTCTCATGCTCCGACACACGCTCGGGGGTTGCGCGTCTGTTGGTACGCACGCAAACGGGTGCTCGGATCATGGCGGCACGCGCCGGGACGACGCGAGGCCACGTGAGATGCTCCCTATGAGACTTTGACGCGACCGCCGCGAACCCGAGCCGCGGTCGACTGGAGCAGCACCGGCTCGTCGGGCTGATGCACCACGGCGGCAGCAGCGGCTGGACGGAGGGTCGTCGCCGCCGGACCCTCGAAGACCACCTTGACCGCTCCGGCTGCGGTGCCCGCCTGCGCGATCGCCAGCGCGGCCGTGTACTCGTCGAGCGGGAATCTATGGGTCACGACGCCGTCCACGGGGAAGCTCGAGTCGCTCAACCACTCGCGGATGGTGCCGAAGGTTCGCTTGCCGTCCGGCTCGCGACCGTATGAAGCGGCACCGCGAACGGTGAGCTCGCGCGCCCAGATGAGCGACCACTCGATCTCATGACGGCCGGACCGGCCGCAGATGACCAGGGTGCCCCCGGCCCGGAGCAGGCGAGTGGCGAGATCGATGCTCAGTGCCGATGCACGGCAGTCGAAGACGACGTCGACGCCACCGTCGAGCACCGGCAGGCCGCCGCCGGCCGGCCGCATGATCCGGGCTTCCATGTGCTCGGCCGTCTTCTGGAGCATCTGCTCGGAGGATCCATGCCACACGCGGTTGGCGCCGATCGATCGGATCGCCATGAAGGACGCGTTGGGGTCTCCGTTCAGCGGCGCGCTCTCGCGGTGACGCCGGCCGAGGCGTGGCCGGGTGGTGCTCCGCGCATCGTGGAGCACGATGATGTCGAGGTCGGGGTGGAGGCGGCGAAGGGTCGCGACGATGAGCCGGCTCAACGCGCCCGAGCCGATCACGACAGCGGTATCGCCCCGGCGGGTCCAGCGGAGCACCGCGTGGAGGGCCGTGGCCGCCGGCTCCGCGAGGACGCCGCGCTGATCGGAGATGCCGTCAGCGGGAACGAGCATGTCCTCATGAACGAGGAAGCCCTCGCTCCAGCCACCGCCAGCCTTCTCGCTCGAACCGACCGAACGCCCTGAGCACAGCGCGCCGCCGCGGTCCGCGTTCTCGCAGAGGTGGGTGTCCCCGGCGCGGCAGCGGCGGCACTCGGCGAGCCCTTTGTGCGCGCAACGGAGCGTGGGTTCGACGAGCACCCGGTCGCCCTCATGCGCCCATCGGGTCGACGAGGCACGCTCCACGAGGCCGACGACCTCATGCCCGGGGATGAAGGTTCCGGCGCCGGCGTAGGCGGTGAGCACGCTCGGGACGGGATCGCGAGTGAAGAGGGCCAGATCGGTGCTGCAGATGCCCGCCAGCGCGGGGCGGATGAGCACCCAGCCAGGACCGGGCGGCACCGGAGTGCGGACGTCGCGAACCTCGACGGGAAGTGAGGAACTCTGCTGCGCGCGACGACGCCGGCCACGGCCCCGGCGACCGGAGCCGGGGTCCATGAGGGTCGGATCGACTACTAGCGCCCGCATCGGGCGTGCCAAAGGGTGAAATGGCCGCGAACAAGCGCGGCAGGGAACTCTCTCATCGCCTCAAGTTGTGAGGATACCGTTGCTCACCCGTGCGGTGCAGCATTGACAATGGGTCTGATGACCGATCAGCCGCCACCCAACCCCCCGCCGGCAGACGTGGGAGCGCCGCCACCGCCGTGGGGGTCGCCACCGGCAGGCTGGGGCTCGCCGCCTCCCGGATGGGGCTCGCCGCCTCCAGGGTGGGGTGCGCCGCCGCCCGGATATGGGGCGCCGCCGCCTGGCTGGGGTGGTCCGCCGCCCGGATGGGGAACGCCACCGCCGTGGGGGGCACAACAACCGGGGTGGAACCCGGGGTTCATCCCGGCGCAGGTGGGATCCGGGCGCTTTCGCTCCATGGCGGTCGGCGAGTGGCTGGATGCGACCTTCACCATGTACCGGCGCAACTTCGTGTTGATCGCGTCGATCAGCGCCGTGGTGCAGATCCCCTACGCCCTGCTTACGTGGCTGCTCTTCGAGATCACCGGCGTCGCGACCTTCGTGCGCTCCCCGTTTGCGTCGTTCGGCTCTCAAACAACAATCACGCAGGCACAGGCGCAGCAGCTCCTCAACACCTACGCGGGCGTGCTCGCGGTCTCCGTCGGACTGATCCTCGTGAGTCTGTTCGTCATCGTCCCGCTCGGCGAGGCGGCGACGACACGAGCGGTGAGCGACCGCTACCTGGACCGGCCGAGCTCGCTCCTTGCTGCATATCGCGCCGCGCTGGGAAGGCTCCGGTCGCTCATCGCGATGATCCTCATCCTCATCGCGGCATATGCCGGTTCCATCGTCGTGGTCTTCCTGTTCGTCGGGCTCCTCGCGTCAGTGGGCGGTGGCCCGGTCGCAGTGCTGATCGCCATCCTGGCGCTCCTCGGGCTCATCCCCGCGTTGATCTTCGTCTACGTTCGCACCGTCGTCGCGGTGCCCGCGATCGTGCTCGAGCGCGCCTCCGGTTGGCACGGCCTGCAGCGAAGCTGGCAGCTGACCAAGGGCCGTTTCTGGCCGACCCTCGGCCGCCTGGCGCTGCTCGCGATCATCGCCGGGATCATCTCGTCGGTCGTCGCCGCCATTTTCGAACTGCCGGGTGGCGCGCTTTTCCCGAGCAATTCATTCGTCTTCGACCAGGTGGCGAGCGCGATCGCGGCGGTCTTCGTCGGCCCCATCACGTATATCGGCGTGACGCTGCTCTACTACGACATCCGTATTCGGAAAGAAGGCTTCGATATCGAGATGCTCGCGCGGTCACTGTGAGGCGCCTGCTCGCGGCGTTCTTCGTCGGTGCCGCACTGACAGCGGGTGTCGCTTCCGCATCGCCGGTCCACGCGGCTTCCACCTGCGTGACTCTCCAGTACCTCATGCTCATCGGCGCTGCGGACAACGCGTTGAGCGCCGTCCCCACACAGCCGGCCGCGGCGCTGACAGACCTCACGCAGGCGGAGGCGCTTGCCCCGTCATCGGGACCCGATCTCTCGTCGGTCGTCGCGAGTCTCAGTGCGACCCCTCCTGACATCGCCGCAGGCAAACAGCGCCTCGATCTGCTCGTCCAGACGCTTGCGCTGCCCGAAGGATCCGTGTGCCACGTCGATTCGCAGCAGGCGGAGAACGATCTCCACCAGGTGTACGCTTCGTCTGTTTTTGCCGATCTCGACCAGAACCAACCGCCGTCCATCTTCTCGCGCATCGGCGCGGTGATCAACTGGATCCTCACGCATCTCTATGAGCTGCTCGGCAGCGGCGGCTCCATCGCACTCGGTGTCATCGTGCTCGGTGGACTCCTCGCGTTTGGGATCTACCGGCTCCGTGGTGTGGCCGGCGCGCGGCGCGTGACGAGTGCTGAAGAACCCGCATCCCTCGGCAGTGATCCCGACCACGAGTGGCAGCTGGCGCTCTCCGCGGCGCAGCGCGGCGATTACCGCGAGGCGATTCGGCGAGCGTTTCGCGCAGCACTGCTCGAGGTCGCCGATCGGCGCGCGCATCTGGATCGTGCCTGGACCACTCGCGAGATGCTGGCAACGTTGTCGACCGACGCGGATCTGCTGGCAGTGGTCGCGCCGGCGGCGGCATCATTCGACAAAGCGTGGTACGGCGGCGGATCAGTCGATGCCGCCGACTGGGACCTCGCGCGTTCGCGGTGCGAGGCGGTGCGGCGTGTGGCGCGCCGTGCGGCGGCGACACACCAGTGAGCCGTCCGCCGCTTTCGGCGATGCTCACGCTGATCGTCGCGCTCTGTGTGCTTGCGGTGATCGCCATCAGCAGCGCCATCCCGCCCAACGACCAGCAGGATCCGTCATCGCGCTCCGCCGGCTCACTCGGCACACTCGCGCTCTACACGTGGTTCTCCAACCTGGGGCTCGATGTCGGCCGGATCACGACGACGTTCACGCTCACTGGCGACGACATCGTGTTCTGCTACGACCCGACGGTTTCGCTCAGCACCTCGGACGTCACGACGCTCATGACGTTCCTTCGGGGCGGAGGCGATCTGATCCTCGTCGTCACCGCGGCGAGCCTCGACAATGCGGCGCCATTGCTCAGCGCGCTCGACGTGAATCCTTCGGCTTCCGTCGGTGGTGGCGTCGCCGCCGTGGCGCAACCGTTCGACAGCACGGATCGCGTGCAGACGGTCACGGTGAGCAGCGGGCTGACGTTCTCCGACGCGGCTCCGCTTGTTCCGATGCTCGTCGAGCAGCACCAGGTGGTGGCCGGGATGGTGCGTGTCGGTTCGGGCGGCCGCGCCTATGTCCTCGGGGACACGGAGCCGCTTTCCAACGACGGGCTCCGGCGAGGCAACTCGTCATTCTTCGCGCTGAGCCTGCTGCAACGGGCTCGCGGAGGCCGGATCAGGTTTGACGAATACCACCACGGCGAAGGGGCTGGAGCCAGTGGCGCCGCCGTGATCTTCGACGGACCGGTGGGGCTGGCCATGCTCATGCTCGGTCTCGTCGTGCTGCTCGCAATCGCGGTGAACGGCAGGCGTCTCGGCAAGCCGGCGCCGGAAGGCGGCGACGTACAGGTTCCGAGCGCGACCGCCTACGTCACGGCAATGGGTCAGCTGTTTGCGCGCAGCCGCCAGCGCGGCCCCATCGCCGGGCACTACGCCGATGAGCTCAAACGCAAGATCGGCAACGCCACCGGCGTGGACTGGCATCTCGACGATGCGACCTTCTGCGCTGCGATCGCGGTGGCCAGCGCGTCGTCGGCCCAGGCGCTCGCCACCCTCCTGGCTCATGCTCGCGCGCTTGCCTCGGGGCGACCTGACGAAAGCGAGTTGCTCCGGCTCGCGCGCGATGTCGATGCGTGCGAGCGGCAATTTACGGGTGCGCCAGTTGGATGATGCAGTGAGCGAGCAGGGCACAATGCGTGCCGTGACACCTCAAAACACTGCGGCCGGTTTGCGCGCGGCCCTGCACGACACCATGGGCAAGGCCGTCGTCGGTCAGCTCCAGGTCATCGACGGGCTCTACATCGCAGTCCTTTGCGGTGGGCACGTGCTCCTCGAGGGCGTTCCCGGCACGGCGAAGACCTTGATGGCGCGAACGCTGGCGGCAGCGCTCGATGCCAGCTTCACGCGTATTCAGTTCACCCCCGACCTGCTCCCGTCGGACATCGTGGGGACGAGCGTCTACCGCCCCGACTCCGGGACGTTCGAATTCCGTGAGGGACCGATCTTCACCGACACGCTTCTTGCCGACGAGATCAATCGCGCGCCGGCCAAGACCCAGTCCGCGCTGCTCGAGGCGATGGAGGAGCGGCAGGTCACGTCGGACGGTGTCAGCCGCGCGCTTGGCGACCGCTTTCTCGTGGTGGCGACACAGAACCCGGTGGAGTACGAGGGGACCTACCCGCTTCCAGAAGCGCAACTCGATCGGTTCTTCTTCAAGCTCGAGGTGAACGTCCCTGAAGCCGCAACGGAAATCGTGATGTTGCGCCGCGTTGACAGCGGGTTCAACGCCCACGACCTCGTTGCCGCCGGGGTGACCTCGATCATCGACGCGACCGCCCTCGCGAGCGTGCGAGCGGAAGTTGCGGCGGTCCGTGTCTCCGATGAGGTCCTCGGCTACATCTCCGCGATCGTGACCGCAACGCGTACCAGCCCGGATCTCTCACTCGGCGCCAGCCCGCGCGGATCCATCGCGCTGCTTCTCGCCGGAAAGGCGATGGCCGCCATTCAAGGCCGTGACTACGTCGTACCCGATGACGTCAAGGATGTCTGTATCCCGGCGCTCCGTCACCGGATGATCCGCCGGCCGGAGGCCGAGATCCAGGGGGTGTCCGAGGTCGCTGCGGTGCAGCGCGCGGTGGGCAGGGTACCGGTCCCGAGGTGACGGCGCCGCGATGACGTGGCGTGGCGCGGGACTGCTTGCTGGCTGCATCGCCATCGTCGCTGTTGGTGGTGCTGTGCCGGCACTGTTCTTCGTCGGGCTCGCGCTGGTTGCCGTTGCGGTGGTGGCGATCGTCGTCGACTCGCGGCGTGCGCCCGGGAGAGCGGTGTTGCGCCTCGACCGCGTCTGTAATGACCTGCTCTCGGTCGGCGTCGCGAACCGGGTGACGCTCAGCATCACCGCACGATCGGCCGGTGCAGCCGCCATCGTGCACGAGCGCACGTCCCCTGGGCTGCACCCGTCGCAGACACGCTGGAAGCTCCACCTCCCCGCCGCCATCGAGTACACGGTGACGCCGGTCGCACGCGGTGACGTCACCATTGGTCCGGCCGTGATGCGGGTCACCGGCCCGTGGGGCCTCGGCTGGCGGCAGACGACGATCGATGCGCAGAGCAAGGTTCGCGTGGATCCGAACCTCGCTGCGATCGATGTCTACGAAGCCCTCGCGCGTCGCGGCCAGCTTGCGGAAATCGGCTTACGCACCATGCGACTTCGCACCGAGGGAAGCGAGTTCGAGCGAGTGCGCGAAGCGTTCCCCGACGACCCGTTGCGATCCATCAACTGGCGTGCCACGGCGCGGACCGGGCGGTTGATGGCAAGCGAGTTGATCCCCGAGCGAGCCCAACCACTTGTGGTGTGCCTCGACCACGGACGCTTGATGGGCATCGGCGCCGGGGAGCTCACCAAGCTCGACCATGCAATCAACGCCGCCTTGCTGCTCGTGCACGTTGCGCTGCGCAGCGGAGATCGCGCCGGGATGCTCGCGTTTTCGGACACGGTGACCGACACGTTGCCGCCGCGCGCCGGCTCGGCGCAGCTCCGCCGATTTCTCGACGCAACACGACCGATCCTGCCTGGCGAAACCGAGGCCGACTACGACGATGCGTTCGGGTTTTTCAGCAGGTGGCAGCGACGCCGCTCGCTCGTCGTCATCTTCACCGACGTGCTCGATCCCGACCAGGGAAAAGCGCTCATCCGCCAATGCGTGCGCCTGCGCCGCCGGCATCTTCCGCTCGTCGTCACCGTTCGCGATCCCGCCCTCGACGACGCGGCGAACGCCGTGCCGCGCACTGGCGACGATGCCTATGCTCGCGCCGTCGCCGGTGGACTCATCGCGGATCGCGACGACACGCTTCGCATGTTGCGCAGCTCCGGTGTCGAAACCATCGACGCCGATGCACGCACGCTCTCACCGCGCCTGGTAAACCGCTACCTCGATTTGAAACGGCGAGCGCGCCTCTAACAAGGGCGCGCTCGCCGGGAAGTCTACGTGGCCTTGCCCGCGAAGTTCCGACGGGTTGCCGGGTCGACGAGCATCGCGTACAGGACGAGCACCTGGAGCACGAGGTAGATGATGATGATGAGGTCGCCGGTGCCCGAATTCACACGTGTGAAGTCGCTCAGCGCTATGAGGATGCTGAGAATGTCGAGCACCACGATGATCCAGCGCGCGACATTGGACGGTCGTCCGACAATGATGCCGAGAATCAGGTCGACGATTCCGATGATCAGCGGGACGATGGCAAATGCGAAGAAGATTGCGCCCGCCGCGTTGACGAACGCGTTGCCGAACTGGTTCGCGTAGTTGTCGTAGCCAGGAATGTTGCGCAGCGCGTCATGCCCGGCGGCGAGGATGTACACACCGATTGCGACGGACGCCGCGGCGAGCAGGATCACAAGGATCGCCTTCACGATGATGATGATCTGCGCGATGGTCAACCAGAACGTCCGCTTGTGCACCTTGACAACGACCGGTTGCGGCATCGCCTGCGGCGCGTACGGCATCTGTCCGGAGTACGCGTTCCCCGGGCGAGTACGGACCCTGCGGCGGCGGGGCGTACTGCGGCGGACCACCGGGCGGCGCTACGCCGGGTGGCTCTGGCGGAAGACTTCCGGGTGGCTGGGGCGGCAGTGCTGCCACGATGCTCTCCTCCTCATTGATGCCGACGCGTCGGGGCGAGTCGGTGGCCGGATTCTAGACTTTGCGGACCACGAAGGTGCTAGCGATCTTGTCGTGCCAGCCCTGTTTGCGCGGGTCGAAGGCAGCCCAGATCAATCCAATGCCGAGCGCGAACGAACTGATCACGTAACCGACAAAACGGCCTATTGCCCGGCCGATGCCGATGTTCTGGCCGGTGGCTGCGTCGACCACGTGCAGCCCGAGCATCCGCTGCCCGAGCGTGCCGCCGAGCTGGGACCAGAGGAGCACGAAGTACAGCAACTCGACGGCGAGCCCGCCGAGCTGCCAGAGGCCGATCGAGTTGAGGGCGCTGTTCGCGCATTGATTGAAGAATGTGCCGGCTTCCGCGGCACTGTTAACGCACGCGGTGTAGTTGCTCAGCGCCTGGCCCTCCACCACGATGAAGAGAATCGCCGTGGGGACGCCGATGATGATCGCGTCGATGATCGCCGCGAGGAAACGGATCCAGAAACCCGCATAGCCGATGCCCGGCGCCGGACCTGGGTAAAGGTTCTGGTACGGCGCCGCGGCCGGATACCCCGGGTAGACCGGATAGCTAGGAGGAGGCGGCGGCTGGTATTGCTGGCCGCCGTCCCACGGACCTGGCGCCTGCGGCGGGGGCAGCGGCGGCCCTCCTGCGGTCATCGATTCGGGACGTTAGCAGGCTTCCTGGGTTTGTGACCTTTGCAGCCGAAACGTGACCTATGCCGTTTCGGGCAGCGCCTCGACGGCGGCGATCACCGCGCGGGTGATCTGCGTCGGAGTCGACGCGCCAGAGGTGACGCCGACCCGATGAACGCCCTGGAACCACGCCGGGTTGAGGTCCGCCGCCGTGTCGACGAGGTATGCCGGGCGGTGGCCTTTCTCGCGAACGACCTGCACCAGCCGCTGGCTGTTGCTGCTCCGCTCGCTCCCGACCACGATGACGCAGTCCACGTCGTCCGCCGCGAGCACAGCGGCCTCCTGGCGTTCCTGCGTCGCTCGGCAGATCTCGTTGTGGACCTCGATCGTCGGAAACCGCTCCACGAGACGTTCGATGATGGCCTGCGTATCCCACATGCTCAACGTCGTCTGACACGTGACCGCGAGCGGTCGATCACCCGGCACCTTCAGAGCGTCGGCCTCTTCGATGCTCTCGATGAGGGTCGTGTGCTCCGGTGCGATGCCGAGCACGCCGGCCGGCTCGGGGTGCCCTCGCTTGCCGATGTACACGACGTGACGGCCGCTCGCCACCAGCTCGCGGACGAGGTCGTGCGTGCGCGTGACGTCACTGCACGTTGCGTCAACGAGGTTGAGCCCGCGAGCGCGAGCGGCCTCGACCACCGCAGGCGAGATCCCGTGCGCGGTGAAGATCACCGTCCCGTCGGTGACCTGCTCGAGCGCTTTCATGCGATCTGGTTCCGCCACGAGCGCAACGCCCGACTCCTCGAGCTCACGAGTTCACATGCTCGTTGTGCACCAGGTAGCCGAGCATCGTCACCCGCTCACTGCCCGCCCTGGCAGCGCCCTCTCGCTTTGCGATCCGTATCGCTTCCACCACGCCGTGGCAGTAGCCACGAGGCGTGATCCGGACAACGTCCATCGACTCCAGTCTACGCGGGGGTTTCCGCTGGACGGTCGAACTGCAGTGAGCGCCGCTTCCGCGGCGTCCGGCCCGCGAGCAGCAGCCACGAGTAGAGCAGGGTGCCGACCGTTGCTCCGACGGCGAGCTTCACCCCGTCCGGCAGCGAGCTGGGTGACACGAATGCCTCGAGGGTGCCCGCGATAACGAGCAGGCTGGCGGCACCGAGGGCCAGCAGCACCGCTCGGACCGCCACGCGCGCGAGCGAATCGGCTCGTCGTAGTTGCCCGGGACGCAGGATCGCGTCGCCGAGCATGAGACCGGTCCCGCCACTGATCACGATCACGCTGAGCTCGAGAATGCCGTGCGGCACGATCAGTGACCAGAACTGGTAGTCGTAGCCCCCGATACGAACGGCGGCCGCCACGGTCCCGAGCATCCATCCGTTGGTGAGCAGCACGAGCGCCGTGGGAATCCCGAGCAGCATGCCACCCGCAAAGCAGATCAACGCGACGCGGATGTTGTTCTGGATGATCCCGAGCCCGACTATCGGTGCATCCTGGACGCCCGTCCCGATCTGCCCCCGTGCCATCTCGTCGAAGAGCGACTGTGGCACCAACGAGGTGCGCAGGTCGGGGCGAAGGTCGACCGCGACCCACCCCGCGATGAAACCGACGACGAGCAGCGCAAAGCTGGCGAGGATGTACGGCCACGCCGCACGGAATGAGCGCGGTAACGCTGTCGCGAAGAACGGTCCGATCGACCCGAGACGCCATCCGTTGCCTCGATAGAGCAGGGGATGCGCTCTTGCGCACAGCGTGTTCAGGTATTCCGTGATCGGTGCGTCCGGGTGATCGCGTCGCGCGATGGCAAGGTCGCTCGACGTCTGACGGAGCAACAGGCCGAAACGTTCGATGTCACCGGCGGACTGGTTCCGAAGCCGCCCGCGCTTCGCGGTCTTGATCGCCGTTTCCAGCGCAGCCCACCGCGCGTTGCGTTCTGCGATGAAGGTGTCGAGGCTCACGGATACCGCTGCTCGAGTTGCAGGTACACGCGCTCGATGAACAGCTCCGGCGGCCACATGCGCTCCGGGGCACCTGGCGGCAGACCGAGGCGATCGAACAGTCGCTTCGAGATGTCACCGGCAAGATCCGCCCGCAGTTTTGGATTGAGCCCTGGGCGCGAGAGGAACACGCGAAGCGCGTCGCGTTCAAAGCTGCCGATGTGGTCGAGCCCGTCGATTGCCGGTCCTGCGTCAGGGGTTCGCAGGATGATCGGCGGTGGGGCTGTGGCCGCGGCCAGGGTGACCATCGCCCGGTCGCGAACCACGATCGTTCCGGCCGCCAGGTCGCCGAGCCGGCGTGTCTGCGGTTGAAAGAACATGACGACGATGCCGATCAGGGCAACCGCGACGTCAACCACGCGGACGATGTTGCGCACGGCGATTGCTCCGAAGTCGGCGGCGGACCCGTCCAACCGGATGACCCGCAAGCCCATTGCACTCTTGCCCGGGGTCTTGCCACCGGTCACCGCCTCCGAGATGAAGAAGTATCCGAAGTAGACGAAGCCTGCAAAGAACCCGGCGCCGAGACTGGCGTATCCGGCGCCTTCCGTGCTCGTCACGAATTCGCTCGCCACAGTCCCGTACAGCAGGATCGCGATCAGCGTGATCGGAATCGCCAGCAGGTTGTCCAGGATCTGGGCCACGAGACGGCTGCCGAGGCCCGCGACGCTGTACCCCAGCGTGATGTTGTCGGATGTCTTGACGCTGATTGTGTCGAGCTGGCTCGAATCCACCGAATCATCGTCGCACGGCCGCCGTCGCTCGCCACGATCGTCGCGAGACGGTGACTGCCGGCGTCAGTCGACGATCGCGACCGTCTGGCCCTCCTGGACCACCTCGCCCTCGGCGACCAGGATCTGGGAGACCGTGCCCGCGGTCGGCGACGTGATCGGGATCTCCATCTTCATCGAACTCGAGAATCATCAGCGTGTCGTCCTCATCCACCGCCTGCCCAACCTCGACGACGATCTTCCAGAGATTGCCGACCAGTTCAGCCTTCACCTCGGTCACCTTGCCCTCCTCATACCGGTGGCACGCCGTGCTTGCGCCACGCTCGCCGCTGCCGTTTTGTCGTTGCACCTTCGAGTGCGTTGATGATCACCCGCCGTGTGTCCGCCGGATCGATGATGTCATCGACCATGGCCCATGACGCGGCGATGAAGGGATCGATCGTCTCGCGGACGGCCGAGGCGTACTCCGCGCGCGCTGCGATCGGATCCTCGGCGGCGGCGATCTGCTTGGTGAAGATGATGTCGACGGCGCCTTCCGGGCCCATCACCGAGATCTCCGCGGTGGGCCACGCAACGAGCGTGTCGGGCTCGTATCCACGGCCGCACATCACGTAGTACCCGGCGCCGTATGCCTTGCGAAGCACCACGGTCACCTTGGGGACGGTCGCCTCGCTCACGGCGAACAGCATCTTCGCGCCGTGGCGGATGATTCCCTGCTTCTCGACTTCGGTGCCAACGATGAATCCGGGCACGTCCTGCAGAAACACGAGCGGGATGTTGAATGCGTCACAGAGCCAGATGAAGCGCGCGGCCTTGTCCGCGGCATCGATGTCGAGCGCGCCACCTTTGATCATCGGTTGGCTCGCGACGACGCCTGCGCTCTGGCCGCCGAGACGCACCAGCGCGGTGATCACGTTGCGTGCGAAGGTCGGCTTGATCTCGAAGACGTGGCCGTCGTCCGCAATGCGCTTGACGACCTTGCGCATGTCGTACGCGGCGCGTGGATTCGTGGGCACGAGATTGGCGAAATCCTCGATCCGCCGGTCACGCGGGTCCGACGTCTCCCGAGGCGGAACGGTCTCGCGGTTGTTGGACGGCATGAACGACAGGTAGTCACGCACCGCCGCGATGCATGACACGTCGTCATCGACCTCGAGGTCGCCGACCCCGCTGATGTAGCAATGCACCTGGCTCCCGCCCATCTCGTGGTCGGTCGTCTCCTCGCCGGTCGCGGCTTTGACCAGGCGCGCGCCGCCGAGCGACATGCTGCTTGTCCCCTTGACCATCGGCACGAAGTCCGCGAGCCCCGGGATGTACGCGGTCCCCGCGGCGCACGGTCCGAGCATCGCTGCCACCTGCGGGACGACGCCGCTCATCTGGACCTGCTCGAAGAACAGCGCGCCGCTGCCCGCAAAGGTGCTCCCGGATGCTTCCTGAATCCGCGCGCCGGCCGAGTCGAGCAGCCAGATCATCGGGAGCCGGTTGAGCATCGCCTTTCTGCGCAGGCGAGCGACCTTCTGCTCGCCGATCATGCCCATCGACCCCGCCATGACGGTGAAGTCGTAGGCGGCGCAATACACCCGGCGTCCGTCGACGAGCCCCTCGCCAGTGACCACGCCGTCCGCAGGCGTGCGGTCCGGCTCGGTGGGTGCGCCCGTCATCGAATGCTGATGCGCGAGCAGTCCGAACTCGACGAACGTACCCGCGTCGAAGAGCAGCTCGATCCGCTCTCGAGCGGTCAGCTTGTGCTTCTCATGCTGACGGTCGACGCGCTCGGACCCTCCCATCGCAAGGGAGCGCGCGCGACGTTCCCCGAGCGCGGCGGTGAGCTCGCCGAGGCTCGGGGTGTCCGAGCCGGTGCTCATCGAGGGTCGAAGGTCAGGCGGCGACGCCGATGATCCGGCCGTCGATCCAGCCAGTCCACCCGTTCGAGCAGATCACCCGGGCCCACGCTCCGCGAACTTCCGCGACTTGAATCGGCAGGCCGGGCGCAAGATTCGCGACCACCGGACCCGACGGATCGGGAGCGCCCCAGGCGCGCAGTCCTTGCGGCGGTACGGAATGGCTCGGCGTCCATCCACCGGCCGGGGCCGGCTGCGGTACCGGCTGGGCCTGCACAGGCTGTGCCTGGACGGGTTGCGCCTGGTACGGCTGCGGGGTGTATGCGGGCTGCACGGGCTGCGCCGGTACCGGCTGCGGCGTGAAGCTCGGCGTCGGCAGCGGCTGCGTGACGGGAACCGCTGCAGGGACGGCACTGGGCTCGGGGGTTGCCGGCTGCGCGAACGTCGATTCGGCAGGGGTTGGGGCAGGGGTGGCGACGGGCTCAGCAGCGACGACCGCCGGGGTCGGTGTCGGCGCGAAGTCGTCGACGGATGTCGAATCCGGCTCCGGATCCGCATCGACGGCGTCGGAGGCAACGGTTGCCGCTTCCTCGTCGACTTCCGATGCCGTCTCCACGCCGCCGATCGCGTCAAGCAAGGTGCTCGTGCGCGCCAACTCGGCGACTGCCTGGACGAAGGTGTGCTTGCTCAGCCCGTCGATGTAGACGTAGGTCTGCGCGACGATCGTGGTGTCCGAGCCGGAGCGCTCGACCGATGCGGTCACAGAGCCGGGACGCGAGGCCACCAGCGCGTTGGCCGCGTCGACATCGTCGCCGGTGAGCGTGACGCTCCGACGGATGGTGACGCGGTCGGCACCATCAGCCTTGAGCACGACCAGGTCGACGGGCGCCGTGCTCAGGGTGCCCGCCTTCAGGCCGAACGAGAAGTCCGTGCCCGGCTCGAACCGATCCGAGCCGATCTCCAGGTCGTCATCGGATGTGCACCAACCGGTGATGCTCTGCTTGACCTCATCAGGTGTCATAGGTGTGATCTCCTCTCCGCGTCCTCGAAGGCTGCGGCGACTATACGGTGTTCAGGATGCGCGAGCCGGACTTGCCGCAGCCTCGCCCATTGCGAGCAAGCCGTCCAGCACGTCACCAATCTTATTGAGTGCAAGGGAAAGATGGCCCTCATCTGGGAGCAGATGCGCCTCCGCTCCCGGGATGTGCGCCGCCAGCCACGCTCCGTGTGCCATCGGGACCATTCGGTCTTCACCGCCCTGCCAGACCGCGACAGGTGTCTGGATCGACGGCAGATCGAAGCCCCACGGCGTCACGAACGCAATGTCGTCGTCGCGCCATCCTGCAATCCCCGTGGAGACGGCTCGACGGAACCCAGCGGCCATGAACGCGGCATATTCGCCAGTCAGCGCCGCTTTGTCCACGTCACTCACGAGGCCGCCGAGCGCTGCAGCGACGTCGGCCGGTTGGACCCCCTGGAGCGAGGCCGCCTCGGGGTTCAAGTACGCCTCGAGGGCATCGGAGCCCTTCATGCTCGCGCCGAACTCCTCGAGGTTCTCCGGGCCCATGCCGCCGAACCAGTCCAGCCCGTCGGCTGGCCACGGCGCCACGCCGGCGAGCGTGGCAGTGGCGATGACCCTGTCGGGAAGGAGCGCCGCACACGCGAGCGCGTGGGGGCCACCGCCAGACTGGCCGGCACAGAAAAACGGGCCGATACGGAGCGCGTCGAGGATCGCCTGGACGTCGGTGGCCACGTCACCCACTGCCCGGCCGGCCATCGCGGACGACGCGGCGTACCCGGGGCGCGAGAAGGTGACGAGCCGCATGTTGCGCTCGGTGAGCTCCGCAACCAGTGGCGGGAACGCGGCAGCGGCCGACGGTGTTCCGCTGTGGAACAGGAAGCAGCGGCCGTCCTCCGGTCCTGCGGTGACAACTTCGAGTTGCCGGCCGTCGGGAGCCTGCACCGTCTGCGTGCGGGGATCGGAACTCATGCTGTCATCGTACTGAGCCGGAGCATGCCGGGCTGAGACACGACGAATTACTGCTCGATGTCATAGGCGGTCGCGTGGGAGGGCTGATAGAGGCCGACGGTGCCACCACCTGGAATCAGCAGGCGCGTGAGGCGCCCGAAACGGGTGGTGCTGACCGGCTCTGAGAACGCAGCACCCTTGCCGGTGAGCTCGGCGACCGTGCTGTCGATGTCGTCACACATCAAGAAGAGTTCGTGGTGACCTCCTGGTGAGCCATCCCCTGCGGGGTGAAGGCCGAGCTCCGCGGCAGGCAGCTTGAAGATGAGCCAGCCGCCGTGGATATCGACATTCGGCATCTCGAGGACGTCGCGAAAGAACGCTCGCGCCTGCTCGGGGTCGTCGGCGTAGATGATCGCGTGGGCGGCGGTGATCATCGTGGGTTCCGACCCGTCATCCCGAGCAGCCTGTCGAGCAGGGGCGCATCGTCCGGGACGGCGACGGCCGGCGGAAACACGCCGTATGCGCGATACGCATCCGCCACCGGGCTGAGCTCGTCCCACAAACCCTGGACCAGATCGTCGGGCAATTCCGGGTCGACGCCGATCACCTGGGCGATATCCCAGGCGCGCATTCCCCGGAATGCGTTCGTCTGCCAGAGATATTCGCGGGCGGTGAAATCACCGAACGAGCAGTGGACGGTCCGATCGAAGTCCTGGAACTCGCTCGCCGCCGCACACGCCTTGGCGACGATCGCGGAAAACGCGGCTTTGGGGTCGTCGCCGAGGAGGTCGCCGTCGAACTTGTCCTTCCCGGTCTCATCAATCGTGCGTCCGGAGAGCATGTCGGGCACCCAGGCGTCGTCATAGGCGTGGTAGGCAATGACGGTCCGAAGGGACGGCACCTCGGTTTCACCGCGCCGGGTATAGCTCGCCGGCATCGCCATCTCCCACTGGTCGTCGGCAATCCTGCTCACGACGTCATCGAGCGCGTGATCGGCAAGGACGAAAACGTCTGTCTCATTCATCGCAATCTCCTCTGTGTGGACGCCGGCTAGTGTCGCAGCCGGGAGCCTCACGACGGCGTCGCCTCGAACACGCTGCGTGCAACCGGGCAACGACATCGAGCCGATCGCACTGTGACGGGCTGATAACGCCTCGGGGATCCGCAAGTTCACCGCTTAGGCTGCCGAAGGTGAGCGGATCTCTCAGACCTGCCCGCCTGATCATCGCGATTGCCGCGGCGCTCCTCGTCGCGTACGCGGTGATCTGGACGCAGGTGAGCAGCTTCGACATCGGCCGGAGTGATTTCACGGCGTTCTACGTCGGCGGCACGCTGCTCCGCGAGGGCCACACGGGCGACCTCTACAGCCAGGCGCTGCAGCAGCCGCTGCACAGTGCGCTGATCGCTCCCGACCGCGAGGCGAATCTTCCCTTCGTCAACACACCGGTTGCCGCGGCGCTGGTGCTGCCGGCAACGTTCCTGCCGCTGGACGCTGCGTACCGGCTCTGGTCGCTGCTCGAACTCGCGGTGCTCATTCTCGCCGTGGTGCTCGCGGTCCGCAGTGTGGCGTGGCCCGACGGGACACCGCAGATCTGGCGTGTTGCGGCGGGCGCCGCTGCCCTCGCCGGAATGGGCACGTGGACGATGTTCGTGCAGGCGCAATGGACGCCGCTCCTCGCGCTGGGTCTCGTGCTCGCATACCGATCGTGGAAGCACGGTCACCTGGCAACCGGGGCCGCCGTGCTTGTGGTGTCGGCCGGGATCGCCAAACCGCATCTGGCGCTTGGGCTCCTCGCCTTTCTGCTCGGCTGGCGCGAACGCCGAGTGATCCTTGGGGCGCTTGCCGGCGTTGCGGGACTGGCGATTGCGTCGCTGGTCCTGGTTGGGCCGGCTGGGGTTGCGGGATTCGTGAGCATCCTCGCCTCGTCCACCACACGCTGGGAACTCGCGACGATGGTGAGCTTCATCGGGGTCGTGGGATCGCTCTTCGGCAACGGGCTCACCGCCCATCTCGTCGGGCTCGTCGCAACGCTGCTGGCCTGCGCCGCCGCAGTCTGGCTCGGAATGCGTGTCCGGAAGGATCCGAGCCGTCTCGACACGGCGCTGGTGGGCGCTGCGGTGCTCTCGCTGGTCGCCTCCCCCCATGCGTACCCGGACGACCTCGTGATGCTGGCGCCGGCGTTCGTGATCGGGGTTGCGTCCGCGGTACGCCGCATCGGAGCCGCAGCTCCCTTGGCGCTCGCTTCACCGCTCGCGTACGCCTACGGGGCGTGGGCGCTCATCACCGTCGCGGCATGCGTCGACCTCATCGACGCCGCGAAGTTCCCTCCGGGGCAGCTCGCCGGGTGGGCGCTGGTCCTCGCCGGCGTGCTCGCTTGCATCGCCACGGGGAGGAATCGTGATCTCGCCGAGGTGCCGCGTATGAGCGTCGCCGCCCTCGGTCGCGTCCAGTCGCGTAGCTAGTCGGTAACGTCTGGAGCGATCGTCGCCATCTCGCGTTAGCGTCGTCGGCCACATGCCCTTTCCAGGACTCCGAGCGCTCGGTGTGCCAAGTGCTCTCGAGTGGCGCCCGAGATCACCGCGTGGCGTCGCGGCGGCCAGCGTCGGCGGATCTGTCGCGATGGCGCTGGCCGCCACCCGATACGCCGTGACGTACCCGGAAAGCACGGACTTCGCCGGCGTCGCCGCGACGCACCAGGCCCAGGCGGCTGACCTCGGCTGCATTTATTCGAGGTCCGTGCAGCTCGCGGGCGTGCATCTGGTGCCCGGTGTCGTGGCTCCGCCGGTGCCTGCGGACCTCATCTGGCACTTCAACGAGCCACCGATAATGACCCTCCTCGCGGCGCCCTTTGCGGCTGTGAGAGGGTCGACCGGCGTCAACCTGTGGGAGTTGGTGGTATGGGTCGCGATCGCCGCGTGCGCCGTCCTGCTCTGGCGAACCCGTGACGGGCTTTCGCCCTGGGTCACGGCCGCGGTGGTTGCAGCGCTGCTGCTCAACCTCATTGCCAACACCGAATTCGGCCTGGCACAAAACGACGCGCTGCTCCTGATCGCGGCGCTCCTGGCGATTGACCTGCTGCGAAAACATCAGGATCTCGCGGCAGGCCTTTTGCTTGGGCTCGTTGCGGTCAAACCTCAGCTGATCTTTCTCGCTGTCATCGCTCTGGTCATTCACCAGCGCTGGCGGGTGCTCGCAGGATGTGCCGCAACGGTTGCGGCGATAGGCTCAGTCAGCATCTTCATGGTAGGACCCGCTTGCAGCCTGGAGTGGCTCGGAAGCGCGACGAAGCTTGAGGAGTTTCAAATCGGCATCGGCCTCCCGGGAACCGTCGCGCGATTGACGGGAAGCGCAGCCGCTACCGAGATCGTCTTCCTCCTCCTCGCCGTCATCGCCGTTGCGGTGCTGATCGGCATTCGCCGCCGCGTCGATACACCACACCTCGCAATCATCGCGATTGCGCTTGCTGTCGTCGTCGGCCTCCACACCCTCGCTTACGACGTCGTCTTCCTGGCACCACTCGGCATGTTGGTGGCCCAGTCGCGACCCTGGTCGGTGGTAGTCGCGGGATGGGTTTTCACGGTGGCCCAACTCATATACCCTGACGGCCCCGGGCCGGTGTTCGCCACCGAGCTCGTCGTCTTCGTCGCCGTCGTGATCGGCGTCATCCTCGTGGTCCAGAACGGCACGCCGTCAGCAGAGAATCAACAGGGGATCGCCGCCGGAGGCCGTCGACTCGTCGCAACAATCTAGGTGGGAAGACCGATGCAATTCGAGCACGACGTTATCGTTGTAGGAGGGTGCGGCCACGTCGGCCTTCCGCTGGGACTGGCCTTTGCCGAGAGCGGGCTGGACGTTGTCCTGTTCGACACCAACTCGAAGGTCGTCGATATGGTCAACGGCGGATCGATGCCGTTCGCAGAGGACGGCGCGCCCGAGCTGCTCCCTCGAGTGCTCGCAACCGGGCGGTTGCACGCGACGCTGGATCCGGGGGCGATCGATCAGAGCGAACACATCATCGTCGTGGTGGGGACTCCGGTCGATCAATATCTGAGCCCCGATGTCGAAGCCGTGACGCGCGTGATCGCGCCGCTGACCGAGCACCTGGTCGACGGACATCACGTGGTGCTGCGCAGCACTGTGTACCCGGGGGTGACGAAGCGCGTCGCGCGCCTGATCGCCAAGCTCGGCCGTGACATCGATGTCAGCTTCTGCCCGGAGCGGATTGCCGAAGGGTTCGCCCTCACCGAGCTGCACACCCTGCCGCAGATTGTCTCCGCGACAACCCCGCGCGCGCTCGAGCGGGCCAGCGCGCTCTTTCGCACTCTGACGCAGGAGATATTCGAGCTTGAGCCCGAGGAGGCGGAGCTCGCAAAGCTGTTCACGAACAGCTGGCGTTATCTGAAGTTCGCAGTTGCGAACCAGTTGTTCATGATCGCCAACGACAACGGGCTCGACTACGAACGGATCCGCAGCGCGGTGACGTTCCACTATCCGCGTGCGGCGGATCTCCCGGGCGCCGGGCTGGCGGCGGGGCCCTGCTTGTTGAAGGACACGATGCAGATCACGGCGTTCGCCGAGAACCGCTTCACGCTCGGTCACGCCGCCGTGATGATCAACGAAGGCCTTCCGCTCTACATCATGGGCAAGCTCGAACAGCGGTTTGACCTGAGCACCATGACGGTCGGCGTTCTCGGCATGGCGTTCAAAGCGGAATCGGACGACACACGCTCGAGCCTGAGCTACAAGATGAAGCGCATCCTGAGCAGCAAGGCTGCGCGAGTGCTCTGCACCGACCCGCATGTGAAGGGCGACCCGGACCTCGTGTCACTCGACTGCGTCGTTGCGGAAGCCGATCTCCTGATCATCGCCGCGCCGCACCGCGACTATCGGGATCTTCAGACGGTCACCCCCGTCGTCGACATCACCAACCTGCGCGGCAACGGGGTTCGCGTGTGAAGCCACGCGTCAGCGTCGTGATCCCTGCGTACAACGAGGGTGCGGCGGTGGTTCCCTTTCTCGATCGCATCTTCGAGGCGGTCACGTTGCCTGCCGAGGTGCTCGTCGTGTACGACACCGTCGATGACACGACAGTCCCGTTTCTCGAGACGTACGTCAAGCGTGAAAAGCGTCTGCGTCCCGTGCGCAACACGCTCGGCCGCGGACCGGCGAACGCGTTGCGGTTCGGCATATCGCAGGCCACGGCGGACGTTGTCGTGGTGACCATGGCTGACGGCAGTGACGATCCCATGCAGATCGACCAGTTGACGCACCTTGTGGAGCGAGGAGTGGTCGTCGCGTGCGCGTCGCGCTACATGCGCGGCGGTCAGCAGGTGGGCGGCCCATGGGTGAAGGGCCGCATGTCCCGCCTCGCCGGCGTCTCCCTGAACCTGCTCGCGCATGTCGGGACTCACGATGCGACCAATTCGTTCAAGGCATATTCGCGGGCGTTCGTCGAACGTGTCGGCATCGACTCCGACGCGGGGTTCGAGCTCGGCATCGAGCTCGTGGCCAAAGCGCGCCGCCTCGGCCTTCCCGTAGCGGAGCTCCCCACCATCTGGCTCGATCGCGCGAACGGCACGTCGAACTTCAAGGTGAAGGCGTGGATTCCGAGATACCTGCACTGGTATCTCTACGCGCTCGGCCTCAGCGGACGCGCCAGCACGAAAGCCGATCGCGGCACGAAGGGCGGATCGTGACGCGCGTCCTCGTGACCGGATCGGCCGGCTTCATCGGCGGCTACGTGGTGGAGGAACTGCTCGCGCGCGGGTACGAGGTCATTGGCGTCGACAACGAGTTCGAAGTACGGACATGTTGTCCGGTCGTTCGACAGCAACCCTGCATATCGTCTTATCCACGGGGACGCACGCGATGCGGACCTGATGAGCGGCGCGCTGTCCGGCTGTGAGCACCTCATCGCGGGCGCAGCGATGATCGGGGGCATCTCGTACTTCCACACGTACGCATACGATCTGCTGGCGACCAATGAACGAATCCTCGCCGCGACATGCGACGCCGCGATTCGCGCGCATCGGGACGGCACGCTGCAGAAGGTCACCTATCTCAGCTCCTCGATGGTCTTCGAGTCCGCGACGTCATGGCCTTCAGCCGAGGGGCAGGAGCTCGAGATCCCGCCGCCGAAGTCGTCCTATGGCTTTCAGAAGCTCGCCGTCGAGTACTTTGCACGCGCCGCGCACAGTCAGTACGCGCTGCCGTACACAATCGTGCGTCCCTTCAACTGCGTCGGTGTCGGCGAAGGTCGTGCGCTCGGGGATGTCGAGATACCCAGTGGCAACGTCACGCTCGCGATGAGTTACGTCGTCCCCGACCTCGTCCAAAAGGTCGTCAAGGGCCAGGACCCGCTGCACATCCTCGGCAGTGGCACGCAGGTCCGCCACTATACGTATGCCGGTGATCTGGCTCGAGGCATCGTGACTGCGATGGAAAGTCCCGCGGCGCTCAACGACGACTTCAACCTCTCAACGAGCGAGTCGACGACGGTTCTCGCCCTCGCGGAAAACATCTGGCGCAGGATCAACGGCGACATGCCGTTTCGGTATGTCAGCGATACGCCGTTCGAGCATGACGTGCAGCGAAGGATCCCATCGGTGGAGAAAGCGCGTCGCGTACTCGGTTTCGAAGCGACGACCTCGCTCGACGACATGCTCGACATCGTCATCCCGTGGATCGAGCAGGCGATCAAGTCCGGAGCAATCTAGGCCAGCTCACGACCGTGACAGACATCACGATCACAGCGCTGGATGAGTTGTCCGCAACACGCGCGATGTTGTCCGAGATCCTCATCGAGGTGGTCGCTGCAGGCGGCTCCGTGAGCTTCATGCATCCGCTCGATCCGGCGGCGGCCGATGCGTACTGGGTCGAAGGTCTGGGCGCTGCGGCACGCGGCGAGCGAGTGGTCCTCGGCGCCTGGGATGGCGACCTCCTGGTCGGCACCGTGACCCTCCTGCTTGACCTGCCGGAGAACCAGCCGCATCGGGCAGAGGTCGCGAAGCTCATGACGCGTGCGACCCACCGCGGACAGGGGATCGCCACAACGCTCATGTCGGCGCTGGAGGTGATTGCGATCGAGCGCGGGCGAACGCTTCTGGTGCTCGATACGGCCGTGGACGGAGGCGCTGCTTCGCTGTACACACGGCTGGGATTCACGCTGACGGGCGAAATTCCCGACTACGCGTTGAAGCCGCACGGCGGTCTCACCGGGACGCTCATCTTCTGGAAGCGAATCGGCGCCGCCGCCGTGCGCGACAATGCGGACAACGCGAACGGGCGTGAGCGGAGTGTTCGAGCATGAACGCGGCAGTGATCGGATTCGGGCTTGGATTCTTCGTCGCGCTGCAACTGGGGCCGATGTCGCTCTTCCTGATCAGGTCGACGCTGCGCAGCGGGTGGCGTGTCGGCGTCGCCATCGGGGCAGGGATCGCCATGGTGGACGGTCTCTACGCGGCTGCCGGTGCCGGTGGTGTCACGCCCTTGCTCACCATCCATCCCGTTCGTCTTGCACTTGGCCTGCTCGGGGCTGCTGTTCTGGTTTTCCTCGGCATTCGAACGCTCTACAGCGCAGTGCGCATCCGTGTCGGTGGCGAGACCGAATTCGAGGTGGCAGAGCCCCGGCGAGCATTCCTCACCGCCCTCGGTGGCACGGCATCCAACCCGACCACCATCGTTTCGTGGGGGGCGATTTTTGCCGCAACGAGCACAGCCGGGCTGGTCCATACGACTGCCGCCGCGGTCCTCCTTGTTGCCGGAGTCGCGATCGGCAGTTTCACGTGGGTCACGATTCTTGCGAGCGGCGTTGCATGTGCGCGTCGATCCGTCGGTGCCGGTGCGATCCGCGTGACGGACGCAGTCGCCGGCGCGGCGTTGATCGGCTTCGGCGGCGTGCTGGCGTATTCCACTTTGGTAGCCCCGGCAGGAATCGAACCTGCGCGCACGGTTTAGGAAACCGCCGCTCTATCCACTGAGCTACGGGGCCGCAGCTGTCAATGCTATCTGGTCATTGTCCGATCCACATGGACGTCACGAGCGCCATATACTCGTGAGCATGGTGCGAGCCACAGTGTCCGGTCAGTTCGAGCTGAGCATCGATGACGATGCGCGGCGATGGCTGGATGATCGCCCGCAGGCAAGCCGGCTGTTCATTGCCTACATGTCGTCACAAGCCTGCTGCTCCGGGGGAGTGCAGGTGTGCGATGTGCGAGTGCGCATCGACGCCGATGGTTCGCATCCCAACGCACGCGGTGCGTCGTGGGTTGCGCTCGGTGTCCTCAATGGACGCGAGGTGATGATCGACTTGCGTCTTGTCGATCGCATGCCCGCACAACTGCGATTTGTCCAGCGTGGTATTGGCCCGTTCCGCCACCTGGACCTCGACCTCAGCAGCGAGCAATGGGCCGACGCGCTGTATCCCGTGGGTCGCTGAGCCGCCGTCCGGGACTGCTGCGAAGCCGTCGGGAAGGGGAGATTCGAACTCCCGACCTCTCGGTCCCGAACCGAGCACTCTAACCTGGCTGAGCTACTTCCCGTCGCCGGCCCGGATGATACCACCCGCCTCCGCGGACCCCGGGGACGCGCCCACATCGCGGTGTCAGGAATCGCATACTGAAGCTATCGCGCGGTGCCTCCGCGCCCAGGAGTTCCAGGTATATGGGTCGCATTACCATCGACATGACCATCAACGCGCCTGTCGCCACGGTGTTCGCGTATGTGGACGACTACCGCAACACCACCAAGTACATGAAGGACCTGGTGAAGTGGCAACCGACGGGCAAGGTCACGCACGGTAAAGGCGCGCAGTTCAACGTGGGTATGAAAGCCGGTCCGACGACACTGACTTCGGTGGTGGATATCACCACATGGTTGGAGAACAAGGCGATCGGTTGGGATTCCAATGAAGGCTTCAAGCAAATCGGTATGTGGGCCTTCAAGCCGAAGGGCGATAAGACCCAGGTCACCTTTGACATGGAATACGAGTTTGGTGGTGGCATCGCCGGAAAGCTCCTCGGTCGCGCGGCGGAGCCGATCGTGCGCGGCAACCTGCAGCGATCTGTTGAGACGCTCAAGCTGCACACGGAGAAGCTCGGTGCTGCGAAGCCGGCAGCGAAAGCAGTACCCAGACCGGCTGCGCCGGCCACCACAAAATCTGCAACAAAATCTGCGACGGCGCGCACGGCCGGCACCACAAAATCTGCAACAAAGCCAGCAGTAAAGCCAGTAACGCGAGCCAAGAACTCGTCAAAGAACGCTTAGAATGAGCTCCTTCCCGGCACAGCGAGCGGGATGAGGAGCGAGAACATGACCAGCGACAAAGTGGCGGCAAACGGACACGAGCCCCATACCGGCGGCGTGCGGGTCAAACGCGGCCTGGCAGAGATGCTGAAAGGCGGCGTCATCATGGACGTCGTCACAGCGGAGCAGGCGAAGATCGCCGAGGATGCCGGTGCGGTCGCTGTCATGGCGCTCGAGCGTGTGCCCTCCGATATCCGTCGCGATGGCGGTGTCGCCCGCATGAGCGATGTCAGCCTCATCAAGGACATCATTGCCGCGGTGACGATTCCGGTTATGGCGAAAGCCCGCATCGGACATTTCGTCGAGGCGCAGGTGTTGCAGTCGCTCGGTGTCGACTACATCGATGAGTTCGGAAGTCCTCACGCCGGCGGACGAGGAGCATCACATCGACAAGTGGCAGTTCGACGTGCCCTTCGTCTGCGGTGCGCGTGACCTGGGCGAAGCACTCCGCCGGATCGGCGAAGGCGCGGCGATGATCCGCACCAAAGGCGAGGCTGGGACGGGCAATGTGGTCGAGGCGGTCCGTCACATGCGCGCCGTGCAGGGCGGCATCCGGCGCATCGCGTCGATGCGACCGGAGGAATTGATGGCCGAGGCAAAGCGTCTCGGCGCGCCATTCGACCTCATCCAGGAAATTCATCGGACGGGCAAGCTTCCGGTGGTTAATTTCTCGGCCGGCGGTATCGCCACTCCCGCGGATGCGGCACTGATGATGCAGCTCGGTTGTGATGGCAACTTCGTGGGCAGTGGCATCTTCAAGAGCACCAATCCGGAGGCATACGCCAGGGCCATCGTTGCCGCGACGACGTATTACGACAAGCCGGAGGTCATTGCCGAGGTGAGCGCGGGTCTGGGCAAGGCGATGCCGGGACTCGACGTCGCGTCGATGCCCGCCGGCGAATTGCTGGCAACCCGCGGTTGGTAGCCTGCCCATACGGTGCCGGCGGCGTACACTAGGAAGTGTGCGAATGACGCGAAGCCTGCCCCGCCAGGGACGGAGCGCCCGCGTCCGCTGAGAGGGAATTGACCATCCTCCGGGTAGGCGTTCTCGCCCTCCAGGGCGACGTCCGGGAGCACCTGATGGCACTCCGCGGCTGCGGCGCGGAGGCATCCACGGTGAGGACTCCCGCTGACCTCGACCAGGTCGACGCGCTCGTCCTCCCGGGCGGCGAGTCGACGACGATGAGCCGCCTGCTGCAGGTGTTCGAGCTGGAGATGCCACTTCGTGAGCGTCTCGATGCCGGAATGCCCACGCTCTCCACGTGCGCCGGGTTGATCCTGATGAGCCGCGAGGTGCTCGACGGTCGTCCCGACCAGATCGCGCTCGGCGTCCTCGACGTCGCCGTGCGGCGCAACGGCTACGGGCGCCAGGTCGAGTTGTTCGAGGCGGATATCGCCGTCTCCACGCTCGGGGTGGCTCCATTCCGAGCGGTGTTCATCCGAGCGCCGCTCATCGAGCGTGCCGGGCCCGAAGCCGAAGTTATCGCCACATTCGGCGGTAACCCCGTGGCTGTCGCGCAGGGTCCCCATATCGGCCTGTGCTTCCACCCGGAGATGACCGATGACTTCGCGTCTGCACCAGGCGTTCCTCGAGCGCGCGACGGCTGCCCTCGAGGTGAGCGCGGCGTGATCATCCGCTCCGCATCGTTCCGCGACCTCGCGCGGATCGAGCAGCTGTACCGGGAGGCCACCGAGGACGAGCGTCACGGGGCGCAGATGACGCCCGACAGTCCCGTCCCGCAGGCCACCTTGTTGCGCTTGTGGCAGGCCCTCACGAAATCACTGTCCTCGCTGGTGCCGATCACCGACGTGTCCGAGGAGATGCTCGTTGCCGAGGATGCGAAGGAAGGTGTCGTGGGGTTCGTGCAGGTCCAGTCACTCTCGGTGCGTCCGCGCTCGTGGCAGATCCTCAACCTGTGCACGTCCACCACCGCGCACGGGCATTTCGCTCGAGCGGAGCTGCTCGACGGTGTGCGCAATCGCGGGCTCGAGCACGGCGTGCAGCGCGTGCATGTTCGCCTGCCGCTCGATCACCCGCTGCTCCCCGTCTTTCTCGAGCACGGTTTCACGCAGTTCGCCACCGAGCAGATCCTGTATCGCGACCAGGCGGCTCCCGATGTTGAACCGGCAGTGCGGTCCACCCTCATCCGGCCCGCGCGGCGCGATGACATCGGAGCCATCTATCTGCTCTATCTGCGCACCACGCCCTCACAGGTCGCTGCCGTCGAGGGCCCGTCGCTCAAGACCTGGCAGGGTGGCTACGCGCAAGGTCTCATCGCCGCGCTCGGTCGGGACAACGTGCGTCACCTCGTTGCCGAGCGTCCGGGAATCGTGGCCTGGGCAGCGATCCGCCCGCCCACAGCGGCGCAACCGGCCAGCCTCAGCATGATGTGTGAAGGGCACGACCCGGCGTTGCGCGACGCGATCATCGATGCGGTCATCGCGGAATTGCCGTCGGGACCGGCATCCTGCGTCCTCCGCCATTACGACTCGGAGCTGATACGCGCGTTGCAGCTGCGTGGATTTGCGGTCTACGGCACCCAACTGCTGCTCATCAGCGAGCTCGGCGAGAAGGTACGCATCAACGCGCCGTCGCGGCGCAAGAAACCCGTTCTCGTGCATGCGGGCATCGCTCGAAGCATGCCGTCACCTTCGCCATCGGTTCCGCTCCGTGTGCTCTCGACGACCACGACGAGGAGGAAGAGATCGTCGCCCAGATGACGCCCTACGGATCCTCATGGGAAGAGGAGTTGAGCCTGCTCTTCGCAGCGCTTCCTCCCCACATCGCCGCCGCGGCGCAGCGTCTCTCGCAGGGACGTGGCGACCTCCTCGAGATCGTGCTCGATCTCGGACGCGAGCCGGAGGCGCGCTTCACCGACGGCGAGGCGATCCTCGACAACGCCAACGTGGGCAACGCGGAGATCGACTACGTCACCGAACACGTGGGGCTGTTTGGCGACGACAACCGCGCGGGCATCGAGCGCACGCTGCACCGCATCAGCGCGATCCGCAATCGCAAGGGGACGATTGTCGGACTGACCTGCAGGGTGGGTCGCGCTGTGACGGGAACCATCGACATCATCAAGGACATGGTCATCAGCGGACAGTCGATCCTGTTGCTCGGCCCGCCAGGTATCGGCAAGACGACGATGCTGCGTGAGTGCGCGCGCGTGCTCAGCGATGAGTGCGGCAAGCGTGTGGTGATCGTCGACACGTCGAACGAGATCGCGGGCGACGGCGACATCCCACACCCGGGAATCGGACGCTCGCGCAGGATGCAGGTCCGAACCCCTGCGCTCCAGCACGCGGTGATGATCGAGGCCGTGGAAAACCACATGCCGCAGTGCATCGTCATCGACGAGATCGGCACCGAGCTCGAGGCAGTCGCGGCACGGACCATCGCGGAGCGCGGCGTGCAGCTGGTCGGTACAGCGCACGGGTCCAATATCGACTCGCTGCTCGTCAACCCGACACTCAACGACCTGCTTGGCGGCATTCAGACCGTCACGTTGTCCGATGAGGAGGCGCGCCGGCGCGGCACGCAGAAATCGGTGCTCGAGCGCAAGTCCCCACCGACGTTCGACGTGCTCATCGAAATCCAGGAGCGCGACCGCGTCGTGGTGCACGCGCCACTCGCGGAGACCGTCGACGAGGCCTTGCGCGGCAGGGTGCGTCCGCCCCAGTTGCGCACACGCGACGAGACCGGCGCGATTGTGAGCCGTGTCGACACCAGCCCGGCGGCGAGCCGGCCGTCGCCATTCGAGCCCGCTCCCTTCACCGGTGCGCGTGGTCAGCGGCGGACGCGCGAACGCCGGCGCCGCTTCGACGTGGACGAGTACATCGCCGGACAGCAACGCCGCGAGCGTGAGTGGGAGCCACCGGCCCCTGCGGTGCGCCCAGGCCCGCCGTTGTCGATCTTTCCGTATGGCGTCTCGCGCAGCTATCTCGAGCAGTCGCTTCGCGAGATGCGCCTCCCCGTGCGGATCCAGCATCACGTCGACGACGCCGACCTCGTGCTCACGTTGAAGAACTACTACCGGCGTCACGATTCGCCGGTCAGGGCTGCGGAATCGTCGGGCATCCCCATTCACGTGTTGCGCAGCAACACGGTCGCCCAGATCAAGAGCGCGCTTGCCCGGGTGTACGGCGTCGAGCCGCCCCCGGAAACGCCCGATGACACCGAGCCCGCGATGCAGGATGTGATCGAGGGCATCGAGCAAATGCAACGAACCGGTAACGACGTCGAGCTCACACCGCAGAACGCGTACGTGCGACGGCTCCAACATCAACTCGTCGAACAGCACGCACTCACTGCACGCAGTACCGGTGACGAACCCAATCGCCGACTCGTCATACTGCGACCCTCGGAATAGACCGTTTGGGTGAGGGGCCCGACGGTGGGGGAGTATTGACCGGCATGAGCGCATGGCGTGGCTTTTTCATCTCGTTCGAAGGGCTCGACGGTGCAGGCAAGAGCACCCAGGTCGCATCCCTTGCCGGCGCGCTGCGTCAGCAGGGACACGACGTCGTCACCGTCAGACCGGATGAGACGCCACTCGGCGAGATCCTGCACAGCTTCGTGCTTCAGCACCAGCGTGGTCCGGCACTCGAAGCCTGGGCAGAGGCGCTGCTCTTCACCGCTGAGCGTGTGCAGTTGCTCCACGAGACGATCCTCCCCGCGCTCAGGAAAGGCAGCGTGGTCATCGCCGATCGCTATGCCGACTCGACGATTGCCTATCAGGGCGGTGGACGGGGTATCCCGCCCGGAGATCTCCTGCGATTGCACGCCGCCGCCTGTGGCGATGTCTGGCCGGATCTGACCCTCTACCTGGCGATACCGGCGTCCACGGCCGCGCAGCGGCAGCGCGCGCAGCAGCTACCGCTCGATCGGTTCGAGGTGGCGCCAGAGACGTTCCACGCGGCCGTGGAGGGCGCCTTTGAGCAACTTGCGGCACAGCATCCGCGCCGGTTCGTGCGGATCGACGCCACCCGCCCGGCCATCCTCGTCTCGCGTGACGTCGAGAAGGTCATCGTGCAACGGCTTCCCGCACCCGCTCCATCGTCCCCTCCGGCGCGCCACATCGGCGGCATCGAGTTCAACCCCCTACGGAAGCGCTCCCGTCGGCTGATCCGCCGAGAGCTCGACTGGAGCGTTGAAGCTCGGGGACAGGAGAGCGGTGGAGGGCCCCAGGTACAGCGGAGAGACGACCAGTCGATCGTCGTCCAACCACTGCATGGGAGTGAAGCCCGAGATGGTGGCCACGGTTGCGCCGTCGGTCAGGTCGACGATCGTTGTGACGTAGTGGCCAGATCCAAAGTTGCCGATGTAGGCGCCATACGCGAGATAGCGATCATCGTCTGAGACGACAACGGAACCGAAGGCCGTGGCGCCCGCAGCGTGCATGGTCACCGTGGCTGTCTCTGCCCCGATATCGACGGTCACGTCAGGAGAGCTTGGGACCAGGGACTCGCACACGTACGTTGGAGCCGGCGCATCGTCTGCCTGCGGGTTCGCAGGCAGGCAGTTTCCCTGGACGGGAGTGAGCGAATGTGTGGTCGGGTCGAACGTCGCGGGTTCGAAGTACGTGTAGTTGATGAAAGGTCCCGCGCCGCCCAGCCCTGTCGTCGACCGTTGTGAGACCACGACGCCGCCCGGGCCCCACGCAACGGGCAGAAGCACGGAGTCGGTGCTGTTCGTGTCGTCGTACACCATGGTCGCTGACAGGGCAGTGCCTCCCACGGGCTCGCTCCACAGTTGCGAGTGATCACTCGTTGCGCCGTGGTCACCTTGGATTGCGAGGGGTATGCCGAAGATGAATGTCGTCTGATCCGGCGACACCGCGAAGGTGGTGTAGGTCTGGAGGTCGTCCGCATTCACGGTCGTCGGCACCTGCGGAACCCCGCCCACGTCGGTGACGGTGCCACTGCGTCCGAGCGCTTTCACGACTGTGCCGTCAATGAAATAGACAGCGCCTGAACCGACGGTATAGGCGTCGCCGTCAACCCCACCGGGGTCGTTGAACGTGCCGATCAGCGTTCCGTCCTCGCTGAGGAGAGACAGTTGCACCGCCGTCCACGGCGATTCAGCCGGCCCCGTGTCTCGCGCGGTCACGATCAGCGGTGCCGGCGATGGCGTTGGTGACGGCGCTGGCAGGAGAGAAGGCGATGCTGTCGGCGTCGCCGGCGTGGATGTCGTTGACGGAGCGGCATGTCCGCACGCCCCGAGCGCGCCGGCGAGCGCAGCCCCGATCAGACCGGTTCGGAGAGCGCTCCGCGCCACGGTGCTACTCCTCGCCTGATCTGAGCACCACCTCGGTCGCCGGCACGACGCGTTCGACCCTGCTGCCCGCGAGATGAACGCGGACCCCGGGTATTCCCGGAGCGCCCGGCTCCCAGCCGAGCGCATGGAGCTCACGTGCCTCACCCCAGGTCTTTGCCTGGCGTTGCTGGCGACCGTCGGTGAACGTCAACGTGCCCGGCCGAGTCGCGAAACCGAAACCAACCTCGCCACCGGTGCTGAGAAAGGCGTGCACATCAGTCAGAACGGTCGAAGGCTCGAAGAGTTCCTCGCCGGCTGCAAGCGCTGCGGCAAGGCTCGGCATGTCACCGGACTTCGCCGCCTCGCGGACTCCCGCGCGTTGCGCTACCTGCTGCGCGCGTTCGCGACGGCGGCGTTCGGTGGCCAGTTCGGTGGCGCGAGTTCGTATCTCGCGAAGGTGCTGCTCGTACGGCGCCATTGCGGCGATGGTGGCTCGCTCTGTCGTCTGTAACTGGGCACCGAGCGCATCGAGACCGTCGTCGGATAAATCGCGAAGTGCCTCGGGTTCGACGCGGTCACCGAGCGGGGGAAGCTCCACCCTTGCGCACTCTACTCGCCGCCGCGGGCTGGTCCGCGGCGCGTCCGCGTCCTTTTGCTGTATGACGCACCCACACCGTCATCGCACCGAGGGAGGCACAGCTCGTGGGTCAGGTTCTCCATGACGTCATCCGTGTCGAGCACGAGGGTGCAGTGGTCACGCTCACGATCGACCATCCACCTGCGAATGCGGTCAACGGCGATGTGGTCAACGGTCTTGCCGAAGGGCTCGCCGCCGCCGAGGCGGATGAGACGTGCCGTGCGGTTGTCATCACCGGCAACGGCCCGAAGTTCTTCTCCGCCGGCGCCGACATCAAAGGGTTCGGAGCGGGTGCCGACGCCGTCGGGAAAGCCACACACCTCACGCTCGAGATCGAGGCGTCACGCCTCCCGGTCATCGCAGCGGTGAATGGGATCGCGTTCGGCGGGGGATGCGAACTCACCCTCGCATGCGACATCCGTCTCGCATCTTCCAATGCTCGATTCGGCCAACCGGAGATCAAGCTCGGGATCATCCCTGGCTGGGGCGGGACCCAGCGCCTGCCGAGGCTCATCGGGAGTGCCCGGGCGACCGAACTGCTCCTGACGGGCGATCCGATCGATGCGCAGCGCGCTCTTGCCCTCGGACTGGTGGCCGAGGTGGTCGAGCCGGACGACCTGCCGGCCGCGGCACGCCGATGGGCGGAACTCCTCGCGTCGCGGGCACCGCTCGCGCTTGCCGCAACCAAGCGGGCGATGCACGCGGGTTCCACACTCTCCATCGACGCCGCGCTCGAGGTGGAGCGACGCGAGTTCGTCGCGCTGTTCGGCAGCGAGGACGCCGCTGAAGGGATATCGGCCTTCGTGCAGAAGCGCCAGCCGGAGTGGAAGGGGCGCTAGTGTCCGCGTCCGTTACCGCGATCATCAGCCCGATCGCGTTGGTGCTGCTCGCCGGCGCGTCGCTCACGGCGAGCGGGTTGCGCTGGCGAAAGCTGCTCGGTGCGATGCAGCGCACCACACGCCATGAGAATCGCCTCGATCACCCCGCGTCGCGGGTGCGCGCGTTCTTCGTGTACGTCATGGCGCAGGGGCGGCTGCTGCGATGGCCGCTCGCCGGTGTGTTGCACGCCTTCATCTTCTGGGGGTTTCTCGTTCTCCTCACGGCGATCGCGCAGGGTATCGTCGAAGCGCTCTGGCAGGGATTTCAGTTTCAGTTGCTCCCGGGAAGTGGCGCCGTCGCATTCCTGCAGGACCTGTTCTTCTTCGTGGTGTTGTGCGGCATTGCCATGGCGCTGTTCAACCGCCTGGTGATCAACCCGACTCGCTTTCGCGGAAGCCATCGCGGCGATGCGCTGCTCATCCTCGGATGGATCGCCGTGCTCCTCATCTGCATGGAGCTCAACTACGCAACGCGCATTGCCGAGGGCGCGCCCGAGGCACTTGGGCAGTGGCGGCCGATCGCGTCGGCGCTCGCATCGATCTTTCGCCCGCTCGGCTCCGGCAGTGAGGCGCTGATCGTCCTTCACGGGATTTTCTTCTGGGCGCACCTGACCCTCGTCTTCGGATTTCTGGTGTACCTCGGATACAGCAAGCATCTCCACATCATCACGTCGGTCCCGAACGTCTTCTTCAAGAACGAGCGGCCCAAAGGAGCGTTGCGCACGCTCGATATCGACGCAGTGATGAACGCTGAGAACGAAGCGGATCAGCACTTCGGCGCCGGCGCGCTGGAGCACTTCTCATGGAAGGACACGCTCGATCTGTACACGTGTACCGAATGCGGTCGGTGTCAGACGCACTGCCCCGCATACAACACGGGCAAGCCACTGTCTCCCAAGACGTTGATCACGGACTTGCGCGATCTCGCATACGAGAACCTCGCAGGTGGCTACGCCGCGACGAAGCACGACGCGCACATCGCGGAGCTTGGCGGTGAAGGCACCGGCAGTGACAGCGCGGTGATGTGGGCGAGTGGTGATCATCACCCTGGCTCCGTGCGTGATCTGCCCGGGCATTTCCAGCCGTCATGGCTCTCGCCCGAGGAGGTGGCAGCGGCGGTGCCCGCCGATGGGAAGCGCCCGCTGATGGGTGGCACCATCCTCGAGGAGACACTCTGGTCGTGCACGACATGCGGTGCGTGCATGGATCAATGTCCGGTGCTCATCGAGCACGTGCCCAAGATCATGGACATGCGCCGGCACCTCGTCCTCGACGAGTCACGCATGCCGAAGCAGGCGGAGTTGGCGTTGCGCAACATCGAGAATGTCGCGAACCCATATGGGCTTTCCCATCAGTCCCGGGCGGACTGGGCGAAGGATCTCGGCGTGTCGTTCATCGCCGACAAGCCGGATGCGGAATACCTGTACTGGGTCGGCTGCGCAGCGTCATTCGACGAGCGCGCACGCACGATCGCGGCTGCACTCTCGAAGATTCTTCAGGCGGCTGGCGTTGATTTTGCCATTCTTGGTACCGAGGAGAAGTGCACCGGTGATCCCGCGCGACGCATCGGCAACGAGTACCTGTTCCAGGAACGCGCGAAGGAGAACGTCGCGGTGCTCAAGCAGTACCGGGTGCGCAAGATCATCGCGTCCTGCCCGCACTGCTTCAACACGTTTGCCAATGAGTACGGCGACTTCGGTGGCGACTACGAGGTCATCCACCACACGCAATTGATCGACCGGCTGCTCAAGGAAGGACGGATCACGCTCGATGCGGCGAAGGCACAGGAGGAGACGATCACGTATCACGACTCCTGCTACCTCGGGCGGTGGAACGACATCTTTGCCCCGCCGCGCGACATCCTCGAACGCATCCCGGGACTCAAAGTAGTGGAGATGGCGCGGAGCAAGAGTGAGGGGATGTGCTGCGGCGCGGGTGGCGGTCGGATGTGGATGGAGGAAGGCCGGCCTCGCGTCAACCACCGTCGCGTTGACGAGGCTGTCGACACGCACGCGACCAAGGTTGCGACTGCATGCCCCTTCTGTCTTGCGATGTTCGATGAGGGGATCTCCGCCAAGCAGATCGGCGACACGCTCGCGGTTGACGATGTTGCCGTCTACGTCGCTCGGGCGCTCAAAGACCCTGCCGCCGGCTGAGCACTTCGCATCCGCGATCCGGTGCGCCGAGATCAGATCGGGCGGGGACTCCGCTGGTTGAGGAGCGTCTGAAAGCGCGCACCGCAGTCGGCGCACTTGAAGCCGGGCTGGTCGTACCCGGTCTGGCGATCGCCAAAGGTCATGGGCACGAGCCGGGTACCGTCACACCTCACGCACGGAGGGTCCGAAGGCACGCGCACGCCTAAAGCCATGGCCAAGGATGGCACGTTCCGCGATGTGGCGCATTGACCGCCGCTCAGGGCACACTTGGCAGCCCGGCCGGGCCGGTGGATACGTCCCAGGAGGCAGAGCAATGGAAGACACCGACGTCGTCGACGCGTACAGCCCCGAGTGGGCCGACGCGTTCAAAGCCGAGATCAACAAGTCGTCTGTGTACAAGCAGGCAGCAGCGGGATGGGAGGGGACAGTGGGCCTGGTCGTCCTCGCCGAGCCCGACAAGAACTTCCCGGATGACCGGGGCGTGTTCCTCGACCTCTGGCATGGCGAGGCCCGCGACGTCCGCGTCGGGACGCGGGAGGACGCGCAGCAGGCCAAGTTCGTCATCACCGGTGCCTACTCGCGCTGGAAGCAGGTGGCGCAGAAAGAGCTCGACGCAACCAAGGGGATCATGCTCGGGCGGCTGAAGCTCAAGGGCGACTTCCCCACGATCGTCCGGTACACCAAGGCATCGCAGGAGCTGACCAACTGCACCACCCGGGTTCCGGTCAGGTGGCCGGACGAGGCCTGATCCCATGACGGCGCCGGCGACCGCAGCCAAGGGACGTCTCCTCGTCGTCGGGGCGGGCACCATGGGCGCGCAGATCGCGCAGCAGGCGGCGCTGCACGGGATCGACGTGTCGCTCGTCGATGTGGACGCCGAGCATCTCCAGCGAGCGATGGCATCGAACCGTCAACTGCTCGATCGCCGGGTCGAGAAGGGCAGGCTCGAGCGTGCGGATGCAGACGCCGCTGCAGCCCGCGTGACAGCGTCAACGGATCTCGCAAGGGCGGCATCGGAGTCCGCGTGGGCGATCGAGGCTGTGGTGGAGCTGCCGTCGGTCAAGCGCGAGATCTTCGCCGAGCTCGACGCCCACCTCCCGGCACGCGCCGGCATCGCGACCAACTCGAGCAACATCGTCGTGTCGCGGCTCGCGGACGCGACGGCACGCCCGCAGCTCTGCTGCAACATGCACTTCTTCCACCCGGTGCTGGTCATGGACCTCTGCGAGGTGGTGCGCGGGCCGGAAACGTCGGATGAGACATGCGCACGAGCAGTCGCCTGGTCGCAGCGGATGGGCCGCACGGCCATCGTCGTGGAGAAGGAGATCGACGGCTTCATCGTCAACCGCATCCTTGGAGCCGCGTCGCGAGAGGCCTTCTCCCTTCTGAAAGGCGGGGTTGCCTCCGCCGAAGACATCGACATCGCCGTCCGCAAGGGGCTCAACTGGCCGATGGGACCGTTCCAGCTCTCCGACTTCTCGGGACTGGACACCGTCTTGACGATCCGGCGCGACCGAATGGAACGCGACCACAACCCGGGTGACGTCGCGACAGTTGACGTCCTCGAGCGCATGGTCGCCGCCGGCCGCCTCGGTCGCAAGAGCGGCCGCGGCTTCTACGACTACGCGGTCGATCCGCCGGCGCCCCTCCCGCCGCCTGACTGAGCGAGCGCGACCCGCGCCGGAGTGCCGGCTGGCATCCGCGCGATCGGGAGCACCAGGGCGGCGACGCCGATCCCGACGAGCGCGAGCGGCACGAGCCTTCCCGGAGGTGCAGGTGCGGCATTCCCCGTGTCGACGAGGGTGAGCACCGCGAGGACTGCCCACGCGGCGAGGAGCCGGATGGTCACGAGCCCTGGCCACGGCGCGCCATCGGCTGCGGCAGCGCGAGCGGCGCACCACGCGAATGCAGGGGCGAGGATCACGAGGTCGTGTGGCAGCAGGTGCGGTGACGCCACCAGCGACAGTGCCGCGGCCCCGGCGAGCGAGACCTCGAGCGCAGCCGGGAGACTGCGCGACCGGGAGCCAAGCAGCCAGCACCCGACGAGCGCGAGGAGCGACCCGGCGATCCCGATGACCACCGCGACGGTCCCGCCTCCCAGCCACGACGCCACCAGGCCCGGAATGCCGAGCGTGCTCGCTCCTGGCGTGTTACCGGCGGCGAAGCCGAGGGCCGAGATGAAGCCACCCAGCTCCACTCGGTCCCACGAGCACCAGCGACACCGCAGCGACCACCGCCGACCCGGCCAGCGCACCCGAGAGCGCTCGCCAGTCCCGGCGCGCCACCAGCCAGACGCCGAGCCCGATGGCCAGGTGGGGCTTGGTGGCAGCGAACGCGAGCGCCATCCAGAATCCGGCGAGGGCCGGTCGATCCTTTCGCCAGGCCGGTACGCGGCCGCGAGCCCGAGCGCCGTGACCCCATCGATCTGACCCAGCACGAGGAAGGCGTAGGTTCCGCCGGCGGCGAGCGCCACGAGTGCCGTCGCAACGCGCGGTGAGCGGCCCGAGGACGCCGGCCACGGACCCGCCCGGATCGCGATCCACACCGCGAGCGCCAGGAGGAGCAGCTCGATCACGGACCACACCCGAAATGCGGTGCCCGGATCCAGGGCCGTCAGCGGGAGCGCGAGCAGCGCGCTTGTCGGCGGCGTGATGAACGGAAGGTTGATCACCGTGCCTGCAGGAAGCAGGCTCAGGTGCCGCGCGTGCTCGACCTGCTGGTTGTACAGCTGCGACCCGTCACCGTCGCGCAGCACCAGCGCCGCAACGTACGAGGCCGAGAAGTCGGTACCGCGCTCGCGCAGCGGGGTCACCTGGGCCCACGAGATCGCGTAATACGCGAGAAGAAGGGTGCTGACGGCGGCCGCAATGGCGACCGCGCGACTGGTTCTCACGGCGTCTGGACGCTAGCATCGAGTTCAGGCGCGCGAACGCCGCGTTGCCGTATTGCTTCCTATACTCGGCCGACGATGGCGAGTGCATTCACCGGGATCGACCACGTGGGAATCGCAGTCGCCGACCTCGACGTCGCGGTCGCCGCGTACGAGCGTCTCACCGGGACGCCCCCGGCGCACCGTCAGGTGGTCGCCTCGGACGGCATCGAGGCAGTGATGTTCCAGGTGGGCACGTCGCGAATCGAGCTGCTTGGCAGCACCGGGCCGGAGTCGAAGATCGCGGGTTTCCTGGCGCGGCGCGGCAGCGGCCTCCACCACGTCGCCTATGCGGTCACGGATGTCCAGGCCAGCCTCGATGGGTTTGCCGAACTGGGGCTCCAGCTGCTCGATACCTGCCCGCGGCAGGGGGCCGCCGGAAGGCTCGTGGCCTTTCTGCACCCATCGGCGGGAGCGGGGGTGCTCACCGAGCTGTGCCAGCCGGATCAGGAGAGCGCCGGGTCGCACGCATGAGCGACCACGCCGGCGTCGAGACCGAGTCGGGTCTTCCGCTCGACGAGTTTTACGTCCATAACCTGGACGACCCGCCACCACCGGGCGAGTACCCGTACACAAGAGGGATCCGCGCTGAGGGCTACCGATCGCGGCTCTGGACGATGCGCCAGTACGCGGGCTTCGGCAGCGCCGAGCAGACCAACGAGCGCTTCCACTACCTGCTGCGCGCGGGCCAGAGCGGGCTCTCTGTCGCGTTCGACCTGCCGACGCAGATGGGGTACGACAGCGATGACCCCGTGGCGCACGGAGAGGTGGGCAAGGTCGGTGTTGCCATCGACTCGCTCGACGACATGGAACTGCTGATGCGGGGCATCCCGCAGGACCAGGTGACGACGTCGATGACCATCAACGCACCGGCCGCGGTGCTCCTGCTGCTGTACGAGCTCGCGGCCGAGCGCAAGGGCATCGACGTCACGACACTCGGGGGCACGATCCAGAACGACATCCTCAAGGAATACGCAGCGCGCGGGACGTACATCTTTCCGCCGCGACCGTCGATGCGGCTCATCACCGACACGTTCGCGTACTGCGCGGAGCGGCTCCCGCGCTGGAACACCATCAGCATCAGCGGCTATCACATCCGCGAGGCCGGTGCCACCGCGCCGCAGGAGATCGCGTTCACGCTGAGCAACGGCATCGCCTATGTACAGGCGGCGATCGATGCGGGGCTCGACGTCGAGGACTTCGCACCCCGACTCAGCTTCTTCTTCAACGTCAGCAACGATTTCTTTGAAGAGGTCGCGAAGTTCCGCGCTGCGCGGGCACTCTGGGCAGAGGTGATGCGCGAACGCTTCGGAGCCCGCGGAGAGCGAAGTCTGCAGCTGCGATTCCACGCGCAGACGAGCGGTGCCACGCTCACCGCGCAGCAGCCGCTCAACAACGTGGTGCGCGTCTCGCTGCAGGCGATGGCGGCGGTGTGTGGCGGCGCGCAATCGCTGCATACCAACAGCTACGACGAAGCGCTCGCCCTGCCCTCACAGCAAGCTGCGGAGATCGCGCTGCGGACGCAGCAGGTGATCGGCCACGAGACCGGCGCAGCCAATGTCACCGACCCGCTTGGTGGGTCGCACCTCGTCGAAGCGCTGACGCACCAGTTGATCGACGAGTTGCGGGCGCTGATGCGCCGCGTCGAGGAACACGGCGGCGCCGTTGCCGCGATCGAGGCCGGCTTCTACCAGGAGCAGATCCAGGAGTCGGCGTATCGACATCAGCGCCTCGTCGAGGCCGGCGAGCGGATCATCGTCGGCGTGAACGAGTTCACCGAGACGTCGCAGCCGTCGGTGCCGATCCTCCGCATCGATGCCGACCTGGAGGCGGCGCAGATCGAGCGACTCGAGCGGATGCGGGCAGCGCGCTCATCGTCCGCCGTGCAGGCATCCCTCGACGCGCTGCGTGCGGGCGCTGCGGGGACGGCCAATCTCCTCCCGCTCATGCGCACCGCGCTCGACGCGCATGCCACGGTCGGCGAGGTGTGCGGCGTGCTGCGCGAAGTCTTTGGCGTCCACCATCCCGTGGTGACCGTGTGACCTCGAAGGCGACGTTGCGCCCTGGTAGCCTGACGGCGTGACCAGACAACCTCGTAAGGGTGTTCCCCCCGTTGGCGCGAGCGACGCGCTGGATCGTGCGGCGGCAGCCGGTTCTCTCGATTCGGATGCGGCGTCGGTGAACGGCTCGAGTGGTGGCACGGACAAGAAGATCAACATGCTGCGCAAGCGTCGCTATGACGCCGTGCATCGCGGTGGCGCGGCGGAGCGCTCGCAGCACGCGAAGGGCAAGCTCACCGCGCGTGAGCGCATTGACCGTTTCCTCGACCCGGGCTCCTTCACCGAGCTCGACATGTTCGCGCTCCATCGCACGACAAACTTCGACATGGGCGACCGCCGGATCCGCGGCGACGGGGTCATCACGGGCTGGGGAACGATCGGCGGACGCCAGGTGTTCGTGTTCAGCCACGACGCGTCGGTGTTCGGAGGCTCGCTCGGCGAGGTGTTCGCCGAGAAGGTCACCAAGATCATGGATCTCGCGCTGCGCACCGGGTGCCCGTGCGTCGGCATCAACGACTCCGGTGGTGCGCGCATCCAGGAGGGAGTCGTCTCGCTGGCGGGGTACGCGGAGATTTTCTACCGCAACGTCGAGGCAAGCGGTGTCATCCCTCAGCTCTCGCTGATCGTCGGTCCGTGCACGGGCGGCGCCGTGTACTCGCCGGCGATGACCGACTTCATCTTCATGGTGCGCAAGGTCGGATACATGTTCATCACCGGGCCGGACGTCATCAAGGTGACCACCGGCGAGGAGGTGACCTTCGAAGAGCTCGGCGGCTCGGACGTGCACAACCAACGAAGTGGCGTCGCGCATTTCATCGCGGATACCGAGGATGAGGCGTTCGCTCAGATGCGCGAGTTGCTCGCATATCTTCCGGCGAGCAACCGCGAGCAGCCGCCGTACCGGCCGACGCTCGACGATCCGCATCGCGAGGATGCCGGGCTCCAGACGATCATCCCCGACAATCCGAATCAGCCTTACGACATGCGCGGCGTCGTGACGCGCATCGTCGACGACGGCGCAGTTCCTCGAGGTGATGCAGTACCACGCGGAGAACATCATCTGCGGCTTCGCGAGGCTCGACGGGCACTCGGTTGGAGTGGTCGGCAACCAGCCGCGAGTCCTGGCAGGCGCACTCGATATCTCCGCATCGATAAAGGCGGCGCGCTTCGTCCGCTTCTGCGACGCCTTCAACATTCCCCTCGTGACGTTCGTCGACGTTCCTGGTTTTCTCCCCGGCACCGACCAGGAGTACGGCGGCATCATCCGCCACGGCGCCAAGCTGCTCTACGCATACTGCGAAGCGACGGTCCCCAAGCTCACCGTGATCACGCGAAAGGCGTACGGCGGCGCATACGACGTCATGTGCTCGAAGCACATCCGCGCCGACTACAACGTCGCGTGGCCAACGGCGGAGATCGCTGTCATGGGACCGCAGGGTGCAGTGAGCGTCATCTTCAAACGCGAGATCTCCAAGGCCGGCGATCCGAAACAGCGTTCCGATGAGTTGATCGAGGAATACCGAGAGCAGTTCGCCAACCCGTATTACGCAGCCGAACGCGGCTACGTCGACGATGTGATCGAGCCCCGTCAGACGCGCTCCGCGCTCATCGCGGCGCTACGCATGGCACGCACCAAGCAGGTGAGCACACCACAGCGGAAGCACGGCAACATCCCGCTGTAAGGCGCTCCTTCAGCTCTCGGGCGAGACAGCGACCGACGCCATGATCCTTGCGCCCACGGCGTCATCCACGCCCCGCGAGCAGATGTCGACCTCGATCCAGTTATCTGGCGCGCTGGGAAATGGGATGATCACGGTACGTGTCCGGTCGGCGCCAAGCCCTGTGCAAGGCCCCGCGCTCCCCGACGAGTCGGTCGAGCTTGCCGCCAGCCCGGACACCGTCGTAGGCGTGCCCGGATCAGCTCCACGCTCGACATCCCAGAGGCTGTCGTGAAAGATCTCGACGAGCATCGCGCCATTCTGTAGTGAAGTCAGCGGCGGTCCACAGGTGATCGACGAAGGGCCCGTTGTGCACGGCGATGACAGCGACTGGTTACTGAAGCTTCCGACGAGGTCCGAGAAGGATCCCGCCACCGCCCACGCGCCCCCAGTATCCCAATCAGTCGGTACGGAGAGCTTGACGAGCCCGTCGTCGAGAGTTCGCGTCGCCCACTCCGCGTTCACATTGATCGGCACGGGTGATGGCGAACCGCACGCCACCAAGGAGGCAAGCAGTAGCGAAAGCCCGCAGACGGTTATAGGTCGTGATGCGCGCACACGCAGCCAACTAGGCATGTCGTCTTAGCGCGGGTTGACGCGGCGCCCGCCGGTCCGTGGCGCGGAATCCTTGAGGTGCGGTGAGAGTGGGACGTACGCCTTCGCGTACGCCTGGTCGGTTCGTCCCTGTGCGTGATGGATCGCCGGGACGGCTGCTCGCACCAGCAGGACCTGGAGTGCAGCGGCCACCGGAACGGCGAGGAGCGCCCCGATCAACCCCTGAATGGCGCCACCGACGAGCAGCGCGAGCACAACGCCGAGCGCTGGGAGCGACACGACTCGGTTCATCACCATCGGTATCACGGTGTTCGCGTCCACGAGTTGGATCACGAGCAGCACCGCGAGCACGAGGATCGGATACTCGGGACTGACGGTGAAGCCGAGCAACACTGGCGGGACGACACCGACGATCCCACCCACCATCGGAATCGCAGCGGATAGGCCGGCGAATATGCCCAGGATGACTGGATCCGGGAGGCGGAGAAGCCAGCAGACGATGCCGACGACGAGCCCGACCGCAAGGCTGTTGATCGCGACTGCGCGAAGGAACCCGCCCATGCGGAACCCCATCTCACGAAAGATGTCGATGACCAGGTCGTGATGGGGAACCGGGAACAAGTCAACGGTGAATGCCTTCAGCCGGTCGCTGCTGACGAGCCACATGAAACCGACGACGAGCACCAGGACGAAGTCGACGATGATGCTGAAGATCGTTCCGCCGATCGCGAGAAGAATGTTCTTCGTGGCATCGATGACGGAGCTGACCTGCTTCGCGACGTCGACATTGAAGTGGAACTGCTTCTCGACACCGGCGAACCAGTTGAGGAAGTCCTTCTGGTACGCCGGGAAGTTCTGCGCGAGCGACGACGCCTCGCTGACAATCGGTTGCACCAGGAGCAGCACCATGATCGCGATGAACGCGAGCACTGCGATGTAGACAAACAGAATGCCGACCGGTCTGGGGATCTTGCGGCGATGCAACTCGTCCACGAGTGGCCGGATTCCTTCGGCGAACACGATCGCCACGAGGACGACCAGGACGATGCTGATGATGCTTGCGAGGAAGGCGACCAGCGCAACGATGCCGAGCACGATCAGGGCCGCCGTCACGAGCGTTCGCACCGAGATGACGTTCACGCCTCCGCGGCGCGACGTCTGTGGCTCGGACGCTACGCGGTCGGCAGCACCCCCGGCTCGAGGCTCAGCCGGCTCCGGCGCCGGTCCTTGGTCTGGTGGAGTCTCGACGACGTCTGCCAACCGAGTCAGCCTAGCAGCCCTGGCGGCTGTGGAGAGAAGGGGTTTGCGTACTCTGTGCGCGTGAGTCATCTCGAGAATCGCCGGCTCGGCGGTGTGCTGGACGTGAGCGTGGTTGGCATCGGGTGCAACAACTTCGGTCGTCGCCTTGATGCCGAGGGCACCGCACGCGTGGTCAATGCCGCGCTCGACGCAGGCATCAATTTCTTCGACACCGCCGACCTCTACGGCAACGGCACAAGTGAGGAGATGCTCGGTGCGGCGCTCAAGGGGCGTCGCGAGAGTGCCGTGATCGCCACGAAGTTCGGACACCAGGCGCTCGGTCCGGAGCGCAGCGGTGCATCGCGCCGCTGGATCCGCATCGCCGTCGAGGACAGCCTCCGGCGTCTTGGCACCGACTGGATCGACCTCTACCAGATGCACACACCGGATCCGGAAACACCCTTCGAGGAGACCCTGGAGACGCTCACCGAACTGGTGAACGAGGGCAAGATCCGTTGTGCGGGCTCATCAAACCTGGCTGGCTGGCAGATCGCCGACGCCGACTGGATCGCTCGCACCCGTGGCCTGACGCGGTTCGTGAGTGCGCAGAACCGGTACAGCCTTGTTGACCGCGCCATCGAGAACGGGGTCATCCCGGCGTGCGCGCATTTCGACATCGGAGTGATCCCGTACTCTCCGCTGGCGAACGGATTGCTCACAGGCAAGCACCGACGAGGTCAGCCTCCAGTACCCGGGACCAGGCTCGCAACCGCACCCGGGGCGAATGCGGACGGGTGGCTGACCGACAGTAACTTCGACGTCGAGGAAGCAATGGAGGCGTTTGCGGCTGAACGCGGCGTCACGGTTCTCGACGTCGCCATCGGTGGTCTCGCCGCGCAACCACAGGTCGTCTCGGTGATCGCGGGCGCAATGTCGCCCGAGCAGGTGGACGCGAACGCCAAGGCGGGACGCTGGCGCCCGAGCGCAGCGGACCTGGAGGAGCTGGACCGAATCGCTCCGCGTCGATGACGCGATGCGCTTTCTCTAGACTGGCGAGCCGATGAAGCTGCTCGAGTACCAGGCAAAACAGCGGTTCGCCGCCGCCGGAATTGCCGTACCCGCCGGCCGTCTCGCGCGCACGCCCGAGGAGGCTGCCGCAGCAGCTCGTGAGCTCGGTCGCATCGCCGTCAAGGCGCAGGTCCCGATCGGCGGACGCGGCAAGGCAGGCGGCATCGCAGTAGTCGACACCCCTGAGGAGGCGCAACGCGAGGCTTCGCGAATTCTCGCAATGGACATTCGCGGCTACCCGGTCCGCAGCGTCTGGTGCGAAACCGGCCTCGCCATCGAAGCGGAGCTCTATCTCGGCATCACGCTCGATCGCGACCGCCGGCGCCTGGTGATCATCTTCTCCGCCGCCGGCGGCATGGAGATCGAGCAGGTCGCCGTCGAGGCGCCGGAGCGCATCGCCAAGCTCTGGCCCGACCCCTTCGCCGGCCCCCAGCCTTACGAAATCCGCCAACTCGCCTTCGCCGGACTGGCGCACGCTGCGGAACTCCGCGACCGCGTGCCCAAGCTGGTGTCAGCGCTTGTCGGCCTGACCACCCGGCTCTACGAGGTGGCGACGTCGCTCGATGCGCTGACCTGCGAGATCAACCCACTCGTGCTGACGCCCGAAGGCGCGCTCGTCGCAGCCGACGGCAAGCTCGAGATCGACGAGAACGCCGACTACCGCCACAAGGACATCGCCGAAGAACTCGCCCGAGACGAAACCGGCGAAGACGGTAAGAGCGGCGACGATCCGTACGAAGTCGAGGCACGCCGGAGAGGTCTCACGTACGTGCACCTCGACGGCAACATCGGCTGCATCGGCAACGGCGCCGGCCTGACGATGAACACCCTCGACCTCGTCAAGCAACACGGCGGCGAACCGGCCGACTTCCTCGATATCGGCGGCGGAGCCAACGCCGAGCGCGTTCGCAACGCACTCGAGATGGTCCTACTCGACCCGAAGGTTCGCGGCGTCTTCATCAACATCTTCGGCGGCATCACCCGGGGAGACGAAGTCGCCCGCGGAATCATTGCCGCCCGTGACCAGCTGCACATCACCAAGCCTCTGGTCGTGCGCATGACCGGCACGATGGAAGAGGAAGGCCGAAAGCTCCTCCGGGAAGCCGGAATCACCCCGGGCGTCAGCGCAACCGATGCGGCCGCGGCGATTGTTCAACTCACTCGGGAGGGTGGGGCATGAACTGCGCCGCACACGGTGGGGAGGGCATGAACTGCGCTGGGCACGGGGTCGGAACGCCTTCGCCGTTCCGCCCCTCGCTCTCGCCGGGGGGGGTAGCCCCGGCTGCGAGACGGCCCCGCTCCGTTCATGCCCTCCCCACCCTGGTAGTGCCTCAGACCGGGCTTGCCCCCTGCTCCAGGTTCGTCTCATGAGCGTGCTCGTGGGTCGAACTAGTCGCGTGGTGATCCAGGGGATTACTGGGCGTGAGGGGAGCTTTCATACCGGGCAGATGCGTGCCTTCGGCACGAATATCGTGGCCGGCGTTTCGCCAGGAAAGGGTGGGACGGATCAGGACGGCGTCCCGATCTTTGACACCGTCGCCGATGCCGTGGCGGCTACTGGCGCTGATGTCTCCGGGATCTTCGTGCCGCCGGCGTTTGCGGCCGACGCGATCATGGAGTTGGCGGCGGCGGGAATTGAGTTGACGGTCTGCATCACGGAGTTGATTCCGGTGCACGACATGATTCGGGCGCGGGACTTCGTGATCCGGACAGGGCATCAGTTGCTTGGCGCCAACTGTCCGGGGATCGTGACGCCGGGACAGTGCAAGGTCGGGATCATTCCGAATCACATCAACACGCCTGGGCCGGTCGGCATCGTGGGCCGCAGCGGGACGCTGACGTACGAGGTCATTCAGGGGCTTGGGCAGGGTGGGATGGGGCAGACCACGTCGGTTGGCATCGGCGGGGATCCGGTGATGGGGCTCAGTTTTCCCGATGTGCTTGCGCGGTTTGCCAATGATTCCGAGACGCGCGCGGTCGTGCTCATCGGCGAGATCGGGGGCTCGGATGAGGAGAACGCGGCGGCGTGGATCCGCGAGACTGGTTTCGACAAGCCGGTGGTGGCGTTCATCTCGGGGCGCACGGCGCCGCCCGGCAAGCGGATGGGTCACGCGGGGGCGATCATCAGCGGCAACACCGGTAGCGCCCAGAGCAAGCTCGACGCACTCACCGCGGTCGGGGCGGACATCGCCGACACCATTGAGGACGTGGTTCGACTGACAGCGGCCAGGCTGGGTGCGAACGCTCGCTGAGCGCGCATCGAAGCCTCGGACCCATCCCGCCGCGCTACCGTTAGATTCGAGTGAATTTCGATCTCAGCGACGAGCAGCGGCAGATTCGCGACGCGGTCCGGGACTTTGCGCAGTCGGAAATTGCGCCGCGCGCCGCGCACTACGACGAGACCGGGGAATTCCCCTACGACATCGTCGCCGGGATGGCGCGTCTCGGGCTCTTCGCACTGCCGTTCCCCGAGGAGATCGGCGGCGCCGGCGGCGACTTCCTCTCGTATTGCCTTGCCATGGAGGAGATCGCGCGCGCCGACGCGAGCTGCGCGATCACCCTCGAGGCGGCGGTGTCGCTCGGCATCTCGCCGATCGTGAAGTTCGGCACTGCCGAGCAACGGGAACGCTGGCTCGGTCCGCTGTTGGCGGGCGATCGCCTCTGGGCGTTCGGGCTCACCGAGCCGGACGCGGGGTCGGACGCGGCAGGGACGCTGACGAAGGCCGTGCGCGACGGTGACGACTGGGTCATCAACGGCCGCAAGGCGTTCATCACCAATGCCGGAACCGACATCAGCGCCGGGGTGACCATCACCGCCGTCACTGGACGGCACAACGGGCACAAGCAGATCACGACCTTCGCGGTGGAGCAGGGCACGCCCGGCTACACGCAGGCGCCGAAGTACCGCAAGCTCGGCTGGCACGCCTCGGACACACGCGAATTGATGTTCGACGACTGCAGGGTGCCGTCAAGCAACCTCGTCGGCGAGATCGGTGGGGGTTTGAACCAGTTCCTGCAGATACTCGAGGGTGGCCGCGTGGCGATCGCCGCGCTCTCTGTCGGTGTGGCGCAGGCCTGCCTCGATGCATCGCTCGCGTATTCCTCCGCTCGGCGCCAGTTCGGCGTTCCGATCGCGACCTTCCAGGCGACGCAGTTCAAGCTGGCCGACATGGGCACACAGATCGAGCTGGCCCGGCTCATGACCTGGCGTGCCGCCGCCGCGATTGATTCGGGAAAAAGCGCGGCACCCTATGCATCGATGGCAAAGCTGCACGCCTCAGAGGTCGCCACGGCCTGCGCGAACCAGGCGGTCCAGATCCACGGCGGCATGGGATTCATGGAGGAGTTGCCGGTGGCGCGGCTGTACCGCGACGTCAAGGTGAACGAGATCGGCGAGGGGACGAGTGAGGTGCAGCGCATCCTGATCGCGAGGCATCTGCTGCGTCCATTCGAGGTGTTGGAGGGTGACGGTGGCAACTGAAGTCGTCATCGTCGCCGCGGCTCGCACACCCTTCGGCAAGCTGGGCGGCGGCCTCGCATCGGTGCCCGCGGTCGAACTCGGCGCGCGGGTCATACGCGAAGTCCTCGAGCGGACTCACACCGATCCCGCCGCCGTCGACCAATTGATCATGGGAATGGTGCTTGCGGCAGGCCAGGGTCAGGTGCCTTCCCGTCAGGCGGGATTGCGCGCCGGGCTGCCCGCGACCGTCTCGTCGTTCACCGTCAACAAGGTGTGCGCGAGTGCGCTGAAAGCAGTGAACCTCGGTGCACTCCTCATCCGCGCCGGTGAGGCGGAGGTCGTGGTCGCCGGCGGCATGGAGTTGATGTCGCGGTCGCCGTATCTGCTCGAGGATCAACGTTTCGGGAGCCGGTTCGGCGATCGCCTCGCGGTTGACAGCATGATGCGCGACGGACTGTGCTGCCCTGTCGACGGCGTGCTCATGGGCGTGCACGGCAGCGATGTGGCGTCTGAGCTGGGTGTCCGGCGCGAGGAGCAGGATGCCTGGGCGTTCCGCTCGCAGATGCGCTACCAGGAGGCGCTCGCTGCAGGACGGTTCGCGGACGAGATCGTCCCGGTGAGCGTCAACGGCTCCACGGTCAGTGGCGACGAGCAACCACGCGCGGACACGACGCTCGAGAAGCTGGCAGCGTTGCGCGGCGCTTTCGGTGATGGCACCACGATCACCGCAGGCAACGCGCCCGGGATGAACGACGGTGCCACTGCGATCATGCTCATGAGCGCCGAGCGCGCGCGCGCCGAAAGGCTGACGCCGCTCGGGACCTGGCTGACATCCGGCGAATCCGCTGCGGAGCATCCCTACCTCGCGACCGTGCCGGCGCTCGCCGTTGAGGCCGCGCTCGCGAAGTCGCACGGTCTGGATGCCGGAAAGCTCGAGTTGGTGGAGATCAACGAGGCCTTCGCTGCGGTGGCCATCACGAGTATCCGAATGCTCGAGGTGGACCCGGAACGCGTCAACGTCAATGGCGGAGCGATTGCGGTGGGGCACCCGATCGGCGCCAGCGGAGCGCGGATCCTGATGACGCTGCTTTATGAGCTCCGTCGCCGCGGGGGCGGGTACGGTGCAGCCGGGATCTGCAGCGGGATCGCGCAGGGCGAGGCAACGCTCGTCCGTGTCGACTGAGATCGACCGCTCCGTTCTGGCCGGTCGCATCCGGGCGTTCGTGGACGACGTCATATCGCCGGTTGCCCCGGCAATGGGTCGCGGTGATGGTCCTTCGCCGAAGCGGATCGTGGAGGCTGCGGGCGAAGCCGGTCTCGCCGGCATCCTGACACCGGAGGGACTCGGCGGCGCCGGCGGCAGTCACGCGGACTTCATCCAGTTCATCGAGGCGGTGGCGTACGCCGATGCGAGCTGCGCCGTGATCCTCGACGTGCATCTTTCCGTGGGCACCGAGCCGGTACTCGTTTTTGGCAATGATGACCAGAAGTCACGGTATCTTCCGCTCCTCGCTCGTGGCGAATGGCTCGGAGCGTTCGCGCTCACCGAGGCTGCCGGCGGGAGTGATGCGGTGGCGTTGCGCACACGCGCCGTGCGTGACGGAGACAACTACGTCCTCGACGGGGCAAAAGCCTTTATCACCGGAGCGGGCGACGCCGATCTCTACATCGTCATGGCGCGAACCGGCGAGGGATCGCGCGGCGTGAGCGCGTTTCTTGTTGAAGCGGCGTGGCCGGGTGTCAGTGCCGGTACCCCGCTCGCCAAGATGGGACTCCACGGTTCCTGGACGGGGGAGCTGATCCTCGACGGCGTTCGAGTCCCTGCAAGCAACCGCCTCGGCGATGAGGGGGTCGGCTTCACCGTTGCGATGTCGGCGCTCGACAGCGGCCGGGTCGGCATCTCCGCGCAGGCCGTCGGCATCGCGCAGGGGGCGCTCGACGTGGCGATCGCGGCGTCACGCCGGCGCCGCGATCTGGGAATCGACACCGACACGACGACATTGGCCGACATGGAGGTGCGCACCGCGGCATCCCGCCAGCTCACTCGGTACGCCGCGGCACTCGTGGACGCGGGCGAGCGCGTCACACTCGACGCGGCCATCGCGAAGCTCTACTCGACCGACACGTGCGTCGCCGTGTCGCAATCCGCCGTCGACATGTGTGCTCCCGAGTCGGGTGCCGACGATCACCCCGCAGCGGTGCGCTTTCGCGACGCGAAAGCGTGTCAGATCTATGAGGGAACCAACCAGATTCAGCGCGTGGTCGTCGCCCGCCACCTGCTCCACGACTGACGCCGGGCGATCCGCTGCGGTGAAGACCGATATGGATTGGTAGCATCAGCCCAATGGACATCCGTCTGAACGACGAGCAGACCATGATTCGCGACACGGTTCGCGACCTCGCTCGCGACCGAATCGCGCCGCGCGCCGCGGAAATCGACCGCACCGGGGAATTCCCGTGGGACATGGTCGATCTCTTTCGCACGCAGGATCTCTTTGCGCTGCCGTTCCCGCCCGAGTACGGCGGCCTGTCCGGCAGTGCGCTCACGCTCAACGTGGCAATCGAGGAGATCGCCAAGGTGTGCGCGACGAGTGCGTTGCTCCTCACGGTCCAGGCACTCGGCGGCTATCCGTTGATGATCGCCGGGAGCGAGGAGCAGAAGGCACGTCTGCTGCCCGATCTTGCCAGCGGCGCGAAGTTGAGCGCATACGCGCTGAGCGAGCCCGGTGCCGGCAGCGACCCCGCGGGAATGGAGACACGTGCCGAGCGTCATGGCGACGAGTACGTCATCACCGGCAGCAAGATCTGGATCACGGCGGGTGGCGTGGCCGACACGATCACCGTCTTCGCCAAGACCGACCCCAACGGACGGTCAAAGGGCGTGAGTGCCTTCGTGCTCGAGGACGCGCAACACCTCAAGGGTTTCACCGCGAGCACGATCCACGGCAAGCTCGGCATCCGCGGGAGCAACACCGCGGAACTCCACTTCGATGAGGTCGTCATCCCCGCCGCGAACCGCATTGGCGAGGAGGGTGACGGCTTTCGGATCGCGATGAAGGTGCTCGATCGCTCACGGCCGGGCGTCGCCGCCCAGGCGCTGGGGATCGCTCAGGGAGCACTCGATTACGCAGTGGGATATGCGAAGGAGCGCAAGCAGTTCGGCAAGGCGATCGCAGAATTCCAGGGAATTCAGTTCATGGTGGCGGACATGGAGGCGCAGACTGCGGCCGCCCGGGCGATGGTGTACTGGGCTTCGCAACTCATCGACGATAAGAGCCCCGAGGTGGGCCACTTCGCGGCGATAGCCAAGTTACTTGCAGCGGATACCGCCATGAAAGTGACCACTGACGCCGTGCAGATCCTTGGGGGCTACGGCTATGTGAATGAGTACCCGGTGGAGCGCATGATGCGCGACGCGAAAATCACCCAGATCTACGAAGGGACGAGCCAGATCCAGCGTGTGGTGATCGCCAGGGACCTGCTCCGCGACTGACGGCTAGGTTTGAGCGCTCAGGAGAGCACGTCAAACGCGGTAGTGGCGGACGACATCGGTGCGCGCGAGCTTGTCGTGCCAGCCCTGCTTGTACGTGTCCACGCCGGCCCAGATCAGCCCGAGACAGAGCACCCAGATGCTGAGCAGATAGCCCAAGAAGCGGAGGACGCTCTGACGGAGCGAGATGCGTCGTCCTGTCGACTGGTCGACGACTTGGAGACCGAGCAGACGTTGTCCTGCGGTGCCACCGGCCAGCCACCAGGTGAGCACGAAGTAGAGCCCGGTGACCAGGAAATCCGGCAAGGTTGTGGCGGCAAGAACCCAGGTGGTCGTACTTGTGACGCACGTCCCCGACACGAACTGCGTACAGGTGCTGGTGCTCAAGAACCCCTGTTGTGGGAAGAGCAATGACGCGGGGACGCCGAATGCGAAACCAACCACGAACGAGTTGATGAACCAGGCGCCGAAGCGAATCCAGAACCCGGCGTAGGTCTCCGCGGACGAGGGCGACGCTCGCCTTCGAGGCGGTGCCGCGTGGTAGCGTCGAGGCGGCGCCGATCCAATGGAGGATGGCGGCGATACGCTCATCGCAGGAGTATGCGCGCCGGGATTGTGATGGTCCATCTCCGCGCCCCCGGCGACCGCAAGCACTACATCGTCAGGACGACTTTGCCCCGTGCCTGCCGCTGACCGAGGAGATTGAGCGCGGCCGGCGCCTCCTCGAGGGGAAAGGTCGCACCGACGATCGGGGCCACGGTTCCAGCCTGGATCATGCCGGTCAGCGCGTTCTGCGTCTCGATGAAGAGCCCCGGTTCGACGGCGAGGAAGGCACCCCACGCCGCTCCCACAACATCGATGTTGCGGAGGAGAACTCGGTTCACCTGAACGCTGGGGATCCGGCCTTCGGTGAAGCCCACGACGATGAGCCGGCCCTCCGGGGCAAGGCAGCGAACGCTCTGGTCGAACCGCTCCCCGCCCACTGGATCAAGGATCGCGTCCACGCCGAGGCCGTCGTTCTGCGCACGGAGCGCGGCAACCCAGTCTCCTTCGGCGTCGAGGACCCGGTGTGCGCCGGCCCGCTCGGCGATATGCATCTTGTCCGGTCCGGCAGCGATGGCGATCACCTCCGCGCCAAGTCCACGAGCCACCTGCACCGCTGCGGTGCCGACCCCTCCGGCCGCGCCATGGATCGCGACGCGCTCGCCGCGGCGGATCCGTCCCCTGCGCGCAAGGGCGAAATGTGCCGTGTGGTAGTTCATGACGAAGCCTGCTGCGGCTTCTACGCTGAGGCCCTCGGGGATCCGGAGCGTCAGCGCCGGCTCAGCCAGGGCGACGTCGGCAAAGCCGCCGAGCATGGTGAACGCCATGACACGCTCGCCGGCACGGAAGCCCGATCCTTCGGGCGCGGAGCGGACGCGGCCCGCCACCTCCACACCGGGGACGAAGGGCAGCGGCGGCTTCATCTGGTACTCGCCGCGGGTCAGGAGCAGATCGGGAAAGCTGACGCCGGCCGCCTCGACCTCGATGACGACGCGCGCCGCGTCCTCGGGCTCGTCGACCTCGACCAGATGAAGGCACGATGGGCCTTCGAGACCCTGAACCTGCTGCGCGCGCACCTCACTCCTCCATCCCGGTTATGGCCGCAGATCATGCCACTGTCGGCTCCGGACCAGCGGACCGTGGGGTAGGCTTGTCACTCCCGGCGGGTAACTTGCAGCTGATTGTCAGCGTTCCCCGGACAGGAAGCCCGCCGTGGCGCGCCGGCCCCGCATCAGGTTCGCGGCGGTCAGACACCCGATCGGAAAGTCGAGAGCACCACCTCAACCATGGCAACACTCAGCAAAGCAACCGTACGCCGACGCCGCCGCTCGCGATACAACGTCATCCCGCGCTGGATCACGCGAAAGCGGGCCGTCGTCTCGGTGATCGTCATGTTCGCGCTCGTGCTCGGCGCCGGCGTTGTGTACGGAGTCCGTCTCTCGTTCGCTCTCGCCAAAACCTTCCACACCAACCCGATCAGCGCCGTGGTCGGCGCGCTCGCGGGGGGAGGTGGCTCGGCGATCGACCAGGAGCGCGAGCGATACCAGCGAATCAACATCGTGCTCTTCGGCTACGGCGGTGACGGCCATGACGGCGCATTCCTCAGCGATTCGATCATGGTCATATCGATCCTCCCCGTCCAGGGTCATGAGCCCCAGATCGCAGAAATCTCGATCCCGCGCGACTGGTACGTGACCATCCCGCTGCGCAACGGCAAGTCGACGCAGCAGCGCATCAACTTCGCGTACGCCGCCGGGATGCTCGGCGAGGGGCCCCAGCCCCCAAGCGCAGTCGATGCGGGCGCGGCTGTCGCGGATCCGCTGCTCGCGCACCTGCTCGGTATCGGGATCGACTATTTCGTCGGGGTCGACTTCGATGCCTTCAAGCAGGCCGTTGATGCGGTGGGCGGAATCACGATTGACGTGCCGGCGGGATTCACCGACAACCAGTACCCGGCGGGCGAGTGCGACGAGGGTAACTGCGGGGTTGAGACTGTGCGTTTCAAAGCCGGCGTACAGCATATGAATGGAGCGACAGCGCTCATCTACGCCCGGTCACGCCACGGCAATAACGGCCAGGGATCGGACTTCGCGCGGAGCCGGCGGCAGCAGCAGATCATCGTGGCGCTCAAGGATCAGATCGAGAGCATCGGCGGATTCGGCAAGCTGCCGGACGTCCTCAACGCGCTGGGTGACAACGTGCTCACCAATCTCACAATCGGCGACGCGGAATCACTCTACGGGCTCGTCAACGATGTCAACCCGGCGACCATTGAACACATCAGCATCGACGACACCAACTTCCTGTACGACTGCGGGTATCCGACGCACTGCGGCAGTTACTACCTGTACGCGAACGATCAGAGCTTCAAGTCCCTCTCCCATTACGTCGAGAATATTTTCCCGTCGGTCGCAGCGCTTGACGACGCGGCACACATCACGTTTGTCAACGGCAGCGGCCGCAACAACGATGCCAGCACGCGCTGGGCGTCGTTGATGAACATGGTCGGCTTCTCGACATCAGTCGGGCTCAAAGCGCCACAACGGGTAACCACCGAAGTGATCGACAACAGCGGCGGGACCGATACTGCCGCCGCGCAGTGGCTGGCGACCTTCTTCGGTGTCAGCGTCACGACCGAGCCGCCACCAACCGCAGCAGCTACAACGCCGCCGGCCACTCCAGCGGCCGCCGCGCCGGGCGGTGTCACCGTCATACTCGGCAGCGCCGAAGAGCAAGCGTTCCTCGGTGACCCCGGAGTCGGTGACTAGCTCCGCAGAAAGGTAGGCAAGAGTGGGACAGAGGATTGCCGTCCTGACGGGCGGCGGTGACGCACCAGGCCTCAACGCCGCGATCCGTGCCATCGGCCGGCGCGCGCTCATGGCCGGTGACACATTGTTTGGCGTCCGCAACGGATGGGCCGGGCTGATCGGTGAGGGCGACGTGATCCCCCTCGAGCGCTCGAGGCTTTCCGGCATTCTGCCGCTCGGCGGCACGATGCTCGGCAGTTCGCGCGTGAACCCGATGAAGCTCGAACAAGGTGTGGACCAGGTGCTGCACAACCTCGAGAAGTTCAATCTCGATGCGCTGGTTGCGATCGGCGGGGACGACACGCTCAGTGTCGCGGCGCGTCTCGCCGAAGCGCGCGCGCGTGTCGTCGGCGTGCCGAAGACCATGGACAACGACCTCAGCGTCACCGACTACTGCATCGGATTCGACAGCGCGGTGAGCGTCGTCACCGAGGCACTCGACCGCCTCCACACCACAGCCGCCTCGCATCACCGCGTCATGGTCTGCGAGGTGATGGGCCGCGACACCGGGTGGGTCGCGGTGATGGGCGGCCTTGCCGGCGGCGCCGACATGATCATCATTCCCGAGTTCAGCGTCACGCTCGACGACGTGGTGGCGCGTCTCGAGGTCCGCCGCCAGGGTGGCAGCGATTTCAGCATCATCGTTGTCGCAGAGGGCGTCGAGATGGACGGCCTGCAGTCGAAAGACGAGGCGGAAGGGGCGCGCGACGCTTTCGGGCACGTGCAGCTTTCGCGTCGCGGTGTGGGCGAGAGTCTCGGTCAGATCATCGAGGCACGAACCGGTCATGAGACACGCGCAACGGTGCTCGGACACGTGCAGCGTGGCGGCTCGCCGACTGCGTACGACCGCATCTGGGCAACCCGCGTCGGAGCCAAGGCCTACGACCTCGTTGTCGAGGGACTCTTCGGGATGATGCCTGTTGTCGTCAACGGGACCGTCGACGTGGCGAGCATCGCGGACGTCGTTGCCGAGCAGCGTCGAGTGCCGCGCGAGTTGTACGAGCTCGCGCAGGTTTTCTACTAACGGGACATCACCGGCACGGTGCTCAGCGGCGACCAGCTCGGCGGCGAGGTGGCGTCGAAGTCCAGGTTTGTCGTGACCTGTAGCGGCGGAGCCGGCGTAGCGCCGAGCGCTCCGGCGATCCACCAGAGCTCGAAATGCCCAGTGGCGTCAGCCGTGTTGTAGTAGACGAGTCCAGTGCCGTCCGGAGCCCATTCCGGGTCTGCGCACAGACAGTTGTTGACAAGCATCACCGGCGGCCCCAACTTGCCCGCGGTCAACGTTGCAATCTCGAGGCGCGTGCTCTGCCCTCCCGTACCCGACATGCAGATCATCGCGACCTTTGTGCCGTCCGGAGACGGTGCGGGCTGACCGCAATCCTCGGCAGGTGTCGTGAGCAGGATCGGTTTGCCCTGGGGCTTGGTCTGTATGGCGATTTGCGAGTAGGCATTGCCGCTCCCGATCGCGAATCTCGAGTAGATGACCGCGCCGTTCGCCATCGGTGAGGGATCGACATCGCCACCCGTGAACGGGTTGGAATCGCTCATCTGCGTCGCGGCGAGCTTGCCTCCGAGCGTTCCCGACCACACCGAGAAGTCGACCGCGTACGTTGCGGAATCCTTCGGCTGGTCATAGCTGAAGAGGATCGTGTTCGTGTTCGGGACCATGTGCGGATAGAACATCCAGTGGTTGAGAAAGATCTCATTGGTTTTTGTCCATGCATTGTTGCTGAGCTGCTGGAGGATCTGGCCCTGGCCGTTGAGCAGGTAGAGGTCGGAGTACTCGGCTGCGCGAAGCACCGCAACGATGTCCTGCGAATTCGGCACGTACGCGGGTTGCATCCACAGCCCTTTCGACGTCGAAAGATGCAGGTCCGTGAAGAACCCGTCGCTGAGCCGGTAGATGTCTCCGTTCTGCGCGAGATACAACGTCCCGGGCAGCACGATCTTTGGGCGTGTCGCCGTTGGAATGAAGACACTCGCCTCAGTTGGGATCGTGTGTTTCTTCGACGCGATGAAACGGTTGACGCCGAACCCGAACCCGGCCATGAGCGCGAGGACCAGGATGACCGTGAGTGCCCGTCTCATCGTTGCCCCCGTCAAACCGCGGGGAAGTACTGATGCGTCTCTGGGAGGATGAGATTCCAGTTCGGGAGCAGCACGTCCTCGTTGTCGAGCACTCCGGTCGACGTATACGGGGACGCGAGAATCACCTGCTTCACGTTCTGCAACTGGATATTGCTGGCGATCGGCAGCAGCGACGCGATCTCGCTGATGGTCATGTCGGTCGAGAAGTCATTGCCCATCGCAGTCGCGATGTCGGGAAGGTTCGCGATGCCGAGCAACTTCGCCTTGGCGCGCAACGCGAGCAGGACCTGCTGCTGGCGTTGGGACCGGCCGAAGTCGCTCCGCAGGTCACCGTGCCGCGAGCGCACGTACATGAGTGCCTCCATGCCGTCCATGTGTTGCGGGCCGGGCAGCACGGCCACCCGCTCGTATGCGTACGGGTTCTTGCCGGACAGGTCGGCGGGATAGAAGTCGTCCATGACCGGGTTGGTCGCAACCACGTCGATGCCGCCCACCTGGTTGATCAGGTTGACGAGGCCGAGCAGACCGATCCACGCGTAATGGTCGATGTGGATGTCGAAATCCGCCTCGACCGTCGCCACCGCGGCGCTGGCACCACCGTGCTCGTACGCGGCGTCGATCTTCGCGAACCCACCGGTGGACAGCGGCACCCACATGTCACGCGGGATCGACTCCATCACGACTTGCTTCGTCGTCGGGTTGACCCGCGCCAGGATCATCGATTGCGTGAGCACGGGGCCGCCCATGAATTTGGCGTCGTTGTCCGAGCCCAACAGGAGCACGGTGAAGGGTGCGCCGGGTGCCGGCGGCACCGACTGTGCCGTCGCGGTGGCGGATGGTGACGCGCCCAGCGACGCGATTGCCGAGGCAGTCGCCGTGGGCAGGTTTCGATCGATCGCATGCCCGGTGTCCTGAAACGCGGTCACGATTGCCGGCATGAAGTACGCCAATGCGCCGATCGCGCCGGACAGCACGAAGCCGAACGCAATCAGGAACCCGAGAACGATGCGGGTACGCCGAACGTGATGGCGCCGCACCGAGGCGCGTTGTCGTCTCACCTGTGGCTTTATAACGAACTCGGCTGACGACAGGGTTACGGTGGGCGGGTTCCGCTTGGGCCGCCGGTAGACTGCGAGCGATGCCCGACCGAGCGCTTGCCGAACGCCTCATGGCCGGTGACACACGCGCCCTGGCACGCGCGATCCGCATGGTCGAGGATCGCGACCCGGGCATCGCCGACCTCCTCCGCCAAATCCGCGGACGTGCCGGTCTCGCGCGGGTGGTCGGCGTCACCGGGCCTCCCGGGAGTGGCAAGAGCACTCTGTGCGACCAGGTCATCGAACGGTGGAGGGCGGCCGGCCATCAGGTGGGAGTCATCGCCGTGGATCCCTCGAGCCCCTTCACCGGGGGTGCGATTCTTGGGGACCGCGTGCGGATGGTCCGCCACACGCTCGATCCGGGCGTGTTCATCAGAAGCATGGCCGCGCGAGGCCATCTCGGCGGGCTCGCGGCGGCGGCGCGCGAGGCGATCCGTCTCCTCGATGCCGCAGGGCGCGACCGGTGCCTGCTCGAGACCGTCGGGGTGGGCCAGTCCGAGCTGGAGGTCATGGAAACCGCCGACACGACCATCGTGGTCACGACGCCATCCACCGGCGACGCCGTTCAGATCATCAAGGCCGGCATCCTCGAGATCGCCGACATCTTCGTCGTGAACAAGGCCGATCTTCCCGGGGCCTCAAAGGTGGTGCGTGACCTGAAGGAGCTGGTCCGCCACGGCGCGCTCCGCACCGCATGGGCACCACCGGTCCTCACGACCATCGCCGAGACCGGCGAGGGAGTGGACGAACTGGTCGCGGCGATCGAGCAGCACGGCGATGCCATCAGCGCTTCCGGGGAGCTCGAGCGCCGCCGGATCGCGCGCCTTCGGGCCGAGGTCGAGGCGATCGTGGTCGAACGCTCCGCCGAGAGGGCGCGTCGCGCGCTCCATGAGGGCACAATGAGTTGAGAGCTCGAAGGCGATCTGAGCCGGGTGGACCCGTACGCCCTGGCCGAACGCATCCTCAACGGGCACAGCAGGGAATCAACCGAGCAATGACCCAGACGATCGACCGGGCGGCCGTGCCCCCCGGCCGCCCCGACAAACCACGGCAGCGGTCGGCGCCGCCAATCCCGCCCGACACCCTCGGCGGCCTGCCGCTCGCGACCTGGTACGGGCCGGACACCTCCCCGATCGACGTGGAGCGCGACCTCGGCGAGCCGGGATCCTTCCCGTACACCCGCGGCGTCCACCGGACCATGTACCGGGACAAGGTCTGGACCATGCGGCAGTTCGCTGGTTTTGGCAGTGCGCGGGACACCAACGAGCGCTACCGCTTCCTGCTCGACCAGGGTCAGATGGGCCTCTCGGTCGCATTCGACATGCCGACACTCATGGGCCACGACTCGGATTCGCCGCACTCGCTCGGCGAGGTGGGCCGCTGCGGGGTCGCCGTCGACTCCGTGGAGGACATGCTCACGCTGTTCAGCGGTATCGACATCGGGGCGGTGACGACGTCCATGACCATCAACTCGCCCGCGCCAATTCTCTTCGCGATGTATCTCGCGGCGGCGGATGAGCAGCGCATTCCCTATACGAAGCTCGGCGGCACCCTGCAGAACGACATCCTCAAGGAGTACATCGCCCAGAAGGAGTTCATCTTCCCGATCCGGCAGTCGATGCGACTGGTCACGGATGTCGTCGAGTTCTGCACTCGCAACGTCCCGAACTGGAATCCGATCTCCATCAGCGGCTATCACATCCGCGAGGCCGGGAGCACCGCCGCGCAGGAGCTTGCATTCACCCTCGCCGACGGATTCGCATACGTCGAGGCCGGTATCGAACGCGGTCTTGACGTGGACGAGTTCGCCCCGCGACTTTCGTTCTTCTTCAATGCGCACATCGACTTCTTCGAGGAGATCGCGAAGTACCGCGCGGCCCGCCGCATCTGGGCGCGTCACATGCGTGAGCACTACGGCGCGAAAGACGATCGCTCGCTCAAGCTTCGCTTCCACACGCAGACCGCCGGCTGCTCGCTCACTGCGCAGCAGATCGAGAACAACGTCGCACGGACCGCGTTCGAAGCGCTGGCCGCAGTCCTCGGCGGGACCAACTCGCTGCACACCAACTCGATGGACGAGGTGCTCGCGCTCCCCACCGAGAAAGCCGCGCAGATCGCGCTGCGTACACAGCAGATCCTCGCCTACGAGACGGGCGTGCCCTCGGTGGTCGACCCGCTTGCCGGCTCGTGGTTCATCGAGGATCTCACCGACCGCATGGAACAGGCTGCCGAGGATTACTTCGCCGCGATCGCCGAGCGGGGTGGCATGCTCGACGCCGTGGCCGAGGGGTTCCCGCAGCGCGAGATTGCGGACGCGGCGTTCCGCTATCAGAGCCAGCTCGAGACCGGAGAAAGAGTCATTGTTGGCGTCAACGTGTTCGAGCAGAGCGTCGACTTGGTGCAACCGCCGACATTGGTGATCGACGCCGATGTCGAGGTCGAACAGGCTGCGCGTCTCAAGCAGCTGCGCGAGCGGCGCGACAACACGAGTGTCGCCACGCGCCTCGACGCGCTCCAGGAGGTTGCTCGCGGCACCGACAACCTGATGCCGGCGATCATCGACTGCGTGCGCGCCCGCGCAACCGAGGGCGAAATCGTCGAAGCGTTGCGCACCGTGTTCGGCACGTACCGCGAAACGCCCGTCTTTTGACCCTTTCTTAACCCCTCCATAAGAGGGAGGTGGCTAGGCTCAAGCGATATCGTGGGAGCCAAGCACATCCTGGTGGTCGAGGACGAGGAGGTCATCCGAGAGACCCTCCGCTTCAACCTCGTTCGCGAGGGATACCAGGTCAGCCAGGCGGCGAACGGCATCGAGGCGCTCGAGAAGGCGCGCGATCTTCGCCCCGACCTCATCATCCTCGATCTGATGCTGCCCGAGCTCGGCGGCCTCGAGGTCTGTCGCATCCTCCGCCAGGAGACGACGACGCCCGTGCTTGTGTTGAGTGCGCGCGACAGCGAGCTGGACAAAATCGTCGGCCTTCGCGTCGGCGCGGACGACTACATGACCAAGCCGTTCTCGCTCGCCGAGCTCACCGCCCGCGTCATGGCGCTGCTTCGCCGGGCGCAACCACCGGTCGAGGAACGAGGCGTCATCGAGGTCGAGGAGTTCGGCGACTTTCGCTTCGACCGCGGGGCGCGATCCGTGCGCATCGGCGACGAGGCGCTGCGTCTCTCCCCGAAAGAGTTCGATCTGCTCTCCTTCCTGCTCGCCAACCCGGGCCGGGTGCACTCTCGCGAACAGTTGATCAGGCGCGTGTGGGGACCCAAGTTCTTCGGAGAGCGCAAGACGGTGGACGTGCACGTGCGCTGGCTCCGAGAAAAATTCGAACCGTTCGAGGCCCTGCCATTCCGGATTACGACGGTCTACGGCGTCGGATACAGGCTCGATCGCATTCAGGGCCAGCGCGAACCGGCGATATCGGACGTCGCGGTCGCCGGCCGGCAGTGACGGCCGAGGAGTAACCCCTGCCTATACTTGCCGCTCCCGCCCGAGTCCGGACCAGGGAGATGGTCGCCGTAGAATCGCCGCTCGCCGTCATCGACATCGGGTCCAACTCGGCCCGAATCGCAGTGCTGCGGCTCGATGATTCCGGTCAACTCGACATCATCGCCGACGCTCGGACGTCCCTCCAGCTCGCGCGTCGAATCGACTCGCGAGGCCGGATCGAGGCAAGCGCCGTCACCGAGGCTGTCGCCGCGGTGCGCGATTTCAGAGCCGTTGCAGCGGCGGCGGGTGCGCAACGCACGGTTGCCGTGGCGACCGCGGCGATGCGCACCGCCACCAACCGCGACAGCGTGCTGGCAAGGCTCGAGGCCGACACCGGACTGGCGATCAAGGTCATCGACGGCGAGGAGGAGGCGCGATACGCGTTTCTGGGCGCGGTTCACGGGCTCCCGATCGACACGGGCTACCTCGTCGACGTCGGCGGCGGGAGCTTTGAGCTCGCATATTTCGAGCGCCGCCGAGCCCTTCGCTGGTGGACATTCGAACTGGGTGCCCTGGTCACGACCGACCAATTCCTTGGCAGCGATCCCCCGCGCGCTTCGGAGATTGCCGACCTGCGCAACCACGTGATTCAGACGCTGCACGACGCCGGCGTCCCGCCCCTACCCGAGGACGGCGGCATGGTCGGCACCGGGGGCACTGTGCGGAACCTCGCCAAGATTCACATGCGCTCGGTGGTCCATCCCATCGCTCGTGTGGACGGATATGTCCTGCAGCGGCGCGAAGTTCGCGACGTCACGTCGCGACTCAGCACGAGGAACCGCGCCTCATTGCGGACGGTGCCGGGTCTCTCCACAGACCGCGCGGACTCGATCGTCGGCGGTGCGCTCGTGGTGATGGCGGCCATGGACGCTCTCGGCGCGAAGAGCCTGATGGTCTCCGGGCACGGACTCCGCGAAGGTATCGCCCTCGCGGAGCTGAATCTCCCACTGCCCGAAGTGCACGCCGTCCGGCGTGGCTCGGTGACCGCGCTCGCCTCGCGGTTCTCCACCTGGGACCCGCGCAGGGCCAATCGGCGCATCGAGATGACCCGCGCGATCCTCGGCGTCTCCGATCCCACCATGCCTGCCGAGATGCGCGAGGTGCTCGACCACGCCACGACGTTGCTCGACGTCGGCCAGAGCATCAACTACTACGACCGCTGGAGCCACGCCGCCGGCGTCACCGCCTCGGCCGACCTTCAGGGCTTCACGCATCGCGAGGTTGCGCTCATCGCAACAACGCTTGCCCGGCTCGGCAAGGCGCGCAGCAACCTGCCGAGATACGCGCGGCTCTGCACGCGGGACGACATCAAGCGCATCGACCGGCTCGCCGTGATCCTTGAACTCGCGGACGAACTCGAGCGGCGTGTCAACGGAGGAGGCCCGCCGAGCTTCCGGTTCGACGAGCGCCGCAACCGGGTTGTCGTCTCGACCGGTCTTCCCTATACCTGGGAGCCGGAGGACCTGTCCCGCCGGTTCCGGACCCGCCTGGGGCGGACGCTCAGCCTGCGTCCAGCAGAGACTGCTGGTGAACGAGCGAAGACCGCGGAAGCTCTAAACGGTCGATTGACTGGTAGAGGTCCTCGACGAGGGTGATCAGGATGGGTGGCGCGTCGCAGGCGAACATCAGCGCCTCGATCGTGGCCACCTGCCGTCGCAATCCGTCTACCGCGTCTCCCCGGTTCCAGGGCGCCGATGCAATGGGCTGCACGACTTCGAGTATGCAATGACGCGTGGGCGCAAAGCGATTGTGAAATCGCTATGGTGCGGGGCGCATGTGATGGTGGCCTCGGGGGACACTAGAGTCCTCTGAAGATGAGCGAGCCATTGCTGCACCCCAGCCACCCGTCCCTCAGCGACGAGCTGACCCATCTGCGACGCATCGTCGCCGACATGGGCGAGCTCGTCGACGCCGCCATCACGCAGGCGACGAGCGGCCTCGCCGAACGCGACGTGAGCCTCTGCGCGCGCGTCATCGCAGACGACGCTCTGGTGAACGACCGCCAGCGCGAGCTGCGCGAGCTGTCGTTCTCGCTCATCGTCCGCCAGAGCCCGGAGGCGCGCGAGCTGCGCGAGATCATCGGGCTGCTCAACATGTCGTCCGAGCTGGAGCGCATGGGCGACCACTGCGTCAGCATCGCGAAGCTCGCCCGCAACCTCGCCGATCTTCCGGCGCTGGAGACGTATGTCGACGTCCCGAAGATGGCCGCGTACTGCAGCGACCAGGTTCGCGGGATTCTGGCGGCGATGGTCTCGCGCGATGTCATTCAGGCTCGGCGCATCGCGGCGGGGGACGACCGCGTGGACCGTATCTATCACCGGCTCTTCGACGATCTCATCCAGATGATGACCGAGGACAACACGACGGTCTTCAGGGCCACCAACCTCGTGTTCATCGCGCACCACCTCGAGCGCATTGCCGATCGGGTGACCAACATCGCCGAGGATCTCGTCTTTCTCGATTCCGGCGCCATCGAGGAGCTCGGCTGATGGCGATCTCGGAGCCCGCCGAGGTGCCCGAAGACGCACCGCCTCGCCACCCGGCCACGAGCCGGGAGCACGCGGCACCCCTCGGCGACCGGCATCGATACATCAACCGCCACCTCAGCTGGCTCGATTTCGACACACGTGTCCTGGAGCTCGCCGAGGATGCGTCCCGCGTGCTCCTCGAGCGAGCGAAGTTCCTCGCCATCTCGAGCAGCAACCTCGACGAGTTCTTCCAGGTCCGCGTCGGCGGCCTGATCGAGCAGCGCAGAGCAGGCGTCGCCGCGCTGAGCCCGGACGGCATGACGGTGGAGGAGCAGCTCTCCGAGATCCAGCGTCGCGCGATCGACCTCACGGCGCGTCAGATGCGCGCGTTCCAGGCCATCGTCGAGGGTCTCGGTGAAGTTGGCCTTCGGTTCTCCAACTACGGATCGCTCGACCGCGGGGATCGCCAGCACGTCGACGGCGTGTTCGAGGAGCGCATCTTCCCGGTGCTCACCCCGCTGGCGGTTGACCCGGCGCACCCCTTCCCATACATCAGCGATCTCTCGCTGAACCTGGCAGTGGTCGTCGGCGCACCGCGTGGCAGTGAGCAGCGGATCGCCCGGGTCAAGGTTCCGCCGCTCCTGCCGCGATTTGTCGTGATGCCGGACGGCGAGCGCTTCGTCCCCGTGGAGCAGGTGATCGCGGCCCACCTCGACCGGCTGTTCCCGGGCATGCGGGTGGTTGGGCAGTACCCATTCCGGGTCACGCGCAACGCGGACCCGGCTCTCGAGGAAGAGGAAGCCGAGGACCTGCGAACGGCAGTGCAGGAATACCTACGGCGGCGGCGGCGCTCGCCGCAGGTTGTGCGTCTGGAGATCGACGACAGCATGACCGAGGAGGTCAAAGAGCTCTTGATGCGCGAGCTCGAGCTCTCTGGCGAGGACGTTTATACAGTCGCCGGCCCGCTCGACCTCAGTGGCCTCTGGGGCCTCTACGAGCTGAGCCGCCCCGATCTCAAGGAGCGCCTTCCAGCGCCGGTGATCCCGCCGGCACTTGCCAAGCCGTCAGGAGACGACGGCGAGGTGGACATCTTCCGGGTGATCGACGAGGGCGACATCCTCGTGCAGCACCCGTACGAGTCCTTCGCGAGCAGCGTCGAGGCGTTCGTCGACCAGGCGGTCAGCGATCCCGACGTGCTGGCCATCAAGCAAACGCTGTACCGGACCTCCGGCCCGGACAGCCCGATCGTCCGCTCGCTGATCCGCGCAGCCGAATCGGGCAAGCAGGTGGTGGCGCTCGTCGAATTGACGGCGCGCTTCGACGAGGAGGCGAATATCACCTGGGCCGCGGAGCTCGAGAAGGCCGGCGTCCACGTGGTGTACGGCGTCGTCGGCCTCAAGACGCATGCCAAGGCGACCCTCGTCGTGCGCCGCACCGGGAGCGGGATCCGCCGCTACTGCCACATGGGCACGGGCAACTACAACTCCAAGACGGCGCGTCTCTACGAGGACATCGGACTCCTCTCGTCGGATTCGGAACTTGGTGAAGACCTCACCGATCTCTTCAACTACCTCACCGGCTACAGCCGCCAGCGTCAGTACCGGCGGCTGCTCGTTGCCCCCGTCACGCTCCGCAGCGGGATCGTGGAATTGATCCGCACGCAGACCAACAGCGATGGCCGGATCATCATCAAGTGCAATCACCTGATCGATCCCGAGGTCATCGAGGCGCTCTACGCGGCCTCGTGCGCCGGTGCGCGCATCGACCTCATCGTGCGCAGCTCGTGCGGCGTGCGTCCCGGGATCGCGGGCATGTCCGAGAACATCTGGGTGCGCTCACTCGTCGGCCGCTACCTCGAGCACTCGCGCATCTATCACTTCGGTGAGGACCGGTGGTACATCGGATCGGCGGATCTGATGGGACGCAACCTCGACGGGCGGATCGAGACGGTGGTGCCGGTGATCGATCCCCGCCTGCAGGTACGGCTCGGCGAAATCGTCGATGTGCTGCTCGCGGATGACGTGCTTGCGTCCGAGCTGCAGGCCGACGGAAGCTGGCGCAAGGTGCCCACGATCCGCGGGCTCGACGCCCAGGAGGAGCTGCACAAGCTCGCGGTCGAGCGCGCCGGGAGGTGACCGAGCCCGGTCAGCACGAGTCCGAGCGCGGACTTCGCCTCGAGATCCCGATCACCTTTTCGCCGGTGTCGCTTGACGACATCGGGAGCTACAGCGCCGCGATCGCCGAGCCCGTTCGCAAGCACCGGACCACGCACTGGGACACCGCCGATCTGCGCCTCGCCCGCTGGGGCGTTGCGCTCGAGTACTCGGCGGACTCCGGGTGGATCCTCCGCCTGCCGGGAACGAGCGAGGGGATGGCCGCGCCGGACGGCGCCGAACTCCATTTCGATGGCGGCGCGGAGCGTCCTCCCGATCACGCGCTCGACCTCGTCCGTGTCTACGCCCGCCACGAGCCCGTCGAGCTCGTGGCCCGTCTTGTGACCGCGACCGAGCAGACATCGTTGCTCGATGCCGGCGGCGTGGTCCTCGCGCGCCTCGTCGACGACACCGTCTCCGTCTTCTCGGGGCCGCGCATCACGCAGCGCTTTCGCGAGATCGCCATCTTCAGCGAGAGCGGCGCGCTGCTCGACCACATCGCGACGCGATTCGAGGCCGCCGGGGCGCAACACGCGCGTCCGCGTGCGCTCGTTGCCCGAGCGCTCGGTCTCGGGGGGACGCCCCCGCCGGAGATCGGCTCGGTCACCCTTGGCGGCGCCGCTACTGCGGGGGATGTCGTGCGACGGGCGTTGAGCTCGTCGGTCGTCCGCCTGCTTCGACACGATCCCGGAGTCCGGCTAGGCATCGACGCCGAGGACGTCCACCAGGCTCGGGTCGCCACTCGCCGCCTGCGCAGCGACCTGCGCACCTTCCGGCCATTGCTCGACGAGGCCTGGGCGGAAGCGCTGCGTGACGATCTGCGCTGGCTCGGTGGCGAGTTGGGACGGGTACGGGACGCCGAAGTGCTCCGCGACCGGCTGCGGACTGCCGCAACCACGCTGCCCGCGCCCGATCGCAAAGCGGCTTCGGCGATCGTCGCCCCACTGGTCGCGCAGGTGCGCGCAGCCCGCCGCCATCTCCTGCTTGCGATCGACACCGACCACTACATCGACGTGATCGATCACCTCGTTGCCGCGACCCGAGCTCCGGTGTTGACCGAGATGGCGTCCGAGCCGGCGCGGGATGTCCTGCCAGGTCTCGTTCGAAAGCCCTGGCGGTCGCTCAAGTCGGGGGCGCTCGGGGCTCGCGGCGAGGTGCCGGACGAGCAACTCCACGACCTGCGGATCCGGGCAAAGCGATGCAGGTACGCGGCTGAGGCCGCCGCCGCGGCGACCGGAAGGAACGCCGCGAAGTTTGCGCGGGAGGTCGCCGGGCTCCAGGAAGTCCTTGGAGAACTGCACGATGCCGTGGTGGCCGAGGCATGGCTGCGGGAGCGGTCCGCGGCACCTCGAGTGCATGAGACGGCGCTGTTCGCCGCGGGTGAGCTCGTCGCGCTCCAGCGGGATGCTGCCGAACGCGCGCGCCTGGGCTGGCCGGAAGCATGGAAGCGCGTCGAGGAGCGGTGGGCCGGTGCCTGGCGCTGATTTCACGAGCTACCTCGTGCGCCACGCCAAGGCGGGGTCGCGCGAGCGCTGGACCGCCCCCGATCGCGAGAGGCCGCTGAGTCCGCCGGGGCGCCTGCAGGCATCGGCGCTCGTGGGCGTGCTCCGTGCCAATACCCGCAAGATCAAGTCGAGCCCATACCTCCGGTGCATGGAGACGGTGGTTCCGCTTGCCGACGCCCTGGGGATTGCCGTCGAACCCGATGATCGCCTGGCCGAGGGCTATGACCCGGGATGGGCGATGTCCGAGCTGGCGGCGGTCCCGGGCTCGGTCCTGTGCACGCACGGGGACATCGTCGGGTCGATCGTGCTCAGCCTCGCCGGCGCTCATGTGCCGATGATCGGCGGACCCCAGTGGGGCAAGGCTGGAACCTGGGCCTTCGACATCCGCGACGGGCAGATCGTCGGCGGTCTTTACCTCCCGCCGCCGGGCTGAGGCTCCCAGGCGATCCCATCGCGGTCGCCCGCCACGCGCAGCAGGACCGCTGCCCAGGTTCGGAACGGGCGCCAGGACTCTGCGATCGTCGCGAGTTCCGCAGCCATCGCCGTGTGCTCGAGCCCGTAGTAGTGACGGACAAAGGACGGGAGCCGAGGCTCCCCGAACGTCAGGATGTCGGTCGCTCCGGTGGAGCGCAGCAGGATTAGCGTGCCGTACATCGGGCCGATCCCGGGGAGCTCCACCAGAGTGGCCATCGCAGCCTCCGGTGCCATGGCCAGCAGACGGCCGGGTTCGAGCAGGCCTTCCAGCGCCGCTCGGGCGATCCCGTGCAGACGGTCGATGCGTTGCGGCTCCAGGCCCGGGAACGAGTCGACCGCGAGCAACTCCGCAGGGGTCGGGAAGGCCTCGACGTCGCCGCTCGGCAGCGTGAACGTCCGCCCGTACGTCTGCGAAAGACGGCGGCGCATGGCTGTGGCCTGGGTCCGGTGCCGTCGCTGGCTGAGAATTGACCAGGCAGCGGCTTCGTACGGCGAGTGGAACAGCACCGGACGAAGCCCTGGAAACTCGTGCTGCAGCCTGCCGATCACCGGGTCGCGCTCACCGACCTCGGCCCACGCCGTCCCGGACTGATCCAGGGAAAGCACGCGGCGCACCTGATGCACCACCTGCTCCGCATCTGCCTCACCAAAGACCTGGCAATGAACGACGCCGTCGCCATCCTGGGTGAGGAAGGCCGCGGCGTGATGGACGAGGTCGTCGGCGGCGAATGCGAGGGACATCCTCTCGCCGTCGGGCTGTGGCCGGCCCGTGTTGGGACCAAAGCCGAAGCTCGCCGCAGCCGCGAGTGAGAAGGCCCCGTCGGGCGTGATCGTCAGTTCGGGAGCCACCGCCGCCCCTACTGGCGGAGGCGGACGATCAGATTGATCACGACGGTCAGGACAACGCTGATCACGATGCAGAACGCTACCGGGAAGAAGAACGAGAAGCTCCCGTTGCTCACCGAGATGCTCCCGGGCAGCTGGGTGACGCCGATTCGCGTGAGCACGATAAGCACGCCACCGATCACCAGGATGACCGCACCGACGATCAGGAGCAGCTTCCCAACGTCACCGAGTGCCATAACGACACTCTAAGGTAGAGTCCGCGAAACGCATCCACTTCAAGCAGGTCCGGAGAGGCCGGCAAGGGATCGCGGCGCTGCTGCGCGGCCGCCCTTGCCCGAACCCGCCCGGGCCGGAGGCCAGGCGTCATGACGGCAACGACTGCGCGAAACCGGATGCTCGGCCACGTCATCAGCGCCGAGCAGTTCGATCGCATGCTGCTTGACCACCTGTTCCTCCGCGCCGCCGCGCTTGCCGATGTACGCGACGACCGGCTCGCGCATCGGGTGATGGCGACCCTCTTCTACGAGCCCAGCACCCGGACACGTCTGAGCTTCGAATCGGCGATGCTCCGGCTCGGCGGCTCCGTGATCGGGACCGAGGCTGCGCGAACTTTCTCCAGCGCCATCAAAGGCGAGACGCTCGAGGACACGGTCCGCATGGTCTCGACCTACGCGGATCTCATCGTGCTGCGCCATGACGAGGCCGGCGCCGCCGCTCGTGCGGCGAGCGTGGCATCTGTGCCGGTGGTCAACGCCGGCGACGGGCCGGGCGAGCATCCCACCCAGGCGTTGCTCGACCTGTACACGATCGAGCGCGAGCTCGGCCACATCGACGGCGTGCGCGTCGCCTTCTGCGGCGACCTCCGTTTCGGCCGCACGGCTCGATCCCTCGCGCTGCTGCTCGCGCTCTACCCGGATGTACGCCTCACCTTCGTGGCACCGCCGGTGATCCAGGTGGGCGGCGACATCCTCGCCCGGCTCGAGGCTCGCGGTGTCCCGTGCACGCTTGCCGATCAACTCACCGATGTGCTCGATGACGTCGATGTCGTGTACCAGACGCGGGTGCAGAAGGAGCGCTTCACGGACCCGCTCGAGTACGAGCAGGCGAGGACCGCGATCCGCATTGACGGCGCGATCATGCGCCAGCTCCCCGCCAAAGCGATCGTGATGCACCCGCTGCCCCGGGTCGACGAAATCGCACCCGAAGTGGACGCCGACCCGCGCGCCGCGTACTTCCGACAAGCCGCGAATGGCGTCGCCATCCGAATGGCGCTCCTCGAGATGCTGCTCGGATGAGGACGCCGGAATGACAGGCCTTGCCGAGCCGCTCGACGACAATCCGCACCTGCTCGATGCGAGTGCGATACAGCGCATCACCGTCCGCCTTGCGCACGAGATCGCCGAGCGCCATCCGCAGCTTTCCGGCGTCGTGCTGGTCGGGATCCCGACGCGGGGAGTCCCGCTGGCCCGCGCTGTCGCGCATCAACTCGCGAGCCTGGGCCACGCGCCGCCGCCGGTCGCCACACTCGACCCGAGCGCGCACCGCGATGACCGTCCGCGCCCGGCCCTCCCGCATCCGGCGCTGTACGACGTCGATGGCGGCCCCGCGCCCCGTATCGACGGGTCGGTGGTGATCGTCGTCGACGACGTGCTCTTCACCGGCAGGACCATTCGAGCAGCGCTCGACGCGCTGGTCGACTGCGGCAGGCCTGCCGTCGTCGAGGTGCTCGCGCTCATCGACCGCGGGCATCGTGAGCTGCCGCTGCGAGCCACGTACGTCGGCAAGAATGTCCCAACCGCAAGCGGCGATCGCGTCTGTGTGCGCATGCGCGAGGTGGACGGGGTGGACGGCGCGTGGCTGCGCCGGAGTGCACAACCATGAACGCGATCCTTCGCGGCGTCCGCGTGATCGACCCGCTCGGCCGGTTGGACGCTCCGGGACAGGACGTGTGGCTGGACGGCGGCAAGATCCTTGCGATCTATCACCACATCGACGCGGCAGGCGTGCCAGTCGTCGATCTGACGCCCGCTGACGGCGCCGACCCGTGCGTGCTCTGTCCCGGGTTCATCGACCTCCACGCGCACCTGCGCCAGCCCGGCGACGACGAGGCGGAGACGTTGGAGAGCGGAGCGCGCGCTGCGGCGGCCGGCGGATTCACGTGCGTGGTTGCGATGGCGAACACCGCGCCACCGATCGACACCCCGGAGCGGGTGGCTGAAGCGCGGCTTGCCGCCAGCAATCTCCCGGTGTCGATCCTGCAGGTCGCGGCCCTCACCCACGGACTCGACGGCCGCGAACTGGTCGACATACGCAAGTGTCTCGAAGCGGGCGCGATCGCACTCGGCGATGACGGACGTAACGCCGTGTCGCCCCGGCAACTTGCAATCGCGCTCGCCGAGACGGCACATCTCGCCCGAGCGGTGTTCGTGCACCCCGAGGACGAGGAAATGATCGCGCAGGCAAACGCGACCCAGGGCTCGGTGACCCGCAGTCCCATCCGTCCCGCGGAAACCGAGACGCGCGCGGTGAATCTCGCGATCCGCGCGCTCTCGCATGCGCGCACCGGACATCTGCACCTGCAGCATCTGTCGTCGGAAGGATCCGTGGCCTCACTCCGGCGCGCGCGTCACCAAGGCCTCGCCGTGAGCGCGGAGGTCACGCCGCATCACCTCTCGATGTGGCTGCCGATGGCGGAGGAACCAGTTCCACAGTCGTTGCGCAAAGTCAATCCCCCGTTGCGTGCCGAGGCGGACCGGAATGCGCTCATCCAAGCGCTGCGCGAAGGAGTCATCGAAGCTGTGGCTACCGACCACGCGCCACACCGGGCCGCCGAGAAGTTGCTGGCGTACGACGACGCCGCGCCGGGCATGGTCGGCCTTGAAACCGCGCTCGCAACCTGCATCACTATTGGCGGGATGGGCGGGGAATGGCTGGCGACACTCGTCGAGCGCCTCACCGTTGGTCCGCATCGGATTCTCGGCCCCAACTCAGGTGTTCCGGAGCCACGCCTGCGAATCGGCGAATCGGCAACATGCACGTTGTTCGACCCGAACGCCGAGTGGACAGTCGACGAGAGTCCGCTGCAATCGAAGTCGCGCAACACGCCGCTGCTCGGAGCAACGCTGCGCGGCACAGTCCTGCTCACGCTCGCCGGCGGGCGTGTGATCTATCAAGACCCGGCACGGGTGCAAGTCAACTCGGAGCGTGTCACCAATGTCTGATATTCGCGGGCGTCTTGCACTCGAATCCGGGGCGACGTACGAAGGCGTGCTCTTCGGCGCTCCGCTCGATCACGCGCACAACGGCGAGGTGGTGTTCAACACCTGCATGAGCGGCTACCAGGAGGTCATCACCGACCCGTCCTATGCGGGTCAGGTCGTCGTGATGACGTACCCGCTCATCGGTAATTACGGCTGCCGCGATGACACTGCTGAATCGAGCCGCGTCCAGTGCCGCGCGCTCGTGGTTCGCGAGCTCTCCGCCGATATCGGACATGCGCGTGGGGAGCGTACCCTCGAGGAGGAGTTGCGGCGCAACGGGATTCCCGGGTTGCGCGAGGTCGACACGCGAGCGTTGACGCGCCACCTTCGTGACCATGGCACCCTCCGCGGAGTCATCGCGGTCAGCGCCGAAATGTCTCCTGCCGAACAGGTTGCGCTGGCTCAAGCGGCGCCATTTGTGAGCGATGAGGACCTGGTCGGCATGGTTTCTATCGATGAGCCGTTCCGTGCATACACGGAGCCGCTGGATCCGACCTTGCACCGCGGGGTTGTCCTTTCCGGCAGCGAGCAGACGGGCCGCGGGCTTCGCGTCGTCGTGCTCGACTACGGCGTGAAGTTGAATCAGGTTCGCGCGCTGTGCAGCCGCGGTGCCGAGGTCATCCTCGTCCGTCAGGACGCGCGGATCGAGGACGTGCTTCGTCACAAGCCCGATGGGATCGTTCTCTCCAATGGTCCGGGCGATCCTTCGCGACTCCCACACGCCGTGCAGCTGTGCCGCGACCTGCTCGACCGCCGCGTGCCGCTCCTCGGTATCTGCCTGGGACATCAGATCCTCGGGCAGGCTGCGGGCGCATCGACGTCGCGTCTCGGATTCGGACACCACGGTGGAAACCACCCAGTCCGCGACACCGAAAACGGCGCCGTCTACGTCACCTCACAGAACCACGAGTTTCAGGTCGACGCAGCGTCCTTGCCCGAGGATTCGGGTTGGTACGTCAGCGAGCGCAACCTCAACGACGGTTCGGTTGAAGGACTGCGACATCGAGAGCTGCCCGCGTTCTCAGTGCAGTACCACCCGGAAGGGGCACCGGGCCCTCAGGACCGCGCTGGTGTCTTCGACGAGTTCCTGCGGTTGTGCGTGCTGGGACGGGAAGGGGGGACACACCGCCTTGCTCAGACAACGCTCCGCGGTTCGCCCTCGCGCAACACTCAGCATCGCGCTCGGTCGAACCGCTACGCGAACTCGCCGTCGATGTGTCCCCCCTTCCCGTCCTAGCAAACGCGCGCGAACTCGTCGAAGGCACCAGCGCGCTCGGTGTGTCCGGTGGCGCCTTGATCGGTACTGCCGGCTCGCGGGATCTCTCGGCGGAAAAACCAAAGTGCGTGCTGGTTATTGGTTCGGGACCGGTGATCATCGGGCAGGCTGCGGAGTTCGACTACGCAGGGACGCAGGCGTGTCGTGCGTTGCGCGAAGAAGGGATTCGCGTTGTGCTGGTGAACAGCAATCCCGCGACGATCATGACGGACGACTCATCAGCGGACGCGGTATACGTGGAGCCGTTGACGGTTGAGGTCCTGGAGCGGGTGATCATTGCGGAGCGGCCCGATGGGTTGCTCGCGACGCTCGGTGGGCAGACGGGGTTGAACCTGGCCGTTGCGCTTGATGACGCCGGGGTGCTCGAACGCCACGCGGTGCGAGTGCTCGGGACGGGGCTGCACGCGATCAGGACCGCCGAGGATCGCGAGCGGTTCAAGGGATTGCTGATGGAAATTGGCGAGCCGACGCCGGACTCGGCAACGGTCGCCTCGCTTGCCGAAGCTCGGGCACTGCGTGAGCGGATGGGACTGCCGCTCGTGGTGCGCCCGGCATTCACGCTTGGTGGAACCGGTGGCGGTCTGTGTGACACCGAGGAGCAGTACACGGAAACGGTGCTGACCGGACTTGCGGCATCGCCGATCAGCCAGGTGCTCGTGGAGCGCTCGGTTGCAGGGTGGCGCGAGATCGAGTACGAGGTGATCCGCGATGCGGCGGGCACGTGCATCACGGTCTGCAACATGGAGAACCTCGACCCGATGGGCGTGCACACCGGCGATTCGATGGTTGTGGCGCCTGCGCAGACGCTCACGGACCGCGAGCACCAGCAACTGCGAAGTGCGGCGCTGCGGATCATCAATGCGCTCGATATCCGAGGCGGATGCAACGTGCAGTTCGCGCTTGCGCCGGACTCCCACGACTACTACGTCATCGAGGTCAACCCCCGCGTGTCGCGCTCGTCGGCGCTCGCGTCCAAGGCGACCGGATATCCGATCGCGCGGGTTGCGGCAAAGATCGCAGCCGGGCGGCGGCTCGACGAGATTCCCAATGCGGTCACAGGGAAGACGTGCGCCGCGTTCGAGCCCGCACTCGACTACTGCGTGGTCAAGATCCCCCGCTGGCCGTTCGACAAGTTTCCCGAGGCCGACAGGAGACTCGGGACGCAGATGAAGTCGACAGGCGAGGTGATGGCGATCGAGCGCTCGTTCGAAGCGGCGTTCAGCAAGGCGCTGCGTTCGCTCGAGCAGCCGCAACCGGATCCCGCTGTCCTTCACGAACCGGTGCTCATCGATGTCGCCAATGACCGGCGCGCCGCTGCGATTCTCGAAGCGCTGCGTGGCGGCGCGACGCCTGAGGAGTTGACGCGCCGGAGCGGCATCTCCGCATGGTTTCTGCGCCGGCTCGGCACGATCGTCGCCTGCGAGGAGCGGCTGCGATGGAACGGGCTTGACGACGACTCGCTTCGCGCCGCGAAACGTGCCGGGATGACAGACGCGCGTATCGGGGCGCTCACGGGCATCGCACCCGAGGCGGTCCACGACCAAAGGCGCGCGGCGGGATTGCATCCGGTCTTCAAGTGCGTCGACACGTGTGCCGCGGAGTTCGAGGCGGCGACGCCGTACTACTACTCGACGTACGAGACCGAGGACGAGGGACAGGCCGCATCGGCGCCGGCGCCGAACACGGTGGTCGTGCTCGGCAGTGGCCCGATTCGCATCGGCCAGGGCATCGAGTTCGATTACTGCAGCGTGCACGCGGCGCTGGCGCTTCGCGCCCAGGGCGTCGACGCGGTGATGGTCAACAGCAACCCGGAGACGGTCAGCACCGACTTCGATTGCAGCACGCGCCTGTACTTCGAGCCGCTCGACGAGGAGGCCGTCACCGCGATCATCCGCGAGGAGCAGGCGTCCGGCGTCGTCGTGCAGTTCGGTGGTCAGACCGCGATCAACCTTGCCGAGCCACTGGATCGCGCCGGTGTGAACATTCTCGGCAGCAGCATCGCGAGCATAGACCTTGCGGAGGATCGTCGCGCGTTCGAGGGCCTGATGCGCTCACTCTCCATCGCGCAGCCGCAGGGTGCTGCGACGACGGACCTCGATGAGGCGCTGGCAATTGCCGATGAGATCGGCTTCCCGGTGCTCGTGCGACCGTCATACGTGCTCGGCGGACGCGCGATGGAGATCGTGCACAGCCGCAGCCAGCTGACCCGATATCTCGAGGCCGCGATGGCTGCGCTGCCCGCCGAAGGCGGACGTCGACGCGGCGCGGTGCTGATCGACCGCTACCTGTTCGGCACCGAGGTGGATGTCGATGCCATCAGTGACGGTGAGACTGTCGTCATCCCCGGGCTCATGGAGCACGTCGAGCGCGCCGGCGTCCACAGCGGCGACTCGATGGCGGCATACCCGGCGCGGTTCCTCGGCGATGACGTGCGCGGGCTCATCGTCGACGCGACGATCCGCATCACGCGCGCCCTCGACGTTCGCGGTCTGTGCAACATTCAGTTCGCGGTGCACCGCGGCATTCCCCACGTGCTCGAGGTCAATCCACGAGCGTCGCGCACCGTGCCGTTCCTCAGCAAGGTGACCGGTGTGCCGATGGTCGAGCTGGCCACACGGGTGATGCGTGGCGCCATGCTTGCTGAGCTCGGATGGACGACGGGACTCGTCGCGCCGCGCCCGCTGGTCGCCGTCAAGGCGCCGGTGTTCTCGACGGTCAAGCTGATCGACGTCGACACGGCGCTCGGACCGGAGATGAAGTCGACCGGTGAGGTCATGGGGATCGACACCGACCTCGGTGCGGCGCTCGAAAAGGCGTTCGTCGCGGCCCTCGGAGAGATGCCGACCAGCGGCGGCGCGCTGTGCAGCGTGGCTGACGTGGACAAGGCGGAGGCGCTGCCGATCATCGCCCAGCTCAGCTCGCTCGGCTTCACGATCTACGCCACTGGAGGCACTGCGACAGCTCTTGCCAGCGCAGGGATATCGGCCGTGTCGGTCGGCAAGATCGGGCACGGCCGGCCCAACGTCATCGACGTGATCGAGGAGGGCCGGGTGTCGATCGTCATCAACACGGTCTCGAACTTCGGCACCGACGAACTCGACTTCCGCGCCGACGGCGGTGCCGCCGCAGCAGTTGGCCGCACCGTCAAGGACGGGTATCGAATCAGGCTCGCCGCCGAGCAGCGGCGGATTCCGTGCTGCACCTCGCTCGACACCGCCTCCGCGTTGGTGGATGCAATCGGCCGTCACGCATCCGGAAAGAGCGTCCGGGTCGCGACCGTCCGCGAGTACCGCGACGGCGTCGTACAGGCGGTGTCGTGACCGCGGATCTGAGCAGGGCGGCGCTCGAGACCGGTGAGGTGCTGGTCGTGGAACGGCTCGGGGGTGGATTGCTCGAACTGGTCGTGCGGCTGCCCCATCTTTCCGCGACAGCCATGCCCGGCACCTTTGCGCAGCTGCGCTGTGGGAATGGCACGACACCGCTGCTCCGGCGTCCGTTCAGCGTCGCATGGGTCCAGGACGACACCTGTGGGTTTATCTTCGAGGCGGTCGGTACGGGAACGCGGCTGCTCTCCGAGCTGCAACCCGGGGATCAGCTCGACACGCTCGGACCACTCGGGCACGGCTTCAGCATCGTCGACAGCGGGTCGGTCGTGTGCGTCTCCGGTGGTCTCGGGTGTGCACCGTTTCCGCTGCTGATCAGCGAGCTCCGGCGTCGTGGCGTTGACGACATTCTTGTCTTGAACGGAGCGCGCACCGCGGCGCGCCTCTATCCCGCAGAGCGTTTCGCGCGACCCGCGGTTCCGGTCGTCGCTGAGGCCACCGATGACGGCACTCGGGGACACCACGGGCCGGTCACCGACCTGCTCCAGCAGGCACTGGCCACCAAGCCGTCCGCCGTCTACGCATGCGGCCCGAATCCGATGCTGGGTGCCGTGATGCGAACGGTGCTCGAATCCGGAGCAGCGCTGCCGCCGACTCTCGAGGCTTCCCTGGAAGCGCCGATGGGGTGCGGCTTCGGAACATGTCTGGGCTGCGCGTTGCCGGTACATGGGGCGGACGGAAGCGCGGTGTGGCGGCTCTGCTGCACGGACGGACCCGTGATGCCGATGCGCGACGTGGACTGGGAAGCGGTGCTCGCTCTTCCGGGTGCGGACGTCGCATGAGTGATCATCGCAACGGCAGCGTCGATCTGGGACGCGGGCTCACATTGCCGAACCGTGTTGGCCTCGCGAGCGGGACCGCAGGCTACGGATTTGAACTTGCGCAACTGATCGACATCGATCGTCTCGGTGCGCTCTACACGAAGGGCACGACGGTGCTTCCGCGTGAAGGCAACCCGCCGCCGCGTGTTGCGGAAACGGGGGGTGGGATGCTCAACAGCATCGGTCTGCAGAACCCCGGTGTCGACGCCGTCGCCACCGACTACGCCCCGCGTTGGACGGGCTGGAAGGTCCCGGTCATCGTCAACGTCGCCGGTGGATCCGTTGCAGACTACGTGCACTGCACCACGGTGTTGGAACCCGTCGCCGAGGTGGCCGGTATCGAGCTCAACATCTCGTGCCCCAACATCGCGCAGGGATTGGACTTCGGTCGCGACCCTGATGCGGCCGCACGCCTCGTCGCCGCGGTTCGCGCGGTGACACAGCGATGCCTCATCGTGAAGCTCAGTCCGAACGTCACCGACATCGCCGCAGTCGCGCGCGCGGTTGAGGATGCGGGCGCCGACGCGGTGTCGGCGGTGAACACCTATATCGGCACGAAGATCCACCGTGCGAGCGGCCGGTTCGTGTTGCCACTCGGGACCGGGGGTCTCAGCGGACCCGCCATTCAGCCGCTCGCGCTCGCGGCTGTTGCCGCGGTGTGCGACGCCGTCCGCATTCCCGTCATCGGCGTGGGTGGCATCGTGGATGCCGCATCGGCACGAGACTTCCTGATTGTCGGTGCCGTCGCCGTCCAGGTCGGGACTGCGACATTCGTCAACCCGGAGACCGCCCTGCAGGTGCTGGACGGTCTCCGGGATTGACTACTACTGACTGACGGAGCGCGTCAGGCCGGCGCGCCGGACTCCACCGGCGTCGGGCTCACGTGTCCGTTGAGTGCCATGACCGGTTCGGGTGGGTCCATGTCGATCGCCACCTCGCCGTGCAGCAACAGGTCGCCGATCTCGATCTGCTGGTCGGTCATCCGCAGCGGAACGATGAGACCGACGAGCTTGATCACGATGAAGGTTGCGACCGCGTCGTACACGATGATGAACCCGAGTGCGAGGGCCTGGAGCGCCAACTGCTTGGCGTTGCCATAGACAAGACCGGTCACCGCGACGGACGCGGTCCCTGCCGTGCCCACGTACACGATCATGTTCGGTGACGCGAACACACCGGTCATGAGTTCGCCGAACGCACCGGCCACACCATGCGTGTGGAAGACACCGAGTGTGTCGTCCACCCGCCCTGTGAACATCCGGGTCTTGCCGAGCACGTTCATGGACAGCCACGGCAGGATGCCTGCGCCGATGCCGATGCCGAACGCCGCGTAAGCGTTGATGTAACCGGCTCCAGGGGTGATGGCGACCAGTCCCGCGATCATGCCGCTGATCATCCCGATGATGGTCGGCTTCTTGAGGAACGCGATGTCCATGAACATCCAGACCAGCAATGCGGTTGCGGTGCAGAGGTGCGTGTTCAACACGGCCGCGGATGCGTCGGCATTCGCGAAGTACGGGTCACCACCGTTGAACCCGCTCCAGCCGAGCCAGAGGAGTCCACCGCCGGCAACCGCCATCATGATGTTGCTCGGCGTGTTGTTCATGCGGTCCTTCATCACACGTGGACCGATGACCGCCGCCGCCACGAACGCAGACACTGCCGCCGCCACATGGATGACGTAGCCACCGCTGTAGTCGACTGCGCCGAGCGAGCCGAGCCATCCGCCGCCCCAGAGGCTGAAGGCTCCGACCGAGTACACCAGCGTGATCCAGAGCGGGACGAACAGCGCCCACGCCTTGAAACTGATGCGTCCGAGCAGCGCACCACCGAGGATGATCACCGTGATCGTCGCGAAGACGAACTGGAAGTACACGAGCGATGACATCGGGAAGCGCAGCGCCGGAATCAGCCCGGTGAGCAACGGGATGCTTGCTTGCGATTCGAGGTCGCCTGCTCCGGCGACGGGATGCGGTATGCCGACAAAGGTTGTCGCTGCTCCGCCGATATGCAGCGGGCTGCCGAACGACATGTCGTACGCGAAGAACATCCAGATCACCAGCGTCATCGCGAACGCGTAAATCACCATCAACGCCGAGTTGACGGCGAATTTCCGCTTCATCAACCCTGCGTACAGGATCGCCAGGCCGGGGATGCTCATGATCCCGACCAGCGTCGCCGACGTGAGTTGCCACGCCGTGTCGCCGGAGTTCAGCCAGCTTGGAGCCTCGTTCAGGGCCGACAACATATGGGACACCTCACCTCTAACTCTGCGGATACATGGGCATGTACAACGACATGCGCCTTGCCACGGAACTCTGTCAGAGCCGGACGCACCGTTCTTCGGCCGCGACGCACAGATCCACGACCTGTCGTCTGTACATCGCGCACGAGTCACTCTGGTCGCGGTGCACAGGCAGGGCGCCGTGCACGGCGGCCCTGCGTCAGACGGCGGTGCGGAGGTAGTTCGGGAAAGGTGCCGGCGGGTCCGGCTCGGCAACGCTGAGCGTCGGGACCGTCGCGCCCAACTCGAAATCCAGCGCGGGAACCGGTCGACCGGTGAAGTATCCCTGCGCGCGGTCACAGCCGAGCAGCGCCAGCAACTCCAGGGTTGCCAGTGTCTCGATTCCCTCGGCGACGACCGTGAGGCCGAGTGCATGACCGAGTTCGATCGTGGCTCTGACGAGCTTGAGATCCTGCTCGCGTCCGTTCGCACTGAGCCCGCCGATGAACGTCCGGTCGAGCTTGAGCTCCGTGATGGGCAGGCTGCCCAGATACGCGAGCGACGTGAATCCGGAGCCGAAGTCATCGATCGACACGCCCATGCCGAGGCTCCGCAATGCTTCGATGACGCTTTGACATGCCGCGAAGTCGCGAATGATGGTTGTCTCGGTCATTTCGAGGATCAGTGCGGCGGCCGGCACGCGATGGCGGCGGAGTGTCGCCTTGACGACCTCGATGAAGCCCGGATCGAGGAGGTTCGAGGACGACACGTTCACCGACATTGCGACGCGGCTGCCTGCAGCGCGCCACACGGCGCACTGCGCGATCGCGTGATCGAGCACGAGACGAGTCAGCGGCCCCATGAGGCCCGCTTCCTCGGCCAGTGGCAGGAACTCCAAAGGCGGGATCAGACCAAGGCGCTCATGTGGCCAGCGCACCAGCGCTTCCGCGGCGACGACCTCGCCATTGCGGAGGTCCACCTGCGGCTGGTAGTGCAAGACGAGCCGCTCACCCTCGACAGCGGCGCGCAACTCCTCGACAAGTGCCAGCCGGTTGCCGCCGTCATCAATCGATGCGGTGTACACCTCAAAAGGCTGATGGGTCAGCTTGGCTCGGTACATCGCGACATCCGCGCAGCGCATCAGGCCGACACTGTCGCCGGCATCCGCCGGCGCCGAGGCGATACCGATGCTCGCGCTGATCCGGACGCTCACGCCGTTGAGGACGAAGGGTTGCTCGAGGAGCGCCGTGACGCGCTGCGCGAGTCCGGCTGCGTAGGAAGGATCGCTGTCGACCAGTACGGCTCCGAGCTCGTCGCCACCGATCCGCACCAGAACATCGGTGTCGCGCAGTGAGCTCGTGAGCCGCGGCCCGAGCTGCCGGAGCAATTCATCTCCCGCGGAGTGCCCGAAGGAGTTGTTGATCTCCTTGAAATGGTCGAGATCGATGAAGAGAAAGGCAAGGGAGCGGGGCGGGGTCGCGGGGTCGACCTGATCCTCGAAGTACGCGTCGAGCAGGCTCGTGAGCTGGCGCCGGTTGCCGAGCCCGGTGAGCTCGTCGGTCACCGCCTGACGGTGGCGCTCCTCGGTCAGGGAACGAAGCCCGCGCACCGAGAGTGCGAGACGGACGCCGACCACCACCAGAGTTGCCGCCGCGAGTCCGATCGCGATCTGGACAACCTGATGCTGGAGTGAACCCACCAGCAGGATCACCAGTGCCGCGAGTGCGCCGGCACCCGGCAGCAGGAAGCCCGGGAGCTTGCCGCTCTCGAGCAGGTCGCGACGCCCAGGTGGCACCCAGACCGAGATGGAGATCAGCGTTATCGCGATGGGCCACGCCACGCCGTTCAGGATCGTCCCGACGTGGGACTGCGAACCGATCAGGTTGAACGTGTCGCCGATCGTGTTCACCGCACAGGCCGTGGCGAAGAGCAGCCACGGCAGGCGCCTCCCGGAAAGCACGGCCGTGCCGCCGACGACGAGGGCAAGGAGCACCGCGTCGCCGATCGGGTAGACGAGGAGCACGCCGACGCCCAGCGTGCTGAGGCCGGCGCCGCTGAGAGCAGACAGCACCGCATGGAAGGCAAAGGCTGCGACGACAGCTGCGGCCCCGAGGCCGGCGATGGCGCCGTCGAGCCAGGTGGCGGGGAGGAGCCGTTTGAGCTCCTTTCGAAGCATGAGGACGATCGCCGCGTAGGCGAGCGGGTAGAAAGAGATGTAGAAGATGTCTGCCCACGACGGCACCGGCGCCGAGGTGCCGCCCCAGGTTTCCCAGGTGAGCACGATATCGCCGAGAGCCCAGGAGAGCACGGCGCAACCAAGCACCAGCGGTATCGCCCGGCCGGGCCGTCCGCTGAACGCGCGGGCGAAGAGCACGCCGACCAGGATCACTTCGTAGAGGCAGACGCCCCAGCCGTCGACCCAGGGCCAGGAATCCGTGGGCGGCCGGATCACCAACGACGCGATGTACGCGACGAGCAGCGCGGACATGATCGCGTAGGCCACCCACAGCGCACTCGGCGCGGACCTGGACGACCTCAGAAGGGTCGGGAGTGCCCGCCTTTCCGGAGGGGCCGCGGAACTCACCCCAGCAGCTTTGCCGATCTCGTGTTGAATTCCGGTTGCGTCTGTGGAACGACAATGACTTCTCGCGGCAAAAGTCGGGCACGATGGCTCGCCCGCGAGGCACCCCAAGGGGCCAGGCAAAGGAGGCCAGGAATGGCGCGAGTTGGTCGGATCGACGTCGCTGTCGTCGATGGCGAGGCATCCCTGCGGCGCCTCTTGCCACTGATGCGGGCGTATTGCGACTTTTACGACGTGCAGCCTTCGGATGCCGCGCTGCTCGCCATGTCCCGGGCGCTGATCGCAGACCCGGTCCACGAGGGAGTGCAACTGCTTGCGACCGCCAACGGCGAGGATGCGGGCTTCGCCACGCTTTTCTGGAGCTGGGAAACGACCACCTCCGGCCGGATCGGTGTCATGAACGATCTCTTCGTGAACCCCGATTTCCGCGGACGGGGGGTCAGCTCGGTGCTCATCACCGCCTGCCTTGACCGCTGCCGTGACCACGGGGCAGTGCGGATGGTCTGGCAGACCGCGGTCGATAACGTGGCGGCACAGGCCGTCTATGACCATGTTGGCGCGACGCGGGAACGCTGGATCGACTACTGGCTCGACACCGCGGCTGATCCGGCTCCCCAGAGCAACTAGGCGCAGCGCCCTACTTCTTGGCCGCCTCGTAGTACGGGTTCGCACCCTGGGCGTGGTCGGTCGTGTCGCGAACCTCGGTGATCTCCGGGAAACGCTCGAGGATCGCCACGCGCACTCCCTGGCCGAGCGTGACCTCGGCCATACCGCAGCCCTGGCACCCGCCGCCCATATGGATGAAGGCGACGCCGTCGCTGACGTCGAGCAGATCGATGAAACCGCCGTGTGTTGCGACGGACGGGTTGATCTCGTCGTCGAGGAGTTGCTGCACGTCTCGCGCGAGGTCGTCGAACCACAGCGGATTCGGGTTGTCGACGGTCAGGGCGCCTCGCGCTCGGTCCGCGTCGATCGTGATGCCGTCGAGGTAGGGCGCGGATGCCAGGGGCATCGTGAAGCGGACTCCGGATGGCCCGGCGACGACGAGATCGCCGTCGCGCTCGTCGCCCGCGTTCACCAGCGAGAGGTCGTAGTTGAATGCGCCGCCGTGCCTGCCCGTGATGGCGATGCGCACGCCGGCATCTGGCTGGCGGCGATTGGCGCGCACCTGCTCGATGCGGGTCAACGCGAAATCGGTGAGTGAGATCCTCGGTTCCTTCACGCCTTGCGGTCATGGTACGTCGGGCTGACTTGTCCGGGTAGGCTCATCGAATGCCGAGGGTGATGCTCATCCTGCCCACCGAGACCTATCGGGCAACGCCATTTCTGCGCGCGGCTGAGGAACTCCACCTCGACGTTGTGGTCGCGTCGAACGAGGCCCCGACGCTGGCAACGCTGATGGAGGGGCGCGTGCTGACGTTGGATTTGCGCCGTCCCGAGGACTCGGCGGATCGGGCCGAGGCGTTTGCGAACCGCTGGCCGATTGACGCGGTGGTGGGTGTCGACGAGGGATCCGTCGTCACCGCGGCGACGGTGGCCGAACGTCTCCGTACACTGCGACGAAACCCGCTGGCGGCGGTGCAGGCGACGCGCGATAAACGCTTGCTGCGGACGGTACTTTCCGCAACACCGCTGACGCAGCCGGCGAGGGTGCCAATCGATATCGATGCGCACGGCGACGCGATCGACTCAGCCATCGCGATCATCGGACTCCCCTGCGTCATCAAGCCGGTGGATCTTGCGGCGAGTTCGAGGTGTCATCCGTGCGGACGATCGCGACGAGGTGCACGCAGCCGTGCGGCGCACGAGCGCGCTGATGCGCGAGATCTGCGCTGGCGGATCGGTGCCCCAACTCCTCGTCGAGCGCTACATCGACGGAGTGGAGGTTGCGCTGGAAGGCATTGTGCGACAAGGGTTTCTCGAGGTGATCGCGCTCTTCGACAAACCCGACCCGCTGGTCGGACCATTTTTCGAGGAGACGATCTACGTGACGCCCTCACGTCTTGACACTGAGACGCAGCACTCGGTGATCGACGCAGTGCGCACTGCGGTGTCTGCGCTCGGACTGCAGCACGGCCCGGTGCATGCTGAGGTGCGCCTCGCCGCGGAGGGTCCGGTCGTCATCGAGGTGGCGTCGCGGTCCATCGGCGGACTGTGCTCGCGAGCGCTGCGCATCGCGTGCGACGACGCTCCAGAGGAGATTCGCTCACTCGAAAACGTGATTCTTCGCGAGGCGTGCGATCTGCCACTGGGCACCGCGCACACCCTGGATGCCGCGTCCGGTGTGTTCATGTTGCCCATACCGCATGCCGGCACCCTGAACGGCGTGCGCGGAGTCGATCGCGCCGAGCGTGCGCCGGGCATTACCGGCGTCGTGATTTCCATTCCGACCGGTCACGCCGTGCGCCCACTCCCGGAGGGTGATCGCTACCTCGGATTCATCTTTGCCCGCGGCGAAACACCCGCGGACGTCGAACACTTCTTGCGTACGGCGGAAGCGCTCATCGACGTCGACATCACTGCTCCGATGCCTGCTGAAGTGGGTGATGTCCATACGGCAGCCGACAAGAGGAGTGTATGACCGTTACCCTTCCCGATCCTCAACTGACACTCGTCTACCGCCTCGATGCGGCTGTGGGAACACCACTCGATATCGGCGAGTTTCCTGCGGGGCGAAGGCGTATCGTGCCCCTGACAGGAGGGACCTTCACCGGCCCGAAGATCAGCGGCACGCTCGTCGCGGGCATCAGCGCCGACTGGCAGATCGTGCAGCCGGACGGCACCGCTCTCGGCGACATCCGCTATGTCCTGAAAACTGACGCTGGAGACCTCCTGTACGTCCAGTCGCGAGGTGTGCGTCACGGCAGCGCCGAGGTGCTGGCGCGTCTCGCGCGCGGCGAGGAAGTTGACGCCGCCGAGTACACCTTCCGGACGTCGACGCAGATCGAGGCCGCCGCGCCCGGACTCGACTGGCTGAACAAGGGCATCTTCATCAGCGTCGCCGCGCGCCGCGCGGGAGGTGTCATCTATGCGACATATCTCGTCGCCTGAGACGCTCTAGCGATGTGCGTGGTGCGGCCTAGCGTTGCGTGGCCACGCCTGCTCCGTCACGGATCAGCAGACGATCCACGCCGGCAGTCCACACGGTTCGATGGTCGTGCGTGATCGCAATGGCTTCATATCCGTCGATGCCGGCAATCCATGACGCTCCGTCCAGGCCCATGACGAACGCCGAGGTGGAATACGCATCTGCGTAGGCGAGGCTCGGCCCGATCACGGTCATGCTCAGTAACCCGGACGGAGGTCGGCCGGTCCGAGGGTCCACGATATGCGCACCCCGCTCATACGTGCCGCTGGTGGCCACCGCCATATCCGTGATTGCCAGCGTTGCTGCAAGGCGGTCGCGCTGCTCGGGATGCTGGATGCCGACTCTCCAGGCGCGGCCCGGAGCCGGCTCGCCGCTCGCGACGATATCCCCGCCCCCATTGATGAAATAGTTGCGTGCTCCCGCACCCCAGAGCAGTTGCGATGCGCGCTCGACCGACCATCCCTTGACGAGTGCAGATGGGTCACATTGCGTGCCGTCCCAGACGCTGAAGCACCCGCTGCTCTGACGGTGAATCCGTTCGCAGATCTTGAGCACATCCTGGACGTCGTCGCTGCAGTCTCCGAGGCCAAGTTCGCCGCGACTGAGCCGGCATATCTCGCTGTCCGACCGAAAGGTGCTGAAGGTCGCGTCGACCTGGCGAAACCACGCGAAGACCGCGTCAAGAGTCTGCACAGGGAACCCGGGTTCGCGCACATCGACGGCGATGACCGTCCCCATCAGCGGCTCGGCTCGCACGACCCGCGCTACGCCATCCGATGTGTTCACCGCCATCCCGTTACGCATGCGCCTGAGCCAATGCCGACTGCACCGATTGCGCGTAGCTGCCGCTCGTAAATGTCGCTCCGCTGATCACGTCGATCTGGGCACTCTGGGCTTGGAGCACTTCACTCCGCAGGAGCGGCACCGCGACCGAGCTGATGTACGCCGATTGTGGCCGGTCAGTCGGATATCGTAGCGGGATGATGTCCGTGATCGTGCCTCCCGCGATGACCACTTTGACCTGCACGTCGCCGTAGAAATTCGCGAAATCCTGTCCCGTGAAACTTCCGTTCTTGAGCCCCGCACCACTTGGTGTCGCCGTAGGTGAGGCACCTCCTGTGGGCGGCGCTCCAGTCGGCGCAGATGTCGGTGGGGCGGATTGCCGCTGATGCGGAACGACCGGCAGCTTGGCAACACTTGCGGTCGGTGGCGTGCGAAAGCTCAACAACAGCACCAGGACGAGGATGGTGCCTGCAAGGCTTACGACGGCGCGGACGGGCATGAGTGGGCCGCGCATCACAGAAAGGCGAACCGTTCCTGGTGGATCTGACGTGCGGGGACGTGCAAGTCGTTCAAGCTTTGCCTGACCGCCGTGAGCATCTCTCTCGGACCGCAGATGAAGACGTCGCGCTCGACGATGTCGGGGATGAGGATTCTCAGCGCCCGAGCACTCAGCGGATCGCGGGGGACCTCACGCCCACGCCGTCCGATGATGTAGTGGACCGTACCGCCTCGTTCGCGCATCAACTGATCGAGCTCCGACTGAAACACCACGTCGTCCCACGTGCTCGCGCGGTAGATGAGGACCACGGCGTTCTTGCGCTGTGGCATTTCCTCAAGGAGTGCGCGCACGGGTGTGATGCCGATGCCTCCGGCGATGAGTGCCACCCGAGGAAGGCGCCGCCTGAGTGCGCTGAAGACTCCATAGGGCCCTTCCACCACCACTCGCGTCCCAGGAGAAAGCCACGGTAGCGACGCGGTGAAATCGCCGACGTCCTTGACCGTGATGCGCAGATACTGCGCATTCGGAGCGGCCGAGAGCGAGAAGGGGTGCACCCGCCACCACGCGGAGCGGGTAAGGAATCGAAACTTGAAAAACTGCCCGGCGCGCATCGGCAGGTTGGTGAGGTCGCGCCCGGTGATGTAGATGGACACCACCCCAGGTGCTTCCTCGGTGATCGCGCTGATCCGCAACTGATGGTGGATCGCCATACGAGCCGGGAGGAACACGCGAAAGGTCAGCACGAGCAATGCCGCAACCACGTAGAGCGCACACCAGAATCCGATCGCAACCGGGTCGCGCTCGAAGTCCGTTCCCACCACCAGTTGGTGCGGAAAGCTGAGCACGATGGCGAGGTAGACGTAGAGATGGATGAAGTGCCACGTCTCGTGCGAGAGGCGGCGACGTGCGGCACGCACCGATACAACGGCGATTACGATGAACAGCGCCGTCGCGACGTAGGCCATGAGAACGTACGGATAGGTGCGGAGAAACGTTCCCGTCTCCGCAACGAACGAAAGTCCGTTGCTCACCGCGTAGCCGGCGGTCGTGAACAGCACATGCGCGCAGATCAGATAGAGGGTGGCAAACCCGAGCCAGCGATGCCAGGCAGCTACACGGTCGATGCCGTAGAGCTGATCGATCCATGGGCTGCGCGACATGAGCACGACCTGGACGAGCGCCGAATAGGTGCCAAGCAGCGCCGTCAACTGCCCGAATGCCGAGAGCACGCCGCCGGAAGTCGTGAGATTCGCGAGCTGGCCATGGCGCACCCACATGCCGACGATGACGAGCCCGATCGCGAACACAATCAGGCTGAGGTCCGTGGATCGGACGGCCCAGACGCGCGGGACGCGCATGGCGCGACGCGACGCCGCGGTGCTGCGTACGACCATCTCCTGACGAGCTCGTGCCATGTCGGGATCGTAGGTTCGTCTCCTGACGAAGAGCTTGCGGTCAGGAAGTCCTGCACGGCCGGTCTTATGGGGAGGTGAAATGTTGCCTCCCGCCGCGCGACTGTTCGCCTACAGGTAGGCTGTGGACATGCGTCTGCTCGTGGCCGAGGATGATGCGGCGCTGCGCTCCGTGCTGACTCGAGGCCTTCGCCAGAACGGCTACAAGGTCGACGCCGTCGAGCGCGGCGACGATGCTCTCGACCTTTTCGCCACCGGCGAGTATGCGGCGGCCGTGCTCGATTGGCGCATGCCCGGCCTTGACGGCGTCGAAGTGATCGTGGCACTTCGCCGTAAGGGCAACAGCATTCCCGTGCTCCTGCTGACGGCGCGCGACACCCCGTCGGACCGAGTCCGTGGCCTCGACTCCGGTGCTGACGATTACATTGTCAAGCCGTTCGATTTCGAAGAGCTGCTGGCGCGTTTGCGAGCGATGTTGCGTCGCGCATCCGGCGACGGCGCTCCGGTGATTCGCACCGCCGGATTACAGCTCGACCCGGCAACGCATGAGGTTCGGAGTGGAGAGAGCTTGATTCAACTTACGCCGCGGGAATATGCCATTCTCGAGGTGCTCATGCGACGCGCAGGCAAAGTCGTGACCCGTCACAGCCTCGCCGAGCACGCATGGCCCGACGGCGAGGCGACATGGAACGGGATGGAGGCGCACATGGCGCGCCTGCGCGCCAAGATTGGCGCTGGAGCGGGTGTGTCGATCGTCGCCGTTCGAGGCACTGGGTACCGGCTACTCGTGTCGTGAGCGCTCGTTCCCGCAGCCTTCGCCGGCATACGCTGCGCACTGCTGCTGCTGCTGCTGCGGTCGTCGGCTTCGGCGTCGCGGTGCTCCTGACTGCGACAGACCTTTTCGTCGCGCACAACCTCACTGCCGCTGTTGACCAGCGCCTGGAAGCCCGCCTCGGCGCGATCGCAGCACATCCACCCTCTACTCTCAGTGAACCCGCTCCGGACAGCGACTTTGATGAGCCACTTCTCACATGGGTGAGTGAACCGAACGGGCTCTGCCAGCCGGTCGGCGACGCGCCGACGCTGCCTTCAACCCTGTGCGCGGTGAGTTCTCCTACGACCGCCGGCATAGCCGGCACGGCATTTCGCCTCACAGGCATCACGATCGCCGATGGCGATCACTTCGTTGTGGCCGCCAGTCTCGCGGCCTCGGCGCATCAGATTGGGACGCTCATCCTTGCCGAGCTCATCCTCGGACCGTCACTGGTCGTCTGCGTCTTCATCGGGGCGCTGGTGATCGGGAGCCGCGTCGGCGGCCCTGTCGAGCGCATGCGCAAACAGCAACTCGCGTTCACGGCCGACGCTTCGCACGAGTTGCGCACACCGCTGACTGTGATCCAGGCTGAGACCAGCCTGGCGCTGGCAGGTGACGATGAGGATCTGCGTCAAGCCCTGGTTCGGATCGAGGCCGAAAGCGGCCGCATGCGACGCATCGTCGAGGACCTTCTCTGGCTTGCGCGGTTCGAACTCTGAACCCGATCCGCCGGCGTCGGGACCCATCGATCTGGGAACCGTGATGACGGTTGCGGCGCAACGATTTGGCGCCATCGCCACCGCTCGACACCTGACCATTGATGTCCAGTTGCCCGGTGAGCAGGCTGTCGTCTCGGCGCCAACCGAGTGGCTGGATCGGCTGCTGGGGGTGCTCCTGGACAACGCATGTCGCCACGCGCAAGCGACGGTGACGATGCGGCTGCGCGTCACACGTGGGCGACAGGCCGAGTTGCTTGTTGCCGACGATGGAGAAGGCATTCCCCAGGCCGAGCTCTCGCAACTCTTCGAACGTTTCCATCGCGGGACGACGGTCGGTGACGGCGCCGGCCTCGGCCTGGCGATTGCGAATGCCGTGGTGAACGCGACGCACGGTCGCTGGGAGATCACGAGCGCACCGTCGCAAGGCGCACATTTTGCGGTCCTCTGGCCCTTGGCGCGCGGGGCTCGATCCAAAGCAGGGCAAGCGCTTTCGAACCACTCCGCTTCGCTTGGGGATCCCACGCGTTAAGGTGGTACGCGGGAGAGAAGACACCGGCTGCGGCGACCGGCTGTCAGCGTTCTGTAAGTGTTGCAGGCCTACGCTGCCTGCAGATGCTTGTCAGCCGTGCGCGGATCGACTGGTCGCCTCGCCACCGTCAACCGTCGGCCGTGCGTGTGTTTTTGGCGTTCTGCGTTGCAATGGCTACCGCGCTGCTCGCCGACGCCGCGCTGGTGGCGATCGGCACGCACGTGTTTCCTTCCACGGTCGGGTACGAGCACTTCCGATTCGATGACTACGCGAAGCTCACGATCATCGGGGTCGTGATCGGATGCGTCGGATGGCCGGTCGTGACGCGCATGAGTTCCGCGCCGCGCTGGCTTTACGGACGTTTGACCGTGCTTTTCACCCTTGCCCTCTTTCTCCCCGACGCCTGGCTGCTGCTCCGGGGTCAGCCGCTCAAAGGCGTGGTTGTGCTCATGTCGATGCACGTCGCAGTCGCGCTCGCGATCTATCTCGCCATGGTCACCATCGCTCCCGTGCGGGACTCTGCGGACCGGAGCGGCGTCCCACCCCGACGCTGACCCCGATCGCGCAATGAGCGCGTGCGCACCACGTCGCGTGTGCGGCGGACCACACGACGTGCCCCCTGGAGGAATCGAACCTCCCTCAACCGGTTAAAAGCCGGCTGCTCTACCGATGAGCTAAGGGGGCCGGAGCCAGGATTGTATTGCCGCCCATGCGGGACGCCCTACCATCGGGATTGGTGACTGAAGAGATTCGCGGGTTTCCCGAGCGATTCCCCGTCCGCGACGACGGTGTCAGAAGCTGGCGCTACCGTGCCGTCTCACTCATCTGCCGGACCTCGCTTCGAGGGTTTTTCGGCCGCGGGCTGCAGCTCGATCCCATGTCGAAGTTTCCCGCCGAGGGGCCGTTGCTGGTGGTGTCCAACCATCTGAGCAACATCGATCCCTGGATCTTCGGTGGGTTCGGGCCTGGGGTCCTCTACTGCATGTCAAAGCGCGAGCTGTTCAACAACCCGGTCATCGCGTGGATTCTCGCCGGCTGTAATTGCTTTCCCATCGACCGCGGCACCGCCGATCGGCGTGCCCTCCGTATCGCCCTCGACGTGCTCGCCCGTCGCGGCCGCCTCCTGATCTTCCTGGAGGGCACTCGCTCGGCGACCCCGGGCATGCGCCGGGCCGAGGCGGGAGTTGGGTTCCTCGCGCGCCGATCGGGTGCGTCGATCCTGCCCATCGGCATCTGCGGGACAGAGGCAGCGCTGGCCCGTGGCCACAAGTTCCCGAGGCGTGTCCCCATCCGCGTGAAGATCGGCCCGGTTTTTCAGCTTCCCGAGCGGGTGTCAGGCGAGCGCCGTGACGACCAGGCCGTCGCCGACCTCATCGGATCCCGAATCGCGGAGCTGCTCCCGCCGTCCTACCGCGGTGTGTACGGATCGGTGGGAGAAACAGAAGCGGTACCCCGGGTCGGCTAGGCAACCCGCCGAGGCGAGGCGCGCCGGGTACGACGTGGCACGATCGCGAGGTGACCAGCACACCCTCCGAGGCGCAGCACCTTCGCGACCTCGTCCGGCTGCGGCGCGTCCGGGACCGCATGGACCGTGAGTACTCGCAACCATTGGATGTCGAGGCGCTTGCTCGCGGCGCCAACATGTCGGCCGGCCACTTCAGCCGCGAGTTCCGGCTGGCCTACGGTGAGTCGCCCTACGGCTACCTGATGACCCGCCGGATCGAGCGCGCCATGGCGCTGCTCCGGCGGGGCGATTTGAGCGTGACCGACGTCTGTTTCGAAGTCGGCTGCTCTTCGCTGGGGACGTTCAGCACCCGCTTCACGGAACTGGTCGGGATGCCGCCCAGTGTGTACCGGCACCACGCCGCGCGCGCCACTGCGGGGATGCCCTCATGCGTCGTGAAGCAGGTCACCAGACCGGTCAGGAATCGAGAAGCGCCCGTCTCGGAGCCGCAACTAGCATGACGGCCGTGGACCCCACCACTCACGTTCAGGAGCGACCATGACCACCTCGACGACCCAGGGAATCAAGACCGTCCTGCATCCCGTCACCGATCTTGAGAAGGCAAAGCCGGTGTACACGGCGCTGCTCGGAGTCGAGCCGATGGCCGACGCGCCGTATTACGTCGGCTACGAGGCCGAGGGCCAGCAGATCGGGCTGGTACCGGGTGGCGGCGGCATGACCTCGCCGGTGGCGTACTGGCACGTGGCGGATATCGAGGCGAAGCTCGCCGAGGTGACCGCCGCAGGCGCGACGTTGAAGGAGTTCCCGCGCGATGTCGGTAGCGGCCGCCTCGTGGCCACCTTCACCGACCCGGACGGCAACGTCCTCGGACTGATTCAGGACTGATCCGCCATGGACATCACCATTCACGGGACGTTCCTTCCGCATACCGACCCGGAAGCGTCGCTGACCTTTTATCGGGACGTCCTCGGCTTCGAGGTGCGCAACGATGTCGGATACGGTGGGCTGCGCTGGATCACGGTCGGCCCAGCCGACCAGCCCGGAATGTCGATCGTTCTGCATCCGCCTGCGGTCGATCCCGGGATCACCGAGGACGAGCGCCGCACCATCGTCGAGATGATGGCCAAGGGCAGCTACGCGACCATCATCCTGGCCACCACGGACCTCGACGGCGCCTTTGCGAAGGTGGAAGCCGGCGGCGCGGAGATCGTGCAGGAGCCGACTGAGCAGCCATACGGGATTCGCGACTGCGCGCTCCGTGACCCTGCGGGCAACTTGATCCGCATCAGCGAGGTTCGCTGACCTCGTCAAGGATCCGTGGGCGGGCCCCCGCTCAGCGGTGCCGAAGTCCGATCAGCGCCCTCTGCGGGCGGCGGCAGCCTTGGCAGGGGCTTTGGCCGGAGCCTTCTTGGCCGCCGGCGAGCTCACTTTCGCAGGAACTCTTCGCAGGGCTCTTGGCTGCACTCTTCGCAGGGCTCTTGGCTGCACTCTTCGCAGGGCTCTTGGCCGTACCCTTCGCAGCGCTCTTGGCCGCACTCTTGGCTGGGCTTTTGGCCGTACTCTTCACGGGGCTCTTGGCCGCACTCCTCGTAGGACTCTTGGCTGGAGCTTTCGCCGGGCTCTTGGCAGCGGCTTTCGCCGGGCTCTTGGCAGCGGCTTTCGCGACGGGCTTCGCGACCGGTTTGGTGTGTGACGTCCGCGCCGCGGACTGGGAGATGGTGGGTTTCGGTGCCGCTGCCGGCTTGGCGGCGCCCGGAGGCTTCACCTTGGCATCGGGCTTGGCGCTTGCCGCGGGCTTGGTCGCGACGGCCGCCTTCGGCTTCGCCGCCGGCGCCGTCTTCGCAACCGCCGGCGCCTTCGAGGCGGGCGCCGACTTTGCCGCGGGCTTGGACTTCGTCGGAGGTGCAGTTGAGACCGGCTTGGCACTCCTTGGGGGAGCGGCGGCGGTCGGCTTGCTCGCGACCGGGCGCTGCTGGGCCTGGACAGGGTCGGCACGCTTGGCAGGCGCTGGCGCCGCTTTGGGTGGCGGCGCAACGACTGGCACGGGCTCTGGCTCCGGTTCCGTCGCGGCCGGGGTTGCCGCGCCGTTCGCCGCGGGCCGAGGGCCGCGATCTCCGACTCGAACGGGCTCGACCATCAGCAGCGTCAATTCCGCGTGGCGTTCCGGGGTCTCGGCGGTTTCGAGGCACGTGAAGGCAACCACCTCTTTCGTGTCGGAGTGCCTGTCGAAGCGAACGATCGCCGTCTGGCTCAAGACGGTCTCGACGATTCCGGTGGATCCGACCGGGTAGTCGCCGATCGACGTCCCAGTGCGCGGCCGGGTGTTCGACGTCAGGATCACATGCTCACCCACACCGAAGGGTGGCGGTGGTTCCTCGCGTGCGCCAGGCGGTCGCCCAGGGGTTGGAGACGGTCGGGGTGCGGGCGCAACGACGACCGGCGCGGCGACCGCGACGATCTCCTCATCCTCGTCATCGTCCTCATCGTCGTCATCGACCTCGACCACGACGCCGATCTCGATTTCGATCTCGTCGGTGTCGTCCAGTTCGACGGCGTCCCCCTCGAGCACCTCGGCCGCGGGGGTCTCCGGTTCTTCCTGGTCGGCGTCGACGGGAGGGTCGGTGGGTTTTTGGGGCATTCAGGCTCGTATGTGGCGGATCGGTAGACTGGGGTGCAGATGATCGCGCGATCCAGGGCGATCCCGCTGTCGCAACATACCCAACAGCGGCTCCTCGAAATCCTCCCGGGCGCACTCACGTGGTTTGCACTGCTCGTCCCGGTGGTTGCCGCGTTCGCGATCAGGCTCAATGACCCTGGAATGCTGTGGATCCTGGGCGTTGGAGCGGTGCTCCTGGATGCCTACTGGCTGGTCCGGACCACCGTCACGGTCCGCGGGGTCCGAAGGACGCTCAAAGCGCTGCAGGCAACGGAGGTTGTCGACTGGTGGCAGCGCTGCAGAGACTTCGAGGCGGAACTGCCTGCCGGGGCTCCGGTGCCGTCGCAGGTGGTGCAGTGCGCGCTCATTCCGACGTACACGGAGTTGTACGACGTGCTCCGTGCCACAGTCGCGGCGCTCGCCGCAACGAACTATCCAGACGAGCTGCGAGTCTGCGCGATCATCACCCGCGAGACCGACCTCGGTGGCATCGAGAACGTCGCGCGGTTGCGCGAAGAGTTTGCCTCCTCGTTTCGATTGTTCCTGCACATCAAGGATCCGTTGCTTCCGGGCATTGTGGTCGGGAAATCGGCGGCGATGGCGTACGGCGGCCCGGTGCTCAGAGCCGCGTGTGATCAGTTGGGCCTGGATCCCACGCTGACGATGGTGACCGACCTCGATTCCGACTTCCGCGTGCACCCACAGTATTTCGCATACATCACGCTGCAGTTCTGCATGGCGGACGACCGGCTCGTCTCGATCTGGCAGCCGGTTCCGGTCTTTCTGAACAACATCTGGCGCGTCCCGACCGCGGTGCGTGTGATGGCCACGGCCGCGACGCAGTGGCAGATGTTTCTCCATCAGAACCCACACAGGCTGGTCATGTTCTCCTCGTACACGATGTCGTTCGACCTGCTGTCGAGCGTCGGCTACTGGGATTCGGACGTGATCCCGGAAGACTCGCGGTTCTTCTGGAAAGCGTTCTTCCACTGCGGCGGCAAGCTCAACACGCGGCCGGCGTTCCTGCCGATATACGGGGATGCGCCGCGCGCTCGAGGCTATGCGGCAACGCATGCATCCCAGTACAACCAGATCAAACGGTGGGCGTGGGGAGCGACCGATATCCCTTATGTGACATCGCGAATGCTGAGTCATCCGGAGATCCCCTGGAGGATGCGCGCGCGGCGCTACGCGAACCTCATCTTCAACCATCTCACCTGGGCGACGCTCCCGCTGCTCCTCTTCTTCGGCGGAGCGTTGCCGGCGTTCATCGACCTCGACTACAGCCTCTCATCAACGTCTGCCTTCCTCGGCAGCCTCAGCGCGAGCATTCTCACGATCACCCTCCTGAACACATTGCTGCTCGTGCAGGTCGATTACCGGATCTGCCCGAAACCACGCGAGTGGCCGTGGTGGCGAAGGCGTTGGGCGGAGTTGCAGCTGTTCACGTACCCGGTGGTGGGCCTCGCGCTCAGTGTCATCCCTGCGTTGGAGGCGCAGACGCGGCTCATGTTCGGCGCGTATCTCGAGTACCACGTGACGGAGAAGGAGTAGGGGGTCAGCGCCCGAGGACGCTGCGGTACACCTCGACAGTCATCTCAGCTGCACGTTGCCAGGTGAAGGTCGCGGCCCACGTACGTCCTGTCGCACGTCGTCGCGCGTGCTCCGCGGGATCGTCGAGCAGTCGATTGATCGCCGCCGCCATCGCAGCGGTGTCACCATCACGCACGACGTCCGCGGCTCCACCGCTCACCTCCGCGATCGAGGAGTTGTCGAAGACGACTGCGGGTGTGCCGCAGGCCATCGCCTCGAGCGGCGGCAGGCCGAAGCCCTCATACGCGGACGTGAAAACGAACGCCTCCGCTCCCGTGTACAGAGCGACGAGGTCGTCACTGGTCACATGTCCGATCACCCGTGTGTGCTGCGCGATTCCGGCACGATCGAGCGCTGCGGTGACGGATTCCGTGAAGGTGCCCTGGTCGCCGGCGATGACCAGGGCGACGTCATGTTCAAGGCGAGTACGGCGCACCACATCCGCGAGCAGCGCGATCCGCTTCCGTGGATCGAAGGTGCCGACGGCGAGCAGGAACGGCCCGTCGAGGCCCAACTTCGCACGCAGTTGCGCAACGGTGTCGGCCGTCGCGGGCCTGAACGCCGGTCCGATCCCCTCCGGGATCACTGTGATGCGCGCCGGATCAGCCCTCGTGAATCGGCGGATGTCGCGGCGCGTCGCCTCGGAGACGGCGATCACCGCGTCCGCGTGCCTGAGCAGTCGCAGTCCCGGCACTCGAGCCCTGCGGACCCACGGGTAGTCGCGAGGCATCACGAAGGGGATCAGGTCGTGGACGGTGACCACCACCGGGAGCCGCGTGCGCACCGGCTGGCCGAACTCGATCGCGTGGTACAGATCGGCGCGGGCGCCGCGTAGCGCTCTCGCCACGAAAAGCGTGTCGGCAATCGGTTGCAACGTCGGATGGATCACGGGAATACGGCGCGCCGAGGGAAGGACGGCGCTTGTCGCCTCCGCCGGTGGCTCGGCGTGCGCGGAGAGCAGGAGGCTCACCTGCGGCGGATCTGCGAGCTCCGTAAACCCCGAGAGCAGTCCGCGCTCATAGCTTCCGATCCCGCGCAGCGAAGAGGCTCCCTGCAGCGGCCGACCGTCCATGACCACCCTCATCGCAGAGGTCTCGCTCGAGAGGGCACGGTCACCGGCCCTGCAAGGGTCCGATGTCGATGGCCACCGTCATCTCGTAAGGCTCGGTCGGGAAGGGCACGGCACGGTCACAGACTCTGTCGGATAGACTGGCCCTGGTGACGATTCAAGAGCGGGACGTGATGGATCGGCTGCGCTCGTTGATCCGCGATGTGCCTGATTTCCCCCGTCCCGGCATCGTGTTCAAGGACATCACGCTGCTGCTCGGAGATGCGGCCGCGTTCAGTGCGGCGATAGCGGCTCTCGCTGCGCCGTATCGCGACGCTCGCGTGGATATCGTGGCCGGGATCGAGTTGCGCGGATTCATCCTCGGAGGCGCCGTCGCGGATCGCCTCGGCGCGGGCTTTGCGCTCATCCGCAAGGAAGGCCGGCTGCCTGCGGCGCGGATATCGCAGGCATACACGCTGGAGTACGGCGAGGCGGTCATCGAGATGCACTCCGACGCGATCCAGCCGGGTCAGCGCGTGTTGATCATCGACGACCTGCTGGCGACCGGTGGGACCGCCGGCGCCGCGGGCGCGCTCGTGGATCGCCTCGGTGGCGATATCGTGGGCTTTGCCTTTTTGATCGAGTTGAGCGCACTCGGGGGATCGGCCGCGCTCGGCGGGCGCCCGTACACGGCGCTTCTGCATACGAAGACAGATGGAGGAATCGAGTGACCAACGTGTTGAAAATGGCGGAGTCCGACGTCGCCGATGTGAGCCTGGCCGGCGACGGACAACGCCTCATCGACTGGGCTGCCCGCGAGATGCCGGTGCTTCGCATCATCCGTGAGCGTTTTGCTCGCGAGCGCCCACTTGAAGGGCTCCGACTCGGCGCATGCCTCCATGTCACGAGCGAGACAGCAAACCTCGCGATCACCCTGAAAGCCGGCGGAGCGCACGTGAGCCTCTGCGCGAGCAACCCGCTTTCGACGCAGGATGCCGTTGCGGCAGCGCTCGCGCGTCAGCACGGGATCCCGACATTCGCCGTCAAGGGCGAGGATTCCGCCCGCTACTACTCGCACATCCAGGCGGTGCTCGACGCCCGCCCACAGGTCACGATGGATGACGGCGCGGACCTCGTTGCGGAGTTGCACAAGGGGCGCCGTGAGCTGCTCGACGATGTGATTGCCGGCACCGAGGAGACGACCACCGGGGTCATCCGGCTGCGCGCGATGGCGCAGGACGGCGCGCTCAAGTTCCCGATCATCGCGGTGAACGAGGCGCTCACCAAGCATCTCTTCGACAACCGCTACGGCACGGGCCAGAGCACGATCGATGGACTGATCCGCGCCACGAACGTGCTGCTCGCAGGCAAGACGTTTGTCGTCTGCGGATACGGCTGGTGCGGACGCGGGCTTGCGAGCCGCGCGACCGGGCTGGGCGCACACGTCATCGTGACCGAGGTCGATCCGACCCGCGCGCTCGAAGCCGTGATGGATGGGTACCGCGTCATGCCGCTTGCCGAGGCTGCCCCGAGCGCCGACATCGTGATCACGGTCACCGGTGACATCAACGTCATCGACCGCGGCGCGCTCGAGCGTTTCAAGGACGGCGCGATCATCGCCAACAGCGGTCACTTCAACGACGAGATCAACCTCGCCGCAATCGACGACATGTCGGTCGAGGTCACCACGCCGCGCACGTTCGTGCAGTCCCACAGGCTGCGCGACGGACGGACTGTGCATGTGCTCGCCGAGGGCCGTCTGCTCAACCTTGCGGCCGCGGAAGGCCATCCCGCAGCGGTCATGGACATGAGCTTCGCCAACCAGGCGCTGTGCGCCGAGTACATCGCCAAGCATCACAAGGATATGGCGCTCGCTGTGCACGACGTGCCGCAGGACATCGATCGCGAGGTCGCGCGGCTCAAGCTCCAGGCAATGGGCGTGAGCATCGACACGCTCACCGACGAGCAGCAGAAGTACCTCGCGTCCTGGGAATCGGGGACCACATAAACGTGGCGATCAACGCTCCGTACCGACCCGAGCTCAGCAAGCTGTCCAACGGCGTCACGCTGCTCAACGCGCCGTCGAGCAGCCGCAACTCCGGCGTGTTCCTCATCGTTCGCGCCGGCTCGCGCGACGAGTTGGCGGAGACGTCGGGGCTCGCGCATTACCTCGAGCACATGTTCTTCAAGGGGACCGAGCGCCGGCCCACCACAAAGATCATCTCGCGCGAGATCGACCGCCTCGGCGCCAACACCAACGCGTACACCGACACCGAAGAGGTCGCATATTTCGCTGAAGGTCCGGCGACTGCGATGCTGGAGCTCGCCGACGTCATCTGCGACATGCTGAGCAGGCCACTCTTCGCGGCAGAGGAAGTGGAACGCGAGCGCAACGTCGTGCTCCAGGAGCTCTCGATGCGGCTCGCCGACCCTGACGGCTGGATCTGGGACCGCCTCGGGACTGTCGCGTTCGGCGGCGACCAGCCGATGTCGTGGTCCGCTGCGGGATTCCCGGCAGTCATCGAGAAGGCGACACGCGAGCAGCTCACCGAATATCACCGAGCGTTCTACGCACCCGCGTCGATGTGCCTCGTGATCGCCGGCGGTGCCACGCTCACGCAGGACCAGGCGCTCGAACTGCTCGCCGACGTGCCGAAAGGAAAGCCACGCGCACGCAAAAAGGCCAAGTGGGGCCTCGGTGATCGCTACACGGCGAACGTCCGGCCCGTGACCGCGCAGGAAGAGCCGCAGGTGCACATGGTGTTCGCGGTTCCGGGAATTCCGGCGAGTGACCCGCGACGCACTCAGCTGTCGGTGATGACCCACGTTTTGGGTGGCGGGATGTCGTCGCGTCTGTTCCAGACCGTGCGCGAGCGCAACGGCCTTTGCTACAGCATCTACGCGCACCACGCGGGCTTCGACGACACGGGGCTCTTCGCGATCGCTACGGCAACGCGCCCGAAGGACGCGCGCAAGGCAACCTCGCTCGCGTTCAAGGAATTCCGCAAGATGGCGAGCAAGCGCGTCGCCGCCGACGAGCTGGCGGCAGCGAAGTCAGCAATGATCGGCCGCCTCCTGCGCTCGACGGAGACCGCAATCGCAAGCGCCCGTTTCTACGGCAGCCGCTGGCGCGCGGGACTTCCGCTCGAGACACCGGACGAACGGGCAGAGGCGATCATGAAGGTGACCGCAGCCGAGGTGCAGTCGATCGCCGAGGAGATCGCCTCCGGGATCGGCGATGTCCGCATGGCGCTGGTTGGACCGACCGACCAGGGTGAAGAGCTGCTCACGGCAATCGAGTCGACAGCGCCCAACTGACGCGGCGCAGCCGTCAGGACGCGTCGAGCGCGCGGTCGAGCTGTTCGGCCACGCGCTCGATGTCGCCTGTGCTCAAGCCTGGATGGACCGGGAGCGAGAGGCATCGCGTGGTGCAATCAAGCGCGACAGGGGTGTCGTCCCGGTGCACGTTGGGAAGGTCGCGATAGGCGCTGTGATCCCAGACGAGGCCCGGGTAGTACACACCGGTATCGATTCCGGCCGACGACATCGACGCAGAGACGCGGTCACGATCGATGCCGGGCTCGAGCAGGACCGTGTACTGGTGCCAGACATGTCCTCTTCCCACGGGAACCGACGGCGTGGTCACCGCGGGGTTGCCGCCGAGCAGCGACGTCAGCCTTGCCGCATTGCTGCGCCGTGCCCGGATGATCTCTTCAAGGCGCTCCATCTGAGGAATGGCGACCGCGGCAGCGATGTCGGTCATCCGCCAGTTCTGGCCGATCATGGCGTAATCATATCGAGCGCGCATGCCCTGGTTGCGGATCACTCGGAGCCGCTCGGCGAGCATCGCATCGTCCGTTGTCACGCAGCCGCCCTCGCCGGACGTCACGTTTTTGGTGGCATAGAAGGAGAAGCAGCCCACTCCAAAGCCGCCAGCGCGGCGACCGTCGACGTCCGCGCCATGGGCCTGCGCCGCGTCCTCGATCACCGCGAGACCGTGCCGGTCCGCCAGTGCCATGAGCGAACTCATGTCGCAGGGGAGGCCGTACAAGTGCACCGGCACGATCGCCGCTGTGGCAGGGCCGATCAACGCCGCAACCGATTCCGGATCCAGCGTGAAGTCGGCACGGATATCGGCGAAGCGCACATCGGCGCCGCTGCGCAGGATCGCGTTGATGGTTGCTGCGAAGGTGAACGGCGATGTGATCACCTCCTGCCCGGGACCGATGTCCAGAACGGCCAGCGCGGCGTCAAGCGCTACCGTTCCATTGCCCACCGCCACGGCGTGAGACGTGCCGGCCATGGTGGCGCAGAGCGCCTCGAAGCGCTCCACCATCGGTCCCTGCGCGAGGTGACCGCTGCGCAGCACGGAGAGCACCAGCGCCTCGACGTCGGGACCCAGTTGGGGCGCGGAGATGCGGATCCGGGTTTCCAGCGGAATCTGCGTCGCGGTCACGACGCGGGCACCTCGCTCGGCTGCCCGATCGGCCGCTGCTCGTCCGCGAGGCGCCGGCGCAACGCGAAGAGACCAGCGGCCATCGCTACCGAGTCCCGCAACGGAGACACCGTCGACCGTCCGGACGCCATGTAGACCACCGGAACCTCCACCGGCGTGACTCCGAGATGCACGGCCCAGAGGTTGATCTCCGCGCCGATCAGGTAGTCACCGGCACGAAGGTGGGGCAGCAACGTCTGCGCGAGGGAACGCTCGATGAGTACCGAACCCTGGGTGTCGAGGTCGAGCCCGATGAGCCGCGCGCGAAGCATCCCGAAACCCGCGGACATTACGCGCCGGACCACGGGTGTTTCGATCTGCGAGTCGTGGTGCGTCTTCGACCCCATGACCAGGCGGGGTCGCGGCAGCAACCCGAGGTAGCCGTCGAGATCTGTGAAGCCGAAGGGGAGATCGGCGGCGGTGAGCACGAGAGTCTCGCCACGCGCCATCGCCATACCGCGCCGCCACGCGAAACCGAGGCCCTTGGCGGACGTGGTGACCCGTACGGCGACCTCCTCGCAATCGAGGGCTGTGGCGAGCGAGAGGCAGAGTGGTCCCGAGCCGTCGGTGGAGCCGTTCTCGACGAGGATGATCTCCGAGCCCGGCAGATGCCCGAGCCGCTCCACGAGCAGTCGCACGGTCTTGCGGAGCTCGGCGATCTGGTTGTGGACCGGGATGACGTAGCTGACGCTTGGATCGCTCATGCGCATTCCTCGATTGCGGCTGCGACCTCATGCGCCGGAAGAATCGAGTTGCGTTCGGCGCAGGCATCGGTCCGCCCGGAGACCAGGTCGAGGAAGTGCGCGAACTGGAGCGCGAGCGGCTCGCCGGTGTGCCGGACGAACGGGATGTCGATCACCGTCTCGGCGCGGTAGCCCGCGGCCTGTCCGGCCCCGACGCCCTGGGCATGAGCGCGATGCCGGTACACGGTCAGGTCCTGGCGGAGCAGGTCGACGTCGTAGAGGGCGGTCGCCGTGGAGACCAGCTGGGAACGCACCTTGCGCTGACTAGCCCGGCTCGCTGACAGGGTCGCGACGGCGCCGGCGGGGAACTGGAGGATGCAGTCCGCCACTTCGATGATCGGATCGCGACCTGCAGTGCTCGTGGCGCCGCATACGCGTGATGGGCGCGCGCCGCCCATGTAGCAGAGGGCGAGATCGATCTCATGGATCAGCAGGTCGAAGACAACGCTCAACGTGCTTCGCGGTGTCTCCGGCGAGTGCCGGAGGCCGACGATGTGCACCGGTTCGCCGTCGAGGAGGCTGCGCATCGTCGCCACAACCGGGTTGAACCGCTCCACGAAGCCGCACATGAGTGGCACGCTGTGGCGTTCCGCGCACAGAACGAGTGCCCGGCTGGTCGCCAGGTCCGGCGTCACCGGCTTCTCCACGAGAATCGGCTTGCCCAGCTCGAGCAGGGCGCGCGCAGCGTCCGCGTGGAAGGCGGTGGGGGTCGCGATCACCGCCGCATCGCAGTCGGTCGCGGCGCTCAGATCCTCGGCAAAGGCGCAGCCGAGCCGTTCGGCAAGCGGTCGAACCCGCTCGGGATCGGTGTCGATGATGACTGCGAGCTCGGCGCCTTCGGATTCGGCGATTACTCGCGCGTGGTTTGCCCCCATCGCCCCGGCTCCGACCAGTGCAATTCGGGCACGAGCACCCATGGGCGCAGTCTCAGCCCGCCGGACCTCCCAGATCGGAGATTTGCAGCCCTGTTGCGATAGCGCCGCGCTCTCGCAACAGTGGGACCAGCAGCGCGGCCATTGCGAGGGAGGAGGCGACTGCCCCGGCGAGCAGTCCGAGTTCGACGCGGAGGAAGAGCGACGAGCCGGTCGCGGTCACGACGAAGAAGACCACCGCGCCGAAGGTCCAGCCCATGGCGACCCGCCGGTAGCCGGAAAGCGAGATCAGGACGTACCCAAAGATCTGCGTGAAGATGAAGCCGATGCAACTGGCGGACAGCAGCGCGAAGTCGAGGTTGCTCAACTCGAATCCGTGGCCGAAGAGGATGCGGGTCACCGTCGGTCCGAGCAGGGTGAACCCGACGATTGCAACAGCACCGAGCCCGGCCATGAGGAGCAGCAGGCGCGTCAGGAGCGCCTGGAACTCACGGTGCCGGCCGCCGGTGGCGAGTGTGGAGAGCTTGGGCAGGAGCGCCGACTGCACCGCCTGGAAGAGAAAGATCGGTACGTAGGCGACGATGCGGCTCAGCTGGAACCGTCCAGCGGCGGTTTGCTGTGCCGGTGTGGCGAGGAGCTGGACTGCGACGGCGCCGACACTGAGCAGGAGCTGGGTGAAGACCGACGCGATCAGCAGGAAGCCGAGCGCATGGGTGATCTCGCCCCATGGCGCGGGCGGGCCGGGACGGAGCAGTCCGCGCCGTCCGATCGTGGCGAGCGCGATGGCGACGAACGAGGCGACGATCAGCGAGATCCCGTACGGACCCGCGGTCTTGACTCCGATCACGGCGAGGACCGCGGCGAACGCGACTCGCAGCGCACCCTCGCCGCCGAGGAGCACGCCATAGGCGCCGAAGCGCGCATTGCCGGCAAGGGCGCCGCGCGCGAGGAATTCGCAGAGATACGCGGCAAAGCCGCCGAGCAACCCCGCCAGGAGCGCCGGGTCGCCTTTGAACACGTGCTGGTCGATCGGGCTCGCGAACACCAGCGTGGCGACGATGAGCACCACCGCGAGGATTCCGCCGAGCAGCGCCGCGCGAATGAACACCGGCCGTCCGCCCTCGCCACGCACGCGGCGCGCCGCGATTGCACGCCCTGTCTCCTGCTCCAGGGGCAGGAAGAAGCCCGGTCCGCACACGAAGAGCAGCGCCCAGAACACGGAGAGCGGCGCGAACTTGGCGGTGCCGAGCGCGCGCGCCGCAACCACGAGGAAGCCGTACTGCATGAGCCCGGCAAGCCCGAGCCCGACGGCGACCGGTATCGTCCCCGCCGGCACGGGCAGGGCGCGCAGCCGATCAAGGACCTTCATGACCAACCCGGGGGTGAGACCACCCCTACGGGTAAATGCCTCGCACGGCGGTGGCGTCGGCAACGCGCTTCACCGCCACCAGGTAGGCGCCAAGCCGCAGCGACACGTGATGCCGATCGGACTGTTCGCACATTTGCGCAAACGCCTTCTGGAGGATTTTCTTGAGGCGGACGTTGATCTCGTCCTCCTCCCAGAAGAGTGACTGGAGATCCTGAACCCATTCGAAGTACGAGACGGTCACGCCGCCGGCGTTGGCGAGGATGTCCGGGACGACGGTGATCCCTCGCCGCTCCAGGATGCTGTCCGCGTCCGGCGTCGTCGGTCCGTTGGCGCCTTCGACGATGAGCTTGGCCTGGATCCGGCCGGCATTTCGCGCCGTGATCTGATTCTCCATCGCGGCCGGAACGAGGACGTCGACCTCGAGCTCGAGCAACTGGCTGTTGGTGACGGGCTCCGCGCCGGGAAAGCCGTGCACGCCCCCGTTTGCCTGCCGGTAGGCGAGGAGCTTGGGGATGTCCAGCCCTTCACGGGAGTACACGCCGCCCGTGACATCGGCAACGGCGCAGATCGTGAAGCCCGATTCGTGCATGAGCTGACACGCCCAGCTGCCGACGTTGCCAAAGCCCTGTACTGCGACCGTTGTTTGCGAGGGCTCCATGCCGAGGCGTTTGCACGCCTCGATGGCGATGATGTTCACGCCGCGGCCGGTGGCGCTCGGGCGGCCCTCACTGCCGCCGATCTCCAGCGGTTTGCCGGTCACCGACGCTGGGACCGTGTAGCCGGCCTGCATCGAGAGGGTGTCCATGATCCAGGCCATGATCTCGGCCGTCGTGTTGACATCTGGGGCAGGGATGTCCGACGCCGGTCCCACGAGTACGCTGATCTCGGCTGCGAACCGGCGCGTGAGCCGCTCGAGCTCGCGGTGGCTCAGCGTCGAGGGGTCGACGGCCACGCCGCCTTTGGCGCCGCCGTAGGGGAGATTCGCGAGGGCGCACTTCCAGGTCATCCACATCGCGAGTGCTTTCACCTCGTCGATATCGGTCGCCGGGTGGAACCGGAGACCGCCCTTGGCAGGACCGCGGGTCACGTTGTGCTGGACCCGGTATCCCTCGAACATCCGGACACTGCCGTCATCCATCTTCACGGGGAAACGCACGACGAGCTCTCTCCGAACGTCACGCAGGACGGCGCGCAACCCCGAGGAGAGGTTGAGGATCTCGGCGGCGTTGTCGAACTGGCGTTGTGCGTTCAGCCAGGGGGAGTCCACCACCGCCGGCGCGGCAACCGTGCTCACGGGCACGAGCCTAGCAGGCTCACCGTCGCTTGGACGCGTGTGGTGCGGATCGCGCCCACATCTATACTGCCGCCGATGTCAGAGGAGGCCGAGGTCACACCCACGGCGACGAGTGCAGCCCTGGCGAAGGGCGGCGCGGTGCTCATCGATGTGCGCGAGCAGTGGGAGTACGACGAGGCCCGCATCCCCGGATCGTTGCTCATTCCTCTCGGGCAACTGCCGGCTCGGATCAGCGAGATACCCGCCGACCGCGACGTGTACGTCCACTGCAGGATGGGTGGGCGGAGTGCGCGGGCCGTGGACTATCTCCGGACGTTCGGCCACGCGAACGCATACAACGTCACTGGTGGGATCGAGCAATGGGAGGCCGACGGCCTCCCCGTGGAGCACTGACCGTCGCTCAGTGAACTGAGAAGGACGTTTCTCCAAGGAGCGCGCCCCGGTACGTGATGGTGACCGTGTAGTCGCCGGGTGCGAACGAGGCTCCGGGGGGCATCAGCGGTACCACGGTGTCCCCGGACTGGTTGAGGACGTATGCGTTCTCAGTGATGGTCTGCGCCGGATGCCCGAGCGCCACCGCGATCTCGACAGGCTGCTGACCCGCGGCGCTCCCGGAGTTCACCTCGATGTCGATCACCGACGTCTTCGCGGGGAACGAGACCTGCGTGACGGGCGACGCGCCGGGTTGCGCAGCTGCCGTGGCAACGGGCCGAACCCCGGTGAGCGAGATCTGCTCGGTGACGTGCCCCGGCGATTGGGATGCCGGGCTCCCCATGACCATGCGGACGGCGACTGCAGCTATCAGCACGACGCCGAGCAGGCTCGATCCAAGGACCGCCGGCGGGAGCCTCGACGCGTGGTGTTCGAGCAGCGGTGGCGGTTGCGGCGGCCGGAGTGCCGTCATCGATCGGTCGGGTGCCGGGACGGCGATCGGCTCCATTGCGGCCGCGAGCGTCCAGGGGCGTCCAACCGACTCGAGCGGCGGTGGCGGGGGCGCAGGGGCCGTTGCCTTGGTCACCTGCGGGCCGAGTTGCTGCGCGACATCGGCAATGCCGTCGATGGCGCTGGCGAGCTGGCCACGGAGCATGGCTCGCTGATCAGGCACTGCGGACACCGGCGGCAGAGGGCCGAGGCACACGGAGCGCGAGGTCGGACGACCCGGGGTGCGTCGCTTGCCACACGACTGCGATCAGCCCTGCGAGCAGCACGAGCGCGACCGAGCTCTCGTTGAGCGACACGAGCGGATTGAACAGCGAAACGGCCGTGTACGCTCCGGCGAGCAGGAGCGCGAGCGCTGGGGCGCGTGGGGCCAGGACGGCGACCGGGATTGCGAGGAGCATGAGGCTGTAGTCGCCGAGGTGAGGGGAGAGCACGATCGACAAACCGATGCCGATCGCGACTGCGGGAACGGCGTTGCGGCGAAGCAGGTCGCGCAGGAGCACCATCTCGGCCACCGCGGTGATCGCGAGCGCGAGCGCCGCCGCCCACGCCGCCGGGTTGCTTCCGAGCGGACGGGCGATCAACGCGGGGATGGAGTTGCTCTGGAGATCGAGATGCGCGTAGCTGGGAGCGGTCACGAGACCGAATGCGTCGAGCAGGTGGCTGGGGCCGGCCACCGCCACAGATCCGATCAGTACAAGGACCGCTCCCGCCGCGAGGGCGGCGAGCATCCGCCACTGCCGGGCGACGATGAGGACCGGCGGCACGAGCCACACGAGTTGCGGCTTGAGCAGCAGAGGCACCAGCAACACGCCGGCGAGCGCGGGGCGGTGCCGGTCGAGCGCCTCGATGGCGAGGGTGGCCGAGAGGAGCATGAGCCCATCCGACTGGCCGAGCAGGATCCCTGTCCCGCCTTCGAGTGAGAACACGGCGATGATCACCAGGCAGGCCGCAAGCGGGCCGCCAAGTCGCGGCGCGGCGCGCCTCGTGAGGATGGCGGCCGACAGGGCCATGGCGACGACGTTCATCGCAACGAACACGTCGGTGCCTGTCTGCAGGGGCAGGACCGCGAGCGGCTGGATCAGCCATGCCATCAGTGCCGGGTTGACGAACGGCACCGGGAACGTGGCACTGCTCGCCGGGGTATATCCCAGCAACTGTGCCTGGGCGGCGCCGAGAGAGGACGCGCAGTAGACGCACGAGGAGCCCCCGTGGACCACGCGCCCTGCGGACGCGATCGCGAGGTAGTCGACGGCGGAGCCGCCGCCGAAGGCGGTGTGCAGGTCGGCGATGGATCTGACCACCAGGTACACGGCGCACAGGCCCGCCGCGCCGATGACCCATCGCCACCTCGAGGGTGCGCTGACCATCCGGGAGCCAACCTACCAGAGCGAAATCGAATTGGAAGCGTATGTGCGAAACCGTCACCCGAGGGATATCCACACGTTCGAACCGGTGCTAGCATGCGCCCGGGTGAGGAGCGCAGCGAATTCGGCCGACGACGAGTCAGTGTCAGGTGGGAGCGATGCAGCGGCCGCTCGTGAGGGCACCGTGGCGAGCGACTACGGCGCGGACTATTACGGGCATTATGCAGCGGCCGGAATCAGCTACGAGCGCAGCCCCTTCTGGCTCGATTTCTTCGGCAAGATCGCCGACCGGCTGATCGAGGACTTCCACCCGAAGACGGCGCTCGATGCGGGCTGCGCGATCGGTCTCCTCGTCGAGGCGCTCCGCGACCGTGGTGTCAACGCCGAGGGCATCGATTTCAGCGATTTCGCGATCGCCCATTCGCGCGAGGACATCCGTCCGTTCCTCTCGGTCGGTTCTATCACCGAGCCGTTCAGCAAGCGCTACGACCTCATCACGTGTTTTGAGGTCGTGGAACACATGCCGCCGCATGACGCCGACCGCGCGATCGCGAACATGTGCAGCTTCACGGACGAGGTGATCCTCACCTCCACGCCGATGCACTACCGCGACCCGACACACACGAACATCCATCCACAGGAGTTCTGGACCGAGCGGTTCGCCCGGAACGGCTTCTTCCGCGACGTTGATTACGACGGCGCCTACATCGCGCCGTGGGCGGCCCGCTACCGCCGGTCCAATGCACCGATCCACCGGGTCGTCGCCGACTACGACCGGGCCTACTCGCGGATGCTCCATGAGCTCCAGGAGCGCAACGCGGTCGTCGTCGACCAGATGCGTCAACTCACCGAGTTGCAGGCTCGTCTGGACGCGCTCGAGGGAAGGATGGCGTGGAGCGAGCGACGGTCGGTGCAACTCGCCCTGAAGGTGGATGGCGCCGTCGTCAAGGCTGCTCCGCAGGGAACCTCGAGGCGCCGCTTTCTCGTGAACACGCTTCGGAAGTTCGATCGGATCACCGGGCGCAACTCCGGAAACTGATCAGGGTCCGCCTCGGTGGGGGGCGGTGACAACCGTAGGATCGGGCGGTGCCCGATGTGACCTCGCTGCCGGCGCTTGCCCCGATAGCCACTGTCGTCGTACTCATTGAGGTTGCGGCAGGGACAACGGTCGCGGCCTACGCGGTCGATCTCGTGGGCAAGGTTGGTCGCGGATTCGTCGGCTCCACGTCGCTCATCTGCTCGGGGCTGATGGCGCTGGATCTGTTGATCGAGGCGCTGCTTCCGTCGGGGACGTCGTTGCTTGGAGCAGCCTTGCCGTCCGGCGCACAGGCGTCGTTGTTCCACTGGTCGATCGCCTTCACCGTTGCGCTCATCGCGTATGCGTTCTTCTGCTCCGTGATGACCGACATCGCGCGCCGGGTGGTCGGGCTCGCCACGATCGGCTTCGGCGCCATGGCGATCGCGAAGTCCGCGACGGCGTTTGGTCCCTCGCTCGGTGGCGTCGGCACCGCTGTGGTTGCGTTCGTTCCCGCAGCGTTGGTCTCCGGCAGCGCGCTTGCCGGAATGCTCCTCGGCCACTGGTATCTCGTGGCTCCCAATCTCTCCTTCCGCCCGCTGCGCCGTGCGATCGACATCGTCTTTCTCTCGGTCGCCCTGCAGGCGGCCGTGATCGTGGTGGTCATCCTCACGTCGGGGCCGACGGTCCGGCACGAGTTGCTCCTGTCCGGCGACGCGGTGCCGTTCTGGTTGCTGGTGGTGGGATCCGGGATCGTGTTCACCACGGGCGTTGCGCTCCTGACGAGGCATTTCGCCAAGATCCGCGCCAACCAACCGGCAACCGCGATGCTCTACGTCCTGATCATCAGCGTCGTGATGGGAGTGGTTCCGGCGCACCTGTTGTTCTTCGTCACCGGCGCCCCGATCTGATCAGGAGGTCTGCGCCTCACTTCCGGTGAAGACGTCGCCGGGTTCGAGCGGCGCCGTGAGTCCCGTGAAGAGCTCCAGTCCTCCACCTGTAAACGTCGCGTACTCGATCGACCTGGCGGCGCAGACCTTGGTGAAAGTGGCGATGTTGGGGTCGCCGGCAACGAAGACCCAGCTTGGATCGAGCGCAGTCTCGGCCTGTTGCTGGCGATCGATGAAACCCGAGTAGCCGCCGTACTCGCCGATGGCGAGTGAGTCGTCGCTGTAGTACGAGAGCAGGCGTGACAAGGAGTAGTCCGCCCATAGCGGGCCGGGGCGATGCTGGCGGATGAGTGCGATGCCTGGCGCGAGATTTGCCGGGATCGACGTACCCGACGTTGTGACAGGGTGTGATGCCTCGAGCGTCCCGGCAGCCGTGATCGCGCCGACGGCGAGCCACAATGCGGCGGCCGCCGCGGCGACGAGTCGCCATCGCGTGCGCTCGACGAGAATTGCCGCCGCACCCAGTGCAAGCGGCGCCGCGATTGGGAGGAGGCTCTGCGCAGCGCATGCGTCGCCGTTGACATCGCCGAGCACCACCACCGCAGCGGTGACCGGAATCACCAGCAGCATCAGGTCGAGCTGCGAGATGCCGGTCCAGTGTCCGGTCACGAGATATTCCAGCGTGCGGCGCCTCGTCCAGAGCACTGCGAGGAGGAGGGCTGCGACCGCAACATCTCCGGCGACGACCGGGAAGACCGTGTGCCCACAACTGGCGACGAAGCCGTCAAGGATCGGTAGCTGCTCGCGCGCGAGGTTGCTTGCGCGCGCGCTCAGGCTCACCGAGTTCGCGTGGGACGGCGCGGAGGCTGAAGAGCCCGTTGGGGACGTTGGCGATGAGCCACGGCAGCATGCCGACGATGCCACCTGCGACCGCGGTGCCGGCACCGCTGAAGAACACTCCCCAACCGATTCGCGGCCCGCGCAGGAACAATCCGAGTGCGATCGCCGCGACGACGCAGACGAAAAGCAGGTCGGACCAAAGCGCGATCCCCGCCACCAGTCCAAGCAGAGCCCACCACCGTTTCTGTCGGCCGCGTCCCCAGCCGATCAGCGCGGCAATCGAGACACACACAACCTCAAACAGCAGGAGCTCCGAGGAGCCCGGATACAGGCGCGTCGACCAGTAGACGCCGAAAAGCGGAAAGACGGCAACGGCAAACGCTCCGACCACCGCGTGCTCGCGCCGGCGAAACGCGATGCGCCCGAACCACCATGCGCCCAGGACGGTGAGCATTCCGACGAAGGCCAGCGCGATCCGGATGGCCGAAAGGCTCGCACCGAATATCGCGACAAAGGGAGCGACCAGGTATGCATCGGTTGCTCCCTGGTATTGCCCGTCGGGATTCATGACGGCGAACTGCCCGTGCAGGATGTGGAGCGCGCTGAGCCCCAGGGTCGCCTCGCTTGCGTCGAGGGGTGTGCGCATGCCCATCACGAGGCGCACGACGAACCCGAGAACCAGCGCCGCAGGCAGGCCCAGTATCGACCACGAGCGTCGCCCGCGTGACGTTGCGGACCGGCCGGCGCCGACCAGTGCCGTTCCTACCCGGCGGTCTGTCGGTGGGCGGTGGTCGGCACGTCCCGTTCCTGCTCCACATGCCAGCGGCCCTGCATCTCGAGCATGCCGACGTGCCCACCCATGTTGTTGATGTGAAAGCTGGCCGCCGGAGCAGCGAAGTCGTAGATCTCGGATCCGGTGACGTCATGTACCGACACCTGAACGATGTATCCGCCGGCGAGGAGTGGGAGCGAGTCGATGGTGTATCGGACCGAGACAGTCTCACCAGGATGGCTCGACACGGTCACGTGGTCCAGGAAGGTGTTGGTCCCGGAAAGCAGCAGCCCGTCGGCGCGACGGATGGCCATGCCGCACACAAAATCGCCCACGTCGCGGTGCATGAGCAACTGCATGTCGAGAGTCATCTGACCGCCCGTGTCGAAGCGCCTGCTGCTCTGGCCGTTGGCGTCGAGCAGGCTGACCGAGGAGAACTCGACCACTCGCGAGCCCCAATGGCTCGGGTCGCCGCGCTCCAGCCCGCCCTGCGCGTTGCCCTCGAGCGCGAGCGCGTGGTCGGCGATCAGCCGGTGGTAGGTCGCGGTGACATCCCTTGCGGGTCCATCCGCAATGATCTCGCCGCGGTTGAGCAGGAGAACGCGGTCGCAGTACTCCTCGAGTGAGCCAAGGTTATGACTCACGAGCACGATCGTCTTGCCCTCGCGCTTGTACCGATTGAACGTGTCGAAACACTTCTCCTGGAAACTTGCGTCGCCGACTGCAAGCACCTCGTCCATGACGAGCAGGTCGGTCTCCGGGAGGATGGCCACGCTGAAGGCGAGCCGGACCTGCATTCCAGAGGAGAAGTTCTTGAGCTTCTGTTCCGCGAAATCCTCGAGCTCAGCGAATGCGAACACCTCGTCGACCTTGTTGCGAAGCTGAGCTCGTGTGAGACCGAGCATGGCACCGCCGAGGAAGATGTTCTCGCGAGCTGTCAGCTCGGGATTGAACCCGACGCCGAGCTCGAGAAATGCCGAGAACTCGCCGTTGACGCGAGCGTATCCCGAGTCTGCTTTATAGATTTTGCACAGGATCTTCAGCAACGTGCTCTTGCCGCATCCGTTCGGACCGGCGATGCCGAGGAACTGGCCGGGGGGGATGTCGAACGAAACGTCGCGGAGCGCCACAAGGTCGCGATAGCGTGACGCGCTGCGCCAGTGTGTGACGCGATATTTGAGTGTGCTGCTCTTGTCGAGCGGCAGACGAAATCGCTTGCGGAGATGCGAGACCTCGACGACGGAGCTCACAGCGACTCCGCGAATTTCGGTGTCAGCTTGGTGAAGACGACGCAAATCCCATGACGAAGACGAGCGACACTCATTACGATCGGCACGCACGACAAGTGGTCCGATGTATGTCGCCATCGACGGTATGTTGTACGGGCTTGAAGGGACGACCAACGCGTATCGCAGGTCACTGAATGATCTGCGCCATCGGGGTTCATTCCGGCAAGATCCGCGAGCTTGCATCGCGTGCTGGCCGAGCCATGTAGGCGAACGGGAACACCACCGCCCGAACCGTAGAAAAGGACGAGCGAGAGGATCTCCCAGATATGCCCGAGATCTCGGAAGAAGACAAACAACGACGACAACAGCATCGAGAGCCCGAGTACGAGAACGATGAGCTCGAGGTAGTACAAGTGGCACGAGAAGGCTTCCCAGCGAGAAGTCGAGATATCCGAGCGCGAATGTGATGATCAAGACGAGAATCGGTGTTGATCGCGAATGTCAGCAGCGAGCTTGTCGTCGAAGCGACGACGAGAATCCAGCGGGGGAAGTACGCCTTGCGGATGAGGTCACCGTTGCCGGCGACGGCGTTCATGGCGGTGGAGGTTGCCTCCGTGAAGAACGTCCACGCCACGATGGCGATGAGGAGTTGGACGGGGAAATCCTATGTCACTCTTACCGACCTTCAGCAGAATGCTGAACACGAGGTACATGATTCCGAAGAGCATCAGGGGCTTCATCAGCGACCACACGTAGCCGAGCGCGGAACCCGTGTACTTCAGCTTGAAGCTGGTTATCGAAAGCTCGCGGACGAGGTTCACATTGCGCTGGAAGACGCTTTTCGGCCGCTGAATCGCCTCGAGCGTTCCGCTCCCCTGGGCGACGACGGTCATGCCGGCAATTCCGCTAGGGATCGCACGTCAGCGCCGGGCCTTCAAACGGGCTGCCGCTCCTCGAATGCCGGCCATCGCCTTCCGCTTGGTATCGATTAGAGCGGTCTCCCTCTGAGAGAGGACGTAGTGGGCAGACGACGACGCTGTCGCGGTCGCACCACGGCTCTTCTTACGTGTGGCGGCACCAGGAAGCGTAGGCACGCTGGCCAGGCAGAGCGATCGGACTTCGTCCGGCGACAACCCATCAGCTGGTCGTTCGAGCGTGACGAAGAACTCGAAGTCGCCGGCTTTGGTGGGCTCGAAGGCGACGAACGGCAGCGTGACCAGTCCCATCTGCATCAGCGTGGCCATGAGCTCGACAAAGGTCGCATCGGAGAACACCCAGCAATGCGTGTCCAGGTACGCAGTCGTCGTGGCAGCCTTTGTGGCGAACGCGAGCGCCGTTTCGGCGTCCGGCGGGGGGTCATCGTGACCCGCTTCGCCTGCCCATATGACGCCGGGATCGACGACGACGAATCGGTAGAAATGATCGAAGGTGGCACGTATCGCAGGGCGGCGGAGGTGCAGCAGATATGCCTCCACGACCTCCGAGACGTCGCTGTCGCGGCGGCGAACGTCGAACGTATATCGCCGATCTGGCATCGCCAGGCTCAGACGACCCCCTGGCCGTAGCACCTGGGCGACCTCTCCCAGCCAGCCCACGAGATCAGGGACATGCTCGAGGACGTGCGATGCCACGACATAGTCGAACGCTCCAGACGCCCCAACAGCCTCGGCGAGCGAATTCGAACCCCAGATAAAGTCGGTCGATACGATCTTTCGCTCATCGACCGCTGGATCGTTCGTGTATTTCGCGATGAGGTCCTCGGTCGACAGGTGGTCGACGTACGAGATGTCGCCCAACGTCCGAGGGACGATCGGGGATGCGAGAGGCCCAATCTCAAGTCCGCGGCCCGTCGCTACATTGATGTGCTCACGGAGCCGATCGAATCGGTCCATCTAGACGCAGCTCGTCCTACGCGCCCGGCAGGCTTCGTGGCCTCCAAAGCGACGCACGACGGTCATGACGGAATCTCCAATAGCAATCGCACATGGCGGGCGCCCCGCTCGAGTTCGAGCATACTAGCGGCGGCGGATCGTGCGCGCCCCGCATACCATCTGCGTTCGATGCACACCAATGTGGCGGTCGCGGAACGCCGCGGCAGAATCACGTGACAAAGCCGCGCGACGAGATCGAGAAGCTCGCCGATGAGTTGCGCGCGGCGCGGCGTCACATCACCGAGCTTGAAGCCGAGCTCCAGTCCCTGCGTGCCGAGCTGTCCGATGCCACAGGGAGCGCATCCGCCCGGATCGCCGTGGCCGTCGTCCGAAAAGCTCGGCGGGTTGTGCCGCCGGAGTCTCGCCGCCAGCAGACCCTCCACAAGGCGGCTTCGCGGACCCTGACCCTGGTCGATCACGGCCCCTCCGCGCTTGCCGGGCTCATCCGGAGGGATCGCGAACTCCGCCGGGCGATCGGGGTGGCCGATACGGCGGCGGCCCGCAGGCGCCAGTACCGGCGGTGGCTCGTGCTGCACACCCCGGGGGAGGCGGAACTCGCAACGATGCGCCGCACTTCCAGTGCGGACACCGGTGCCCCGGTCATCAGTCTGGTGATGCCGGTGCACAACCCCGAGCGATCGTGGCTCGAGGCTGCAATCGCATCGGTGCTCGGGCAGGCGTATCCGCATCTCGAACTCTGCATTGCCGATGACGCATCGACGCAACCGCACGTGCGCCAAGTCCTCGACAGGGCGGCGGCCGACTCACGCGTCCGCGTCGTGTATCGCGAGCAGCAGGGTGGCATCGCCTCGGCGTCCAACTCGGCCCTCGCGCTCGCGACGGGCGAGTTCGTCGGATTCATCGATAACGACGACGTGCTGCGGCCACATGCGCTGTATGCCATGGCCGCATACATCCGTGAGCATCCCGACGCGGACGCCGTGTACTCCGACGAAGACAAATTACTCGCCGACGGCAGTCTTGGTGCACCCACGTTCAAGCCGGACTTCTCTCCGGACCGGCTGCTCGCGGAGAACTACATCAACCACTTCACCGTGGTGCGCCGCACTCGTGTCAATGACGTCGGTGGCTTTCGCGAGGGTTTCGACGGCAGTCAGGACCACGATCTCATGCTGCGTATCGCCGAGAACGCAGCCCACGTCGGGCACGTGCCGGACGTGTTGTACGCGTGGCGAATGGCGCCAGGCTCGACTGCCGTTTCAGCTGGGTTCAAGCCGCTTGCGCAGGACGCCGGGCGTCGGGCTGTCGCGGATGCGCTTCTTCGTCGCGGTCTCGACGGGCGCGTCGACCTGGGCCCCAGTCCAGGCCTCTATGTCCCGCGCTACACGATTTTCGGGACGCCGACGGTGGATGTCGTTGTCGTCTCGCGAATGCGTGGCGCCGACGCCGACTGTGTCGCGAGCATCGAGCGACTCTCGACGTATGCGGACCACCGCGTTCACGCTGTCGCCGCGGGACGGAACACGCCGGCGGCAATCAACAGTGCCGTCCGAGCGTTGCGTGGCGACCACATCGTCCTGGTCGACGCATCGACTCGTGTGATCACCCGCGAGTGGCTACAGGTGATGCTCGAGCTCAGCCAGCGTGCGGAGATCGGCGCGGTGGGACTCCGGCTGCGCTATGCAGATGGAACGGTCGCACACGAGGGTATGGTCTGCGGCCGGCTTGGACTCGCCAACAGTGTCGACCAGCACCTGCACGTCATCAAAGAGATGAGTGCCGTGTCAGGCGCGTGTGTGATGACACGACGCGACGTGTTCGAAGCGGCGGGCGGCGTTGACGAGACATTTGCTCATGCGCTCTGGGACGTCGACTACTGCTTGCGGATACAACAGCGTGGTTACCGCGTGCTCTGTACTCCCCTCGCAGAGATGACCTGGGGTGATGCCGCGCGCATGGGCAGCGCCGGTATCGCCGCCCAGGACGCACGAACATTTGCCGTCCGATGGGGCGGCGTCGACGAGATCAACGACCCGTATCTCAACGTTAATGTGCTCTGGCCGACCCCGTTGAGCCTGCGTCTCGACTGACGCTTCCGAGGTTGAGCGCGAGCCCGAACGACGACTCGGGGGTACACTCGTTCACGAGGGGTCCGCGACCGTGACGGAGGCGTGGCGCGTGAGATTGGCACCTCGAGTTCGTTGTTTGATCTTCTCCGCAGGACTCCTCGCCGCTCTCCCCTTGGCCGTGTCAACGAACGTTGTGGCAGCAAGTCCTGCACCCACCTCGTCCGCCTCGAAGACGTTGGCGTCATCACGTGAGATCCCGTTCCTGCCGCTGACCGCGAAAGAACGCACGGCCGCGCAATCGCGGGTGCTCAAAAGTGGAGGCGGCGCTTTCATCACCAGGCGCGGTATGGGAACAGCTGCCGAACCAGGAACTGTCGCCAGCGTCAGTGCATCTCGATCCTCTTCCACCAAGTCGAAGCGCGCCGGAGGACCGCTTGTCGTATCGAGCCCCCCTGATGAACTCGCCGGGTTCGCGGGCACAGCGCAAGCGAGCACCATGACCGCCTTCGGAGGGGATCAAGAGGTGACCCCACCAAATGAGGACGTGGCGGCGGGTCCAGGCGATCTGGTTGAGGTCGTGAATTCCACGATCGAGGTCTTCAGCCGCTCGGGAGTTCCGGTGGCCGGTGGATTCGCTGATCTCAACAGCTTTATGGACGTGACAGCGGGTTACCACAGCAGCGATCCTCGGGTGATTTATGACGCAAGCGGTGGAAGGTTCTGGTTGACGATCACCGAGGTGGCCGATGACTACCAACCCTCGATCGATTGCCCCGCGTCACAGCCCGTTCTCATTGCCGTGTCGGGATCCTCGAATCCCCTGCCACTGGACGACTGGGCGGTCTACACGCTGCCGATGGCCACGTCCATTCAAACAGGCGGCCCAACCACGGAGTTCGGGGATCAGCCAGGGTTGGGGATCTCCTCGAACACCGTCACAGTGTCATTCGATGACTACGACTGCGCAGAGGACTTCACCGGCAGCGAGATCGATATTCTCCAGAAGACCGACTTCGAGAACGATACGTATGGCAACGGCTTCTCGCTCTACTACTTCTATAACGGGCCCTTCGCGCCGCAACCGGTACAGGCGCTCGGCTCCATGTCGGTGGCATACATCGTCAGCAACCAGTCTGACTGCGCAAGCCAGTGTTCGAACGGCGTGCCCGATGCACTCGTGCAGGCGTTTACGGGAACGCCTGAAGACTCCAATGTCGTGAGTCAACCGGCTGTCTACATACCGATGGCCGCGACTGCCGTCGATTCGAATGGGTTCCTTCCACCGGCCGACCAACAGCAACCTGCATCAGGAGGACCGGCGCCACAGCTGCAGACCAACGATGACCGCTTCCTGAACGCGGTCTGGGAGAACGGAGAGATCTGGACGGCGGACGGGACCAGCTGCGAGCCCCCCGGTGACACGGTGCAGCGAGATTGTCTGAACTATCTCGAAGTCGCGGCGGACAGCACCGCGAGCACCACGCCAACCGTCACCAATCAAGTCGACAACGTCGGCATCGTTGGTGCCGACCTCTTTTATCCCGCAGTGAGCGTCGATGCCGCAGGCGACATGTTGACGGTCTTTGACGAGTTGTCGACGAGCCTGGATCCCAGCATCATGGATGCGACGATTCCATCCGGGGGAACGGCGTTGAGCGCCTTTGTGTTGCTGCACACCAGCCCCACCTATTACAACGGCAACGACCTCTTTACCGGTGCCTGCGACCCCGTTGAGGGATGCCGCTGGGGCGACTATTCCGGCGCCGCCCAGGATCCGGCGAATCCGAAGGACGTGTGGGTCGTCTCAGGCTCGGCGGACGGCACGATCGATGCGCCCTGCCCCACAGCGAACGCGTGCTGGAATACGCGTATCTTCGACATCACATACTCGGCCCCGGTAGTCACATCGATGACGCCGAATTCGGGCCCCATGGCAGGCGGAGAGGTTGTGACGGTTCGCGGTACCGATTTCGGTACCGATACGACCGTCACGTGGTGGGCGGGGACCACATTTGTCCCCACCAATCTCACTCCGACCTCGTTCACGTTCGTGACGCCGCCTGCGGCGCAGTCACCGGAGATCGTCCCGATGATCGTGGTTGACGAATTGGGGTCGACCATCGGTAGCAACTTCAACTTCACGTACGTCGCATTAGCCAACTATGTCCCGGTCACCCCGTATCGGATCCTCAACACGCGCAATGCGGGATCTGGAGGCCCACTCGGTCCAGGTGCGATCAGAGCCGTGCAGGTCACCATGGTGGGATCGGGCACGCAGATTCCGAACGACGCGACGGCGGCGGTGCTCAACGTCACCGAGGTGAGCGGTTCGGCGTCGAGTTTGCTCACGGTCTTTCCGTATGGAACTGCGCGGCCCAATGCCTCCAACTTGAACTTCCCGGCGCACACCGTGATTGCCAATCTCGTCACCGTCACGCTCACTCCGTACAACGGAGACGAGTGGATCGATATCTACAACGCACTCGGAACGGTCAACGTCCTTGTCGATGTGGAAGGGTATTTCACGCCTGAACCCGCGAGTGATGTGCAGGGCTTGTTCCATCCGATCACGCCGGTGCGCGTCTGCGATACGCGAGCGCATTCACCGACTCCGTTCTGCACGGCCCACGGCGCGCTCGGACAGGGCGACTCGATGTTGATCAACTTCGCGGTCACCGGTGGGCTCCCGGGTGATGGCAGTGCAGGGGCTGCGGTCGTCAACCTCACTGCGGTCGCGGGCAGTTCCTTCACGTACTTGAGTCTCTTCCCACCGGTCAACGGGACCTGTCCGTACGGTCCTGGCGAAGCTTCGCCGTTCTCTGCCATCAACGTTCCGGCCGGCGTCGTGCAGGCAAACCGGGTCATGGTCGCCATGGGGCCGGCAACGTCGGGTGGCGTCGACAACGCGATCTGCGTGTACAACAGCCTGGGAACCATCAACGTCGTCATCGATGCCAATGGCTGGTTCGGCAGCGCGAATGCGCCGGCGAGCCCCGCCGGGTACCAGTTCCAGGCGCTCGCGCCGTTGCGGATCTGCGATACCCGGATGGCTGGCTACCCCTGCGTCGACGGGGGCATCGGCTCCAAAGCCGGCCGTCTCATCCCGGTCGCCAGCGTCGCGGATATCCCAGCCATCACCAGCTCGACGCTGGTCGTCGCGGTCATCGCCAACCTGACCGCGATCACCCCGACAGCTCCCACCTACTTGACCGCCTACCCGGGGAACCTGGCCGGCGCTCCGGAGGCGTCCGATCTCAACGTCTATCCGGGTGAGGTGCTGCCGAACCTGATCGTGGTGCAACTCGACACCACCGGAGACGCCAACGACGGCAAGGTCTACCTGTATAACGGTGCTGGCAGCGTCAACGCGATCATCGATATCGAGGGCTGGTTCCAGTAGCTGTGGCATGGATGACAGTGCTCCCCGAGATGGACGGGGTGCTGAACACGATGGCCTCTCGCCCATACGCCGAGCGTCTCGGCGCGATCGATGGCGTCATGGTCAAGACGTTCAAGAAGTGGACCGATCAGCGTGGCTACTTCATCGAGCAACTCAAGCGGGGCGACCTGGATGACCAGGGACGGCCGTTCATCCCAGAGCAGGCGTTCGCGCAGATGTCGAGAAGCCTTGCGTACGCCCGCGGCGGCAACCCGCCGGAGTTGATCAAGGCGTTCCACTGGCACAAGCGACAGTGGGATTACTGGGACATCGTGCAAGGCGATGCGCGCGTCGTCCTCGTCGATCTTCGCCACGATTCCCCGACAGCGGGACGCATCCAGGCGCTGATGCTCGGCGAGAACGCGCCGCGAATGGTGGCGATACCGCCGCTGGTCGCGCACGGCTACCAGTGCCTGTCCCGGCGCGACGTGATCCTCAACTACTACGTCACCGAGCCATACAGCGCCGACGATCCGGACGAAGGTCGCATAGCCTGGAACGATCCCCGTATCGGATTCGACTGGACCATCGAGAACATCTGACGTGCGCCTGCTTGTCACCGGGGGCGCGGGATTCATCGGCAGCGAATTCGTCCGCATGACGCTGCGCGACCACCCGGACGACTCAGTCGTTGTCCTCGACAAGCTCACGTACGCGGGTAACGAACGCAACCTCGACAGCGTCCGTGCGGACAAACGATTCCGGTTTGTCCGTGGCGATATCTGCGATCAGGCGACAGTGCGCCAGCTCGCTGCCGAGGTCGACGTCATCGTGAACTTCGCGGCGGAGTCACACGTTGACCGATCGCTGGAAGCACCTGGGCAGTTCATCCTCACCGATGTCTACGGGATCTTCGTGCTCATGGACGCGGCGCGCGAGCATGCGCACCAACGGTTTCTGCAGGTGAGCACCGATGAGGTGTACGGCGACGTGGCCACCGGAATGAGCGTGGAGGGAGATCCGCTCCGTCCGCGGAGCCCGTACAGCGCGAGCAAGGCGGGAGGTGAGCTCCAGGTCCAGGCGTACCGCAGCTCGTACGGGTTCCCCGCGATCGTGACGCGCGGCTCCAACACATACGGACCGTTTCAATATCCCGAGAAGATAATCCCGCTGTTCATCACCAACGCGATCGATGACCGCCCGCTGCCGATCTACGGCGATGGCGGCGCGGTTCGCGACTACCTCTACGTGGACGACCATGTGCGCGGTATCGACACCGCACTCCGGCACGGTGAACCGGGTCTCGACTACAACGTCGGCGCCGGCGGAGAGACAGACGGGGTCACCGTTGCCGACACCGTTTTGCGCTTGCTCGGCAAGCCCACCTCCCTCAAGCAGTTCGTGCGCGACCGGCTCGGACACGACCGTCGGTATGCGGTCGATTCGACGCGTCTGACGGGGCTCGGCTGGCGGCCGACGCTCAGCTTCGAGGCTGGAATGGAGCGCACGGTCGCCTGGTTCGTGGAGCACGAGGAGTGGTGGCGTCCGCTGAAGTCCGGTGAGTTCTGGGAGTTCTACCGGCGCAACTACCAGCCGGCTGCCGAGACACGCGCCGCAACGTCGTAATGCGATGCAGCACATGGCATGACCGGGGTGGCGGCGACGCGGGCGCGAGGACGCCATCCTTGTTGAGGTGGTATCTCAATGCGATATGATCCGTCTCTGAAAGAGGTCAAACGCGCCAACACCGCGTTGGTGCGGGCCGCAAGGGATGGACGGAGTTGCCAGACACGGCTCAGAAGCAACGCGTGGGTCTCAAATCCGGTAAAGGTTCGATCGAGTCGTTGCGAACCGTAGTGGTGATGCCCGCGTACAACGCGGCCAAGACGCTCGAGACGACGCTCGCGAAGATCCCTCCGGGCGTTGTCGACACGATCATCCTGGTCGACGACGGCAGCCGCGACGGCACCGCCGCGCTTGCAGTGTCGCTGGACCTCGTGGTCATCTCGCACCCGCACAACGCCGGGTATGGCGCCAACCAGAAGACCTGCTACATCGAGGCACTCCGCGACGGTGCCGACGTGATCGTCATGCTCCATCCGGACGGTCAGTACGACCCCGCAATCCTCGATGACATGGTCGAGGTCATCCGCAGCGGGAAGGCAGACGTCGTGCTCGGTTCACGATTTCTCAACCCGGGTGGCGCCCGCGCGGGAGGCATGCCGTGGTGGAAGCGTCTCGCCAATCGCTTTCTCACGGGCTACGAGAATCGCGTGCTGGGGCTTGGCCTCACCGAGTATCACACCGGGTATCGCGCGTACAGCCGGAAGTTCCTCACCACCGTGCCCTTCCTGCGCAACTCCAACGACTTCGTGTTCGACACGCAGATTCTCACGCAGGCCGCGTCGTTCAAATTCAAGGTTGCGGAAGTTCCGGTCACCACCAAGTATTTCGACGATGCGTCATCAGTGAACTTCCGGGTTTCACTGATCTACGGGCTCAAGACGGTGTGGACCGTGAACCGGTTCGTCCTGCACCGCATGGGTTTGCGTTCGCGTCGCTACTCGCGCTGAGCGGGAGCGCGGACCGCGTACACCGCGATCGTCGCGCTGCGCCGCGCTGACGCGGCGATTGGCGCAACGATCACCGCGGCCACACTGAGCGGGATGGCGAGCCCGACAGCCACGCCGGCGAGGACACGACTGCTCTGCTGGCGCCGGAGCCGCGCTTCGGGGCGTCGCAACACGTCGTAGAGGAGGTTGGGCGGCAGGCCGAGGCGGTTCTCCGCGGTCTGCACGAAGCTGAAGAGGTCGTACTCCGGGACGAGGTAGGTCACCTTCACCGGGCGTAGCCCGGACGACTTGAGAATCGCCGTCAGCGTCGCCGCGGTGAAGTGGACAAGGTGCCTCGGGACGTCGAGATGGAACCAACCGGCCCGACCGATCCGGGCTTCGGGCGAGCCGAAATTCGGCACGGCGATGAGCAGGACACCTCCTGGTCGGAGGAGTTGCGCGATCCCACGCACGGTCTCCTCCGGGGCGCGAAGGTGCTCGGCGACGTGCCAGAGGACCACCGCATCGTACGTGGCACCTTCCGCCACCAGCGTGTCGACATCGACCGCACTGACGTCGAGATGGAACACATCACGCGCCTGCCGCGCCGCGGAAGGCGACCGCTCGGTTCCCCGCACCCGCCACCCGCGCGACCGCATCTGGTTGATGAGCACGCCGGGTCCGCAACCGATGTCGAGGACGCTCCCGGGTCCGCCGAGCAGGCGCTCGATCGTGCGGATGCGGCTCGCGTGGACCAGGGACAGGACGCGGTCCATGCCGCCCCGATATCGCTTGGTGGTGCTGTGGTATCCCTTCGGGTAGTACCCGTCGAGCTCCGCCTCGGACGGCGCCGGGGCGGTCCGGGCGAGATCGCACTGGCGGCAGCGAACGATGGTGAACGTGTCTCCCGTCGAGGGATCCTTCGCATCGAACAGCGTGTCGGCGTCGGTGCTTGGATGGCCGCAGGCTGTGGCGACGGTCATTGCGCGATCGCGAGGTCGCCTGGCTGTCCCGAGTGCGTGCCTGGCTCCACCAGGGCCAGCGCAAGCCCGGCGAGGATCAGCACGCCGCCGAGCACCGTGGCGAGCGACGGCACCGACGCGAGGATGAGCAGGGCGAGCACCGCGGTGAGCGGCGGCTCTCCGAGGAACGAGACCGAGACGAGGAGTACGGGAACATGACGGAGTGCCCAGTTGTACACGGTGTGCCCCCCGATCGTGCATATGAGCGCCAGGCCGAAGCATGCGAGGGCCACCCGCGGCGATGGAAGGTGCGCAACGCCCCCGACCACCGCCGTCAGCGCAGCGATCACGCAGACCACCGCATACACGATCGCGGAGTAGCCGGCCACACCGAGATTGGCGCGCACGCTTCGCCCGATAAGGAGGTATCCCGCGAGACATAGACCACCGGCGATGGCGAGGAGGTCGCCACCGAAGGCGCTGCTGTCAACGCGGAAATCGCCCGCGCACGTCACGAACGTGCCGATGACCGCGAGCCCCACGCCGGCGAGCATCTGACGAGAAACACGTTCTCCCAGCAGGCGTTTCCCGAGCGGCGTCACGATGATCGGATGCAGTGAGACAAGGAGCACGCTCGCCGCTACCGACGTGTACTTCAGCGACGCGGTCCACAGCAGAAAATGGCCCGCAAGAAAACTCCGCTCACGAGTACCAGGCCGATCTGCTTCCGTCCGTGCGGCAGGACACCGCGGCGCGCGTCGCGCAGCACCCACGGAGCGAGCAGCACGGTGGCCATGCCCATGCGCAGCCAGACGATCGTTGCCGCGTCGTCGTTGGCTTCCTTGATGAGAATCGCGGAGAACGACACCGCAACGGTGGCTGCTACCAGCGCCCACCCCGCGGAGGGCGTTCGCCCGCGCGCCACCGCGACGCTCACCTGTGGCGCTCGCGATCCCGTGCCCTCAGCAGCGCCGTGTAGCCGCCGAGCACCTCGCGGATGCCACCGTCCTCGATCGCCCATGTTCGTGTCGCGACGGCATCGATGAGGGCGCGGTCGTGGGTCACGAGGATGATCGCGCCCGGGTACTTGACGAGCGCGCCCTCGAGCACTTCCTGCGCTGGAATGTCGAGGTGATTGGTCGGTTCGTCGAGCAGCAGGAGGTTCGTCTCCTCGATCGCGAGCTTGCCCATCATCAAGCGTGCGCGCTCACCGCCACTCAGGTCGCCGACGAGTTTGAGCGTGTCGTCGCCGCTGAACAGCAACGAGCCGAGCAGTGTGCGCGCACGTTCCTCGCCGACAGGGTGCGTCGCGAGCAGGTCCGCGAGCACCGTCCGATCGTCCTGCCCCGCGGGCACATCGGAATCACCGTGTTCGATCGACTGGCCGAGGTCCTGGCGATACAGCCGGCGAACGCTTCGCGGCCCGAGAGTCAGCGTCCCCTCCAGCGGCGGGAGATCGCCCGCGAGCGTGTGCAGCAACGTCGACTTGCCGCTGCCGTTCGGGCCGATCACTGCGATGCGCTCGCCGGGCACAACCGTCAGCGGCGGCACGAGGAGCAGCGGCGCGTCCCTGCCGACGATCAGGTTGACGCCCTTGAGCGTGACGCGAGACGCCGGAGCGCTGCTGAAGCGCAGTCGAGGTTTTCTGTCGACCGTCGGCGGCGCGACCCGCTCGAGGCGGTTCAACCGCGTCTGCCGGCCACGCGCTTCGCGCGCGCGCTGGCCCGCCTTGTACTTGCGGATGAACTCTTCCTGGTGGTCGATGTACGCCTTCTGCGCGGCGAACTCTCGCCGCCGCCGCTCGCGCCGTTCGACACGCAGCTTGGTGTACTGCGTGTAGTTGCCCGGATATTCCTCGATGGTCCCGCCGGCAACTTCGATGACCTGCGTGCACACGTTGTCGAGAAAGCGCCGGTCATGGGACACGAGTACGAATGCCGTAGACACACCGCGCATGAAATCCTCGAGCCATTCGATGGCGGCGAGGTCGAGGTGGTTGGTGGGCTCGTCGATGAGCAGCAGATCCGCGTCCTGTACGAGCAGCTTGGCGAGCTCAAGGCGCCGTTTCTGGCCCCCACTCAGCTGCGAGGGATGGCGTTGCTGCGTCTCGGTATCCAGGCCGAGGCCTCCGAGCGCTTCGCGGGCTGTCGCTTCGAGCTCGTAGCCGCCCTGGTCGATGTAGCGATGCTGCACGTCGCCGTAGCGGAGGAGCAGTTGCTGCGCATCCGGCCGGGCGCCGTCGGCGAGGAGCGGCTCCAGCGTGGTCATCTCGTGGTGCATCGCGGCAAGGTCCTCGCGCGAGGCCATCACCTCGTCCAGTATCGTCTCCGCGACCGGCTCCGGCGCGTCCTGGGGGAGATAGCCGATGCGCAATCCGCGCTGCCACTCCACCTCGCCCTGCGTCGGCTCGAGCGCGTGGTTGATCAGCGCGAGCAATGTTGTCTTCCCCGCGCCGTTGGCACCGACGACAGCAATGCGCTGGCGTGTTTCGACACGGAACGTGACACCTTCGAGGATGCTCTCTGCACCGAAGGCGACACCAACGTCGCGGAGAGTGACCAGGGACAAGCGGCTACTGCCCTGCCGCACCCTCGCGGGCGACGATGCGCCGCACGATGGCGACTGAAGACGCGTACGTCGAGTCCATCCCGAAGTACGAGAGGCCGCGAGCGCCGAGCGTGCGCGCTTGCGTATATGGCGTATCGGATGCGTAGTGGATGACGCCGAAATCGATGGGCAGCTTGGAGAAGCTCACCGGCTCACCGGTCGGGTATCGGACGGGCTGGGTCATCTCGTACACGGCGTTGCAGTATGGACCAGCCTCCATCTCCACCACGGTGAACGCCTCGCGGTAGTAGAAATCGAGATAGCCACGGTTTTGCAGGAACGTTCCTTTCACGCTGACTGCGCGCTGATTGTCGAGCCCGCTTCCGAAGCGCAGATATGGCGCGATATCGGAAACGGAGAACGCGTTGTCGAGCCAGTACGTCGAGCGGCTGTGCTCGTCGTGAATCACGCTGCTGATCATCACGTCGCCCACGTCCGCGTTGAGCGTGGCGGCCTTGCCGAGAATGTACACGCCGCGCAGATCAACCGTCTCCGCTACCTCGCGCAGGATGTTGTACGCGGCAAGCCCCAGCGGGTAATCGATGTTGACGATCACGGCTTTGCTTGCGGTGAGCGCTGCGGCATCGATCGGCAGCACCCGTTCATCGCAGTTCGCGGCGGTGATCCGGTCGAGCGGAATCACCTGGGCCGCCACGTCGAGCGCGGTACGGCTCGTGACGCTGAGCGCACCCGCTTCGCGTTCCTCGCGCCGCAGCGCAGCTCGCTCCGAGTCCGGCAGGAGGCGTAGGCGCTCGCGCGCCGCGTAGTACAGAAAGTTGTTCCAGTTGCCCATGGCCGTGCCGTCGCGGAAGCGCTGCAGCTCCTCGCGAAGCTCGCCACCACCCTCGCGACCCACTGCCGCCGCGAGCTCGTCGGCATGCCGTGGCGCGACACCGGTGAGCAGGTTCGCGATCGCATGCGAGTTGCTGCTCACGAAATACACGGGACGGTCAAGGAGCAACTCCGAGCGCATCAGCCCGGTCACCTGTTGCCACCACCGCCGGGTCACGCGGGCGTATCCGACCTGCGTGCCACCGAGCATCCGTACTCGCAGCGACATGCCGTGCTCGGCGATCTGCGTGAGCCGGCTGCCGAATGCGACACGCCAGAGCTCCCACAACTGCAGCCAGTCGTCTTCGCGGCCCCCGCAGGCCGTGGCGAGCTCTCCGGGTGTCGCAGTTTCGAGGAGCTCGATCCCCGTCCCGCGGAGCGCGACCCCCAGCTTGTTGACCTCGATCTGGAGCGCGACCATCGTCGGCACGAGGTCGTCGACGTCCGAGGCGCTTGCGATGAGGACGGCCAGAGTCCCGTCGCCGTCGTCGTACCAGCGTCGGCGCCGGCCGGGTGCGCTTACCTCCGTCCACTCACTGAAAGGGTTGAATCCCCGCTGCGAGAACACTTCGGCGGACTGGCCCATCACCACAAGACGGGCGCCGAGGATCGCGTCGGGCAGTCGACGGAGGGCGTAGAGCAGGGCGCCGAGGTCGAGATCCTGCGATCCCGCGAGCGGATGCAGGCTCGATCCCATCGCCTTATGCGAGTGCTCGAAGACCCGCAACTGAGTCTCGCCACTGCTGCGCAGGATCGTCGTGTACGTCCGGTGGTACACCTCGACGGCATCGACGAGCGCGTTCTCTTCAGCCGCCACCGGCTCGCCCCGGGACAGACTGGAGAAAGGAGCCTGCGCGGCGGACCCGCGCCCGAGTTCGTGGAGTGCCATCGACCTCATTGTCGCCGCTGGCCCGACACCGGGCACGCCGCGCTGGCTATCCTGCCCCGGCTGTGGGACGAATTGCCGTGACGGGCTCGGTCGCCTTTGACACCATCATGGAGTTCGGCGGACGGTTCGGCGATCACATCCTTCCCGAGAAGACGAACGAGCTCAACGTCGCGTTTCTCGTCGAGCGTCTCGAGAAGCGCCGGGGCGGCACCGCCACGAATATCTGCTTTTCAATGGCATTGCTCGGCGAGCAGCCGCTCCTCTGCGCCGCTGTGGGCGCGGGAGATTTCGTCGAATACGAGGCGGCACTGGAGTTCGAGGGTGTGGACACCTCCGCCGTGCTGCATTGCGAGGACGTGGGCACGGCAACGGCGTTCATCACGACCGACCGGGACGGCAACCAGATCACTGCGTTCTACCCGGGGGCGATGGCGCGCGCAGCCGGTGTGGACCTGAGCGATCTCAGCGATATCTCGGAGGTCGTGGTCGGAGCCGATGATTCCGAGGCGATGGCCATGCACGTCGAGCAGGCGAGAGTCCTCGGCGCCCATCTGATCTTCGTCCCAGCACAGCAGATCCCAGCAATGAGCGATGAGAACCTGCGACGTGGACTCGAGCAGGCGTGGCTTGTCGGAGGCAACGACTACGAGTTCGAGATGATCCGCGAGCGCACGGGCCTGACGCTCGACGCTCTCAGCGCGAAGGGCCTCGTGGCTGTGACGCGCGGAGCCGGCGGCAGCGAGGTGCGCAGCCCCGATGGCGTCGCTGTGATTCCCGCGGCGCCGGTGAGCGAGGTGCTCGATCCGACCGGTGCGGGCGATGCCTACATCGCGGGACTCCTCACCGGCTTGCGGGCAGGACGTTCGCCCGACGTCGCCGGTCGCATGGGGTCGCTCGCCGCCGCGTACGTCGTGGAGCAGAACGGGCCGCAACTGCACCGCTTCGACATGCCGGGCTTCCGCGACCGTTACACAGCGGCGTTCGGTACCAGCCTGGACCTGCCGTCCAAATCCACGGGGGTAGAGTGAACGTCATGGAAGACGCGGTCATCGTCAGCGCCGTGCGCACACCGGTCGGCACCTTTGGTGGTGTGTTCACCGACGTGCCTGCGACACGACTCGGAGCGATCGCCGTCGAAGAGGCGCTCCGCCGCGCGGGCATCGATTCGGTGGACGAAGTGTTGATGGGCAACGTGCTGCAGGCGGGCCTCGGTCAGAACACCGCGCGTCAGTCGGCAATCGGCGCCGGTCTGCCCGAGAGCGTGCCGTCAACCACGATCAACAAGGTGTGCGGCAGCGGCCTCAAGACCGTTGCGCTCGCTGCGCAGGCCATCCGAGCAGGTGACGCCGAATGCGTTGTCGCCGGCGGGATGGAGAACATGTCGCGAGCGCCGTATCTCATGGAGAACGGCCGGTACGGCTACCGGCTCGGGCACGGCCAACTGGTCGACGAGATGATCCGTGACGGCCTCTGGTGCGCGTTTGACGACTGCCACATGGGCAGCACTGCCGAGAACATCGCCCGCGAGTACGAGGTGAACCGCGAGGACCAGGACTCGTTTGCTGCGGGCTCGCAGCAGAAAGCCGAGGCCGCCATCAAAAGCGGCCGCTTCAAGGACGAGATCGTCTCGGTTCCTGTGCAGCGCAAGAAGGAGACAGTCCTCGTCGATACCGACGAGCATCCCCGGCCTGGGACCACGGCTGAAAGTCTCGCGGCGTTGCGCGCGGCATTCGCGAAGGACGGCACGGTGACCGCCGGAAATGCGAGCGGAATCAATGACGGCGCTGCCGCCGTCGTGGTCATGAGCGCATCTCGCGCGAAAGCCGAGAATCGCGTTCCCCTGGCTCGGATTCGCGGCTACTCGAGTGCCGGAGTTGCCCCGCGAATCATGGGTATGGGACCCGTGCCCGCGGTGCGAGCCGCGCTCCAGAAGGCGGGCGTGGAACTGCGCGACATTGATCTCTTCGAACTGAACGAAGCATTCGCCGCGCAAGCGGTTGCTGTTGGCCGCGAGCTTGCCGTTCCCGAAGACCGCCTCAACGTCAATGGCGGTGCCATCGCCATCGGACATCCCATCGGCGCAAGTGGAACGCGCATCCTCGTCACCCTGCTCTTCGAGATGGCCAAGCGTGATGCGCATCTCGGCATCGCGGCGCTGTGCATCGGCGGTGGACAGGGAATCGCGATGGTCCTGGAGCGAACCTAGGCTCTTCCGCACGCAATGGCAGAGTTGCGTGGCCGGGCTTCCCGGAGCTCCGCTTAGCCACTCCCTCTGCGCCAGTGCCTGCTCGTCATCCTCGGGACGGAAGACTGGGTGCCGCCCCTCCACCGCCCCCTCGTGGCTTCATGCAACGTCCCGAGTGCAGTTCCCGTGACGGCGGCCGCTCGGCGACGCTGCTATTTCGCCTTGCCGGCGCGCATCATCGAGACCGATGGGAGACCGTCCTCAACGTACGCGCGCCACGGTGGTTGGGCTGGCTGTTGCCGTTGCGTGCACTGGGTGGTCGGTTACCTGATCTCATGCCCGTCACGCCCAGCGCCCGCAGTCGCAACCATCATCGCCGCTCGCTCCAACCACCGGTAACGCGCCCGCCGCCACGCCTCAACCGATCGCAAGTGGATTCGCCGCCGCGGATGATCCGGCGACCGGTCAGGTGGTCGTTTTCGGAGGCAGTTCCGGACTTGGCGCTGATACCTGGGTATGGACCGGACTTACCTGGGAGTTCGAGGAGCCGGCGACTCAGCCGCCGCCGCTCTCGACGCCTCGCTTGTCTATGACCCCGAATGCGCGGCTGGTCATGCTCGCCGGCGGAGGACCGCTTGACGCCGCGGGAAACGACGGCACCTGGGGCTGGGACGGCAGGACGTGGCACGTTCTGGATGCCAGCGTCAGCCAACCGCCGTCGCCGGCGGAACGATGGCATGGGATCCCCCGCTCAAGCAAATGATTCTCGTGACCGCCGCGTCGACAGCGGATACCTCGAGCAGTCAGACGTGGGTCTGGAACGACAATCGCTGGATACCCAAGGGCTCGCCGGCGCCCTTTCAATATGGCCGTCGAAATTGCCTTCGACGAGTCCACCAACACTCTCATAGCGGTGAGTTGTTGCGCGGACGTTCATCACCGGCGCAACCCAGTCAAACCTGGCGCTGGGACGGCTCGGCATGGCACCTCCTCGGCGACCACCGCGTTTCCATCCTCTACAGACTTCATCGGCGCCGGCTGGGATTCGATCACGCACTCGGTCCTGATGTCCGGTGATCTCTCCTTCAGCGGTTCCCAAAGCCCACAGCTGACGGCCGGCCCGCATGTGGAAGCTCGTCGGCCAGAATGGATCGCGCTGGGTGGTGCCGGGCCCCAGGTTTTGGATGCCGCCCTCATCGAGACGAATGACGGCCTGCGACTCATCGGATCGGATGCGACCGTGGAAGGCATTTCCTCGCCGTACCACATCTGGGCATGGACCGGATCAAGCTGGAAACAGCTTGATTGAGAGCGCGGATCAACTGGTTGCCCGGTCCCGACACTAACCGGTAGCTCGGCGAAGGCGCGCCCATGCCTCGTCGGCGAACTCCAGCGGGATCGCCGCTTCGCATGACGCTGTCGTCCTTGGCATCGAATGCTCGTACCCATAGCCCTGCGGCCCACGCAACCCGGAGTTCTTCCGGCGTGAATGCACGACCGCGCGCACGTTGGTACGCGTCGAGGAAACACTCGCTCTCGTCGATCGACGACGAGCTCTGCTCGTCAGTTCGTGTGAAGACGGCGGACGCGGCGCCGGCAAGCTGTTGCCTCCGGGCGGGACGCAGCGCTGTCCCAGTCATGCACGACGAGCGGCCGGCCGTCCTCCCAGCGAATGTTCTGCGATTCCCAGTCGACGTGACCTATAACGATGGCGCGGCAAATGCCGTTGAGGATCGTGCGTGTTCTTTCGCCAATCTCATCCAACCAGCGGGGTTCAGGATGCGCATTGAGGTCCCTCACGCCATCGTCACCGAGCGGCCATACGCCGGCGCGATCGGTGCTCCCATGCCACCCACGGCGGTGGCGGACTCAGGCGCATCACCGACACGCCATGTGCGCGCATCGATTCGACCAGTTGCCAGAGCAACTCGGCGAATCTACTCGGTGACTCGGCATCCCGCTCGAGCAGAACTCCTCCGGCCACGTATTCCTCAGCAGTTGCCGTGCGACCTTCGAATGGTGCAGGCCCCGCGAGCGGCTTCGGGCAGGGATATCCGGATTCCCAGAGGTGACGCTGCACCTCGACGCACCCACCGATCCTTCGGGCGCTCGGCCGTACTTTCAGAACGACTTCGCGCGCATCGGCAAGCCGGAGACCAATGACTTCGGAGAGATGGCCAGTCGCGAAGATGACCTCAATGGGCTCCGCGGAAAGCCACTGCTCGCACCAGCGGTTCAGCGCATCCCTGCGCGCTACCCATAGATCCATGTGCAGTGTCGCCAGGAGGAAGGGCTAGTTCGCTTCCACGCCCGCGAACAGGTCCGTCTCCGGCAGCACCGCAGGCTTGCGGGACATCGCGAGCTGGAAGTACTCGTCGGAGAACTGACGCAGTATCTCGTCCGGCATCGTCAGCTGCGGCCAGTCGTCCGAGATCTGACTGTGGTGCGCGCGCAAGGCATCACGCTTGCGCGCGATGACGTCGGCGGTGCCGATGGTTGTGGTCACGTCCTCGTCGGCCGTGAGGAACTCCATCTCGTCGGCATTCGCATCGCCCCACGGCGAGTCCATCCCCGCGGCCTTGGCCGTCTCGACCATGCGATCGAACTGCGCCCGCGGGAAGGCGGTGTAGTAGAGCTTCTGCACACGCCACGGCTCGCCGGCTTCCTTGAACATCGGCTTGAGACGAGCGGCTTCGACCGCCAGCAGCGTCGCACGGTGCGTCTGGATGTGATCGGGGTGGCCGTATCCACCGTTTCCGTCATACGTGACAACAACGTGCGGGCGGAAGCGCCGGATCTGCGCCACGATCCTTCCCGTGGCCTCGTCGATCGGGGTCATCCAGAAGGCGTCGGGGAGGAAGTTGGTCGGTGTCCCGGCCATTCCGGAGTCGCCGTAACGCAGGAACTCGACCTCATCCACCTTGAGGATCCTGCACGCCTCGCGCAACTCGCCCTCGCGAATCTCGGCGAGGCGCGGACGCGTCGTCTCCTCGGGCATGTCCGCGGCGACGATCGTCGCCAGCTTGCCGTCAGTGCAGCAGACAACACACGTTTTCACGCCGCGATCCGCATAGGTCGCGAGTGTGCCGCCCATCGTGATCGTCTCGTCATCGCAGTGCGCGTGCACTGCCATCAGACGCAGCTGGGAATCCGCCATCACTCCTCGGTGATCGTCACCGACCGCATGACGTCGTCCTTGCGGATCGCGCCCACGACGTCCATGCCTTTGATGACCTGGCCGAAGAGGTTGTAGGACTTGGTCAGCTTGTGGCGGTCATCGACCGTGCAGATGAAGAACTGCGAGCCATTGGTATGCGGCCCCGAGTTCGCCATCGCGACTGCTCCGGCCTCGTACTCACCGACGACGGGCTCGTCCTCGAAACGGTACCCGGGTCCACCGCGCCCCGTCCCTTCGGGGCAGCCGCCCTGGATGACGAAGTCATCGACGATGCGATGGAAGGTGAGACCGTCGTAGAAACCGTCCCGTGCGAGGAACACGAAGTTGTTCACCGATTTCGGCGCGCGTGCCGGGTCGAGGGCGATGACGATGTCGCCGCGGTCGGTGGTGATGGTGGCGGTGTAGCGCTTGGCAGGATCGATGACCTGCTCGGCGCTGGTATATGTCTTGGGCATCGAGGCAGTCTACCCGGGGTGGCCGGGTAGACTGCCGGACCGCCGTCGATCAGAGTGTCTGCGCTCGATGCCGTGACGGCGGCGGGGGAGCCGGTCGACGTGGGGGCGTCGACGTGGAGGGGGTTTTCGCGAGTCCGCCGAAGCGAACGCGGATGTAGGTGCTGAGGTTGAGGTTCATGATCTTGCTGATCCCCGCGGTTGCGCGTCGGTGGTCAGCGCTCGCTGCCTGCGTCGTGGTGATCTTTCCGTCGCTCACGGCCTTGCTGATCCGTGTCGTGATCTTTGCCATCACAGCACTCTCCACCGCCTGCGTCTTCGACCCGTCAATCTGCGCGAGCGTCTCGCCGTTGAGGAGGTCCTTGAGTATCGACGTGCGGCTGAGGCCGGTCTCGCTGACCGTTTCCCGGAAGAGGGCGACCGCGATGTGCCTCGCGTCGCGACCTTCTTGGCAATCGGATGCCCTGTCTTGGCGGAGCCGGGAGCCGGCGTGGCCGCCAGGGTGGTGGCGTTGCCGCCGGTGAGGCCCGCGGCCAGCGCGGGAATGATGGAGACCGACGCGATGCCTGCCACGGCGACAACCGCAAATGCGGCCGCGCTCAGCGCGACCCTTTTGGTGAAGAAATTTCCGAACATCGCAGTGCTCCTCAGGTTTCGAGTGTTTTATGGTGGGCGGTGTCCTCATTCTCACTGGCCGCTTCGCGCGTTCCCTGAGCCGGTCCTGAGACGTGAGTGCCCGCCCCCGATCCGCCCGCTACACGGAGGCATCACGTGAACGGTGCCGCTGAGAAGCCGGTGATCGGGCTCTTCGGGGCGTTCGACACCGGCGAGCTCGGTGAGGTCGCCCTGCGCAGGGTCATCGAGAGCGAGCTCCTCGAGAGGCGCCCGGACGTCGAGCTCGTCGCCATCGCGCCGCTCGGTGCCGAGCACCCGATCCCGGGGGATGAAGGACGCCCGGCACGGTCGCTTGCGGCGGATGCGACGGGAACGCCGATCGCTCTCGATGCGCTGATCATCGCGGGCGACGTGCTGGGTGACGACGCGCACTGGGCTGGTCGCTATCCGGTGCCGGTCGATCTCATGTCCAGTCGTGGTGTCGCGGCCCTGGCACTCACGGGGAAATGGAATGGCCGCGAAACTGCCGGTTCGGTGATGTGGTTCGCGGTTGGGTCGCCGGCAGGGGACCTGGACGCCATCGAGCTTCAGGGTCGGAACATCTGGGCGCGGAACCTCGCCGCAGAGGAGCGTCTCGGCGGCACCGCTGTCCAGTCCGGGGATCCATTGCTCCTTGCGGCGCGCATCTTCACGTCTGACCTCCTTCGACGGCGCCGCGGCCTGCTCCGTCTCTGCGGCGCGTTCCCCGCCGGACCCCGGCTCGTGATCGAAATTGCGCCGAATCTCGTGTCGCCGGACGATCCCGACGAGCTCGTGAGCGCGGTAGCGGCAGCGCTACGGGCCGATCCAAAGCTTTCGGTCGTGGTGGTGACCCTCGACCCCACGCGGCAACTGTCCGACGGCCCAGCTTTCAGCGTACCCGGGCTCATCGCGGAGCGTGTGCATTACCTGCCGGACTGGGTGGGGATCGACGATATCGCTGCCACCATCGCCGGCTCCGTGGCCGTCGTGGCGGCAACGCCGGCAGGCGCACATCTCGCGGCTGGTCTGGGTACTCCCGTCTCCGCCGCGGACGCCGGGCTCGGTGACCGCTTCGATCCGGCGATCCCGGTGCTCACCGGAGATCTCACGCGGGCGATCGCCGCACTCATCGCCTCGAAGCAAGCGGTCAACATCGATGCGGCGGTCCAGACGCTTGACGGCGCTTTTGCGGAGCTGGCGGAACGGCTGCCGCGCGCTGCGGAGCGCGGTGCGCTCCAACCGGACGCCACCACCTCGGCACTGGCGATCCTCCAGCAGCGCCTGGTTGATGAACGTGCGGCCCTGCAGGCCGAGCTGTCGCGGATCCAGGCCGAGCTCGATCATCTCCGCGCCTCGCCGGAGCATCGCCTCGCCCGGCCGATCCGCGAGGGCTACCGGCGGTGGCAGAAGCGCCGGACATGATCCGGTTTCCCGAGGTTGCCCGCCCGGACGTGACCGTGGTGATGCTCACGTACAACCGGTGGGATCTCACCAAGGAAGCACTCCGCTTGCTCGCCGAGATGACCGAGCCGCGCTACGAGGTGGTGATCGTCGACAACGCGTCCACGGACGGGACTCTTGCCGAACTCGATCGGGTGGAGGGTGCGCGGATCCTCCGGAATCCCGCCAACGTTGGCTTCGGCCCTGGCAACAACCAGGGCGCCGCGATGGCGAGGGGCCGGTACCTCCTGCTGCTGAACAGCGACGCATGGGTGCGGCCCGGATGGCTCGGGCCGCTGATCGACGTCGCGGATGCGGATCCGGGTGTCGCGGCGGTGGCCCCGAAGCTGCTCTACCCGGACGGCCGGCTCCAGGAGGCGGGCTCGATCATCTGGCGCGATGGGAGGGTTCGCCAGTACGGCGACGGCGACCGGTCGAACCGGCCCGAATACAACTTCCGGCGGACGGTCGACTACGCCTCGGCGGCATGCCTTCTCGTCCGTCGCTCTGCATTCATATCGGTCGGCGGCTTCGACCCGGGGTTCGCCCCCGTCTATTACGAGGACGTCGATCTGTGCCTTGCCCTCGGAGCGGGTCCCGGGCGGGTGGTGTATCAGCCTCGCTCGGTCGTCGAGCACGTGCGCGGTGCCTCGAGTAATGGCGGCGTTCACACTCGCGTCGATCGCAACCGCCGCCTGCTTCGCGCCCGCTGGCAGTCAATCCTCGATCGCCGTCCTCCCGAAAGCTGGCGCGTCGAGCCGAGCGGGATCGTCGGTGGGCGCGACGCGTTGACCTGCGAACGGATCCTGGTGCTGACGGGTCCACGACCGGACGCGGCCGGCTCTCCCGAGCAACGCCGCCTGAATGGTCTGATCACCGCGGCGGCGCGGCGCTGGCCGGACGCGCGTTGGACCGTCGCGTCGCTCGATGGCGCGCCCGTGACCAGGCCGGACGATCTCAGCGATGCCGGCATCGAGGCGGTGACCGCCGCTAGCTCTTGGGATCAGTGGCTGACGGGGCGCCGCTTTCACTACGGTGTCATCGTCGTGGCCGATCCGCGCTGGACCGAGGGAGCATTGAGCGACGTTCTGAAGGCCACGCAGCCCCAGGCGGTGAGGGTCCCCGTGGCCGATCACGTCGAACTCGGGGCGATCGCGACTGCCCTGGGGCGCACTGATCCGGGCATTCCGGCGTAGGTGCGTTAGAGTTTCGATCTCGAGGCGACAAACTACGGAGGCATTCATGAAGGTCGTCGTCTGCGTCAAGCAGATCCCCGACCCCAATACGACGGGACAGCTCGACCCGACCACGCATTTGCTCAAGCGCGAGGGGGTGGAGGCAGTTCTCGATCCCGGCGATGAGTTCGGTGTCGAGGCAGGCCTCCAGCTCGTCGAGGCGCAAGGGGGCGAGGTGACCGTCGTCTCGATGGGTCCCGAACGTGGTGTTGATGCTGTCCGGAAAGCCCTCGCCATGGGTGCCGCCAAGGGTGTGCTGATATCTGACGACGGGCTGCGAGGCTCTGACGCCCTGACGACCGCACGCGTGCTTGCCGCAGCGATCCGCCGAGAGGGCTTCGATCTCGTGATCACCGCCACCGAGTTCGACCGACGGGTATTCCGGAGTAGTGCCGCAGATGGTCGCGGAGCTCCTCGATGTCCCCGCGGTCACCTTCGCAAAGACGCTCGAGATCGATGGCACGACGTTGAAGGTCAAACGACAGACCGAAGCGGGCTACGACCTCGTCGAAGCCGTGCTTCCCGCCGTGGTCAGTGTCACTGCGGGGGTCAACGAACCGAGGTATCCGTCGCTCAAAGGAATCATGGGAGCGAAGTCCAAGCCGCTCGACCGCCTCACAACCGGCGATCTCGGTCTCGACGGCGCGGGCGGCGGAACGGCCGGCCAGAGCATGACCGGCGTCGAGCCGGCGCCGCAGCGCTCCGCCGGGTCGATCGTCAAGGACGATGGCGAGGGGTACAAGCGGATCGCCGACTTCCTTGCCGAGAAGAAGGTGATCTGAGCGATGGCTCTGGGAAAGGTCTGGGTGTTCGCCGAGATTGCGGGCGGCAAACCCGCGCCGGTGGCCCTCGAGCTCCTGACCAAGGCACGCTCGCTGGCCGGGACGGTGGAGGCGGTTGCCTTCTCGCCTGACGCGGCGGGCGCCGCTGCGGAGCTCGGCGCGCATGGAGCGACCACGCTCTTCGCGGGCACCGACCCGCTCTGGGGCGACCTGCTCCTCGGCGGGCCAGTGGCCGCGGCGCTGGCGACGCTCATCGAAGAGCACAAGCCCGATCTCGTCCTTTTCGGGATGACATACACCTCACGTGACGTCGCCGGCCGGCTCGCCGCGAGGCTCGGGGTGCCGGTGATCGCCAACGGCCTTGATATCAGCGACACCGACGGCATCACGGTCCACTCGTCGGTCTTCGGCGCCACCCTCAACGTCGCCACGCGCTTCGAAGGCGGCACTCCGGCCCTCGCGATCATCCGGCCCAAGTCCTTCGCGGCCGAGCCGAGCGGCGGTGGCGCCGCGGCGGTGACATCGGTCACCTCGCCGATCGACGACAAATACAAGACGGCCCGGGTCACCGATCGGGTTGCCGATGTTGCGGTCGGTCCGAAGCTGGAGGAGGCGCCAATCGTCATCAGCGGTGGGCGTGGCCTCGGCGATCCCAAGAACTTCGAACTCCTCGACCAGCTCGCCGCCGTGCTCGGCAATGCCGCGGTCGGCGCGAGCCGGGCAGTGGTGGACGCCGGGTGGGTGCCCTACGCGATGCAGGTCGGACAGACAGGCAAGACAGTGAAACCCGCTGTCTATCTTGCTTTCGGCATCAGCGGAGCAATGCAGCACACTGTTGGTATGAAAGGCGCGAAAGCAATTGTTGCGGTCAATAGAGACGAGAACGCGCCAATCTTCAAACTCGCGGACCTCGGGGTCGTCGGCGACGCCCTGAAAGTGCTGCCCGCACTCGTCGAAGAGTTACAGAGGCGTCGGTCATGAGCACTGCACTGGATCGATTGCAATTGCCCGACAGTCCGCTGGCGCCGAAATTCGCAGGTATACTCGGGTCTGCAATGGACGACAAGGTCATTGTCGACCTTCTGGGCCAGGTCGGAAATCTTTTTACGTCGAGCCTGGAGCTGAAGGAGACGATCGACTTCATGCTCAAGGCCGCGGCCGACCTCGTCGACTGCGATGCTGCCACGGTCTTCCTCCTCGACGAGGATGGCCGTGCCCTGTCTGCTATCGCGACGTACCCGTTCACCGACAACCTCGGTCAGGTCGCGCGATTCGAGCTCGGTGAGGGCATCGTCGGGTGGGCAGCACAGCGTCGCAAGCTCGTTTCCGTCGCCGACGCCACCAAGGACCGGCGCTTCAAAACGCTGGGACTCGCGTATGCGCCTCGATCCTGCCTGGTGATGCCACTCGAGTCGCCGCAGCGCCTGGTCGGCGCGCTGACTCTCGCGCGACGCGAGGTGCAGCCCTTCACCAGCATCGAGCAGGCGTTGATGCGGATCATCGCCAGCCAGGCGGCGATCAGCATCGACAACGCACGGCTTTATACGGCGCAGCGCGCGCAACTCGGCGAGATCGCGACGCAGAAGCGCGAGGTCGAAGTCGCCAATGCCCAGATCGCCGAGATCTCGCGGCTGAAGAGCGAATTCCTCGCGAACATGAGCCATGAGCTTCGCACGCCGCTCAACGCGATTCTGGGATTCAGCGAGATCCTCAAGGACAACCTCGTTGACCTCACACCGCAGCAGCGCCAGGAATGCCTCCAGAACATTCACGCCTCGGGCAAGCACTTGCTCGAGCTGGTCAACGACGTGCTGGACCTCAGCAAGATCGAGGCGGGCCGCATGGAGCTGGCCTACGATCGCTTCGGTGTCCAGGATGCGGTCAAAGAAGTCCACAACGTCATCCGCTCGCTCAGTGAACGGCGCGACATCGACCTCAGCATCGATGTGGTGCCGACCAACCTGGAGATCCGCGCCGACAAGAGCAAGTTCAAGCAGGTGCTGTACAACCTCCTGAGCAATGCGATCAAGTTCACGCCGCAGGGAGGCAAGGTCTGGGTGTCCGCGCGTGCCGACACCGAGGACCTCATCGTCGATGTCGGCGACACCGGGGTCGGCATCCCCGCCGAACACCACAAACGCATCTTCGACGAGTTCTATCAACTCGACCACGCCACCACGCGTCAGGTCGAGGGCACCGGGCTCGGGTTGTCACTGACTCGCAGGCTCGTCGAGCTGCACGGCGGCAGCATCTCCCTCGAGAGCGATCCCGGGCGCGGCTCCGTGTTCACGTTCAGGCTACCTCTGACAGGAATTGAGGTGCTGAACGGCCACCGTCACAACCGGATCCTGCTCGTCGAGGACAACGCCAGCAATCGCGACCTCGCCAAGATGGTCCTCCTGGGGAGCGGCTTCGACGTCGACATCGCGGTGGACGGTGAGGAGGGCCTCCACAAGGTGAGGTCCAAGGTCTACGATCTCGTGCTCATGGACGTGGAGTTGCCTGGCATGGACGGGCTGACTCTCACTCGTATGCTCAAGGCGGACCCAAAGACGGCGGGCGTGCCCGTGGTCGCGTTGACTGCGAACGCGATGAAGGGCAATGAACAAGAAGCACTCGCGGCCGGTTGCTCCGGCTACATCACCAAACCAATTGAGGTGGCCAACTTCGTGAAGCGCATCTCCACATTCATCGAGGTGCCTGTCTGATGAGCGGGGCCGGAAAGACCATCCTGATCGTCGAGGACGATCCACCGAGCCGCGAGGTCGTCCGCCTCGCGACGAGCGCGCAGAACCACACGCTCATCGAGGCGGCAACCGGCGTCGAGGGGTTGAACCTCGCCCGCGAACAGAACCCGGATCTCATCATCCTCGACGTCAACCTCCCCGGGATGAGCGGGCTTGACGTCTGCCGGCGCCTGCGTGCCGAGGGTGCGCGGGTCCCGATCATCATGCTCACCGCCAAGAGCGACACCATCGACGTCGTTGTCGGTCTCGAGCTCGGTGCCGACGACTACGTGACCAAGCCGTTCGAAGTCCGCGAGCTCATGGCGCGCATCGGAGCGCATCTCCGCCGCAGCGAGATCTCCGCGCAGGAGCAGCCCCGCGACCGCTTCGAATTCCCCGGTCTCACGATCGACCTCGGACGCCGCCAGGTCTTCCGCGACGGCGAGGAAGTGATGCTCACGCTCACCGAGTTCAACCTGCTAGCGCTCCTCGCATCACGCCCGGGTCAGGTCATGAGTCGCGGCGAGTTGCTCCGGCGGGTCTGGGGCTACGAAGTCGAGATCGAGACCCGAACCGTCGACGCCCACGTCTACCGGCTCCGTCGCAAAATCGAGCCGGACGCGGAGAAGCCGACGTACATCCACTCTGTGCCGGGGATCGGGTACCGCTTTAGCGGGTAGCGCCTCCGCAGTCAGCATCGCTTTGTGGTGCTGGCGCCAGGGGACGGGCGTCACCGTGCTCAGCTGTCCGCTGCGCAGCCTCATCGCTTAGTGGTGCTGGCGCCAGGGGACGGGCGTCACCGTGCTCAGTTGTCCGCTCCGCAGGCTCGACGCTTGGTGGTGCAGGCGCCAGGGGACGGGCGTCACCATGCTCAGCCTTGTCCGCTCCCTCGTTCGCGCCACGTAATTGTCGCGCTCTCTCGGTCGCTCCCAAATTCGCTGGGTGCCGCCCGTCCCCTGTCGCCTTACATGCGTTGTGCCGTAGTCCTTCGCGCAGGGTTGCTTTATCCGACCTTAACAGTGCTGCCTAATCGACTACGAGGTCCGGACGTACACACCGTTCAGATCTAGCGCGGAGCTGCCGTTGCACGCTAGTTGCAGCACGCCATCTGGATCGTCTTGGGGTCCCACAACGACGGTGCTCTCGGCGGGAATCCACTGACCATTGATGGCGAGGTTGTCATTGGCTTCGGGTGACGGCGTTGCGAACTGCAGCGTGATGGTGCTGCCATCGGCTACGGTGATGGCTGTCGTCGAGCCATCGCAACTCATCACTTTTGGTGCGGGTATCAGCGATGCCGACCCCGCGGATTGGAACGCTGTCGCCGTCGCGGCGATCCCTGCGCTCGCGACGCTCGTGTAGCTGGAACCGAGCCGGAACAGATGTTGGCTCACCTCGCCGAACCACGCCCAGCGTTGCAGCACCTGGAGCGCGGTTGGTGAAAATTGAACGTTCTGGGGCGCCGTGTACAGGTAGGTATATCCCTCTCCTGGCAACGAGTTGAGGAGGCGGGTTGTGACGATGATGGGGAGGAGCATGATCCCGCGTCGTCGCGCGTAGTACGGCACTGCCGGAGACCACGTGAGACCATCGAACACGATCAGGTCTTGAGGGTTTGTGCCTGCGTCGATCTCTCGCGCCTGTGGCAAAACGTTTTCAGGATCGGGTACACGGTTTGTGTAGATGGGCGCAAGGAACTCACGCTGCGCAATGATGGCGGACCCTAGCGACGCGAAAATGGCAAGCACGGTCACGACCCGCAGCGGGCCAGGACGCCAGTAGCGAATGACTCCGTCGAGCGAGTAACCCAGGACAGCCGCAACAGCGGGAGTCACCGCTGCCAGGTAGTACTGCTGCACGACGTAGAGGTTGAAGAACACCAGCACGGGAAGCGCGCCGGCCAGGAGAATCCCGATCCATACCAACCGCTTCTCGCGGAGCCAGGCGATGCCGCAGAGGATCGCGAATGCCCAGATCGGCAGCCCGGTCACGAGCGTGTCGAACGGGTGGATGATGTCGTACCAGGCGTGGACGCTGAACCGCTGAGCGATCGTCCCGAAGTTCCAGACGACCAGAGCCTCACTGGTGAGCCAGCTCGTTGCGGGGTTCGCCGCCTTGATGTCGTCGGCATGATGCGTCCAGAGCACGCATGCAATCAGAGGAATCGCGCACAGCACGAGCGAGATATTGAGTCGCTCACGCAGCCAGACCCGCAGTGGCGGCCTCGGCCCGCGAGTCCAGTAGAGCAATAACGGAACCATCCAGAACACGGCGCTCGTCACCTTGACGACCATCGCGAGCGAGCCGAGAACGATGGCGAGCGCGGCATACCGCTTCTGGCGTTTGTCGATCCAGATCATCCCGGCCCAGACGTATCCGACCGAGAGAGCCGTCGCCATGTACTCGATCATCGAGGCACGGCTCCACCAGATATTGAACGGCGACAGCAGGAAAACGAGGAGCGCGATCATCGCGGCGGTCCGCGTCGAGAGGTGGCGAACCAGCCCCCACAGCGCGACTGCGGTTGCCATGAAACAGATGAGCCCGCTGGCCCGGAGCGCAAGGTCGGCGGCGACGCCGAGGTTCATGACGAGGGCCGCCATGGCCTGGTACAGAGGGAACTCGAACGGCACCTGCCATGGCTTGCCCAATACCGGGAGCTGGGGGTTCAGCAGGTTGATCCCCTGCTGGTGATAGATGAGGGCTGGATACGCCGTCTCGGTCTGCCGAAACGACGAAAGTTGCGTAAACGGCTGGCTCAGATGTGGCAGACGGATCGCGAGTCCGAGCACCAGGAGCGCCAGCACGATTCCCGCCTCTCGGAAACCCACGCTGGACCAGAGCCTCCGACCCCCCTGAACGAATCGCTGCACCGGCGCATTATGGCCTTGGGCTGTTGCCCCTTCGCGGCTCGCCCGCAGTCGCGACCAGGTGGCCCCTCGCGATGACCGTGTCGCCGACCCCGCGAGTCACACCCTCGGCACATCAGCGTTCGACCTACTGCCCCGTAGCGTGCCTGGTCGGCGCTGCGCAGGATTCAGCAAAGGGAAATGGCGCAACGGGTGTAAGGGGACAGGGGGAGGGCGGAACCCAGCGAATTTGGCAGCTCCCGAGCGAGCGCGACAATTAGGTGGCGCGAACGAGGGAGCGGCCAAGCTGAGCATGGTGCCGCCCTCCCCCTGTCGCCCAACCACCGAGCGACCCCTAAGCCCTCAGTAGATGAATCCAACAATAGAGCGGTCGGTGGGTTCGATGGTGCGGTAGTCGACGCGTCCCCATCCTCCGCCGTCAGCCCGGTAGTTCATCTCGGAGATCTCGAAGCTGCCGTCCAGGTTCACGTGCTCGACATAGGCGACGTGCCCGACCCAGCCGATGTTGAAGACGACGATCGCGCCTTCCACTGGTACGTGTCCTTCGGGGCGCTTGCCTTGTGCGGCGGCCCACCAGTTGATGGCGTTTCCGCTCCACTCCACGGCGCGTCGCGTCGCCACGTAGTACGTGCACTGCCCGTACGGGAATCCGTCGTGCAGCGGAACCTGCGGCGGCACGGACGGCACCCCGTTCTGCGCATCCACGAAGTACGACGAGATGAGCGCGCCTGCCGGCGCATGCGAGAGCGGCACCTGCAGGTACGAGCCGGGGAGCATTGGGGAATTGCTGCTGAGCGCGTTGTAGTCGAGAATCACCGCCGGATCGAGATGGAGACGCGCGGCAAAGGCCGTCGGTGTTTCCTCAGGAAGCACTTCGACGAGTGCACCCGGACCGGGTGGGATCAGCACTGTGGAGCCCGGCTTGGGAACGACATATGGCGTGAACTGATTGCCCCACTCGATTGTCGACGTGGAGACGTGATACGTCGACGCGAGCGACGTCAGCGTCTGTCCGGGCTGGACGACCACGGTCTTGACGGGCTCGACCGCAACCGCGGTCACAGTCGACAAATTCCCGACGACCGCATTGATCTGAATGGCTGCGAGGTTGCGCAGCATGGGCGCGCCCGGAAGGACGGCAGGCCGAGCCACGAGCACAACGAGAACCGCCGCCGTGGCGACTACCCAGAGATGCCGTACAAACCGATGAACGTGGGTCGCGATCGCTGCTCCCCTCGCTAGTGGCAGTGATACGGACGGTGCCCGGGGAACATTGCCCTCGTCCCCGGAGGTCGCGGGCGACCGTACCAAAACGGGCTCTTCGCCGTCAAAGTGAGCGCGGTGAACTCGTCAGTGCCGCCAGTGCTCGCGACGGTATGGCGAGGAACTGCGGTCGAGGCCCGAATCCGGGGACACGTCGCGGTGGTCGACAGCGAGGGGAACCTGCTGACGTCGACCGGAACACCGGATGTCGAGACGACGCTGCGGAGCTGCGTCAAGCCGATCCAGGCGCTCCCCTTTCTTCGGCTGGCGGCCGACCGGCTGGAAGCCGGCGTTGCGGAGATCGCCGTCGCGTGCGCCTCGCATCAGGGGGAGGACGAGCACCTGGCCACCGTGCGCGGACTGCTCGCCAGGGCGCGCGTACCGGAGGACGCACTCCAGTGCGGACCGCAACTCCCGTCTGATGAAGCAACGGCCCGCCGCCTTCTTGCGTCGGGCGGCGTGCCGCGACCGATCCACAACAACTGCTCTGGCAAGCACGCAGCAATGCTCGCGACCTGTGCGGTGATGGGCTGGTCGCTCGACGGGTACATGGAGCCGGCGCACCCATGCCAGCAGGCGGTCACCGCCGCGCTGGAAGAGATGCTCTGCATGGATCTTGCTTCCGCGCCGCACGGGATCGACGGGTGTGGGTTGCGCACCTACGGCACGCCACTCAGCGCGATCGCCGGCGGCTTTGCCGTCGCCGGCGCGGACCCCGCGTTCCAGCGTGCTCAGGAGGCAATGGCCACGTTTCCGTTCCTCGTCGCAGGGACGGGACGGTTCGACACGGCGCTGCTCGAAACGTCCGGTGATCGACTCACCGCGAAGATCGGGGGCGCGGCGGTCTGGGCGGCGGTCGTTCGCCCAGGCGGGCCTGGCATTGCCATCAAGCTCGAGGCCGGCGGTGGAGAGGCGATCCCGGTCGTGGCGATCTCCGTGCTCCAGCACCTCCGCATCCTCGAAGCGGATCTTCCAGACCGGCTTCGTCCATTCGCCACCCTCACGTTGCGCAACTGGGCCGGCCGCGAATCCGGGGAGATCCGGGCCGAGCCCCTGGAGCTATTCGAGATATAGGTCTCTCACCTTTTGACGATGGTCCCGCCCGGGTGTATCGTTCGCCTCGAGAAAAGTTGATACGGATGTCAATTTCTGAACAGAACGGCGCGTCCGCCGCGTTGGGCGCGCCGAGGGGAGCAGGGATCGGTGCCTGATCAGAGCCACGTGGGACGCCGGTACTCGGCACCCGGTCAAGTCGTGGCGCCCGATGCGGCTCGCGACATGGCACGCGCGATCGCCGGTTCGGACGCCGTTCGGGAACCCGATGTGGTGCCGCCGACATTCGCCGCCGTCTACTGCCTTGGGCCGACACTCGCGAAGCTCTTCAGTGATCCCGACGTCGGCATCGACCTCGCCGGCCTGATCCACGGCGAGCAGTCCTTTGAATGGCCTGCGCCGGTGCGGCCAGGCGACGTCGTGGACGCAACGGCGGAGATCACGAGCGTCGATACCAGGCGCGGCATGACGTTCGTGCGCCTCGCCATGGAAGCCGTTCGGCCGTCGGATCAGACCGTCGTCTGCCGGGCGACCTCGTTGATGATCGTGCGGGCGCCGGCATGACGGCGCCCGCCGCATCCGATCTCGCAGTGGGCGATGAGGTCACGCCGTTCTCTCGCATGGTCACGCAGGAACAGGTCAGGGCCTACGCCGAGGCATCCGGCGACCACAACCCGATCCACCTCGATCCCGAGTTCGCCCGATCGGTGGGGTTGCCCGGGACGATCGCTCACGGCCTGCTCGAGATGGGCATCCTCGCCGAGGCGGTCAGCTCGTGGGCAGGGGGCAGCGCCAACCTTCTGAGCCTTTCGTGCCGGTTCAGCAAGCCGTTGCTGCCCGGCGACACGATCGTCTGCACTGGAACCGTCATCAGCGTCGACGATGCGGGCGTGGCCACCCTGTCGGTGGCGGCGGCGTCGGATCGTGGCGACCGAGTCTTGACCAACGGCCGGGCAACCGTCCGGCTCACACGCTAAGGGACCAAGCACATGGGACTCGACTTCTCGCTCACCCGCGAACAGGAGGAAATCCGCGCGCTCGCGCACGAGTTCGCCGAGAAGGAGATGCGCCCGGTCGCCGAGCGCTACGACGAAGCTGAAGAGACCCCGTGGGACGTCATGCGCAAGGCGCACGCCCTCGGCCTCGACGCCACCGCGAGCTTTCCCGAGCAGTACGGCGGCGGCGGCATCGACCTCGTGACCAACCTCATCCGTGAAGAGGAGCTCTCGTGGGGCGATGCCGGCATCGCTGTTGCGATCGGCGCCACCGGCCTCTGCGGGACGGCGATTCTCGCGATGGGCACGGAGGAGCAGAAGCGCAAGTACATCGGCATGTTCACAGGCCCCGACCTGAAGATCGGCGCAATGGGACTCACCGAGCCGAACAGCGGCTCGGACTCGCTGGCGCTCGAGACCACCGCAAAGAAGGTGGACGGCGGCTATGTGCTGAACGGCACCAAACAGTTCTGCACCAACGGCGGGATCGCAGACGTCCAGGTCGCTTTCGCCACCACCGACAAATCGCTCGGCCCCGCAGGCGTGGCCGGGTTCGTCATCGAGAAGGGCACGCCCGGGATGCGTCAGGGCCGCAAGGAACGCAAGCTCGGCGTCCGCGCGTCGCACACGGCCCAGGTCATCTTCGAGGATTGCTTCATCCCGGAGAATCAGCGCCTCGGCTACGACGAGAGCGGCAAGGAGACGGGACCCGGCGCCGTCGGCGCGATGATCATGCTCGAGGTGACGCGGCCGATGGTCGCCGCCGGAGCGCTTGGTATCGCACGCGCGGCCTTCGACTTCGCACGCGACTACTCGCTGCAGCGTTTCGCGTTCGGCAAGCCGATCTCGAAGCACGAGGCGATCGCCTTCAAGCTCGCGGACATGGCCACCGAGATCGACGCCGCGCGGCTGCTCACCTGGCGTGCAGGGTGGATGGCCATGAACGGGATTCCGCTCGCCCGCGGCGAGGGATCGATGGCGAAGCTGTTCGCCGGCGACGTCGCGATGAAGGTCACGGTCGACGCCGTGCAGATCCTCGGTGGCTACGGGTACATCAAGGACTACCCCGTCGAGCGGTTCATGCGCGACGCCAAGATCTACCAGATCTGGGAAGGCACCGCCGAGATCCAGCGGCTGGTGATCAGCCGCTACGTGCTCGGTGAGCGGACTGCGACGGCCGCACGCCCGCGCGTCGTCAAGGACGCTCCGCCGCGCCCGGTCGCCGCAGCGAGCTGAGGGTCGACCCGGGTCAGCCAGAAACCGCGGCGGGGATGCCGGTCGATCGAATGACGCCGCCCTCGTGTCCGAGCACGAGGTAGGGGATGCCGTCGAGGTTGTCCAGGAAACACGTCTCGTGCAATCCCCACTGCGTGATGCTCTTGTACTGCCCGGCGGCGAGCGTTGCGCCCCATGCGGATCGATCGGCCGGCTGAAGGATTGGCGCCGCCCCCGGTGCGAGCGTGGTCACCGCTTCGTAGCGCACGGTCCCGCAACTCAACGCCCAGCCGTAGCTTGGGTTTGTTCTGACGTTGTTGGCGGCGACAGTCCAATCGCCGTCCGTCGCGACATCGGCCGAGTACGTGACGCGATGGATTTCTCCCTCGGCGGCAAGCCCTGCGTCCTCCTTGGCCTGCGCCTGGCCGATCGACGTGGTGAAGGGCCCGGCCGCGAATGGGCTGGTGGGAGGCGCCGCCCCAGCGTTGGCCCAGTACTGGTAGTAGGCGCCGAGATCAGCAGGCAATTCGTTGTGCGAGGGGCTTGCGAGGTCGAAGCCGCCGATCATCGCCTCGGGCGTCGCGTACACCCAGGCGGCGCCGCCCGCGAACGAATACTCCGTCTCGAGCGTGAGCATCCAGTGCGCATCCAGGGAAGTGCGCGTGAACACCAGGAACGACACGTCAGCCGGCAAGCCCTTTGTCGGAGTGGTGGTGACCTCGCTCAAGAACCACGCCGGGTAGCTGTCCTGCCTGGGCACAAAGACATTGCGCACGGCGAGCTGCCGTGGTTGGAGGTTGCATCCGCAGGCGTAGGCGGCAATCTCCGCGGAGTTGCCTTGCAGCGCAGCACCGGTCTCGAACGCCGCCAGGTTTTCCGGGTCGTCACTGGCGAGGGCAGCCTCCCGGACGGGCCACATGGTGTCGACGATGCGCTGCGCGAGCGCCGGATCGATCGTCACGCCAGGGGTCGCGGGCGTCGCACGCAGCGCCGTCAGCAGGGTCGCCGCGCTTGGAACCTGTGCTGGCGGTGTTGCCTCATCAGGCGGCGACGGCGCAGGGAAGATCGCAGGTCCGCTGCCGAAGTGCGTCGGGAACCCGGTCGCGATGGCCCGGGCGAGCCCGAGTGAGCCGGCGGCCGTCGCCACCATCAGAGCGCAGACGAGGCCCAGGGCCAGCGCCGGCGACCGTCCATGGACGGGGTTCGGAGGAGGTGGAGGAAACAACTCCGCCTGTCGCATCGCGGGGTTGACTGGCGGCGGCTCGGCATCCGGCGCGGCGTTCGGCGACAACACGTTGACGAGGGTAGGGCCGGATACGCGGCGATCCGGTCGGCGCCACGGCACTGTCATGAGCCCGTTCGACGGACCGAGCGCTAAGCTCTCCGATCGCCCGCACTCATCACTCTCGAGGAGCTTGCATGTTCGATCTCGCCGGTAAGGTCGCCGTTGTCACCGGGGGATCGCGCGGTCTCGGGAGGGCGGACTGCCTCGCATTGGCACGTGCCGGCGCTGATGTCGTGGTCACGGACATTCTCATCGAGTCCGACCCAGCGCTCGAGCAGACCGCTGAGGAGGCGCACTCGGCGCTTGCGCAACTGTTCACGTCGCAGCACGTCGTGTACGCGGAGAAGACGAGTGACGAGATCCGTCAGATGGGGCGGCGCTCGGCGGCGATGAAGATGGACGTGACCAACCGCGAGCAGATTCGCGAGGTGTTCGCCACCATCAAAAAGGACTTCGGGTCGATCGACATCCTCGTGAACAACGCGGGAACGCTCGACCACATCGCACAGATCGAGCACCAGAACGATGAGCTCTGGGATCGCGACCTGCGTGTGAATCTCTCCGGCGCTTTCAACTGCACCAAGGCTGCCTGGCCGTACATGCGCGAGGCGGGTTGGGGTCGCGTCATCTACATGGCGTCGGTCGCCGGAACGCTCGGCGGATTCGGTCAGGCGTCGTACGCGGCGACCAAGGCATCGGTCATCGGACTGGGCAAGTCGATGGCGCTCGAGGGCGCACGCTTCGGCATCACCGCGAACATCATCGCGCCGGGCATCATCGGGACGGAGGCGTGGAAGATGGGTGATGCGAAGATGAATGACCGGATGGTCCTTCGCACCGCTATGCGCAGTGCAGGTGAGCCCGAGGACATCGCAAACGCGATCGTGTTTCTCGTTTCGCCGGAAGCGCGCTACATCACGGGCCAGGTGCTCACGGTCGCAGGAGGCATCGACCTCTTCGTCTACTGAGCCCGACGCCCCGAACCTCACGCGTCAACCGGTCGATATCGGCGTGACGTACTGGTCGCGCGAGGTGGGTCCGTACATCTGGCACGAGTACGACAGCGCGCGCACCGAAGGTGAGTTGCGTGCGATCAAGGTTGCGGGGCATCGCACTGTGCGCGCGCATCTGCTCTGGGACGCATTCATGCCAACGCCCGCGCGTGTTGAACCGGCGCGCCTCGGCAACCTCGAGCACTTTCTCGGCGTTGCCGCGGAACTGTCGTTGCAAGTTGTTCCGACGCTGTTCGTGCAGACGCTCGGTGGCTGCGTCATGCTGCCGGCGTACGCAATCGACGTTGATGCGCGGCGCCGCGGCATACGTGCAGTCACTGACGCAGTGACGCAGCCAGGCGGGCCGCGGTATCTGTACACCGATCAGTTGATGCTGGAAGTGTGTGTGCGCTGGATCGACGAATTGCTCAGCGCATTCGCGGGACATCCGGCAATCTCGCTCTGGGATATCGGACACAATCCGGCGGGTGGCGTGCGTCCGCAACGACTGGCGCATCTTCCTCGCTGGGTCTCACTCATCACCGAACGGATCCACGCGCGTGAGCAACGATGCATGCTCACATTGAGCGCGGACGATCTGGTCACTGCGCACGCCGTTCGTCCGGCCGATGTTGCGACTCTGGTCGACTGCATCGGCATCGATCTCAGCAGTTCCGCACTTGCAGAAGCCGGTGGCGACCTCGATCCCACCGCAGCGACATTTCTCGTACAGCTGGGCGAGTCCCTGAGCGGATCAGCGCCGTTGATTGCGCACCTGCACGCGGGCACGGGCGACGACACCGCCACGAATGACGATGCTCCGGACATCGAGACGCAGACACAACGCTTTGTTGCAGGTGCTGTCGACGCGCTCGTTGATTGCGGTTGCGTGGGCGTGATGGCAGCGATGTGGAGCAGCCCGGGACCGCGCGCCGCGGAGGTGCCGCCGTTTGACCGGCAGCATGATCTTCGCCTCGCCGGCGTTGTGGATGCCGCTGGTGTGTCAACCGCATTCGGCACAGCCTGGGTTGCGGAGGCGCAACACGAGCGCGAATGTTCGCTCCCGACCCCGTTGCCCGAGCGCATCGATGTCGAGGATTACTACGCGAATCTTCCTGAGAGCCTGCACGAACTCCGAGCTGCCTGGGAGCGCGGCTCAAGTGAATACCCTGCTATGCTGCGATGAGCACCGGAACGGCGGGAAATCGTCATCCTTCGGTGCTTCCATCGCGGTCTTTTGCGGGTTCCCGTTGCTGACAGGGGACGTTCCCATAGTGGTCGTGAACGCGGTGGGCGTCCGTGTCGGCAAGAGTCCTGGAGGACATGCTGTGACCGCTGGAAGAATCAAGAAGATTATTCCCGACCGTGGATTTGGTTTCGTTCGCGCAGACGATGGCAACGAGGTGTTCTTTCATCGCACCGAGCTGACCACTGTCGACTTCGATGCCCTCCAGGAAGGCGAGCAGGTGACGTTCGACATCGTCGACTCGCCCAAGGGACCGCGCGCGCGCAACCTCCAGAAGGTCTGATCAAAGCGGGGTAACCCGCTTCGATCGTTTAGGCGTCGCTGCGCATCGAGCGTAGCCGGGCGACTGCTTCGTCAACGCGCGCCGTATCGCGCCCGCGTAGCCGGATGACGAGCCGGCGCTGCTCGACCTGCGGATAGGAGCCGACGGTGACGTCGGGGAATTCCGCCTGCAGAGTCAGCATCGGCTCGGACATCTCGGACTCCGGGACGGACCTGTAGTACACCTCGCGCACCACAGGCGCCACCCCGCCACCGAAGTACCCGGGGATGAGTTCCTCCTCCACGATGGTGACGAACTCACGTGGGATGCCGGGGAGCACGAACAAATACCGGTCATCACCGAGGTCGATCGCCAGCGGTGGCGCCATGCCTCGCCGGTTGATCAGCACGGTCGCACCGACGGGGACGATGGCGCAGCGCCGGTTCGCCTCGGAGACGACGGGCTCCTCGATCCAGCCCGCGGCGTGCATCCGCCGAGCCATCGCCTCGATGTTCGCGTAGGCGATTGGATTCAGCTCGAGCGGCAGGCCGAGCGCGTCGCCAACGGCCTGGTACGTGCGGTCGTCGGGAGTGGGGCCGATCCCGCCACAGACCGCGATACGCGAGATTTCGGGATCGTCGACCGCCCGTCTGATCGCAGCGATGATCGCCGCCGGCTGGTCGGCCACGGTCTCGATGTGGGCAACAGGGCGTCCCGCGGCGAATGCGAGGCGCGCCAGAAAGCTCGAGTTGGTGTCCTGCGTGTGCCCGCTGAGGATCTCGTCGCCGACCATCACTATCGCGGTCAGGCCAATGGTGCTCGGCACCGGTGCAGCATAGGCGTTGATGCGTGGGATGACCGGCCGGGTACAATCTGGCGGCCCTGGGGTGGCGCGGATTACAGCCGCCCGGGCTCTTACTCACCGTCCTGAGGAGACCTGAGCGCAATGCCGACCCTTGATCGCGCCATCCTGCTGCCCATCGCGGCCGCGGGTTTGCTGGCGCTCCTCTTCGCCGTCTTCCTGATCTTCTGGGTGCTGCGTCAGCCAGAGGGCAACGACCGCATGAAGGAGATCGCGAAGGCGATCCAGGAAGGCGCACAGGCATACCTCAACCGGCAGTACACGATCATCGCCGGGATCGGCGCGGTCATCTTCCTGTTCCTCACGTTCACGCTCGGGTGGAAGACTGGTGTCCTCTTCCTGATCGGCGCGGTGCTGAGCGGTGCTGCCGGCTACGTCGGCATGAACATCTCGGTGCGCTCCAACCTGCGGACCGCGGAGGCGGCTCGTGGCGGGATCAACCCGGCACTCCAACTGGCCTTCCGCGGTGGGGCAGTCACCGGGTTCTTCGTCGTCGGCTTCGGGCTGATCGGCGTCGCGCTGGCATACGGCCTCTTCCAGGACTTCAACGCGCTCGTCGGGTTCGCGTTCGGCGCTTCGCTCATCTCCGTCTTCGCCCGCCTCGGTGGCGGCATCTACACCAAGGCCGCTGATGTCGGCGCCGACCTCGTCGGCAAGCTCGAGGCCGGGATTCCTGAAGACGATCCGCGCAACCCGGCAGTCATCGCCGACAACGTGGGCGACAACGTCGGGGACTGCGCCGGAATGGCGGCCGACCTCTTCGAGACGTACGCGGTCACCGCGGTCGCAACGATGCTGCTCGGCAGCCTGCTCTACAAAGTCGGGGGCAAACCGGACCTCGTCTTCGTCTTCTACCCGCTCATGCTCGGAGCGGTCAGCATCATCGGTTCGATCATCGGCACGTTGTTCGTGCGCATGGGCAAGGGCACCTGGATCATGGGTGCGCTCTATCGCGGATTGATCGTCTCAGCGATCGTTGCGCTGGCCGGCTTCCTGCTGGTGACCATTCTGCTCAACAACGGCGGGTATCTCAAAGGCTTTGACCACCCGGTCTTCAACCTCTTCTGGTGTGCGGTGATCGGCATCGTCATCACCGTGCTCATCGTTGCGGTGACCGAGTTCTTCACCGGCGCGCAGTTCTGGCCTGTCCGCACCATCGCGCGTGCGTCCCAGACGGGACACGCCACCAACATCATCGCGGGCCTCGCGATCGGCATGGAGGGAACGGCGATCCCGGTGCTCATCATCGCGATCGGCATCCTCGCGTCGGCGTCGCTCGGCGGCCTGTACGGCATCGGCATCGCGGCCACTGCCTTGCTGAGCATGACCGGCATCGTGGTGGCCATCGACTCGTACGGGCCGATCACCGACAACGCCGGCGGCATCGCTGAAATGGCCGACCTGCCCGAGAGCGTGCGTCAGGTCACCGACCCTCTCGACGCGGTGGGGAACACCACCAAAGCCGTCACCAAAGGCTACGCGATCGGCTCCGCCGGACTTGCCGCGCTCGTCCTCTTCGCGAGCTACACAGACATCCTCAACAACACGTTGCACGGGGCGGGGCTGGCCAACGTCTCGTTCGATCTCACCGCTCCTCCGGTCATCGCCGGGTTGCTCCTCGGCGGGATCATGCCCTTCCTTTTCGGCTCGCTCGCGATGCTCGCCGTGGGGCGCGCCGCGGGAGAGGTGGTGATCGAGGTGCGGCGCCAGTTCCGCGAGATCCCCGGGATCATGGAGGGCACCGCCAAGCCGGAGTACGGCAAGTGCGTGGCGCTCGTGACTGCGGCGGCGCAGCGGGAGATGATCATCCCGGGCATCCTCCCAGTGATCGCGCCGCTGATTGTCGGGTTCGTGCTCGGCCCGCAGGCGCTCGGCGCGATGCTCCTCGGGACGATCGTGGTCGGCCTCTTCGTGGCACTGCAGATGACCACGGGCGGCGGTGCGTGGGACAACGCAAAGAAGTACATCGAGGAAGGCAACTTCGGCGGCAAGGGATCGGATGCGCATGCCGCGGCAGTCACCGGTGACACCGTCGGCGATCCGTACAAGGACACTGCCGGACCTGCCATCAACCCGATGATCAAGGTGATGAACATCATCGCCATCCTCGCTATCCCGACGATCGCACTGCACCACCTGTTCTTCTAGATCCAACGCCCTCACCGTCCGGGCGTCATGCGGGCGCTGGATCTGGAAACGTCGGCATACTTATTCCCATGGCACAGGGAGTCGCTCCACTCGACGAGGCGAGCGATGCCCATGCGGCGGCTGGGCATTCACACCACCGCGATCTCCAGGGCGGTGCGGCACGAGCAGCCGTGTTCGGCATCAGCGACGGGCTCCTCACCAACATCTCGCTGATCCTCGGGGTTGCCGGAGCAAACCCGCTGCCATCGGTCGTCGTGCTCGCCGGACTTGCGGGTCTGGTGGCCGGTGCCTTCTCGATGGCGGCGGGCGAATACGTGTCGATGGCCGCGCAATCCGAGCTGCTGCAGCGCGAACTCGAGATCGAGCGCCGCGAACTGGAGCGTCACCCTGAAGCCGAAACCAGAGAACTGGCTGCTGTGTATCGCCTTCGCGGCGTTGCCGCCGCCGATGCGTCCCGGATCGCCGAGGCGATCATGAAGGACCCGGTCGTCGCGCTCGAGGTCCACGCGCGAGAGGAGCTGGGACTCCGCCCGGGGAAGACCGGAAACCCGTGGCAAGCGGCGGGATCGTCCTTCGTGATGTTCTCAATCGGTGCCGTGATCCCACTTCTTCCCTGGTTCTTCGTCACCGGAACGAACGCCGCCTTGCTCTCGATCGTCCTGGGTGCGATCTCGGTACTGGCCGTGGGCTGGACCGTCGCCATCTTCACAGGCCGCTCGCGGGTCCGTTCGGCGCTCCGACAGTTGGCGTTCGCCACAGTCGCGGCCGGGGTCGCATTTGGGGTGGGCCACCTGGTCGGCAACCTGATCAACGTCCGAACGGGCTGATCCCATTTCTGTTGCGTAACACGGGGTAAACCGAAGGCGGGGATAGAGTGATCCCCGTGCGAAGAGCGGCTGGAGTTGTGGTGCTGGCGCTCGTTTGCGCCTTCACAATCCCGATAGCTCTGACGAGACCGGCTGCCGCGTCGACGGGCCCAACACTTGGGCCCCCTGCGCCAGCATCCGGTGGCCCCGGAACGTCCGTCACGTACCTGTACAGCTGGGACACGACCGACTGCGGGGTCTCGCTCCATAGTCTCGAGATCGAGCTCTTCTGGGACAGCCCGTACGCCGAGATCGGTTCCACCACAGCCCACGCAGGCACCTGCACCGGCTCCGTGACCGGTGTAGTCCCCAGCGACACCTCGCGGGGCAACACCCACTTCCCGACAGCGTCGCTCTTCGACAACAACACCGGGACTCTCGTCGGGAACAGCGAGGCGACCGCGACCACCGCCTTTACCGTCGCACCGGCGTCAACGCCCAACCCCGACCCCACGACGGACGCCGACGCCACGCTCTACTCCGACGCCGATTCACAAGCCGCCTCCCTCTCCCACGCCGGTGACGAGTTCTGCTCCGCGGCCACTTCCCACACCGACGCCGTTCGTTATCGGTGGAGGCGGCGGCGGATCCGGTGGTGGCGCTCCAGAAGGTGGGGCCGACTGTTCGGGGGGCATTGGCCGCAGCCCCACCCCGGGTGAGCTCGCGTCTGACGCGGCTGCGCTTGCAGCCCCCGGAGAAGACCCCACGCTGCTGCAGATGCGGCTGCTGTCCTCGGACGAATATTTCAGCGATGCGGGCAACAACCCCGTCGGGTTCATCACCCGCCTCTACGACGACGTCCTCCGGCACGATCCCACCCCGATCGAGATTGCGACGGCCTTGCAGGTCATGGCCGGAGGGACCGACACGTCTCGAACTCAACTCGTAGAGGACGTCGTCCTCAGCCCGGAAGCGCGGGCGATTCGCGTGGACCAGGCGTTTCACGCGCTCCTGAAAATCTACCCGAACGCTGCCGACCTCGCCCTGTGGGTCAACCGGCTCAGTGGACCTGGCGCTCCAGGCATCTCGAGCAACGTGATGGTTGCGGAGATCGCCGGGTCCGCCACCTACTACGCCTTGGTAGGAGGCACCGCTGCCGACTTCATGAGCCAGCTCTTTGAGGATCTGCTGAACAGAGCACCGACTCCAGATGATCTGACGACATATGCCGGCGCCATGAAGGAGATCCAGGGCGGTGAGGCCGCGGCGAGGGTCGCGGTCGCCGCGGATGTCCTCTCCGGCGCCGAGTTCCGCGCCGACGAAGTCAGATCGTTTTTCGCGAACTACATGCACGCAACCTGCAGGGAACTCGTCGCCGGGGAGTGCACGAGCACGCTCGCCGCGCCGACGACGACGGAACTCTCGGCAGCGCTCACCTCCCTCTCCACCGGCATGAGCGAAGAGGACATCATCGCGGGCATCCTCGGCAGCGATCAGTTCTACGCGGATCAGGGGAGCACCCAGACGGGATTGATCAAAGGCGTCTATCAGGAGCTTGTCGGCCGAGCTCCGACCAGCGCGGAGATCGCCGGCGCCGTTTCCACGTATACGAACGACTCGATCGGCCACAAGGCGTTTGCCCAGGCCATGGTCCAATCGCTCCCGTATCAGGACCTGGTTATCTCGCTGGACTATCAGGAGCTCCTGCTCCGGGCGCCAACGCCGTTGGAGCTCGACGCCGGCCACGGAGTCCTCGCCGGCAACGCGAAGTCGCTGCAGACCGCCGGATGACCTGCTCATCGAGTTGATCGCCGCCACCCCGGAGTTCTTCGCTGACGCCGGAGGGACGGATTCAGCCTTCGCCGGCCGCTCGATCTCCACGTTGCTGGGCCGCCCGGCCACGTCGGCGCAGGAGCTCGCATTCGTGCGCCTTCCGGCACCCCATGACTTGACATGGCAAGCCGCGGTGGCGCGGGCCATCGTCGACGGACCCGAGTACCGAGCGGATTTCGTTCGCGGTGTCTACGCGAAATTCCTCACGTACTCCGAGTGCGCGGTCATCGCGCCGCAGATCGCCGGCGCCACCGGAGATCTCGGCTTCTTGAACAAGGTGCCGGGTGGCTGGTTCGGGCTCGGCATCTTCGTCGGCGTGTTGCTCATGGGGGCTGCCGGGGCCGTGTTCTTCACGCTCGAGCGGCGCCGTTTCTCTCGCCTCTACCCGAACGAGGTGCCTCGCCACCGCCCGGAGTGATCAGGGCCTGTTGCCCCCGACCGGTCCTCTAAACTCGTGGAAGGGTGGACGAGTATCAGCTGGAGATCCAGTCGTTGCGCCGTACGCTCGCCCGGTTGCGGGAGGAGGAGGCCGATTCCGCGCTGATCGAGGAATACGAGACCGAGTACCGCAACCTCAGCTCGCTGTACAAGGCGGCGACGGACACGTTTGACGCCGATAGAAGCGAGCCCCGGCTGCCGGATGCGCTCGCGTCGCTCGGTTTCGGCGACTGGACACTCGGCAACGTGTACAGCTTCGTCTACGACGCCTCGATGGAGCTCCCGATCGATGACGGGCGCGAGCTCGCGCGGCGCATCGATGAGACCGACTACGCGGCCTCGTTGCTCGCGGCGCTCGAAGCCGAGGACTGACGCGGGGGAATCTTCTTGCCGGGGTTGAGGACGTCGTGGGGGTCGAGCGCTGTCTTGATGCGCCGCATCAACTCCACGGTGCCGGGTCCGAGCTGACGTTCCACGTACTCGAGCTTGGCGGCGCCGACACCATGCTCCCCGGACAGCGATCCACCCATGTTGAGCACGGTCTCGAAGAGCTCGCCGGCCGCTGCGTCGGCGCGTGCCCGTTCCCCATCGATTCTCGGGTCGAGGAGGAAGGTGGCGTGGACGTTCCCATCGCCGAGATGGCCGAAGTTGACGACCGGCAACTGGTGCTTGGTACCGAGCTCGACCGTGTGCGCAACCAGTTCGGCAACCCGGTCGCGCGGGACGACGACGTCCTCGTTCACCTTGCCGATCTGCACCGTCGCCACGGCTGCGCTGACCGCCTTGCGAGCCGCCCAGAGGCGCTGGGCCTGGCCGGGCTCGGTGGCCCGTTGCAGTTGCGATGCGCCGGCGCGGGTGATCGCGGTGCATGCAGCCTCGGTGTCGGCGCCGACGGTGGCCGGGTCGCCCTCGAGTTCGACGATGAGCAGTGCCGCGCTATCGCCACCGATATCACCGCCACCCGCCTTGCGTACCGCGGCGAGAGCGCCGGCGTCAAGGAATTCGAGTGCGGCAGGGACGATGCCGGCGGCGCTGATCTCGGCAACCGCCGCCGCCGCCCGCTCCATCCCGGTGAACGTCGCGGCGAGCGTCGAACGCGTCCTGGGGGCGGGGATCAGCCGGAGCAAAACCTCGGTGATGACCCCGAGGGTTCCCTCTGAGCCAACGAGGAGCGAGAGCAGGCCGGATGCCGAGGTGTCCCCACCCTCGCCGAGCCGAACGATCCGCCCGTCGGAGAGGACTGCCGTGATGCCCGCAACGAAATCGGCGGTCACGCCGTAGCGGAGGGTGTGTGGGCCGGCCGCGTTGCACGCGACGTTGCCGCCGATGGTGCAGGTGGACGACGAGCCCGGATCGGGCGGGTAGTACAGCCCTGCCGCGGCAGCGTGGGCGTGGATTTTGCCCGTGATGGTGCCCGCCTGCGCATGGAGGCGCAGCGCCTCGGTTTCGAGCCCGAGGATCCTGTTGAGGCGGGCGAGGCTGAGGATGACGCCGCCTTTCGATGGCGAAGCACCGGCCGCGTACCCGGTGCCCGCGCCACGGGGCACGATCGGCACCCGGTGGACGGCGCAGACGCTGACCACCCCGGCGGCCTCCTCGGTGGATGCCGGGAACACGACGGCATCCGGAAGATGGCGCTCACCGGACGCACCCCACGCGTCGTACGCGTAAGCGGCGAGATCGGCGGGGCGCGTGTACACGTGTGAGGGGGCGACTTGACCCTCGAGATCGCGAATCACGCGGCGATCGAGCATGCCCGCCGCATTGTAGAGAGCGCATCAATTCGGGCGCACCGGTTGTGCCCTGAGCCGGCCACTGAGGGCTCTGGTGGCGTTGAATAGACACGTGAGACGAGGTGTCCTTGCCTGCCTGCTGAGCGGTATCGCGATGCTTTCAGTGAGCGGATGTGCTTCGACGCCGACCGCGATCTCGCCCCGGCCGACCGTCAACATCGCGCCTGTCCGCCTTCTGATCGCACCGCCCGAGGTCAGCGCTCTCGCGAACGCCTTCGAGGATCAATTCGTGGCGCGCGACTATGACGAGCAGTGGAATGAGCTGGCACCACAGGCCCAGGCGATGTGGCCGTCGGTCGCTGCCCGCACCGCGATGCTCACTCGCAAGTTCGCGGGGGCGGACGTGCAGCGCGTCAGCCTCGGCGAACCGGTCTTCGAACAGACCTGGACGGCCCCGGAGTCACCGTCGGTGCAGGCCGATGACGTCTGGCGTTTCCCGCTCGATGTCGTCTTTGCGCATCCGTCGACGCTCCGTCCGCTCGGTGTCGCAACGCTCTTCTCGATGACGACGCTGGATATCGCATTCGATGCAACGTCGGATGTCGCCGGCATCCTCGGTGAAGGCCCCGAGTTCGATCGATGCGCCAATCATCCTGCCGGCGACCATTCCCGCCGTCACTCTCGACGTGCCGATCCTCATGTATCACCTGGTCGATCAGATTCCGCCACGCTCGATCGAGCCGTCTACCTGGGGATGGCGTCTCGAGGTCGGGCTCACGACGCTGCCGAGCGCATTCGACGCGCAGATGGCGTATCTCGTGAGCATCCACGCCACGTCGATATCGCTCCAGCATCTTGCCGATGCACTGCTGTACGGGTTGCCGTTGCCGCCACACCCCTTTGTGATCACCTTCGACGACGGCAGGCTGAGCCAGTGGACGAATGCGGTCCCAGTCCTGCGTGCGGATGGGTTCACGGCCGTGTTCTTCCCGTGCACCGGCCTCATCGGTGGCAAGGTCGGTCCGCAGACCTACATGACCGCTGCCGAGATCCAGAACCTGGCCACCACGGGGTTTTCCATCGAGGATCACACCGTCAACGACGACACCGATTTCTTCTCGGCGGGGCCGGCTGTCCTTGATGTGCTCGCCAATCGAACCAGGACCGACCTGGAGAACCTCACGGGCGACCCCGTGCAGTTCATCGCGTACACGGGCGTGTGGCCGTGGCCGCTGAGCACCCAGGGCACCGCACGCGAGGCATCGATGTTCGCCACGCTCGCGAGCTATGGATACATCGCGGGGGTCCAGGACCTTCGCGTGGACAGCGACGTGGATACCAGCACTGCGTTGTGGCAGTTGCCGCGAGTACGCGTCGGGCTCGGAACCACGCTCGCGTTTTTTGCGCACTGGTTCCGCGCCCAGCCGGCCTGAGCTTGGGCTTGGGGGGCCACGGGTATACTCGGGTGCAGATGAGTGATCCCGGGGCGCTTGACGCCCTCGAGCGCGCGCTCGCCACGGTCATCGATCCCGAGCTGCACAAGCCGATGCTGCAACTGGGGATGTTGCGCGACCTCGCAGTCGCGGGTGGTGTGGCATCGGTTCGGGTCGTGCTCACGACTCCCGCGTGTCCGCTCAAGGACCGCATCAAGGCCGATATCGATGCGGCGGTTATCGGTGTTGTCCCGAACATCACCCGCGTGGAAATCACGTGGGATGCCGACGTGAGCACCACGCGCGGTCTGCCCGGCCGTCAGGAAATCCCCGGAGTACGCAACGCGCTCGCCATCAGCGCCGGCAAGGGCGGGGTGGGTAAGACCACGCTCGCCGTCAACATCGCGATCGCACTGCGGCTAGCCGGGGCACGCGTCGGCCTGCTTGATGCGGATGTGTACGGCCCGAATGTCCCGATCATGCTTGGGATTCGCGAACGGCCCCATGCCGGGCCCGACGGGAAGATGCAGCCTCTCGAGGCGCACGGGCTCAAGGTGGTGTCGTTCGGCACCATCCTCGACCCCGGTCAACCGGTCATCTGGCGCGGGCCGATGCTTGCCAAGGCGCTGCGCGAATTTCTCTATGAGGTCTCGTGGGGCGAGCTCGACTACCTCGTCATCGATCTCCCTCCGGGAACGGGCGACGTCCAGTTGAGCCTCGCGCAGAGCATGCCGATGACCGGTGCGGTCATCTGCACAACACCGCAGGACGTCTCTCTCGCCGACGTTGCGCGCGGCATCGAGATGTTCCGCAAGCTGAACGTTCCAGTACTCGGCGTCGTGGAGAACATGAGCGGATTCATCTGCCCGCATTGCAACGAGCGGACTGACATCTTTGGATCAGGCGGTGGGCGCGACCTCGCGGCGCGCTACGAGCTCCCGTTCCTCGGCGCCGTGCCGCTTGACCCGCGCATTCGCGGAGCGGATGGCGACGGCCGGCCGATCATGGCCGCAGCTCCGTCAAGCCCGATCGGCGAGGTGTTCCGCGACGTTGCCTCGCACATCGCCGCCCAGGTGAGCCAGGAGAATTTCAGCGCTGCCGCCGGCCCGGTGATGCCGTCCGGCCCGCGTCTCCCCGTCGCCGGCTGAGCTTCAGCCGCCGATCACGGCGTTCACGGCGTCTCGCACGGTTTTCAGTGCCGAGATGTCGTCGGTGAAGACTCTGATGACCTGGTTGTGTTGCGGCAACCGCGCAACCAACTCGGCGGCGCGCGCCGCTTCAATCGTGTCGTTGAGCGGGTCGTAGATCCGCACCATGCCGTCGTCGGTCATCGGGTTCTGCGGCGCGATGCGCGCGATGGCAACATCGACTTCGACCCGCGCATTCAGATGAGCTGAGGCCAGCTGCGCGTCGACGCGTTGCTGCAGCGTCGATGTGTCAGTTCCCTTGTGCACGACACTCTCATAAGCGAGATGCCATGGGAGGTCGCGCGCCGCGATGCGCGCCCACGCATCCGCGAGACGGCGGCGCTCGCTGCCGGGTGCGTCGCGTTGCCACCGTTGCACCGCAACGAGCATCGACCAGTCGTTGAGGAGCTCGTACTCGTCGAGATGCTCGAGCGGATTGCCATGGAGCAACTGCGCGACAGTGTCGGCGAATACCTCGCGCATCGAGAGGTCGAACCGTCGTCCGGTGCGGTGATGGTAGACATGCAGATACATGTAGAGACGTGACGCGAGGAACATCTCGAATGCGCCGGCTGCATGCGCGTGCAGCACGATGCTGTCACCGCTGACGAACGTGTAGTGGATGAGGCGCTGGACTTCCACCGCGCCGAGGCTGATGCCGCACATGTAGGCGTCACGGGGGACGTAGTCCAGGTTGTCGACGGTTGCCGGGCCGCAGAGGATCGGCTTCAGCGCGTGCAGCCATGAAGGCGGTGTGTAGCCGTCGATATCCGCATCGGCCATCACCCATGCGACCCACATCGGATCGATCTGCTCGCCAGGTTCGAAACGCGCGGTGGGGCTGGCGCGGAGCGAGCTGATGATGTCAGACAGTTGATTGTTGACGAGGTGGCGACCGATCACCTCATGATCGAGGTTCCATTGCGCGAGCACCTCGTGGTCGAAGAAGTGACCGAACGGACCGTGGCCGACATCGTGCAGGAGTCCTGCGATGCGAAGCGTTTCTTCAACGAGCCCAGGCGACGGCGCGTGCGGAAAGGCGACACGCAGCGATGCGTCGACACGACGTGCAAAGAGACTCGCGAGGTGCATCGCGCCGAGCAGATGCGTGAACCGCGAATGCTCGGCGCTCGGAAAGACCCACCATGCCGACTGGAGTTGGTGAACGCGGCGGAGGCGTTGCAGCCAGACCGTGTCGAGGAGCTGACGCTCGCTCGCCTCACCGGGTTGATCCTTGGTGATCTCTATGTATCCATAGAGGGGATCGGCGATGAGGTTGACCTGACGGAAGCGCTCCGCCGCGCCGAGGGAGCTACTCGTCCTCGTCCTCTTCCTCGTCACCCTCTTCTTCGTCGTCGTCATCGGCGAGCGAAACGGGCTTCCAGCCGTGGAGCTCGGTCATCGAGGATCTCCTGAAAGGGTCGATCTGCCGGCTGTCCCGGTGAGTCGATTTTATACGCCATCGCCGTTGCCAGACGCCCGGACAGTCGTGAGGTGAACACAAGGTTAATGTCACGAATCGGTCACCCCTGTCACAGCGGCGTGTCACAACGGGGATTCACTCCTAGAATCGAGGGTGGTGCGCCGTTCATTTATCGTCCCCTCCGCACTGGTCGCTGCCCTCTCGGTAGCCTGGTCAGCAACATCGGCATCCGCGAACGCATTTGCGGGCGCGTCGACGCTCGCAACGTCAGCACAACACGCGCTGATGCCGGCACAGGGGCGCGGAACTGTGCGCACGGTGAGTGCCGCCGTGACACCCGGGTCGTCACCAACGCTCCTCGAAAGTTTCAACGGGCTGAGCGAGCTCAGCGCAATCGGAACCGGTTCGGGAAACCCGCCTGCCGGCGCGCCGCCTGACCCGAGCATCGCGGTTGGCGCGAACTACGTGGTCGAGGCAGTCAATAGCGCTGTCGATGTCTTCACACGAGCAGGAGCCCCGAGCACTCCGATGAACATCAACGCGATGATCGACAACACCTCAGGGTGGAATGTCACCGATCCGCAGGTGGTGTACGACCCCGTGTCCGGGCTCTTCATTCTCATGGTGCTGCAGTACAACCCGGCGGTGAACTCCTGCGGGAGCCAGATCGCCGTCATGGTGTCGCAGTCGAATCCGACGTTGACCTGGACGTCGCGGGGCACGATCAACCTCGACCCAGTGCTCAGCAACGTGGAACTCACGAATGTTTCGCTGGGGCTCACTGCGAGCGTGGTCACGGAGTTCGAGTGATTACAAGTTCTGCTCGACCGGTGTGGCGGACGCGAGTCAGACGGTCATCATCCGCAGAGCGGATCTCGTCACCGGTGCATTCACGAGCAATACCTACGCGTTTCTGCAGCCAGGACCGCTCGGTCTGCAGCCCGCGCAGGCGCTGACGTCGTCGACAGTCGAATACGAAGTCGCCAACGACTACGTGTGCGGGCCTCCCGCAGGACCGCAGACCGGAAAGCTTGCGGTCATCGCAATCAACGGCCTGCCCACCGCGGGCAGTGTGTCCTGGACGTGCACGACGGAATCCGAGACGAGTCCCACGAGCGCGCCTCCGGCAGCGGCGCAAGGCGGGACGTCAGCCACGCTGTCGACGGGCACCGATCGATTCCTGAGTGCCGTCTGGGAGAGCGGCACGCTCTGGGTCGCGGGGAACACGGGGTGCATGCCCACCGGAGACAGCCAGGTGCGGTCGTGTCTGAATCTGATGTCGATCGCCGCCAGCTCCACCGGTTCCGTGACCGGCGACATGCAGCTTGCCCCAGAGGGTGTCAGCGGCGCATATCTCTATGACCCTGCAATCGGCTTGGACAGCGCTGGTGACGTGATGCTCACCTTCGACGAATCGTCAGGTTCCGCTCTCGAAACCATGATGGTGGCGGCGATCACCGGTGGCACATGGAGCAGCTTCATCTCGTTGCAGTCGAGCGCGGATTCCTATGACCCGGCGGCCTGCTCCTCGCCGTGTGCGTGGGGCACGGACTCTGCAGCCGTCCAGGACCCGACGCATCCGACAGATGTGTGGGTGCTGTCCGAGTACAACAGCGGCAACACGGGCACGGGGTGCGCCACCGTGACCACGTGCTGGAACACGTTCGTCGGCCGGTATACGTTTGCAGGACCGAGCATTTCCGGTCTCTCGCCGTCCTCGGGACCTGGTTCCGGCGGACAGCTGGTGACCGTCTACGGTTCCGACTTCGAACTCGGCAGTGCGCTCACATTCGCCGGCGCGCCGACGGCGATCACCCATGGGTCACTGACACCCGACAGCTTCACGTTCACGACGCCGGGTGGCACATCCGGGACCGTCTACGCGCAGGTCCAGGATTCGGTGGGAACGAGCAATCAATCCAGCTACATCTACGTGGGCCTGGCGAACTACGTGCCGCTCACCCCATTCCGGATTCTCGATACCCGGGCCGGGAATACGTGCGTGCAGTGCGTCGCGGATCCGACGTTCGGACCGAACACGACCCGCAAGCTGCTTCTCGTCGGTGTTCCGGGTCTCACCGACCCGATCCCTTCCACAGCCACCGCTGTGGTGCTCAACGTCACCGAGGTCGCCGGCAACGCGAACAGCCTGCTGACGGTGTATCCGTATGGCACGGCGATGCCCGTCGCGTCCAACCTGAATTTCGCGCCCGCCAAGGTGATTCCGAACCTGGTCACGGTGACCCTGGGTGTGGGTGGCGCCGTGAACATCTACAACGCTTATGGAACGGTGAACGTGCTCGCCGATGTGGAGGGGTATTTCGAGCCTGACGCGGCGACTGTTGTCGCCGGTGAGTTCCATCCGATCGCGCCAACGCGCGTCTGCGATACGAGAAGCACGTCGTCGACGCCATTCTGCAAAGCGCACGGGGCGCTCGGTCCGGGCGCGACGATGGTGGTGAACGTCACAGGAATCGGCGCGAACCCGATCCCGGCCAATGGCTCGGCAGCCGCGGCAGTGGTCAACCTCACTGGTGTGGCAGGCTCGTTGAGCACCTACCTGAGTCTTTTCCCCACCAACTCGAGCGGGCAGTGTGTCATCACCGGGACGTCGACGCTCAATCTCTTCCCGGGCGTGGTGGAGGCCAACCGGGTGATGGTGGAACTCGGGCCTGCCTCGAGCGGCGCTCCACCGACGTCACTCTGCGTGTATAACGCGGCGGGCATCATCAACGTGGTCATTGACGCCAACGGCTGGTTTGGAAGCGGCACGGCCACGCCCGGTGCGCAGTACCAGGGGATCGCGCCGACGCGAATCTGCGACACACGGACCGGCGCTGCCGGATGTCCTGAGCGCGCTCTGGGGAAGGACGTCATCGCGGTTGCCGGTACAGATGGGATACCGCTCATCACCGCACCCCATCCGCCCGTTGCCGTGATCGCCAACCTGACCGCGATCGCACCCACGAACGCGACCTACCTGGTCACGTACCCGGCGACCGAGTTCGTCCCCGCCGGGCTCTTCGGACATCAACGTGACCCCTGGAGAGGTGCTGCCGAACCTGGTCGTCGTGCAACTTGCGCCGCCGAATGCGAGCCCTCCGGCCGGGGACTACCCAGGGGACGTCTATCTGTACAACCCGCTCGGGAGCGTCAACGCGGTCATCGACATCCAGGGCTGGTTCCAGTAGCACGCTGACCTGACCTGTCCTGTCCGTCATGGGCGGGCGAACTCGATCGTTTCGGCACCGTGACGGCAACGTCAGATGACCTCTGGCAGTCTGGCCTGGCATGCATTCGTCCTTCCATCGGCTGGCGCTTGCCGCGCTGATCGCTGGATCCGCGAGCTTGGCTCCCGTGGTGAGCGCAGGAGCTTCGGCACCCAGCATCGGCGTCGGCGTGGCCCCCGTCACTGCCCCGGTCGCAGCGCAGCACAGCTTCGGCGCGATCGGCGCTGTCGTCGCTCTGACCACTCCGGCCCCGGGCAAGAAGCTCGGCGCTGCGCCTCCGGCGGCCCCGACAGTCACTCAGGGGATGATGTCGGCGTTCGTTGCGGGGACCGGCAACTACGGCGAGCCGCTCATCAGCGGCTGCGCCTGGGCGACCTGGGTCACGAACTGCCAGAACCTGACCGCCTACGGGAATGGCACGTCCTTCAACGACGTCGGATGCGGGACACCGTTCGGCTGCGAGTTCGGACCCGAGTTTCAGTGCACCCAGCTTGCGCTGCGCTACGCCTACTACGCGTGGGGCGAGCCGGCAACGTGGGGCGGAGACGCCTACACGATGTTTCAGGCTGGGCCGACCCTCCCGATCCCGCTCCAGCCATTTGCCAACGGCGCCGGCGTGCCCCCGATGCAGGGTGACCTGATGATCTTCGGCCCCGGCTGGCTCGGGAACTACTGGGACGGGTCCGGTCACGTCGCGATCGTGCGCGACGTCGGGCCGGGCTATGTCGACGTCGTCGAACAGAACGCCACCTCATCCGGCACGGATCGCTTCTCGCTGAACGGCTCGTTCGTGACCGCCAACGGCTATACGCCGCTGATCGGCTGGCTTCGCGAGACCGAGCAGGCTCCTGCCGAATTGACCGCGTCGCACCGTGGCCGGAACCCCGCAGAGCGTCTCCGATCAGCCCGGGGACATCGACGTCATCTGGCGCGGCACCGACTCGAAGCTCCACGACATCGCCTACCGCAACCAGGGGTGGCAGACACAGTCCATCTCGGCGATCAGCCCGGCCAACGCGGTGTCCGATCCTGCAGTCGTATCGCCGTCCGCTGGGCAGGTCGATGCCTTCTGGGAGGACTCCTCCGGCGACCTCTGGCAGGCCCAATCGCAGAGTGGGCTATTCGGCACCGAGACGTGGTTACCGCCGCAGGAGCTCCAGGTCGGGACGCTTGCGGTCGGGTCGGCACCGGCGGCCGTGAGCCAGGCACCCGGCGAGATGGCGATCATCTGGAAAGGGACCGACGGCGAGCTCTGGGTCAACACGTTTGCCGGATCGTGGTCTGGGGCCACGCCGCTCAACTCCGGGCCTGTCCAGGGCGATCCTGACGCCGTGGCGACGACCAACGGCACCATTGGCGTGGTCTGGCGCGACACCGCGAACAATCTGTGGAGCGATCTCGGCACTGGCTACGGGTGGCTCGGTGCTCACGAGGTCGGCACCGGTGGGCTGGCAAGCGATCCAACTGTGGTGACCTCAGGGCCGAGCAGCGTCGACGCCATCTGGCGGACGCAGGCCGGATCGATCTGGGCTGCGGGAGTCACGCCGAACGGCGGTCCGGCTCAGGTTGAGATCGACTCGGCGGCGAGCATGGGCCAGCCGGCAGCGGCCGGAACGGCAGCGAGCGGCGTCACGGTGGTCATGGAGCGAACGAACGGCAGCCTTGCTGCAGCGATCTACGCTCCCGACGCCGGCTGGGTCGGTCCGGAGCAGCTCAACCAGATCACGGCCAGCTCGCAGCTGTCAGCAGTGAGCTGGTACGGGAATGCGGTGGCAGCCTTCTGGCAGGGTAGCGGCGGCAGCCTCTGGTGGTCGGCAGCCTGCGACGGTTGTGCGGCGAATCCGCCGCCCGTGTTCGACCCGAATCCGTAGGGGCGGCTGACACCGGGATTCGACGACGTCCGCCGAGCGCCGGAGGCGATGATCCGCAGGTGACCACGCTCTCCGAGCTGGCAGTTGCCGGCGATGCGATTGCGAAGACATCGTCGAAGTCGGAGAAGGTGCGGCTGCTGGCGGCGTTTCTTGCCGGGACGGCGGAGGCCGAGCTGGCCCAGGCTGCGCGGTACTTCGGGGGCAGCGTGTTTCCGGCAGGCGATGAACGCACGCTGCAGGTGGGCGGGGCCGCGTTCTCCACGGTCCTGCGCGCCGTCAGCGGCGCAGATGACGCGGCGATCACTGCCGCGTGGCGGCGACATTCGGACGCAGGAGATGTCACCGGCGAACTGCTGTCGTCGATCCCCGGACGGGAGACAGCAGGGCTTTCGATCCTCGAGCTCGACACTGCTTTTGGAGCGATCGCCGGAGCGCGTGTAGCGCGCGAGCGGACGGCACTGCTCACCGGGCTGCTCGAACGCGCCAGCCCCGATGAGGCGCGCTACATTGCGAAGCTCATCACCTCGGAGCTGCGCATCGGGCTGCGCGAGGGATTGGTGGAGGAGGCGATCGCCGCTGCCTTCGGGGCTTCGCCCGGCTCCGTCAACCGCGCGGTGATGCTCACGGGCGACCTCGGCGAAGCTGCGCTGCTCGCGCGTGCGGGACGCCTGGACGAGGCTGCACCACGGTGGTTCGTACCGCTTCGTCCCATGCTCGCCTCACCGGTTGCCGACGCGGCAGAAGCGGTTGCGCGACTCGGCGAGGACGTGTGGGTTGAAGACAAATATGACGGAATCAGGTGTCAGCTCCACCGCCGCGGCGCCGATGTGGCGTTGTACAGCCGGGATTTGAAGAACATCTCATCGCAGTTCCCGGAGATCACCGCAGCCGCGGCGTCGCTCAGCGCGGACGTCATGCTCGACGGTGAGATCCTCGCCTTTCACGAAGGGCGTGTGATGCCGTTTCACGCGCTGCAGACACGGCTCGGTCGCGTGGCACCGGATGCTGCGGTGATGGAGTCCGTGCCGGTCATCTATGTCGCCTGGGACGTGCTCATGATTGGTGACGATGTCCTGATCGACCTGCAGCTGCGCGAGCGGCGCGAGCGTCTCGAAGCGCTGATGGTCCCGCACCCGCTGGCTCTCGCGCATCTCGAACGGGTGCGCGGCGAGGCGGAGGTCAACCGTCGCTTTGACGACGCGCGCGCGCGCCTCAACGAGGGCCTGTTGCTCAAACAGCCGGAGTTCGACATACACGCCTGGGCGGCGCGGGCTGAACTGGCTCAAGCTCAAGCGGCCGCTTGACACCCTCGATGTCGTGGTCGTCGGTGCTGAGTGGGGTCATGGCAAGCGGCGCGGCGTGCTGAGCGACGTGACCTTTGCAGTACGTGTCGATGACACCGAGAACCTGGCCACGATCGGCAAGGCGTACACGGGGCTCACGGATGCCGAGATCGCGGAGATGACCGCACTGTTGCTCGAGATCACCATCGCGGATCACGGTCACTACCGCACTGTCGCGCCGCGCATCGTCCTCGAGATCGCCTTTGACGCGGTCCAGGTGTCTGCGCGGCACAAGTCCGGCTATGCGCTCCGGTTTCCGCGCATCGCGCACTGGCGTCACGACAAAACTCCCGCGGAGATCGACACGCTGGCGCGCGTGCGAGACATCGCAACCGCGGTCGAGCGCGAGCGGGTGCAACTCGTCGATCAGACCGGAGTTCTGATCAGCTCTGCTCGAGGAAGGCTCCGAAAAGTTCCGGCGTGTCCATCGCCGGGTCGCCCACTTGAGAGAAGGCGTCGAATCGTGCGCGCAGCGCCGCGTACTGCTGCACGAGCGCGCGATCGTCGTACGCCTCCATGGGATCCCAGGGGTGGAGATAGCGCACTTCGCTGATGCCGGCCTGGAGCATCTCCTTGAGGCAGCCGAAGCATGGCTGCGTGGTGGTGGTCATCGATGCGCCGAGCGTCTGCTGTCCGAAGCGTGCCGCGGTGAGCAGCGCATTCTGCTCGGCATGCACGCAGATGCAGATGTCATATGCGCCACCGCGAAGTCCGTCGTCGTCGCGGCGCGAGCAGCGGTGGCACCCACCGTCTGAACAGTTCGGCATGCCGAACGGGGTTCCGTTATACCCGGTGCTCAGGACACGCGCGTCCCGGGTGATGACGGCGCCGACTCGTCGCCCGAGACAGTCGGCGCGCGTGCGCGCGGCAAGGGCGATCAGGAGGAAGTACTGATCCTTGCTCGGGCGGTGCGGTGCTGGGGTGGTCATGGGGTGCGCTGGGGCTCCGGTTGTCCGGGTTCGGGCGTCTGCAGCGATGGTTCGTTGAAGAAGCTCACTAGAACCATTGTGAGACCTGCGCCTCTCGCTTCCGGGCTGTGTGACGGGTACGCTAGGACGCCGGCGCCGTGCTGTCCGAGCCGGCGCAGGGCTCACAATGCCGCAACCTCGGGCGGGTAGCTCAGCCGGTTAGAGCAGGGGGCTCATAACCCCACGGTCCCTGGTTCGAATCCAGGCCCGCCCACTTCCGCCTGACGAATCATCCGCAGTGGGCGCGTTCGGTGCGTCCCGCTGAGACGAGGAGAAAGGCTGACGTACCGTCGCTCCATCTGACGTTGGTCTGGTTGATGAGGGTCAGCGTGGCCGGCGGAACAGCCGGCTGTGGTGAGGAACCGAACTCTGCCTGCGTGCAGGCCTGCAGTTCATTCCGCGCATCGGCCGGGGCAGAAGTCGCCGCCACCCAATACTGTCCATCGAAGTCCACCGCGCCGTCGCCAGAGCGGAAACAAGTATCTGGATACGGGACGTCGGCAATGACAGGATTCGATCCAGCACGGATCGTGGTTGGGCATACGGGACCACACGCCGTCACGGCCCAGCTCACGAGAAAAGCAGTGACCACCAACGTACGGTAGCGACGTCCCGAAAGAGTTGATGACACAGGACATCGGGAAGGATCGCACTCGGCGAGCGTCTGTTGCCCGTCGATCACCCGCTACGATGCTGCCTCGTCCCGTCGTGGGATTACCACCGTCCCCAAATGAGGAGCGTCCGTGCCCTCGCTGAAAGCAACCTCGAGCGACTGGGAATACATGGCGCAGACGGATCCACTTTGGGCCGTCTGCACCGAGCTCGGTCAGCAAGGCGGCTCATACGACGAACTCCAGCGCTTCTGGCAGTCCGGCCAACGGGACATCGAAAATGCCGTCAGCCACGTGGAGGCATGCGGTCTCGGGATCGACCGCGAAGGCGAGGCTCTCGACTTTGGGTGCGGACTCGGCCGTGTCAGCCAACCCCTTGCGAAAGTGTTCGCGCACTGCACGGGGGTGGACATCTCTCCAAGGATGCTGGAGCTGGCACGAGGCTTCAATCCGAGCCCCGATCGTCTGACCTTTACGTTGAACGAGCGGCCCGACCTTTCCATCTTTGCAGATGGGCGATTTGTCTTTGCCTACTCGACGCGCGTACTCCAACACATCTCGCGTCAATACGCGCTCGCATACGTGGGTGAGCTCGTCCGCGTTATCGCGCGCGACCGCGGAGTTCTTGTGTTCCACGCCCATGAGGTTGAGGGGGGACCGGTGTTCTCAGGGCTTTCGGCACTCCAGCGAATGCGACAACGTTCGACGCGCCTCCGTGTCCGACTGCAAAAGGCGTATGCCGGCTTCAATGACCGCGAAGGCCCGCCGCTGCCGGCGCGCATGCACATGTTCCCGCTTCCACAAGCGCTCCTTCGACCGGTTATCGAAGCCCATGGCGGCCGGATTGTGGACATCACACCGATGGGATTCGACCCGATGCGCATTCGACCTGTGCTCCAGCCGATCGCCGATCGCTGGCACTGCGGGCTGCAACCCGTGGAATACGTTGTCGTAAAGCGACGGTAGTCATACCAACAACGACGTCTCGCTGCGAAAGGTCGCGACATCGCCGGCGGGCTGCCGGGAGTGGGCGTCAATGTCCAGCGGCTTGACCGCCGTCGACGTGCAGGATCTCGCCGGTGACGAACGTGGCGCCTTCGAGATAGAGGATCGCGTCCGTGACATCACTGATTTCGCCGAGCCGGCCGAGCGGGTGACGAGCTGCCAGACCTGCATAGGACTCCGGGTCGTGCACAGGTGTCCTGATGACTCCCAGAGACACTGCATTGACGCGAATCCCGCGTGATGCGTATTCCATTGCCAGTGAGCGCGTCACGGCAGCGAGTCCGCCCTTGGTGAGGGACGCCAACGCGGAGGGAACGGTGCTGTCGGGGGAGTCGACGAGACTGGTGCTGACGTTCACGATATGCCCGCTGCCCTGGATGAGCATCTGCCGCACCACGCGCTGCGTGACATGGAAGAAGCCGGTGAGATTCACCGCGGTCACAGCGGCGTAGTCGTCCAGCGTGTAGTCGGTGAAGGGCTTGCCGATATAGATACCCGCGTTATTGATCAGACTATCGATGCGTCCGAAACGCTGGACCGCGCTCGCAACGACGCGGCTGGCGGTGTCGGCATCGGCGATGTCGCCTTGCACGGTGAGAAAGTCCGGCTGGTCCGATGACGGCATCGAACGCGAAGTACCGACGACGGCGTATCCGGCTTTGCGAAAGGCACTCACCATTCCCGCGCCAAGCCCCTGGGAGGCACCGGTGACGACGGCGACTTTCCGAGGTGGGCGTATATCTCGACCAGCGATGTTCATAGGCTAGCCCCCGCGCGGCGAGTGGAGGTGCCTGAAGCTGGATTCCGAAAGGAGCCGCTTGCGAACCGGTAGACGCGTTCGGTACGATTGGGCGCATGGAAGGGGGCGTAGCCAGTCGTACTGTCGATATTCGTGTCGACGACGGCCGTACCGCGAGCGTCGCAAGGTTCGTTTCGAGACAGACGATCCTTGCCGCGTTTGTCGCCGTGATCGCAGTGGTCTTCCACGTGACCGGTTCAACCGGACCCGGCGCGCCTGCGAACCAGTCCGTGCTCGCGCTTGCTGTGCTCATCGGGCAGGTCAATTTGCCGCGTCGGGAACTCAGTCGCCTGCTCCGGGGCGCACCGATAGCAAGCTTCTCCGCGGGCGCCGACTCTTCCACGCTCCGCTGAAACGATCCACCACGCGAAGGGTCGTCCGTCACTGGTACCTCCTATGCTGTGCGCAGGACAGAACGCGTCCACGAGAGGCACGGAACGATGGGTTTTCTCGACGATCTGAAGAAGGCTGCGACTGATGCGCAGCAGGCGGTGCAACGCGGGGTCGACAACCTGCAGAAGCCTGCGGCGCCACCGGAACCGCCGCCCCTTGACGGTGCCGTACCCGCGCCGCCACCGGTCGGATCTGCACCTCCGGAGTTGGCATCGCCAGCCGAAGCGCCGGCGGCTGCGCCCCCACCGTTCCAGGCGCCTGCTGGAGCACCGCCGTCTGCTCCTCCCTCGTTCGGCGGTCCTGCCGACGCACCGGCCTTCGCCCCACCCGACAGCGGCGCGCCGGTAGCGCCCGATTCCCGGCTCGCCCGCGATCCCCACGGCTGTTCCGGTGACGGCTCCTCAGCAGGCCGATGCGCCACCGTCATCGCTCATGCCCTCCGCGGTCGATCCCTTCTCGCCGCCGCCGGCCGCCCGCTAGCGCCGCCTTCGCGCGAACGCTCAGAGGCTTCGCTTCTGAGGGTGGACTGTCTCGCCCCGCTCGAGCATCGCGACGAACTGGTCAATGCGCCGTGCCCGGGTGGCTGCCTGCTTCGCGCCGCCGATGCGAAACAGGATTGAGTATCGGTTCTGGCTGGTCAGCACGTCGAACATCGCCTGCGCCTTCGGGTTGGCGCTCAACGCCGCGGCGAGGTCTGCCGGTATCTCGATTGCGGCCGACCCTGTGTACGCGACCTCCCAGCGCCCATCGTGCTGGGCACGCTCGACCTCTGCTTCGCCGGCCGGCGCCATTCGCCCTTCGGCGCGCAGGCGGCCGATGATCTCGACGTTGCGCGCCGACCAGCGGCTGCGCGATCGCCGTGGTGTGAAGCGCCGGAGGAACGTCGTGCTGTCGCGCACTCCGGTCTGACCGTCGATCCACCCGTGACAGAGCGCTTCGTCGAGCGCCTCCGCGTACGTCAGACTCGTCGGCACCACCACGGCCTTCTTCGCAAGCACCAGCCAGACACCCGGCGACGTTGTGTGGTACTCGCCAAGCCACCGCCGCCACGCAGCGGCGTCGGCCACGATCAACTCGGAGGCGTCGTCGGTCATCTATTCGCGAAGCGACGAGAGTGCCTGCCGGGCTTCCTCACGGACCGCCTCCGGCGCACTGCTATCGGCAACAAACGTCTCGAGCAGCGCGCGCCGCGCTGTGTCCATCGCGTCTGCCGCGGGCACGACGATGTCTGGCGCAACCCCGACCCCTTCCCAATCACTGCCAGTGACCGGACTCACGCTCCGGGCGATTGGCAAACGCAGTTCCACGTTGTCTCCCAACGACACGACCGTCGATGGGTGCGCGCCACCGCGCGTGACTTCGCCCACGATCGTGGCGCGCTGCAACGCCTGGAGGTCGTACGCCAGCGCTTCGCCACCTGAGAAGGTCGTGCCACTGACAAGCGCGAACACCGGGCGGTCGAGGTATCGCGGTGCTGGGAGATACCCCGACGTCCAGAACTGGCGCGCCGGACCGTTCGGACCCTCGACCATGTCGCTCAGATGGACGTCGCCGTCCGCGAAGAGAAAGCTCTGCAGATAGGCGACACCATCGGGTGCTCCGCCGCGGGTGGCACGCAGGTCGAGGATCAACCCCGACGTGTGCTGCACGAGTTCGAACGCAGCCGCGATGACGCGACCCGCCGACTCGGCATCAGGGACGACCGTCAGCTCGATGACGCCGATGTTGCCGGCCAGGCGCTCGACCCGTTTCACGCCATGGTTCTCGAGCCGGAACATCTCGCGCAGCAGCGCGATCACGTCTTCGTCGCTCTGCGGCGCGACACCCGCCGCGTCAGCGACGTACCAGAGAAGACGAAGGTGCTTGTCCGCGCACGCCTCCAGGAGATCCTCGTTGATGAGAACGAGCAGTGCTTCGTCGACTGCCCCCGCGTACCGGCCCTCCTGCAGCCGTGCGCGCAGGAGCACGGCTGCCGCCTCGGCGCGCTCGGGAAAGATGTATGCAGCGTTCAGGCGATCGATAACCGAGTTGATCAGCGCCGGCGCGTCGAGCGATCCGGTCATGCAATGTCCTCCTACTACCTAGACTGATTGCTTTCCAGGGTGATCGATTTGATGTTGTGGAGTAGGCAATGTCCTGCGACTGGCTGTTCGTCGACGGATCAAGCCTTATTTTCCGCGCCTTCTATGGCGTCCCGAAGACGGTCAGGACGCCGGACGGCCGCCTCATCAACGCGGGACGCGGCTTCCTCGAAACACTGACACGGCTGATCGGTACCAGAGAGCCCCATCACATCGCCGTCGGCAGCGACGCCGATTGGCGCCCGGAGTGGCGCGTGGCGCTCATCCCCGCCTACAAGGCGCAGCGCGTCGCGGAGCCGACCCCGCCCGCGTTGATCCCGCAGATGCCGGTCATCGACGCGTTCCTCCGGGCCATCGGCATCGACGCACTCGGGGTCGCTGACTACGAGGCAGAGGACGTGATCGCGACCTGGACCGCGAAGGCGAAGGGGACGGTGGAGATCGTCAGCGGCGACCGCGATCTCTTCGCGCTGGTCGAGGATCCTCGCGTCACAGTCCTCTACCCAGAGAAGGGGGGTCTCGCGCTCGTCGACGAGGCGGAGGTGACGCGCCGCTATGGCATCCCAGGCCGTCGCTACGCCGACTTCGCGATGCTCCGCGGCGATCCGTCGGATGGACTGCCCGGGTTGAAAGGCGTCGGCGCCGTGGCCGCGGCGTCGATGATCCGGGAGCACGGCGGCATCCCAGGGTTGCTGGCGGCGAAGCGCCTCAGCGCCGAGAACCAGGACTACCTGACCCGCGCGCTGCAGGTGGTCCCGCCCGTCGCTGATTTGCCGATTGACCTGCCCCGCGGGAATCGTCCGCACTACCCCGAAGACCCGGAGTTGCTGAATGCCCTCATGGCGGAGCACGGTCTCCAGGCCGCCACGAGCCGCCTCGTCGAGGCGCTGAACGCCCAGGTGCGTGAGGCCTGACGATGACGCGCATTCGGACCGATCGTGCACTCCTCGTGGGAGTTGTCATCGCATTGCTGGCGCCGCCGCTGCTGACACTGATCCTCGCTCGGCTGCCTGTGTCCGAGTCGCGCGCATATGTCTTCCTGTACCTCGGGATCGTGGTCTCACTGGGCCTGCTTACGGGTCTCATTCCGGCACTGGTCGCGGCAGCGATGTCGTCGGTGCTCGCCGATTACTACTTCCTCCCGCCGGAAGGCAGCCTCAGCCTCGCCAACCCGAGTGACGTCATCTACCTGGTCATCTTCTTTGTGGCCGGTGGCGCTGTCGGCGGTGTCGCCGCGCTGCGACGGCGTTCGACGATCGAGGCGCACGCACTGTCGAAGACGCTCGCCGAGGCCAACAGTGAACTCGAGCGTCTGTATCGCGAGCAGGCGGCATCAGCGCGCACTGCGGTGCGCCTCGCCCAGACGCAACAGCAGGTGTCCGCGTTGCGAGACGCCGACCGCGTCCGGCGCGAGCTCCTCCAGAACGTGAGCCACGAGCTGCGCACGCCGCTGTCCAGCATTCTCACCGGGGCAACCGTGTTGCTCGCGCGCACGGACGTCGAGGCGCCGGTGCGTGACGGCCTCTCGGGCATCGTCACGCAATCGCGCCGGCTCGACAGGCTGGTGGGCGACATGCTCGACCTGGCGCGCATCGAAGGGCACGCACTCGAGCTGCGTCTCGAGCCGACTGATGTCGGCGAGGCTGCAGAGGCCGCAGCCGAGCGGCTTCGACAGAGCCACCCCACGCGTGTGGTGAAGGTCGAGACCGAGGCGGGGTCGCTCGAGGCCGTCGCCGATTGGGACCGGCTCGGGCAGGTGCTCGACAATCTCCTCGTCAACGCCGACCGCTATGCGCCGCCGACATCGCCGATCGAGATCCACGTCGCTCCGGGCGCGCGCGGCACGATCGTGACCCGGGTCATCGACCACGGCCCGGGGGTCCCCGCGGAGATGCGCGACCGCATCTTCGATCGCTTCGTCCGGGGCGAGGAGCCGGTGGCAACCGAAGGCACCGGCCTCGGACTCCCAATCGTCAGGGGGATCATCGAGGCGCATGCCGGTCGGGTGTGGCTCGATGACCCGGAGAGCGGCGGCGGCGCGGTCTTCGCGTTCACGCTCCCGGCGGAACCTGCGGAGCGAGGCGAACCGCTCCCCGCAAAGGCCGCCGCAGGCGACGTTCCCTAGATGGTCACGACACCCGGGCTGGCGCAACCTCGTGTGGCGTCGCGAGCACGTGGATGTCCACGTCGGTGAGCAGTTCTATCAGCCTGCGGAGGGTGCCGCGTCGCCCTCTGCCGCGCGTGACCACCACCTCGGTGGCGAGGATCCGTCTCGCGTAATGCGCCAGCGCGCTCGCGGGGTCGCGCTCATACAGCGTCACGAACGTCCCGTCGGCCTGGTGCGTGAGCGCAGCGTAGGCACCGAGGAGTTGCATCTCCTGCTCTGACCGTTTCCGGTCACGGACCGTGACGGCGGTCATCTTGCCGTCGAGTCGCGCTGCAAGTGCGGCGGTGCCGGCGATCACGTCGTCCATCCCGGGCCGCGGCGGCACGCACAGCATGACGCGCGACTTCACCTCCCACGGTGACTCGATCCCCTGGTCTCGCATGTACGCCACGAGCCGCCTGTCCGTGTGCTCCGCGAGCATGCGGAACGCGAGCTCGCGCAACGACGCAAGTACCTCGGGCCGGAACGCGAGAGCGCGTGCCTGCGCCGCCTCACTGGCGGGCACGATCTCCCCGCGTCGTAACCGCTCGTCAAGGAGTGTCGGCGTGATGTCGACGATCTCGAGCTCGGTCACCTGGTCGAGGAACTCGTCGTCCACCACATGCGCTGGGCGGGGGCCGAGCAGCGCTCCCATCCCGTCGACCGTGCTTCGCACGTCGGTGAGGTGCAGGGTCGCGATCAGCATCATGCCGGCGCGGAGCAATCGCGGCACCGATTCGGTGATCGGCCTCCCCTGTGTGTCGACGCCGGCGAGGTCATCGAGGCACGCGACCTCCGGGTTGCGCCGTAAGAGGGCGTCCACGTCGACCACACCGTCGCGCGCCGGCGAATTCGGACCACCGAGTACTTCGAGGTCGCCGAGCGCGACCTCACATCGATTGCGCCCGTCCGTTTTGACTGCGGCGACGACGACATCGGTGCCGCGCTGGCGACGCCGGTTCGCTTCGTCGAGCATGGCCACCGTCGTCCCGCAGCCGCGAGCGTACCCGAGATAGACGCGCAGGCCCGAGCGTATGGCGCTCGCATGCAGGGCACGCAGGAGCGCCTCGGAGTCCGGCCGCTCGCCCGCGACGAGTGGAGCGTCGTGACTCGCAGACGCGGGCCGCGCGACGACATGCACGCTCACGTCCGGCAGCTCCGTGATCAACCTGTCGACGAGGCCGCGATGGAGGCGGCCGCGCACTCCGGGATGGGCAGCCTCACCGACGACGACGTGCTGCACCCCAAGCTCCTGCGCGACGGTCACGACGGTGTCGGTGAGCTTGCCTTCGCGCTCGATGAACCCGCACTGCAGCAGCTCGGCGAGCTCTTTCGACTTGACGCGGCCACTCGCCGTCTCGGCATCGTGCCTGCCCTGCACGATGAGCACCGTGCAGAAGCCGCCGAAACGCCGGGCCAGGCGGCTCGCGCGACGGATGAGCGTGCCGCTGCTCTGGCGGCCACTGACCGCGACGAGAACGGATTGCGGAGCCGGCAGGATCGCGCCGCGAGCACGACCCACCGTCTGTGCGACAAGACGCAGCGCGATCTCGCGAAGTGCCGCGAGGTTGCCCGGTCGGAAGAAGTTGGCAAGCGCCGTATCGATCTTCTCGGGTGCATAGATGTTGCCGTGACGCATGCGCTTGCGCAGCGCCTCGGGCGAGATGTCGATGAACTGGATCTCGTCAGCGTTGTCAAGGACTCGGTCGGGGAGGGTTTCGCGGACGGGGATGCCGGTGATGTGCTCGGCCAGATCCTTGACCGACTCGAGATGCTGCACGTTGACGGTGGTCACGACGTCGATTCCGGCGTCGAGGATCTCGTCGACGTCCTCATAGCGCTTCGTGTGGCGTACGCCGGGCACATTGGTGTGCGCGAGCTCGTCCACAAGGACGACTTGCGGATGGCGAGCCAGGACCGTATCGAGGTCCATCTCCTCCATGATCTTGCCGCGGTACTCGACCTGGAGACGGGGGATGATCTCGAGGCTGCCGATCGCCTGTTCGGTCAGCTTGCGCCCGTGTGTCTCGACAAAGCCGACGACAACGTCCTCGCCCTGGGAGCGCCGGTCGTGGGCCTCACGGAGCATCGCAAACGTCTTGCCGCTCCCCGGCGTTGCGCCGAGGAACACACGCAAATGACCTCTCGGGTGCACGGCCGCCTGGATCTGCACCGCTCCGGCCGCCATCGCGTTGCTCATGGGATTAATGATGCTCGCGACGCGCGACCGATAAACGCGTCAGCCGGCGAGCGACTGCTGATCGGCGTCGAGGGCCATGTTGAGCTGGAGCACGTTGATGACCGGCTCGCCGAACACCCAGAGAATGCGCCCCTGGACCTGGGATTCCACAAGGTTGTGCAGCTTTGTCGGGTCGAGGCCACGGGCGTTCGCCACCATGTTCACCTGTGCGAGCGCTGCGGCCTCGCTGATGTCCGGGTCGAAGCCGGTGAAGTCGGAGGTCACGAGGTCGATCGGCACCGGAGCAGAGACGCCCGCTGCCTCATAGGCGGCGACGGCGTTCCTGGTGTTCTCTGCGAGGAGAGGGTTCGATGGGCCGAGATTGCTTCCTGCCGAGTTCGCCGCGTTGCATGGGTCCAAGGCACCGGTGCTCGCGTTGTACGTGTACGAGAGGCGCCCCTGGAAGTACTTGGGGTTGATTGTGATCTTCAGGCTGCCGTCTTTGGCAATGGTCTCTTGAGGGCAGCTCTGGCCGATGAGCGTCGACCCGACGACCTTTCCGTTGACAGTCACGAGGCTGCCGTTGGCCTGGCTGTTGAAAGCAACCTGCGAGATACCGGTGATCACGAACGTGTACACGAGCGCAAGCGCGGCTGTGAAGAGGGTGAGGCGGAGGCCGATCAGAAGTTGCTTCGGAATGTTGCTCATGTTCGTTGCCTAAACAAGGTGCAGTGCGTTGATGATCACGTCGATGACCTTGATGCCGATGAACGGTGCGATAACGCCGCCGACGCCGTAGATCAGCAGGTTGCGACGCAGCAGCGAGCTCGCGCCGACCGCCCTGAAGCGCACGCCGCGAAGCGCGAGTGGCACCAGCGCGATGATGATCAGCGCGTTGAAGATGACCGCGCTCAGGATGGCGCTGTGCGCCGACTGCAGGTGCATGACGTTGAGGACGGACAGGGGGCGGAGAGCCACATATGCCGTGAACATCGCCGGGATGATCGCGAAGTACTTGGCGACGTCGTTGGCGATGCTGAACGTGGTCAGCGCGCCGCGCGTGATGAGCATCTGCTTGCCGGTCTCCACGATCTCGATGAGTTTGGTGGGGTCGCTGTCGAGATCAACGAGGTTTGCCGCTTCCTTCGCCGCCTGGGTCCCGCTGTTCATGGCGACACCGACGTCTGCCTGCGCGAGCGCCGGAGCGTCGTTCGTGCCGTCACCGGTCATCGCGACGAGCTTGCCTCCGGCCTGCTCCTGACGGATCAGTTCGAGCTTGTTCTCCGGTGTGGCCTGCGCAAGGAAGTCATCAACGCCGGCCTCCTTCGCAATTGCGGCGGCTGTCAGCGGGTTGTCGCCCGTGATCATCACGGTGCGCAGCCCCATCCGGCGTAGTTCCTCGAAGCGTTCGGATATTCCAGGCTTGACGATGTCCTTCAGGTGGATGGTGCCGAGAACGACATGATTCTCTGCGACGAGCAACGGTGTCCCGCCGCTGCGTGCGATTGTCTCCACCTGAGCGTTGACGTCGTTTGAGACCGCATTGGCACCGCACCACGCTGCCACGGAGTCGCCGGCACCCTTGCGGATGCTGTCGTCGCCGCGATCGACCCCGCTCATGCGAGTTTCTGCCGTAAACGGCACGAACGTCCACTCGCCACCCTCGGTCTCCTCAGGTGCACCGAAACGACGCGCAAGCGCGACGATCGAGCGCCCTTCGGGTGTCTCGTCGGCGCGGCTGGCAAGGTCCGCGGCACGCACGAGCCTCTCCATGCTGATCCCCGGCGCAGGGAGGAATTCGGTGGCCTGCCGGTTGCCGAGCGTGATGGTCCCGGTCTTGTCGAGGAGGAGTGTGTCCACGTCGCCGGCCGCCTCCACCGCGCGTCCTGACATGGCAAGGACGTTCTTCTGCAGCAGCCTGTCGATGCCGGCGATGCCGATCGCACTCAACAGACCACCGATGGTCGTCGGGATGAGACAGACGAGGAGAGCGATGAGGACCGGCACCTCGATCGACGCCCCGGAGTAGATTGCGTACGGCTGCAGCGTCACCACAGCGATCAGGAAGATCAGCGTGAGACTCGCGAGCAGGATGTTGAGTGCGATCTCGTTGGGCGTCTTCTGCCGCGAGGCGCTCTCGACGAGCGAGATCATGCGATCGAGGAAGGTCTCGCCCGGGTTCTGTGTGATCTCGATGACGATGCGGTCGCTCAGGACGCGCGTACCACCGGTGACCGCGCTGCGGTCGCCACCGGCTTCGCGGATGACCGGGGCTGACTCACCAGTGATCGCTGACTCGTCGACGCTCGCAATTCCATCGACGATCGTCCCGTCGCTCGGGATCACGTCGCCGGCTTCGCAGACCACGATGTCACCTTTGCGCAGGTCGATCGCGGGCACGGCCGTCTCCTTGCCGTCCACACCGCCTTCGAGCTTGCGAGCGATCGTCTCGGTGCGCGTACGCCGCAACGCCTGCGCTTGTGCTTTGCCACGTCCTTCCGCGATTGCCTCCGCAAAGTTCGCGAACAGCACCGTGAACCACAGCCAGAGCGCGATCTGACCGACGAAGCTGTTGTCGGTGCCATGACCCACGAGTTCCGGCGATGAACCCGTACGTGGTCATCACCGCACCGATCTCCACGATGAACATCACGGGGTTGCGTGCCATGGTGCGCGGGTCGAGCTTGACGAAGCTCTGGCCGATCGCCGGGATCAGCAGCTGTGGATCGGTGACGCTGCTTCGCTGGCGCTTGGGGCGAGCGGATGCAAGTGCCATATCAGTGTCCCGCGATGAGCTTGAAATGCTCGAGAATCGGCCCGAGCGAAACGGCGGGGAAGAACGTGAGCGCGGCCACAATCAGGATCGTGCCGACCAGAAGCGCAACGAACAGCACTCCGTCAGTGGGGAACGTTCCAGCGCTTGCGGGCACGATCTTCTTCTTGACGAGGTTGCCTGCCATGGCCATGACCGGGATGAGGAAGAGGTAGCGACCCATCCACATCGCACCGGCGAGCATGAAGTTGTAGAAGTTTGTGTTCCCCGTGAGTCCGGCCATGGCGCTGCCGTTGTTGCCGGTCGCCGACGAGAACGCATACAGAATTTCGGTCAGGCTGTGCGGTGTGCCCTGGCCCGCTAATGGGCCTGCCTGTCCTCCTGATGTCAGTACCGCGACCGCCGAGAATCCGAGGATGGACGCAGGCAGAATGAGGATGGCGATTGCCGCAAACTTGACGTCACGCCCTTCGATCTTCTTGCCGAGATATTCCGGTGTCCGTCCGACCATGAGCCCGGCGATGAAGACGGCGACGATGGCGAAGACCACCATGCCGTACAGACCCGAGCCGACGTCGCCAGGCGTTATCTCGCCGAGTTTGATGAACACCAGCGACACAAGACCTCCGATGGGCGTCAGGCTGTCCTGCGACGCGTCGACGGAACCGGTGCTCGTGCCCGTCGTCGACGAGTTGTACAACGCGCTCTGGATCGGCCCGAACCGCGCTTCCTTGCCCTCCATGTTGCCGCCGGCTGAATCAACGGTCGACACCTGGCTCGCGCCGGTTCCGACAAGCGCGGGATTGCCCTGCTGCTCCTGCCATGCCATCACCCCGAATCCGCCGACCAGGATGATGCCCATCACCGCGCCAAGAACGATGCCCTGCTTGACGTGACCCACCCACTTGCCGAACGTGATCGTCAAGCCAAACGGGATGAGCAGGCAGATGAAGATCTCCAGCGAATTGGTGAATCCATTGGGATTTTCGAATGGATGCGCGGCGTTGGCGTTGAAGAATCCCCCGCCGTTGGTGCCGAGGTCTTTGATCGCTTCCATCGATGCCACCGGCCCTTGCGCGATCGTCTGGAGACCGTTGGTCAGGGTGTGGACCACTGTGTAATTGCTGAAGTTCTGGATCGATCCACATGCGACCAGCACGAGCGCGAGCACAACACTGATCGGCAGGAGGATGTACAGAATGCCGCGCACCATGTCCGCCCAGAAGTTGCCGAGCGTACTCATGGTTCGCCGTGCGATCGCGCGGATCACCACGATCGCGACCGCCATCCCGACAGCGGCACTGAGGAACTGATGAATGACGAGCGCCACGATCTGCGAGAAGTAGCTCATCGTCGTCTCGCCGCTGTAGTTCTGCCAGTTCGTATTCGTGGCGAAACTCATCGCCGTGTTGAACGCAAGTGGTGCGGGTACGCCGGGGAGGTGCTCTGGGTTCAGCGGCAGATAATTCTGGAACCGGAGCACCACGTAGGTGAACGCGATGCTCACGACGGTCACCGCGAGCAATGAGACCAGATACGAGATCCACCCCTGCTCGTGCTCGGCGTCGACGCCGATTATCTTGTAGGTCGCACGCTCCACGGGCCCGACCACGCGGCTGAGCCAGACGCGTTCGCCCTTGTACACCTTGACCATATAGCCACCGATGAACCAGGCTCCCGCGCCGACCGCGGCGTACGTGATCACGGCCGCGATGATGTCGAGAACCATCAGAAGCGTTCCGGCGCGACGAGCGCGATGATCAGATAGATCGCTGCCAGCAACGCGATGACGGCGGAGACGATGTAACCGGTGAGCTCGGATCCCACGCTAGATCCTCCGCATGGCGTCGGACAGGACAACTGCGGCAACGATCATTCCGATGAAGCAGAGGATGACCAGCAGATCGAGTGGCACAACGTGAGTATCGAATCGCTTCCGTCAACGCTGCGTTAACAACCGCCAGATGAGGCCGCGGGAGGTGAGGAATTCCCGCGGCCTCGTGTTGGAGGGTCAGTTACTCCATGCTCGCATCAGCTGTGCGCCAGCGTCACGTACGGGTGTCCGGCGCCGAGCGCCGCGCCCGCTTGATCCGCGAGTGTCGCGGCGGTAACGAGTTGATCGTGTCGCACTCGAGTCCCCGGCTCTGCGATGAGCACGTAACGCCCCAGGCGTCGCTGGTCGTGCTCGACTTCGATCGAGATCTCCTTGCCCGGAAGGCCGAGCGTGTCAACGCCCCACCAGATCCGGCCCCAGCTGACGTTCCCGCTCCGGTCGATGGCCGGCCCCGGCCGGTCGGGCAGCGTTGTCTCGAAGCGGCATTCGCGTAGCCCGAGAAGGTCTCGCAGTTCTTGCGCGACCGCTTCGACAACATGTTCGGGCTCGGCGCCGGCGGCCATCAGCTCGGCGATCGCCTGAATGCGAGCGAGGTCATCGCTCTGCCGCACCACGAGCGTCCGATTTCTGCGGTTTCGAGCGGAGAGCTGTCCGACGATCAAGCCGCCGACGAGGAGCAACGCTGTTGTCTCGATGTCCTGGGGGTGGGAGATGGTGATCGATCCGTAGGGCAGCGTGAAGCCGATGTCGAAGCACACGGCAGCGGAGACGGCAGCGATGACAGCGGTGGCACGCGTCCCGATCGCCGCGAGCAGTGACACGAGGACTGCGAGTCCGAGCGCGACCGTTGCGTTCGGGACCTGGCTCCGAAAAGGGACCAGCGCGAGGGTGAGCACGATGGGCGCGACGACCGCTGCAGCAACGACAGCTACCGGCAGGACCCAGGGAGCGAGCGCTCTTGTCTCATCCCGCCAGCCCCGACGCGGACCGTCTGGCAGCGTATTCGCCATCGCAGCACGATGATCCCAACCTTCGGGTCAACGGAGCGTTAACGAGGCGGCCCGAATCGGTACCCCTGACGACCCACCGTCACCACGACTTCCGGATGCGCCGGATCGCTTTCCAACTTGACGCGCAAGCGCTGCGCAAACGTTCGCAGGTAGTTGCGCTCATCGGCATACTGCGGGCCCCACACCCGCTGGAGCAGGGTGCGATGGTCAAGCGTCACGCCGGCATTTCGCGCCAGCTCGGCGAGGAGCAGCCACTCGGTTGGGGAGAGGCGTACCTCATGGCCGTCACGAGTCACCGAGCGCGCGCCGAGGTCGACGCGAACGCCGCCGTGGGTCACGAGTTCCGCCGGCTCCGGCGGGCGGCCTGACACGACGCAAGACCGCGCGTACCCGCGCGAGCAACTCGTCGGCTCCGAATGGCTTGGCCAGGTAGTCGTCGGCACCGAGATCCAGCGCGCGCACCTTGTCCGTCTCCTCGCCCCGCGCACTGATGACGATGACCGCGGGGCGCCGGGGGTTGTCCATCTGCTCGAGAATCTGCCAGCCGTCGACAAAGGGAAGACCGATGTCGAGCAGGACGATATCGATGGCGCCCGGCTCACGGAGCATCTGCGACGCGGTGATGCCGTGTGCGGCCAGCGATGTCTCGTAGCCGGCCGAATGCAGCGCGCCGGCGAGGATCTCGCGAAGGGCCGTGTCGTCCTCGACGACCAGGATGTGAGCGCGTCGCTCGTCGGTCAACAGGTGCCGGGGCCGATCGCGGTGGCATCCGGGACCACCGTTATCGTCTCCTTGAAGGTCGCGGGTGGGTTGAAGGCCTGGTGGCTCGGGGACACGAGCTCCACCTCGACGGTGTGCCGGCCTGGTGCGAGATCGACCGGCACGTGCCAGACGTCGACCGTGGGCGCCTGAGCGCCGTCGAGGATGATCGCGAGGTAGTACTGCGCAGACGTTGCGGGAACCAACGCACCGTTTGCCTGCACGCCGCACACCGTCAGGATCAGTGGCGCGCCGACAGACGCTCCAGGTGTGGGTGACACGATGCGCACAGCGTACGGTGCGGCCACCAGCAGCGCGGGGCTCAAGATCCAGCTGGCAATCAGCCCCCCTGCGCCGCATAGCGCCGCGATCCCTCCGGCGAGCCGGTATGCGCTCCGACGAACCGCGAAGACCACAAGCGCGCCGCCGAAGATGAGCAACGCCAGTCCCCACTGCAGCGGCAGCGGGAGGCTGCTGACGATGTGCGCGATCATCGGCGCCTCGGTCAGCTGGGCGCGACGGTGAAGTAGATCGTCGGTGTGACGTCCCGTGGACTGAACGGGAAATGGTCCTGGGCGACGTACTCCGCATACATCGCGTACTCGACTCCAGGCTTTACCGTGATCGACTCGGTCAGCGAGTACTGCATGTAGATCAACTGATTGTTGATGTACAGGTGGACATGACCCTTTGTGGGTGAGATGTCCCTGGTGACGATCGGGGTGACGATGCCGCCGGTGATCGCCACCGTCACGACGACCGATGTCCCGTGGACGACCTCTCCGTTCGTTGGCGAGACTAGCGTGATCTTCACCGGCGATGACGGGCGGTGACCAAGACCGCCGACAGGCGTCGGATATGGCGTTGGCGCAGTGGTGCCGGATGGATCCCCGGCCGATGCCGATGCGCAGCCAGTGATGCCGATGAGCATCGCGGTCAGGAGGACGAGCAATGGACGTCGCATAGTTCAGTTCCCTGCCCGCATCATTATGCCCGGGACCTGACCGCTCCCTGTTCCCGCGACCCGCGGATCGGCGGGCTCACACCCGCCACGACTACCGCAGGCGGTAAGTGGCGGGACGCTCGTCCGTGACAGAGACCTTTGGAGCGTTGCGCTCGAGGATCCGGCGAACCTGCTGCGGAGTGAAGCTGCCACCGAGGCGCTTGCGGATCGCCGCGACGGCCAGGGGCCGTGTCGAATCCTTGAGCACAGCGAGTACCTTGTCATCCGGAGTGCTGCGAGTTGACTTGCCGTTCGACGCGGCCGCCGCTGCCGGAGCAGCCGCTTTCACGGGAGCCGGCGCGTCTTCTTCGGGCGCATGGTGATTCGCCGGCTCGGCAGCCGCAGCTACGGCTGCAGTCCGAGCTGGGAGATCGATTCGGGCAGGGCGTGTCGAACCTTCGCCGTGAAGGCGGCCCCACATCGCGGGAAGATCGTCCAGGACCTGGCGAACAAACGCTGCCGAGCCGCTGACTTCGATTTCGCGTTCGCCGTCACGCAGGCGCAGCGAGTGCGACATTGGTGCTGCCGGAACCTCGACGCGCGGGGCAGGACGGAATGGCGGTCGTGAGTTGTTGTTGAACTGCGGCCGGGAATCGTTGTTGTTGAAGCTGGGGCGCGGACCCGAAAACTGGCGGGGTCCGTTAAAAGAGGGACGGTCCGAAGAAGGGCGTCCCTGATAGGGGCGGTCGTCAGGCATTGGTCTCCTGGTTGTCGCTAGGTTCGTCGTTGGAATGGCCATGGTTCCGGCCGCCACGCGGCGCGGACTCTGCGACCACAGGGGTGCCGACCACGTCCGCTGCCGGATCCGTATCGGGCTTGGCGGGTTCCGGGGCGGTTTTGGCCGCTCTCGTCAGGTCGGTGATCGCGACGTGGGTATCCTCGGCAGGAGGATCGTCGTCAGGCAGGGTGATCTGCGGAAGGTCGTCGTCGTCCGACGGCGCGGGTCCGAAGAGCCGCTCCTGGATCTTGCCGCGAAGCGGCGATTGAACAAGTGCGAACACGCCGCCGATGACCGCCGCGCCGATCAGCAGATTGCGCACTCGGTGGGTCTTCTTCTTGGGACGGATTGCGGTGCTCAGCTTGTCCGAGACGTCTGCGATCCGCACTCGTGCTGCGTTGCTCGCCGCCTCGACCCTGGGGTCGCCGGCAAGATGCTCGGCGGTCTCCGCCAGCGTCCCGGCGGCGGTCTGGAATACCTGGCTCAAGCCCTCCGCGCCGCGCTGCACTGTGGGGAGCGCTGCGCTTCCCGCTCCGCGGGCGAGCGTCACGGCGTGATCAGCGAGATCACTGATCGTATCGGCCGCGCGGCCCCGGTCAAGCACGGCGGCTCTGGAACGTCGACTCCGCATGCTGCAACAACCTCCGTTCTCACCTGCCACCCATGGCGCCAAACAATCGAACTGGCACCAATAGAATTGATTCGAACATTGATTCTACGTGTGTTGCACGTTTCAACGCTCCGCACGCGTCGCGGCGGCAGCGATCAGGCGGCAGACGACAGGGTTGGAGCGATGTCTCGCAGTGAAATCGGAGCTGCCTCGCGGGCGAGGCCCGTGTCGAGTGGCGCGTCAAGGAACCAGCGGATGCGCGCCGCCGCTACCGGGCCGACCAGCCGTGCCAGTTCGGGCTCGGATGCGGTGTAGATCGACCGCAAAGATGGGAAGGAGCGGATCAGCTTTACGAACGCCGCGGGCTCGAGGCCGTCCACAGCCGCGAGATGGCTGACCCGGCGCCGGGCGAGCGAGCCTGCCTCATCGGCGTCAAGCGGGAGCTGAAGCTCGATGGTGCGGAGTGGCATACCGAGAGTTTACCGAACAGATGTTCGACTTGTCAAATCAAGGCGATCGTGCGTACGCTTGCCCAATGCCTCTCTACGAATATCGCTGCAACGACTGCTCGGCCGTGTTCGAGCTGCTTCGTCCGATGGCCGATCGCGAAGTTGCCGCCGTCTGCCCGAGCTGCGAGAGCAGGGCCAGCATGCCGCTGATCAGCCGCGTGGCAGTCGTCGCCGGCTCAGGGTCGGACGAGTCGCCATCCATGAGTGGTGGTGGCGGCGGCGGTTGCTGCGGGGGAAGCTGCGGCTGCTCCAACTGACCGAGGGTCAGCCAGGTCCAGCCACGGAGGCCACGACAGCCGGTGGAACGGCGGCTCCGGTCAGATCGAGTTCCGTCTGGAGCACTGAGGCCAGGAACACGCGCCGGTGCGCCGGGTGCGGACCGTACTCCCGGATGGCCGCGCGGTGCTCCGGGGCGCCATAGCCTTTATTGCTCGCCCAGTTGTAGTGCGGCGCCTCGTCGTGCATGCGGGTCATCAGGGCATCGCGGTGGACCTTGGCGATGATCGAAGCCGCCGAGACGGCCGGGACTTTGTTGTCGCCTTTGACGAGCGAGTGCAGCGGGCGCGACACGGGGATTCGCAAGTTGCCGTCACAGCAGTAGCCGTCTGCGTCCACAACGTCGACGAGCCTCCGAAAGATCTCGACGTTCGCCCATCCGAGGCCGCGAGCGTTGATGTCGTCAACGCTCACCTCGGCGACGGCCCAGGCAACGGAACGCTCGCGGATCACCGCCCCCACCAGTTCGCGCTGTTTTGCGCTGAGCAGTTTGCTGTCTCGGAGCAACGGGTGGCGAAAGCGTTGCGGCAGCACCACGGCCGCAGCCACGAGCGGCCCCGCATACGCGCCGCGCCCGACCTCATCCATGCCGCACAAGCGGAAAGCGCGCCAATCGCTGACCGCGAAGGTGGTTCGAATGTAGTCGGGAACGCGAAACCGCGGCATCGGCTGAACGGGAGTGTAGCCCTCGGGTTTGCTACGGTGACGGGGCAACGTCCACCCCTGGGAGGCATACCGCGTGAACGAGGTGGTCTGGACCGACGTCGCTCCCCGAGATGGGCTCCAGAGCATCGACGACACCATCGGCACCGAGGCGAAGATCCGGCTCGTGCGCGGGCTGCTCGACGCAGGTGTTCCGCGTGTCGAGGCAACGTCGTTCGTCTCCGCAACATGGGTGCCGCAACTCGCTGATGCACCGGCGGTGCTCGCCGGGCTTGAGCATCACCTCGAGCGAATTCGTGTGCTCATCCCGAATCTCCGCGGTCTCGAGCTTGCGCTCGCGTATGGCGTGCGCAACGTCCTGGTCACCATTGGCGCAACCGACTCGTTCAACAAGCGCAACGTCAATCGCACGGTCGATGCATCGCTCGACGAGATCTCGAACATCGTCGACCTGGCCGGTGAACACGACTGCACAGTCGACGTCGCCGTCTCGGTGGCGTTCGGATGTCCGTTCGAGGGGCGGGTCGCTCCCGCCCGTGTCGTCGAGCTCTGCGCGGACCTCGCGACACGTGGTGTGACGGAGATTGGTGTCGCCGACACAATCGGCGTCGCGACGCCTGTTGATGTCACCGCGATGTGTGCGCTTCTTTCGGGCGCCGTGCCCATCGATCGGCTTTCGCTGCACGTGCATGACACGCGGGGACTTGGTGTCGCGAACGTGATCGCGGCATTCAACGCGGGCGTTCGCCGTTTCGATGGATCGGTTGGCGGCGTTGGCGGATGTCCGTTCGCACCACGATCCACCGGCAATGTGTGCACCGAGGACGCGTTACAAGCACTGCACGCACTCGGCGCGCGGACGGGGATCGAGGTCGCTGCGCTCTGCAAGGTCGCGGAGACGCTGGCATCCGATCTGCGCCGGGACCTGCCGGGCAAGCTCTACCGCGCCGGCATCTGGAGTGGCGCTCCTCAAGAAGTTGCGGGGACGAGTGTTGGCTGAGTTGGTGCGCGACCGATTGCAACGGGCACAGGCCGGCGGACCATCGCGGCACCGCGAGAAACTCGCCGGTCAGCACAAGCTCATGCCGCGTGAGCGGATCCGGCTCCTGTTCGACCCCGATACCCATTTCGTCGAGGACGGACTCCTCGCCGGTACCGAGGATCCAGAGCTTGCCGCGGAAGGAGTGGTCACCGGCATTGGCACGATGCACGGCCGGACGTGTGCCGTCATGGCGAACGATCCCACCGTCAAGGCAGGATCCTGGGGCCCGCGCACAGTCGAGAAGATCATCAGGATTCAGGAGACAGCGGAACGACTGCAGATTCCGCTCGTCTACCTCGTCGACTCTGCTGGTGCACGCATCACGGAACAGGTGGCGATGTTTCCGGGCCGGCGGCACGCGGGCCACATCTTCCATATGCAGGTTCGGCTTTCCGGTCAGGTCCCGCAGGTGTGCGTGCTCTTCGGGCCGAGCGCCGCAGGCGGTGCATACATCCCGGCGTTCTGCGACGTCGTGATCATGGTCGAGGGAAACGCGTCGATGTACCTGGGTTCGCCGCGCATGGCAGAGGTCGTCGTCGGCGAGAAAGTGACTCTCGAGGAGATGGGTGGCGCGCGCATGCACTGCACCGTGAGCGGGTGCGGTGACGTGCTCGTCCCGGACGAACACGAGGGCATCACAGCCGCACGGAACTATCTCGGCTATCTGCCGTCGTCGTGGCGCGAATCACCGCCGGTGGTTGACGCCCTCAACGTCGCGCCGGGAGCTGAGGACATCAGCGATGTGATTCCAGCCGAGGCGTCGAAGGGGTACGACGTGATGGCGTTCGTTCGCGGCGTCATTGACGACGGTTCGTTCTTCGAGATCAAGCGCCTGTTCGCTCGTGAGATCGTCTGCGGTTTCGCTCGCATCGACGGCCATGCCGTCGGAGTGCTTGCATCGCAGCCTCGCTTCAAAGGCGGTGTCCTGTTCGTCGATTCGGCAGACAAGGCGACGCGATTCATCATGTGCTGCGACGCGTTCAATATCCCGTTGCTCTTCCTCGCCGACGTCCCCGGATTCATGATCGGAACTGCTGTCGAGCGCCAGGGCATCATCCGGCACGGCGCGAAGATGATCTCCGCCCTCGCGCAGGCACAGGTGCCACGAATCTCAGTGATCCTGCGCAAGGCGTACGGCGCCGGGTTGTACGCGATGAGTGGGCCGGCGTTCGAACCCGATTGCACGCTGGCGCTCCCCACCGCGCAAATCGCCGTGATGGGTCCGGAGGCGGCGATCAACGCCGTCTACTACAACAAGATCCAGGACACACCCGAGGTGGATCGCGCCGAATTCGTCAAGCATCTTCAGGACGAATACCGCGATGACATCGATATTTTCCGGCTCGCGTCGGAGCTCATCATCGACGCGGTGGTTCCACCATCGGAGTTGCGCGCGGAACTGGTTCGCCGCTTTGCGGCATACCGAACGCGCCGCCGCGCGGACGTCCTGCGGCACCACCCCGTTGCGCCCGTCTGAGCGGAAGTTCGCTGGCCTGCGTTGATCAATTCGGGGCTCGACCACTGGCTTTCCACGCTCGGCTACATTGCGGTGGCGCTGTTCGTCGGGATCGAGGGTATCGGCGTCCCGATTCCTGGCGAGACCATGCTGATCACTGCCGCAGTGTTCGCCGCTGAAGGGCATCTCAACATTGCCGGCGTCATCGCTGCGGCCGCCATCGGCGCAGTCGTCGGCAACTCCATCGGTTACAGCGTCGGCTGGTTTGGTGGCTACCCGCTCCTGCGACGGTTCGGGAAGTACGTGCGCCTGAACGAGCCCCAGGTCAAGGTGGGCCGCTACATCTTCAAGCGCTACGGAACGAAGGTCGTCTTCCTCGGGCGCTTCGTGTCAATCCTGCGGACGTATCTCGCGTTTCTCGCAGGAGCCAACCGCATGCCATTGCCGAAATTCCTGCTGGCCATCACTGCCGGAGCCGTCGCGTGGGCGCTCGTCTACGGGGTCGGAGCGTATGCGCTCGGCAATGAGATCTCGCATCTGAGCCTTCCGGTCGAGATCGCATTCGGCGCGCTCGCGGTTGCGGCGATCATCGCGGGCGTTATCTTCATCCGGTTCCAGGGCAAGCGTCTCGAGGCGACTGCGGAGGCGGCGTTCCCCGGTCCACTCGAGGGCTACGGAGACGACAACCGTCCCGGCAACGATCGACGGGGATCAGAAGGAGGGGTTGGCCACTGACCCGCCGGTCGTTCCCGGCGTACCCGGCACAGGTGCGGAGATCAATTCGGCGCGCCACACGAGGCGGTCGTAGTCCTGCCACCAGGGATCGCAGGTGATCATCGTCAGCTCGTGGCCGGCGGTGGGCACCAGTTGGGTCACGTTGTTCGGAGACAGATCCCACCGATTCGTGACCTTGTAGACGAAGGACTGGCACGCACGGTTCTGGATCGTGATCGTGTCACCGACGTTCAGTTCGTTGATGTACTGGAAATCGGGCTCGCGATGGAAGGCGATGATCACGTTGCCGGCCTGTCCGGGGTTCGGTGTGCCGGCGTAGTGGACCATCGAGCGCGAGTTCAGGAGCGCCCAGGTGCCGTTGCCGGCGACTGCCGCGTAGTGATACTGAGCGGGAGCGCCGAAGTTAACGAGCGCGTAGTCGGTCACCGAGCTGACTCCGCATGCAGGTGACGTGGCGGCTGCGGGTGCGGGGACGACCGCCGGCTGCGCGGCGCCGCTCTTCCACTGCTTGAGGGCCGTCGAGTCAGCCGCGCCGCGTTGAAACACCCCGATGATCGGCCCGGCGATCAGTGCGCCGCCGGCAAGAATCGACGCAACCCCGAGCGCAAGAAGCACCATCCAGAGCCGGATCGGCTTGCGGGTGGGTCCGCGCGACTGCGCGCCGACGTCGGCTGTGAGATCGGAAGCCATCACTCACAAGGATAGCTAGCGGGCCGTGGTCACGCGGTGACGCCAAGGCGACGGCATGTCTGAGTGGACCGTAAGCCCGACCCATGACCTGCTAGCGGTTGCGCGGGTTCCTCGGCCGCTTGCGGCCGTAGGCGACACCTTCTGCGACGGGATCGAAGGCCGCCCCCGGCCCGGTGGCCGGGGTGATGCCTTCGCCCTGCACAAACACTTTGCGAGAGCCGACGTCGATCAGGTACGCAAGCGACTGGCCGCCCGACTGGTCGGGAATCATCGAAACGTCAGCGACGGTGCCGGTGCGCCGGCTCCCGCCATAGGGAAAGCTGACCCTCGTCCCTACCGCGATTGGGCCGCCATCGCTCACCGCGGCGCGGCGCGGAAGCAGTCGCTGCAGTAAACGGGCTTGTCGCCGCGAGGCTGGAAGGGGACGCGCGCGACGCCGCCGCACCCAGCACAGGGGACCTCGTACATCTGGCGAGGGCCGTTGCTGCGGTATCCGCCGCCGCCACCGCCGCCACCACTACCGCCGAAGCCGCCGCCGCCACCACCGCCGCCACTCTGGCGCCGTGCCGCTCTGCAGCTGGGGCAGCGAGAGGGAGGGTTTGTGAGGCCACGAGAGGCAAAAAAGTCCTGCTCGCCCTCAGTCCAAATGAAGTCGACGCCGCAATCGCGGCAACGTAGAGTTCTGGTCTACCGACACGCGCCTTGTTCCTCCGTCCGGCGCGTTGTGATACGGCGCCCGGGTTGGTGATAGTTACCGGGTAACAGTACACGGTCGAGAGGGTCCTCGCAAACGGACAAATCCGTGACAGCCCAGGCTTTCCACCACGCTGTTACGATCGTGCGATCCCTGGACAGGAGCAGGCCGGAGGCGCACAGGGCGTCTCGGTGGCTGCCGGTAGGGGTGGAGGGTTAGCTCCAATGCCCGCAACACGCCATCGTCTCTTTACTTCGGAGTCGGTCACCGAGGGCCATCCTGACAAGGTCGCTGATCAGATCAGCGACGCCGTCCTGGATGCGGTCCTGAGCAAGGACCCGCTGGGACGGGTCGCCTGCGAAACGGCGCTCAGCACCGGGACGGTCCTGGTGTTCGGCGAGATCACGACCGAGGCGTACGTCGACATCGCCGGCCTCGTCCGCCAGACGATCAAAGAGATCGGCTACACGCGGGCCAAGTACGGCATCGACTGGGAGACCTGCGGCGTCTTGGTGGGCATCGACGAGCAATCGCCCGATATCTCCCAAGGGGTCAATCACGGCGGCGCCGGTGACCAGGGAATGATGTTCGGCTTCGCGTGCGACGAGACACCGGAATTGATGCCGGCGCCAATTCAGATGGCTCACCAGCTCGCCCGGCAGCTCGCGGTGCTACGGCGGGACGGGACGTTGCGCTGGGCTCGGCCGGACGGCAAGACCCAGGTCACGATCGAGTACGACACCGATGGTCGGCCCCGCCGGGTGGACACGGTCCTCGTGAGCGTGCAGCACGGCGAGGAGGTCACCCAGGAGCAGATCTTCGAGGACGTCCAGCATCACGTCGTCGAGAAGGTGATCCCCGCGGAATGGCTCGACGCGAGCACCAAGCGGTACGTGAACCCAACCGGGCGCTTCGTGATCGGCGGTCCGATGGCCGATGCCGGGCTCACCGGTCGCAAGATCATCGTTGACACCTATGGCGGCTACGCCCGCCACGGCGGCGGCGCGTTTAGCGGGAAGGATCCGTCCAAGGTGGATCGCAGCGCGGCGTACGGCGCGCGCTGGGCCGCGAAGAACGTTGTGGCGGCAGGGCTCGCCTCGAAGTGCGAGATCCAGGTCGCGTACGCGATCGGCGTCGCCAAGCCGGTTTCCGTGCTTGTCGAGACCTTCGGAACCGAGAAGGTGCCCGCGGACACGATTGCCTCCCTGATCGACGAGTACATCGATCTCTCGCCCTTCGGGATCATGAGCGCCCTCGAGCTTCGCCGGCCGATCTACCGTCAGGTCGCCGCCTACGGCCACTTCGGACGCAGTGACCTCGATTTGCCGTGGGAGCGCACCACGCTCGCCGAACAGTGGGCCGAGGACGCCGGCACCGAACCGCTCCTCGTCGCGGCCGCAACGGCCTAACCCAGCAGGAGGCGACGCGTCGGCGCATGAGCTTCCACATCCTCGTGCTGGCCGGCGGCAGTGGCACGCGTCTGTGGCCGCTGAGCCGCCGCTCGACGCCAAAGCACTTGCTTGCCCTCGCTCCCGGGGGCGAGACGCTGCTCCGATCCACCCTCGAGCGGGTCACTGGACTTTCCGGCTCGATCCGGGTGGTGACCGCGGCTGACCAGGCTCCCGGGTGCCAGTCCGCACTCGCCGGTCTCGGCATCGACGGCGACTCGATCATCGAAGAGCCAGAGGCTCGAGGGACTGGGCCGGCCCTGGCTCTCGCCGTGGCCCTTATCCACCGCGAGGATCCGGATGCGCTCATTGCGAGCGTCCACGCTGATCACCGGGTCAGCGATGGTGCTGCCTATCGTGCCGCTGTGGTCGCCTCGGCCGGCTGGGCTTCCGCCACGGATGGCCTGGCGACGGTCGGTCTCGTCCCAACGGCGCCGGTGACCGGGTTCGGGTACATCGAGGTCGCTGGCCCCAGGGAGCCGCGCCGCTGGCTCCCGCCCGCTGGGACTCCACCGGAGGTCGCAGCGCGGGCGGCTGCGCTGCCGGCCTTCGAGGCTGCAGGCTTCAAGGAGAAGCCCTCGGCGTCGATCGCTCGCGGGTACGTTGAGGACGGTCGCCATTTCTGGAATCTGGGGCTCTTCTCCTGGACGGCGCGCCGCTTCCGCTCCGAACTCGTGGCTGCCGATCCTGAGCTCTTCTCGACGATCGATCAGGTGGCCGATGCGCGCCTCCGCGGCGATCACGATCTGGCCACCTGCCTGTACGCCGGGCTCACGACGCAGGCTGTCGAACCACTCGTCCTCGAACGCACCGAGCGGCTCACGGTCGTCCAGGCCTCATTCGGCTGGTCCGACCAGGGTTCCTGGCTCGACGTCGGCCAGTCGCGCTCAGCGGACGGCGACGTTGATCGCGATGGCAACGTGCTCGAAGGAGACGTCGTCCTCGCGTCGGCTCGAAACTGCACGGTCGTCTCGCGATCCGGGCGTCTCGTCGCCGTTGCCGGCGTGGACGGCATCATCGTGATCGACACGCCGGACGCCGTGCTGGTCGTCTCTTCAGATCAGGCGCAACTCGTCAAGGAGATCGTGGAAACCCTCCGAGCGTCTGACCGCGACGACCTCCTCTAGCCGCGAGGACGCCATCTCAGTGCGCTTAGAATGGTGGCGATGACGCCGAACGCGATCAGGTTTGGGACCGATGGATGGCGGGCCGTGGTCGCGGATGACTTCACGTATGAGAACGTGCGAGCCGTTGCGCAGGGCGTCGCCGCGTACCTCGGCGCCGAGTCCCGTCCCGTCATCGTTGGACACGATTCGCGCTACTGCGCCGAGATGTTCGCTCGCGAGGTCGCGCGAGTCCTTGTCGCCAACGGGCTCCGGGTTGTCCTGCTGGACCGGGTGACGCCCACGCCGGCGGTGTCATGGGCGATCACCCAGGAGCACGCCGCGGGCGGCGTCGTTGTGACTGCGAGCCACAACTCAGCAGAGTTCAACGGGATCAAGTACAAGCCCGATTTTGGTGGCTCCGCACCGCCTGAGATCGTCGCCGAGATCGAGCGCCACTCAGCCGCTGCGCTCGAGCACGGCGTCACCGCGATGACCTACGAGGACGCGGTCGCGACGGGCAGGTTGCAGACGGTGGATCCCCTCCCCGACTACTTTGTCCAGCTCGGCAGAATGGTCGATCTGGAAGAACTCCGTGGCCATGGCCTGCGCGTGCTCCACGAGGCCATGTACGGCGCTGGAGCCGGGCTCATCGAGCGCGCTCTCGGGGGCGGCAAGACGACGGTGGTGGAATTGCACGGCGAGCGAAACCCGGGCTTCGGCGGCATGCATCCCGAGCCGATCGATCGCTACATGCCAGAGGCGATGCAGCGAATGCAGTCGGGCGCATTCGATCTCGGCATCGCCAATGACGGGGACGCGGATCGTGTGGGGATCATCGACGAGACCGGGCGCTACATCAATCAGCTGCAGGTGATGGCGCTCTTCGCCATGTATCTGCTGGAGAAGCGGGGGCTTCGCGGCGACATCGTCCGATCGATCACGACCTCAGGAATGCTCGACGCACTCGGCGCTCGCTTCGGCGTCACGGTGCACGAGATGCCGGTCGGCTTCAAGTACATCGGCACCAAGATGATGGAGACTGATGCCATCCTCGGCGGTGAGGAATCCGGAGGGTACGCGTTCCGCGGCCACATTCCGGAGCGCGACGGGATTCTGTCTGGACTCATGATGGCCGCGATGATCGTCGACTATGGGCTGCCACTTTCGGGCATCCTGGCTCATCTCGAGGACATGGTCGGCCCGCATGCATATGACCGCCACGACATCCGCTTCCCGCGCGAAGGCTATGAGGAGCGCAAGCAGCAGGTCTACGCGCGCATGCAGCAGAACGCGCCGGACAACCTCGCGGGGAGCAAGGTGATCCGAAGCCGAACCGACGACGGCTTCAAGTTCTACCTCGACGACGGCTCATGGGTGCTCATGCGAATGAGCGGCACCGAGCCGTTGATGCGTATCTACGCCGAAGCCACGACGGGCGAACGTGTCGAACAGCTCATCGCGGCGTTGGAGAACCAGAGCGGGGTCGGTGCGCGAGTTGCGGTGGGGGCATCCGAATGAGCAAGGCCGTCCCTGCCTCCGGACCGATCAGCCCCGCTGGGCATGGACGCGTCGAGAAGCCGTGGGGATACGAGATCCGCTGGGCTGTCACCGAGCGCTACGCGGGCAAGTTGATCCACGTCGATCGCGGCCACCAACTGAGCCTTCAGTACCACGTCCAGAAGGAGGAATCGATCCACATCCTGTCCGGCGTTCTGGACCTCAAGCTCGAGGCCAACAGCGGGGCCGTGGAAACCCATAGGCTGACGGCAGGGATGAGCGCGCACATCCGCCCCGGTCGAACGCACCGATTCGTCGCGGTGGAGGACACGGATCTCGTCGAGGTGTCGTCACCGGAGATCGATGATGTGGTGCGCCTCGAGGACAATTACGGACGTGCCGGCACCTCGGCTCCCTGAGCCGGGTTCCGCCGAGTTCTCCACCGTTTCCACAGGCCGACGTGGATAATCGAACAGGTTTTCGCCGCCGGGGTCACGGGTTCCTCGCCGACGAGGCCCGCTCTGCGCTTGGCATCGGCGGCGAGGTCCGCGTGCTCGCGGAGATCCCGCTGCCCATGGTGCACACGGCCTTCGGGCTGGCCGTCGCCGCGGCCGAGGTGCTGCTCCGACCGGAGGCGGTGGGGCTCGGCCGCAGCGCAGCCGCCGATGCGGGGCTTGCACTGCTCACCGGATTGATCCTGGTGGCATACGACTTCCTCATCTACACGTCGGAGTCGCGGCCCGGACCAGTCGGGACAGCACTGCCGATGGCCGCGGTGCTCTCGTTCGGCACGCTGCTCGCGATTGCCGTCCTGCCGCTTCCAATCCGGATCGGCGGCGGTGTGATCGCGGCATTGGTCATCGGAGGCGTCCCTCGTCTTGCCGGACGCAGAGCTCTCGGTCGCGAGGGTTGGATCACCCGGTTGATCAGGGATGTCTCAGGGATCGCCGTCCTGGCGCCGGTGCTCCTCGGCGGCGTGTCGCCAACGTTGCCGATCGGCCTCCGGCTCGCCGCCGTCTTCGCCGTCGTGTTCTTCGTCAGTCTCGACGGACTGCGCACCGAGCGCCTCTCGATCCTTCTCACGATTCTCTTCGCGCTCCTCATCGGCGCGATCATCGCGGGCGCCGCTGCGGTGCTGGGTGCCAACGACACGCATACCGGGCTGCGGGCCGCAATTCTGCTCGTGCTCTGGTATGGGGCTCGCGGTGTCGCCGGAACCCTGGGCGGTCAGCGCCGGCAGCGCGGGCTCATCGCCGAGTACGCGGTCTTCGTGGCCGCCGCGATTGCCGGGGGAATCTGGATCAACGTCGCCCGCTTCTGAGCGGCGCGATCAGGAGAGCCGGAGGCTGTCCCCGCCCGCAACTCTGGGCGGCGTGGCATCGGCCGAGTGGAGGCGTTCCACCTGTGCCTGCGACCTCTCCACCTGCTCGGAGAGATCTCGGACCGTGATCTTCATGGCATCGAGGGCGCGCAGCTTGTAGGTGTCGATCTGGTCCAGCGCGGCGAACACGTTATCCCAGGCGCGCTGCAGCGATGCCATGTCGATGCCCGGGCTCGCCGCCTGGCCCTCGACGGTCGTCGTCTGTTCGCGGAGCACTGATGAAGTGCTCTCGATCATCGCGCTCGTCGTGTCGTTGACGGCCTTGACCTGCTCGCTGACCGCCTTCTGATTGGTGAGCGCCTGCGCGACCATGACCGCGGTCCGAAGCGCCGCGACGGTTGTTGTCGTCGCGGTACGAACCGCGCGCACCAGCTCGCGGTTGTTGATCTCCACCACGCGGAGCGCTGCGTACCCCTGCACCGCGACCGCCAGTTGCGTGAGGATCTCCTGGCGCCGGCGCCGGACCGGGTAGAGGATGTCCTCCTGGAGTACTTTGGCACGCTCCGGATCCCCGATGGCGACGTGGTTGATCTGGGCCTCGAGGCCGGTGTCGAGCTTCTCCGCCATGTACGTGTACTGCCGGAGCGTCTCCATCTGCGTCCAGAGCGCCCTCTGCTCCTGTGCGATCGCAGCGTTGTCCTTCTCCAACTCGGAGCCGCCTTCACGGAGTGCCCCGACGATGCCCTGGATGTGGCTCTGCGACTTCTCGTACTTCGCGAAGTACGCACGCACGCGGTCACCGAATGGGACGACGCCGAGCAGCTTTCGCGGGCCGCCCTGGGTCAGGTCGTGTTTGGCCGGGTTGAGCTCGTCGACCGAGCGGCGGAGATCGAGCAGGCTCTTGGCGATCGGCGCGTCACCCTGGCCGAGACCGCGCATGGCGCGGGCAGGCCGGTCGAGCAGACGGTTGCTCATGTCGGACGTGGAACGGATCTCGCGATCGGCGAGGTTGTCGATGTCGTCGACGCGCCGGCGGTAGTCGTCGCCATGGACATCGACCGATCTGAGGCCGGCCACGAACGCGGACACCATCGCGTCAATGCGTTTGGCGGCGTCCGGGTCGATGGTCACCTCGCGCTCGGCCTCGGCCGGCTCCACGGTGGTAGCGGCTTCGGGTGCCGAGAGGGAGAGCTCGGGCAGCTCTGTCGTCACTGGCTCACATGCTCCTCGCTGGCGTCCGTCCCGGCGGAGTCCGGGGCGGTGATCGTGACAGGAGTCTGCCGCTTGCGCCGCCCGTTGCGGTCACCGTTTGCATATGCGGCGCCGTTGACGACACCGTTGAGTTGCGCTGGTTCCGGCGGCGAGCCCGCCGCTCGCGTGATCGCGGGGAGCAGCGAGTTGCGAGCGAGGCCGGTCAGAGCCCCTGCCTGCTGGATGATCTCGGCGAGTGCGCCGGTCACGCCCTGAGCGCCGTTGAGGACGGTGAACTGGTCGATGTGCTCGAACGGCGATGCCGCGGCGGCGACGATCTCCGGGAGCTTCTCGGCGATCTGCTGCGCGATGACCGCTTCCTGGTTCTGGCTCATGGCGGCGGCCCGGCGCTCGATGCCAGCGGCCTCGGCTTCCATGCGAGCGCGGATGGCATCCGCCTCGGCAAGGCCTTTTGCCTTGATGGCATCGGCTTCGGCCTGGCCGGTGATCCTGGTGGCGTCCGCTTGTGCCGTCGCCTGCATCTTGAGAGCGGCAGCCTGCGCCTCGGCTTGCACCTTGGTCTGGGCAGCCACCGCTTCCGCCTTGAGACGAACCTCCTGGGCCTCTGCCTCGGCCTGGCGGATGCGGACGTCGCGTCCCGCCGCAGCGAGCGTGGTCTGCCGGTATGCCTCGGCATCAGCCGGACGTCGGACGTCCACCTGGAGCTGCTGTTCCTTCTGCTGCGCCTGCAGTTCGGCAACCCGCGTCTGCTCCGTGACGACGGCCTGGTGGGCCCGCGCCTCGGAGAGAGGTCCTTGCTGCCCCGCAAGCTGGGTCGCCGTGTCGACCTCGGCCTGGTAGCCGGCTTTCTTGATGTTCGTGTCGCGCTCCGATTCCGCCATCTGCGCCTGGGCGATCTGCTCCTGGCTTACAGCGGCGCGTTCGGAGTTGGCACGGGCGATGCGCGCGTTCTGCTCGACCTCGGCCTGGTGCGGCGCCGCGAGATTCTCGATGTAGTTGGACGGGCTCGTGATCGACTGGATCTGGAAGCTGTCGATCACCAACCCGAAGGACTCCATCTCCTGCGAACAGCGGTCGCGCACCTGCTGCGCGAACTTGTCCTGGTCGCTGATCATGTCCTCGACAGTCATCGAGCCCGCAATCGCGCGCAGATGCCCCACGAAAACGTTCTGCACCTTGGTCTCGAGCTCCGCAGCGGGGCGGTCGAGAAAACGCCGAGCGGCGTTTGCGATCGAGCGGTAGTCGTCGCCGACTTTGTAGACGATCACGCCGCGGAGGTCCACGCGGATCTTCTGTTGCGAGACGCACGGCACGCCGATCTCACTCTCGTGAGCCTCCAACGAGAGGCGCCGCACCCGCGTGATACCGGGTGCGACCAGGCATCCACGTCCGGTGACGATGCGGAATCCCATGCTCTCGCCGACGCCGTCGGGACGCTGGCTCGTCCGGAAGCCGGAGACGATCAACGCTTCGTCCGGTTCTGCGACACGCCACGCCGCCCGAAAGAGCAGCACCAGCAGCAGCAGCCCACCGATGATGACCCCAAGGATCACGTAAGCCAGCGTTGTCATCGCGGCAACCTCATGGTGTCTGTCGGCGCCACCTCTACGGTGCGGCCGCCCAGGCTACCCACCACAAGGACCTGGGAATGTTTGGTGATGGTTGCGGCCTTGTCCGACGCGCACGCGAGGAAACGTTCCGTACCTGCGCGCACCTCGATGAGCACCTCCCCGAGGTGTCCTGGGGTGATGTCGGCGGTCACTCTCGCCAGCTTGCCGACCACATCTAAGGCCATCGTCCAAGCTCCTTACTGACAGGCAATGTACCCGCGATTTCAGGGCTCGAATCCTGACACGACGCACTCTCAGCAATGCGCTGGAGCACCCACGTCGAAACCCTTCAGCGTTCGAGTTTGCGCCGCTCCGCATAGAGAGCTGCGTCAGCCCTCGCGACGATGGAGTCCGCGGTGTCCGCGTCGCCGACCGTCGTCATGCCGACGCTCACGGTATGGCCGGTCCGCGCCGTGTACTGCTGGCGGATATCGGCGAGCGTGCGTTCGGCATCCTCCGGTGCGACATCGACCAGGGCACAGAGAAACTCGTCGCCCCCGTAGCGGATCACGAGGTCGTACGAGCGCACGCGCTTGCGGATCGTGGCGACGACTTCGGTGAGGACGCGGTCGCCGGCGGCGTGACCTTCCGTGTCGTTGACCAGCTTCAGCCCGTCGACGTCGAGGAAGATCACCGCGATGCCCTTGCCGCCGCTGCGGCGGGAGCGGTCGATCTCCCGCTGGAGTGCCGCGAGCCCGGCGCTCCGGCGCAGTGCGCCGGTGAGGTCATCGGTGGCGGCAACCTCGGCGAGCTGCTGTGTATAGGTGGCCATCGCCCTGAGCCGATCGAGGGCTGTCCGAAGGTGCGCTGCGTCAAGCCCGGCCAGCGCCTCGGGTTGGAGCCCGAGTGCCGTGGCGAGCACCTTTCGGGTCACCTCGGCGGAGAGCCTGCGACCGCTCGTGAATTCTGCCTGCTGCGTCCAACCCACGAAGTCGCGAGTGGGCAGCGCATCCACTGGTGGCGTGCCTCGATCGAGCGGTGCGCGCTCAGTCTCAGAAGCCGGCGTTGTCTCGCCGATCGGTGGCATCACTTCCCTCTGACGTCAACCAGGACTGGTTGGTTTCCCTCCTCGCAGGATTACATACCCAGATAGGCTCGCTGGATATCCGGGGACGCAAGAATGTCGGTGGACGGTCCCGACAGCACCATGTTTCCGGTCTCGAGCACATACGCGCGGCTCGCCGTCTTGAGCGCCAGCAGAGCGTTCTGCTCGATGAGGAGGATCGTCGTCCCCTTCGCGTTGATCTCCCTGATGACCTCGAAGATGGCGTCGACCAGAATGGGGGCGAGACCGAGGGATGGCTCGTCGAGGAGCAGCGCCTTCGGATCGCTCATCAGGGCGCGGCCGATCGCGACCATCTGCTGCTCGCCGCCGCTCAAACTGCCGGCAAGCTGCGATGCCCGCTCACGAAGCCGGGGGAAAAGCGTGTAGACCCGTTCGAGGTCGGTGCGGATCCCCGCTTTATCGTTGCGCGTGTACGCGCCCATGTCGAGGTTCTCGCGCACCGTCATCCGGGCGAAGAGACGCCGTCCCTCGGGAGCGTGCCCGACGCCGAGTTTCGCAATCTGCGCTGCGCCCACGCCCTTGATGCTCTTGCCGAACAGCAACACCTCGCCTTCCTTGGGGGAGATGAGGCCGCTGATGGTGCGCAAGGTGGTGGTCTTGCCGGCGCCGTTGCTGCCGATCAGCGCCACGATCTCGCCCTGGCCGACCACCATCGAGACCTTGCTCAACGCATTGACGCGTCCGTAGAACACGTCGATCTCGCGAAGTTCGATCACCGGCACGCCGGCGGCGCGGCCTGTCACCGGGGCAACTGCCGCTCCGTTCTCACTCATGCTGTTTTCGTCTCTTCGCTCGCGCCTGTCCCGAGATACGCCTCGATGACTCGCGGGTTCTGGCGAACCTCCGCGGGGCTGCCCTCGGCGATCAACTCGCCGTGATCCAGCACGACAATTCGGTGGCTCACCTCCATGACGAGGCGCATGTCGTGCTCGATAAGGAGAATCGTCAACCCCTCGTTGCGGAGTTGCGAGATCAGCTGCATGAGCTCCTTCTTCTCCTGCGTGTTCAGGCCCGCGGCGGGCTCGTCGAGGAGGAGGAGTCGCGGTCTCGTGGCGAGCGCACGCGCAATCTCCAGGCGGCGCTGCAAGCCGTAAGGCATCTCACGGGCATATGACCCGGCGTAACGCGACAGTCCGAGGAGATCGAGGAGCTCGAGCGCTCGTTGCTCGACGGAACGTTCCTCTCGGCGCGCGCGTCCGGTGCGCAATGCGCCCTCCCACACACGCTCCTTCATCCACCAGTGCGCACCCACCATCACGTTGTCCACCGCGGTCATGAACGCGAACAGCCGGATGTTCTGGAATGTACGCGCAACGCCGAGCTTGGTGATGCGGTGTGGCGGCAGGCCGGCGATGAAGTCACCGTCGAGCTTGATCGAACCGGACGTGATTGGAAAGAGGCCGGTCACGCAGTTGAACGCTGTGGTCTTGCCCGCGCCGTTTGGACCGATCATCGAAAGAATTTCGCCCTTGTCCAGGCTGAAGCTCACGTTCGAAACGGCAAGCAGCCCGCCGAAACGCTTGGTGACGCTGTCGAGCTCGAGGAGAGCCAACTCAGGCAACTCCCTGGACGGCTGCGAGCGATTCGGTCTCGCCGGTGCTCTCGAGCTCGATACGGCGTGCACGGCTCGGCAGCAGGCCGCCGGGACGCAACAGCATCATCAGGATGAGCGCCCCGCCATAAATCAGGAACGTGTACGAGCTCAGGTTGAAGTTGGCGATTGCAGGCACGTGCACGGTGGTGCTCAGAGTCGCCGACCATCCGCTCATGTTGGGGAGCACCCAGAAGATGACGAAGGTGAGGATCACGCTCCCCAGCATGACGCCGGCGATGTTCCCGATCCCGCCCAGCACGATGATGCTCAGCACTGCAATCGACACCGAAAAGCTGAAGTCATCCGCGGAGACAATGCGGACGATCGATCCGTAGAACGCACCGGCGAGTCCGCTGACAGACGCGCCGATCGCGAACGCGAGCAACTTGGTGGTCGTCGTGTTGATTCCGGTCGCGGCAGCTGCCACCTCATCCTCGCGGAGCGCGACCCACGCTCGACCGACACGCGAGCGCTCGATGTTTCGCAGCAAAAGGACAACCGCGACGACAACGATCAGGATTGCCCAGTAGTACCAGCGCGGGCTCGCGCTGAAGTCAATCGGTCCATACTTCGGCTGGTCGATTCCCGAGATCCCGTTGGCGCCGGCGGTCAGGTTGAAGACGTTGTTGGTGGCGAGGTCAGGGATGATCTCTCCGAAACCGAGTGTGACAATCGCAAGATAGTCACCGCGAAGTCGAAGGGTCGGCGCCCCGAGTATTGCCCCGAAGACCGAGGCGATTCCGGCACCGAGGAAGATGAGGATCCACAAAGGGAAATGCAAGTTGTGGATCGGGGACGCGAATGACGCGCACGCATATGCGCCGATCGCGAAGAATGCGGCATAGCCGAGGTCGAGCAGCCCGGCGAATCCGACGACGACGTTAAGTCCCAGGGCCAGCAGCATGTAAATCGCCAACGACCCTGCGGCCCACAGGAGAAAGTCCGGCGCCTGGTGGAACATCAACGGCAGGAAAATGCCGAACGGCGCGCCGGCTACAGTGAAGGCAAGGCTCGCCCGACCCAGAACCCATGGCCGCGCACCGTAGACGAGTGCTGCGAGCGCATATCCGTACATCGTCAGCCAGACGGCGGAATCGGTATACGTCCCAGGAAGAAAGGCTCCGAAGAGCGGCTCTTCCTGAATGATCGAGACGAGGAACCAGACGATCACGGTCAGTGCAAAACCGACGAGCGCCGCAATGAAGCGAACCCGGTCGGCACGCTGGCCGAACCACGTGCCGCGCTTGCCGCTGATGGCTTCGGCGAGTGGCGACAGGACGATGATCAGCATCGTCACCGCCATGACGTAGACGCAGAACGTTCCAATGCCTGTGGGGGGCGATATCACCGCGTCCTGCGGGCTGTAGCCCGCGCCGGCAGAGTAGTCGTTCACGAACCAGGGCAGAAACCAGCCCATGAGCAATAGGCTGGACGCCGCGAGCGCGAGAATTCGGAAGATCGTCGGTCCCTGAGACCGATCGCCTCTGCCGCTATCCACGCGAATCAACGAAGCGAGTCGCTCAAGCACGAGTGGTCACCTCAACGCCGAAGAGACCAACCGGCCGGAACGTGAGGATCAGCACGAGGACGGCGAAGATCAGCGCTTCGCTCCATTCGCCGCCGAAGATCGATCCGCCGAACACGTAGATCAAGCCGATGATGAAGCCGCCGATGCCGGCGCCGACAATGTTGCCAATGCCGCCGAGCACTGCGGCGGTGAAGGCGATGATGCCGAGGTGGAATCCGATGTTCCACTTGAGGTCGCCGTAGTTGATGCTGTAGATGACGGCTGCCGCGGCAGCCAGTGCCGAGCCGATGAAGAACGTCGCCGAGATGGTGCGGTTGATATTGATGCCGCAGAGGAGCGCTGCGGTGCGGTCCTGAGCCGTCGACCGCATTGCCTTCCCGAGCCGGGTTCTGCGGACGAACTCGCCGAGCGCGAACATGAGGATCAGGGCCATGCCGACAACGAAGAGATCGGTCCACAGGACGTTGACCCTGCCGATGGTAAAAGCGGTCCCGTTAATCCATGACGCTTGATCGGTCGGGACGTTGTCCGGCCCCTCGACCAGAAGCAGGATGCCCTCGATGAGGAACGAGACGCCGATCGCCGTGATGAGCGGCGCGAGTCGAGGCGAGTCTCGCAGCCGCCGATAGGCGACGAGCTCGATCACAACACCGACGATACCGGCTCCGATCATCGAGAGCGGAAAGACAATCGCCAATGCCAGCAGCAACCCGCCGAAACTACTCGCTGCGAGGGAGTTGAGATGCAGCAACCCAGAGATGAAGACCGCGAAGAACCCTGCGGCGGTGAACACGTCGCCGTGCGCGAAGTTGATCAACTCGATGATGCCGTACACCATCGTGTATCCAATTGCCACGAGCGCATAGATCGCTCCGAGCACGAGCGCGTTTTTCAGTTGCTGCCCCGCGAGCGTGAACCCACCCTGCTTGTACGTGGCGAGTATCGCGACCGCGATCGCGCCAAAGATGACACTCGTGAAATATCGGGAGATGACGTCGTGCACGATCCGGACAACGGGTCCAAGCGCGTGCAGTGGCCCGCTTGCCTGGCGCGGGCGGGGTGCTAGTCCGCCCTGCTCGACAAGGGAAGGGGATGTGCCTCGACCGGCAACGCCCGGCTGAACTAACGGCGCTTCGGGAGTCCCGCTCTGAATGCTCATCTGCGTCGTTTCCCCTGGTACGAAAAAGGGGAGAGCGCGCGGCGCTCTCCCCTTGTCGTCATGTTTCGGTTAGCTCTTCAGCGAGACGTTGCCGCTGGTGTCCACCGCGTAGGTGCCGTCGCCAGTCCACGCACCAGCAGCCACCTTGTACAGGGTGAAGCCGGTGTTGGTCGTATCACCGTTGGCATCGAAGCTCGTGTGGCCGAGTGCACCGTCGTACTGCGTCAGGCGCAGCTGAGCGACCACGGCACTGCGGAACGTCGCCGACGAGGCGGGAAGCTGACCGCCGTTCGCCACGATCACCGAGTGGATGGCCTGGAGCAGGATGTTCATCGCGTCGTAGCCGTACGGTGTGTAGGGCTCGTTCATCGCGTTGTTGTAGGGCGCCGCAACGCTGGCGTACGTCGTTGCGTAGTCCGAGTAGAACGTTGCCGCGCTCGAGAGCTTGGTGACATCCGGCGCGCTGGTGGCATACATGCCCACCGACGCAGTCTTGTTGGAGCCCGAGTCAGCGTCGCTGATCGACTTGGTGTCCTGGCAACCGTCTCCACCAAGCATCGGGATGTTCAACCCGCCCGAGATCATGTCACGGCGGACAAGCCCGCAGCCGTTGCCCGAAGTGCCGCCGAAGAAGATGACCTGCGCGCCATCGCTCTGCGCAAGGCTGACCTGCGTCGCGAATGACGTCGTCGTACCAGGCAGGCTCGCGGAGCCGACGATGGTCCCGCCTTCGGTTGTCGTGAACGCCTTCGTGAAGAGGAGCGCGAGGCCGCGGCCGTATGCCTCCTGGTCGTCGATGACGTATGCCTTGGTCGCGTTGAGGACCTTGGCCGCGACGTACGCGTCGATCTCACCTTGCTGGACATCGCTTGCGATGACCCGGAAGTAGGTGTGCGGTCCTGGGTACAGGGCGGCAGTGTTGATGTTGATGGTGGGGTCGCTGCAAACCTGAACGACGACCGTCAGGCATGGGTTGGTGTTCGCGGGGCTGATCAGCGCCAGGTCGTTCTGCGACGCGACCGGGATCTCGGCCAGCGCGACCGACGAGTTGAAAGGACCGACAACGCCCACGACGGTGGCGTTTGCGGCCAGTGCCGTGATGTTTGCCTCGCCCTGTGCCGGGTCGTGCCCGTCCTTCAGGACTGTGGAGTTGTCCTTGCTGATGTAGTTCAGCGTGCACCCGCCCATGAGATGAGTGGCGTTCGCCTGGGTAACGGCAAGCTCGGCTGCCATCTGGACGTACGGTCCGTCAGTCGCGTCGCCGCCGGTCAGGGGCAGATCCGTCGCCACGGTGATCGTGCCTTTGCATCCCGCGATGCCAGCTGAAGTGCTTCCCGACGACGTGCCGGTCGACGCCGTGCCGCAGGCAGCAAGTGCGCCTAACGCCGCAACCGTCGCAATCGACAAAAACCCCTTGGTGGGCTTGACCATATGTTGGCTTCTCCTCTCTCACACGAGGCAGTGCTGATGAAGGGACTTGTGTACACGCGAGCATATGGACTTGTCAATCGCCCATTGGTACGACCTTGATCCTGAGGAGGCCCGGTTCGGCGATCCATTGCTCCTTCCAGCGAGGCCGAATCCAAGGAGTCTCTCAACCTCGCTAGGATCCTCGGTATGGTCTTTGCCGCCGTTGCGAGTGTGCTGAGTGCAGCGTTTGCGGTGGTCGTATTCCTCAGATTCCGCCGCAGCCGGCGCCCCGCATTCGCTGCGTGGACCCTGGGCCTCCTGATCTTCGCCGGCGCCGCGGCCTTTCAAGCTGCGGGCGAGACGGGCGGCTGGACGGCGTTCAACTTCCGTGGCTTCTACCTCCTCGGCGGCGTGCTCGGCGTCATCTACCTCGCCCTGGGCACGGTCTTCCTGATGGCGCCTCGCCGGGTGGCGTGGGCATGCGTCATCGTGCTTGCGGCCATCACGATCGTCCTTGCCATCGATGCGGCGGTGATCCCGGTCGACACGGCCAAGCTCGACACGGCCAAGGGTGTTCTTGGCGGGGCGATCCAGCAGGGCTCACTCCTCTTTATCGGAGTGGTCTTTCTCAACATCCTCGGCACGCTGATCCTGGTCGGCGGATCTGCGTGGTCCGCATACCGCTTCATCCGCGACCGCGCCGGGATCGATCGCGTGATCTGCAACGTCCTGCTCACCATCGGAGCGCTGGTCATCGCGGTGGGTTTCTCGGCTGCCAAGACGCTCGGGATCGGCAACCTCGACGTCCTCGGCGCCTACGAGGCTGCGGGCATCGCAATCATGTTCGCCGGGTTCCTCGCGCTCGGCCGGGTCGGAGTGCGCCAGAAGGCGTCCACAGGGCCCGCGGCAGCCGCGTCCGGCTCGTGACCGGCATGCTCGCCGCCGACGCGGCTACCTGGCGTGAGCGCGACTCCGAGCTTGTCTCTCCTGCATATCACCGCTACTCGGACCTGGTGGTCGAGACCGCCGAAGGTGCCCACCTGCATACCGTCGACGGCCGTGACGTCCTCGATTTCGGATGCGGGATCGGGGTGACGAGCCTCGGCCATCGCCATCCGGCGGTGGTTGCGGCGGTGCACGCGCAGGTCGACCGTCTCTGGCATACCTCGGTCACTGCCATGCATCCGGCGATGATCGATGCCGCCGGAGCACTGGTTTCCATCACGCCACCGTCGCTCGACCAGGTCTTTCTCACGAACAGCGGCGCCGAGGCCGTCGAGGGTGCGATGAAGCTGGCGCGTCGGGCAACAGGGCGGAGCGACATCATCGCCTTCGTCGGCGGGTTCCACGGACGCACGTACGGCGCGCTGTCGCTCACCGCGAGCAAGGCGACATACCGCCGTGGGATGGGGCCGCTGCTCCCCGGGATCCATCACATCCGCTATCCGTACTGCTTCCGGTATTGCACGCATCCCGCAAGCGGTCCGTGTGACCTCGTCGAGCGTGAACTGGAACTGCTCTTCGCCACCACGACGGCTCCCGACACGGTTGCCGCGATCATCGTTGAGCCGGTGCAGGGCGAAGGCGGCTACGTGGTGCCGCCGGCTTCGTTCATGCCGATGCTGCGGCGTGTGTGCGACGAGCACGGGATCATGCTGGTGGCCGACGAGGTGCAGAGCGGGTTCGGACGTACGGGCCGGATGTTCGCCGTCGACCACTGGGGCGTCGAGCCGGACATCATGTGCACCGCCAAGGCGCTCGGCAACGGCATGCCGATCGCGGCCATCATCGCGCGCCACAACGTGATGCGTGCCTGGCACGAGGGCGAGCACGGGACGACATACGGCGGCAACGCGGTCGCCTGCGCCGCCGCGATCGCCGTTATCGAGACCCTGGTCCGCGATCACATCCCCGAGCGGGCCGCCAGGCTTGGTCGCCACGTCATGGAGCGCGCTCGCGGGTGGCAGGCGGAGATCCCGGCCCTCGCCGACGTGCGCGGCCTCGGGCTCATGATCGGCCTCGAGTTCATGCAGGGCGGCAAGCCCGCACGTGGTCTTGTCGATCGCATCGCCGCCAATGCGCTGGCGCGGAATCTCTTGGTCCTTTCCTGCGGCATCGACGGCAACGTGGTCCGGCTGATTCCCCCGCTCACGATTCCCGAGGCCGAGCTCGATGCGGGTCTCGACCTCTTCGAAGCCGCTGTTCGCGAAGAGGCGGCGCGATGACGGCTGTCGGCGATGCAGTCGATTTCGGCAACCTGATCGGCGGGGCGTTCCGTCCGTCGGAGGCCGGGCGCACCTTCGAATCGCGCAGCCCGGCGCACAAGGGCGATGTCGTCGGCGTCTTCCCCCGGAGTACTGCCGCCGACGTCGATGCTGCGGTGGCAGTTGCGAAAGCCGCGTTTGACGGCTGGCGGCGGACGCCGTGGCCCGGACGCGCCGCGATCATCCTGCGCGCTTCCGAATTGCTCGAGGAACGCAAGGAAGAGCTCGCACGCCTCATGACCCGAGAGATGGGCAAGGTGCTCACCGAGGCTCGCGGCGATGTCCAGGAAGCGATCGACATGGGCAAGTTCATCGCGGGAGCCGGCCGCCGAGCGTTCGGCGAGACGGTGCCGAGCGAGTTGCGCGACAAGTGGGCGATGACCATGCGCCAGCCCTTCGGTGTGGTCGGCTGCATCACGCCGTGGAACTTTCCGATCGCGATCCCCTCCTGGAAGATCTTCCCCGCAGTCATGGCGGGCAACACCGTCGTGATCAAGCCGGCCGAGGACACACCGCTCTGTGCACTCCGTTTCGTCGAGGCGCTCGAGGATGCTGGGCTCCCGCAGGGAGTGGTCAACGTGGTGTTCGGCTATGGGGAGGAGGCGGGCGCCGCGCTCGTGGCACATCCCGACGTTGCGGCGATCTACTTCACCGGCAGCGTCGACACCGGCCGGATCGTGTCCGAGACCTGCGGGCGGATGCTCAAGAAGTGCTCCCTCGAGCTCGGCGGCAAGAACGCGATCGTCGTCCTCGACGACGCCGACGTTGAGCTGGCTGTCGACGGCGCGCTCTGGGGAGCGTTCGGCACATCAGGACAGCGCTGCACCGCCTCATCGCGCCTCATCGTCGAGCGCGGCGCGCTCGAGACGTTCACGTCGCGCCTTGTCGAGCGCGCCTCGGCGCTGCGGCTCGGCGACGGGCTCGATCCAAAGGTGGACGTGGGCCCGGTCATCAACGAGACCCAGCTCACCCGGATCCACTCGTACACGGACATCGGCCGCGGCGAGGGCGCGTCACTGCTGCTCGGCGGTGAGATCGCGAGTGACGGGGATCTTGCCAACGGCTGGTTCTACCGTCCGACCGTCTTTGCCGGCGTCGAATCCTCGATGCGGATCGCCCAGGAGGAGATCTTCGGACCGACTGTGGTGATCATCCCGGTCGGCTCCGTTGAAGAGGCCATCACGGCAGCCAACTCAACCTCGTACGGTCTCAGCCTGAGCCTCTACACCAACGACCTGCGCACCGCATTCCATGCGATCAACGACCTCCATTCCGGGATCGTCTACATCAATGCGCCGACGATCGGCGCCGAGATCCAGCTTCCGTTCGGCGGCACGCGCAACACCGGCAATGGGCACCGCGAAGCCGGCGGCCACGTGCTCGACGAATTCACCGAGTGGAAGTCCATCTACATCGATTACAGCGGACGCCTCCAGCGCGCTCAGATCGACACAGAGTGACCTCTGCCGTGAACGGACTCGAGGAGCGGTTCACGAAGCACGAGGGCAGGCGCCTGCGTTACCTGACGGGAGGCTCCGGCCCGCCACTTTTGCTCTGTCACGGATTCATCGGCGCAGCTGAGAACTTCGAGGACTGGTTCGACGTCCTGCTCTCGAGGCGGACCGTGATCGCCCCGGACCTTCCGGGCTTTGGCCGTTCGGCGCCACTCGCGGGCGGGCACACGGTGCCTGCACTTGCCCGTGCCGCGCTCACCGCTGCGGCCGACGCCGGCGCGGACCACTTCGACGTCGGAGGGCTCTGCCTCGGTTCTCCGATAGCGCTCGCGATCGAGCGCGCGCGCCCAAAAGTAACCGGCCGTCTGATCCTGCACACACCGCTCGTTTCACCCGCGCTGGTGCGGCGCAGATTCCACATCCAGGTCGGGTTCATGCTCGCGCCGGGCGTCTATCCCGGGATCGTCTGGCTTGCCCACCAGCGCACCACGAGCGATCTGTACAAGCGCTTCATGGTCGAGGGGAAGGATGTCGACCCCGTCGCGGCGCAGGTGAACTTCGAGAACCAGCTGCTCTCCGATCCGCGTGCCGCGCGCGAATGGCTGCACGACGCACTGCGTCGAGACGACCTCGCCCAGGTTCGAGGATCCGGTCACGCGACGCTGATCCTTGTCGCCGAGCACGATCGCATCGTCAACGTCCCGCGCCTCGAGACGGCGATGGCGGGTGTGCCCGACGTCTCCATGGACGTGATCCGTCAGGCAGGACACGCATGGAGCCCCGAGCTCTCGCGCCGCCAGCGAGAGCTGATCGCGGCATTTCTCGATGACCTGCCGCTGCCCGCCGCGAGCCCCGGAGGAGCCGTCGCCGCCGCTTGAGCCGTGGCGGTGCGACCGCCTACGTAAAGGTGGCCGCGGCCAATTGCGTGGTGGCGGTGTGGCGCCGACCCTGTGGGTCCACCCAGCCGATGACCACATGGACGCCTCCGCGGTAGCGAGCCAGGATCAGACGAAGTGCGCGAATCGAGTTCGACGGGAACGCCGTTTATCGAGACGATGGTGTCCGCCGGCGCAATGCCGACGATCGCGGCAGGCGTTCCGGGCGACACATCGATGACGCGCGCTCCCGGCTGGGCGGCGCTGTCCTGCACGTCGATGCCGAGATATGCCCCATGACCCTGGAGAATCGCCGGATCCGGCGTGCTCGCGTCCACGTCGCGAACGATCGACATCACACGGTCAATCGGGATGGCGAGTGTTGGCGTCGTACCGGAGTTGCCGGTATCGAGACCGAGGACGTTCCCGGACTGGTCGACGAGCGGGCCGCCGTCGCCGTTCGCCGGGAGCAGCGCATCGGATTCGATCAGTCCGTTGAGTATCGGCGCGTTGGACGTGCCGGAGAGCGCAGCGTCAGTCGTAGATTCCAGGCCGGCGACAGCTCCAGGACTGACAACGGCGGCCCCGCCGCTGACGGCCGTGAGACCGATCGCGGTGACTGCATCGCCGAGCCCCAGCTCCGACGGGTTCCCGATGCTGGCGCTGCGAAGATCGGCCGCATTGAGGAGCTGCAGCACAGCAACATCGCTGCTTGGGTCGAGCGCGAACGTGCTCGCCGCGTACCGCGACCCGCCATTCACGTCGGCGGCAATGCTCACGGCCCCATCGACGACGCCATATGTCGTCACGACCTGGCCGGACGCGGTCAGCACGATGCCGGTGCCTGAGATGGTCGCCCCGTTGTCCAGAGTGGTGCGGAGGCCGACGACCCATGCATCGGCCCGGTTGACGCCGCCGTCGGTGATGCCGGTCACGATGAAGCCGACGGCAGCGCCACCCGCGGCCAGCATGGAGATGCCCAGCGCCGCAGCGGAAAGCCGCCGCCTTGGGCGCTCAGCCGGCAGAGGCGTACCCGCCCTTTCCATCGCCCTTCATCGTGCCACCCTGCCCAGCGCCGCCGCGAGCGGTGGTCGCAGCACAATGGAGGCGTGTCCCGGTTCCTTCCGTTGCCGCTGCTATGCATGGGACTGCGACGAGCCGGCGCTCAACATGGGGCAGGGGCATGACGCGGGAGGCCACCGAACCCATCCCGGACACGGACGCCGACCGAGCGATCATGGCTTTCATCCGCGAGTCGAGAAACGCGAGCACGCTGCCGCGAGTCGGACCGTTCGCGCTGTTGCTCACCGACGTGACCCGGCTGCGTTTTCTCAACTACGGTATTCCCGATGACGGGGCGGATCCGGATGATGCGGCAGTCGCCTCACTGGTCGCCGCGTTCCGGACTGCCGACCGTCTGCCGCGTGTCGAGTTCCTGCCATCAGTGGCACCAGCGCTCGAACCCGTATTGGCCTCGCACGGATGGACTGTCGAGGACCGTCTTCCGCTGATGACCTGCACGACTCGGACGGTTCGTGACCTCACGCCACCGGAAGGCATTCTGGTGCAGGCGCCGTCGGACGACGTCGAACTGCTGGACATGGCCCGCCTCCAACATGACGTGTTCGACGACCCCGAACCGGTGGACGATCGAACCGTCGCGCGGTTGCGCGGCTCGCTGGGTCGCGGCGCGAATGCACTGACCTGTTTCGATGCGCACACGCGCCGGATGGTCGGCGCGGCGCAGGCAGGGGTGCCGGCCGGTGGCGCGACGGAGATCGTAGGCGTCGCTGTCGCAGCGTCGCACCGGCGGCGCGGGCTCGCCGCGACCATGGTGTCGATGCTCACGCGTCAGGCATTCGCCTCTGGTCTCACAACAGTGTTCCTCGAGGCTGCACCGGGAGCCGACGGAGCGTATCGCAACGCCGGGTTCGAGCGGACATCCACCAGCGTGCACATGTCGCTTGGGGGTGACGCCGACGGCTGAACCGGCAGCGACCACCGAACGCCGATGGCCGCCGCCGGCGCTTCGGGTTCGACCGTTCCGCTGGTACTGGGCGGCGCAATGGCCGACGCTGCTGGGAACCTGGATGCAGGTGGTGGCGCTCGGCTATCTCGTGTATCAGCGCACGGGCAGCACCACCGCCGTGGCGGTCGTGGCGGCCGCGGATGGCATTCCGTCAGTGATCCTCTCGCTCGCCGGCGGTGTGCTGGCCGACCGCCTGCCGCGCCGGCGCATCCTGCTGGTCACGCAAACGCTGCTCGGTCTGAGCGCCGGTTCGCTTGCGATCCTGGTCGCGACGGGACACGCAAGTTTCACGGCGATCCTCATCGTGGCGATCGTGTTCGGCGCCACCGACGCCGCCGACCTTCCCACTCGCCAGGCGCTCGTCGCCGACCTTGTCGATCGCCACCTCGTCGTCAATGCCGTCGCTCTCGGGGCGACAGCGATGAGCGCAACGAGGATCGTCGGGCCGTCCGTTGCGGGACTGCTCATCGGCTTCGCAGGCCCGGCCGTGTGCTTCGGGTTTCTCTCGGTCGCGTATCTCGCTCCGATTGTGGTGCTGCTGACGGTGATCCCCGACGTCGCGCCGCTCCCGCGAGCGGCAGGTGCGACCGCGTGGGGCGAGCTCGTCGCCGGGCTCCGCGTTGCTGCCGCCGACCCGCTCGTTCGCGGTGTGGTGATCGTCGCCTCAGTGCTCGCGTTCTGCGGCGTGTCGTACATGCCCTTTCTGCCAGTCCTGGCAAAAATGCAGTTGCACGTTGGGCCCGAGGCGCTCGGCATCATGTACAGCGTCGGCGGAGTAGGCGGCCTCGTCGGTGGGCTCGCGATCGCGTCCATGGGACGAGGGGCCGGGCGGCTGCAACTCATGCTCGTCGGCGGCATCGTGTACGCAGCGAGCCTGTTCGCGGTGGCCCACGGCACAGCACTCTGGGTCACGTTGCCGGCTTTGGTGGGCATCAGCTTCGCGTTCGTGGCAGTGAGCACCTCGATGACCACGTTGCTGCAGACGGACACCGATCCGGCGCTGCGCGGGCGCCTGCTCGGCATCTACGCGACGATCTTCGCGGGGCTGCAGCCGCTGGGCACGGTCTTCTACGGATTGGTGCCCAAAAGCATCGGGTTGTTCAATGCCGTCGGGGTCGGCGCGCTCCTGGTCGGGGCGACCACCGTCGCGGTCGTGGCGACGCCGTCGTTCCGGGCTCGGGTCAGCGGGCTGACCACCGGCCGAGCCGGGCCCGCCGCGGCCCCGGATACACTGGCCTGAGGATGTACCAACCAAGGGGCAGGGTGGCATGCATTGCCGCGTGCGCACTCGCCGTGGTCGCCTGCGGATCCACGTCTACGGCTCCGCCCAAACCGTCTCCTGTCATCGCGCGAGTCGGTAATGAGAGCATCACGCTGGCGCAATTCAACGTTCGTTATCAGACGACGATCGTGAGCATCGAGCAGGGCGGCGGTCCGCAAGAGGACCCGGCGCAGACCACCGCACTCCGGGCCGACATCCTGCGAAGCCTGATCATCGACGCCGTTATCCGAGAGGAGGCGGCCAAGTTCAACCTCGAGGCGACAGCTGCCGAGATCCAGGCGCAGGTCGACACCGATGCGCAGCAGGCGGGCGGCATGGCTGCGCTGAAGACAGAGCTGGCAGGCGCCGGAGGGTCCATCGCGCAGCTCGAGGATGAGATCAGCTCCGACCTCAACGAGCAGCGCGTCGAGAATCTCTTTGCGGAGGAGCGCGCAGTCCAGGTCGAGAAGATCCTCGCCACGGGTGCGAACTTCGAGACCACGGCGAAGACTTGGTCGGATGACACCGGGACCAACGCCAAGGGCGGCGACCTCGGCCTGCTCACGACCGCCAACCTCGCCACGTACGACCCGGCATTCAGTGCGGCGGTGAAGGCACTGGCCGTTGGCAAGTACACGACGACGCCGGTGCACGATGCCGGTGGCTACGACATCGTGATGCTGTACGCGGAGTCAACCAAAGGCTGGAGCGTGCGGCACATCCTGATTGCTGCGCCAACCCCGTATTCCGTTATGGATCGCCCGGCCTGGTTTGGTGAAGTGGTCTTCGCGGCGATCAACGAACTCTGCGTCGCAAACCAGATCACGGTCAACATCGCCAACGCCGGCGGCAACCCATGCGTCGCGCCGAGTCCGAGCCCGTCGCCCGCCGCCACGCCCGAGCCGACCACCACGGCAAAACCGGCTGGGTGAGGTGCTTTCTCGCAGTTCCTCTCGCTGAGCCCGGATTGACCGCGGGGAAAGCGCTGCAGAACCAGTTGCGGGCGCGCATTCCGGACGTTCGGTGGGCGCGTCCCGAGACACTCCACCTGACCGTCCACTTCTTCGGAGCTATCGAGGAGGCTCGAGCAGGCGCCGCACTCGATGCGGTGCACCCCATTGCGCGTCAAACGCAGCCATTTGATGTCTCCCTGGACCGGCTCGGCGCGTTTCCGCCACGCGCGATCCCTCGAGTTCTGTGGCTCGGTTCCGCGCGCGACATCGCACCGCTGACCGCGTTGGCGCTCGACTGTCGCACGGCACTCGCCGCAACGGGTTTCGAGGTCGAAGATCGCCGGTATCACGCGCACTGCACGCTCGGCAGACCGCGACTGCCGTGGAGTGACACGGCTCGCGCCGCGTGGGAAGAGGCGGTGACCGCGGCCGCGAATCAGACGGAGATTCGGTTCACCGCGCACCGGCTTGTGCTATTCGAGTCGCGGCCCGCGCCGGGAGGTGCGGTGTACACGGAACGCACGTCGCTCGCGTTCTCTGGAGACTGAGCGCGGATCAGCGGTAGCGCGGATCGACGAGCTCGGTGTCGAGCCCGTAGTGCTCGATCGCGGCGGCAACGACGTGGCGGGGGATCTGCTCCTGCTGCATGAGTCCGTCGAGCACGGCCACGGAAATCGAGCTTGCGTCGACCTCGAAATGGCGGCGCAGGGCCACGCGTGTGTCGCTCCGTCCATACCCGTCGGTGCCGAGCGGGATGAACGGTGCCTTCACGAACCGTCCGATCTGATCGGGCACGGCCTTCAGGTAATCCGTCACCGCAACGATCGGCCCGCCATCGGCGCCGAGTTGCTCGTCCACATACGCGACGCGCGGCTCGGCATCTGGATGGAGCCGGTTCCACCGCTCGACATCGAGCGCTTCCTGACGCAACAATTGGTAGCTCGTGGCGCTCCACACCTCGGCTGCGACGTCGTGCTGCTCGAGCAGCATGGCCTGCGCCTCGAGCGCTGCATTGACTGCGCTGCCGCTCGCGAGAATGCGCGCGCGATGCGTGCGCTCGACTTCCGCCGCCTTGTACAGATAGAGCCCGCGCAGGATGCCGTCCTCGCTGCCTTCCGGCATCGCCGGCATCGGGTAGTTCTCGTTGTACAGCGTGATGTAGTAGAAGATGTCCTCGCCGTCGACATACATGCGCCGCATGCCGTCACGGATCACTGTCGCGAGTTCATACGCGAACGCGGGGTCGTAGATCTTCACATTCGGAATCGCGCTGAACAGCAGCGGCGAATGTCCATCCTCGTGCTGCAGTCCCTCGCCGTTGAGTGTCGTGCGGCCCGCGGTCCCTCCGAGCATGAAGCCGCGGCCACGCGAGTCGCCGAATGCCCAGATCAGGTCGCCGACCCGCTGATACCCGAACATCGAGTAGTAGATATAGAAGGGGATCACCGCCTGACCATGCGTTGCGTACGCCGTTCCCGCAGCGGTGAAACTGCCCATCGAGCCGGCTTCGGTGATGCCTTCCTCGAGGATCTGTCCATCGACCGCCTCGCGATAGCTGAGCACCATGCCTGCGTCGACCGGCTCGTAGCGCTGCCCGAACGGCGCGTAGATCTTCACCTCGCTGAACAGGGCGTCCATGCCGAACGTGCGCGCTTCGTCAGGAATGATCGGAACGATGCGGTTGCCGATACTCGGGTCGCGCAAGAGGTTGCGCAACAGCCCCGCGAACACCATGGTTGTCGAAGCCGCGCGCGTCCCGCTGCCGGTGATGAACTCCGAGTAGAGCGCGTCCCCCGGCAGTTCGAGCGGCTTGGAGCGGACGACTCTGCGCGGCAACATGCCGCCGAGCGCGCGGCGGCGCATCAGCAGGTACTCTACCTCGTCCGATTCAGCGCCGGGGTGGTAGTACGGCGGCTTTGCGTCGGAGAGTTTCTTGTCGCTGATCGGCAGCTCGAGCAGGTCGCGGAACGCGCGCAACTCGGCTTCACCGATCTTCTTGATCTGATGCGTCGAATTGCGCGCCTCGAAGCCCGTGCCGAGTGTCCATCCCTTGACGGTATGCGCGAGGATGACGGTCGGTGCGCCGTGCTGTTCGAGTGCGAGCTTGTACGCGGAATAGACCTTGCGATAGTCGTGACCGCCGCGGCGCAGATGGCGGAGTTCGTCGTCGGAGAGGTGCTCGACCATCTTGCGCAGCCGAGGATCCGGCCCGAAGAAATGTTCGCGGATGTATGCGCCACTTTCGGTCGCGTACTTCTGAAACTCACCGTCGGGCACGCGGTTCATCTGATCGACGAGCACGCCGTGCACGTCGCGCGCGAGCAGCTCGTCCCACTCGCGAGCCCAGATCACTTTGATCACGTTCCAGCCGGCGCCGCGGAAGATTCCCTCCAGCTCCTGGATAACCTTCCCATTGCCGCGCACCGGCCCGTCGAGACGTTGCAGGTTGCAGTTGACGACAAACGTGAGGTTGTCGAGTTGTTCGCGCGCCGCGAGAGAGAGCGCCCCGAGCGTCTCCGGCTCATCACACTCGCCGTCGCCGAGGAAGCACCACACGTGGCTCTCGCTGGTATCGGCGATGTGTCGGTTGTACAGATAGCGGTTGAACCGCGCCTGGTAGATCGAGTTGAGCGGCCCGAGCCCCATCGAAACCGTCGGGAACTCCCAGAACTCCGGCATGAGGCGCGGATGGGGATAGGAGCTCAGCCCGTTGCCGCCCGTCTCCTGACGGAAGTTGTCCATCTGCGCCTCGGTGATCCGGCCCTCGAGATACGCGTGCGAGTACATCCCGGGAGCGGCGTGCCCCTGGTAGTAGATCTGGTCGCCCGAGTTGCCGTCGTCCTTGCCGCGGAAGAAGTGGTTGAAGCCCACCTCGTAGAGCGACGCCGCCGACGCGTACGTCGAGAGATGGCCGCCGATGCCGTCACTTCGCTTGTTGGCTCTCGTGACCATGACCGCCGCATTCCAGCGGACGATCCGGCGGATGCGCCGCTCCATCTCCTCGTCGCCGGGGAACCACGGTTCCTCATCCGGCGGGATCGTGTTGATGTACGGCGTCGACACCAGCGACGGCACCGGGACCTGGAGGCGACGGGCACGCTCGAGGAGCTTGCCGATGACAAAGCGGGCCCGGACCGTGCCCTCCGAGGCGACCAGCGCGTCGAGGAACTCGAGCCACTCGCCGGTCTCTGCCGAGTCCGCGTCGGGAAGCTGATGAAGGAAGGCGTCGAACGTCATTCAAGGCGAGGATATACACCAGAGCGTTCCAAACCGCCTGACTCCCGTCACGCGGGCTTTGCACCAACCTGTGGTACTGTCGAGGCAAGTGCTCGCGCATCGGCGAGCCATGCCTCTTGGTGAACCCTCTCTCCGTCAGTCAGCTGACGGGTCTCAAGAATCCGGCACACGACACTCCAGCGAGGGGATTCTGGGACAACGGGAATGATCCGGGTCCCGAGGTAACACGGTGACAACGTTTGAATCCATCGGCGTGCGTCCACGCACGTCCGCCGCTCTCGGTCAGAGCGGTTTCACAGAGCCGAACACCGTCCAGCAGGAGGCGATTCCGCCGCTGCTGGCACGCCGGGACTGCGTGATCGAGGCGCCGACCGGGTCTGGAAAGACTCTCGCGTACGTCGTTCCGCTGGTCGAGCGGCTGGCCGGACATCAGGGTCACGGCGCGAGAGCGCTGATCGTGACCCCGACCCGCGAGCTGGCCACTCAGGTCAACGCGGTGATCCGCAAGGTCGACCCCGCGCTGCGCACCGTGATCTGCATCGGTGGCGTCGGATACGGCCCGCAAACCGGCGGACTTCGCAATGCGCCCGACGTGATCGTTGGATGTCCCGGACGGCTTCTCGACCTCGCCAGCAATGGTCTCGCGCGACTGCGTGACATCGAGTACCTCGTGCTCGACGAAGCCGACGAAATGCTCGACCAGGGCTTCGCAAAAGACGTCGAGAAGATCATCTCGATGTGCCCCACATCGAACAGCAGCGCCCGCCGTCAGACCGTCCTCGCCTCGGCGACGATGCCCGACTGGGTGCAGCGGATGATCACGAAGCATCTGTACGAGCCGGCCCGCGTGCGGGTCGTCAACGAGCAGGTTCCCGCGCTCGAACACGGCGTGATGAACGTCATCAAATCGCAGAAGATCGACGCGCTCTCACGCCTCCTCCGACGCCAGAGTGCGGCTGAGCTGAACCAGACGATCGTGTTTCATCGCACCAAGCACGGTGCCAAGAAGCTCGTGCGCGACCTGCTTCGGATGGGTCACACGGCGGGCGAGTTGCAAGGCAACCTTTCGCAGAATGCACGCGACCGCGCGCTCGATTCCTTCCGAGCGAATCGCACGGAAGTGCTGGTGGCAACCAACGTCGCGGCACGAGGCATCGACGTCGTGAACGTCGGACTGGTCATCAACTTCGAGCTGCCGGAGACGCCGCAGTGGCTCACCCACCGCGTGGGTCGCACCGCGCGAAACGGCAACGAGGGCAAGGCGATCACGTTCCTCAGCGAAGAGGACGGCGAACAGTGGCGCAAGCTGCGCCGCCTCGGTGCGCCGGCACTGCCTGAGATCGACGGCACGCTCCTGCTCACCACCGGTGAGTGGAAGCTCGGTGCACCACCGCGCGAGACGGCTACGCCAGCGCCTGCTCCAGGTCGGCCGTCAAGTCATCGACGTCCTCAATACCGACGGACAGGCGCACCAGCCCGTCGCTGACGCCCACCCGCCTGCGCATATCCTCCGGGATTGACGCGTGCGTCATGATCGCCGGGCTCTCGGCCAGGGATTCCACTGCGCCGAGTGACTCGGCGAGCGTGAACACTCGCAGCCGTTCGAGAAACGAGCGCGCGGCGTCGGCGGACGAGACTTCAAAGGAAACGACGCCGCCGTAGTAGCCGCCCATCTGGCGGCGCGCGAGCGCGTGGCCGGGGTTGCTCTCGAGTCCGGGGTAATGGACACGCGTCACGGCGTCCTGCCCTTCGAGCCAGCGCGCGATTGCAAGCGCGTTGTCGCACTGGCGGTGCACACGCAACTCGAGCGTCTTGAGGCCCCGGAGCAGCAGCCAGCAATCGAATGGCGACGGTACGGCGCCGACGGCGTTCTGATGGAAGCGCAGCCGTTCCTCGAGCGCGGCATCCGACGTGAGGACCGCGCCGCCGAGCACATCGCTGTGCCCGCCAAGGTATTTCGTCGAGCTGTGGACGACGAGGTCGGCCCCGAGGTCGAGCGGGCGTTGCAGCACTGGGCTCGCGAAGGTGCTGTCCACTGCGAACAGCGCGTGCGCTCCGTGCGTGAGTTCGCTCACCGCGTCGATGTCGACGATCCGAAGCAACGGGTTCGTCGGGAACTCGAGCCAGACCAGCTTCGTGCGATCTGTCAACGCCGCGGCGATGGCGTCGAGATCGCTCGGGTCAACCGTGGTGAAGGTGAGCCCGTAGCGCCGGAACACCTGGTCGAACAGGCGGAAGGTACCGCCGTACACGTCCTCGGTGAAGACCACGTGGTCGCCGGGATCGAGCAGGAGCATGACGGCGGTGGTGGCTGCGAGCCCGGACGCGAACGCGAGACCGTGCTGCGCTCCCTCCAGCGACGCGAGACACGCCTCGAGGTTGGAGCGAGTTGGGTTGCCGGAACGCGAGTACTCGTATCCCTGGTGAACGCCCGGCGACTCGTGCACGAACGTCGTCGACAGATGGATCGGGGCCACGACGGCCCCGGTGGCCGGATCGGGACCCTGCCCCACGTGGACCGCGCGCGTCGCGAGGCCCTGCTTCTTGTGGTCCATGGCGGTCAGCTACGTCCGCGGCGGGCGACGAACTCCAGCAGGTCGCTGCGGGTGATGACGCCGACCGGCAACTCACCTTCGACGATCATCAGTGCCGGCTCGCCGCCGAGGAGCGCCTCGAACGCCTCCTCGATCGGGGCTCCGGCGGCCACGCGTGCAAAGGGCGGGTCCATCGCTGTGGACACGGAGGTGGTGACCACCGAAGGGTCGCGGTAGATGCGGTCGAGCAGCGTCCTCTCCTGGATGCTGCCCACCACCCCGCCGCCCGCGCTGCTGCCGTTCTCGGTGACAAGGAGCTGTGAGATCCCGTACTGCTGCATGAGGTCGATTGCCTCGCCCACCGACTTGCCCGCGCCGACGCTGACCAGCTCGGGCACGCCGTCGCTGTGGGAATCGATGACCTCGCGGACGCGTGCCGGGACCAGCCGCTGGAGGTATCCGTTCTGGCGCATCCACTCGTCGGAGAAGAACTTGCTCAGGTAGTTGCGGCCGGTGTCCGGGAGGAGAACCACGATGACGTCGTCCGGCTTGGAATCGACCGCGACCTGAATCGCTGCATGGAGAGCGAGCCCGGCCGAGCCGCCGACCAGGATGCCCTCCTGGCGCGCGAGCTTTCGCGCCGCCACGAAGCACTCGCGGTCGGTGACCTGGATGAACTCGTCGACGATCTCGCGGTCGAAGGTGCCGGGCCAGAAGTCCTCACCGACGCCTTCGACCTTGTACGGCGCGATCTCGCCGCTGAAGATCGATCCCTCGGGATCGGCGCCGACCACCCGAACGGCCGGGTTCTGCTCCTTGAGGTACTTGCCGACCCCACTGATGGTGCCCCCGGTGCCCACGCCCGCGACGAACGTGGTGATGCGGCCGTCCGTCTGCCGCCAGATCTCCGGCCCGGTGGTGCGGTAGTGCGCCTCGGGGTTGCGCGGATTGAAGTACTGGTTCGGCTGGAACGCGCCAGGGATTTCGCGGGTGAGCCGCTCGGCAACGGAGTAGTACGACTGGGGTGATTCACGCTCCACGTTGGTGGGGCAGATCACAACCTCTGCGCCGTAGGCCCGAAGGAGGCTGATCTTCTCCGCCGACATCTTGTCGGGCATCACGAAAATCATCTTGTAGCCCTTGATCGCCGCGGCCATGGCGAGCCCGTGGCCCGTGTTGCCGGACGTCGGCTCGATCACCGTGCCACCCGGGCGCAGCAGGCCGCGCCGTTCGGCGTCCTCGAGCATGGACAGGCCGATCCGGTCTTTCACGCTCCCGCCCGGGTTGAGCTGTTCGAGCTTGGCCAGGATGAGAGGACGGAGCCCCTCGGTGACCTTGCTCAGCCGGACCAACGGGGTGTTGCCGACCAGGTCGAGGATGCTCTCGACGTACTCCACTGCCCGGCCATTCTACGGCCCTGTGGTGCTCCCCCCCGTGCGCGGATTCCACTCCACCGCGCTTTTGTGACGGCATACTGGCACTGCATGGACCAGGCTGGCAGCCACGAGATTGCCGGGTCGCGGACACACGTCCCTGGCTACACGCTGGATCGGGGGATCAGTATCGACCGAGCCGGTGCGCTCGTCGACGCCCACGACACGGCCACCGGCGCGCAGGTGGTCATCCGGCTGCTGAGCCCGGCGCTGTCCACCGACGCCGCATATCGCCGACAGCTCCGCCATGACATCGGAGTGCTCGGTGCGCTCCGCCACCAGCATCTCCTCGCAGTCATCGCCTTCGATGACAGGAACGCCGCGATCGTCTACGAGTGGGTGGATGCGGTCACGCTCGGACACGTCGTCGATGTGTCCAGAGCGCTCGCGGCAACGGCAGCGCTCGTGGTCTTCGACGACACGCTTGCCGCACTCGAGGCGCTGCATGCGGCGGGAGTCATACATCGCGACGTGACCCCTCAGGCTGTGCTGCTCGATTCGGGCGGTACCGCGATCCTCCGCGACGCCGGCGTCCCCGCTCCGCCACTCCGCAGAGGCTGGCGGGCCGGCACGCCGCAATACATGGCACCCGAGTTGTGGGCCGGGCGCCCGCACACGGTGTCGACCGACATATACGCGGCCACCGGTGTCCTGGTCGATGCGGTCACCGGGCGACCGCCATACCTGGGTACCGACCTCAGCGGTCTCGGCGTGCAGCACACCCACGGGGCACTGCCCAGCGAGGCGGTGCCGCTGCTTGCGCGCGAGCTGGTGATCCGCGGACTGGCCAAGGACCCGCGCGATCGTCCTGCCAGCGCCGGCGCGTTCCGTCGCGATGTCGAGGTCGCCGGCACCGCCTTTCTGGGGTCTGGCTGGCGGGATCAGGGACGCGCCTGGCTCGCGGTCGTCGTGGCGGAGCGTCTCGCCGATCCGGTTCCCTCCGCAGCTCCTGTCGAGATGCTCGACGACGACGACGACGCGCCGCTTCGTGGCGTTGCCTTCGACACGGCGTCCGATGCGCCGCGCCCCGGCGGGGTGGGGTGGAAGGTGTGGACGGTCGCCGCCGCCGCGGTGGCCGCGCTCGTCGTGATGATCGTGTTCGCGGTGGATGCGCTCGGAGGCCCGGGCGTGCAGCCGTCGCCGACGGTGCCGCCTCTGCCAGTGATCACAGCATCGACCGGAGGCGCCGCCACGAACGCGGTTGTGCCGACCGCCATCGACACCGCGGGTGACGCGCCGGCCTCGCCAACGCCGTCGCCAACGGCTGGCGCCACGCCGACAGCGGCGCCGAACACGATGCCGGTCACGTTTGCGCCGTCGCCCACAGCAACCCCCACGGCGACGCCGTCTACGAGTCCAACCCCGCCGCACCACACGCCACGCCCGACACCTGTTCCGACCTGAGAGCGCGTGCCCTCAGCGCGATGGCGTGAGGTTGTATACGTCGTCCGCGTAGTCGCGCATCATCCGCGCCGCTGAGAAACGCGGCCCGTTGGTGCGCAGCGAGGCGCGCATCCGCTCGACCCAGCCGCGCGGGATGCCGTTCTCATCGCGCTGATAGAAGAGCGGCACAACCTCGTGCTCGATGATGTCGAACAGCGTTGCGGCGTCGCGCGAATCCTGCATCGCATGGTCGAAGAGGATGTCGCCCGGGATGGCCCATCCGTTGGTGCCGTTGTATGCCTCCGCCCACCAACCGTCGAGCACCGACAGGTTGAGGCCGCCGTTCAGCGCCGATTTCATCCCACTTGTGCCGCTCGCCTCGAGCGGCGGTCTGGGGACGTTGATCCACACGTCGCACCCGGCGACCATGTGGTCTGCCGTTGACAGGCTGTAGTTGTCGAGGAAGGCGATCCGGCTCATCGCGCCGGGCTGACGCTCGAAGGAGAACACTCCCTGGGCCGCATGCTTGCCCTCCTCGTCCTGCGGATGTGCCTTGCCTGCGAGCACCATCTGCGCGGGACGGTCCTTGTTGTCGAACACGCTCGAGGCGCGCTGCGTGTCGAGCGTCAGTATCTGGATGCGCTTGTAGCCGGCGAGCCGGCGCGCAAAGCCGAAAGTCAGCGCGTGCTCATCGAAACCGTGCTCCGCGGCCTCGACATACCAGCGGGGTTCATCGCGCGCGAGGCGGTTGGCCACACTGCGCACCCGGACGTGCTGGACGAACTCCGCGCGCAGGGCGTTGCGCACTTCCCACAACTCCGCATCCGGGATGTCGTCAACGCCGCGCCAGGTGTCGGCGTCGGCGGCGCGGGCCTCCCATCCGGCGCCGAGGTAGCGATCGAGCAATTCGCGCATCCGCGGCGCCATCCACGTTGGCACGTGCACACCGTTGGTGACGTGGCCGATCGGTACTGTGTCGGCCGGCCGCTCCGGGAAGAGAGACTGCCACATCTGGCGCGCAACCTCACCGTGACGGCGGCTCACACCGTTGCGCGCGCGGCTCATCTTGATGCCGAGCGGTGTCATGACGAACTGCTCGTGGGGGTTGTCCGGCCGGGTGCGTCCGAGGTGGAGGAATCCCTCGAGATCCAGGCCCGCCTGCTCGGGATAGTCACCGAGCACCTCGACGATCTCACTGACGTCGTAGCCCTCATTGCCCGCGGCGACGGGTGTGTGAGTCGTGAAGACCGTGCGCTCGCGTGCGACGGTGAACGCTTCGTGCCGCGAGCGACCGAGCGCCATCTCGCGCCGCGCGATCTCCAGCGGTGCCAGTGCCGCGTGCCCTTCATTGAGATGGACGACACACGGATCCATCCCCATCGCATCGAGGACGCGCATCGAGCCGATGCCGAGGAGCGCGTACTGCGCGAGCCTCGTCGGCCGGTCCGCCACATATAGTCGGCTCGTGATCCACTGATCGATCGCCGAGTTCTCCGGGCGTTGCGCATCGAGGAGATAGAGCGGCGTGCGCCCAACGTCGAGCCGCCACACCTGGACCACAACGTCGCGACCGCGCAGCGGCACGGTCACGGTCAACGGCACGTCGCCGTTATAGACAAGAGCGGCGGGAACGCGCTCGGGATCGACCTGCAGCCAGTACTCGAGCTGGTATCCCGATCGATCCATGCGCTGCTGGAAGTATCCCTGGCGGTAGAGGAGGCCGACACCCACCATCGGCAGCGCCATGTCGGACGCCTCCTTGAGGATGTCACCGGCGAGCACGCCGAGGCCACCCGCGTATATCGGCAGGGATCGGTGCACCGCGAACTCGGCGCACAGAAACGCCACCGGGCGTTGCGCATTCGCCTTGCTGTCCATGGCCGGACGGCCCATCTCACGGTCGAGCGAACCGACGAGCTCGGTCAACCTCGTGAGCAATGTTGCATCGCCGGCGGCACGCTCGAGGGTCGCGGACGACGTTTCGTCGAGCAACCGGATCGGGTTGTGATTGCTCGCCTCCCAGCGCACCGGGTCGATCATCCGGAAGACGTCGTCTCCGCCCTGCCACCACGACCATGCGTAGTTGTACGCGAGGCGTGCCAGTGGCTCGAGCGGCGACGGCAGGCGAGCCGCGAGGTCCGCGGCAGCGCGGTCGATGTCGGCGCTGCCGTCGGCGAGTGCGCGTGTTGCGAGCTCGGTCACTCGCCGCCGTCCTCGCCCAGCGCATGGCGCAACGCTGCGATACCACCGTGCGGACCGCCCGTGTGCCGGAACACCGCGGTCCCGGCGACCAGGACATTGGCGCCCGCATCGACGCACGCCTTCGCGTTTGTTGCGTCAACGCCACCGTCGACCTCCACCTCGGTGTCCAGCCCCTGGCGTTGCACCTCGGCGCGGATGTGCTCGACCTTGCGCAACGTTCGCGGTATCAGCGCCTGCCCGCCAAAACCGGGATCGATGGTCATCACGAGCGCGAGGTCGCACGAACTCGAGCACGTCGTCAAGCATCGAAGCAGGCGTGCTGGGATTGATCGCTGCCCCGGAGCGGCAGTCGAGTGCGCGAATTGAAGTGAGCGTCCGATGGAGGTTTGGGCACGCCTCGTAGTGCACGGTGATCGCGTCAGCGCCGGCGCTCGCGAACGTGCCGAGATGCGCATCGGGATTGACGATCATCAGATGCAGTTCGAGCGGCAGCGTGGAGGCCCGCCGGAGCACCCGGACGGTGTCGGTGCCGAAGGTGAAATTGGGGACGAAGACGCCGTCCATGACGTCGACGTGGATGCGTTCGGCCCCACTGTCCTCGAGGTCATGCGCGGCCTTCGTCAGATGTCCGAAGTCGGCGGCGAGCAGGCTCGGAGCGATCCGGATGGCGTCGCGGCAGGGCTTCCACGTCGATCGCGGCACCCGCGGATTCTGGCAGAGGCGGGTCAGCGGACTGCCGAAATTCTCCGAGCCGTCACTCTGCCGCGGCAGCCGCGTCCAGGAACCACGCCAGCATCCCGTCGGTCGGGCGGATGCGGGAGGCCGGCACTTCGCCCCTCGCGGTGGCAGTGAGCGCCTCGTGCTTGGCGGCGCCGGTGACCATGAATCCGACGGCCACGGCGGCATTGATAGTCGGGTAGGTCAACGTGATCCGGTCAAATGGCGCGTAATCCGCGAGACCTCGTGTTGCCCAGTGATCGGTGACCTCGAGCGCCGGTGTCCCCGGAAACAGGGAGGCGGTATGGCCGTTCTCACCGAGCCCGAGGAGCACCAGGTCAAGCTGCGGCGCGCCATTTTTGGCGGTGGGCAGGGAAGTGGCAAGGAGGTCGGAATACTCCGCAGCGGCCGCGTCCAGGTCGGTGCGCTCCGCGTGCATGCGATGCACACGCTCCGGATCGATTGGCACATGGGTCAGCAGCGTGGTCTCGGCAAGCGAGTAGTTGCTCGCCGGGTCGTCCGGCGGGCACGCGCGTTCATCGGCGAAGAACACGTCCCACATGCCCCAGTCGATCCGGTCTTTCCAGTCGGGTCCGGCGAGGAGCGAGTTGAGCAGGCGCGGCGTGCTGCCGCCCGACAGCGCGATCGAGAAGCTCCCGTGGTCTTCGTTTGCGCGGCGGGCTTGCGTCGCAATCCAGTGCGCGACCGAGTCCGCGACGTCCTGCGGCGTCCGACTCACGATGCGCTCGCCGGCGAGATCGCTCAGCGCATCCCGTGGGGCCATGTCAGGGAATATGCCAGGCGCGTCCGTCGCGCGCCATGAATGCCTGCGCGTCTTCCGGGCCCCATGTTCCCGCCGCGTAGTTGGGGCTGTGCGTGCGGTCGGGTGGATGCGCGCGCCATCCGTCGAGAATCGCCGTGCAGAAACGCCACGCTTCCTCGACCTCGTCCTCGCGAGCGAAGAGCGTCGGGTCGCCGAGCATGCAGTCGAGCAGGAGGCGTTCATACGCGTCGGGCGATTGCTCCTGAAATGCGGTGCCGTACATGAAGTCCATGTTCACGGACTCGATACGCAACGCCTGACCGGGAATCTTCGCGCCGAAGCGGAGCGTGATGCCCTCATCCGGCTGAATGCGCAGGATGAGGAGGTTGGGGTCGATGCCGTCCTCGGGCACCTGGCCCGCGGCGAGCGGCACGCTGCCCGCGAACGGTGAATGGGGGACACGGCGAAACTGGATGACGATTTCCGTCGAGCGTTTCGGGAGTCGTTTACCGGTGCGCAGATAGAAGGGTGTGCCGGCCCAGCGCCAGTTGTCGATGTCGACCTTGATGGCAACGAAGGTCTCGCGCAGGGAGTCGGGAGCGACGCCTTTCTCCTCGCGATAGCCGGGAACCGGTTCGCCGTTGATGAAGCCTGCGGAGTATTGCCCGCGAACGGAATGCGAGAGCGCGTCGTCGGGATGGATCGGCCGCACGGCTCGCAGCAACTTCACCTTCTCATCGCGAACCATCTCAGCCTGGAAGTTCGACGGCGCCTCCATGCCCATGATCGCGACGAGTTGCATGATGTGGTTCTGCACGATGTCGCGCAGCGCACCCGCTTCCTCGTAGTACGAGCCGCGGCCCTCGACACCGATCTCTTCCGCCACGGTGATCTGCACATGGTCGATGTACTGGCGGTTCCACAACGGCTCGAAGATGCCGTTGGCGAAACGGAAGACCAGCAGGTTCTGCACCGTCTCCTTGCCGAGATAGTGGTCGATTCGATAGATCTGCTCTTCGAGCAAGGCGGTGTGCAGGCGCTCGTTCAGTTCGCGCGCCGTTGCGAGGTCGCGTCCGAAGGGCTTCTCGATGATCACGCGCACGAAGGTTCCTTGCGGCTGCGCCGTGAGGCCGGCCGCGTGCAGACGCTCCACGAGCGGTATGACCGCATTCGGCGGCGTGCTGAAGTAGAGGAGGTGGTTGCCGTTGGTCCCGCGTTCTTTGTCGGTCTTCGCCAGTGCCCGCTTGAGGGCCTCGAACCCGTCTGGCGCATTCATGTCGTATTCGACGTACTGCAGACCAGCGGCGAACTTGTCCCATCCCTCAGTGGTCAGGTGAACGCGGCCGAATTGCTCGACTCCTTCGCGCATATCCGCGAGGAACTGTCCCTCGGTGAAATCGCTGCGTCCCGCGCCGATAACCGTGAACCCGTCGGGCAGGGCCCCCTCAGACGCGAGCGCATACAGCGCTGGGACAAGCTTGCGCTTGGTGAGGTCGCCACTCGCGCCGAAAATGACGACGCAGAACGGGACCGGTGTGCGCGGCTCGCGGCGGCGTTCGAGGAGCGGGTGCTCCGCGGTCAGTGTGATGCCGGTGTCCCCGAGGTGGTCTCCGCTTTCACGGCGTGTCCACCGAATTCGTTTCGCAGCGCCGCGATGACCTTGTTCCCGAAGCCGTCCGGCAGCCGTGACTGATACCGCATCATCAGCGACATCGCGAGCACGGGCGCGGGCACTGAGAGTTGCATCGACTCCTCGAGCGTCCACCGTCCCTCGCCCGAGTTGTCGACCCACCCGCGCAACTGGTCCAGCTGCGGGTCGCGCCCAAACGCGAGCTCCGCAAGCTCGAGCAACCACGAGCGCACCACGCTCCCCTGGTTCCAGAGGTGCGCAATCGCATGCAGGTCGAGCTCTCCAAAGTCCTGCTTCGCCTGCATGATGGCGAACCCCTCCGCGTACGCCTGGAGCATCCCGTACTCGATGCCGTTGTGCACCATCTTCACGAAGTGCCCGGCGCCTGGTGGCCCGACATGCAGGAAGCCGTCGGGTGGAGCGAGCGTGTTGAAGATGGGGCGCCAGTGGTCGACGTTCTCTTTCTCGCCGCCGGCCATCAGGCAGTACCCGACCTCGAGACCCCAGATACCGCCGCTGGTTCCAGCGTCGATAAAGCTGATGCCCCGCTCGGCGCTGCTCGTCGCGCGAGCGATCGAGTCGTGGTAATTGCTGTTGCCGCCATCGATGATCGTGTCGCCTTTCTCGAGCAGCGACTGCAGCGCCGCAACGGTGTCGTCGGTGATCTTTCCCGAAGGCACCATGATCCAGACGCCGCGGGGCTTGTCGAGCGCCGCGATGAGTTGATCGATGCTCTCCGTGGTGGTGGCGCCGAACGCCTCGACGCTCGCGCGAGCTTCCGGGTTGGGATCGTATGCAACAACGGCGTGATCACCGTCGCGACGGAGCCGGTGCACCATGTTGGCGCCCATCCTGCCGAGCCCGACAAAGCCGATCTGCATGGTGGTGAGTCCTTCGATGTGATGGCCGCGCTCAGTGCGCCGCCGTGGTTGCGGTGACTGCGTCGGTGAGGCTTGCGAGCCCCGCGGCGAGGTCGCCCGCGATGTGGACGCGGATGACGCGCCGGCCGTGATTGCGCAATGACTGGAGGTCTCCCGCCGACTGCGCTCGCTTGAGAATCGAGAACGTGTAGGGCGAGCCGGGGATCGTGACATCGGTTCCGTCATCCGCGGTGATCTGGATGTAGACGCCGGTGTTCGGGCCGCCCTTGTGCAACTGACCGGTGCTGTGCAGGAATCGCGGACCGATACCGAGCGTTGTGGCGAGCTTGCGCGAGTTGCGGATGGCGATGCGCAGGTGCTGCAAGGCGGCGTAGTTGCTGTCGTCGGGCGTGACATACGCCATCAGCGCGACGTAGTCGCCGGGGTTTGCCGTGTCGAGATGTTGCGCGAGTGCCCCGCCTGCGCTCGTGCCGGTGACGTCGCCGTAGAAGCGTAGGGCGCCGTCGGTGACTGCTGCAGTCTCCTCGGGCAGCGATCCGGTCTGCTCGTACTGCCGCAGCACCGCCTGCGTGTTGTCCTTCGATTCCTTGACGTTGGGCTCGTCGAAGGCGTCGATCGAGAGATGCGCACCCGCCACCGCTGTTGCGAACTCCCAACGGAAAAACTCGGCAGCGAGGTCGTACTTGTCGACGAGGTCGAAGCGGATCACCGGATGCCCCGCACTCTCCAACTCGTCAACGGAGCGATCGAAGTCGGCGTTGTCGCCGAGCCGCAGCGCAACGAACAGCCGGTCGTTGGAGTACACGGAAGGCGCGCCGATCGGCTCGTCGCCGATGGGGATGATTCCCTTGCCTTCCTTGCCGGTGCTCTCTGCGATGAGTTGCTCCGCCCACAGCGAGTACGCCTCGATTTCCTTCGGCGCGAGGATGGTGACCTTGTCGCGCCCCAGGTCGTGGAGCGCACCCATGATCGTGCCGAGGGCTGAGCCACCATTGAGGTCGCCGGGGACACCTGCTGCGCAGTTTCTGCGCATATCCGCGGCGCGCGCCAGGAGCAACTCGCAGTCAATTCCCGCGATCGCCGCCGGCACCAGGCCGAACATGCTCAGCGCGGAGTAGCGGCCGCCGATGTCCGGTGGGTTCTTGTACAGATGCCGGAAGCCGCGCTCGCGCGCGGTGTTGGCGAGCCCGGTTCCAGGATCGGTGACTGCGATGAAGTGCGAGCCGGTGTCATCGCCAACGGCTTGCGTCCGCTCCCAGAAATGTGCGAGGTGCGACAGTGTTTCCACCGTCGTGCCCGACTTGCTCGACACGATGTATCCAGTCGTCGCCGCATCCGTTGCTCCCGTCACTCGCGTGATCGCGAGTGGGTCGGTCGTGTCGAGCACGTGGAGCGTTGGTTGACCTTCGGCGCTTCCGAAAGAGCTGCGCAGCACTTCGGGGCACAGGCTCGAGCCGCCCATTCCGAGCACGATGCAGTCGCGCCATCCCGCCTCACGAACCTCAATTGCTAGCGCCTTCAGCGCCGGAAGCTGCTCGTGCATAGCGCCGACGACATCGAGCCAGCCAAGGCGGTTGTTGATCACCAGTGCTGCGGCTGCGTCACCAGGCTTCCAGACATTCGGGTCCCGATGCCAGATGCCCGTGGCGATGTCCGTCGCCGCGGGGGTATCGAGCGGTACTGCGGCTGCGCCAGTGTTGAAGTGCTGGCGCTTCGAGTATCCAGAACCCATGGTGTCGATCTTTTCCGCGATCCCGCGGATCAACTCGTTGTACGAGTCCGCGAACTGCTTCACGCCGTCATCGAGCAGCTTCTGCGTGACGGCCTCCATGTCGATGCCGGCCTCGGCGAGCTGGTCCATCACCCGGTGTGCGCCCGGGTAGTCGGCCTTGACCGTGTCGCCGGCAACGACGCCGTGATCGAGGAAAGCCTCGATGGTTGCGGGCGGCATTGTGTCCACGGTGTCCGGACCGATCAGCGCTTCCGCGTAGACCACGTCGCGATAGTTGGGATTCTTGGCGCTGGTGCTTGCCCAGAGGGGACGCTGCACATGGCCGCCGGCGGCGCGCAGGGGCGCAAAACGCTCGCCGCCGAAGCGCTGTTCGAACAGCTCGTACGCGAGGACCGCATTGGCGATCGCCGCTTTGCCCAGCAAGCCCTCGATGAGCGCATTTCCGGGATCGGCCGCGAGCTTCTCCTCGAGCAGCTTGTCCACGAGCGTGTCAACGCGGCTCACGAAGAACGATGCAACCGAATGCACGTCCAGCGACTGTCCGTCCTTGTGCCGCACCTCGAGCGCGGATATGTACTGCTCGATCACGCGTTCGTGCATCGCGAGGGCAAAGATCAGGGTCACGTTCACGTTGCGCCCGTCGGCGATGGTCCGGTGGATCGCGGGCATGCCCTCGAGCGTTGCCGGGATCTTGATCATGAGGTTGGGGCGGTCGACCCGCTCCCAGAGCGTCCGCGCAGTCGCGATGGTGGCGTCCGTGTTGTGCGAGAGCGACGGCGGCACCTCGAGGCTCACGTAGCCGTCAGCGCCGCCCGTGCGCTCATGCACCGGGCGGAGGATGTCCGCGGCGCCCTGGATATCGGTGATCGCCAGCTCGGTGAAGACGTCATTGGGATCGTCGATCCCGGAGTTGATCAGTTCGCGGATCTGCGCGTCGTAGAGGTTTCCCTCGGCGATCGCCTTCTGGAAGATGGTGGGGTTGCTCGTGAGCCCGGTGACGTTCTCGTCGGCGACGCGACGTTGCAGCTGACCGGTGGTGACGAGTTCGCGGCTGATGAAGTCGAGCCAGACCGACTGGCCACGCTCGCCGAGTTGCTGGAGGGGCGTTGTCACGCGTTGACCTCCGCGCCGGCGCCCACCAGGGTATTCACTGCGGCGACAATCGCATCGGCGTCGATCCCTGCGGCTGCCATCAGTTCCTCCGGGCTCGCGGACCCGGGAAGGCCACGCACGGCGAGATGCGTCACGCGCGGTGGGTTCTCCTCAAGCGCGAGCGCCTCCATCACGGCGGCTGCGAGACCGCCCTGCGGGTAGTGGTCCTCGACGATGACGAATCGTCCTGCCGTCGCGTCGCTTGCCTCACGCAGGGTCACGACGTCGATCGGCTTCACCGAGTAGAGGTCGATCACACGGCAGGCGATGCCCGTGCTCGTCAGGCGTTCGGCCGCGTCGATGCAGTGGTGCAACGTCACGCCTGCGCCGATCAGAGTCACGACGTCATTCGTCGATTGGCGCACCACCTTGGATCCGCCGACCGGGAACTCCTCGTCGTTGTCGTAGATGACGGGATACGCGCCGCGCGTGGTGCGGATGTAGCTGATGCCTTTGAGATCGGCCATCTGCGCAACGAGTTTCGCGGCCGACACCGCGTCGCTCGGATACAGGACGGTCGACGTGTGCACGGCGCGCAGCGACGCGATGTCCTCGAGCGCCATCTGCGACGGGCCGTCCGCACCGATCTCGCAGCCGGCGTGTGAGCCGGAAAGACGGACAGTCACCTCGGAAACGCCGGCCATGCGGACGAAGTCGTATGCGCGAGAGAAGAACGCCGCGAACGTCGACGCGAACGGCGTGTATCCGCGAACCGACAAACCGACAGCGCTCGCGACCATCTGCTGTTCCGCGATGAACATCTCGAAGAACCGATCGGGATACGCGGCCTTGAACTCATCGGCATGCGTCGAGTTGCTCACCTCGCCGTCAAGGGCAACAACGTCGTGACGCGCGCCGAGTGCGCGCAATGCATCGCCGTATGCCTTGCGTGTCGCGACCTTGTCTCCGATGTTGTACGTCGGGAGATCAACTGCGGAGTTGGTCGCGCTCGCCGACGCGGACTCGAGCGCCTCCGGCGGCCGCACGTCAATGCGCAAGTCACGCTCACCGCCAAGCTCCGCGATTGCTCGTACGGCCATGTCCGGCGGCAGTGCCTTGCCGTGCCAGCCGTCCTTGTTCTCGATTTCCGAGAATCCCTTGCCCTTGATGGTGCGGGCGATGACAACACTCGGCCGGTCGCCGTCAGAACGCGCCGAGGACAGTGCCTCATCGATCTGCGTCAGGTCGTGACCGTCGATGACGATTGCCCGGCAGCCGAAAGCTTCGACGCGGCGCCGATAGACGTCCAGATCCCACTCGTACTCGGTGGGCCCGCGCTGGCCGAGCCGGTTCACGTCGAAAATCGCCGTGAGGTTGGAAAGGCCGTAGTGACCGGCCTTGTCGAGCGCTTCCCAGATGGACCCCTCGGCCAGCTCGCTGTCGCCGCAGAGCACCCAGACGTGGAAGGGGAGGCGGTCCAGGTACTTGCCGGCGAGGGCGACCCCGACGGCAATGGCGAGGCCCTGACCCAGGGAGCCGGTGGCCACGTCGACCCACGGGATGATCGGCGTCGGATGGCCCTCGAGCCTCGAGCCGAATGTCCGGTAGGTCATCAACTCCTCATCGGTGATCGCGCCGACCGCCTTGTACAGCCCATAGAGGAGTGGCGACGCGTGGCCCTTGGAGAAGATGAGATGGTCGTTGTTGGCCAGGTCGGGGTTATCGAAGTCGTAGCGGAGATGGCGCGCGGCGAGGACGGTGATCAGATCGGCCGCGGACATGCTCGATGTCGGGTGCCCCGACCCTGCTTTGGTGCTCGCGCGGATCCCGTCGACCCGGATCTGCTGGGCAACCTCGCCCACGAAGTCGAGCGCAGGAAGCGCTCCTGTGTCGACACTGCCGGTCACCGCCATGGAACCACCTCCGTTGAGCTCTCTGAACTGGAATGATGCCGCGATCGACCCCGCTGGCGTGGTGCGGTATTGGTTAAGGCGCTATGGGGTACAGTCACGGCTCTGGCGCGCGCCTATAGCTCAGTCCGGATAGAGCGTCTGACTACGGATCAGAAGGTCGGGGGTTCAAATCCTCCTGGGCGCGCCAGCCCGGCTCTCCACCGGTTCGGCGCGTTCGGCATCGAACCAGTACCTGAGCATTCTCGCAACGATGCCGACGGGCCGGCGAACATTCGGTGCGTCCTGCGACTCAGCCACTGCTATGACCAGATCACTCCGCCGCTCCGAAGCCACGTGCCTGCAGAGCCCTAACTTGCCGATGTCCTGATCCTTGCCGGTGACACCGCTTACTGACGGTCGTCAGATCTAGTCGTTCGGAAAGACTCCTACCGCGACGAGAATTAGTCCGACGAGGACCACGGAGCAGATAGCGAGGCCGATGATCGCGGAGAATCGGCGATCGCCGGGCGTCCGATAGGCATCAAAGAGTCGGGCTAAGAATCCTTTGTCGACAAGCACAGAAACCGATATTGCCATCAGGATAAGGACGATGGCGAACTGCGCGACGAGGGCTAGCGTCATCCCGGCGGGAAGCATACGGTTCCGTCAGCTTCACTATCGGCATCAGACGCGCCATAGCAGCGTTACCGCAAAATTAGACGCTGTGCTTGATCTCAAAACGTCATCAGGCAGAAGAGCGTCTGACTACGGATCAGAAGGTCGGGGTTCAAATCCTCCTGGGCGCGCCAGCCCCCATCTGGTGATCAGATCGAGCAGCAGATCGAGTGCAGCGTGAACCCTGATCCATGAGCCCGACTAACTCTGACGCTGACCTCGCGTCGATTCTTCGGCGCTACGTATCACTGATCGACGACGGCTCGCGGCGGCATTCCAGTTCGAGGAACTGGGTCGGCCAATCCTCGAGGCATTGACGATTCTTCAAGAGGTAGTCACGGACCTGGACGCGTACAAGAAATCGGACGAAGCAGACGAGACGTACTACCGCAAACATCCAACCAGCTAACTGGTGGTTTGACGCTCAGTCGGTCGGCACGCGCGAGCCGCCGGGCTGCAGCCACTTGTCGGCGGCCTTACGGAAACCACGAATATAAGCCGCTCCCCAGATCGCCCTCTGGCGGTTGTAAGCGACGGAATTCGCGGCGAGATCGACCAGAACAGGAAACTCGAATGATGCCCAATGCTTAACGAGTGCCGTTGTCTCCACTGTTGAGTCTAGGTTCGCGGCAGCGTGTTCGCAGACACAAACCGCGTAACACACACCCGCAGAGCCCAGCCCGCGGACTCCTCCAGTGCGTTCCATGGCCGCCTGGAAACACGCCGATGAATACGCCGCCAGTTCCGCCGCGTCGACCGACTCATGACGACTGACGACAACGAACGTGGACACCGATCCAAACTTGGTCGCCTGGAACTTCCTACGCGCTGCCCACAGATCCGCCGGTCTATCACCAATCACGACGTTGGGCGTCACCTCGAAACCGTCCTGCGTCAGTCGTCCCGCAACTGTAGTGAGGTAGGTTCCAGGATCCATCATCGTCGCAATCCTACCAGAACGGTTGCGCCGCCGAAGTCGCTCAGGCGGGCTTCCTCAAGTGCAAACAAACACATATGCGCAGTGTGCGCCATATTGGCGCTGACTCCAACTCTGTCAGAAACGCGACGTTGTTCTTCAGTATCCGCCACAGAGTCGGGCTGCCTTGTTTCTATGGGCGAAACACGAGACTGACGCCAGATCCGAGCCAAATAAACCACTCGCATGTCGCCGGCGTCCCGCCCGATGGTGGGGCACGCCGGGATGGTGGACACCGCTCCAAGGTTATGCTGGGGTCGTGGGCACGACCCCTCCGGTGAACCAGTGTTCCTTCTGCGGCCGGTCGGAGGACCAGGTAAACAAGCTCATCGCTGGAGCGCACGCCTTCATCTGCGACGAATGTGTCGGGCTAGTCAGCAAAGAGCTGATGGTTGACGGACCGCCGTCGTCGGGCCTGAGCGCGAGCAAAGACGCCGCCAAGAGGCGCAGTCCACGACGCCCGAAGGCGTGACGGAGCCCTGAGTCAGCAACGGATCGCGGCGGTAGGTATGCGCGTGCCGGCCGCAGGAGTAACGCTGGTGTCTGAAATGCCGCCACGCGCGATGCGCTGGCGTGGATGCACAAATGCGGTATGAAGAAGTCTCCCGCCCGCCCCCATCACCGAACGATCGCGTCTACGGCTGCTGCCGGCGTAGTCGGTTGCCTGTTCCTGTCGGCGCAGGGAGCGCTTTCGCCGCGCCGCTTGCCGGGACCGTCGTGCACTCACGGACCGGTACCGCGATCACGACGGGATCAGCATCCCGCTCGGAACGCACGATCTCGTCAGGCAACGAAGGTAAGGGAACCGACCCGATCGGGGATCGCGTCGGCACGTGAGTGACCGGTTAGGCAGAACCCCGAGGCAACAAAGCTCCAGGAACCAGGACCCGGGAAGGCGCGTACAAGAACCCGAGATGGAGATCTGACGCCACCGCGTAACCAACCATTCCGCGGTACGTTTGAACGATCGCCCCAGCACACATTCCATCGGAGGATCCCCCAGTGACCCGGGTTCTCAAGCTCGCGGCAGCAGCCACAGGCGCCGCAGTCATTGCAATCGCAGCATTCCTTCTTCACCCCCGATCGGGTGCCCGCCGTCGGGCGGCTGCTCGTCGCGCCACAGTCGGCGTCGCGACCCTCGTCGGGTCGGCCGTCGACAAGCGTCCGCGTCGGACAGGCGCGAACAGCTGGGATGAGACTCTCGCCGACCGAGTCCGCGTCGCTCTCACGATGGGCTTTGGTGACCTCGCGACCGGGCTCGAGATCCGCGCCAACCGCGGCGTGGTCACGCTGCGCGGTGAGGTCGACGAGCTGACCGACATCACGCGATTCGAGACCGCGGTCCGCGAGGTCGGGGACGTCGTCGACGTGGACAACCTGCTCCGGCTCCGGATGCGAGACGCACGGCCGCACGTTCTCTCCGCCTAGCCCTTTCCCCCCGCAATCGGCGACACTCCGCTGGTGTCGCTCCCCTTCGATCCGCCGCTCGAGCCGATGCTGGCTCGCGCTGCCCCGGAAATCCCGCGCGAGGGGAGCTGGCTCTACGAGCCGAAGTGGGACGGGTTCCGCGCCGTCATCTTTCGCGACGGAGACCACGTCCACATCGCGAGCCGCAACGCGCTGGCGCTCGAGCGCTATTTCCCCGAGCTGATCCAGCCGCTCCAGGAGGCGCTGCCCGATCGCGCCATCGTCGACGGGGAGATCGTCATCGCCACCGACCACGGGCTCGACTTCGACGCCCTCCAACAGCGCATTCACCCGGCCGCATCCCGCGTGCGCATGCTCGCCGAGAAGACACCTGCATCGGTCGTCCTCTTCGACATCCTTGCGGAGGACACGGACGACCTAAGGCAGCGATCGCTCGAGGAGCGGCGCACCCGTCTGCTGAATGCAATCAAGAGCAGCCCGATCGTCGGTGTCACGCCGCAAACCACGGACGTGGACGAGGCGACAACATGGTTCACCCGATACGAGGGCGCCGGAACTCGACGGCGTCGTCGCGAAGAACCCCGCTGGTATCTACGAGCCCGGCGAACGACACTGGACCAAGATCAAGCACCTCCGCACCGTCGACTGCGTCGTCGGCGGTTACCGCGTCGCCAAAGACGGCAAGGGCATCGGGTCACTCCTGCTCGGTCTTTATGACCAGGAAGGCGCTCTCCACCACGTAGGCCACACGTCGTCGTTCGACGCCGCCGAACGTCGCGCGATCCTGGAGCAACTCCAGCCACTCGTTGGGGGCGACAGCTTCGGACACGGGCGCACCCCCGGCGGCCCGAGCCGGTGGCAAAGCGCCGCGGACAGTTCCTATACGTCGGTTTCGCCGGAGCTCGTCTGCGAGGTGTCCTTCGATCATCTGCAGAGCGGCCGCTTCCGTCACGCGTCGCGCTTCCTCCGCTGGCGCCCCGACAAAGCGCCACGGTCGTGCGACTTCGATCAGTTGTCTCCGCCGGAGGAGTTCTCGCTCGACGACATACTCGTGACGCGAGGCGGCTGACGGTATGGCGGGTACTGATTACAGCTCGTACCTACGGATCGACGCTCTGCTCGATCTGCAGCATCCTCTTACTGAAGGTGCTCATGACGAGATGCTGTTCGTCGTCATTCATCAGGCTTACGAGCTCTGGTTCAAGCTCATTCTTCACGAACTCGACTTCGCGACCGCGGAACTCCACGCGGGAAGGCCGCAGTCAGCGCTAGCGCCGCTGCACCGGACGACGCGCGTTGATGAGTTGCTGATTGCGCAATTGCGCGTGCTTGAGACGCTGACACCTGAGGGCTTTCTCGAGTTTCGCGATCCACTCAAGCCGGCGTCGGGACTGCAGTCCGGGCAGTTTCGCGCCATCGAAGTCCTCGGTGGCCTCAGCGGGGCGACGCCGGCGGAAACATCGCCGCTCTCCGAGCATGATCTCGAGGAGTTGCGACGTCGGGCCGATCGGCCGACCTTGTTCACGGCTCTCTGCGCGTCGATGCGCGCGCACGGATTCGACGCTCCTGATGGGGGCGACACCGAAACTCGTGAACGTCGAATCGAAGCCTTCGTCGCGCTGTATCGCGATCACGCAAACGCGGAGCGCGCCGTTCTGCATCGCGTGTGCGAGTTGCTGCTCGATCACGATGAGGCCATCGCTCGATGGCGCTTCCATCACACATTGATGGCCGCTCGCGAGATTGGCTCTCGTCCTGGTACGGGCGGTGGTGGTGTCGCGTATCTTGAGACAACCGTCGCGACGCGATTCTTCCCCGAGCTCTGGGAGGTGCGAAACCGTCTGTGACTACTCAACTTCCTGACAATCTCGACCGTAACGTGTGCGCCGCGCTCGATGCGCAGGATCCTCTCGCGAAATTCCGTGATCGCTTTCTTGACGACGGAGCGACGATCTATCTCGACGGGAATTCCATGGGACGTCTGCCCAAGGCGGCGGTGACGCGGCTGCACGAGATGGCCGAGCATGAGTGGGGAACCATCCTCGTCCGTGGGTGGACGGAGTCGGGATGGATGGACTCACCGCTGCGTGTCGGCGACCGGATCGGGGAGCTCATCGGTGCGTCTCCGGGCGAGGTGCTGGTGGCCGATACGACATCGGTCGGGCTGTTCCGTCTGATGACGGCGGTGCTGCGCGCACGTCCACAACGCCGCGTGATCGTCACCGAGCGAAGCAACTTCCCGACTGACCTCTACATCGCCGCCGGTGTCGCGGACCTGGTCGGCGCCGAGGTGCGAATGATCGAGCGCGCATCGCTCGCGGAAGCCCTGGACAGCGATACGGCGCTGCTCATGCTCACCGAAGTCGACTTCCGGACCGGTGCACGCCATGACATGGGTGCGCTCACCGCGGCCGCGCACGCGGCCGGCGCGCTCGTGCTCTGGGACCTGTCGCACTCCGCGGGGGCGGTCGAGATTCAGCTCAACCGGCACAACGTCGACCTCGCAGTTGGATGCGGCTACAAGTACTTGAACGGCGGCCCGGGCTCACCCGCATTCCTGTATGTCGCCAGGGCGCTGCAGGGGGAGTTGCGCAATCCCATCCAGGGATGGCTGGGACACGACAACCCGTTCCTCTTCAACTCCGAGTATCAGCGGGCACCCGGTATTCGCGGGTGGATGAGCGGCTCGCCGCCGGTCCTGGCAATCGGTGCGCTCGGCGTCGGCATCGACATCCAACTCGAAGCCGGGGGCGCTGCTGTCGGCGAGAAGGCTGGACTGCTCACCGAAGCGTTCATGCGATGCGCGCGCACGCGCCTCGGGCATCTCGGGTTCGACGTCGCCACACCGGAATCCGCGAAGCACCGTGGCGCGCAGGTGTCACTCCGTCACAAAGACGGACTCGCCGTGGTGCGCGCGGTTGCGGACCTCGGCGTTATCGGCGATTTCCGGCCACCGGACCTGTGCCGCTTCGGCCTTGCGCCGCTCTACACGCGTTTTATCGACGTATGGGACGCAGTGGAGCGGATCGCCGAGGTGGTCGAGAGCGGCATGAGCCGTTTGCCGAAATACCACGAGGAAGTCGCGATCCCCTGAGGTCAGCTCGACTGCGGCCGTGTGTAGACCGCGATCGGCTTGTACACGTAGGGCGTGGTCGTGCACTCGCCGTTAGTGAGGCAGTTGTGGATACCAAAAACGATCTCGAGATATCCCACGCCTCCCTGAATCGCCTGGAACGAGTAGCGCTGTGCGCCGGGGAAGCCGCAGAGTGCCGGGACGCCGCATGGCGGATTCGGTACCGGATTCAACGTCAGGGGATCCTGGGACACGACCGTCTCGCCGATATACGAGTGCAGCACGATCTCGATCGTGCTCCCGAGCGCGATCTTCACCTGTGCGGCCGTCTCTGGTTGCAGCACCAGCACCGATCCGTCAAGGCCCTTCACGTCCGACGCGTGGATCGCCTCCGGTCGAGCGACAACCGGCTTCGCACGCGTTGCGTAGAGGACCAACGTGGCGAGCGCTCCGAGCGCGACTGGCACAACCACGGCAACGACGACCAGCAGCCAGCGTCGCGCTGCGAGCTGGTTGGCGCCGGTGCTCAGCGCCTCGTCACTTCTCGGGGCGCTCGCCATGCAGAAAACACCGACCACGCGACGATGAGGACCACCATCGCCACGATGATCCAGAGCGCGTAGTTGCTGATCGTCTGTGCAACGGTGACGGCCGGCTGACCGATCGCCCAGCCCGCGCCGACGATGAGGCCGATATATACGAGCGTGCCGACGAGGTCGGCACAGATGAAGAGCAGAAACGGCATGCCGGCCTCACCCGCGGCCATGTAGAAGAGCGGCGACGGCGCCGGCAGAATCGGCGCCAGGACAATCGTCCACACACCGTATTTCTGGAAGAAACGCTCCCCTCGCGCCGCACGCTTTCGCCACCTCGGATCCGACTCGCTCAAATAGTTGATCAGGCTACGTCCGTATCGCTTCCCGGCCCAGAAGAAAAATGGGTCGGTCATCATCGATATCGGGATGGGGGCGATCAGCGCAAGCACCAGTGGGACTTTGCCGACCCTCGCGAATCCGCCGGCGGCCACCATCGACGCGATGCTCCCGCGAAGCGCGCTGAGCAGCACCGGGTTGCGGCCGAGGAGCAGCGGCGTCAGTGGCAGCCCGGCGTAGTAATAGATGGTGTTGGCGATGATCGGGCCGACGCAGAGGACGTCCTTGATGCCGATCCGACCCCGCGGCTGAAGCGGCTCCGCGGCGGGATCGACGATCACGGTTTCGCTGTCCACCGACCCATTGTCACCTCTCGCCGGAGGGCACGCCGTCACGCGACGTCGCGGACTGGAACCTCGAGTGCCACAGCGGGCGCTGTGTTGCGGCTCTGCCCGATCAGCAGGAGGATCACGGCGCCGACGATCAGTGCCGCGGCAACGACTGTGATGCCGGTCACCTGCTCGCCCAGCACGATCGCTCCGAGGAAGACCGCGACCACTGGGTTGACGAATGCATATGTCGACGCGGCGGTCACCGAGACGTGGTGGAGCAGCCAGATGTAAGCCACGTAGCCGACCATCGCCCCGATGAGCACGAGGTAGACGAAGGATGCGATCGATGCGAACGACATCGAGGCCAGGTGCAGGTGACCGAGCTCGCCATCGGCGACCCCGGCAATTGTCAGGAGGAGACCGCCGGCGATCATCTCCATCGCCACGGCCGTCAGCGGCGCCTTGGGAGCGGGCGCGCCGCGCGCGTACAGCGAGCCGAGCGCCCAGAGGAGTGGGGCCAGCAGAACGACGAGCGTCTGCCAGTGACCCGCGCCATCGCCACCGGGGCGGACCAAAAGGAAGATGCCGGCGAGTCCGATCGCGATGCCGATCGCCGCGGTCCAGTTGATCCAGCGGCCACCGAATGCCGGTGCGAACAGTGCCATCCAGAGCGGCACGGTTGCGATGATCAGCGCGACGAAACCGCTCGGCAGGTACTGCTCTCCCCAGGCCACGCCTCCGTTGCCGAAGAGCAACAAGCACGCGCCGATGATCACTGCGGACCGCCAGTGGACGAGTGTGAGCCGCTCGCGGGGCTGCCCGGGACGGAGCGAGAACGCAAGCAAGATGACCCCGGCGAGCACGAACCGCGTCCCCGACATGAGCAATGCGGGGATCGTCTCGATCGCGATTTTGATCGTGAGGTACGTCGAACCCCAGATGACGTACACCGCCGCGAAGGCAATCACGATCTGCGCGCGCGAAGCCTGAGGGCGGGAGATCTGGGAGATGGACACGTTCTGAGTCATTTGTTATGATACAAAGCGATGAACGTACCGATACGTTATCACATCACCGGGAAGCGGGCGTCCGAGATCGCCGAGAGCGTCGAGCGCGGCATCCGCGACGGTGAACTCACTGCGGGAACGCGGCTGCCCACGGTTCGTTCGCTCGCGTCTCATCGCGGCATCAGCACCGCCACCGTCGCATCCGCATATCGCGAGTTGCGCCGCCGAGGGCTTGTCGCCGGTGCCGGGCGGCTCGGCACCACCATCGCGCCGCGGGTCCCACCCGCGCCGCGGGGCAGGCCGATCGTGCCTCCCGGGGTTGTCGACCTGCTGTCGGGCAACCCGGATCCCGCGCTCCTGCCAGACCTCGAGCCCGCATTCATCGCCCTGCCCCATGAGCCGGTGCTCTACGGCGCCGCCGGTTCGGACCCGGAGTTGCTCGCGCTTGCCGCGGCGCGCCTCGACAGCGACGGCGTGCCCAGCGACCACATGACGGTCGTCGGCGGGGCACTCGACGGCATCCAGCTCGCGCTCCAGGCCCACCTCCGCCCCGGCGATCGAATCGCTGTCGAAGATCCCTGCTACCCGGGCATCATCGACCTCGCGTCCGCGCTCGGGCTGACGGTGCTCCCGGTTGCCATCGACGACCGCGGACCTACTCCTGAGGGCCTCGCGCGAGCGCTGCGCGGCGGCGCCGTCGCATGCGCGATCACCCCACGCGCACAGAACCCTTTTGGCTCCGCGATCGACGCCGTTCGCGCCGAGGAACTCCGGGCCGTGCTCGCCGGCCATCCTTCGGTGCTTGTGCTCGAAGATGATCATGCCTTCGATATCACAGAACGGAATTGCCACTCGCTCTGTGAGCCGGGTCGTACCCGCTGGGCGCACCTCCGGTCGGTGTCGAAATCACTGGGGCCCGACCTCCGTCTTGCCGTCATGTCGGGTGACGCAACCACTGTCGCGCGTGTCGAAGGCCGTCGCCTGCTCGCCGCGGGCTGGGTGTCGCACCTCCTGCAGCGGCTCGTGGTTCGGATGTGGAGTGACCCGGACGACGCCTCGCGTCGCGAGCGTGTCTCGGCCATCTACACGCTTCGTCGTGAGGCGCTGCGCACCGCGCTCGCAGAGCGCGGCATCGAGTCCCACGGCAGCTCCGGTCTCAACGTCTGGATCCCGGTGGCGCACGAGGATGCCACGGTTGCCGCGCTGCAGAGCTGTGGCTGGGGCGTGCTCGCCGGAGACCGATTCCGCATCGCCAGCGCGCGGGGCATTCGCGTCACGACCGCACGTCTCGAACCAGCCGATGCCGCGCGATTTGCCGCGGACGTCGAGACAGCGCTCACTCCGCAGCCGTCGCGGCTCAGCTGACACGGTCGAATGCCAGAACGCCAATCCGACCAGCTGCACGAGGACCGCACTCGGGCCATGTCGTTCGGAGGGGTGGCCGCGCTGTACGACCAGGCGCGGCCGACGTACCCGCCCGCGCTCGTCGACGACCTGATGGCGCTCGCTCCAGGTCACGTCCTTGATGTGGGATGCGGCACCGGCAAGGCGGCCCGGCTCCTCGTCGAGCGTGGATGCGACCTGCTGGGGATCGAGCCGGATCCGTCGATGGCGGCGATGGCTCGAAGTCACGGCATTCACGTCGAGGAGTCGACGTTCGAGGACTGGGATGCGCAGGGGCGGATGTACGACCTCATCGTCTCCGGGCAGGCGTGGCATTGGGTGAACCCCGTGCTCGGTGTTGCCAAGGCCGCATCGCTGCTGCATCCGGGCGGCCACCTCGGCGTCTTCTGGAACCGCGGGCGGCCCAACGAGGAAGCTACGCGCGCGCTTGAGGCTGTCTACGAGCGGCTCGCCCCTGAGCTGGCCAAGACCAACGTCGCGCTCAACCTCACCGAGGAGCCGGTCGACCGCTTCGAGGAATTCAAGCTGGACGGCCTCTTCACACACGTCGAGGCGCGGACGTATCCGTGGGACACGGTCTACGACAGAGCCGGCTGGATCAACCTTGTCGCCACCCACAGTGATCACGTTCGGCTGCCGGACGAGCGGAGGCATGCGCTCCTCGAGGCGCTCGGCGATACCGTCGACAACCTGGGCGGCACCATGATCTACCACTACTCGACGCTGTTGGTGCTCGCCACACGGCGGGTGTGACCGCCGCCGTACCATCGGTCGCATGGCGACGGCGGTAGCGCAACTGCGCTCGGTAAGTCCTGCAACAGGCAGGGAAATCGCGCCAACGTGAAAGCGGTGTGGCGCCGGTATGAGTGACATCGCCGAGCAGGCACGAGCCCTCGGACTGCGTCTGCAGACGAGACGGTTTGACGACGCCGCTCATACCGTCGACACGATGGACGCCGCCATCGCAGAGCTCGCGGGCCTGCGCAGGATTGCCGTGGACTCGGAGGATCTCGACGCACTCCAGGAAGTGCTCGCGGAACTCACCGAGATGCGCCGCCAGCTCGACACGTGAGCGTTACCGACGGCGTCCAGATCGGCTTCGGCGCGCTGATCGTGCTCGTCACGGTCTACGACGTGTTCCAGTCGGTGGTCATGCCGCGGCCCGCAGTCGGGCGGGTACGCCTCAGCTTGTGGCTCATCCGTGGCACGTGGCGACTGTGGCGAAAGCTCGCCAACGTCCCCAGGCGTTTGAAGAACCGCGAGACGGCGCTTGCGGCCTTCGCGCCGATGATGCTCGTGGCGCTGCTCGTGTTCTGGGGGTTCGGGCTGATCCTCGGCTTCGCGTTGATCTTCAACGGCCTGCACGCCGGGCTCCAGCCGCAACCCGACTCGTTTGGCACCACGCTGTATTTCTCTACAGGGCGGATGCTCGCCTTCTCAGTCGGTGGCATCGAGGCAGCCGGCGTGGCGACGCGAGTGTTTGCGGCCATCGAGGCAGCGAGCGGATTCGGTCTCTTCGCGCTGGTGATCAGCCTGCTGTTTTCGCTCTTCAGTTCGTTCCAGAAACGCGAGACCGCGGTGGTTGCCCTCGACGCGCTCGCGGGTGCGCCGCCGTCGGGCGTGCAGTTGCTCGAGACGTGCGCAAAGGATGCGATGCCCAATCAGCTCGTCGCAACATTTGACGAATGGCGGCTGTGGACCGTCGACGTCATCGAAAGCCACCTCTCCTACCCGTTGCTCTTCTACTTCCGCTCCAGCCATGACAACGAGGCCTGGCCCAATTCGTTCGGCGCAGTCATGGATGCGGCAACCCTGGTGCTCACCACCATCGATGGCGGACCCGTGGGCAACGCACGCCTCATGCACAAAGTGGGATCGCACTTCGTTGCCGACATGCGCGATCACTTCAAGATCGTGGGCGAGCCCGTGGCAGGCGTCGAGCACCAGGAGTTTCTGGAAGCGTGTGCGCGTCTCGAGCATGCCGGATATCAACTGCACAATCTCGACAGTGCCTGGGAGGCGTTCAGCCAGATGCGAAGCAAGTACGGCCTGTGGCTCAACCAGACGACCAAAGGACTCAACGTGCCGCCCGCGCCCTGGATTGGCGATCGCTCGTACCTGCCTCACCGTGAGCGGGCACCGCTCGGCCCAGGTCAGCGCCGCGTAGCTTGAGGCGACACCGCAACATACCCATCGCATCGGCGGACGGGGAGCGGCGGATAACGCCGGAAACGCGGGTCCGAGTCAGCGAGCTCGCAGCGCACGAAGGATGATCGCGCGCCCGGGATGACGCGAGCGTTGACGCATCGCGCGCAGAGGCCAGGATCCGGTGGGGGAGTCACGTGCACGTCCCTATCGTGCACGGACCGCCGAGTCCACCGCTTACCATGCGCGGGCTATGCCCGCAATCACCGTCACCGAACACATCGACAAAGCCGTCCGCAAAATCGACAAGTCAAAGGCGATCGATCACTGGGATCGCAACCTCGGGCGGTATGACGCCGAGGAGTTGATGACCGAAGTGCTCGGTCGAAAGCTGACGCCGGCCATCCTCGACCGCGTGCTCGACGCCGCGTCGAAGAAGCGCTACCAGGGAATGGTTGCGCGACGTGTCAACGGCGAGCCGATTCCGCGCATCAAAGGCCACTACGCATTCCGTGGACTCGATTTGCTGATTCGCGACGGCGTTTTCGTTCCCCGGGCTTCGAGCGAGTTGCTTGCCAACGAGGCAATCAAGGCGCTGCGCCGGCGGCGCGGGCAACGGGTCGCTGTGGACGTGGCAACCGGCGCTGGTCCGGTGGCGCTCGCCGTCGCGAGTGAGGTCCGCGACGCGGATGTCTGGGGCGTCGACATCTCTGTTGAAGCAGCACTGCTCGGCAAGGACAACGCGCGCCATCTCGGGCTGCGCAACGTGCATTTCCGTGCGGGCGATCTCCTCGACGCGCTGCCGCGCCGGCTTCGCGGCGAGATCGATGTCTTCACCATCCACCCGCCGTACGTGCTGCGCGGCGACCTGAAGGAATTGCCGCGCGAGATCCGAGCCTTCGAGCCGCTCCAGTCCCTCACCGACGGATCCGACGATGGCCTCGGGTTGGTGCGGCGCCTGGCGGCCGAGTCGCACGTGTGGCTCAGGCCAGGTGGTGTGCTGCTCGTCGAGGTGGGCACCTACCTCTCGCGAAGGACGCAGGCGACGCTTCGCGCGGCGAAGCTCGTCGATGTCGGCTGGACCAAGGACGACCTGGGCGTGACCCGCGTGGTGTCCGGACGCACGCCGCGGCAGTAACCGTCAGCGCACTCGCTGTCAGTGATGGAAGCGCTGACGGTCCGCGTGATGTTGCGACGGGGCGCCGCGCTTCAGCAATCCCACCTCACGCTTGAGGTCGTCGACCAGCATGTCTGACAGGTCACGCGAGAAGCCGTTGCGCACCACGACGCGAAGCACGGACTCCTGTTCGAGGTTGGCGCACAACGTGTATGCGGGTACCTGCCAGCCGCGTTTGCGAAGCGCGTCGGAGACGTCGTACACCGTGTAGCCGGCCTCCGGTTCGACGGTGAACGCGAAGACCGGCAGCTCGCTGCCGTCGGTGAGCAACCGGAACGGACCGAGCTTGGCGATCTGCGCGGACAGGTGCATCGCGGTGTCCTGGCATGCCTGTTGCACGCGGCGGTATCCCTCGAAACCGAGGCGGATCAGCTGGTAGTACTGCGCGACCACGTTCGCCCCGGACCGCGAAAAGTTGAGCGCGAACGTCGGCATGCTGCCGCCAAGGTAGTTGACGTTGAAGATGAGGTCCTCCGGCAGCGACTCGCGATCCCGCCAGATCACCCAGCCGACACCGGGATACACGAGGCCGTACTTGTGTCCCGATGTGTTGATGGACACGACACGCTCGAGCCGGAAGTCCCACACGAGATCCGGCTGGATGAACGGTGCGATAAAGCCTCCGGAAGCGGCGTCGACGTGCAGAGGAACATCGGGCCCGCCGCCGATGGCCAACTGCTCGAGTGCCGCCGCGATCGCTGCCACGGGCTCATAGCTGCCGTCCTGTGTCGAACCGAGCACCGCGACGACACCGATCGTGTTCTCGTCGCACAGCGGTATCGCCGTCTCTGCTGTCAGATGGCGGCGCTCGCCTTCCATCGGGACATAGCGCGGCTCGACGTCCCAGTAGCGGCAGAACTTCTCCCAGCACACCTGCACGTTGATGCCCATCACGAGGTTCGGCTTTTCGACCGACAGGCCGGCGGCGCGACGCCGCTGGCGCCAGCGCCATTTGAGCGCGAGGCCGGCAAGCATCGCCGCTTCGCTCGAACCAGTCGTCGAACAGCCCACTCCGGCGTGCGTGCCAGGCGCGTGCCAGAGGCCCGCGAGCATGTGCACGCAGCGGCGTTCGAGCTCAGCCGTCTGCGGGTACTCGTCCTTGTCGATGACGTTCTTGTCGACCGACTCAGCCATGAGCCGCTCCGCCTGCGGATCCATCCACGTGGTGACAAACGTCGCGAGGTTGAGGCGTGCGTTGCCGTCGAGCATCAGCTCGTCATGCACGATCTGGTAGGCGAGGTCGGGGGGCAGCTCGCCCTCGGGGAGATGCAGTTTGGGGACCGTGCGCGTCTCACCGCTGCGCGCGTAGAGAGGGTTGATCTCGATGGTCGCGTCCGCCGCGTCGTGGCTGCGGTGATGGATCGGCATGTTCAGTCCCCCAGCGCCATGTCACCCGCATCTGGCGCGACGACCTCGAGGATCGGCGCCGGCCGCCCACTCAACTCCGTCGCCGGATCCAGGACCGTGCGCACTCCGGTGACATGGGAATCGACCTCGTCCGTCCGCTCCGTGGCGCGGAGCAACTGATGGCGGAGCATCTCCATCTCGCGCTCGAGCGCGACCTTCGCATCGATGACGCTCAGCAGCTCTTCGCGCAGGAGCGACGCCTGATGCACCGGATCGGGATCGGTGGTGATGGTCGCGATGCGTCGCTGTGCATCCTCGCGCCAGCGGGTCGCGAGCAAGGTCCCGGTGCCGTCAGGAGGGCGATATGAGCGGGCGCCGGCTTCAACCACACGACGGATGATGGCAGGCCCGCTCGCGGTGTTGAGGCGCTGGCGGAGATGCAGCGGATGGCGCGGGGGAGGGTCGCTCAGCCGGAATCGCGGCCAGTACACGCGCACCGCCCCGTCGTAGACGGAGAGCAATGCGAGTCGCTTGGTCAGGCGATGCGAGTCCTCGACACGCGGCATGACGTACACATGCGCGAGTCCACAGAGCTCGCGCGCCGTCAGCGCAGGATTTCCCGCGTTAGGGGGATAGACGCCGTCCTCCTCTTTCACCGCGCTGAAGAGCACGACCGGTAGCCGGCGGCCGGGATCGAGCAGACAGGATTCGACAAACGAGTCGATCTGTTCACTGCCGACGATGGCTTCAGCAGTGGCGTACAGACGCTGCGTTCCGGCGGTCGCGCCCGCATTGACGAAATCCTGCAGGAGGGCGATGAGCGGTGGCGCAAGTGGCGACGGCGGCACACGCAGATGACGCAAGTCCTGTTCCACCGACACGCCGACATCCACCACATCACCGGTGCGCACCGCATCGACGGTGGTCAGCCAGAGTATTGAGGGATCCCATTCGTCGGGCCGTTGCAGGGTGACGCGGCACAGCGATCGGTCATCCGAATCGCAGCGCAACGCAGTGACGGTTCGACCATTCTCATGAAACTCGCCTTCCGCGAACAAATTCGGTGCAGTCTTAAGACCGTCGGAAACTGTCGCATATTCATCCGCAGTCTTAAGACCATCGCTTGCCCAGATCCACATTCGCTGAGCCGCCGCTTCGAAAAGCGCAGCTCCGGCCACCCCCTTATGGTCGAGGGTGAGTCTCGCCCCAAGGGCGCGGAACATTGCGAGTCATCCTACATCGTCCATAGCACCGCGTATTGCGGCGATCATGCCGCGTGCATGACGCTCTTCCTGCCGAAGGTTGCCGAACGCCACGCGAATCGCATACTCACCACGCAATTTTGTGTGACTCACGAAGTAGTGACCACCGCTGTTGATGCGCTCGACGATCCGCTGATTGAGTGTGTCGAGCGTCCCAGGATCGTCTAGGCCAGGGGGATGTGCGCGGAGACACACAACGCTGAGTGGTGCCGGAGCGAGCAACTCGAAGTCCGGTGCGTCGCGCACCCATCGGGCCACCATCGACGCGAACTCGCAGTGCGCACGAATGCGCTGCGCGAGCGCGTCGGTGCCGAAATGTCTGATGACCATCCACAACTTGAGGGCGCGCATCCGTCTGCCGAGCGACGTGCCGTAGTCCATGAGATTCGGCGCGTCGTGGGCAGAACCGTCGCTGGTGGTGAGGTACTCCGGCACGATCGAGAATGCGTCGCGGAGCACGTCCGGGCGGCGCGTCCAGAGGACGCTGCAGTCGATGGGCGTGAACAGCCACTTGTGCGGATTGACGACAATCGAGTTCGGCTCGCTCGGCACCGTCGAGCACCCAGCGCAGCTCCGGTGCGATAGCCGCCGCACCGCCATACGCGGCGTCGACATGCAGCCAGAGCCCGTGCTGCTCGCAGAGCGCGGCGATTGCGGCCACGGGGTCGACACTGGTGGTGGATGTGGTCCCAACCGTGGCGACAACCGCGAAGGGCCGAAACCCCGCGGCGACATCCTCGTACACTGCCTGCCGGAGCGCGATCGGATCCATGCGGAAGCGCTCGTCGACGGGGATGCGGCGCAGCCCCTCCTTGCCGACACCAAGCACGATGCCGGCCTTCTCCACTGATGAATGCGCCTCAGTGGATGCGTAGAACCGCAGCCGGGGCAGCTCGGGGCGACCGGTCATCCCGAGCTCGCGGATGCGCAGATCCGTCTGCGCCTCACGCGCGGCTGCGAGCGCGTACAGGGTGCTCGACGATGCCGTGTCGTTGATCACGCCGAAGAGCGGGTGCGGCAGCCCCACCATCTGGCGGAGCCAGTCGAGGGTGACCTGCTCCAGTTCGGTCGCGGCAGGGGCCGTGCGCCAGAGCATCGCGTTGACGTTGAAAGCCGCGGCGAGAGTCTCGCCCAGAATCCCTGGCGCCGACCCGCTCGAAGCGAAGTAGGCCATGAATCCGGGCGACTGCCAGTGCGTGGTCGCCGGGATGAGCAGGGCGTCGATATCGCCGAGGATGGCGTCCACCGATTCCCCTTGCGCGGGCGGCGCCTCTGGCAGCGCCCGTCGGAGGCTTCCCGGCTCGGCGGGGCTCAGCACCGGGTACTGCTCGACGTCACGAAGGTAATCGGCCGTCCAGTCCGCCACACGGTGGGCCGCCTCGCGGTACGCGTCTGGGGCCATATCCCCGCCGGGGTGGTCGCGGCTCTCGATGTCGTCTGTCATGTGGTCGCCAGATCGTGACGTTCTGGCGCCCTGCCGCGCCGAATGGCGGGCGCCGCGAAGCACCGAGGGGCCCCATGCACAGCGCTAGACTGACACCGTGACCGTATCTCTGACCGTTGCCGATGTAATGCACAAACCGGCGGTGGTCGTGCCGACCACCATCACCCTGTCCGAAGCTTCGGTGATCCTGGACGGGGCCAATGTTGGGGCAGCCGCAGTGCTCGACGCACAAGGCAGGCTGCGAGGCATGCTCAGTGAGCGAGACCTCCTCCGGTCGGTCGGCCACGGCATCGATCCCCACACCGCGAAGGTGGAGGAGGTCATGACCAAGGACCCGATCACGGTGTCGGTCTCAGACACCGTGGAGAAGGGACTCGAGGTCTTTCGGGAACGTCGCTTCCGGCATCTCCCCGTCATGGACGGCGATCGGGTGGCGGGGATTCTCTCGATCCGTCACGTCGTCCGCGTCGCGCACATCGAGGAGGTGCAGCCTGCAGGATCGGCACCTCCCGGATTGGCACCTCGCGGCCTCGAGGGTGTGGCCGTCGCGGAGACATCGGTGGGAGACGTTCGCGGCGAGGAAGGGTTCTTCCACTACCGCGGCTACAACGCCACGGAGCTGGCACGCCGGTGCTCGTTCGAGCAGGTCTGGCACCTTCTTGTAGAAGGCGAGCTTCCCGACGATGCGCAGCTCAAAGCGTTCACCAAGCTGGCGGTCGAGGCGCGCTCAGTTCCCGAGAAGATCGCGAACCTGCTCCCCGAGATTGCCTCGCTGCCCGGTTACACGCCGCTGATGGCGCTTCGCTCCGCCGTGTCCCTCACCGGTGCGGCGCTCGAGCAGCAGCCGACGCTCGACATCCCGGCGGAGGAAGTCCGCAGGGAATGCCTGAAGATGGCGGCGATCGTCCCCGTGCTGCTGATGCGGCTGCACCGGCATCACCTCGGACTCGAGCCGGTCGAGCCGGACGCCGATCTCGGCTACGTGGGCTCCTACATCCAGATGCTCACCGGCGAGCGGCCCCACGACCGGGCGATCCGGGCGCTCGAGCAGTACCTGATCCTCACGATGGACCACGGGTTCAACTCCTCCACCTTCACCGCACGCGTGATCACGTCGACGGGATCGGACATCGGATCCGCTCTCACCGGGGCGATCGGCGCCCTGGCCGGGCCACTCCATGGCGGTGCGCCGTCGCGGGCGCTCGCCATGCTCGATGCGATCGGCACGCCGGACAAAGCCGAGGAGTACCTGCGCCACGAGATCTCCTCCGGAGAGCGCCTCATGGGATTCGGACACCGTGTGTACAAGACGGACGATCCCCGTTCGACGCTGCTGCGCGAGGTGGCAATCGAGCTCGGCGGACCCCAGGCAGAGTTCGCGGTGCAGGTCGAGCAGACGGCGCTCCGCGTTCTCAACGAGCTCAAGCCGGGTCGCCGCCTCTACACGAACGTCGAGTTCTACGCCGGCGTGGTGATGAACAGCGTCGGCATCCCGCCGGACATGTTCACCCCCACATTCGCCTCGAGCAGGACGGTCGGCTGGACCGCGGCGATCGCCGAGCAGGCTGCCAACAACCGGCTCATCCGCCCCTCCGCGCTCTATGTCGGACCGCAGCCGCCGCGGCCGCTGCCCGAGGGCTACGGCGCGGCGATCAAGAGTGCGGAACTCGCCCGCTGATCTCGGGGTAACGTCGAAGTAACGGTCGCCATTTCTTTGGCGAGCACCGAAACAACCTCGTCACCCAACCACAACGTGTCGCCGTCACGTGTGACCGATGCTGCTCGACATGATCCCGGCATTTTTCCCAGCGTTGGTAGCCCTGGTGCGGTCGTTGACCCTTCCCACCAGCCGGCGGCGCGATAGCGAGCGTGGTCAGGGACTCGTCGAGTACGGGTTGATTCTCATCCTGATCGCGATCTTCGTCATCGTCGTTGTCGGTGTGGTTGGACATCAGACCAACAACGTTTTCTCAAACGTCAGCAACGGCCTGAGCGCTTAGGTCGAAAGCGGCTCTGCGGCAACGCAGGCGTCGCTTCCCGGCCCTGGGTTTGGCGCCGTTGCGTCTCGTAAGGTTGCGTGCATGGACTCGCCACACGCGTCGGATCGAGACGGAATACGCAACGAAAACGCGCCTGTGCGCCCACTCGCCGGAGTCGTGTTGTGTGGTGGGCGCAGCACGCGCATGGGGTTCGACAAAGCAAGCATCCGCTTCGAAGGAGAGACGCTGCTCCAACGAGCGCTCGCACGTCTCGACACCGTCTGCGACCCCGTCATGGTCGCGCCCGGAAACCTGGCATTGACGCTGACTGGGAGAGCATTGGTTCGCGACGCCGAGCCCGATTCGGGGCCGCTCGGCGGTCTTGTGGCGGCGCTGCGTGCGTCGCCGCATCGGTTGCTCGCCGTCGTCGCCGTCGACCTCCCCTGGGTGGACCCGCGGGTGCTCGGCCTGCTCGCGGCCGCGATCGGCGAGCGCGACGTCGCGGTCTGCGAGACGGACCACGGCCTCGAGCCCTTGCACGCCGTGTACGCCACATCCCTTCTCGAGGCGGCGGAGAACGCGCTCCGCAGCGAGGACAGATCGATCCGGCACCTGATCGCGGGGTCCAACGCCGTGTACCTGTCGGAGGACGCGTGGCGCAATGCCGGCATTTCCGAAGGCTTCACCCGCAACCTGAACACTCCCGAGGACCTCGAGCAGATCAGCCAGGAGCCTCGCCGATGAGCGATCGAACCACTTCGGCCGCTCGATCGATTGCCGCGGCTTCGGTCATGCCCACGCCAAGGCAGGTCTGCACGAAACGGCCGATCAGGTAGGCGGCGAGCGGAGCGTTCTGACGCTCGGTGGCATGCGCGACATCACGAGCGATGCGAAGCAGCGTCGCCCGTTTCGCTAGATCGACCGTCTCACAGGCGCCACCAGCGCCTGCTACATCGAGCTGTGACGCGAGCTCGGCGAGGATGTCGGCAGCTCCGGGTGTATCGGACATGGCAACGAATGATGTCGCTCCACGGTAGGCCGGTGCGAGGTCGCTATGGTGGTCGGCATGACCGTGCGCCACAGGCGGGTGATGCAGGTCGCGGCCGGCGGAGCTGTGACCTGGCGGAGCGACGACGTCAGCACCGAGGAGCCGCTCGAGATCCGGATCGGCGACGTTTCGCTGTCGGTGACGATGCGCACACCTGGAGACGATTTCGACCTGGTCGCCGGGTTCCTCATCACGGAAGGCATCATCGAAAGCGCAGCTGAGATCTCCAGCATGAAGATGTGTCCGGACGCCGCGGCCGCGACCGGTGAGTTGAACATCGTCGAGGTCACGCTCACCCCGGCAGCAGCGTCCCGCGCGATCACCCCGCGGGCCTTCTACATGACCTCGTCGTGCGGCATGTGCGGCAAGGCGAGCATCGAAGCGGTGCGTACCAAATCGGCGTACGACGTCGCTGCCGATCCGCTGCGACTCACGCCGGAGCTTCTGCTCGCGCTGCCCGCGATCCAGCGCTCGGCGCAGCGGCAGTTCTCACGCACGGGCGGTTTGCACGCGGCGGCACTCTTCGACAGCGCCGGCGAACTCCTGTGCTTGCGCGAGGATGTGGGCCGGCACAACGCTTTTGACAAAGTGATCGGCTGGGCGGCGACGCAGGGGTTGCTGCCGCTGCGGTCGCACGTGATCCTCGCGTCCGGACGCGCGAGCTTCGAGCTCACGCAAAAAGCGCTGATGGCGGGAATCCCGGTGCTGGCAGCCGTTTCAGCGCCGTCGAGCCTCGCGGTCGAACTCGCTGCTGCCTCGGGGATGACGCTGATCGGCTTTCTTCGCGGCGAGCAGATGAACGTGTACGCCGGACACGAGCGGATCATTCGCGAATGAGTGAAATGCCCGCGGAGAAGCGCTGGCGTGGCGCCGAGATCACGGTCAGCGACAGCCGCCGTGGCGTGGATGCGGACGACCGCAGTGGCGACGTCATCGTGGCGCGATTCGCGCTGCTCCCCGCGGATGTTGTCGTACGAAAGAGCGTGCCCGACGACATCGAGCAGATCCGCGTAGCGGTGGGTGAATGCACGCTGTCGGCCGACATTCTCATCCTCACCGGAGGCACCGGTGTCGGGCCTCGCGACGTGACGCCCCAGGCGCTTGTGCCCCTGTTCGACTACGAGGTCCCGGGGATGGCCGAAGTGATGCGCCTCGAAGGTCTCAAGTCGACACCGCACGCGATGCTCTCGCGGCAGGTCGTCGGGGTGATGGGCCATTGTCTTGTCCTGTCACTTCCCGGCAGTCCGAATGCCGTCGCCGAGTGCCTCGATGCCGTCTGGCCGGCTCTCCCGCACGCACTCGCATTGATCTCGGGCGACACGCGGCATCCAGACCAGTCCGACCCGTCGACCTGAGCGACCCGTTTCGGACGCCCGCGTCGCACAGCCGCGCGATTCTTTCAGTGAAAAAGCGTTTGGGAAAATCTCAGGTTCGACCAACTCGTGGACGGCGATTGACCGCACCTGAGAGCTTTCTCGGGCGCGAACATCGTTGATGCGATGCCGGCCGGTCTCAGTGAGACCGCATTTGCGCCATTCCAAGTTCTCCAAAATGCGCTTGACCCTTCCCCTGATCGAATGCCAGCATGGCTCCGCCGTCGTTTGTCTTGCCGTCCGGGAGGATTTCTATGACGCAGCCTGTGGCGCTGACCATTAACGGAAGGCAAAGGGAGGACGAGGTTGAGCCGCGCCTTCTGCTCGTGCATTACCTGCGCGAAGTCGCCGGACTCACCGGAACGCACATCGCCTGCGACACCAGTCAGTGCGGGGCGTGCACGGTTCTGATCGACGGAGAGGCCGTGAAATCGTGCAGCGTCTTCGCGGTCCAGGCGAACGGGCGCAAGGTCACCACGATCGAAGGTCTCGCCGAACACGGAACGTTGCATCCAGTCCAGCAGGCGTTCTGGGACGAGCATGGGCTCCAGTGTGGTTTCTGCACGCCGGGATTCATCATGGCCACGGCCTACCTCCTGAGTGAGAACCCGTCGCCGACAGACGCCGAGATCGAACGCGGCCTCGAGGGCAATCTCTGTCGTTGCACCGGCTACGAGAACATCAGGAAGGCAGTCCGGTCCGCCTCAGCGGCAATGAGCGGGGCGGGCCACACCGCCGATCTGGTCGGTGCCGCGGCTCCGGTGGAGGACTGACGATGGCCGTCACCTCCATGATCGGCGCCCGCATCCAGCGTCGCGAGGATCCCAAGCTCATCACCGGCCACGGCCACTTCGTCGACGACGTGAACCTCGTGAACATGGCGCATATGTCGATCGTGCGCAGCCCGTACGCGCACGCTCGCATCCGCTCGATCGACACTTCCGCGGCGAAAGCGGCGAAGGGCGTTGTCGCGGTGCTCACCGCCGCGGACTTCAAGTCCGTCATCCACGCGCCACTCCCAGTCACCAACTCGTTTGTCGCCGACAAGAAGCAGGTGCCGGACCAGTTCGCGATCGCAGCCGACGAAGTCGCATACGCGGGCGAGCCGGTGGCCGTGGTCGTCGCCGATGATCGATACCTCGCCGACGACGCTGCGCAACTTGTGGTTGTCGACTATGAGCCGCTTCCCGCGGTGATGGACCTCGAGAAGGCGATGGCACCAGGGAGTCCTCTGGTCAAGAGCGACCGTCCCGACAACATCGGTTGGGATGTCAGCTTCCCCGCCGGCGACATTGACGCAGCTTTCGCCGAAGCGGAGGTCATCCTCAAGGAGCGAATCGGCCAGCAGCGCCTCTTCCCGACGCCGATGGAAACGCGCGGCTGTGTTGCCGACTACATCCCGTACGACAACAGATGCACCCTCTGGACGTCGACGCAAGTGCCGCACTTTGTCCGGCTGTTCGTCGGTGGGGCGCTCGGCGTCCCCGAGTCGCAGTTCAGGGTCATCAGCCACGACGTTGGGGGCGGCTTCGGTTCCAAGATCCGCCCGTACCTGGAGGAGTACCTGGCGACAGCGGCATCGAAGATCACCGAACGACCGGTGAAGTGGATCGAGGATCGCACCGAGAGCCTGCTGGCGACGACACACGGCCGTGGCCAGATCTTCGACGTCGAGGTCGCTGCCAAACGTGACGGCACCCTGCTCGGGCTGAAGTTCACCCAACTGCTCGACATTGGCGCGTACCACGAAGTCTTCAGCGCTTTCCAGGTGGTGGCGTGCCTGCTCGGCGGGGGGTGCTACGACTGGAAGGCGATCAACGCGCGGAGCGTTGGCATATTCACCAACCGCACGTCGACCGATCCATATCGCGGAGCCGGCCGTCCTGAGGCCACGCACCTCGTGGAGCGCGTCGTCGACCTCGTTGCGCGTGAGATCGGTATGGATCCTGCCGAGGTCCGGCGCAAGAACTTCGTCAAGACCTTCCCGCACACGAACAATTTCGGCTTGGTGTACGACTTCAGGCGACTATCCGAAGACCCTGGATCGCGCCATGGCGAACATCAATTACCCGGCGCTGCGCAAACGCCAGGAAGAGCTGCGCGCGCAAGGGCGTTACACGGGCATCGGATTCAGCACGTACGTGGAGATTTGCGGACTCGGCCCGAGTGCCGCGACCGTACCCGCCGCCGGCATCGCGCTCGTCGAGTCGTCAATGGTTCGCGTCCACCCGACGGGATCGGTGACCGTCTCGGTGGGAACGCACTCTCACGGCCAGAGTCACGAGACGACGTTCGCGCAGATCGTCGCCGATACGCTCGGCGTTCCGTACAACTCGGTGGAGATCCACCATGGCGACACCGGCGACACCCCGTTCGGCTATGGCACGTATGGCTCGCGCAGCCTCGCTGTAGGCGGCATGGCGATCATGGCTTCGTGTCACAAGGTCGTTGAGAAGGCGCGCAAGCTCGCCGCTCACGCTTTCGAGGCCTCCGAAGACGACATCGTGGTCGATCAGGGGAGATACTTCGTCCGCGGCAACCCGGGCGAGGCGAAAGCCTTGGCGGAGCTGGCATTTGCCTCGTACGGTACCGGTCTGCCGGAGGGTATGGAGCAGGGGCTCGAAGCGGTCTCGTACTTCGACCCGCCCAACTTCGTGTGGCCGTTCGGCTGTCATATCTGTGCGGTCGAGGTCGACCCCGAAACCGGTGTCGTGACAATCGATCGATACGTCGCAGTCGACGACTGCGGCAACGTGATCAACCCGATGGTGGTCGACGGGCAGCTGCACGGCGGGATCGCGCAAGGGATTTCACAGGCGCTGTTCGAGGAAGTGCAGTACGACGACGAGAGCGGGCAGATGCTCAACGGCACGATGCTCGATTACCTCATCCCGACGATGGCCGAGATGCCGCACTACGAGCTCGACCGGACCGTGACACCAAGCCCGACGAACGAGCTGGGAGTAAAAGGTATCGGCGAGGCTGGGACGATCGCGTCGAGCATCGCCGTGATCAACGCGATCACTGACGCTCTTGCGCCCTTCGGCATCAAACACGTCGAAATGCCGGCCCGTCCGGACCGTCTCTGGTCGATGATCCAGGAGGCACGCGCATGATCACCGCGGCATTCGAATACGCCCGTCCGGGCTCGGTCGATGAAGCCCAGGCGCTGTTGACGAAGTTCGGGGACGACTCCAAGGTGATCGCCGGAGGGCAGAGTCTCATTCCGCTGATGCGACTCCGGCTCAGCCAGCCCACGGCGCTCATCGACATTCAGGGTATTGGCGAGCTCAAGCAGGTCCGCCGCGACGACGGCGTTGTGGAGGTAGGGGCGCTGGTGCGACACGTCGACATCCAGCGCAACGCGACGCTTCGCGAAACCCTGCCGATCCTCGTGGAGATGGCCAACGACGTTGGTGACAACCAGGTCCGCAACCTTGGGACCATCGGAGGGGTGATCGCTCACGGGGATGCGGCCGGCGACTACAACGCGCTCGCGCTCATGCTCGACGCAGAGATCGTCACCAACAAGCGCCGCCATCAGGCGCGCGATTTCTACCGCGACATCTTGACCACGGCGCTCGAGCACGACGAGGTGGTGACGGCGGTGCGCTTCCCGATCTCGACGGGTCGGTTCGCGTACACAAAGTTCCGGCGGCGGCTCTACGACTGGGCGATCGCCGGTGTCGCGGTGCAGGAGACGGGCTCGTCCTGGCGGGTCGGTTACGTGAACCTGGCGCGGACGCCGCGTCGAGGTACGGCGGTGGAAGCGGCGCTGGCAAGCGGGGCGTCGGCCGCCGATGCGGCGGCGCAGAGTGGGTCCGACATCGACCCGACCGGCGATGTGCGCGCCACGGCCGAATACAAGCGGCATCTCGCCCAGGTGCTCACTGCTCGGACTTTGCAGAAGGCAACGGCAGCCGCCTGACGCGGATTCATGGCGCAAGCGGCAGGAGCTGAGATGGTCAGCCCCGGCCGTTCGACGGACTAACGCGCAGGAGGGCGGTCGAGCGAACCGCTCCGGCCGCCCTCCTTGTGCACCAGCGTCACGTCGGTGACCGATGCCCAGTGGTCGATGGCTTTGATCATGTCGATCACCGTGAGTCCCGCGATGGCGACGGCGGTCAGTGCCTCCATCTCCACGCCCGTGGCTCCCTCGACGCGCGCGGTCGCCTCGATGACGACACCGGGTGTGGCCGACGAGTTGAGTGTCAGGTCCACATCGACGTGGCGCAGCGGGAGGGGGTGACACAGCGGTATCAGGTCTGACGTGCGCTTCGCACCCATGATCCCGGCGAGGCGTGCCGTGTCGAGGACACTGCCTTTCGCGATCGCGTCGCCCGCAATCAGTTGCACCGCCTCGGCTGTGCAGTTGACCCGGCCCCGCGCAGTCGCCGTGCGTCGGGTCACCGCCTTCTCGCTGATGTCAACCATGTGGGCGCGGCCGGCTCCGTCGACGTGCGTGAGTTGTCGTTCGCTCAATGGGCAGCCTCCTCTGCGACACCGTGTCGCGCGTCAACCCAGTGCGCGCCGCTGTCCGTGTGCTCGCGTTTCCATACAGGCACGGTGCTCTTGATCAATTCGAGCGCCTCCTGGCAGGCTGGAAACGCGGTGTCGCGGTGTGGCGCCGCAACCACGACGACGACACTCGCGTCGCCGATGAGCAAGGACCCCGTGCGGTGCACGATGGTGATCGTGCTGATGCCGCCGCGCGCGAAGAGTTCCTCGCCAATCCTGCGCATCTCGGCCTCCGCCATCTCCGCATATGCCTCGTAGTCCAGCCGATGCACTGCGACCCCGTCATTGTGGTCGCGAACTCTGCCGATGAACGTCGCGACGGCGCCGTCACGTGACGTGCCCGCGCTCGCGATGACCGAACCGATATCGATCGGCACGTCGGTGAGCCAGACACGCACCGGGGATGCGTCGTCGCTGCCACCTGCCACAGGTGGAATGAAAGCGATCGTGTCGCCGCTCTCGACGGCCGTTTCCCACGTGCAGTATCCGAGGTTGCGCGCCGCGCGAACTGATGCCGCATCGACTGCGGCGGCGGGATGGCGCCGCACCAGCTCGTCCCATACGTCCTGCACGGTGGCGCCGTCGACGTGCACTTCGCCGGCGCCCACACGCTCACGCAGCGGGCCGAAGACGAGCACGGTGATGTCGTCCAACTCAGCCGCCGATGTAGGACATCTCGATCCGCTCGCCCTCGGCGATGCCGAGCCCGCGCAGCTCCGAGTAGCGATCATCGCGGCGCTTCCAACGGTCGGCGATGACCCGTCGCAGCGCGTCATCGTCGGCACCCGAGCGCAACGTCTCGCGAAGGTCGATGCCTGATGTCGCGAACAGACACGTGTACAGCTTGCCGTCGACGCCGAGGCGCGCGCGCGTGCAGTCGCCGCAGAAAGGCCGGCTCACCGATGTGATGACACCGATGTCGCCTTTGCCGTCCGCGAACTGGTACGTCTTCGCAACGGCGGACGGATCCGATGTCTCATCGAGCAGTGGATGCACAAGACGGACGCGTTCGAGAATCTCCTCGCCGCTCACGACGTCGGTCATGCGCCACCCGTTGGTCTCGCCGACGTCCATGTACTCGATGCAGCGCAGACTCAGGCCTTCGCGACGAGCGAAGTCGACAAGGTCGATCAGTCCGTCCTCGTTGACACCGCGTTGTACGACGCAGTTGAGCTTGACGGGCTCGAGCCCCGCCTCGCGCGCGGCCGCGATTCCATCAAGGACTTCGTGCACCTCGATCTTCGAATCGCTCATCGAGGAAAAGACCGCGGGATCGAGCGAGTCGAGGCTCACGGTGACGCGGTGCAGACCTGCGTCGCGCAGGCGCAGGGCCCATCGCCGCAGGAGCGCACCGTTGGTGGTCAGCGCGATGTCTGGAATGCCAAGCTGCGCAATCCCCGCAACGATTTCCGCGAGGTCCGGACGGAGCAGCGGCTCTCCGCCGGTGAGACGAATCTTGGTGACGCCGAGCGATGCGAAGACTCCTGCGAGGCGGACGATCTCGCCGGCATCCAGCGCCTCGGCTCGGGGCAGGAAGCGGTAGCCGGGGCCGAATCGCGCCTTCGGCATGCAGTATGGGCACCGGAAGTTGCAGCGATCGGTGACGGAGATGCGCACGTCACGAAGCGAGCGTCCAAACCGATCAGGTCCGGTCGCGAGCGCCGGCAGCGCGGAAACCGTGGTCATCGCAGCGGAATCGCCTCGACGACGGTGCCGGCTTCGACGACCTCCGCACCGGCGGGCAACACAACCAGGCAGTCCGCTCGCGTGAGCGATTGCAGCATCGAGGAGCCCTGATCGCCGGAACTGTGGGCGATTGCCAATTCCTCGTCGTTGGAGGTGCGGAGAACGGCGCGCGAATACGTCTCCAGGGCCGCAGGCTTGGACATCGCCTCGCCGAGGCGCACGCGGATGCGCCGCCGCTGGAGCTCCCGGGCGCCTTGCATCCGGCGGATCACCGGTCGCGCGAAGAGCTCGAATGTCACCGAACTGCTCACCGGGTTGCCCGGCAGGCCGATGAACACCGCGTTGCCGATCCGTCCGATAAGCACCGGCTTGCCGGGTCGCATGGCCACGCGCCAGGTGGAGATCGTCCCGAGTTCGGCCACCACCTCGCGGACCCAGTCGTGATCACCCACGCTCACGCCGGCGCTGCTCACCACCAGGTCCGACGCCGAGGCAGCCTGGAGCAGCTCCCGGAGCGAGGCTTTCGAGTCGCGCGCGATCCCGAGGAAAGTCGGGATCCCTCCAGCCTCGCGGACTGCTGCCGTGAGCATCGGGGAGTTGGAGTCGACGAGGTGCGCCGGGCCCGGAGCGGTGCCGGCCGGGACGAGCTCGTCGCCTGTTGCGAGCAGTGCCACCCGCGGCCGGGCTCCGACCAGCAGGTGGTCGTATCCGAGTGCTGCCGCGACGCCGACGTCGACGCTGGTCAGCGCTTGCCCGGGGAGGATCACGTCGTCGCCGCGACGGATGTCGGCGCCGCGCGGGCGCACGCTCGTCCCGAGTGCGGTGGCCACCTCGATGAGCACCGTCGCACCGTCACGACGGGTGTCCTCCTGGCGCACAACGGTGTCCGCGCCCTCCGGCATGGGAGCGCCGGTCATGATCCGCATGGCGGTCCCAGCTGCATGCATTCCCGGAAGTGCGCCCGCCCGCGACTCGCCGACGACTGGAAGCGCCACCGGTTCACTCGCTGTCGCACGGGCGATATCGCTTGCCCGGACGGCATATCCGTCCATGGCGGAGTTGTCGAAACCCGGGAGATCCGATTGCGATGAGACGGTCTCGGCGAGGATTCTTCCGAGTGCCGCATCGAGGCTCACCACCTCGGGCGTGAGCACGCCAACCTTCTCGAGCAGCCGCTGTTGCGCGGTGGCGACTGATTCGAGGTCGTTGGAAACGGCATGCGTCAACATCGTCAAGTCCTCATCCTCCACCCTCGGCGGGAGTCCGACAACCATCATAGTCGTGGTTACCAGAGGGGGATTTCATCCGCGCACGACACATCAAAAAGGTATTTTCGGTGCCTCGTGTACTGGCGTACTCTGTACAGGTCCGTTGTCGGACGCCATCAGAGAGAAGTTGGGTTCAAATCCCGGAGGTTTTGGATGTTCCCTGCCGCGTTCGACTACATCGCGCCGGGGGCGCTCGACGAGGTGCTCAGCCTCTTGCGCCAGCACGGCGACGACGCCAAGGTTCTCGCCGGGGGCCAGAGCCTGATTCCATTGCTGAAACTACGATTTGCGTCCCCCGTCATTGTCATTGATATCGGCAAAATAGACGGCCTCGAGGGAATCGGCCGAGAAAACGGGCATGTGCGCATCGGCGCCAGGACCAGACATCGGGATGTGGAGAGCGCAACGGAGTTGCGCGGCACGCTTGATGTGCTGCTCGATGCAGCGCCGCTGATCTCGGATCCACTCATTCGCAACATGGGTACCGTTGGCGGTTCGATCTGCCACGCGGATCCCGCCGGCGACTGGGGCGCGGTGATGCTCGCGGTTGGTGCGGAATTCGTCGTCAAGTCGGCGGGTGGCGAGCGCGTCCTCCCGGCGGCGGGGTTCTTCGAGGGCCCGTTCACCACCGGACTGCATTCGGACGAGGTCATGACGGAGATTCGCATCCCCGTCGTCGCTGGACGGTCCGGTGGGACGTACCTCAAGCTCGAGCGCAAGATCGGGGACTTTGCCAGCGTCGCGACCGCCGTCCATGTCGTGCTCGGCAGCGACGGCCGCGTTGCTACCGCGGGAATCGGTCTCTGCGCCGTCGGTGCGCAGAGCATCAAGGCGACAGCCGCCGAGGCATCGCTGGTCGGCAAGGAGCCGACGGACGAGGTGATCGCCGAGGCGTCGCGGCTTGCCGCCCAGGCGGCCGAACCAAAAGCAGACATCCGGGGGAGTGCGGAGTACAAGCGCGATGTTGCACGGGTCTTCGTGCAACGCGGCCTGCACACCGCGATCAATCGCGCGCAGGGAGCGACCGCATGAACGTGACATTCGAGATCAACGGTGTCGAGAAGACGGTCGACGTCGAGCCACGCACGCTCGTCGTCGATCTCATCCGCACCAAGCTGGCCATGACCGGTACGCATATCGGTTGCGACACCAGCAACTGCGGGGCATGCACGGTGTTGCTGGACGGCCGCCCGGTCAAGTCCTGCACCTTGCTCGCGCCGATGCTCGAGGGCAAGAAGGTCACGACGGTCGAAGGCCTCGCGAAGGGCGGCAAGCTCGACTCCATTCAGGTGGGGTTTCACGCCGAGCACGGCCTGCAGTGCGGCTTCTGCACGCCGGGCATGATGCTGGTCGGCAAGGCGCTCATCGAGGCGAACCCGCATCCCACCGAGGATGAGATTCGCTGGGGGATCAGCGGCAACATCTGCCGCTGCACCGGCTACATGAACATCGTCAAAGCGATCCAGCACGCCGCCGCTGCGAACGCTGCCGAGAACACCGCGGGAGTAGCGTGATGGCAGTCGACACAACGGAAGCCGCCGCAGCCACCGAGGCCGCGCGTCAGGCGATGGGAGGCATTGGCGTCTCGCTTGCCCGCAAGGAAGACGCGCGCTTCGTTCACGGTCAGGGGCACTACGTCGACGACGTCGTGCTTCCGGGCATGCTCCACATGGTCGTCGTGCGCAGCCCCTATGCGCATGCGCGCATCAAGGGCATCGACACCAGCGCGGCGATGGCTATTCCGGGGGTGATCGCAGTCGTCACCGGTGAGTTGCTCGCGCAGCACAAGCTCGCCTGGATGCCCACGCTGTCCGGTGACACGCAGGCAGTCCTGGCGACCGACAAGGTCCGTTTCCAGGGGCAGGAAGTCGCCTGCGTCATCGCGGAAACGAAGTACATCGCGGAAGACGCCGCCGCCGTGGTCAGTGTCGACTACGAGCCGTTGCAGGCGATCACGTCGCCGCAGCAGGCACTGCAGCCCGGCGCCGTCGTGATTCGCGACGAGAAAGAGGGCCAGACCGACAACAAGATCTACCACTGGGAAGCCGGCGACGCCGCCGCGACCGACGCCGCGTTCGCACGCGCTGCCAAGGTCGTGAAGTTGTCGACGTACTACCCGCGCTGCCATCCGTCGCCACTCGAGACGTGCGGCTGCGTCGCCGATCTCGACCCCGTGACCGGCAACGCCACCATCTACATGACGAGCCAGGCGCCGCACGCGCACAGAACGCTCTTCGCGATCGTCGCGGGGCTGCCCGAGGAGAAGATCCGCATCGTCTCGCCGGACCTCGGTGGTGGTTTCGGCAACAAGGTGCCGATCTACCCCGGCTACGTCGTCGCCACCGCGGCGTCACTGCTCATCGGCAGGCCGGTGAAGTGGATCGAGGACCGGACTGAGAACCTCATCTCGACGGGATTCGCCCGCGACTACTACATGGATGGCGAGATGGCCATCGATGCGGACGGGAAGTTCATCGGGCTGCGTGCGCATCTGCTCAGCGACAACGGCGCGTTCTTCGCCGATGCGCAGCCGACGAAATTCAAGGCCGGGCTGTTCCACATCGTCACCGGCTCCTATGACATTCCGGCGGCGCACATCGTCGCTGACGGCGCGTACACGAACAAGGCGCCTGGCGGCGTCGCCTATCGGTGCTCGTTCCGGGTGACCGAGGCGTCGTACATGATCGAGCGCCTTGTCGAGAACATCGCGGTCGAGCTCGGTCAGGATCCTGTGACCACGCGTCTCAACAACTTCATCCCGCCGGAGGCGTTCCCGTACCAGTCCGCGTCGGGCTTCGAATATGACAGCGGTGACTATCCCCGGGCGATGAAGGTCGCGCTCGACATGCTCGGCTACGACGAGCTGCGCAAGGAGCAGGCCGAGAAGCGCGCCAGAGGCGAGCTGATGGGTATCGGCGTCGCCAGCTTCACCGAAGTTGTCGGTGCCGGCAAGGGCAAGGACTACGACATCGCCGGGCTGCGCATGTTCGACTCGGCCGAGTTGCGCGTGCATCCGACCGGCAAGGCGATCCTCAAGCTCGGTGTCAAGTCACAGGGCCAGGGACACGAGACGACATTCGCGCAGATCGTCGCTGAAGAGCTCGGCATCCCCGCGTCGGACATCGAGGTCCGCGAAGGTGACACCGACAACACGCCGTTCGGTCTCGGCACGTATGCGTCGCGGTCCACGCCTGTCGGCGGCGCGGCGACTGCAGTCGTGGCGCGCAAGCTCCGCGACAAGGGCAAGATCATCGCGGCGCATCTCTTCGAGGCAGACGTTGCCGACATCGAGTTCGATCACGGCAAGTACAACGTCAAGGGCTCGCCCGATAACGTCAAGACCATCCAGGACATCGCCTTTGCGGCGTACACGAACATCCCGGACGGCATCGAAGCCGGTCTTGAAGGTGTCACGTACTACGACCCGCCGAACATGACGTTCCCGTTCGGGACGTACCTGGTGGTCGTGGACATTGACAAGGGCACCGGCCAGGTGAAGGTCCGCCGGATGGTTGCCGTTGACGACTGCGGGATACGCATCAATCCAATGATCGTCGAAGGCCAGATCCACGGTGGGCTCACCGAGGGTTTCGGCATCGCGTTCATGGAGCTGATCACGTTCGATGACGACGGCAACTGCATCGGATCGAACTTCATGGACTACCTGATCCCGACCGCGTGGGAGACGCCTCGCTTCGAGCTCGGTGAGACGGTGACGCCGTCGCCCCACCATCCGATCGGCGCAAAGGGCGTCGGCGAATCGGCAACGGTGGGATCGCCGGCTGCGTACGTCAATGCAGTCATCGACGCGCTGTCGCATCTCGGCATCACCAACATCGACATGCCGGTCACGTCCGACAAGGTGTGGGCTGCGCTGCGCAGCAAGGGGGTGACCGAATAGACGACCGCCTGCTCGTCCTGCTGGCCGAGACCGCCGCGTCGGGCCGTCCGTGCGCACTCGCGACCGTGGTGCGCACGGAATCGCCGACGTCGGCGCATCCCGGCGACAAGGCCGTGATCACCGATGACGGCGAGCTGCACGGCTGGATCGGCGGCAGCTGCTCCGAGGCGCTCGTGCGCCGCGAGGCGCTCGTCGCGATGAGTGACGGCTTGCCGCGGCTGGTGCGCATCCGCCCCGACGTCGAGGCGCTCGAGGTACGCAACGGAGGTGAGCTGACCGTGGCAACGACGTGCCCGAGCGGCGGAACGCTCGACATCTTCATCGACCCGCATCTGCCCAAACCGCTGCTCGCGGTCATCGGCGAGAGCCCTGCTGCGAGAACGCTGATCGAACTCGGCCGCGTCGTCGGTTTCCGTACGTGCGGGATTCACCCCGGCGCGCACACGTCGGACTTTCCGGCCGCGGACCGGGTGCTCGACAGCCTCGACCTGAGTGCGCTCGCACACGAGAAGGACTGCTGGGTCGTGGTCGCCACCATGGGCCACTACGACGACGATGCGCTGGAAGCGGCGCTGACGCTGTCGTCGGCCGACGTTGCGCTCGTGGCCAGCGTGCGCCGATCGGTGAGCGTGCTCGACACGTTGCGCGCTCGCGGCGTGGCGGAAGCGCAGATCACGCGCGTGCGCGCTCCCGCAGGTCAACTGCGCGCCGGTGCGCAGGAGGAGATCGCGCTCCACGCGCTTGCCGAGGTGGTGGCCCTGCGCCACGAGCGGATGACGGCGAACCCGATCGCGGCCCCCGCTGCTCTCGCCGCGTTCGCAGTGGACCCTGTGTGCGGCATGACGGTCGACACCAGCGATGCCGCGAACACCGCATCGCACGACGCTCAGACGTATTTCTTCTGCTGCTCCGGGTGCAAGGAGCAGTTCATCGCAGACCCGGCTCGCTTCCTGCGCGCACCCGCCGGCTGAGAGTGCCCGGGTTGCGCTCCGCGGGCGTCGTGCTCGCGGCTGGAGGCTCGCGACGCATGGGCGAGCCGAAGCAGCTGCTCCCGCTCCATGGGCGCCCACTCCTGGAGGCGGCACTCGCCGCCGCGTGCAACTCGGGACTTGACGAAGTGGTCGTTGTGCTCGGCGCCCACGCCGACGAGATCCGGCGCACGGTCCGGCTCGGACGCGCCCGCGTTGTCGTCAACCCCGACCACCTCCACGGCCTCAGCACGTCGCTGAAGACAGGGATCGCCAGCCTCGACAGTCGCATGGACAGGGCGATGGTCATCCTCGGCGACCAGCCGGACATCAGCGCGAATCTCGTGAACCGTCTCCTCGATACCCAAGCCGTGTCCGGTCTCCCGGCGGCAGCGCTCAGCTTTGACGGTCTCCTGCATCCGCCGGTCGTGCTCGCCCGCGAACTCTGGGGGGACATCGCGGCCCTCGAAGGAGATACAGGGCTGCGGGCGTTGATCCGTGCGCACCCGGAGCTGGTTGCCCCGGTCGAGGCGGACATGCCGGGTGGCCACCCGATCGATATCGACACGCGCGAGGACTTCGAGCGGCTCGCGGCCGACCCTGCCTGACGCTCTGCTAGCCTCGGGCGGTCCAGTTCGATATCCCGGAGGTGCGTGCGTTGCCAGCACTCGTCATCGTCGCCGAGCGGCTCATCGACGGCACGGGGCGCGACCCCATCGAGCGTGCCGCGATCGTGATCGAGAACGGCCGCATCACCGCCGCCGGGGCACGCTCATCACTGACGATCCCGGCTGACGCCGACGTCCTCGAGGACGACGATCTCACACTGCTGCCCGGGTTCATGGATATGCACGTGCACCTGGCGGCTGCGACCCCCAACCTCGTGCGCATCCTCATGACGCCCGCGTCGTTGGCGCTACTCAACGCCATCCCCAACTCAGCGGTGACCCTCGCAGCGGGCGTGACCACCGTGCGCGACGCCGGACACACTCCTGTCGGCGTGCGCCTCGCCTCGGAGGCCGGGTACTTCCCGGCGCCCCGCATGCAGCTGGCGGTCAGCCTCCTGAGCCAGACCGGCGGCCACGGCGACGACCTCATGCCGTGCGGGGCGCGCGTCGGGATCACCATGAACGTCGACGTCCCGCACGGCGTCGTCGACGGCGTCGACGGGATGCGCCACAAAGTGCGCGAGGTGCTCCACGCGGGCGCCGACTGGATCAAGTTGTGCACCAGCGGCGGGGTGTTGAGCCCAGGCGATCTCCCCGACCACGCGCAGTTCTCGGTCGAAGAGATCCGGGTGGCGGTGGAGGAGGCCGCGGTTGTGGGCAAGCGCGTCATGGCGCACGCGATGTCCCCGGCGGGCATTCGCAATGCGCTGATCGCGGGTGTCACCAGCATCGAGCACGGCTGCCTCCTCGACGAGGAGGGCATCGCGCTCATGAAGGAGAAGGGCGCGTACCTCGTGCCGACCCTGGTCGCCCCCGGCGACGTCATTGACGGCGCTCGCGCCGAAGGCGGACTGCCGCCGGAGATGATCGCGAAAGCCGAGCGCATCCGCGGCCTCCACCAGGCAGCCGTCTCCGCGGCAATCGCCTCGGGCGTGAAGGTCGCGATGGGGACCGACGCCGCAGTTGGCCCGCACGGCAAGAACCTTCGCGAACTCGGCTTGATGGTCCGCTGCGGGATGACCCCGATGCAGGCGATCGTGGCGTCGACGACAGTGCCCGCGGAACTGATCCGGCGGCCGGACCTCGGCGCCCTCTCGCCGGGCATGCTGGCTGATGTCGTCGCCGTCCGCGGCGATCCCCTCGCGGACATCGATCGCCTCGCCGATCCGGCCAACATCCGCCTCGTCGTCAAAGACGGACGTGTGGCCCATGACTTCCGGGGACGGCGGGTCGCGGCTCAGTCCTCGTCGGGATCGTCGCCGAGCGCTGCCTCGTAGGGTGGAATCCGCCAGGCGGCCTCCCTGCCGAGCAGGCCGCCATGCCCGAGCGATGCGAGATACGCCGGGTCGAGGGACAGGCCGGCGTGGAGACGCGCGATGAGCAGGTCGAGTGCGCTCCGTCGCGAGAACATCCCGCAGGACGCCACCCCGATGACCGGCCGCCCGCCGAGCTCGGCGATCCAGTAGCTGCTCCCCGGATGCATCGGCAGGCCGCGCCGGATTGACGTCGCGCCGGCAGCGAGCAGGCTTTGCCACGTCACATCCAGTGGATCGACGGACGCGACGCCGACTGCAAGGACGAGGTTGGCCGTCGCGGCTGCGTCGATGAGCGCGTGCCTCACCTGCTCGGGGTCGTCCTCGACATAGCGGACCGGTTCGATGGTGCCTCCGAACCATGTGCTGCGCATGCCCAGCGACCGTTCGAAGCGCGCGCGGGCGTCGTCGGTGAGTTGCTGCCGCACGATCGCCGCGATCCGGAGCGGCAGGAACGGCCGGACGCTCAGGATTCCGGCTCCCGATCCCGATCCGGCAGCGCGGACCGCCGCGGCGAGCGACGGTTCGTCGATCGCGAGCGCCGTGATCTTCACGCCGGCCAACGTTCTCCCTGCATCCACGTGGAGGCCGTCGGGGACGGTGAAGACCGTCACCCCGTCGACGGCGTTGACCGCCGCGAGGGCGCTGACGTCGACGGCGACCATACCGCGCCATGCCGCCACCACCCGCACCTGCGACTCGACGGGCGGCCGGGCTGCCGTGCCCGGTCCGGCCACTGCGGCCGCGATGCGAATGGCCGCGGCGTCCTCACCCACATCGCCCTCGTCGAGCCTGAGCAGGTGCAGTTCACGGGGATGGGCGGTGCGGAGCACATCCTCATGTTCCGGGCCGAGCATCGTGCCCTTGGTGAGGACCGGATGCCCGCTGTCGTCGAGGACGTCTCGGCAGAGCACGGCGCCGGCCCACCGCGTCGTCGGGCCATCGACCGTGGTGCCGGGAAGGACCTCCAGATTCACCCGACCGGCGCGGCAGGGACCGCTGACAACGACCCCGCGTTCCGGCCGCGGCGCACCGCGACTATCTCGGCAAGGATCGCGATGGCGATCTCCTCCGGGGTCGCAGCACCGAGGTTCAACCCGACCGGGCTGTGGATGCGCGCGATGTCGGCATCGCCGAAGCCCGCTTCGCGAAGCCGGCCAACGCGCTTCGCGTGGGTCCCGCGACTGCCGATCGCTCCGATGTAACCGGTGTCGGTACGCAGCAACGCGGTGAGCGCTGGGTCCTCGAATTTCGGGTCGTGGGCAAGACAGACAGCAGCGTCACGCGGGCCGAGATCGAATCCGGGCAACGCCTCGTCCGGCCAGGCGGTGACGAGGCGGTCGGCATCTGGAATGCGCTCGGCGTTGTTGAACGCGGCTCGCGGGTCGATCACGGACACCGTGAACCCGGCTGCGCGCCCCATCGTCGTCAGGGCGACGGCGATGTGCACCGCGCCGATGACCACGAGTTGCGGCGAGGGGACGATCGGGTCGATGAACACGCGCATTCCGGCGATCTCCTCGACACCGGGCAGCCCGGAGGCGATTCGCGGACGTGCGGCGGCGACCGCCTCCGCAAGGGTTGCGGCACCGCCGAGGCTGCCGACGAGCCCGCCGTCCGCGGTGGCGGCTGCCCGGTGGCCGGCAGTATCTCCGTCCAGAGCGGTCAGCAGAGCAACCGGTCGCGACGTCTCGATCGCGCGCCGGACCTCCTCGATCACGGGATCCGAGCCGTCACCCTCGAGCGTCTCGACAAAGATATCGACCTCGCCACCACACGAGAGCCCGACGGCCCATCCCATCTCGTCGCTGATGCCGTAGTGGAGAAGGCGCGGCGGAGCGTCGCCGGCGATTGTCGCCTGCGCCTCGAGCACGACGGCGGATTCGAGGCAGCCACCGCTCACCGAGCCGGCCATGCGGCCATCGCGGCTGACGAGCAGACGGGCGCCCATCGGACGCGGCGTGGAACCCGACGTGCCGACGACGGTCGCGATTGCAACCAGCGGGTCGTTCTCGCTCCATTCGTTCAGCGTGGGCAACAGGTCTCGCATGTGCTGAGTATCCGCTTCCGCGGCCGAATGCCACAAGCCGCCGGCATTGCCGGGCAGTGCACAATTCGTGGAATGCAAATCGAGAATTCCTTCGCCGTCAAGGCGGCGCCTGAGCGTGTGTACGAGTTCCTGCTCGACGTGAACAACGTCGTGCGTTGCGTCCCCGGTGCCGAGCTGTCCGAAGTGGTCGACCCGAACACCTTCAAAGGCAAGGTGCGGATCAAGGTCGGCCCTGTCACGGTCAGCTACAACGGCACGGCTCGCATCACGTCGCGCGACGCCGAGACTTCGGACCGCGACCCTCGAAGCTGAGGGACGCGAAACGACCGGCTCGGGAACGGCGCAGGCGACCACCGTCATGGCGGTCGCAGCCGAGGGCGACGGCTCGACCGTCACGCTGACCACCGATTTCACCGTCGTGGGACGCGTGGCGCAGTTCGGCCGCGGGATTATGGAAGACGTTTCACGTCATCTCGTCGGACAGGCTGCCGAATGCATCCAGTCGACGCTCGAGGCACCGCCGCCATCCGCGTCGCCGGCCGGCGATGCTGGTTCGACGGCGACAGATGCTGTCCCGGCCGCCAACGGATCCAGCGCAACCCCACCGATATCGATGCCGCCAACCCAGGCATCGCAGCCTGCGGCGCTCGACGCAGTAGCGCTGGGCAAGGCCGTTGCCAAGGAACGTCTCAGCCGCCTGAAGGTGCGCCCGCAGACGGTCGCGATCGGACTTGCGGGTTTCTTCAGCCTTCTCTTGCTGCGGCGCTTCCGGCGGGCCCGGCGCCGCCGCCGCGCGTCGACCGACTGACGCGACGCGGTAGCTGCGCGAGCAGCTTCCCAAGCGCGTCGAGCGCCACGACGTTGTGCGCGCTCAGGAAATCGTCGCAGTGGGGGAGAGCTGCGGCCATGCCGCGGGTCTCGGGTTGGTACGCGGAGCTTCCAAGCAGCGGGTTGAGCCAGATCAACCGGTAGCAGCTCCGGCGCAGCCGGGCCATCTCGCGCCCGAGTTGCTCGGGGTCACCGCGATCCCACCCATCGCTGATGATGAGGACGACCGCCCCGTGTCCGAGGACTCGGCGCGCATGGTCGCGCTGAAACGCGTGCAGCGCATCGGCGATGCGGGTCCCACCGCCGATGTCGTGCACCTGGTTCGCGACATGGTCCAGCGCCGCATCGATGTCGCCGTGGCGCAGCAAGTGAGTGATTCTGGTCAGGTGTGTCGAAAACGCGAAGGTGTCCACGCGCTCGCGTCTGCCGATGGCGTGGGCAAACACCAGGAGGGAGCGCGAGTATCGATCCATGGAACCGCTGACGTCGCAGAGCACCACGATCGGACGGCGCTTTGTCCTGCTCTTCGCACGCGCGAGGCGTTGCGCGTCACCGCCCTGGCGCGCGGCGGCCCGCATCGTGCGACGCAGCTCAACGGTGCCCCGACGGTCGGCGCGCAGCCGCCGCGTCCGCCGCTCGGCAACGCGCCATGGAGACTGGCGCAAGAGGCGGCGCACGGCCGCCAGTTCATCCCAGTTCATCTCGCGGAAGTCGCGCTGACGCAGCAACTCCTCGGCGCTGTATCCGGCGCTGGACGCCGGGGGGCCTTCCACTTCCCGGGCGACACCCGGCGACGAGAGACCAAGCGCGTTCATCCAGGCGAGCGCCTGCTTGGGATCGAGCGCGAGCGGACGGCTGCGTCCGGGGATCGACCCGGGCTTGCCTTCCCCTCCAGGCCGCGAGAAGAAGAGATCGAACGCGGCGTCGAACACCGGTCCTTCCTCACGCCGGGTGACGAACACCGCCCGCAGCGCGTAGCGGACTTCGTCCGGACGTTCCAGATCGACGGCGAGCAGTGCCTCACACGCGTCGCGGACCCGCTCAGGGCTCGTGGTCAACCCGGAGTCGCGAAGCAGACGCGAAAAGAGCGTCACGCTCTCGACAGGGCCCGGAGCGTTGCCGATCACCGGCCCGCTGGAAAGGCGATCGCCTCCTCGCTGCGCTCGAGATCCTCCTGGTGCTTGACCGCCGCACCCATGGTCTCGCGGAGTGCCGCGGGAGTCGCCTCTGTGTGACCGAGGGCTGCGAGTGCCCGCGCCCAGTCGACTGTTTCCGCCACTCCTGGCACTTTGTAGAGGTCGAGGCCGCGGAGCCGCTGCGTGACCTCCGCAACCTGGCGTCCGAGTCGCTCGGACACCTCGGGGGCTCGCACGCGCACAATCGCGACCTCACGCTCGAGGTCGGGATAGTCGATCCAGTGATACAGGCAGCGCCGCTTGAGCGCGTCATGGACTTCCCGCGTGCGGTTTCCCGTGAGGATCACGAGCGGCGGGTGCTCGGCGCGAATGGTGCCCATCTCCGGAATGCTGATCGCGAAATCCGCGAGGATCTCGAGCAGAAACGCCTCGAATTCCTCGTCGGACCGGTCGATCTCGTCGATGAGCAGGACCGGTGGAACTGGATCATGGTTGTCGATCGCGTCGAGGAGCGGACGTCGCAGCAGAAAGTCCGGTCCAAAGACATCCTGCTCGGTGCGGACGCGATCCTCGCGCTCCCCGACAAGGCGGATGTGCAGGAGCTGGCGGGCGTAGTTCCACTCGTATGCGGCGTGGGCAAGGTCGATGCCCTCGTAGCACTGCAGCCTGATGAGGCGCGCGCCGAGGGCAGCGGCAAGCGCGCGAGCCGCCTCGGTCTTGCCGACACCCGCCTCGCCTTCGAGGAAGAGCGGCTTGTTGATGCGCATCGCAACGAGGATCGCCGTCGCAAGTCGCCGGTCACAGAGGTAGTCCTGGGCTCCGAGCATCTCGACAACAGCGTCGACCGACGCTGGGTGCGCTGCGCCGGCCGGTGCATTCATAGCTTCAGGGTGACGAGTTCGCGGACCACAGGTCAAGCGATCGACGCCCGGCCTCACGGCATTTAGAGCGAGTAGACGTCGATCTCGGTCGCTTTGACCACCGCGAAGACCTCGCCGCCCTCCGCAAGGCGCAGATCCGATGCTGCAGCCGGTGTCACCTCCGCAACCAACGGAAATGGTCCGGTGAGGCGGATCCGCCAGCGATCTCCTTCCGGGTCAATTCCGTCGACTGCGCATCGCAGCACGTTGCGCGGACTCCCCTCCGGAGCGGTCCGATACAGCGCGACCGCGCGCGGCTGGATGGTTGCGAGCGCCGGGCCGTATACGTCTGCGGCGACGGTCAGGGTGGTCCCGCCGTCGAGCACCATCGCGTCGTTGGAGACGGCGCCGCGTAGCAGGTTGAGCCCGACCATGCGAGCGATCCACGGAGACCGTGGTCGAGCGGAGACCTCGGCGAACGCTCCCTCCTGGGTGACGTGACCGTCTTCCAGCACGATCACGCGATCGGCCAGCGAGGCCGCTTCCAGTGGATCGTGGGTCACGATCAAACGCACGCCGGTAAATGTCGAGAGATGTTCGCGAAGCGTGCGGCGAAGCTCGAGCCGCGCGGACGCGTCGACAGCCGCGAGCGGCTCGTCGAGTAATAGCGCCTGGGGATCAGTGACGAGCACGCGAGCGAGCGCTGCCCGCTGAGACTGGCCGCCACTCAGCGCCGAAGGCCGGCTCGATGCGTATTTCGCCAGGCCGACGCGGTCGAGCCAGTCGCTCGCTTTGGCATGTGCCGTCCGTGGATCGACTCCTCTCGCGCGCAGTCCGAACGCCACGTTGTCGAGCACGCTGAGATGCGGGAAAAGCCCGTGGTCCTGGAAGACGAATCCGACCTTTCGAGCCTCAGGCGTCAGCCACGTGCGCGTTGCCGTGTCCGCGAAAACTGCTCCGTTGACATCGATGTGTCCCTTATCAAGAGGAACCAGCCCTGCCACGATCCGAAGCAGCGTGGTCTTGCCGGCGCCGTTCGGCCCGAGCACGGCAACAGTGATATTCGACTCGACGGAGACCTCGCAATCGAGGGTGAGCGTTCCGAGCGTCGTGCGGACGCGCGCGTTGAGAGTCACCGCAGCGCACCCAGCCAGCGGTCGCGCAGCACCACCAGGACGAGAACCGAAATCGCAAGCAGCAGCAGCGAGAGGGTGATCGCTTCACCGATCTGCCCCGACCCCTCAAAGGAGCTGTACGCGGCGATCGGCAGCGTCTCGGTTGTCCCCGGGAAACTTCCGGCGAACGTGATTGTGGCGCCGAACTCGCCGAGCGCGCGTGCCCAGCACAGCGCCGCGCCGGCTGCTATCGAAGGCGCCGCAAGCGGCAGTGTGACTCGCCAGAACCGCCGCCACGGGCGCGCTCCGAGTGTCGCGGCCACCTCCTCGTAGTGGTCGTCGCGCGATCGAAGGCCCGCCTCCACCGTGATGACGAGGAAGGGGAATCCCACGAACGCCTCCGCCATCGCCGCGCCGGCGGTGCTGAACGGCAGCACGATCCCGAAGAGGTTGTGGAGCACTGTGCCGATCGGCGTCGTCGTGCCGAACGCGGTTTGCAGCGCAATGCCGCCAACGACTGGAGGCAACACGAGTGGGAGCGTGACGAGACCACGAATGACGCGGCGCCCCGGGATCGCGGTGCGCGCCAGCAGATACGCCAGTGGCACCCCGATCACGAGCGAGATCGCGACCGCGATCAACGAACACTCGAGCGACAACCGCAGGGCGGTGAGCACGTCTGCGGAGACGAGCTGCGCCGGTAACGTGCTCCAGTCGACGTGCGCGAGCAGGCCGATCAGCGGAAGCGCGATAAAGAGGACGGCGACCGCCGCCGGGATGACGAGGCCGATCAGCGGGCGTCGGCTGACGCCCCCGGTCACGAGGCGGGCGGCGGCAGGAATCCGGCCGAGAGCAACTCCTCCTGGATGGCGCCGGAAACAGCCGATGTCACGAATGCCTCCGCTGCCGTCAGGTTGGAGCTCGCCTTGAGTGCCGCGATCTCATATGTCCCGATCTTGTTCTGCGCGTTCGGAATCGGGACGCCGGTCACCTTGCCGCCGGCGCCGGCGATGTCCGTCACGAAGACGAGAGCAGCGTTCGCATCGCCTGACTCGAGCTGCTCGAGCACTGCGGCATCGCTCAGCTGCAGCGACACGGGCGTGAAGTGGATCGAGTCCGACGCCTCGATGTCGGTCACGTACTCACCAACCGGGACGCTCGGATCGCCGATCACCAGCTTGACGCCTGGATTGTTGAGGTCGGCGAGTGACTTGATGCCCAGTGGGTTGCCTGGCGCGACTGCGATCTCGAGCTTGTTCTGGCAGAACGCCACCGGTGTCTCGACCAATCCCTTCGCCACGAGCTGCGCCATCGTGTCGGTGTTCGCCGTGGCGATGACATCCGCCGGCGCGCCGTTCAGGAGTTGAGTCACGAGGTCCTGCGACCCGGCGAACGAATACGTCCCCTTGAATCCGGGGCTGTCGATCTCGAGGCCCTTCTCCGCGGTGTTGAATGCGTTGGTCAGCGACGAGGCGGCAAACACCGTCAGGTTGCCGCTCAGCGGGTTCGGCGTCGAAGCGGGGTTCGTCACATTCACACTCGCCTGCCCACACGCGGCGAGCACGAGCGCAACGCTTGCTGTGGTCAAGACCGGGCGAAGGCGCAGCTTCATGACTTCCTCACGTGCATCTACTGGGGTGGCGGCAATTCGATGACGACGTTTGTGGCTTTCACGGACGCGACGGCGAGCATTCCGGGCTCCAACCCAAGCTCAGCCACCGCCTCACTACTGATCAATGAGCTGATGCGGAACGGCCCAGCCTGGAGCTTGACGTGGGCCATCACACCGTCCGTGTTCACGTCCGTGACGAGTCCGAGGAAGTGATTCCGCGCGGATTCGGTGACCGGCATCGTGGGGTGGTTGCTTGCCAGCTCCACCGCAAAGCGCGCAAGCCCTGCGCCGTCGATGAGCCGGTGCCCGCCGTCGGTGCGCATCGTCTGGATGCGGCCCGCGTCGGCCCAGCGACGAACGGTGTCGACGCTCACACCGAGCAGTTCTGCGGCCTGGCCCATCTTGTATGTCGGCACGGGCCGCGACCTTAGCGCAAAAGCGGCCTTCTCTTCAACCCGGCCTTGCGATTGCTGTACGTGGGAGCGGAACTACTACTCGTTTGCAACTGTGGTGACTGCGTGCACCACGTCACTGACGAAGAGAGGCGCCGGGTAGACGACCCGGAGATACCCCTGCGGGTCGATGACATCGAGGTAGTTCGTCTTGGGCGGCTCGAGGGGCTCGCCCCACTTCAGCCAGGTGATCTCGAGGGATGCGTCGGGTCCGAGGAGCCAGTGCCATCCAGGGTCCCACTGGGTCGTGAGATTCGTCTTGATGAACGTCGCGACATTGGCCGCGGTGCGATCTGGCATGACAGAGACGATCAGCAGGACGGGTTTGACCGTTTTGGGCAACGCCTGCTCCACAGCAACGATGTCGCGGCCGAGAATCGGACAGAGATTGACGCAGAGGGGATCCATGAATGCCAGAAGGACGACGTGCCCCTTCTCATCAGCGAGCGAGATCTGCTGGCCGTTCTGATCGACCAGCCCGGTGAGCGGCGGCGTGGTCTGCCGGGTCAGCGGCGCGCCGATGACGTTGGCGGAGGGGGAGATGTCCACCTGAGCGGCGGCGGCGGTGGTATGCGGGCGCGTCGCCAGCGACATGAAGACCCCGACTGCGACGCTCGCGGCGAGCGCGACGATGACGAGCAGCGCCTGTCCGCGCTTGGATCGAGTAAACGCTCCGAGGCCTTTCGGGGACTCCATCCGTCAACCTCGCTGACAATTACGGCCGCTGAAACTCCGCCCGCCCAAGCCGCCGATCAGCGACGGCGTCGCGGCAATTATGGCGCGCAGGAACGCTCCTTGTGACCTTGACGTAGTGGCACGTATGCTCCACGCGTGATACCGAAGCGGCAGGCGAGGTTTGCCGCGTCAGGCGGAGTCCTCCTGGCGTTCGTCGGCGTGTTCATCGGACACACGCTCGAGTACCTTCGCGTCTGGGGGCCGGCCGGCGTGGTGGCGTCGATGACGAACCCCGTTCACGCGTACATGCTTCCAGTGGCCGGCGTGCTGTTGGTGCTCAGTGCCATTTTCGCTCTGCGTCTGGCGCGCGCGTGGACAGCGCTGAATGAGCGCCTGGACCGCGCCGCCAAGGGGATGCGCTGGATCTGGCGTGGGCGCGGGGATCAGGTGTCCATCGCGCTGGAGCGTCGTTCGACACCGGGCACCCGGCTCATGGCCATCTGGCTACCCCTGGCGGCGGCGCAGATGGTGCTGTATCTCCTCCAGGAGAACGTCGAGGCGCTTGCGAGCTCTCGCCCTGCCCCCGGCCTCGGCGCTCTCACCGGGATCCATTGGGCCGCGCCCCTCGTCCACCTCTACGTGTCGCTCCTGCTCGCCTGCGTGGTTCGCATCTGCCAGGTGGTGCTGCACCGGCGTGAGGTAGCGGTCGAGCGCGTTGAAGCGCTGCTCCGGGCCATGGCCCGGCGGCTTCGAGCCATCGCTCCAGAATTTGCTCAACCCGGCGTCCGAGCCGTCTCGCCGCTCGAACGCGCTGGACGCCATCTGTGGAGGAGACCACCACCGCTGCTCCCCGACTTCTGACCGGTGTTCGTGAGCTTCGGCTCACCTTCGATCGTTCATGAACTGAGGAGATTCAGGGTGGCGAAAATCAGCCTTCGCGTGTCCGCGGTTGTCGCGGGCATGCTCATCGCTCTTGCGACGTCCTTGGCCGTCGCTTCAGCGCACTACGTCTTCACTGCGGGCGAGTACCGGATTGCGATCGGGTGGCAGAACGAACCGGCGTTCGGAACCGATACGTATGTGGGGGAGCAGAACGCGATTCAGGTGTTCATCGACATCGCGACGGCCGACAACCCCAAGGGCACGCCCGTCAGCACGCTCAACGCCGACTGCACGCATCCCGACTTCCAGGTGACCGTCACGGTCGGCACAACAACGAGCAGCCCCTACTGCCCGGCTCCGGCATACGACGGCGACACCGGCAACGGCAGGCTCGACGAGTACGACTACCCGATGATCCCGACCGTTGTCGGAACCTACACCTTCCACATCTTCGGCTCGATCAATGGCACGCCGATCGATCAAACGGTGAAGTCCGGGCCGACAACCTTCGATTCCATCGCCGATGCCAGCTCCGTCGAGTTTCCCGTCGCGGTGCCTGCAACAGCTGCGCTTTCGACCAAGGTGGACGCCGTGAATCAGCGTGCGGCGAGCGCTCTTTCGAGCGCTCAGGCTGCCGCGACAAACGCGAGCGACGCGAAGAACAGCGCGTCGAGCGCCGACACGCTCGCGATCGTCGCGATCATCGTCGCGGTGATCCTCAGTGCGCTCAACCTCGCCGTCGGGTTGCGTCGCCGGAGCACGTAGATCATGCGCGTACGTCACGTCTGGGCCGTCGGCGTGATGGTTGCGGTCGGGGCAGCCGTCGGGCTGCCCTTGACCGTGGCCGCCCATGCGCTGCCTCAGAGTGCGATCCCGGCCGAAGGATCCGAGGTGCAGACCGCCCCCAAGATCGTCGAGATCACGTTTGGAGAACCGCCCGACCCGAAGTTGTCGAGCATCACCGTCGTCAATAGCTCCGGAACAAGCGTGGATGCCGGCCCGACCATCCCCGTCCCCGGCAAACCACTCGAGCTCGAGGTGCCACTGAAGCCCATCGGCAACGGGGTGTACACGGTCACGTGGAAAACGGTGTCTGAGACCGATGGGCACCTCGCGACCGGCGCCTACGCTTTTGGCGTCGGTGAGTCAGCGGCGAGCGCCAACGCGCACGCTGCGAAAGCAGTCGTCTCGCCGCCGCCGTCGATCCTCGCTGTCGCCGCGCGATGGCTGTTCTTTATCGGCGTGATGGGGATCGTGGGCATCGCTGCAACATGCCTTGTTGCCTTGCGTGACCGCCCGAAGTTCACGGGCCGGATGCTCACCGGGGCATGGGTCATCGGTGCCCTGGGCGTGGCCGGCATCATCGAAGCGCAGCGCGAGGCGGCCAATATCAGCCTGAGTGCGCTCCTCGCCACATCGCTGGGCACGACGGCGATCGAGCGAATCGTGGCGATCGTTGTGACCGGGCTCGCGGTCGGCGTCGCCTGGCGCCTCCCCGCCCGCATGCGGAAGGCGGGAGTTGCCGCCGCCGGAATCGCTGCAACCGCCTCGATGTGGGTCGATGTCGCTTCGAGCCATGCCGGAGCGCAACCGCCGATCGTGGCCAACCTGCTGATCCAGTGGGTGCATATCGTCGCGAGCGCCGTGTGGATCGGGGGCCTGCTGATGCTGCTCCTTGCGCTGCGCGGGGAACCCTCCGAGCTGAAAGGCGCGGCGGTCCGCAGGTTCTCGACGACGGCAGGCATCGCGATCGTGTTGGTTGCGCTGACCGGCACATTTCGCGCCGTCATTGAGATCGGTTCGATCGGACAGCTCTTCAGCACGTCGTTCGGCGTGCTCGTCCTCGTGAAAGTCGCATTGTTCGTCGTGCTTGCGGGCCTTGGCGCCATCAATCGTTTCGGCAACGTTCCGAAGGCAAACGTTGTGCTGCGGGGACTGCGGAGAGTGGGCTCCACCGAGGTGGTGATCGGTGCTGCTGTGGTGCTCGTCGCGGCAGCGCTGGTCAACGTGGCGCCGCCGCTCGCGTCTGCGACGTCCACAACGGTTGCGAGGGCAAGTCAGCTGGTCGTGACGGGGAGCGATTTCGCGACCACCGTCAAGGTGCGCCTCACCGTGTCGCCAGGCACCGCCGGTTTCAACAACTTCGACCTTCGCGTCAGCGACTACGACACCGGCAGCGATCGTGCGCGCGAGCTCTGTCGAGCTCGAGTTCACGCAGCCACTGCGTCCCCAGCTCGGCCAGTCCACGCTGACACTCAAGCGTCAGTCCGACGGGACCTTCGCCGCGCGCGGCGCAAACCTCTCAGTCGCCGGGATCTGGGAGGTCGCGGCCATCATCGAGAACGCCACCAACTCGACTGAGGTGCACCTCCAGTTGACGACGATCACGCCTGCGCCGTACGTGACCGCGACCCGCTTCAGCGGGTTGCCGACGCTGTACTCCATCCAGCTGCAGAACGGCTGGCTTGCCCAGGTGTACCTCGATCCCGACAAACCCGGAGCCGACGAATTTCACGTCACGTTCTTCACGAATGCCAATGAGACGAGCGAGATCCAGATCGCGTCGGCGACGTTCGGGATGACCGTGGCGGGTGGTACGCCCACAATCCTGGTCAGTCGTCGCCTCGACCCCATAGGGCATTTCGTCTCGGACGCCACCGTCCCCGCAGGTCCGACACGGTTCGACATCATCGCCACCACTCAGTCGGGGATCGCGATCACGACCTACGTGACGATCACCCCAGGCTCGTGACGCCGGACCCTCAGCCGATCGAGGACCTGATCAGCTCGGCAACGGCGGCCGGCTGCTCGAGATAGGGGAGGTGCGCCATCCCCTCGAAGACGTGATATCGCGACTGCGGAAGCCAGTCGGCAAGCTCCTTGGCCCGCGCTATGACGAACGGGAGATCGAGGTCTCCGCAGGCGACAGTCACCGGCACGCTGATCTCCTCGAGACGCGACCACGCCGCCAAGCCACTCTTCCCGGATTCCTCGGGGATCTCGTTCTTGAGCGCGATGGCATTCATGGCGAGCGCGAGTTCCCGAGCCGGTCCGGAGACACGTCCTTCCGGGCCCCGCGGCCCGTCGAGCCAGAGCCACATCTCGACCCGGTTGATCTCGTCGAGCTCGCCGGAGGTCTGCGCGTCCTCCCAGAGGCGGACAAGGCGGTCTGTATCGGCATCGAAGGTGCTCGGTTCCGGGGCGCCGCTCACCGCCGGTGCGAGGAGCACCAGGCCGGCAACCCGTTCCGGAGACGCGAGCGCCGCGTCGATGGCGATCTCGCCGCCCATCGAGCTGCCAACCAGCCAGACGGGTCCCGTCGCCACGTGGTCGATCACCGCATTCAGATCGTCGAGGTGCGAGAAGCCGTACGTGACCCCTGACGTCTCTCCGTATCCACGCATGTCGTAGGCCACCACGCCGACGTTCGGTTGGAGGGCTTCGGCAACGCCGCGCCAGGAGCGGCGGTCGGTGACGCCCGAATGGAGGAGGACCGCGGGTTGACCGGCGCCCGGCCAGCGCTCGGCAGCGAGGCTGGCGCTGCCCTGCTGCACGGTGAACTTCTCCGATGCCACGGGTTCATTCTGACCGGAGTACGGTGATTGCGACGTGTTGAGCGTGGGGATCGACGTGGCGAGCCAGGATGCGCGAACGGCAATCTGCTCGATCCGCTGGGAGGGTGGGCGCGCCGAGATCCAGCCGCTCGGCTCGCCCGGCGCGTCCGACCTCGAGATTCGGCGCTGCGTCGAATCGGCCGATCGGGTGGGTGTGGACATTCCGCTCGGCTGGCCGTCGGCGTTCGTCGAGGCGGTCGCGCGGCACCATCGAGGCGAGGCCTGGCCGGCCGATGGCTCCCCTGAGGCAATGACGTCGCTCCGGCTCCGCGAGACCGATCGCTGGCTGACTCTTCGGGCGCGGCGCCCGGGTGAGCCGCGCGCTCGCTGCCATCCCATGAGCGTCTCCTCGAATCTCATCGCGATTCCGGCGATGCGGATGGCACGCGTGCTCGGTCCGATGGACCGAAGCGGCAACGGCAAGGTGATTGAGGTCTATCCCGCTGCGGCCCTCTTCGTCTGGGGCCTTCCATATCGGCGATACAAAGGCGCGCAGCCCGATCGTCGCGAGGCCCGCCACGACCTCGTGCATCGACTTCGCGCGCTCACACCATGGCTCAGCGTGTCGCGCGATGAGGACTGGGGGCGTTTAGAGGAAAACGACCACGAGCTCGACGCGCTCATCGCCGCGCTGGTGGCAAAAGCGAAGGACGCGGGACTATGCGACGAGTCGTATGACGCGACGTCGCACACCGCCCGCACGGAGGGATGGATCGCGTTGCCGCTCACCGACGCACTGGACCGTCTCGCGCCACCAACCGCTACGTGACTCGTCACGGGGTTGCACGGAACCAAGCGCGGCCGGCCGACCGCACAAGGCCGGACCGCCGAGCGATGGCATCATTGAGCGGATGGCCGTCGATGACGAGGAGGCGTTCAACCAGTCGCTGAGACCGGTGCAGGGACAGATCTCCTATCTGCAGATTCCCGCACGCAATGTGCAGCGATCTGCGGAGTTCTACGCGCGGGTCTTCGGATGGCACGTCGAGCATCCGCATCCGGGATTCGACGCCCCGGGGATCATCGGTCAGTGGGTGACCGACCGACCGCCGTCGCGTGATGCGGGCATGCTCCCCTGGTTGCACGTCGACAACATGGTCGAGACCATGAAGCTGGTGCGGACGCATGGCGGTGAAGTGCTCGAGCATCCGACTCCGGACGGTCCCGATCGCCTCCTCGCAACGGTGCGCGACCCTGCCGGCAACGTCGTCGGCCTGGTGCAACTCGTCGCGCGCTGACCCGGCCGCCTCAGATGGTCAGCAGCACTCGTGGCGGGACGTGGTGGCGGTGTCCACACGCAACGCACTTCAACTCGGCGCGAACTGGCCTCCGCAGGCGCTGGGCGATTCGGTGTTCCGGCTGCACGTAATGGACCGTGAGCGGAATAAGCCGCTCCGCGCCGCAGCGTGCACAACGAATCCGATGGTCCGCGTTCGACCGTCCCACGGCCGATATTCTGCAACGACCCCCCAGCGACGTGTCAATGGTTTCCTCGTTACGAGGGGAGCCCGGCCAGGGCCGCGACCAGTCCGATGAGCGCTGCCAGCACCAGTGCGCTAACGACCCCCCGGCGGACGGCGAAGAGCCACACCAGCGCCGCAGCGAGGAGAGGGATCTGCCATGTGAACTCGAGCGCGAGCCCGAGCGTGACCGCCGAACCGGCGATCGCTCCGATGACTGCCGGCCCCGCCCCGTCGAGGAACGCCTGAATAGCGGCATTCGCGCGGATGCGGTCGAAGTGCGGACCGCCGGCAAGGATGAAGACAAAGGACGGCGCGAATGCCACGAGTACGGCGAGCAGGCCGCCACCGATGCCCGCTGCGGCGTAGCCGACCGCGCCCACCGTCAGGACCACCGGTCCGGGCGTGATCTGCCCAAGGGCCACCGCATCGAGAAATTGCGCGCCCGTCATCCAGTGGTACGTGCTCACCGCGTCGTGTTGCATGAGCGGGACGATCACGAACCCACCCCCATACGAGAGCGCGCCGACCTTGAACGCGACCCACGCGAGCGCGCCAAGGCCGCCGACCGTCGCCGTGTGAATCACAGCCGCGGGCAGGAATGAAAGCAGCGAGTTCGGTTCGTTGCGCTCGGACCGCTCCCAGCGAATGGCGACCTCGACCAGACCGCATGCGAGCAGCACCAGGACCAGGAACGGTCCGACGGTGGCGGCGGCGATCGCGCCGGCCGTGGCGTACGCGAGCCACCGGCCTTGCTGGGATCGTCCTTTCCCGGCGCGGTTCCAGCTGGCCGGCGTCAGGCGCCAGGCAGCATGCAAGGCGACTGCGGGGACGGCAGCTCCAGCCCCGAGCGCTGCTCCGAGAATCCAGTCGGGGGGATGCCCCGCCAGGAAGACAGCCGACAGGGCGAGGATGAGCACCATCCCCGGGACGATGAAGCCAACCCCGCCGACGATCGCGCCGGCCGCGCCGCGAAGGCGCCAGGCGCAGAAGATCGCGAGCTGCGTCGACGCCGGCCCTGGGAGCAGGCTCGTCGTCGCGACCCCGTCCTCGAACTCCTCGGCGTCGAGCCAGTGGTGGCGCTCGACGCACATCTTTCGCAGGAGAGCGATATGCGCCGGTGGGCCCCCGAAGCCGATGCAGCCGAGACGCAGCCACTCGAACGCGATCGTCGTGAGCGGCACACGCTCGCGGGATGACGAGGGGGTGCGCTCGAGCACGCCGCGCAGCTTATGAGATCGCTCGACGGCCGCTGCTGTACTTCAGCGAGCAAGTGAATCCGAACCTCTCGGAGGCGAAGGTCACCGGACCAGGCGGCGAGGCGGTCACAGGCTCCCTGCGGCCGCCGGCGCCGACCGTCACGGCGTCGGCGCTTACTTGGCGACAGAGTTGGCAGAAACAGCGAGGCTGGCGCCCGCGCAGAGCAGGTGTTATCGTTGAAAGCCCCGCTGGCTTGAGGACCTCAACGATGCTCACGGTTCACGACCGCCTCGCGATGGCCCAGGGCCTCTCCGTGCGCGGCTCGGCTATCCGCCGGCACTTCGAAACGGTGCCCCCGCCGGCACCGACGCCGCCGAGCGGCGTTGATCGCAACGAAATACCCAAGCCGCGCCCAGGGATGCGCCTCGTCGAGTTAGAGCGGGCGCGTCGCAAGCAGATCGAACACTGATCGACCTCGACGCCGGGCGGTTGCTGCTGGTGGCTGCCGCCGCCCTGGTCGCCGGTGCCGTGAACGCGGTCGCGGGGGGAGGAACGCTGTTGTCGTTTCCGGCGTTGCTCCTGCTTGGTTTTCCAGCGCTCACGGCGAACGTGACGAACACGATCGGCCTGCTGCCGGGTTATGCGGGCGGGAGCGTTGCGTATCGTGCGGAGCTCAGCGTGCAGCGCGACCGCATCCGCTTTCTCGCGCCGATCAGCATCGCGGGCGCGGTCGCCGGCGCGATCCTGCTGACACGCACGTCCAACCATGTGTTCGCCGTGATCGTCCCGTGGTTGATTCTCGCGGCCTGCGCGCTGCTCGTACTCCAGCCGGTGGTCACGGCTCGCATGGATACGCACCGCTCGGAGCGCGAACAGCACCGATCGCCGATGCTCGTGGTCGCGCAGTTTCTCAGCGGCGTGTACGGGGCGTTCTTCGGAGCGGGCGTCAGCGTGATGATGCTTGCGATCCTCGGACTATTCATCCGTGACGACCTGCAGCGTATCAACGCGCTCAAAGGCGTGTTGTCACTGATTATCAATGTTGTCGCCGCGATCTACTTCGCGTTCTTCGGACCGGTCTCCTGGCTCGCCGTCCTGGTCATGGTACCCATGAGCGCCGTCGGTGGATTCATCGGTGTCGCGCTCGCTCGCAGGCTTCGCCCAGCGGTACTGCGGGGCGTTGTGGTCGTTCTCGGAGTCGCGTTCGCGCTGCACCAGTTGCTGTAGGGCGAACGTCCCTTCAGCGCACGACGCGGTACGTGATGTGGGTGACCTCGGGAGCTTCGATCGCGCTGACCTGTGTCAGCTTGACGTCGGCCAGCGCGGGATCCTCGAACAGTCGCACGCCCGCACCGAGAAACACCGGGACGAGGTGGATCTGGATATCGTCGATCAAGCCCGCTGCGATGTATTGCTTCGCCACGCTCGCGCCCCCGGCGACGGCGACATCCTGTCCGTTCGCGGCTCCCTTTGCCAGGTCGAGCGCAGCTTCCAAGCCATCAGTGACAAACGTGAATGAGGTGCCGCCCTGCATGTCGAGGCGAGCGCGAGCGTGGTGCGTGAGCACGAAGACCGGCAGGTGGAACGGCGGATTGTCGCCCCACCAACCGTTCCAGGGGTCCGCGCTCCACGGACCGGGGCCGCCGCCGAACATGTTCCGGCCCATGATGATCGCGCCGAGGTTGACGTCCTCAGCCTCGACGACCGCTGAGCTGGCGTTGGTCACACCACCCTCGATGCCGGCATCCTTGCGCCAGACCGCGAGCTCGCGCAGCCACTCGTGCAGGAGCATGCCGTTGACGCCGAGCGGGTTCTCGCGGCTCTGGTCGACGCCGGCGACGAATCCGTCGAGAGACATGGACGCGGAATATTTCAGTCTCGTCATACACCCAACTCCTACGCGCGGACTTTAGGACGGGTGCACGCGGTCGACAACCCTCAGTTCAGGCGGCGGTCCGTCGCCCACCGCGTGAGTTGGTGGCGCGTGGACAACTGGAGCTTGCGGAGCACCGATGAAACGTGACTTCTCGACGGTCTTCGCGGAGATGAACAGCTCGCGGGCGATCTCCTTGTACGTGAAGCCGCGCGCGATCAAGCGGAGCACCTCACGCTCGCGCGGCGTGAGCTGGTCGAGTTCCGGGTCAAAGGTGGGTGTCTGCTGGCCGGCGGCCGGCAGCGCCGCGAAGGCGTCGAGCACGAACCCCGCGAGCCGCGATGAGAACACGGCCTCGCCGTTTGCGACTCGGTACACGGCATCCACCAGATCCGCGCCCGAGATGGTCTTGGTGACGTAACCGCGCGCGCCCGCTCGAATCACCGCGATGACGTCCTCCGGCGCGTCCGAAGCGGACAGCGCGAGAAAGCGGACCTGAGGATGCGTCGTCCGGAGCGCGGCGACGACGGCCTGGCCACCGCCGCCCGGGAGGTGGACATCGAGGAGCACCACGTCCGGCTCGCTTGCCGCGATGCCGGCAATTGCGGGCTCGACGTCGTCTGCCTCACCAATGACTTCGACGTGCGTACCGAGCTCCGACCGGACGCCCGATCGGAAAAGACCGTGGTCGTCGACGATGAAGACGCGCGGCGGATGGCTGGCTGGGTCGCTCACGCACGAGCGGGCTGGGCGGCCGCCACTCGAGGCATCGAGAGCCTGACCTCGGTTCCCGCTCCCGGCGCGGTTCGCACTTCCACGTTGCCACCGCGGCGGTCCATCCGAGCATGGATCGAGTTCGGAGAGGCCCTTCCGATCAGCCGGCACCGACGCCGGATCGAAACCGGTACCGCGGTCTCGGACGTACAGCGATACCGCCTCCGGCTCCACCTCCGCGTAGATCGAGATGACCTGGACGCCGGCCCATTTCGCCGCATTCACGGTTGCCTCGCGGGCGGCGCCGAGGAGTGCCTGCAGGTCCTCGTCGATCGGGCAGTCCCCGACGGTCACCACCTCAACGGTGACGCCGTGTTGCGCCTCAACGTCGCTCTGGATGCGCCGCACGCCGGCGGCGAACATCGTCTCGTCTGCCTGCGAACCAGGTGGGTGCCCGTCGAACAGCCAGGCGCGGAGCTCGCGCTCCTGCGCGCGGGCAAGCTGGATGACCTGTTGTGGGTCGGCGGCGCGGCGCTGGATCAGGGCAAGGGTCTGGAGCACCGAATCGTGCACTCGCGATGCCATGTCGGCTCGCTCCTCGGCGCGGACGCGAGCCTGTCGCTCGGCGACCAGTTCGCGGCCGACACGCAGCCACCATGGGCCGAGCACCACGATCACAGCGCCGATGACGAGGGCCACGCCGGCGAGTGGGCGGAGCAACGCCGTGCTCGTGTGCCCGACGAGCAGTGTCACAACACCGGCGATCAGGAGCGCGGCCCCAACCACTGCTCGCACCGCGGTTCGAGAGCGTGTCGTGTCGCCCGTGAAGCCGATCAGCGGGTCGGCGAGGCGTCGAAGCGTTGCCTGCTCAGCGGGGGGCGCATTCCTCGCGATAAGCACGACGCCGATGACGCTGAGCACGAACGACCAGGCGAGCGAGCCGATCCATCCTGCCCCGACCAGCGACATGAGCACGAAGACCGTCGTGACCAGCGACGCCACCCCGGCGGCGAGCGTGATGCCCGTCCGGTCACTCAGCGCACGGCTGCCGATGCTCGAGACTTCCCCGGATGCGGGGATCAGGAGCCAGGCCGCCAGATAGCACGCGACGCCGAAGCCGCCGGCAAAGGCCGCGACGACAAAGACGGTGCGCACGACGTTGACATCGATGCCCGTCCGAGCGGAGATTCCCGCGGCCACGCCGCCGAGGACGCGTTGCTCGGGGATGCGGCGCCAGGAACCTCGGCGCCAGCGCCGCTTGGTCCGGATCTGCTCGGCCATGAAGCCATGATGGGCCTCGCGCACCAGTCCCGCTATCGGGGAACACCCTGAAACGGCTTTCGACGTCTCAGGGTCGAATGGGGGATCCCACGGATTGTTTCGCGGATCGCCGGGCCCTACGGTGAGGTCATGAACACACCCCCTCCGCCCCCGACCAGCGACGACCGCTCGCCCCGCAGCCTCCACCGTTCCACCGACGATCGGATGATCGCCGGGGTCGCCTCCGGCATCGCCCGCTACTTCGATGTTGATGTCACAATTGTCCGGATCTCGATCGCCGTGCTCTCGGTCTTCGGCGGAGCCGGGGTCGCCCTCTACATCGCCGGCTGGCTGCTGATGCCAGTCGCGGGCTCCGATCAGTCGATCGCGACCAAGTTCACCCGCAAGGGCCGGGCCTGCACGCAGTCATGAGCGAGCCGCTCCCTCCGCCCATGCCCACGTCGTCACCGAGCTATCCGCTTCGCATCGAAGGGCGGCTCGACGAGCCGCTCTCTCGGTGGTTGTGGCTCGTGAAGTGGGTGCTCCTGATCCCGCACTACATCGCGCTGTGGTTTCTCGGCGTTGCGATGCTCGCGCTCACGGTGGTCGCCTTCTTCGCAATCCTCATCACCGGGCGATACCCGCGTGCGATCTTCGATTTCAATGTCGGCGTGCTGCGCTGGAGCTGGCGCGTCGGCTTCTATGGTTACAGCGCACTTGGCACCGACAAGTACCCGCCATTCACGCTTGCCGCCGACGCGGACTACCCTGCGTCGCTCGATGTCCCGTATCCCGAGCACCTGTCGCGCGGCCTGGTGCTCGTCAAGTGGTGGCTGCTCGCGATACCGCAGTACATCATCGTGTTCGCCCTCGTCGGAGGTCTCGGCATCGTGGTGCACCTCTGGGGGCTCATCGCTGTGCTGGTCTTGTTCGCCGCCATCGCGCTGCTCGCGGCACACCCTTATCCGCGAAGCATCTTCGCCGTCGTGATGGGACTCAATCGCTGGGCGTTCCGCGTGCTCGTCTATGCACTGCTGATGCGCGACGAATACCCGCCGTTCCGGTTCGATCCGGGTGGCTTCGAAGCGCCGCCGGAGCCGACCGCACCGCCCGCGCCAATGGCTGGGTGGATGCCCGTCCCGCCGCCGGTCTGAATCGTCGGACGGGGCAGGTGCGCCTACCCCGTCCGCGCGACGAGGAACTCCTCCCAGGTATTCCGGCCGACCGGCATTGCCGGCACGACCGGTGCCACCAGGTTGCCGCCTGCTCGGACCACGCGAGCCGACTTGCCGGGAATCCACAGCGGCAGGAGCACTCGGCGTCGATGAACGGCTCGAAGGTAGGAGCGGACGAGTTCCGACATGCGGTAGACGCGCGGACCACCCAGGTCGGGAACAAGTCCGGCGGGCTGGCCGAGCGCGAGCGCCACGAGTTGTGCCGCCACTTCATCAGCATCGACCGGCTGAAATCGAAATCTCGCGGCCACCGGAGCTACCGGCAGCTTTGCCACTGCCTTTCCAACGATGAGAAAGAGATCGTAGAACTGCGTGGCGCGCAGCGTGGTCCACGGCAGACCGGACGCTGAAACGATCTCCTCGGCCTCGCGCTTGGCGCGGAAGTACGCGAACGTGAGACGGCCGACGCCGACGACCGGGATGCGATCGGTGCCCACAACCGAGATGAAGACCAGGTGCGGCCTGCCGGCTCTGCGCGCCGCGTCGACGAGGGTTTGCGTCATCGCCGCGTCACCCTTGAAGTTGCCGGCACAGTGGACGATCGCCTTGACCTCCTGGACGGCCTCATCGACGCCCGCGCCCGTGAGCAGGTCACCGGCGATGAAGGCAAGGCCTGGCTCGGGGTCACGAGTCTTACGCGTGAGCACCCGGACATCGGATCCGGCATCTCGGAGATGCTTGACGACGAGACGGCCGAGCGTCCCGGTGCCTCCGGTCACGAGGATGGAAGATGTCATGGCGTGTCTCCACAATTCGTCGTTTGGCGTCGCCCACATCGGTGTGACGACCACGTGTCACACCGGGCGGGTTTCGCGTGTCAATGCTCTGACACCCCGCGATGAGGAAATGTGACTGATGGACAAGGACGAATTTCTGGCGGCGCAATTCGAGGCTGAGCGACCACATCTGCGCTCCGTGGCGTTCCGCATGCTCGGGTCGCTGAGCGAGGCCGACGACGCGGTGCAGGAGTCGTGGCTCAGGCTCAGCCGCTCCGGCGCCGCCGGGATCGAAAATCTCGGGGGTTGGCTGACCACCGTCGTCGCGCGCATCTGCCTCAACATGCTGCGCTCGAAACAGTCGCGCCGGGAGGAGCCGCTGCCGCTCCACGTGGTCACGTCCTCGGAGACGGAAGGGAGCGATCCCGAGCACGAAGCCATCCTCGCCAACTCAGTGGGACTCGCACTGCTCGTCGTCCTCGAAACACTCACTCCCGCCGAACGACTCGCGTTCGTGTTGCACGACACATTCGGCGTGCCGTTCGACGAGATCGGAACGCTGATCGACCGTTCGCCGGCTGCTGCTCGGCAGCTCGCAAGCCGAGCGCGGCGCCGTGTGCGCGGATCCGCGACCGCGCCTCCAGCTGACCTCACGCGGCAACGAGAGGTGGTGACTGCGTTTCTCGCCGCATCGCAGGGTGGCAACTTCGAAGCCCTGGTCGCGGTTCTCGATCCCGACATCGTCTTCCGAGTCGATAGCACTGCCGCCCGCGGCGGACCGCCGCGTGTGCTGCGTGGCGCTGCGCAGGTTGCCCGCGGAGCCATCGCCTGGTCAGGCGGCGCTCGTTTCACGCAGCTCGCACTCATAAACGGTGGAGTCGGCGTTGTGCTCGCGCCGAACGGACGGCTGTTCGGCGTTGGCGTGTTCAAGATTCGCGACGGACGGATTGTCGAGGCGGATCTGATCGCGGATCCCGATCAACTCCGCGAACTCGAGTTGGCAGTTCTGCCTCACGAAATGCCATCAGGGCAATAACTAGAACTCAACAAGTCGAAGCCGGCTCGGCGTCGCGCCGAGTTGAGATGTGTGCAACCGCGAACGCGCTAGGAGTAACCGATGACGGAGCCCGATCTTCACGACCGAAGTGCGCAAACGACCCATGCCGCCGACGGTCGCACCCTCGTGTACGCAGAGTGGGGCGACCTCTCCGGTAGCCCAGTCTTCGCACTGCACGGCACTCCCGGTTGCCGGTTGTCGCGCCATCCCAATCAGGATTTGATTCGTTCGACGGGCGCGCACGTGATCACCTATGACCGGCCCGGATATGGGCAGTCGGACAGGGATGCAGGTCGCAGCGTCGCTCGTTGCGCGGCCGACGTGGCCGCTATCGCCGATGCACTTGGCTTCGAACGGTTCGCCGTACGTGGTGGGTCAGGAGGCGGCCCTCACGCGCTCGCAGTTGCGGCGTTGCTCGGAGAAAGGATCACTCGTGTCCTCTGCGTCGTCGGGTGTGCTCCGTACGATGCGCTCCAGGAGGCTTGGTTCGATGGCATGGACCCTTTGAACGTCAGGGAATTCGGCTGGGCACTCGAAGGCGAAAGCAAGCTGTATTCGGAACTGGTTCGTGAGGACGCGGAGGTACGCGCTCGCGTGGCTGCTGACCCGAAAAGCCTGCTCGATGGCTATGACCTTCCCGAGTCCGACAAGGCTGTGATGGCGAGAGACGACTTCGCGGCGAACGTCCAGGAGGAAGTGGCTGAAATCACGCGCAACGGTGTGTGGGGATGGGTCGACGACGAACTGGCATTCGTCAAGCCATGGGGATTCGACCTTGCGGCACTTCACGTGCCGGCAGCCGTCTGGTACGGCACGGAAGACGTGCTCGTTCCTGCGGCTCATGGCGAGTGGTTGGCGCGCAACGTGCCGGACGCGCAGGTCCGCGCCATGGCCGGAGGACATATGGGCGATCCGGATCGGAGTGCGGTCGAGATGTACGGCTGGCTCATCGAAGGTCGCCCCTGGGATTGATCGAAGCGCCCGGATGACGATGCGCAACGCCGCGGTGTCGTCGGGCACCTGTCACAGGTCGGTGGTGATGCTCGTGCACGACGCGAATGCGCGCATGCTGCCGGAACAGTTGCAGCCGGGCAGGACCGGCAGTCATGGGTGAACCTAATGAGGTCCCACGACACGCTTTCGTCCCGGTGCCGCTCACGATGCCACCAGGGGACGAATGTCCGTAGCGGCATGTCACTCGCCGAACTCTCGGCGAGCACAAAGGGACATGACCATGCTGACAGGGCACTTTCGCAAGCGCGGTGCAACCAAAAACGGTGATGCGGACGTCCGCGTCTTCGAACGCAAGCCGGGTCTCGTACCGGGCTCCATCGTGGAGAACGTTGTTGTCAGGGGCGAGACGCGCGGGTTCGTGATGCTTCGGTCGCCGCATTACGTGGTGTGGTCCGAGGCAGCGCAAGAGGTGCATGTGCAGGGGAAGGGCCTGACGTCGACTTGCATTGCGCGGATGTGGGAGAGCCCGCGGGGTGCCGCGGTCAGTGACGACGAGCAGTGGTGCGTCGTGTTCGGTCTTGGGTTTCTCGCGTTTCAATTGCGCCCAGGTACCGACGTGCGATCGCACTGGCGGCATCCCGTTCATGAACGCTGGCAGCTGCACCAGCCGATGACTGGTGACCTCGAAGACGCTGTCCTCTTCACCGACGTGCGCGCACTTGATGCACATCGCTTCGCACTGTCGACACGCATGGGGACTCGGCAACGGATGGACCATTCGTGAATGGATCTACGACGCCGATACCAATACCATCGGTGAGCCTTACGACATCATCGACGAGGCGAAACGGAGCAAGGCCGTACGCCCCGAGAAATCTGCTGCCTTCGCCGATGAGCGTCAGCTTGCGGCGTCACTCCGCGGCGATGGCGCTGAGACCGCCGCGGAGGCGGGGAGAACCTTTGTGCAAACGGAGGACGGCGGAGAGGTGGTGCTCTCCAAAGGAGATCAGGTGGGACGCGTTCTCGCCCGGTCCGCGCGCTTCTACGCGTGGGAAGAGATGGGCAGCATGGTCTGCGTGGAGGGAGATGGACTTCCGTGGCTGGTCCTCGACGATATGTACGGAGGGGCCAGCGCTGCCGCAATCAGCCCGGACGAAGAATGGTGCGTGGTTGGTGGCTGCGGCTTCCGTGTTCGCCGGCTGCGTCTTGCCGGCGAGTTCCGCACTCACGGAGCCGATCCCGCCAACATCCTCTGGCTCAACAAGGTTGAGGCGGTCGGCGGTCACGTGTTCCGGCTTCACGGCAGCGCACCGGGGTCTGGGGTTTGCGAGTACCTGTACGACGCGGACAGCGACGTGATGTCGCCCGCTGGATGAGTCGAAATTGGAGCCGACGGGGAGATTCGAACTCCCGGCCAATGGTTTACGAAACCATTGCTCTACCACTGAGCTACGTCGGCGTGGGATTGAAGCCTACCAAGGGGCCGCGCGACCACCGTGCCGGCCGCTCCAGGAAACGCCCGATCGATGCGACCTCACGGCCGATCGCCGGATCGGCGCTGCGGGCGATCCGATCGAACGGCATGACCTTGACCTCGATCTCATGTGCAGTCTGCGCCATCTGCCACCCGCCGAGGAACAAGCCGTCCACGCAAACCACCGGGCGGATCCAGCCACCACCGCCATCGTGGATCCAGTTCTCCGCGTCCGGACCGCCGTGGTGCTCGCGACGTTTGTAGCCCAGCAGGAACGTGTCGAAGTGGCCCAGGAGGCGGACCTCGGGGCGCCCGATCTCGTGATCCGCAGTCATCGGCCCGAGCGTCCAGAGGCCGCGGACCGGCCCCGGGAACTCGACCAGCTCCGAGCCGACGGCCATCATGGCGTCGCGGATCAGCCCCACCTTCAGATGCGACCACGCGGCGAAGTCCGCCGCGCTCGCCGGACCGTAGGCAGAGAAGTACCGGCGGGCAAGCTCCGCGAGGGCGGCCTCACCCCGCGGTCCCGTCGACTTCGGCACCCAGTCGTCCAGCAGCACGAAGCTGTCGTCGCGACCGACGCGCGGACCGGAGCAGACGACGCCGAGCGCGGCTGCATGAAAGATCAGATGCATCATCGTCTGGCCCACGGGTTCCTCGAGCACTCCCGCGCTGACGAGTCGTGTGCGGATCTCACGCCGCGCCATCGGTCCGCCGGCGAGTGCCTTGCGGATCACGGTGACTCCGCGCGCGCATGTGTCGGGGTCGAGACCGAGATTCCGCATGCGCGCCGCGCCAAGCTGGTTGATGACGGGACCGAAGATGCTGACGAGCCAGCGTACGTCTTCCAGTGCGCAGAGATGCCATGTGCCGCGCATCAACCACGTGCGCACAACCGAGCGCTCTTCCGCGAACGCGCGATCCACGGCGGCGGCGGTGAGGCCGGCGCTGCGCACACGAATCTGATGACGCGCAGCGTCGAACGACTGTGCCTGGATGACGCACACGGAACGAGTCACGGTAGCGACGTCAGCATCGAGTCGCGACGAATCGGTGAGATGCTGCGATCGCAAGCGCGCGAGTCGAAGCGGGAGAAGCGTCTTGTCGGGCATCGTCCCGATCTTAGTGACCAGCGCGGGCTGTCCAGCGCGGGCGATCCGGTATCGTCCCGCGTCGATGACAACAGCCCCGGACCCGCCACACATCGTGGTCATCCTTGGCAGCACGCGGGACAACCGCTTTGGCGAGACCGTCGCCCGGTGGTTCCTGGCACGAAGCGCGGAGCGTGCCGACCTCACCTTCCAGCTCGTCGACCTCCGCGATTGGCTCTTTCCGTACTACGACCACTCGCTTCCTCCGATGAGAATCGAGTACGGCGAAATGGCACAGCGCTGGGCGGACATCATCGGCCTCGCGGACGGCTTCGTTGTCATCACGCCTGAGTACAACCACGGCTATCCGGCCGTGCTGAAGAGTGCGCTCGACGCCGTGTATCGCGAGTGGGTTCGCAAACCCATTGCTTTCGTGAGCTATGGAGGATGGGCTGCCGGCACTCGCTCCGTCGAGCAGTTGCGCACGGTCGCGATCGAGCTCCAGATGGCGCCGATCCGTCCTTCGGTTGCGCTGCAGCTCGCACCGCGCCTCTTCGACGCTGAGGGCAATCTGAAAGACCCCGAACTGCTCAACGCGAACACCACCGCGATGCTCGACGACCTCGCGTGGTGGGCGCACGCGCTCCGCGTTGCGCGAGCGGCGAACCCGGCCTAACTCAGAAGAAGTCGGGCATCCACGGGACGCCTCCTGCGATGAGGCCGTCCATCGCGCGGATCGCCGACGGTTCCCCTTCCAGCAGCCCGAGGCGAACCGCATCCTGCGCACGAAGCGCACTTGAGTACCAGGCGGAGAGCGTGCCGATGCCGCAGCGAATCGCGCCGCTCCCTCCGGGGGTCAACCGGCCGGCTCCGCCTTCGACCTCGAGCACGAAGCGCTCGACGCCGGTGACCGGGTCGGTGACCTCGAGCTCCGCGCGACCGGCAGCCCGTGCGGGCCAGCCTCGCGCGCGCATCGCCGCATCGACATCGACGATGCGCTGCATCCAGCAGAGGAAGCCCTGCATCTCGAGAGGCCGATGTGGCTCGGGGAGCAACCAGAGCAGCGGCGAGGCGTCGGGCAGTGCAGAGTGCCCGAAGTGCACGTTGCGGCTCATCAACTCGTGCGCGCCGAGGAACCCCAGCAGACCCCGAAGCGCATCCTGCGTGGTGAAGATGAACTCCTGGACCCGAATCGGTATCGAGTCCGCCTCACGCGCGGAGCTGTAGCGCACGTACCCGGTCAGGAGATCCCCTTCGTACCACCCATATTCGTAGCGCGACGTTTCGGGGTCGCCGGCATCCCACTCGACTGACAGGAACCAATCGGCGCGGTCCAGCGGACCGTCCCACTGCGCAAGGTGAGCGCGCCGGATCGCCTCGACGGCGGCGCGGTCGGGCTTGCTCCGGACGTTGCCCACGCCGGAAAGACCGGCCAGCGCCGCGGTCTGCACGACCTGCCGCGTCGTCAGGGAGCAGACCTCCCAACCCCAGCGCCGGTAGAGGCGGACCGTCGCGGCATGGAGTGGCGCGAGGGCGGCACCGTTCTCGCGAGCCAGACGGATGCCGTCGCGCATGAGTGCACCTGCAACGCCGCGGCGCCGCCACGCCGGGTGCACCGCAACGGCGGTGACCCCATGCGCAGGCACCGATTTCCCGCCGAAGAACTGACCGCCCGGCAGGAGCATGTAGCCGCCGACGATCTCGCCGTCCATGTGCGCCAGCCGCAGTGGAGCGTGTGGTGCAGCGGCGAGCAGCCAGCCCATGTTGATCGCAACATCGCCGGCGAACGACTGGGCGTCGACTTCCGCAAAGCGTCGGAGCTCCGGCTCGCCTTGCACGTCGCGTATCTCGATAAGTGGCCGATCTCGTTCCATGAGCGCCCGAGTGTACTCGCGCCCGCCGCGGGGCCAACCCGGCTGAATCGAGGCGTGATCGCCGGGCGGTTTGGGCTGGGCCTGTTCTCGGGATACCCTTTATCCATGGAAACCGCGCCTGTCGAGCCCCACGCAGACCACCTCGACGCCTACGACCACGCAACCGTCGAAGCACGCTGGCGGCGGATCTGGGAAGAGCGTGGCGACTACCGGACAGAGCTCGACGAGCCGGATCGCCCCTTCTACAACCTGATGATGTTCCCGTACCCCTCGGCCGAGGGGTTGCACGTCGGGCACATCATCCCGTTCGCCGGTGGCGACATCTTCGGTCGGTGGCGGCGCCTCATGGGCGACACCGTGTTCGAGCCGATGGGGTTCGACGCGTTCGGCATCCACTCCGAGAACTACGCGATGAAGATCGGCGAGCATCCCGCCGTTGTCATGCGCCGAGCGGTTGCCAACTTCCGCGAGAACCAGCTCAAGCGGATCGGGTCGATGTTCGACTGGAGCCACCAGGTCAACACGGCCGACCCGGCGTACTACCACTGGACGCAGTGGATTTTCGTCCGCCTCTTCAACGCCGGACTCATCGAATGGCGCGAGGGAGCCGTCAACTGGTGTCCGTCGTGCCTCACCGTTCTTGCCGACGAGCAGGTCGAGCAGGGGCGCTGCGAGCGCTGCCACACCGTCGTGCAGACGCGCTACCTCCGTCAGTGGTGGATCAAGATCACCCGCTACGCGCAGCAACTTCTCGATGCGCTCGACACGCTCGACTGGTCGGAGTCGACCAAGACCATGCAGCGCAACTGGATCGGGCGCAGTGACGGCGCCACGATCCTCTTCGACCTCGAGGGATGCCGGCGCAAGGACGTGACCGTGTACACGACACGTCCGGACACGCTCTTTGGCGCGACATTCCTCGTGATTGGCGCCGACCATCCCGAGCTCGAGGATTTTGTTCCCCCGGAACGCATGGGCGAGGTAAACGCCTGGCGCAACAAGTTCCCGCCGGCGACGACCGAACCCGACTTCTCCATTGGCATGGACCTCGGGTCATACGCGATCCATCCGCTGACCGGTGCGCACATCCCCGTGTGGGCGGCGCCATACGTCCTCGGTGGCTACGGCACCGGGGCGATCATGGCAGTCCCTGGCCACGATGCACGCGACTGGGCGTTCGCGCGTGCTCACGACCTGCCGATCGTTGAAGTCATCAGTGGCGGAAACGTCGCCGACGCTCCGTACAGCGGCGGCGGGACGCTCGTCAACAGCGGCGAGTTCACCGGCGAGTTTGTCGACGACGGCAAGCGGCACATCGTCGAGCGCCTCAGCGAAGCGCGTCGCGGAGAGCCGAGCGTGCAGTACAAGCTTCGTGACTGGCTCATCTCGCGGCAGCGGTACTGGGGTCCGCCGATTCCGATCATTCACTGCCCCACGGACGGCCCGGTTGCCGTGCCCGAAGAGGATCTCCCCGTGCTGCTCCCCGACGTTGAGGATTTCCGACCACGTGGGACCGGCCTCTCACCGCTCGCGACGGTTGAGGACTGGGTGAACGTCACCTGTCCGAAGTGCGGTGGCCCTGCGCGTCGCGAGACCGACGTGAGCGACACCTTCCTCGATTCGGCGTGGTATCACCTTCGCTACCCGTCGACCGATTTCGACGACGTCCCCTTCGACAAGGAGCGGACCGACGCGTGGTTGCCCGTGAACATGTACATCGGTGGCAACGAGCACGCCGTGCGCCATCTCCTCTATGCGCGCTTTGTCATGCGCGCCCTCCACGACATGGGAATCGTGCCCGTGCCGGAGCCGTATACGCGGTTTCGCGCGCACGGGATGCTGATTCTTGACGGGGCCAAGATGTCGAAGAGCAGGGGCAACGTGAGAAATCCCGACGAATACATCGACACGTACGGCGCGGACGCGCTCCGTCTTTTCATGATGTATCTCGGCCCATACACACTCGGCGGAGACTTCCGGGAAAAGGGCATCGCCGGGATGCCGCGGTTCCTCAACCGGGTGTGGCGAGCGACGCAGAGAGCCACTGTCGATGACCTCCGCGACGAAGCCAAGGAGCGCAGGCGCCACCGGCTCATCAAGACCGTCGAGGATGACATCGCTGAGTTGCGATACAACACGGCGATCTCCCAGCTCATGGAGTTCGCGCGCGATCTCGACCACGAGTCCGCGACTCGAACGGGGCGGCGAGTTGACGCCGACACGCTCCTCAAACTCCTCTCGCCGTTCGCGCCTTTCGTGACCGAGGAGTTGTGGGAGCGCACTGGTCACGGAGACTCGGTACACGCGCGCGGAACGTGGCCCGCCTACGACGCGGAGCTTGCAGTCCCGCTCAGGGCGAGTATCGCGATCACCGTCGACGGGAAGCGTCGTGGCGAGTTCGAGGTTGACGCGGGGACTTCCGAGGCAAAGCTCACCGAGCTCGCGCTCGTCCATCCGCGCGTCATCGAGTTGCTCGACGGGCGCGCGCCCGCAAAGGTGATCGCGGTTGTCGACCGCATCGTGAACATCGTCACCGCCTGACGTCGAGGCGCATCGGCGCGTGGTCGATGCCGTCCTCCATCCAGTGCTCACCGCAGACCGCGAAGCCGAATCGCGCGTACCAGTCGATGAGATATGCCTGCGCGCTCAGCACGATCGGCGGACCGGACAGCTCGATCGCGCGTCGCAGCAGCGCGCCCGAGTAACCACGACCTCGGGCGGCGGCGAGCGTTGCGACCCGCCCAATTCGATGACTTGAGTCCGGCTCCGCCAGCAGCCGGAGCGTGCTCACCACCACGCCATCCGCATCCTCGATCCACAGCTGCACGGTCTCGGGTTCCGCGTCGCGCGCATCGATGTCGCGATATGGGCAGTTCTGTTCCACGACGAAGACGTCCTGGCGGACCGCGAGAATCCCAAGCAGCGTTTCCGGCCGCAGTTCGTGCAGGTGTGCAGCGTGCACCTCGGGTGCGGGTGTCGACGACTCCATTACGCGGCTTGGGGTTCGACCACCGCGGTGCAGGCCGAGCAACGGTGTGCCGCCTTGGGGATGATGCTGAGGCATTCCGGGCAGGCGCGCGTGTTCGACTCGGCGGGCGTTGCCGAGCGCGTGCGCGCCTGGAGGCGGTTGTACGGCATCACGAAGAAGAAGTACACACCCGCCGCGATGAGGATGAATGCGACCACCGCCGTCAGGAAGGTGCCGTACTTGATGTTGCTGCCGTTGATGGTCAGCACGAGCGTGTCGAAGTTGGGCTTGCCGAACGGAATCGAAATGATTGGATTGATCACGTCGACAACGAGTGCTGTGACGACTGCCCCAAACGCGCCGCCGATGATGAACGCGACCGCCAGTTGCACGACGTTGCCCTGGTTCAGAAAATCACGAAAGCCTTTCAACGATGTCCTCCATGTCCCACTCGCCGGTCACCCGTCCTGAGCAGTGCCGGCCCCCGAAGGGCTGAGCATCGTGACACACACTCCCGTCCAGCAGCGGGTGTCCGAGACCGTGTACGAGCCCCGATCCGGTGGCAGGGGGTCACCTGGCTCGTAGACGTACCACGGGGCGCCTTCGCCAGGCCCGAACGAAGGCACGTTGTGCAGCACCGCGTTCGGCGGATACACGGCTGTTCCCCAGAACCACGGAACGCTGGTCGCGAGCGATCGCACCGTACCCATGTCGCTGTTCGCGTAATAGAGGACGAGGAGATACTCGCTCGGATACGCGGTCACCACCTCACCCGGCGCCGAAGCACGCGCGATCGCGGCAACCGCGAGTGGCGTCTCCGGATTCGTGATCGCGAGGACAGTCGCTGCAGCCACCGCGGTGGTCAGTGCCGCAGCGCCGGCCGCAACACGGCGCCAGGGCATCACGGCGAGCCCGGCTCCCAACAGCGGATAGAGCGGCGCCCAGGCGGTGCTGAGGTATTTGCCGTCCTCGAGCGGGTGGTAGAAGCTCGCGAGGAGCATCACGCCGACACCGATCGTGACGGCGAGCGCGAGGAATCGAGCAACGTCGGCACCTGCGGCGCTGAGTTGCCGCCGATACGCAAAGAGCGCGATGAGCGCGAAACATCCCGCGGCGTCACCGGCAAGTTCGAGCGCCCGCAACGCGCCGAATCCCGTGACCCACGTGTTGAGCGGCGGCCCGGTGAAGAACTGCTCGAGGCCACCAAAGAGGCTGCTGATGCTTAACCTCGGCACCCAGAAGACGCCGGCACTGTGACTGAGTTGCGCGCGTGCCGCGATGACCCAGGGGACAAGGCTTACCAGTGTTACCGCGCCGAGCGCCGCGACCAGCACGACCGTGCCGAGCTTTCGCCGGTGGATCACCGCCACCGTCACGACCTGAGCGAAGACCGCGAACAGCGCGAAATACACGGTGTACACGGCGAGAATCGCGAGCGCTGCATAGAGCGCCCAACGGAATCCTGATGGCCGCTCGAGCGCGCGCAGCAAGCACAGCGTCGAGGCGAGCACAAGTGTCGTGGCGAGGACGTACATCCGGGCATCGAGCGAACTCACCATCAATGCCGGTGCAACCGCGCCGATCACGGCCGCCCAGATCCCACCCGCGTCGCCGGCCACTCGCCGTCCCAACGCCGCAATGATCGGAATTGCGGCGCTCCCGACAAGGACAGGGAAAAGACGCAGCATCGCCGGACTGGTCGATGCAACGGCGAACAACCGCTCGACCAGGTAGAAGAGGGGCGGGGCGCTGTCGTTGCGGACCACGTCGATCATCGATCCGAGCGGGCGCTGCACCGCAAGCGCAGTGAACGCCTCGTCTCGCCAGAGCGGCTGGTATCCCATCAACGCAAGGCGCGCAATCAAGCCGACCCCCGTGATCAGCCAGATCTTCCCCGCATATCCGCGCAGCATCGTTCCCACCATAGAGCCGACTCCACGACGGCTGCGGCGCTCGCCGGGTCAGGGCAGCGACGGCACCTCGGGTTGTGGCACCACCTCAAAGACGACGGGATTCCCCTGCGGGTCGGTCGCCCCCACTTGAGCCTCCGCCGCGATGCCCGACCCGACGGCAGCGGCGATGTCGGCCCGCGAGGGCGCCACGATCAACGTGTAGACAGCCGCATTGGCGATCCTGGTCATCGGCGCGACGATCGTCGGAAGCCTGCCCGCGTCGAGGAACTGGACGTCCATGGCGTCATAGCTGTCGAGGATCACAAGCGTCGACGGACCGCCATCAGTTGGGTTGTTCACCGCCGCATTCGCGAGCGCCACGTCGGCGAACGTGAACGCGGCGTAGCGATCGGTGACAGGGCGCTCGAGGTAGGTCACCACCGAAGCGATGCCCAGGGCGGTCACTGCGATTGCGCAGACCGCCCACGCGTTCCTCGTCATCGAGCGCTCTGGCCATGAGATGTACGGAGCCAGACGCCCGAGCAGCGTGACGCCTTCGACGCAGCCGAGGCCGATGCAGGCGGCCACGTATGGCTCGAGGCCGAGCGATCGCAGGAAGTGAGGTGCGCCACCCTCGTTGGCGAGGAGCGGAGGGAGCAGAAACACGGGCAACCCCAGCAGGACCAACGCATACCCGTGGTCGTCGCGCCGTCGCCAGCAGTGCCAGATGCCGAGGAGGAATGGCACCACCAGCACGGGTCCGAGCAGCGGAAGCGCGGACACGTCATGGCGCGCGTTCGGATCCCCGGTGAACAGGAACATGCCGAGTGTTTTGACGATGTGGACCGGGTAACTGTCTGTCGACCCTGACCCGCTGTTGAAAACCGACACGAACGCGGCCCGGCCGAAATACGACGAGAAATCGGTGATGGCCGTGTACACCATCGGAGCCACGACCACCGCAAATGCGACGCCGGCCCAGAGGAACGTCCTTTTGAGGGCTCGAAAGCGTTCGCGGTCGCGCGCCCACATCCAGAGCAGCCACAGGATGGCGAGCAGCGGCAACAGCTTCAGCGGTTGATACACCCAGAATCCCAGTGCAACGGCCACTCCGGCGATGGCGCCAGTCACCCTGGTGGGTCGGTCGCCCCACCGAAGCAACGCCGCGAGTGCAGCGGCGCCGACCAGCACGGTGAGGATGTTCCTGAACCCGTCACGCGAGACGGCGATCATCCAGAGCGAGCCGGCGGTCCACGCCATCGCCATGAGCGCCGGGCCGCGGCCAAAACGCCGAACCGCGACGTAGGTGGCGATGACTCCTGCGACGCCGACGGCAGCCGCCGTACCACGGAGCGTGAGCACCGACGAGCCGAAGACCTTGAAGACCGCGGCGACGATGTACGCGTAGAGCGCTTCTCGCCCGCCGTCACTGTTGAAGAACACCGGGTGGTAGCCCGGGATCGTCAGCAGGTTTTGTGCGCTGATCCCTTCCGCGGCCTCGTCGGGGTAAAGCCCGCCAGGCTGATTGTCGAGCGCCCAGAAGCGCACGACGATCGCGGCGATGATGATCAGGACGGCGGCCGCAGCCTCTACTGCGGTCGCCGTCCCGAGGCGTCGAACGACGCCGGTTATGCGGGTGATCCGGCCCCCGTCAATTCGAGGCTGGATCGGTGCAGCAGCGTCCTGGTTGCGGCGATGCGGCACGCCAACATCTCCAGAACGTCATCGAGCTGGTCCCGCAGCACGGTTTCCAGCTCGATAGGGTGGTTGTCTATCTCCCGCAGCAGCGCCGACAGCCGGAGCGCCTTCTGGTCGATCTTCGCAACGACCTCCTGCGGGCCTGCCGTTGCGGTCAGGTGATTCAGCTCCATCCAGATCCTCCGTCTGCGGGTTGGGGATACCACCAAGAGTAGGCACCTGGACAGGGGTTGTCCAGCGATGGTTGTGTCGCAACGTGCCTGCGTGGTTGCCCGTGATCAGCCGGCTCTGGAGGTGGGTGTTGACCCCCGAGACTCCAGTCAGCCGAGCACTCAGCCCTGACCGCTCCGCCTTTCGCGTCGATAGCGTCGCGCGCCGCGGGGAAGGGCCCGCACCTGTCCGGTGGGCCCGACCGCGCAAGCACTAAACTGGGCGACAGCCGGTTCGACCGACCGGGCGCGGATGGCGGAATCGGTAGACGCGCGGGACTTAGGATCCCGTGGGGTGACCCGTCCGAGTTCGAGTCTCGGTCCGCGCACGGCGCCACCCCAAGAAATATGAGTACCCAGATGACCGACACCCCAGGCAAGACCCCAACCATGACCGTCACCCTCGAACGCAAGGCTGCCTCTCAGGTCGCCCTGCAGGTGGAGGCGACAGCGGACGAGGTCGAAGCCGCCGTCCAGGCGTCGTTGCGTCGTCTTGCCGGCCGGGTCCGCATCGCCGGATTCCGCCCTGGCAAAGCCCCTACCGCGATGGTGGAGCGAGCGATCGGGTGGGAGACCATCCGGCACGAGACGATCGATCACCTCGTTCCCGATCTCTACCGTCGCGCCGTCGATGAGACCGGCGTGGAGCCGGTGGGCGATCCGGAACTGGACCTGGGCGAACTCGAGCGTGATCAGCCGCTCAAGTTCACCGCGACGGTGACCATCAAGCCCGAAGTTGACCTGCGCGACTACTTGACGCTCCGGGTTCCGATGGAGACCACGGAGATCACGGACGCGACCATCGACGAGGCGATCCTCGAGGCCCGCCGGCGCCACTCCGAAGTTGCTGATGTCGATCGGGCAGCCCAGGCGGGGGATGTCATCCGCTGCACGCTGGTGATGCGTCGCGGCGAGGAGATCCTCACCGGCGGTGACGGCGAGGAGCGCGAGCTGGAACTCGATCGCGAGCTGGTGATCCCGGCGATCGTGGATGGCGTCATCGGCCTCACGGCGGGGGAGTCGCGTTCCTTCGAGACCACGCTTCCGCAGGATTACCGCCAGGAGGAGCTCCGCGGCGCCACGGTCACCATCGACGTCACGGTGCATGCCGTCCGCGAGCGGACGCTCCCGCCGGAGGACGACGCGCTCGCCGTGCTCGACGGGCATGGGCCTACCTTGGAGGACCTCCGCGAGCACTACAGGACCGCGCTTGCCGTCGAGGCTGCCGAGGCGGATCGCGAGCGCCACGAGGGCGCCGCGCTCGAAGCGCTTCGCGACTACGTCAGGGTCGACGTCCCAGAGGCGATGATCGAACGCGAGATCGATCGCCAGCTCGCGGATCTTGAGTACCGCCTGACGTCGCTGGGGCTCCCGCTCGACCGCTACATCGAGATGAGCGGCCAGACGATGGCAGCGCTCCGCATCGAGCGGCGTGAGGCTGCGGCCAGCCGGGTCAGGCTCGAATTGGCGCTCGACGCCCTGGCAGTCGCCGAGGGGATCGAGGTCGACGAGACTGCGGTTGAGCGCGAGGCACGGGCTGTTGCGGAAGGCCGGAAGGTCGATGCCGATCAGCGCAGAAGGCTCGAGGATCTGGCCCGGCGGGATCTGCGCCGCCGCGCTGCGGGTCAGCGGCTGCTCGAGATCGTCACCCCGGATAACGAGAACTTCGTTTCGACTTGACGCGTGATCTCCGGGATGCGTGGGTAAGCTGTCCCGCGCATGAGCCAGCCGGTGATCAGCGTTCACGACCTCGTCAAGACGTACGGGAAAGTCGAAGCGGTTCGCGGCATCGACCTCGAGGTCGGCGCCGGCGAGATCTTCGGGTTCCTCGGACCAAATGGTGCCGGGAAGTCGACGACCATCAGCATCCTGTGCACGCTCATCCGGCCGACCTCCGGGGTGGCCGAGGTGGCCGGCTTCGACGTCAGCCAGGACCCGAGCGCGGTCCGCGCGCGAATCGGGCTCGTCTTTCAGGACCCATCCCTTGACGGCCAGCTCACCGGTCGCGAGAACCTCGAGTTCCACGCTTACCTGTATGGGTTGCCCGCGGCGACACGGAAGCAGCGCATCGATGACGCCCTCGAGATCGTCGATCTCAAGGACCGCGCGGGCTCGACAGTCCTCACCTACTCGGGTGGCATGCGCCGCCGCCTCGAGATCGCGCGGGGCATCCTGCACTACCCGCAGATCCTGTTCCTCGATGAGCCGACGCTCGGGCTGGATCCGCAGACGCGCAACAACATCTGGGAATACCTGCACACGGTGCGCACGCGCGAGCACATCACGATCTTCATGACCACGCACTACATGGACGAGGCTGAGTTCTGCGATCGCATTGCCATCATCGATCAGGGCAAGATCGTGGCACTCGGGACTCCCGCAGAGCTGAAGACGAAAGTTGGTGGCGACGTCGTGACCATCACCACTCCCGACATGAACATCGCGGCAGATCAATTGCAGTCCGTGATGCACCTCGACTCAACCCAGATCGACGGCACGTTGCGTGTCGAGGTCGCGGACTCCGCGTCGTTTGTGCCGCGTCTGTTCTCCGAGTTGACGGTGCCGATTTCATCGGTGAGCGCGAGGCGGCCGAGCCTTGACGATGTGTTCCTGAAGCTCACGGGTCGCGAGATACGCGAGCAGGCCAATACATCACTCGATACCATGCGGCGTATGGGCAGGATGTGGGGAGGAGGTGGGCGGCGATGAGCGATCAGGTACTGAGTGCGCCGACTGTGCCGCGCTCGCAGACGGTCAACATCCGCGGAGCGACGCTGCGCGCGATCATCATCATCTGGCGGCGCGACCTCATTCGATACTGGCGCGATCGGACCCGGGTGCTCGGTTCACTCGCGCAGCCGATTCTCTTCCTATTCGTCTTCGGCAGCGGGCTCAGCTCTGCGTTGCGAGGCAGCAACGGTGGTCTGGGCGGGTCCGGATCCTCGTTGCAGTACGTGCAGTTCATCTTCCCAGGCATCATTGGAATGTCGGTGCTTTTCACGTCGATCTTCGGTGCGATGTCGATCGTGTGGGATCGCGAGTTCGGTTTTCTGAAAGAGGTGCTTGTCGCGCCGATCCATCGCTCGGCGGTCGCCATCGGGAAGACACTCGGTGGGGCATCGCAGGCGATGATTCAGGGGCTCGTCATCCTGGTTCTCGCGCCGCTGGTGGGCGTCAAGTTCACGGTCATTGGCGTTGTGGAACTGGTACCGGCGATCTTCCTGTTTGCGTTCGCACTGAGCGCACTCGGTGTCGCTGTCGCGGCTCGGATGCGGACCATGCAGGGCTTCCAGGTGGTGATGAACTTTCTGATGATGCCGATGTTCTTCCTTGCCGGCGCCCTGTTCCCTCTCACGGGTAACCTGCCGGCCTGGCTGCTCGTGCTGACGCGCCTTGATCCGGCGAGCTATGGGATCGACGCCCTGCGCCGGATCGTCCTGACGATGTCCGGGGTGCCGTCACAGGTGGTCCACGGCTTCGAAGTGACCCTCTTCGGCTGGACTGTCTCGCTCTGGGTCGAGCTGGTGGTGCTCGTCGCCTTCGGCCTGCTGATGATGAGCCTGGCTGTCTACGGATTCCGGCAGCGCGACTAAAAAAGCCACCTCCAAAAAAGCCACCTATAATGGAAAACAGAATGAATCCGACCAATCTGATCCCGTACGTCATCGAGACAACCAATCGGGGCGAGCGCGGGATGGACATCTACTCGCGGCTGCTCAAAGACAGAATCATCTTCATCGGGACGCCGATTGACGACCAGGTTGCGAATGTCGTCATGGCGCAGTTGCTGTTCCTCGCAGGTGAGGATCCCGAGAAGGACATCTGGCTCTACATCAACTCCCCGGGTGGGTCGGTGTATGCGGGCCTCGCCATCTACGACACGATGCAGTACGTCGAGCCACGCGTCGGCACGATCTGCATGGGCATCGCAGCATCGATGGCCGCAATCCTGCTCGCCGGTGGCGCTGCGGGCATGCGCCTCAGCCTTCCGAATACTCGAGTGCTCATCCACCAGCCATCGGGTGGATTCAGCGGTCAGGCAACCGACATTCAGATTCACGCGCAGGAGATCCTTCGCGTGCGCCGCCGGCTCGACGAAATCCTCGCGCATCACAGTGGCAAGCCCATCGAAGTCGTCAACCACGATTCGGATCGAGACTTCTTCATGAGCGCGGAGGAGGCCAAGGAATACGGCCTGATCGACGAGATCATCCAGGGCCGCATCAAGAGCGGCGGGGCGCCAAACGGTGAGAGCAGCAACGGTGGCCGTCCACCTGGAGCTCCGTCGGAAACAGAGACACCACAGGCGGGTGGCGGCGCAACAGCGCACGCCTAACAGCGTGATCTGCCGGTCGCGGTAGGAATTCGGAACAAATCCAAGGGGAATGCGGTGACTGAACGCGACGACCGGAGGCGGCACACACGTTGTTCGTTCTGTGGCAAGGGTCAGGAGCAGGTCCGGAAGCTCGTCGCGGGTCCAGGCGTGTACATCTGCGACCAGTGCATCGACCTGTGCCAGGAAGTTCTCGAGGAGGACAACCGATCGACGACCACGAAGCGTGGTAAGCCCGGAACGATCCCGAATCCTCAGGTCATTGCGGCGTCACTCGATCAGTACGTGATCGGCCAGGAGCACGCAAAGAAGGTGCTCTCGGTTGCGGTGTTCAACCACTACAAGCGCATCGCGCACGCCAAGACGAACAGCGACGTCGAACTGCAGAAGTCGAACGTCTTGCTGGTCGGCCCCACCGGCTGTGGCAAGACGTTTCTCGCGCAGACGCTCGCACGCATCATCGACGTTCCGTTCAGCATCGCTGATGCGACGAGCCTCACCGAGGCCGGCTACGTCGGTGAAGACGTCGAAAACATCCTGCTCCGGCTGATTCAAGCCGCCGACTTCGATATCGCGCGCGCCGAGCGGGGCATCATCTACATCGACGAAATCGACAAGATCGCGCGCAAGAGTGACAACCCCTCGATCACGCGTGACGTCAGCGGCGAAGGCGTTCAGCAGGCGCTGCTGAAGATCCTCGAAGGCACTGTCGCCAACGTGCCCCCGCAGGGCGGCCGCAAGCATCCGCACCAGGACTTCATCCAGATCAACACGACCAACATCCTGTTCATCTGCGGCGGCGCATTCGACGGCCTCGAGAAGATCATCGAGCACCGTCTCGGTTCGCGCGTCATCGGCTTCAACAGCAAGCCGCGCGGTACGCGCACCAAAGAGACCACCAAGATGCTGCGTGAGTTGCAGGCGCAGGACCTGCTCAAGTACGGGCTCATCCCCGAGTTCGTGGGCAGGCTGCCGATCACGGTTGCGCTGGATTACCTCGATGAGGAGGACATCATTCGCATCCTCACCGAGCCCAAGAACGCCTTCGTCAAGCAGTATCAGAAGTTCTTCGCGCTCGACGACGTCGAACTGGTGTTCCACGAGGGTGCGCTGCGTGCAATCGCCGAGCGCGCGCTCGCGCGCGGCACGGGGGCTCGCGGCCTCAAATCGATCATCGAGGACGTGCTGCTCAACAGCATGTTCGAGGTGCCGAGCCGTCCCGATATCAAGCGCTGCGTCATCACCGAACAGGCCATCCTCGAAGGCGTCGAGCCGCTGCTTCTGACCGAGGAGCCCAAGCGTCGTGTCGGCGCGACCGAGGAGGCTGCGCAAGGGCGTACGGCCTGAGCGTGAAACGCCGAGCCATCGTTGTGGCTGCGGTGGCTGTGGCGGCGTTCTTCGCGGTGACCCTGATCACGCTGGCGCACGTCATCAGCAACAGCGCGTCCGGGTGCTCAATCGCCGCACCGGAACCGAGTTTGCCGCCCTCGCTCAGTTCGCTCGGCGGGTTCGACCAGACGTTTGACGCGACCAACGCTGGAGCGCTTGTGGAGGTCGCGGAGAATGCCGCTGCCGTGGTGAGCCCCGACCTCGATGGGGCGACAGCGCTCGATCCCGTCAACATTGCTGCGGCCACGCCCGGGCAGCCGCCCGCCGTGGTGGTGCCCTTCACCTCGCAGGAAACCGGTGGTACGCGACTGGTCGGGCTGGTGTCCTTCTTCGTCGGGTGCGGGGAGCGGGCGTACTTCGGATCGGTGCTCGACATCTCCCAAACCGGCCCCACCGCGCCGGTCACCTTTCCCGCGGTCAGCGACGCCGCAGCGGCTCAGCAGCTCGGTACCTCGACGCCACAACTCGTGTACCAGAGTTCGCCATTCACCCCCGAATGGCGCAACGAACAATCGGGTGCGACTCTCGCCGCGGGCGAGTAAGACCCGGTCGGCCCATATACTCAATCCGCCCAATGGAAAAGCATTTCGACTGGTCCAGCGTGGAACCGAAGTGGCGCGAGCGCTGGCGTGAGCTCGAGGTCGGCCACGCTGATGTCGCGAGCACCAAGCCCGCCTATGTCATCGCGCTCCCACCGCCGAACATCACCGGCGCGCTGCACATGGGTCACGCATCGACCTTCTCGATTCAGGACACCCTGTGCCGGCAACGGCGCATGCGCGGATTCGAGGTGGAATGGTGCCCAGGCACCGACCACGCCGCCATCGCCACGCAGAACGTCATCGAACGCCAGCTTGCCGACGAGGGCACTACCAAAGAGGAATTGGGCCGCGCCGCGTTCCAGACGCGTGTCGATGCCTGGTACGAGGAGTACGGCGGCCGCATCTTCGAGCAGATGCGCCGGATGGGGTACACCTGCGATTGGGAGCGCGCGCGTTTCACGCTCGACGACGAGTACGTGCGCGCAATCAGGCTCGTGTTCAAGACGTTGTTCGACGAAGGCCTGGTCTATCGCGGGCCACGCATTGTCAACTGGTGTCCGCGCTGTCGCTCCGCAATCAGCGATGAGGAGATCGAGTGGCAGGAGCACACCGACACGCTCTTTTACCTGAAGTATCCGGTTGAAGGCGGTCCGAGCATCACCGTTGCGACCGTGCGTCCCGAGACGATGCTCGGCGACACCGGCGTTGCGGTCGGGCCGGACGATCCGCGGTACATGGCGCTCATCGGCAGGAAGGTGACGCTGCCACTCACATGGCGTGTCATTCCGATCTTCGCGGACGCCGCAGTCCGACCGGAGTTCGGTACCGGCGCGCTCAAGGTGACGCCAGGCCACGACCCGACCGACTACGAGATCGGCGCCCGCCACTCGCTACCGATCGTCAACGTCATCGCACTCGACGGGACGATGGACGTGCCCGAGCTGCCGCAATTTCACGGCATGCCCGCCGACGAGGCACGCGTGGCCGTCGCAGAAGCGCTCCGCACCATGGGCGTGCTCGTCAAGGAGGAGCCGTACCTGCACGAGGTGGGTCACTGCGATCGTTGTGGCACGGTGCTCGAGCCGCTCGTCAGCGAGCAGTGGTGGGTGCGCATGGCATCACTCGCAGCTCCCGGAATCGGTGCTGTGGAAAGCGGCGAGATCACCTTCTACCCAGCGCGTTACGCCGACGTGTACCTGCACTGGATGCGCAACATTCGCGACTGGTGCATCAGCAGGCAGATATGGCTGGGACACGCAATTCCGGTGTCGACGTGCGCCAACGGACATCGTTTCGCATGGATCGATCATCCGGCCAAGTGTCCGGAGTGCGGCGACACGTCGCTCACCGATGACCCGGATGTGCTCGACACGTGGTTCAGCAGCGGGTTGTGGCCATTCGCGATCTTCGGCTGGCCCGAAAAAACCGAAGATCTCGAAAAGTTCTATCCCACTGATGCACTGGTCACGGGGCGCGACATCATCTTTCTCTGGGTCGCCCGGATGATCATGACGGGCCTCAAGTTCACCGGCCGCAACCCCTTCAGCACGGTGCTGATCACGAGCACGATTCAGGCCGTCGACGGTTCGCGAATGAGCAAGTCGAAGGGCAACACCATCGATCCGCTCGACCTCATCGATCAGTACGGTGCGGACGCGGTGCGCGCGTGGGCCGCCGCGGTGTCGACGAGCGGCCAGGACATGCGGTTCGACGCCGATCGCATCGCGTCGTATCAGCGGTTCGCCAACAAGTTGTGGCAGGTGACCAGCGGGTTCCTCGTCGCCAAAGTGGGGAGCGGCTCGGTCGCCGATCTGGACGTTCATCCACCCCCGCCCGAGATGCTCCGTCCAGAGGATCGGTGGATGCTCGCCGAGCTCGCAGCGGTGGTGCGCGAGTGCGATGCGGGCTTTGTCACGTATCGATTCCACGACGCCGTGGACCGTCTCTACGACACCACGTGGCACTCGTTCTGCGACTGGTACGTCGAGATCATCAAGCTGCGCCTCGCGGATGCCGGCGACCACGAATCCCGCCGCGCCGCCATCTGGACGGCGGTGACCGTCATGGACGTACTGCTTCGCCTGCTGCATCCGTTCATGCCGTTTGTGACCGAGGAGTGCGCACAGCAGCTGCCCAACCCTGCGCCGACGCTCCAGGAGCGCTCGTGGCCGGAGGTGGATGCGCTCTGGGACGATGCCGAAACGGTCGCCGCTCATGCCGAGATGACGGAAGCGATCGACCTCGTGCAGCGTATCCGCGCGCTCGGCCACAGTCACAAAGTGCCGCGCGGCAACCGCGAGCGGATGCAGATCGTGGTTCGTGCCACCGATGGTCGCGGGACCAACAAACACATCACCCGTTTGATCGGCGGGCTGGTGCCGGCAGTGGTGCTGGAAACCCATCCTCGTGGCGTCGATCCAGTCGTCGTGGTTTCGGGTAGGCTCCACGCCGAGGTGGTGATCGCCGACACCGCCGCCGACGCCAGCGCGACCGCACGTCAGATCGGCATGCTCGAGGCAAACGTGTCGCGGCTCAACGCACAGCTCGCGAACCCGGGGTTCGTGAACGGGGCACCGGCCCAGGTTGTGGAAGAGTCGCGCCGCCGCCTCGCCGAAGCCGTCGCGCAACTGGACCTGCTGCGCACCGGCCCCACAGGAGAACGCCACGATGCTGCTGGTTGACATTGGGACGCTGCTCACCCTCGTGGTGGTGATCGTCGTCGCCTACCTCGTGGTGCTCTGGCTCGCACTGGCCTTCTATGTCGTCCGCGACGCGCGCCGGCGCACCACGTCGCCCGGCTTCACGCTGTTCGCGATGCTGCTCGGCTTCGTGCCCCCATTCCTCGGGGCACTGATCTACTTCATGGTCCGCCCGCCGCTGACCATGGAGCAGGTGCGGTCGCTCGCCATCGAGGAGCAGGTGCTGCTCGAGCCGCCGGCCGAGGGCATCCCGACGCGGCCGTGCCCCACGTGCGGACGCGAGATCGAGCAGGAGTTCATTCTCTGCCCGTACTGCCGGACCCAGTTTGCCCGGCGGTGCACCGGGTGCGACCGCAGCCTGCGCCTCGGCTGGGGGGTCTGCCCGTACTGCGCCACAGAGGTCGGAGCGCCGGCGCTGGCCCGTACCGGGAGGTAGCAGCACGATGCTGGGCGGTGGGCTCCAGCTGGCGCTGATACCCGCCCCGCTCGTGGCGGCGGCGATCGTCGTCTTCGCACTCGGGCCTCGGCAGGCGCTGGCCGCACGGATCATCGCGGGAATCGGTATCGCCGCGACGATCACGCTGATGGCCGTGGAGACCGCGTTCCTCAACGGCACCGGCGGCATCGAGACCTCGCTGGGGACACCGGTCACCGGGATCACCTATCTGCTGCGATTGGATCTCCCCGGCGCCACGCTGGGACTTGCGGCGGCGTCCGCGGGGTTGCTCCTCCTGCTGGATGCCGATCGGCGCACTCGCGAGGTGAGCGCCCTGCTCGTCTGCGTTGCCGGAACCACGCTCGCGGCGCTCGCCGGCAACATGGTGATGCTCGCCGGCGGCGTCGAGATTGCGGGCGTCGGGACGCTGCTCATGACCAGCGCGGCCCGCGGCCGGCCCGGCCGGGGCGGTCTTGTCGCGATCGGCATCGAACACCTCGCGTCACTCGGCCTGGTGGTTGCAGCGGTGCAGTTGCTGAGCGTTGCGGGAACCACCGACTTCGCCGTGATTCCGTCGGATGCGATGGTGGCCACCGTTGCCGGCCCATGGGCCGTTGCGGGCGTGATGCGCCTGCTCGCGCCGGCGGTGGTCCCCGTTCGTGGGAGCCGGACGCCGACAGCGGCGTGGGCCACCACAAGCGCCATCCCGTGCGGTGCGATCGTGCTGCTACGGCTGCGCGAGGTCGCGGCGGGACCGCTGCCCGAGCAGATCGCAATCGGGCTTGCGGTTGCCGGCGGACTCGCTGCCGTCGTTGCTGTGGCTGTTGCGCTTCGACATGCCTCGGTACCGGTCGTCGCGGGTCGGGCCTTCTGCATCAGCGCCGCGGCGCCGGTCATCGCCCTCACCGGCATCTCGGGAGCAGGGGCCGGCACCGCGATCGCGGCCGGCATCTGCGCTGTGATGCTGGTGACAGCCCTCACGCCCGCCTGGGAGCACGTCGGCCGTGGCCGCTCCGGCAGAGTGCTCGCGGCGTTCGCGCTCGGCGCCGCCGGATCGCTCCCGGTCGGGTTCGGGATCACGGCGCTCATCCTCGAGCTCTCGGCAATCGTCTCGATCGGCAGGCCGGGGGCAGCGCTCCTTGCCGCCGTCGGCGCCGCGGGTCTCCTCGGCGCGGCTGCTTCGGTTCGCGTGGCGGCGCGAGTCCTCGCGCCTGTGGCCGGTATCGCTCGCGAGCGCCCTGTGTCGATGCTCGCGCTGCTGGCCGCGGTCCTGTCGGTCGCCGCCGCGCTCGTGCCAGGCACGATCGCGACCTCGGTCCTCACCGCGCTGGACTCAGGAGGGGTCACGGAACCACTTGGGGTTGGCGCGATCCGGACGGACGCAGGCGACTGGTCGGGCGGCTACATCGTCGTGGCGTTCCTGATCGTCGCAGCCGGCGTCTGGGCATTCGCCACGCTTGCCGAGTGGTCGCTGACGTCGTTGCGATCTCCGCGGGACGAGCCGGCGCCGGACCGTCCTCGCCTCGCCGGCCTCGCCGTCGCCCGGACGCTCCGGCCGCCTGCGATGCGGGCGAGTGCATGGCTGCGTCAGGTGGATGAGTGGCTGCAGGTGCAACCGCAGCTCGTCGTGGTCTTCGGGGGAGCGGTCCTCGGCCTCGTGCTGACCCAGTTCATTCACTGATGGCGGTTTCTGCCCCGCTGCTGTCGGCTGCCGGGGTCATCGCCGTCGTGGTCGCGATGATGGTCGACGGCAGGCGCGCGGTCGCAATTGCCGTCGCATTCCTGGCGGCCGGGCTCGCGCCCACAGCGGCGACATTCGTTGGCGCTCCGGGCGCGCTCGTGCTCGGCGGTTGCGCCGTCGCGGCGGTGCTGCTCGCCTGGGCCGGCTGGCTCGGCGGGCGGGTCCTTCCCTGGCTTTCACGGCTGGACCCGACCATTCCCGCCTTCTCGCCGGCGGACCGCCTCTTCGGGCCTCGGAGCAGCCGCGCGTTTGGAGCGGCGCTTGCGATTCCGGTCGCCTCGTGGGTGAGCTTCAACGTCCCGATCGGGCAGATCGCGACGGTGGGTGGCCTGCTCTTCCCGATCGCCTACGCATGGACGTGCGGCGTGATCCGGCTCCTGGTCGCGAGGACTGTCGAGGACCTGGGCGTCGCGGTGGCGATGATCGGGATTGCGACCGGGACCGCGTGGTTGCTCCGGAGCGGCACCGACTCCTTTCCAGGCGGGGTGCTGGCGTGTGCTGCCGCTCCGCTCGCGGCGTTGCTCGCCGGGTGGCTCAACGGGCGGAGCTCGCGCGGGCCGGCGAACGTGGTCGACGCATGAATCCCTTCGTCATCGCCGGCGTGTGGCTCGGGCTTGGCCTCGTGTCGTCGGCGTTCCTCCGCAGGCGCACTGCCCGGCTGGTGGCGCTGGTCCCGCTGGCGGGGGCAGCGGTGACGCTGCTGGCCACGCGAACCTCGACCGCCGCAGTTCCGCTCGGTGGACTCACCGGCATCACGGGGCTCGACAGGACCGGCCAGGGGGTGCTCGTGGCCGCCGGTATCTCGCTTGCGCTGGTGCTGATCCTCCAGCCCTCGATCGACGTGTCAGCGGGGCGGGCGATCGGCGTTGTGGGCGCTGCTGCCACGATCGCGATGGCGAGCAACGACCCGCTCGTCACCGCGGTGGCGATCGGCGCGGCGATCGCGACGCTCGTCCTCCGCTGGATCGACCTCTCGCCGGGAAAGGCAACGCTTACGGCGGGCCGCGTGGCGGGAACCGGGACCGCCGCGCTCGTGGCGGCCTCGCCATTCCTGCCGCTCACCGGGTTCACGACCGGGGCCCGCCCTGTGGTCGTGGGAGTCCTGCTCGCAACGGGCATTGCCTCGCTCCTCGCCGTATATCCCCTGGGAGGTTGGGCGGCAGGGCTGATCGGCGCGCTCAAGCCCGCCGACATTGCGCCCTGGCTCGTACTCCTCGTGCCCGTCGTCCTCATCATCGCCGAGCGGATTCCCGGCGGAAACCTCGGCGCGGGGACACCCGTCTACGAGCACGTCCTGCTGATCATCGGGCTGGGAAGTGCCGTCTGGGGAGGCCTCTGGGCAATCCGTGGCCGGCCCGCCATGCGCTACGGCCGCGTCTTCATGGCGGACATCGCGCTCTGCGTCGCCGCCGTGGAGGGGGCGCCGGTCTCGCCGGCGCTGACCGGGGCGCTGATCATCCTGGTCACCCACCTGACGCTCGCGCCGATCCTGTTGCGATCGGAGGATGCCGGACTGCGCTGGCCTCGCCGGGTTGCCTGGGCGCTCCTCAGCGGCGTGCCGCCTTCGCCGACGTTCTGGGGGCGTCTGCTCATCCTCGAAGCGCTCGCCGCGGGAAACATCGGATCGACGATTGCCGCGGTGATCGCGATGGGAGCCATCTTCATCGCCTCGGTCATGGCGTGCTCGACGGGGATACGCCTCGCTCGCGACCACGCGTTGCGAATGCGCGTCCCGGAGCTCGCGGCCTGGCTGCTGGTCGCCATCGGCGTCGCCGTCGGCCTTGCGCCGCAGTCGCTCGCCGGATTCGTGTTCGGGCACTGAGGCGATGGATCCACTCGGACTGCTCCTCGAGGTGGTGGCGCTGGCCGTGTATCCGGGCGGCCTGTTCCTTGCTTCGCTGGCATGGATCACGTCCCGCGGCGCCGGGCTTCCTCGGGGTGCGGCGCTCGATATTCGCGGTCTGGCGGCCGTCGCCGCAGCCGTCGTCGCCGCGGCCATGGCACCGCTGCCGGGAACGCCGGCCGCCTCGCTGCCGCCGGACGGAGGCGCGACCCCGAACCTCATCGCGGCTGTGCTCCTCGTCGTCGTCGCCGGGGCGCTCGTCGCACCCGAGCCATGGTCGCGGCGACGGCGTGTTCTTGTCACCTTTGGCGGGATCGCCATTATCCTTATGGGGCTTGGGGCAACGTCGTTCTCGAGCACCGATATCGCAGCCGCGACGGGGGGCGCCGCGGACGCTGCTCGCATCCTCACCGTGATCGCGGTGCTGGTGGCGTTGCCGATCGTGGTCAAGCCGCAGTGCTCGCACGCCTCCGTGGTGGCCAGGGCCATCGTGGTCGCGGCATCGCTTGAGGTCGTGCTCGCGATCGTGATCCCGCCGGGGCAGCAGTGGCCGCTCGGGCCGCTCTGGGTTCTCGGGATTGTTGCGTCAACGGCCGTCTACGCGCTCCTGTTGCGGATTGGCCGTGCCATGACGCAGGGAGAGGCGGCTCCGGTGGTTGCCATCGCCTGGCTGTGTTCGGTCGCCGCATCAGTCATCGCAGTGGTCGCGGCACGGCCATAAAGCCTTGTGCGTGAACGCCGACGGCATCAACTCGGGGCGGCGTCGCGGTGCTAGCATGAGATGTGAGTTGGCGCGAGATTTCGATGCGGCTGTTGCGCGCGTGAACGCCACGTGATTGGAATCGTCCTCGCCTCCCGGTCGCCTCGCCGGCGCGAGCTGCTGACCCGGGCCGGGATCCGTTTCCGGATTATGGAGCCGCCTGAGGACGTTGCGCTCCCCGCGGGAGTCAGCGCCGAGCTGGCCGTGCAGCTGGTCGCCCGCCAGAAGGCGGTTGCGGTGAGCAAGCTCGTCAGCGCCGGCACGTACGTCCTCAGCGCGGACACGATCGTGGTCGGCCCTCATGGACCGCTTGGCAAGCCGCGCACGCCCGAGATGGCTCGCGAGATGCTCAACGATCTGCGTGGCAAGCGCCACACCGTGCTCACCGGCGTCTGCGCGATGTGCACCGAGAGTGACCACGAGGCGCTCGGTGTGAGCCGCTCGGCGGTCAAGTTCTGCGACTTCAGCGACGACGCGCTTGACATGTACGTCGCTTCCGGCGAGCCCCTCGATCGGGCCGGCGCCTATGCGATCCAGGGCGGCGGCTCTGATTTCGTCGAGGCCGTGGCCGGCAGGATAGACACGGTGATCGGGCTTGACGTCGGCCTGGCGCTGCGCCTGCTCGGTGAGATCGGCTACCCCGATCCCCTGCCTCGGACCACCGACATCATGCTGACCGCGACGCGGCAGCGGCGCCCGCTTGCGCCGCTTCGTACCGCCAGCAGGGTCTGACCGTTTCGAGGAGCGGACGGGTGCGGGCTCTGGCGTCGCACCTGACGGGCATCCTTGCCCTCTCGCTCCTGGCCCCGGTCGTGCTGTTCATCACCTCGTGTAGCTCGGAGACAGCGCAACTCTCCATCACATTGACCTCGCTGTTCGGGGCCTCGTATACACCCGGGGCGACTGACGCCGATTTTCAGGCAGAGGTGCAGAACCTGGGGCCCGGTAACGCTTCTGGCGTTGTGGTCAACGCGGTCATGCCTTCGTCGTTCGAGTTCGAGTTCGACCAACCTGATCACCTCCAGCGGCGCCGCGAACACGACGCCTCAGGACGCGCTCGTCGGCGTGTCGAACCCGCACTGGGGCGTGTGGTCGCTGTCCGCGCCGACGATGCCGAACGGGAAGCCGGCATACGCCAACGTGACGATCGACTTCGGGGTCGCCATCGATGCACAGCCCAATACCTACTCGCTCATGGCGGAGGTTGTCGACGACACTCTCAGCGACACAGTCCAGAGCCGCCCGCTCCAAGTCGAGGTCAATGAGGCCCCGGAACTCGGTGTCACGGCATCGGTCGGGCCGACGACGGTCCATCCCGATGGCCAGGTGACCTATCGGGTCACCGTCACCAACAAGGGAACCGGGATCGCGCCCACCGTCGAGGTGCTCGTGACCCTCCCGCCGGTGCTGGAGTATCAGTCGACCATCCAGCCTTTCGCCGGGAATGCGTCGGAGGAGTCGCTCATACAGCCGGTGAAGGGCGCCTACATCGTCTTTTATGGCGGATTCGAGTTACCACCGCAGACAACGCTGGGGCCGGGCACGCTGACGATCCAGTTCATTGCGCAATGCATCCCCGCCCCCAGTACGGGCGTCTACACCGTCCAGGTCTCCGTTACCGACGCCTCCGGCGACCACGTCGAGATCGACAAGGTGGCCCCGGTCAGCGTCTTCAACAGCTAGCCGGGTCGTGTCGCGGAGGGCCTGATCCCTCGCTCACGTGGTAACCTCGCGTATCGCGCCCGGTATTTGCCGGCGTTCCTCAGTGGAGTGAACCCGCTCCCGGCGAGAGAGGCACATGTACGCAATCCTTCAACACGGCGGTCACCAATACCGTGTCGCTTCAGGCGACCGGATCCTCGTCGACCGCATTCCAGTCGAGGTCGGTTCGGTCGTGACCCTGGAGTCGGTACTCCTGATCGGTGATGGCGCCGAGACCGACGTTGCCAAGGGATCGCCCGTCGAGGCATCGGTCACCGCGACGGTGATCGCACATCGGCGCGGACGCAAGATCCGTGTCTTCAGCTACAAGCCCAAGAAGCGTCACCGGCGGACCCTCGGGTACCGCAGCCAGCTGACGGAGCTCCTCATCGACGAGGTCGGGCGCGGCAAGGCCGATACCAAGCCGAAGGCATCAGCCCCGAAGCGCGCTGCCGCACCCAAGGCTGCCAAGGCTGACCCGGTGGCCGCAGAGGCGGCGGAGCTGGAAACCGAAGCCAAGGCGATTGCGGCAGAGGCTCAGGCGGTCGAAGCCGAGGTTGCTGTAGCTGAGCTCGCAGTGGAGGAGGCCGCCGAGGCTGCCGAGGCGGCTGACAAGCCTGTTGAGAAGGCGGCCGCACCGAAGCGGGCGCGGACGCCGAAACCCAAGAAGGACGCGGCAGATGGCGCATAAGAAAGGTGGCGGGAGCTCCCGCAACGGCCGCGACTCCAAGGCGAAGCGCCTCGGCGTGAAGCGCCACACCGGCGAGGTCGTGCTCGCGGGCACCATCCTCGTGCGCCAGCGTGGCACCAAGATCCTCGCGGGCGAGCACGTTGGGGTCGGTCGCGACCACACGCTCTTCGCATTGCGCACCGGCACCGTTGCCTACGATCACACCGGCCACGACAGGACGCGCGCCAACGTGCGCGCGATGCCGATCTTCTCGGTTGGCGAGATGATCGAAGAGCTCGACGAGGAGCCGGTCGCAGCGACCGGCTAGGCCACGGCCAGTCGCGGCTCGCCCTTCATCGACGAGGTCGATATCGATGTCGCGGCGGGATCAGGTGGGCGCGGAGCTGTCAGCTTCCGCCACGAGAAGTACGTTCCCGATGGCGGTCCTGATGGCGGTGACGGGGGGCGCGGTGGTGACGTGCTCGTCGTGGCCGACTCCACCGACACGACGCTTTCCGGCTTTCGCGAGCGCCGCGCGTTCCACGCCGAGGATGGCCAGGCGGGCGGAGGCGGGAAGCGGTCGGGGCACCAGGGTGCGGATCTGACGCTGCACGTGCCGGTGGGAACGATCATCCGCGAGGGCGACCTTGTCATCAGCGACCTCGACCGGCCCGGCGCAGTGGCGCTCGTGGCGCGCGGCGGGCGAGGTGGACGCGGCAACACCCGCTTTGCGACGGCCACGCGCCAGGCGCCTCGCGCAGGCGAGCTGGGCGACCCCGGTCAGAAACGCCGCCTGCATCTCGAGTTGCGGCTCATCGCGGACATCGGGCTCGTCGGGTTGCCGAACGGTGGCAAGTCGACGCTCCTCGCCGCTCTCACCGGCGCGCAGCCGAAGATCGCCGCATACCCGTTCACGACCCTGCATCCGAATCTGGGCGTCGCCGAGCTCGAAGGCGGCCACACACTGGTGCTGGCCGACGTCCCCGGGCTCATCGAGGGCGCCAGTCACGGGGCTGGTCTCGGCCTCGAGTTCCTGCGCCATCTCGAACGCACTCGCACCCTCGTCCACGTCGTCGATGCCTCGGCGGGTGTCGATGCCGCTCGCGAGGCGCTGGCGACGGTGAGGACCGAACTCGAGGCGTACAGCCCCGAACTTGCCGGACGGCCATCGGTAGTCGCCTTCAACAAGATCGACCTTCCTGAGGGGGCGCTCGCGGCGGCAACTCTCGCCGCGGAGTTCCCAGGCTCGTTCCAGATCTCCGCGCAGCAAGGCGATGGATGCCGCGAGCTCCTGCTCGCAGCCGCCGAGCTTGCCGGCCGCGTGATCCGGGAGTCTCCTGGGCCCGCGGCACCGGGCATTCACCGCGTCTACCGGCCCCGCCCGCGGAGGGTGGTGACCAACGATGTCGTTCGTGAGGACGACGGCTTTCGTGTGGTCGGCGAGCTCGTGGAGCGGATGGTCGGCCGGATCGATCTCGAGAACGACGAGGCCGTCGCCCGACTGCAGCGCAAGCTGCGCGCCGCCGGCATCGATGCTGCGCTCGCGGCTGCGGGGTGTCGTGAAGGCGACACGGTGCTGATTGGCGACGCTGAGTTCACCTATTCGGACGACGGCCTGTCGTGACCGTCCTGGTGTTCGGCGGCACCTTCGACCCGGTGCACTGCGGCCACCTCTCTATTGCCCGGCAGGCACGGGAGAAGTCCGGTGCCGAGGCGACATGGTTCGTACCGGCCGCACTCGCACCGCTGCGCGATCCACCGCAGGCGACGCCCATTGAACGCCTCGAACTTCTGGAGGCCGCGTGTGCCGCCGAAGGTGACCCAAGAGACGAGGTGCTCGACCTTGCCGTTCGCCGAGGAGGCATTTCGTACACGGCCGACGTCATGGACGCGCTGCGTGCCGAGCATCCGGATGACGACCTCGCAGTCCTGATCGGAGCGGATGCCGCCAGGACCATCAACCAGTGGCGCCGAGCGGCGGATCTGCTCCGCACCGAGCGATTTGTCATCGTCAACCGGACCGGGCCGCCGCCACTCGATGCCGACGAGGTCGCACGGCTCGGCTACTCGGTCGAGCGAACCACGCTCCTGACGATCGACTCGCCCGATATCAGCGCTTCGGAGGTCCGCGAGCGGAGCGCCCGGGGCGAGTTGCTACGCGGCCTTGTCCCCGACGTGGTCGCGTCACTCATCGCGGCGAAAGGGATGTACCGCCAGAATCGGGACGATGCATAATGAAAATCGGATGACATCCACCGATCTGGCCGGCATGATCGCCGCCGCTGCCGCCGACAAGAAGGCGCGTGACGTGGTCATCCTGGACATCCGCGGCAAGACCACGATCGCCGACTATTTCGTTATCTGCGAAGGTGACACCGACCGTCAAGTTCGCGCCATTACTGACAATATCACGGACGTCTGCAAGCAGCATGGGGTGCGAGCGCTTGCGGTGGCCGGTCTCAAGGACGCATCGTGGGCGTGCGCGGATTTCGACGCGGTGATCGCGCACGTGTTCCTGCCCGGAGAGCGGACCTTCTACGACCTCGAAGGTCTGTGGGGCGATCCCGCAGGAGAGCGCGCGGTCTGACCCCGGGCGCTCGGCACGGTTACGGGCCGAAGAAGGACGGCGGATGCATGATCGCCGTCGCGAGATTGAGCAGCGCAAAGAGCAGCGACGCAACGCTGAACGCGATCGCTCCCCAGAGCATGATTTTCTCGAGGATCGCGTGATCGCGTCCACCGATAGCCATGATCGGCGGAATGATCAGCCCGAGCGCTGCGCCTGCAACGAGGCCGCCGATGTGCGCGTAATTGTTGATATCGAGCCCGTTGCCGAACACGAAGGTCAGCACGACATTGAGGACGATGACGGTCACCGCGTAGTTGCGCACGGTATGCGTGATCCCAACCGGCACGTTCTTGCCCTGCACCCTGCCGAGCATGATCAGCAGGCCGATCAGGCCGGCGATTCCGCCTGACGCGCCAAGGGAGATATCAGGCGTCGCGATGCCCGGCAGCCCCGGCGCGAATGTGCTCACCGCAACCCAGAGCAAGCCACCGGCGATCGCGGTGATGAGAAAGACACCGAGCAGGACGAGCCGCCCATAGAGCTGCTCGACCAGCCTGCCGATGAAGAGCATCGCAATGCTGTTGAAGAGGACGTGATAGACGCTCGTGGGGTCGTGGAGGAAGGAGCTGCTGACGAATCGCCACCACGCGACGTCACACGCGGGCGTCTGCCCGATCGCCCCGTACCACTGGGCGTTCGGGAGCGCCCCGGCTGCGCAGAAACTGCTCACCAGGCCGGTACGGAGTGAGGGTATCGAGAATTCCACGAGCCAGATCGCGACGAACACCGCGATCAGCCCGTACGTCATGTATGGCTGCGTGACCATCGCCCGCCGCACTGGGGCGACGTACCCGCCGGCGACAGTCTGTCGCTCGGCCAGGTCGACGGCGGCGAGCGTCGGCACCGGCGCGCCGTCATGCACCGCCCGCACGCGGGCCCGCAACTCGCCGACGGGAGGCATGCCCGGCGGGATCGGCAGGACAGCACCGGCATTGGCGTTGACCGTGTCCACCCATGCGACACCCAGCCGCACCGGGTCGCCGGGAGTCGTCGCTGCGGACAGGGTTCCGGCAAGCGGGCCGAGCGAGATCAGGAGGATGTCGCAGACCTGGGCTCCTTGCTGCTGCAGGCGCTCGAGGCCCCAGCGCCGCGCCGCATCACAGCGCGCCGCGAGGTCGGTTCCCGCCGCCGCAGGGTCGGCCGGAGGCTCGTAAAAGGCAACCAGCGCCGCGCGAGGTCCATTCCACATTGCGGCGGCCAGCACGTAGTGCCCCAACAGCGCGCCGAGACGGCCGTCGCGCTGGTCGGCCAGCCGCAGTCGGTACCGCGTCACGAGATCCTGAGCGATCGCCAGGGCGACCGGGTTGGGTCCGGGCGGCGGCGCGGCGTAGCTGGGTGGTGCCGCGTCCGTCACCCGGTTCAGTCTACCGGCCGGACCCCCGCACGCCCGAATCGGTGGGGTGCGTTTGGGCTATGGTCACCCGGTGCCACCAGGCAGGAGCGCCATGACGATCCAGCCGAAGATGACCCTCGGCGCTCTCTATCGCTGCCTTCTCGATCGCCTGGACACGCGGCACGGGATGCGAGTTGGCATCCACTTCGAGGAGCGGACCTCGGTTGTTGCCGACCAGGCGGCAGCGGGCACCGAAGCGAAGCGAATCGAGCAGCGCACGTTCGATGCCGACCTGACTGTTCGCCAGGGAGAGGTCGTCGGGGCGACGCTCACCGCCGGAGCGCTCGGTGCCGAGACGCTCGTCGTCCGCATCGCCGAAGGTGACGGCACCAGCCTGTACTCGATCGCCGGGGAAGGCTTCGGCGTGCTCCGCTCCCGGCCGGACGTGTTCGATCTTGCTGAGTTCAGGCGGAAGCTCGACGCCATCACTGTCGATGACGCGGTGATCGACCAGGAGACCCCCGACGGATCCGGCCGGATCGTCGTCGATGCCGAGATCGACGGCGAGGCTTTCGGTGAGTTGCTGCATGTGTTCGCGGGCGGCTCCGAGAACCCCGAACTGCCGTTGCTCTCGCACTCGGCCGTGCTCTCTGCCGCCTCCGACGTCACGCTCGACTACTGGTGGTCGCTCCTCGGGCTCGACGAGATCGAAGGCCGTCCGGCGCGCCACAACGTCGTCGTCTGCCATGTGCACGCCTCGTTCGCGCCGCTGCTCGATGGGGACGTGCCGGCCGCGGCACCTGGCGCCGATCCAGAGCTCCCGGTCCTCGAGGACCTCGATGCGGTGTGGGAGCGCGCCCGCCAGAAGCGGATGGGCTCCTAGCCGCCGCCCGGGGGGATTCCGGTGGGAGACGGCGAAGGTGTCGGCGTGGGGCCGCCCCCGGGCGACGGGCTCGGGCTCGTGGTGGGCGGAGGTGGTGCCGCCGCCGGGCCCGCATACGTGCAGGTCTGTGTCGGGAGTGGCGTGACGCCGTAGTACGTGCACTGGCCGGCGGGCGCGTCTGGCCCGGTTCCGGGGAGGTAGAAGTTGCTGTCGTCGAACCCCTGCCCGGTGCTCACGGTGATCAGGTCCGGTGGCGGCGTGTACCAGGTGTCGGGAACGCCCTTCAGGGCAGCCAGCATGTACGCGTGCCAGATGGGAGCTGCACCGCTGTATCCCGAAATGACGCCGTCAAGGTGACCGCAATCGGGAGTGCTGGGGTGGGCCGGCTGCAAGCCGTAATGCGCCAGGTCGTGCGGGCTGAATGGGTAGCCGATGCCTTCCTGGTCGTCATCGTAGACGTTGCCCCTGGCGATCTCCTTCGCCATGTACGCGTCGTCCTTGGGCTGCAGACAGCTCTGTTGCTCGTTGCCGACCCAGACCGCTGTGAGCAGGGTCGGAGTCCAACCGACGGTGAGGTTGTCGAGGTAGAACTCGGCGGTTCCGGTCTTGGCACTCACTCTGCGTGGGTTCAAGGTCAGGGGGCCGTTGCGCCCGAACTCAAGGGTGCGGTTGTTGTCGTTGCTGGTGATCTCGTCCATGATGAACGCGACATTGGCCGGGATCACCTGGCGCCCAGCGGCTGTCGCGTTGTATGTCCAGACGGTCTGCCCGGTACCCTCGGCCACGATTTTGGTGACCGGCATCGGGTTGTGCTCGACGCCGAGATCACCGAGCGTCGCCGCTCCGTCCGCGAGATCGAGCAGCGTGATCCCACATGTCAGCGATCCGAGGGTCGCCGCCCAGTTGTACGGACCCGGCCAGTTCACGCTCTGATCATTCTTCCCACAGTTCTTCTCGAGCGAGGGGACACCCATGGCGAGTTCGGTATTCGCGATGTACTGCGTCCCGGTCGCGTACTCGGTTTTCACCGCCGGAATGTTCAGCGAGTTCCCGAGGCACGATTTGAGCTGGCAGACGCCGTGTAAGCGACGGTCATCGTCGTACGGTTTGTACGACGGGCTGCCCGGTATCGGGAAGGCGTAGTAGTCGTCCAGTATCGGCGTGGTCATCGTGAACTTCGTCGACGCGATGGCGGCCGTGTAGGTAAAGAGCTTGGTGGTCGAGCCCATGTTCAGCTGCGCGACTGCCGCATAGTTGTTGTCGCCATAGTACGGATCGTTGTAGTTCCAGCTTCCGATCATCGCGAGCACCTCGCCGTTCTGCGGGTCCAGGCTCACCAGGGCACCGTCACCCATGTTCTCCTTGATGCGCTCCCCCGCCACGACCTTGGTCACGATGCCCTGCCCGAGGTTCTGATCCGCCTGGTTGAGGGTGGTGTAGATGTTGTATCCACCCGGATTCGCGTACTGCGGAAAGGCTCCGTTCAGGTAGGACTCGAGGTAGTCGACAAAGTCCATGTCGTACGTGGCCGGAGGCTCGGACTCCCTCCACGAATGGACGCTGAGCGGTTCGTCGTACGCGGCAATGCCCTCGGCCTGCGTGATGTAGCCGCTGGCCTGCATGGCCTGCAGCACCGCTTTCTGACGGTCTTTGGCCAGTGGGTTGATCGTTTGACTCGTGCTGTGCAGGAGCGGGTTGTATGCCGATGGCGACTGTGGCAAGCCCGCAAGCAGGGCAGCCTGGGCAAGGTCGAGCTCGCTCGCCGGCTTGAGGAAGTAGAGCTCGGCGGCGCTCCCCACCCCTGTCGCGAAGTTGCCGTAGAAGATGCGGTTGACGTACATGTCGAGAATGGCGCTCTTGGTGAAGTTGAGCGCGATCTCGTTGCCGAGCACGATCTCCTTGATCTTGTAGTCAATGCTCTGGGGCGGGTCGGCACCACCGTAGAGGCTGATCTTCGCGAGCTGCTCGGTGATGGTCGAGCCGCCCTGGAGCGCGGCGCTCCGGTGGGTCACATCGGCGACACCCGACTCGACCAGGCGCGCGAGATCCCATGATCCCTCGGTGTAGAAGTTGTGATCCTCGATGGCGACGATCGCCTCCTTGAAATACGGCGAGATCTGATCCAGGTCGACGTGTATGTGCCGGTAGTCCTCGTTATGGAAGACGTGGATGAGGCCGCCAGTCGAGTTGTAGACGGAGGTGTCGATCTCCGGCTCCATGTTGGTGATCGTGGCCGCGCTGGGCAGCTGGCTCTTGTAGGCGTTGTAACCGGCGAACACGGCACCGACAGTCCCGGCTCCGATCGCGGCGACCACGGTGATCGCGATGAGGACGATCCGCAACACGCGCCCGCGTTTGCGTGGGGTCCGCAGATGCCGGTAGGCACTGGCGCGCCGGCGCCGCAGCTCCGCTCGTGCCGCCGCCTGCGCGGCGCCGATCCCGGGGTTGTTCGAGCCATTCGTGCGAATCGGGGGGCGGGAGCCGTTCGGGAGGCCTGCCCGGCGCCGCCGGGACTCCGGGCTGTCGTCGAGGCTCACGCCGAAACCGTGGAATGCATCGCTGGGCTGGTCTCCTGACTCCGGCGTGCCGTGGCGGCGCGGCGGCAGTGCTGTCGAGTTCCTGGGTGAAACGACACGGGCTTACTCGGGTTACGCCGGACGCATGACCACGGCGAGGATGAAGAGTGCGGCGAAGAGCGCGACGATGGCCACGCCGCCGATGAGTGCGCCCGGTCCTTCCTCGATCCAGAAAGGTCCGACCCGGCGCCGGCCGGGAGCGCCCACGTCCAACGGTACCGCCATCGAGGTAAACCGTAGCAGCAGGCCGGCTGGAACGGTCGTATGACAATCCGTCACGCGTGCCGGAACGCTAAACCGGGCCATGCCACAATCGGCGCCGATGGCAGTGATAGCGCCTGTGTCTGCGCCCGCTTCCAGTCCGATCGCGCTGCCTCCCGCTCCGAGGACCGCCGAGGAGACGGGACTGCCGTTCAGCTTTGTCTGCGACCTGGTCCTCAAGGTCCTCTATTTCAACGGCAGCATGCTCGGTCGCGACATCGCGAACCACCTGTGCCTGCCGTTCTCGTTTATTGACACGACCTCGCGATTCCTCGCCGACGAGGGGTACTGCTCGTCGACCGGTGTGCACACGGCCACGCTCGATCCGGGCGAGCCGATCAATGCCGGCATGCAGCACATGATCTCGACCACCGGCCGCCAGCGGGCCCGCGAACTCCTTGAAATCAACCAGTACGCCGGGCCGGCACCAGTACCGATCGCCGATTACACGGCGATGGCCGAGCGCCAGTCGCATGTCGACGGGCAGGTCAACCGCGCGCGTCTCCACGATGCCTTCAGCCATCTCGTGCTCTCGGAAGTCGTGCTCGACCACCTCGGACCCGCGCTCAGTGCGCGCCAGGCGGTGTTCCTGTACGGCCCTCCCGGCAACGGCAAGACAACCATCGCTGAGGCGGCCGCGTCGCTGCTCGGAGCGCCGATGTTCATCCCCCGCGCGCTCTACGTCCACGGCGAGGTGATCCGCTTCTATGACCCGATCCACCACGAGCCCATCGATCGCGAGTTGCCGCCGCACGATCGTCGCTGGCAGCTGGCCAAGCGGCCCGCGGTCAAGGTCGGCGGTGAGCTGACTCCGCGGATGCTGGAGCTGGGGTTCGACCACACGCTCGGGTTCTACGAGGCGTCGATGCAGCTCAAGGCCAACGGCGGCCTGTTCCTCATCGACGACTTCGGCCGCCAGCAGAACATGTCACCTCGCGACCTCCTCAACCGGCTGATCGTGCCGCTCGAGAAGAAGGTCGACTACCTCAACATCCCCCGCGCCGGTTCGAGCATTCCGGTGCCGTTCACCTGCATGCTCATGCTCTCGACCAACCTCCGGCCGCAGAACCTCATGGACGAGGCATTCCTGCGCCGGGTGCGGTTCAAAGTGCATGTCCCGGATCCGACCGTGGACGAATACAAAGAGATCTGGCGACGCAACTGCGTGGACAGGGACCTGCGCATGGACGAGGCACTCGTCGACAAGTTGCTCGAGACGCAGTACACCGCCAAGGGCCGGCCGCTGCACGGCACGCACCCTCGCGACCTGCTCAATCACGTGATCCACTCCGCGCTCTATCTGGGCAAGCCGGTGGAGCTCAACGCCGAACTGCTCGAGCTCGCCTGCGAGACCTATTTCGTCGATTCCGACGAATAGGACGGCGCGCAGCGCAACGTGCGCGCCGGTGAGAATGGGGAGGAGCAATGGCGAAGACGCATCACTACGAGCTGACCGTCACCTGGACCGGCAACACCGGCACCGGTACCAGTGGGTACCAGGCGTTCGAGCGTTCTCACGACGTGAGCGCTGCAGGCAAGGCCACGATTCTCGGGAGCGCGGACCCGGCGTTCCGCGGCGCTCGCGACCGCTGGAATCCCGAGGAGTTGCTGGTCGCGTCGCTTTCGGAGTGCCACATGCTGTGGTACCTGGTGCTGTGCGCGAAAGAGGGCATCGTGGTGACCGACTACGTCGATCATCCAACCGGCACGTTGAGCGAAACACCGGATGGCGGTGGCCATTTCGACGAGGTGTCGCTGCATCCGCAGGTGACCATCGCGACACCGGAGAAGATGGACCGCGCGATCGCTCTGCATGAGCGTGCGCACGACCTCTGCTACATCTCGAATTCCGTGAACTTCACGGTGCTCACCTCGCCGAATGTGGTGAGCACCCCCGGACCCGGCTAGACCGACGCAGTCTCGAGGGCGTCCTTTCGCACGACCGCTCCGGCAGGACGCTTCTCGATGATGTGGTCGATCATTCCGTAGGCCAGCGCCTGCTCAGCGGTCATGTGGTAGTCACGCTCGATGTCGCGGCCGATCTGCTCGGAGTCGCGACCCGTGTGGCGGTGATACAGCTCGATGAGCAATGCGCGCTGGCGGAGGATCTCGCGCGCGTGCACGTCGAGATCGGTCGCCTGACCCTGCATTCCCTGCGCCCACGGTTGGTGGATGACGACCAGCGAATTCGGGAGCGCAAGCCGCCGTCCTGGTGCGCCGGCGGAGAGGAGCAGCGAGGCACCACTCGCGGCCATGCCGAGGCAGGTCGTCTCAACCAGCGGCCGGACGTACTGCATCGCGTCGTACATCGCCAGGGCTGCGGTCATCGAGCCGCCGGGGCTGTTGATATACAGGTGCACGTCCTTTTCGGGATCCTCGCCTTCGAGAAACAGCAGTTGCGCGGTGACCAGGTTGGCGAGGTCGTCGTCGATGACACCGCCGACGAAGATGATCCGGTCGCGAAGGAGGCGGGAATAGATGTCGTACGAACGCTCGCCGCGGTTCGTTGTCTCGACGACGGTGGGGACCAGGGTCATCGCGTGCCCTCCCTAGTGGGTGGAACGAAGCCGATGCGGCGGCGTGCCGGCTCCGCCTGATTCATCGCAAGAAAGGCGCCGAACTGGGCCACGGTCCGCAGCGAGTCCGCATCCAGGCCGGAGGCGACTGCCCGGAGCTGGCGGCGCGGATCGACCGGCCACGACGGCTCCTCCTGAGGCCATGCCGCGAGCCGGCGTCCCAGGTCGCCGTAGACGGCGGCGATCGGAACGGCGAGCGCGTAGGTGATCGCGATCAGCAGGTCGGCGGACACGTCCTTGAGCCCGCGCTCGACCTCGGACAGGTACGCGGGCGAGCAGCCGGCCTCGCCGGCGATCTCGCCAAGGCTGCGCCCCTGGCCCTCGCGGTGTCCACGGAGCACCGCGCCGAGTTCGCGGCGGACCTCATCGGCGGTTACGCTCAGAGCGGAATTCACAACGCTCACAGCATATCACCGTACCTTCGGAGTGGCACATGGGCGGGTCGGTGGGAAGGCTCCCAGCTATCCTGTGGTCGCGATGGCAACGCTCCTCTCTGTGAACATCGGCCGGTCGAAGCCGACCTTGTACGCCGATTCGGGCGTCACTGGGATCGACAAGCGGCCGTCGGCGGAGCCGGTTCAACTTCGCGATCCCGGGCGCGGCACCGGGCGAAGTGGGGCTGCAGGCGATGCCATCGGCGACGTTGAGTCCCACGGCGGCACCGACCAGGCGGTGTACGCCTACGCCCGCGAGGACCTGGATGTATGGCAGGCCGAGCTGGGCCGGCCGCTCACCAACGGCGTGTTCGGGGAGAACCTCACCACCTTGGGGCTCGATGTCAACGCAGCCCTCGTCGGCGAGCGCTGGCAGATTGGCGATACGTGCGTGCTCGAGGTGACCTCGCCGCGCATTCCATGCCGCACCTTCGCCGGTTGGCTCGAGGATCAGCTCTGGGTCAAGCGCTTCACCGAGCGCGGCGCCCCGGGTCCGTACCTTCGGGTGATCACCCCTGGTCTGGTCAGCGGTGGCGACCCGATCACGGTGGTCTACCGGCCCGAGCACGACGTGACGATCGAGATGATGTTCAGGGCGTTGACCACGGAGAAGGTGCTGCAGCCGCAACTCGTGGCTGCCGGGGATGCGCTTCCCGAGTTGCTTCGGCGGCGTCTGGTTCCTTAGACAGGCCGGCCGTCCGGGCGCCGATGGGCTCCGTGGTACTGATCTCTCCGGAGGCGGGAAATTCAGCTTCGCTCGGGATAGGATTTGTGCGCGCCCTTGAAGTTCAGACTTCCGCCGTACGCACGCCTCGGCCTTGCCGCGTTGGTGGCCGTCATTGCGTTTGGGGCTCTGGCGTCCACGTCGCGCCTTGCGATCGCGCCGTCGAACGCGAACGCGGCGGTGCGCCCTTCGCCCCGCGCACCGGCTCCCTGGTACGACATGAACGTCGGGACGGCATCCATCAATTTCTGGACGCCGTCGCCGATGCCGGCAGGCGCTCCGACGATCCGTGGTCGGTCGGGCATCCTTATCGACCTCGATACCGGCGAGATCCTGTGGCAGAAGATGCCGAATCTCGAACTCGCGCCCGCGAGCCTGACCAAGGTGCTCACCGCGCTCGTCGCGCTTGAGAACTTCGAACCGAGCCAGGAGGTGACGGTGACGGCCGATGCGCTCGGACAGTCAGCAGCCGACACCCGCATGGGTCTGACAGCAGGCCAGACATTGACCGTGCAAGAACTGCTCGAGGGGATGCTGCTACCCAGTGGTGACGACGCCGCCAGCGCGATCGCCGTGGACACGGTCGGCATGTCTCGTTTCGTCGCTGCCATGAACGCCCAGGTGAACGCGCTCGGCCTCGACGACTCGCACTTCACGGCGACAGCCGGCCTCGACGACCCTGGCCTGTACTCGTCCGCGTACGACCTCGCCGTCATCGCGGACTTTGTGTATCAGCAGTTTCCCCTGTTCGATCAGATCGTCGATTCGCGGACGATCGACCTCGCGGCGAATCCACTGCACCCCGCATATCACCTCCATAACCTCGACGCGCTGCTGCAGGACTATCCCGCTGCCGTGGGCATCAAGCCGGGATGGACCGGCAATGCCGGCGCGTGTCTCATCGGCATGGCGGTGCGCGGCGGGCATCGACTGCTCGCCGTCTTGCTGAGCGCCAACTATCCGGCGCGACTCGAGAGTCAGCTGTTCGACTGGGGCTTCGAACTCGAGGGGTTGCCGCCATTGCTCCCGCCGACACCGAAGCCGACGCATAGCGCCTGACGGCGCAAGCTGCTACCTGAGAATTCGCCGAAGGACGGCGCGATATCCTCTGATCGTGCATGCCACCGCGAGTGATGCCGATTCTCGGGTCGGCCGCGCGCTCCACCGCTACATTGCATACCACCACGAAGGGATGGAGCCCGGGACGCACCTCGGCCTGCCGTCGCCGTCGATCACGATTGTGCTCAGTGTCGGGGCACCGACCCAGATGGTGGCGATGCCCGGCCCCGACCAGTCGCCGGACAGTTTCATGGCGCTCGTCGGTGGATTGCATACGCGTCCTGTGGTGATCGGGTATGGCGAGGTGATGGCCGGCGTGCAGTTGGACCTTGCGCCACAGGCGGCGCGCACGCTGCTGGGGATCCGGCCCTCGCAACTGGCGCGCAGCGTCTTCGACATGCACGACATCCTCGGTCGGGTGGCCGCCGAACTCGTCGACCGATTGCAGACGACCGAGAGTTGGGAGGCGCGACGCGATGCCGTATTCGACGTGCTCGGCCGGCAGCGCCGCGGGACGGATGCCGCGCCACCGCGCGTTGATCGTGCCTGGCAGTTGATTGTCTCGTCGCACGGTGTTTCGAGAATTGGCGACGTTGCGACCGATGTCGGCTGGAGCAGACGCCATCTCGACAGGGAGTTCTTTGCCGAGTTCGGCGTGACGCCGAAAGACGTCGCCCGCATCACCCGGTTCACGCATTCGCGTGCGATCCTCCAGCGGTGCCCGCGGATGTCGATGGCACAGGTCAGCGCCTTATGCGGGTACTTCGACCAGGCGCACATGGCTCGTGACTGGAACCAGTTCGCGGGCGAGCCGGCAACGGCGTGGTGGGCAGACGAGGGAGTCCGATTTTTCCAAGCCGCGGATATCGAGGAGGATGCATTCTCACCGGCATGACTACAACACCCGCTGCACGCACCGCTATCTGGCCGTCGCTCTTGTATCGCGACGCCAACGCCGCCATTGCCTTCCTCGTCGCGGCGTTCGGGTTCGAGGAGATCGTCGTGTACCGAAACGAGGACGGCACGGTGGTCGAACATGCGGAGCTGCGCTGGCCGGAGGGTGGCGGGGTCATGCTCGGCAGCGTCCGCGCGGACAGTGGCATCGTCGATCTCCCTCCGGGCGTCGGTGCCATCTACGTCGTGGTCACCGACCCCGATGCGCTGTACCAACGCGCGACGGCACACGGCGCCACGATCATCCGCGAGTTGCATGACCAGGACTACGGATCTCGCGACTTCACGGCGCGGGACCCCGAAGGCGTGATCTGGAGTTTCGGGACGTACGCCGGCGCGGCTACTTGACGACCACGAAGCCGGCAGCGATTGTCCCGTCGTACGGGGCCGACGCGATCAGGCGAAGGTTGGGAAGGCGTTCCAGACAGCCGACATTCCAGCGGTACAGCGGCGATGCGATCGACAGTGCGCCGACAAAGACGGCGTCAGCGCGTGTGACATCCGCCTCCGCTGTTGCAGGGTCGCTGCACGCGTACTGGAGAGCGAGCTCATAGGGATCGTCGAGCGCGAGGTCGGAGTATCCATCGGGGACGAGCGGGGTGAGATCGGTCAGGCCGGCCATCCACATCCCCGCATCGTTGCCGCCGTTGGTCAGCACGAGTGATCCCTTCGGCAGCGCCTTCGACATCGCTGCCATGACGCTGACATCCGCCGGGGATACCAGCGATCGCGTCGCAATCTCGTTCCTGTAGGTGCTGGCGTCGGCTGCAGCGCCGACCACCAGCGCGAGCACCGCGAGGGCGCCGAGCGCCACGCCCGCAGCGTCAAGGTGCTGCGCTACGCCAACAAGGCGTTCGCGAACCGACGATGGAATCCTCACCGCGCGGATCGTTGCCACCCACGCAACGACACCGGCCGCTGCCGCGATCGCACCGGGAACGATCCACTGCCGGAAGTTGGTTATCTGGTTGAACAGACCGAGTGGGTACAACACAACGGAGTTTGGTTCCCAGAACTTCGTCCATTCCTGTTCCAGCGGCCGTCGCGCGACGATCGCGATCAGGACCAGAACAATCGCGGCGACGGACACACCGATCCACATGCGTCGAGTCCGCGACAACCAGCGCATGAGGTCCCAGAGCGAAAAAAGACCGAACGCCAGCACCAGCGGGATCAGGAAGTACTGCACGCCCAGGATCCGGTCTGTGTCGCCCCAAGGATAGATGACATTCCAGAGGCGGTTGAGATAGTGGAGATACAGATCGTCGGCCATCAGCAGAAAGAGGAGGACTTGCGCGACGAGCACCCACAGCATCCTGCGGCGGATGAGCATCGCGACGACACCGATGCCGTAGAGGATCAGGGCCACCGGGCCGATGAGATCCGTCTGAGCAATGAGCACCAGGATGTGGTGCGGTTTGAGCGGCATGTGCGCCGCCGAGAGGGCGTATGCCAGTGGCTCGGTGTGCGTCAGTGGGGGTAACGCGGGTATTCGCGTGACCACGGTGACGAGCAGTGCGCCGCCGAGAACAGCGACCGCGGCGATGACCAATCGGATGAGCGCGGGTCGAGGCGCTTCACGAACGGCGACGACGATGGCCACAGCGAGCAGCCCACAAGCCACGACCGCTGCCGTGAACACCTCGAGCCCGTGTATCACCCAGATTGACGTCGTGATTGCGAATAAGAGAAGCGCATTCTCCCGCGTCATCTGCCCGCGTATCAGACGCAGCGACGCAACAACAAACGGAACGATCAGCGTTGCGTCGACGACCTCTGGAAACCGTCCGATGATGGCCTGACCGGAAGGAAAGATGAGTCCGACCGCGAAGAACGGTACCGTCACCGCGAGCGCTATCGATCCGGTTGCCTCGAGTGTCAGCAGCGTCAGCGACAGTGGCAGCACGATGAGGGTCGCGGTGATGATCGGTGCCATCGATCCCACTGCCGACGGTGCGCCGAGCCACGAAACCAACGCTGCAGTGGCTTCGAATCCGGATCGTGCTCGAACGAAATCAGAGCCCTCGAGCGGAATGGGAAACTGAGGCAGCACATCGTGCGTGCGCACGATCGCAGCGACGAGCGATCCATGCGTCGCGGTGTCCCAGTCCGGTGGGAGGACCTGGCCGTGCAGTGCCCACGCGAAGACCCCCGCGCTGACGAGGCCGGCCAGGATGGCCGGTATTGGCACCCACCACGGGTGCGTTCCCGCTGACTGCGGCTCGGAGAGCCGCCAGCGCACGACTGCTGCCAGTGCGAGAACGACAAGAACGGGAAGTACGGTGATCGGCTCGAATGGGATATGGACGTCGTGCAGGACGAGTCCGTAGACGCCGATGACTCCTGCCGACAACCCGGGCGCCATGAGCAGTCGCTGCCAGGCACGCCAGGTCGGCGCAAGAATTGTCGCGAGCGCGAAGCCGGGGATGAACGCAACGGCCACCACCCCGGGAAGGGTTTGTACGAATTCCTGGAACGGCAAGCTTGATCGAGCTCAGCGGCCTTTGAGCGTCGCTACCGCGAAGACCGTGCGCGCCATGATGAGCAGGTCGAGCGCGACCGACTGTCGCTTGATGTAGTACAGGTCGTACGAGAGCTTGATGGCGGCGCCGCCGATGTCGCCGCCATACCCGTAGTTGACCTGCGCCCACCCGGTCAGGCCGGGACGTACGGACAGCCGCGTGTTGTAGTACGGGATGCTCTCGCGCAGTGCCTCGACATACTGCGGTTGCTCGGGGCGCGGACCGACGACGCTCATGTCGCCGCGAAGGATGTTCCACGCCTGCGGCAGCTCATCAATATGGAGTTGCCGGAGCACCGCACCGACTTTCGTGATCCGCGCGTCGTTCTCCGTCGTCCAGCGCAACTCCTCATCCGACTGCTCGCGCATGGTGCGCAACTTCAGAATCTCGAACGGTTTCCCGAAGTGTCCGACGCGCTCCTGACTGTGAAAGACAGGCCCGCGATCCTCGAGCTTGACGGCGATCCACACAAATGGCAGCAGGATGCCCAGGAAGAGCAACCCGGCCGATCCCGCGACGATGTCGACGATGCGCCTGAAGACCGCGTAGATACGGGAGGTCTCGCCACGTTGCTGCAAGGAGAGCAGCCACGTCTGGCGGAGTCGTTCGACGAGCAGGCGACCTGTCAACTCTTCGTAAATGTCGGCGATGGATCGGACGACGAGCCCGCGGTCGTAGCAATCGACGAGGCTCGCAAACAAATCAGTGGGCAGATCCTCCTCAGCTCCGAGCACGATCTGGTCGGCGTCTCGGGCGGCGGCCGCCAATGTCAACCGGCTCCCGGCGTCGATGTCGGCCGGGTGGATGGTACCGACCACCCGGTACAGCCCCGCCAACTGCTCCTCGACCTCTCCCCAGACCCGGTCGATCGTCTCGGGGTCGGCCACCAGCACGATCCGGCCGGCGAAGATTGCCTGAGCGAACACCCGCCGGTAGAGCAGCCTCCAGCACAGGACGGTGAGGGCTGCCACTGGGACCCAGATGAGGATGGTCGGCCGGGTCACCCCATAGGGCGCAACGAAGAAGACGACGAGCAGTGCAATCGTCTCAAGCGTGACCGTCGTCGCGACAACGCGAAAGATCGCCCGAACGCTGACGGCGGCGTGGAGGTCATATGCGTCGACGACGAGTGCGGACGCGAGCCAGATGGCGGTGACGAGGACAACTCCGAGCCACGGAATGGTGAGCGCGGCGTGCTGGATCGGTCCAGATCGGAGATTGAACGCGATGATCAGCGAGGCGGCAACGAGGAGCGTATCGCCCGCCGCGAGGAGCAGTTTTCGCTCTGAGGCAAGGATTCCTCGCCGGCCGGCCGCGACCGTGGCGCCCGGAACTTTCTGGGCGATCATCAAAGTAGCCTACACGCTGGTCGTGCGATTGCGCCCATCGAAGGCCCCGATCGGAGAGGCAGATACGCGAGCCATCCGACGACGATACGGGCGTGTCCGGGCGCCGTCATCCGACCGCAATGATTGTCGCTGCCGAGTTGCTGAACACCACCGTGCCGAGTCGCAGGACGGCCGGGTTGTCATCGTCACTATCACCGTCGTCGGGGTTGATCAGCAGATAGCGGACTGCGTATTGCTGCGTCATGATGCTGAGGGCGGCCCGGTTGGCGAGGTCGAACACCTGGTTGTTCAACGACTGACGTTCCGCGAAGTCGGCGCCTTCGTTGGTGCTGCCACTCGTGGTGATCTCGTAGCGCACCGGGTCGTAGCCCTCGATGAACACCTGGCGTTCAGAGAATGCGGAATAGTAGTAGTAGCGGCCATTGGTATTCGCTGAGTCGAGCCAGTGGTTGCTGACAGCGATCACGGCGTCGACCGATGTGTGCGCCTTGAGCCAGTGAAGTGCCTTGAGCAGGTCGGGCGTCAGGCCGCGGACGGCGGGCTGGCTTGTGGCCGCATACGCGGTTGGAATGGCACCTATGATGCGTCCGGCGGTTGGTGCGAGTTCGATTGGTGAGGCCAGCGCGGACGCGGCAAGGATCGGAATCAGCCCGAATCCGAGCACGCCCGAGGTGGAGTGCCTGCGCATCCTGGTGATCAGGAAGCAGCCCGCCACGAAAATGACGCCGCCGGCAATGAGCACCGCGTAACGAACGGCCGCGACCTGCGATTGGTTCGACGATGTCGTCGCGATGACGAGTGCGATCAGCGCTGCCATCCAGCATCCAGTCGCGACCGCAACGAAGCGTCTCGACAACGGCAGTGCATGGCCGATATCCAGCCAGGCGAGGCGCAGGCCGTCCGCCGCAACGATGCACGCCGCGACGTAGCCCGTGTCTTGAAAGTACAGCTCGCTGTAGCCCAACTGGTGGAAGAGGTTGGCGATGATCAGGCCGGCACCAAGCATGCTCAGGCACAGCGCATAACGACGCAGTCTGCTGCGGTGCCGCCGCCGAAGCATGTACAGCAGTCCCGCGAGCGGAAGCAACATTCCTGCGAGGCCTGCCGCATACGCCAACGGCAACGCAATCGCTCGCACCGCCGCGGGCATCGCGCTCTGAGTGATGTCCACGACGGGAAGCGTCTGACCCAGTGACACGAGCGGTCCGAACACGGTGAAGGGCGCACCGCCGCGATAGATGATCAGGAACGTGCTCACAAAGATCACGGCCTCCAGAGCCAACGCCACGAGGAATTGCGGTCGTGGTAGGCGGCGTCGGCTGATGCAGACGCAGACCGTGTACAGACAGGTGCCGGCGAGGAGCACCGGCAGAATGGTGGCCTTCGCTCCGGAAGCCCCAACCATCAGGAGCGCGATCAACACCCAGGCGGCGAGATCGTTTCGCGTGCGCCATGTGGCGGCGCTCAGGCGCTCCGCGATAAGCGCCAGGAGTGGCAGGAAGAAGATGAGCCCGAACGGAAATGTCCAGCTTTCCCAGAGCTGCGTGCTGAAGACGCTGAAAAACGGGGGCCCCGATGCGTCTGTCGTGAGATCGAGGGGTCCGAGGAGAAACACCACCACGATCGCAATCACGCCGACCGCCGCAGTGCCTGCAACTGCTCGACCGACCATCAGCAGCTGACATCCGACGATGAGCAGGAGTGGCACGAAGTCGAGGCGCAGGGCGATGACGGGAATCCCCAGATGTGTCACCTGGCTCACCGCCGCCATATGGAAGAACAGGAACCACTCGTAGGGCAGCGGAACCCCCGACAGGCCGGGATTCGTCGGCGGCCAGTGGTAGAGGACCTCTGCGGTCTTGCTCATCTCGTACACGAAATCGGGGACGTACGAAACCGACATCTGCTCGGACGGCAAGGGAGCCTGCGGGATGAACATCACCGCCATGTAGATCAGACCGGCGGACAGTGCCAGGGCGGCCATCCACACGACCCGGTTCGACATCGGCTCGGTAGCGGTGGACGTCGCCGCTGCCGCAGATCTGCGCCGGCGAAGCCAGATTGCGAGCGCACTGATCGCAACCGCTGCTACGGGATAGAGGAGGAAGAGGCTGCGCTTGCCGGCGGCCGCCGTGCCGCTGAAAGCGAGAATCTCCAGGGCGTAGCCGATCGGCATTCCGAACCCGACCGACTCGAGGAGTCCTCGCGGGCGCCCTCGCAAGGCCCAGAGCACGGCCACCCCGGGAAGCGCCACGAACGCGATCTCATACGCAGAGAAGCGGGCGATCGCATCGAGGGAGACTCCCGTGAGGAGCCAGATCTCCAGCGCCACCGCGACAACGAGCGTGGCTGGCGCGATTTCCCGGCGCAGCACCGGCGGAGTATCCCCCAATAGGGTGAGAGATGCGGGGCCTTCACGATGCGCGCGAGGCGTACCGTGCCCGTACATCATGCCTGCCCGGGTTCCGGAGACCACCAACGACGCCCCCTTCGTGAGCGTGGTCCTGCCGGTCCTCAACGAAGAGCGCCATATCAGGGCCTGCCTCGAGTTGGTGCTGGCCCAGGACTACCCCGGAGACCGGTTCGAGGTGATCGTGGCCGACGGAGGGTCGACGGATGGCACGCGTGACATCGTTTCGGCGGTCGCTGTTCGAGATCCCCGGGTGCGGCTCATCGACAACCCTGGCCGGTTGCAGGCAGCCGGGCTGAACCGGGCGATTCTCGCCGGCAAAGGCGATGTCATCGCCCGGCAGGATGGGCACGCGGAATGGGCCCCGGATCACCTCAGCACGTCGGTCGCCCTGCTGCTCGCCACCGGAGCCGACAACGTCGGCGGCCGCCAGGACGCGATCGGGGAGGGTCCGTCGGGTCGCGCCATCGCTCGTGCGATGAGCTCTCCGTTTGGCGTGGGCGGTGCGCGCTTCCGCTATTCGGACCACGAAGAGGAGATGCCGACGGTCTTTCTCGGCACGTTCCGCCGCAGCGCGTTCGAACGAGTGGGCCTGTTCGACGAGGCATACCCTCCCCACGAGGACTACGAGCTGAACGAGCGCATCCGCGCAACCGGCGGGCGGATCGTGTTCAGCCCGGAGATCCGGACGAAGTACTACGTCCGCAGCGGGTTCGCGGCGCTTGGACGCCAGTACTTCCGGTACGGACGGGCGAAAGTGCGCGTGGCTCGCGCCAGCCCGGGGGTCGTCCGCCCGTATCACCTGGTGGCACCGGGGTTCGTCGCGGCCTTGCCGCTCGGGGCTGCGATGGTGCTGTCCGGCCGTGGCCGCCGTCTTGCCCTGGCCGGTGCTGCGACCTACGGCGCCGCGTGCCTCATTGCCGGCCAGCTGGCCGGTAGCGACGAACCGCCCGCCGTGCGCGCTCGGATCCCCGCCGCCTTTGCCGTCATGCACGTCGCCTGGGGATCGGGATTCTGGGCCGGAGTGATCGAGGTCGCGCGCGGGATCGAGACCGGCGGCGGCAACGCGCCGGCCCTCCCGGCCCGCGCAGGCGCGGTGTAGAGGGGTCGCGACCCGTATTGTTGGCGGCTGTGACACCACGGACTTCCGAAATGAGCGATCGCCCGAGTCCCCTCTGCATGGTCGGTGCGGGGTACGTCGGGCTCGTGACCGCTGTATGCCTCGCCGATGCCGGGGTGGACGTACGTCTCCTCGACATCGATCCCGGGCGGCTGGAAATCCTTCGTCAGGGCAAGGCGCCGATCCACGAGCCGCAGCTCGACGAACTCCTCGCCAAGGTGCTCAAGAGCGGACACCTCGTCCTGTTCGACAAGGCTGACGAGGCGATGCGCGGGGCAGCGGTGATCATGATTGCCGTCGGAACGCCGCCACTCAGCGACGGGCGCGCCGACCTCATGCAGGTGCGCGCCGCGCTGTCGGAGGCGGTGCGCCATGCAGGCCCCGAGACGGTGATCGCCATCAAGAGCACGGTTCCTCCCGGCACCACGGCATCACTTCGCTCGCTCTGCCGGCGCAACGGCCGGGTGGTGCCGCTTGCCGTGTGCCCGGAGTTCCTCGCCGAGGGCAGCGCGGTGCGCGACTTCCGCCAGCCACCGCAGGTGGTGATCGGCGGTGACGATCACGCCGCGTGCGAGCGCGTTGCGCGCCTCTTCGGGCACCTCGACGCGCCGATTAGGATCACCGACTCGACCAGCGCGGAGCTCATCAAGTACGGGGTGAATGCGTTTCTCGCGCTGAAGATCTCGTTCATCAACGAGATGGCCCAGCTCTGCGAGTTCACCGACGCGGACGTGAGCTCGGTCGCTGACGGCATCGGGACCGACGAACGCATTGGCCGGGCGTTTCTGGGTGCAGGGCTTGGGTTCGGAGGCTCGTGCTTTCCGAAGGACGTGCGTGCCCTCGATCAGGCCGCGAGCTATCACGGACAGAGCTTCCACCTGCTTCGTGCCGCCGTCGAGATCAACCAGCAGGCACGCAGCCGTTTCGTGGCCAAGGTCCAGCGAGCGCTGAACGGCAAGCTCACCAAACGGCGGATCGCCGTGCTCGGACTGGCGTTCAAGCCTGGCACCGACGATGTCCGCCAGGCGGCGTCCATCGATGTCATACGTCACCTCGAGGATCTGGGGGCGCTCGTGGTGGCGACCGATCCCGTCGCCATGGCGAACGCACGGCCGTTGCTGCCCCACACGGAGCTCGTGGACGATCCCTACTCGTGCGTCACCGGGGCCGACGCGGTCCTCGTCGTCACGGAGTGGCCCGAGTACGTGGGCCTGGACTGGGCGCGTCGTGGCGACGCTGGTGCGCCGCCGCCTCGTGGTGGACGGTCGCAACTGCCTGCCGGTGGAGACGATTGTCGACCATGGGTTCACGTACATCGGCGTGGGCAGGCCGATTCGCAAGCCCGCATCCACCAAGGCGTCGCGATCCGGAGCGACGCCGGCCGCGGAGCTTGTCGCTGTCCCATGACCTGGACCCCTTCGCGCGTCGTCGTCACGGGCGGCGCGGGATTTCTCGGGTCACATCTGGTTGACAGGTTCCTCGCGGACGGGGCCGAGGTCATCAGCGTCGACAACCTCATCACCGGGAGGCGTCGCAACGTCAGCCACCTTGCCGGCGATCCGCGGTTCACGCTGCGAACGGATGACGTCTCGGGCGTCTGGAGTGTTGACGGGCCGGTCGACGCAGTCCTCCATTTCGCCTCGCTGGCTTCGCCGCCCGACTACCTGCGTTATCCGATCGAGACGCTCGAGGTCGGCACGCATCGGCACCATGAATGCGCTGCGCCTCGCCGAGGAAAAAAGGGCGCCCGGTTCCTGCTCGCATCGACGAGCGAGGTCTACGGAGACCCGGACCGTGCACCCGCAGCCGGAGACGTACTGGGGCAACGTGAATCCGATCGGTCCGCGCAGCGTGTACGACGAGTTCGAAACGCGTCTCCGAAGCGCTTCACCATGGCATTCAGGAGCGCGCGCAATGTCGACGTGCGCATCGCGCGAATCTTCAATACCTTCGGACCGCGGATGCGCGAGAACGACGGCCGCGCCGTACCGCAGTTCATCACGCAGGCGCTTGCCGGCGAACCGATCACGGTGTATGGCGACGGATCGCAGACGCGCAGCCTCTGCTACGTGGACGACCTCATCGAGGGACTGATCGCGGCTCCTGCACTCCGAGTATGCGATGCCCGTGAACCTCGGCAACCCCCACGAGGTCACGATGCTGGAGCTCGCGGAACTGGTCCGCGATCTCTGCGAAAGCCAGTCGGTCATCGAGTTTCACCCGCTTCCGGTGGATGATCCGAAGCGGCGCTGTCCCGATGTGACGGTGGCCGGTCGAGAACTCGACTGGCAGGCGCAGGTTCCGCTCGAGAACGCTCTCCGCCGCACCGTGACATGGTGGCGGAAAGGTCGCGACGCCGATTGAGGCGCATCACCATCCATCGCGGAGTATGCGGCCGAACCTCACTGCTGCCCGGGTACCCCTTCGGTTCTCAGGTTAGCATTCGAGGTGATGGCTAAACCTGCAATTTTCGTGCACGACGCCGGCGAACACCGACTCAACGAATCGGGTCGTGTTGTAGCGCTCACCGCGAAAGCATTCGACGCGTGCGGTCGCGACGGGCTGGCACCATGCGTGCTCGATGACCTTGTGGAACAACCCGATATCTGCCGCGACGCCGATGCCTACCAACGCTGGCAACTATCCTGGCTTGCTCAACTCGACGCCGCATGTCAACTTGACGGAGCGGCTCGTTCGTGCGCGCATTTAATCGTGGCGCCGGTCGACTCGCTGGTGGTGAATGCGCGAATGCTCGCAGGGGCAGCCGACGCATTGGCGCCGGAATCCATCACCTACGTGGGCAAGGTTGGTCCAGTCGAGGCAACGGGCTACCACCGCGGACATCTGCAGTTCTGGCCGTCCTTGGGTGATGTTCCCCTTTCGGCGCGACTGCTCCCGCTCATTGCTGAGGCGCGCGCGATCCCATTCACCGCACTACCGGTACATGAAACCGTCCGTGTGACAACGAAGAGTTCACTCATACGCGGCGCGAAACACCGGCTATCCCGCTCGCTAGGCCCGTATCGCCGGTCCTATCGGAGCCCTCGGAATCGACGTCGCTCGACCACACTGATGCTGTGGTACGCAGGCTACGGTGCTAAGCAACTTGCCGCCGACGAGCGCCGAGCTGGGCGGGATACTGCCTTCATCACACGAGGCACGCAGTCCTTTCGGATCATCGATCCCGCGTTCCCGCCGCATCATTCCCCAAGTCGCCGCATCGATCTGAAAGTTGACCCCACACTCGCGCTTGGGCAGGAGGTGTTGACTCTGCTGGAGGAACTCGACGAATGGGCCGGAGTTTCCGGGGCTTCTCGAATTCTCGAGAGCCGGTTGGCCGTGTACTTGCATGGGATTTGCCGAACGGTTCTCCGCGCCGCACGACTAACGCGTGGCGAGTTGTCGCACTTCGGGATTGATCGCCTTGCAGCTGCAAATCCGAGTTCCCTCGAGGAGTATGCGTGCTTGCTGGCCGCGCGATCTGCACACATTCCTCGATTGCTTGTTCAGCACGGTGATCACCTGCTCCCTTACGGTTCATGGCTCGTCTCCGAGACGGTGAATTTCGACGATTTTGCTGCGAGCGATCCGACGATTGCAGACGAGTTCGCCGACGTTGCGATGAGGCTAGGCGTCGTCGCACCGCGTGTCACGTACTACGCGCCACGCATTGCATCGCTACTGGAAACTGCAGCGTCACAACGGGGTGCGGGTGGGAACTCCGGGCCGGGTCTGCTACGTGCCGTCGTTTCTCTTCGGCGACTTACGGCGTATTGGAGGATGCAATTTCGATGACGCCTGGTACCACCGCTGGCACCTTCGCCTGCTCGATCTGATGGCGCATCGCCCAGATCTTCGCTTCTTGTGGAAGGCGCTTCCAGCGAGCGATCAGGCCTTCGATCCGATCCCCGGCCTCATCGCCGACCGCGAGCTTCACAACGTCGAGTATGAAGTGCGCCCTTTTGTCGAGATCTTGGGTGAGGTCGAACGCGTCGTCACCGACTATCCCAGCACCGCGCTGTATGAGGCGGTGCACGTCGGAAAGCCGATTCTTGGATTGATATTCTCACGCTTTTGCATGGTGCGGCCGGCCGCTGCGGCGCGCTTCGCGCCCGTGCTCCGTCAATGCGCCACCGAGGCAGAGGCGCTTACTGCCGTCACCGGATTCGTTGACGCTTCACCGGAAGAGTGGTTGCTCCCGGAGAGCAGCATCGCTATTCCTTGATGACGCGGAGCACGAACGTCAACTCGTCGAGCGGCAGGATCGATGACAGATGCTGCTCGTAGCGTTCCGGCCAGTGGTTAGCCACGCTCGCCAGAAGGCCGCGGACGCCTCTTGACGGGAAGCGTTCGTTGAACGTCACTCTCCGGATCGAGAAGCGTGCAGTGGAATATCGGTAGAGGTCGAAGAAGGCGTGCTTCGGGTCGAAGTAACCAAGCGAATCCACGGCGAAGGCATGTCGGTGCGTCGGGTCGACTGCCGACCAGCGGGAGCGGAAATAGGGCACGTCGATGCGCACAAGAGCGCCGGGCTTGCCGATGCGATGAATCTCCTCGAGCGTTGCGACGACATCGGCGAGGTGCTCGAGCACATTGTCGAGGTAGATCTCATCGGCCGTCGACGTCTCGAATGGGTATGGGAAGGCGTCGAGGTCATGGATGACGTCCGCACCCGAGGCCGGGTTGTTATCGACTTCGATGGCGCCCGGCCGTTTCTTGGATCCACACCCGAGATCGAGGATCATTCGCCACCGTCGGGGTGCGGTGCTGAATTGAGGTGATGGATCCCGACGTGAGCGGAACGCAGCAGCGGTATCAGAATGGTGCGGTCCTTCGTGAGCAGCGCGTTCTGAGAAGTGCACGTAGTGTGCACAACCGAGCGTACCACCGCCTCACATCGCGAGATCAGACGACCCGGCCGGCCGTTGCTCGGCAAAGAGTGGCGCTTACGAGAGCGATTCACCAAGGCTCCTTCTGTGCCGTGGATGGTTCCGCCGGCATCGACGTCGGGTTCGTAGTTCCCGATACGCTTCCACATACAAGTCGACGACTCGCTCTGGCGCGAAGTGTTCCTCGTATCGCTGCCGGCCCGCGACACCCATCTGCTTGCCGCGATCTTGCGTGCCCAGAACATCAGCGATCGCGGCTGCGAGCGCTGTGGCATCTCGTGGCTCGATGATGCGCCCCGTGACGCCGTCGACAACCTGATCGGGTGCTCCGGCGACACGAGTTGCGACGACGGGACGGCCGGCTGCCATGGCTTCGAGGATCACGATGGGGAAGTCCTCGTGACCGATCGACGGAAGGACGACAACGTCCGCCGCCGCGTACAGAGCCCAGGGATCATCGTGCTCGCCGAGCACGCGGATTCGCGGTGCGAGATGGTCCGACTCGATGAGGGCCTCCAGTGTCGCGCGTTCCGGGCCGTCGCCGGCGACGACGAGCACCACGTCGTCGCACGAACTCGGAAGCTGCTTCATCGCCTCGAAGAGATAGCGATGGCCTTTGCGCTCTTCGAGCCGAGCGACCACAAGAACGATCCGCGCGTCTGCCGCCACGCCAAGTCCCCGCCTCGTTTGCGCGACCGACGACCGGGGTTCACGACGAACGACGGCGTTGGGGATGACACGCTGCCGCGCCGGCGGCAGGCGAAGGACACCTCGCAACGCCGTGGCAGCAGCGGTCGACCCGGTGACGAACAGGCCCACCGAGCGTGCCACGACACGGTCCACGGGATAGTCGAACAACCGGCCAGGGGTGCGGTAGGGGTAGGCGATGTTGTTCACCACGTAGAGGGCAGGGATACCGGCGATGGACGCAGCGATGGCCGTTGCGTTGCATGAGATGGCTCCTGGGAACCCGCCGTTGTTGATGTGCACCACATCGGGATCGCTGCGCTTCAATTCGGCATACATGCGACCGATATCCCAGACGAGACAGAGTTGCCGGATCGGCATCAGTGACACGCCGCCGCGGAGCGCCCGCGCCACCCGCGGAGAGCGACCGCGCGATAGTGCGGCCTTCAGATTTGCCGGATCCGGCAACCGCAGGCGTCGGGAGCGAACGCGAGGGTCGAGCTTCGCCCGGAGCCCGCGCTCATACTCCGGCCATGCGCGGTAGGTGAACTCGGCCTCGAGTTCAGGTTGCTCGAGCATGGCAGCGAGCAACACCATAAGGGTCGCTTCGCTGCCGCTGAACCAGTAGCAGTCCGTGTGATAGTGAATGCGCACGTCGATCGGACTGGAGCATGGCACACGAAGCGCACGCCAGCGATCCGCATAGCCCAGCACTAGGGGGACCATCGAACTGGACGCCACGAACCGAACTTCCGGCGATTTGTCCCGGATCCGTCTCGGCTTGTACATTCACGCTCCCAGGATCGGCGGCGCGGAAACGTATTTCCGCGATCTCGTTCACGCGGTGGATCCCACGGTTTTCGAGGTGCACGCGTTCATCCCCCCATGGCCCGTACTCGTCAGTTTCCTGGATCTCGAGAAAGCCTCGAACGTTCAGTTGCACACCGTGAACGTGGTCGAGCCGGCCGCCAACTTCGCGGCGAGTACGCCGCAGGATCCTGGCGGGGCGCCTGTGTCGTTTGGCACCGAGTCCCGACATTCGCGAGCGCGCCGCATCGCGGATGCAGCGCACCTGCCGGCAGGCGCGCAACGCCTCGGGCATGACGCGCTTCGGTACCTCACGCTGCCGGTGAATCGGCGCCGGCTGGTTGAGGCGTTCGCGCCGCACCGCCTCGACGTTCTGCATGTCGTCAACGGTGGGTATCCGGGTGCGGCGAGCGCTCTTGCAGCCGCCCTTGCGGGGAAGACGACCGCTCGTCGCCGAGTCATGACCATCTGCAGCACCCCGATGCCGAGGACCATTCTCGGACCGGCTGAGCGCGTCGTTGACGCGCGCATCTCCGAGTTGTTGAACGCGGTCATCGTGCCCGCTGAGCGTCCCGCGCTGGCCCTTGAGCGACGCGGGTTCCCGCTCAAAGGGATGTCGATCATCCCCTGGGGAGCTCGGTCGAACCCCGACGAGCCCGACCCGAACGCGCGTCTGCGGTTGGGACTGAAGACCGGTGCTCCGGTCATCGTCTGCATCGCCAACTTCACCCCGACCAAGGGCCAGACGGTAATCGTGGATGCATTGCCGGAACTGGCCAAGCGCTTCCCGGGACTTCAGGTCATTCTCGCCGGTGACGGACCCGAGCTCGCGCCGGTTCGGCGGCGCGCCGAAGCGAACGGCCTCGCCGACACAGTGCGTTTCCCGGGATCCGTCAAGACACCGTGGGAACTGCTGCAGGCGGCGGACGTTTTCGTGCTCGCGTCAGAGATCGAAGGTCTCCCGCTGGTTGTTCTTGAAGCCATGAGCGAGAGCGTCCCGGTGGTCGCGACCGACGTCGGCGGCATGCCCGAGGCGGTCGTGGACGGCGAGACGGGATTCCTTGTCCCGACCGGAGATGCCGGAGCGCTCACAACGGCGATTGCACGAATCCTCGACGATCCGGCAGTGGCACGGCAGATGCGACAAGCCGCGCTGGCCAGATACGAGCGGCGATTCACGATGGCTCGCATGCTCGACGCGCATCGCGACCTCTATCTGCGACTCCTGGATGGCCAGCGGCGCTGAGCGCCACAGGAGTTTTACCCGCGGCTCGGAGCGCCCTCAACGTAGGCTGACACCGCCGCCGCGACTCCAGTTGCGAAGTCGGTCGGCGCATAGGCCATAACGGATTGCAGGCGGGTGATGTCGAAGACACTGTCACGCACATCGAACGAACGCTCGGGTTGATGATCGATCAGCACCTCCATGCCGATCGCAGCGCCAACCGTCTGCGCAACATCAAGAACGGTGAGGCCGACCCCGGACCCGACGTTGACCATCCCGATGTCGAGGCGGTTGATGACCAGATGACTGACGACACCCGCGACGTCCTCAACGAAAACGTAGTCCCGTAACGCGGTTCCATCGCCGAAGATCTGGATGGACTGCCCGCCGCTGATCCGGTGGAGAAAGATGGCGACAACTCCCTGATCGCCGTATGCCTGGTGCGGGCCATACACATTCGAGCAACGAACAATCTGCAGCAGTGATCCGGATCGACGCGCCCCCATCTCGACGTAGGCCTCGGCTGCGAGATGCGATGCGCCGTATGTTGAGATCGGCAGCGGGGCATCGCGCTCGCTCACCGGCAGCCGAACCGGATTGCCGTACACGGCGCCACCCGATGACAGGTACGTGAGCCCGATTTGGGGTCGTTCGCGGAGCGCCTCGATGACTGCGAGCAGCGGGAGGAGCATCGCCATCGCTGCCTCCGACGGATGCGCCGAGGCAGTGGGGGGAGAGTGCCCGCCCACGGCGAAGACGACATGCTCGACGTCGCTCAGCGCGTTGGTGATGACGTCGACGTTGCCGGCGTCGCCGACCAGGATTCGCGCCCCCGCACGGCTTCCGGCATCGGTGCGCCGCGTGTGCGACCTGGTCAGTCCCCTGACATCCTGCCCCTCGGCGAGAAGCCGCTCACCGATCGCGGCCCCAAGGAAGCCCCATCCGATGACAAGGATTCCCGATCTGACGTGTTCCGACCCCGTCATCGTCGGGAGTATAGCCCGAGCCGTGAACACGTCTGACGCTGGTTCAAGACACAGCCAGAATGGTTGCATCATCGTCGCTGAACACAACGCGCCCGAATTGCAGCAGCGCAGGATCGGCGTTGTGGTGCAGGCGATCGATGAAGAGGAAGCGAACGTCGTATTGCTGCGTCAGGATGCGAAGCGCGGAAGTGCTGGCGTCGTCGAACACAGCGTCATTCAGCCTCGTCCGGTACTGATACGCGGCGAAGCCGGGGGTTTCAGGTGGGTAGTTCAATCCGTACGCGACGGGGTTGTAGGGCTCGACGAAGACCTGCCTTTCAGAAAACGCGGAGTAGTAGTAGTAGCGGCCATTGGTTTCAGCAGGATCGATCCAGTGGTTGCTCACCGCGAACACCGTGCTGACAGGTGTGTGATCGCGCAGCCACTCGAGCCCGAGGAGCAGCCCAGGTGTCAATCCGCGGACGGTCTGCGGATCTGCCTCGGTTACCGTGATCGGTTTGCCGTCGAGCACTCGCCTGGCTGTCGGCGCGAGCTGGATCGGTACCGTCAGCGCGATGGCTGCGAGGCTTGGGATCAGCGCCAGAGCGATAAGTCCGCTGAGCGGCGCACGACGCGCCCTGACCAGGAAGGCCGAAACAATGACGAAGATCGCCGCAGCGGCGCCGATGGCGGCGTACCGCAGGAGGAGACCCGCAGGATGCGCTCCCGACGGCGAGGTCGCGACCACAACCACGGCGATAAGGACAATCCAGCCCACGAAAGCAAACACCGCGTTGCGTTTTGAGATTGGAATGTCGGAGCCGATGTCAAGCCATGCAAGCCGCAGTCCGGCTGCTGCCGCAATGATCCCCGCCGCGAATCCGGTGTCGAGAAAGTACAGCTCGCTGTCGCCGACCTGGTGGACGACATTGCCGATGAGCACACCGGTCACCACAAAGCAGAGGCACAGCGCGACGTTCTGGAGTTGCGCGCGGTATCGGGGCCGGAGCAGGTACAGCACCCCGGCGAGAGGGAGGAGGATGCAGGCCAGACTGACGGCATAACCGATGAGCCGGGCGATGTCGCGGAGCGCATGGCTCGAGATATGAGAGGCAACGATCTCGGGCGCGGTGAGATTCAACACGGCGAGCGGCTGGATCACCGTTCCGGGGACACCTCCCCCGTACACGATGAGGAACGTGAGAACGAACATCACCACGCCGAGAACGACAGCCACGATTGCGTTTGCGGGCAAGGCGCGTCGGCGCCAGAGTTCGACCACGCCGTAGAGCCCTGTCCCGGTGATGACAACCGGGAGAATTGTTGCCTTCGCGCCGGCGGCGCCGAACATCAGGAGCGCGATGACGACCCATGCGCGGAACTTCGCACCCGAACGCCACGACGAATCCTGTAACCGCTCGGTGAGCAAATACAGCAATGCGAACAGAAACATCAACCCAAAGGCAAACGTCCAGCTGGCCCAGAGGTGGAAGTTGAACTGGTCAAGGAACGGGCTCGGTCCGTCAAGGTCCTTGGTCAGGTCCAACGGACCGAGAAGAAACATGACGCCCATGGCAAGCACGCCTGTCCACGCAGAACGACCGACGAACCGCCCCAGGAGTATCAGCTGGCATCCCAGGACAAGCATCGTCGGAATAAAGTCCAGCCTGAATCCGATCGTCGGTATTGCCACTCCTGTGACCTGGCTGACCGCAGCCATGTGGTCGAAGACGAACCACTCGTAATGCAGCGGGAATCCGGACAGACCGGGGCTTGTGGCAGGCCAATGGTTCTTGGCTTCAGCCGTCAACCCTATGAAGTCGTTGAAATCTGGAAAGTACTGCACCGGCTGCGACAATGAGGGGAGTGGTGCCTGCGGAAAGAATGCGAACACGAGGTACAGGATTCCCAGTGTCATCACTGTTGCTGCCGACCAGAGGAGGAGGCCCGACAACGGTTCGCCGTTCGGCTCGCCGGTCGCGCGAGAACGTCGTCGCCAAATGACGGCAGCGCAAGGAACCATCACGATGACTGGGTAAGCGATAAACAGTCCACGTGCGCCGATTGCTGCGGTCGCGCTGAAGGCGAGGATCTCCAGGGCCTGACCAATGGGCCACCCGAGCCCGATCGTGAGCAGCGATCCGTGCAGACGTCCTCGCAGTGCCCACAACAGCGCCGCTCCCGGAAGGCAGACGAACGCGATCTCGTATCCTGCGAACTTGACGATGTCGCCAGCGTTCACGCCCGACGCCAACCAGATAACAAGGACCACGACGAGCACGAACGATGCTGGTGCGATCCCGCGGCGTGGCATCAGGGAAGTATCGCGGATGAGTCCTCGCGGTCACGCAACCACTGGGAGAGCGTGCTCAACCCGTGGCAGTGGTGATCCTGCGCCCCGGGCGAAGCAGGAGTATCGCGATCACCGCCCACACTGCGCCCGTCCCGGCGCAACGGAGGACCGTGGCGACAATGTCGAGATGGCCGGGATGCAACCCGGTCACCCCGATGTCCAGCACGATGGTGATCGCAACAGCCACCGCCAGCACGAGCGACATCTTCACATAGAGCGCAAGCGCTCGCGGCCGGCCTCCCAGATGTATGGCGCGGCTGTCTCGAAGATCACGACGACCACGAGAAACTGCACCCAGACGTCGTTCATGGCGATCGCCTGCGCGCCCCAGCCGGCTCGTAACACAACCACGTTGGCGACGATATTGACTAAAAGTGCCACCGCCCAGATCGAGAGGTGCCGCTTCTGACGGTTGAAGCGCTTCGAATCGAGCACGAGGGACGGGACGGTGGCGATCGGCAGCAGCAGGATCGTCAGTGCGAGGATGTCGAACAACCGGATCGATGGGGCAAAGCTCGGAAGGAACGCCATGACCATCGGCGCGAATCCCGCCTGACCCAGCCCTGCCACCGTCGCGGCGATCAGCGCCATCGCGATCGTGATGCGCTCTGCGTGGCGAATCCACACGGCCCCGAAGCGCCCCGGCCAAGCTCCCGCCAGATGGTCGGGAGCAGTACCGCCTGGATACCACCGATGGCGCTGGTCGCCACAGCGATCGGCGCGGCAGCGAATGTGTAGAGCCCGAGAACGAACGACGACAGTGCGATCGCGACCGACGAGCTGCCGACGAGCCGGTAGGCCCAGTAGACCTCCGCGAGCAGACCGAGCGGGAATCCGACCCGCAGATAGGGACGCGCCGCCTTCGTGTCGAAGGACGGACGGAGTCCCAGCGGCGGGCGGAAGACGAAGTACAGCGCAGCCGAGACGATGGAGTTGACCGCCGGAGCGATGAATATCCCGGCAGTACCGATTGTTGCGACGAGGGCGACCAGGAGATCGGCCCCAGGATTGCCTGAGCCACGGCCACCTTTGCCGACGACGTCGAAGCGAGACCGGGACGACCAGAGCGTTGTGAGGAAGCTGCTGCCGCTCGAGGCGATGACGGCGACCGGGGCCAGGAACAGCCCGAGCTGCACCGCGCCCGAGGAAACGAAGAATCCAACGATCACGAGTGCGATGCCCGGCAAAGCGGAGACGACCATCTCAAACGACACGCCCACGTTCTGGGCGTGTCGCGCCTCACCGGGCTCATCGTGCGCAAGGTGATCGATGAACGGATCGGATCGAACCCTCGAAGACGCCGCTTCGCACTAACGTCGCGTAGAGGTAGATGAGGAGCACGAATTGCCCGTCGCCGTATCGGGCCGGCCCGAGCCAGTGCGCGGCAAGGAATCCGGCGCCGACCGCGAACACGGAGCCGATCAGCGACGCGCCTGACAGCCCCGATGCCGACCGGAGGATCCGCCGCAGGCCGAGGCTCTCGAGCGGGTCGGGCACACCGGCCTCGACCGGCAGCTGGTCTGAGGTCACCAACGCCGGTGGCGAACGGCGTCGCCCATCCTGACCGCCATGGACGGTGATGCCAGGATGCCTGCCGCCTCCAGGGCGATGCGTGGCGACCCGCGCATGGACGCCAAGCGCGGCGCCTCTCGCCTTCCAGGGCCGCTGCGCGCGAGCGTGCGCGTACGCCGACGCCAGCGCGCGCCGGCTTCGCATCCACTGCAGCGATTCGCGCGCCGCCGACCGCTGCTGGTCGTCGCCGGCTTCCTCCACCGCGCGCTCCAGTACCCGGGCGTACGTGTCGAAGATGTCCGTCCGGTGGCTGAGCCCACTCGACTCGACGCGATAGAGGAGCGTCGGTGCCGTGGCGCCGTGCACGCGGAGGCCTGCTCTGATCATGCGAATCCAGAGGTCCCAGTCCTCCGCGCCGGAGACGCCGTCCCGGAAGCCACCGGCCTCGTCATACGCGGCACGTGGAAACACGGCGCCGATCGAGACAAAGTTGTGCCGCAGGATGTCGAGCATCTGCTGATCGGGTGGCGGAATCGGAAAGTGGTCGCGCTGGGTCTCGTCACGGATGCCCTCGCCGGGATGCCACCGGAGCGCGTCGGCGCAGACGATGCCTCCGAACCGGGCGTGCAGTCCTGCGAGCGACTCGAGATGATCCGGAAGCCAGACATCGTCGGCGTCGAGGAGCGCGAGCAGTGGCGTATCGGTGCGAGCGATCGCAGCGCGTCGCGCAGCGGCGGGGCCCGAGTTTCGCTCGAGGGTGACGACAATCACGGGCAGCAGGCCTTCCCAACGCCTGGCGAGCGCTCCGGTCTCGTCGTCGGAATGATCGTCGCCGACCACCACGGCCGCGGGGAGCACTGTCTGCCCCGCGACCGATGCCAGGGTGGCACCGAGCGTCCGCGCCGAGTTGTACGCCGGGATCACGACGGCGATGCCACCGGCGCCAGGCTGCCCTTGCGGCTCCGTCGTCATCGGGCCAAGGGTACCCGCAGGAATCCGCCGTGGGTTGCGACCGCGCTCTCTATGATCTCGACTCGTGAGCGCCCACAGATACGGCAACACGGAGTTCCGCATCGGCGACCGGCCCGTCGGACCTGGTCACCCGTGCTACGTCATCGCTGAGGCCGGGTCGAACCACAACCGCGATCTCGACACCGCGTTCCGGCTCATCGACGCCGCTGCCGAGGCGGGCGCCGATGCGGTGAAGTTCCAGACGTACACGGCCGAAGGCCTCTACTCGCGTCGCACCCCGGACATGAGCTACCTCAAGGACCAGGGACTTGTCGGCGAGCGCGAGTTGGTCTGGGACCTCATCAAGCGCGTGGAGATTCCGTGGGAGTGGCATTCGGATCTCGCCGCACATGCCACGAAGGCCGGCATCCAGTTCTTCTCGACCCCCTTCCAGGAGGAGGCGGTTGACCTCCTCGAGGGCATCGGCGTCCCCGCGTTCAAGATCGCGTCGTACGAGATCAATCATCTGCCGCTCATCGAGCGGGCGGCTCGAACCGGCAAACCGCTGCTCATCTCGACCGGGATGGCATCGCTGGGCGACATCGAACGCGCCCTCGACACCGCCGTTGCGGCCGGGGCGCGTGACCTGCTGGTCATGCATTGCGCGGTCAATTACCCGCCGCGTTTCGAGGATCTCAATCTGCGCGCGATCACGACGCTTCAGGCGGCGTTCCGCATCCCGATCGGCTGGTCCGATCACACGCCCGGACACACGGCCGATGTCGTCGCGGTCGCGCTGGGTGCCTGCGCCGTGGAGAAGCACTTCACGCTGAGCCGTGACCAGGAGGGTCCTGATCACCCGTTCGCGCTCGAGCCGGATGAGCTGGCCGCGATGGTCACCGCAATCCGCGAAGCGGAGGCGTCGCTCGGGTCGAGCGTGAAGCGCGTCACCGAAGCCGAGGCCGAGATGTTCCGTCTCGGACGCCGCAGCATCGTCGCGAGCCGGGACGTTGCCGCGGGTGCAGCGCTGACGCGGCGAGGATCTAGCGATCAAACGCCCGGGATTCGGCATCCCCGTCCACGACATCGATCAGGTGGTCGGCCGGCACGCCGCGCGTGCGCTGGAGCAGGACGAGGTGCTCCGGTGGGACGACCTGGTTCGTTGACACCCGGACGCGACGGGCCTCACGTGACGCTGCGAGCGGCGCGCGAGGACGACGTATCCCTCATCCGGGAGTGGCGCAATGACGCAGAGGCGGTTCGCGTCAGCGCGACCGCACGTCCCGTTTCCGACGTTGAGCATGCCCGCTGGTTCGCCGCCTTGCTCAGCGACCCTGACCGGCATCTCTGGGTTGCCGAGGAGCACGGCGTCCCGGTCGGACAGGTGCGCGTCGATATCGATGGCGATGCCAGGCGTCTTCTCGATCGCGGTTGCGCCTGGCGAACGTGGCCGGGGCATCGGACAGGCGATGCTCCGCGGCGCGCTGACGGAAGTCGTGCGGGAGTGTCTGGCGACGAGGGTGACGGCGCTCGCGCGCGAGGACAACGCAGCGTCGATTCGCGCTTTCGAGCAGGTTGGCTTCACGCGCCGAGGCCTGACCGATGACGGCTTCGTGGTGCTCGAGTTGGCGCTCGGCTAGGAACCCTGCGCCGCGTCGCGCTGGGCACGGTAGCGCTCGTCTCGCGCGGGCAGTGCGCTCTGGTCGTGCAGCGCGGCATCGGACTTCGAAGTACGCGACCACGGCCGCGAGATTCGGTGGAGGTGTGGCGGGCAGTGCCGTCAGGATCGTCCTGATACGGTCAAGATCGGCAGGAACATCGACCGTCAGGCGAATCGATGAGAGGTCGCGATCGTTGGCCATGTTGGCGACGCGGTAGTCCTCGTGATGCTCGCGAAGCAGCGCTGTCACGTGCTCGCGGTGGTAGTCCATGACGCGCCTCGGCGTCGAGGCGTCGCAGTGTTTCGACGGTGAGCACCTCGAGGTCGTATCCCTGCGGATACGTCGGGGGCAACTCGTTGCTCGCATAGTCGGCTTCTGCCGACGCGCGCAGACGAACGAGGCGATCGATGAGTTCGGGATCAACGAGCGGGCTGTCCGACGTCACCCGCACCACCACATCCGCGCCGTGCTCTTCCGCGGCGAGCAGATAGCGGCTGAGGACATCGCTGACAGAGCCGCGCGTCACGAGCGCCCCGCACGCGGCGGCGAGATCCGCAACCGCGTCGTCAGCCGCCTCCACCGTCGTCGCAACCACAACAGCATCGAGAGTCTCCGCGAGTGCCGCGCGCGTGATGACGTGCTCGAGCATCGGCTTCCCACACAGGTCGGCGAGCACCTTGCGGGGAAAGCGCGTCGAACCGACGCGAGCCTGAATGACCGCAAGAGTTCGCGGACCGGACATCACGCGGCGTCGACCTGCGCAAGGCGGCGGATCGCATCGGCGACGCGCTGCGCGCCACGTCCGTCGATGAGCGCGCGTCCATGCTCGGCCATGGCATCGCACCGCGACGGGTCGTCGAGCAGGTGCAGGCACTCGGTGGCCAGATCGTCGGCGTCCGCCACGACGGCGCACCCTGCGCCGGCCAACGCCGCTGCCTGTGCGGATTGATTGGCAACCGCATCGTTGATCACAGATGGGACGCCGACGCACGCTGCCTGCACTGCTGTCGTGCCGGCTGCGCCGACGTACACCGTGGATCGAGCGAGCGCTTCGGCGAGACTGGCCGGCGAGACGAGCAGCCGCAGCCGGGACTCATGGTTTGCCGGGATGCCGCCGCCGTCCGGCCCGATAACTCTGACCACCTCGACCGTCGAGTCGCGCGCGAGCAGTTCCGCGGTGACGCGCCCCGAGATGCCGCCGATGTCCGTTGCGCCGGTCGAGACCAGCACCGTCCTTCGCGCGCGCCCATCGCGAAGCACGGTGGCGCGAGCGTCCGCGAACGACGCGCGAATCAGCGCGTACGCGGCGCCACCGAGGAATGCATCGGCACCCGTGGGTCTGAGACGTTCGCCGCCGGGTGACGGATTCACGGCGAGATCGCAATCAGCGGCGAGACCGAGGTCGTCGACGACAGTGAGCGGGGCACGATCGCGGATGCGGCGCTGGAATGCAGCGTCGAACACGTAGCCGTCGAGCACGACTCGGTCCACGGACGTCAGGGCTGCAGTGACCGACGCGACGCGATCCGCGGTCTCTCCTGGCGCCTCGATGACCGCGTGGCCGCGGTCTGTGACACGACGCCGGAGCTCTGCATCACCCTCGGGGATGACCAGCAACACCGAGGCATTCGGCTGCAGCGCATCTGCCAGCGCCAGCATCCGCTCGAGATGACCCAGTCCGACACCTGGTCCGCAATCGGGCGCGAGCAGTGCCCGCAGGGTCACGACGCGGCCGCGCCCGTCGCCGCCCAAGCCTGGATGCGCTGGAGTGCTGTGATGACGTCGTCCTGATCGGATTCGGTCATGGTCGGGTACAGCGGGAGCGTCACCAGTCGCTCGCACATCCTTTCGGCGCGGGGTGCAGTGCCGGGGACGCCGCCGCGCTCGCGGTACAGCGAGAGCAGATGCACGGCGGGATAGTGAAGCGTCGCCTCGATCCCCTCTGCGCGCAGCGCGTCGATGACGACATCGCGCTCACAACCGAATTGATCGGGATCGACCTCGATCACGTAGAGATGCCAGGCGCTGCGCCGTCCATCGGGACGGGGCGGAAGCCCCACACCGGGGATGTCCGCAAGGAGTGCGTCGTATCGATCCGCGAACTCGCTTCGCTCGGCGACGATCTGGTCAAGACGCCGCAGTTGCGACGCGCCGAGCGCCGCCTGCATGGTCGTGATGCGGTAGTTGTCGCCGAGCACCGTGACGTCGTACTTCCACAGCGCGCCGGTCCGTTCGTCGGCAGTGCTAGTCATGCCGTGATTGCGCCGGCGGCGGATGGAGTTGGCGATGGCAGCGTCGGCGGTCAGGCAGGCTCCGCCCTCACCCGTGGTGATCTGCTTCACCGGGTGAAAGCTCAGCGTTGTGATGTCGGCGATCGACCCGACTGGTCTGCCATTCAGCGACCCGCCGAGTGAGTGCGCGCTGTCAGCGATCAACGGCAACGGGCGCGGCAATGCGGCACGGAGCGCCGGGATATCGGCGGGCAATCCCGAGTAGTCGACGGTGATCACCGCCTTCGTTCGGGGCGTCACTGCCCGAGCTGCGCTCTCGGGATCGAGGCAGCGATCGTCACCGACGTCCGCGAACACGGGCGTTGCGCCGAGCCGCAGGACGGCGTTTGCCGTCGCCACGAAGGTCAGCGGGGTGGTCACCACCTCGTCGCCGGGGCCGACGCCGAGCGCGGCGACGGCCACGTCGAGCGCGACGCTGCCGTTGGCGACGGCCACGGCATGATCCACGCCGCATCGCGTTTCCAGCGCACGCTCGAACGCGGCGACGCCGGCCCCGCCGGTGAGCGTGCCCGAGCGAAGCGCCGCGGCGACTGCGTCGACGTCGCTGTCATCCATCCGGTGGCGGCCGTACGCGAGCGGCGTCGGATCGGATAGGGTGTGCCTCCGGCGATCGCCGGCAGGCTCTCGGAGCTCACGCGCTGTGGCCGGCGTGAGCCTCCGCGGGCCATTTGTCGAGGAGCTCGCGAAGTTGCTTGACGTCCAGCCATTCCGTGTTGCTGTCGCTGCTGTAGTAGAACTCCTCGTCGACGCGAGTCCCGTGGTTGGTGGCGCGCGAGCCCCAGAAGGGATGTTCGGGGACGACGACGTAACACCAGTCCATGTCGTAGGTGTGGCGCGCCTCGTCGGACGTGATCAGCACCTCGTGGAGCTTTTCCCCAGGCCGGATACCCGTATAACGAATCGCCACGCCGGGCGCGATGGCTTCGGCGAGATCTGTCACGCGTGTGCTGGGGATCTTGGGAATGAACACCTCACCGCCGGCCATCGTCGCCACGCTGTCCGCGACCAATTGCACGGCTTGATCCAGCGTGATCCAGAAGCGGGTCATGCGTTCGTCGGTGACCGTCAGCTCCCCGTTCTTCTTCTGGTTGCGGAACAGGGGGACCACACTGCCGCGAGATCCGACGACGTTCCCGTATCGAACGCACGAGAGACGCACGTCGTTCGGTCCGGCGTAGACGTTGGCCTGGACGAACAGCTTCTCGGCGCACAGCTTCGTGGCGCCGTAGAGACTGGCGGGGCTGACCGCCTTGTCGGTGCTCAGCGCGACAGCCCGCGGGATCCCTGCCTCGATGCATGCTTCGGCGACGTTCTGCGTGCCGAGGATGTTGGTCTGCACCGCTTCGAACGGGTTGTACTCGCACGCCGGTACCTGTTTCATCGCGGCTGCATGGATCACGATGTCGGCGCCCGCCACGGCACGTCGCATGCGGTCGCGGTCGCGCACGTCACCGATCAGGAAGCGGAGCCGGTCGTCGTCAAACGAGCGCTGCATCTCCGACTGCTTGAGCTCGTCGCGGCTGAAGATGCGGATGGTTCGGGGGTTCCAGTGGTCGAGCGCGGTGCGCGCGAAGTGGTGACCGAAGGAGCCGGTGCCCCCGGTCAGCAGGATGGTGCGCCCCTCGAAATAGTTCAAAGTCGATCCTCATTGTCGGGCATAGGGTCGCGGGTAGCCTACGGGAGGTCCGGTCAGTTGCGTCGGCACCCGGCGGAAACCTGGGCCGAATAGACGTGCCGGCGCCACAAACTGATGCGAGGCTGTCTATTGGCCTTCGCCAACATCCGCGGGAGGGTGATCGAGAACGCTGCCGTGTGAGGAAGGGCGGCGCGTTGCTCCGGGAGCCGTAATACTGTGCGTCGCATGGGGAAGTGGCTTCTGAATGCGCCTCCGCGGGCGGCGCCTGAGTTGGAGAGCTACCGCGCCGTTACCACCCTTGTCCCCCGAATCGCGTTGGGCGCCGTTGCCATAGTCGTCGCCGGAACGGTTGCGACAGACAACAACAGCAACACGGCGGCGAATGTCAACAAGCCGATCTATGTCTGCGTTCTCATCGTTGCCTTTGCTCTCGCCATTCTGTTTCTCCGCAGTCATCGATCGGCGCGAATTGATTCAGCCGTGGCCCTGCTCGCCTCCTGCGGGTTGATCTGGGGCATCTGGACGATCGAACGCCCGCAACTGCTTGTCGACGGCGTTTGGGAGGGTTTCGGTGGTCATGTCGCCGTGGCGGTACTCGTGCTCTCGCTGCTTTTCGGCACAGTGCTGCAGCCGCAGCGGTTTACACGGCCTGTCCGAATAGCCCTCGGGGTGATCGTCAGCATCTGCTGTGTCTGTGACGTCCTCGGCGCCATTCGGACCTTTGACTTCATGACATTCGTCAGCAACAACCAGAACGAGATCAACGACATGCTCGGGCCGGTTGCCGGACGGGTACCGGATGCCACGTTCATCCCGCAATACACGACGCTTTACGGATGGCTGTTCTGGCCGCTGAAAACGATCCTCTCGACAGCGGAGATCGTGGGCGCCATGTCCATTTTCCTGACATTCATGGGGTTCGCCACCGTTCTGATGGCCGCGTGGATTGTCAAGCGCGCTCTTGCGGTTGGCGGATACCTCGCCGCGTTTGCGCTTGTCGTTCCGCTTACGTACGTGACCTCGCATCAACTCGGCGTCGCAAGTTCGATCGCAAGCCTGTTTCAGGAGCTGCCGATTCGCTTGTTCTCAGGGTTTCTTGTCATGGCAATCGGTCTGACCGATCTGCTGCTCGTGCGAAGTGGCCGCGTACGGGCTCGGCACCTGATCCTCATCGGCGTTGTGTGCGGAGCAGTGATGTGGAACTCGCAGGACTTCGGACTTGCGGCGACGGTGGTCTACGGCTTGATGATCCTGTTCGGCGCGATGTCGCAGGTGCGGTGGCGAGCCCTCGGTGCGTGGCTCGGCGGGTTGCTGATCGGCATTGCCTCCTATCCCGTCTTTCTGCTGGCGATCGGCTCTCCACTCAATCTGAGTTTCGTCGGAGCGTTTATCAAACTCTTCGGATCGGGACTGGGGTCGGCGCCGATGCAGGTCCCGGGACCAGTGCTTGTGGTGATGCCGGTGATTGTCTGCTCGGCTGCCACTGGATGGGCGTTGATGGCACAGCGCGGTCGAGACGACACTAGGGATAACCCCGTCCTTGACCGAGCGATCGTGACGCTCACCTTTGCGGGAACATGGTCTGTCCTCGGCCTCGTGTACTACGTGAATCGTGCTTATGCTGCCGGCCAATTGCAGACGATGCTTCTCCCGTGTTCGGTCTGCATCGGTGCGTTGCTCTCCATCGCGATTCACTCGGACGAAGTCCATGCCCTCTGGGAGAGAAAAGTCGCCTTCACGCGGGCTGATCTATCGGCAAGGATGAAGCTGGTTCCATTGGTCGCCCTCGTCTGTCTTTGCTTCTCGTCCACGCTGCTGACACCCAATCCCGTGTCCGCGGCCAGGACCCTGCTCAATCCTCCGGCCGCGGAGGGATTTGCGAACTACGACTTTCCCACCATCATCCGGGCCATCCACACCGCGCAGGCGTACACCCGTGGTAAATCCGGGGGGCTCACCTACCTGGGAGAGAATTTCAACTACGTGTCGCTCGTGACCAACGTTCCGAGTAACGCGGCGATCTTTCCGTTCCCGTTTCCGTTCCTCGCGCCCACAAGTGTCACGCGGATCGACTGTCAATACCTCGGCACCCACCATTCAACGTGGCTCGTCCTCTCGCCCGAGGCCCTGCAGGGATTCGGCACCAGTGTTTGTGGGCTCTATCATGCAGTCCCGCTGCCGGGGCTGGCTCGGGGTCAACTTCAGGAATTCACGTGAGGTGTTCGCATGCGTGCCACCGGTCCACATCACGCATCGACGCCTGCGATTCAGGCAGTCGCCACCTCGGCACGTGGCCGTGTCGCCATCACGGTATATCCAAGACAGTCTTCCCCCCAGTCGTGCCGAAGGCTCCAATGTCCTACGAGCGCGGCGGTCGCCGCGACCGGGCTGAGCGGCAGGCGCATGCCGCCAAGCGGTGCGATGAGCGCAAGCACCTTCTGTGCTGTGACGGTCAGAGGATTGCCGCGGCTGTATACCCGAATGTTTGAGAAGGCCGACTTGCGAAGGAGGTACGTGATGCCCGATGGGGTGAATCGCCAGTAGTCGAATGGCACGAAGTGCCACCGCGCCGCAAAGGGGACGGTCATCAGCAGATGGCCTCCTGGGCGCAGGCAGCGCCGTACCTCGTTGAGCAGGTCCGTCGGTTCAAGGACATGCTCCAGCACCTCCGTGCAAAGAGCGAGATCGATCGAGGCTATCGGGCACTGGCCACGGATAGCCGCTGACATAGATCGTGTCTTCGCGAGCGTAGCCGAAGCGCTCTTGCGCCTCGGCGATGTCGAGGCCCCGGTAGCTGTTTGCTCGCGTCAGCAGTGACCGATACGGCTGCTCACCGCACCCAACGTCGAGGACATCGCCGGTTTCCAAGGCCAGGAGCGGTCGGAGATCCTTCCAGATGGACGCAAGTTGCAGGTCGCCCATGCGGCGAAGCAGGCCGGGGTCGCGAAGTGCGGGTGGGCGCCATGACTCCGTCTCCCGGAGCGCCACGTTGCGGCGTCTCACGAAGACCCGTTGCTGCGTATTTGCCTCATCAGGCAGGTAGGGTAGCAACCTCTCGATTCCGCGGAATCGCAATTTCAAGACCCCAAACCAGGGATATCATCTGCGCGATGCCCGAATTGCCCCAGGCGCGCCGGCGGAAGATCAGCGCGATCATCGCGTGCTATCGCGATGCACAGGCGATACCGATCATGTACGACCGCCTCGTCGCTGTTTTCACGAAGCTCGATGTCGACTTCGAGATCATCTTTGTCAATGACGCGAGTCCCGATGATGCCGAAGCGGTGCTCGAGCAACTCTCCGAACGTGATGCCCGCGTCATCGCGGTGACCCACAGCCGCAACTTCGGCTCCCAGAGCGCCTTCACCAGCGGCATGCGGCTGTGCAGCGGTGATGCGGCCGTGTTGCTTGACGGCGACCTTCAGGATCCACCCGGAGCTCATCGAAGCGTTTTATGCGAAGTGGCTCGAGGGCTACGACGTCGTGTACGGGGCGCGCGTCGCACGTGACGCGAACCGCTTCCTGCGGGTCTCGTACAAGATCTTCTACCGGCTGTTTCGCGCCGCTTCGTACGTGCCTGTGCCGCTCGACGCCGGCGACTTCTCCCTGATGGATCGCCGTGTGATCGACGCGCTCAACAGCCTTCCTGAGACCAACCGGTTCCTGCGAGGCTTGCGCGCGTGGGTGGGATTTCGCCAGATCGGTGTGCCATATCACCGTCCGGAGCGCATGTTCGGCAAGACGACCAACTCGCTCCTTCGCAATATCGGCTGGGCTCGAAAGGCGATCTTCTCGTTTTCGTACATACCACTCGAACTGATCACGCTCGTCGGCGTCCTGACGACCATCGCCGCGTTCATAGCGATCGTTGTCGAGATCATCGTTCGCATCGTCAACCCCGCCTCGGCGCCAACCGGTCTGACGTCGATCATCGTGCTGGTCCTCTTCATTGGCGGGATCCAGTTGCTCTGTCTCAGCGTGATCGGATCGTATCTGGCGCACATCTATGAAGAGGTCAAGCGACGACCTGCATACATCGTCAAGAGCATCCGCAACCCACCGCCGTCCGCGGACGTTCCTGACGTGAGGCCCATCTCGGGGGAGGACGAGCCATCCGCTGTCTCGTAAGTGGCGCCGCCGGTTTTGTCGGCGCCAACCTCGTTCGCCGTCTGATCTCCGACGGTCACGACGTGTTCGCGATTCTCCAGCCGACGACAGTCACTTCCCGCCTGGATGACATTGAGGATCTCCGCCGGATCGACGGTGACATTGCCCATGCGGCAGACGTGGAGCGTGCCTTCGTCGCCGCACGACCAGACTGGATCTTTCACCTCGCTGCCCATGGCGCATATTCCTTTCAGACCGACGTGGTCGCGATGACGCAGAGCAACGTCGTCGGGATGGCCACGATCCTCGATGCAGCAGAGCGTCACGGGTGCACGGTGCTGATCAACACTGGCACCTCGTCCGAGTACGGCGATCGAGACCGCGCGCCCCGTGAGGATGAGCCGCCGCGTCCGAACAGCGACTACGCCGCCACGAAAGCTGCGGCGACCTGGCTGTGCATCAGGGCGCGCCAACGCGGAGTCCCCGTCACCACGCTGCGACTCTATTCGGCATACGGGCCGTACGAAGAGGAGCGACGCCTTGTTCCCACGTTGCTTCGTGCGGTGCTGGCTGGAACGTGGCCGCCACTCGCGGATCCACGTGTGGTCCGCGATTACGTGTACATCGAGGATGTGCTCGATGCGTACATCGCCGCAGCCTCTGCACCGTTGCAGAGTCCGATTTACAACGTCGCCTCAGGCATTCAGACCTCGCTGGCCGACCTTGTCGCGAAAGTCGGTGCGATCTTTCCGATCACCGCTGAACCCGCGTGGGGTGGCTACGCGAAGCGTGCTTGGGACACACAGGTCTGGGTCGGTGACCCGACACTCATCCAGTCGGAACTGGGCTGGCAGGCGACCACGGCTGTATCTGAGGGGATGATCCGCACGGCGGACTGGCTGGCTGCGCACCCACTGGACGCCGTCGCCGCGAAACGGTAGGGGAAACCTGCTGCGCCTACGGTCGCTCGGCGATGAGGTACAGATTGCCGAGGGGAACGGGAAGCGAAATCCTGCCCACACGACTCCGATTGAGCGTCCCGAGCGCAAGCGCCTTCGCGCGTGCCGGTATCGGTGTCAGATGCGTGACATAGCTGACGCTGTATGTGTTGTTGACCCGCCCTTGCTCGCGAATCCGCAAACCCGCGGCCCGAAAGATGCGGCGCATGGTCGTGGGGCTGTAGAGATACGTGTGCTCGATATCGATGATCGGGCTCCGTTCGCCCATCAGATGCGCCGACACCGACTCGACATTGTGGTTGAGACACAGCATCATGCCGCCAGGTCGCAGGGCGGCTCGGCACGCGTCGAGCACGAGGTCCGGATGGGGCACATGATCGAACACCTGGAAGAGGCACACCGCGTCGAATGTCCCGTCGGGAAAAAGCCCAGGCCGCATGACGTCGCAGACGATCCGGTCGCGCACACGCGGCGATGCACCGGCGATTGCAGCTTCACTCGGCTCGACGCCTCGCACATCGGTGTATCCCTGCTGCAGCGCCTGCTCGAGGAAAAACCCGTCACCGCATCCGACCTCGAGCAGCGACGCCTGGCGACCGCCAATCCTCTGTAGCCTGGCCAGATACCGGCCATAGGTCGCCTTGAGGTTTGCGGTCTCCGATTCATAATCGAATGTGCTTTTGGCGTACAGGTGACTGAGCGTTGCCTCATCCAGCACCGGATCCGAGCGGACCAGACCACAGCGGTCGCAGCGCACCATCCGGTAATGCACGCGATCTGGAATTCGTCGCGCGGAGAAGCGTGCGGGTGTGATGTCGTCCACGCCGAAATTGGCCGGATACAGCTCGTGCGCGGGTGTTCCCGGGCCGCAGATGGCACACTGCGTGTCGACGAAGGTGAAGCTGGACTCCGTGGCGGGCACCGACGGATTATGGTCCAGCGTCGTGGTTCCGGCGCAACCCGTCTATGCGGGAATCATCGCGGTCTGCCGGACCAGCGTGAGCAGTCCGTCGACATCGAGACCGTTTCGCTTGCGCAGGAATTCCTCTGATCCCGAGCTTTCACCGGGTGGGTCGCTGATGCCTCGGCGGATCAGACGCGTGCCGAGCCCGTGATCCGCGATCGTCTCTGCCACCAACGAACCGATCCCACCGATCGGGCGGTGGTCCTCGACTGCGATGCACGCACTCTTCGAGGCGAGCAACTCGACCAGGTCCTCTGTCGGGGCCGGCGCGATGGAGGCGACTACGGCAACGGCGACATCGATCCGTTCGGCCTGGAGTCGCCTGCGCACTTCGAGCGCGACGCCGGTCATCGATCCCACGGCAACGATGACGACATCGCCTTCGCCGATGACCTCGAGACGTCCCCAACGGAATCGACCGTTGAAGTCCGGATGCGTGGAGGATTCCTTCGCGAGGCGAAGGTACATCGGCTGCGGACGCGCGTAGTGATCCTTGAGCGCTCGCTCCACCTGGGCGTCGTCGGCCGGCGCGATGATGCCGACATTCGGCTGCACCCGCATCAACGGCAATGTCTTCCAGCGCGTGATGCGTGAAACCTGCCGAGCCGTAGGCGAAACCACCGCCGATTCCCACGATGCGGACGGGGAGGTTGTGGAGCACGGCGCCGTTCCTGAACTGCTCGTAGCCTCGCATCGATGCGAAGGTCGCAATCGAATAGCAGAACGGGATGAATCCCTCGCTTGCCATGCCGGCCGCGAGAGAGATCATGTTTGCTTCAGCGACGCCGACATTGAAGAATCGATTCGGATGGCGTTGCGCGAACGGCTCGAGCACCATGAAGCCGAGATCAGCGGTGAGCAGCACCACGCGATCGTCGGCATCGGCGATATCGATGAGCGTTGCGACGAGCTGCTTTCTCATCCAATCTCACTGACGGCCTGCGCGTGTTGCTCGTCATCCATCGGGAGGTAGTGCCACTTCACCTGGCGCTCCATGAAGCTCACGCCCTTGCCGGCGACGGTGTCTGCAATCACGAAGCGTGGCGATCCCGGACTGCGAACCTCGAGGGAGCGTGTCAGCTCGTCGACGTCGTGACCGTCGACCCGATCACACTCCCAGCCGAAACTCTGCACCGCCGTTGCGATGCTGCGCAGGTCGATCACCTCGGTCGTCGGGGCCAGGGCCTGCTGTCCGTTGTTGTCGAGGATCAAGCACAAGTTGTCGAGCTTGTGGTGGCCGGCGAACATGAGCGCTTCCCAGACCGAGCCCTCGTTGAGCTCGGCGTCGCTGACCAGCACGAACACTCGTCCGGGCTTGCTCGCCATACGTTTTGCCAGCGCGACACCCGCGCCCAACGACGGCCCGTGACCGAGCGACCCCGTGGAAAAGGTGATGCCGGGCAATGCGTGCTCGGGGTGCACGCCGAGTTGGCTGTCGTCGCCGCAATATGTGTCAAGCGTCTGCAGATCAATGATGCCCAGTTGCTCGAACACGCAGTACAACGCCAGTGCGGCGTGCCCCTTCGACAGGATGAAGACATCCTCGTCAGCGCTGACAACGCCCGAAAACAGCGCGACCAGGATGTCAGCAATTGACAGAGCCGACCCGATATGACCGACGTGGGCTCGCTTCGACTGATGGATGATCAGGCGACGAACCTGGACGGCACTGAGAGCCCGAGCGACGTCGCCGTGAGCCATCACAATCCCATCACTGACGGTGATCCCTGCGGCCAATGTCCAACGCCGCACGAGTGTAGCCCACCTCGTGAGCGCACGAGTCGTGACGCGGCCAGACCGTCGCGGCGGTCCGGCCGTCATTTCCGGATCTCCGACTAGACTCGCTCATGGCAGTGCGCTGGGGACGCCTCTCGAGCGCCGCGTCCTTCCAACCACCACCCGTATCCGACGCAGGCAGGAGCACACCATGGAACTCGCACTTCACTTCATGAACTTCACCCTGCCGGGCGGGAACAAAGCGCTCGGGCCGACCCTGGCGGCAACTGCCGAAGCCGCGGAGGCGTCCGGGTGCTCGACGCTGACGATGATGGATCACTGGTTCCAGATGGAGCAGTTCGCCACCGCCCAGGATCCAATGCTCGAGGGCTACACGTCGCTCGGGTTCGTCGCCGGACGGACCAAGCGCATGACCCTTGGGCTGATGGTCACCGGGGTGACCTACCGGCATCCGGGGCTGCTCGCCAAGATCGTGACCACGCTCGACGTGCTCTCCGAAGGGCGAGCGATGCTTGGGCTCGGCGCAGCCTGGTACGAACGCGAGCACCTGGCGCTTGGTGTGCCGTATCCCCCTATCGCGGAGCGCTTCGAGCGTCTGGAGGAGACGTTGCAAATCTGCATCCAGATGTGGAGCGACAACGACGGTCCGTACGACGGCAAGTACTACCACCTTGCCGAAACGCTGTGCCATCCGGAACCGATTCAGCAGCCGCGCCCGAAAATCCTTATCGGCGGCGGCGGCGAACGCAAGACGCTGAAACTCGTTGCGCGGTATGCGGATGCCTGCAACCTGTTTGCGCTCGGCGCCGACATGGTGCAGCGAAAGCTCGACATCCTGGCTCAGCACTGCGAGGACGAGGGCCGCGACATCGCGACGATCAAGAAAACGATGAACTACGGCGGCGATCCCAATGCCGACGTCGATGCCTTCCTGAAGGAGATGGAGGGCTACGCCAAGCTCGGTATCGCGATGGTCGACGTGCGGAACACGTCGCCGGACCCCGTGGCCAGTGCCGAAAAGTTCGCGAAGATCGTGCCGCTGCTCGCGCAGATCGGACCGTCCTAACGCCGGACGGCGGTCACCGACTGCAATTCCTCGACCGATTCGCGGATGACGGTTGGCAGGTCCAGATCGTCCGCCGCGCTGACCCAGGTCTCGAAGGCGACCTTGAACACAGCGACTCCGGCTTCGGCGGCCAAGCTGGCCGTTGGTTCGCTCACGCCGCGCGTCCGGAGCACGGCAGCCATCGATGCCGCGAGCGAAGCGAGCTTGATCAACTCGCGTTCCTGCAACTCGGCGTTCGCGGTGATGACGGCCTGGCGCTTGCGCGCGAAGTCGCGGCGCTGCTGCAGCAGGGCTCCAGCGACCTCGAGCGCAGCGGTCACCGCATCAATCGGTGATGTCGAGGCAGGAGCGGCAGCCACGTTGGTGACGAGGAGGTCCTGAAGCGAACCGGCTCCGGAAAAGAGCACTTCACGCTTGTCGGCGAAGTACCGGAAGAAGGTTCGCTCGGTGACCCCCGCCCGTTTGGCGATCTCAACCACTGTGGTCTGCTCGAAGCCGCGCTCGTCGTAGAGCTCCAGTGCCGCGATCTCCAGCCTGCCGCGAGCGTTCGGCTCCCATCGACCCATGCACAGATCGTACGCGATGACAGCAACTGACATGAGGTGCTACCATCATGTCAGCAACTGACATCACAGCTTCCTGGAGGCTCTCTTATGCGCATCTTCGTCACCGGCGCTTCCGGCTGGATCGGCTCCGCCGTCACTGCCGAGCTCATCGACGCCGGCCATGAGGTCGTGGGACTCGCCCGCTCCGACTCCTCGGCCGCTGCACTCACCGCCGCCGGCGCGACGGCACATCGCGGGTCGCTCGACGATCTCGACGGCCTGCGCGCCGCCGCCGAAGCCTCCGATGGCGTGGTCCACCTGGCGTTCCAGCACGACATCGCCTTCAGCGGCGGATTCGAAGCGGCTGCCACCGCGGATCGCCGGGCAGTCGAGACGTTCGGCGACGCGCTTGCCGGCTCTGACAGACCGCTCGTGATCGCGTCCGGAACGCTCGGGCTCGTGATCGGCGAACTGGCGACCGAGGAGGACGGTCACGGCCCGATGGGAGACTTTCACGGTCCTGGACCTCGGATCCGACGGGACACGGCCGAGTTCGTGCTCTCCATGGCGTCCCGAGGAGTCCGGTCTTCCGTCATGCGATTCCCTCCGACGGTCCACGGCGACGGTGATCACGGCTTCGTGGCGACCCTGGTCGGCATCGCGCGGACGAAGGGCGTCTCCGGCTACATCGGCGATGGCGCCAATCGCTGGCCCGCCGTGCACCGCCTCGACGCTGCGCACCTTTGCCGTCTGGCGGTAGACAACGCGCCGGCCGGGACGACCTTGCACGCCGTTGCCGACGAGGGCGTGCCCGTACGCGAGATCGCCGAGGTGATCGGCCGGAAGCTGGGTGTGCCAGTGGTTTCCATCCCCGCGGACGACGCGGGTGAGCATTTCACCTGGCTCGGCGGGTTCATCGGGCTCGACAGCCCGGCATCGAGCGCGGTCACCCGCAGACAGTTCGCATGGCAGCCAACCCACCCGGGCCTCATTGAGGACCTCGAACAAGGCCACTACTTCAAGGCAGGTTGAGTTTTCTGGGACGCCGAGCCGCAGACAGCGCCACAAGCACCTGCACCGTCCCATGTCAGAGTGACCGGCACCATGACAGGCATTCAGCCCGAACTCTGGGTTGCCGGCGCAAGCGCCGCGGTCGCCTTCTATCAGGCGGCGTTCGACGCCGTGGTCCTGCACAGCGTCGGAGACGGCGATGACATCGTGGCGCAGCTCGCTGTCGGGGATGCCGCATTCTGGGTGTCCGAGACGAACTCGGACATGCGTCGCTTCAGTCCGCAAGTCATCGGCGGGACCACGAGCAGAACGCTGCTGCTTGTGGACGATCCCGACACAGTGTTCGACCAGGCCCTCGCGGCGGGGGCGATCGAGATAGCTCCAGTGAGACAGGAGCATGGCTGGCGAATCGGTCGGATCGCAGATCCCTTTGGACACGAGTGGGAGATCGGCCGGCCGCTGGGCCACTGGCCTCCGCACGAGATCGCGGCGCGTTGAACCCGCGTCGCGCCGAGGACGCAATGTAGACGAGCGGTGCGGAGGCGAACCGCGATGTCATCGATGTATTGCGACATCACGGTGGTGGAGCGGAGGGGATTCGAACCCCTGACCTCTGCCGTGCGAGGGCGCGGGTAGAAATTCGAATACGGGCTCGGCCGAGAGTGCCCGTTTGATCTGTTCCCTCGCGATGGTGGACGCAACGTGGCAGGCGCGGAAAGCGAGCGACAGTCGATCTTGGAAGGTCCCACGAGCGCATATGCGGATAAACCGTCCCGGTGAGCCTGGACGCAAACTGCGAGCCTTTGGCTCCGGCGATCGCAGCCTGCTTAGAATCGACGGGCTATGCGAACATATGTACGGTGCCGACAAAATGACGCACGCGGGGGTCTTCAGGAGGCAGAATTCGGCCGAGGGAATTTGGAAACGAGTAAGAAGACAGACGCCCCGCTGAAGCTCAAGCCTCTCCAGAAGTCCGATCCACGCCTCAGCACGGCGCTCTTTACCTTCCGGGAGGCAGGCGCATACCTCGACGTCCCCACGACCACCCTCCAGTACTGGTCCCGACGGACACACCGAGGCGAGCCACTCGTGACCGCATTCGCCGGCGAACGCGCTGTTCCTGCGTTGTCGTTTGTGAGCCTCGCTGAAGCCTACGTGCTCTCAGTCTTCCGTCAGGCAAAGGTGCCGATGCAGCGGATCCGGCCGGCGCTGGAAAAGCTCAAGTCGGACTTGGGCGTCGATTACGCCTTGGCCAGCGGCCACTTGTACACCGATGGACGCGAGGTTCTCTTCGACTACGCCTTCCAAGCGGGCGATGAGGTACGTCGTCAGCTAACCGAGGTGCGCAACGGACAGACTGTCCTTCGCCAGGTTATTCAAAGTGATCTGAAACGAATCACTTGGGATAACGAGCGGTGGCCAACGCGGCTGCGCCTGCCGGGATTCGCCGTCGCCGACGTGGTCGTGGACGTCCGGCGAGCATACGGACGTCCAATTGTTCTGAGCGGCGACGCCCGCGTGGAGGACGTCGTTGGCCGCTTCTTTGGAGGAGACCCTATCGATGAGGTCGCCCGCGACTTCGGACTCTCGCCGGAGGAAGTCGAGGACACGATCCGCGTCTCCTACCGCGCCAAAGCCGCCTGAATTCTTCATAGATCGCAGCCTCGGTCGTCATCAGATTGCTGCTGGCCTCCGGGGCATGGGTTGGACAGTTATCACGATGGCGGAGCGCTACGGAGAATCGACGGCGGCCACGCTGGACGACCCTCCTTGGCTCGAGGACTGCGGAGAGAACGGCTGGGTTGCGCTCAGCAAGGATGTGTCGATGATCAGGAGGCAACCCGGCGGTGCCTTGACCCCGCAGCTTGCGGTTATCAAGGCGCGACGTGTCCAAGTCTTCATGGTGATGTCGCAGACGCTGACGGCCGCCGGACAGATCGAAAGGTTTCGGCAGCACGACCGAGCAATTCAGAACATCTTGCGGAGCCGGCCTGGCCCCTTTGTCTACGGTCTCTTCAGTGACGCGATGCGAGAAATTTGGCCCAATCAGTCGCAAACGACTCGCCGGCCGCAGTCACGGCGGTGACGTTGGGGCCGCAAGACCTGCCACGCACCCGCTCGGGGCGCCGCGCCGGCGGAGATCCAGAGGCGGCGCACGACGGGTTCATGCGTGTGAACTGATGGAGGGCATGCGGCCGCGCCAAACTCGGCGGAGCGCGTACTTACCCCGAATATCCACGCGTGTCCGCGCTGATCCCACGGGGCGCCACACGAATCACACGGCAGTCGATTGACGGCACCAACGAGGGCTCGAGCTCGCGGGAGCTCAGCGTGATTCCCGTGACCGATCGGCGGCGCGCTGGGCCCCAAGCAAGGGAATTGCGCGCAAATCACGGCTTCCTCGGCGCCGTCCGTAGGGCCAGTCAACTGAGGGTTTGTGCGGCCGCTACGGCCAGCAGTGCTGTACCAGAGCGAGCCGCTTTGACCTCGGTTCGTCATCGTGCCGTCTCCCACCGCCACGTATCCTCTTTCGCGTGATCCTCACGATCTCCACCACCTACCAGCCGGCAACTGATCTCGGGTATCTGCTCCGCAAGAACCCGGATCGCCATCAGACCTTTGAGGTATTCGGCGGTGTCGCCCACGTTTTCTATCCCGAAGCCTCGGAGGATCGATGCACCGCGGCGCTCATGATCGAGGTCGATCCGATTGATCTGGTCCGCCACCGAGGCCGGGGCGCTCGGACCCCGAGCGGGGGTGGCATCGACCAGTACGTCAACGACCGTCCCGTACTGCGGCCACGTCCCTCCTCTCGGTTGCGTTGGGCAAAGTCTTCGCCTCGGCGCGCACTGGGAAGTCTGTCGAACGCCCGGACCTGGCTGCGAATGCAATGCCCCTGGAGGTCACCATCTCGGCGTTGCCGTCGGATGGCGGTCCCGAACTCATTACCAGCCTCTTCCAGCCGCTCGGCTACGTCGTGGAGGCGTCCAGGGAACCGCTCAACTCCGCGTTCCCGTCGTGGGGTGAGTCGCGCTACCACACCGTCCGTTTGACCACGACCGCGCTGCTCTCTGACGTCATTACTCATCTCACCGTACTGATTCCTGCTCTCGACGGCGAAAAGCACTATTGGGTCGGCGACGATGAGGTCGACAAGCTCCTCCGTCGCGCCGGCGACTGGCTCGCAACGCATCCTCAGCGCGAGCTGATCACCCGCCGCTACCTCCGCGATCAACGAGCCTTCACTTGCGATGCCCTGCGCCGTTTGAGCGAGGACGATGACCTCGACCCCGACGCCTCGTGCCACCCGCGGAGATCTCCCTCGAGGCAAGCCTCGAGCGCCCGATGAATCTCAATCAGCAGCGCATCCAAGAGGTGATCACTGCCCTTCACGATGTGGGCGCCAGTCGCGTCGCGGATCTGGCTGCGGCGAGGGCAAGCTGCTCGACGCGCTCCTGACTGATGGACACTTCGCGAGCCTGCTCGGCTTGGACGTTTCGGTACGCGCCTTGGAACGTGCCGCCGAAACGACTGCATTTTGAATCGATGGCGCTCGCCAGCGCGAGCGGGTTGAGTTGGTCGACGGTTCGCTCACCTACCCGGACGATCGATTGCTGGATGGGATGCGGCTACTGCGGTGGAGGTGATCGAGCATCTCGATCCATACCGTCTCGACGCCTTTGCCAGTTCGGTCTTCGGCCATGCTCGGCAGCCCTCGGTTGTCGTGACAACGCCAAACGCGGAATATAACGTCCTGTTTCCGTACTCTTCTCCCGGCCGGCCGGGTTCGCCACCCAGATCACCGGTTCGAGTGGACGCGGTCGGAGTTCGCCGCCTGGGCCGAGGGCATCACCAGTCGCTTCGGATACTCAGTTGCCTTCGCTTCGTTGGTGACGAGGATCCGCTCCGCGGCGCACCAACCCAGATGGCGGTGTTCAGCCGATGAGGATCACGATCCCCGAGTTGTCGCTGGTTGTCCTCGTGGGTGCGTCGTCGTCAAGGAACTCGATGTTTGCGCGGCGTCATTTTCAAGCCCACCGAAGTCATCTCTTCAGACGCGTGCCGCGCACTGGTATCCGATGACGAGAACGCGCTCGATGTCAACAAGGAAGCCTTCGGCCTTCTCCAACTATCGCGTCGACGCGGCTGGGGTTGCGCCGCATCGCGGTCATCGACGCGACCAACGTTCAGCGTGACGCCCGCAAGCCGCTCGTCGCGCTCGCCAAGGACACGACGTGCTCGCAGTTGCGATCGTCTTCGACCTTCCCGAGGGCCTGATGCAGGACCGTCTGCGCGAGCGCACGGATCGCAACATGCCGACCACGTCATCCACAACCAGGCGAACCAGTTACGCCGGTCACTTCGGGACCTCCAGAAGGAGGGATTCCGCTACGTCCACATCCTCCGATCTCAAGACGACGTTGACGCGGTCACTATCGAACGCCAGCGGCTGTGGACGGATCGGCGCGATGAGCTCGGTCCCTTCGACATGGTCGGTGATATTCACGGCTGCCACGACGAGCCCAGGTACGAGCTACTCAGAAGATCCCCCTCGGCTACATGAAGACGAACGAGACCTATGTCCACCCCGACGGACGGCGCGCAGTCTTCCTCGGCGATCTCGTCGACCAAGCCGCAGGAGACGCCGAGGCGGTGCTGCGCACCGTGATGGCCATGGTGCCGCGCCGGCTCCGGACTATGTGTCCCCGGCAACCACGACGTGAAGCTCATGAAGGCATTTCAGGGTCGCCAGGTGAAGGTCAGTCATGGTTTAGCCGAATCGCTCGAACAGTTCGAGGCCGAACCGCCGGAGTTCAAGCGTGAGGTGGTCGCCTTCGTTGACGGTCTGATCAGCCACCTCGTGC
>CAWBLV010000005.1:0-462452 GCA_963789735.1 Candidatus Dormiibacterota bacterium | reverse complement strand
CTAACGGTGCAGGCGAGCCCGCAATCCGGGACCGTGGGCGCCGACATTCCCGGCCTTGGAGCGACGGCGACGCTGTCGGGAGCGCTCATAACGACGAACACCGTCTCATTCACCCTATACAGCGATTCCGACTGCCAGACAGTGGCGACGCCGACGGCGCGTGGCACTGGAACCCTAAGCGCGAACGGTGATGGCAGCTACTCGGCCAGCTATTCCCAGGATTGGACGCCGGCAGCAGCAGGGACGTACTACTGGCAGGCGACTTACCAGGACAGCGATGGACCCGTCGTGTCCGACTGCACCGACACGAGCGCGCAGGTTATGGTCGGGCAAGCCGCGACATCCATCAGCACGGCCGTTTTCAACGCCGGCACCAGCTCGCCCTGGGCAGGTGGAGAGACCACTGGTGCATCAGCGTATGACACCTCGATGGTCACGGGCGTTGCCGGGGTCACGCCGACAGGAACGGTCAGCTACACCTTCTGGGCGGACACGAACTGTGCCAACACCGGCTCGGATGCCGGGACCAACTTTAGCCTCGGGTCGGCGTCCTCAACTCAAGGCCCACTCGCGGCGGGGTCGTATTCGTTCGAGGCCGTCTATAGCGGTGACAGCAACTACATCGGCTCGACGAGCACCTGCGAATCGTTCACCGTAGGTGCTGGAACGGCCGACGTCAGTACTGCTGTCGATGACGCCGGGACAAACAACTCATGGAGCGGTGACGAGACCACGGGTGCGTCGGCGTACGACACATCGACCGTGACCGGGGCACCCGGCATCGCTCCGACAGGAACGATCAGTTACACGTTCTGGACGAACGGGACCTGCGCCAACACCGGGTCGGACGCGGGGAGCAGCCAGAGCCTCGGAAGCAGCTCCTCAATTGAGGGGCCGCTCGCAGCGGGCTCGTACTCGTTCGAAGCTGCATACAGCGGAGATAGCAACTATGCGTCGTCCACGAGCGGTTGCGAGCCGTTCACCGTTGACGGTGATGGGACGGCAACTGTCACCACGACGGTCGATGATGCAGTGCTCGCGGCAGCCTGGAACGGGCACGAAGACCTCGGTTCGAAAGCATATGACACGTCGACGGTGACGGGCGTGGGCGGGATTGTGCCGACGGGAACGATCAGCTACGCGTTCTGGACGAACGGGTACTGCTCCGGCCAGAGTTCAGATGCTGGCACGTCGTTGATCCTCGGGAGTCAGTCGACCACCAGAGGGCCCGCTCGGCGGCGGGTCGTATTCCTTCGTGGCCATCTACAGTGGCGACAGCAACTACGGGGCTTCGTCAAGTCCGTGCGAGCCCTTCTCCGTCAATCTCGACACACCTGAGACCGCGAGCGTCGTTGACAACTCGCAGACGAACTCTGGATGGGGCGGAAACGAGGTTACCGGAGCGTCGGCGTACGACACTTCGTCCGTGACGGGGGTTTCCGGATTTACTCCTACCGGAACGGTCAGCTACCTGTTCTGGACTAACGGAACCTGTGCCAACACAGGGTCGAACGCCGGGACCACCCTAAGCCTGGGCAGCAAGTCGTCCACCACGGCGCCGCTCGCGGCCGGCTCGTACTCCTTCCAGGTGAGCTACAGCGGCGACAGCAACTACAACGAATCGGCGAGCATCTGCGAGCCGTTCAGCGTCGCCACGGCACCCAGCAACACAAACACCGTGGTCGACGATGCGGGGACCAACAGCCCCTGGGGTTCGACTGAAACGACAGGGGCGTCGGCATACGACACGTCGACGGTGACCGGTGTTGCCGGTTTTGCACCGACGGGAAGAATCAGCTACACGTTCTGGTCGAACGGAACCTGCGCGAACACCGGGGCCGGAGCTGGCACCAACCTCAGCCTCGGGAGCAAATCAACGACCGAGGGGCCGCTGGCGGCAGGCTCGTATTCGTTCGAAGCCGTATACAGCGGTGACAGCAACTACGCGACGTCGACGAGCAGCTGCGAATCGTTCGCGGTGCTCGGCGGTGGCACCGCCAGTGTCAGCACCACGGTCGACGATGCAGGGAGCAACAGCCCCTGGAGCGGAACCGAGAAGACCGGTGCGTCGGCCTATGACACGTCAACGGTGACCGGGGTTGCGGGGATCGCGCCGACGGGGACGATCAGCTACACGTTCTGGACGAACGCCAACTGTGCCAACACAGGGTCGAATGCCGGGAGCACGCTCAGTCTCGGCAGCAAGTCCACTACCGAGGGCCCGCTGGCGGCAGGCTCGTACTCGTTCGAGGCGAAGTACAGCGGCGACAGCAACTACGCCGCCGTGACAAGCAGTTGCGAATTGTTCAGCGTGAGCGTCGCGACGAGCAGCACGAGCACTGTGGTCGACGATGCAGGGAGCAACAGCCCCTGGAGCGGAACCGAGAAGACCGGTGCGTCGGCCTATGACACGTCGACGGTGACGGGGGTTGCGGGGATCGCGCCGACGGGGACGATCAGCTACACGTTCTGGTCGAACGGAACCTGCGCGAACACCGGGGCCGGAGCTGGCACCAACCTCAGCCTCGGGAGCAAATCAACGACCGAGGGGCCGCTGGCGGCAGGCTCGTATTCGTTCGAAGCCGTATACAGCGGTGACAGCAACTACGCGACGTCGACGAGCAGCTGCGAATCGTTCGCGGTGCTCGGCGGTGGCACCGCCAGTGTCAGCACCACGGTCGACGATGCAGGGAGCAACAGCCCCTGGAGCGGAACCGAGAAGACCGGTGCGTCGGCCTATGACACGTCAACGGTGACCGGGGTTGCGGGGATCGCGCCGACGGGGACGATCAGCTACACGTTCTGGACGAACGCCAACTGTGCCAACACAGGGTCGAATGCCGGGAGCACGCTGAAGTCTCGGCAGCAAGTCCACTACCGAGGGCCCGCTGGCGGCAGGCTCGTACTCGTTCGAGGCGAAGTACAGCGGCGACAGCAACTACGCCGCCGTGACAAGCAGTTGCGAATTGTTCAGCGTGAGCGTCGCGACGAGCAGCACGAGCACTGTGGTCGACGATGCAGGGAGCAACAGCCCCTGGAGCGGAACCGAGAAGACCGGTGCGTCGGCCTATGACACGTCGACGGTGACGGGGGTTGCGGGGATCGCGCCGACGGGGACGATCAGCTACACGTTCTGGTCGAACGGAACCTGCGCGAACACCGGGGCCGGAGCTGGCACCAACCTCAGCCTCGGGAGCAAATCAACGACCGAGGGGCCGCTGGCGGCAGGCTCGTACTCGTTCGAAGCCGTATACAGCGGTGACAGCAACTACGCGACGTCGACGAGCAGCTGCGAATCGTTCGCGGTGCTCGGCGGTGGCACCGCCAGTGTCAGCACCACGGTCGACGATGCAGGGAGCAACAGCCCCTGGAGCGGAACCGAGAAGACCGGTGCGTCGGCCTATGACACGTCGACGGTGACCGGGGTTGCGGGGATCGCGCCGACGGGGACGATCAGCTACACGTTCTGGGCGAACGGAACGTGCACTACCACAGGGTCGAATGCCGGGAGCACGCTAAGTCTCGGCAGCAAGTCCACTACCGAGGGCCCGCTGGCGGCAGGCTCGTACTCGTTCGAGGCGAAGTACAGCGGCGACAGCAACTACGCCGCCGTGACAAGCAGTTGCGAATTGTTCAGCGTGAGCGTCGCGACGAGCAGCACGAGCACTGTGGTCGACGATGCAGGGAGCAACAGCCCCTGGAGCGGAACCGAGAAGACCGGTGCGTCGGCCTATGACACGTCGACGGTGACGGGGGTTGCGGGGATCGCGCCGACGGGGACGATCAGCTACACGTTCTGGTCGAACGGAACCTGCGCGAACACCGGGGCCGGAGCTGGCACCAACCTCAGCCTCGGGAGCAAATCAACGACCGAGGGGCCGCTGGCGGCAGGCTCGTACTCGTTCGAAGCCGTGTACAGCGGTGATGCCAATTACGCGACGTCGACGAGCAGCTGCGAGCCGTTCACCGTCGCCGCGACGTCCAGCAGCACGAACACGGTTGTCGACGACGCGACGACCAAGAATCCCTGGAGTGGGAACGAAGTGGCCGGCGCGACGGCATACGACACGTCGACGGTGACCGGGGTCGCCGGGGTTACGCCGACGGGAACGATCAGCTACACGTTCTGGACGAACGCCACCTGTGCCAACCCCGGTTCGGCTGCCGGTTCTGCCCTGGCCCTGGGGACCACCTCGTCGACCGAAGGACCACTTGCGGCAGGCTCGTACTCCTTCCAAGCCGCGTATAGCGGGGACAGCAACTACTCGTCATCGAAGAGCAGTTGCGAACCATTCAGCGTCTCAAAAGTCTCCCCAACCATCACCACGACAGCGTCCCCGCTCACGGGCACGGTTGGAACCGCGATCACGCCCGCGAAGGACTCTGGCACGTTTGTCGGAACGACCTCGGTTGTGCCCACGGGCACCGTCGCCTTCACGTTGTATTCGAACAGCGCGTGCACGGCCGCGGTCACCGGGGTAGCTGGATCCGGAACAATCAGCACCACCGGCGGGGTCTCCTCTGCCAGCTACAGCGCCGCCACGTGGACGCCGCCCGCCGCAGGCACCTACTACTGGAAGGCCAGCTACGCGGGCGACACGAACAACAATGGATTCACCACCGCATGCGGTGGAGCTAACGAGCAGATCGTCATTGGCAAGGCGTCGCCGACGATAAGTACCTCAACCACTCCGACAACAGGAACGGCCGGCGTTGCGATCAAGCCAGTCAAGGACGCAGCGACGTTTGCCGGCACAACGTCGGTGGCGCCGCCAACAGGGTCGGTGACCTTCACGCTGTACTCGAACAGCACGTGCACAACGGCGGTGACAGGAGTGAGCGGCACCGGTGCGATCAGCACAACGTCTGGTGTCTCGTCCGCAAACTACAGCGTCAACTGGACACCGACAACCGCCGGCACCTTCTACTGGCTGGACAGCTATCCGGGTGACGCAAACAACAACGCCTTCACATCGAGCTGCGGGCCGGCCGGCGAGCAGATCGTTATCGCGAAGGCCTCGCCGACGATGAGCACCACGGCGAGCCCGACAACCGGGACAGTCGGAGCGGACATTCCCAGCCTCAGTGACAAGGCCACGTTCTCGAGCACGGGCGCTGCTGCCCCGACCGGTTCGGTGACTTTCACCCTCTACTCCAACAGCTCGTGCACGACGGCGGTCTCCGGGGTAAGCGGGAGCGGTGCGATAGCAAGTTCGTCCGCGAGCTACAGCGCGAACTGGAAGCCGACGACGGCAGGAACCTATTACTGGGTTGCCTCCTACCCCGGTGACACCAACAACGCCGCCGTCAGCAGCGCTTGTGGATCCGAAACGGTCGTGATCGCCGTTGCGGTGAGCAGGATCACCCCGAGTGCGACCACCTGCGCGCAGTTCGCGGGAGGCTTCGCAAGCGCGCAGTCGACGATCCAGTACACGCTCTCCGGAAACAAGATCACCGCGGTAACTCCGACGACGTTCACATACTGGGTCAAGGTGACCTCTGGCGGGACATATACGATCACTCAAACCATCAACGGGACGAGTAAGAAACTTCTCTTGGTGAGCAGCGGCTCAAAGGGCGGCGTGTACAACAACGCGACGGCCAGCAGTTGCGGCACCGTCAGCGGCGCCAAGATCACCCAGAACACCACCAGCGGCACAGTCACGGTGAAATTCAGCTCGGCTTCCGGGCCGTTCTACATCGGCCTCAACTTCTCGACCAGCAAGCTCGTCGGCGAAGCAACACCAAGCCCGAGCACCGTTCGATATTTGTTCGGCTCCAGCGTCACGGGTTCGACGAGCGAGATCGACCTGGTGCCGTGAACAGGGGTTAGCTGTTGGGGTGGGTACGGGCTGAGGCAGCCTGTCACGAATGCCCTGCACACGGGCTAGCGGCCCATTCTCCGGCGGCCGCCGCTTACCGTTTGGTGGCTGATCAGCCGACTACGAGACGTCGATGGTTTGCGGCGTTTCCGGAGCGTCGAGGTAGTCCGCATTACCGGATTGAAACGCATCGATGATGCACGTCCCAGACGTTCCACCAGAGAGGGTTACCGTGGAACCAGCAATGGAGCAAATGCCTGGTGTACTCGACGGGTCGATGTTGAACGTGACGGGATTCCCCGAGCCGCCTCCGCTTGCCGACACCGTGTATTGCTGGCCGGGGGTGCACGGGCACGTTGGCGCCGCGACGTGATCGTTATCGTTTGCGAGGCTTGCGCGACCCTGAATGGCTGCTGCGCCGTCGCCGCCTGGGTGTAGTCCGCGCCTCCTGGTTGATCGGCATCGATGATGCATTCACCAGCCGCGGTGAACTGCACGGCGCCTGATGGACTGACGCTACATGCGACGCTTGACGGATCCGCGGAGAATGTCACCGGTCCACCTGGGGCAGATGGCGGTCGCGGTGTAAACTCCGCCGTAGGTGGGATTGTGCGGCGAGCTGGTAAACGTGATTGTTTGGCTCGCTTTACCAACGAGAAATGACATGGTGTTCACCGTCGGGTTGTAGTGGGCAGTTGCCTGCCTGGCTCGCCTGTATATAGCAGGTGCCGACCCCGTTGAAATCGAACGTGGTGGCTCCGACGGCGCTGCACACCAGGGTGTTCAAGCTGCTGAACACCACCGGATTGCCGGAACCGCCGCCGGTAGGCGCTTGCCTGGTAGGTCTCGCCGTAGGTCGATCCGGACGGCCGAGGGCTCGTCCATGTGATCTTCTGGGAGAGCAGCCCGGGGTTCGGCGTCGGCGTCGGCTTGGGATCGCCGGTCGGGGGCGGCGTCGATACCGGATCCAACAGATTCGGCGGCGTAGTTGCAGGGTCGGCGGCGCCGGGACTCGACCCAGGTCCCACCGACGAGCTCGATGGGCTGGGCGAGGACTGGGCGCCGAGTACGGGAAGCGGGTTGAAGAAACCGAAATTGGGCGGTGCCGTGCCCGTGCCTCCGCCGCCAGCCAATCCTCTCAAGAGCACCACGACAGCGAGAAGTGCCACAAACGCGAGCATCCCCACACCCCACGCTATGCGGGGATCGGGTGGGGCGGGCGAACGGAGAACTCCCACGGCCGCCACCGCCGCATCGGCACCGTCCGTGGGATTGTCTGACGGCGAGCTCAACCGTATGGCGCGGCTCGCCTGGGCCGCCGCTGCTGCGGTGAGCAGCGCGCGACCGTCCTTCCGCCAGGTCTCGCCAAACGTCGCTCGCGCATAGTCGTCCAGCTCACGTCTGAAGGCGCCGAACGTCGCGCGCGCCGATGGATCCTTGGCCATGCCCTCGTTGAGGAGTGAACGCAAATCCGCGCGAACGCCGGTCTTGGAGGCGCGGCCGCCAAGCGATTGGACAAAAACGGCGGTGGCCGCATAAAGATCAGACGCGGTTGTGGGCGAGGCTCCCGCCAGCACCTCTGGGGCGATGTACGGCTGCTGCTCGGCAGGAAGACCCGCTCCGGAGTGTGGCGGCGCCGTACCTGCGTCTCGCAGGAGGACTGCGCCGGTGGTTTCCACCACCACGGAGTTGGCGGTCAGATTGCCGTGCACGACGCCGGCCTTGTGCAGCGCCTCGAGGCCGGAAATGGTGTCCTCGAGGAGCACGAGGCTGGCGGCCAGCTCCAGCGGTCCCTGGCCGGCGACGAGCTGGCTCAGGGTACTTCCAGGCACTGCCTCATAGACCACTGCGCCAACCTTCTTGTCGAAGTACATGACGGAGACGAGGTTGGTATGCCGGACTTCACGGAGGATGTCCATGTCGTGCCCGAGGCGCCGCATGAACGCCCGGTCCTCCCTGAGCGCAGGAGCAAGCACGCGGACGTCCACCAGCGCGTGGCTGGCGTCCGAGCGCGCCGCAATGAGCACACCGGTGGGATCGGACTCCACCTCTCCCAGCGCCGTGAATCCGCGCGAGGGCGACGGCGAAGAAAAGTGAAAACCCCTCCTACTCAAGCTCCCCATAGATCAATTATGCGGATTTGGGGCCTGCGATGTCGTCAGGGGCTGCCGAATGGAGCGAGGGGCAAATGACCACTTTTGGTGCATTTGACGCGCTGCGGACCGTTCCTGTAGGATTCCCATCCATGAGTTTCAGAAGGGGGAGCGGCGCCACAGCCGCGATCAGCATCCTGGCGACCATCGCAATCTTCGGGGCACAGCAGGTTCCAGCCGCCGCAGCGGCCCGGGCTTCGGCTGCGGCACCGTCCACCGTATCGGCAGCGAGCAATTACACGCCGATCACACCGGGATTCAGAATCCTCAACACGTCGACGGGTCTCTGCGGCGGCAGCGTGTGCCACGCCCTCGGAGCCGGCTCGACGCTCAACCTTCAGGTCACGGGCTACGTCGATCCTGGTACGGGCAACAGCGTCCCGGCCGGCGCAAGCGCGGTTGTCATCAACGTCACCGCGGTGGGCGGATCGTCGTACAGCCTGCTCACGGTATATCCGGCTGGAACAAGCAGGCCATCGGCATCGAACATCAACTTCACGGCCGGCATCGCGCTGGCCAACCTGGTCACCTCGGAGCTGAGTAGCGGAGGCGCTCTCACCATCTACAACGCTCTCGGAACGGTCAATGTCATTGGTGACATCGAGGGGTACTTCATGCCCACGGCAGCGAGTGATCCCTCCGGTGAATACCACCCGATTCCGCCGCTCCGCGTCTGCGACACCCGGGCTGGACAACCGGTCAACGCGTGCAACGGATTCAATGATGGGAAGTCCCACGCAATCGGACCCAACACCGCCGTCAAGGTGACGGTGGCGGGGCAGCCGGCGTGGTGCTCGCCCTCGTGCACTCCGTCGATCCCGACAGACGGAACCGAGGAGTTCGCGATCATCAACCTCACGGCAATCGCCGGTACGCTCAACACGTATCTCAGTGTTGTCCCCTGGAGTACGAGCGGTTGCGTCTACGGTGGCAACAAGGGCGCGCCGCCCTTCTCCACCGTCAACGTGAGCGCGGGCAAGGCGCAGGCGAACAGAGTCTTCGTCGACCTGGCCACCAACCAGAACCCGATCAACATCTGCGTCTACAACTCGGCAGGCAAGGCGAACTTCATCATTGATGACAACGGATGGTTCGGCGGGCCTACGGCTGCAACCGGTGAGCAGTTCTACCCCAGCTCGCCGACGCGGATCTGCGACACGCGCGCCGGAATGGGGACGCCGTGCTCAGGACACGAGCTGACTCAGGGTGACGTCCTCACTGTCGCGGCTGCCGGCCAGGATGGGATTCCGACCGGAGCCAAAGCGATCATCGCCAACCTGACGGCGATCGCTGGATCCTCATTTACGCTCTTCAGTGTTTACCCGTCGGATGCGACGAGCCGGCCGAACGTGTCTGACCTCAACGTGGCAGCTGGGCAGGTGCTCGACAACTTAACGGCGGTTGCTCTGTCGGGAGGGGGATCGCCAGGCGACTTCGACCTCTACAACGCGCTGGGGAACATCAACGCGACGATTGACGTCGAGGGCTGGTTCCAGTAGTTCTTGATTCCGGGTACGTCCGCCTCTCTCGAGAGCGGGCGTACCCGGAACATTCTCAGGCGTTGGGCGGAGCCGCTCGCGCCGCCGTCGCTGCGCTCGTCAGGGATAACCGACGAGGTTGGTGACCGTGTAGGACGCGGTTGATCCGCCGAAGAAGCCGCCCGACCGGTTCTCCCAGACGCCCCCGCTGACGCTGAAGACGGGACGGTCCGAGTTGAAGTTGTAGAACGTTTGCGTGTGATCCGTCGACGACGCGACGGGAGCAAACGTATCCGACAGGAACTGCGCACTCACGGGCGCGCCTCCCTGGAAGCGAACCATCGGCAGCGCACTGCAGTCCTCCACCACCACCGACGTCGTGGCCACCGCACCGGTGAAGAGCAGGGTGCCGGCGGTCCCGAAGTTGCATCCCCTGATGGTGAGGCCGCTCGCCGCGTCAACCCGGAGCGTGTTGCCGGGGACCATCAGCCGTTCGTTGGTGATGGTGATGTTGGTGCTCGCAACGTTGTTGTTGTCGGAAATGATCCCGCCCATGCCGTAGCTGGTGAAATTGTTGATCGTGATGTGATCGGACGGCGACGAGATCCAGAAGCCCGCGGTGCCCCCTCCCTGGGGACCCGGGTGATAGACGTCGTTCTGGACGGTCACGTACCGGTCGACGTAGATGGCGAGGCGTGACCCCGTATGCACGAGGTTCTCGATCAGGCTGTTCTCCTGGAACGACCACGAGATGCCGTCGTTGTCGACGAGATCGCTCACAGAGTCGTTGAGCAGGCGGTTGCCGGTGTTGTAGATCGGCGCACTGGGCGACGCACCAGGTGGCCCCGCGTAGTAGATGGCGAAGAACTGTCTGCCGCCAAGGATGCGGCAGAACTGCACGGTGACATCATTGGCAACAACACCGAGTGCTTGACGGGTGTTTGCGGACTGCGCATCGAGGGTCAGGCCCTGCACGACGGTGCCGTCAACATGAATGCTCAGCAGACCGCCAGTCGCGTTGGTGTTGGTGATGGTCACCAAGCTGCTCCCCGCGCCGGCGATCGTGATCGCGCGACCGGTGCGGATCTCGATACCGGAGCTGAGGCCGGAGCCACCGACCAGGTAGTGTCCCGGCGGGAAGAAGAGGGTGCCACCACGAGATCCGGCGACGGCCACGGCCCTGGCGATGGCATTGGTGCTGTCCGAGTGCCCGTTGCCGATGGCGCCATACGCAGTGACGCTGGTGATCGGCAGCGGCAACGACGGTAGTGGCTGGGGAGGCCCCGGTGTCGGCGACGGGGGCCCGGTCTCACTGAGGGTCGTCGTTCCAGCCGTGGCGCCAGGGGTGGGCGCTCCGGAGGCGCCAACGTTTTGATGTGGCGCCGCGCTTGTTTCCGGCGCTGTCGCGGAGGGTGGCGGACTAATCGCGCTTGGCGATTGCGTGGCGTTGCCTGGTCGCGCCGGTCCCGTGAAGGGACTGCGAAGCGACGGCCGGTGTGATCACTGCACACACGCACACCACAACCGCAATGCGGACAACCTTCCACAACATCCGGGACCCTCGCCTCTCGGATTTGTCCCCGTACGAACGGAGCCCTGCTCAAGCGCTTTCGCGTGGCGCGAGAGTAACAAACGGCAGTGGGGGCCGTGTGGGCTCCGCCGCGTGCGCGTGGTCAGACGTTGCAGCGGTTACACGACTTCGTGGTGGATCCTCCGGGACACTGAGAGATCCCGTTGCACCGCGCCTCAGGCGATGCGGCGAGGCCGTGCGAAGTAGGCGCCGACGAAGCAGATGATCGCCACGATGATGAGGACCACGGCGCGGTCCGCATGCCGGATCGGGTGGCCGGATGCGAGCAGATTTGTCTTGAGCGTGAAGTAGATGATGGCGAGCACCAGGCAGGCCAAGCCGACGATCCCGAGAACGATGGCGAGTGCGATATTCCCTCTCATGTCTTCTCCCCTGAAATGTGTCTGTCGTCCATTCGATCGAGGCCAGGTGACCTGCCTCGAAACCGGCACCTTAGTACGCCGGGGCCTCCAACCGTCGGGATGTTGAAACGGATCTCCCGCCGGACGGTACGGCGGGAGATCCCTCTGACAGCGTGATGAGCCTGCGCTTACGCCCTGCGACGCTCGCGAACAAGTTCGGCTCCAAGACCGAACGCAATACCGAAGAGGAGCAGTTCGGCGCCGAGACCGATCTGGCCGATGGAGTCACCGGCACCCGTGCCCGGGACGCTGGTCGTGATGCCCTGCACCCCGCTTGCAACGAGGACGACGGGCTCCTGACCGCACTTGCCGCTCGCACCCGCGTTATTGGAGTCGCCGCTGTAGATGGCGATCCAGTTGTACGTGCCGGTGGCAGTTGTCGCCGTGAAGACGCCCGAGCTCGCGGTGCCGTTCGTGCCCAGCGCGGCGGCGCTCGTGAAGATCGGCGTCCCGGTGCACGACAGGTCGGTCGGCCCGTAGAGGTTGAAGGTCACGGTGCCGGTTGCTGCCGTACCGCCTGACACCGTGGCGATGTCGCTGATCTTGGTCCCAACCACACCGCCTGCGGACGGAGTCGTGGAGATGGTCGTCCCGTCCTTGGTCACGGTGACGGCCTCATCGGAGCACGCGCTCGTCGCGCTGCCGTTGTTGGCGTCTCCGTTATACGTTGCGACCCAGTGCCACGTGCCGGCGGCGTTCGTGGTGAAGGGCGAGCCTGCACCGCTGGCCGACCCGTCCGACTGGAGCGGAACGGTCACCTTCTGGACGAAGCCAGGGGCGCCGTCACCGTTTGCGCAGGTCGCGTTGCTCGGGGCGTAGAGGAAGAAGGTCACTGTGCCGGTGGGGTTGTCGCCGCCGGACACCTGCGCGGTGTCATGGATCTGCACGCCCACCGCGCCGCCATCCGATGCGACGGTGTCGATCGTCGGCGAAGCCTGGCCGATCGTCACGGCCTCGTCCCCGCACTGGCTGGACGCGCCCTTGTTGTCGGCATCGCCACTGTAATGAGCGACCCACTGATAGGTGCCCACCTCGTTCGTCGTGTACCCGGGATTCGGGACCGACGCCTTGCCATCGCTGTGCAGCGTGACGGTCCAGGACTGCACCCAGGTCTGCCCGGAGTTGATAGTGCAGGTTGGGTTGTCAGGCGAGAACAGCTCGAAGGTCACCGTTCCAGTTGGGTTGTCGCCGCCCGTCACCTGAGCGGTGTCCTTGATCTGCGTTCCGACCGGCCCGCCTTCAGAGGCGGTGGTCGTGATGGCCGGCGACGCCTTGCCCACTGTCACGGTTTCGGTCCCGCAGGCGCTCGTGACGCTCACGTTATTGGCATCACCGCTGTAGGTGGCCACCCACTGATAGGTTCCGACCTCGGTGGTCGTGTACCCAGGATCCGGGGCCGCGGCCGTGCCGTCCTGCGCGAGCGCGACAGTCCAGGACTGGAGCGCGCCGAGGCCGGAGTTGGCGTTGTTGACGCAGGTGGGGTTGCTCGGCGAGTAGAGCGCGAAGGTCACAGTCCCCGTTGGATTGTCGCCACCGGACACCTGCGCGGTGTCGTGGATCTGCACGCCCACCGCGCCGCCCGCGGATGCGTTGGTGACGATCGTCGGGGTGCCCTTGGTGATCGTGACGGCCTCGGTGCCGCAGTTGCTCGTCGCGGCTGCGTTGTCCGTGTCGCCACCGTAGTGCGCGACCCATTCATACGTGCCCACCTGTGTCGTGGGGAACCCGGGCGCAGGCACCGACGCCTTGCCGTTCGATCCGAGCTGGACCATCCACGTCTGCAGCGCGGCGTTCGCGCACGTGGCGTCGTTTGGACCGTAGATGGAGAACGTGACGGTGCCGCTCGGGTTGTCTCCGGTCACTGTCGCGGTATCGACGAGCTTGGTGCCGACCGCCGCGCCGCCCGCGTTCGACTGGTCGGTGGTGATCGAGGAACCCGCCTTGTTCACGACAACAGGCTCGTCACCGCAGGCGGTCGGGCCGTTCTCGACGCTCCCGTCGGCATTGACCACGACCTCAGCGGTCCACTCATAGGTGCCGACCTGGTGCGGGACCACGGTCGCGGAGGTCACCGTGCTGTCGGTGAGAGTCGCGGTTGTCACGGGCTCGCTGTCGGTGAAGACGGGAGCGGTACCAGCGACACCACACGTATTCGGCGCCCAGAGAAAGAAGACGATGTGGCGCGTATTGTCGGCGTAGACAAGCGCTGTGTCGGCAAGTGGCGTCGAATCGACCACACCCACAGTCGGTGTCGGTGTCGTGGACACGATGTGATGCGCGAAGGCGGTCACGAACCCGGCCGTGCCTCCGGCAACGAGAGCGATCGCGACGGCGCTCAACCGCCCGAGACCGCGACGAGTTCGATGCGTGCGCGCATTCCGAGCGTTTGTCGCCACGTGAACCTCCTTGCCTCCGGGTTGTGCCCGGCACCCTTCTCTGTCGCCGGAGCGTTGGGTTGGCCGTCAGCTCACTGCTGGCTTGTCACCGAACGCTCCGATCTCGTCAGAGCGTAACGTGTTAGGCACGAGTGATGCAAGTGATGTGTTTGGACTGACCGCGAACGCAACTCGTTGGTCGGCGGGTGGCACCGGCGGCTGGATGCGCAGATCGGTATGGACGACATCGGGCGCGTTGCTCGATTTCGCGGAGCGCTCCCAGGTTCAGCGTGAACCCAGGAGCGCTCGCAACCCCCTATCCCTCAAGGCCGTACTTCCCCACGGATCGGTGCAAAGCAACCGAACGTCGTAAGACTATCAAACACGTCATGGCGATGCAAGCATTGCGTTTTCCGCTGGCCTGACTGCAACATCCGGACGCTGCGAATGATGTGGTCGCAACATTTCGCGTGTCGGATATGACATTCGCCGGCATTCACGGTGCGGTCGGCAGGAGCTGTTCGTCGAGCGTGCCACCGCCTGCGATGTACGCAAGGATGGCTTCATCGGTGAGCCACTCGACGGGTGCGCGGTCATCGGTGAGGGGATCCTGCGACGCTGGGACCGTATACGACTGCTGCAGCACCAGTGGGCCGAGCACTTGCACGCTCACTGGCAGCGCGGTGAGTCGATCGGCGAGGTCGGTCCTTGTCGGTATCGCCTCGTCGAGGCCTACGACCAGCTCGTTGAAGTGCAGCGCGGGCCACACCCATGCTTGCGGGAACTCGGTGGCGACGGTCCCGGCGATCGCGTCGACCAACTGGTTGTTGCCGGGCACGCGTTCGACGTTCAACGCGATGCCGCCGCCGGGGTTGAGATGCGCGCGCATCAGCGAGAAGAACTCCTGCGTTGCGAGATAGAAGGGGATGTACTCGGTGCGATACGCATCGACGACGATCATGTCGTAGCGCTTCGCGGTGGTCTCGAGATACTCGCGTCCGTCCGCGGTGATCACGTGGAGATGGGGAATGGCGTCGAGGCCCATGTACTGGCGCGCAAGTTGCGTCACCACGGGATCGAGCTCCACCGCGTCGATGTCGATGCCGGGATACTCCGCGGCGAGGGCTCGCGCTGTCGTGCCGCCCGCGTTGCCGATCACGAGCACGCTGTGCAGTGTGCGTCCGAGGAGCGGCGGCACCACGAGCGGCATATCCCACTCACCACCCGTCAGCGCCGTATCGGCTCGATACACGGACTGGTCGGCGATGCCGTCGTCGAAACGCATGACGACGCGGCCACCCGATTCGCGCACGACCTGCACGAACTGGTAGGTCGTCTCCCGTTCGGCAAGGGTTCCCTGCGTCTCCTTCACGAGTCCCGGTGGGAGGATGAGCAGCACCACGATGACCGCGCTCGCGATGATTGCGGGGCGCATCAGCAACGGTATCGAGACCAGCGCGACGAGCAGTGCCGCGCTCAGCAACGTTCGCTGGGTGCCGACTCCGGGAATCAGCACGAGCGCCGATCCGAATGTGCCAATGATGGCACCAACAGTTGCGAGTGACGAGAGGCGCCCGCTGGTACGGCCGGCGCGGTCGATATCGGTCAGTGCCAGGCGCAACGCGAATGGCGACGCCATGCCGAGCAACGTCACCGGCACCGAGAAGAGCAGCAGCGTCGAGAGGAACGATCCCACGACGGTGCCGATGCTCACTGCCGCGAAGCCCTGCAGCGCGAGGTTGAGAAACGGCCGGGCGATGAAGGGGAGCAGCGCTGTGCAGAGCGCTGCGATGACGAGGATCAGCCCGAGGACGCGGCGCGTCGGATGCCGGTCGGCGATCCGCCCGCCGAGCCAGTAGCCGACGGACAGATAGATAAGGATGAGCCCGATGACATTGGCCCACACCACGGTGGACTGGCCGAAGTACGGAGCCAGCAACCGCGTCGCGCAGATCTCCGTCGCCAGCGAGGAGGCTCCGGCGGTGAAGACGACCGCGGGCAGCACGCGTGGGGCCACCGGCTGATCGTAGTCGCGGCGGATACAGCGACGGCTCGCCTTGGGAGGCGAGCCGTCTTGGGAGGGAGGCTATTGAGGTGGTCACTCCGGGCCGTTGCCCGAGGTGACAGGTGACGAACTAGTTCGCGGTCGATGCGCCCATGTTCGGGCAGGGATGCGCCGCGCCTGGCGTGGAGGAGGCCATCGTCGCGTAGGACGGAACGGCGTGCGCGGCGCTGGCGGCGACGAACCCACCGATGCCTCCGCCGATGAGGAGTCCCGCGGCGAGCAGGAGCGCAGCAGGACCACGGCCAAGACCACCGAAGCTGCGACGCTGCGGCTGATCTTCGGACGAGAGAGTGTCGGTGAAGTTGTCCTGATGCATCGCAAACCTCCTCAGATGCGTCCACACGGAGGTTAGGATCGCGAACCTTTCGACTTGGTGACGCTGATTGCACTTTTGAGGCTATTGCCGTGCTTTTGCGCCTAATTACTCAATCGCTTCATTCGGCGCAATCGACCAAGAGGAGCCGATTCCAGGATTGATGCGCCCGTATTGCAGTCGGTGGCACGGTCGACGCGGGTCGAGACCGCCTTGGTGACGCTTCCGCGCGGGCGCTACGCCAGCTCGTAAATATGCGTCTCGTCCGAGTAGTACAGCGCGTGATTCGGCCCCTCGACGACATCGAAACGGCATCCCGATGGGCCAAGCCGTACCGTCGCGTGCGGGCTGCCATCGGTGACGATCGCCATGCCCTTGTCGTAGGTGCAGAACACGAGATGTCCCGCATAGCCTGCCGGGCCGTTCGCGTCGACGAAAGTCGCGCCCGTCGGCACGTAGGTGCTCGTCTCGCTGCTCCAGTTCGGGGCCAGACCGCCACCGCACGTCGACATCGCGAGCGGATGGCTGTAGCCATAGCAGTCGGGCCACTGGTAGTGCGCGCCGCGCGTCACGTTCAGATAGAGCGTGTCGTATCCGGTGGGCGGACTGCCGGCATCGCCCGACGGGCCGTTCATCGTGATCGCGAGCTGCCCGGTGGGTGAGAAGGCGATGCCGAACGGATTGCGAAATCCGTATGCCCACACGGGATTGTTGGCTCCGAAAGGGTTATCCGATGGGATGGTGCCGTCCGGGTTGTACCGCAGCACCTTGCCGCGCACGTCACCGACGTTCTGCGCGCTGGGCGCGTCGTGTTCGTCGCCGAGTGTGACGTAGAGCTTGCCGTCGGGCCCGAACGCAATCCGACCACCCTTGTGGCAGCAGTCACTTCCCGACGGGAACGTGGCGATGATCGTTGGCTGTATCCCGGTGCCGTCGCAGTCGTACCAGCGGATCACGTGCTGTGTCGTGTAGTTGGCGTCGGAGTAGAAGGCGTAGACGAAACGATCCGTCATGAAGGTCGGGCTGATGGCGAGGCCGAGGAGCCCGCGCTCGCTGTAGCTGCCGTTGCGTTCGGTGGTCACGGTCCGCACCGTCGCGAACACTTTGGCCACGCCGTTCTGCCAGACCCGCACCGTGCCGTTGCGCTGCGTCCAGAAGAGCCGCCCGTCGGGCGCGAACGCCAGCGCCGTCGCGTAATTGGCTGGGATGGTGCCGCTCGGCGCCGGCTCGTTGGACGGTGCGACACAGGGGTTGGCGGTGGGTGAGGGCGTTGACGTGACGACGCCTGCAGTCGGGGTGGGTTGCGGCCTGGCGCTCGGGCTCGGTCGCGACGTGGATCCGCACGCCACCGCGAGAGCCGCAACGCCCGCAAGCGCGGCGCGGCGACGCAGCGGGATCGCGTGATCAGCCGACAGCTGCGGCCGGCTCCTCGTCAGTGTCGTCGGGCTTGAGATCCGCCAGATGTTGGCGCGCCCATGCGTCGATGGCATCGATCACTCGCTGCAGGTCAACGCCCGAGGGCGCGAGCTCGTAGGACGTGCGAGGTGGCATCTGCGAGTGAACGGTGCGTCGCACCAGCCCAAGGTCCTCGAGGCGGTCGAGGCGAACCTTGAGGGTCGCGGGGTTGCAACCGCCGACGGCGCGACCGAGCTCATTGAAGCCGAGGGGCCCGTCGAGGAGGGCTCGGACGATGTGCATCGTCCACTTCTCCTGAAGGATCTGTATCGCTTCGTGAACCGGGCAGTAATCGCGTTCAGCATCCATGTGGTCGTTCCTCCATCCCGCTCCGGATCTTAACCCGACGCTGCGAGAAGTTTGCGTGGAATCTCACTTGACAAACTATAGCACTTTATTTCATGATGCGGATACCGGACAGATTGACGTCCGAGGCCGCCCGGGGCACTCCTGGCATCCAAGGAGTACACGCAATGACGTGGAGTCTTGACCCGCATCACACCGCAGTCACCTTCAGCGCGAAGCACCTCGGCGTCGCGACCGTGCGTGGGAGCTTCAGCGACGTGACCGCTGCTCTCGAGCTCGACAATGCGGATGATCCGACCACCGGCAGCGGCACTATCACCATCAAGGCCGCGAGCATCACGACGAACTCCGACATGCGCGACGGGCATCTCAAGGGCGCGGACTTTCTCGACGTCGAGAAGTACCCCGACATCACCTTCACCCTGAAATCGATCGTGCCCGAGGGCGACCACTTCAAGGTGACCGGCGACCTCACGATCAAGGACGTCACCCACGAGCTCACGCTCGACTACGAGCACAGCGGCTCCGTCCAGGATCCATTCGGCAACACCAAGGTCGGCGGGACCCTCACCGGGACCATGACGCGCGGCGACTGGGGCCTCAACTGGAACGTGCCGCTCGGCAGCGGTGGTCTCCTCGTGAGCGAGAAAGTGAAGCTCGAGATCGACGGCGAGCTCACCCAGGACAAGCCTGCCGAAGCACAGCCGGAAGCGGCTGCTGCCGGGGCGACCGCGTAGCATTCGCAACAGAGGTTCATGACGATGGCTGAGCGCATTCGCTTCTATTTCGACCCGCTGTGCCCCTGGTGCTACCAGACGTCCCGCTGGGCGCGACGTCTCGAGGAGCTGGGTGTGCTCGACGTCGAATGGCGGGTGTTCTCGCTGGCCATCGTCAACGGTGATGAAAAGGGGCGGGCGGCCGCGGACACCGGGTCCGCGCCGTCCCTCCGCACCGCCATCGCCGTCCGCGCGGCACACGGCAACGCCGCCGTCGGCGCGTTCTACAAGGCGTTGAGTGACGCGCGCCATCAGCGTGGACTTTCGCTGGACGATCATGCGGTGATCGAAGCATCGCTTCGCGAGGCAGGCGTCGAGCCCGAACTGCTCGAGCAGGCCCTGGCGGATCCGTCGACGTGGGATGCGGTGCAACGCGAACACGATGAGGCGGTATCGGTGCACAAGGCCTTCGGCGTCCCGACGATCGTGCTGGACGGCGGTGACGGACCGCACATGTTCGGACCGGTCATCAGCGAGATTCCCGACGATGACGCCGCGCTGGATCTGTGGCAGCATTTCGCCTGGATGGCGCGCAATCCCAACGTTGCCGAACTCAAGCGGGATCGACTTCCGCTCGACCTCGAGAGCGTGCGGATCTGGCAACGCGAGCATGAGCGCCGCGAACGCGAAAAGCAGGCGCAGCCGGCCGCGTGACCACGACGGAAGTACCGACCCCGGCACCGAAGATCTCGCGTAAACACGGCGAGGTTGGTCCTCGCTATAAGTGGGTCGCGCTTTCCAACACGACCATCGGCATGCTGATGGCGACGGTCAACTCGTCGATCGTGCTCATCTCGCTGCCGGCGATTTTCCGCGGCATCAAGCTGAATCCGCTCGTCCCGGGGAATGTCAGCTATCTGCTCTGGATGATCATGGGGTACATGGTCGTCACCGCCGTGCTGGTGGTGAGCCTCGGGCGGATCGGCGACATGTTCGGCCGAGTTCGCTTGTACAACCTCGGTTTCCTTGTGTTCACGGTCGGGTCGATTCTTCTTTCGCTGGTGTTCTCGACCGGCCCGAGTGCCGCCCTGGAGCTGATCTTCTTCCGCCTGATTCAGGGTGTCGGCGGCGCAATGATCTTCGCCTGTTCGACGGCGATCCTCACCGACGCGTTTCCGCAGAAGGAGCGCGGCATGGCGCTCGGGATCAACGCGGTCGCAGCGGTGTCCGGGTCGTTCATCGGCCTCATCGTCGGCGGTCTGTTGAGCACCACCGACTGGCACCTCGTGTTCCTGGTATCGGTTCCGGTCGGGCTTGTTCGGGACTGGGTGGGCGTATCTCAAGCTGCGTGAGACCGGGATCGTGAAGCGTTCGCGTGTTGACTGGTGGGGCAACGTCCTCTTTGCCGTCGGCCTTGTGTCGGTTCTCGTCGGGATCACGTATGGGATCCAGCCGTACGGCGGCCATTCGATGGGTTGGACCAATCCGTCGGTACTGGCGGGCATCATCGGTGGCGCCGCGCTGCTGGTCGTGTTCGTGGTTGTTGAGACCCGTGTCGCGGAGCCGATGTTCCGCGTGAGCCTGTTCCGCATTCGCGGTTTCACGTTCGGCACCGTCGCTGCTTTGTTGAGCTCGGTCGGACGCGGCGGGCTCATGTTCATGGTGATCATCTGGCTGCAGGGCATCTGGTTGCCTTTGCACGGATACAGCTATCGAGTCGACGCCGTTCTGGGCGGCGATCTTCATGCTGCCGTTGACGGCCGGGTTCCTCATCGGCGGACCATCGTCGGGCTTCCTGTCGGATCGCCTCGGTTCGCGCGGTTTCGCGACAGCCGGCATGATCTGTTCCGCTATCGGCTTCGGGCTGCTGATGTTCCTGCCGGCCAACTTCTCGTATCTGCCCTTCGCGTTGCTGCTGTTTCTGGTCGGGGTATCGATGGGAATGTTCGTCGCGCCGAATACTGCCGGCGTGATGAACTCGGTGCCGCCAGACCGCCGCGGCGTTGCGTCAGGAATGCTGGCGACGTTCCAGAACAGCGGCATGACGCTGTCGATCGGCATCTTCTTCTCGCTGATGATTGCCGGGCTCAGCTCCACGTTGCCGTCGACGATGTTTGCGGGCTTGACGGCACATGGCGTGTCTGCCACCGTCGCGCACCAGGTGGCGAATCTGCCGCCGGTTGGATCGCTGTTCGCAGCGTTTCTCGGATACAACCCGATGACGACGCTGCTTGGTCCTTCACTGCACACGCTGAGTGCGAGTCAGGCGGCATACCTGTCGGGGCAGACGTTCTTTCCGAACCTGATCAGCGACCCGTTCATCGTTGGGATGCACATCACGTTCGCGTTCTCAGTGATCATGATGCTGGTTGGTGCGACGGCGTCGTGGCTGCGCGGGGGAAGTCCTGCGCGGCCGTCAGCCGCGCGTGTCGTGGGTCGTCCCGAGGCGGTCGAACAGCCCGTTTAGGCGTGGCACGGCGCACGCCGCATAGCGCGTGTGCAGTGTCTCTCTCGTCGGCCGCGCTCCGCGGGCGGACAACAATCAAGAGGACCGCGCCAATGCGCAGCCCCCTTGATCCGGGTGATCGCGCGGCTTACGCCGTCGCGCCCGCCAGTGCCGCAACCCTTCCGTTTGGTGACGTCGCCGCCGCGGTGAGCACAACCTTGAGCGCGCCGGTCTCAGCGGCACGGCCGAATGTGTCGTACGCGGCCATCATGTCGTCAAGCGCGAAACGCTGCGTGACAAACACCGATGTGTTGAGCTGACCGCCCGCGAGCAGACGAATCAGCGTCGGAGTGCTGAACGTGTCGACCAGCCCGGTGGTGATGGTCACGTCGCGCGTCCAGAGCGTTTCGAGATGGAGTGTTGCCGGCTTTCCATGCACGCCGATGTTTGCGATGCGTCCTCCGGGACGGACGAGCGCCGTCGCGAGCTCGAACGTGGCTGGGATTCCGACCGCCTCGATGGCGACGTCGGCGCCGAGTCCGCCCGTCAACTCCTGCACGACCATCAAAGGATCGTCGCGCCCGCTGTTGACCAGGACGTCCGCGCCAAATCGCTTGGCTGCATCGAGCCGGGTGTCAGCAAGATCAATTGCGACGATATGCGAAGGGCTGAACAGTCGTGCGGTCATCATTGCGGACAACCCGATCGGACCCGCGCCGACAATCGCGACGACATCGCCTGGGAAGACATGCCCATTGAGCACACCAACTTCGTAGCTCGTTGGCAGAATATCCGCGAGCATCAGCAGGTCCTCGTCGGCCACGCCATCCGGAACGGGGTACGTCGATGTGTCCGCGAAGGGCACACGCACGTATTCGGCTTGTGTTCCGTCGATCATGTAGCCGAGGATCCATCCGCCGCCGCCGAGGCACTGTCCGTAGCGTCCTTCGCGACAGAAGCGGCACGTTCCGCACGCACTGACGCAGGACACCAATACCCTGTCGCCCGGCTTGACGTTCTTCACCGCCGACCCGACCGATTCGACGGTACCTACGGCTTCATGGCCGAGGATGCGTCCGTCTGTCGTGGCGGGAAGATCGCCCTTCATGATGTGAAGGTCGGTCCCGCAAATTGTTGTCGCGTCGACGCGCACGATTGCGTCGGTGGCTGCTGATATTCCAGGTTTGGGCGTGTCTTCCCACGCCATCCGTCCTGGGCCGTGATAGACGAGTGCTTTCATACTCTGTCCTCCATTTGTCCTGAGCGTGGGCGCGCCGGTACAGCAGCGTCTAGTGCCGTTGGTCACCACTCTTTTGGGACTGCGTGCGATGGACGGCGGCTTGCTGAGGCGCGGCTGCGACGGCAACGGTTGGCACTGACTAGCTCTACTAATTAGTGTATGCTACAGAAATGTATGGTGGCGCTGACGATGCCGGCGAGCCCGACGACGAGATCGGGCGTCTCGCCATGGCGGCCGACTGCGTTCGGCGGCGCTTGCGGCGGAATACGCCTGAATCGTTGCGGGCCGATCTGAGCCGGCTCCGCCGGATCATCGATCGAATCGAGTTGGAGTTCGCGGCTGTCGCGGGAGCGTTTTCCGACACCGAGGAGGAGGAATGGCAGGGGTGCCTCAGTCCTTCGCACTGGCTCCGCGTGGAGTGTGGGATGACCTCCTCGGCTGCATCGAGCGCGATCGCGGTCGGATCGCATGCAGCGGTGCTCGCCGAGAGTGTCGCGGCGGTGGATGAGGGCAAACTCGGCTTTGCGCACCTGGCTTTGCTAGCGGGGACGGCGCGGGTGTTTCACGAGTTCCCCACCGCGACGGCGTTCGAGGAGCAGCCGTTGCTGCAGCAGGCGATGACGCACGATTTGGGCCGGTTTCGGACGGATTGCGCGCATGTGCGTCACGCGCATGACACCGAGGCTTTCCAAGCGGAACAACGGGTGGATGTGGAGCACCGCACCCTCGAAGTGCGCACTGGCGAAGGCGGCGCCGTCTTCATCAAAGGATTCCTCGACCCAGTCGGCGGTGCGGCGTTGTGCACTGCTCTTGACCCGCTCGCGCGCCGTACAGGGAGCGATGACGATCGGTCACGCGAACGCCGTTATGCCGATGCTCTCGTCGAGCTCGCAGGACATGCGCTCGATGAGGCGATCCTCCCGCGCGTCGGTGGGCAGCGACCACACCTTCAGGTGACGACGAGCCTCGAGACCCTCGTCGGAACCCCCGGCGCTCCGGCAGGGATGCTGGAGCGGGCGGGACCGATTGCTACGCCTACCGTGCAGCGCCTCGCCTGCGACGCCAGCGTCACTCGGGTCCTGCTGGGGCCGGATTCTGCAGTGGTCGATGTCGGTCGCGCACGAAGGCTGCCGTCCGGACCAACGCGGCGCGCGCTACATGCGCGCCATGGTGGGTGTGCCTGGCCGGGATGCGACCGTCCCGCCGCGTGGACCGCGGCGCATCACATCAAGCACTGGGCGCACGGCGGACCGACCGATCTCGAGAACCTGGTGCTGTTGTGTCACCGCCATCACTGGCTGGTTCATGAAGGCGGGTGGAAACTCGTCCGCGGCGATGATGGCCAGATCAGATCCATTGCGCCCATCCCTGAGGTGCGCTGGTCTTCACGAGCCCCGGAACCACCGCAGAAAGAGTGAGTCTTTCCTACTTCGGTTGGGTGTTCGCGATGCGGTGCCAACGGCAAGGCCGTTCGAGGTGGGTTTACGCTCTGCTCGCGGCGTCGAGCGATGTGGCTGCGCGTGCGGGATCCGCGTGAACGACTTGTTGGGTGTCGGATTCCTGGAGAGGCAACTCGAACCATACGGTGACACCGTCGGCGTCGTTGTTCGCGCCGACGTCGCCGCCGTGGGCCGTGACCAGCTCTTTGACGATCGCTAGGCCGATACCGGCGCCACCGCTGCCGCGCGTACGGCTTGGGTCGGCTCGGAAGAAGCGTTCGAAAATGTGCGGGATTGCGGTGTCATCAATGCGCCCCCCGGCGTTATGGATGGCGACACGAACGCAAGCACCACGGCGGACGAGGGCTACTCGAATGATGGTGCCGGTGGTGGCATACCGGATCGCGTTATCGACGATGTTGCTGACGATCTGACCAAGCCGACCTGCGTCGCCTTCCACCACGAATTCATCACCCGGGGCCGCGATCTCCCACGTGAGATCACGCAGAGCCATGCGAGCGCCAAACCCGGCAACCGCGCTACGCACAATGAATTCGAGGTTCAGCGGTTCGCGGGTCATCCGGTCGCTTGCCAGCTGCGCGTCGGAAAGACCGCGCAGGTCTTCCACCAGTGCGATGAGGCGGCCTACCTCACCGTGCGCTTGTTGCAGTCGTGCCGGCGTGACCGGGATGACGCCGTCACGCATGCCCTCGATCAGTCCTAGCAGATTGTGCAAGGGCGTTCGCAACTCGTGAGCGACATCGTTGGTAACCTGGCGGCGCAATTCCTCGAGACGCTGCAGGGATTGCGCAAGCGCATTGACGGAGTCCGCGACCCCGCCGATCTCATCGCGACGATTCGTTTCAACCATGACGGGCGTGGCGCCGCGCGCCATCCGCTGCGTTGCTTCACTGACGGCAGACAAGGGCCTCAGCGCAAGCGTCACGGCCAGAAAGCTGAGGCCAACAGCCACGATGGCTGCGACGGCAATGGTCGGGTAGATCTGAGCCTCGACCGCTGCATCGTATGCGCGCTGTCCAGCAGCTGGATCCACTGGCTGCCCAGCAGCGTGCATGATGACCATGAATTGCTGCTGCGCGATGTTGTGCATCAAGACGATGATCAGCACCACGGTCACTGCAATGACAACGATGTTGAGTGCGACGAGTTGCCAACGCAGGCCCAGCGCACTCCACCGCCGCAGCAGCGATGCCCAGGGACGATTTGGGTGGACGTGAGCCATGATCAATTGCTCTCGGCGGTGATTTTGTACCCGACTCCGCGGATGGTCACGATGGCTGCATTCGACTGTGCCGCAACGAGCTTCTCGCGAAGCCGAAACACGTGAACGTCGACCGTCCGCTCCAACGCCGGGAGACGATCGCCCGCGTACAGCCGGTCGATGAGCTGACTCCGGGTGAGCACCCATCCAGGTCGCTCCATCATCGCAGCGAGAAGTCCAAATTCGACGTGCGTCAGCGCGAGGCGCTTCCCTTCAACCGCCACCTCATGCTGCGTGGGTGAGAGAGCGAGGTTGCCGAGGGTCACGACTCTCGGGGGGCGAGGACCGATCTCTGACCTGCGGAGGAGCGCGTCGACGCGCGCAACGAGTTCTCTGGGACTGAATGGCTTCACGAGGTAGTCATCCGCGCCAACCCGAAGTCCACCGACCCGATCCGGCTCGTCTCCGCGCGCGCTGAGAAACAGGATCGGAACAATCGAGCCGGCGCTCCTGATCTCCTCGCAGATGGCGAATCCATCCTTGCCCGGAAGCATCACGTCGAGGATGACGCAGCGCGGCTGGGTTTGATGCACAAAGCCGAGCGCCTCACCGCCTGTGCGGCACACGACGACACGATGCCCAGCGCTCTCGAGGTATGCCCGCACGACATCGCAGGTGGTCTGATCATCTTCCACCACGAGGATGGGCGATCCGAGGGCTTTCGCGCCGCCTTCGCCGGCCACCGGGTCAGTCCGGGTTGCCGGCCAGCGAGACGACGGGGTTTCCATGGTCATTGCTCACCATTCTGCGAAAGTCGCCGAGATGCCGTGCGGCGAGGGGCCGCACGGCATCCAGCGACGTTGGGTCAGGGTTGTTGGGCTTCTACGTCTTGGCTCAGACCGTGGCGAGGGCGAGGCCTGTGGCCGCCGCGGGAAGGCCGCTCGCAGCGGACTCGTTGACCGTGCCAAGATCGCCACCCGCTGTGATCGGTGCGGACGCGATCTCAGTTGTTGTCAGGACGAAGAACCACCCGCTGGCGACGACTTCGTCGATTGGATGCACGCCGACCGTGGCCGCCACTGCGGAACGCAGCACCAGTCGTCCGCCAGGCCCGATGTTGTATGAGGAAACGGTGCCCGATGCTGCGTTCGCGAGATAGGCCCGGTCACCGCTGCCATTGACGACGAGCCAGCACGCCGCTGCTTGCGATTCACCAACCTCGCTGATGGCATGCAGCACGCCGACGGCCCCTACCTTGTAAGACGTTGCTGCGCTGACGCCACCCGCGCCGCCACCGGCGTCGGAAACGATCGCCTCACCGCCCGCACTGAATCCGAACCCGTACGGCGCAGTACCCGTCGATGCCGTATGGCGCGGCCCGATGAGCCGGCCGTGCGTGGTGACATTGAACGTGTCGATGCTGCTGCTCACCTTCTCCGTGACGATGACATGCGCTCCGGACGGTGTGAATCCGATCTGCACGGGCGTCTCAGCAGCAGAAGAGAGCGGCACCGCATTGTGCGATGACGGCACGAGCGCGGCGCCTGTCAGCACAAGACCCGCGACGCTATTGCTTCCCTGGTTGAGGACCTCAACCCAGCGGCCGTGAGCGGTCACGCTCACCGGATCCGTGCCGCCCGACGGAGCGGCGTCGACCAACCACAGCGTCCCGTTCGAAAGGATTCGGAAATAGGAGACCGTGTTCGAGCCCGCATTCACGACCAGGAGTGCGTGACCGCCGTCGGCGAGTGTGACTGCCCCTTGTGAGCCGAGCCCAGCACCGGTACCGTCTCCGCCCGTCGCGAAGGTACCGATCGGAGTCAACGTGCCGCCGGCGGCCCAGTACCCCAGGACCGCGTTGCCACCGTCCGCGGACGTCTGGTTGCTCTCGGTGTAGATATACGTGCCCTGGTCAGAGGACCGAACGCTGCTCGCCGCGACCCCCGAAGCAGCTGTCACGGAAATCGCCCCGGCCAGGATCGAGCTGGCCAGCCCGATTCCCAGTTTCTTGGTAGATACGTCAGCCATTGTTCCGCGCCTCCTGGTGCCTGGCTCAAGGTGAGCCATGGATGGACATTGGCTCCAGCGTCTGCCAGGAACATTTCGCTGGTGTTTCGAGCCCATCCGGAAGGGTTGCGCCGTTAGTGGCGTTGAGGCGAGCTCTCCACGGAGGGGACATGCACGATCAGCACGGGGACTCTGCTGTGCCCCAGGACCGCGTGACTCACGCTGCCGAGCAGGAAGGACTCCGCATCGCCACGTCCCCTCGATCCAACCACGATGAGATCGTGCTGGCCGGTGACCGACTGGTCGAGCAGCGCCTCTGCCGGCGCGGCATCCACCACCAAGATATCGGCGTGCACTTCTGGCGGAATGCTGCTCCGCGCCTCGTCCGCGACGGACTGAGCGTCGCTCTGGACGCCGGCGACGAATTCGTCGACCGCCGACTGTGGCAACGGGGCGACCGGTCCCCAGGGCATCAGCGTGGTGTACGCAACCAGGACGGTAAGCGAGGCATGCTGCGTACGCGCGATGTCTACGGCTTGAGAAAGCGCGACGCGAGCGTGTTCCGACCGGTCGAAACCTACCAGGATGCTTGTGAACATCTTTGAATCTCCGTGAAGGCAGCGCGTAGCGAGGTTTTGCACTAGATTCTGACCCATCGGGCGCCGCACGCCGCATGCGCGATTCATGACCGACATAGAGGTAGTGCTGCGTGACGTCGAACACCGGCAAGCGGCCGGCGTTCTCGAGGCGTGGTTCCGTGGCCGCAGCTGATGCCGCGACGGCACGTTGCCGGCGCCACCGCTGGTCGGCGCCCATGTCCCGCCCACGCAATGTCCGATGGCTGTCCGTGCAGCGCTCTCAGAGTTCAGCACTCGGCCCCGAGCGGGCTAGTCCAGACCGAGGGTTGAGGAGCATCCGCCATGCTGCTGATTGCAGTCACCGCTACGATCCACTGGCTCAGCGCGCTGAGCGCGGCGTCACCCGTTGACCCTCTCTCGCAGCAGGTGCTCTCGCGTGTCGCGAATCCGCTGCTGACCTCCGCGCAATTTCTTATACCCGCAGCGGTGGCTATCAGTGGCATACACAAGATGATGGAGCACCGGGAAAGTGGGGGCTCATTCATGGTGGATATGGTTACCAAAGGCGGGGGAGCCATCCTGGTTCTACAGCTCGTCAAGTCGATTTCCGGTGTCGGCTGATGACGACCGAGGTATACCTGCTCTCCATTCCACTCGGGAGGCACCGAGGCATTGTCCCGCAACGTCGAGACGCTGGTGTCGCGAGCGCCGGTTCCACTTTGCGACCGCTCGAACTGCGTGTGGGTGACCCCACAGATCGGGTTGCAGCGTCTCGGCTACGCACGAGCGCGCCACAGCGTATCGACTCTCGCTGACGTCCTCAGGAGCATCGAGGGTGGGAAGCGGGGCAGGAAGCTGGTGGAACCCGGCAACGTGGCTACAGAACGTTGCCGGGTTCTTCCACGGCGCATACGACGCCGGAGGCGCCATTTTGAACGTCCTCGGCGGCGCGTTGACGATTCTTACGCAATTTTTTCGGTTCTTCTTCGACACGGGCCACTTCATCGCCGACGCGGTCAACTGGCTCACAAGCACGCTATTTCCGCCAGAGCTCCAGACGTGGTTTCTCGGCACGATCGGCGAGCCGGGCCAGCAATGGAACGCTGCACAGATATATGAGTCGCTCTACAAAGGGATGATTCCACCGGCCTTGATGATCGCAGCGGTCGCAGCGGCGGGGCGCGTCATTCGGGCGCTTGTTGACCATCGGACCAGCTCGATGGAGACCATCCTTTCGGTCTTGCCGCGCTTCCTCCTGGCAGTCGCTGTGATCGGCATTCCAGGGACGCAGGTCAGCGTCGGGTACACGGCAATCGCGTGGTGCGTGGATGCATCCATCGCAGTTTCAGGAGCGGTGATAGGACTCATCTTGCACGCGTCGCTTCTCAGCGGAGCGCAACCAGGCCAGGGGTGGTTCAGTCACGTTTACGGCGTCCTTACTCACGCCAGCAACGATATGGTCGCCGTCGTCATCGGCGGCATACCGCTTCTCATCCTGATCCTCTACGCGGCGTTTCTCATGATCGTCCGCACGGTCATGCTGGGGTTTTGCATCGTGGCCGCGCCACTGTGTCTTGCCACGGCCGTTTTTGATTCGAACAATCGCTTCTTCCACTGGTGGCTCGATCTTCTGGGCAGCGTTCTCCTGACGCCGCTGGTGCTCGGCATGGCGATCGCCTTGAGCCTGACTCTTGCATCCCACGTTGTCTCGGCAGCCGTGGTGGGACCGCTTCTCGCGGTGGTTGTCATTTGTGGAGGACTCTGGTTCGCAGGAAAGATGATTCATCACCTGACTTGGCGTGGTTTCAGCCATGGTGGTGCTCTCGCAGGATTCGCGGCGGGAGTAGCAACAATGGTCGCGCCGGTGCATCGCTTGTCGTCTGCCGGCTTCATGGCCGAGGCACTCGGCGCGAACCGCGATGGCGGGAACTCCGCCGTGAACTTCATGAAACGAGTAGGTCTTGCAACCCAGGGACTGAGCCCTGCGTCGTCGGAGTCGCAGACGCGCTTCGGCAGATCCGTGGAGATAGTAAGGGGATCAATCTGCTCGCCGCAGGTGGGCCACCGGATATGGCGGCTGCACTGGGCGCCGATGGCCAGAGTGCTGTCGCCGGAGCAGCGCAGTTGTTTTCGCAACATGCCTTCAACGCGTTTGGGGCTGGGAATAGCAAGCGCATCGGAGCGTTCAACCCGGGATCAGCCATACGGTTCCGTGTCGTCTGGCGACCGAGCAAAACTCGCCTGGAGCAGAACGCCGCCAGGCGAACAGGCCGCATTCGCGAACGACTTCCTGTCGGAGTGGCTCGGCGCGGGGCCAGTAGGCGCCGGCGACACCGGCGCAAACGTCGGACTGCCGCCATTGGAGGCAACAATCGGATGAGTGGCGTACGCGTTCCTCTCGCGGTCGACGCTCAGATCCGCGTGCCGTTTGGTCCGATGCTTGTACCGCTGCGTGCACTCGTGCTGATCAGCGCCGCGACGCCACTTGCGCTCCTGTGCATGGGCATGAATGCGCTGTCCGTCGGCTCGCGGATCGGGCTCGCGATGGCGGTGTTGATGCTCGCGTTCACGATCGCCGCCCCAATGCGTGACGGTATCTGGTTCGGAACCTGGCTCCTCTATCGACTCTGGCGCCGGCGTCATGACGACAGCAGTTCTGGACGGGGAGGGATGCCGCGCATCCGTGAAATGCAGCGGTGACGCAATGCAGGTGTCACGTGTCCGGCGTGAGACCCGATGGCCGCAGGCCGCTCCGGTCACTTCGGAATCTCACCGCTTTGCCGATTGTCGGTAGTGCGGATGCCGGAATAATGCTTCTCAATCCCGGCGGCGCTCGCGGAGTCATCATGATCGAAGGGCCAGGGGGCTCACCGACCAGTGAGTCACATGCGCGCTGGTGCGCAACAGTCACGAAGTGGCTGCTAGCGCTGGACTGTCCGGCGCAACTCGTCAGCGTCGTGAGCAACTTCGACAGCCACCGCGCTCAACTCGCCTTTGACGAGCGCACCAAAGGGTGGCCGGCGACGCGACTTGCCGAACTGGAGCGCGATCTCGCGGGCAAGGTCGCCGAGCAGAGCCTTGGACTTCGTCACTACGTCGTGTTAGCACCAGGGCTCGCTGCCTCCGACGGGATTCCGTGGCTCAGCCGCGCCACACGGCTCCCCCGGGCGCTCGAGGCGAGCCATGACGATGCTTCTCGAGCGCTCCTGACGGCACTGCGCACCGCGCCGGGCTTGGGACTGGTCGCGTCAGTGGCCGATCGCGATGACATCGCTGAGTTGCTGGTCAATAGCGTTCTCGGTTCGGCAACTTCGGCAGTCAGCGGCACCGGCGTCGTCCGGATCGGCGACGAATTCCAGATCGTGCTCACCGCGACACGCCTCCCAGCGACGGTCCATCCCGGATCTGTGATCGACGCGCTTATCCGGAGCCGCGTCAAGGGCTACGCGAGCCTGCACCTGCTGCCCGTCGATGCGACGGTAGCGCGCACGGTGCTCAATCGTCGCGCGGCGATGCAGCGCTATACCGCCCGGGAAGGCAACGACGCCGTAGACAATCAGATCGCCCTCGCGGATACCACGGCAGCCCTCGCTGCCATCGCGCAGCGCCAGCTCATTCCATGCCGCATCGCGTTGAGCTTCGCCGTCCGGCATGCCGTTCTGTCCAAAGCCGCAGAAGCGGCCGAGCGTCTCGACGGCCTCCTGCGAGGGCAGGGCTTCGAGACCGTGCATCCGACATCGCCCGCCCTCCTTCCCTCGCTCGCCGTCAGTCCGGGCGGTGCACCACTCGGCCGCAGTCTTCAACTGACGTCCGACTCTGTCGCTGCGTGCCTCGTTCCCGCCCTGGGGACACCATTTTCGGATCAGCGGCAGCCGCTCGTCGGGATCAATCAGCTCACCGGCGCTCCGGCGTACCTCTCGGTATGGAGTAGACCAAACCACAACGCCGTCATCGTCGGAAGCTCCGGATCCGGCAAGAGTGTCGCGGCAAAAACCCTGCTCGTGCGCCACGTGATGGAAGGTGCATCGGCGGTGGTTATCGACCCCAACTCCGAGTACCGACGCGTCATGAACGCCATCGGAGGACTCCATTTCGAGCTAGGCGAGGACGCACTCAACCCGCTCGCACCTGGCTGCGACGTTGCGCCGGACCTCGCCGCAAGTCTTCTCCTCCCGGTCTTGAGCGTGATGGCCGGCGACGAGAAGGGTGTCAAGGATGGCCGTCCGATTCGGCGACTGCCGGACGAAGACCAGGGCTGGGTACACGGCGAGATCGCATCGTTTTTCCGAAGTGGAATCGCGAGCGCCCCGGGGATGAACCGGTCATTCACGACCTGGTCGCCTTCATCGAGACCACGTCTGTCACTCACGCATTGACCCGGCGAGAGAAGGATCGATGCCGGATTATCACGGCGCGACTTCGACGGTTCACGCAAGGGGATCGGGCGCGCGTGTTCGATCGTCCATCCACATTTCGTGTTGGCGACCGTCCCGTGTCTATCGGGCTGCGAGCCTTTGCTCTGACGTATGCCGCTGATCTGACACCTGCGCTTGCGGTAGTCCTGACGGCGGTGCTCGCTGCGCTGGGCCGTGATCATCGACGTTTGATCGTCGTTGTCGATGAAGCACATCGCATCACGATCGACCCAGACGCCGGAGAAGTCCTCGGTCAACTCGTCCGACAGGCCCGAAAGCACGGTGCCGGCGTCTGGATGTGCTCACAACAAATCCACGATTTCGTGGGCACGGACCTTGGCCGAACTCTCGTGGCTACTGCAGCTACGAAGCTGATTCTCGGCGTCGAGGAAGGTGCGCTCGCGGATGTCCGTGATGTATTCGGGTTGACTGAAGATGAGGTGGCGGCAGTCAATCCACCGGTACAGGGACGTGCGGTGCTTCTCTCCGGCGGCGAGCGTATGTCGTCTCGATCGTTGCGGGGCCGGCTCTCCTGGCACTCGCGCACTCGTCTCCAGAGCCACGATCGCAGCCTGCAACGGCGTCTGCGAGCTGAAGCGTGGCCATTCCAGCAGCAATCGGCGCCGCACTCTCAAGGGCTCGATCCCTGCGGGCTCTGACGTCGTCAGTCACCGGTGGCTCGTCCGGACGGGGCGGACATCGTGCCCGATCCTGCGGCATCACGTCGTGCGCTGGATGTACGGCATGCGCGCTTGTCACGGGCCTCGTCGTTCTCGCAGTTGGGAGCGCATTGGTCGCAGCGACCGCATCACTCGTTGGCGTGGGCACCGATCAACCTTGCGCGCAGTCGTCGTCCGCCTGCAGCGCGCTGACCGACGTCATCGTCGGAGCTCCGATGAACTGCGCAAATCTCTATGTGAGCCAGGGGTACGGAGATACGCCATGGGAGCATCCGCATACCGGCATCGACATAGTCTGCCCGCCGGAGACTCTCGTCATCGCGGTTGCGGATGGAATCTTTCACCATGCCTTTGGCAGCTCCGTGGCGTGCCTTTATCCGGTAGGTCGTACCGGCGGGCTTGGCACATACGGCGTCCTCGACTCCGGGGGAACGAGCTATGTCTACGGACACCTCGAGGGATTTGTCGCTGCGGACGGTGCGACGGTTGTTGTCGGGCAGCCGATTGGCTTTGAGGGCAACTCCGGTTGCGCCACCGGCGATCACCTTCACTTCGAGGTGCTCGAGGACGGTCATCCAGTCGACCCATGTCCCGACCTTCCCGCCGGTTACCCCGATCCGCACGATCAAACGGGGCTCCGATGCTGGGGTTCTGCTCCCCCATGATCTTGTATCCAACGGTCCACCGCCCATTGACCTATGCTGGTAATTGCCTGGCGGCGGGGGGATTCTCAGGGAGGGGTGCATCAAATAAGTCGTAGGAGACTCGCTGCTGCCTTGTTTTTCAGTGCGGTGATCGTTGCCGTACTCGGCGTGATCGTCTACACCGAACAAATGAACGCGACCCAAATGGCTTCGGTGTGGGTCGTCACACACGATGTTGTCGCCGGCACTCCATTCAGCGCGAACAACGTGCAATTGGTACAGGTTCGCTCGGGGTCTGGTGACTTCAACTTCGAAGTCGACGGCCCTTCGACGTTTCACGCGTTGTTCGTCCGAAGTCTGACAACCAACGACATCCTGAGAAGCGACGATCTGATCGCCGCCTCAGCCGAATCCCAAGTCGGAATCACCGTTGAGGATGCGCCTCCCCTCGCGCCCGGGGACGACATCGACGTCTACGCGGCTGTGTCAACTGGCCAACAGGTGCTGGTCGGTCATGACTTGGTGGTGAGCACGGTATCGGGCAGCTCGATCACAGTTTTGGTTCCAGTTGCTGACGAACCGGCGTGGATCGCCATCGGCGCTTCGAATGTCGCGTTGCACGCTGCTATGACGGTTCCCGGTGTGCAGCTGGCGCCGCCGCCGCTCAGCGCCGACACCGCGATCAACATCCTGTGTGGCGCTGCATGCGGCGGGCTCGCAGGAACCGCAACCGCACCGTGAGTCTCCTTCTGGGGGTGTGCACCACCCGCGCCGGACAGACTTCGACTTCGTGGGCGACGAGTCTCGCCTGGACGTTGTCTGCGAAGAGATCCGTCGTACTCATCGACTGCGACATGGAGGGAGGCACGGTGGCTGATCTGCTGTATCTGCGTCTTGATGACCGCGGCCTTGCCAACTGTTTCGGAGATCGGCCGGTGACCGCGAATGTGCTGCATGCACAAGCCCTTCCCGTCCCCGATCGTCCAGGTCTGCGCGTGATTCCGGGGCTGCGCAGCACGTATGGACTGGAGATTGGCGACTGTCTTCGGTCCATCGCGCCGGCGATGCGCGACCTCGACGCCGATGTCGTCGTTGTGGATCTCGGGCATCCGTGGGCGCATACCAGCCTCCGGTCACCTCGCGCGGCGGCCGACGCGGTGTGCGCGGTGTTCGACCGTGTCTTCATTGTCATTCGTGACGATCCCGCGCTGTTGTCGAGAAGCATCGACGTGCTCCGGACCGCACGCCCTCCACATGGCGAATTGATCGTGTGCGAGCAACGCGGCACCGCGCATCGACGCGTCATGGTCGACAGCCTCGAGCGCGAACTTCCCGACCTTCCGGTGCGTCGAGGGTGGGAGTGGGATGAAGGACGCGCGGCGCGCGTGGCGGATACCGGACGACCTCTTGTCCTTGCGGGTGTCGAGGCGGACTTGCACTTATGACTGGGGCGACCGCCCTCGACCCGCCTCCGCTTCCGGACCATCACGACACGTCGGTGCAGGTCAGTCGATGGCCGCGTATCCCGACTGAGGAGCGAGAGGTAGCAGAGATCATCGCCGCCTCGGTCCAGCGAACGAGAAACGGAGAACCGGCGTCCGTGCTGCACGAGGAGCGCCTCGCCGAGGACGTCTCGCATGAAATTGACCGGGCAATCCAGTCGCCGCAGATGAGCGGGCTGCCACTGTCGGTCGTCGCTGAGCTCTCTCGTAACACCCGCTATCGAGCGACAACGCAGCGTAACGCGGTCATTCTCGGATCGCATCTCCATCCCTTGTCGCTCCTCATTTACGGCGCCGAGCTGGAGAACATCACCTGCCTCGGCCATGACCATTGGCTGGTCAGCACCGTGGGACGAAAGCTTTCTCTCATCGGTGACAGTCCGTTCTCGAGCGATGACGAGGTCCTCGAGTTCTTCCGCAGCGTGGTACGAATGCGCGGAGTCACAGGTGATCGTTCGATCACCGATGCCTCGCCGATCGCGGAGGCCAACGTAGGGAGTGTGATTCGGCTCTGCGTCGCCAAGCGCCCGGCCGTCTCCGGTCGCTCCGATGTGAAGGCGGCGATCCGGGTGCCGGCGCGATCGAAGGTTCGAGATCTCAACGACTACGTGACGCAGATGGTCATGCCGAGGGGCGTCGCGACCTTCATCGAGGCCTGTGTTCGCGGTCGTGCCAACCTGATGATTGCCGGGGGTACGTCCACAGGAAAGACCACCCTGCTTCGCGTCCTCGCCGGTATGGTCGCGGACGATGAGCACATCGTCGTCGTCGAGGACGGGGCCGAATTGCATCTCGATCAGGATCGCGGCGACGGGAAGGAGTGGCACTCACTTACCACTGCCGTTTCCACGATTCCCTCGATTCGCGCGGACGCCGACGCTCAACATCTCACGATGTTCGACCTCGTGCGTCACGCCCTCCGGTTTCAACCAGATCGCCTGATTCTCGGCGAGTCTCGCGGCGAAGAGATGGCCGCCGTCTGCAAGGCGTTGATGACCGGCCACGACGGCTCGATGACCACCATCCACGCCGAGGATGCCGAACTCGCGATTGAACAAGCGATGCAGTACGTCATGGAGAACGCGCGGTTTGCGGGAAACGAACGCCTGGCGAAACGTATCGTGGAACAGGCGATTCATGTAGTCGTTCATATTGCGAATCAGGACGGCCGCCGCCGCATCACTGGCGTCGTCGCGGTAGAACGCGGTGGAAACCATAAGTGGGTTTACCGCCAGGCAGAGAGCGGAGGGTTGGTTCGGGGAACTGACCTGATCGGCAACCTTGGACGCTTGGCGCCGCGCATCCGCCCGTATCTTCACAGCGACGAGGTGCCGTCGCCGTGATCATCGGCGTTGGTCTTCCGGAGCCTGTGATTCTCGTTGCCGGTGTGGCGGTGATCGTTGGCTGCGGTTGCGCTGGGATGGCGGTCATCCTCGGGATGCGGCCGCGTAGCGGGGGCTCACGACGTCGCAGCATCCCGCTGATCGAGCACGAGAAGGACGTCGCGGCGGCGCTTGGCTGGCCTTGGCGTCGCTGGATCGCGCTCCGTCTGTGTGTCGCCGCGATCGGTGTGGTCATCGGATTCACGACACAGATCTGGCTCTTGAGCCTTCTCCTCGGCGCCATCGGATTCTTTGGCGTCCGCTTCCTCGTCGCCGGGCGTGCAGCGCGAAGGCGCCTTCGAATGGAACGCGCGTTTCTCGTGCAGCTTCGAGTGCTCCGTGATCGCATGGCGATCGGGAATCAGTCGCTGGACTCGGCGCTCCAGGAGGTCGGTCGCAACCCCGGACGCGACCTCGCCTATGTGCTCGAGCCCTGGGGGCAGGGCGGTTCCGTCACGGCGAACCTGGTTCTGAGCGGCACTCGCTCGCGGTCGCCACTGGTCGAGCACGCTTGCGCTGTATTGATCTGGGCGCGAACGCGAAGCCTTGACGGGCTCATCTCCGCGATCGACGACGTACTCCTTCCCGTCGGCGAGGCCCAGCTGCAGGTCGAGGAAAAGTCATTGGTGACACTGACACAGCAGCGGGCGGTCACCTTCGCGATGTCGGCGCTCATGACAGTCATGTTCGTCAGCCTCGTCCGGGTCGCGAGCTTTCGCGCGTACTACGACACCGTCGAAGGGACCGTCGTGCTCCTGGTGGCTGTCGCGATGTTTTTCGTCCTGATCGCCATGCTCGGGCGCATCGCCCGCACGGTTCGATGGACCCGGTGGGATCTCGACCAGGTGCAGGAGCAGGAACTCCATCCTCATGGTTGAAGCGATTCCGTATGCGGTGCTTGCGATGCTTGCCGTCGGATCCTGGGTTGGAGGGGTCCTTCTGCTCGATGTGTTCACCGCCGCCGATGCCCGCGCGTGGCGGCGGATGTCACACCTGCGGGGATACGCAACCCGGGGGTCCGCACTAGAGCGCGTTGCCAATCGAGCGCCGTTTCTGCGGCGCCTGCAGACGGAGCTCGATCTGGAACGCCTCCTTGGTCAAGCAAACAGCGAAGACGGTTCGGCGAGCTTTCTCGCACGGACAGGTGCGATCACGTTGCTGACGTTTGCCCTCCTTCTTGCTGCGGCAGCCGCCGGCAAAGCGCTCGATGGCGAATGGCCGGCTCCCCCGTGGGCTGCACTCCTAATCGCTGCGCTGATTCCACCACTCGCACTGTCTGATCTTCGCCGTCGCGCGCGCGAGGCTCGTGATACATCCGGTCGAACGTTGGGCGACATGCTCATGACAGTCGCCGTGATGACGGACAGTCGCGGGCTCCAGCTCGATGATGCGATTCGCGTGATGTCTCGGTGTGCCCGTGATGACGCGTTGCAGAATCTTCTCGATCGCGGCGGTTTCAAGCGGCTGGCGAAGACGTCCTATCGCTCAACTGCCGAAAAGTATCGACTCATTGCCGAGGCGTACCGGATCCGCGAGTTTGCGGAGATCGCTGACGCTGCCGCAACGACCAATGTCGGCGTCCCTGATCGTGTTGCCTATACACGGCTCGCCCTCACCGTCTATCAGGAACGGCTTGCGGATGCCCGCGTGCGCGCTGCCCGTGCACGAATCCTGATCACGCTGCCGATTGCGGGGATGCTCGTTCCACTCCTCCTGTTGATCGGCGCTCCAACGTTTCACGCGATCTCTGCTGGTCTGGGGGGATAACGACGCATGTTCCGCCGGAATGTTGTTCTGCTCAGTTTGTTGGTAACGCTGCTGATTGCGGCGTTGTTCGTTCTCCGCCCACCTGACGTTGGGGATGGGCTCACCTTTTTCACGGCGGGTATCCCAACGATGGCCGCGGGCGAAGCCGTCATGGTGTTGCTCGCTTGGCTTGTGGTCGCTGTTGCCGCATCAGCGACTGTTCTGAGTGCCGTCCGCGAGTTCAAGACGAGAGGATCGGATCGGCGGCCATATCCGACGGCGTCGATGCTTCTTGCTGTCGGACTCGTCCTGGTCACCGTCGGAAGCCTCCAGCGCGCACTGCCGATCATCGTCGATGTGCTGCGGTTCTGGCGCGGCGAATATTCGAGAGGCGATTTCCCTTGCGCACTGAGCACCAGCCGTCTTTGGCGATCGTGGTGCTTCTTGAGGATGACGAGGAAGCCGAAGCCGTGGCACGGATGCTGGTTGATCTGTCGGTCCAAGGCTCGAGCGTCGTGGCGCCCAGGCCACCGGTTCGCGGCATACGGTTCTTCTCGGAAGGTGCGGCGCAGCCACAACTCGACGCATGGTGGGAACTCGAGCTGCCGCGCGATGCTCAGGTCATCTTCGTCGTAAACGATGCGGACGGCCTGGGAGATTGGTTGGTTGGTATCGACGGGTCCTCCTATGTCGGCGTGTCGTCGCCGGCAGGCTTGGCGACGTACGAGCACCACACGGGAGTGCATGGCTTCTGCGCCCGCTCCCCACTCGACTATGCCGCTGCCGTGATGACTGATCTGGTGGATGCCGGCGTATACACAGAGGTTGAGGCGTCGCGGCTGCGATCCCTCGCGGCGGCGTTCACCGAGCGGCACATTCCCGATACAAAGCCGATTTCGGGCAGCGACGGAGCTCTCGACGATCCCGGTCCCGACCCCTTTGATCTTCTCATTGCGATGAGCCTGGAACAGGAGCGTTCCTCGCAGCCGAAAGTTGCAGCACCGTCGATGGCATCTGTTGACGAGCACTCCGCCGGGATCCGGGGATTCCGCCTCCCTGCGTGGACGCGTCGCGCGCGTACCTGGCGATCGTCGGCAGACATGTCAGGCGACGAGCTTGGGGGGCTCCTCGTGATGCGCGGCTCCACCATCGTCGTTGTCGGTTCTCGAAAAGGTGGCGTGGGAAAGACGAGCCACGCGGCGGGTGTGGCGATTGTCGCGGGAGCTGCCCTGGATGCGGTGGGCCGGTGCGCGGCGATCGTCGATGCGAACCTCGCCAATCCCGATGCGTGGGGCCAGTTGAACCTGCCGCCAGGAGCCGCCACGGTGCGGGACATGGTCGTCGCGTTGACGGCAGATCGCGAAATCCCGCGACCAGTCCACGCGTCGACGCCTGCACTCGCCTGCTTTCCCGAGTCGCGCGAGACGACGGAGTACTCACGCACTGAGGTCGGTTTGCTCGCCGCGTATCTCCGCGCACGATATCCACTCGTCATCGTGGACATGAGCAACCGGTTGCCGGACCCTACCGGCGGACCCGCTGCGGCCGCGGCGGCGTACTGGCTCGAGCACGCTGATGTCCTGGTGCTTCCGAGTGCGGCTTCGAAGCAGGACTTCAACGGCGTGCTCGACTACCTTGATGTGCGCGATCTTCCGCCAGTGATCGTCGCCTCGCTTGTCCCCCGAACAAGACGCAACCGCGAGCACCCACTGACCAAGCGATACCTGACTGCGATCGCGCAGCGCGTGTATCGCGTCGTGGACGTCCCTGATGATGCGGAGCGAGTCAGGTACGCCGGCATGCAGGGTGTGCCAGTCGAAGCAGTGTCTTCATCACTGCGCGCGGCCTACAGAGAGCTCGCCGACGCCATCGTCCGGGCCCCACAAGCCGTTCGCACGTGAGCAGGCGGCTCGACACGATGATCCGCGGCGGAGGGGCTTCAAATCGGACGTCGCAACACGCGGTCCGCGAGGAACGGCTCGATCGTATTCGTGATGCCGTCGAGCAGTTCACGTTCGACCTGGGCCTGCTCATCGCCGGTCACGAGGTGCGTGCCGACTCGCACGACCGTGCTGTGCTGTTGCAGTTGGAGCGAGAGATCCAGCCCTTCCTGGATGCGGGCGACGCCATGCGTCCGGATTTCGGCGCGTTCGGTGATCTCCGCATTGAGGGTGCACTGCTTGAGGCGATCGGAACCGGTGCTGGCGACGCTGGAATTTGACGACCGCTGTGCTCGGGAAACAGCTCACGGAAAAGTCATCCCGGCGCGCGGACGGCGGCTGCGGATGACCCTCCACCTCGCAACCGATCCCATGCACGTCGTCGATTGTGCGATCGCAGAGGTCGCTCGCTCGGCGTGGCTGATCGCCCGGTCCTCCGAACCGTTGCCCAGCCTCCGCTCGAGCGATCCAAGCAGACGTTGCCCGTGCCGCTCGGGGGACTCGCGCCAGTACATCGGCGGTCGACGAATTGGCGCCGCACGGTGCGCGCACATCGGTCTGTTGCCACACTTCTTCTGGCTCTGATATCCGCCGCAGCGGGAGTGTGGTTGTCAACCGCTCCACGGTCGTTTGATGCGGGGAAGGATGGCGCCGGCGTGCACGTCGACGGGACGACTTTGACGCTGGTCGCCCAGAAGACGTCCGACGTCACAGATGTTCACCGGTGCCGCGACACTCGTTATTGACACCGCGCCCTCGGGGATGATCACGTCGGCGGCGGTGATGACATGGAACGGCCTCTCCGCGACGGTGCGGTGCGTGTTCCTTCGCAGTGGAACCGGTGGCGTGGAGTCGTGTCTTTACGAGCTTGGCTCGCAGCGGCTGTCATCGATCGACCGATTCAGCGCGAGTTCACAGAACTGGTATCGCCAGTACAGCGATGGGGTTGCGATCACCATTTCCGTGCCTCGAGGGAACATCGTCATCCCGGTACCGTTCCCGCTAGGGCACTGACCGCCGAGACACGACAGTATCGGCTATCGACCCGCTCGGGACCGCTCACTCTGCCCTCGCCCCCACGGCGCGCAAGTCAGCGCGGCACGTGATCCGCCGACCGAAAGTACGGGATCCGCGCGAGCCTCCGGTAGCGAGTGCTTCGAAACCAGAAGGCGAGCCGAACGAACGCCGGTGGGCTGTCCCGATGAATCACGATCGCACTCCCCGCGCTCAGCTGACGCAATGCGTCCGGCGTCGCCATTGCGTCATGGCGGATTGAGTACGAACGGCTCACCCGGCCGTCGCCACCGACGCTCATTTGCTGCTCTGTGAAGTTGCTCCTGCCGACCAGTTTGGCAAGAATCTCTGCGGTTTCTGGATCGCTATTTCCGGGGAGGACGAGTTTGCATCCGTGATTATTGAGTATCGTGTTGGCCTTCTCCTGACCATAGCGTGCACGGAGTTGACTGAGATCTTGAACGATCGAGAGCAACATCACTCCGCGCCCGGCTCCTTGTGAAGCAAGCGCAGGGAGATCTTCGATCGGCACCACGTTCGCCAGTTCGTCCAGGAAGAGACCGAGGGTTCGTTTGCTCAGGTTCGTGGGATCGGATTCCGACAGAGCGTATGCCGCTGTCACAACGGTCATCAGGATGCCAACGAAGAGGCTCGCGACACGCTCGGGAGCCTGCCTCGGCGTGCACAGATAGAGGGTTCCCTTTCGTTTGAGGAAATCGTCCGCATCGAAGCGACTCGACAACGCTGACTCCGCAACCGCGCGTTCCGTGAAGACGTTGAAGATGCGCATCACGGTCGAAAAGACCGTGCCTCGCTCACGTTCCGGCCGCTGATCAACCGAGGCGAGCATCGACATCGCTCTGAAAGGATCGCTGTCGCCCGATATTGCCGGATCGAGCAGCATGTCCTCAAGCATGGTGATCGGCGTGGCGATATCGAACCCGTGAATCCACGTTCGTACGTCGACGATCGTGCGTCCGGTCGTTGCTGCCACATAGAGGAGGGGTGCGATCAGTAGCTTTCCCGACTCGGCCCAATGCGACCAGTCGTTGTCGCCGCGTCCGCCTCCTTGTTGCAGCGAAGCGCACAGCCACGAGGCAACCATCCAGGCGTGATCGAGATCTTCACATCCAGCAATTGGTGACCACGTCACCGATCGCACGCCCCCGCCGATTTCCCCAGTTGGGTCGTAGACATAGACCGGTCCGAGGGCCTGCCTGCGCCCGGCTGTGAGCTCTACGAGTTCGCTTTTGGTGCTCGTGGCGATCGCCGGCCCGTCCCACTCGAGCAGGTTCGGGATCACCAGTCCCGCTGTCTTGCCGGAGCGTGTAGGGCCGATCACGAGCACGCTCGTCTCCGCCTGCGTTGTCAACATGCGGCGTCCGTGGTGGCCGAGCAAAAAGACGCCGCCATGTCCCGGGCGACCACGCAGCGAACGCAGATCCACGCCGCGAGCCCAGTGCGCTGTCCGGGCCACGCGGCGGCCGGTCGGCATCAAGCGTTGGAGCCGTCCGTGTGCGATCCGCTCGAGCTGGAACCTCATCACGACGAAACCGCCCGTTCCGGCAGCGAGGATCAGGGCAACGGTTGTCCAGAATCTCCATGCAAGCACGTGGGATGCCGGTGCAACCAGCACCCACCAGTCAAACGGTCCGTGTCCCGACGACACACGCCGAACCATGCTGCCCGGATTGATGAATGAGAGCGGCGAAGTGCTCGGCCGACCGCCGGCGACCCATGTTGCTGCGCTGATCACGAGCCACGGCACGATCCAGAGCGCGATGAGCGCTGCGCTCGTTCCGACATCGCGCCAGACATTGGCCGTTGGCCGGGGAGCTGCAGCCATCAGTGTGATGACGATGCGGCACGTGGAGGGACGTCATTGGGACAAAGTACCGGGGGATGCGTCCGATGCCGTGCGCGATCTGCGTATTACGCGACGCACATACAACGGATGGGCGAGCACGTGCATGCGGCATGCTCGATACCCTTCGCGGGTTCGTCGCGACGCGGCGGCAAAGCTCTTCGTCAGCCCGGGTCGCGGCCAGCGAGGGCGAGCATGTCATCCGCGAGTTGATCGAATGTCGAGTGCAGGAATCCGCGCATCGTTATAACGCGAACTCTGTCCGAGAGCCACCCAACATTGTGATGATCGGTCGCTGCGCACTCCACGATCTCCTCGACAGATGACGACGACCGTTGGAGGCGATGCTGCACGAGCAATCTCAGCTGCGGCAACACGGAGGCAACGTCTCGCTCGGCGGCGCGAGGTGCACTTTCGAGAGCGATCGAACGGTGCGCTCCAGGTGTGTCGTCGTGCGTGCCGAAGATGGCGGTGAATGTTGCGTTCGGGTCGGCGGCGTCCATACCCGGCGGCGGCGACGCTCCTGATGTGATGAGCGCGGATCCAGCCGGAGGCAGGACGTATCGTTCGACGTAGTCAACCGGAGGCGCGACAGGCGTGATTGGTCCGGTTGTCTCGGCATGGACAGTGTTGGCGGCGGTTCGGGTCATCTCGGGCAGAGCCACGTCGCCGACAACCGAGGTGACCGCTCTCAGGCCGGCGTCCGGAGCGGTCGGCAAGACCGCACGTGTCCGCGAATGCGCCACCTCGTCCAGATCGCCCTCATCCACCAGAACGCGAATGATGCCAACCCCTCCCGCCGCGAGGTCATCGAGCAGGCTCGCGTCGCCGAGTGTGGGGTGGGACTCGGTGAACGTAGCCAACTGCCGCCCGTCCCCTACACAGGTGACGCCCCGCCCGACCGGTGTCTCCAATTCGACAATAAACGTCTGTCCCCGCGTGCAGAGGTCGCCGAGCAACTGGGGCCAGGCGACCCACTCGAGGCGCAGATCGATGTAGCAAGGGCTACCGTGGAGCAGCGCTCCGAGCAGGCTCATCGCCGCGTCGTCGAGCTGACGTGCCGACACCATTGCCGCATCGGCCGCCCGGATCAACGCGAGAGCCTCGGCGCCGTGACTGCGAACCCCTTTCGCAACCCAAACTCGCTCCGCCACGACGCCGTTGCGAACGACAAGCACTCCCTCAGACTCGTTTTCGCTCATCGTGATGATGCCGTTGCCAATCGCCGGCGCAAGCGCTTCAAGCACCAGAGCGCCGACCGGAAGCGACTCGAAGACGGTGAAGCCGGCCGGCAGCAAAGGCGGCATCGACCACTCCCTTCCCAATTTGCCAGGCATCAATTTCAGTATGGGCTGTCGGGCGACCTCGCATGCGGACACTGCGCGGACGTCCATCAAAAGGGCTGAGCCAAAAATGCTAGGGTCGAAGCCATGGATCTGGGGCTTCGGGGACGCGCCGCATTCGTCGCCGCGTCGAGCAAGGGCATGGGTCGGGCGATCGCCGAGCAGTTCGCCGCCGAAGGTGCGGATGTCGGGATGTGCGCACGTTCGGACGCGACATTGCAGGCGGCAGCAGAGAGCGTTCGCAGCCATGGGGGCCGCGTCTTCGCCACAGTCGCCGATGTCGCGGATCCCGAGCAGGCGCGGCTCGCGGTCGACCGCACGGTCGATGGAGTTCGGAAGACTCGATGCGCTGGTCGTCAATGCCGGTGGCCCACCGCGAGCATCCTTTGCGGACCTGGATGACCAGAAGTTCGACGCCGCATATCGACTTACGTTCATGAGTGCGGTGCATCTCGTGCAAGCAGCGTTGCCGGCGCTCAGCAAGTCCGATGCCGGCGCAATCCTGTTCATTACGTCGACAAGCGTGAAGCAGCCGATCAGCGGGCTGACCTTGAGCAACAGCATCCGTGGCTCAGTGAGCGGTCTCGCGAAGACACTTTCCAACGAGCTCGCGCCGACGATTCGCGTCAACTCGTTGCTCCCGGGGGCGATTCGCACCGACCGTCAGATCGAGCTGGCGCGTGCATCCGGAGTCACCGACCTGGACGCGTTCTTCGAGCGCGCAGGCTCGATCAATCCACTCGGACGCGTTGGCGAGCCCGATGAGATCGCACGAGTGGCAGTGTTTCTCTGCTCACCGGCGGCGTCATTTGTCACGGGCGCTTCACTTGCCGTCGACGGTGGTCAGATACAGTCCGTCGTCTGACCGCAAAGAGCGCTCAGTACTCGGCGCCGATCCCATCCGTGCGCACTGAGTTGATACGCCGCGCGAGCAACTGCGCTTCGTAGCCTGCGGCCTGGCCCTCGAGCACGAGACGAGCAAGTCGCGCCGCATCCTGCCGAACGCCTTGCTCGATGCGCGCCCATCGAGCAGTCTCGACTTCGGCGCCGGGCATACCCGGTGTATCGCCGTCCATATCGCTCATCGCCACCCCTGCCATACGTCTTCCTGGCCAACGCCCTCTTGACCCGCCTTTGAACATACACCACGCGTACGTGCCAGAGCGCGCTCAACAGGTGGTTGTGGTGCTCAGGATCGCGATGATGTTGGGCAGGTTGAAAAGCGCGTGTGTGAGAATGCCGGGAACGATGCTCTTCGAGCCTTGATACAGCGACGCCAGCACGAGTCCCACGAAGAACAGCGGTAGAAAGAGCACCAATTGCTGGTGCAGTGCCGAGAAGATCGCTGCACTGAGCGGCACTGCGAACACTGCCGGTCCCCATCGGTGGAGCCATCCGTAGATGAAGCCACGGAAGATGGTTTCCTCCGAGATCGGTGCGATGACGCACACGACGATGATCGCCAGCACGTAGTAGTGACTGTAATCGTGCTGGACCTCGTGGCACTGACCATTGGTGACACCCGGGAACAGACTCTGGTTGAAGGTCTGCAGCAGGTTCGCACCCACCAGCGCGACATACGTGGCGATCGGCGCAACGGGGAGCCACCACCACTTGAAGCCGCGCCATCCGAGGTCGCGCAATGTGCCACCACGGCGCATGAACGCGAGCACGAAGATGTTGAAGAGCATCGCGCCGTACTGGCAAACGGCGAGCACGGATGAACTCGATGGCGTTGCGCACCGTCGGATCGGAGTTGCTGCCGATGACATCGGTGAGGATGACGGCCAGCGATCCAAGCAACTGGAACGCGCTGAACCATCCCGGCCAGAACATGAGGAAGTCGGTCCAGTCCCACGGCACCCTGGCGTCCGGATCGGCGGGGTCGCGCACCACCGGCACGTCGTGTCGCATCCGGGTCGCACCGACACCGAGGATGACCACGCCCACGATGCAGAGCCCGCCGCCGCCGGCCACGCTCAACAAATCGGTTCCCTGCGAGCCGCTCAAGAAGCCGAACGCGATGAGCACGAGGAACGCCGCTTCCATATAGAGGATCACGCGTGCGGCGTAGTGGCGCCCGCTCTCGACCGGATGCGACGGCACCGCTGCCTGTGCTGGCGTCGGAGGCTTGGTCACCGCGGGCAATTCTGCACAATCCGTCCCGTGACCACGCTCGATTCCGTCATCGGCCACGGTCGTGTCCTCCAGCGTCTGGCGGCGATGGGGATCGATGAGGAGCTCACGCACGCCCTCCTCCTGATCGGCCCCGAGGGCGTCGGCAAGACGACGGCGGCCCTCGCCCTCGCCGCCGAGTTGCTTGACGCGGCGAACTGGCCAGGCGGGCTCGATGCCCACCCCGACTTCTGGGTGGAGGACTCGACCGCGGAGAACGTGGGCATCGATCGCATGCGCCCCTCGCCCAAGCGCAAGCCCGGGGAGGAGGAAGCAGGACCGTCGCTCCAGCAGTTCCTTTCGCTGTCCGCATATGCGGGCGGCCGCCGAGTAGCGGTCATCGCCCGTGCCGATCGCCTCACCGAGCAGGCGGCGGACAACCTCCTGAAGACGCTCGAGGAGCCGCCACCGGGCGCGCACCTCATCCTCACGTCAGCGCACCCGGAGCAGCTCGCGCAGACCGTGCGCTCGCGCTGCGAGACGGTGGTGCTGGGCCCGGTCGCGCCGGCGGCGATCGAAGCCTGGCTTGAGCGGGTCCACACGGTGAATGAGCACGACGCGTCCACCGCAGCGGCGCTGGCAGCGGGCCGGCCCGGACGCGCCCTGCATCTCGCGACCGAGCCGGGTGCACTCAACGCCGAGCTCGACGCGCTCGATCGATTCATCGGCGCCGGCGGTGGGGGAGCCGAAGGCGCGCTTCGGGCCGCTGCATCGGTGACTGTGGCCGCGGCGGCCGGGACGGAGCGCAGCGCCGAGGTGCGTGAGCAGGCGCTGATCACGCTTGGGGCGTGGGCGTCGTTCGTGCGCGACGCCGCCTGCTTTGCCTCGGGCGCCCCGGAGCTCGCCGTCTGGAAGGCGTATCGCCCTGCGCTCGAAGCATGGGCTGAGGATCTCGATCTCACCCGGATCGTCGAGATCCTGGCGAGCATCCTCGCGACCGCTGAGTTCGTCGCGAACTACGCCCAGCCTCGCCTCGCATTTGAAGCGCTGATGCTCGAGATCTTCGCGAGGTCGGACAGCCCGCCGCTGGTGGCGGCGGTATCCCGCGAGGGCCTGGAGGTTAGCGCCGGCGGCGCAGCACCAGGAAAGCCACGCCGATCCCAACCAGCACGGCGGGGATGATCCACGGGCTCTTGGCGGCGATCGAGGAGATGCGCTGACCGATCCCGGTGTCCGCCTCGTCGTCGAGTTCGAACGGATCCTCGGTCATGAGCCGGACGGTGCCGGCGACCCGTCGGGGGCTCTCCTCCACGTCGTCGAATGTGTCGTCGTGGCGGAGCGGCTCTGGTGTGGGCATTCGCGCATTATGGGCCGGTCCGCCATGGGGCTTGAATAGGGGGCGCCTCGGACGCGCTTGCGGGCCGGGCTTTCCGGTGCGCTTTCGGCGCCCTGGACGGCCACCGAGCGCATCGGCGCTGATCGATTGGGGATATGGGGCGCACTCGGCGATGAGCGGCCGTTCGGCAGCCTGGCGAGCGCGTGCTACCCCGGCCGTGCAGCAAGCCTGGCGAGGGCGTGCTACCCGGGCCGTTCAGCAGCCTGCGCAGCTCCTTGCCACGGCCCGCACGTATTCTGCTGTCGTGCATCGCCGCTTCCCGCTGCGCCAGTCGCCTGAAGCCTGTCATGACTGAAAGCACCGTCCTCGACCTCAGCGCCTCGGAGGAGCTCTGCACAGAGCCGGGAGCGCTGGAGCGAGTGCGCCGGGCATACGCGCGCCTCGAACCCGGAGGCCAGCTCGAAATTCGTTCTCCTGTTGCCGAGCACGCCTTCGCGGTGCGCGCGTGGAGCCGCAAGAACGGTGTGACCGTGGTTGTCGACGAGGCCGCGAACGGATTCCGGCGTCTCGTTCTTGCTGCTCGCTCGGCCGGCGGGTGACACCACGACGGTTGCCCGAGGGACTACTCCTGGGATGCGCCACCGCAGCGCATCAGGTGGAGGGTGGCATCGACAACGACTGGTCGCGGTGGGTGGCCGATCACCCGGAGGCAATCGCCGGCGGAGGTGACGCGGTCGTCGCCATCGATCACTACCGGCGTTATCGAGAGGACCTCGCGCAACTCGGTTCGATGCACCACAACGCACACCGGTTCTCGATCGAGTGGGCACGCGTCGAGCCACAGGCCGGGAAGTTCGACCGCGACGCGCTGGCGCACTACGCGGATGTGGTGCGCGCCTGCCGCAGCAACGGGATGGAGCCCGTGGTCACATTGCACCACTTCACGATTCCGGTGTGGCTCGCGGAGTTGGGAGGCTTCGGCGCACCCGATGCACCGATACGCTTTGCCCGCTATGCAGCCGCGTGCGCCGAGGCGTTTGGCGACATGGTCACGTGGTGGGTGACGATCAACGAGCCCACAGTGGTCGCGGTGCTCGGCCACCTCGAAGGCGTGTGGCCGCCCGGCGAACGCTCGTTGCGCAGCACGCTTGTCGCGTTACGCGGGCTGCTGCGCATGCACGCCGCCGCGGCGCACGCGATCAATGTGGTGTCGGAGGCGCACCATCGAACCGCGCAGATCTCGATCGCGCATCACGAGCGCCGCCTGCTGCCGCGCGATCCGTCGTCATCGGTGGATCGCGCCGTCAGCCGTGTCCCGGATTTCCTGTTCAACCGGTGGTTTCTCCGCAGTTGTGCCGCCGGGAGAATGCTGCGCCCGGTCGGACATGGCGAGGTCGTTCCCGGGCTCGCCGGGTCGCTCACATACCTCGGCCTGAACCACTACACCAGCGAATCGGTGTCGCTCGACATCGGTGCTCCGGGAATGCTCTTTGCCAGGCACGAAGCGGTCCCGGGCCTCCCGCTGTCGGGTGCGGGCTGGGCGATCGACGCGACGGGGTTGCGCAACGCCCTTACCGACCTGTGGCGCGAGTTCGGACTGCCGATCATGGTCACCGAGAATGGTGTCTCCGATGACCACGACGAGTTGCGACCGGCGTATCTGCGGGATCACCTCAGCGCAGTGGCCGATGCCATCGATGCCGGCGTCGACGTTCGCGGGTACTTGTACTGGACGGCGTGGGATAACTTCGAGTGGGCTGAGGGATACACACAGCGCTTCGGTCTCATCGCCGTCAACCGCGATACGCAGGAGCGAATTCCCAAGCCCAGTGCGGCTCTGTTCGCGCAGATATGCCGGACACACGAGGTGCCGGACGACGTCGACCCTCAGGCGATCGGCAGTGTGACCGCGTCCTCCGCTTCGGCATAGGGAAGCGCAACCGGTTCGTCCGGCACATCGCGTGGCATGTGCCGTTGCTCGTCGCGGGTGAGGAGGTACACCGCGGCGACCACGCCCATCGCGGCCGAGAAGATCAGCAGCAGGCGGTAGTCGACGAACGCGATCAATCCCGCTCCGGCAGCGATCGAAATTGTTTGCGGCAGCCCGATCAGCGTGTCGAACGCCGAGTAGACGCGACCCTGCAACGCCAATGGCGTGCGGCGCTGGGTGAGCGTGAAGAGGGAGACGAGCACCCACGGAAGACAAGCGCCGACAACGAGCGCTCCAGCGAGCACTCCCGGGAGCCATTGCAACGTCAGCAGGAGTGACGCGGCGGCAAACAGCAGGCAGGCGAATGCGAACAGCGCGCCTTCGTTCGTGCGCTTCATGACCGCCGCGGCGGTGAGTCCGCCCACAATCGCGCCGACCCCCTGCGTCGTCGCGATGATGCCGAGGAACGTCGGGGGCTTGTGCAATCCCATGCTGACGACGGCGAACGAGATCGTCTCGAAGAATCCGATCGGGACGATGATCAGCAGGCATGCGGTGAGGATCTGACGGAGCACGGTGGTCGTCCATGCATGGCGGATGCCGGCAGTCACCTCGTCGAACCAGTGGTGCTCGGTGCGCACCGGCTTCACCTCGGTGACGTGCAACGAGAACGTGGCTGCTGCCGCGACGAGGAACGTGCACGCGTCGACGATGGCAACGGCGCCACCACCTTTCCACGCGAAGAGACCGGCGCCGGCGACAGGACCGACGAGCCGGATGCCCTGGCGGAAGGTCTGCAGGAGTCCGTTGGCATTGCCGAGCAGTTCCTCCGGCAGCATCTCGCGCAGGAGCGCGGACTCTCCCGAGCCGAGGACGCCGTATGCGAGTCCGTACAGGACCATCACGAGGTAGATGAGCCAGACCTGGCCGCGGCCGTGCACCAGGAGGAGCAACAGGACACCCGCGCCGAGCGCGAGGTCGGTCGCCACCAGCAGCGGCTTCTTTTTCATGCGGTCGACGAACATGCCGGCCGCGGGCGCCAGCACAGACGGTGCGCTGAACGCGAAGAACGTGAGGCCGGCTAAAGCGTTGCTGCCGGTGAGAGTCTTGACCCAGATACCCGCTGCGAGCCACAGGGCAGTGTCTCCGAACACGGAGAGCAACTGGCCGATGAGATACCGGCGTCCATTGCGGTCACGCAGCAGCGCGAGCACGGGTTAGCCCCGCGCCCGCAACGGAGGCACGCTCATGCGTGCCTCCGCACGCGCTGTGTCCGCATCAGCTGCGGTCACGGCGATCCGACAATGTGTTCAACATGGTCGTGACGCGATGCAGGACTGTGCGATTCGAGCATTCGTGCTCGGCACAGAAGACGCGCCGGCGCTCGATGGAGCGAGCCAGCTCGATGTTCTGCAAGTTGGTCATGGCGTTTACCTCCTTTTAGTTCGTGATGTGTTGTGTCTGGGATGACAGCTCAGCGCGCCGCTCGCGGATAACCGCGATGCGCTGGGCGGGGATATGCGAAGAACAGCAGCTCGATCGGAATGGATCCCTTCGGGCGTTTCTTGGGGTTGCCGATGCGCTCGACGAACTGCCGCGCCAACGCCGTCATGCTCTCGTCCAACTGCCGGAGCTCCTCCGGTGTGACGTAGAGCAGGAACTCGCTGGCGCCGGTCGTCTTCTGCCACTCGGTGGAGATATCGCGACGAAGCTCGAGACCCTCCTTGAGCCGGTCGAGGTAGAAGTCGTGGAGGACGCGGCTGAGTGCGTTCGCCGCCAGGCGGGTCTCCGTGTCGTCGCTGACATCGGAGTAACTCATTCCGGTGTTGACGAGGCGCCACGGGCGCTTGCGTCCGGCGACGCCGGCGACTTCCTCGATGAAGCCGTACTTGGCGAGCTGGCGAAGGTGGAAGGAGCACGTGGTCGGGCTCTCGCCGATGAGCTCGCCGGCCTCGGTGGCCGTCAACGGGCCTTCGGTGCCGAGGACTTCGAGGAGCGCGATTCGCACGGGGTGCGCGACGGCACGCATCGCTCTCGGGTCGGTGAGCTTGCGCGGCTCGGGATCGGGCAGCGCGGCGACCTCAATGCGATGGTCCTGGGAATTGGAGAGATTCGTATCGACATCCATGTATCGAATTATAGCTCTCGAGAGATATCTCTGCAAGCCCTGGTCGCCACTTCGTGACAGGGGGCGTACCATCGTGGTCGCGGGAGCTCGGCGGGACCGGGCTGAGAGGGTCGCTGCGGGCGGCCGACCGTGGAACCTGATCCGGGTAATGCCGGCGCAGGGAGCGCTCCGCCTGCCAGAAGGCGGCTCTCCGGGCGTCGTGTCACATGGAGGCCGACATGACCGAGGTGATCGACCGCGAAAGCGTCGCAGTGGTGACCAGCACTGCTCGTTCGGGCGCTGCCCGGGTGTACGTCGAGGGCTCACGGCCCGATGTGCGGGTCCCCTTTCGCGAGATTCTGCAGGCGCCGACGCGGGGCTCGACCGGGGACACGCCCAATCTGCCGCTGCGGCTCTACGACACCAGCGGCCCGCACGGGGACCCGGAGATCACGGTCGATCCCAAGGCGGGGCTGGCGGGTGTGCGCCTTCCCTGGATTCTCGAGCGCGGCGACGTCGAGACCGTGGCCGGGGTTCGTGGCAACGCGCTCCGCGCCCGCGGCGGCGCGGCGGTCACCCAGTTGCACTACGCACGCAAGGGAATGATCACCCCGGAGATGGAGTTCATCGCCATCCGCGAAGGCGTCGACGCCGAACTGGTCCGCGATGAGGTTGCCCGGGGGCGCGCGATCATCCCGGCCAACATCAACCACCCCGAGGCGGAGCCGATGATCATCGGCACCAAGTTCCTCGTGAAGGTCAACGCCAACATCGGCAACTCGGCCGTGCTTTCGGATATCGACGCCGAGGTCGAGAAGATGCGCTGGGCGACACGCTGGGGATCGGACACGATCATGGATCTGTCCACCGGCAAGGACATCCACGCCACTCGCGAGTGGATCATGCGCAACTCGCCAGTTCCTGTCGGAACTGTCCCGATCTATCAGGCCCTGGAGAAAGTGGGCGGCAACGCCGACCAGCTCACGTGGGAGCTGTACCGCGACACGATCATCGAGCAGGCAGAACAGGGCGTCGACTACTTCACGATCCATGCCGGCGTGCTGCTCCGCTACGTCCCGCTGACGGCGAAGCGCATCACCGGCATCGTGTCGCGGGGCGGATCGATCATGGCGGCCTGGTGCCTCGCGCACCACGAGGAGAACTTCCTCTACACGCATTTCGAGGAGCTCTGCGAGATCCTGCGCGCATACGACGTCTCGTTCTCGCTCGGCGACGGGCTCCGTCCGGGGTCGATCGCCGACGCCAACGACGAGGCGCAGTTCGGCGAGTTGCGCACCCTCGGCGAGCTGACCGAGATCGCCTGGCGGCACGACGTCCAGGTGATGATCGAGGGCCCCGGCCACGTGCCGATGCACAAGATCAAGGAGAACGTGGACCTCCAGATGGAGGTGTGCCACGAGGCGCCGTTCTACACGCTCGGTCCGCTCACCACCGACATCGCACCCGGCTACGACCACATCACGTCCGCGATCGGCGCGGCGATGATCGGCTGGTACGGCACGGCGATGCTCTGCTACGTCACACCAAAGGAGCACCTCGGTCTCCCGGACCGGCAGGACGTGAAAGACGGCGTGATCGCGTACAAGATCGCCGCCCACGCGGCCGACCTGGCCAAGGGACATCCGGGCGCGCAGCGTTGGGACGACGCGCTCTCGCAGGCGCGATTCGACTTCCGCTGGGAGGATCAGTTCAACCTGAGCCTCGACCCGGAGACGGCGCGGTCGATGCACGACGAGACGCTGCCGGCCGCGGGCGCAAAGGTCGCGCACTTCTGCTCGATGTGCGGTCCGAAGTTCTGCAGCATGCGCATCACGCAGGACATTCGCGATTACGCGCGCGACCACGGCGTCGGCGCCGATCAGGCGGTCCGCATCGGCATGGAGGAGAAGTCGCTGGAGTTCCGCGAGCTCGGCGGCCGGATCAACGTTCCGCAGTAGGGCGCATGTAACCAGTTCCCGGGGCGCTGGTTAGAGTGATATGACCGTGGATCGGATGCACGACCGATGATCCGCATGCGCCGGCCGGCGGTGGCAGCCGTCGGTGGGCTCGTGCTCGCTGCCGCAGTCGCGTTGCCGCTCTGGTCCCTCGCCCAGAACAACGCCGGGCAGGCCACTGCGCAGGTGCTCCCGACCCCGTCGCCCACGTTCATCACGACGCGGCCCACCGCGTCGCCGACTGTCAATCAGACCGGAGCGGTGTCGTTGCAGGCGCCGATCATCAAGCAGGACCTGGCGCTCGACTGCGAGTCGGCGGCGCTGCAGGTGGCGCTCGCCGTCAAGAACATCTTCGTCCCCCAGGACACGATCTTCTATAGCCTTCCGCAGCAGCCGCAGGCGGTGCAACTCGGCGCCGACGGCTACCCGGAGCGCTGGGGGGATCCCTACGTCGCGTTCGTCGGGGACGTCAACGGGTATGAGCCCAGCTACACCGGCTACGGGGTGTATTACCCGCCGATCGTCGTCGCCGCCGAGCACTTCGGCGCCACTGCAGTCGGGCGAACGGGGTGGACCGTTCCCGAGATCGTCGCCGAGCTGCGGGCGGGCAACTCCGTGGTGGTCTGGCTCACCTCGGACTTCAAGGCCCACGTGCCCCGGTACTGGACTGCCTGGGATGGCCGGCGGATTCCCTGGGCCGTCGGTGAGCATGCGGTGCCGGTGATCGGGTACGACCCGGTGGCGAACACGATCACGTTCGTCGACGTGCTCTACGGGGTCGAGCGGACAATGTCGGTGCCGGCGTTCGCCGCGGCGCTGACCACGTTTGGTGGCATGGGAGTCGCGGTTTCCTGAGCGCTTCGGCCAGCCCACGCAGCGACGCCTGTGCGCCGCGCACGACGATCTGACCCAGTTCTGGCGTCTGAGAAATCGCAAGGGTGCGGTAGTATCCGTTGAGCATCCTGAGCTTGTGCGCTCCGCCCAGTTGGACCAGTTGGAGGCCATCAATTGCCACCGTCCACCCGTAGGGAAGCGCCCCCCGACCTGCTGGCTCGTGTGGAAGAGGCGCACGTCCGCCACATCGACCTCCAGTTCACCGACGTCATCGGCGGCGTGAAGACGGTCACGATCCCGGCCTCTCAGCTGTCCGAGGCGATCGCGCACGGCACGTGGTTCGACGGCTCATCCGTGGATTCCTTCGCCCGCACGGCGGAATCCGACATGTACCTGGTGCCGGACCCGTCGACGTTTCAGCTCCTGCCCTGGGGCGACGAGCCCACCGCGCGGCTGATCTGCTGGGCGACCACCCCTGACGGCGAGCCGTATCAAGGCGACCCGAGAGGCGTCCTCCGGCGTGCCGTGGAGGACGCGGAGCGTCTCGGCTTCGAATACCGCGTTGGTCCGGAGGTCGAGTTCTTCCTCCTCGAGAAGGCGGCGGACGGGTCGCTCGTTCCCATCCGCAACGACCGCAGCTCCTACTTCGACTTCTCGAGCGACGGCAACCGCGACGTCCGCCAGCGAATGGTGAGCGCCCTGATGAGCATGGGGATTGCAGTCAACACCTCACACCACGAGATCGCCGGGGGGCAGCACGAGATCGATATCGACGCGGCGCCGGCGCTCAAGGCCGCCGACGACCTGATCACCTTCCGCTACGCGCTCAAGGCGGTCGCGCAGCAATCCGGGGTGATCGCGACCTTCATGCCCAAACCGTTCGACGGCAAGCCGGGCAGCGGCATGCATGTCCACCAGAGTCTCGAGCGGCTCCGTGACGGGGTGAACGCCTTCGCAGGTGACGACGCCTATGGGCTCAGCGAGATTGCGCAGCACTTCATCGCCGGCCAGTTGCACCATGCCGCCGGCATCACTGCCGTGCTCGCCCCGTTGGTGAACTCCTACAAGCGCCTGGTCCGCGGCTTCGAGGCACCCATCTTCATCTCGTGGGCGCGAACCAACCGCGGGGCGCTCGTCCGCGTCCCCCACGTCGGCCGTGCCGAGGCGACGCGAGTGGAGCTGCGGAGCCCGGATCCATCGTGCAACGCCTACCTCGCCTTCGCGGTGATGCTCCGGTGCGGACTCGACGGGATCGAGCGGCGGCTCCCGCTGCCGCCGCCGGTGGAGGAGTCCCTGTACGGATTCGACGAGGTCGAGTTGGAGCGTCGCAACGTCGGGGTGCTCCCCGACAACCTGAAGGACGCCATCGACGCGCTCGAAGCCGACGAGGTCGTCATCGATGCGCTCGGGGATCATCTCGCGGAGCGGTTCATTGCCGCAAAACGCCTCGAATGGCAGGCGTATCGCGGTCAGGTCACCCCGTGGGAGATCGATCAGTACCTCGAGCGGTGCTGACCAGGCTCGCGTCATGAGCTCTCCGACCCTCACCGTCAAGGACGTCTGGCGCGGGATCCTGCCGCCCGGTACCGACCTGCTCGGAGGCGGCGGCGGTCTCGAGCGCAGGGTGGAGTGGGCATGCGCGCTGCGGACCCGCCCGCCGGCCTTCGAAGCCGTGAAGGGAGGCGAGATCGCGTTCGTTCCCGTCAAGAGCATCCGTCTCCTCGACGAACGCCTCGACCTCCCGCAGGTCATGGTCAGCTTTGCCGAGAAGGGCGGTGTCGCAGTGGCCGTGGTCGGAGACGTGTCCGTCGAGAGCATCGCCGCGGCAGACCGATTGATGATGCCGCTGCTGCGCTTGCCGGACGGCATCCACGCGGCGGATGCGCATCACACCTGCGTTCGCTTCATCCTCGACCAGCGCGCGTTGCTGCACGAACGCGCGCAGGAGCTCCAGCTCTCGCTCATGGACCTGGCCCTCGGCGGAGCAGGTCCGGACAAGATCATCGAGCGCCTTGCCGAGGTCACCGGCCTTCCCGCGGCGTGGTTGGACGAGGGCGGCGAGGTGCGCCACCTCACCGTCAGTGACGGCGCCCTGCTGGCCGACGTCGAAGAGGGCGCTGACGCACTCCGGCGCTGGGGCGGGACCATCGCTGCGGTGGGCGCCGATCCACCCGTGCGCGAGTTCACGGTCGGCCGCAACGGCCTCGCCTCGCTGGTGAGCCCGGTCCCGATGCGCAACGGCGTCGGCGGGTTCGTGTGCGTGATCGGGGAGGAGCCGCGCCTCGACCAGATCGCCCGCCTCGCTGTTGCGCGAGCAGCGTCCGCATGCGCGATCGAGTTCGACCGCGAGCGTGCGGTCATCGAGACCCGCGACAAGCTCGAGGGTGACTTCATCGCCTCGCTGCTGACTGGGTCGTACTCGTCCGAACGGGTCGCGCTCGAGCGGGCGCGCCGGCTCGGGGCCGACCTCTCGAAGCAGGTCGCGGTGATCGCGCTTCGGGGAGCGATCTCATCAGCGTCGTGGGAGACACGAGCGCTGCGTGCCGCACAGAACGTCGTCGCCCGTCGCGAGGTTCGCGCGCTGGTCGCTCCCCACGAGGACGCGGTCTGCGTGGTGGTGATGCCCGAGCCGGACGGAGTCGTCGATGCCGTCTATCGCTTCGCTGAACTGCTGCGGACCGAGTGCGCCCGGGCGACCGGGGACGCCACCACGTCGCTCGGTCTCGGCCGAACGCACGAAGGCGCGGCCGGCGTCCGGCAGTCGTTCCGCGAGGCCGAACACGCACTCGAGATGAGCCGGCGCCTGCTCGGCCCCGGCCGGCAGGCGAGCTTCGCCGACCTCGGGCTGCACCGGCTGCTGTTCGCGATGGCGCAGCACCCGGAGCTCAGCGACTACTACCGAGGGACTGTCGGCGACCTGGTCGCGTACGACGAGCGGTCGAGCGCGGAGCTCATGGCGACGCTCGACGCGTACTTCGAGGCCAACGGCTCACCCACCGAGACTGCGCAGCGCCTCAAGTTGCATCGCAACACCGTGCTGTACCGGCTGCGGCGGATCGAGGAGGTCGGCCGGCTCCGTCTCGACGATCCCGCCACGAGGCTCAACCTGCATCTGTGCCTCCGCATTCGAGACGTGCTGCAGGCCGGTGCCGCTCGGGGCGCTCAGCCAGAGCCGGAGGGAGTCCCGGGTAGCTGAGCGCCCTTTCGGGTCGGCGGCGTGAACTGTTAGTGGAGCAACTCGAACGTGTTGGTCGCGTCGTCCACGAAGTACACACCGGTCTTGTTGGGTGTCACGACGAGGCCGAAGAGGGCACCGTTCCCTGGCGGTGAGCCGCTCGTGTCGAGCCACTGAAATGCGACCTGCGCACCCGCGGGTGTCGTCTCGACGATGCGTCCGTCGCCTGCATTGACGGTGAGGATGTCGCCGTTCGGCGCAAGCGTCAGACCGAGCGGGGCATTGAGCCACCCGTTGCTGGTGACGTCGGTGCCGGTGAACGCGGTGCGCATTCTCGTGAGTGCGTCGGGGATGGCGGCGATGCGGTTGTCGGCGGTGTCCGCGACGTAGAGCGTTCCGTTGGCGCTGATGGCATCACCGGTGGGTCCGACCACAAGCGCTGCGGGGTCGGTGCGCTCGGCAAACCCGGAGCCGATCACGGTGCTCGAGACCACCCAGGGGGCCGCGCTTCCGGCCGTGTGGAGCACGAGCCTCACGACCGTGCCGCGGTTGACCACCGCGCCACCAGCGGCCACTGTGCCGTTGAGCACGTTGGTGACAAAGACGTCCGAGTCGGCGCCGTTATCGACAGACGTGAGATCCCACGGACCGTTGATCCCATCCTCGTTGTTCAGCGTCTCGACGACGTTGCCGTCACTGTCGAGGATGATCAGGCACCCCGCCTTTGCGGTGGCCGACATTCCGTTGGACGTCGGCAACGAGCCGACGATGACCCACTGGTGCTGCAGGATCGCGAGCGCGGTGGTCAGTCCGACGCCGCCGGTGCACATGCCGCGCACGTCGTGATCGGTGATGTGCGCGAAGACCGAGCGCCCGCCGTGAGGCGTCATCTGCACGATGGTCGTGCCCGTGCCCTGGTCGTTCGAGGCGGCATTGAAGTTGCTGACGAGCACGTTGCCGGCAACCAGGTCGCCCCAGTTCTCGGTGACGACTGCCATGCCGTACGGGTTGACGTCGCCGTTGTGCGGCACGGTCGAGCCGAGCGTCGTGACATGCGAGAGGCCACCGATGAACGGCCCGGATGCCGCCGCGACGGCCGGCGCGATTGCGATGGCGGCGGTTGGGATCGCGATCAGCGCGAAGCGTCCCAGGATGTGACTTCCCCTCACTGCGTCAACTCCTACGACGCCGGACAGCCTTCCCCGGACCGCCTTGGTCAGCGCCAAAGAATCAGTACGGGTGCGGGTTACGCCGCGGCGATTGCATGCAGACAGAGCGTGAGGAGTGCCCCTTGCTAGACTCACGCGAGCCCATGACCTACATCGTCACCGAGACCTGCGTCGACCTCAAGGACAAATCCTGCATCGAGGTCTGCCCCGTGGATTGCATTCACGAGGCGGCCGAGGACCGGATGGTCTACATCGACCCCGATGAGTGCATCGACTGCGGCGCGTGCGTGGATCCGTGCCCGGTTGACGCGATCTACGCCGAGGAAGACGTGCCCGAGGCGCAGGTGCTGTTCGTCGACATCAACAAGGTGTATTTCAAGGACAAGGCGCTCGCGCGTTCCCAGGTCGCGGAGATCAAGCCAGTTCCCGCGAGCTGAGCGAACCCGAGAGGGTTTGGTTTGTGCGCGATGCACAAGCCTTTCCCCGAAACCATCGGTCTCGGAGTCCATAGTCCCAAGCCGGCGAGAACCCTACTCTGGGTCGGGTAGGAGTGCCGCGGCGACCGAGGGTCCAATCGGTGGTGGCGGCGTTGCAGCCAGCCGTCGCGGAAGGAGTCCTATGGCAATCGACCAGTCGCTAGCCGTACGGGAACTAGAGGGGTCAGTAGCGGTGTCTCCAACGATCACATCAAAAACCAAGCCATCTGACGTTATTCGCAACGCGAAAGAGCTTGGCATCAAGATCGTCGATCTTCGCTTTGTCGATCTGATCGGCACGTGGCAGCACTTCAGCATCCCGGTCGGCGAGATGACCGAGTTGCTCTTCACAGAGGGCATCGGCTTCGACGGTTCGAGCATTCGCGGCTTTCAGAAGATCTACGAAAGCGACATGCTCCTGTTCCCCGATCCGGGGCGCACCTTCGTCGACAGCACGCTCGAGGTTCCGACCCTCGCGATGGTCTGCGACATCAAGGACCCGCTCACGCTCTCGGATTACAGCCGCGACCCTCGCTACGTTGCACGCAAGGCTGAGGCGTACCTGCTGAGCACCGGTATCGCGGACACCTCGTACTGGGGACCGGAGCTCGAGTTCTACATCTTCAACTCGGTGCGTTTCGACCAGAACACCCACGAGGGCTACTACCACATCGATTCCGATGAGGGCATCTGGAACACCGGCAAGAACGGCACCGCCAACCTCGGCTTCCGGCCGAAGCTGAAGCAGGGCTATTTCCCCACGCCGCCGATCGACAAGCTCCAGGATCTGCGCAGCAAGATCGTGCTCGCGCTCATCGATGCGGGCGTGCAGATCGAGGTGCACCACCACGAAGTTGGCACGGCCGGCCAGACCGAGATCGACATGCGCTTCGACTCGCTCGTGAACATGGCCGACAAGGTGCTCATCTACAAGCACATCGTCAAGAACGTCTGCTACCAGAACGGCTATACGGCGACCTTCATGCCCAAGCCGCTCTTCGGTGACAACGGCTCGGGCATGCACACGCATCAGTCGCTCTGGAAGGACGGCGTGCCGCTCTTCTACGACAAGGACGGCTACGCGTTGCTCAGCGATACCGCGCGCTGGTACATCGGCGGCCTGCTCAAGCACGCGCCGGCGGTGCTCGCGTTCGCGGCGCCGACGACGAACAGCTACCGGCGGCTGGTCCCCGGATACGAAGCGCCGATCAAGCTCGCATACAGCGCGCGCAACCGGAGCGCATGCGTGCGCATCCCGACGTACAGCGCGGCGCCTGCGGCCCGTCGTCTCGAATTCCGCTCGCCGGACCCGATGTGCAACCCGTACCTCTCGTTCTCGGCCTGCCTGATGGCCGGTCTCGACGGAGTGAAGCACCGCATCGAGCCGCCGACGCCGGTTGAGGCCGACCTCTACGAGCTCGAGGGCGAGGAGAAGGCGCGGGTCAAGGATCTTCCGGGGTCGTTGACCGAGGTGCTCAACGCACTCGAGGTCGACAACGAGTTCCTCCTCGAGGGTGGCGTGTTCACCCAGGATCTGATCGACATGCACATTGCGTACAAGCGCGAGAACGAAGTGGATCCGGTGGCACTGCGGCCGCATCCCTACGAGTTCGCCCTGTACTACGACGCCTGAGCCTTCGCTCAGCACTTCACCAGCACACTCCTTCCTGGACAGGGGGGCCGGGTTACCTCGACCCGGCCCCTCCTTCTTTAATTGGCTCAGAAGAAATAATTGGGTAAGAAGAAAGCTGACGAGCATCGCGGATCATCGTCAGGGTCGTTCGCAGCAACCCCTTCGCATTGACCAGGATCAGGAAGCGGCTTCCACCGACCTTGCGCTCAACACGCAGAACTCGTTCGCCTCGGGGTCGGCCATCACGACCCAGGTGACCTCGCCTTGACCGATGTCGATCTTCCGCGCGCCGAGGGCGAGCAACCGTTCCACCTCCGCAGCCTGATCGTCGGGACGGAGGTCGAGATGGATGCGGTCCTTGACCGATTTTCCCTCGGGGACGTGCAGGAACAGGATGTCGGGGCTCTCGCCACCCGGTTCGATCCAGTATTCGCCGTCCTCCGGGCCGTGCAGCTCGAGCCCGAGCGCCTCGCTCCAGAAGGATGCGACGAGGAGCGTGTCGGTGCAGTCGATGACGATGTTCTGCCAGCGAAGAGACATAGCGGCAGTCTAGCCCGCGGCCCGCGTTCCAAGCACTGCGCTTCGAACGGCCCCCAACTGCGCTGCCGGCGTGTACCAGCGCAGCACGTGCTCCAGTCCGCGCTCGGCGACGCCGGCGAGGTCGAGGTCGCCACACACCGCCTGCTCGATGCGGCGTTCCCAGTCATACGCATCCACGAGGTAGCCGTTCACGCCGTCCTCGATCGCGAGACGGAAGCTGTAGTTCGGCGTCGCAAGCGTCGGAGTCTCGACGATTGCCGCCTCGAAGTATTTCAACTCGGACTTGCAGTTGGTGAAGATGTTGGTCTGCAACGGGACAATGTTGAGACCTGTCGAGCCGATGAGCGTCTGCAGCGTCAGAAAGTCAGCCAGCGGCAGGATGTCGATTCGGTCGCCGAAACCGCGCAGCGCGCTGCCGACATCGAGGAATCCGACGATCAGCAGGCGTACGTGAGCGTGACGGGTCATCACGTTCGCGAGCGCTGTCGAGACGAGCTCGAAGTCGCGGTTGTGCGTCGGGGTCCCGCTGAAATAGCCGATGCTCGTTACCACCTCCGGCGGCGGCGATGCGTTCCTGCCGCGCCGGATCTCCGCCGAGCGCTCCAGCTGCAGGCCATTGAGGAAATTGGGAACGACCCAGGTCGGCAGTTGCGCGAAGTCCTCGATGCACTTCGCGAGGAAATGGTTGGTGGTGATGGCGCCGTCGCAGAGGCGCAGCATCGCTCCGAGACGCGACATGGCGGCGAACCACTCGTCGAGTATTGCCTCCGTTGATTGTCGATCGAGGGTCTCGAGGACGAGGTTCACGTAGCGGTTGTCGAAGATCAGGTCGTCGACGTCGAACAGCACCCGGCAGCCCGAGGCACGGGCACGCGTGACGAGGTTGTCGAGCCGCGCCGTGTACCGCGTCCGGCAGATGACCAGCGTGCGCACCTCACCGATCAGCCGCTCGAGGATCGGCATCTCGGCGCGGGTGAACCACGTGGCCGAGATGCGCTCGCTCGACTCGTCGGCGTCGAGCGCCTCGACCATGTTGAAAACGCGATAGCGAAAGGTGCTCGTGTCGGGCACCTCGTACAGATACGCGACGGTGTGCCCCGACGACGCCGTGATGGTGCGAACTCGTTCTTCGATGCTCGGCGCCCAGGGGTCCGGAAACTCCGGGGGCGCCGTGTTCTTGCTCACCGCTCGGCGTCGGTCGCGGCGAGCCTCGCGGCGAGTTGCTCGCAGATCGGCGCGAACACCGCGCTCCAGTCGGTCCCAAAGGAACTGTTCTTGTGGTTGAGCGCACGGCGTTTGGTGTCTGCAGCGAGCGCGACGCCCTGACCGATGCCCGCGATCAGGGTCGGCAGTGCTGGGTCGCTGCAGATGATGTTCGCCGAATACTGCGCGAGCGATTGCTTGTCCGGCCCGAAGGTGTTTGTCACCACCACAGCGCCTGCGGCGGCGAGGTCGAGTGGTGGATAGCTCGAGTGCGGGGATGCCATCAGCGACAGTCCGAGATCCATGCGGCGGAGCAGGCGTTGATAGTCATGCCAGCCGAGATTCTCGATGAGTGTTGGGCGCACGCCTCCGGGCAGCGTGACCGGTTGCAGATCCCTCCCGATGAAGAAGAACTCCCACGCCGCAGGATCGAGCACGCCGCTCTCGATTGCTCCAGCGATTGCCTCGAGACCGCGGTAGTACAGGTTGCGGAGGTTCTTCGGGCGCGCATAGAAAATGAAGTTGCGCTTGCCGGACCGCGCAGTTTCACGCGGAATCAGGAACGCCGGGAACGCCGGGTCGAACCACGACGGCGCATGCGCGTGCGCGTCGGAACCGCTGAAGAGATAGTCGAAGAGGGGCTTGGAATTGACGATGCACGTGAGGCGCGGGTCTGCGAGGACCTCGGCGCATCGGATGGATTCGTCGCCCTCGGGGTAGAAGCGTCGTTCGTCCTCCTGGACGAGATAGATGATGCTCGCGGGGTCGACCGACGCGCGCGTCGCCCACGTGGTCCACCACGACGTGGTCACGAACAGGTCGCCCGAGGCGATGTCGATCGGCCGCCCGTTCGAGGTGTTGCGCGAGGAGAACGCGAACTCGACATCTCCTTGCCACGCAATCCCATTTGCCTCGAGCACCGTCCTGCAGTTCGCCGGCGTCGGCGGCTCCGAGCGCGTGATGATGCGAAGCGGCCGCTGCATGCGCCTGGCGAGCAGCGTCGCGAAGATCAGTGCTGTACCGACGCCGCCGAAGAGACTGCCGCTGTTGATGCTGTCGGTCACCATCGAGATGCGTTTCGGAGCCGCCGCATTGGTGTAGACGGGGAGCGGGCGGAGATTCGGGAAGTGTTCGTCGAGCGTCAGCGTCAACCACTGGCGTTCGACTGTCGATGGCGCGATCTTGCTGCCGCGCGCCCGTCCGTGGCGTATGTAATGCAGCAGCGCGTTGGTCCCGAGCGCGACGTCCGGGTTGTGCTCGAGGTAGAACTCGGTGGAGAACCGCGGGCCGGGGTCCAACGCCGCTCCGGCGCCCACCAACGCGTAGTGGCGGAGCGGGTCCATGCCGGACTGGGACACCTCGGGGTAGTTCGCCTGGTACCACGTCGCATCGAACAGCCCGGAGCTTTCGATCTCGCGGAGATCACGCGGAAACTGCAGACGCGCGAGCGCCCTTCGATGGATGTTGATTCGCCCCGTGCCGCTGGCGACGTTGAGCGCCTTGATCGCGGTCCTCGAGACCTGCGGATACTTGCGTATCACCGAGCGGAGTTGCGAGTACGGCGGCTCGAGCAACGACTGACGCAGACGAACGTTCTCGAGACGCGCCTCGTCGAGCTCGTGCTGCAGGAGCGTGATGTTCAGGCTCGGATCGTCGCTGCCCGGCGCGCCGTCTTCAGGGTTCGACATGGGTGGCTAGGATATCCAGCGAGCCGGCATCATCGGCCGACGAGCACCGCCGTCTCGATGACGACGTAGTGGTGGCTCACCTTCGTGATCTGGTCGACGTAGCCGTTGTCGCTGACACGAAACCCGAGCCGCTCGTAGAAGCTTTGTGCCGTGTCGCGTCCATGTGCCCACATGAGTTCGATCCCACCGTCCTGGCACACGGTCGCAGCATGCTGGAGCAGCGCTTTCCCGGCGCCTGATCCCCGTCTCGCCTCGTCGACAGCCATCCAGCGGAATCGCGCGGCGGTCCTGCCGGGCTCCTCGGGAAACGGATCGGGGAACAGGGTGACCACGCCGATGACATCGGCGCCGGCGTAGGCGGCCAGATGGACGGTGCTCGGATCGTCGTCGCCATCGGTGTGCACGGACGACTCTGGAAACCCGTTGCGCAACACGCGATGGCGGAGCGGGCGAACGAGATCGACCGGAACCTGGCGCACGGTCACGGGCGTGATGACTTCGCTCATGGTGTCGCGCTCGCCGGTGCGACCGGTCAGCCCGCGAGCACCTCGGTCGCGGGAACCAGAGCAAGTGCGGCCGCGGCGATGCCGTCGGCGTCGAGACCCAGCTGTCCGAGGAGTGCTGCCTGCGCACCGTGCTCGATGAAATGGTCGGGGAGGCCGAGGCGCACGATCGGCACGGTCACTCCCTCCGAGGCGAGGAGGTCGGTCACCGCGGATCCGAAGCCGCCACTCGCGACGCCGTCCTCGACGGTCACGACTGCTTTGTGCCGCGCGGCGATCGCGCTCAGCTCGGGTGCGAGTGGCTTGATGAATCGGGCATCGACGACGGTCGTCGAGATGCCGCGGGCGCTGAGTTGCTCCTGCGCCTGCATCGCGACCGCCACCATCTTGCCGACGGCGAAGATCGCGAGGTCCCGCCCACGATGGCGGATCACGATGCTCGGCACCGCAACAGGCTCGAGCGGTTCGCTGCTCGCCGCCGGCGCGGTCCCGCGCGGAAAACGCAGGGAGAACGGTCCCTCGGACGCCAGTGCCGTGGCGAACAGCCTGCGCACCTCATCCGGCGAACTCGGCGCCGAGATGGTCATGCCGGGAATGCAGCGCAGAAACGCGAGGTCGAGCATCCCGTGGTGCGATGGTCCGTCGGCGCCGGTGATGCCCGCGCGATCGATGACGAAGGTCACCGGGAGGCGGTGCAGCGCGACGTCAGAGGAGATCTGGTCGAACGCGCGTTGCAGGAAGGTCGAGTAGATGCATACCACTGGACGCAGGCCGCGCATGGCCAGTCCGGCCGCGAAGGTCACTGCGTGCTGCTCGGCGATCCCGACGTCGAAGAAGCGATCAGGGAAGCGGCGCGCGAACTCCAGCAGGCCGGTCGACGATGCCATCGCGGCAGTGATCGCGACGATCCGCTCGTCTGCCTCGGCAGCCTCGCAGAGCGCCTCGCCGAAGACGTCGGTCCAGTCGATCCCATTCTTGAGCGCGGTACCGCTGTCCGGGTCGAACGTGGAGACGCCGTGGAATTTGTCAACTTTGTCTGCAACAGCGGGGCCATATCCCTGGCCCTTGTTGGTGACGACGTGCACAACCACGGGGCCGCGGATGCGCGCAGCGTCGCGCAGCGCCTTCTCCACCGCGGCGAGGTCGTGGCCGTCGATCGGTCCGCCGTACTTGAGACCGAGGGTCTCGAACAGCGAGATCGGCGCGACCAGCTGCTTCAGCGAGTTCTTCATGCGCCGCGCGGTTTCGTACGCGGAGTGCCCCACTGCCGGCAGCGAGCGCAACGCGGTGCCTGCGGCGTCCTTGGCAGCCTCGTAGCGGGGTGACAGGCGGAGATGACCGAGGTTCTCGGCGATGCCGCCGACCGTCGGCGCGTAGCTCCGCCCGTTGTCGTTCAGGATGATCACCATCTCGGGCTTCAACTGACCGATGTTGTTGAGCGCCTCGTACGCCATGCCGCCGGTGAGCGCGCCGTCCCCTATGACGCAGACGACCTTGCCGCTCTCCCCGTGCAGGTCGCGCGCCGTCGCAAAGCCGAGCGCGTAGCTGAGGCCGGTTGATGCGTGCGAGTTCTCGATGAGGTCGTGCTCGGACTCACGGCGCGAGGGGTAGCCGCTGAGACCGCCTTGCTGGCGGAGCGTGTCGAACAGTCCGAGCCGGCCCGTGAGCATCTTGTGGACATACGCCTGGTGGCCGGTGTCGAAGATGATCGCGTCGCGCGGGCTGTCGAACACCCGGTGCATGGCGACCGTGAGTTCCACCACACCAAGGTTGGGGCCGAGGTGTCCACCGGTCCGCGAGACGGCGGTGATCAACTCCTCGCGAATCTCGGCACAGAGGCGGGTCAGGTCCTCCGGACCGAGCCCACGCAGGTCGTCCGGGCCGGAGATCTCCTCGAGCAGCACATGGTCAGTCTAGTTGAGGCGACCCTGCCGGGCTCCCCGGAAATGCGCCGCCGCGCCGGTGGCGGAGCATGATTACCGGCCATGCAGGGACTTGAGCCACGTGAGGCGGTGCTCGAATGTGCCGCCAAAGATGGCGACATCGCTGAGGGCGCGCTCTGGCTCGCGGCCGACGACTGCCCGGGAGTGGAGCCGGAACGCTGGCTCGAGCGCCTCGACGAGCTGGCGAGTGAGTTGCGCTCGCGGTGCGGCCTTCACGGGTGCAGCGCCTCGGACGTTCCGCTGGTCGGCGCGCTCCTGCGCGACCGGCTCCGCCTTCGCGGCGCGGGCGGCGGCGATCCGCGCGCGCACTACCTCCATACCGTGCTCGAGCGCGGCGCCGGCGTGCCGATCGCATGCTCCGCGATCTGGATCGCTGTGGGTGCGCGTGCCGAGATTCCGGTGGAAGGGCTGAACCTCCCCGGGCACTTTGTGGTCCGTGTGGACGGGCACCTCTTCGACACCGTCGCGAGTGGTGAGCCGCTCGATGACGAGGACGTCAAGCGGCTGGTGTCGACGGCCACCGGGCACGAGGTCGCGCATCTCGAACCGGCGCAGATGGAACGTGCCAGTGCTCGCGACATGCTCGCGCGCATGTCGCGCAACCTGCGCCGCTGCTACACGAGCCTCGAGTGCTGGGACCAGGCGTTGCGTGCCGCCGACCGATGTGTCGACCTGGTCCCGTCGCCGGCCGAGCGTCGCGATCGCGGGCTGCTCTTGTGGCGGATGGGCAAGGTCGTGGCTGCGCTCAACGACATCACCGCGTACCTCGATGAAGCGCCGGAGGAGTGCCCGGATCGCACGCCGATGACCGAGGTTGCGGGCCGGCTGCGCGCGTTCCTGAACTAGGTCCCGGCGGCGCCGAGGCGCTCGGTGTGTCTCTGCCGGTGAGCAACGCGGAGAGCCCGATCACGCGTTGTGAAGGCAACGACCGGAGGATCCGCTCAGTGCACTCCGATCAGCAGCGAGAGCAGCCAGATGACGCCGATGAACGCGAGCACCCCGAACGGCACCATCACGAACACGACGAACGAGAAGACGATGCGCTCGTCGGGCATCAGCTCCGGGTTGCGCTTGCGGACTCGAAGATCGTGCGAGTACCAGAAGACGCCGCCGACGAGAAAGCCCAGCAGCAGGAAGAAGATTCCCGCGAACGCGGTGACGATGCCGACCGCGTTCGGTGAGAGGGTGAATCGCCACGCGGCACCGCCGGCCAGCGACAGGAGCCCGCACGAGATGTAGCGCAGCAGGATCGGGACCGGACGCGGCTGGGCCGGATCGGGAGCACCCCGCTTGGCTGCAACTCCCTTGCTGGTCGCGGCCGCGCTGGGACGGGAATTCGACGGCACGGCCCGAGTATAGGGAGGGCGAGCACGGCGTCCGGCGAACCGCGGCGCCGGGCAGACGGTGCTCACCTACACTTGGCCACCACTGCGGCTGCGCACGGAGGACCGGGAACCATGACCGTCGGGGCACGACTCCCTGACTTCGATCTCGAGGCGACAGGCGGACGCCGCGTTCGCACCGCCGACCTCGAGGGCCGTCGCACGGTGCTGTACTTCTACCCGAAGGACGACACGCCCGGTTGCACGCTCGAGGGCCAGGAGTTCACCCGGCTGTACGACGCGTTCGCCGCGGCAGGCGTCGACGTCTACGGCGTCTCCCCGGACACCACGAAGAAGCATCAACGCTTTACCGAGAAATGCTCGCTGGGGATACCGCTCATCAGCGATCCGGAGCGGCAGCTCATCGAGTCCCAGGGGCTGTGGGTCCAGAAGAAGTACATGGGCCGCGAGTACATGGGGGTTGCGCGCACGACGCTGCTGATCGGACCGGACGGCACCATCGAGCGCGAGTGGCGCGATGTCAAGCCCAGCGGGCACGCCGCCGAGGTCCTGGAGACCGTCAACGGCGGTTAGGCGCGCGATCGCTGGAGAGCGGATCGATCTCGCGACGCTGCTTGCGCGGCGGGTCGTCTTCGTCGCGGGAAAGGGTGGGACCGGCCGGAGCACCATCACGGCTGCGCTGGCGCTTCTCGCGGCGCGCTCGGGCAAGCGGGTGCTGGCCATCGACGTCGACGCGAAGGGAGATCTCGCCACCGCGCTCGGGTCGCCGCCGGCCGGCTTTGCCCCGCACGTCGTGCAACACAACCTCTCCGTTCTCGAGTTGCGAACCGATGAGTTGTTCCAGGAATACCTGAACATCTATTTCAAGGTGCCGCGCCTGACGCGGCTCACCCCGCTCTCGCGCGTGTTCGACTTCATCGCGACAGGGGTTCCGGGTCCGCGCGACATGCTCGTGGTCGGCAAGATCGCGTACGAGGAACGTCGCAAGGAGCCCGAATCGGGATCGCCGGTCTGGGATCTCATCCTCGTCGACTGCGCCGCGGGGGGCCAGGTCGAGTCGCACCTGGCTGCGCCGAAGGCGATGCTCACGCTGGTGCGCGGCGGCATCATCCGATCCCAGGTGGAGTGGATCGCGGGGCTGATACGTGATCCGCAGCGAACGTGCGTCGTGCTCTGCGCGCTGCCGGAGGAGATGCCGGTCACTGAGGCAATCGAACTGCACGGGCGTCTGCGCAACGGCTCCGGTGTCGCCGTTGACGTGTGCGTGCTGAATCGCGCTGTTGATGAGCCGGTGACCGCCGCGCACCGGCGGCTCATGACCGGGCTTGTCGACCCGCAGTATGCGGATGCCGTCGCCGAGCGTCTCGGTGGGGCGTCCCGTGCGCTTGAAGCCGGACTCGATCTCCAGGCGCACCAGTACGACACCACGGCGCGCTACGCACGCGAGCTCCGAAGCAAGCTCCCGATGCCGGTCGTGCCGGTCCCGTTCATCGTCGATCGGACCGGGCTCACCACCACCCGCGCGGTCGCCGACGCGCTCAACAGCAGGCTCGCATGAGCGCCGACGAGGCCGCACGCGTTCCCGAGCGCCGCCGCAGTGTCCGCAAGGATCCGGCGGGACTCGGACGCCAACTGGCATCGCTCGAGGTGGTCATCTGCTGCGGCAGCGGGGGCGTGGGCAAGACGACCGTGAGCGCGGCGCTGGCCCTTGCGATCGCGGCGGCCGAGGACAAACGTGTGCTGGTGCTGACCGTGGACCCGGCGCGACGCCTGGCGACCGCGCTCGGCATCAAAGGCATCGGCGCCGAGCCGGTGCGCATTCCCAAAGCGCGGCTGCGCCGCGCCGGCATCACCGTGACCGGCGAGCTCGAAGCGGCGATGCTCGACATGAAGCAGGCGTGGGACCGGATGATCGAGCGCTACGCGCCGGATCGCGCGACCGCACGGCGCATCCTGGCGAACCCGCTGTATCAACGCATCACCAACTCGTTTGTCGGGTCACACGAGTACGCCGCTATCGAAGCGCTGTACGAGCTCCACGACGCCGGCGAGTACGACTGCATCGTCGTGGACACGCCGCCGTCGCGCAACGCGCTCGACTTCCTCGAGGCGCCGAGCCGGCTGACCGACTACGTCGGATCGCGGCTGCTGTCGCTGCTCTCCGGGGGGCCGTCGCGGTTCGGGTTTCGCGCCATGAACTACGCAGCTGCGCCGTTCCTTCGCCTCGCGGACCGGCTCCTTGGCGCCGAGGTGCTCGCCGAGGTCTCGGAGTTCGTGAAAGAGCTGCAGTCGTTGTACGCCGGCATCCAGGGACGGGCGCGATCCGTCTACCGGCTGCTGCGCAGTCCGCAGACGGGTTTCGTCGTGGTCACCACGCTCGAGCAGGCGCCGTTCAGCGAGGCCGAGTTCTTCTGCGCCAAGTTGCGCGAGTTCAAGATGCCGCTGCGCGCCGTGGTGGCGAACCGCGTGCTTCCGGATGTGTTTCGTGATCCGGGAGGTGTCGCCGCCGCGACCACGCTGGTGGAGGATCCGAAGATCGCGGCGTGGTTGAGCGATGAGATCGGCACCCGCGTCTCGCCCGATGTCGCGCGTTTTATCGGCACGACATTTCTCAACCGGAGCACGCTGGCTGGACGCGAGGCACGCCAGCTCTCGAAGTTGAGCCGTCTTGGCGACGTGCCCATCGTGCGCCTGCCACTCTTCAGCGAAGAGGTGTCAGAGCTCGAGGGGCTCGTGCGCATCGCGAAAGCGCTCTGAGTCCCAGCCCACAGCGCGGAAGCGATTGAGTCTCAGCCCTCGCGGGCGAGCAGTCGCATCCGCGCGCTGTGGCGTCCGAGTGAGTGCGCATCGCCGATCACGTCGAGCACGGGCGGATCCTCGAGGCGCACCACCGAGCAGTCGCCGGCGGTGACGCGCGCAACAGCCTCGACCATCGCCGGGTCGGCGGTGCTCAACAGCACCTGGTGTGTTGCAGACAGGTCATGCAGGAACTCGATGAACAGGTCGCGTCGGAGTGGATCCGATGTCAGCAGCGGTTCGTCGAGGAGCAGCGGCGTCCTCTCGCCACCGCCACCGAGCACCTCGCACAGCGCGAGCCGCAGCAGCAGCGCCACCTGGTCGCGAGTGCCGTGCGACACCGCGTCGAGCGGGATCATGTCAGGCCGTTCGCGACCGAGCAGCCCGAGCGCGAAGTGGTCCGTGTCGACGTTCACCTCGACGTAACGCGCGCCCGTCAGCATGCCGAGCCGGCTGCCGAGCGACTCGGCGAGCCGCGGAGCGATTTCTCGGTGGGTCACCCGTGACGCCGCCTCGATCAGCTCCGTCGCGCGACGCAGCGCTGTCAGTTGGCGCAGTCCACGGTCGCGTGCCGTCTCGCATGCGTCGCGCTCATCCTCGAGGTCGGCGATCACCGGAAGCGTGTCGAGCACTCCACCGAGGCGCGCACGCAACTCACGTGCCTGGTCGCCCGCCGATGTCGCCGCGCGTCGCGCTCGTTCCGCCTCGAGGTCGAGCGCCTGGAGCTCCGCCGCGTCGGGTGGGGAGGCGGTGATCGCCGTGTCGGGATCGCCGCCGCACTGGATGAGCTGTTCGGCGAGCGCCGTCTCGAGGTGCTCGAGCGTCCTTGCGTCGCCGCCCAGGGCGAGGATCGATCGCTGGACTTCATCCAGACGGCGTCGCGCAAGATCGTGGCTCCGCCTGCGTTCGCTCGCATGGTGCACACCCGCCACCGCAACGGCAGGATCGGCATCAGCGATGGTGATGCCTCCGGCCTTCAGGGTCGTGCGCAGGCGGATCTCCAGGTTCGCCACAGCGCGCTCTGCGCGATCGACATCCTCCCGCGACTGCGCGCAGGCTGATTCCTCGGCGGCGAGAACGGCGTCCTCGGAGACGAGCTCGTCGCGGCGATGGGCCTGGATCACCACCGCGTCGACTCGGTCGAGGATGCGTTGCGCATTGCCGATGACCGCATCGGTGGTTGCGTCACCGCCGCGCGAGGGAGCGTCGATGCCGGCTTCGGCCGCGAGGGCAACGGCACGATCGAGAAGCGATCCGAGCGCTGCCTGGATCGCCTCTGCATCTGCGCGCCGGCCGGCCGTGCGCCGCCTGGCGTCGTCGAGCGCTTCATGCAGCATTCGGAGCACGGGCAACCGGTCCTGCAAACGCGCGAGCTCCGATGGCTCGATTCCGGCGTCCAGGGCAACGCGTGATGCGGCCGCGCGAGCACGCGACGCGGTGGATGCTCGTCTCCAGGCCTGCCAGGCGCATGCGACTGCGAGGAGTCCTCCCAGAACGCCGGCGATGATTCCGGCGGGGACAGCGTGCGCGTGCGCGAATCCGATGGCGATAGCCGCGCCGATTCCACGCAGCTGCTATCGCGGCGACCCCGAATCGCCACCCCCCGCGTCGCGCCGCCTCGAGTTCGGGGAGCAGGTCATCGATCACGTTCGCCGGCAGGCTGCGCAACCCGGTGGCCGCGATCTCGCGACGCAGCGCAGCCTCGCGCGCATCGTCGCCGGCGTCGCGACGGGCTGCCCCGGCAATGGCGATCAACTCGCCGCGCAAGCGCTGCGAGCGCTCGCCGATATCGGTGCTGGACTCGACGCCCGGGCCGATCGCGTTGAGGCCGGAAGCGATCACCTCGCGTCGCGCCCGGATCGGCCGCAGGCGGTCAACCGCCGCCTCCCAACGAGCGTGGGCACCGGACGCGTTCGAACGCGCCTGCGCCAGTTCACCCCCCAGCGCGGTCACCTCGGTTTCGACGTCGAGCGGGAAGCGCGCATACGCGGCAGTCGCCTCCACCTCGGCCGCCTGAAGCCTGGCCTCGCGAACGAGCTCCCCAAGGCGCACGCGGCGGCTTGCGACTTCCGCAAGGCGGCCGGCGATCCGTGAGCGTTCCGCCTCGACCCAGGATTCGGTCTCGGCGTCGAGCGTCGCATCAAGCGATGCGAGACGCTCCTGGTCGACAGCGACGGCGGCAAGCCGGGCGCGGGCGTCCGCGATGGTGCGTTCGAGTGTCTTGAGCCGCGCGGTGGCGACGCCAAGCGGGCTCGTGGCACGGCGCTCGGATCCGACCCGATCCATTGCCTCGCGAATGCGAACCAGCGCCTGCGCCGCCGTGACGCCCCGGCGTGTATCGGCCAGCCGCTCGATCGCCTCCTGGAGTTGCCCGGCGCGTTGACGCGCGCTTTCCGGAGCGTCGATGCGCAGGCCGTCGTCACCCAGCCAGGCAGTGGCGCAGAACACCGACTCATCGATTCCCAGGTGGAATCGCCCGGGTGTGACCGACCGGCCGCTGCGAAGCTCGTCTGTCAACTCGGATCCGCCGAGTTCGAGCACCTGCACGAATTGCTCACGCGTGTCGAGCCGGCGGGCCACGCGGATGCGCCGCCCATCGTCGAGCCTGTACGTCAATGCGAGGCCGTACCCGCCCCGATTCCACGGCTCGTAGCGCGCCCAGTCACTGCGATCCACCGCCCGACCCTGGCCGCCGGCGTCGATGCCATACAGGGCACCGCGCACGGCGCGGAGCAGGGTTGACTTGCCCGACTCGTTGCGTCCCGTGACCACCGTGATCCGGGGATGCAGCTCGGAGGTGACGTCGTGAAGGCAGCCGAAGCCGGTGATCTCGACGCGCTCGAGGATCATCGGAGGCCGACCTCGGCTCCGGAAAGCGCCATCAGGCCGTAGCGCAGCGCCTCCTGGAGGACCAGGGCTTCCTCGAGATCGGCGTCCTTGGCGGCCGCCGTGGCAGCGCGTACGAACGCGCCGCGAGTGCTCTCCTCGACCATTGCGGCATCGAGGTCGATGTACGGCGAGGTGTGATCCCGGACCTTGACTGCGGCGAGCCCGAGGCGCTCTCGCACGGACAGCTCGACGGTGAAGGCGTCGAGCGAGATCGCCGAGTCGATCACGCCGGTGAGGTCGACCCGGATCATCGTTCGCTCGGGATCGCTGAAACCGGTGGCGGCGCAATGCACGCTGACCTCGTCGATCACCGCCTCGGCGGAGCCGCATTCTTCCGCATCGCATTCGACGGTGAACACGGACCAGCGATTCGTGTCGTGCGCGGTGAACCGCACATCGCCGGAGCCGGTGATCTCCACGAGGACTGGCCCGCGACCGCCCTCGTCATCGAAGCTGAGCGGTTCCGGTGTGCCCGGGTAGAGGAGGCCCGACGCCGTGTCGAGGCGGCGGCCGTGGTAGTGGCCGCACAACGCCGCGGCGAATCCGGCGCCGCGGATACGCTCGGCGTGAAATGGTCCGTGCACGGACTTTCCTTCGGGACGGGATCCGAGTTCGGCGCCGTGGAACAGCGCAAGGTGGACCCCGGAATCCGATGTGGCCGGAGACCCGGCGAGCGGATCACCCTGCCAGGCAGGCTCGCGATGCGCAAGACCCCAGATCGTGACGCCGTCGCTGAGCTCCACCGGTTCCAGTTCCGTGCTCCGGAAAATGGTGACGTTGTCCGGCCACTCGACCCGGCGGTACAGCGACCCCGGGAGCAGCGCGTCGTGGTTCCCCGGCGCGATCAGCACCCGCATCGGCTGCCATGAGGCGAACGTCTCGGCGAGGAACCGCCCGGTATCGACGCCGGCCCGTTCGTGCTCGTAGAGATCGCCGCCGATGGTGACTGCGATACACCCCTGTTCCGTCGCCAGCCGCCCGGCGGCGGTGAGCGCTTCGCGCAATCCCTGCCTGCGGCGACGGGCGAGCTCGCCCTGGCAGCCCATGGCGGCGAACACCCGATCGAGGTGGAGGTCAGAGAGATGGAGGAGACGTATCGTCATGGTGCTGGGGGAGAAAACAAGGACCCGCGAGCGAACGTCAGTTCGCAAGCCTATCACAGGTTTATCGGGGACACTTCTGCCACAATTGCGCGGTACCGACGATGATTTCCCTGGCCGGCGGCCGTGGATCAAGTCGGGTCAGCGGGACGGGGGATCAGGTGGAATATCCGTTGCATTTGTCGCGGCGTTTCAGCCAGGCAGGAGCGGGCATCGTCGGGGCGGCGATTGTGATCCGGGTGCTCGCGCTGCCCGTGAGTTCAGGCGTCCGCGTCCTTGATGTGGTGCTCGCCGCGGTGGCAATCGGGATCGGTGCGACGCTGACGTGGCTGCCGCCCGCATGGGAGCGCTACCGGCAGCCGGCCGCGATGGTCGTGGCCGTGGCGCTGGCGGCGCTGACCGCAATCGGACTGCGCTCGGTTGCCGGTCAATTGCCCGATTTCACGCTGATTGCGACGATCGCGTTCGCGGCAATCGTGATCGGCATGGACACGATCGCGGCACGCGCTTCCTCGGCTCGGGCGATCGCCTCGGTGACCCGCGCCCCATCGGTGCTCGGCCTGGCCGGAGCCGCTCTGGTGGTCGCGATCTTTGCCGGGCTCTGGCTGACCACGGCTCCCGCCGCATCGGGCGTCGCGTCGCTCCTCGTTGCGGTGGCCGGCATTATCGGCATCAAGCTCATCGTGGTCGGCGCAGCTGACCGGAGCCTCGGGAGGCTCGATTCCGACACGCGCCGTGGCCACGTGTACGCGACGCTCGGTCGCAAGCTCGGTGTGGCGCGAGACGTCACCTCCGTCGCGTCGGCCGTGCTCGAGGCCTGCCGGGAGATCTTCCCGGAGACCTCGACGGGCATGGTGCTCATCAACGATCCCGCCGATGGGCTGCTGAAGTCGCAAGGAGTGTTCCTCTCGTCGAGTGGCGTCGGATCCGGCGGTCCCGCGTACGAGCTCGCTCCAGGCGAGGGGCTCGGCGGGGCAGCGTTCGTCGCCGAGCGCGCGGAACTCTGGCCCACCACGCTGTCCGCATCGATGGCCCAGGCGAGCCTGCGCGAGGCAAACCGCGTCCGGCTGCGGCGATCCAAGCTCGGGTTCATCCGATCTGCAATCGGGGCGCCACTGCGCGTGGATGGGACGTCGATCGGCGCCATCGTGCTCACCTCCGAGCACGAGGAGAACGCCTGGTCCGAGATTGACGCGCCGATTATCGAAGCGCTCGCCGACGAGGCTGCTCGAGCGATCGAGCGAGCGCGCAGGCACGAGGAGGAGATGAGTTCGCGCGTTGCTCGACGCGGTGACCGGGATGGCAACGCGCCCGCAGCTCCTCGCAGTCATCGATAAGGAACTCGCGCGCGCATCGCGACGCGAAAGCACGCTCGCGCTGATCATGGCCGACATCGACGAGTTCGGCGAGCTCAACGACCGGTGGGGCCACGAGACCGGCAACCGTGTGCTCGAGACCTTCGCCGAGGTGCTCCGGTCGATCCTCCGGCGCGAGGACAGCGCTGCCCGCTTCGGCGCTGACGAGTTCGTGTGCGTCCTCCCCGGCGCCGATCGAGAGCAGGCCGCCGCGGTTGCAGCCCGCATCCAGCAGCGCTTCACGGCAAACACCTCGGGAGACCAGGGAATTGGCAGATCCGGCGCCACCGCATCCGCCGGGGTTGCCGTCTACCCCGCCGATGCGCAGGATGTGGCGGCACTCCTCGAGGTGGCGTCCAACGAGCTCGCCCGCGCCAAATCTCAGCACGAATTGACTGGCCGCTCGCGCCTGCTGCGTCGTGTCAGGGACAACGCCCCGAGTTGACATCGACTGACGAATAGTTCTATACTCTAACTATTCGTTTATCGAACACTTGGGTCCGCGCACTCGGGTGGATCACTCGAGGACGCCAGTGAGCCAAGCCCCCGCTGTCGAGCGGACCGCCGCCTCCCGGACGATCAGCGACGCTCGTCGTGACCAACTCGCCGATCTGCTGTTCGGTTGCATCGGCGGTGTCAAGCGCCGCCTGATGGCGAGCGTTCCGGACGAGCTGCGCGGCGAGTTCGGTGCAGTCACCTGGCATCAGGTCATCGCGCTGGAACAGCTTCGCGCTGCGACCGAAACCTCGTCCGGGGCAACGATGAACGAGATCGCGCGCATGCAGCAGTGCGCGCTCAGCTCGGCGAGTGCGCTCGTCGATCGCATGATCCGTCTCGGGTTCGCCGAGCGCGTCAGTGACCCCGAGGATCGCCGCATCATCCACATCGTTCCGTCGCAGCTCGGGCTGCAGATGCTTGACCGATTCGATGCGGCGAGGAAGACCGTTGCGCTCGAGGCGCTCGCTCCTCTCGATGACGCGGAGCTCGAGCAACTCGTTCTCCTGATGGGCAAGATCGTCGACTGGCCGGAGCCGGGACACAGCAAGGAAGGTGCACATGACTGACGTTCTCGACAGACCAGACGCCCCTGCCGCAGTCATCACCCCCGTCGACGACGGGATCGCGGAAGCGCGTACCGGACGCTTCGATTACAAGTGGATCGCGCTCGGCGTCGTGCTGCTCGGAACGATCATGACGATCCTCGACGCGACCATCGTCAACATCGCGATCCCGACTCTCCAGGTGGACCTGAAGGCCGGCTCCTACGCGGACATTTCATGGGTCGTGACCGGTTACATGCTCGCGCAGGGCGCGGTGATCCCGATGGCCGGCTGGGCGACCGATCGTTTTGGCACAAAGCGTCTGTATCTCATCACCATCGCGCTGTTCACGCTCGCGTCGATGGCCTGCGGCGTCGCCACGACTCTTCCCGAACTGGTCGTCTTCCGCGTGCTTCAGGGACTTGGGGGCGGCATGCTGATGCCGATCGGCATGACCATCATCATGCGAGCGGTCGGACCCCAGAACATGGGACGGGTCATGGGGATCTTCGGCATCCCGATGCTCCTTGCGCCGGCGGTCGGGCCTGTGCTCGGTGGCTGGTTCGTGCAGGACTTCTCGTGGCGCCTCATCTTCTACGTCAACGTCCCGATCGGTCTGATCGCGTTCGGATCGGCGTGGCGCTTCCTCACTGAATCGAACCGGTCCCATGGCCTGAGGCTCGACACGTTCGGCCTGCTGACGGCTCCGCCCGCCGCCGTGGCGGTGATGTACGCCGTGGACCAGAGCATCAGTCTCGGGTGGGGTTCCCTGCTCGTGATCAGCCTGCTCGTCGGTGCGGCTGTGCTCCTGACGGCGTTCGTGCTGTCGCAACTCGGCCGCCGGCGCGCTGCGACGCTGCTCATGCTGCCGCTCGCAGCCGGCGCATTCCTCGTCGGACTGCGCAACGGCTTCGTCGACGGCTGGGCCTCGCTGGACACGATCGTGATGCTCGTCGGCACGGTGCTCGCGCTGGTCAATCTCTCGATCGGAAATCGCGGCAACCCCGAGCCACTCCTGCAGTTGCGCCTCTTCCGCGATTCGACCTTCTCATGGTCGATGGGACTGAGCTTCATCATCGTCACGGCGCTCTTCGGCGGCATGCTCTTGTTGCCTCTGTACCTCCAGGAAGTGCACGGATACAGCCCGCTCGAGACAGGACTCCTGTTGCTGCCTCAGGCAATCACCGCGGCTGTCGCCATGCCACTCGGTGGATATCTCACCGACCGCATCGGTCCGCGCCCGGTTGTCGCAACCGGCATGGTGATGCTCGCGGGCGGCGGTTTCCTGCTTGCTCAGATTCATCCGACGTCATCGAACTGGCTCGTCGTGAGCGCGCTCCTGCTGCGCGGTTTCGCGATGGGATTCTCGATGATGCCTTCGATGGCCGCGGCGATGGCGCGCGTGCCGCGCAACCTCAGTTCGAGTGCGTCGAGCATCTCCAACAGCTTGCAACGCATCGGCTCTTCGATCGGCATCGCGGTGCTGGTCACGGTGCTTGCGGCACAGTTCACGACAGCAATCGGACAGGCATCGTGCGCGCCTTCGCCGGCAGTGCTGAGTGCTGCTTCGGCACCCGGTCATCAGCTGACCACCGCGGAGTTCTGCAGCACCCTGCAGGGTCAGTACTCGTCGCTCATCCAGAATGGTGGGCAGCCGAGCACCACGGCGACGGTTCCGCCCGTGGTGGCGCAATTCGGCCGGACGTACGCGTCGGATGCACTGAGCACATCGTTCGACAGAACCTTCGCGTTCATCACGATCCTGACGCTCCTTGGCGTGATTCCTGCGATGTTCCTGCGCAAGCCGGAGAAGACGGTGGCCGGAAGCATGCCGCAACTCGATGTCGCGTAAGGTCCTGGTCCTCGGCGGCACCGACTTCGTCGGCCCGGCCGTCGTCGGCGCTGCGCTTGCGCGTGGCGACGAGGTCACGGTCTTTCATCGCGGGCAGACCGGTTCCGCGCCCGATGGCGTGCGCGTGATCCACGGCGATCGAACCAACGCAGCGGATCTCTCCCCACTGATCGGGGAGCGGTGGGACGTCGTCGTCGACGCCTGGTCGCGCGCACCGCGCGTCGTGCTCGATTCGGCAACCGCGCTCGAACCGCACGCGGATCGCTACGTGTACATCTCGACCATCTCGGTCTATGCAGAGGCGCATGAAGGTGTGCTCACTGAAGCGTCACCGACTGTTGACGCGAAACCTGACGCCGATGCCACCGACTACGCGGCCGACAAGCGCGGTGCCGAGCTTGCGATCGAAAGCGTCTTCGGCGCGGATCGATGCGTGTTCGCACGGCCTGGCCTGATCATCGGGCCTCGCGAGAACATCGGTCGTCTGCCGTGGTGGCTGCGTCGCATTGCCGTCGGCGGCGACGTGCTCGCACCGGAGCCGAAGGACCTGCCGATCCAGTACATCGATGCGCGCGACCTCGCGTCGTTCGCCATCGACACCACGCTGAATGGTGCTGTCAACGTGCTGAGCCGGCCCGGGCACACCACCATGGCCGAGGTGCTCGCGCTGTGCCACGAGGTCACGGGCTCGAGCGCGACATACACGTGGATGGATGCGGAGTTTCTGCTGGCCCATGACGTCAAGCCTTGGACGGAGCTGCCCATCTGGGTGCCACCGATCGGCGAGTGGGCAGGGTTCTACGAGTGCGACTCTTCCCTTGCGTTGCGATCGGGACTCGCGTGCCGCGCGGCGCGCGACACCGTGCAGGACACCTGGTCGTGGTTGGTCGAGCATCCCGAATGGACGCAGATCGTGACTGCGAATCGCGCGCGTACCGGCATGGCGCCGGAGCGTGAGGCGGCGTTGCACGCCGCCTGGGCAGATCAGCCGCCCGCAGCCCGATAGCGCTGCTGCCGCTGCGCGACCAACTCGTCGATCGGGATCTGACTGAGCTCGTCAAGGTTGCGGATCACGGCGCCGCGGATGGCGGCGATGACCAGTGGCGCATGCGCATGCGCACCAGGTGGCGGCTCGGGAATGAGCTCGTCGACGAGTCCGATCCGGTTTGCTGTCTCGACGCCCGGACGCAACGCTGCCGCCGCACGAGCGCGCTGCCCGGCGTCGCGATAGAGGATTGCCGCGCAGGTCTCGGGAGGAGCGACCGTGTACACGGCGTTCTCCAGCGCGAGGACGCGATCGGCCAGCGCCAGTGCGAGCGCGCCGCCGGAGCCGCCCTCGCTGAGCACGACGCTGACCGTCGGTGTGCGCAGCCCGAGCATGCACAGGAGCGCGTCGGCGATTGCCCAGGCCTGGCCACGCTCTTCAGCCCCGATGCCCGCGTGCGCGGCGGGTGTGTCGACGAGACAGACCACCGGCATCGAGAACTTCTCCGCCTGGCGCATCAGGCGCACGGCCTTGCGGTATCCCTCGGGATGCGGCATCCCGAAGTTGTGCAGCGCGCGGGTCATCGGATCGGTGCCCTTTTCCTGTCCGATCACCATGACCGAACGGCCGCCGAGACGCGCCGGCCCGCCGACCACCGCTCGGTCGTCACCGAAGAGCCGGTCGCCGCGCAGCTCCGTCCAACCGCCCGTGATCGCAGCGATCACCTGAAGCGCGCGCGGGCGCTCCGGATGGCGGGCCAGTTCGACGGCGGCAAACGCGATGCGCTCGCGCTCGGTTGTCTCGATGGTGGTGCTCATGCGCGCCCCGAGTAGATGCGGATGAGCGTGCCGACCGTGTCGCGCAGACGGCCCCGCTCAACCACGGCGTCCACCATCCCATGCGCGAGCAGGAACTCCGCGGTCTGGAACCCGTCCGGAAGCTTGTCGTGCGTCGCCTGTTCGATGACTCTGCCGCCGGCGAAACCGATCCGCGCTCCAGGCTCGGCGATGATCACGTCTGCCTGCACGGCGAACGACGCGGTGACACCACCGAAGCACGGGTCGCCCAGGATGCTGATGTAGGGAAGGCGCGCCGCAACGACCTCGGCCACTGCCGCGGAGCAGCGTGCCATCTGCGCGAGCGAGGCGATGCCCTCCTGCATGCGCGCGCCACCCGAAGTGCACACCGCGACCAGCGCGCGCTGTTCCGCGACTGCGGTCTCGCAGGCGCGGGCGAAAATCTCTCCGGCCCCGCTGCCAAGCGATCCGCCAAGAAATCCGAAGTCCATGCACGCGAGCACGACGGGATTGCCGGCGAGCGACGCGGTGGCAGTGAGAAACGCCTCGTGCAGCCCCGTTTTCTCGCGAGCCCGCTCCACACGTTGGGGATACGGGACGCCATCGTCGAACAACAGCGGATCACGGTCACCGACCTTGATGAACATCGTCTCCGCGGTGCCCGGGTCGGAGAGTTGCTCGATGCGCTGCGCCGCGCCGACGACACCGTGATGGCCACATTCCGAGCACACGTTGAGGTCCGCGGCGTAGCGCTCCGCGACGAAGCGGCGTTTGCATCGCGGACACGCGACCGTGCCCGTGGTGGGCGCGGTCGGCCGGAGTTCGGGTCCCGGTGCCTGCAGCCTGTTTCGCGGCGCCTGTCGCCGCGAGGTCACCGAGTCGGGGCGGTCCATCGAAGAGCGAGGCCACCCCACACAACGCCCGATCCGAACGCGATGCAGACAACTCGGTCACCTTGTCGCAACCTGCCGGTTTCCGCGGCCTCGGTGAGCGCGATCGGGATCGATGCGCCACTGGTGTTGCCGTAGCGGTCGATGTTGATGACGACGCGATCAAGAGGCAGGTTGAGGCGCTTCGCGACTGCCTCGATGATGCGCAGATTGGCCTGGTGGGGGACGAGCAGGGTCACGTCCTCGAGCTCCCAGCCCGCCTCGGCGCACACCGATCGAGCCGCTTCCGCCATGCGTTCGACGCCGAGACGGAACGTGCCTTTCCCGTACATCCGCAGCCCGTTCTCGCTGTCCTCCTCGCCCGCTTTGGGTCCGTAATAGATGAGGTCGGCCTCGGCGCCGTCAGCGCCCCACTGCACTCCCTCGATACCGCCGGAGTCGGACACGCCGAGCACGGCGGCGCCCGCCCCGTCCCCGAACAGCACGCAGGTGGAGCGGTCCTTGTAATCAATGAGGGACGTGAGCGCGTCGCCGGCGATGACGAGCACGCGGCTCATCCCCGACGAGACGATGAGCCCGCGGCCCACGGCAACTCCATAGACGAAGCCGGCGCACGCCGCGGCGATGTCGAACGCGGGAATGCCGCCCAGCCCCATGCGGCGCTGCACCAGGCATGCCGTGGAGGGGAGTGGCGAATCGGGCGACACCGTGGCCACGATCAGCGCGTCCACGCTGTCGACCCCCGCGGCGGCCATTGCCCGGCGACCCGCTTCCGCGGCCATCATGGACGTGGTCATCCCCGACGAGACCTTGCGGCGCTCGCGGATACCGGTGCGCTCGAGGATCCACGCATCAGACGTGTCGACCATCGCCTCGAGATGCGCGTTGGTGATGATCTCGGGCGGCACGTACGACGCGATGCCCAGAATGGCGGCTGTCCGGGTGGTTCCCGGGGTGACTCCAGCGGGTGCGGACGTGGGGGCGTGCAGGATCGCCATCTGCACAGAAGCTTAGGCGAGCCCGGGGGGTTACGTCACCGGTGCGGTGATGTACATTTCCCGATCGAGATGCTCGGGGCCATGCTCGCGGTCAACAACCCCTTCCCGTTTTCGATCAGCGGGTTCGGTGGCCTGACGACCGCTCAGATCATCTCGTTCTTCATCGACTTCGTCCTCTTCAACGCATATGTAGTCCTCATCGTCATTGCCATGGTCGGCTTCTACTTCACCTCCAAGCCCCGCCACGGCGTCGTCCGCACGGCCGCCATCTGGCACTTCTTCGCCGTCATCTGGATGCTCATGGCCTTCATCGGCACGGTCTGGGCCGCCCCCGCCGAGAAGACCTGGCTCGTCCTCAACTCCCTCAGTCAATTCGGCGTCAGCCAGCGCGGCATCAACGCCTTCATCAGCATGGGCTTCGCCTTCATCGCCGTCGTCTGCATGGCCATCGGCTTCGCCGGCGCCTCGAGGCAGAACCGCGCGATTAGAGAGAAGGTCCTCGCGGCGGTCTGAGCGCCGGGCTGACGACGACTTCACTGCAGCGCGTAGTGGTCGGGCGGGAGGGGACGGGCGTCACCGTGCTCAGCTTGGCCGCTCCCTCGCTCGCGCAAGCAAATTGTCGCACTCGTTCGGGAGCGGTCAAATTCGCTGGGTGCCGCCCGTCCCCTCCCGCCTTACACCCTCTTCGCCGTAGTCGCCGCGGCGGGCGTTTGCGTCCGCGCTCGCTGGCGCGGGAGAAGCTCTTGGCCGCAGCCTGATAAGGACCTCAACGTCTGGCACCTGAGCGGTCCGGTTGCCGGCGCCCGCATGAAGGACTACGGGTGTAAGGCTGCAGGGGGTGGGCGGCGCCCAGCGAATTTGACCGCTCCCGAGCGAGTGCGACAATCTGCTTGCGCGAACGAGGGAGCGGGCAAGCTGAGCAAGGTGACGCCCACCCCCTGCAGCCCCTACCACCGCGCGAACGTGTTTGCGGGCGCCCTTTACCGGAGCGAGAAGGACAAGATCGATGCGGGGTTGAGCAGCGCGAAGGCTCTCTGGACGGCGTGGGTTTCGTTCGTGATCGCGGTAATCCAGAGCGCGGAGAGGTTCGTGACGGGGAGGAAGTCTCCGGGGTGGCGCTCGAGGTGGTCCTGAAGGTCGTTGCCTGGTGAAAGGTGGACGTCGCCCACGAGCGAGATCGCGGAGGTGTTGATGGAGGCGGCGTAGGGGACGGTCTCCCTCCACATGGCGGAGTTGCCGTCGGGCACCTCCTCGAGCGGGGAGACGAGGATCACTCCGGACTTGGCGATGGTGACGCGGGGCTCGAGCCGGCTGAGCACCGGGTAGTTGGTGGAGAGCGGCTCGGCACGCGAATTCCTGACCTGAAGGAATGCACCGAATCGGTTGATGCTGTCGCTGAGGCGCTCCGCACCGATGACCTCGAGCTCGCCCGTCAACCGGATGAAGGTGCCGTAGATCTCTACCTCACGCCATCCGCTCACAGGCCTCCAAGGCTACTCTCCGGCGGCCGCCGCGGGCGCGGTCGACCCGGCACGCGGCGTGGGTCCCGCCGTGACGTATCCTTTCCGCCAATCTGACAATCCGACGCTCCGAACACGAGATATGGAACGCCTCATCGTCGCTCTCCGCACCGACTTCGGATGCTTCGCCATCATCGTGGCATTCGTCGTGATCATGATTTCGGCGATCGTGTTCGCCAACATCCTCACCCCTCCAGCAAGCAACCCACTCCTATAGCCGGGGATGAGGCTCGCAGCGATATCCGGTCAGGCGGCTCGCGGGCCGCGAGACCCTAAACTTGCCCCAGAAATTGGCCCCCTCGTGAGGACTGCATGGCGCTGAATCCATACGAATCGCCGCGAGGGAAGATGCGTGCTCGCGCCGAGGCGACGCGACGTCAGTTCCTGATGATCATGGGTGGCCTCGCCGCGGCGGGTGCCAGCCTCTTCGGCGGCATCGAAGTGCTCCGGTTCATGTTCCCCCAGGCGTCGGGCAACGCGCCGGCATTGTTCAAGACGTCGTTCACGTTCGACCAGCTCACCGGCGGCGTTGTCGGCGGCAAGGCGGTCACTCCGGTGAACGTCCTCTCCGAGACCGACAAGCGCGTCACCGTCGTCCTGGATGACGCCGGCATCTACGCGGTGTACCTGGTGTGCACGCACCTCGGCTGCACGCCGAACTACGTCACGGACGTGACCACGGGCTCGGGCGTTTCACCATCGGTTGCCGAGGCGCGCGGTGTGCGCACATCGAACCAGCGCCTTCCCAACGGATGGGCGTGCCCGTGCCACGGCAGCCGGTACTTCATCGAACTCGACTAACTTCTACGGCCCGGCGCCGCGGCCGATGGACTGGGTGAACATCGAGGTCACCCCGGATGGGTTCTTCGCGGTCGACCGGGCGACGCTCGTTGCGACCCGTGGGCCTGGGAACAACATTGCCCCAGAATGGCGGCTGCTGGTCGGCAGCCAGAAAAGTAACGGCAAGACTCTCGGGGTCTGAATGAGGAGGCGGGCTACGCGAATGAGGGGTCTCGGTCGATGAGCGCAACCCCCGGCCAGGCGAACCCTGTGCGCGCGTTTGTCGCGCAACTCTGGGGCTCGGTCTTCCGCCATGGGCTGCCGACCAACGACAAGGTCGCAGCCCGCACCGCGCTGACCAACTTCTTCCTGCACATCCATCCGGTCCGGGTCAAGAAGTCAGCCGTTCGCGTCTCCTACACGCTGTGCCTCGGTGGCCTCTCGTTCTTCCTGTTCATCCTGCTGACGATCACCGGCCTCTTCCTCATGTTCTATTACATCCCCTCGGTGGATACGGCGTACCAGAACGTCAAGGATCTGCAGTTCGTCGCCGTCTTCGGGGACATCATCCGGAACATGCATCGGTGGGCTGCCCACGCGATGGTCATCACCGTCTGGCTGCACATGGCGCGCGTCTTCTATCAGGGCGCATACAAGCCGCCGCGGGAGTTCAACTGGGTCATCGGCACCTTCCTGCTCCTGATCACACTGCTGCTCTCGTTCTCCGGTTACCTCCTTCCGTGGGACCAGCTCGCCATCTGGGCGATCACGGTCGGCACCAACATGGCGAAGTACGCCCCCATCGTGGGGCCTTACACCCGATACCTCCTGCTCGGTGGCGACCAGGTAGCACAAGGTGCTCTGATTCGTTTCTACGTCTTACATGTGATCGCCTTACCCCTGATCGGCTTCCTGCTGATGGTCGTACACTTCTGGCGCGTCCGTAAAGACGGGTTCACAGGAGGCCTCTGATGGCAACTGTCGTCGAGGGAGGACGCGACCCGCGCGGTGCCGTCACACCGCGTCCGCAGGTACCCGTTTCGGGGCCTGAGCTGGCGAGCACGCCACTGGTCATCCGTCGTCGTGAGGACGAGGAGACCGTGGTCACGTTTCCCTACCTGGTGTGGCGCGAGTTTCTCGCCGGGCTGGCGGCCTTCTGCTTCCTGCTGCTCGTGTCGATCCAGGTCAACGCGCCGTTGCTGCAGCGCGCCAACACCTCGATCACCCCGAACCCCGCCAAGGCGCCGTGGTACTTCGTCGGCCTGCAGGAGTTGCTCGAGCGCTTCCCACCGATCATGGCCGGGGTTGCATTCCCGAGCTTCGTGATCATCTTCATGATCCTGACCCCGTACCTCGACCGCAACCCGAGCCGCCGGCCGCAGGACCGCAAGGTGGCGATCGTGCTCTTCACCATCTACGTCTGCCTCGCGGTGGCCTTCGTCGTCATCGGCGAGTTCTTCCGCGGTGAGGCGTTCAACTGGGACTGGACCCTGATCCTCGGCCATCCGGGACTGAGCTCGCCCGTATGAGAACCAGGATCATCTTTGTCGGCCTGAGCGTTGTTCTCCTCGGTCTGGTGGCATGGGCAGCATTCAAGGACTCGAGCAGCCGGACCTACATCGCCATTCAGCAGCAGTACTTGAAGGACTACCCGAACTCGGACTTCAACGTCCAGGTCCAGCAGCTGTTTCCGAGCTTCCCTCAGGCCACCATCGAGGGTGACACGTACCGCGTCGAGCGATGCATCTCGTGCCACGTTCCCGATATCGGCACCATCGGCCCGGTGGAGGCGGCACAGCGCCTCAGCGCGGACTTCTTCAAGTACGAGCCGAATGCCCTGGCGCTTGCGAAGGAGTACCACCTCACCGGCATCCATCCGGCGTACGTGAGCCTCACCGGCAGCAACTACCCGCCGTCGATGAGCTACGACACGTATGGGCCGGATGGATTCACGTCCTTCACGTACACGCCGTACACACCGCCAGGCGCGCCGACGGCGGCACCCGTGACTGTGGAGCAGCCGGGTCCTCTGCCGTCGTTCCTGGATCCCGCGACGGATTACGGCGATGTGTCAGGCACGCCAACCGGCGAACTGGGCATCGACCAGATCGGCTGCATCGTCTGCCACAACGGCAACCGTCTCGGGCTTGACGAGACGGACGCCCACCAGAACCTGATCATCAATCCCGAGTACACGTTCACCGAGGGAGCCCAGCTCTACTACGCCAACTGCGCGCGCTGTCACGGCGGGCAGGGTGAAGGCGGCGCAGGGCCGCCCCTCAACAACCAGGACCGGCTCGGGTACTTCAACGAGGACTACTACTACCGCTGCATCGAATACGGCTTCACCGACTTCGAGCACTACGGCAGCATCATGCCCAACTGGGGCGGGATCGCCAGCGACTACAACGAGGCGGCAAACCCGCCGGGTCCTGGCGCGGTGCTCAATACGTCACCCGTTCTGACGCAGACGCAGATCAACATCCTCATCCAGTTCATCCGCCACTGGGAGGACTACAGCACTCTCCCATGAGCACGATGCAATGAAGCGCCGCAGCACGTTCGCACGCGACTTGATCGGAACGCTTGTCGTCTTCTTCGGACTGCTCGTCTTCACGTTCGTCCTCATCTACGGGGAGTTCCTCCTCGAGAACTTCAAGGCGCACTGAGCAGATGCCTCTCCCACTGCTTGCGGAGCTGTACCCCGGCGAGGCCGGCTGGGGCGACGTCCTGTTCGTCGCCATCTGGGCCTTCGGAACGCTGCTGCTCGCCGCGTACTACCTCTATCGGGCGTTCGTCGGCCGATGACTGGGATTGCTTTGCTGGGCGGCCGCGCCCTCTGGACGTGTCGCCGCGCCGGTGATGGCATCTGAGGCGGGAGGGGTCACCCCTCTGCGCCGCCCCAATCCAGGCGTTGCCGCCGGGTTGTCAATCATCCCCGGTCTCGGCCAGCTGTACGTCTGGTACCCGCGCAAAGCGCTGTATTACTTCGCCTGGACCCTGTTCACGATCGGTCCCGCCGTTCTCTTGATCATGGCGGGCCAGAGCATCGGCCACACGCTCCTGACGCACCACTCGGGCGCACTCTTCCTGCTCATCGCGCTTGTCTCGGTCTTTCTCTTCCTTGGTCTGTTTCTCGCCGGGCTGTTCATCTGGGCAAGCTCGGTCATCGATGCCTACCAGAGTGCGGTTGCCATGGCGGCCGGCGACCTGGAGCGCGCAGCGCAGCGCAAGGTGTTCCGACTGTGAGCTCCGAGGCCCCCAAATCGATTTTCGCGAGGCTGCGCCGCCGCCAGCGATCCGCGGCGACCGGCGAGGTGCTGCCCGACCCGTCGGTGCCCCCGGGAAATCGCGGTCCGTGGGGCAACTCGGCACTCATCAACACCGACATCACCGAGCTGGTGAAACGCCAGATCAAGACCAAGACCAAGATATGGCAGCGATGATCAGGCAGCTGCCCCGGATGGCTCGACGGGGCGCGGATTGCCCGTCTGAACGCCGCTATGCGATCATCCTGCGCTGCCGATGAATCTGCTCGCAGACTGTTGCGTTAACAATGCCGGTGCTTTCGGCGACGGCGGCACGATCGCCGATCGAGCCCTCAACGTCTATACCTACGTGTTCTGGGCGTCCGTGGTGCTTGGCGTCATCGTCACCGCCCTGCTGCTCTACGCATTCGTGAAATTCCGCCGCCGCAGCGACGATGACGATCCACCGCAGTTCCACGGCAACACGAGGCTCGAAATCGCGTGGACGCTCGTCCCCCTGGCGACGTTTCTCTCGCTCTTCGGACTGACTGCGGCGAACATGCCGTTCATCAACAACATCGCCAGCGACTCGGCGTACACGGTCACGGTGATCGGTCAGCAGTTCAGCTGGACGTTCGACTATGGCGCCACCACCAGCGGAACGCGCATCCGCAGCTACGGCGTGCTCTACCTTCCGGCGAACACCGACGTCGGACTCGATGTCATCTCGACTGATCCGCCCTGCAACGCCAGTCCGGCGATTCCTTCGGGGAGCTCGCTCGCGCAGGCGATCTCGGACGAGGGCTGTGGTGTCAATCACAGCTTCTTCGCGCCGGCGCTCGGCCAGCAGATGAACGCCATCCCGGGTGATGTCAACACGGCGCCAATCGAGGCGCGGCAGGGCACGTACTACGGGCAGTGCACGGAGCTGTGCGGCGTCGGCCACGCAACGATGACGTTCATGGTCATCGCGTTGCCCTCGAATCAGTTCCAGTCCTGCGTGTTCGGTAATCCCAGCGGCACGATCGACGGGAAGAGCAAAGCCTGCACCCTCGGAGGATCCTGATGGCGGTCATGGACGCGACGCTTCCACGGGCTCGCTTCGCGCGCGTCGACAAGTCGAAGGGAATCCTCGGATGGTTGACCACGGTCGACCACAAGAAGATCGCGATCATGTACCTGTTCACGACCTTCTTCTTCTTCCTGATCGGCGGCGTGATGGCGCTGCTGATCCGGATCCAGCTCGCCGAGCCACAGAACACGTTTCTGACGCCCGAGCAGTACAACCAGATTTTCACGATGCACGGGACGACGATGATCTTCCTCTGGATCATCCCGGTGTGGGCCGGCTTCGGCAATTACATGGTCCCGCTGATGATCGGCGCGCGCGACATGGCGTTTCCGCGCATCAACGCGCTGTCCTTCTGGCTGATCCCGCTGGGCGGCATCGTGATGTACTCGGGCTTCCTGGTCCCGGCAACCACGCACGCGGGCCTGCTCTGCCCGGGTGGTCCTGGTGATGCGGGGTGGACGGGCTACGTCCCGCTGACGGGCAGCCACTACAGCTGCAGCATGGGCCAGGACCTGTGGATCATCGGCCTCCATCTTGTCGGCATCTCATCGATGCTCGGTGGCATCAACTTCCTGGCGACCATTCACAACATGCGCGCCAAAGGCATGACGTGGGGTCGCCTCCCGCTGTTTGTGTGGGCGCAGGAGATCACCGCTGCGCTCGTCGTGCTCGCATCGCCGTTCCTCGCGTCCGGGCTCGCGATGAACCTGCTCGACCGCCAGATCGGCACCAACTTCTTCGACCCGGTCAACGGTGGGAGCGCCCTGCTGTACCAGTTCGTCTTCTGGTTCTACTCACATCCGGCGGTGTACATCATGATCCTGCCCGCGTTCGGGATCATCAGCGAGATCGTCCCGGTGTTCAGCCGAAAACCGATCTTTGGGTACAAGGCGATGGCGGCATCCATCGCGGCCATTGCCGTGCTCGGATTCATCGTGTTCGTGCACCACATGTTCGTGACCGGGCTCCCGCTCGTCGTGCAGACGTTCTTCGCGTTCACCACCATGGTCATCGGTGTGCCGACCGGGGTGAAGATTTTCAGCTGGCTTGCCACGATGTGGGGTGGCAGCATCAAATACGACACGCCCATGCTCTTTGCGTGCGGCTTCATATTGATGTTCCTGATAGGCGGCATCGATGGCGTCTATCTCGGCAGTCTCGCTGTCGACCGTCTTGTGCACGGCACGTACTGGGTCGTGGCGCATATTCACTATGTGCTGTTCGGCGGCAGTGTCATGGGCGTGTTTGCCGCGTTCTATTACTGGTTCCCGAAAGTGACCGGCCGCTTTCTCAATGAGAAACTGGGGAAGCTGCACTTCTGGTTGATGATCATCGGCATCAACCTGACGTTCCTCCCGATGCATGCACTCGGGCTGCTCGGGATGCCGCGACGCATCGCCACCTACCTCGACAACCGCGGCTGGGGCGACCTCAACTCGCTGATCACCTTCGGTGCATTCGTGATCGCAATCTCGGTCACGGTGTTCATGATCAACTTCGTCATCAGCATGCGCGCGCCGAAGACGGCACCGGACGATCCATGGGAGGGCAACACCCTCGAGTGGGCGACATCGTCACCGCCACCGGCATGGAACTTCGACGAGGAACCCGAGGTGATGAGTCTCCGGCCGGTGCGCGACGCGCGGATCGCACGCAAGAAGGCAGCGGCCGCTGCAGCAGCGTCGGGAGCGCCCGCGTAGGGCGGGTGGCACGGTGAGCTCGCGGCCGTCGGTCGGTTTCCGCCGCCTTGCGGTGTGGACGGCGGTGATCACGTACCTGCTGATCATCTGGGGCGGCATCGTCCGCGTCACTGGCAGCGGCAACGGCTGCGGCACGAGCGACCAGTGGCCGTTGTGTCACGGATCGCTGCTCCCCGCGTGGCAGCTCAACACGCTCATCGAGTTCACGCATCGCTGGCTCGCGTCGATCTGCACGATCCTCGTGATCGTCCTCACCGTCGCGACGTGGGTGTGGCACCGCCACCAGCGCAAGATTCTTGTCGGCTCCAGCATCGCGGCCGGACTCTTCGTCGTCCAGATTGCGCTCGGTGCGATCACCGTCGAGACCAATCTTCCGGGTGGCGTCGTGATGTTGCACCTCGCCAACGCGCTGCTCCTCTTCGCGGTGCTCATCTATGTCGCGGTGGTTGCAACCACGGTTGGCACCGCGAGACAGTCGCCCGGGCTCGGTGCTGCAGCCAACGCTGCTGTGAAGGTCCCGGTGGTGATCGCGGTCGTGGCGACGTATGTCGTCGCGCTGAGCGGCGCATTCCTTGTGGCCACGAACTCGACCGGTGGGTGCAGCAGCTGGCCGCTCTGCGGCAGCGGGTTCTCCATTCCCACAACGCAGTCGGCCACGATCAACGTCGCCCACCGCGTCATCGCAGGCGTGGTCGTGCTGATGCTCGGCGGCCTGATGGCGATGATCCGCAAGCGCCGCCATGGAGATCGGGTGGTAGGCATCGCCGTGATGGCGGTCAACGTGCTGCTCGTGCTCCAGGTTGCCGCCGGCGCTCTCGATGCGATCTTCAACCTCCCGGCAGGGCTGAGCGCGCTGCACATCGCGCTGGCCTCGCTCCTCTGGGGCGCAGTCGTCACGGTGGCGCTCCTTGCGCTCCAGGTCGTCGGCGAGACGTCGACGGCGCATGCCGCAACACCGCCCTCTGACCCGGTCATGCCCCGCGCGCAGGTGGCGCAGTCGTGACCGTCGCGGTCAGCTTCGAGGCGCTCCCGCGCCGGCGCACCTCCGACGTCGCCCGCGACTACCTGGCGCTCACCAAGCCGCGGGTGATCGTGCTGCTCGAGGTGACGGCTGTTGCCGCGATGGTGATCGCTGATCGCGGGTGGCCCGGCTGGCGACTGGTGCTGCTCACGGTTGCGGGTGGCTGGCTCGCCGCCGCCGGCGCCAATGCGATCAACTGCTGGTTCGACCGCGACATCGACCAGGACATGGGGCGCACGAAGTCGCGCCCGCTGCCGGCCGGTCGCATCGAGCCGCGGCAGGCACTTGCTTTCGGGGTCGGGCTCGGTGTCGCGTCGTTCGCGCTCCTGGCCACCACCGTCAACGTCCTCTCTGCGAGCCTGGCGCTGCTCGCCCTGCTGTTCTACGTCTTCGTCTACACGATGTGGCTCAAACGCTCGTCGATGCAGAACATCGTCATCGGCGGCGCCGCGGGAGCGATCCCGCCGCTCGTCGGATGGGCGGCGGTGACGGGCAGCTTGAACATCACCGCGGTCTTCCTGTTTGCAGTGGTCTTCTACTGGACCCCGCCGCACTTCTGGGCGCTTTCGCTGCTCCTCAAGGGCGACTACGCTCGCGCCGGCGTTCCGATGATGCCGGTCGTCCAGGGCGACCGCCAGACCCGCTACCAGATCGTGCTCTACACGGTCGTGCTCAGCCTGGTGACCGTCCTGCCGATCCTCACCCAGTCGTTCGGAGCGATCTACGCTGCCGGTGCCGCAGTGCTCGATGGAGTCCTGCTGACCGATGCCGTGGTGGCCGCGCGGCGGCCGTCAGCGCGCTCGGCACGCCGGCTCTTCTACCATTCAATGATCTACTTGGCTCTGCTCTTCGCGATCATGGCGGTCGACCGCGTGACAGGGCTCTGAGGAGGACGCGACGTGAACCGGAAGCTCGCCCGAAAGAACATGCGAATGGGCGTCGCCATGTTCATCATGTTGCTCATCCTCATGGGCGCCGCGTTCGTCTGGGCCGCCATCTTCCTGGCGGTGACCAAATGAGGACGCAGCCGTGAGCGATGACACGGTCGCAACCGCGACGCACGATTCGGACGAGACCGCGCACGAGCACCCGCATCTGCCGCCGCCGAGTGCGGTGCCGATCAATCTCGCACTCGCGCTCGCAATCACGCTGACGGGCTTCCTCACGGATATCCGGGCGGACGTCGGCCCGCTGATGTGGGGGATCGGCCTGATCTATCTCATCGTCACGTGCGTCTTCTGGGCGCGCGGGGCGAGGGCCGAGTACCTGGAACTCCCGGAGGACGGAGGCCACTGACGGCACACCTGGGGTTCGGCGACTGGACGTGGGATCCCACCGTCATCTGCGGCCTGGTCGCGGTGGCGGCCGCATATATCATCGCCATCCGTCGCGGCACGATCGGCCCCGACGACGACGTCACCCCGTGGTTCCGCCATCAGCGCTGGCGGCCGGTGTTCTTCTTCACCGGGCTGCTGATCACCTTCATCGCGCTGGAATCGCCGATCGACTACGCCGGCGACTACTACCTGTTCTCGGCGCACATGGTCCAGCACATGTTGCTGATGATGGTCGCGCCGCCGCTGATCCTCCTCGGGATCGCGGGAGCCCGGCCGTCGCCGCGCGACCGGCACACCACCATCCGGACGGTGTGGTGGGCAATCACACGTCCGTGGCCCGCGGTGATCATCTTCAACGCGGTGCTGCTGCTCTGGCACATCCCCTCGCTGTACGACACGACACTTCGAGTGGTGCCCGTGCACATCGTCGAGCATCTCAGCTTCATCGGCGTGGGGATCATCGTCTGGTGGCCGGTCGTGGACCCGATTCGCGATGCCCGTACGGTCACGGTGAGCCCGCTCACGAAAATCGCCGCGCTGAGCATCGCCGGGATCCCGCCGACGGTTCTCGGCATCATCTTCGCGCTGGCGCCGGCGCCGCTGTACAGCTTCTATGTGCAGGCGCCGCGCCTCTGGGGCATCTCGGCGCTCACGGACCAGCAGTACGGCGGCGTGATCATGCTCGGCGTCGGGAACATCGTGTACTTCATCGCGATCATCGTGGTCTTCATGCGCCTCTTCTCGGACCCCGGAAAGGACGAGGAACTCGCCGCCGATCGCATCGCGGAGGCGCTCCATTGAACGCGAAGCCGCACCGGTGGACCCATCCTTTAACATGCCGGTGAACATGCGATTCACTCACCTCCGCACTCTTGCAGCCGGCCTCGGAGTGTGTGTCGCGATCGGATTGTTTGCCTGTGGCAACGGCACCCCGGGGAGCTCGGGCGGAGGAGGAAACGTGCCGTGCAACGGCTCAGCCGCCGTGACCATGACCGGCACCGGCAGCCCCACGATGATTGCCGCGACTGACAATGACGTCTTCGTGCCCGATTCAACGGCCGCGGTTGTCGGCCAGGTGGTCGAGTTCCAGAACACCGGCTCCCAGGTGCACACGGTCACGTTCCAGGACAACAATGATTCGTGCCTGACTGACGCGACGTTCGCGCCAGGCGCCACCTGGGAAGTCAAGTTCACGCAGCCCGGGACGTACAACTACATCTGTGTCATCCACGCGCCGAACATGAAAGGCGTGATCCACGTCACCGGATCCGCCGCTCCGGCCGGCGCTTCGGGCGCCTCGCCTTCAGCGTCGGCCACCGCCGCGGGCGCCTCGCCCTCAGCGTCGGCCACGCCTTCTCCCGCGACCTAGCGACCACCGCGCTGCAACGTCAGCGTACGCGTGGTTCCGGCGCTGGTCAGGTTGGATCGGTGCCGAGGTGCACGTCCGCAGCAAGGAAGCGATGTATCCGGCCCGATGCTTCGACGAGCAACGAGCCGTCGTCGCCGACATCGACTGCTATGCCATGCATCGTTTCGGTGCGCGCATGAACGGTGACTGGCCCGCCGAGGCCGACCGCGCAACGGCGCCAGTCTCGGAGCAGCGCGGCGATGCCGCCTTGTTCCAGGGCTTCGATGCGGATGGCCAATGCGCGTCCCCATCCCGTGAGAAGTGATTCCGCCTCGGGCGGCGTTGGTACCAGCGTATGCAGGCTCACGGCAGCAAAGTCGTCGGGAAAGCTGTCGACCGTGAGGTTCACGCCGACGCCGAGCGCGACGGCCACGAGTTCTGAGGTGGATGTCGCCGGCTCAACCTCGCACAGGATCCCCGCCAGCTTGCGGCCGCCAATCAGCACGTCGTTGGGCCACTTCAAGCCTGCCATGACGCCGTAGACAGACGCGAGAACGTCGACGAGCGCCAGCCCCGCGGCGAACGGAACGCCCGCCGCCACGGCGGGGGAGCGGCGCAGCAGCACGGACGCCAGCATCGCCGAACCGGCAGGTGCGACCCAGACGCGTCCCTGGCGCCCACGTCCTGCCGTCTGCTCCGCCGCCAGGCACGCGAATCCTTCGCCGGCGCCTTCACGGGCGGCGCGGAGCACCACCTCCTGGGTGCTGGCGGTCCTCGCCACCCGCATCAGGCGGAGATCCGGAAAACGTGCTTGTTGACCGTCACGATCCTGCGACATAGGATGGAAGTTATTACAGGGGTAGAGGTTGCGAGGGTGGTAATCCAATGATTCAGGAGACTTGCGTCGAGATCGGCGAGCTTGAAGCTCGCTGGACTTCGCTTCGCGAGGCACGCAACGCGCGCCGTCAGAAGATCCGTTACATCGACGAGTTGATCGATCAGTTCGAGAAGCTCAACCTCGCGGACGAGGTGGAGGTCCCCTACGAGCTCGTGGGGCGGGCCGTCGCGCTTGTGAGCAACGACACCCATCTCGTGGGTCGTGCGCCGCAGGAATTGATGATCTCGGAATGGATGGACGCGCTCTACGAGGTCCAGGACAGCCTGATGTTCGCCGCCGAGGACGATCCGGACTGAGCCGTATACTGGCCACGGTTGTCCCGGCCAGCCGCGACGGGCGCCCGTAGCTCAGTTGGATAGAGCGCCGGCCTCCGGAGCCGGGTGCGGGGGTTCAAGTCCCTCCGGGCGTACCACTTCAGATCTCGTGCGCACCCGCGCGTAGAACTACCTAGACCCCCGCTACGAAGAGCATCAGACGCCCTTCGAAGGCAGCCGGTGTGAGGGCTCGAGCCTCTGCGTACTCGGGCGAGTCGTACCAGGCCCTCGCGAGTTCCATCGACGGGAATTCGATCATCGACACCCGGCGCGATGGTGTCTCGCCTTCGACAACGAGCGGCTCGACGTTCGAAACGACGAAATGGCCGCCGTACTGCTGCATGGCCGGGCGTGTCAGTGCTCCGTACCGCCTGATAGTCGCTTCGTCGAGGAACCCTTCGACCATCGAGACCACGTAAGCGACCGGCTGATGATCGGATCCCGGTTCGGATGGGCTTGCAGTCGTTTGTCGATCCGTCATTCGAATGGCTTCCTCCGGATTCTGGGTGGGCGCCCGACGGCGTGCATCATCGCGGAGTCTGTTGTTGTCAGGCCGGTCGTCCGCGATACGGGCGTCTGGCGATTCAACACTTTGACTGATGAGATGGGCAGTGCAGTGACCGATGTCAGCGACCGCCCATGGTCGGAGGTGAGCAAGGCGAGCTATGCCACTGCGGCCGAATACTGCAGTGCTTGCCTCATCGATGACAACGCTTCCGGCCGCCCGAAGACCAAGTCGCGTTGCAAGTTGCCGGTCTACGAGCCGGAGCAAATGGGCGGCCGGCTCAACCGCAACGCAGTGCGCGCGGCCGCCGAGCGGCTCGTGCAGTCACGGGGTGGGCTGACTGCATCCGCGTCCGAGCGCACGGCTGCTGCGCAACGCCTCGTGACTCTGTACGCGGCCATCGGGGAGTTGCCGCCGCGCTCACTGACGGCGCTTGCCGGCAGTGACAGTTTTCAGGAGCCCGCAACCGGCTCGTGGGGAACACTCGAGCCGTGATGGTGATGCTCCATCTGTTCCGCGGGCATCTCCATCATGCGCAGCATCTCGATGCCGCCGGTGCGCAGAAATCGCAGCAGCAGCAAGGCGATGACCGCGAGTGCCGCGATGTTGCAGAACGTCGTCGCGTCCCATGAGACGGTCGAGGCGAACACCGCGACGTTGCGATTGACCGGCACCCAGCTGAGTGCCGTGAAGACCGCGCCAACGAGGAGTCCGGCGACGGCCATCGTCAGGTATGACACCACGAAGAGATAGACGGCAACGCGTCCGCCGTAGTACTTCCGATAGATGTTGAGAATCGGAATGATGAGGAGGTCGCCGAACACGAACGCGACGGCGCCACCGAAGCCGATGCCGTTGTGCCACAGCACTGCGGCGAGCGGCACGTTGCCCACCGAGCACACGTAGCTCAGGAGCGCGACGAGCGGACCGATCAGCGCGCTCGAGACCGCCGGCAGGACTCCGTGCCCGCTGAAAAACAGATGCGCCCAGACCGTTTCCGGCACCCAGGCACCGATGGCGCCGGCGATGAGAAAGCCGAGGAGCAGATCCCACCAGAGTCCGTATACGTTCATGAAGAAGGAGTGGCTCACCGACGTCAGCGCGCGCGGCGACGTCAGGCGCGCGAGCAGCGGACCGTCCGTCACCGACATGTCCATCGCGCCGTGGCCTTCCATCTTCCCGAGCAGTCCCCGATCCGCCTGCGTCCGCGCGGCGTCCGTGAGCCGGGGTGACAGCGTCAGGCGGAAGACGATCGCAAGCAGCACCACCATGACCAGCCCGCCCACGAACTCCGCGGCGACGAATTGCCAGCCGAGCAGGATCAAGAGCGCAAGCCCGAGCTCGAACACGAGATTCGTCGAGGCGAACTCGAAGATGATCGCGTTGGGCAGCGTCGCGCCCTTGCGAAACAGCGTCCGGGCGACGGCGACTGCGGCGTACGAGCACGACGACGACGCCGCGCCGAATGCCGTCGCGAGGGTCGCCGAACGGACACCGTCTCGCCCCAGCACCCGTGAGATCGATTGCTTGGACACGAACGTCTCGACGCATGCCGAGAGCAGGAAGCCGAGCGCCAGCGGCCACAGCACGGTCCAGAACATCTCGAACGCCAGGCGCAGCGCGTCGCCGGCGTGACTGAGCAGGAAGCTCATCGGTGGGACCGCCGCGGATGCACGTGATGAGGGTAGCCAAGCAGGCCCCGTTCATAACTCTGAGCAATCTCCCAGGACACGCCCACGGCGTTCCGATGGGCGGGCGCGACGCTGAACAACGTCAAACGTCAGTCCACCAAGGAGGTACACACCATGGACGGCGACCAACTCATCCCACCGCCCCCGCCCCCGGAAGAGCCGGTCAGGCGCCGCACGGGGCTTCGCAAAATCGCGGCGACGGCGCTGCTCTCGGTCGGCCTGCTCGCCGGAACGGGAGTGGGCAGCTTCGTGATCGCCCACGCTGCCACAACGACCACGGCGTCGAGCAGCGCCGCAACGCTCACGGCGAGCACAGCGACGCCGTCGACGACCACTCCGTCGACCAAGACGCCGTCGACGACCATGTGCCCGAATATGGGCGGCTCGTCGAGCACGACGGGCTAGGCGTCCGTTTCCCTCCCCCTCAAGGCGGCCCGCCGGATCCGGCGGGTCGCCTCACCACCACTCGAACGGCCTGCCGTCCCAGTCGTCGAGGACCGGGTAGGTCGGATCCTCCGCCAGCTCGGCGACGCGGTGGCCGAAGGCCTCAACCTCGGAGGCGTTCAGCAGGCGCCCGAGCCGCGTGAGCAGCGCTGCCATCCGAGTTTTGTCGCCGTTGAGATCCTGGACGCGCCGGGCCAGCTTGGCCGGCAGCGCTGATCCGCCGAGCGCGATGAGCGCTGTTCGCTGGCGCGGATAGGGGAGAAAGCTCAGGGCGTTGTCGATCGCCTGCACGTCGGGGCCGTCGACCACGAGGAGGTGCGTGCGCTTGCGGTCGGCGTTGTTGATGAGCACATCGAGGACGGCCACGGCGCGAAGTGTCGACTCGAGCTTCGCGGCGCGTTCGGGGGTCAGCTGCTCGTCGATGACGTGGACGAAGCGCTGCACGGAACCTGGTCCGAGCGGTCCGTCGCGAAGCACGGTGACCGGCACCCGGTGCAGGCCGAGCGCGGCATCGACGGTGTACGCGGCCACCTCGCGCAGATACAGGGTCCTGCGGGGGAAGTCCCAGAGCGGGCGCTCGCCGCGGACCGGCTTGTACACCGCGCGCAGCGGCTCGGTGGGCACCGCAGGATCCGGCGCGTCGAGCTCGATCAGGAACACGCCGTTGCTCCCGTAGACAACCTCGGCGATGCGCTCGATCGGCGCCTCGGCGAGCGTGCGGGCGATCTCGACATCCTTCGCCGCCACGCCGTCCGCTGGGCCAGGGGCCATTGCAGCCTCGAATCGCGCGCGCAGCGACGGCGCTGCGGCTTCGTCGTCACCCGCGGGAAGCGCGAGCCCAGGGATCGGATCGAGGTGCGGTCGTCGCTGTCGCCGAGAACGATCCTTTCGACGCGGCAGGTCGTCGCTCACGACGTTTCCAGGCCCGGGACCGGCGAGGTCAGCTGCTCCGCCGAGCGATGAAGATCGTGACCCCGGCGGCCAGCGCGACGGGGACGCAGATCAGGAGCGTCACGATCAACACCGTGTCATCCGGATCCGCCAGTCGCTCCAGGCCGAGGATCACGGCGGCCCCCAGCGCCACGACAAGCCAGAGAAGCCATCCCCGGCGGTGTGCCGGCGCCGGCTGCGCGTGACCGGCGTCCTGCATCTGAGGATGCACCTGTTCGGCTTCCTCGTACCAGCGTCGCTGCGCCGACGGCTCGACCTCATTATCTGGAAGGTCTGTTCGGTCCAACGCCGCCCACCAGACGGGTGCGCCATCATTTCGTCGCTGGCCATATGGCCGGGCGGAGCGAGAAGACTCGTCGGACATGGAGCCTCGTAGTACGACGGCTGACCACGACGGCCGCTCAACTGTGACGGAGTGAGGACGAGCGGTGCTGAGATGATATCGCCTCGGCAACTGCGACGCTAGTTCGGCGAGTCGAGAGTCGCTTGGTCATGCCTGAACGAACGGCCCCGTGGCGCTCGCTGCCGTCGCTCCAGCGTGCGCAGCACGCATGCACTCGCTGCGAGGAGCGGGGCTACATCGAGCGGGCGCACCCGGTGTTCAGCGGTCACGCGGGCCAACGCATCATGCTCGTCGGACAGGCGCCCGGACCGGTCGAGCAGGATCAGAGCAGGCCATTCGCCGGCCGCTCAGGACGTCAGCTGATGCGCTGGCTGATCCGTGCGGGTTTCAGCGACGAGGACGAGGTGCGGGCTCGCATCTACATGACAGCGATGTCGACGTGCTTTCCAGGACGCCGGCCCGACGGCGCCGGCGACAGGCGTCCGAGCGCGGCGGAGGTCGCGCTCTGCGCGCCGTGGCTCGATGGCGTGCTCGCGCTGCTTCGCCCGCGCGTCATCATCCCGATCGGATCACTGGCACTCGAACGATTTCTCCCCGGACAGCGTCTCGACAACGTGATCGGCGGGGCCTTCACCCAAGGCGGGGAGCGCATTTCGTCGCCGCCTGATGCGACGCCGATTCTCGTTCCCCTGCCACATCCATCGGGGCAGAGCCGCTGGCTCAATGATCCCGCTCGCATTGCCCTGCTGGACCAAGCACTCGTGCGGTTGCACGAGATGATCGACTGGGCCGATCCCCGCGACTGAACCCGGCGCTGCTGCCGCCTGCTTTCGAGGGCGATTTTCGATGCTATTATCGGCACTCGCACGCTTTTGCTGTGACGGGGAGAAAGGTTGCGCCAACGTGGTACTCGGCGTCGTGAGAGCACACCGCTGATTCGCGACGAGGCCGCGTCGCCTGCTGAACCAGCCGTCAAGAACGCCGAGGATATTCTCGAACGCATCTTCGCGCCCACGCCGAAGGCGAGTCCTGCGGAGCAGGCCGAGCGCGCACTCCGCCGGCCGAAACAGCTCATCTACTGCGCGCTGAGCAACCGCAATTTCTACTGGCGTCAGCACATCACCAAGTTCGTCCTCGATGAAGGTCAGGTGCCGATCGTTCCGTTCATGCTGTTCGACTACTACCTCGTGCACACGGTGCCGAAGGATGTCGTGCGCGAAGCGTTCAACAACCTCATCGTGCGCTGCGATCAGATGTGGGTCTTCGGCAACCCGTCGCTTGGTGTGAAGGTGCAGATCGGCATCGCGAAACGCCTCAAGAAGCCGATCCGCTACTACGACATCACCGACATGCCGTACCGCGTGGTGAGCGTCCCCGAAGCGATGTTGCGCGAGGAGTGAGACACTGAAGTCATGACTGTCCTCGTGATCGTGCTCATCGTCATCGTGCTCATCGTCCTGTACGTCGCGTACCGGTTCAACCGTCTTATCCGGCTGCGGACGCGAACCCAGGAAGCGTGGTCCGACATCGATGTCGAGCTAAAGCGGCGCTACGACCTCATCCCCAACCTCGTGAACACCGTGCAGGGCTACGCCGCGCACGAGCGGGGTGTGTTCGAGGCAGTGACCGCCGCCCGGACCAACGCGCTCGCCGCCTCGAAGACTGGAGACCCTTCTGCGATGGCCGGTGCCGAGGACGCGCTGACCGGATCCACCCGGCAACTCCTCGCCGTTGCCGAGAACTATCCGCAGCTCAAGGCGTCCGAGCTCTTCCTGAACCTCCAGGAACAGCTGACCACCACCGAGGACAAGGTGGAGTTCTCGCGGCGCTTCTACAACGGCAACGTCCGCGATTTCAACACCGCGCTGCAGACGTTCCCGACGAACATCTACGGGCAGATCATGCACTTCCAGCCCTTCGCGTTCTTCCAGGTCGCAGACGCCGAGCGGCAGGCCCCCACGGTCTCGTTCACGCCGGCTCCCCCGGTTGCGCCGCCGCCGGCCACGGCGGCCCCGCCGCCTCCTCCGCAGGGCTGAGATCCGGCCGCCTCGATACGAGGCTGCAACGATCTGAACATCGCTGATCGGTGGCTTCGGGGCTCCGCTAGCCTCGGGCACCATGGCGGACGAAGGTAAGGCGCCCGGACAGCCCGATTACGATCCCGGCGCGGGATGGCAGATCCGGGTTCGCGATTCCGTCGTGCCCGACTGGGATGCGGCACCGGCACCGGCGCCACCGCCGCCACCGCCTCCTCTGGACGCGCCGCCGAATCCCCTTGCGTTCGCCCCGGCCCCCGAGCCGCCGCCACTGCTCCCGCCCGGAGCCACGCCGCTCACGGCCGGCACCAGCAAGCCGCGCAGTCCCATGACCGCGATCCTCGTGGCTGCGGTGCTGGTCGTGCTCATCGCCGGCGGTGGCATCTACTTCATGAGCCGGGGCAGCCAGGCGGCCGTCCCGCTCAGTTCGCCGCTCCCGTCGACCGTCGCCGTGGTGCATTCAGGTCCGGCACAACTCGCGCTCGAGTCCCTCGCCGGCGATGGGACCAACAGGATGGTGAAGATCCCCGGATCGCCTGAGGCGATCATCTCGACGCCCGATCGATCCAAGGCGTTCCTGCTCGACACCTCGCACGGCGACGTCGTTCCGGTGAATCTCGTCACCGGGAGGGTTGGGGCAGCGATCCCGGTCGGGAAGCTCCCAGTGGACGAGGAGGTCTCAGCCGACGGGTCGACGCTCTACGTCACCGACAACCTCGGGGGAACCGTGATCCCCATCAACACGACCACGGACACCGCGGAGCCGGCGCAGACCCTGACGCAGGGAGTGGACTTCTACGTGCCATCGCCGACGACGTCCGGAGCCATCGTCGGCGTGGACACGAGCCCCGGGCAGCCGGGCCTCATCTACTTCTACAACCCGGCGACCGGGACCGGCTCGCCGGTCGCCGTCGGATCCGAGCCCGCGGCGTACGCCTTCTTCAGCAAGGACGGAACGATCGCGTGGGTCATCGAGCAAGGAGCCAACAGCAAGCCGGGCGAGCTGATCCCTGTCGACGTGGCAACCCATGTTTCGGGCGCTCCCATCAAGCTCGGCGTGGCGCCACAGAGCTGGGCGCTGACGCCCAACGGCGAGACCGTGGTGATCGGGAATGAGTCGAGCAGCACGGTGTCGATCGTCAATCTCACGACGCGTGCGTTGGTCGCGACCGTCGCGGTGGGGGCAACCCCCACGGGACTCGACATCGATGCGACAGGCGCAACCGCCTGGGTCGCCTCGGCGCCGGACGATGAGCTCGTGCCGGTCGACCTGCTTACGGACAAGGCCGGGACGGCGGTGACTCTCCAGAACGCGCCCGGCGATATCGCGCTCCCGGCCGCAGCAGGAGTCGCGTGGGTGCTGTATCCGAGCTCGAACGGCAGCGTCAATTTCCTCGATGGCACAACCGGCCCGCTCGGCCGCTCGATTCATGTCGGCAACGGCCCCGAGCTGATGATCGGCACCGGCTCCGAGACGAGCTGGGTTGCCAACACCGTCACGGGCACCGTGCAGCGCATCAACGCAGCCGGGCAGAGCGCCGGTCCGCCGATCAAGGTGTTCGAGTCTCCATCCGAGCTCAAGCTCACTCCCGACGGGTCTTCCCTGCTCGTGCTCAGCTACGGCGACGGCGTCCACGCCGGCGCGCTGACCTCGATCAACACCACCACGTCGAAGCGCAGCCCGCTCATCAGCGTTGGCCCGGGTCCGAGCGATCTCACGCTCTCGCCGGCCGGCGACATGGCATACATCGCCGATTACCAGAACAACGCGATCGTGGTCGTCGACATCCCCAACTGGCAGGTCAAAGGCGTGATCCCGCTGCCCTGCGGTCCGACGGATCTCGCTGTAACGCCCGACGACACGCAGCTCTATGTCGCCTGCGGCGACGTGTCGGCGATTGTCCCGATCAAGCTGCCCGACGACACACTGGAAGCGCCGATTGGCGTGCAGAGCATTCGCTTCCTGGTCATGCCGCAGACGGGAACCAACCTGCTCGTGGTGGGCGAGGGCGCGCTGCAGACCATCGACACCACGACAAACAAAGTCACGAAGTCCGTCACGGAGACGGCGAACCTGGTCGATGTGGTCGAAACCACCGATGGCAGCACGATTCTCGCGCTGGACAACTCCGGCGCCGCGCTGCTTGTGATCAACCCCACAACGCTTGCGACAACGAAGTCGCTCGCCGTTGGCACGAGGCCCGATGAGGTCGTGCTCTCGCCGGACAACACCCACGCGTACGTGCTCGACACCAGTCAACAGAAGCTGTTCGTCATCACCGTCGCAAGCTGGAAAGTGAGCGGGACACTCGGTGTATCGCCCAACGCGACCGACGTCATCGTGCCCGCGCCGGTCGTCGTCCCACCAACCTCCTGAGCGTGTCGACGCCGACCATCGCGCCGCCGTTGCCGCCGCCGTTGTGGCCGGATCCGCCGCCGCCGCCACCACCGCCATCGGAGTCGAACAGGGACCCGAATCGGCCGTACGTGATCGGCATGGTCGTGGCCGCCGTGATGATTCCGCTGCTCGCAGTCGGCTGGGCTCTGGTCACTGGCGCTCACGGCACGACACCCAAAGCAACCGTCGCGACAACAGTCTCCGACCAGGCAATCGTGAACATCAACGGCGTCATTCCGAACGGCTTCATCGCCGGGACGGGGATGGTGCTGACGTCCACCGGCTTGGTGCTCACCAACAACCACGTGGTCGCCAACACGTCCGCATTGACGGGCCAGCTCGCCGGCCGCGGCCCGATCTACCCCGCGGTCGTCGTCGGCGTCGATCCGACCGAGGACGTTGCGGTCATCCAGCTCGAAGGTGCTGTGGGGCTCCCGGTCACGCCCTTCGACCTGTCCGGCTCGCTTGCCGTCGGCGATCCGGTCACCGGCCGAGGTAACGCGGGTGGGCTCGACGGTGCGCCGCTCTCCGCCACCGGGGCCGTGACCTCACTTGACGAGACCATCTCCGTCGAGGATGAGGACGCCACGATCGTCGAGACGCTCGACGGCGTCGTCTGCTTCAACGCCCCGATACGGCCCGGCGACTCGGGCGGTCCGCTGCTCGAAGCGAGCGGCAAGGTCATCGGCATGGACACTGCCGGCGCTCTCAGCAACGCGAGCGGCGCGGCGTCCAACTGGGGATGCGCAATCCCGATCACGCGCGCGATCACGATCGCGAAGGAGATCGAATCCGGCACGGCGTCGCCGTACATCGAGTCGGGCCACCGGGGCGTTCTCGGTGTGTCGGTCACCACGAAGCCTGGTGGCGGAGGCTGCGCGGTGACAGCAGTGACCCCCGGCGATGCCGCAGCAATGGCGGGGTTGGTTAGCGGTGATGTGATCACGACCGTCGGCGGAATTCAGGTGCCGTCGATGGCCGATTTCAACTTCGTCATGCAGGACCGCCGGCCGGGCGACGACGTGACCGTGGTCTGGCGTGACGCGTCCGGCGCGCAGCACACGGCGGTCGCCGTCCTCAGCGCGGGGCCACCCGCGTAGGAGCTCCGCAGCCTTGTCCTACGAGTGGCAGCTCCAGGATCCAGTGACGTGCAGTGTCCCGGTGGATCCGTTGTCGGGGGTGAAGGTGGCGTCGATCGAGCCTTGGATCACGTCTCCAGCTCGTTGCGAGAGGGTCAGCGTGCCGGCGCTGGCCGGGCTGTCCTGACCGGCTGACCAGGTGCTCGAAGCTGTGCTGACGGTCACGAGACCCAGCGTGTGGCCGCCGAGGGGCAGCGTGTCACTGCCGGCAGAGCCGAGGAAGTGAAGGCGGAGGTCACCGAAATCGACCTCGCCGTTCAACTGCGCCGGACCGGGGCTGGTTAGCGCGCCACATCCCACCGCAGCGCCTTGAGTGAAGGTGCCTGTGAGCGCGCCGGACACGGTGAGCGATCCCGTTGCGGTCGCCGGTGTCCTCGAAGCAGCCGACGCCGATGAGCAACCAGCGATAACGAGCGCGATGAGCGCGACCCCACCAAGCTGGAGAGGCCCGGCTTGGAGAATCCGGCTCCCAACCTTTCGCATCGATCAGGTCTGCTTGACCGCCAGCATCGCCTGGAGGGTGGCGATGCGCTCCTCGATGGGAGGATGCGTGTCGAAGAGGTGATGGGTGAAACCACCGTGATGCTGCAGCGGATCGTCGATGCACATCGCGGCCGTGGCATGAGTCATCTTCGAGAAGGGTTTGTCGTTCTGCTGGAGCTTTTGCAGCGCGTGCAGGAGACCGGCAGGGTTGCGCGTGAGCTCGACGCTGCTCGCGTCTGCGAGTGACTCGCGTGAGCGTGACAGTGAGAACTGCATCAGCGGTCCGACGATGACCGCAACGACCGAAAGCAACGCTGCCGCAGCAATGAGCACGATGATCAGGTAGCCGCCGTCGCGACTGTTGCCGCCGCGAGTGAAGAACAGCGAGCGCCACAGCAGGCTGGCGATGAGCCCCACCAGGGCGATCGACGTCGCAACGATGAGCACGAGGCGCACGTCGTAATTGCGGATGTGGCTCATCTCGTGTCCGATCACACCTTCAAGTTCCTCGCGATTCATGATCGCGAGCAGGCCTGTCGTGCAGGTGATTGCCGCCTTGCTCGGGCTCGTCCCCGTGGCGAAAGCGTTCGGCGACGGGTCGTTGATGATGTACACCTTCGGCATCGGGAGCCCCGCGCCGATCGCGAGCGTGGACACGATGTCATAGAGGACCGGCGCCTGCTGCTGCGTCACCGGTTGCGCGCCCGAGAGGGCAAGAACGGACTGCGCGCCGAGAAGTCACCGACCAGAGGACGACGAGCAACGCCGCGATTGCGGCGATGATGATTCCCGCCACACCGCCGCCGACGCCACCCGCGATGAAGCCGATCAAGTAGCCGATCGCCGCCCAGATGATGAAGAAGCCGGCGATCACGAACACGCTCTTGCGCTTGTTGCGGGCAATCTGGTGATACATCGCCTTCACTATGCCACGGCAGAAGGCGGGGGAAACCGACGCTCAGTGCCCCGGCGGATCGCCGTGGCACTGCTACGTTGCTTGCCCGGAGAAAGGCGCGGACAAGCCGGCGATGGCGAGCTAGTCTGAGATCAGACCGGCATAGCGTGCCCGGACGGCGCGCAAGGACGCAGCGACGGGGACGAGTTCGGGAGCCCTCGACGCGACACAGTCGGCCGTCTTCAGCCCGGCCCCGGTGATGTACGCGACCACGGTCTCGTCACCCTGCCAGCGGCCCGCGCGGGCGAGCTTGCGGAGCACGGCGACGGTGACCCCGCCTGCCGTCTCGGCGAAGATCCCCTCGCTGGCGGCCAGCAACTCGATGCCTTCGACGAGTTCCTCCTCGGTGACGCTCGCCACGACACCGCCGGTCTCGCGCGCGATACGCAGCACGTCCGCGCCGTCGGACGGGTTGCCGATCGCGATCGAGCGGGCGATGGTCTCCGGCCGTACCGGGATGACCGTCGTCTCGCCGCCGGCGAAGGCGGTGGCGACGGGCGAGCAGCCCAGCGCCTGGGCGCCGGTCAGACGGGGGAGGCGAGATCCGCTCGGGACGAGCCCGAGGTCGATCAGCTCCCCGGCAGCTTTGCGGTGCTTGACGAACTGGCAGCCGGATGCGACCGGAATGACAATCTCATCGGGCAGGCGCCAGCCGAGCTGCTCAGCGGTCTCGAACGTCAGGGTCTTGCTGCCCTCGCTGTAGTACGCGCGGAGGTTGAGGTTGCAGAACCCCCAGTCGACGCAGTCGGCGAGCTCGGTGCAGAGCCGGTTGACGTCGTCGTAGCTGCCATCGACCGCGATGATCGTCGGGCGGAAGATCGAGGTCCCGATCATCTTCGCGGGCTCGAGATCGCTCGGCACCACGACGACCGCGCGCAAGCCGGCGTGCGCCGCATATGCGGCGACGGAGTTGGCGAGGTTGCCGGTGCTGGCGCATGCGATCGTGGTGAGGCCGTGCTCGCGTGCCCATGTCGCCGCGACGCTGACGACTCGATCCTTGAACGAGCCCGTCGGATTCTGCGTGTCGTTCTTCAGGTAGAGATTGGGCAGTCCGAGTTCCGCGCCGAGGTTGCGCGCATGGATGAGGGGCGTAAAGCCTTCACCGAGCGTGATCGGCTCGGTGGCGTCGAGATCGACTGGCAGAAGATCGCGGTATCGCCAGATGCTCGGCGGTCCGGCGGCGATGCTCTCGTGGGAGATGCGGCGTGCAACCTCCTCGTAGTCGTAGCGGACCTCGAGGGGACCGAAGCAGCGATCGCAGATGTTGGTCGCCTCGACCGGGGTTTCGTGACCGCAGGCGCGACACGCCAGACAGCTGACGTGCGCGCCTGACGGCGCCCGTCCGTAACGTTCGAGCAGGGAAATGGTGGACATAAAAAAACCTCCCGGGCTTGTGGTCCGGGAGGTCTCCCAACGTGGGCGCGCGTGCCCCTACGTTCGGAAACCTCCGCGGGGCATGATCATGGTTGCGAGCACGACTCTTGGTGTCAGCACAGTGCGGGAATGCTAGCACGCACGCCGCTTCCGGTTGTCAAGTGGCGTGTGGGTCGTGACGCGGCGGAGCCATGTTAGTTTTGTTAGAGATCGTTAGTTCCGGGGCTAGCGACAAAACGCTAAGTCACGTTCAAATGCGCCGGATCAGATCTCGCTCCACCCGCTCGCGCGCAAGCGCCACGACTGGGTGGAGCGGGTGATTGCGAAGTGCCTGTTCCATCTGGCGGAGCAGGGAGTAGAGGCTCTTCACCGCCTTGACGACGTCGCCCGTGTCCGCCCCCGGCGGCGGTTCGATATCGGCGAGCGGCACACCGGAAGCCCACTCGTATGCGGGCCGGATCTGTTCGAGCGAGAGTGGCGGCATCGTCTCCAGGCCGTGCTCGCGCTCGAGTTCCACGAACCGGCGCATGGCGGTTCGCAGGCGGCGATGGCGCTCCTCGATGCGCGGCGTTGGAAAGTGGCGCCGTGATGGCTGGGGACGCTCGCGGCCGCGATCCTCCGAGACCAGGCTGACCAGCGTCGCCGCAAGCTCCTCCGGCTTGAGCCCGTCGAGCAGCCCTGACGCGATGGCGTCCGCCACGAGCAGCGAGCTCTCCCCATACAGCGAGCCCGCCAGCCGCCCCAGATCAGTCGGCTCGTCGCCGTCGAGAAATCCCGCGGCGCGGAGCACCGCTCGATGGGCGCGGAACTCGCTGCGAAAACGATGTTGGGCACGCTCGAGCTCCTCCTCGGCTCCGGCGAGTGTCGTCTCGATATCGGCAATCCGATAGTGATGCGCACGATGCTCGCCGAAGTACGGGCAATTGCGACACGGCGAATCGTTCAACTTGTCCTGCAGCGCTTTCGTCGTGCGGCGCAACGCTTCGTAGCGCTGCCCCGGATCGGATCCCGCCTTGCCGTACCTGCCGCGACGCGCGTCGGTCCAGTGGCCGCGACGCACCCTTCGCAACGCGAGTTGGGCTTCGCCGAGTTGTGTCGTGGTGGTCAAAAACGATGTGAGCGTGCGCTCGGTGCATGGCACGCGGGGATGCTGAAAACGGCGGAGCCGCAAGTCGTGCAACTCGGAGTCGAGATTCGCCTTGCGATGCTCCCAGCGCGCGGACCGTTCGACTGCCTGGTACTGGCCGAACGAGCTGTCGAGCAACTCTTCGGCGGCCTCGGCAGACCGCGTGCGCAAGAGATTCAACACCATGGTGTAGGTCGGCGAGAACTTCGAGTCGACCGCGAACTCGCCGGAGATCGCTGCGTCGTAGATGTCGCGCAGGTCGACGTCACTTTCCTTGAGGATCACGCCGTGACCGACTGTGTCGATGCCGCGCCGTCCGGCACGACCCATCAGCTGCGTCAGCTCCCCGCTGGTGAGCGACGCGAAGCTCACGCCGTCGAACTTCGTGAACGTCGAGATCACGCAGGAACGAGCGGGCATGTTCAACCCGAGCGACAGCGTCTCGGTCGCGAAGACGACCTTGATCAACCCTTCCTGGAAGAGCCGTTCCACCGTCTCCTTCGCGTACGGAAGCAACCCTGCGTGGTGCATCGCGAGCCCGCGACGCAGGAGCCGCCGGTCGAGCTCGAGCAGCACGCACTGGCGCTCGTCGTCGTCGCTCAACGCCGCCATGCGTTCCGTGATCGCGATATCGATGCGCTCCTTCTCGTCATCGTTGGTGAGGTCGACGCCGTGGACACCGCACCGTTGCAGTGCCTCGCGACATCCGCGACGCGAGAAGATGAAGTAGATTGCGGGCAGCATCGAGCGGCGATGGAGGACGTCCACCACCTGGAGCATGTCGTTGTCGGGCGCGCGCCGTGCTTCGCGAAACCGCGGCTGCTGCACCGCGTCGGCCTGCGCCAGCTCGAGCGTTCCACGCGCCGCGTTGCCTGCCTTGTCGAAGAGCGGATGCAGCGCGTTGTCGATGGCGAGCCACATCTCGAGCGCAACCGGACGCTCGGTGCGCGTGACCGTCTCGATGGTGCCGCGCAACCCTGACATCCACGCCGCCACTTCACCGACGTTGCTGATCGTCGCCGAGAGTCCGATGAGGCGAATGTGATGCGGAGCCTCGATGATCAGCTCCTCCCACACGGTGCCCCGCGGGTAGTCGTCGATGTAGTGCACCTCGTCGAGCACCACGTCACCGACTCGGTCAACTCGGGCCGGCTCGTCGTACAGGACGTTGCGCAGGATCTCCGTCGTCATCACCAGCACCGGCGCACCGTCATTGAGCGTGTGCTCACCGGTGATCAGGCCGATGCGGTGTTCGCCGAAACGCTCGCAGAGGTCGCGATACTTCTGGTTGCTCAACGCTTTCAGCGGTGTCGTGTACACGACGTCGGCGGCATCGGTGATCGGCCGTCGCAGCGCAGCGGGCGCGTCGAGGCGGCGCCAGATGACGTAATCCGCAACGACCGTCTTGCCGCTCGATGTCGGTGCGCTGACGAGGACGCCGCGTGAGCGCTCGAGCTTCTCGATCGCCTCGCGCTGAAACTCGTCGAGCGTGAAGGGCAGCGTCGCCTGGTATGCGGTGATGAGATCCAGCGTCAGCGGTTCGAAGTCAGACGTGGATCAACTCGAAATGGGAGCCGGTCACGAGCGCCTCGCCGTGGTCGTCGACGAAGCGCAGCACCTTCTGGCACATCTCGTCGGCGTGGCGGCTGTCCGAGCTGACGCAGGCGATCCCGATGACAGCGGATTGCCAAAGATCCTGGTCGTCAACCTCCGCAACGGCGATGTTGAACGTATTGCGCAGTTTGGCCGTGAGCGAACGCACCACCTGACGCTTGTCCTTGAGGGATTCGCTGTCCGGTACCTGGATGGTCACGGTCAGCGTACCGATGACCACGAAGTCAGGAGGAGGGGACGGCGTCGACAGAGGCGGGCCGTCTCGCAGCCGGGGCTACCCCCCCCGGCGAGAGCGAGGGGCGGAACGGCGAAGGCGTTCCGACCCCGTGCCGCCACTGCATCCGTCCCCTCCTCCTGCCCCGTGCTGCCGTCCCCTCCGACACCCATCAGAGGGCGTCGAGCAGCTTCTGGCGGAGAACCTCCAGCTTCTCGAAGTCGTCGACCGACGGGCGCGCCGGAGCTTTGGCGGGAAACTTGAGGTGCTGCACCGCTTCCGACAGGAGACGGAGTTCGTCGTCGGTCAGACGGACCGAGCGCATGTGAGGAGCAGGTGCGGTGGGGACGGGATGGACCGCGTCTTCGTTGACACCTGGCGAGAGTGGTGCGTCGAGCTGTTCGGGTTCGGCGGAGCGGAAGAGCTCGTCGCTGCCGCGCAGCTGGGCGCGGCGAAATCCGCGCATCACGCTCGTGCCGCGCGCACCCGCTCGCGTGGACGTTCCGCGCTCCCGGAGACCTCGATGGAGTCATCGTCGCCACGATCCTGGGCGATGACGGCCTTGGCGAGAGCCCGGTAGGAGCGAGCCCCAGGCGAGTTCGGGGCGTACTCGAGGATCGACTGGCCCGCGAGAGGCGTCTCGGCGAACCGGATCGAGGAGTCGACGGTGATCGGGAAGACCAGGTCGGGGTACGCGCTCTTGACGAGGTCGAGGACCTCCTGGCTGTGCAGCGTGCGCGACTTGTACAGCGTCGGCAGAATGCCGGCAACACGCAGATGGCTGTTCAGCTTTGCGCGCACGCGATCGATCGTGCGCTGCAATTGCTGCATCCCCTTCATGCCGAAGTACTCGCACTGGAGCGGGATGATCACGTCCGTCGACGCCACCAGCGCGTTGATGCAGAGCAGGCCGAGCGAAGGTGGGCAGTCGATGACGACGTAGTCGTACTTCCCGTCGATCGGCTCGAGCTTCTCCTTGAGGATCGACTCACGGCCGAACTCGGTGACGAGCTGGAGCTCGGCGCCGCTCAGGTCGATGTTCGCGGGGATGAAATCGAGCCCCATTCCCTCCGAGTGCAGCAGTACGTCGGAGACGTTGACGCGATGGTCCGTGAGCAGGTCGTAGATCGTCCGCTCCAGCTCATCGGGCCGCCGGCAGCCCATGTTGATGGTCAGGTGACCCTGCGGATCAAGATCGATCGCGAGGACTTTTGGACCCGCCTCAGCGATGGCTGCCGCGAGGTTCACGGCGGTGGTCGTCTTGCCGACCCCACCCTTCTGATTGGCGACCGAAATGATCCGCGTCATGGCCGGCGCGGTGTCAAGAAGTCGCAAAGGGAACGGGCGCGCCTCACTGAGCAGGTATCATAGCGAACCCGATTGCCTCTCTCGGCCGTGGGTCGGGAGCGAGCGCACTCGCAGCGGTCATTGACCCTTGAATCCGGAGTGGTGTTTGGTGTCTGAAGAACGTGTGAAGCCTCGCAGCCTGTTCGTTGATGAGGCTATCGCGCTTGCGCTCGAGAGCCGTTGGCCGGAGGCGCTGGCCGTGAACCAGGCCCTGGTCGAGCGCCACGGCGTCGACGAGGACACGCTGAACCGAATCGGCAAAGCCCTCATGGAGCTGGGTCAGCGCGAGGAGGCGCTCGCCTCCTATTCGACGTCTCTGCAGATGAACCCGCTCAACCTGATCGCCCAAAAGAACGTGCGCAAGCTCACCGCGATGCTGGAGAGCAAGAGCACGGCCGCGGGGTCGGCAGCCGCGATCGACGTGGAGCTGTTCACCGAGGAGCCCGGCAAGAGCGCCATCACGGTGCTCAGCGCGCCCTCCAAGAACGCCACGGTCTCGATTGCCCCGGGCGACGTGGTGGAGTTGTATCGCGAGGGGTCGACACTTCGGGCTCAGACGTCGCGCGGCGTCTCCCTCGGCGAGGTGGACACCAAGATCGCCCGCCGGCTCGTCCCGCTCATGGAGACGGGCAACCGCTACTCCGCCGCAGTGGCGCGGCTCGAGGACGAGCGGGTCGAGATCATCCTCCGCGAAACCTACCAGGCGCCCGAGAACGCGAGGAAGTCCTCTTTCCCGCTCGCCAAAGGCGGTCGTCGCGAGGAATTCCGCCCCTACGCCAAAGATTCTCTGCTGGCCTCACGCGAGATCGATTCGAGCCCGCTCGACGATGACGGCGAGGAGATCATCGGGCGCCCCGCGGCCGATGAGACCGAGGACGATCTCGGCGAGCTCGGGATGAGCACGTTCGAGTCGGACGCCGAGGATGCGCCGCCGGCACGCGATAACGACGATGACGATGACTCGCGACCCGAGGACGAGTACTAGCCACCCAGAGCCCAGGGGTCGTGCGGTCACGCACGAGCGGATCGACGGGTATCTGCCGATCGGGGCCTATGGCCTGATCGGCGACTGCCGCTCTGCGGCGCTGGTGGGGGTGGACGGCAGCATCGACTGGCTCTGCCTGCCGCGCTTCGACAACGACGCGCTCTTCGGCCGGATCCTCGACGCGGGGAAGGGCGGCAGCTGGCAGATCCACCCCGACGAGCCCCACGAGGTCCATCAGCGATATCGGGACCGGACCAACCTCCTCGACACCGTGTTCGCGACCGGCAATGGAGTTGTGGTGGTCACGGATTTCATGCCTGTCGACGAACGTAGCGTCGTCCAGCACGCCAGGCCGCACAACCGTCCGCGCGTGATCCGCCTGGTCGAGTGCCTTGCCGGCGAGATGACCATGCACCAGGTCTTCGATCCCCGGCCGGGGTTCGCCCGGACGCCGGTATCGCTCAACGTGGAGAACGGCCACATCCACGCGGACGCCGAGAAGCTGCATCTCTGCATGAGCTCGACTGTTGACCTCGACGACCCGAACGACACCTTCGTCCTCCAGGCCACCGAGGCGGCGGCGTTTGCGCTCCACACCGGCCCGGCCGGCGAATGCGGCGCCAAGCCGTGGAGCGTCGAGCGCGCGCGCGAGTTACTGCGGGACAGCCAGCGCTACTGGTGGCGCTGGATCGGTCAGGTGGACTACCACGGTCCGTACCAGGTGCACGTCTGGCGCTCGGCGCTCGCTTTGAAGCTCATGACCTATGCACCCACTGGAGCGATCGTCGCCGCGCCGACGACGAGCCTTCCGGAGGACATCGGCGGAGAGCGCAACTGGGACTACCGGTTCACGTGGCTGCGCGACGCTGCGTTCACGCTTTACGCCTTTTTCCAGCTCGGGCTCACCGAGGAGGCGACCGCGTATTTCGACTGGCTCACGCACCGTCACATCGCCGATCGCAAGGCCATGGACGTTCCCAATCTGTTCGATCTCAGCGGACACGCGCACGCTCCCGAGCACACCCTTGACAATCTCGAGGGCTATCGCGGATCGAAACCGGTGCGCACCGGCAATGCCGCGGTCAATCAACTGCAGCTCGACGTGTACGGCGAACTGCTCGACAGCGCATACGTGTTCGCGCGTTTCGGCGGGGTCATCAGCGCGACGTTGTGGGAGGAGCTCAGCAACATCATCGAGATCGCGATCAGACGCTGGGAGGAGCCGGACTCCTCGATCTGGGAGGTGCGCAGCGAACGCCGGCAGTACGTGTACAGCAAGGTGATGTGCTGGGTCGCCGTCGACCGCGGCATCCGCATCGCGGATCGCTACAACCTCCCGTACGACAAGGTCAGGTGGAAGAAAGCCCGGCTTCGCATCCACCGGGCGGTCACGTCGCGCGGATGGTCGGAACATCGCCGCGCGTTCACGCAGCAGTTCGACGACGACGCACTCGACGCGTCCATCCTGCGCATCAGCCAGGTGCGCTTTCTCGCGGACAAAGACCCGCGTATCCATTCGACGGTGCGGGCGATCGCACAGCATCTCGGCGACGGCGTGCTCGTCAACCGGTATCGCATGGACGAGAGCGAGGACGGGTTGCACGGTCAGGAGGGTGCGTTCTTTCTCAGCTCGTTCTGGCTGGTGGACGCGCTTGCGCATATCGGCGAGCTCGAGGAGGCGGAGCGCCGCTTCGAGCGCCTGCTTCATTTCGCCTCGCCGCTCGCGCTCTTCTCGGAGGAGGTGGACGTGCGCAGCGGGCAGCTCCTCGGTAACTTCCCGCAGGCGTTCACGCACCTCGCGCTGGTTGGGGCGGCGGTGAACATGGAGCGCGCCCGGCAGCGGACCTTGGGCGTGAAGGGACTCCGCAAACCCCCACCGCGAGATCACTATGCGGTCGGAACTGCATAAGTATGCAGTCTCGACCATATAATGCCCGGTCATGGCCTCCGCGACACCGTTGCGCGCCGCCGTCGCCGGCTCGACCGGCTACATCGGCATGCAGTGCACAGCCCTGCTCGCGGGACACCCGAATGTATCGCTCACCAAAGTCCTCGGGAACAGCAGCGCCGGCAAGCGGTACTCCGACGTCGTTCCGGGAAGTCCTGTCGACCTGACCATCGAGGACGGAGTCGACCCCGGGGACGTCGACGTGGTCGTGGCCGCGCTCCCGCACACCGTTGCCGCTTCACTCGCGCCCGCGTGGCTCGCGGGCGGCGCGACGGTCATCGATTGCTCGGCGGACTTCCGTCTCCATGACGCCGCTGCGTATCGGCAGTGGTACGGCGTCGAGCATCCGTCGCCGGATCTGCTCGACGAAGCCGTTTACGCAATGGTCGAACTGCAGCGCGATCGCCTGGCCTGCGCCAACCTCATATCGGTCCCCGGTTGCTACCCCACGGCAGCGCTGCTCGCATGTGTCCCCGCGCTGCGTGCCGGGTTGATCGAGTTGGACATCATCGTCGACGCCAAGAGTGGTGTCAGCGGCGCAGGGCGCGAGGCGAAGGTCGCCAATCTCTTCTCGGAAGTCAACGAGTTGGTGCACGCATACGGCGTCTCGGGCCACCGGCACAAATCGGAGATGCTCGAGCAGATGCGTGACGCCGCGGGTGGCGAGGTGCAGCTCACCTTCGTTCCCCACCTGATCCCGATGACGCGCGGCATTCTCGCCACCGCATATCTGCGCCCGCGGCCCGGTGTTACCGAAGCGCAGTTCCACGACGTGTACGAGTTGTTCTGCGCGACGAGCCCGTTTCTCGACCACGCGCACAAGCCGCCCGCGACGAAGACGGTCACCGGTACCAACCGCGCCGCAATCCACGCGGGCTGGCAGGACGGCGTCGCCGTCATCACCGTCGCCATCGACAATCTCGGCAAAGGCGGCGGCGGACAAGCCGTGCACGCCATGAACATCCGATTCGGATTTGACGAGATGGCCGGGCTGGAGTCCCGCGTCCTGTGGCCATGAGCGCGCCCGTCGCCGCGCACACGCGTTCCGGCGTCTGCGCCCCACTCGGTTTCCGCGGCGGTGTTGCCGCGGCAGGAATACGTGGCGACGGTGACGAGACACGCACAGACCTCGCGGTGATTCGCTCGGATACGCCTGCTGCCGCAGCGGGAGTCTTCACGCGGAACACCGTCAAGGCCGCGCCGGTCGTCATCTCGCAACTGACCCTGCGCCGCGGCACGCCGATCTCCGCCGTTGTCGTCAATGCCGGCAACGCCAATGCATGCACGGGTGCGCAGGGATTCCGTGACGCGCTGGTGATGTGCACCTCCGCGGGCGATGCGCTCGACCTCGACCCGAGCGACGTGCTCGTGTGCAGCACCGGCGTCATCGGCCGCCCGATGCCGATGGACAGAGTTGTGCGCGGCATCCGCGCAGCGGCGCTGTCGATGTCACCGGCCTCGGGCGGCGATGTTGCGCGCGCGATCATGACCACTGACACCGTTCCAAAAGTCGCCGAGGCGATGTTCACGGTGAGCGGGGTCTCGTACACGGTCGGCGGCACCGCGAAAGGCGCGGGCATGCTCCACCCGGACATGGCCACACTGCTCGCTTTTCTCACCACCGACGCGCCGATCTCCGCGACGGTCCTGCAGCCGGCGCTCTCGCGCGTGGCTGACAGTACGTTCAACTGCGTCACCGTCGACGGCGACACGTCGACGAACGACAGTTGCATCCTGCTCGCCAACGGCGCTGCGGGCGGCGAGACGTTTGCCGAAGGCTCAAGCGCGGTGAGCGCTTTCGAAGCAGCCCTCCTCGAAGTCTGCGACTTGCTCGCCGAGCAGCTCGTCGCCGACGCTGAGGGCGCAACGCGACACTTCCGTGTCGCGGTGAGCGGCGCTTCCGACGCTGACCAGGCGCGTATAGCAGCTCGCATCGTCGCGGCGAGTCCGCTCGTCAAGACGGCGATCCACGGCGGCGATCCCAACTGGGGCCGGATCGTCGCGGCGCTCGGTCGCAGCGGCGCCACGTTCACGCTCGATCGCTGCCGAGTTGCCATCGGCGGGCTGGTCGTATTCGACCGCGGCGCGCCCGAGCCTGTGGACCCCGAGCGGATACGCGTCGCACTCTCGCATCCGCGTCTCGACATCGTGATCGACCTCGGTGCCGGTGATGGAACCGGCCACGCGTGGGGGTGCGACCTCTCCGCGGACTACGTGCGAATCAATGCCGACTACACAACCTGATACGGAGCAACCACCAACTCACCATGCCTGAACAGACCATCGACGAACGGATCCAGCGTGCCGAAGTGCTCATCGAGGCACTGCCGTATATCAAGCGTTTCGCGGGTCACATCCTGGTCATCAAGGTCGGTGGCGCCGCGGGTGCCGCCGCTGACCTCGATGCGCTCCTCGAGGACGTGGTGCTCCTTCGCTTCGTCGGCATGCGGCCGGTCATCGTGCATGGCGGTGGCTCGGAAATCAGCGCCTGGCAGGAACGCATGGGCATCGAGACGAAGTTCGTCAACGGCCTCCGGGTGACGGACGCACCGACGATGGAGATCGCGAAGATGGTGCTGACCGGCAAGGTCGGGCCCGACATCGTGTCGCGCATCCACACACTCGGCGCCGGCGCGATCGGTCTTTCCGGTGAGGACGGGCCTACATTGCTCGTGCGCCCGCGCACCGACTCCGGCGGCGCCGACCTCGGCTTTGTCGGTGACGTCGCGCAGGTGAACGGCGAGCCGATCATGGCGATCCTCGACCAGGGGCGCATTCCGGTGATGGCTTCGATTGGTCTCGGCTACGACGGCCAAGCATACAACGTGAATGCGGACACGGTCGCCGCCGAGCTCGCGGTGGCGCTGCACGCCAGCAAGCTCATCCTCATGACCGATGTCGAGGGCGTTCGCGACAGTGACGGCACACTCATCAGCAAGCTCGACGCGGCGCAGGCCAACGTGTTGCTCGCCAACGGTGTCATCCGCGACGGCATGATTCCCAAAGTTGCGGCGGCGATCCGCGCAACCGAGGGCGGTTCCGCGACGCACATCATCGACGCGCGCGTCCCGCACGCGCTCTTGCTGGAACTGCTCACCGAGCAAGGCGTCGGTACGATGCTTACCGAGACCACCGCGACATGACCACGAGCGCGACAGCTGCGGCGGCAACGCTGGCCGAGCGAGCCAAATCCGCGCTGATGGACACGTATCAACGCCAGCCGCTCGCGATAGGCAGCGGCAATGGCGTCTGGGTGACCGGCGAGGATGGCCGCGAGTATCTCGACCTCGTGGCGGGCATCGCGGTGAACGTGCTCGGCCACAATCATCCCGCGCTGCACCGGGCGATCGCCGAGCAGGCCGGCACGCTGATGCACACGAGCAACCTGTACTACACGGCACCGCAGCTGGACCTCGCGGAATTGCTGATCGAATCCGCCTTTCCGTCGCGTGTGTTCTTCTGCAACAGCGGCGCCGAAGCAAATGAAGGTGCGATCAAGCTCGCGCGCAAGTGGGGAAAGCTCCATCGCGACGGGGCGCACGTCATCGTGTGCGCGCAGGGTGCGTTCCATGGACGGACGATGGGAGCGCTCGCGGCGACGGCGAACCCCCGATATCGCAAGCAGTTCGAGCCGCTGCCCAAAGGATTCGTGCACGTCCCGTACGACGACCTCGGGGCGCTCGAGCACGCCATCGATGCGGCGACCTGTGCGGTCATGCTCGAGCCGATCGAAGGCGAGAGCGGCGTCATTCCGCTTGCGCCGGGCCGTCTCGCAGCGATCCGCAGGCTCTGTGACGAGCGCGACGTTCTGCTCATCCTCGACGAGGTGCAGACGGGCATGGGTCGTACCGGACGGTGGTGGGCGTATCAGCACGAGGATGCCGCGCCCGATGTCATGACGGTTGCCAAAGGTCTCGGCGGCGGTGTCCCCATCGGAGCCATCCTCGCCGCGCCGCGCGCCGACGTCTTCGAGCCCGGCGACCACGGGTCAACATTCGGCGGCGGCCCGCTTGCGTCCGCCGCAGCAGTCGCAGTGATGCGCGCCATTACGAGCGAGGGACTCGTCGACCACGCCGCCGAGATGGGTGACTACCTCGCCGAGTTGCTGAGCGCGCTCGCGGAGAACGGCGCGCCGATTGCGGGGATTCGCGGCCGTGGTCTCATGCTCGGCGTCGCGCTCCAAAGTGATATCGCGCGCGACGTGGCCAGGGCGGCGCTTGACGGCGGGCTCATCGTCAATGCGATTGGCGATCGCACGCTCCGGCTGGTGCCGCCGTTGATCATCACGCGCGAAGAGGTCGACATCGCGGTGCAACGGCTGAGCGCGGCTTTCGATGTCGTTGCGGCAGCGGAGGGCAGCGGATGAGCGCAAGCGCCGCTCGTGTCGTCGGTCCTGCAGCCAAACCCGCGCGCCACCGTGCCATCCTCGCGCTCGTCCGAGGTGGAGTCATCCGTACCCAGGAGGACCTCGTGGCGGAATTGCATCGCCGACGCTTTCCGGTGACGCAGGCAACCGTGAGCCGCGATATCCGCGAGCTCGGTCTGCTCCGGGTTCACGACGACGCCGGCCCGCGCTACATGGCGCCGGTTGCCGAACTCGATGCCGAGCAGACCATGCAGCGGCTTCGCAATGCGCTGCGCGAGCACGTGCAGGGGATCGAGTTCGTCGATCTGTTCGGCATCGTGCACACGGCCCCGGGCTGCGCCCCACTGGTCGGCGGCGCCCTCGACGGCTCTCGATTCGAGGAAGTCGCCGGCACGATCGCAGGAGACGACACCGTACTGGTCATCGCTCGCTCGCGTCCTGCGGCGCAGCGACTCCTGCTGCGTCTCAACTCGATGTCCGAGGAGGACGCGTGAGCGCTCGCGAACGCTGCGTGCTCGCGTACAGCGGTGGGCTGGACACATCGGTTGCGATCCGCTGGCTGCAGGAGGAGCTCGGCTACGACGTCATCACGCTCACCGCGGATCTTGGTGAGTTGAAGGACGTCGACACGGTAGCGACGCGCGCGCTGCGTACCGGTGCGCTGAGCGCTCACGTCGCCGATGCACGGCGCGTCTTTGTGGATGCGTTCTGCTTTCCAACCCTCGCGGCCGGCGCCGTGTATGAAGGTGTCTATCCGCTGGCAACCGCGCTGGCACGGCCGCTCATCGCCAAGCTGCTCGTGGACGTCGCTCGCGAGGAAGGCGCCAGCGCAGTCGCGCACGGCTGCACCGGCAAGGGCAACGACCAGGTACGTTTCGACGTCGCCGTGGGCGCGCTCGCACCGGAGTTGCGTGTGGTCGCCCCGGTCCGCGACTGGGACATGGGGCGTTCCGACGAGTTGGAGTACGCGGCCAGATTGGGCATCGAGGTGCCGGTCACCGCGGCTTCGCCGTACTCGATCGACGCGAACCTCTGGGGCCGCAGCATCGAAACCGGCGTGCTCGAGGATCCCTGGGTCGAACCACCTGACGATGTGTATGCATGGACTGCGCACACGGCTGCGCACGGTGTGGTGGTGGAGATCGGCTTCGAGCGAGGCGTTCCGGTCTCGCTCGACGGGCGCCGCCTCGAGGGTGACGTGCTCGTCGCCGAGCTCAACACCACTGCGGGGTCGCGTGGCATCGGACGGATCGACCACGTGGAGAATCGACTGGTCGGCATCAAGTCTCGTGAGATCTACGAGGCGCCGGCAGCGGTGACGTTGCACGCGGCGCACCATGCCCTGGAGAGCCTGACGATCACGCGCGACGTTGCGCGGTTCCAGCGCATCGTCGCCGATGAGTGGGCCCGCCTGGTCTATGACGGACTCTGGTTCTCGGCATTGCGCACTGCGCTGGACGCTTTTGTTCAGGAAACGCAGGCGCACGTCACCGGGACGGTCCGCATGCGTCTGCAGGATGGCGTTGCACAGGTTGTGGGAAGGCGCGCCGATCAGTCGTTGTACAGCAGCAACCTCGCGACGTATGACCGTGCAGGCGACACGTTCGACCATGCCGCAGCGCGTGGATTCATCGAGCTGTTCGGGCTTCCGCTGCGCACGCAGACGCGCGTCCAGGGCGCGCTCGAGGACACTGCGCCACTGCATGTCGAGCGACGCACGCGCCGTGCCTGACAAGCCTGCGCGTGGAGGCGCACGCGCCACGAAGGTGTGGGCCGGCCGTCTCAGCGTGCCGACGTCTGAGCGCGTGGAGCACTACACGTCGAGCCTCACTGTCGACAGGCGCCTCGGTGCCGATGACGTGGCGGGATCGCGCGCGCACGCCCGGATGCTGCGCAGCATCGGCGTGCTCACGTCGGCGCAGCATCGCGCGCTCGACGTCGGGCTGCGCGCCATCGCGGCCGAGCTCTCGTCGGGCGCCTTCACGGTTGCAGCGGGCGATGAGGATATTCACACGGCAGTCGAGCGCAGGCTTTTCGAGGTCGCAGGCCCGGTCGCCGGCATGCTGCACACTGGGCGAAGCCGCAACGACCAGGTGGCGACCGATCTGCGCATGTGGGCGCGGCGTGCCTGCACCGATCTGCTGATTGCGCTCGCCGGCCTGCAGGACGCGCTCGTGACGCGCGCGGCAGAACACCGGAAAGATCCGATGCCCGGCTACACGCATCTGCAGCGCGCGCAGGTCGTGTCGCTTGCGCACCATCTCCTCGCGTACGTCGAGATGTTCGCTCGCGACGCGCTTCGCCTCGGTGCTGCACGCGCCGCATGCGACGAATTGCCGCTCGGCAGTGGCGCGCTTGCCGGCTCGACGCTGCCGCTCGATCGCGACCGCGTGGCCCATGAGCTCGGTTTCGGACGGATCGCGTCCAACAGCATGGATGCAGTGTCCGACAGGGATTTCGCGGTCGAGATCACCGCCGCATGCGCGCTCACGATGGTGCACTGCTCGCGCCTCGGCGAGGAGCTCGTGCTGTGGTCGAGTACCGAATTCGGCTTCGCGAGCCTCCCCGACAGTCACGCCACCGGTTCGTCGCTGATGCCGCAAAAGAAGAATGCCGACGTCGCGGAGCTCGCGCGCGGACGCAGCGGCCGGGTGATCGGCGACGTCGTCGCACTGCTCACGGTTCTCAAAGGGTTACCACTCACGTACAACCGCGACCTCCAGGAAGACAAGGAGCCACTGTTCGACGCGGTGGATACGACCGCCGCGACGTTGCGCATGCTCACCGAAGTCATCACCGTCGTGCACTTCGACACCGGCGCGATGCGCGCCGCCGCATCCGATCCTGGACTGCAGGCCACCGACATCGCCGAGCACCTCGTCGCCAACGGAGTGCCGTTCCGCGAGGCGCACATGATCGTCGGAGCGGTGGTCGCAGAGACCCTCGCTGTCGGACGCACCCTCGCTGACCTGAGCGTCGACGAGTGGCAGGCGGCATCGGACCGATTCACTCCCAACGTCGTGCGCCTATTCGACCCGGACGCCGCTCTGCGACGCCGCGACGTCCCCGGCGGCCCTGGCCCAAAGTCCGTGAGCCGCCAGATCACTCGCGCGCGCACCCTCGTCGCCCGAACCCGAAGGGCCGCCGCAGGCGGATGACCAAGCCGGCGCTCGTATCCTGAACGCCGTGTCCAGACCCACCCTGATCGTCGGCGACGTCCAGGGTGACGTCGATCGCCTTCGGGAATCGCTCGAACCCTACCCGGAGGACGAAGTCGACACCGTTTTCCTCGGCGACTTCTTCCAGGGCGGTCAACCCGGCGCCGGCGGCGGCGCCGCAGCAGCTCGTGTTGCCATGACGCGCCGCAACGCCCGCTCGGTACTCGGTAACCACGATCTCTTCCTGCTGGTCATGGTTGAACGCTCCCGAGGAGGCGACCAACTCGGCGCCTTCAAAACGCGCGACGGCCTCAGCATCGAAGACCTGTGGCTCAGCCGAAGAGGCGACTGGGCCGACCTCAAAGCGGTTTCCGAGGACCCAGCGCTCGAGGCCTGGCTCCGAGCACTCCCGATGCTCGCAAAACTCGAAGACGGCACCCTCGCCCAGCACACGGACGATGACCGCTACGCGGAGATCGCCGGCACGATCGATGAGGTGAACGCGGCCGTGCGCGCATGGCTCGCCACGAGCGGCGGTGCCTTCCAGTCGCTCTGGTTCACGATCGGACGCCACGGTTTCGACGACTCGGCCCGCTTGCGGCGCTACCTCAAACACTTCGGCGTCCGCCGAGTGGTCCACGGGCACACGCCCCACTGGGCCGACGAGCCGATATCGCTTCACGGCGGCCTTGCGGTGGGCTACGACGGCCGGTTCTCGCGCTTCTGGGGGCGCGCCGAAGGCGAGGAGGAAGGCCCGATCGGGGCCACGGTCGCGCTCCTTCCACCGCTTCCAAGCTCGTGAGGCGGGCGACGAACATCGTCCAAGGGGTGCCTGCCACCCCTCAACAGGGGATGCACGCCGTATTTGAACAGCTGCGATTCCTCGCTACGATCCAGCCATGCCGACAGAGGCGAGCACGCAGCGGCTGCAGGCGGACGACGACCTAGCACCGGCGCAACAACCCGCGCAGGAAACGAGCACCGCACGCCGCGAGCGCTCGTGGTCGAAGCTGGCGCGGCCGGCCGCCGTAACGATCGTCGCGATCTCAGTCGCAGCCATCGTCCTCGACATGATTGTGGTGCTCACCTTTCCTGCGGCAGTTCCGAGCATCGACGCGACGCGGTTTTCGTCGCTGGCGCCCACGATCGCCGGGATCCCGCTTGCAGTCGTCGTGATGGTGCTCACGCTCCGACGGCCAGAGAACCCGGCCGGGTGGCTGCTCGGATCGTTTGTGGTCCTCGTGCTTGTCGGCGGGCTCTGCTCGGATTACCTGTACCACTGGCTCTACGGCCACGATCTCCCGGTGGGACCGGTCACGCCGCTCGCGCTCATCGCCGCGTCGGGGGGGCCGGCGTCCTTCTTCGGGATCACCGCCCTGCTCCTCGTCTTCCCGGACGGTCACGTGCTGTCCCGACGCTGGCGGGGTGTCGTCTGGCTGAACCTCGTCCTTGCCGCTCTCAGTGGCATTCCTCCGCTCTTCGATCCCCGCGCGATCGGCGACGGTCACCGCCAGTTGCACAACCCGATCGGCATCGCAGGTGCGCACCCGCTCGCGAGCGGGGTGAGCAGCGCCGCGGACCTCGGATTGTTCGTTGTGGCCGCCATCGGCCTGGTCGAGCTGGGAATCCGCTACCGACGGTCGGGAGCGGACGTGCGACAGCAGATCAAGTGGTTCGCTGTTGGCGTGGCGGTCCTCGTTCTCGCAATCTTGATCGGGGGTATCGCCTCGCCGAATCAGCAGACCTGGACGACGCCCGTTCCCGTCATCGCCGAGGTCATCGCCTTAACTGCCCTGCCCGTGTGCATCGGGGTGGCCGTTCTCAAATACCGCCTGTACGACATCGACTTCATCATCAGCCGGGCGCTCATCTACGGAACGCTCGCCGTGCTGATCACGGCGGTGTACGTGGGCATCGCCGTGGGGATTGGAACCCTCGTGGGGAGCGGCGGAAAGCCGAACCTCGGGCTGTCGATCCTCGCCACAGCAATCGTGGCCGTGGGCTTCCAGCCGGTACGCGAGCGCATTCAGAAGGTGGCCAACCGGCTGGTGTACGGACGGCGGGCGACACCATACGAGGTGCTGAGCGAGTTCTCCGGACGCGTTGCGGAGACCTATGCCGCGGACGAGGTGTTGCCCCGGATGGCGCAGGTGCTCCAGGAGGGGACGGCAGCGGCGTCGGCGACGGTGTGGTTGCGTGTGAACGCCGAGCTACGCGCGGCGGCGACATACCCGGACGCACCGGATGGGCGTCCATCCCTGCCGATGAGCAACGGGACGCTCCCGGAGTTGCCGGAGGCGACCCACACAGTCGAGGTGGTCCACCAGGGCGAGTTGCTCGGGGCCTTGAGCGTCACCAAGCGCCGTGGGGACGGGCTGACGCCCATCGAGGAGAAGCTCGTGGACGACCTCGCGCACCAGGCGGGACTCGTGCTGAAGAACGTGGGGCTGAGCGCGGATCTGCAGGCGCGACTCCACGAGTTGCGCGCGTCACGCCAGCGATTGGTGAGCGCCCAGGACATGGAGCGCCGTCGACTGGAACGCAACCTTCACGACGGAGCCCAGCAACACCTCGTAGCCTTGAAGGTGAAGGTCGGGCTGGCGGAGATGCTGCTGGCACGCGATCCAGCGAAGGCGGCGGCGACACTGGAGCAACTCAAGGGCGACGCCGACGAGGCGCTCGAGACGCTGCGCGACCTGGCCAGAGGGATCTATCCGCCGCTCCTCGCCGACAAAGGACTCGCGGTAGCGCTGGAGTCACAGGCGCACAAAGCCATCGTGCCAGTCCGCGTTGCGGCGGACGGGATCGGCCGGTACGGGCAGGACGTTGAGGCGACGGTGTACTTCTGCGTGCTCGAAGCGATGCAGAACGTCCAAAAATATGCGAAGGCGTCTGCGATGGAGGTGCGCCTGCGCGAGGATGCCGGGACGCTGGCGTTTGAGGTCCGGGACAACGGCGTCGGGTTCGACACAACCACGGTGCACAAGGGCGCCGGCCTGATAAACATGAGTGACCGCGTCGATGCCCTCGGGGGGCACCTTGAGGTCCATTCCGAACCCGGGACCGGGACGCGGGTCCGCGGCGCAATACCAGTCGAGGCACTAGTCGCTCAGTTTGTTTAGCGGCCTCGTTCTCTACGCAACGTCTTGCGCCGCGGAGCAGGCGGGGCGACCCGCGCCACTGCTCAGCTTGTCAGCGCCCTCGTTCGCGCAAGCAAATTGTCGCACTCGCTCGGGCGCTGCCAAATTCGCGATGGCACGGGTCACCCCGCCTGCTCCGAGACCATAGTCCTCCATAGCTCGGGCGCTTCCCAGTTCGCTTTGGGTCGGCGACGGCATCCGTCCGCGATGCGGGTCGCATCTTCACCCGCCCCAGCTTTCGCTTACGGGTGGCGGCTGAGCATCTCTCCGAGGCGGGCGATCGGCGGGTCCTGGCCGGCGGTGACGTACGCGGTGACGACCAGCGAGAGCAAGAGGACCTTGAGGGCTCGGAAGGGGGCGGCGGTCGCCTGCTCGACCACGAGGCTCGATAGCGCGATTCCATCGATGGCGCTGAGGACGGCGCCGGCCAGCTCTCGGGGCGTGACCAGCGAGTACGCGGGGAGGCGTCCGAGCACTTGACGGAGTTCGATCTCGATCTCGTCGACCAGGTGGGCGCGGAGCCTCGCGCAGCGAGTTCGGAGTGCGGGGCTGCTCAGGCTCACCGTGTAGAGATCGAGGAGGAGGCGGAAGAACTCGGGCTGCTCGGCGCAGCGGGCTTCGGCGTGATCGAGGCCCGTCACAATGCGCTCGAGCGGGTCGTCGACTGCCTCGACGACGGCTTTCCAGTTGGCGACCATCTGGCGCTCCGTCACGGTGACGACTTCGAGGAGCAGTTCCTCCTTGGATTCGAAGTAGTAGTGGAGGAGACCGGGGGCGACACCGGCTTCACGGGCGACGTCCTTCAGTGACGTTTCGGCGTAGCCCTGGCGACCGAGCACGGCGGCTGCCGCACGGACGATCTGACTCCTCCGGCCGTCGTCGTCAACGCCCACCAGGGAGACGGTTGCGACGTCGTCCGTAGCGGTGATCGTGGCGATTTCTCTCACGCGTTCAACCTGATCGGCAATCCTAACGCGGCCGGAGCGTTTTGAACTGCGACCTGCTCAGCTGATCGGTTTGTGGAAGCCGACGCCGATGGCGCCGGGTCCGCTGTGGCAGCCGACAACGGGCCCGACGACGGTGAGCGATGGTTCGCCCGACACGATGGGACGCATGCGCTCGACGAGCTCGGCGGCGATCTTCGGCCGGTCCGCATGCGCGATCACGAGCTCGGCGCCGCCCCACGCCTGCGCGGCGCGCGTGCACTCGTCGACGACACGGTCGATCGCGCGCGGATACGTTCGCACACGCCCGACCGGCTCGATGACTCCTTCGCGAATCTCGAGGATCGGCTTGATGTCGAGCATGGAGCCGAGCATTGCGCGGGCTCCGCCGATGCGTCCACCGCGGCGAAGGAACTCGAGCGTCTCGACCGTGAAGAGGACCCGCTCGGTGCTGCCCACCGCGGCGACAGCGGCGACGACCGTGTCAGCGTCGCCTCCGGCTTCGATGGCGCGAACCGCTTCCCGAACGGCGGCGTAGTGGCCGACCGCGACGCTGCGGGTGTCGATGACGCGGATATCGAGATCCGGGAGCGCGGCGCGCGCCTGCGTTGCCGACGCGTAGGTGCCGCTCAGGTCTGCGGAGATGGTTGTGCACACGATTGCGCCGCCATCCGCGCCGAGCTCCCGGAATACTGCCTCGAACTCGGCCGGCGTCGGTTGCGACGTGCGGGGGAACGGGCCAGGAGCGGCCAGCCGCTTGTAGAACTGCTCGGCGGTCATGTCCACGCCGTCGTTGAAGGTCTGATCGCCAAAGATCACCTTGAGCGGGACGACGGTGACGGTATGGGCGGCGCGGAAGGCTGGATCGAGGTCGGCGGTGCTGTCGCACACCATGTGGACGGTGGGCATCGGCGCCGTAGCCTACCGCGCCGTCAACAGTCGCGCAGGATCCTCACCGTTGTCCTCGGCGATCAGGAGTGCCCCGAGAAGCGAGCGCTCCTCGCCGAGGGTGCCGCGGACGATCTCCGGTTGCGGTTGGAGATGGAGCGAGCGCTGCACCTCCTCGACGAGCGCCGGGGCGAACCTGCTCCAGCTCGCGCAGACGCCGCCGCCGAAGATGACCGCGTCGGGATCGTGCACCGCGGTGACGTTGACCACCGCGAGGCCGATCCACCGGCCGATCTCGGCCCAGGCTTCCGGATCGCTCAGGTGCTCGGGGGCCACGCCGTACCTGCGCGTGATCGCCCTGCCGCTCGCGAGCGCCTCGAGACAGCCGAATCCGCCGCAATGGCAGGGTGGTCCGCCGAGCCAGGCCGGCCAGAGCACCATGTGGCCGCCCTCGGTGTCGTGCCTGCCGACGACGATCCGACCGTCGCGGACCACGCCGCAACCGATGCCCGTGGAGACGGTCCAGTACACGACCGTGCGATGTCCCGCCCCAGCCCCGAGGCGGGCCTCGGCCAGCGCAGCGCAGTTCGCGTCGTTCTCGACGACGACAGGGCAGTCGAAGCGCTGGCTGAGCAGATGCGCCATCTCCAGGCCGTGCCACGACGGGGGCATGCCCGGCGGGTTGCGCAGCGCGCCCGTGGCCCGGTCGAACGGCCCGGGAGCCGAGATCGCGATCGCCTCGGGCAGGACACCGCCCATCACGCTTTCGATGAGGCCTCGCAAGGTCGCAAGCGGCGACGCGACCGGAGTCGGGATCCTCCGGGTCGGCCCGATGGCGGCGTCGCGCCCCGCCGATGCGGCGATCTTGGTTCCGCCGATGTCGAGGAGCGCGATCACGCCGCGATGATGCCTACACTCGCCGCGATGCTGCTCGCGATCGACGTCGGGAACACGAACATCGTCGTCGGCGTCTTCGACGGCGACGAGCTGATCGCTGACTTCCGGATCCACACCGACGACCGGTTCACTGGCGACGAGCTCGGACTCACGCTCGTGGAACTGCTGGGGCGGCGCGACCTCTCGCCGGGGCAGATCAGCGGGGTCGTGGTGAGCAGCGTCGTTCCCACCTTGGCGCGAAGCATCGACGAACTTTCCCACACCTCCTTCAACCTGCAGCCGATGGTCGTCGGGCCGGGGACGCGGACCGGTATCCGCATCCAGTACGACGACCCGAGGCGGGTCGGTGCCGACCGGATCGCGAACGCCATCGCCGCCCATCATCTCTATAAAGGGCCGGCCATCCTGGTCGACTTCGGGACCGCCACCACGTTCGACGCCATCGACGCCCGTGGCGACTATCTCGGCGGCGCGATCGCGCCGGGTATCCAGCTCAGCCATGACGCGCTCGTGAGCCACGCCGCGATGCTCATGCGCGTCGAGCTCACCGCGCCTGTCGAGGCGATCGGACATTCGACCACCGGGAGCATGCAGTCCGGGATCGTCTTCGGCTACGTCGGCCTGGTGGAGGGGTTGGTCGGCCGGTTCCGCAACGAGATGGAAGGCGACCCGAAGGTGATCGCCACCGGCGGCCTTGCCCCGTCGCTGGCGAAACTGATTCCGGCGATCGACGTGGTCGACGAACGCCTGACCCTTATCGGACTGCGCCTGATTCACGAGCAGAATCGCTGAGGCGGGCCAACCCTCCCCGTACCATGGGGCGATGACCGCAGTGCCGGCAACCGCCCGCCCACTCCGAGTTGGCGGCCTTGAACTCTCATCCCCGGTGCTGGTTGCCCCCATGGTCGGGATCACCGACGCGCCGTGCCGCGCCATCTGCCGGGAGTTCGGCGCCGGACTGGTGTCAACGGAGATGGTGGCCGCGGAAGCCGTGGTGCGCAGCACCGATGCCGCCTTGCACCTGCTCGATTTCCCGGAGCAGGTGTCCCCGGTTGCGGCTCAGCTCGTTGGCTGCGACCCGGGGGTCATGGCCGACGCGGCGGTGGTCTGCGTGGAGCGGGGGGCGGTCCTCGTCGACGTCAACCTCGGGTGCCCCGTCTCCAAGGTGGTGAGCCGTGGGAGCGGCGCCGCGCTGGCACGCGACGTCCATGCAACCGCTCGAGTGGTCGCGGCGATGGTGGCGGCCGTCCCGGTCCCGGTCACCGTGAAGATGCGGCTCGGCTGGGACTCGTCCTCGATCAATGCCCCGGAGCTGGCCCGCGCCCTGGCGGACGCCGGCGTCGCCGCGGTGACGGTGCACGGCCGAACTCGCTGCCAGAAGTACGAGGGAACCGCGGACTGGGTGGAGATCGCGCGAGTCAAGGAGGCCGTCGACCTACCGGTCTTCGGCAGCGGCGACGTCGAGGAGGTCGAGACGCTCGCGCGGCGGATCGAGTCGGGGATGGTCGACGGCGTGGTGATCGCGCGCGGCATGCTCGGCAACTTCTGGCTGGTGCGGCAGGCGGTGCATCGCCTCGCGACGGGAACCACCTTGCCGGACCTCGATTTTGCCGAGCGCATCGCTTTGGCACGACGCCACCTCGACATGCTCTGCGCGTACCACGGCGAGACGCGTGCGCTGCGCATCGGGCGCAAGTACGTGGCCTGGACGATTCGCGGATGCGCAGGTGCCGCAAGGCTCCGAGCCGAGGTGCAGACGATGGACACGCGAGAACGGCTCGACGCATTGCTCGACCGCGCGCTCGCCGCGGGACCGCGTCCGGAGGGATGGTTCAAGCCGGTGTTCATCAGCGGCGAAGGCTAGCAGGCAAAAAGAAGGGCGCCTCTGGAAACCAGAGACGCCCCGAGAGGGGGGGCAGTAATAAGAGATCGCCGCCGTGACCTCGCGACGGATCATATGAACCGGAGCCATTTCCGTCAAGGAATAACGACAAGTTGTTACGCCGCGTTGGATGTTGCTCGCCTATACTCCGGGCTCCGCAGAGCGGAGGTCAGCGGTTACCCCGCCCGGATAGTGTCGTACCAGGGAATTCCATGGACAAGCCTGTGTTGCTCACGAAGGACGGTCTCGTCAAGCTTGAGCATGAATTGGATGAGTTGCGTACCGTTCGCCGCTCCGAGGTGGCCGAGCGCATCAAGTACGCCAAGGACTTCGGAGACATCTCGGAAAACGCGGAGTACGACGAGGCGAAGAATGAGCAGGGAATGCTCGAAGGTCGCATCCTCGTCATCGAGAACATGCTCCGCAACGCGGTCATCATCGAAGAGGGCAGCGAGAGCGGCATCGTGAGTGTCGGAACGACTGTTGAGGTCAAAGATGACTTCGGCAAGCAGACGCTCACGATTGTCGGGCCGGCCGAAGTTGATGTCGCAGAGGGCCGGATCTCGATGGAGTTGCCGGTCGGCAAAGCGCTGCTCGGTCACAGCGTTGGTGACACGATCGATGTGGTGAGCCCTGGCGGCTCCCGGCAAATCAAGATCACCAAGATCAACTAGGGCCCCCGCGCAACCCCGCGTCGCGCACGCGGCGAGCCTGGGCGGGGAAGATAGCCGCATGCCATCCGACGACCTCTCTGCCGAGCGACGCCGCAAGGTCGGCGAGCTCGCTGCGCGCGGGATCAAGTCCTACGGTGTCGACTTCGCGCCGACCGCGACCATGGACCAGGCGCGCCTGCTGCTCAACGCGTATGAGGCGGACCATCCGGACGCGGATGTCGAGGCCGCGGACCGTCCAGTCGTCTCGGTCGCCGGTCGGATCATGCAGTTGCGCGACCTGGGCGGTGTCGCCTTCGCGCACGTCGAGGACGAGTCGGGGCGCATGCAGATGTGGTTCCGCGCCGATCGTGCCGGCGACGCGCACGCGATGGTTGCGTCCCTCGACCTCGGCGACATCGTCGGGATCACTGGCCCGCTGACTCGCACGAGACGCGGCGAACCGAGCGTTCTCGTCGACACGGTCACGCTGCTGGTCAAGGCGTTGCATGCACCGCCCGAGAAGTTCCACGGCCTCCAGGACCAGGAGACGCGGTACCGCAAGCGTTACCTCGACCTGCTGAGCAACGCCTCGCAGCGGCGCCACTTCGCAACCCGAACGCGATTGATCCGCGCGCTGCGCGCAACGCTCGACCAGCGAGGCTTTCTCGAGGTCGAGACGCCCGTGCTGCAACCGATCCCCGGTGGCGGGCACGCGCTGCCGTTCGAGACGCACTGGAATGCGCTGCACACCGATGTGTACCTGCGCATCGCGATCGAGTTGCACCTCAAGCGCTTGATCGTCGGGGGCTATGCGCGTGTTTACGAGATCGGTCGTGTCTTTCGCAATGAAGGGCTCTCCCCGCGTCACAACCCGGAATTCACGATGCTCGAGGCGTACCAGGCCTACGCAACGTACGACGACATGCGCGAGCTCACGGAGTCACTCATCACCGCTGCAGCGAATGCGGCCGGACCGCAGGTGGCCGAAACAGTGGAAGGTGGCAGCGCACCGTGCGAGGATCCCTTGCTGCGCACCGCGTTCGGCCGTGCGCTCGACCTCCGTCCACCGTATCGCACCGCGACAATGGTCGACCTCGTGCGCGAGTACACGGGCATCGATGCCATCGCGTCGTGGGATGCGATGCACGCGGCAGCAGCTGGGATCGGCGTCGAAGTGGGGCGCGACCTGGGGCCCGGTGCTGTGCTGCTCGAGATCTACGAGCAGCGCGTGGAGGGTGAGCTCTGGGATCCGACCTTCGTACTCGACTACCCTGCGGAGGTGAGCCCGCTCGCGCGCCGGCGCGCGGACGATCCCCGCTTTGTCGAACGCTTCGAGCTCATCGTCGCGGGGCGCGAGCTGGCAAACGCGTTCAGCGAGCTCAATGATCCGATCGACCAGCGCGCGCGCTTCGAGGAGCAGGCACGCCTTCGCGTCGCGGGCGACTCCGAGATTCCACCAATCGACGAGGACTTTCTCGAGGCGATCGAGGTCGGTATGCCACCTGCCGGCGGTCTCGGCATCGGTGTCGACCGGCTCGTCATGTTGCTCACCGACTCAGCGACGATTCGTGACGTGCTGCTCTTCCCGACGATGCGTCCGCAGCCTCGTGGCGGTGATGCCTGATGCTGCCGATTCAACGCATCCGAGACGATCCCGAGTCGGTTCGCGACGGCGCGCGGCGCAAGGGGGAGTCGGCGCCGATCGACGAGCTGCTCGCTGTCGACGCCGAGGCACGCGCGCTGCGGACGACGGTCGAGCAGGCGCGAGCCGAGCAACGCTCCGCATCCGCTGCGATGCGCGGCAAGCCGTCGGACGAACAGCTTGCGTCACTCACGGAGTTGAAGCAGCGCATCCAGGACGGTGAGACGCGGCTGGCGGAGCTCGATCAACGCGTCGAGGCGATGTTGCTCGAGGTGCCGAATCCTCCGCACGAAAGCGTTCCCGACGGCGGTGGTCCGGACGACAACGTTGTCGCTCGCACGTGGGGAAGCGCGCCGGATTTTGGTTTCGACCCGCAGCCCCACTACGAGCTCGGTGAGCGCCTCGGTGTGTTCGACTTCGAGCGAGCAGTGAAGCTCAGTGGCTCGCGTTTCGTCGTGTTGCGCGGCGATGGCGCGCGCCTGCAGCGCGCGTTGACGTCGTTCATGCTCGATGTCGCGCGCGAGCACGGCTATACCGAGATTGCTCCACCGTTTCTCGTGCGTCGCGACGCGATGGTGGGCACGGCACAACTGCCGAAGTTCGAGGACGAGGCGTATCACGCCGATGACGGCCTCTTCCTCATTCCCACCGCGGAGGTGCCGGTCACGAATCTGTACGCCGGCGAGATTCTCGAGGCGGCGCAACTGCCGATCGCGCATGTTGCGCTGACGCCGTGCTGGCGTCGCGAGGCCGGCGCTGCGGGGAAAGACACGCGCGGCTACATCCGGTTGCATCAGTTCGAGAAGGTGGAGATGGTGCGGTTCACCACACCGGAAACATCGTTGGACGATCTCGAGCTGATCACGTCGCACGCGGAACACGTGCTGCAACGTCTCGGCCTGCATTACCGAGTTCTGCTCATGTGCACTGGAGACCTCGGCTTTGCGCAGTGGAAGAAGTACGACGTGGAGGTGTGGGCGCCGGGAATGCAGCAGTGGCTCGAGGTGTCGTCGTGCTCGGTGTTCGGAGAGTTCCAGGCGCGGCGCGCCAATATCCGCTACCGGCCCGCGCCGGGAGAGAAGCCTCGCCATGTGCATACGCTCAACGGCAGTGCGCTCGGTGTGCCGCGCACCTTCGACGCGCTGCTCGAGACGTATCAGCAGGAAGACGGCAGTGTGCTGATTCCCGAACCGCTGCGCGCATATCTCGGCGGGCTCGAGCGCCTCACCGCGCCGTGATCAACCAGGACATCGACCCGGCCTGGCTCAACGATCGCAGCGAGTTCCAGCAGAACTGGGTGCACGGGCTGCGCAATCCGTCGGGCTTGCATCTGCAGTACGAGCTTGATGGTTCGCTCGTCTTCACGCACTGGACGCCCGGTGACGACCACGCCGGCTTTCCGGGGTTCGCGCACGGCGGCATCCTCAGCGCGGTGCTCGATGACGTGATGGGCCGCTGCTCGGCGCTGCATCGCCACTGGGTGGTGACCGGTCGCCTCGAGGTCCGCTACCGTCGCGCGGCGCCGCTCGGAACGCGGCTCCGCGTCGAGGGAAGGATTACCCGGCTGATGCGTCGTGCGCTGCACACCGAGGGTCGGGTGCTCTTGCCTGACGGCGGCGTCGTGGCGGAGGCGACGGGGACGTATCTGCCGCTGTCCGACGAACTGCGCGAGCAGATGGTCAGCGCCTGGCCCGGATTCGAAGAATTTCTCTAGCACCGGTCTTACGCTTTCCGGGTTTTGGATCGCGGTTGCTCTGCTTCGGGCCGGGTGGAGGGGACACCCGCTCCGGCTTCAAACCGGACTATTCAGCCTCCGCGGGTGTCCCCTCCACCCTCTGCTGAGCGGCCACTGGCGCGATCTGGGAACTTCGGGCGTTCGTCCGCAGCCTTCGGGTCGCGGTTGTCCTTACAGTGCCCTGAATGAGCGAAGAGCGGGAGATCAAGATTCCAGTCGGTCCGGACTTTGTGTTGCCTGATCTTGATGGTGTTGTCGATGGGACTTCTGCGGTTGACCGCGGGCTCGTCGAGCTTTCGGCGACGTATTGGGATACCGATGAGTTGACACTGCTCCATGCCAAGCTCGGGCTGCGCCATCGCAGCGCTCCTGGGGAACCCGGCAAGTGGACGCTCAAGGCGGGGGCTCGGATGATCGGGGACGCTGTGTCGCGTGAGGAGACGGACTTCGGCGGTCCTCCCGACCGCCCGCCGGAGGCAGCCTTAGAGATCGTCCGCGGCGCTGTGGGCGACGTGACGTTGCACCCGATCGCGTCGCTGGTGACCGACCGGCACACGATCGACCTGGTGGCAGGCGACACGCGGCGCGCGGAAGTGGCCGACGACCGGGTGGCGGTTCTGTCCGGCAACAGCACTGTCGAGACGTTTCGCGAGGTCGAGGTGGAACTCTTCGACGCTGACCAGGCGTTGATCGACGCCGTCATGGCGCGGCTTCGGGCGGCCGGCGTCGGTGAGCCGGACAGCACGCCGAAGTACGTTCGGGCGCTTCGTGCACTCGGTCGTGGCGTGTGACCCCGGCCGCATGGGCGGGTGACGCAGCTCCATCCATCCCTGCGACTTCGGAGAGAGACGTAGCCCGCTTGAGCGGGCTGCGCTCCCCGTCCGGCGGGACCCGCCCCCTGTAGGCTCCATCCCCCTGGCTGGCAACCCCCCCTCAGATGTGGCCCCTGGGCGAGCATCCTGACAACGCCTTCCTGAGTGCATGGAAGTGCCCTGCGCGGGCTTCACCGTTTTTTACCGTGTGCAAACAAACATTTGCCGTCCACAGCCCCGCACCCGCCAAGTCACCCTCACGCACCTTGTAAAGTCGGAACGGTGACGTTAGCCGCGAAGCCCGAGCTCGAAAGTCCGGACGCGGACTTCTTCCAGGACGCCACGATCCACGACCTGCGGCTCGCGGCGATCTTCCGGCGCGGGTTCCGGCAGGCGATGATCCAGATCAATCGCTCGCTCGCCCAGCACGATCTCAGCCCTCTGCAGTACCACCTCCTCCTCGAGGCGGGAGCCGCCGGAACCGAGGGATGCGTCCAGGGAGATCTCGCGGACCTCATCCAGGCGCCGGAGGCCCGGGTTTCGCTGATGGTGCATGAGCTGAATGACCGCGGGCTCGTCCGGACGCTCCGCGCGGCGCCCGATCGACGGATGGTGCGTGTCGGTCTCACCGAGGCCGGTTGCCGCGTCGTCGAGGCCGCACTCCACGCGCAGCGGGCGGCGCTCCATGAGATGGCTCAGGACTTCGACATTCCCGGTGTGACGCAGATGCTGCGTGGCGCGGTGCAGCTATATCTCGGGGTCGATATTGCCGAGGAAGGCCGCCTCTAGTACCGCCCCCACACGCAGCGCGTAGCGCGGCGTGTTGACGCCGAGCCACACCGCCTCGCCCCAGTTCGATGGGTGCCGGACGGCGCGCATCGGTTCGGCCCAGGCATCGGAGAGCTCGCGGGTGGGCGTGTCGAGGATCACCCGAAGGACACCGAATCGGCTTGCGGATTCCGCCACTGCAGCGGATTCCATGTCCACCGCAACGTGACCGCGAGTAGCCCAGGCTTCACGCCCGGAGCCGGTGACCATGGCGGATGTGGAGATGAGCGATCCGCCGGCGACGGGAAAGCGCAGGTACCGCGCAGCCCGCGTGAGGGCGGCGACGACGGCGGGGTCACACGTGTGGATCTCGCCGCGCTCGTCCATCACCTCTTTTGGGATGACCACGGTCCCGGGCGTCTGACCGGGCAGCAGTCCGCCACAGATCCCGGCACTGATCACGATGCCGGGCAGCGCCGTTCGTGGTCTGCCCCCGATCCCAACCTGCACGACCCGGACGTGGCGCGCTCGCCGCCTGACGCCCCAGGCCTCGACGCCCATAGCGCAGACCGCGACGACCTGCGTGTCAGGCGGCATACCCGTTCTCCCGATACCAGCGCACTGCGCGTTCGATCGCGTTGAACGCGCTCGATGGCGCATACCCGAGCTCCGCCACGGCCTTCGCGCTGGACGAGTACATGTCGAGCCGGCCCATGCGAACGCCTTCGAGCGGGACCGCGGGCACGCCACCGGTGATTCGCACTCGTACCGCGTCCACGCGTGCCGCGGCGGCCGCGATGGCATAGGGCAGCCGGTATGTGCGCTCCGGCCGTCCCGCCGCACGTGCGACGAGCCGCCAGAATTCCGCAAGTGTGAGGTTCACGCCACCCGCGATGTAGCGCTCACCCGGTCGTCCGCGTTCGAGTGCCCGGACGTGCGCAGTGGCGACATCCTCGACCGGGACGATGTTCATGCCGCCGCCCAGCGTTGCGGGCATGCGCCCCCGAAGCAGGTCGACGATGATCTTGCCTGTCGGCGTCGGCCGGTGATCGCCCGGCCCGATCGGTGCCGTCGGGAGCACCGAGATCACCGGGATCTGTACGCACAGCGCGGCGCGCTCGGCCGCGAGCTTTGACGAGTGATACGACCAGGGGCTGTGGTCCGCGCTCGCCCAGTCATCCTCGGTCGCGGGACGCGACATCGACGCCGGCGGAAGCGCCGCGGAGCTCGACGTCACGACGCACCGGTCGATGCCGGCAGCACGTGCCGCCTCGAGGATGCCCGAGGTTCCGGTGACATTGACTGCTTCGATCGCCGCGCGATCTCGCGGCGCGAATGAGTACAGCGCGGCCACATGGACGAGCGAACTGCATCCCCGCATCGCGGGGATCAGCGCTCCCGACTCACGCAGGTCTCCGGTGACATGAGTGACACCGGGCGGCGCGTCCCACGGTCGGCGTACGAGAGCTCGCACCCGGTAGCCGGCTGCGAGCAGTGCAGCGAGCACGTGAGATCCCACGAACCCCGACGCGCCGGTGAGAAAGACCTCCCCGTTGCCGGGCCGTGCCTGCTCGGCGTTCACGTCAATTGAGTTGGGGCTTGGTTCCGCGAGGGCGAAGGCTGTCGCTGGCCGCGCGCAACGACTCGCGGAGGGACGCCGAGGTGGCGACCACTGCCGTGGGCTCGTAGCCGCAATGGGCCATGCAGTTGCCACACCGCTCGTCACGGCCACGCCCGTACTTCTCCCACTCCGTGGTGTCGATCAGCTCGCGGTATGAGGTGGCGTAGCCGTCGGACATGAGGTAGCAAGGACGCTGCCAGCCGAGCACCGAGTAGCTCGGAATTCCCCACGCGGTGCAGCTGAAGTCCACCTTGCCCTCGAGGAAGTCGAGGAAGAGCGGCGAGTGGTTGAGCCGCCACTTCTTGCGCCGCCCGCCGGCGAACGCGTCGCGGAACAGCGCGTGCGTGCGCTCGACGTTCAGCCAGTGATCCTGGTCGGGCGCCTTCTCATACGCGAACCCTGGCGAGATCTGCATGCTGTCGACGCCGACCTCGTCATTGAGAAAGTCCAGAACGCCGCGGATGGAAGTGGCGTCATCCTGGTCGAAGAAGGTCGTGTTCGTGGTCACCCGGAAGCCACGCTTCTTGGCGGCCGCGATGGCAGCGATCGCCTTGTCGAAGACGCCCGTGCGACACACGGACTCGTCGTGCCGCTCGCGCAGTCCGTCGATGTGAATGGAGAACGAGAAGTACGGCGACGGCGTGAAGAGATGTAGCTTCTTCTCGAGCAGAAGCGCATTGGTGCAGAGATACACGTAGCGCTTGCGAGCCACGAGTGCCGCGACGATCTGGTCGATCTCCTTGTGCACCAGCGGCTCGCCTCCGGCGATCGACACCATCGGCGCCTCGCACTCCTCAACGGCATCGATGCACTGCTGCACGGTGAGACGCCGTTGAAGGATGGGATCCTCGTGCTGGATCTTCCCGCAGCCGGCGCATGCGAGATTGCATTGATACAGCGGTTCGAGCTGGAGGACCAGCGCGAACTTCTCGTTGCGGCGCAAGCGTTGCCGCGCCACGTAGCTCCCGACACGCATCGCCTGTCGCAGTGGCACCGCCATGGCTGTCTCCTCCGTGCTCTCGGTTCTATCTGTGGGCGACGAGCTCACGCTCGTCTGCGGGCGCGCCGGTCGCGGTGGGCTCCCCACCGGCAAGCGCCAGGGTTGGAAAAACGTGCCGGTACAAGTGATAGTTGATGTAGAAGTCACCGGGAAAACCGGTGCCGGTGTGCTCGGGCTCGTCCCACGTCCCGTCGTGCTGACGATCCAGCAGGAATGCTCGGCCGCGTGCGCACGCGGGATCGTTGCCGAGGCCGGCAAGCTGGAGCGTCAGCATCGCCCAAGCCGTCTGCGACGGCGTGCTCGTGCCGACACCCGCGAACAACTCGTCCACGTACGAGTGACACGACTCACCCCAGCCGCCATCGGCGTTCTGTACGCCAAGCACCCATTCGGCGGCGTGGCGAACCATGTCAGCGCCGACGTGGAGCGCGACCAGTGCGCTCACCACGCACCACGTGCCGTAGATGTGGTTCACGCCCCAGCGGCCGTACCACGATCCCCAGGGGCGTTGCGTCGCGCGAAGGTACGCCAGCGCTTGCGGGATGTCGACGTCATCGGGAGTGCAGCCCACGGCCGCGAGCATCTCGATCACGTGCGCAGTGACGTCCTCGGAGGGCGGATCGAGCATCGCCCCGAAATCAGCGAAGGGCAGCTTGTACACGAGGGCGCGCGTGTTGTCCTTGTCGAACGCTGCCCACGCACCGTTGCGCGAGCGCATCGCCCTGCACCACCCCACGGCTTGCGCGACCGGCTGCGCCACGCGCTCGGGATCTCCCGACTCGAGCAGTGCAAGCACCACGACTGCGGTGTCGTCCACGTCGGGATAGATGTCGTTGTCGAACTCGAAGGCCCAGCCGCCGCCACGCTCGAGCGGCACCTTGACCTGCCAGTCGCCGCCGCCGGAAATCTGCTCATCGATCAGCCAGTCCACGGCGCGTCGCAGTGACTCGTGCCCGCGGGGCACACCGGCTTTGCGAAGCGCGAGCATCGCCCACGCCGTGTCCCAGACCGGCGACATGCATGCCTGGAGACGCCAGCCGTGCTCGTCGTCGAGAGAGAACCGCCGGAACCCCTCGAGCCCGCGACGGATCACCGGATGGTCGAGCGACATGCCTTCCAGGTGCAGCGCGATGAGGGAATACACCCACGGCGGCTGAATCCCGCCCCAACCGCCGTCCGCCTCCTGCCGATCCGTGATCCACTTGACGAGCTGCGTGCGCGATGCGGCGCGTCCCGGTTGGCGCGGCAGACGTTCGTACAGCTTCAGCACCTTGTCGAGCTGGAGGAACACGCCAGACCCGGCGACGGTGTGCATTCGATGCCGGCTCCCGGAGGCGATCACTTCGCTGACATCGACTCCGAGGTCGCGCACCGGGCGGTGCGAGATCACGATGAGCAGCGGCGCGATGGTTCCCCGCGCCCAGCATGCGAAGTCGTACAGGTTGAGCGGCGCCCACGACGGGAGGTGCACCAATTCCGGCGGCATGCTCGGCACGCCGTCCCACGGGTATACACCGAAGAGCGCGAGCCAGATCTTCGTGAAGACGCGTGCTTCGACGAGTCCACCCTGCTCGAGAATCATGCGCAACGCCCGGCGCATCGCCGGCTGCTCAGCGTCGACGCCAAGCACCCGCAGCGCGACGTACGCCTCGATGGTGGTGCTCAGATCGCCTGGCCCATCGTGATACAGCGCCCACGAACCGTCGCCACGTTGTGCGCCGAGGATGTGGCGGATCGCTCCGTCGCGAATGTCGTCATGCGTGACGCCGAGAAAACGAAGCAGGACCACGTGTTCCGCGGTCATCGTCACGTTGGTCTCGAGCTCGCCACTCCACCAACCCGCGGCGTCCTGGTGGTCGAGGAGCCAGTCGACGGCGGAGCGAAGCGCGTCAGACGGCACGTGCCACCTCCAGTCGCGGTCCGTCCGCCGTTGCGCTCGCCGCGGACGTCCATCCGGCGGCGCCGCTGTACAGCGTCAGTGCGGCGGTGCGTCCGCTCCGGACTGCGGACTCGATCGTGGCGGGCCATCCGGTATCGGTCCATGCGCCGGCGATCACGAGGTTGGAGAATCCAGTCGTGGGTCCGGGGCGACGCACTCCCGGCGCGGGGATGAAGGTGGCGTCAGGGTCTCGCGTTGCGGCACCGCGTAACAGTTGTGCCCGCCCTGCCTGGGGCAGGACCGACGCAAGCGATGTGCGGCAGAGTTCGACCAACTCCTGTTCCGGGCGCTGCACGTGCTGATCTGCCGCACTCATGCTGCAGCACACATAGCCCGGCGATTTCTCGAAGACCCACTGGACGGGTGAGTTGAGCAGCGCCGCGAAATCGCAGCCGAGGACCGGCCGGTCGTACCAGAGATGCACGTCGACGATCGGCATCGGCTCGAACGCCTCGAGTCCGGTGACACCGAGCGCCGGCTCGTCGTTGAACATCGCGTGCAACCGGGTCGGCGGGACTGCGATCACGCAGGCGTCGCACGCCGCACCAGCGCCGCCATTCAATTTCACGCCGGTGACGCGGTTGCCGTCGCGATGCACGCCGACGACGGCCTGGCGAAGATGGACGCCATCGAGACGCGCTGCCGCCGCTTCGGCGAGCCGCGCGAGCGGTACTTTTAGATACGCGATGCGTGCGGCGTCGCGATCGCCGAGAAACGCCGTGCGAATGGTGAACAGGCCCATCTCCGCGGAGACACGGTGCAGTGGCGCATTCAGTGCCGGCACGAGAAACGGGTCCCAGAACGCACGGAGCGCACGTGCACTCTGATGGTGGCGGCGCAGCCATGCGGCCATGTCGCCGCTCGGCTTGCGATCCGCTCGCGCCGCGACGAGCGCGCGCCCGATCTGGATGCGGTCCAGCGTTGTCAGATGCGGGTAGCGGGCGAAGCCCGCCATGAGATGGAGCGGCGCCGGCAGGTCGGACGCGCGCAGATGCGCGGGAGGACGGCTGCGGGACAGCACGGTGACTTCGAAGCGCGGCTGGACGTACAGCGAATCAAGGAGCCCGAGCTCCTCGATCAGCTCGAGCGTTGCCGTGCAGCACGCGAGCACCACGTGCTGGCCGCAGTCGACCTCGTGTCCGTCGACTTCGAACGAGGTCGCCTTGCCTCCGAGGAGCCTCGAACGTTCATACAGGTCGACACGCCAGCCGCGTTTGGCGAGCGCGATTCCAGCGGTGAGCCCGGCGAGCCCGCCACCAACAACCGCAACGCGCGGCTGGCGTGTCATACCGCCGCCAGCCACGAGCGGGCCATCACGCTCAACTTTGCTGCAGTCGAAAGGCGCGCGCGCCCGCGTAGCGGAAGCTCGGGTGCCGCTTCGATACGGTCGAGAATGCCGAGATAGATCCCGGCCATGGTGCGCACGCACACCGCCGGCTGGCGGGGGATGGACTCGGTGACGCGGATGCCGGACGCGTGCAACTCACGAGCACGCGCGATCTGCATGGCCATGAATGCGTTCCACCCAGGCGCGACCTCGCCTTCGAGGATCTGGCGCTCGCTGATGCCGTACGCGGCGAGCTCTTCCATCGGTAGGTAGATGCGACCCCGCGCCGCGTCTTCCTGGACGTCACGCAGGATGTTGATGAGCTGCAGCGCAACGCCGAGCTCATCGGCGCGTTGGAGGGCGATCGCGTCGCGGAAACCGAAGATGCGCACGCACATCCTGCCCACCACGGACGCAACGAGGTTTGCGTATGCCTGCAACTCGTCCCATGTCTGATATCGCGTTGTGGTGAGATCCATGGCCACGCCGTCGATGAGCATGTCGAGCTCGGCGAGCGGAATCGCATACCGGCGCATCGCGATTCTCAGCAGTCCCATCACCGGATCCGTGCTGTCGCCCGGGCGCGTTTCCCGAAGACGGCGGCGATGATGCTCGAGACGGTCGTCGCGCGACGCGCGACCGTCAAGATCGGCGTCATCGTCGACCTGACGCGCGAAGTCGTACAGCGCGTATATGGCGGTGCGCTGGCGCCTCGGGAGCGCGATGAAGCCCCAGTAGAAATTCGCGGCCTCGCGGCGCGCCATGTCCTCGCAGTATCGCTCCAGCGCGCGCACGTCTTGCGGCGCTTGTGCGTCAAGCACCGTGATCTCTCGCTGGTTGCGCCGTGACTGGGCTCAGTGGTGCGGCTCGAGGGGGGAGGTGGACGATTTGCTCAGCTTGTCCGCTCGCTCTTCGCGCAAGCAGATTTTCGCGCTCATCGCTCGCTCCCAAATTCGCTGATCGTCCGCCTCCCCCCTCGAGCCTAGTGCGCGCCGTGGTGTTGCGCCCAACGCTCGTCGCTCTCGTTGCTGCTAGTGCCCTGGCGACGATTCGCACGCGCATTCCGCGGTCGACCTTTGGGCGGTGCGTTGCCGTGCGGTATCCCGCTGCGGCTATTGCGTCTAGGATGGCGATCCCGCCGAGTCTGTACAGGGCTAGTTGCACGCGAAGGCGGGGCGGTGCCATCGCTTCTAGTGCGACGCCTGACTCGAGGAGTGCGCGGGCTCGTTCGCACATCGAGCGAGTTGCCAGGTCGATTCCGCGGTTGCGGATGTCGGTTTGCAATAGATATGTCCGGCCGAGTTTCTTGTCTACAGAGACGTCCTGTGCGAAGTTGGCGAGTTGGAGGCCGATGCAGACGTCGTCGCTGAGTGGGATGGCAGCCGGGTCGGTTATGTCGAACAGGCGTAGGACGATTCGGCCGACTGGTGCGGCTGAGAGCATGCAGTACTGACGGAGGGCGGGCCAGTTCTCGTATGTGTCGATGCGCTGGTCCTGGATGTTGGCGTCGATGAGGTCGATGAAGGGGTGTTCTTCGAGTTCGTGACGATGCACTGTGTCCGTGAGCGCGAGCAGCACGGGATGGGTGCGTTCGTCGTGCTCGAAACTTTCGCGCGTCTCGTCGCGCCAGCGACGCAGGCGGCGCATCGCCACCGCGCGATCGCCGCTCTCATCGCCGAGGTCGTCCGTGTACCTGCAGAACGCGTAGACGCGAGTCAGGTCGCGTCGGAGCGATCGCGGCGAGAGGCGGGAGGCGACTGTGAAATTCTCGTAATGGCGCACGAGTCCGCGGCAGTACGCGTCGGCTGCCTCGAGCGACAGCACTCCCTGTGGCATCACAGGGCTCGCCCGTCGCGGCGCACGAGACGCGCGTCGCTTCGGAGGTCGAAGACGCGCGCGGCGCCGACGCAGAACATCGCGAGGCGGAGCTCCTCGAGGATGACGCTCACCGTCTCCTCGAGCGCGTCGTCACCTGCAGCCGCGGCGCGCACGAATGGTCCTGCGATGCCGACCGAGTCGGCGCCGAGGGTGAGCGCCTTGGCGACGTCGATGCCGTCGCGAATCCCGCCGCTCGCGATCAGGACTCCGCTCGGTGCAGCGGCTCGCGCGCCGATCAGTGCGTCGGCCGTCGGGATCCCCCAGCCCGCGAATGCCGCCGCGACACGCGCGCGCACCGAGTCGTGCATGCGATACCGCTCGACCTCGCTCCATGACGTTCCTCCTGCGCCGGCAACATCGACCGCGGCGACGCCGGCCTCGAAGAGTCGGGTCACGAGATCGTCGGCGATACCCCAACCCACTTCCTTGACGATCACCGGCGCGCCGAGTCCCGCGCACACCGCGGCGATGCGCGCGAGCAGGCCCGAGAAGCCGGTGTTGCCGGCGGTCTGCAGCGCTTCCTGCAGAGGGTTCAGGTGCAGGACCAGCGCATCGGCGCGGAGCGCGTGGAGCAGGTGGCGGCACTCGTCAATGCCGACGCCGAGATTCAGTTGCACGGCACCGAGATTGGCGAGCAACGGCACGTCGGGCGCGAGTTTCCTCACGTCGAATGTCGGCAGCACAGCGGGTTGCTCGAGGAGCACGCGGCACGAGCCGAGACCCATCGCGAGCCCATGCGCCTGTGCGACACGGGCGAGCCGCTCGTTGATGACCTGCGCTTGTTCGGTGCCGCCGGTCATGCATGAGACGAGCAGCGGCGCACCGACGGGATGGCCGAGCAGGTTGGCCCGCAGCGCTACGTCGTCGAGGTCGATCTCCGGGAGAGCGCGATGCACGAAACGCCAGTCGTCGAAACCGGTTTCGATGCCCTTGGCGGCGACGTCCTCGTCGATGTTGATGCGCAGGTGCTCATCCTTGCGCGAGGCCGTGCGCGCTCCGGGTTTCGCGTCGCTGCTCGAGCTAGCGGTTGCGTTCAGCGACATGGATCGCCAGATCCGCGAAGTCGGTGATCGCCTCGTCGGGAAGCCCTGTGAGCGCGGCGATGGCGTCGCGCGCCAGCACCATCGGCACCCCGGCTGTCAGTGCCGGTCCACCAAGCTCCTCGAGCAGGGCGCGCAGGCGGAACTCGCCACCCGGCTCGCGCTCGTGGAAGAGGCGGCGCAGTTCGCGGCGCCGGTTGGGCGTCGCCACCTCGTAGGCCGCGACCACGGGGTACGTGAGCTTGCGCCGGCGAAGGTCGCCGCTCCTGCCCTTGCCGGTGAGCTGTGGGTCGCCCCACGTGCCGAGCCAGTCGTCGCGCACCTGGAAGGCGAGCCCGAGCAGCCTGCCCGCAGCGTCGAACCGTTGCGCCACCGCTCTCGGCGCACCCGCCAGCACCGCTCCGGCAGCCATCGCGGCGCCCAGGAGCGCGCCCGTCTTCATCGTGACAAGGCGCAGATAGGTGGCTTGCGCAGCTCCGGCGCGACCTTCCAGCGAGAGGTCGAGGCACTGTCCCTCGACGACCTGGACGACGGCGGCGCTGAGCAGGTGCGCGGCGCGCATGCGGCGCGCGGGCCGTCGGTCCCGGTGCCAGCAAACCGGTGAGCGCGTTGGCGAACATGCCGTCGCCGGCGTTGATGCCCTGCTCCGTTCCCCAGATGGCCCAGACGGTCGGACGGTGGCGGCGGAGCTGGTCGCCATCCTGAATGTCGTCGTGAATGAGCGTGAAGTTGTGGATCAGCTCCACTGCAACAGCCGCGGGGAGCGCCCATTCCGCGTCCCCGCCGATCGCCTCGCACGACCAGAGCGTCAGCGCGGGGCGGATCCGCTTGCCCGCGGGATCGTGCGCGGGGTGTCCCTTGGCGTCCGTGTAGCCGAGGTGGTATGCGGACATCTGCCGCAGCAGCCCCTTGGTGCGGGGAGCCGTTTTCCGCAGTTCAGCATCGAGGAGATCGCGATGCCGGTCGAGAAGCGCCGGCTGCCCCTCAGCCGCCGGCAACGCATCGATGTCGAGAACGCGTTCCGCCATTGGGCCTCCCCCTACAGGAAGCTTTCTACGTCGTAACTATCGTCGAATGGTAACCAACGCGGTTTCGCGGCAGCAAGCCGGTCAAACGCCGCGGCTCAGCTGTCGACGGCCGCCGGAAGGATCACCTGGAACTCCGTTCCGTGACGCGGCTCGGAGGTGACCGACACGGTCCCACCGTGCGCCTCGACGACGTGCCGGACGATGGCGAGACCGAGGCCCGAGCCCTCACCGTCGCGTTGCCGGGAGCTGTCGGCCTTCCAGAAACGCTCGTAGATTCGGGGCAGGTCGGCCGGTGTGATCCCCACTCCCGTGTCACGACAGCTCAGGACGACGTGGCCGGGGCTGCCCGGGGCTGCGCTGATGGTGATGCGGCCACCCGACGGCGTGAACTTGATCGCGTTGTGCGCCAGGTTGCGAAGTACCTGGCCGAGATGCGAGGCGTCGCCGGCCAGGTCCGGTGTGCCCGCGCCGACGACGACATCGAGCGAGACGCCCTTGCTCTCCGCGAGCGGGCGCAACCGGTCGAGGCTCCCCATCAGGTGGGCGATCGGCACACGCTCGTTGACCATCGGGCGCAATCCGGACTCGATAGTGCTGAGCTCGAGCAGTTCCTCGACCATCTGCGCCATATGTGACGCCTCCTGGCCGATCCGGCGGACGAAGTCCGCAGCGGCGGTCGGATCCTCGAGACCACCGTTCGCGAGGGTCTCGGCAATGAGCTGCACAGCGGTGATCGGTGTGCGCAACTCGTGCGACACGTTACTGACAAAGTCGCGCCGAACTCGTTCGAGATGATGGACGCGCGTCTCGTCGCGCACGAGCAGCAGTGTCGACACCTCGCCGTTCAGCGCCAGCGCACGTGCGTTGAAGTCGCGGTCGTGGAGCGTGATCGCGCGCTCCTCGACGCGGCCGCTCTGTTTTGCGGCGTCGAGCAGCCGGATGAGTTGATAGTCCACCTCGCCGGCGACGAACTCCGAGCCCTCGACAAGGGCCAGCCCGAGCAGGCGGCGTGCCGGTTCGTTGGCGAGCAGCACCCGACCCTGCGCATCGAGGCCGACGATGCCGGGATCGAGCAGCAGTCCGACCGCTCGGAGCACGTCGATGCTCCCGGAGCCGGCGAGTAAATCGACGCCGCTCAACTCCTCCACGCCGCCGAGTATAGGCACGTCTCGGACTCGCCCATCGAGGCGAACCGCTAAGCTCGTTTGATGGCGCCCACCGTCGCCAAACGTATTCTCGTGGTCGAAGACGAGGACGCCATCCGCGAGACCCTTCGCTACAACCTCGCGCGTGAGGGCTACCACGTCCTCGAGGCTGCGACGGGGCCGGACGCGCTCGACATCGCTCGAGCAGAACGCCCGGACCTGATCCTCCTCGACGTGATGCTCCCGGGGTTGAGCGGCCTCGAGGTGTGCCGTGTGCTCCGCCAGGAGTCCGCGACGCCGATCCTCATGCTCACCGCCAAAGGCACCGAGGTGGACAAGGTCGTCGGCCTCCAGCTCGGCGCCGACGACTACGTGACCAAGCCCTTCTCCTTCAACGAGTTGCTCGCTCGAGTGACAGCCCTGCTGCGGCGGTCGGACATGAGCGCGCGGCCGGCGGGCGCACCCGAGATCGAGGATTTCGACGGCTTCCGGATCGACAGGGCCGCCCGGACGGTCCATGTGGAGCAGGTCGAGCTCCGCCTCGCCCCAAAGGAATTCGATCTCCTCTCGCTGATGCTGCGCAACACCGGTCGAGTGCTGTCGCGCCAGGCGATCATCGCGGCCGTGTGGGGAAACCGCTTCTACGGCGACCCCAAGACCGTCGACGTCCATGTCCGCTGGCTTCGCGAGAAGTTCGAGCCCTTCGCGCAGGTCCCGTTCCGCATCACCACCGTTTTCGGCGTCGGCTACCGCCTCGATCGGATCGGCGCGACCGAGCCCTCCCCGTAAACTCGAAGGGCAACGGAGGAATCGCGTGGACGCAGCGGTCATCGGCGGCGGTGTGATCGGTCTGTCGGTGGCCTGGCGGGCCGCACGGGCCGGCCTCAGCGTGGCCGTCGTGGACCCCGATCCGGGATCGGGCGCGTCCCACTTCGCAGCCGGCATGATCGCCCCGGTCGGGGAGGCGGAATTCGGCGAAGAGGCAGTCGTCGCTCTCAATCGCGATTCGGCCGCGCGCTACCCGGCGTTCATCGCCGAGCTCGAGCTCGACGCCGGCCGCTCGGCCGGGTATCGGCAGACCGGCACGCTGCACGTCGCGGTTGATGCCGACGAGCAGGCCGCGCTCGAGCGCGAGTTCCGGTACCGGCAGGATCTCGGCCTTCCCGTTGAGCGGCTCACGTCGCGGCAGACGCGCGATCTCGAGCCGGGGCTTTCCCCGTCGATACGCGGCGGCATGCTCGTAGCCACCGATCACCAGGTGGACCCGAGGGCGATGGTTCCCACGCTGCTCCAGGCCTGCAGCCGCCTCGGCGTCCAGATTCACCGCTGCAGCGGAACGCTCCTCATCGAAAACGGCCGGGCGGCGGGGGTTGGTCTCGACGGCGGCGACCGGCTCGAGGCGGCCCAGGTGGTGCTCGCCGCGGGTTGCTGGTCCGGTGCCGTGCACGGCGTCCCCGACGACGCGCTGCCGCCCGTGCGGCCTGTGAAAGGGCAGATCCTCCGCCTTCGCGGCGCCCCCGATCTGATCGCCCGGACCATCCGGGGCGGATCCGTCTACATCCTCCCGAGAGGCGACGGTCGCGTGGTCATCGGCGGAACGGTGGAGGAGCGCGGCTTCGACACTGCCGTGACCGCGGGAGCCGTCTACGAGCTGCTGCGCGATGCTCGCGCGCTCGTCCCGGACGTGGCCGAGTTGGAGCTCGTCGAGGCGTCCGCAGGCTTGCGTCCCGGATCGCCGGACAACATGCCGATCGTCGGCGAGTCCACGGTTCCCGGGCTCATCGTCGCCACCGGCCACTATCGCAACGGCTATCTCCTGGCACCCGCCACGGCTGACGCTGTTGCCGGTGTCCTCGCCGGGGGCCGCTGGCCTGAGGAGTCCGCGCCATGGTCGCCGGCGCGCTTCCGGCGGCCGGCCGGGGTGGCGCAGTGATCATCGTCGTCAACGGCGAAAGCCGCGAAGTGGCAGAGGGCCTCGGGCTGACCGACCTGCTGCGCCTGATGGAGCTCCCGCCGGAGCAGCGCGGCATTGCCGTCGCTCGCAACGGCGACGTCGTGCTTCGCGCCAGCTGGCCAGACACCACGCTGGTGGCCGGGGACCGCCTCGAGATCCTTCATGCCGTCCAGGGTGGTTGACGTGCCGGTTGCCGACGTCAACGACTTGCTGGTCATCGCCGGCGAACGCTTCACCTCGCGGCTGATCATGGGAACGGGAGGCGCGCCCAGCCTCGACATCCTCGAGCGCGCGCTGGACGCGTCCGGTACGCAGATCGTGACCGTCGCTTTGCGCCGCCTCGACCCCGCGGGCGCGTCGTCCTTCCTCGATGTCGTCGCCCGGTCCGGACGCCGCGTGCTGCCCAACACCGCGGGCTGTTTCACCGCCCACGATGCGATCACCACCGCCCGCCTCGCCCGCGAAGCCTTCGAGACCAACTGGATCAAGCTCGAGGTGATCGCCGACGAGGACACGCTGCTTCCGGACGGCGCCGAGCTTCTGGTGGCCGCCGAGCAGCTCATCGACGACGGGTTCGTCGTGCTGCCGTACGCCAACGACGACCCCGTGCTCTCGCGCCGGTTGGAAGACCTCGGCTGCGCGGCAGTCATGCCGCTGGGCGCTCCGATCGGGAGCGGGTCCGGGATCCGCAACCCGTACAACCTGCGGATCATCCGGGAGCGCGCCGGAGTCCCGGTGGTGCTGGATGCCGGCGTCGGAACGGCTTCCGACGCCGCGATCGCGATGGAGCTCGGCTGTGACGCCGTGCTTGTCGCCTCGGCGATCACCCGCGCAGCCGAGCCGGTGTTGATGGCCCGCGCCATCGGAGCCGCAGTGGAAGCCGGGCGGCTCGCCTTCAGGGCCGGGCGCATCCCCCAGCGTCTCTATGCGGCGGCGTCGACGTCGTGGGAGGGGCTCGCGGATCTCGGCGGACGTCCCAAAGTGGTGCCCGCGATTGGTGATGCCGGGTCTCGGTGATCGGCGGCGGGAGCGCCTCGCGCGTGCTCGTCTGTATGTGGTCACCGGCGCCCGTGAGGAACAGGGCGATCTCGAGACGTTTCTGAGTGCCGTGCTCGAAGCCGGCGCGGATATCGTCCAGCTGCGCGAGAAGGGCGCCGAAGCGGGCGATCTGCTCCGATGGAGCACAGCGTTTCGCGCTGCAGCGGATCGGTATGGCGCGCTCTTCGTGCTGAATGACCGTCCCGACGTCGCCATCGCCGCCGGCGCCGACGGCGTCCACCTCGGGCAGAACGACCTCCCCGCGGCCATTGCCCGTCACTTGATCGGGCCAGAGATGCTCATCGGCCTCTCAACCCATTCCCCAGCGGAATTCGATGCCGGCGCTCCCGAGGCGGACTACCTCTGCACCGGCCCGATCTATGCGACGCCCACGAAACCTGGGCGCCCGGCCACTGGGCTCGAGATCGTCAGCCACGCGGCCGCTCGACAGCGAGACGGCAAAGAGCCGCGTCCCTGGTTCGCGATAGGAGGCATCGACGAGGCCCTGCTGCCTGGAGTTGTCGAGGCCGGAGCCACGCGGATCGTGGTCGTTCGGGCGGTTGCCGGACCCGATACGGGGGCCGCTGTGCAGGCCCTGGCGAGTGCGCTCATAAACTCCCCCGTTTCTTAACCATCACCTAACACCCGCACAAACTTCTCGCCGCTAGGCTGCGAAACATGGTGGTTGGAGCGGGGTTTTTGAGCGCTGCAACGTCGACGCCGACACTCGAGAGCGAAACGGCGACCTCGACGGCTGTCGCGGTGCAGGGCCTCACGGTCAAGCTCATCCAGCGCAGGCTGCTGGACGACATCAGCGTTGGGTTCACTGGAAAGCGCATCACGGCGATCGTCGGTCCCACCGGGTGCGGCAAGACGACCCTCCTCCGGTCAGTGAATCGCATGCACGACCACACCATGAACATGTCGGTCGAGGGCGCAATCATTGTCAACGGCACTGACATCTACGGCGACGATGTCAATGTCCGTGACCTCCGCCGCCAGGTCGGGATGCTTTTTCAGCGGGCGAATCCTTTTCCGCAGAGTATCCAGGACAACATCTCCATTGCCCCGCGCGCGCACGGGATGATTGCCCGCGGCGGGGACAGTCAGCTGGTGGAGCACCGTCTCACCGAGGTCGGTCTGTGGGACGCGGTCAAGGACCGCTTGCATTCGTCGCCATTCACGCTCTCGGGCGGTCAGCAGCAACTGCTGTGCCTGGCACGCGCCCTCGCGCTCTCGCCGGACATTCTGCTGCTCGACGAGCCCACGTCAGCGCTCGATCCGGGAACCACCGAGCACATCGAGGCACTGCTGCGCAGCCTGCGCGACTCCATGACGATTCTCATCGTCACGCACAACCTCGGGCAGGCCATGCGCCTCAGTGACGACGTCGTGTTCCTGATGGCCGGGAAGCTCGTCGAAACCGCGCCGACAGAAAAGTTCTTTCATGCGGCAGAGGACGAGCGAAGCCGCGAATACGTCAGCGGACGTATCGGCTAACCGTTGTTCCGCCGGCTGTCACCGGCAACAAATATTGGCGAGACACAGGAGAGGAAATACATGCGCACGGGCTTGATGGGGGGAATTGCACTCTTGGGGACGCTGGCCGTTGTGGCCTGCGGAGGCACGTCGACGACGCCGACAGCATCGAGCAGCGGCACACCGAAACCAGCCGCGACCGGCAATCCGACGACCGCGGTCACGCTGAGTGAAAGCGGATCAACGCTGCTGCTGCCCTATCTCGAGGAACTGGTGTCACCGCTCACTTCGGCGTACCCGAATATCACGCTCGCCCCGTCCGGCGGCGGTTCGGGCAAGGGCATCACCGACGCCATCGCCGGAAACTCGCTGCTCGGTGGCAGCGACGCGTACCTGAGCCCGGCGCAGTTCACCGCGAACCCGACGCTCGCCAACATCCCGGTGGCGGTCTCGGCGCAGGGAGTTTGGTTCAGCCTTCCGGGCATCACCAGCCTCAAGCTCAGCGGCGATGTCATCGCCAAGATCTACTCCGGGACGATCACGAAGTGGAGCGACCCGGCAATCGCCGCGCTGAACTCCGGAGTCACCTTGCCGGCCACAACAATCATCCCGCTCGTCCGCCAGGGAACCTCGGGTGACACCTTCCTGTTCACATCGTTCCTGAGCGCGACGAACAGCACCTGGTCGAGTGGTCCCGGCTTTGGAACGTCGGTCCCGTGGCCCAAGGTTGCGGGTGAGGGCAGCGCCTCGAGCAACCCCGGCATGGTCGCGGCCTGCAAGACAGGATGCATCGCGTACATCGGAGTCAGCGCCTCGGCTGCGGCGACGGCTGCCGGGCTTGGACAGGCGATGCTTGAGAACGCGTCGGGCAACTTCCTCCTGCCAACGCCCACGACGGTCGCGGCCGCGGTGACGGCCGGAGCAGCGTCGATTCCGTCCGACCTGGCGCTCTCATTGATCTACCAGAGCGGCGCGCAGTCGTACCCGATCGTCAACTTCGAGTACCTCGTCGTCAATACGACGCAGTCGTCAAGCGATGACGCACTCGCGATCCGGACGTTCCTCGAGTGGACGATCGATCCCAACGGCGGCTCAACCGCGGCATTCCTCTCCAAAGAAAACTTCATAGGTCTCCAGGCCTCCGTTCCAGCATCCGTGCTCTCCGCCATCCAGGCGAAGATCGGCTCGATCACCGGTTAGGTAACCAAACCCCCACCCCATGGCGATGAGCAGTGCGACGGCCGGCAAAGTCGATGCCGGCCGCGCACGCCATCGCGTGAGCAAGACGGAGCTCACGGCCGGAGACCGAGTGCTCCGGGTGATCAGCGGAGTGGCGTCGGTCGTTCCGATGTTCATCCTCGGCGTCATTGCGGTGGTGATGTTCATCACGGCGCTCCCGTCGATCATCTTCAGCGGGCTGTCGTTCTTCACCGGATCCGTCTTCAACTTCGGCAACCTCTACGCGACGACGACGATCACGCACAACGGCGTCCAGGCTCCGCCGCACGCCGTGTACGGCGTCCTGCCGTTGATCGTGGGCACGCTTGCCACGTCGATCATCGCGCTCGTGCTTGCGGTGCCTATCTCCGTCGGCGGCGTGCTGATGCTCAGTGAGATCATCCCGCGCAAGATTGCCGACTCGATGGCCGTGTTCCTCGAGTTGCTCGCGGGTATTCCCAGTGTCGTTTTCGGCCTCTGGGGCGTCGCGGTTTTCGGGCCATTTCTCGCGGCGCACGTGTTCCCGGTGCTCACTGGGTTAGGCCACGTCATTCCCTTTTTCAAAGGGCCGGTTGGTGAAGGCCAAGGATTGCTGACCGCAAGCCTCGTCCTTGCCGTGATGATCATCCCGATTGTCGCGTCAACGACTCGCGAGCTGCTGCGACGCGTCCCGATTCTCGCGAAAGAAGGCGCACTTGCCCTCGGGATGACGCGCTACGAGACGGTGCGGGTCGTGACCATTCCGTACATTCGGACGGGCATTGTTGCGGCGTCGCTACTCGGCTGGGCCCGCGCGCTCGGTGAGACGATCGCCGTGCTCCTGATCATCGGCGACATCTATTCGATCCCGAGCAATGCATACGGCAATACCAGCACCATCGCTGCGTGGATCGCGTCGACGCTCGACGGTGCTTTCGGTGACACGACGGGCGCGGGAATCCACGCGCTCGCCGAGCTCGGGTTGCTCCTGCTTGCGATCAGCCTCGTGACGAACTTCGCGGGCCGCCTCGTGGTGCGCAAGGTATCCGGTGGTGTGCTCCCAGTGGGTCGTGGTGTCTAGACCGCGAACGAGCCACGTCCGCGCAGGCATCTTCTGGACGCTCTGCGGCATTTCACTGGTGCTGATCGTCGTCCCGGCGTTGGACATCATCCTCAGCATCCTTGCGCACGCGCTGCCAGTGTTGAAGCCCACCCTCCTCACGGAGACGACATCGGGCACGCAACTCGGCTTGCAGAACGCAATCCTTGGGACGCTGGCACTCAGCCTCGGCGTTCTGGTGGTCGCCGGATCGATCGGTGTCCTCGCCGGCCTGTACTTCTCGGAGTTCGCGCCTCCGAGGGTCGCGTCGGTCGCTCGATTCTTCTCCGAGGTGCTCGCGGGCGTGCCGTCAATCGTTGTCGGATACGTGGGATACCTGGTCCTCGTGAACAAGGGCGGCCTCGGGCTGCACTACTCGCTGCTCGCCGGGATCATCGCGTTGAGCGCGCTCATCCTGCCCTATATCGTGAAGACGACGGAACTGGCGTTCAGCAGCGTGCCGCGCACGTTGCGCGAGGGCGCCATCGCGCTCGGCATGTCGCGTGGAAAGACGATTCGTAAAGTGCTGCTGCCACCTGCACTTCCGGGGATCGTCTCGGGGCTCGTGCTCGCACTTGCCATCTCAACCGGCGAGACTGCGCCCTTGCTGTTCACAGCGGGCTTCAGCGATCAGAACCCGTCGGGGCTCCTGCAACCGGTCGGCTATCTCACGAACGTGACCTACACGGATATTCAGCTCCCCGGTGCTTCGACCCAGGCCGTCGCCTACGCCGCGGCCGGCGTCACGGTGCTGCTGGTGCTCCTGCTGATTTTTATCGGACGGCGTGTGACCCTCCGCTCCCGGCGCATGATTGCGCGGATGGACGTCTAACCTCGTCGCAGGACGTCCCGAGGAGGTCGAGGTTCCGTGGGGCACGACGCGCGTCTCGTTGCACGCAGCTTTGACCCCGTAGCGCTCGCGCTACCTCGAAGCCGCCGCCTGGATCGGCTAGTACCGCCGACGCGTACACATACGGCCGGCCCGTGAGCGATGTCCTGGAAAGTGGCGAGCTGCGCGCAGAGGCGATGCGGGTAGAGGTCGTGCCTACGGTGTGCTCGATACCCACTTGTCGCTGAAGCCCTCGCCGTTCGAGGACAGCTTGGACGGAACAGCGCGGTTGCCACCCGCACCGGTCATCGTGATGGCCTGGTGCGCGAAGGATTTGATGCTGGAAACGCTGGTCGCGCCAGGGGTGATGCTGCTGAAGCCCTGGGTGAAAACGATCGGCTTGAACTTCGGAAGATAGGCGATCTGCCCGTCGATGCCGGGCGACTCGACGATCCATTCTGCGGAGCTGCGGTTGCACGTCGTTGAGCAGGCTTCATTCACGTTCAACGACATGTCGCTCGTCTCGTCCCAGACGTAGATGTTGTACGGCTCGGACGACCCGGCGTTGTACGTCACCGACGCGTACATCTTGTCGCCAACCTTGACCGAAAAGATCTCCTGCACCGCATTGTGGGGATACATCTCCCACCAGGCGTAGTGGGTTCCCTGGTTCTTTCCGGAGCAGATGGCGATGGTGCCCCCCTGCTCGACGGTCTGATCACTATAGCCATCGAGACCCACCCAGACGGCGGACGACTCCGGCGAATTGCCATCGCACGTGTACTTCGGCTCGGTCCAGTTCGCCTCGACAAAGGTGTACGGCTTCGATACGGCAGTGTCCGCGTACCCCGACCAGTTCCCGCTCGTCGCCCCATGGATGTGGAGTGCGACGCCTCCGGACGTCAGCGCGGGCGCGGCTGCCGCAACGGGTGCGGCGGCTACCGAAAACACGCCTGCCGCGGCGATCCCAAGCCATCTACCGTGGTTCATCACCGGTCCTCCTCTCACCATTGCACCGTCGCGGCAGCCCGTGTCGCGCGGCCTGACCCCGAATATTACCCTCCGCAAAGCGAAGGCTTTCATGCGCGAGCGCAAACCCTTTCGGGGACCTCGGGGTACGATGGGCGTTCCGTGGAGTTCCGTCGATGACCAGTCTCTTCCGGCGCCGGCGCCCGGAACCCGAAGTCCCGCCGCCCGCCGAGCCCGTGCCGACCGGTATTCCCTGCAGCGTTCCTGGATGCCCCAACAGCGACGCGCTGACCTGTGAGTACCGAGATCGCCGGGGCCGCATGTGCCTGGTCTCCTTCTGCCCGGAACACGGCGATGTCATCGAGGGAGTTGCGTACTGCCGGCGGCACGCAAGCACCGTTCGCGCAATTGGCCCGCTTGCCACCGATCCCAACGGGCGCCCTGATCTCAATGACCGGACGCCGTCGCTGGTGAACTGGATCTCGAAAGAGCTGGACACGCATATCCGCGCGCAACTCGAGGCGGCGGCCATAGAGGGCGAGTCCGTCGTCGCCGACGAGTCGGTGCATCTCTCGCGCGACTACAACCGGAATCTTCGCTGGGAACGCAGCTGGCGCCTCATCGAGAACACCGGCCTCGTGCTCAAGATCGTCATCAGCGTGTCGGAGGAAAACGACGCGCTGGTGCGCATCAACGTGGGCAGCGAGATGGTCGCCGACGGCATCCCGCCGTGGATCGCGCGGCGCCAGATGGGGGAGGACGTGGACGTTGCGATCGACGTCGCGCAGCGACAGCTCTTCTACCAGTACATGCAGGAGAGCATCGCCCGAGCCGTCACCGAGTTCCGCAGCAGCGGCCGTCCTCGCTGACTGCCGGCAGGCGCGCGTCGACGCGTACGCTGTGACGCGGTAAAAGAACGCACACCGCGCAGGAGACCCGATGAGCGCCGAGACATACCTGGACAACACCGGTCGGGATGACATCCTCAGCGGCGGCGCGCGCCTGATTCCCATCACCACTCCCAAAGGTGAGTTTCGGGTCTGGACGAAGCGCTTCGGCAACAACCCCACGGCGAAGTTGCTGCTCCTGCATGGAGGTCCCGCAGCTACCCACGAGTACTTCGAGGCGTGCGACAGTTATCTGCCCGCTGCCGGCATCGAGTACTACTACTACGACCAGCTCGGCTCGGCGTATAGCGACCAGCCCGACGATCCGGATCTCTGGCAGGTTGATCGGTTCGTCGACGAGGTCGAGCAGGTCCGGATCGCGCTTGGGCTCGACGCGGGGAATTTCTTCCTCCTGGGCCATTCGTGGGGCGGCATCCTCGCCACCGAATACGCGCTGCGGTATCAGCAGCACCTGAAGGGGCTCGTCATCTCCAACATGATGATGAGCATCCCGGCGTACAACGAGTACGCGCGCGGCGTGCTGATGCCCGCGATGGATCAGGATGCGCTCGCCGAAATCAAGCGCCTCGAGGCCGCGGGTGAGACCGAGACGCCGCGATACATGGCGCTGCTGACCGATCACTACCAGCAACACGTGCTACGCCTCCCGGAGGCCGACTGGCCGGAGCCGGTGCACCGCGCGTTCGCGCACACCAACCGCTCGATCTACGTCCCGATGCAGGGTCCGAGCGAGCTCGGTGCGAGTGGCATCCTCTCGAACTGGGACCGCACCGAAGAGCTCGAGCAGCTCATGGTGCCCACCCTCGTCATCGGGGCGACGCACGACACCATGGACCCCGCGCACATGGAGATGGTGGCCGGGCGGATCCCCCACGGCCGTTTCCTCCTCTGCCACAACGGCAGCCACATGGCCATGTACGACGACCAGGTGACCTACTTTCGCGGCCTGATCGACTTCATCATCGACATCGATCACTGGAGCTCTCCCCAGCACGGTCGCTGACGGGGCGCGGTCGCAGGGTCTGCAGGGGGCTCTCAGCCCCTATCCTGTGCCGGTGCGGGCTCCCCAGGATCGGCTCGGTGATGCTGCGCCGGGGCAGCAGCGCTCGCTCTGGCGAATCTGTGTCGAGGCACTCCTGCTCGCGCTCTCGCCGGCCGCAGCCTTCTTCGGTCTGAGACTCACGCTCATGGCGCCGCCGGATCTCAACGATCCGGCGATGCACACCACGTTCATCCTCGACCCGCACGACATCTTCCTGCGCTATGCCGCCGTCTTCCAGCCCACCGAGCGGCTGCGCGAGGGCGCCCGGGTTGGGTTCCTTGTCCCCGGCCGCATCGCCTATCTCCTCTTCGGCGGCGTCCCCGGATTCGTCGTGTTCCGCTACATCCTCGCCCTGATTGCGGTGGTGCCCGCATATCTCCTCTTCCGGCGGTTGTACAGCTCGGTTGTCGGTGTCATCGGGGTGATCGTCATCCTCAGTTGCCCGGTCATCATCCTGGCCTGGGGAACGGACTTTCCCGACTCGGCCGGCGTCTCATATCTGATCGGTGGGCTCGCCTGCCTGGCCATGCCGTCGGCGCGGCATCGCGTCGGCTGGCTGATCGCATCGGCAGTGCTGTTCACGTTCGCGGTCTGGTCGCTGGCGACATCGGCGGCGCTCGTGCTCGCGACGGTTCTTGCGTACTGGCTCGTCCGGCGCAAACGCGAGCGGCCGAAGTTGCTGCGCGATCTGTCGCTGATGGTGGGCACCGCGGTTGCCGTGACCGGCCTGCTCATGATCGCGTCGGCCGCGTTGATCGGCCCCTGGGATTACATCCTGACCACGATCCAGTCGTTGACCTACCTCGCCGAGCCGGCGCAGACGATCGACAACCACTCACGGAGCCCCCTCTGGGCCCCCTACATCACGTATCTCCTGGTGCCGCCCGCTGTCGGACTCGCCTGCTATGCGGCATTTGGCGGCCGTCTCAAGGACGTGATCGCCAAGGGACGCATCGGTCTCATCGGCAAACGGCTCGGCACGATTCCCACAACGCAACTCTTCATCGCCATCGCGTGCGCTTTTCAAATCCTCATCTACTCGATCCTGCAATTCGTGGGCAGCACCCAGGTGCTCGAGGTGCACTACTTCTCATCGCTGCTCTGGGGTTCAGTGTTGCTGACGCTCACGATCACGATTGCCGAGCTCGGCGCGCCGATTCTCGAGCACGCGCGATACCGCTGGCTGATTCCGGTCGGGCTCGTTGCCGTTCCACTCGTGTTCGAGCTGTATCCCAAGGTGCCGCAGTTCGGCTGGATGCCCGTTGGACTCCTGGTCGTCATCGCCATCGTGCTGCTGGCGTGGGTGGCACGGCGTGAGGCCGCGTCGCACGATATCGTCCAGTCGCGCCTCATCATCGGCGGCGCGCTCACGGCGATCATCGCCGGCCTGCTCGTGCTCACGGTGACGCCCACGGCGCACAAGCACGAGCCTGGGACTGTCGATGACACGTTCCCGGACTACGCGTACACGCTCGGTGGCAACGACCCCGCGTGGGGCAGCGATTCCACATGGGTCAATCTGTATGCAGTCACGACGGAGATGCCCACATTCGTCGGTCCTGCGACGTACTCTGGCGAGCAACTCCTCATGTGGTGGAACGCCGATCAGCTCAAGGAGCTGCGAGAGCCGATCGGCATCTTTCACGCATTCTTCGATTCGACTCCGAGCGATCTCGGTGACCTCACGCCGCTCGACAAGTACTACTTCGGGCAACGTCATCCGGCGCAGATTCTGTTGATGAGCCTCACGGGCCAGGGATTCCAGGCCTCGCTTGATTCGCTGCAACCGTATGGAGCGCAGCTCGTCAAGGCGGGCGTCCTCCACTCGGGATCGGTCGCCCTGCATCTCTGGTTGATCGATCTACATCAGTGGCTGAAGACGCCCTAGGCGGCGCGCGCGACGCGCGGTGATGCTCGCGGTGGTAGCGACGTCGTCAGCGGGCGTCGTCGCTCGGTGTGGTTGCTGAGCGTCAGTACGCCGGCGGCGGCGGGGGAGGAGGCGGCGGTGGTGGCGGCGCCATTGCCATCGGCATGGGAGCCAGCGGTGCGGGATGCGACGGAGCGGGACGTTGCGGCGACGCAAACGACATGATCAGCACGAAGGAAGTCCCGGCCGCGATCAGCAGGTCGGTGATGCTGGCGGCGACACCAACCGTTGTTTCGGAGGTCAAGTGTCCCAGTGTCACGAGAATCCCGATCACCGTCAGTGCCAGCAGGAGTCCACGCGCGATACCGAACTTGATGAGCCACACGAAGAATGCGTAGACCACGATGACGAAGAACGCCAGGAGCGCCAGAGCCGGGCGGATGTTCACTGTCTGCAGGACGATCTGACCGTTGTATGGGTTTTGCTGCGACACCGTGATGCTCGGGACGAGCAGGCCGATGGCGAAGATACCCAGGACGTAAAGCGCGCCGTGGGCAGCGGTGATCCAACGCGCAATCGAGATCCAGTCGGTGCCGACGGTGAGTGGTTCCAGTGAAACCGTGGGTGCCTTGATCGAGACTGGTGTTGGGGCGGTGCCGTCGCGCGCCTGATCCAGGCGGCGGCCGTCCGGGAGTACCAAGGGCGTGCCGCAACGCTTGCAGACACTTGAATTCTTGACCTCAGTCCACTTCCAGCAATTCGGGCAGCAGACTGCGACGGGCGCACTTGCAGGCATGGCGCATTCTCAACAGAGAGAAAGGCGGTGTCGTGCGTCGTGAGCGGACAGTGCCAAGGCCGTGACCCGCCCGCGTCAATCGATCAGCGGGCGCGAACCGACCAGCCGACGGGTTCGAGTTCCACCGGCGGGGGTTCCGGGGGCGCGGGAATGTCGCTTGGTGGCGGCGCCATGGCCACCTCGTCGACGCGGCGGCCATCCTCGAGAATCAGTGGCGTGCCGCACCGCTTGCACGACATGACCTCCCCCAATTCCGACCATTTCCAGCAAGTCGGGCAGCAGACTTTTATAACCACCGCTTATTCTCAGCAACGGCGCGAGCTTCGTCCCGTGCGATGCGTGGACGGTGCCGGGACCGTCACCGGTTCAGCGCAGACCGTCAGAGGAGGCGTGGCTGCGGATGGCGTCACCCGGGTTTTTCAGGGGTGAACAGGGCGTGTATACTTCCGCCGTTCAGGGAAGCGCAGCATCCCGAGGAAGGAATCGGCAGGTGAAGGGAAGCAGACATGAAACGTCGGAAGCTCGTCAGTGGATTCGTCGGCGTGCTGGCAATAGGGGCATTCCCGGCCGCGGCCTTTGCTTCAGGCGGCCCCGTGACCGTCTACAACAGCCTGCCACCGACGCTCGGTGCGAACTTTCTGTCGAGTGAGGGCCCGGAAGCGTACAGCTTCAACGAATTTGGCAACGGGGTCACATTGACGTCTGGCGGTCAGCTTGCGTCGGTCACGATCATGCTGAGTTCGTGGGGCTGCGGCACTTCTGGAGCCTGGTACAGCGACAACTGCGTGACGGCCCCCGGCGCCAAATTCACCGAGCCGATCACGCTGAACATCTATGACGCCCCGGCGACCGACCCGGCGGGCCAGGCGGACACTGTCGGCTCTGGTCTTCCCGGCGCGAAGATCCTCTCGGTCACCAAGACCTTCTCAATCCCGTATCGGCCCAGCGCGAATCATGCAAAGTGCCAGGGCACCTCGCCGTACGCCGGGGCGGGTGCCTGGTATGACTCCCAACTGGGCCAATGCTTCGCGGGATTGGCAACGACCATTACGTTCAACGTCAAGTCCTTGCATGCCGTTGTCCCCGCGAACATCGTGTACGGGATCGCGTACAACACAACCCATTACGGCTACTCGCCATACGGTGAGAGCACCGCGTGCTACACGTCCTCCACGGGCTGCCCGTACGACGCGCTCAACATCGCGCTTGCGGACGACCCAACGAATCTGAGCGTGGGAAGTGACCCCGATCCCGGTGGCATTTATCAGAATGCTGTCGCCGGCAGTCAGTACTGCGACGGCGGAGCCGCGGGCACCGGAACCTTCCGGTTTGATTCCCCGAGCACGCCAACATGCTGGGCCGAGTCCTTCTATGGGACCGCCGGATACTACATTCCTGCCGTCGCGTTCAAGATCACGTAGCTCTGAGCAGGGCTCGAACCGAAGGAGCGCCCTTGCGGGGCGCTCCTTCTGTTTACGGGCGAACGCGTAACGCCGTGCGACGTCGCTTCACTCGACGCAGCGATGACTGTCGGCTAGGGCATCGCCGCGGCGACACTGCTCCGGGCACCCGCCCCACTACTCCGAGTTGTCAGCAAGACCACCAGCGCCGCGGTCAACGCGACCACGGCGGCCGCGACAAACAAAAAGAACCCCCGCCGTCAAGGTGAACAGGTGGAGACAAGACTTTTGCTGGGACGTAGGGGATCGGACCATGTGGCCCCAACTCCATGGGCGTCCCCATCGCATCCCAACCGATGACCCGACCACCCGCATCGATCCCCTCGAAGATCCCCAGTGCCAGAGCAGCTGCCGACAGCACGACGCTGCCAACCGCGGAGCCGATGCGATGCCGAGGGTCTGACAGAGCCGCGACGGCGAACACAGCGAGCGCGATCACGACGGCGAGAACGATCCATGCGTCCAGGCCTTGAACGATGCTTCGGGACGGGATGACATAGTCGAGCGGGCACATCACGCAGCCCTGAGTGGCGAAAGGCGTGAAGGTTGCGCCGATCATCACCGCCGCCGCGGCGAGAACGATTATCCGCACAGGAGTTTTCGGATCGCGCACTGCCGCTTTCATGGTGGCGCCCACTTCGGCAGTCTATCTCGCTCGCAAAAAGCCAACGTCGCTCACGGCTCTGACGGGGCAGAGTTATATGAATCCCCGGGGCTAAGCCCGTTGGCAGGTCCAACCGTAGGTAGAGGGGTCTTGAGCGCTAGCGATTTGGGCCGGGGTCGCGTTGGCTACGTCCGCGATGGTCATCAGTCCGAACTGGCGAGCTGCGTCGACTGGATCGATTCCATCCGCTATAGCGCTCAACACCGGGTACTTGACGTTGACCGCCGGGGGTGTTCCCGTTTTGTCGATCGACCCTGTGGTGGAGGCTTGCGACTGACCGTCGAGGAACGAGCCCGGCGTGCCTGCGGGCAACGCATTCCAGGTTCTCGTCACGCCGGCTTGGTTGGTGCAGGTCACTGGCGTAAAACTACTGCCGCACGCGCACAGGAGGACCCCTGCGAACAGGACGAGAAGAAGTGGTCTCATCAAAGGTCCACCCAGTATCTACCGAAATGTGTGCTCGGGTTGTTCGGCCTCGAAGGTACGTGAGCAACCGTTAGCAACCCGATTACCGCTTCCAGCAATCGTTCACGGGAACGTCCTATGCGATCCCGAGCGCGACGCCGCAAGTCTCGGGCTACGAGGACACCATCCTGATCGGCGGCTACCTCGTCGTTTCATGATCGACAATCGCGGTAAAGCGAAGCGAAACCCATATCCCTTCCTGAAAGGCCGTGGCAACGCGTCGGGGGTCTTTCCTTTTGGGTGTCAGCGTCTTTAGGCCTCCTCGCGCTCCTCGATGGGCCATCGACTGATGTCGCCCGCATACAGGCGCCGCCCACACTCGACGCACTTGTGGCGGGCTGCATTTGGAGGCATCGGCCACCCAGCACCCGACCGGTCGTCAGCGCGCGGCGGAATGAACGTCAGAGGGATCACACGATCGGCCCCGCAATAGCCGCAAAAAGGCAAAGCCCGGGAATAGTGCCAGCGCCGTCGACGCGTCGTCTGTTCGGTAGCGAACCATCGGAAGCTCTATTGATTGACATCCACCCGCAGAAGCGCACGCTCGATGCACGGTGCTGTTGTGTCCGCGGTGTCATTCGACTCGGCTGGTTCCGCTGACATACACGGAACTCGCCTGGAGCGGAGCGCGCGATCTGGCAACGGCACGACCGACCTCAAAGTGTGCCAACTGCGGGCACACGCTCCTAGCGCGGGACGTGCTGCTCATGAAGCCGAAGGTCGACTGAGATGGCGATGATCGCGGCGTTCCACACAGGCATCGACTCCCTTCGCTACGGTCGAGACGCCACGGAGGTCTATCACAACCGGAGCGAGTGTCAGGCCGGCCAGAAAATCCTCGAGGACCACAATGAGACCTTCGGCCAGGGTGGGCGTCGCCGGTGCAAGGAGTGCCTTCGGTTCGGGTCGGCCTAACGTCACAGCCAGCGCTATCGGGCAGGGATATGCTGGACGCAAGGGTCGGACATTCCTGGCTACAGAGCTCTGGCATCGGGAGGGCCTGACTCGCCGAAATCCTTTGTCTGTGTGACGGAGGGAGAGGGATTCGAACCCCCGGGGCTTGGCGGCCCTGCGGTTTTCAACTTCGTCCTCTGGTTGTTCACGATCACGCGCGAACGGCCGCTGCGTATTCGGTCTTAGGTGTCCGCACAGCCACCGCGTCCGCTGGAAACCGGCGGCGGCCGCAAAATAGGGTGTCGGATAAGGTGTCAAAGCCGACCGTTGCTAGCACTCGGACGGCGACTTGTATGTCGGCCCGTGACGTCCACTGTGGAAGGTTCGTGAGGTTCAATCCGCCCCATCGGTCCATGTCTGATGGCGTTGTGAGTTAGGGTGGCCCAACGTGAATAGCTCAGAAGACGCCCACTTCTGTGAAGCGTAGGCCGGCTAATCGGCTGCGCAACTGGCGGACCGAGGCATGAAGCAGATCGCGCGGGCGTGGAGTTGGAACAGGAAGAGGCTACCTCCGAAGGCGACGAGGCGTTTGAGGGGTCAGGCAAGATTTGCCGCCTTCGTATGGACGGGCATCCTATTCGTTGGCGGAGTATTGATGATCGCCGTCGCGATAGTGGCGGCTGTGACCGGTCAGACACCTGGGGTCTGGGCAGGTCTCTTGGCGGGCACTGTTTGCTTCGCGGGTTTCGGGGGCCTGTGGAGGATCCGTCGTTGGTGGTGGCCACCCATTCGCGACGACGATATCCCAAGCCGCGACCGCAAACGTCAAGCTTGAGCGGCGCCGCGGCTGCGCTACTTCGCGAGCGGTTCTTGAGGGTCGGGCGGCGTGCGTTCGGAGATGATTGCGCACATCGACCATCAGGGCCGTCCTACGCTCAGCAGAACGCCTGGGTCGATGCCCTAAGCTTGGGTCACGCCGGGTGTGTGGCCAGCTCCTATCCACGGCCGCGAGGATACACAGGGGACGCGAACCAAAGCCCCTTATTCACTAAGGGGTATTTGGCGGAGGGAGAGGGATTCGAACCCCCGGGGGCTTGGCGGCCCCTGCGGTTTTCAAGACCGCTCCGTTCAACCGCTCCGGCATCCCTCCGCGTGGGCGAACCACAGTTTAAGGCGCGCGACCGGCCCATCCTGACGACGTCACCCTACCCAATTGACGAACGATCTCGGGAGGGTGACCATGACTGACATGGTCGCCGTCATCATCGTCGCCGCTTGCGTCGGCGTGTTCCTGGTAGGGCTCTTCTGGTACGGGCTTCGGGGCGAGCAGAACGTCGACCCGGCACTCGGGGGCAACATGCCATACCCGGAGGGATTCGGACCGACGGGAGCAGGCCAGCCATTCATGGCGACTGTCGTTGTCAGTGATGCCGAACAGTTCCGGCGCAACGCTGATCGCGAGCTGACCCGGATGCTGAAACGGCCCGAAGTTAAAGCCCGAAGCTGGATGGAGGAGCCCGGCGCGATGGAGGCAGCAGGGCTTGCCGACGCGCCGGATCCGTCGACCGAAGCGGGAGTGGCCGCGGACCCGCCGCTCCATCCTCCTAAGCACAAGAAACACCACTAAGCGGTTGGGGTCATCGCCTCGAGCTGGTCGGCGTGCTCCTCGAGGTGGCCGACGAGATACTGGTTGACGAGTGCGTCGACCGTCATCGCCCCGCGTGTCGGGTGCAGGCCGCGGATCTCCCATTGCTCGGGTGCGATGTTCGCGAGGAACCCGCGGAGCTCCGCGATGCCGGCGCTCGTGTCCGCCCAGAGCACAAACACGGCCTCTCGTCGGTTGCGCTCGATTGCTCCGATGCGTTCGGGGTCGCTCTTGGTGCGCCCGAACGGCACCGGCTCGCCAGAAGGCTGACCGCGCAGCACGGGCTTCGCCTGCTGGATCCAGTACGGAATGAACTCCGAGAGATGCGCCCACACCTGGCCGCGATCCCAGCGTTCACCACTCTCGGGATCCGCCTCGGTGATTTCGCCCGGCACCGGCTCACTCAACGATGCGGCCGAGAGTCTGGCCTCGACTGCGTCGAGACGCGCGAGGTATGCGTCCCGCGTGTTCATTGCAGTGGCCGCAATGCTTCGCCGGCAACGACCGTGTTGCGCAGCGTCCCGAGCCGCTCGACGCTCAGCTCGACGACGTCGCCGGGCTGCAACCAGGGGTATTCATCGATGCCGTGCACGAGCGACAACTCCAGGATGCAGCCGGTCCCGCACGTGCCGGAACCGATCACGTCGCCTGTCTCAATCCGAGTGCCGCGCGACGCGTACGCGAGCATCTCGCCGAAGCTCCAGTAGATGTCCGCGAGCGATGCCCGTGAGTATTCGACGCCGTTGACGGTCGCGGCCATCGCGAGGTCAAAACTCTTGTCGCGACGCGTGTCCTCGAGCTCGTCCGGCGTGACAAAGACTGGACCGAGCGACGTCGCAAAGTCCTTGCCCTTCACCGGTCCCATGCTCAGCTTCATCTCGCGCCGCTGGATGTCGCGCGCGCTCCAGTCGTTCATGACGCAGTACCCGGCGATCGAGCGTTCCGCAACGTCGGGATCGAGGTCGGCGCCGCCCATGCCGACTACCGCCGCAACCTCGAGCTCGTAGTCGAGTTCGGCACTCCCGGGCGGCAGTGCGATCTCATCGTCGGGGCCACAGATGGCGTACGGATTGCTGAAGTAGAAGACGGGCAGCTCGTACCAGTCGGGATCCATCTCGAGGCCACGCCGCTGACGCGCGGTGCGCACGTGCTGCTCGAATGCGTAGAAATCGCGCACCGTCGGCGGATGCGGAATCGGTGCGCGCAAACGGAGGTCGTCGAGCTCAAACACATCATGCGCATTGCGACGCACCGCATCACCCTCGGCAGCGAGCCGGCTGCCGTCATCGCCAAGCAATCCGAGCAGCGTCACGCCAGGCGCGCATGCATGCACACGCCCGTCAACCAACAGCCCCGCACGCTCATCCGCGTGACCAGGTCTGGTGAAGGTCACCCAGCGCACTGACGCCTTCGCCTTCGCTCGAGGACCGCGAGCAGGATTGCGGCGGCCACGACAAGCAGTAAGGCAACGACAAGCAACGGCGCGACATCAAGGCCGCGCGAGATGCTCGTCGCTCCCGCCAGCAGCCCGACACTCGCCGCGGCCACACCGGCGCTGTCCTCTGAGCTGAACACGCTCGTCGTTCGGACGTGATAGATCGGCGCCCACGCAACGGGCTTCGCCGCCGGCAGCACGGTGACGAGCGGGACGGCGGTGGTGCCTTGGACGACGAGCTGATGCACGGGGGTAGGACGTGGCGGGGACCCCTTGGCGGTGCGCTCGATGACGATTGCCATGCTGCCGTAGATGGTGAAGGTTCGAGCGAACTGCGCCATCGTCGTGCCGTTGTACGAGCCGGTGAGCGGATCGCTGAACTCGAGCGTTCGGGCAGTGGCGTCGACCCCCATCAAGACCACGACGTGGCCGGCCTCGGTCCAGGGGATGATCCGGCCGTCCCACGCGGTCCACGTCCGCGGGGTCTGGTAGGCGTAATCGACGGTCGTCCAGACGAGAACCGGATGCCCGGCCTCGACGGCGGCGTAGAGCGCCTGCGGATTCCAGCCCGTGAGCTGCGCCGCCACGGGGACGCCGAGTGCCTTGGCCTCGTTCGCGACCACCGGCGCGTACGCCCCCCACCCGGCATATTCGGTCCAATGCGGATTGCTCCCGGGCTCCGAGCCCATGACGTGGCCGACGAAGTCCTTGTATGGGTCACCCCACTCGGCGGGCAAGCCGTCTGCGCCAAGCACTGGGGCACGGGTATCCACAGGGAAGTGATCCTGGACGTACTGCTGCGTGGTGTGGACGCCAACAGCAGCGAGCGCGATCGTCAGCGACGTGGCCTCGCAGTCGAGGGGCATCTGCATTCGCTGTGTGCCCACGGGCAGCCGGAACATGGCGGCATCGGCCGTGATCGGTGCCGTCGCCAGCGCCACGGCGCCCATCCCGAGGGCGACGATTGCAGCGATCCCCCTCCGTGCATGGACCACCCGCCTACTCTACGAGCCCGCGGAAGTTGGATGGTGGCGAGCGGGACACGACATATACTGGCCCCGGCCTGGGGAGGTGGCTGAGCGGCCGAAAGCGCCCGCCTGCTAAGCGGGTGAGGGATGTTAAGTCCCTCCGGGGGTTCGAATCCCCCCCTTCCCGCCAGGCCACGGGGTGGCGATGTGCCTGGATTCGTAGCTGGCACCGCCCATAGCAAGTTCGCATTGGTCAGCGACGAATTTTCAGCGGACCGCTGCGGTCCCGTCGATGAGTCGCTGTCTGAGGTTGGCGACCGTCCGGCGCCGTATGCCCGAGGCGATGGCCTCCGGCGGGAACGCTAGGGCCGCGCTTTGCCGGCAGATCCGAACAGATCGATGCGGTTCTCGACGACGTCCTGCACCGCACGGATCACCGGCTCGATGAGCTTCACGATCGCGAACTGGTCGGGGTTGTCTCGCAACTGCTGCTCGAGCGTTGTGCGGTATGCGTAGCGCATGTCGGAGTTGATGTTGATTTTGCTGACGCCGATTTGGGCAGCGCTTTGAAAGTAGTGGCCGGGCGTGCCGCTGCCACCGTGCAGGCTGATGTTGATGTCGATAGCGTCTCGTATCGTTTGCAGCAGGGCGAGATCGAGTTGCTTCGGGACCGGGTAGCGGCCGTGCAAGTTCCCCACGGCCGCGGCAAACGTGTCGATACCGGTTGCATCGACAAAGTGTCGCGCGCCCTCGGGAGTCGAGAAGGTGCTCCGGATCGCAGTGTAGTCAATGGGCTCGTCGTGCACGTTGGAGCTGCCGCTGAAGTAGTGCGGCTCGCTCTCCACGAGGGCTCCGGTCGTGTGCGCCGCGTAATCCACGACGGAGCGCGTCGCCTCGATGATCTCGGCGTCGGACGCGTCTTTTCGTGCCTGGCTGTAGTCGATGTGGACAAACTCGAAGCCGGCGTCAATGCCCGCTTTGGCTGCCTCGATGCTGGGAGAGTGGTCGAGGTTGATGTACATCTCCACCCCGAGTTCCGCGCGATAGTTGTCGACCAGGGAACGGATATTCCGCAGGCCGATGACGGCGACCTCGTCGTGGCTCACCTCTACCAGCACCGGGGCTCGCCGGGCTTGCGCTGCCCGGGCGATTGCGATAAGCGTTTCCTGATTGTCGACATTGAACGCGCCCACCGCGAAGTGCTCATCGCGCGAGCGCCTCATGAGTTCGCGGGCGCCGGTGATGTCGCCGGCTGGAGCGCCCGTGCTGGAGGAGAGGGTCATGTGATGGCCACAAGGATGCTCTTCGCTAAGCGGCTTCCACCACCTTGGACACGACCCAGCGGTGCTTGCCAATTTGTCGCTCACGAACGAAGCCGAGTTGCTCGTACGTTGAGAGCGCGCCGTGGAAGAGAAAGCCGGCTGGTACCGAGGCGGCGTCTTCGGGATAGCCCTCCACGCGACCGCCGCCCTCGCTCGAAATGAGATCAAGAGCCCCGGCGAGAGCCGCTGCCCAGACACCCTGGCGCCGGTGACCCTTGCCCACGAAGCAACACGCGATGCGCCAGTCGGGCAGCGCAACCAGTTCCTTTTCGTAGGCGGCTCGATTCTTGATCCATGGCAATTCGGCTGGTCGTCCGTACTGGCACCAGCCGACGCAGTCCGCTCCGTCAAAGACGAGCGCTGCATGGGTCGATCCCTCGCGGACGCGCTCGTGCTTGCGCTCGCGGTTGAGCGGCGAGTTGCCCCTTGCTACGCCCTCGGGATGGAAGCCGATGCACCAGCATCCGCCGAAGACCCCGTTGTTGCGCTCGACGAGTGCCGCGAATGCCGGCCAGGTCGACTCGTCGAGGGCGGCGATCCTATAGCGAAGGCTCGTTATCAAGACCTGAGGATAACCCCGCCGGGCCGTGGTCTCGCGGTGCGGGCGTAGGCTCCGAGGTATGGAATCAGGGACCCGACGAGTGACCTTCGGTATCAAGACAAGCCAGATCAATCTCGCCTACGACGAGATCCTTCGCGTCTGGAAAGAGGCCGACGAGTTGCCAGTCTTCGAGCACGCGTGGCTCTGGGACCACATGGTGCCGCTTCGCGGCGATGCCAATGGCGCGACCCTTGAGGCCTGGACGTTGCTGTCGGCGCTCGCCGCGCAGACCAGTCGCCTTCGGCTCGGCGTCATCGTGACGAGCAACCGCCTTCGCCACCCGACGCTTCTGGCAAAGATGGCAGCAACTGTCGACATCATCTCCGGTGGGCGACTGGAGTTCGGCATAGGTGCCGGTGGGAGTCGCGTTCCCGATCCGCAGGTATTGGCATTCGTGCATCGCGAGTACGACGCCTATGGAGTTGACGTTGTCGCCACGTCAGAGGCGCTCGCCGCGCTCGACGAGGCGTGCACGATCGCCAAGCGGATGTGGACGGAGATCGAACCGTTCGACTTCGACGGGCGTTGCTATCAACTCCACGGCGCGATCTGCGAGCCGAAACCGATCCAGCAGCCGCACCCGCCGATTCTCATCGGTGCGGGCGGCGAGCGCATCGCACTGCGCGTGGCTGCGAAACACGCCGACATCTGGAACTGCCCCACGAGCAGCATCGACGAGTTCCGCCACAAGAGCGCGATTCTCGACGAGCACTGCCGCGCCATCGGTCGCAACCCGAGCGAGATCGCACGATCGATCCAGGTGCTCGTGTCAACCGAAAGCCAACCAGATCGCCCGACGCACCTGCCGCCGGTACGCACTCCTGCAGAGGTGTGCGACCAGCTCGTGGAGCTGATCGACGCCGGCGTTTCCCACGTCGTGCTGGCAGCACTCCCACCGATTCCGCCGGTCCGGTGGCTCGCCGAGGAGATCGTCGAGCCGGTGCTGGCTCGAGTGCCCGGGTAATCCGTGTTACAGCCGCGTGACAGCCCCGCGATATCCGAAGATCGCGCCAACCGCGCCTGGTAGGGTCGATGCACGAAAGCAAGCATCGTGTTCCGCGCTCTTCGCATGCCGTGCGTTGTCATCGCCGGGGGGCTCGTGATCGCCGGTTGCTCGTCGCCGATTCCGGCACCGGCTGCCGCGAGCCCGACCCCGGACCTCGGGGATGCCCTGCGCACCGAGCTCGGCACCTTGCAGACGTGTCTTGAAGGGTCGACCGCGCCGCTCAGCGAGGCGAATGCGGTGTGCTACGAGGGCTTCAGCTACACGCTGGACGGGTACACGTGGCCGACCTCAGTGAGCCAGGGTGAGGCGGCGCTGCGCGCCGAAGGCCTCACACTTGCAACCTGTCTCGGTGGTACCAGCGTGTCGACGTGCGGTGCGGATCTGACCGCGTTCAACAGCGATAGGGATCAGCTGCTCAGCTCCGTCCCATAGCCGTTCCGATGGCGGGATCAACGACGAGCGTGCGCTGTCGCCGGTTCCGGGAGAGGTTCCACCGGCGTGTTGAACACCTCGAAGGACGTTGCAGTCTCGCGCCGAAAGCGGCGGCGCCGAAATGCAGGCGCTGCGATGAGGGCAAGGAGCGTCAGGAGGGCAGCGCCACTCACGATGTATGAGGCGCGGACGACGGCCCAGCGGCCGTACGTGACGGTCACCGTTCCAGCCGGCACATCGGTGAAGCCGGTGAGCGCACCCAGTTCCTCGGATGCAGGCCGCCCGCTTGCCGACCAGTCGGGATCGTATGGCTCTGCGACGACAACGTGGGAGGCAGCGGTCGTTGTGCGCAATGTCACCTGTACTGGACTCGTGAGATGCACTACCGGCGTTGCGTCTGAGGATGCAACCGTCACGAACGCGGGCTCGCGGATCGGTCCCGGTCCTGGATTGCGCACCACCACGTAGTAATCGGCAAGTGACGTTTCCTGTGCGAGCCCAACGACGTCGCCCCATGTATCGAGCGTGATGGTCGCAGTGGGCGTGGTGGCGAGCGGCGAAGGCTCCATATTCTCGAAAAGCGTCAGGTCGCCCCAGTCCTTGACCACGCGGATGTCGGACTGCATGTCAAGAAAGTTGTAGTCCTTCCAGTCGTCGGTCTTCGCGAGCAATACGTAGTGGATACCGAGCGGTGCAAGCAGCCTGCCGAGGTGGGTGGTGTCGGAGCCGACGGAGAACAGATAGTTGAGGTAGTCAGACCTGGGATCGCTCGAACTCGGTCTCGATGTCGCCGGCCTCGATGTTGTCGCCCGAAATGACCGGGCGGCGGAAGTACGAGGCCATCGGATTGACCACGGTGCGCCCTTGCGTCCACGGAAAGTCGAGATAGAGATGCCACGGCAGCGTGAGCACCGCCTGGTCGCCGCTCCCCATGATGCTGTTCGCCTGAGCCCACGATGCGGGATACGCCGATGGGGTGGCGTACCCGCCGAATCCCCAGAACGCGGTGAATCCGTACACGCAGGGGATCGCCATCGTGAGACCGATGACGAACCGGCGCCGCACCACGCGCTTGGCAAGTCCGGCGAGACAGCTGACGCCGAGCCCAAAGAACGTCGCGTATCCGAGCGCGAGCAGTGCGCTGAACTTCTCAGGCTCGCGCATGATGCCGAACCCCGGCACGTGGTCGTAGAGCAGAGTGAAGAGACCACCGGTTGGGCCTTGGTTTCCCAGCGCGAGGAAGTACGCGATCACCGCGGTGATGCCGAGCGTGATGACGAGCGAGCGCGCGCGCATGCGGGTCCACGCGAACCAACCACCGACGCCAACCAGCACGAGGATCGCCAGGAGGAGGAACGGCCAGCCGCTCACCGCTGTCTTCGCCAGCGGATTGCCTGGTCTCCAGAACCCATACAGGCCGAGGACGTTGAGCCCGAGTCCGTAACGGGCGTCGGAGGTCGTCGCAAACGCGGTGAGGTCGGCATTCGTGACCGGCAGTGACTCAGGGTGAAAGAGCAGCGCGGGAATCAGCCAGTACACGGAGATCGCGCCTGCTGTCACAAGTGCGCCACCGATCTCCTTCGCACGCTGCCACTCACGTGACGCGACGTGAACAACCAGCGCCACCGCGACCAGCACACCCGCGATGAAGATGAAGTGCGGCGCCAGCGCAATCAGCAGCGCGATCAGCAGACCCGTCAACACCAGGTGCGCGAATGGGCGCACTTTTCGCACGAAGAGCATCGACGTGAGCAGCGGCAGCAGCGCGTACCCGACGATCAGATACACCTGCCCCGCGCTCATCCGGTCGTCGGTCCAGGGGTTGACGACGAACAGGACCGTTGCCGCGGCGACGGCCAGCGTGCGCGGACCGAGCAGGCGCCGGAATCCGACCCACGCCAGCGGCGCGAAGATGAAAAAAGGCAGCAGGCGCAGCCATTCCCAGTCGAGTGCGCGGAAGAGGGCATACAGCACCACGTCGACGGGTGCACGAGTGACAAGTCCGGGCGGGAACCCCCACACACTCGCGTCGAGCTGCGGGTTCGGGCCCGCTGGGTACGTGCCGTAGTCGAGCAGGAGCAGCGTGCCCGAGTGCAGCAGCGGCGCGACGATAGCGATCGTCAGACCACCGCAGACAATCAGTGCAGGGAGCAAGCCGCGGCGCCTGCGCGCTGCAGCGATCACGCTTGCCGTTGTGCTGCCTCCGGTGGGTGCGGAATGCTGTCAAGCGCCAGCCGGATGAGCCCCATCGCGATCAGCGCGAGGGCGAATATCGCCAGCGCGTCGAGGTTCCCGCTGCCACCGAGCAGCGCGACCACGGGACATGCCGCGACGACGACAAGCCCCGCCGCCCAGGGCAGCCACCATCGACCCTGGAGGAGGAAGAGCGCGGAACCGCCGCTCAGCACCGCCACCGCGAACTGGACTCGCGATGCGCCGGACTCCAGGAATCCGAGGGCAACGACGGCGAGCACCGCAAGCACAGCGACCGTGATCAGCACGACGCGCAGCCATCGCGGGACTGTCATCGCGGCGCGTGCCGGTGTACTCGCCGATTTCGGGCGCATCCGCCACATGACCGCCCCGACGCCGAGCAATACCAGCACCGATATCACCAAGCCGGCGATGCCAATCTCGTTGCCCGAATAGCTCAGTGTCACCGAATGCGATCCCGCCGCGAGGAGATAACCGTTGACGACGGATTGCGTGGGGATCGGGGCTTCAGCATGCCCGCCGGACGAGAGCAGCCACCCGGGGTCGTATCCCTGGTTGAACACAAGAACACCCGCGTGGCTCGAGGTGAACCCCACCGAGTACGTCGATCCCGCCACGACCGCTGGGATCACGACCGGGAGCGCATGAATGCCATCCGCCGGCAGCACGATCGCCTGGCATCCGTCATCAAGCGCAACTGTGGGAACGTCAACCGTGAGCACGCCGGCCGAGATCGACGCGGCCGACGACGCTGCCGGCATCGCGGCGCAGGCACGCCCGGATGTCGCGGCGAGCAATTGGACCGGTGTGCCCGCAATCGCCTCCGGCGTTGCGTACACCTCGGCGATCGACGTCAATGCTCCCGACAGCGCGGGAACACCGACCCTGAACGTACCCGATGATTCCTTTGACGGGAGGGCGATGCGGATGCCGGTCACCGAAGCCCAATCGGGGCTGTCGGACACGGTGGGGTTGTTGGTGCTCAAGGCGACCGTCCGCCAACCGGTGGCGTCGTCCTTGACCGTGTAGTACGCGTCGCCGGTGCCATCGCCGAAGGTGACCACCACCTGGTACGTGAGGCCGCTGTCCGTCCCGTCGAAGTCGAGGAACACATCGGCGCGGTGCGACCAGTCCTGCGCCGGCGCAAAGCTGTGCTGCACGGCCGCGTAGGTGTCGCGTGCCGCCGGCACCACCACGTCCGCAGCGGGCGCGCCGATCTCCGTGACGTCCGGAGACACCGTCACCCCCGCAGTGGGTACCCAGAAGGCGAGGGCAGTGCCGGAAAGCTTCGTGACCGGCTCGAATGCGGCCGCCGACTGCCCCGACGATCCGGGCGAATCGAGGTCGAACGCGTACGCGATATGACCGGACACCGATTGCAGCGCAGCATCGATCTGCGACTCGTCGGTGAGCCGCGTGGCACTGTTCACGACGCGTGCCTCGTCGACCTCGTACGTGTCACCGAATTCGGATCGCCTCGCGTCGATGCTGACGACGTGTGTGCCGGCGGCCAGCGACACCGTGGCCGTCGGCACCCACGCAAAGGTGTTCGCGCCGACGGCGAGCGGCGTGTGCGTGTAGACAGTGTGTCCATCCACCGCGACGTTGATCGTCGCCGCGCCTGCCGACGACTCGATATGCGCCCAGACCTCGACCGTCTGCGGGTTCGCGAGCCTGAACGTTGAGGTCGCCGCGGTTGTCGCGGGCAGCGGGATGCCCTGGTTCGGATCCGCGAGCGCGCCGAGAAACGTGCTCTGATCCGACGGCAGGAGCAGCGTTTCGCGTCCCGGCTGCGGGTCGGACGTGATCCCGGAAAGCTTGGTCAGCGGCGATGCGGCCAGCGCCGCGAGCTCACCGGTTTGTGAAGGCCCCGCCACGACGAGCGACGCCTCGTTGATGACGTTGAGCAGGCGCGGCAGGCCACCATCGGCAATGAGGTCGTCGGCATCGAAGGCTGCCCAGCTCGAAGCATCGATCCCGGGCAAGTCGGCGAAGCCGGCGAGCTCGGCACGACCACCGAGCACAACGGCGATGTTGGGACGGAACGTGATCAGCGGACTCGCTGCCGGGAGTGCGTAGACGGTTCCGCCCGTGTTGTTGGTGACCGGCACGAGCCCGCTCATCCCGTTCGCGGCGGTCTGCTGATAGTAGCTACCGCGTGTAGCGTCGAGGACCTGCGCGGCTTGAATCGGCTCATTGAGGCTCACGAGATCGCTGACCCCCACCGACGCGAGCAGGCGCGCGAATGCGGGATCGCCTGCGCCAAGAAGGGTCGACGTGTACGCGATGTAGTCGCTCGTGCGCTGATCCCAGTCGCCGGTTCCAAGCGTCGGTGCACCGGTGAACAGCGGGCTCTCGTAGCCGAGGTCGTGCTCGTATCCCGAGTACGCCGGCGTGTCGACGAACATCGTCGACTGGTCATAGGGAATGGTCGCCACGACACCCGGCGCGGTGCCGCGGAGGGAGTCGAGCAACTGCACCTCGTCCGCCGGCGGCTCCCAGGTCTTGAGCCCGGTCGCGAGTGTCGGTGCCACCTGGACGAGCATCGCCGCGACCAGCACGACCGCGAACGTGCCTGCGGCGGCTCTGCCGGCACGGCGTGGCACGCGGATTCGCGCAAGTACTCCTGGGCCGCGCGACACGACACGATCAACGGTGATCCCGGCCATGATTCCCAGTGCGAGCGCTTCGAAGATGAGCCACCGATTGGGATCGCGGATGTCCGAGACGATCGGGACGTGGTTGATGGCCCAGGTGTAGAGGTTGCCGAAAGGAGGATCCGAACCTTTGGCGAGAAACACCGCGACAATTGCCATGACGGCGAGGAAGATCGTTCGGCGCCCGTGCTCCCATGCGAGTGCGATGAACGCGCATGCCACCACGACACTTGCTGCGGCGTAATACGCCCAGAGCGGCAGGAACGGGAACGAGAACCACGTCTGCTGTCCGGTGAACGCGAGATAGCCGATCTCACGGCCGAACCCGAGTAACGACTGATAGGCGCTGAGCGTGTGCGTGGCGATCTGTTGGAGATCGAAGAGCTGTCCGGACGACAACCATTTCGGTCCGTATCCGATCGCAACGGGAAGGATCTGGTAGATGTTGAGCGCGAGTGCCGCAGGCAGCGCCACCGCGACAGTCTTCAATGCGTTGCGCACCGGGCTCGCCGGCGATGCGTAGGGGATGGCGAAGCACGTGTACAGCGCCATGAACGGCGCAACGTACAGCAGCATGTCGAGCCGGATCAGCAACATGCCGGTGATGAGCAACGCCAGTGTCAGAGCGCGCCGCACCGTGAATCGCTGCAGGCACTGAGACCAGCTCCAGAGCAATACCGGCGCGAGCGCGATCGCCATGGCGACGTTGAGCTGACCGCTCCCCCAACGTGAGAGCGCCGCCTGCGACAGCATGTACAACAACCCAGCCACGAACGCGACCGTCCGCCGCCGATACCACGACCATGCGAGCAGGTATCCCGATGCACCCGTGGCGAAGATGACGAGGGTGTCGAGGAACTTCACGGTCACGACCGGACTTCCGGTGAGGATCGTCAACGCTCCCATGACGTTGTCGAGGTTCCACGTCCTCGGGTAGCCGAGCGAGGTCGGCGTCCAGAGGCTCAGCGCATTACCCAAGGTCGCGTTCTGCGCGGAACGCGACACGAAGCCGAGCATGTCGGTGCCGGCCGGCAGTTGCGACGTGAGCAGGAATCCACGTGCGAGCCAGAGCGTCGCTGCCAGGAGCAGCAACAGCGGTGGCAGATGACCGCCAACCACACGACGCCAGTTGAGGGTGAGCGCGCGCCGCGGGAACCAGGGTGTGGCCGGCGCTACCTCAGCCGCGCTCTTCGCCACCCGATCCATCCGCCAAATGCCGGTAGAGTGCGACGGTCTCGTCCGCGGCGTGATCCAGCAGGAATCCGGCCTCGACGAACGCCCGTCCGGCAGCGCCGATCCGGCGGCGCAAGGGTCTGTCGAGGAGCAGCCGCGCGATATCGTCGGCGGCGCCCGCGTGATCGCCGTAGTGGATGACCGCCCCACCGGAGCGCGCGACCAACGGGGCGAGCGCAACGCCTTCGGTGACGACGACCGGGCAACTGTGCGCCCAGCCCTCGATGACCACCCGCGAAAACGCTTCGTAGCGAGACGGGACCAGCGTCACGTCGGCTGTACCGTACGCAAGATCGACGAGCGCATCGCTGATCCAGCCGCTGCACACGACGCCTGGGATGCTTGCAAGGTGATGGTCCTCGGGCGTGCCGATCAGGAGCAGCGTTGCATCCTCGAACCGATGACGGAGCGCGGTGATGATCTCCGCCGCGAAATCGAGACCCTTGCGGCCCTCGGAACGCCCGACGCAGATGATCAACGGACCGTTGCCCACGCCGAGATGACGTCGCGCCTCGCGCCGCTCGGCATCGCTCAGGACAGGGGTCAACTCGCGAACAGCAGGCGGGATGACGCGCACACATCTCGCACCCATGTGCGTGAAGAAGTCGGCTTCCTCATCGGTGAGCGCGACAACGGCGTCGGTAAAGCGCGCCGCATGCGGCGCCGCGCGGTCAAATCCCTCCATCACACGCAGCGCACCGCGGCTCCGCCACATCGCGCGCCGGGCGGGGTGGAAGGTCGGCGTCCAGACAAGCGGGCGCCGCGCAGCTTTGGCGGTTGCCATCATCGACCACGCGGTTGGCGAGGGGAGGCATCCGTAGACGTGCACGAGCGCCTTCGGCAGGCGGCGCAGACCGGCGCGAAGCTCGCCGAGCGTGCGAACCACCTGCACCTCGCCACCGCGCCGGCGCACCCCGTCTGCTTGATTGTCGACATCGACTCGGATGCCTCCGGGTTGGCGGACGGAGTATGCGAGGAGTGCTTCCACGTCAGAGGCCCGCAAGCGCATGAGCGCTCGCCCATTCCCGATGCAGCATGCCGCGCAGCCCAGGCCAGTCACGATGCGGCGCGTGCAGCCACGCCGGGAGTTGCTGCGCGGCATCGGCGAGCTCCGTCTCGGACACCGTTCCGTCGTCGTTGACGACCTGCAGGAGACGCACTGCCGCGTCACCAAGCTCGTACTCGAAAGAGCTCGTCCGTGCCACCGCGGCGACCCGATTCTGCCCGCGCATCCGTGAGAGGGAAGCGTATTGCGTGTTGCGCATGATCGCGTGCAGCACGCCGGCTTCGGGACGAACTGCGGCGATCTCGCTGAGGAGCAGATTGCGGATTGAAAACCACGCGCGGGGATTCGTCGATTCCGAGAGCAGTGCGGCAATGCCGGGATCCTGCGATCGCTCCATGGCGCCGGCGAGCGTGGTGGCGTAGTCACCCTGCTTGAGCAGACGGAGCTGCACGATGTGGAGCAGAGCCTTTCTGACACCCCGTGTCACCACTTCGGGGGACCAGGTCTCTGCCGGCTCCGGGGCTCCTGCCGCATCGAGCAGGACGAACGCTGCCGTCATGAGGTACGAGTACGCGCTCGTTGCCGTGAGTTGGAACGGCGCAGGGCGCTCAACCGGGAAGTCCTCCGGCGCAAACAGCACGGTCCCCTCCGTGTGCAGCTTCCAGACGTAGAGGTTCGTGGCGCTTCGCCATAGTTGGAACGCGGGCAGTGGATTGAGCGAGACCGGCGCGCCGAGCTGATGTTCCAACGCGGTTCGGACGGTGGCGAGGCGGCCGATCGCGCGGGGGATGCGCGTGAGCGGCAGCACGACGACGATGTCGTAGTCGCTCTCGATATCCCACGCGCCGGTCGCTCTACTGCCGGCGAGAAACACGGGCGCAGATCCAACCGCGTTGTGGATCGTTTCGACGATGCCATCCCAGTCGGGTTCGACCGTGGCGGTTCCTGTGGCGACCCGGGCATCCGCTGCGAGTGCACTCAATTGCTGACCCCCGCCCCGACTGTGGCTGGAGCGCGCGCGCCTTCGAGGCCGACGCTGCGCGCGTTTGCAGGCTTGCGAGCCATCGCCCAGGTGGCGAGGACCGTGGCTGTTGCTCCGAACGTGACGATGAGGACGTGCAGCAACTGCGGGATGGTGCTGTGGCTTGCGTGCATACCGACGAGCAGCCCGCTCGCAGCCAGAGCGAGGACGCCGATGACAGCGCTCTGTCGTTGCGCCAGGAGGTACATCGCGCAGAGATACACGCACCCGTAAAGGCCAAACGCTATCCCCGCGAGGCCGACGAACTGGCCGGCCGCGCTGAACTTGGTGCCCAGCAACGGGGCGACGACGAGTTGCGGCGCGACGCCGAAGACAGCGGCAAGGACGACGGCGCCGCCGAGAATTGCCGCGAGCGCGATGACGAGCGTTTTGCGCGCGTCCAGACCACGATCATGGCGTGCGCTGAAGAGCGGGAACAGATAGATCGCCAGCACCGAGGTGATGAAGTACACGATCTTTCCGCAGATCGAGACGCCGGCATACAGTCCCGCCGTGTCCGGGCTCAGATAGTGCTTCGCCGCGAGCGTGTCGGAGGACAGCAGCACCGCAAGCAGCACGAGCGTCGCGAGCGTGATGAGCGAGTACCGGGCCGGATGCACGCGCGGTGTGTGGGCAACCTCGCTGTCCGGCAGGTATCGCAGCATCAAGGAGCCGACAACTAGAGCGCAACCGGCGCCCACCACCACCGCGAGCATGCCGCCCGTGGCGCCGCGCCAGAACAGCGTGAGCACCGCGATCGCGCTCGCGATCTTCGCAACCGCCTCGACTGCCGTGCTGATGGCAAGGCGTCCGAACCGCTGCGATCCCTGGAACACGCCGCGCTGCAGCAGCGCGATGCACCACAGCGGGAGTGCCGCCGCGAGCACGATGATCGGCCCAGTCGTCTCGATCTTCAGGAAACCGGAGATCCATGGACTCGCGGCTGAGAGGGCGATAAACGCGACCACGCCTGCCGCTCCGAGCCGCCAGCCGTAGAACCACATCGCGCCGCGCAGCTCTGCGTAGCGGCCGCTGCTGATGTACGCCGTGGTCTCGCGGCTCGCCACCGTCTGTATCGTGGTCAGCAGCGGGTTGACGAGATAGAGCAGACCTACTGCGGCGGCGAGCGAGCCGTACGTGGCGGGTCCGAGCAGGCGTGCTCCCGCGGCGTTGAACACGAAGTTCGACATCTGCCAGAGCAGCGTCGCCGCCAGGACCGGTGCTCCGGCGCGGACGAATGGCGCGCGCAGAACTCGGAGGATCATCGGACCAGTGCGAGGTCGGCCGCAACCGGTGCCGGCGGCGCCTCGTCCTCGAGACCGAGGAGGGACAGGCACATCGGCGCGATGTCCACCATCTGCGGTGCAGCGGCCGGTGCCGCGCCGAGTTGCGGCGGCGCGATCACGATGCCGAGTTGATCAAGCCCAGATGGGTCATAAGCATGCATCGCCTTCGGCTTGATGTACGAGTGGAAGTTGGGGAAGATCGCCGTGCCAGGCTCGAGAAGGAACATCTCGTCGCCGTAGAGACGCTGCTCGAAGCGCAGGTGAAATCCGCTGAGCTCGTCGCGGTCCAGCCATTGACCCTTGTACGCGGTCGCGACGATCTCGCGCACCTCGTCCCGCAGTGCCGCATCGTCGTGCCAATACCAGACGCGAACCATGGTGGCGTCAAGGGCGAAGAGAAATCGCTTCGGGAACTCGGGATGACGATGCAGGCGCGGAATGCCATGCTGCTCCTCGATCCGCGACATCCCGTGGTCGGAGAAGATGAGCGTCGGCGCGTCCGGAAACTGGTCATGGACGGCGTTGACTGTCTGACGGATCAAATCGTCGGTCCCGCGCACCGATTCCCGAAAGCGATGCGAATCGAGGCCGAACACATGCGACGCCATGTCGATGTGATGCAGGTAGACGAACACGAGACCGACATCGTCCGGGAGGGTGGCGACCCGATGCACGAGCGTCTCGCGGTCGATCTTCGACGAGTCGAGGTAGACGAATTTGAGTCCCGCGTCGCGGCACCGGTCGAAGATGGTTGGCGTCGCGAGCGCGTGATACGAGGTCATCGGGACGTGCAGCGTGAGGTCGAAGAACGGCAGCGCTCGGAACGGAACGTTGCGCAGGTCCATGTGCTCGAGCTGGCGGCGTCGGGCAATGGCGCGCATCGCGCTCATCGAGACGGCGAGCTTGGTGCCGCGGAGCACCGTGTCGCTCGGGAAGCTGTCGAGTGCGCCAAGGTTCTGCGCCCATCCCCACGGGGATGCATCGGGCCGCATGCCGTATTCCATCCAGTACCCGTGCTCATCGGGATAGCGGCCAGTGAACGCAGTGGCGCGGATGCCGTCGCTATACCCGAGGATCGACCGCAACGGCGCGCTCCATCCAGCTTGCGCGAGCGAATGGAGATACGGAGTTGTCCGCTCGCTGAGGTAGTCGTGCCGGAACGCGTCGGCGAGGATGCAGACGACTGGAGGGCGTCGCTGCATTTCAGGCCGGCCGCGCCAACGGGAGGGATTCCCGTTCCTGCGCCAGCCCGGTGAGGTCGATCGCCCGCCGATTGGTGGCACGCCCGACGTGCTCGTATTCCGGCACGAGCGTGACGCCGGAGAGATCCTGGTACAGCGCGGTGTAGCGCTCGAGGACAGCCGGCCAGAGCGAGCTCATCACGCGCTTCCGCGCCTCGTCGCCCATGCGACGCATCAGCGGTTTGTCCTCGGTCAGGAACCGAAGGCACATGGTGAGCTGGCCGATGTCACCCGGCTTCACAAGGAAGCCGGTCTTCCAGTCCTCGACGACGGCGGGAATGCCGCCAACCCGGCTCGCAACGACCGGCGTGCCGCACGCCATCGCTTCGAGGATCGCCAGTGGCGCCGCCTCGGACACCGACGGCAGCACCAGGAGGTCCGCACCTGCGTAGTAGCGGGCGAGTTCCGCGTGCTTGACGTGGCCGGTGAGGTGAACCCGGTCCGCGACGCCGAGTTGCATCGCGAGTTGCCGGATCTGGTGCTTGGCCGGGCCATCACCGACGAACACGCAGGAAATACCGGGCGCCTCGCTGAGCGCGCGCAACAGGATGTCCGGCGACTTGCGGAGATCGAGGCTGCCGACAAAAAGGCAGTAGCTGCCGATCCCGAGTTCTTCCGCGACCGACAGGACCCCCGGCCGCGAATCGGAAAGCCCATCGATGTCGATCGCGTTCTGGATCGAAACGACACGATCTCGCGGGATGCCCCACCGCTTGGTCAACTCCTGGGCCATGAGCTCGAAGTTGGTCACGATCGCGTCGACGCGCCGGAACGCGGTGACGTTGAGCGTCCGGTAGATAGCTTTGCGGATCGCGCGCTCCCACCAGCGCCGGTAAGTGCACATCCACGGCGTCGCGTCGTGCTCCGTGTAGACGACGGGAATGGTTGCCGTGGCCTGCTTCGCACGAATCGCGCACACGGCGCCGTGTGCATGGATGACATCGAATCCGTCCGGACGCCGGCGCAGCTCCTTGCGAATCCGCCTCCCGACGGCGAGGTTACCGACCAGGTGCTGCACCATCCAGCGCACAAATCCGCGCGGCATCCGCAGCACGAGACTACGAAGCGGTGCGAGGCCCACCGGCACGACCACGAGCCCCCGAGGGATGACCACATGCCTCGCATCGATATCCGCGATCAGCGTGACCGCGTGGCCGCGCTCAACGAGCGCGCGAGCGAGCTGAAAGGTGACGAGCTCGGCGCCGCCCGCTCCTCGACCGATCGGAACCACGCCGCGCGACGCAATGAGGATGCGGAGCGTTTTCCGCGCTGAGTTGGGCGAAAGCATGGTGTCGAGATACGCGATCTTCGAATCGTCAGGGCGCTCGTGTCGACGTCTTTCGATACGCAATTTCTTCGTTCGTCGTCTCCGAATAACGTGGTCCGACACAGACAGAAGAGCAGTCACTCGCCGTTGCAACCCCGCCCGCTCCGGAGGTTAAGGCGAGATTATGTGGTCGCACCAAAGACGCCAAACGTACGACCTTGGTCTTAGGACGTGTTAGGTGTGCTAGATAGGGTTGACGCGAATGGAGCCATGGATTAGGGTGGTGCCTTCGAGCGGCGAACCCTACCTGGGAGGACCGAAATGTCGAGGCTGTTCCGGCGACTTGGACGATCGATGTCGAGCGTGCTGGTGGGCGTACTCACCATCGCGTTGCTCGGCGCACTCGGGACGAGCCTGGCGTTCGCGGCGCCGGCGTCAGCGTCAGCCATTTCGTCGCAGGGTGCCGGCTACAAGCATCCGAAGCCGACGCTCACGTGTGATCCGAAGGATCCGCATCTCTTTGGCGGCTGCCAGCTGAAGTTCAACGACATCACCGACCCGAATGGCAACAAGGGCTTGAAGGTCTGCTTCTACAGTTCGAAGAAGGACATCGTGCTCGGCGCGGAGAAGAACTGCTCGACCGAGAACGCGCGCGGCATCGCCTACGGCGTTTTCCTCGCTCGCGTGTGCGGCTCTTCGACAATCACGGGTGTCGAGCGCACCAAGGTGAACGGCAAGGTGCGCTTCCGGACCGCGATCACTACCGTTGACGTGCGGTGCGGGAAGCATCGGGTGTAGTTCGGCCGGTTGGCTTGAAGGAGGAAGAGGACGTCCAGGTGGACGTCCTCTTTCGCTTATACCGATAAGGGGTTAGCCGGCAGCCACCGTGCAGCCGCTCCACGCGGTAAGAGTGTCGTTGTTGAGGATCCGCTCGAGTTGGCCCCGATCGACTCGAGTTGATTATCGATTGCTGGCGAAATATCTCAGGGGGTCGGGCGTTCGGCCCGTCGCAGGCGGCGGGGCATCCAACGCCAGACCGCGAGTGCCAACGCGACAAGGATGATCACGGGAAGGGCGCTCACGATCCCTTCCAGCACAGCGCCGGTGACTGCGACCGCGTTATGCCACCCACCGGTTAGCCCGCTACTCACCGGGCCAGGAACAACCGCTTCGATTTGCGGGGCGCCACGCTCGGACAGCACGATCGTCGCCGTCGCCATTTCGACCGACGCAGTGAGCCCGTTCAGCTCTCCTTGATCGGTGTCGATTTGCACCTGCACCGCCTCGATCTGCTGCTCGAGCATGGTGATGTCGCTGAGCGACGTCGCGTTGGAGAGCAGTGCATCGAGCGCGTGCAGCTGCGCGTGCGCTGACGCGAGCTCCGCGTTCACATCAACGAATTGCGCAGTGTGGTCGATGCTGGAGAAGTCGATTGCCGCGGCCACGAAGGTCGACGGCATGCCGTTGAGAAATGAGGCGATGTCTGTTGCAGGGATGGCGAGCGTCACCGAGCCGCTGACGATGCGACCCTCGCGAACCGGCTCTGTCTCCGAACTCGCGACGTATCCACCGAGTGCGACAGCGCGTGCAATGACACCGTCGAACGAGGCAAGGAACGTCCCCGACGGGACCGTGTACGCGGCGCGCACGGAGCGCTGCAGTTCTGCGGTCGGCGGCGTGCCGACCGTGATGTTGGTTGTGGTCGGGGAGCCCGCGCCGGCATGCGCGGGGGCGGCCGCGCCGGCCACGACTCCGTCCGCCGGGAGGCTCGCCCCGGAGCTCGAGCATGCCGTCAGGAAGACCGCAGCCGCGATCACCAGGGTGCCGGCAACGGCGTATCGAATGGACATCGGCGGCCTCCGAACGTTTTGCTCGATGCCGATGACACGCCGCCGGCGGTCTGAGAGTTCCCGCCCGCTCGGACCCGCTACTCCGCCGGCTGGCCGCCAGTTGCGAGATCGGTGAGCGCGTCCATCGCCATCGTCAGTTTGGGCCGCGGGACGCTGAAACAGAGACGGATGTGCGACGGCACGCCGAACGCGACGCCGGGGGTGAGCAGGACGCGTCGCTCGGTCAGCGCATCGATGAGCCGGAGCGTGTCGGGCCACGGGCTGCGGAGCCAGAGATACAGGCCACCCTGCGGTTCGTAGGCGTCGAGGCCATCAGCGCGGACTCGGTCCATGACGATGTCGCGGCGTTCGCGGTATGGGGTGGCGTTGATCTCCCACGACTCGAGGTGGAGGAGCGCGCGCTGCGCTGTAGCCGGTGCGTTCACGAATCCGAGAGCGCGCAATGCCTGGGCGAGTCCGCGATGGGTGTCCGCGCTGACGAGTGACGGATGCAGCACGAGATATCCGATGCGCTCGCCGGCGACGCCGAGATCCTTGGAGAACGACCTAGCGAGCACGGTGTGCTCATACACGTGGAACGGCTCGACGCGCTGGTGTGGGGGATAGGTCAGGCGCCGGTATACCTCGTCGACGATCAGCAACACCTTGCGGTCGTGCTTGTTGTTGTGCGCCACAAGCAGCGCCGCGAGTCCCGACAGCTCGCCGCCGTCGAGCACGTGGCCGCTCGGGTTGCATGGCGAGTTCACGATGACCGCAGCGGTGTGCCCGGAGAGCGCGCCGCCGATGGCGTCGAGATCCAGGCGCAGATCCGGCCCAGTCGGGACTGGGACAAACCGTGCCGATGCCGTCTCGCAGTAAAGGCGGAACTCCGGGAAATAGGGTGCAACCCCGATGACGTCATCGCCCGGGTCCACAAACGTGCGGATGGCGATGGCGATCGCGGCAGCGGCACCGGGAGTCATCGCGATCGAATCGCTGCTGATCCCCGGGAAATCAACATCTTCGGCGGCGCGCTCGCGAACGTCTGGATAGCCGAGATTGGGCATGTAGCCGAACCGTCCGACAAAGCGCTCGCGGCTTGCGGCTGCGAACGCTTCGACAACGCTCTGGGGCGCCTCCAGCGGTTGCCCGATCGAGAGATCGGCAACCGTCTCCTCGCCATACTCGGCGCGAAGTCGCTCGCCCTCCATGAACATGCGCCGGATCCAGCCGCCGTCCTGGAGCTGCGCCCGCGACCATCGGGAGATCGCCACTGTCAGGCGATGCTGGTCGTGCCGGAAACGCCGCCGGTGTGCCAGCTGAACGGGTAGTCGCGATCGTAGATCTGACGCGCGATCGTGGTGCGGTGCAACGGCCGGAACGTGTCCACCATCACCGCGAGCTCGTCGGTCTCGCGCGGACGGTCGAGCGATGCCTCGAGCGCGCCGGGTTGCGGCCCATGGGGAAGTCCGCCGACGTGATGCGTGAACGATCCCTGGCTGATGCCGCGGCGCGCCGCGTAGTTGCCTTCGACGTAGTACAGCACCTCGTCGGAATCGAGGTTGCTGTGGTGATACGGCAGGTGGATCGCCTCGGGATCCCAGTCGAGCTTGCGGGGCACGAATGAGCAGATCACCAGGTTGTGTGCCTGGAACGTCTGATGGATCGGCGGCGGCACGTGGAACCGACCCGCGCGCGGCTCGAAGTCGTGGATGTTGAACGTGACCGGGTATATCGTCCCGTCCCATCCGATGACATCGAAGGGGTGGTGATCGAGCACGTACCGGCTCACGTGATTCGAGCGCTTGAGCCAGATCTCTGCGGGCCCGTCGACCGGCGCCTCCAGCGCATCAGGGCCGTGAAAATCGCGTTCGCTGAACGGCGAAAACTCGGTCAACTGCCCGTTGCGCGCGCGGTAGCGATCGGGCACGTCGACCAGCCCGGTCACCTCGATGCAGAGGATGCGCACATCCGTCAGGTCATCGAGGTCGATGCGGTAGATCGTGCCTCGCGGGATCACGATGTAGTCGTGCCGCTTGAATGCAAGACGGCCGAACTGGCTGTGCAGCACGCCGCTGCCCGAGTGCACAAAGAGCACCTCGTCGGCCGAGCCGTTGACGTACAGCACCTGTTGCGCGGTGACCGGCGCAACGAGCCCGATGTGCACGTCGTCGTTGACGAGCAGCCAGCGCCTGCCGGTGATGACATCCCCCTGCGACGGAAGGTCGAACCCCTTGAGGTGCGCGTTGGTATGCACCTGTTCGTGCTCGGGAGTCATCAGGTCGGCGGGACCTTCGCTCACGTCCTGGGCGCCCTCGGGCATGTTGCGGTGGTAGAGGAGTGAGGACGGCCCGCTGAAACCCTCGCGTCCGAAGAGCTCCTCGTACGCGAGATGTCCGTCGTTGCCGAAACGCATGTGCCGTTTGGCGGGCACGTCGCCGAGTTGCTTGTACGGTCGCACGCCCAGAGCCTACCGGTTCGGCACTACGCCGGTGTGCCGACGACCTCGAAGATCGCCTCGATTTCCACGGCGGCGCCGAGCGGCAGCTGCGCGACGCCGATGGCGCTGCGCGCGTGACGGCCGCGCTCCTGTCCGAACACCGCCACGAGCAGGTCGGATGCGCCGTTGACCACGGCGGGCTGCCCGGTGAACGCCGGGCCGCTTTGCACGAAGCCGGTGAGCTTGACCACGGCCACAGTTTCGAGCGTGCCGAGCGCCGCCCGGGCGGTGCCGAGGAGGTCGATGGCGGCGCTCCGGGCGAGGTCATACCCGCTGTCGGTGTCGACGTCTTCCCCGAGCCGCCCGGTGACCACTGCGCCATCGCGCTTGCCGAGGTGACCCGAAAGGAAGAGCAGGTTGCCGGACTGCCGCGCGGTGACGTAGTTGGCCACGGGCGGTGTGCTCTCGGGGATGACGATCCCGAGCTCGGTGAGGCGCGCGTCGATGCTCATTCAGTAGTCCTGGAGGTAGTCGCAGTTGTCGGCAAAGCTTTCGGCGTCGAAGCCGAAGCCTTCGCGGACGGCGTCGACCCGGGTGATGTTGTGCTTGCCGAGCATCTTGAGCTGGTCACGGGTGACCGGCGGATGCTTCAGGAGCTTCTCCATGAAGAAGGCCGCCGGCACCACCATCTGCACCGGGACGTGCACGATCTTGCGGTGCAACCCAAGCGCCGACTTGATGGTGTTGACGATGTCCTCGTAGCTCATCTGGTCGGGGCCGCCGATCTCGTAGACGCGGTTCGTGGGGCCGCGATCGAGGGAGATCGTGATGCAGCGGGTCACGTCGCCGATCGAGATCGGCTGGAAGAGGGTCCTGCCGTCGCCGGCGATCGGGATGACCGGGTTGATGCGCATCATTCGGGTCAGCAGCGTGAAGAACCCGTCGCCGGGTCCGAAGATGAGACCAGGACGCAGACAGGTGTAGGGCACCCCGCTTGCGCGCACCGCCTGCTCGGCGAGCCACTTGCTGAGTAGGTACGGGTATCGCGGATCTGGATCGGCGCCGAGCGCTCCCTGGTGGACGAAGTGGCCAACCTTGGCTTCCTTCGCAGCCGCCAGCACGCGTTCGGTGCCCTCGCGGTTCACCCGGTCGAAGGTCTGCTTGCCGCGCTCCTGGATGATCGCGACCAGGTGGACGACGGCGTCGCAGCCCGCGAAGGCCTCAGCGAGCTTGGGCGCATCGGTGACATCCGCCTGGACGAAGGTGACTTGGTCGCCCTTGGGGCGGCGGGTGGTGCCACGGGCCACGATCACCACATCGTGTCCGGCCTCCTTGAGCGCACGAACGGTGTGGATGCCGACGAAGCCGGTACCACCGGTCACCGCAACGCGCACGCAGTACCTCCTCGCCGGGGTGGGACGTTCGCCCGCGAGTGTACGGTCAGGGCCGCCATGCGTGCCCCGGGATCACGAGCCCCCGACCAGCGCCTTGATCACCGCGGGTGATCCCTGCAGCGCGGTGCGCTGCATGAAGTGCTTGACCGAGCGCATCCCGCCAAGTTCCTCGCCACCGCCGGCACGGCCGGGGCCGCCGTGGATCAGCTGCGGCATTGGGGTGCCGTGCCCCGTGGACTCCGCGGCGGAGTTGCGGTCGAGAACGAGGACGCGGCCGTGGTACGGCGCCATGCCGGTCACCGTGTGGCGAACGAAGTCGGCGTCGTAGGAGACGATCGAGCCGCAAAGGCTGCCACTCCCCCGCGCCGCCAGCGCGGCCGCGTCCCCGGGGGCGCTGTACGGGATGATCGTGGTAACCGGACCGAACGCCTCGATCTCATGGGGTTCGGGACGGTCGCCGGTGGCGAGCAGCACCACCGGTGCCATGAACGCGCCGCGACCAGGGTCGGCGTCCACCGGGGTGACCCATCTGGAGTCGCCCTGCACGGTATTGGCAGCGCGACCCAGTGCTGCGACTGCGGCGCGCACCTCGTCACGCTGGCGCAGGCTCACCAGTGCTCCCATGGTCACCGTCTCGTTGCGCGGGTTGCCGACGACGACCTTGTCGAGCCGCGCACGCAGCCCGGCGATAACGTCGTCAAGCATGGCTTCGGGCACCATGGCTCGACGGACGCACGTGCATCGCTGCCCTGCCTTCGTGGTGATCTCGCGCGAGACTTCCTTGATGTACAAGTCGAATTCCGGCGTTCCCGCCGTGGCGTCAGGTCCCAGGATCGAGCAGTTGAGTGAGTCCGTTTCGGCGGTGAATCGCGCGGCGCGTGCGGTCACTGCGTCGTGGCTACGCAACACCGCCGCGGTGGCAGCACTGCCGGTGAACGCGATCACATCCTCGCCACCGAGGTGATCGAGCAGATCACCGGCGCTGCCGCACACAAACTGCAGCGCTCCTTCCGGGAGCGCACCCGAGGCGATGATGTCGCGCACCACGGCCGCTGTGACATATGCAGTCTGCGTCGCGGGTTTGACGATGGTGGGAACGCCCGCGAGGATTGCCGGTGCCAGCTTCTCGAGCATCCCCCACACGGGGAAGTTGAACGCATTGACCTGCAGCGCAACACCACGGAGCGACGTGTAGACATGCTGGCCGGAAAACGTGCCGCCTTTGCCGATCGGCTCGACCTCGCCGTCGGCGATGAGGACACCGTCCGGAAGCTCGCGCCGTGCCCGGCTGGCGTACGCGAACACGGTGCCGATGCCACCGTCGATGTCGCCGGTGCCATCGCGCCGTGTCGCACCAGTGGAGAGCGAGAGTTCGTGATACGCGGCCTTGTTCGCGTCGAGGTACGTGGCGAGCGTCTTCAGGGCGGTGGACCGCTCGTGAAACGTGAGTTGCCGCAACGCCGGTCCGCCGGTCTGCCGCGCGTGGTCGACCATGGCCCGGGTGTCGAGCCCGGTGCTGGAAACGCGAGCGACGATCTCGCCGGTGACGGCATCGGCGACCGCCGTGCCTGCATCAGGAGCGGTGTACCAGGCGCCGGCGACGAAGCTGGCGAGCATTTCGGGCATGAAGGAAACTCCTGTGATGGGTGGCTGCCTCCAGCCTAGCGGTCATGGTTCCATGAGTGGCTGGCCAAGACTTATGCGCACGGAGGCACCACGGATGCGGGGCATGTTCCCGGAGATCGAACCGCGCAACACCGGCATGCTGGCCGTGGGTGATGGCCACGAGGTGTACTGGGAGCGCTGCGGCAATCCCGAGGGCAGACCGGCTGTCTTCCTCCACGGCGGGCCCGGGTCGGGGTGCCGGCCGAATCAGCGTCGCCTGTTCGACCCGGAGTTGTACGACGTCGTGCTGCTCGATCAGCGTGGCGCCGGGCGGAGCCGGCCGCGGGCAAGCGACCCCGACGCCGACTTGAGCAGCAACACCACCCACCAGCTGATCGCCGATATCGAGATGCTGCGTGACCATCTCGGCATCGAGCGCTGGACGGTGCTCGGGATGTCGTGGGGATCCACGCTGGGCCTTGCGTACGCGGAAGCGCACCCCGAGCGCGTGGCCGCGCTCATCCTCGCGCTCGTGACGATGACCACACGACGCGAGGTGGAGTGGATCACGCAGGACATGGCGCGCATCTTTCCGCGGGAATGGGACCGTTTTGCCGCGGCGGTGCCAGAGGAATTGCGTCATCTCCGAATCGTCGACGCATACGCGACACTCCTGTTCGACGCCGATCCGGCAGTCTGCGATTTCGCCGCGCGCGAGTGGTGCGCGTGGGAGAACGCGCACGTGTCACTCGCGCCGAATCACACGCCGAATCCTCGGTATGAAGATCCCGAGTACCGCCTCCGATTCGCCCGCCTCGTCACGCATTACTGGCGCAACGCCGCGTTTCTTGAGGATGGCCAACTCCTTCGCGACGCACCGGTGCTCAACGGAATCCCCGGCGTGCTGATCGGTGGCCGTTACGACGTCAGCGGTCCGCTCGACACGGCGTGGCACCTCTCCCATGCCTGGACGACGAGCAAGCTCGAGGTCATCGACGACGCCGGTCACGGCGGCGGAGACGCGTTCCTGTCGGCCGTGATCGACGCCCTCGACCACGTTGCGCGCTGAGCGGTACGCGATGGGCCGGCAGTGCGGCTACCGCGCCGCCGCGAAGATGGCAGACGCCTCTTCTGCGGACATCGGCGGACCCACCACCGGCTGACCTGTCTCACCCGCGATGTTGTTCATCGCATCGAAATCCATCGTCGCCATATCGGGTCTCGGCTTCGACCCCGGCGCGCCAACTGCCTTGATGAAGTCGAGGAACGACGACGCGGCGTGGGTCTGCAGCATCACCGCCTCCTCATCGCCGACAACACGCAACGTGTGCGGAACACCTTGCGGCAATGACACGTAGTCGCCTTTGCGAGCGACAAAAGCCTGGTCCGCGGAGCGGATTGCCAAGGTTCCGGACAGCAGAAGGAAGCTGTCGTCGACATCGAGATGCACGTGCAGGGGAGCGGCTCCACCGGGACTCACGTGGTGCTCGATGATGATCGGCAGTGCGCCTTCCGGCGAACGAAGGATCGCGCGGTCGCCGTAGAACCAGTAGGAGTCACCTTCGCCGTCCGACGTTTTGGTCGCGCGCCGGGTCGTTTCAGTGGAATGCTGGTTGGTGGCCGTCTCCAGATTGGTCATCGCTTTGCTCTCCTTGATTTTGGATGAGTGGTTGTGGATTGATGTGATTTCACGCGACTGGTTGTTGCGGGCCGAGCAGCGCCGTTTCTGTCGCGCGGATCCGGCGGTGCGCGCTCGGCAATCTCTCCACCCAGGCGGACCTGCAGGCCGGTGAGCATTGACCGGATCGCGAGCTCGATGACGTCACCGGCCTGTGCCGCATCCATTCCCCAGAACGAGCGCAACAGCTCCCACGACGTCGCCGAATACAGCACCTGCAGCGCCGCAGCCGCGCGCATTCGCACATCCGCAGGTGCGTCGGGAACAGTTGCGTCGATGCACGCCTCGAACATGGCGCGCCGCTGCGGTTGCTGCCCCTGCCGCACTTCGAGGCCTTGTGGCGAATGCAGCATCGCCTGGATGAGTGGTGCTCCCGTGTCGAAGCCTGCAAACGAGTTGCGCATCGCTGAGACAACCTCATCGGTTGTCTTCGCGCCGAAATCAACATGGGTGAGATTGGCGAGGATCCACTCCCACAAGCCGGACTGCAGGTCGTTTCTGGTGGGGAAGTGACGGTAGACAGTGCGCTCCTGAACCCCTGCCGTTGCGGCGACAGCTCCGTAGGTGAGCTCGCCACCCGACTGCATGATCGATGCGCATGCCTCGATGATCCGGGCGCGGGTTGCCGCCGCCTGCTCCTCGCGCAACGGGGAGTGATACGCGGCTTTCGCATTCATGTCAGTAAGACTGACATGAAGTAACGACGACTGTCAAGCCTTCCCAATTCAGTCCTTGCGTGTCGAACATCTGTTCGATACACTGGCGGTCCCGCCTCGGCGCTCCTGCTTCCGTCCCAGTAGGCGATGGCTTCACCCCAGTGAGGAGCGATGTCCGATTCCCTGTCCGCCGCTCTGGCGACACTTCGAAACCGCTACGGTCCCCAGGCACTCCGTCGTGGCGGATTGCCGGAGGAGGAAGGCGCGTGGTCCACCGCGGTGCCGGTGCTCGACGACGTGCTCACCCCGGGTGGGCTCCCGCATGGCCGGGTGACCCTGCTTGCCGCGGCGGGTCGCGGCCCTTCGGGCCGGTTAACGCTGCTGCAATCGCTCGTCGCGCTGGCGAGTCGCTCGCACGACACCGGCTACGTGGACCTTGCGGGCACGCTCGACCCCGGGTTTCTCGCCGACCTCGGCGCTGATCTTGACGCCTGCCTGGTGATCTCCCCGGGCACCGAGAAGTGGGAGCGAGGACTGGTCATGGCGCGTGCCCTGGTGGTCGCGGGCATGCCGTGGGTGGGAGTGGCGCTGGGGGCCGAGCAATCCCGGCCGTCGCTCTGGGAGCACGCGCTGGCAGCTCTCGCCGAGGCGGTTGCCAAGTGCGGAGCGGTCTGCGTCATCGCCACGCCGGCTCCGGTTGCGGCGCCGCTTCGCCACGCATCATCGCTCACCCTCATCTGCACGGCCGCGGGCTGGCAGCGTGCCAACGGCGATGTGGCCGGGCTGCGGGTGCGGATCACCACCGGCAAGAGCAAGCTCGGTGCGCCCGGCGCCGAGGCAACCGTGCTGCTCCGCTATCCCCGCCCGTATGCCACCGCCGAGGTGGTGGGGTTGCCCAGTGTCGTTGTGCCGCGGTTGCAGCCGATCTCGATACCGCTTCCGGATGTGGCCGGCGTGGCGGCTCGAGGTTGAGATGCGCGTTCTCTGCGCTCGCCATCCGCATCTCGGGTTGCTGGCTGCCCTCCGCCGCTATCCGGAGCTGCGCGGCGAGCCGGTGATCCTGGGAGGAGCACCCGAGTTGCGCCTCCCGGTCGTCGCCGCTTCCGCGGCGGCGCTGGCAGCCGGAGTGCGGGTGGGGCAACCACTCCGCCAGGCGCAGCAATCCTGTCCAGCGGCGGTGTTCGTCCCCCTCGATCCCGATGGTGTCGCACGGCTGCGCGCCGCCGTGTGCGCCGAGCTCCACCGGCTCTCGCCCACGGTGGAAGCCGGTGACGAGGAGGCGTTCGGCGATCTCTCGGGCCGTCACGCCGAGTTTGCCGATGAGGCCGCCTGGGCATCCGCCCTGGCTCGCGGATTGCGTGGCGTGCTCGACGTGGAGATTGCCGTGGGCGTGGCGGGGTCGCGATTCGTCGCCCGCCTGGCGGCGCGAGCGAGCCATCCCGGCCGGATCCGCCGGGTCCGTTCCGGCGAGGAAGCCGTCTTCCTGGCGCCGCTGCCGCTGGACGTGCTGCCGGTCGACCCGGCGGTCACCGCCCGGCTCGCGGCCTTCGGGCTCGACTGCCTCGGCGCTGTGGCGGGCCTGGGCCCGGCCGATCTGCAGCGCCAGTTCGGTCCCGACGGGCTCCGGCTGCACCGGCTGGCATGCGGCGAGGACAGCGGAGGGATCAATCCGATGCCGGCGCGGCGGGCATGGAGCGAGCGGCTCGTGCTCGACGGCGCCACCGGGGATCTCGAGATCCTGCTTCGCGGAGTCCGGCAGTGCACCGCAGCTCTCGGTGGCCGGCTCGCCGCCGAAGCTCTGGCGGCAGGTGAGGTGAGCGTGGTGTTCGAGATCGAGGAGGCCGAGGCGATCTCGGTTTCGGTGGTGCCGCCGGCGCCGGCGGGCAATGTGGGGGAACTCTGGACGGCAGCGCTTGGCCTGCTTGGCGAGCTGCAGATCCAGGCGCCGGTAGCCGCCGTCCGGGTCGGCGTGACCCGGCTGACCCCGGCGGCAGGCCGTCAGGCCGATCTGCTCCGCCCCGGCGACGGCGCCCACGACGCGGTGGTCGCCACGGCGGATCGCCTCCGAAGCCGCTTCGGCACGGCGACGGTGCGGCGGCCGAGGCTCGCACTCGATCCCGGCGACCTCCCGGAGCGGCGTTTCACCTGGGAGGCGCCGGTCGTTGCGTTGACGTCGTAGGCTTCGCCTCTGGTCGACACGAAAGGAGCCCACTTTTGATCTGCGCCGGTTGTGGCGGTGAGAACGAGCCTGGGCGTCGGTTCTGCGGCGATTGCGGACGTCCGCTGGCCGTCGCCTGTCCCTCCTGCGGCGCGGCCAATTCCACGCGCGCGCGGTTCTGTGGCGATTGTGGCTCGCCACTCGCCGCTGCCACCGGTGCACAGGGAGCCGAGGTCGAGTCGCCTGCGGGCGCCGCTGCGGCGGCCGCGACGCTCACCGAGCGCCGGCACGTCTCGGTCCTCTTCGCCGACCTCGTCGGCTTCACCACGCTGGCTGAAACCCGGGATTCGGAGGAGGTGCGCGACCTCCTGACCCGATATTTCGACGCGTGCCAGACGGTGATCGGGCGGTACGGCGGGGCCGTGGAGAAGTTCATCGGTGACGCGGTGATGGCGGTCTGGGGGACGCCGATTGCGAAGGAGGACGACGCCGAGCGGGCAGTGCGCGCTGCGCTCGAGATCGTCGACGCAGTGACCCAACTCGGCATGGAGACGGGTGCGCCGGAGTTGCGTGCTCGCGCGGGTGTGCTCACCGGCGAGGCGACCGTCAACCTCGGGGCGATCGGACAGGGGATGGTCGCGGGTGACCTCGTCAACACCGCGTCGCGCGTGCAATCCGCCGCCACGCCGGGGACGGTCCTGGTTGGCGAGTCAACCAAGCGAGCAACCGATGTGGCAATCGAGTACCGCGATACCGGCCTGCACGAGTTGAAAGGGAAAGCCGAACCGGTGCGTCTGTGGCGGGCGGATCGTGTTGTTGCCGGCGTCGGCGGCCTGATGAAAGCGGAAGGCCTCGAGCCGCCCTTCGTCGGTCGAGATCGTGAGATCAAGCTCGTCAAGGATCTCTTCCTCGCCAGCGCTGACGACGGCAAGGCGCACCTCGTCCAGGTCATCGGGATCGCCGGGATCGGCAAGTCCCGTTTGAGCTGGGAATTCTTCAAATACATGGACGGTCTCCAGCGAACCTTTCGCTGGCACCGCGGACGCTGCCTCTCCTACGGGGAAGGCGTGACGTACTGGGCGCTCGCGGAGATGGTGCGCGGACGCGCGGATATCCTCGAGGGCGAGGACCGGACGTCGGCGAGGAACAAACTCCGCTCGATTGTCGAGCGAACGGTTCCCGATCCTGCCGATCGCGCGTTCGTCGAGCCCCGCCTCGCGCATCTCCTCGGACTTGAGGAGCATGCCTCCTCGGACAAATCGGACCTGTTCGCCGGCTGGCGGCTCTTCTTCGAGCGGCTGGCCGCCACCGATCCGGTGATCATGGTCTTCGAGGATCTGCAGTGGGCCGATCCGTCACTGCTCGATTTCATCGACTACCTCCTGAACTGGTCGCGCGCCTTCCCGATCTTCGTGATGACGCTCGCGCGCCCCGGACACGAAGCCGGCGCTGGACCGAAGCGCAACGCCACGTCGATCTCGCTGGAACCGCTCCCGGCACGTGCGATGGAACTTCTCCTCACCGGATTGGTTCCCGGACTACCCGCGGAGCTCACGGCGAAGATCCTCGAACGAGCGGAAGGCGTGCCCCTCTATGCCGTGGAGACGGTGCGCATGCTGCTGGACCGCAACCTTCTCGTCGCCGAAGGATCCGCATATCGCCCCGCCGGCCCGATCGAGGACCTGGAAGTTCCCGAAACGCTGCACGCCCTGATCGCCGCACGCCTCGACGGTCTCTCCGCCCACGAGCGCCGGCTGATCCAGGAGGCTTCCGTTCTTGGGAAGACGTGCACCCCCGTTGCCCTTGCCGCGATATCCGGCCTTCCGGAGGCACAGATCGAGCCCATCCTGGCGGCGCTCGTTGCCAAGGAGGTGCTGACCGTTCAAGCCGACCCGCGCTCGCCGGAGCGGGGTCAGTACGCGTTCCTGCAGGACCTCGTCCGAACCGTCGCGTACGAGACGCTCCCCAGGAAGGACCGCAAGGCGATGCACCTGAGTGTCGCCGAGTTCCTGCAGCGGGCGTGGGGTGCGGACGAGGGAGAGGTCGTCGAGGTGGTGGCGTCGCACTACCTCGAGGCTCACCGCCTCGCGCCCGACGCGGAGGACGCACCCCGGATCCGCGAGCTCGCGTGCGGAATGCTCATCCGGGCGGGCGAGCGGGCGGCATCGCTCGCCGCGCCGGCGGAGGCTCGAGCGTATTTCCAACGTGCAGCAGAGTTGAGCACCGAGCCAATCGAGCGCGGGGGTTTGCTCGAACGTGCCGGCCGCATGGCAGTCCAGTTGGGTCACCTGGAGCAGGCGACTGCGTTGACCACCGAGGCGAAGCGACTCTTCGAGGGGTCTGGTGAACTGCATTCGGCCGCTCGCACCGAGGCGGGCCTGGCAGAGATCCTCTTCGAACAGGGTCATCTCGACCTGGCCATCGAGACCGCGCGGCGGGCGTACGCCGTGCTCGCAGGGGATGAACCCGACGCCGCGTTCGCTCTCGTGACTGGGCAGCTCGGACGCTTCCTGGCCCTCGAAGCCGACGACAATGCGAATGCGACGATCGACGAGGCGCTGCTTCTTGCGCAGCAACTGGAACTCCCCGAGGTCTACTCCCAGGCATTGAGCAGCAAGTCCGTGGCCATCGGGCGAGAGGGGCGTCTCGACGAGTCCGTGACCCTGCTGCGCCGAGCACTCGAAATCGCGATCGAGGGCGACTTCACCAACGCGATCTTTCGCGCGTGGAACAACCTTGCCGTGTTCCTCGAATACCAGGACCGCCATGACGAGGTTGTCGAGCTGACCGAGTCGATGCTCGAGCTGGCACGCCGGAAGGGGGATCGTGGCAGCGAGCTGACCGCGTTGCTTGGTGTCACCACACCGCTCGTAGCGCTCGGTCGATGGGATGAAGCCGTGCGCCGTGTGGAGGAGGCACAGGCCGCTGAGGAGCTGGAAGCCTTCCAGTGGGCTGCGGTCCGCGTCATGGAGCTGGTGCCGATTTACATCCGCCGCGGCGAGGTCGAGGCAGCACGCCAGATCTTCGACACGACGAAGGCGCGTGCCGATGCGCACAACACCGAGATCCGCGTCCGTCTCGGGTCGGCCGAGGTCGAGCTGCTCAGCGCCGAGAGGAGGCTCGCCGAGGCAGTGGCACTGGCGGAGCAACTCCTCGAGGACACTCCGAAGCTGGGTCTGTCCGATCTGGGGATCAAGCGCATCATCGCGCACGGGGTTGCCGCCGCCCTCGACCTCGGTGATCTTGATGCCGCGGCGGCGATGCTGGCGATGGTTCGCGAGTCAAGACCCGGGTTGGTCAGTCGTGAGTTGCGCGGACAGGTCGCGCGGCTGGACGCCCGTCTGTCTGCGCTCCGCGGCCACCACGATGGCGTCGAAGCGGGCTTCGAGACGGCGGTCGCCGGGTTCCGCGCGCTCGGCACTCCATTCGAGCAGGCGGTGGCACAGTGTGAGCTCGCCGAATGGCTCGAAGGGCAAGGACGTCCCGATGACGCCGCCAGCGCGGCGCTCGAGTCGCGCTCGTTGTTTGAACAGCTCGGGGCGCGCCCGTGGCTGGAACGGATACACCCGCTGCTCGCGCATGCTGCGTTGCCGCTTGCCAACGCGTCCAGCTGAAATCTGCCCGTCTGCACCGCCGGCGTCCGTGGAGGATATGAAATGCCCAGAGACTGTGTGAACACCGCCGCGGCGCCGACCTCCCCCGCGTACAGCCAGGCTGTGAAGGCCGCGGGGCTGGTATTCGTCTCGGGCCAAGCCGGTATCGATCCCGCCACCGGTCGCCTTGCCGGCGCCACCATCCAGGAACAGACGCGGCAGTGTCTGCGCAATGTGTCCGCGATTCTGGAGGCCGCGGGGAGCTCGCTCGACAAGATCGTCAGCGCCACCTTCATCCTGCGAGACCCGGAGGACTTTGCCGGGATGAACGAGGAGTGGCAGGCGTGGTTTCCAACGGATCCTCCCGCCAGGCAAGGCGCCAAGCTCCCCATTGACGCAGAGGGCCTGCGAGTGTCGATCGCGGTGATCGCCTTGGCGTAAGGGCGGGACCGGTCCGTTATTGACCGATCAGCCAACCGTAAATGGCGTCGAGCTCCTCGTCTCCAAGGAGGTGCCCGGCGGGCAATTCATGGCGCTCCGCTCCGGGAATGTGCTCGAGGAGCCATTCCGCGTGAGGCCGAGGACAGAGCACATCGTCAGGTCCGTACCAGACGCTCACCGGGACGCTGATCTCTTTTGGATCGAACCCCCACGGTTTCACGAAGGCCATGACGTCATCGATCCATCCATCGATGCCACCGGTGTGCATTGCGATGGTTCTTTCGAGGAAACCGGGTTCCGCCATTCGTGTTCGGAGCGCGGCGACGTCGGCCTCCGGTAGCTCGTACTCGGGACCGAGTGGCACTTCTCCCGACCGCACCGCTTCCACGGCTTCGCGGGCCAGCCTCTCGACGAGCGGGCGGTAGGAGTCTTCACCCTCCAGGGCTCGGTCGAACTCCTCGACGTTGCCCGGCGACATGCCATCCGTCCAGTCCAGGTCATCGGCACCATACGGGGCCGGCCCTACAACTGACGCGCACCGCTCGAACTCGGTCTGCGAGCAGGCTGGCGCAGGCGAGCGCGTGAGGACCACCGCCCGAACCGCCCCACACCGCAAAGCGATCCCAGCCATGCAGGTCGGCCACCATTGCGACGTCGCCCGCGATATCGGCGACGGAACGGCCGGGCCAGCGCGATGACTCCCCATAACCCGGTCGATCAAGGACCAGGATCTGCGCATTCCGCCGGGCGAGGACCTTTGTCGCGCGCTCCGAGAGGTGGCGCGTCCCCGGGGTGCCGTAGTGCATCACCACTCGGTGCCCTTCGGAGGGACCGTAATGGCTGAACGTCACCAAGCGTCCCGCAGGAGAGCGGAACTCGCCGGATTCCTCAATCACGCATCCACCTCCTAGTTCTGTTCACGTTTTCAGGGCCTGCCTCCCGGAGGTTATCGCGGCTTGCGAATCGAACATCTGTTCGTTACACTGGCCGCTCGCGAGGAGGCGACCAGATGACTGAGTTGCTCGATGGCGTCATCGAGGTGCGCACCGACGCGGCCAGCCGGCCGGTTGCGATCCGCCAGGGGTCGGTGTGGGCACGGGTGGCCGAGGTGGTGAATACCTGGCGTGTGGAGACCGACTGGTGGCGGATCCCAGTGGGCCGCGATTACGTGCGGTGTCTCCTCAATGACGGTGAGTGCATCGATCTCTACCGAGACCTCGAGACCGGCGAGTGGCATCGGGAGCGCCGCTATGACTGAACCGAGCGCCGCCTCTCCCTGGTGGCCGCCGGTTGAGGGGAACCGGCGGCCGGGAAAGGGGAGAAGCCTCATTTGGTGGTGGGCTGACCCGGCGAATAGTTACACAGATTTGTAGTAGTTGTCAAGCCGCCACATCGTGCCGATGCCCGGATTTGCCGAACTCGCCGCCCGTTCCCACTACTCCTTCCTGGAAGGGTCCGCCTCACCGAAGCGCATGGTCCAGACGGCCGCTCGCCTGGGCATCTCGGCGCTCGGTCTCTGCGATCGCAACGGGCTGTATGGGGCAGTCGAGCTGATCCAGGCTGCGAAAGCGCAGGGAATTCATCCGATCATCGGCACCGAGCTCGAGCTCGCCGGCGGTTCACGAATCCGCCTGCTGGCCCGAAGCAGGACTGGATACCGCCAACTTTGCCGGGCCGTGAGCGCATCCCAGCTCGCCGGTGTCAAAGGTCAGCCTCGTCTGGAAATCGACGGGATTTCGAGCGGTGCGCAGAGCCTGCCTGCACAGAATTCACGCACGCGGCCAACACTGCCGCCACCTGAACGTCCTGCTTCGCTACGGCCGACGGCGGGACCGTTTCCGGAAGGGTGGCCGGGGTTGCCGTCGACGACGTTGCTCGTCGAGAGCGATCCTGCGCGAGTAGATCCTGCCGCGCTGGACGATTGCACCGCGCTGATCGGTGGTTCACGCAGCGCTGTTGTCGATGCGCTTGTGCGCGGTGATCGACGCGACGCGCTTCGTCACGCGCAGCTGGTGCGGGAGTGTTTCGGGCGCGAGCGCATCGCGATGCTGGTGAGCAATCACCTGCATCCCGCGGATCGCTGGCTCGTCGCGGAATGCGCAGCAATAGCGAAAGCCGCGGACATCCCGCTCGTGGCGAGCGCGATACCGGATCATGCCACGGCAGACGACAAACCGCTGCTCGACGTGCTCACCGCGATCCGTCATCGCACGACTCTCGACCGGGCCGCGGCGCATGGTCTGCTCCTGCCCAACAGCGAGCACCGGCTCCACAGTGAGGCGGAACTACGCGCCCTGCTTCCCGATCTCCCCGAAGCGTTCGACAACGCCGCGCGCATCGCTGCCGCCTGCGAGGTGTCCCTGGATTTCAGCGACGTGCGCTTCCCGGGATTTCCGGTGCCGGCAGGGGAGACGCCCTTCTCCGTGCTCTACGGCCTGTGTCAGGAATCGGTGCAGCGCAAGTACCACCCCATGACTCGCGCCGTTGCCGCGCGCCTGCAACGCGAGCTCGATGTCATCGAGAAGACGCATCTCGCCGAGTTCTTCCTGATCACGTGGGACATCATGAAATTCGCTCGTGAGCACGGCATCCCGGGGCAGGGGCGCGGCAGCGCAGCGGACTCGATCGTCGCGTATCTGCTCGGCATCACGCGTGTCGATCCCGTGGCGCACGACCTGCTGTTCGAGCGCTTCCTCCACGAGGATCACCAGGGCACGCCCGACATCGACATCGATTTCTCCACCGACCACCGCGAGCAGGTGCTGCAGTACGTCTACGAGAAATACGGTCCCGACCGCACCGGGATGGTGGCCAACGTCGTGACCTTCCGGCCACGCATGGCGATACGCCAGGTGGGCGCGGCGATGGGCTTTCCGGAAACGGTGGTCGACAAGCTCAGCACGCACACCGACAGTTGGTACCTCGCGGACGTCGAGTCAACGCTCACCTCCGCGGGTATCGGGACGACACACGACGGCACCGTGACCAACCGCGCATGGGAGCAATTCATCGGCGTTCTGCGTCGCATCGAGGGGACACCGCGGCATTTGAGCATTCATGTCGGCGGCATGCTCGTGACGGGAGAACCGCTCGTCGATGTCGTGCCGGTGGAGCGGGCGACGATGCCGGGCCGAGTTGTCGTGCAATTCGACAAGGATGACGTCGAGGATCTCGGGCTCATCAAGATGGATCTCCTCGGGCTGCGCACGCTGTCGGCGATCGCGGAATGTCTCGATCTCATCGAGCGGACGACGGGACAGCGGCCCGACCTCGACGAGTTGCCGCTCGACGATCCGCGTGTGTACGACGTGATCTGCAAGGTCGACACCATCGGGCTCTTCCAGATCGAGTTGCGCGCCCAGCAGCAGTCGCTCTGGCAGTCACAACCGCGGTGTTTCAACGATCTGATCGTGCAGGTGGCGATCATCCGTCCCGGTCCGATCCAGGGCGATGCGGTCCATCCCTATCTCCGCCGCCGCCAGGGCCTCGAACCCGTGACCTATCTGCACCCCAAGTTGGAGCCGATTCTGGCGGAAACATGTGGCGTCGTCCTCTACCAGGAGCAGATCCTGCGCATCGTCATGGAGATCGCCGCATACACCGCCGGTGAGGCGGACCGGTTCCGGCGGGCGATGAGCCGGCACCGTTCACGAGTGGAGATGGAGGAGCTCCGTGACGGCTTCATCCGCCGGTGTCTCGAGCACGACCTCAGCGAGGAGGTTGCCCAGCAGATCTTCAAGAGCGTTCTCGGCTTTGCGGAGTTCGGGTTCTGCAAGTCGCACGCCGCGGCATTCGCGCGCACCGCGTACGAAACGGCGTGGCTGCGTATGACATATCCCGCGCACTACACATGCGCGCTCCTCAACGCGCAACCGATGGGGTTCTACCATCCCTCGGTCCTCGTCGACGATGTCAAGCGGCACGGCGTCAGGGTTCTGCCGGTCGACGTCACGAAAAGCCGCGCCCGCTGCCTCGTCGAGGAGACCGGCCCTGCGAAGTTCGGGATACGGCTCGGCTTCGCCTACGTGCGAGGGCTGGGACCGAGTGCACGCGCCGCGTGCGACGACGCGGTCGTCGCCGGGGCGAACACATCGGTTGCCGCGTTCTGGCGGCACACGCTGCTGCCGCGGGTGGCGATGGAGAACCTCATCCGCGTCGGCGCCTTCGATGCCGTCGCCGCGGGAAGGTCGCGCCGCCAGCTGCTCTGGATGCTGAAGGAGAGCGAGGAGTCGCTGCCGCCCCGAAAGCGCCGGAGAGCAACCATCGCGCCGGCCGAGCAGACGGTCATCGCGGCCGCGGTGGTGACCGGTCCTCCCCGGGGCAGTGGGGCGGTCGCCGGCAACCGGCTCGGCGATGCGCCGCATACTCCGCACGACCCGAGCAGCGACCCGGCGCCACCACTCGTGTCGCTCCCGGCGCCGCCACCGGTCCTGCCCGAGATGGACGAGCGCACAAGGGTGAACACCGAGTACGCGATCAGCGAGGTGAGCACGGGGCCCCATCTGGTGTCGTTCATGCGCGAGCGGCTCAACGCGCTCGGCTGTGTGCCGCTGGCAAAGGTGCGCGACATGGTCGACGGCACGAGGATCCGCGTGGCAGGGCTCGTGATCACGCGACAGCAGCCATCGACGGCTCGGGGATTCCGATTCTTCACGCTCGCCGACGAGGATGCCCACCTCGACCTGGTGTTCCGTCCGGCGGTGGTACAGCGCACTCTCGAGGTGAGCCGGCATCCCCTGCTCATGGTCGACGGCCTGCTCCAGGTGGAGCTTGGGCGGGTCAACGTGGTCGTGGAGACGGTGACGGCGCTCACGCCGGACGGTGACCCGATCGACCGCCCGGGACCGGCATCTCCCGGGACCGAATTCCCGGGATCGCACGACTACCGCTGACCCAAAAGCCATCGCCACATGCCGTGGGCACGGCGTGACACATCCGTGACACTCCGGCAGCAGTGCCCTGACATGGGCTGTGCCGCGCGGGACAGCCGTCATAGGCTCTGTGCATCTCGATTGCTACGCCGCGCGCCGTGCCGGATGGGAACACATGACCGAGCACACCCAAGAGGGCGGCGGAACACCCCTCTCGTTCAAGAAGGTCCCGGACCCAGCGCACTTCGAACGCGCCCCGATGGCGAAACAGCCGGTGCTCGATGCCGGTGACCCGTCGCTCGCGTTCGAGGCAGCGCCTCGGGTGCCGCTGCCGCGCCCTGCCACGCCCGATCCGCGCACGCTCAAGAACTCGCCACAGGTTCCCCAGGCGAGCGTGCCGGCGGCACCGCCCATCGGCGCTCCGCCCAGCGGCGCACACCCGGCGTTCGAGGCGGTCCCGGCGTCACTCGGCGTCGCCCAGGGGCGCCTCTCGACGCCCACCATCGGCATTCGCCCCGAGCCGCCCGCGGTGGCCGGACCCGTGAGCCCGGGCGGCAGTGGATGGAACATCCGTGGTCGCGACGAAACGCTCGCGCTGAACCGCGGGAAGGCCGAGGAGGGCGCCGCCTGCATGGGGAACACGGCCCCTTCCGAATGCACATCGCGACCGCTCCGCCTGGGACGTGCCGGTTGCTCCTCGCAAACGCCATCTCTCCGGCAAAGGAGTGCTCGGCATCGGTCTCACCGTGATCCTGGTCGGGATCCTGGGGTTCGCGGGCTACGAATGGCTCAACAGCCGCGCGCATCCGGACCACACCATCACCACGCCCACGGCGGTCGGCGCGTTAACCGCGATCCACACGCCCGCGACTGCGGCCGTGACCCAGCAGATGCAGCAGGTGATGCAGGAGGACGGCGCCACCCACGTGGTGAGCGGTGTCTACGGCAAGGCCGGGCGCGCGATGCTCGTCGTGCTGCTGGCGCAGGGGGCGGACATCGAGAGCAGCACCACGCAGTTCTTCAACGACTTCACGACCGGGCTCAAAACCCGGGGAGTCAGCGTGATCAGCAGCAAGACGCTCACCACCACCACCGACGGCAGCGACTTCATCTGCTCGCCGGCGACGGGGCCGGCGCCACTCACGTCGATCTCGCTGTGCGGCTGGGACGACGGCGACACGATCGGACTGGTTGTGGACGTCAGCGGCGAGTCGGTCAGCGCGACGCTTCGCGAGGCAACGGCAGCGCGGGCCGCCGGCGAGCACTGAGCTCAGGTCCGGAACAGCTACCGGCCGACTAGCATGCAAGGGTGATTTCCGAGCGTGGCCTTTCCGATCGGCTCGCCGGCATCACCGACCGCAGACGGATCGCGGTGATCCAGGTGCGGGGCGCGATCGGCGGCGCCGCGCGAACCGACGACCTCATCCGCACGATCGGTCAGGCGCGTCGCAATCCGAGGATCCGCGCGGTCCTCATCGAGATCGATTCTCCTGGCGGCACCGCGATCGCATCCGAGCAGCTGTACATGGCCGTGCGGCGCCTTGCCGCGAGCAAGCCGGTGGTTGCATGGATCAAGGGGGTCGGCGCCTCGGGCGCGTACTTCCTCGCGTGCGGGGCAACGCGTGTCCTCGCATTCCCGAGCGCGCTCGTCGGGTCAATCGGTGTGATCAGCGTCCGGCCGGTGGTCGTGGATGCCCTTCGCCGCATTGGCGCTCGAATGGTCGTCACCAAGACCGGTCCCTTCAAGGACATGGGCGCGCCCTGGCGCGAACCGACGCCTGAGGACGAGGAGCACGAGCGTGAACTCGTCGACGCGATCTTCCGGCGCTTTACGGGCGCGGTACGCGCGGCTCGCGGCTTCGACGACGATGCACTCGCCAGAGTCACGACCGGCGACGTCTGGCTCGGGACCCGCGCGATCGAGCTCGGCCTCATCGACGGTCTCGCCGACGACGAGGACACAGCGCTCGAAATCGCGCAGGATCTCGCCGCGCTGCCGCACCACCTGACAGTCCGGCTTGGCGGGCGGCGCTCGCTGCTCCAGCGAATCGGCGTCCCGGGGGCGGGCATGGGACCTCCCGGCGAACGCTGGCTCGTGGAGATGGAGAGCTGGCTCGGCTCACCCCGGCTTCGCGCGTAGAGGGGCTGCCCGGAAGGAGCGCGATCAGCGCGCCGCGTTACGCCGGCGCTCGAGGCCGAACAGCACCGCGACCGCGATGATCAGCAGCACGGCGAGCACCCCGATCACCACTGCTCCGGGGATGCCGCCACCTGACGCCGGTGGGGACGTCGCGCTGCCGCCGGGCTCCACGGCGGCGAACTCCCCCAGTTGCACCGAGGATGCCTCGAAGGTGTTGCCGCATCCGGCGTTAAAGGTCGACAGCGGCGTCCACGTGGTGCCGTTCCAACGATCGATCGTGGGTGCCGGCACTGACGTCAGGGCACGCAGGATCACGAAGACCGCAAGCGGGGTCGAGAGGGGCTCGAGCTCTGTCCCCGACGAGTTGACGGCGGAGAACTGATAGACGTTGCCCTGGATCGTTCCGTTGGGCGGCTTCGCAGCCGGCGCCGGAACCGGGGTGATGGTGATCGTGACGGGGGTCGAGTTCACGAACGTCCCGGACTCGACGAGGATCTGCGCTTGCGGTGGCGTCTCGGTCGTGTTCACGCCCGCGGCGGGGAAGGAACTCGCTTTCGGGAACGTCTGGCTGACCCCTTTCGCGGGCGGGTTGCTGCTGAGCGTCACGTACGGGTCGGCGATGCACTGCCCGTCGTAGATCGGCGGCGATCCCTCGGGAATGAATCGCCAGACCAGCGTCAGCGCCAGGACTGACAGCGCCACGACTGCCCAGCCACGCCGAGCAGTCACAGGAGCCACCCGCCCGCGAGGTCGGCCGCCACGTGCGCCACCGCCGGCGCGAGCACGCCGCCACTGACGATGCGAAGCCCGCCAAGCAGCAGCCCGGCGGCGAGATCGAGCGGCAACGAGCCGATGCCGTAGAGGGGCACGTGCATCGCCGCGAAAAGAATCGTCGTCACGATGAGGGCGGCGCCGTCGCCCCAGCCGGAGCGCACGGCGTTGAACAGCGCGCCGCGCAGCGCGACCTCTTCAGCAACCGCGACGAATGCGACGACCGGTGTCCAGAGCGCGAGCCCCGAGTTGAGTGGCGCGACGACGAGCCCGGGACCAGCGTGTGCGAGAAGCCATGCGCCCACAAGCGCGCCGCCGCCGAGCGCACCGATCGCGACGGCGACGGGTGAAGGTCGTCCCGGACGCCATCCTGCTGCGACGGCCACGGCGAGCAGCGCGACAGCGAAGACGACGCCGGCCGGCATCGACGCGGCGACATTCGGCGCGCCGACCGCGGCGCGAAGTGTCGCGGCGGCGACGATCCCGATGAGGCACAGCACCGAGCCACGCGCACTCGTGATGCGTGGTCTGGCCCGATCACGATCGGCAACGAACGCCCCCGCCGACGTCGGAACTACCTCGCCGGTCCGGGCGCCGCTCGCGCCGGGGCAACCTCGGGACGTTCCGGCTGTTCGCTCGAGGCGGCGGTGAGGAGCGGCTCGATGGCCGCCACCGCGAGTGTCGCGGTCTCGAGCGCCGCGGCCTCGAACCCCCCGGGAGCGAAGCGTTCGCAGACGACGATCGCGACGACACGGTCATCACGCACCACCGGCAGCAGCATCCGCGACGCAGTCTCGATGTTGGACCGCCGCTGAGCGCGATACGACGCGGCTTCGGTGAAGAGCACCGGCCGCCGGTGCGCGATCACGTACGCGAGAAGCCCCTCCGGCAGCGCCGCCGACGCGTCGCCGCGCGCCGGGAGCAGATACGCGCGATCGGCGCCCACCTCGTCCGCGAGTTCGCGCGAGCCCGCCCTGCACACCGTGGTCGACGGCGATTGACGCCCACTTCGACGGGCTGTGGTGCAGATGCGCGCGATTGACGAGACCGTTCAGCAGCATGGCGACGAGCGCGGCTGCGAGGCCCGACAGGACGCCCGGGACTCCGATGTCGACGAGCACCGCGAAGGCACAGAACATGACGCATCCGCTGAGGAGCGCGAACTCCAGGTAGTGGCGCGATCCCTGGCCGCCTCGGCGCTGATCGCCGAACGTCAGGCGCCAGTTCAGCGCGGTGTTCCACGCGGCGCTCAGCCCGAAGGCGGGAATGAACGCGATCAACGGGTTCAGCCCGATGACGGAGAGGATCGCCAGCACCGGGATGAACACGCAGAGCCCGCTGAAACCGACGAGCCCGAACTTCCACGTCCGCGCCGAACCCGGAACGTTGAAGAAGAGCGAACGAAGGTGGCGCAGGTAGAGCAGGCCCTGGCGGGCAGTCGCCTTGCTCACGCCCTCGGCGCGCGGACCCTGCGTGACCGGCACGTCGACGACGCGCAGGTCGGGGACGCACACCAGCAGTTCGAGCAGGATCTTGAAACCGACAGGACGAAACTCGATCCCATCGATCAGCGCGCGGCGGCACAGGAAGTATCCGGAGAGCGGATCGGAGCTCTGCCGAGCCTCCTTGAAGAGCATCCGGGCCAGCGCGGTTGCCTCGCGGCTGACGAGCCGGCGCACCGGGCTGCCGAGGCCTTCGTGGCTCCCGCCCGGGGCATAGCGACTTGCAACGACGAGGTCGGCGCCGCGCTCGGCTTCCGTGAGCAGGATCGGGATCAGCTCCGGCGGGTGCTGGAGGTCGGCGTCCATCACGCAGACGTAGGGCCCGCGTGCCATGTGGAGCCCGGCGACCACCGCGGTGCTGAGCCCGCCGGTCCGGTCGGCTCCCTGGCGCACAAGGCAGCGCACGTTGGCATTCGTGTTGGCGAGTTCCAGGAGCAGGTCGCCGGTGTTGTCGTCGCTGTCGTCGACGAAGCAGATCTCGAACGGGGTGGCGCCCAGCGCGGCGGTGACCCGGTCCACAAGGGGGTGAACGTTGTTCGCCTCGTTGCGCGTGGGGATGACGAGGCTGACGACTGGCGCGCCGCCGCGCGGCCGATCAGGAGTCACCGGGAAAGAATAGGCGCGATTCCCCGGGACGGTCGGCCTGTCACGGATCGGTGTTGCGCGGTCAGGCGTGGGACGTGCCGACCTTCCAGATGAGGAAGCCGTCGGCGGATGTCGGGGGCGCAGCGAAGAGCGACGTGAACAACGAGGCTGTCCCCGCACTCGCGCCGCTTCCCACCACGACGTCGCCGACGTGGAGATCGAGCACTTGTCGGAGGATATCGGCGCGGTCGTTTTCGGAAAGCGTCACCGTCGTCCCCGACGCCGCGAGCGCATGGATGCGCTGCTGGAGCGCTTCAACCCCGGGCGAATATGGGCCGATGATGTAGCCGCCCAGCATCGTGAACGTGTATGCAGCGGTGCGCTGCCACACCATCGCCTGCGGGTAGTCAACACCTGGGAGTGGCTCGAACAGGACGGTTGCACCCTGAAACGCCCGCGCCGAAGTCGGGGAGGTGAACGGTTCCTGAGTTGGCACGGTTGTTGAGGGTCCGGGCAGCCTTGGCACCAGTGGGAACAGCACGACGAGCGCAACAAGTGCGTTCAACGCGACGCTCGATCTCATGAGAAAGAGCAGGCGCAGCAGGAATGCGAACGTGATTGCCGCTGCGAGAAAGACGTACATCATCAGCCGAGCCGGAAGAATGTTCTCCAGCAAGGGCAGGTGCGCAGGAATCCACCACGGCAGCACGATCGCGGACAGTTGATGGCCTGCGACGTGGAGCTGCGGTCCGAGCGAACACACGGCGAAGATCGCCGCGACGATCCCGCCCGTCCGTATCACCGGCGCCCCCCAGAACCGCACGGTCGCGACGACGAACAGCAGCACGAGCGGTATGCCCAGATACGCGTCCCATTCCGACGCGTTGCCGGTGAAGTGCTTCGAGATGTTGATGGCGGCCTGGGGCGAGAGCAGTTGCACAACGGTGGGAACGACGAAGTTCGCCGCATCGGTGACGTACGTATCGGTGCCGTGCACGGCTCCCTTGATCACGGCGTGGCCCGATGCGAAGAACTGAAGCCATGTCGGATAGGCGAGCACGACAACGGCGATCACGGCGGCGATACCAAGCGTCCGAAGGACGAACGGCGCGTGCGCTCGCACCTGGTCGCGGTACGACACCGCCAGAACGATGATCACCACTGCAGTCGCGATGGTCACGGTGAGCAGCACCTCCTGCGAGATGAAGAACTGCAGGACTGCAAGCGCTCCGGTGAGGATGCCGAGCACGAGCGGCCGGCGACGCTGTCGCACGGCGATCTCGTCCACGAGCAAGAGCGCGAGCGGCGGCGTGGCCGCGCTCATCACCAGGCTGATGTGACCGAAGTACTGGGCTGTGGTGTACGGCGAGAACCCGTACAACAGTCCGCCCACTGCTGCGGCGACCGTGCCGGGAACCCATCGGCGGATCGCGAGGAATGCGACGAACGCCGCCAGCGCGAGACTGAGCGTGATCACCAGGTTGTACGAGAAGGTCGCCCCCAGCGTCACTGTCACCGGCCAGAGGACGATGCCCATCGGGATCGCGAACGCGTCCGCCCAGAGCAGGTTCAACCCGGTCGGCGCATTCATCGCCGTGGAGACGAGCGGATTGAGCCCATGGGTCGCCGCATATGGCACCCATCCGATTCCCCACATGGCCTGCAGGGGGTCCGGGCCTTCGCCGACGTAGGTGGCGGTCGGAGAACGCCAGGTTGCGAGCGTCAGCAGGAACGCGATGACGACGTAGATCGCCGCGACGACCACGCCGGAATGCAGGCGGCGCAGACGTCTCATCGAGAGCGGCGGGCGGTCACTCAGACGCTGGCCGCGGTGAGGACGGCGATCAGGATGAACAGCAGTACGGCGTCGGGCAGCATCGCGAGCGACACCGCAACGAACGGGCTCACGTCGAAGACCGATTGCACAGCGAACGTGGTCAGGACGAGAAACCATCCGAGCAGCGGGAGCGTCAGCCAGGCAACCGCATACTCCGCGGCGCTGCCGGCGCCGAAGAGCGCTTCGATCACGGCGAGGATCGCGTAGGCGATCCACGGGATGAAGGTGAAGCCGCTGACGGCGAGGTACGTGCGCCATCGTCCGGACTGCCGTGCGAGCCCGGCGGTCGCGTCGATGAGCAGCGCCGCTGCACCCCAGTACACGAGAAAGAGCAGCGGGAGCAGGAGTGACGCCACGAGTCCGGAGCGACCGCCGTTGTCGATCAGGTTGGCGAGCAGTCCCAGCGCGAGGGCAACGACGCTGCTTCCCAGGACTGCGGCGAAGCCGAGTGCGATACGCGGAGACGCCGCGAGCGCGGCGAACGTGCTTCTTGGCCGGACCACGACCCCGATCACCGTCACGGCACCACGGTAGACGAAGGACCTGCGTCGTGACGGGTCACGGGCGGCTGCGCCTCACCCTGCTATACTTGCTTAGGTCAATCTGACCTTTATCCACGAACCCCATGGAAACGGGGGACAGGTGGCGGTGATCACAGCTGAGCGGGACGTAGCGACTGCCGACCGGGCCGACGTGCTGGGCCGGATCGCACGGTTGCGGCGCGAACGGAATGCGGTGATCCTGGCGCACAACTATCAGCGCCCAGAGGTCCAGGACATCGCCGACTTCGTCGGTGATTCGCTCGGGCTCTCGCAGCAGGCCGCGGCCACCGATGCGGACGTGATCGTCTTCTGCGGCGTTCACTTCATGGCCGAGACGGCGGCGATCCTGTCGCCCACGAAGACGGTGCTCCTTCCGGACCTGGAGGCCGGCTGCTCGCTCGCCGCCACGATCGATGCCGATCAACTCCGCGAGTGGAAGGCGCAGTACCCCGGGGCTGTGGTGGTCTCGTATGTGAACACCACGGCAGAGGTCAAGGCGCTCTCGGACTACTGCTGCACGTCGTCGAACGCGGAGGCGGTGATCCGCTCGATCCCGGCTGATTGCGAGATTCTCTTCTGCCCCGACATGTTCCTCGGCGCCCACCTGGAGCGTGTCACCGGTCGCAAGCTCCACGTGTGGATGGGTGAATGCCACGTCCACGCCGGCATCGTCCCGGATCGGTTGGACGCGATGCGCCGCGAACATCCCGACGCCGAGCTGCTGATCCACCCGGAATGCGGCTGCACGTCCTCGACCTTGTATCGCATGTCGTCCGGCGACATCGCGGGACCTGCGACGGTCGTCACCTCGACGGAGGGCATGGTCCGGCGCGCGGCGGAGTCGCCCGCATCCACGTTCATCGTCGCGACCGAGGTCGGCATCCTCCACCGGATGCAGGAGCAGTCGCCGATGAAGCGGTTCCTCGCGGCCTCTGAAGCCGCCGTCTGCCCATATATGAAGAAGATCACGCTCGAGAAGGTCGCCCGTTCGCTGGAGCGCATGGCGCCTCGCGTCGAGGTCGACCCGGTGATCGCGGCACAGGCGCGGGGCGCCATCGACCGGATGCTCGCGATCGTCCCCGCGGGGGCCCCCCGGATCTCTTCGGCCGCCTGAGCGTTACACGTCCGCGGGGCTGATGCCTATGTCAGCATCGCTCGCGTGACTGCCCTCCCCCGAGCCTCTGGCCATCGAACCCGGTCATCCGAGACCGGCGAGAGGCAAAAAAAGACCGGAGGGGGAACCCTCCGGCCTTTCAGGAAGGGAATGAGTTTCTACTGTGGGCAGCCTTCGGGCTGCGGCCTTGACTGTACCCCTCGCCTCTCAGGATAGCAGTAAAGGAACCTCCAATTCTTGTAAATAGATGTCAACGGAAGTCTTGACCTCAAAGCCTACCAGACCTGAATCCGACGGCGGCCTGCCGCTTGTCAGGGCAGGGCTTCGGGGGTTTCTTGATCTCACGCGCTTCGATGTCATCGCGGTCATCGTCCTTGTCCTGGTGGCCTTCGGGCTCCGCTTTGCGAGTCCGATCTTTCCCAATTTCCTGAGCGGCGCAGGGACGATCAGCGCCCTCGGGGTGGGGTATCCGACCACCAGCGGCTCGGATGCCGAGTGCACGCCGGTGCCGGTCGGGCCGGCGGGAGTGGTGGACGGGGTCAAGGTCAACCACACCGACGTGAGCATCTGCGGCTACGTCTTCGACGAGATCTACTTCCCGGTGGACGCCGCCAAAGACCTCCGCCAGCCGGCGGAGTCGTACTTCGACCCCGAGCCGCCGCTGGCGAAGCTGCTCATGGCGCCGCCGATCGCCTTCTTCGGGTTCAACAGCTGGACGTGGCGACTCAGCACGACGCTCTTCGGCAGCCTGCTCGTCGGGATGATGTACCTGGTGGCGCTTCGGCTCCGCCGTGACCGCTTCTTTGCCCTGGTCACTGCACTCTTCATCTGTTTCGACGGGTTGGCGTTCGTCGAGTCGCGCACCGGGGTCATCGACATCATCGCCATCTTCTTCGTCGCGCTTTTCTATTACGTCTTCTTATTGCACTGGCAGGCGCGGACTCGGGCGCAGTGGCGCACCACGCTGTACGTGATGGCCGGCGTCGCCGGGCTCGCCTTTGCGGCGAAGTTGACTGCCCTCGCGCCACTCGTTGTTGCGGGCGGACTGATCGTGATGCGCGGTATCGCGCCGTACCTCGCGGGAGTCATCCCGTGGTTGCATCGCATCGCCGGTCCGGGCCGCGCAGAGGCAACGATGTGGCGGCATGCCGCCGGACCGCGTGCGATTCTCCACTATGCGCTTGCCGGTGTCATCGCGCTCGCGATCTTCGCTGCGTCCTTCTCGCGATACGAGACCATCCAGCACACCGACGTGTACTTCTTCACCGGGTGCAATCCCGCCGTCTCCGGTCTGCCCGGGACGCCGGTGACGCTCAACGTGCCGGTGATGAAAGTCGGGTCGGTGACGGTGCCGAACCCCGTCGAGGCAATCGACAACATCGTGCAGATCACTGCCGCGTCACTGCGGTATCACGCCGAGGAGTGCCACAGCCATCCGTACTCGTCGCTGTGGTTGACGTGGCCGATCATGGAGCACCCGGTGCTCTTCTACGCGTCGTCCCAACCCAACAATGGTGCGGTCTCGGAAGTCACGGACATGGGCAATCCGGCGATCTGGTGGCTCGGGATCCTCGCGTTGCTGTTCTGCGTATGGCGATTGACACGCGGCCCGAACTGGTGGCGATTGCTTGTCGCGCTCATCGGCCTCGGCTCGCTGGTCGCGATGATCATCATCTACCAGTCGGCCGTCCGGTTCCACGACCCCCACAACTTCAACACGTCGTACACGGCTACCCAGTTCACTGCCCTATTCCATATGGATCCGTCATCGCAGTACGAGATCGCCCGAACCTATCCAGGCTCGTTGTTTGCGATCGCGTTCGTGGGCATGGTTGTCTTTGCGGCGCTCGTCGCGCTCTCCGCGGCGATCTCGCGACGTTTCGTGCCCGCGTTCATCATTCTTGGCTACGTCGCGTCGTGGATGATGTGGGTGCCCGGCAATGAACGCCGAGTCCTCTTCTTCTATCACGCACTTGGGATGTTGCTCTTCACCGCGCTTGCCCTCGCCTATGCGCTGAGCGCCATTCGCCGCGTGAGGATTCCGTTTGGTGGACGGGAGGTGTCGCTGGCGCCAGTCGCATATGCGGTCATCGCGAGCGTGCTCGCGGCGTTCATCTTCTTCTACCCGATCTGGACGGCCATGCCGCAGAGCTCTGCCGACCAACAGATGAGGGTCTGGGTCGACTCTGGGTGACCGCCTTTCTCGTCATCCTCGACGCCGCGCTGACCCTCGCGGCCGGAGCAGCGTTGTCCGGACTCGTGAGGACCCACCTCACGCTCGTGGAGCGCGTGGCGATCGGCCTCACCAGCGGGCTCATCGTCGGCGCTGCCGCGACCTATGGGTTCTCGCTGCTCTTCGGTCTCGATACCGCGACCGTTCTCCTCGGCCCGTTGCTCACGCTCGCCGGCGCACTCGCGATTTCGTTGCTGACGGTCAACCCACGGGCGACCTGGCACGCGTCCTGGGTTGAACTGCGCGACCGCTGGGCGGCGCGCGTTCCGTGGTTTTCGATCGCTGCGTTTGTCGGCGGCGGTGTCGCGGTGGTCGCGATCTTCGCGCACACCGTGTACTCGGATGCGGGCGGGCTCGAGGCCGGGTATCCAACGGTATGGGCCGACTGGTCGCAACACCTGACCACTGCTGCAAGCTTCGCGTCGGGGGGCAACATCCCGCCGGTCAATCCGCTGCTGAGCGGGACCACGCTGCTCTATCCATTTCTTCCCGATTTTCATGCGGCCACGTTGATGACGCTCGGGCTTGCACCCGGGCTGGCGCTTGCGATCCCCGGCGGGGTGCTCGTGGTCGTCATCGCGTTGCTCGTCGTGGCGCTCGGGCGGCGCATCGGACTCGGCACCGGCGCCGGTGTGATCGCGGTGCTCATCTGCTTCATCGGCGGCGGCCTCGGATTCATCGGTGCTTTCGCGGACGCTTGCACGAGTCACGGGTTCACCACGACGCAGTGCACGTTGCAGTACGTCGTGACACATCCCACCACGGGCATTTCCATTGTGGGATGGACGCTGCACGATCTTCCGGGGACGATTGCAGCGCAGAGCCGCGCGTATGACGGACTGCCGTCGGACGGCGGAACGCCGCCACTGCCCAACATGCAGTGGTACACGCCGCTGATGGCGTGGTGGCTGCCGCAACGCACGCTGCTCTTCGGCTTTGCGGCAGCCATCTCGGTGTTGCTGCTTGTGCTCGCAGGGGCGTCGTCTCACGGTCCGAGCTGGGAGCCGTTCGCGCTGGCCGGCGTGCTGATCGGACTGCTGCCGATCGTCCACGTGCAAACGCTGATCGCGTTGTCCATCCTGCTCTTCGTCCTCTTCTGGCGGCGGCGGCGGCGCGAATGGTGGGCACTCGTGGGTGTCGCGCTGGTCCTCGGCGGCATCCGGCTCGGACAGCTCGCGCTCGCGCAGCACGGTGCCACCGTGACGCCGTACGGCACCGACGTCTATCCGTATCTCGAGCCCGGATGGCTGTCGAATTCCGGCGGCGCAGCCGGCGCCGGGGCCCGGCTCACGCTCTCCATCGGCAACCTCTTCACCGGCGCGATCCAGGCGATCGGGATGGTGGGGACGGCGCAGTGGTGGGGGTTCTGGCTTGCGAATCTCGGGATCGCCGTGCCGCTCCTTGGATTCATCGCGATCGCCGCCGGTATCCGCATCGGCGGCGGGAAGGTCGGACGCGTGCTCACCGAGGCGTTCCCGGTGCCGCTGCTGGAACTCACGCTCGGCGCGCTGATCATCTTCGCCGCGTGCAACCTCGTCGTCTTTCAGTCGTGGAACTGGGACAACACCAAGCTGCTCGTCTACTGGTACCTCGTCATCGCGCTGCTCATCGGCGCGCTTGCTGCCAACTGGTGGCGGCGTGTCTGGCCACGCGTGGCGGCGATCGTGCTCGTGACCCCGGTGCTCCTCACTGGCGCTCTGGTCGTGCTCCGGCTCCTGCCGTGGACGCCGCCGCAGGACAGCATCACCGGCCCGTACTCGATCGCGAACACGCAGGAACTGCAACTTGCATCGACAATCGACCGCGTGACTCCCAAGGGCTCAGTGTTTCTCACGTTTGGCCGTCCCAACGATCCCGTGCTCACCGTCGCCGGTCGCATCGGGGTTATGGGATATGGCGGATGGCTCTGGAGCTATGGCATCAGCTTCGAGGACCGCTTCAACGACGTGCAGACGATGTACACCGGATGTGCGGCCGATAGCGCGACGTGTCCGGTGCTCGGTCTGCTGCGCAAGTACGACATCAGCTATGTGGAGATCGACAACCGGCTGACCGACGCCGGCGCCATCGATCCGCGGGAGAACACGACCTGGTGGGCCGATCAGGGGTTCCCCGTCGTGGCACGCACCGATCACATCACTATCTACGACGTGCGTGGCAGGGGCTGATGTGACTGACGGCAGCGGTCTCGGCACGACCTATCCGTCGATCAGCGTTGTGCTTCCCGCGTACAACGAGGAAGCGGTGATCGCGGAGACGGTCACTCGAACCGACACGGCGCTGACAGATCTCGGTATTGCGGACTTCGAGATTCTCGTCATCGACGACGGCAGCAGCGATGCAACAGCGGCGCGTGCGTCAGGCGCAGGCACGCACGTCCGCGTGGTGTCGCATCGGCGCAATCGCGGGTACGGTGGTGCGCTCCGCACGGGATTCAATGCCGCGACTCGCGACGCGGTGTTTCTCATGGACAGCGACGGCCAGTTCGACCCCAACGAAATCTCGCGACTCCTCGCGCTGTACGGACCCGATCGTGTGATCTGTGGGTACCGGATCCGGCGCAAGGACACGTGGGTTCGGCGTTTTTACCATAAGGCATTCTTCGGTCTCGTCAGGATGGCGTTCGGACCAACTGCTCGTGATGTCAACTGCGCCTTCAAGGTGTTTCCGCGGGCGGTGGGACAGGGGCTGCATGCGGACGGCGCGCTCGTTTCCACCGAGCTGCTCGTGCGCGCGCGACGGCGCGGATACCGGCTCATGGACGTCGGCGTGCATCACTATCCGCGTACCACGGGTCGCGCCACGGGCGCAGATGTGCGCGTGGTGCTGCGCGCCTTTCGCGAGCTCTGGCAGCTGCGCAATGACCCGGCGATGCTCGACGGGCTCGAACCGCCCGCGTGAGGCAGCGGCTGGCATCGTCGTCGTGGGGCACGGCGCTTGCCGCCGTGGTGGTCTCGCGGCTGCTCTGGCTTGGAGTGTTCGTCGCTGTCCTTGCGATCGATTTCCCCGGAACGTCCGTGCTCACCGGCCTTCGTGATCAACTCGTCTCCTGGGACGCCATCAGCTACCTGTCGATCGTCGCCCACGGATATCCGGTTCACCTCGACTACCTCGACGCGTACCTGCCGGGGTTTCCGCTGGTGGTGCGTGCAGTGACGGTGGTGACCCGCGACGACGTGTGGGCGTCGTGGCTCGTCAATGCCGTCGCCGAGACGATTGGGCTCTGGTATCTCACGCGCCTCGTCCTCGGCGAGCGCGACCGGGCGGCGGCGACGTTCTCGGTGTGGCTGCTCGCTCTTGCGCCGACAGCCCTGTTTCTCATCGCCCCCTTTAGCGAGAGCACCTTCATCGCCTCGGCCGCAGCGAGCCTGTACTACGCGCGGGCGGGGAACTCGCGCAAGGCGATCATCGCCGCCGCATTCGCGTGCGCCTTCCGTCTCACCGGGCTCGCGCTGATTCCCGCGCTGGCGCTGGAGCAACTCCGCCGGACGGGATGGCGGCCGCGCGCGAACCTGCTTCCGGTCCTGCTTGCGGCAACGCCGCTCGTCGTGTACGGGCTGTATATGCAGGTCCACATCGGCGATGGTCTGGCGCTCCTTCATGCCGACCAGTTGCCGTCATTCGGTCTGCAGCCCACGCCGCCGTGGGTGGGATTTGCCGTCACCTGGCACACGCTTTTCGTTGCATCGAATGGGGAGACGCGTTCGATCTTCGCCCGCGAAGTGGCCTACGGGTTGCTGGGCTTCGTGCTGTGCTTCGGCATGTGGGCCTCATCGCGGATCCCCCGTTCCCTCGCTCTGTACTGCACCATCGCGTGGTTGATGACCGCGTCACTGCCGTTCTGGCGCTCCCAGCCCCGCTACAGTCTTGCGCTGTTCCCGGTGGTGCTGCTTGTCGCTGACCTCACGCAGCGCTATCCACGCGCCCGGCCGGTGATGCTCGGCGCCAGTGCCGCGCTGATGTTCGCCGGCACCTGGATATTCGCGCAGGGACGGTGGCTCGGATGATTATCGACAGCCACGTCCACATACTCCCGGCGGCCATGCGCGATGCACGCGAGCGGCTCGCGGCGGCCGATCCGTGGTTCGACAGGTGCCATCAGGGGGAGCGTGCCATCGTCACCGCCGACGAGCTGCTTGCGACGATGGACGCGTCCGGCATCGATCGGTCGGTGTGCTTCGGCTGGCCGTTCGCCGATCCCGAACACTGCGCGGAGGCGAACGACCATCTGATCGAGGTGCAGCGTGCCCACGCCGATCGGCTCACCTGCTTCGCGACCGTGAGCCCGGCGCGTCTCGGTGCCGTGGACGAGCTGCAGCGGTGCGCTGCGGCGGGATTGCTCGGAGCCGGCGAGCTCAACGCGGACGCACAGGGTTTTGACCTCGCGTTACCAGCAGCCGACGAAGTCGGCGCTGCGTGCGCGGCGCTTGGGATTCCGATGGTGCTGCATTGCAGTGAGCCGGTGGGTCACGACTATCCCGGGAAGGGCACTGCGACTCCGGATCGGGTCGCCGCGTTCGCGCTGCGCCACCCGGACCTGAAGCTGGTGTGCGCGCATCTCGGTGGCGGGCTGCCCTTCTACGCGCACATGCCCGAGGTGGCCGAGTTGTGCCGGCGCATCTGGTTCGACACGGCCGCGGGTCCGTTCCTGTACCGGCCCAGCGCGTATCGAGCCGTTGCCGATCTCTGCGGCGCCGATCGATTGCTGTTCGGATCGGACTATCCGCTGCTCCCGGCAAGGCGCTACATCGACGCATTCGCGCAAGCGGATCTGACGGTCGCGGAACGAGCACTCGTGATGGGCGCGAACGCCGCGCACCTTCTAGGTCTGTGACAAGTGGCCCTCCCGTTACACATCTGTGTCCCAGCATCCGAGGCTACGTTCGAGGCCTTTGGCACACTCTCTGTGGGCGGAGAAACCGGCGCCCGCCAGCCGGTCCTTCGCCTCTCTCGTGACCAGGATCGGGGGGCTTCGGCCCCCCCATCCGTGGTCGCTACCGACGCTCCGATGAGGGACCGGGTGCGAGTTGATGCCGGCACCTCCTTGGGCCGGTTTCGCATAGACGCCGAGTAGGCGCGCGTTCTCATCCTTCCGAGGGATGCCGGGACACGGGGGTCGCGAGTCACCATCGCGCGGTGGCGATGAACGGGCTGTGGCGGCTGATCGGCCGGCAGGTCCGCTCCCGCCGCGACCGGGCGATCGCGCTTGGCGCAGGCATCCTGGTGGCCTCTGTCAGCTTCTCGCTGCTGACCGCTGCAGCGTCGACCAGCCAGCTCGCCGTCACCGGCGTTGTGGATGCCGCAGCGCGGCCCGCGTACGACATCCTCGTACGACCGACGGGCGCCGCCGATGCCGTCGAGACGAAGGACAACCTCGTCCGAGACAACTACCTTGCGGACACCTTTGGCGGAATCACGGTCGCGCAATGGCATCAGATCGAGGAACTCCAAGGTGTCTCGATCGCCGCCCCGATCGCGAACATCGGCTACATCATCCTGTCGGTGAACGTGACGATTCCGATCGGTGCGAGCGTCACCTCATCGCCGCATCAACTCTTCCGCGTCAATGTGAGCTGGAAGGCCGCCAACGGCGCATCCACGTATCCGGGTGGCGCTTCCTATGTCTACTACACGCCGACCGACGCGTTCACGGAGCTGTCCGATGCCCAGGAGGAGCCTGCCGCATCGTTCGGCGAGGTGGTGCCGGGCTCCGCCGCGCCGGTGCACGTGTGCGGCGGAGCGCTCGGGAACTATCCGACGGGGCCGCTCAACTCCTCGGCGGGCGGCACGATCGCCTGCTTCTCCGGGAAGACACCGTCGATCGGATCCGGCGCCGACCTCGGGGTTGCATCGGCGCCGGCAGCGGTCGTCTCCTTCAGCTTTCCGATGCTCCTCTCGGCGATCGACCCCGTGCAGGAAGAGAAGCTGGTCGGACTGCAGCACACCGTCGTCGAGGGGAAATACCTGGCAGAGCTGCAGGGGTTGATCCCCCCTCCGGGAGGTCAGGGTCGCGACGCGCTGCCGTTCATCGCGTCCTCGCAGACCTTCGTCGACCAATCGCTTTCGGCGACTGTGCAACGACTGAACGTTGGATCCGGCGCCGGTGTGCCCGGCGCGCTCGCAAAGCCGTCAGTCGCGAGCTACCTCGGTGGTCTCGCGGGAACCACCATCGGGCAGGACACCATCTCCGCGCAAAGCGGCTACACGCAACTGCTCGACGCATTGACCGGCGCGCCGTCGAGCGCCACGCGCGAGGTGGGGTATTCAGGCGCCAGCGGGACTGCCGCGTACTTCACCGCCTCACCGGTCCAATACCGTCCTACTCCGAGCGGCCTGGTGGCGGTGCCCACCAGCAACCCGGCAAGCATGTGGACGCTCCCTGTCGATACCAAGCCACCGTTCACGGTCGCGCCGCCTGGCAACCAGGACACGCAATTTCGCCGCCTGACGACGCATGTGGGCAACCCCTACGAAAATCCGACCACGAACGAAATCGGCTTTGTGGGGGTGGACGTAGTCGGTGAGTTCAACCCGGACAAGCTGCCCGGATTCAATCCATTGAGCGCGGTGCCGCTCGAGACGTATTACCCGCCGGTCGTGACCGGGGCGACGGCCGCATCGAGGCAGGCGCTCGACGACCAGCCGCTCGGGCCCACAATGAATCTTGGGGGGTACGTCGCGCAGCCGCCCTTGCTGCTCACGACGATCTCCGCGATGCAGCAGATGCTCTCGCAGGTCTGTTATCTCCCGCCGTCCGCTGCCGCGCCCGGCGGCTTGTGCTCCCGGTACGCCGATACGGATGCTGCGGCACCGATCAGCGCCATCCGTGTGCGAGTGGCGAATGTGCAGGGGTTCACACCGGTTGATCGCGCTCGCATTCTCGCGGTTGCCACTGCGATCAGGAAGGACACGGGGCTCCAGGTGGACATCACCGCCGGCTCATCACCGACGACGGTGGATGTCCAGCTTCCAGCAGGATGCTGTGGCGAGCCGGCATTGACGGTCGCCGAAGGGTGGGTTCGCAAAGGTGCCGCGCTCGTCGTGCTCGATGCCGTGGATACGAAAAGCGTGGTGCTGTTCGTCCTGGTGCTCGTGGTCTGCATGCTGTTTCTCGCCAACAGCGCCTACGCGAGCGTGCGCTCGCGCCGCACGGAACTCGGCGTTTTGGCGTGCCTCGGATGGGGTCGCGCCGCACTCTTCAGGCTCGTGCTAGGGGAGCTCGCGCTGGTTGGGCTCGCGGCCGGGGTGATCGGTGCTGCTTTGGCGGAGATCCTCGCGCTTGCCCTGCGATTGCAATTGCCGTGGTGGCACGCGTTGCTCGTTGTGCCGATCGCGCTCGGCCTCGCGTGCATTGCGGGGCTGGTCCCGGCGTACGCGGCGACGCAGGGGCGGCCGCTCGACGCTGTGTCCGCGGTCGCCGGCGGGGGAGGCGGGCACCGGCCGGTCCATCACGTCTCCGGCGTCGCGCGAGCGAATCTTCTGCGGCGCCCGGCACGCGTGGTCAGCGGGGCGCTTGGCCTGATCGTGGGTGTGGCGGCGTTTGCGGTGCTGCTCGCCGTGCAACTCGCGTTTCAGGGCCAGGTCGTCGGCACGGCGCTCGGCAACGTTGTGAGCGTGCAGGTGCGGGGTGTCGACCTGGTCGCCGCGGTGCTCGCGCTCGTGCTTGGCGCGTTGAGCGTCGCCGATGTGCTGGCCGTGAACCTTCGCGACCGCGCCGGTGAGCAGGCGGTGCTCGCGGCCACGGGCTGGAGCCCGGCGACAATGTTCCGGCTTGCGTTCACCGAGGGAATGGCGGTCGGCATCGTGGGCGCGATCGCCGGGGCTGCGGTCGGCCTCGGCCTCGCCGCGATCCTGACCGGGTCGGCGCTGGCGGTCATCCCCGCGTCGGTGCTGGCCGCCGCCGCAGGACTGCTTGTGGTGGGCGGAGTGCTCGTCGTCCCCGCGTGGCAGGCGTCCCAGACGCCACCTGCCGCCGCGCTCGCGGAGGACTGAACAGCGGCCTGCGCCGGCGAGCTTCGCAAAATGGATACGAAACCGCCGAGGGTCGCGAACTCTCGCACACTGTGCGGCGATGTTCACTCCAGAGACCCTCGACGTCGTCATGGTGTCCTTCGAAGGACCTGATCAGTACAGCCAGGCCGGCGGCCTTGGCGTGCGGGCTCGCGAGCTCTGCCGCGCCTTCGCGGGACTGGGGTTTCGCACCACGCTCGTCTTCGTCGGTGACCCCGACAAGCCGGGAGCGGAACTCGAACAGGGCGTCCAACTCGTGCGCTGGAGCCAGCAGATCAGCGATCGCTATCGCAACGGCGTGTACGAGGGCGAGCTCGCGAAGATCCGAGACGTCACCGAGTCGCTGCCCGACGCGCTGATCGACAGCATCATCCGGCCGGCGGCCGAGGCTGGACGGATCACCGCGGTGCTCTGCGAGGAATGGCACACGGCGTGGTTCTGCAAGGCGCTGAGCGACCGCCTGCACACGCTTGGTCTGCGCCAGAGCGCTGTCCTCCTCTGGAACGCCAACAACCTCTTTGGCTTCGACGCCATCGACTGGCCGGTGCTCGAGTTCGTCGCCTCGATCACGACCGTCAGCAAGTACATGAAACACCTCATGTGGCCGTACAACGTCAACCCCGTGGTCATCCCCAACGGGATTCCCGAAGGTGCGCTGGCGCCCGTGGACGGGGCGGCCGCGCGCGCGATCCGCGCTGCGGCGGGCACAGACTGCCTCGCTTTCAAGATCGGGCGCTTCAGCCCTGACAAACGGTGGACGCAGGCCGTCGCCGCGATTGCGGAACTCCGTTCGGAAGGGCTGCCGGCACGCATGCTCATACGGGGCGGCATGGAGCCGTACGGCGCGACGGTGCTCGATTTCGCAGCCGAATGCGGTCTCACGGTCACCGACTGGCACGAACCCGTGGCGGACGCCGGCGGCATCGTACGGGCCCTCACCGAGACCGATGGCGCACCGATCGTCCATCTGCGTCGATTCCTCCCGGACGAGGTGATCACCCAGATCAACGTCGCGGCCACCGCCGTGCTCGCCAACTCGGGTCACGAACCGTTCGGGCTCGTCGGCCTCGAGGCGATGGCCGCGGGCGGTGTCGCCATGGTGGGGGCGACCGGTGAGGAATACGCCCGTCCATACGGGAACGCGATCGTGGTGGAGACCGACGACCCGGCGGAGATCGCCAGCGCGCTGCGCGGGCTCGTCGAGCAACCGGCGCTCGCAGATCGGCTGCGTGTGGCGGCCCGGCGGGACGCCGCCGACTTCGCATGGCCGATCGTGATCGACGGGCTGCTCGAGCGCCTCCGCTTCATGTGCCTCCATCAGCGAGTGGTGTTGCCGGCCGGCGGAGCGCCTTCGCCCGCGTAATTCTTTGGCCTGCGCCATATGATCTGAACGATCAGACCGGTGCCGAGGAGGTGGCTGCATGAAGGCAGTGGTCATGGCGGGAGGCGAAGGTGCGCGACTGCGCCCGCTCACAAGCCGCTTGCCCAAGCCGCTCGTCCCGGTTGTGGGCACGCCGGTGCTCGAGCACATCCTCCGGCTGCTCAAGGAGCACGGCATCACCCAGGTGGTGGTGACGCTCGCCTATCTCGGAGCCGAGATCCGCAACCGCCTGGGCGACGGCGCCGAGCTGGACATGGAGATCGAGTACGTCGTCGAGGACCGTCCGCTCGGGACGGCCGGGAGCGTGCGCAACGCCGCCCATCTCCTTGATGACACCTTCCTCGTCATCAGCGGTGACGCGCTCACCGACATCGATCTCACCAAGGTGATGCGTGCGCACGAGGAGCGCGGCTCGCACGCGACGATCGTGCTGCACTCGGTGCCGAATCCCCTGGAGTACGGGGTGGTGGTAACCGATGACGAGGGCAACATCAAGCGGTTCCTGGAGAAGCCTTCCTGGGGCGAGGTCTTCAGCGATCATGCCAACACTGGCATCTACGTGATCGAGCCGAAGGTCCTCGAGCACATCAAGGAAGGCGCCAACGCCGACTGGTCGCAGGACGTCTTCCCCACGATGCTTCGGCGTCACGAACCATTGCACGGCATCGTCATGGACGACTACTGGTGCGACATCGGCTCGATTCAGTCGTACATGCAGGCGAACTGGGACGCGCTCGACGGCAAGGTGCGCTGCCACATCCCCGGGACCCGCCAGGGTAACGTCTGGATGGGCGAGGGTGTCGAGATCGGCATCGGCGTGCAGCTCGACGGCCCGGCGTTCATCGGTGATGAGGTCAAGCTCAAGGGCGGCGCCCACATCAACGAGCACGGCGTCATCGACCGGTACAGCGTCATCGACGACAACACCAAGGTCAGCAACAGCGTGGTGTGGCCGCACTCATACATCGGCGAGCGCTGCCGGCTGCGCCAGGCAATCGTGTGCCGCAACGTCACGATCAAGAACGACTCGTTGCTCGAGGAGAACTCGGTCATCGCCGACGAGTGCGTCCTCGGTCGCGGCTCGCAGATCCGCGCCGGTGTGAAGATCTGGCCGAGCAAGACCGTCGAACCGGGCTCGACCGTGAACGAGTCGGTGATCTGGGCGGGCGAGTGGCGCAGCGGGCTGTTCTCGTCGTATGGACTCGGCGGGCTCATCAACGTGGAGCTCACGCCTGAGTTCTGCGCGCGGCTGGGCGCCGCATTCGGCGCGACACTGAGCAAGGGAGCGTGTGTCGTCGTCGGCCAGGACCACGCGCGCTCGTCGCGCATGATCAAGCGCGCCATCGTCAGCGGCATCGTGAGTGCCGGTGCCAAAGCGCGAGATGTTCGCGAGCTCCCGGTGCCCGTGACGCAGTGGGCCACGCGCGACGCGGAGTGTGCAGCGGGCATCCACGTGCTCGTGTCACCGCTCGATCAGCGCAGCGCCGACATCCGGTTCTTCGACGCGGATGGGCTGCAGATCGACAAGCGCGCCGAGCGCAAGCTCGAGAACCTGCTGTTCCGCGAGGACTTCCGGCGCGCCGGCTTTTACGAGATGGGCGACATCGAGTACGGCGAGCCGATCCCCGGCTATATCCAGCATCTCTTCAAGTCGGTGGACGCCGAGAGCATCCGCAATGCGGGTTTCCGGGTGCTGATCGACTACGACTACAGCGATGCGTCAGCGGTACTGCCGGCGATCCTCAACGAGCTCGGCGTCACGACGATTCCGCTCAACGCCGGGATGCGCGAGGGCGAGCACCATCAGAACGTGCCGGATGAGACGGCGTTGATCAGCAAGACGGTTCGCGCCGACGTTGGATGCATGATCAGCCCGACGGGCGAGCGGATCCAGGTCATCGATGACAAGGGTGTGGTCCTGAGCCCGCACGAGTGTCTTGCGCTGCTCGCGTCGTGGTGGGTGCGCTCCAACCCCGGGACGGTCCTTGCTCCCGCGGCGACACCGATGTGGATCAGCGACCTCGTCCGCAAGGAGGGTGGGAGCTTCAGCGCTACTCCGGGCGATCCCGCATCGGTGTTGCGCGCCTCCACTGTGTCGGGGACGAGCATCGCGTCGGACGGCGAGGGCGGCTTTGCGTGGCCGAATCATCTCGGCGCCTTCGACGCCATGTACACGCTCATCAAGCTGCTTGAACTGCGCGCGAAGATTGGGATCCCGCTCAGCGAGGCGCGAGCCGCGCTCCCGCAGGTTGCGTACATCACCGCCACCGAGTTCTGCCCGTGGGAGGCGAAGGGCAAGGTGATGCGCATCCTCCTCGATCGGCATCGGACGGATTCGGTCGACCTCGTCGACGGCATCAAGGTGTACGTCGACGACGGCTTCGTGCTCGTGCGTCCGGATCCGGATGAGCCCGCGTACCACGTGGTCGCGAGCGTTGCCGACCCGGAGCGTGGGCGCCAACTGGTCGACGAGTACCTCGCACAGGTGCGCGAGGCTGAGGGAACCAATGGCGTGCATGCGCCTGTGGAGGCCATGGCGGGCGCGGAGTCCTGAGGACGCCAGTTGCCAGAGGCAGCCGGCTGAGGCTACGCGAAGGTTGGGTTGAACGTGATCGTTCTCTGACCGGCCGCAAAGCCGAGCCGGTTCTCGATCACCTCCGGATGCGGATCTGCGTGCTCCTGACCCTCGGCAAAGGTGCCCTGGTCGATGTTCGGCAGCATCTCCAGCCCTGTGGCGAAGCCGCCTCTCGCGCCGGCACGCTCAGGGTGATGTTCGGTCCTCTGCTGGCCCTCGGCAAACGTTCCCTCGTGCTTGTGCACGCCGGTTCTCCCGGGACCCCTTGACCGTCATCGGCGCCGGGCCCACGAGTCACCGCGCGGTTGTTGAGAACAATGTCAGCGTAGGAATTCGCGCTCGGGCCTTCCGTGCGGTAGCGCACATAAGTGCGCCGTCAGCCCATTGCGCACGCGAGGTGGCTGGCCGCGCCGAAGGACGCGTCATACACATGCTCGGCACACGCTTCGCCGGTACCCGACGAGGGCGGCGGTGTCTTTCTCGAGGACACCCCGAGCTGAGTTCGACCGGCTAGGTCTGGAGTGCGACTGTTTTCAGGATGAAAACAAAGTAGACCGCGGTCGCCGCGATCACGAGGATGTGAAACACCTCGTGGAAACCGAAGACCTTCGGCCAGAGGCGCGGTCGTTTCAGCGCATAGACAATCGCGCCCGCGCAGTACAGCGCACCGCCGAGTGCCAGCACGAGCAATCCGCTTGTGTGGATGCGGTCGCCGAGTGCGGGGAGGAAGAACACGACCGTCCACCCGACACCGAGGTAGAGCACCACGGTGACCCAGCGGGGGAGCGGAATCCCGGTGGTGGCGACGATCACGCCACTTCCGGCGAGCACCCAGATAACCACCAGGAGCACGATCGACGGCCAGCCTTTGAGGACGTTCACCACGACGGGTGTGTACGTCCCTGCGATGGCGAGAAAGATTGTCGCGTGGTCGAGACGTCCCCAGACCCGTCGTGTCCGCGGTGACCACGGACCGCGGTGGTAGCTGGCGCTCACCGCGAACAGCAGTACCAGGCAAAGCCCATACACCGCAAGGGAAATCTGCCGCGCGATACTGCCGGCCCCGGCGACGACGAGAATGATCGCTCCGGCGAGCGCCAGCGGCACCATGGCGAGGTGACTCCACCCGCGCAGCGATGGACGTGGGGGAGCGACGGTGGCGACGGCTGTGTCAGGCAGCGGGAGCGATCTCCTGGAGTTGCGGCTCGCGGCGGCGGAGCCAGCGCGGTGCCCACCAGTTGGCGGCACCGAGCAGGCGCATCACTGCCGGCACGACGAGTGCGCGAACGAGGGTGGCATCGGCGATCACCGCGACCGCCATCCCAATGCCGATGGACTTGATGGTCACGACGCTCGCGAGCGCGAAGGCGAGGAAGACGCAGGCCATGATTGCCGCCGCACCGGTGACCAGGCGCCCGCTGCGTTCGAGTCCATCGGCGACGGCCGTGCGGTTGTCCCCGGTGCGAACCCACGCCTCCTGCATTCGCGTGAGCAGGAACACCTCGTAGTCCATGGACAACCCAAAGACGACGCAGAAGAGGAGCACGGGAATGGTCGGATCGAGGGGGCCGGGCGTGAAGCCGAGAAAGCCCGAGAGATGTCCCTGATCGAACACCCAGACGAGCGCGCCGAAGGCGGCGCTCAAGGAAAGCGCGTTCATGAGCACTGCCTTGAACGGGAGGACGAGCGACCGCAACAGGAGGGTGAGCACGATGATCGTCGTGATCAGCACAAATCCGATCGCAAGTGGTGTGTGGTCGATCATGTAGTTGACGAGGTCGATGTCGAACGCGCTGTCGCCGGTCACCTGAACAGTGGCACCCGGGATCGAGTCGACGGCGCGGATCGCGCGCACCAGATCGTGCGCCTGATCGCTCGTCACGAAGTACGGATTGGCGACGTCGAGGACGGCGATCGTCCTGCCGGTCAGGTTGGTCAGCAATGATTTGACTGCGCTCGGGAGTGCATCGCGTGGTTGCGCGTACAACGCCTGATATGCGCTGAGCGTGCGCGCCGGTTCGACGGTCACGTAGCTCCGCACGCTCGTCACTCCCTTGAGTGTTCCGAGGCGCTGCGCCAGTTGATATGAGGACGCGACGTTCGCCGGACTGGTGGGTGCGCCGTGCTCGAAGTCGACCACCACGGCGATCGTGTTCTGGCCAACCTGCGGGAATTGCGCCTGGAGCAGATCGGCGCCCTGGCGCGCCTCCGCGGATGTCGGCAGCTGATTCACATCGCTGTTTGCGAGCTGGAGATCGAGAAACGGTGACCCCGCGATCAGCAGGATCGCGACGGTGGGGATGAGCACCGTCCAGGGCCGGCGCATGACCCAGGTTGCGAGGCGATGCCAGGCGCCTTGACCGAATGGTTTCGGCTGCAGGATTGGCACTCTGATGCTGTTGATGCGCGTTCCGAGAATCGCGAGCATCGCCGGGAGCAATGTACATGCGTACAACACGGAGATTGCGACGACAATCGCGCCGGCGACGCCCATCGACACGAGTGCCGTGCCCGTGTAGAAGAGCAATCCCGAAAGGCCTATTGCGACGGTGAGGCCGCTGAACATGATGGCGCGGCCCGCGGTGGCCATGGTCGTGCCGAGCGAGTCCTCGACGCTGTGTCCCGAGCCCAATTCCTCACGGAACCGCGTGACGATGAACAACGAATAGTCGATGGCGATGCCGAGTCCCACCAGCGTGACGACGTTGACCGCATACGTCGACACATCGATCACGTGCGCGAGCGCCAAGGCAGCGCCAACGCCACCGAGTACCGCGAACACCCCAACGCCGAGACACAGCAGCGCTGCGACACCCGTGGTGAAAACGATTACGAGGAGGATGAGCGCGAGTGGCAGCGAAACCACCTCCGACCGGCGCAGGTCGCTCGCCAGATACGTGTCGAAGTCGTAGGCGAGAGGCACGTCGCCGGTTGCGGTGATGCTGAGTGCCGAGGACTTCACCTCGCCGCGAATCGAGCCGTACTGCGCTCTCGCCTGCGCGAAGTCGATCTTCATGCCGACCTGGACAAGCACGCTGTGTTTATCCGTGGAGACCATCAATGGCACGGTCGCTGCAGCGACGTTGTAGGGCGTCGCCAGCGCACTGATGCGTAAGTCATTCTGCAGCGGCGCGACTGCCTCATCCACAGCAAACTCGAACGCGGGCTGACCGAATGTGAGGTGTGCGCTCGTGAGGATCAGCGTGAAGGACGAGCCTGTTGTGGACGGCAGTTGCGCCCCTTCGAGATTCGCCGCGCGCACCAACTCGACGTCGTAGTTGCTCGCATTGATCGGCTGTCCACCGGTGACGAGACCGATGATCGAAAGCACGAAAAACGCGAGGGAGACGGCGAGCACCGCTTTGCGGCGGCGGTAGACGAAATGCCCCCAGCGCCTCATCGTGATGGTCCTTCGGTCACCGCAATCGAGTATATCGACCCGAGGTTTCACCACCGCGTAAACTCCCGAGGACCGCGATGGCAACGCATGTCCCACCTCCGGTCGGGGAGATCAGCGCGATCTCGCATTTCGCGGCGATCGCCCGCGAGCGCCGTCCTGGGCGACAGCTCGACCTGATCCGCGAGGCGGCTCCGGGGTTCCGCGAGTGGTTCCGGACGACCGGGATGCCCGACTGGATCGGCACCTTTGATCTCGTCTCGTTGCCATACCCCACGCGTTTCGGCCTGTTTCGCGCGGCAATCACCCCGGCGCCCTTCCTTTCCTTGACACACCGGCTCGTTGTGGTGCGATGGCGCGACCCGGACGGCAAACCCAGGATCCTGCTGTTCGAGCCTACGGACGTCGAGCTTGCCCGGCGCACGCCGTACTTCGCGCGACTGAGCGAGTCGACTCCTGCGGCGTTCGAGCGCGCATTTGCACGTCCGCTCGGCGACGTGATGAGCCATCTGCGCAGTGTTGGCATCAAGGCGGCTGACGTCGACTGGCTCACGTTCGATCACCTGCATACGCAGGATGTGCGGCGGTGGCTCGGCACCACAGACCCTGCACCCGACCTTTTGCAGTCGACCCCGGTCAACCCGGCGTTTCCGAAGGCTCGCCTGCTCGTGCAGCGCGCGGAACTCGATTCGCTTGAGGCGCTTCATCCACTGCAGGTGCCGTGGTATCAGGCATCGACGTTCAGCGCGTTGCGTCCCGAAGGGATATGCGCTATCGACGGCGACGTGTTGATCGGTCCGGGCGTGGCGCTGCTGTCAACCCCTGGCCATACATCGGGGAATCACACGCTTGTTGTCAACACGGAGACGGGGATCTGGGCGAGCAGCGAGAACGTGATCGCCGCCGAATGTCTCACGCCGGAGCAAAGCCGGATTCCGGGCGTGCGTCGCTTTACGCGTATGTGGGAGCAGGAAGTGGTGCTCAACGCGAACACGCTCGAGGACACTGCGCGGCAGTACAACTCGTGCGTGCTCGAGAAATCGATTGTCGATGTGGCTCGTGCCGACTCGCGTTTTCTGCAGTTCATGCCGTCATCGGAGTTGACCGGCACTATGTTGAGCCCGGGAACGTCGCCGACGTTCACGCACTCTGGGATTTTCCACGGGACACTGACGCCGGTGGGGTCTGCGAACCGATGACGGATACGATGGGCGCCATGAACGTTGCCCGGCGCGCCTGGACGCTCTACGAGCCCATCCACGCCATCGTGTATTTCGCGTCGGAGGCGCCCGAGCACTACAAAGCCGCTGGGTTGCGTGGCGGCTGGATGGGGTACTTCGCGTCGCGATCCGCACCGATGGGCGCGGTATCCGCCGGTCTGGTGACCGCCACCTTTTACAGCTTCAGGCCGCAGATGGTCGGGCGCGCCATCCCGGATGCCTGGAAGTACTCGAGCCCGGAGTTGGCGCTGACCGCGAGGACTGCCGTTGCCGATGCGGCGTTGCGCCGGCTCTGGGGTGATGCTGTCGATGGTGCCGAGGTTCGCGAGGCCGCTGTTGCGACGATGGCCGTCGCCCGCGGACTGCATGGCGGTGGTCGCCCGATCTACACGGCGACGGCGGCCCTCGACGAGCCCGAAGCGCCGCATCTCAAGCTCTGGCACGCGTGCACGCTGCTTCGCGAGCATCGATTCGATGGCCACGTTGCCGCGCTTACCGTTCACGGGCTGGACGGGCTCGAGTCGCTCGTGACCGCGCTCGCTGCGGGTACCGGGATTGATCCAGCCGAGATGCGCAGCTTCCGCGGATGGACCGAGGAGGAGTGGGCCGAAGGCGTCGCGCGGCTGCAGCGCCGCGGCGTGCTCGATGCAGCCGGGGGCCTGGCTGATGCGGGGCGCGAACTTCGGAACGACGTCGAGTTCGATGACGGATCGCCTTGCCGCCGACCCCTGGGAGTCACTGAACGAAGCATCTCGCGAACGCCTCTTCGCAACCCTGCGGAAGCTTGCCCTCCTGCTCGAGAACGAGGACGGCATTCGTTACCCGAATCCGATCGGAGTGCCCCAACCCGAATAGGTCTCTGTCCGGGCAGGTCAGAGTGGGGGCACGCCGATGCATGCGCGCAACGTGTGTTCGAGGGTTTCCACGCGCTGGTGCGTGCCCATCGTCCCGGTCACGAAGGCAATGGCGTAACCGCCTCGCGTTGAAGCTCCGCCGTAGCTTCCCCCAAGGCCGCCCATGCCGAATCCGTCGTCATCGACACCGAATCCGAGGCCCCACGCATTCTCGTGCCCGAAGACGCGGTCGACGCCTGAGCACTGCACCGACGTGGCCTCACGAAAGGTCGCAGGCGAGAGGAGCTCGCCTCGGAGCAGCGCTCGGTACAGCCCTGCGATCCCGCGGGCGGTTCCGTGCCCGTTGATCGCCGGCACCTCTGCGGCACGCCATCTGGCGCTGTTCACCACGTCGGGGTCCCGGTTCCCGGGCGGGTTGGTGGTCGCGCGGTGATACAGATCACCCGGATGGGATTCGATGTCTTCAAGGCGGGTCAGGTCGACGGCGCGGCGTTGATCCACATCACGCAAACCCACCATGAAGTCGAGACCCGCTGGTCCGCACAGTTCCTCGCGAAGGAATGCGCCAGGGCCGCGCCCGTCGACACGACGGACGATTTCACCCACCAGGTGGCCGTAGAAGAGCGCTGACTCGCCGTGCGCGGTGCCAGGCGTCCACGCCGGGCTGCTCCGCTGCCAGCAATGCGCACAGCGCGTCCCAGTCGTAGAAGACGTCGGTCGGCGCCGGAGTATCGAGCGCGACGACGCCGGCCTGGTGTGACAACACGTGCCGCACCGTTGCCTGTGCCGTGAATTCCGGCCAGTACCGCTGGACGGGTGCATCGAGGTCGAGTAGTCCGCGGTCGACGAGCAGCAGCGCGCACATGGCTGCGAACGGCTTGCTTACCGAATACGGCTGCACGATGCTGTCTCGCCGCCAGGGCTTCTTCGCGGAGGCATCAGCCGAACCTCCCCACAGATCGACGACCCACCGCCCGTCGTACCACGCAGCAAGCGCAGCGCCGGTGCCCGCCTGCGCGGCGAGAACGTCCCCGAACGCTTCGCGGACGAACTCGAACCCCGGAGCGACTGTCCCGTCTGCGGCGAATTGCCGTGGCCTGCTGTCGCCCGAGATCACGAGACCGCTGTCGGTGTCGCCCCCTCGCGTTCACGCTCGACGACCGCCGCAAGCGCGCGGATGAAGGTGGGCTGCGTGTTGGGCAACGCGATGCGATGCATGGTGATTCCGGCTTCGGTGGCCTCCTCGCCGGCTGCGATATCGATGTCGTACAGGATCTCGAGGTGGTCCGCGAGGAACTGCAGCGGCACGATGAGAATCTCGGTGATTCCCTGATCGCGAAAACCCGGGAAGAGATCCTTGACATCTGGTGTCAGCCACTCCTCGGGGGTGTGGCCTGCGCTCTGATACGCGAAGCTCCAGCGCTCGTCGTCGAGGTGCAAGCGCGTGGCGATTGCCGTTGCCGTGTCATGCAATTGCGTGATGTAGCCGGGATCACGATCCACGACGGGGCGGGGGAGGCTGTGCGCCGTGAAGATGATCGGAATCGTGGAACGCACGGCCGGGTCAAGCGCCGCTAGCGCCTCTTCGAACTCGCTCCGCGAGCGCGGCGATCCACTCCGGCATGAGATGCCAGGCTCCGGCGATGTGCACGTCGATGTCGGGATATGCGGCACGCCACGCGGCAACAGTCCGCTCGTAGCCCGCGAGGATTATTGGCGAATACTGCGGCGCGAGAGCGATCACGACGATTCGCGTGACGCCGTCCTTTGCGAGCGAGTCGAGCGCGCCCGTCAGTGAGGGCTCGGAGTGGAGCATGCCGGCGACCACGCGTGTGGCGCCCGCTGCTTCCGCGTCGAGCATCGCCTGCAGCGCTGCGCACTGCGCCTGGGTGATGTCGATGAGCGGGGAACGACCGATCAGGTCGTAGCGGTGCCGGAACTCAGCGATGAGGTCGGCCGGCACGTCTCGCCCGCCGCGCACCGATGACAGGTACGCGGGCACGTCCTCGGCGGTGACCGCGGAGCCGAAGGTCGCGAGAACGACGCCGAGCGGAGCCATGCCCCAAGGGTAGTGGCTGGTCGCGCCGCCTCGTGGTCAGCTTCGGCCGGTTTCCTCGTGGACGAGTTCGGCAAGGCGACGGAGATGGTCGCTCGACGTCTCCGGGAGCACGCCGTGGCCGAGGTTGAAGATGTGACCGGGCCGGCCGGCCGCGAGCGCCAGTATCTCTCGCGCCTCGCGTTCGACGACATCGAACGGTGCGAGCATCACCCCGGGATCGAGGTTACCCTGGATCCCGAGGGCGCCGATCCGGCGCCACGCCTCATCGAGCTGCAGACGCCAGTCGACGCTGATGACGTCCGATCCGCATCGTGCCATCGCCTCGAGGAGGTGCGATGTCGTGGTCCCGAAATGGATCGTCGGCACGCCGGTCTTTGAGACGGCCTCGAGGATCCGCCTGCTGTACGGGAGCACGTTCGCCTCGTAGGCAGAGACAGACAGCGCGCCGGCCCACGAATCGAAGAGCTGGATCATCTGCGCGCCGGCCTCGACCTGCGCCTGGAGATAGCTGATGGTGACTTCCGTCAGCGTGTTCATGAGGCGGTGCCAGAGCTCTGGCTCACCATGCAGCATCGCTTTGGTTCGCGAGAACTCCTTGGTGGGCTTGCCTTCGAGCATGTACGAGGCGACCGTGAACGGTCCGCCCGCGAAGCCGACCACCGCGGTCTTGCCATCGAGTTGCTGACGCACCAGCTTGATGGCCTCGAACAGCTCCGGCGTCGCCTCGCGCGGATCGACGATGCGCAGGGCCGCCACGTCTGCCTCGGTGCGAACTGGTTCGTGGATGATCGGGCCGATCCCGGGGTCGATCGAGAACGGAACGCCCATGCCGACCAGCGGCAACATGATGTCGGCGTACATCACGGCTGCATCGACGCCGAATTCCTCGACCGGCATGAGCGTCACCCGGGCACAGAGCTCCGGGGTCCGGGTGATGGTGAGAATGTCGTACGTCTCGCGCAGCGCGCGGTAGCCGGCCAGGCAGCGTCCCGCCTGGCGCATGAACCAGATGGGGGTGCAGTCGGCAGGCTGGCGTCGCGCAGCGGCGAGCATGCGTTCGACGCCGGTCATCGCGTTGGTGTGGGTCAGTGCCATGGATATCGAGGGTAGCGAAGCAACATCCCGGCGCGGATGCTGCACAAGGCGCTTGGCGGCACGTACGATCTCAACAGCTTCGGAGCCGAAGGCGGGCTGTCAAGCAGCGCCAGAACGGGCAGAGGAGAGTGGACCCCATGAACTCGACCATGCAGGATTCGCCGCTGAGCATCACCGAGCTCTTCCGCCACGGCGCGCAGGTGTATCCCGACAGCGAGATCATCACCTTCGAGGGCGAGCAGGCCCGGCACACCAGCTACGCCAAGGTGGCCGAGCGGGTGAACCGTCTCGCCGGGGCGCTTCGTACTCTCGGCATCGCTCCCGGCGACCGCGTTGGCACCCTGTCCTGGAACCACCAGGAGCACATCGAGGCGTACTTCGCAATCCCGTGCATGGGCGCGGTCCTGCACACGCTCAACCTGCGCCTTCCACCGCCGCAACTGGCGCAGATCATCAACCACGCCGAGGATCGCGTGGTGATCGTCGACGACTCGCTTGCCCCGCTGCTTGCGGCGGTGATCGATCAGTGCCCGAGCATCGAGCACGTGATTGTGGTGGGCTCGGGCGAGGTCTCGGGTCTCGGCGACACGCTTGCCTACGAGTTCCTGCTCGCGGCCGAGTCGCCGGTGTTCGACTGGCCCGTGATCGACGAACGCCAAGCCGCGTCCATGTGCTACACGACGGGGACCACCGGCGACCCGAAAGGCGTGGCATACAGTCATCGGTCCGTGTTCCTGCATTCCTTCGCGGTGTGGGGAACGTTTCGCCTGGACGACAATGGCCGCCTGCTGATCATCGTGCCGATGTTTCACGTCAACGCGTGGGGCACGCCATACGCAGGGTGGATGGTGGGCAGCACGCTGCTGCTCCCCGGTAAGTTCCTGCAGCCACAAGGACTCTGTGACTTCATCCGTCAGGAACGCCCGACGTTCACAGGCGGCGTACCGACGATCCTCACCGCCATCCTCAACCATGTGCAGGCGACGGGCGCCGACGTGTCGAGCATCAAGACGGCGGTGTGCGGCGGGTCTGCGGTACCAGCGACGTTGATCGAGGGTTACCGCGATGTCCTCGGCATCGAGCTGTGGCAGGCGTGGGGGATGACCGAAACGAGTCCCATCGCCGCCATCGCGTTCCCGCCGAGAGGCACGGCGCCCGAGGACGAGATGATCTATCGATCCAAGACCGGTCGTGTCGTGCCGGGCGTGGAATTGCGCCTCGTCGATGACACCGGCGCCGAGATTCCGCACGACGGCGAGGCGGTCGGCGAGATCGAGGTGCGCGGACCATGGATCACCGCCTCCTACTACAACACGGAAGCGCCGGAGAAATTCCACGACGGATGGCTGCGCACGGGTGACGTTGGAAACATCGACGCGCGCAACTACGTGCAGATCACCGACCGCTCGAAGGACGTCATCAAATCCGGCGGTGAGTGGATCTCGTCGGTCGAGCTCGAGACGTTGCTGGTGGGGCATCCGGCGGTTGCCGAGGCGGCTGTTGTCGGCGTGCACGATGACCGTTGGGCCGAGCGGCCGCTCGCACTCGTGGTGCTCAAGCCGGGCGCCTCAGCGACGCCTGACGAGCTTCGCGCCTTTCTTGCACCAAAGGTCGCCCGCTGGTGGCTCCCGGAGCGCTGGACGTTCGTCGACGAACTGCCGAAGACGAGTGTGGGCAAGCTGGACAAGAAGCTGATCCGCTCCGAGTACGCCGCGCAGAAGTACCCGGTGGTTGAGCTCGAGGCAACGCCTCGGTAGGACGCGGCCGGCGCTAGCTCGTATGCAGGATCGGTCCTGTCTCGACGACCTGGAATGCGCTGCCCGGGACTGACTTCAGCTCATCGAGGTTGTTGTCATCCCAACGCGGATCGGTGGCGCCGCTGATGTACCAACTGCTGCCGTTGTCGGCGACGATCATCCCGTACGTCTTCAACGCCTTGAGGATCACAAGCGCTTCACCAGTGAAGCCGGCGAGGCTGAAGGATGCCTCGAGCCGCAGGCGCAGTCCCATCGGCGGAAGGTCCGGATTGGTGCTGTTGCTCGCGTAGTGCGTGGCCGGGTGGATGAAGCCTTCCTGCGTATCCTCGACCGTGAAGCGCAACGCGTGATTGATGGCACCCGACGCGACTTCGCTGTACAGCGCGAGTCCCGGAAGGATCGGCAGCCCGGCTGCGTCGGCTGACGTCCATCCGTTGGGGCGCAACGCGTTGCTGTTGAGGTTGAACACCGCGCCCGACGCGCAGACCCAGCCGGCCCCGACCTGTTGCGCCTGGTACATCTCGTACAACTCGCAATTACCGGAGTCGAGCACGAGCACGTGGTGATCACTGCCCGATTCCACCGGTGCGTTGAGCGGTACTGGATATGGCCCCGGATTACTTTCGTCGCCGTACGCGTTGAAGGTGATTGGCACGAACTTCTGCGACGCCGGAACGACCGTATATGGAATGCCATACGTCGGGTTCGAGCCGAAGTCTGGATGCAGGAACTGCTTCGTCGAATCGATGGACGCGATGTACTCCGCGGACATCGGACTCACCGGCAGGTTGGAGACGTTCTCGTTCCACGGATTGTTGGACGGGAAGACCTGGCAACCGCCGAGGACCGTCTTCGCTCCGGACGCGATTGGCGGCTTGGTGGACGTGGTGTGCGTCGTTGCAGTTGGATCCGGCCGCGCCGTCGCCCGTGCGGTGGCGGTTGCCTTCGCAGTTGCGGCCGCCGTGGGCGAACCGGGCAGGTGTGGCAGTGCGCTGAGCAGCAAGCCGCCGGCAGGCGTGGGGATTGCCTGTACGGAAGGCCCACTGCAAGCCGTGACGACCATCAATGCCATCACCGCTGCCATCCCCAGCCGGAGGCTCGGTGCCTCTGCTCGAAGTCGCATCACGGTCGTAGCATCCCCCGACCCGAGCCTCCGATCGTGACGACCCGGTGACGACCGCTAGCCGCTTGCAGATTGCAGCGGGACGAGAATCCGCGCAGTAGGATTTGGCGAGCGATGAGGCTGCGGATCGCTTCCGTCATGACGTTGGCGTCGGTTCCTTTCGGAGTTGCCGTCGGCCTCTGGATGACCGTACTCACTGAGCCGACGTGCATCGTGTATCTGGACCCTCGCGGAGGTGGCACCGCATGTGCTCACTCGGCCGGCCAGGCGCTCACGCAGCCACGCTTCTCGTGGTGGATGTGCGCGCTGATCGGCGCGGCGGCGGCAGCTGGTTTGTTCGCACTTTCGCGGCTCGTCCACACGACACCATCGAGCCGTGCGAGGTGGATGGCAGCGAGTGTCCTCCGAGTGCTCGCTCTCCCAGCCGGCGTCGGGGTGGGCACAGGGATGGCGCAATTCGTGTCCATCTGTGACCTTCAGGCTCTTCGGCTGGTCACGGCCGCGCATGTGTGCGCGTGGCAAACGACGTTTCCTCTCTGGTCGCTCATCCTCTTCGGGGCCGCCTCCACAGCCGTGATGCTCCTGGTGGCACAAGCCGTACAACCCCACCCCCCGCGCAGCCTGGGCCCGCGCGCTGCCGTACCATTGCCACGCTGAGAAAGCCGCCCTCGCTCCAGGGGTCGCCGTATCGGCAGCGAGCGGGAGTAACTCAATGGTAGAGTGCAACCTTCCCAAGGTTGAAGTCGCGGGTTCGAGCCCCGTCTCCCGCTGACCGCTATCAAGGTGGTCAAACGGCATATAGAATAAGGGTAATCGACCGAACCGCCCTGATTGCGTCAGTAGCATTATTCTACCTAAGGTTGAACTGACCCCATCTCTCAGTCACTTCATCCGTCAGTTCGACTGACATGCTACCGTCGGCAATGTGAAGTCAAGCCGGAGATGGGACACCCCGATCAGGCGCCGAGGAGACGAACCGCCCCCAGTGCCGGTGCCCGCCACGGGCGACAAGCCCACCTTCGAGCAGGCAGTCGAACAGTGGCTCGAGGAACACGTCTCCACAAAGACCGGACGCCCGTACGGCCCCACCACCAAGACAGTTGCCCGCTACAACCTCCTGGGGGGCCGGCTCACCGCATGGCGCGAAGCCCGAGGTATTGGCACCGCGGAGGAATGGACAGCCTCAGTGGCCGCCGAGTATCTCGACTGGTACCAACACGACATCGGTGCGGACTCCGACACCATCAAGAAGTTCAGGACGCAGCTACGGCAGTTTGCAGGCTTCTGTGCGCGCCAGTTCGACAACCGCGAGGCCACGGGACCGGCGCTGGACGACCTGAAAATCTCGCCGGTACACGATCGAAGGCCCGCCAAGGAGATTGCACTGACGCGGGCCGAGGCGAACACGCTCCTCCAGAAAGCATCCCCTCAGCGGGACTCACTCATCGTGGCGATGCTCCTTTACACGGGCATAAGACCAAGTGAGCTGGTCGCGCTCGACGAGAACAACATAAGGCTCGAGAGCACGCCACCGGTCGTCGAGATTCGTGGGACCGCCTACGGCAAGCACGAGACGAAAGAGCAGGCCGGGTATCGAGACATCCCGCTGACCATCGGCCAGACCGTTCTCCCGCGCCTTCTGCGTGAGCACCTGGACGATCGTGCACGCCCGAAAGAGAACTACGAACTCTTTCTCTCCAGTCGAAGAAACGCTCGCGGCGCCGCGACACGGCTCACAATCAGCGGCGTCAACCTGATGCTGCAGACGCTCGGCAGGACAACAGGCATCCACTGCAATCCGCACCGATTCCGGCATACCTTCTGCAGCTGGTGTGCCGACGCCGGGATTGAGATCCTCACCTTGCAAAAGCTGGTGGGGCACAGAGACACTGAAATGCTCGCCCGCTACTACCGTGGTCGGTCGAGCGAGGATGCGCTCTTTGCCGCGGCCCAGATCCGCTTCTAGCCGTCTCCCGAATCGTCCGTGGTGAGGGCGTGATGATCCGTTGTGATGTGTGCATGCCAACCACTCACGGACAAGCAGCGAAAGGCGGTACTGGCACGTATCACGCCTGGCGGGATATGCGGAGACGTTGCAACGATCCGTCGAGCGCCGACTGGGTACGTTATGGCGGACGCGGCATCACCGTCTGCGGTCGCTGGGATCGCTTCGAAAACTTTCTCGCCGACATGGGCCAGCGCCCTGACGGCGTCACCTTGGATCGGATCAACAACGACGGCAATTACGAACCGGACAATTGCCGTTGGACAACGTGGCATGAGCAAGTGCACAATCGCCGCTCGAACCGTGGCGAGCGCCATCCGAATGTGAAACTTTCGGTTGATGATGTGCTTGCCATCAGGCTTATGGCGGGCTACGGCACGACGTACCGCCGCATCGCATCAGCATTCGACGTCAGCCATGCGAATGTGGGGTACATCGTGCGACGCGAAGCTTGGCGGGAGCCGGTCGATGCCGGCGGCGACATACAATCCGCGGGCAAACACTTGAACTCAACACAGGGGCGATCTCGGGGTATAGGGAATTGGCAGGGAACAATGAGCACCGACAACGACGTCCGACAGCCACTGACAACTCTGCATGCGGGTTTCAGTAGCCCGGACGCGGTCGCCACGACGTGGGCGCGCGGGCGGTCGATTCTCGAGGAAGCCGAGATCTATTGGATTTCGTCAGTGCGGCCGGACGGCCGGCCCCACGTCACGCCGCTGCTCGGCATCTGGTTGAACGGCGCGATGTACTTCTGCACTGGCGATCACGAGCGCAAAGCCAGGAACCTCGAATTGAACCCGCATTGCGTCCTTACCACCGGCTCCAACAATCTCGATGGCCTGGACGTGGTGGTGGAGGGTGAGGCCGCGAAAGTGACCGACAAGACCGAACTACTTGGCGTCGCCGGTGCGTACGAATCGAAGTACGGCAGCCATTTCACGTCACCAGGTGGCACCTGGTTTGGTCTGGGCGACGCGATCAGGGAGAGCGAGGTACCGCTGTATCGAGTTGCTCCTGCGCGAGTCCTGGGGTTCCACAAGGGCCAAACGTTCAGTCAGACGACGTGGGAGTTCTCCTGAGCGTCCAGGGTCCACAGCCCACGGCGCCCGTTGAATGCTCGCGCCGGGGGCGCAGCTGACTGCACCGTGCCTGCGCTGCGTTGCTCTTGCTGTTGCGAGGCTTGACCCAGGAAGGGCTCGCAGCCGGCGTACAACGCATACGTCCACGAGCGTAGGTGAGTAGTAGCGTCCGGGCGGATGACGACCATGTCAGAGGCGGTTAGGGTTGTGGGGCATGAGCGAGGCATGACCGACGTCCCGCGATCCCGACTACCCGAGGGTGGCGACTACACCGCGACGGCTTCGCCACGCGCGCTCTGGGCGGAATTGGCGCGACGCGCGCCGGTGGCGGCCGACGTCATCCCTGCGGTTGTCTTGACGGCCCTTCTGGCAGCCGCCAGCACGGCACAAGAGCGTGCCATCGGAGGCACGCACCACATTGCGGCGGGCGGCTACCTGCTGCTCGTGGGCGCAGGCATGGCGTTGGCGCTGCGGCGACGGTGGCCACCGCTCGCGTATGCCGGCTCGCTCGCATGCGTGTGCGCCTACCTGCTGATCGGAGATCCGCCGGGACCAATTTTGCTGGCCCCATTTCTTGGGCTCGTGGTTGTCCTGAGCGCGACCAGATCGTTGACGGTATGGATCATCTCGACGTTCGGTGGCGCGGGTGTGCTGTCCGCGGCCCACGGTGCGGTGTACGGATGGTCGTGGACGGTTGCGCTGTTTGCCGGCGTCTGGGTGATTCTGGGCGTGGTGGCAGGCATCGGTGTCGAGGCGCGGCGGCGGTTTCTCAACGAATCGCGAGCGCGTGCGGCGTGGACGCAGCGCAGCCGTGAAGAGGAAGCGCGGCGCCGGATGGTCGAGGAGCGGCTGCGCATCGCTCGCGAAATGCACGATGTCATCGGGCACAGCCTGGCGGTGATCAGCCTGCAGGCCGGCGTCGCCGAACATCTTCTCGCCAGCCGGCCCGACGAGGCAATGAAGGCCGTCACTGCAATCCGCGGCGTGAGCAAGCAGGCATTGGTCGAGCTGCGCAGTGAGCTCGCAGCGCTCCGTGGAGAGGGGATCTCCGAAAGCGACCGCAGACCGATTCCGGGGCTGTCAGCGCTCCCCGTCCTGGTGGCGCAGATGGCCGACGCCGGTCTTCGTATCAGCCTGGATCTTCCGCAAGGTATTGACAAGATCCCTGAGATTGTCTCGACCGCCGCCTACCGGATCGTGCAGGAGTCGCTCACCAATGTGGCCCGCCACGCCGGCACCGGGGCCAGCGCGACGGTACGCCTTGTGCTTGCTCCTGACCGGCTGGAACTGGAGATCATCGACGATGGCGTCGGGATACGTGAAACAGCTCTCGAGGGCGGTGGACTGCAGGGTATGCGTGAGCGCGTCGCAGCCCTTGCCGGCGGCTTCTCGGCCGGCCGGCGTCCCGAGGGCGGATTCCGGGTGTGGGCGTCACTCCCGCTCGGTGGACGATGACCGTCCGGGTGGTGCTCGCCGACGACCAGGCGTTGATCAGGGTCGGGCTGCGCGCTCTCGCCGATGCGGAACCCGGCATCGAGGTGGTCGGAGAGGCCGCAGACGGGCAGGAGGCGCTGCGGATCGTGCGCGAGCTGCGACCCGACGTCGTGGTGATGGACATTCGGATGCCGATCCTTGATGGATTGGAGGCGACGCGTTTGATCGCCGCCGATCCGCAACTCGCTGGTGTTCGCGTGCTCATCCTCACCACGTTCGAGATCGACGAGTACGTGTTCGAGGCGCTGCGCGCCGGTGCCGGAGGTTTCCTCCTCAAGGACGCGGAGCCGACGGAACTCCTGCGTGCGATCCGGGTCGTCGCGGCGGGCGATTCGTTGCTTTCGCCGGCCGTGACGCGACGGGTCATCGAGGCCTTCAGCGCCCGGCCGGCGCCGGTCGCGCCGCGGACGAAACTGCTCGTCGACCTGACTGAGCGCGAGCGTGAAGTCGTGTCACTTGTCGGGTGTGGGCTCTCCAACGACGAGATTGCCGAGCGGCTCATCATCAGTCCGGCGACGGCGCGCACGCACGTGTCGCGATCCATGCAGAAGCTCGGCGCACGCGACCGTGCGCAGCTCGTCGTCTTCGCCTATGAAAGCGGTTTGGTGTCGCCGGGCGAGGCGCTCGCGTAAGGAAGCGGCCACTCCGCTACGTCGCCGGACGTAGCCGAAAGTGTCGCCCCAGGACGGACGACAGGACGACAGCGCGCCTCCGACGATGGCGTTGTTGCATCCAACGCACACATCGGAGGAACACGACATGCCCGGACCCTGGATCGGCGGCGGCTTTGGCTTCTGGTGGATCTTTCCGTTGGTCTTCGGCGCGCTGTGGCTCACGCTGATCGGCCTCTTTCTCTGGCGCGGTCGCTTGTGGTGGAAGGGCGGACATAGCACCACGCCTGATGCCGCCGCGGTGCTCCGCGAGCGGTTCGCGCGCGGGGAGATCGACACCGACGAATATCAGCGTCGCATGCGGGTGCTCGATGGGCGGTGAGCATTGTGCTCACCTCCCATCGCACGCGGCTTCACTGAGCGGTGACGGTGCCCGCACCGCGCGTCTGCCGCAGAATCAATCCTGATGCGCCTTGCTCCAGAGGTCGAGCGCGACGTTGCGCCGCCGATTCATCAAGCGATCAAGCGGATCGCTGCACGATCCAACTACGCCACCACCCTCGACGGCGCGGGCTTCAACAAACCGGACGCGGAGTTCGGTCACAAGCTCGCGGAGGGGCAGCCGAGCGAGTGGTCGCCGAAGATGCTCTATCAGGCGTGGCGCTTGTGCAATCGGTACCGCGGCCAGCTTGCGAACGAGGGCATCGACTTCGAAGCGCTGCCCGTGCCACCGAACCCGTACGACGGCGTGATCACCATGGTGATCGACAGCGGCCGGATGGACGACGCGGGCGTCACGCAGCTTGCACCGCCACGCTCGTCGACAGCTGATCGGCGCTGCGTCCTGGTGCGCGACCGAGCCGGCGTCCCGCTCGAATTCGCCATTGCTTTCGAGTACAACCCTGCCCTGGTGGAGGCCATCAAAACGCTTCCCCGCCGGGCGTGGAACCAAGTCACGAAACGGTGGTCAGTCCCTGCGTCGACGGATCTGCTTGCCGAGCTCAATGACTTCCTGCACAACTACGGCTTTCATGGCGATCCCGACACCGTCACCTTCATGCAGGAGGGCCTCGTGTCCGCTCGGGAGCGCCGCGAGCAGGCGGAAGCCATGGCCGAGTTGAGCCGCGCGAAAGTGAGCGAGTTCGACGTGCCGACGTTATCGAAGGTCGACCAGTACGGCCGCCCGCAATCGTTGAAGCCTTGTCAGCGTGCGGGCATCGAGTACGCGGTCAAGGCGAAGCGGACATTCATCGGTGATCAGCAGGGCATCGGCAAAACAGCCGAGGGCATCGGCACCGTCGAGTACCTCGGCGCATTTCCCTGTCTCGTCGTCTGCAAGAATCGGCTCAAGCCAAACTGGGCGCGAGAGCTCGCGAAATGGGTGCCGCACCGCAGCGTGAGCGTGCTTGGCGCGAAGCCGGATCTCTTCGCATCGAGCAGCGATTTCGTCATCATCAACTATGAGGCGCTGAACAAGTACAAAGCGTTCCTGCACGGCCGGCACTGGGCGTCCGTGATGGTGGACGAGAGCCAGAAGCTCAAGTCCCCGAGTGCGATTCGCACGATGGCCGTGCGCAAATTGGTCGAGGCGCAGGACACCGAGGTCCGGCTGCTCCTCACCGGCACGCCGATCATGAACAACCCTGGGGAGTTCATCGCTCAGATCGCGATCCTCGGTCAGATGGATGCGTTCGGGGGCAGCCCGAAGGCGTACAAACGCCGCTACGTGAGCGGCATGAACCTGCAGGCCCTGAACGACACGCTGCGCAAGACCTGCTATATCCGCCGCACGAAGTCCGAGGTGATGACGGAGCTCGAGCCGAAGTTGCTCGCACCGGTCACGCTCGAGCTGACCAACCGCGAGGAGTACGAGCGAGCGGAGGACGACGTCATCACGTGGATCGAGCGTCACGCCGCCGAAGATGCGGCCTTCCTGCGCACCCTCGACGGTATGAGCATCGCCGCGCGGCAGCAGGCGATCAAGGACCACGCCGCCGACGCAGGACGTCGGGCAGCACGTGCCGAGGCGCTCGTCCGGATCAACGCGCTCAAGTACCTCGCCGTGAAGGGCAAGCTCGAGGCAGCCATCGAATGGATCGAGGATTTCCTCGAGTCAGGCGAGAAGCTGGTTGTCTTCGGGGAGCGTGTGGAGATACAGCGCGCCATTGCCGATCACTTCTCCGGCTGTGCACGGCTGGCCGCCACCACTCGCGACGGTGCCCGTGCAACGACGAACGACGAACTCTATGCCGAGATGGACCGTTTCCAGACCGACCCGGACTGCCACCTCATCGTCTGCGGCATCGACGTCGGCGGCGAGGGCTTCACCCTCACCGCGGCGAGCGACGTCGTGCTGATGGAGTTCGGCTGGACGCCGACCGGCATCGACCAGGCCGGCGACCGCTGCCACCGCGAGGGGCAGACGGACAGCGTGACCGTGTGGCATCTGCTCGCGGAGAACACGATCGACGACTGGATCATGGAACTGATCGACCGTAAGCGCCGTGTGGTTGTGGCTGCCACCGACGGTCAGGAGGTGGAGGACGTCGAGTTGCTGACGGAGATCATGAAGCGGCTTGTCGAGAAGCGGCGCAAGGGCGCTGCGGCTTGAGGTGACCGATCGGCTCACCCCAGTCGTTTCGCCGGCGACCGTCTGAGCTACGTCCCCATCGTCCATGCGACGAGGTCATCCGCCGCCAGCGTGTTGATGACCATTTCGGCCGAAACGCCACACGCGGCGCCACGCTCGCACCCGCGGAGCTGCCACTCGAGCTGACCGGGCGCGTGCGCGTCGGTGTCGATGGCGATCCGGCACCCTGTCTCGACGGCGAGCTTGAGGAGGCGCATCGGTGGGTCAAGCCGTTCCGGACGTGAATTGATCTCGACCGCGACGTCGTGATCACGGCACGCAGCGAAGACCAGAGCCGCGTCGAATTCCGACTCGGGCCTGCCGCGGCCGGCGACCATGCGCCCGGTGCAGTGGCCGAGAATGTCCATGTGCGGGTTGCGGATGGCCGTGAGCATCCGCGGCGTCATCTCGTCCTTCGGCATACGCAGCTTGGAATGTACGCTGGCCACAACGACGTCGAGTTGCGCGAGGAGATCCGGCTCCTGGTCGAGACCGCCATCCTCGAGGATGTCGACCTCGATGCCGGTCAGGATGCGAAACGGCGCGATCCGTTCGTTGATGCCGCGCACGACATCGAGTTGATCGCGGAGCCGTTCGACGCTGAGGCCGCGTGCCACAGTGAGCCGCGGGGAGTGATCGGTGAGCACGATGTATTCGTGACCAAGTGACAGTGCGGCCAGGGCCATCTCCTCGATGGGGCTGCCGCCATCCGACCAATCCGAGTGCACGTGGCAGTCACCACGCAGCGCCTTGCGCAGTGCCAGGGCATCGTCTGCAATCGGCGGAGTCTCTGTTTCGAGGCGCTGCAGATATGCGGGTGTTGCCCCCGTGAGCGCTTCCTCTATCACCTGCGCAGTTGCAGGTCCGATCCCCGCGAGACTCTGCAGCGTGCGCCGTCTGCACCGCAGTTCAAGCTCCGCATCGGAGAGCGTACGGACGACGGCCGCCGCGTTGCGAAAGGCACGCACGCGGTATGTCGGTTCGAGTTCGCGTTCGAGGATGTAGGCAATCCGCTCGAGCGCTGCGACAGCGTCCTGGCGAGGCGTCACCTTCTGTCGCTCGCAGATGCCGGCGAGGTGCCAGAGTCGAAGACGTACCAGCACAGCTCGTTGCGCAGGCGCTCGTCGTCGAGCACAAGGTCGCGGATTTCGTGTGGGAGTTGGGCGTGCTGCCACCGGCATTCCAGACGACCGGCCTCGAACCGCTCAGATTCGTTCGCCGCCGCCTGCGCGGCCTTGATCGCGTAGGCCGCTGCTCCGAGTTCGTGAGCTGCGACGTGGCCCACCGCCGCGGCTTGAGCGGCGGCGTACGCGGCATGCCGTGGAGCTCCATGCAGGTCTCTGGCAGCGGCGTTTGCATGGCCTGCCGCAGTGCGGGCCACCGCCCACGTGATCTCACCGCGTGCCCACGCACGACCGAGGTCGATCGCGCGACGCGGGCGGTCGTCCCGCGGCCGCGCGTGCTCGAAGTGGTGCAGGACGTGCTCGGCGCAGTCAGCCGCCCAGACCGCGAGTCGACGATGATCGTCGTCCTGGAGGACGCCGCCGCGACGCACGGTGATGAACCGTGGATCCCGGATCTTGGGAAGGATCACTACGGTCCCCTTTGGGTCGTATCCACGAAACGATCGGCTAACCGCTGAGCAACTCCGCAACATGGTCGGGCACGTAGGTGTACGTATCGAGCGATGGCCGGACGTAGCCTTCGTCGGACTGACGCGGCGGCAGCGTCAATGGTCGCTTGAGCACGTCCTTGTACGGAACCATCGACAGCAGATGTGCGAGGCAATTCAGGCGGGCGCGCTGTTTGTCATCGGCCTCGACGACGAACCACGGCGATTCAGGCGTATCCGTGTGCACGAACATGATGTCCTTCGCACGCGAGTACTCCACCCATCGGAGTCGCAACTCGAGGTCGATCTGACTCAGCTTCCACTGCTTGAGCGGATCGGTCAGACGGATGTGGAAGCGGCGCTCCTGCTCCTGGTCGCTCACCGAGAACCAGTATTTGATGAGGATGAGCCCCGACTCGATGAGCAGGGTCTCGAAGATCGGGCACTGGCGGAGGAACAAGCGGTGCTCTTCGTGCGTGCAGAAGCCCATCACATACTCGACACCGGCGCGGTTGTACCAGGAACGATCGAACAGCACGAGCTCGCCCGATGACGGGAGACGGTCGACGTACCGCTGGAAGTACCACTGCGACCGTTCGCGATCCGACGGCGCCGGCAGGGCCGCCACCTTGACGACTCGAGGATTGAGGTATTGCGTGATGCGGCTGATCGTGCCGCCCTTGCCGGCACCGTCGCGCCCCTCGAAAATGACCGCAACGCGAGCGCCGCTGACGCGAATCCATTCCTGCAGCTTGACCAACTCCACCTGGAGCCGGCGGAGCTCCTCCTGGTAGCGCTTGTTGGTCAACTCGCTCGTGCGTTCGCGCTTGGATCCTGTCTTCTTGGCCACAGATCCTTATTCTGAGCGTCGGGAAGGAGCGATCAGTTCGCGGCGGCAGATCGTCTCGCGAATATGGTGCGTGCCGCTGAGAATCGCCGCGTCAGCGCACTGACCCGCGCCCGGGAAGTCACCGTGCGCTGAGCGTGGCCGGTAGTAACGGCAGCCCACCACCGTTTCCTCGGAGTAGGGGCATGGTCGATCGGCGCACCCGGGCGGGGCGGTGCTCAGCGTCCGATCGTCTGGCGGCCTGCTTGGCATCAGCCTCCATGCTGACGTTGCGCCCCACGCGCAGCCAGTGCCATTGGTCCCAGAATCGCCGGTCAGCCCGTGGCGAGCGCCCGCAGCGCGAAGAGGAGTGTCATCACTGCTCCTCCAGCGAGCCAGATCTGCTCCTCCCGGCCGCCCAACCGCTTGCCGATCAGCATTGCGAGGGGGAGGCTGAGCAGCGTCGCTGCGCCGTAGAACCAGTGAAGCAGTTGCTGCGGCCGATCGCCCGTTGCCACGAGCACGAGTCCGATCAGCACCTGCACGCCGACCAACGCAATCTGAATGCGGAGATACACACGGACCGCAGGCAGAATGCGCGGGCGAAATAGACCGGCTATCGCCGCGAGCGCACCAACCGCCGCGATAACCATCAGTACGAAACCGTACCGATCGTGGAGGAACACGCGGCTATGGTAGTGGCCAGTGGGACAACCGAAGGCATGCGCGCCGGTGACGCGTGCTCGCAGAGCGATGCGCAGTGTCCGAACCATGCCCCCGCGGGTCAAAGGTCACATTCGCGCGTGGCGCAGGTCCCTCGATTCCGGCGACGTCAGGCCCTTCCGGCCAGCGTGGATGACGACACACACTCGCGCTTGACGCTCCACCCACTCAACGGAGGCTCCCGATGAACGCGCCCGCCCCATATATCCACTGGGGCTTCATTCTCATTTCGCTGCCGAACTTCGTGCTCATCTGCGTGATGGTCCTGCTCTTCGCGCTGGCACTCGTCGTCCCCTTCCCACATCACCGGCCGAAGGATCCTCGCGATGACTGACGACGTCGTATCCCCCGCCGACGACCAGGTGGCAACGGCGTCGCCACCAGTCGACGACGATGAAACCGGCTGGACGGCGTCGGTTCGCCGCCGCGTCGAGAAAACCCTGCCGATCACCGAGCTGCTCCCGACGAAGCAGCCTGCGTATGTCGGGTCGTGGGTCTACGTGTTCGGCGTCGTCACCATCGCAGCGCTCTTCTGGGTGGTGCTCAGTGGCGTTGTCCTCGCATTCTTCGGATCAGCGTGGTGGCACGTCTCCGCGATCGGCCACTTCTTCAACAGCGTCCACTTCTGGTCCGTCCAGATGTTCTTCATCTTCATGGTGCTGCACCTCTGGGGGCAGTTCTGGGGCGCTGGATGGCGCGACGGGCGTGCCAAGACATGGATGGTGGGCGTTGTGATCTTCTCGATCAGCATTGGTACGGCGTTCACCGGGTACGTGATCCAGCAGAACTTCGATTCCCAGTGGATCGCGATCAACGCGAAGGACGCCATCAACTCGACCGGGTTCGGCGGCTTGTTCAACGCGCTCAACTTCGGCCAGATGTATGGGCTGCACGTGATGCTGTTCCCGATCGGGGTCACGCTGCTGGTCGTGTTGCACATCATTCAGGTGCGGGCGAAAGGTGTGGTGCGGCCGATTGACGACCCGATGCAGGTGACACCGTGAAAGCCGCCAAGGTCGACAAGAAGACCTATTACCGTGGCGTCGCGATGGTCCCGTACGACCTCCTCAAGGAGGTCGCCATCGCGACGATCGGTGTCCTCGCTTTCGTGCTGATTCTCTCCGCCGTGCTGTCCTCGCCAGACGTCCCGTCGGTGACGCTGCAGAGCTGGTCGAAGGCCGATCCCGTGGATTTCCTCACCACCGCGTCGGGCGAGCTCTCGGGGTCGACAGTCGTTGCGTCGTACGGTCCGCCATACAACTCGGGCAGCGGCTCGGTGCAGAGCTGGGGGCCGCTGAATCTGCAGCAGTGGGCCGGCGTGCACATTCCCATCAATGCGCCGTACGACTTCGTTTTGGAGCCGCTCACACAGACGACCGCGGGTGACGCGGACCTTGCAAACGCGCTGAGCGTGTATCAAGCCGCGTCGGGCAGTCAGCAACAGAAGTGGCTCGCGAACTACACGACAGGTCTCGGGACAGCGACCGTTGCTGCGGACGGCACGGTGAACATTCCCTCCGGCGACTACGGTCCGGTGTCGCTGCTCATGGACCGGATGCTCACCCTCGCGAGGTCAGGTGGCCTCGATGCGCTGCTCCTCACCAGCAACCACTTCTACCAGACGGATTTCAGCAGGGCACTGCTTTTCCTGGATGACGGTGGCTACATCGCCGATCTCGCCACACAGCAGAAGCTCGACGGCGACGACTGGGGCGTCATGAACGAGACCGGACGATATCCCGGGCAGGCGTGGCTCTGGCTGTACACGATGTGGTACCAGATCCCGCCGTTCAACTCCGACACAGGATTCCTCGGCATCAGTGCCGCCAACACGGATCTGGCGGTCGTGGGCGTGATGCTGTTCCTCACGGCGTTGCTCCTGCTGGTGCCGTTCATCCCCGGCCTGCGCGACATTCCGCGTTGGATCCCGATTCACAAGCTGATCTGGCGCAGCCACTACGCGGAAATGCGGCGTCGGGCCGCCAGGGAGACGCCGAAGACAACCTAGGGCGGCGAGCCGTGTTGCCGGAGGGCCGGGCCCTTCCGAGGTGGTGCGAAACGCGACACGGCCGCCGAGCGTTCTCGCTACGACGGGCAGGCACACATCGCGCGCCGAGCCCTGGTCACGCATGTCCACCACCAGCAGTTCCCGTCCGCAGATCGCAGCGCCCGAGTCGCCAACGGCGAGCAATGACACCGCGCGCTCCGAACCCAGCGCGGGAAGCCAAAAGCCCAGGCCTCACCGGGGTCTTCGTCTCGGCATGCGCGTTGTTGTCGCGTGGCTCATCGCACTCGCGATCGTTTTCGAGGTGAACGTCGCCACTGACCCGGGCGTGTCTTCCGCGCCGGCTCTGGTGGTGGCGATCGACCGAGCCCACGCCACTTCACCCGCAACAATCGACGCCGAGGAACACATCGCTCAGGCGCTGGTCGCCTCAGAGGACGGTACGTTCTATTCCAACGACGGTCTCGACGCCGGGGCACTTGCCCGCGCGTTCTGGGGCTTTCTCACCGGTCAGGATCTTGGCGGGAGCACGATCGAGGTACAACTCGCGCACGTCCTCTATCCGGCGGTGACCGAAGGTTTCTGGGGACGCGTCCGGCGCGTCTCTCTCGCGCTCGAGTTCGACACGCACTTCACCAAGACAGCAATTCTCTCGATGTATCTGTCATCCGTGTATTTCGGCCATGGTTACTACGGGATCCGGGCGGCCAGCCTCGGCTACTTTGGGGCGGAGCCGGCGCAGCTCACCTGGGCGCAGGGAGCGATGCTCGCGGGCCTGGTCCAGGCGCCGAGTGCGCTCGATCCTTTCCGACACCTCTCCGCTGCCGAAGCTCGAATGCGGTACGTACTCCAACGGCTTGTCAGTTTTGGTCAATTGACCCCGACGCAGGCAACCGGCTTCGAGGACACCCCTGTCGGGCTGGTCAATCGGCCTTCGCCACGCGCCTGATCAACTCGCCGCTTGCGTTGCAACCGGCACCTACTCACCAGTGCGTCAGTGACCATCCTCGCGACGCGTGCGACGAACGCCAATCGCGACGACGGCAGTGCCACCAAGGATCATGGCCAACCCAACGCCGACGAGCGGTGTATCGCCGGCGCCCGTTCCAGGCACGGACAGCAACGTCGTGCATGCGCCGACCGGTGGACTGACGTCGTTGTCGTCGAGCGTCAACGCCCCGTTTCGGGCGAGCGCGCGACCGCTGCGAATGGCTGCGCCGGTCGTCATGGTGATGCTCGTGAGCGCCATCAGGTTTCCCTGGAGCTCCGAGGTCGAGCCTAACGTGGCGGAACTGCCTACCTGCCAGAAGACAGAGCAGCCCTCGGCTCCGTCGGTCAAGCGCACCACGGAGTGGCTTGCCGTCGTCAGTGTGCTCGCGATTTTGAAGACATATACACCGCTGCCACTGAGCGTCAGCGTTCCGGTCAACTGAGCGGAGGACGAGAACGCGTACACGCCTGGATCGAGATTCTTCCCGCCGAGATTCTTGCCCGTGAGATCGGAGGTCGTCGGCGCGTGGGCTGCGTCGTTATAGGCGGTTACCAGGCCGTTCTTCGCGTCCAGCGCCACTGCGTCGCTGATGTGCTTCGTACCAGTCGCCACGCCTGGTGGGAATCCGGTCACGGCACTCCCAGGATCCAGGCCCAATGAGCCAGTGACGACCGTCGGTCCAGTATTGGTGATCGTCGACCCGGCGAGGACGGTGAAATTCGCTGCGGTGCCCAATCTCGGCGATGTTGCGGCAAACGCCGAGGCCGGCCATGCAACCGCGATGAGCGCGGTGGATGCAATGACGATCGAGACAATTCGTTTGCGTGGGGACATGCGCACACTCTGATCCCCGTTCGCGGATGGCTCGCCGCGCGCACCGATGTCGGAACGGGCTCCGCGCAATTAAGTTCGGTCTGCTTGCGTACCAACAAGAGCGCCGCGAACCGATGCTGTGGCGTATCGCGGACGCAAACGCGGTGTGCGTCTGCGCGGTCCTGCGTCGATGCAGTTACGGCCGCGACCCATTTGACAGTGGTCCGTAGTCTCGAAGCAGTTGACCGAAGCGCAACGTCGCTGGCAAGGAAGGACGCCGCGGGTCGGCGCGAGGCGAATCGTAGGAATGAAACATGTGAAGACGGCTGAAGCTGACAAGTGCCGCTTTCAAGTCGTGCCCAGCTTCGGGCCCCACCCGATGCAACGGTGAGACAGCCGGAATTCGCCGATCCCGGGGAAGCGCAACTGGAATTTCAGGCCCGGCATGATCCTCTGACCCACCTCCCAAATCGGGGCCTGTTCATTGACCTGACCCGGGATGCGCTCGCGCGCATCCCGAGGAACGCGGGGCTTTTGGCGTTGCTGGCGATTGACCTTGATCATTTCGCCGAGATTGCGACACGGTTCGGCGATCGGTCCGGCGACTATTCGGGCGACGATGTGTTGATCGAGGTCGCAAGGCGCCTTGAGACATCCCTGCGAACGCGTTCCGGTTCTCAGCGGTCGAAGAACACGGTCGGACACCTCGGTGGCGATCGATTTCTCGTCATCTGCGAGGCGATTGCGGACGCCGATGCCGCCGAGATTGTTGCCGAGCGTATTGCAGCAACCCTCGGCGCCTCGATGCAGCTTGCCGGAGAGTCCATCAATCTCAGCGCCGGCATCGGGATCGCACTCACGCGTGATCCGGCATGTGATCCCGAGCCGCTCATCCGCGAGGCCGAGGCAGCGATGCGACGGGCGAAGCAGCGTGGCGCGGGCCGGCACGAGACGTTCACCGGCGTCATGCGTGCCCAGCGCCTCCGACGGATGGATGTCGAGTTGGCGCTTCGCGAAGCCCTCATGCGCGACGAGTTTCGTGTTGTGTACCAGCCAAAGATGTCACTGACGACCGGTCGCATGACCGGCGTCGAGGCACTGCTGCATTGGGACAACCCAGAGCGCGGTGTCGTGCCGCCGCTCGAATTCATCCCTCTGGCCGAGGCGTCGGGTCTCATCTTTCCAATCGGTGCGTGGGCGTTCGATCAGACCTGTCGCGATACCAGCACGTGGCAGCGGGCGACAACGGGCGAGTTCACCCTCCGAGTTGCAGTGAACCTCTCAATGCGCCAGTTCGAACCCGGACTTGCCGACACGTTCCGGTCGATCATCAACGCAGCGGGTGTGGCACCGAGCAGCATCTGTCTCGAAGTGACCGAGAGCACCGTGCTGCATGACACGGAAGTCGCGATCAGCACGCTTCGCGAACTCAAAGCGCTCGGCATGCACGTGGCGCTCGACAACTTCGGCACTGGTTTCTCGTCCCTCGCATCGCTCACGCGTTACCTGCTCGATGAGCTCAAGATCGACAAGTCGCTCATCGACGGACTCGGCCCGGAGTCGGAGGCGTCCGCGATTGTCGCGGCCCTGGTGGCAATGGCACACGCACTCGACCTGCGAGTTGTCGCGGACGGAGTCGAGACCGCCGACCAGGCTGCAGCGCTCAGGCGGGTCGGATGCGATGAGGCTCAGGGAAGCTACTTCGCGTCGCCGGAAACTGCGGATGAGATCGTCACACGACTGTTTGCGGAAGCCTCCACGGGGAGTGGCAACGAAGCGTCGGCGACGGGACCGCCCGAGCAACTCCACCAGACGAGGGTGCTGGTCGTCGATGACGTCGAAGACGTCCGCGTTCTCGCGCGGTCGAGCCTCGCAGCAGTGGGCATGGCCGTCGCGGAGGCGTCCAGCGGAGAGGACGCGCTTCGCATCACGCGCCGCTTCGCTCCGGACTGCGTGGTGCTCGACATCAACTTGCCGGGCATCAGCGGTCTCGAAGTGTGCCGGATCATCCGCGCCGATCGCCGCAACGCGCACGTGGCGATCCTGATGCTGACCGGCGACGCCGAGGCAACCGGGAAGGTCACCGCGTTCTCGCTGAACGCTGACGATTACATGGTCAAGCCCTTCAGGCCGCGTGATCTGGTGACCCGCGTCAACGACGCGATTCGCCGCCGTGCCGACATGCGCACCGCGACATCCGCGTCCTGATTTCGCCCTGGAGCGTCAGACGACGGAGACGATGGGAGTGAGCCATCGGTCGATCATCGCGACGAGCGCATCGGCCTTGACCGGCTTGCTCAAGTACGCATCCATCCCGGCTGCGAGGCACTCCTCCTCGTCGCCGATCATCGCGCCGGCTGTCATCGCAATGATGATCGTGTGCCGGTCGACGCCTTCGCGAGCGCGGATCATCCGCGTTGCCTCGAGTCCATCCATCTCGGGCATCTGACGGTCCATCAACACGGCGTCGAACTGCGTCCGTTCCACAGCGATGAGCGCCTCAACGCCGTTGTCGGCAACGTCCACGGTGTGGCCTCGCTTTTCCAGCATCCGCTGCGCAACCCGCTGGTTCACCCGGTTGTCGTCCACCACAAGGATGCGGCCGTTCCTTCCGGTCGTTGCGGTCGCCACCGCCGCGCTCTGACCATTCGAGGCCGCGACCGTGCGCTCGGCATCGACGAGCACAGCGCTCAGACAGCTCGCCAGCGTCGCGATGCGCAGCGGCTTGCTCAAGATGGCGTCGGAGCCAGCCGACCGGGCGCTCGCGGCGCCACGTGCAGTCGTGGGCGATGTCAGGAGGACAAGACCGAGGGGCGCCAACGTCGCGTCGCGACGGATGGTCTGCACAAGCTCGGCACCGTCGATGCCGGGCATCTGATGGTCGATGACAGCGATTCGGAAAGGGTCACCGCCACCGGCTGCGCCGGCCAGCCGTCGCAGTGCCGCATCCGCGCCGTCAAAGGCCTCGACCCGCGCGCCCCAACTTGTCAGAGTCTTGTCGAGCATTGTCCGCGCCGTGCCGTTGTCATCGACGATGAGGACGTGCACATCGCGAAGCGCGACTGCATCAGTCGGCGTCGAAACGCTCACTCCCGGCGAGCATTCGAGCCGCAGCGTGAACCAGAATGTGCTCCCACCTGATGCCTCACTTCGCGCACCGATCGTGCCGCCCATCTGTTCGACCAGTTGCTTGCAGATGGCGAGCCCGAGGCCGGTTCCGCCCATTCGCCGCGTGCTCGAAGCGTCGCCCTGGACAAAGCTTTCGAACAGATTCGGTTGCTGATCGAGATCGACGCCGATGCCGGTATCGGTGACCTCGAACTGCACCGCAGCGGTATTGTCGTCACGTGGGGTGACGCTTGCGCGTAGCACAACCTCGCCATCCTCGGTGAACTTGATGGCGTTGCCGAGCAGGTTGATGAGTACCTGGCGGATGCGCCCGGAATCGCCCCGCAGCAGTACCGCAGCGCCTTGATCGAGAATCACCGTGAGCTCGAGGTCCTTGGCGGCCGCCCGCGTCGCCACAAGCAGCGCGGCGTCGTCGATCACCGCCCGAAGGTCGAAGTCGTCGATTTCGATGACCATCTTTCCGGCTTCCATCTTCGAGAAGTCGAGGATGTCATTGACGATCGTCAAAAGCGCTTCCGCCGAGGATCCGATGGTGTCGGCGTACTCTCGCTGCTCGGCGTCGAGCCGCGTCTCGAGGAGCAGCGCAGTCATGCCGATGACGCCGTTCATCGGCGTGCGAATCTCGTGGCTCATGTTGGCCAGGAATTCCGACTTCATCCGCGAGGCTTCCTGGGCCCGATCCGAGGCGGCGGCGAGATCGCTCTCGATCCGCTTACGAGCGGTGATGTCGCTGAACGTCACGACGGCACCGGTCACCGTTTCGTCCTCGATGGTGGGAAACACCGAGTACTCGGCGGCAAACGAGGTCCCATCCATCCGCCACATGAACTCGGTTGCGACTCGTACGCTCCCGTCGCCGCGCAGGACGCTGTAGATCGGACCGGCGCCCGACTCGTAGTAGGACCCGTCGGCCCGCGTGCGATGAAATTGCGGATGGAGCACTTCGCCGAGCACCTCTTCCGCGTCGACCCGAAGCGCGATCGCCGCCGATGCGTTCATGAACGCGCATCGACCTTCACGGTCGGTCCCGTAAATGCCTTCCCCCGCCGAGTCAAGAAGGAGGCGCAGGTTACTGGCCAGACGCTCGCGCTCTTTCTCTGCTGCGAGATTCACCGCGCGCAACTGGTCGGAGAGGCTGCTGATGGCGACAGCGCCAGCGAGCGGCGGCGCGAGGATTCGGGCACGTTCGCACTCGAGTGTTTCGAACTGCGATTTGCCTTCCAGCCGAGCGACGGTGACGGCGCCAATAGTCTGGCCCCCGCTGACAAGCGGAATCGCCATGACAGGCCCGAGCCCGGTGGCTTCTCGCCACGCCTGCGTCGTCTCTCCCCACACGCGCGCGTCCAGGGTGCCGATGAAGATCTCACCGCTTCGAACGGCACGTCCACCCGGGGATTCGCCCTTGACGGCCGCCGGCTCGACAGTCGGATACCCATCGACAACGCGCAGACCGCCGGGCTCGACGAGGCTGACGAGGATCTGTTCGGCACCAAGCAACTCCGCGACGTGGGCGAGCAGTCCGTGGTCCAGGACCTCGGATTGCTCTGCTTCACCGCTGAGGCGCGCCACCGTGACTCGCTGCCACGACGCTAGAAACTGCGCGAGGTCGTCGACCTCGTTCCGGCGATCGAGCAGGTGTGCGTCGGGCCGTCCGGGTTCGCCGTCAGCGACGACCGGAATGCCCTCGACGCTCATGACAAGTTGATAGGCGCCAGTGGCCCAAACCAATGCGGCAGCCAGCGCGCCACCGCTTCGTTGAGGGTTGCGGTATCGATGGGCTTGGGCACGTACGACGATGCACCGGCTGCGCTGCACCGGCCTTCCTCGTCGGCGCCAACCTTGGCGGTCACGGCGATGATCGGCAGATCCGCGAACTCGGGCTGCGAGCGGAGTGCACGCATCGTGTCGTACCCGTCCATGAGCGGCATCATGATGTCCATGAAGACGATGTCGATGCCGGCGGTTTCCTGCAGCGTCGCAATCGCCTCCCTGCCACCGGACGCGCCGAGGACGGTAATTCCGTGGCGCTCGAGCAGGACGGTGAGCGCGAACACGTTTCGCGCATCGTCGTCCACGACCAGAGCGGTGAACTCACTCGATCCGACCTGCGGGGGCAGTTCAGCAGCCGGTATCGCCTCTGCGACTTCGATGACGGCCGGAACCGGCTGAGCCATCACGACGGCCGCGGCTTCCGGTGGCGCGACTGCAACCGAAGATTCCTCCTCGTCGGCCACAGCCGCCTCAGGGGCTACGACTACCGGGGCGACGTCAATAACTGGCGCTGCCGCAACAACAACCTTCGGTGCGGGCGCCGGCGACGGAGCGCGTGTCATGAGGGCGAGACGCGCAGGCGTTGGTCCGGACTGACGCCGCTGCAGCGGCTGTCCAGGTGCAACGTGCACCACGCCCACGACGTTCGGGTCGCCAACCGGCAGAAACACTGTAAAGACGCTGCCCTGCCCCGGGGATGAGCTGAGCGTGATCTCTCCGCCCATGAGCTGCACGAGTTCGCGACTGATGGAGAGGCCGAGGCCCGTACCGCCGTAACTCCGCGACGTCGCGCCATCCGCCTGCGCGAACGCTTCGAAGATCTGCCTGTGCTGCTCTGGCGCAATACCGATACCCGAGTCGCTGACGGCAAACGCCACCGCTGCTCCGGCATCGTCGAGACCTGCGTGACCCGGACTCCAGCCTGCAGTCGCGTAGCGCATCTGCAAGGACACGCGGCCATGGTGGGTGAACTTGAATGCGTTGGAGAGGAGATTCTTGAGGACCTGCCGCAACCGATCCGGGTCCGTCGTCATCATCGCCGGCACGTTGTCATCAACGGTCACACTGAATCCAAGCTTCCTGCTCTCGGCGACGTGCGCATAGTCACGGGTGACCGAATCGCGGATGTCCCCGATGTCCACCGGGCTCATCTCCATGCGCACCGTTCCCGACTCGACTTTGGCGAGATCAAGAATGTCATTGAGCAGTGTGAGGAGATCCAAGCCGGAGGAGCGAATGATGCTCGCGTACTCGACCTGCTTGACCGTGAGGTTTCCGGTTGGATTGTCCCGCAACTGCTCGGCAAGAATCAGCAGCGAGTTGAGCGGTGTGCGCAGCTCGTGCGACATGCTGGCGAGGAACTCGGACTTGTACTTCGACGAGATCGCGAGCTGCTCGGCCTTGTCCTCGACCTGACGCTTGGAGATCTCGACTTCCTCGTTCTTGCGCTCTACCTCGATGTTCTTCTCTTCCAACTGGCGTGCCTGGGTGCCGAGATCTTCGTTGGATGAGCGCAGCTCCTCCTGTTGCGCCTGCAATTCCTGCGCCTGCGACTGCGACTGCTTCAGGAGCGTTTCCGTGAGGGTGTTGGCTTCGATCGTGTTCAGGACGAGCCCGATGCTCTCGGTGAGCTGATCGAGAAATGCCTGATGGATTGCACTGAAACGGCTGAACGAAGCGAGCTCGATCACCGCTCGAACGGAACCCTCGAAAAGGACCGGCAGCACGATGATATTCAACGGAGTTGAATCGCCGAGTCCCGAGGAGATCCTGATGTAATCGGAGGGTACATCGGTCAAGAGAATGCGCCGCTTTTCCTTGGCGCACTGACCGACGAGTTCAACGCCCACCGCGAAACGCTTCGAGAGGTGCTTGCGCTCCTCGTATCCATACGAGGCCTGGAATCCCAGCACCTGCTCGCCCGAAGCACCGGTTCCCATCGTGTACAGCACACCGTGCTGCGCGAGCACGAGCGGAGCCAGCTCGGACAGGATCATGTCGGAGACGGTGGCGAGATCTCGCTGACCCTGGAGCAACCGCGTAAAGCGCTCGAGGTTCGTCTTCAACCAGTCCTGCTCGGTGTTGACCCGCGTGGTCTCACGGAGGTTGCGGATCATCTCGTTAAGCTTGTCCTTCAGGACAGCGACTTCACCGCTGGCCTCGACACTCACCTGACGTGTGAGATCGCCTTCGGTCACCGCGGTGGCAACGTCAGAGATCGCGCGAACCTGGTTGGTGAGATTGGCCGCCAGCTGGTTGACGTTGTCGGTGAGATCCTTCCAGACGCCCGCTACTTCCTTGGACTGCGCCTGGCCGCCGAGCTTGCCTTCGACGCCGACCTCGCGGGCGACTCGAGTGACTTCACCAGCGAAGCTGTTGAGCTGATCGACCATTGCGTTGACCGTGTTTCTCAGCTCGAGAAACTCACCTTTGACATCGGCGGTGATCTTTCGGCTGAGGTCGCCGTTTGCCACGGCAGTGGTGACATCAGCGATATTTCGAACCTGCGCCGTGAGGTTGTCCGCCATGATGTTGACGTTGTCGGTGAGGTCTTTCCAGACGCCTCCCACCTCGATCGTCACTGCCGCCGCCTGACCCAGCTTGCCTTCGGTACCGACCTCACGAGCGACACGCGTGACTTCAGAGATGAACCCGTTGAGCTGATCCACCATCGCGTTGATGGTGTTCTTGAGCTCGAGCATCTCTCCCTGTGCGTCGAGTGAGATCTTCTTGCTGAGGTCACCATCCGCTACGGCGCCGATGACACGCTGCATTTCCTTGGTAGGACGGACGAGATCGTCGAGCAGGTCATTGACCGAATTCACGCAACCCGACCATGCATCGCCCGACCTGCCGAGCATCACGCGCTGGGACAGCTTGCCTTCCTTGCCAACGAGGCGGCTCACTCGTGCGAGTTCGTGCTCGAGCGACTCGTTCGAAGCGATAACCCGATTCAGCGCGTCGGCGACCTTGCCGGCGACGCCAGTCCAGACGACGGGCATCCGTGTCGTGAAATCTCCACGTTCCACCTCAGCGAGGACTGTCAGGAGCGTGTTGGCGTCAAGGGTTCCTGCATCGTCAAGCTGGTGCGGCGGCACTGGGGGGATCGTCGCGGATGTGCCGTTTGTGACCAGGCTACGTGCAGTCATGAACGCTCCATTTCGTGTGGCGATTGCCTTGTTTGGCTTGTGCAACCTAGGAGCGTTGTCAGCACCGCACGGTACGGCAGCGCACATACGCTGCCAACTGTCGCACCGGCGTGACAATAGGTGGGTCCACAGACGTCGAATAGGCTTTTCGTTGCCGTTTTCGCGAAAAACAAGGCAATTCGCCTCGGACGCAAGGATCCAGAAGTGAACAAACGTTGCCCGGCCGTGACCCTCGCAATCTGGTGACGGTGACAGGGTGTCGTCAGTGGAAAGGGACATATTCGCGGTAGCGGGCGCCCCGCTTTCTACTGCCACGTCCCTTTGGCTCGCGCGCCAGAGATTCGCAAGGTGACCGCTCGCGTGAGCGCGCTGGCGCTTCCGATGACATATCGGATGGGAAGGAGCGCCACCGGCGGACCGCTGCTTGCATGCGGAGTGATCGTCCTCGCCTCCGGCGCCGTGGTGCCCTTTGCGGGGCACGTGCTCGGTCCGACTACCAGCTTTGTTCCGGCACTGCTCGCGGTCGTCCTGTGCTTCGACCTCATGTCGACGTACCTGCTCATCACGAACTTTCTCGACACCGGCGAGCTGCGGATGCTCTTGATGGCCGGGCGCATATCTCTGGTCAATGGTGCTGATGTCGGGATATGCCCTCGCCTTCCCCGGCGTCGTATCCAGCGTGCCGCCATTCGGCGCCGTGCACTCAACGGCGCCGTGGTTGTACGTCGGGTGGCACGTCGGATTTCCCGCATTGCTCGCGTTGGCCTGGGCACCGCTGCCGCTCCGCGTGCAACGCAACGTCCCACCGGCATTGCGTCGTGTCCGGTGCCGGCGGGTTGCCGGCTCGGTTGTGGCAGGTGCGGCGCTCATCGTTGCGCTGTGCGTCCACTTCGCACGGGAGATGCCGACCCTGATCATCGGCTCCAGCACGAGCCTCATGACCAAAATCACGGCTCCGGTGGCCTTACCGGTAGTCGCCGCGTCGCTGCTGATCGCCTGGTGGGGGCTCCGGGATCGAACCGGACCGGAGCGGTGGACGACGACGGCGATCCTGATCTGCTTCTGCGATCTGATGCTGACGTACTTTTCCGAAACTCGCTACAGCGTTGGCTGGTATCTCGGACGCGGGCTCACGATGGCCGGTGCCGGTGTCGTCCTGTTCGCCATGTTCCGATCCTTCCGGCAACTCAAGGCGCAAGCGGAGGTCCATGCGGCCACGGACTCACTGACAGGCCTGCCGAACCGGAGAACGCTGGACGCCAAGCTGAACAGGGAACTGTCGCGGGCGCGGCGCCTTGGCGCACCGCTGTCCGTGCTCCTCCTCGACCTCGATGGTTTCAAGCAACTCAACGACATTGAAGGACACGCCGCCGGTGACCGGGCCCTGCAAGCCGCAGCCGCGGCCTGGTCGGCGCAACTGCGCCCGAACGATCTGCTCTGTCGCACCGGCGGCGACGAATTTGCGGTTGTGCTTCCCGACACCACCGAGGAGTGGGCTGATGCGCTTGCGCTTCGTCTCAAGGCGATGACACCGCTATCCACCGGTGTCAGCATCGGCGTCGCGGGCTGGAACGGACAGGCGGATACTGAAGAGTTGCTGGCATCCGCGGATCGTGAGATGTACCGGTCGAAGTCGCAACGCGTCAGTGCCTAGCGCAATTCACTGAAGGTTGTTCAGTTCACAGGCGACCCGCGGCAGTTTTGCCCAGGGTGGTCATCACGGCTGGCGTCGGATTGCCGCTGCTGAGCGCCTGGATGACGACCACGACTGAGCCCTTGACGAACTCCACGAGTTCAGTCGCCGTGAGGAAGGCGCGATCGCCGATTCCGGTCACATCCTGGAACCCCGGCACCCCGCCCATCGCTGCGGTCCGCGTCCCGTCGAATGAGGAACCAGCGGTCGAGCCGTCGGGATATTGCGTCGCGATGATGGTGAGATTGCCGGCGGCCGCCGTGTACGCGCACTGTCCGCCGTTGCCGCTCGCAGTTCCGGCATCGGTGGTCTGCCCGAGGGCTGTCGAGGCCTCGCCCGCAGTGATCAACGCACACGCGCTCGCAACCGGCACAGCCGGTGTCGCTGCGGCCGACGATTGTTGTGTCGGGGCTGTCGACGATGCCGGTTGTTGTGATGTTCCGGTCGACGTGGTTGCGCTCGTCGAGCCGCAGGCAACGACCATGAGCGCCGCTGCTGCGAACGCACCGATCCCGACGAATCGCCTGATGTGCAGCATCGTCAGACCGCCGCCGCGGCGGGTTCGAAACTGGCGAGCATGTGGCGCAACGCCTGCTGGTCCGGGCCGACAAATGGGTTGGTGACGGGCGCGGCCGCCAGCATGTCGAACAGTTGCGTGCCGATTCCTATCGCGGGCGGGAGATGGGTGCTGAGCACGACGTCGGCTTCGAAGGCCGCGAGGGCGCGCACGGTTTCGAGGTAGCGACCGGTGTCGACGTTGTGCACCCAAGGACTGTCGACTGCCGCCCAGAGCAACTGCGCACCTCGCAATGCTTCGGCCGGCACGTCGCGCGAGTTGACGCTGCTTGCGAGTGCAGCGGTTGCCATCGGCGCGCCGAAACAGTCGGACGTGAAAGAGGTTCGCGACTTCTCGTCATGGAAGCCGACGGTTGCGGGACTGTCGAACAGCGGTGGACGGAAGGCGTGGAGCGTCCGGTCGCCGACCTCGAGTTGCTGGCCGGGATTCAACAGGTACACTCGGTCGAGCGGCACCTGCCGTTCGGCGGACAGGAGGCCCAGGCCGATGAACGTCGTCACGAGGCGGGCATCTGGCGCGGCTTCGAGCAGCTTGAACAGCCCACCCGTGTGATCGCGGTCGGGGTGCGTGAGAAAGACCCACCGCACAGTCGTCGGATCGATGACGGCGCTGAGCGTGGCGACGAAGTCGCGGTCCGGCAGGCTCAGGCCCGTGTCGATGACCACTGGTTCGCGTGCGTGCAACACGAACGCATTGACCGGAAGAAACCCGATTCCCGGGACTTCAAGCTGATCGTTGAGCACGCTGACGTGCTCGTTGATTCGATAGGTGTGCATTGCTGCTCCTGTTAGGCGAGGGGGTATTCAGTCGCTCGGTCGGGCGGCGCGTGCACTCCTCAGAAGGGGACCAGCGTGGTGAGCAATCCGTGGCCGGGCGCGCGCCCTGCGAGTGTCCAGCAGAAGTCGAGGGCGTCGAGATCGAGGGGCGATCCGCCATCGCCGGAGTGCCACCGTCCTCCCGCCGCCCCGCGCAGCACGAGGGTGAACGGGCGGCCGTGACGGTGTGCCCAGTCAGCGACGACGTTGGCAACAAGCCGGCCATCGTGCGCAGCGCTCACCTCCATGTCTCGTCCCGTGGCGCGCGAGATATCGAGACGATGCATCCACGTGTCGCGCGTGAAGATGGTGTCGACCAGGAAACCGTACTGCCAGCGCTCCGCGCCGAATGGTGGGTCCTGGCGAAGACGCACCACGCGTCGCATCAACCCAGGGCTCCTGCGCCGGGTCCGAACAGCTTTTGCCGCGACACCCGCGAGCCGGTCGGTCAGCTGGCGGGGTGTCAGATCCGCGCGATCGCGCACCTGACACGCGTTCATGGCGTCGATCATCGCGCCGCCGCTCCGCTTGCGCGCCACTCGAAAATCGTGTGCGAACTGCCGATACGACGCTTGCGCCTCGGCCATGCCCACGACATGCGCGACCATCGCCTGCACGTTCCAGTCGGAGCAGACGGTTGCCCGAACCCATTCGGCCGGGCTCAGTTGTTCCAGCAACGCAACGCTGCGAGCAAACTCGGTCTCGGCAAGCGCCATCGCCTCCCGATGTTCGAGCCTGGGAATCGTTTCGACATCAACGGATGCGTTGCTCGGTTGCGTCGTCGTGGTGGCGCTCACCGGCGGTGCGCTTGTCATGTTGCCTTCCCTTTTGCTCGACTGCTCGTTGCTTTCATCGTGTGTGCGAGGTACATGTCAACGACGTCGTCGATCAGGCGAAGCCACCTGTCGCCGCCCGGGTCATTGGCGTTCTGCTGTGCCGAGAGGCCGCTCACGAGAGCCGTCCAGATGTCGAAAGCCTCGGTGCCGCCGAGACCCGCGGCCGCAAATCGCTCGCGCATCTCGTCAAAGACCTGCATGGCAACCGCGTAGGCGTCGGCCGACGGCTCGAAGCCGGGAATGGTGCGCTGAAACAGCAGTTGATATCGCTGCATGTCCTCCATGCTGAACGTGACAAAGACGCGCGCACACAGACGCAGAAACGCTCTCGGTTCACGCGGCCAGCGCTGCTCGGCCAGCCGTGCAAGGAGCTGTTGGTTGCCCTGGACGAACATCGCTTCGTAAATCGCGCGCTTCGAATCGAAGTACCAGTAGAGCGACGGCGGGCGCATCCCGATCCTGCGCGCCACGTCCCGCAGCGACAGCCCCGCGAGGCCCTCGGAGTGGGCGACGTCCCAGGCCGCTTCCAGGATCTCCGCCGTGACGGCCTCGCGGCGTTCGGCCAATCTATCCCGAGTTGAGTTAGCTACCATGCGTCGAACTATCTCACACTGTTAGAGAAAAGCGCAAGGCAGAGGGTGACCGACGTTTGGAGCCGTCGGGCTGGTGCCTCGTTCAGCGCGTTGCAGCCGCCCTACCGGCCGGTGCGGTCTGCTTCGCTCCGCGGATAACGGTCACCTGCAACCGGGATCGTGGCAACGGTTGCGTCGATATCCTCCAGCTCGGTCGGTGTGAACTCGATTGCGGCAGCGGCGATGTTCTCTTCGAGACGGTGGAGCTTGGTGGTGCCGGGTATGGGCACGATCCATGGTTTCTGCGCCAGCAACCACGCCAGCGCGATCTGTGCCGCAGTCGCCTGTTTCTGCGCGCCGAGCTTCGTCAACATGTCGACCACAGGGCGATTTGCCTTTCGGGCCTCCGGAGTGAACCGCGGCAACGTGCCGCGATTGTCGTTGCCGCCGAATGTCGTCGTCTCGTCGATCAAGCCGGTGAGGAAACCACGGCCCAGCGGGCTGTACGGGACGAAGCCGATTCCGAGCTCCTCGCAGACGGGCAACACCTCGGCTTCCGGGAGGCGCCACCAGAGGGAGTACTCGCTCTGCACGGCGGCCACCGGCTGGACCGCGTGCGCGCGGCGGATGGTCTCGGGACCTGGTTCGGACAGCCCGAAATATTTGACCTTGCCTTCGACGATGAGGTCCCTCACCGCTCCGGCCACCTCCTCGATCGGAACGTTGGGATCAACCCGGTGCTGATAGAAGAGATCGATCGCCTCGACCCGTAGGCGCTTCAGCGAGCCGTCGGCCACCTCGCGGATGTGTTCCGGGCGACTGTTGAGGCCACCCGAGCCTCCAGGAGCAAGGTCGTGACCGAACTTCGTGGCGATGGTGACCTCAAGCCGAAACGGCTGCAGCGCCTCGCCGACAAGTTCCTCGTTGGTGAAAGGGCCATACCCCTCGGCGGTGTCGAAGAAGGTGACTCCGCGCTCGACAGCCGCGTGCAGCAGCATGACCATGTCCCTGCGGTCTGGGGTCGGACCGCGGTGATAGTTCATGCCCATACAGCCAAGCCCCACTTCCGCGACTTCGAGCCCGCTGCTGCCGAGCTGGCGCTGCTGCATCACTGCGTTACCCGGGCATGTGGCCCGTTACTCGCCGGTCTGGCCGTCGATCGACTTGCGGATGAGGTCGGCGTGGCCGTTGTGACGGGCGTATTCCTCGATCATGTGCGTCAGGATCCAGCGCATGGTCGGCGTACGGCCGTCTTCCCAGGTCCGCGTCCCCGGCTGCCCCAGGTCGCCGGCGGCCAGCGCTTCGGTCACGCACTCGCGCGAACGGTCCACGTTCTCCTGCCAGATCGCGCGCAGCTGATCCGGAGTGTCGTCCGCGGCCGAATGCCACTCCCAGTCGGGGTCGGCATCCCAGTCCACCGTGTCCCAGGGCGAGGACGGCTTCTTCCCGCGCAGCGCCTGTGTGAACCACCCATCCTCGACCAGCGCGAGATGCTTGAGCATGCCGCCGAGGGTCATCGACGAGGCGGCGACCGACGTCGCGAGCCCCGCCGCGTCCAGCCCAGCGGTCTTCCAGGCCAGCGTCGCGCGCTGGTATTCGAGGAAGCCGATCAGTGTGTCGGCCTCGTTGGCCGCCACCGGCGGCTCGGGACGGCCGTGGTCGTCGATGTCAGGCATGGGCACGAGTTTAGAACGTTTGTACGGGCTCCGCAGGGCGGTCTGACACCCCCAACGCCGCACGGCAGGCCTGGTTGCAATCCGGTCTGGCCAAGTGGGACCATCGCGCCCGACCGAGTTCGTACGGGGGACAGAGATGGTCGGGCTGACGTTGTTTGCCGAGATGGCAGCCGCCGTAGCTTGCGGGGGTCTCGCTCTGTCGCTGGCCGCGCTGGCGGGCGTTCGAAACCGGCGAACGGTGGCGGAGGTTGGCGCCGTCATCGGGTTCTTCATCGGCTTCGTGACGCAGTTGGGTTTGCCGATCCTCGCGCTTCCCATCGCCGTCATTGCCGTAGCTGCCCTCGACCGCTGGATCGACCGCCGGTCGAAAACACAGGTCTCGCCGACGGTCTAGCGAATTGCCCGCCGTCACCCAAGACGGTAGACGGACTCAAGCACCGGCGTCGGCGTGGACGCGTCGAGCGGGTCTGCGGGCGCACGCTCAACGGCGACGAGATCCCACCCGGAAGGCGGTGGAGGATCGGTCTGCGCAAGCACAAGCATGTCGCCCGGTGATGCCTCCTGCTCGGCGATTCCAGGTGCGATCACTTGCATGTCGAGTTCGGCGAGGCCTGGGGTCGCGTCGTCCGTGACGTCGCGCGAAGGAGGCGGTGGAAGGAACGCGAAGAACGCGTCGATATACGGGGGATCCATGGTCGCCGACAGGTACACGCGGTGACCGTTCGCGTCGTTGTGCGCGACGGTGATGGCCGCGATCTCGCCGGTGTCAAACGCCGGCGCGGCGAGCGACGGGTACGCGGTGTACAGGTCGAGCATCACGTAAGCACCCTGGGCCACGAGCCCAGCGGCAAGCGCGCCGGTGACCGCACGCGCGAGCCCGATCCGTGTCGACAGCGCACGCCGGATGCCATCCGCGCCGAGCACTGCGAGCAGCACGAGGAACGGCAGCATCCCCGATGCGCGAAGTGCATGTCCGCTGCCGATGAACGTGAGGGCGCCGGCGATCGGCGCGAAGATGATGCACAACACCAGGAACCGGATGAGCGGCTCACCTCGCCGCTCCCAGCAGACCATGATGCCGGCGATCAGGAGCGGCGCCATCACCCAGAGCAGCATGCCCGCGATTTGCGTGTTCTGCCGGGGGTTTGCGTCACCCGAGAGAAAGAGGAAACGAGGGCCGATCTCGGTGAAGTAGTTGGTCACAAAACGGCCGATGACGACGCTGATCGAGGCACCGTCGGCCCAGATGTTGAGGTAGTCGAAACGCGCCGTCAGCGCTCCTGGATTGAGCAACGCGTACGCGGCAAGGACCACATAGCCAAGCGCCACCGGCACGAGCAGCCGCCACCACCCGGGTGTTCGCTTGATGCCCCATGCGAGGCATACGGCGATGGCGATCAGCCCCACCTCGAGACGCGCCGTCGTGTATCCGTAAATGGCGAAGGCGAGAAAGACGCCTGCAAAGCCGAACTGGCGCGGGGTCGGTCTTCGGTCCGAAAGGCACCAGAGGGCACCGGAGAGCAGCGCGACCCACGAAATGGTCTCGAACCCGACGCGGCTCTCGATCACCAGCCACGGGGTGAGGGCAGTCAGCACCAGCGTTCCGAATGTGAAGGCGCGCGATCGAGTCATGCGCCAGGTGGCGGCGGTCAGGAATGCCACCACCGCCAGCCCAAAGAACGCGGCGGGGAGGCGTTCCAGCGTCACCGTCATGGGGAAGAAGCGGGCCAGTGCCGCGACGCTGTAGACGTAGATCGGGTTCTTGTATTCGCCGAACGCCTCGAAGAAGAGCGGGAAGTGGATCCCGTGCTCATCCACGCCGTAGTGAGCGATCGTCCAGGCGTTGTAGCCGATCGAGCTTTCGTCGACGTACATGCCGGGCGGCGATCCGGAGAGGTCGACGAGGTTGCGCAGCACCACCAGCAGCCCCACGATCGCGAAGCCACCGATCCAGAGACGCCGGTGCAGGCGCCGTCGCCTGGCCTGCTCGTGATCGATCGGCGTGTCGCGATCGGGACTCACCTGGCTGACCGCACGCGGACTCAGCGCAACCATCGCCGCCTGCGGTTCCACGCCGACAGTATTTCCCAAGGGAACGGGCCCGAACGCCGCGTCAACGTCACAGCCGGGTAACGTCAAACGCCGTTCCAGCACTACGATGTGCCGATGCGCGCGATGCTGTTCGATGCGCCCGGACAGCCGCTTCGCAGCGTCGAGGTGGCGGACCCGTCGCCGGGTACGGGTCAGGTGCTCGTGAAAGTGGGGGCCTGCGGTCTGTGCCGCACCGACCTGCACGTCGTCGACGGGGAGCTACAGCACCCCAAGCTGCCGCTCATTCCCGGCCATCAGGTGGTGGGCGAGGTGGTCGAAGTTGGAGCCGCAGTCGAGACGATTCGCGCCGGCGATCGTGTCGGCGTCCCCTGGCTCGGCTGGACGTGCGGGGTATGCGAGTTCTGCACGACGGGCCGCGAGAATCTCTGCGACAAGGCGCGATTCACCGGGTACGACATCGATGGCGGCTACGCCGAGTACACTGTCGCCGACTCGCGATTCTGCTTCCCGATCGACCGCTCGTTCAGCGACATCGAGGCAGCACCGTTGCTCTGCGCGGGGCTGATCGGGTACCGCTCGCTCAGGATGGCAGGCGAAGGACTTCGCCTAGGCCTGTATGGATTTGGGGCATCTGCGCACCTGGTCGCGCAGGTCGCGAAGTTTCAGGGGCGCCGCGTGTTCGCGATCACGCGACCTGGCGATGTCGCGAGCCGGCAATTCGCACTCCATCTGGGTGCGGAGTGGGCCGGCGGCACCGACGAGCCACTCCCCGAACAACTCGACGCGGCGATCATCTTCGCGCCAGTGGGTGCGCTCGTGCCGCTCGCGCTCGGAGCTGTCCGGAAAGGCGGAACCGTGGTGTGCGCCGGCATCCATATGAGCGAGATCCCGGCGTTCTCGTACGACCTGCTCTGGGGTGAGCGAACGCTCCGCTCGGTCGCCAATCTGACCCGCCTGGACGGCAGCGAATTTCTCGCGCTCGCGCATCAGATCCCGGTGCACGCCGCGGTGGAGACGCTGCCGCTCGACCAGGCGAATGTCGCGCTCTCCAGGCTGCGCGCCGGCGACGTGCAGGGCGCTCTTGTCCTGACGATCCCCTGATTGGGGGCAACAGACCGGGGCGCCACTGCGCGACCATCACGCGGTGAGCGAGACGAGTTTTCCCCGACAGCAGGCGCGGACCCGCCGTTTCAGCCTCGGAGCCCCACGAGACTTTGCCATCGCTCCGGATGGACGGCGGGTGCTGTTCCTCCGCACGCGTGGCAGCACCGATCCGCTGACGTGTCTCTGGCAGTTCGACGTGGACAGCGGACAGGAGACGCTGATCGTCGATCCGTCCGCGCTGCGGCACCACGACGGCGCGGAGGTTCCTGCAGAGGAGCGCATGAGGCGCGAACGCGCACGCGAGTCCTCCGGAGGGATCGTTCGGTATTCCACCGACCAGCGGTTCGCGCGTGCAGCCTTCGACCTCACCGGCGGAATCTATGTCACGGATCTGTCCACTGGAACAACGACCGAGTTGCCGGCGAGTGGCCGGGCGATCGATCCACGCATCGACCCGAGAGGCACACAGGTCGCCTATGTCGAAGCCGGTGCTCTGCACATCGTCCCGACCGACGGTACCGACGGCCGCGTGCTCGCAAGCCCGGAGAACGACGATGTCACGTACGGTCTCGCCGAATTCGTCGCCGCCGAAGAGATGGGACGGCAGAGCGGGTACTGGTGGTCACCGGACGGAGCGCACCTGCTCGTCGCGCGTGTCGATGTCACGCGGGTGCGTCGCTGGTACATCGCGGACCCCGCGAACCCAGACCGTCCACCGGTTGCCGTGCCGTATCCCGCAGCGGGCACCGACAACGCCGACGTGACGCTCCACATCGTCGACGTGAGTGGCGGCAATCGCATCGACGTGCAATGGGATCGCGTCGCGTTCGAGTACGTGACCACAGTCGACTGGTCGGACCATGGCTTGCTCATCGTGGTGCAGAGCCGCGATCAGCGAACGATGCGCATCCTCGAGGTGGACACAACATCCGGCGCCACCTCGCTTGTTCGCGAGGACACCGACGCGGACTGGATCGACATCGTCGGTGGCGTTCCCGCGAGGTTGGCAGACGGCACGCTCGTGTGGACTGTCGATCGCGACGGTGCGAAGCGACTCGTCATCGGCGATGACGTTGTCACGGCAACAGATCTCCAGGTGCGCGATGTCGCAGGCGTCGACGGCGACGTGGTCATGTTCCGTGCTTCTGCAACACCAACCGAGGTCGGCGTCTACACGTGGTCGCGCGCGGATGGCGTGACCCAGATGCTTCCCGCGGGTATCGCATCCGGCGTGTGGCGCGCGCGACGCGCAGGCGGCACAACGGTCCTCGCGACGCGCGATCTCGAACGCACCGGCGTGCATGTGTCCATTCACCGCGACGGCCGTCAGGTGGGGGAGATCGAGTTGCTCGCCGCGACTCCCGACATTTCGCTCAACGTGCGATTGCAGACGCTTGGAGCGCGCAATCTCGAGGCCGCGATCCTTTTTCCAGAAGGCCACGAACCCGGCACCGGCAAGCTCCCCGTGCTCCTCGATCCGTACGGTGGACCCGCCCACCAACGCGTGATGTCGACTGCGAGTGGGTTTCTCGAGTTGCAGTGGTTCGCCAACCAGGGATTCGCGGTGCTCGTGGTCGATGGCCGCGGTACGCCCGGGCGCGGACCCGAGTGGGACCGCTCGGTGCGCGGCGATTTTGCAGCGCCAGTGCTCGAAGACCAGGTCGACGCGCTCCATGCAGCGGCCGAGCTGTGGCCCGACCTCGACCTCACGCGCGTCGCAATCCGCGGCTGGTCATTCGGCGGTTTTCTTGCCGGACTCGCCGTCATCCGACGCCCGGATGTCTTCCATGTCGGCATCGCGGGCGCGCCGGTCACGGACGATCAGCTCTACGACACGCACTACACGGAGCGCTACCTCGGGGATCCGCGCGTCGAGCCCGCAAACTATGCGGCCGTGTCGCTCGTCGACGATGCCGCGAAGCTCACGCGCCCGCTCATGCTCATCCACGGTCTCAGCGATGACAACGTCGTCGTCGCGCACACCCTCCGCCTGTCCACGGCCCTGCTGGCTGCGGGTCGCGAGCACACCGTCCTCCCGCTGACCGGTGCGACGCACATGGCGAACGACGAGACGATCGCCGAGAATCTGCTGCACCTGGAGGTGGCGTTCATCCGTCGCGCGTTCGACGCGACGCAGGCTCGTCCGTCGCTCAGGGAATAGCGATCAGCGCTATCGCGACGATCGCCAGGCCGGCGCCGGCCGACTGCAGCGGTGTCATGCGTTCGTGCGTGAAGATCCGTGCGCAGAGAACGGTGAACGCCGGATAGAACGATGTCAGCAACGCGCTCACCGACAGCAGCCCGGTATGCGTGGCGTACAGGTAGAGCACCACGCCGGTGCCGTCGAAGACTCCCCCGATCGCGATGATGCGAAGCGCGCTCCGGCGGATCACCGGAGACGTCCCGGTCACGAGCGCCGTGATGAGTGAGGCGAACGCCGATCCGAAACGGCCGGACACGAACGCAGTCACGCCGTCCTGGCTCGCTTCGTGGAAAAGGATGAAGAACACTCCGAACGCGACGCCCGCGAACAGGGCCAGCGTCACCCCGAGACGCGCGTTGCCGGCGACGTCTCTGCTGGGTCCGTTGATGAGCACCAACGCGCCGAGCCCGACGGCGATACCGACCACCTGCCAGACCTCGAGGTGGTCGCCGCCGATGATGCCGACCGTGACCGGGAGTGCCGCGGCAACGAATCCGGTGATCGGAGCGACGACGCCGATGAGGTTGAGCGACATCGCGCGATAGAACGCGACGAGCCCGAATCCTCCGATCAGCCCGCCGCTGAACGCCTCGGCCGCAGCCCGCGCATCCCAGCCATGGGGCAGCAGGACGAAGGCCAGCGGCAACGCCACCAGGCCGACCAACTCAACCGCGATCGCCACGCTCGGCGCGCTACTCCGGCGGCCCGCAAAGCCTCCCGTGAAGTCGGCGATCCCGAGAGTCACCGCCGAAGCCATGGCGGACAGCGGCGAAACGGGAAGGGTCATGGCCGCGGTCACGGTATCCGAGCGGGGATGCCGGGCAGATTCCCGTGCTCACGACAGGAGCGGTCAGGCGATCGCGTCCTGTCGAGCGAGCTCCGGCTCGGGCGTCAGGTGTACCAGCGAGAGCTTCACCTGGTCCCGCCCTCCGCGCTTGGCCTGGTACATCGCGACATCAGCGGCCCGGATCAGATCTTCGAGGCGTGTGCCCTGCTCGGGAAAGCTGGCGATGCCGATCGAAGCGGTGATGTGGTTGATACCGGTGCACGCCACTGGGATCGGCACATTGCGCAACGCACGTCGGAGTTCGCCGGCAACCCTTGTGGCGCCACTCGCTTCGGCATCTCTCAGCACCAGGATGAACTCTTCGCCGCCGAGGCGAACCGCGGAGTCGCCGGCGCGCGTGATGCGACGCAGCTCGGTGGCGACACGCTGCAGGACGGCGTCACCGGCGGCGTGCCCGCCAGTGTCGTTGATGGCCTTGAAGTGATCGAGGTCGACGAGGACCACGCTGAGCGGCATGCCACGCCGCTTTGATTCCGCGATCTCGGACTCGCCCGCCTCGCGAAGCCACCGGCTGTTGTACAGACCGGTGAGCCCGTCGGTGGACGCGCGCCGCGCAAGCTCCTGGTACAGCTGGGCGTTGTGCCAGGCCATCGCGGCGGTGTGCGCAAAGAGCGTTGCGGTTTCCAGGTCCTCATCGGTGAATCGATTGAGGCCCATGCGTCTGCAGTTGAGCATCCCGAGCTTGTGATCGCCGGCGAGGAGTGGGATGAGCAGCAGCGACTCGTGCTCGAACGGCGTGTTCGGCACCGCCGCGGCAGCGGGGTGCGCACCGGCGTTGCCGAGGTTCTGTGGGGTGCCAAGGGCGAACGCCCACCCGTTGACGCCGACCGAGAGCGAGAACACGTCCGCCATGATCTCGGCGGCCTGACGACCGGTTGCGAACGCCGCAACGAAGCGATGCTGGTTGTGGTCCGCCTCGTAGATCGACAGATCGTCCACCGGGACCACGCGTTGGAGCTGCTCTGCGATTGCCGCCAGGATCCGCTGCGGGTCGTGCTCGGCCTGGAGCGCCAGCGCAGCGCGACTCAGCGCGTGCGGCAGGCTCTCCGGCGCCGGCAATGCGGGATGTGGCCGCCGGCGCGGCGGCTCGTGGCTCGGCACTGATTCGACGCTCGCCTGGAAACTGTCGACCCGGCGCGCGGCGAACCAGGACGCCGTCACGGTGGTCGCTCCCCGGACGGCCGGCTCGCCGAGGATCACCGGCTCGCAGAGCACGTTGCCCTGACCGAACTGGACGCCGAGATCCATGAGGCTCTTGAGGTCCGCTTCGGTCTCGACGCCCTCGGCGATGATCCGGGCGTTGATGTGCGTCCCGAAGGAGAGCATCGAGACGACAAGCGCGCGCCGCGAGTCACTGGAGTGGACGCCGCAGATCAGGTCGCGATCGATCTTGATGAAGTCCGGGCGCACCTCCGCGATCACGAGCATGCTCGCGTGTCCGGCGCCCGCGTCGTCGATCGCGATGCGGAACCCTCGAGAGCGCAGGTCCGCGACGACCCGCCGTAATCGGGCGACGTTCGGAACCGGGACGCGCTCGCTGATCTCGAGGACGACGTGTTCGGGATCGACTCCCGCGTCCTCCGCGAATTGCGTGATGCGAACGGCGGCGTTCCGCTGCGCGAGTGTGGGCAGCATCACGTTGAGAAACAGCGTCGCGGGCAGCGTGTGAATGCTCCCCTCGAGGCCGGCGCGGATGCAGGCCTCGTCAAGTTCCTTCTCCATCGAACTGCCCGCCGCGTCGAAGAGGGCACTCGGGACCTGCGGACCCGACCCCGGGTTGATGCGGCAGAGCGATTCGTACCCAAGGGTCACGCCGTCGAGCAGACGGACGATCGGCTGCATGGCGGGGCGGATACCGCCTGCGTTGATCAGCGCGCGGACGATATCCGGCGTCGTTCCAGTCTCGTCGGCGAGCGTCGCATCGGCGTGAAACGCGCCGCCGGTTCGGCGCCAAGCAGGGCCGAGCTGTGCAGCCACGACCTGCAGGAACGGCAATGCATCATGACCTCCGGCTCCGTTTCGCCACGTGACGAGCACGCCGAGCAGTTCGTCGCCGCGTTCCACGGGCACTGCCGTGAACGGGCCGGAGCCGATCTCGAGACGCAACGCCGCGCGCTCGCCTGCCGAGAGGTGGGGGACGAGGCTCATGAGCGAGGCAGAGAGGTCGCCGGTGGTGGCCGGTGAGCGCCTCGTGGCAGCCGTGTGGATGCACGGGATCGCGCTGGTTCGAATGTTCAGGGTCGAAAGCGGCTGACCCAGGATCGTCTCGACACGCGCGAGCGATTCCGTCTCGATTCGATCCGCCGTCAGCCGGACACGATCACCATCGAGCTCGGCGAGGTAGCTGCGAAACCCGAGGTCGCGCAGACATCCGCCGGTGAGCTCGAGCAGCTCGTCGCGTGTCTCGGCGCGGGCCATGCTCCGGCTCAGGTCCGAGAGCGTCCGCAACGCGCGGCGCGACGAGTATGCGTACGTGTTCTCCTCTTGCATCTCGTCGCAGGATCGGATGCGCCGCCGGCGGACCCGATGACAAGCCTGTCGCAGGGTGTCATCAATAGATGTCCGGCATGTGGGATCACGTTCTGGCCGAAGCATCGCGCCAATTGCGACGGTCCGCGTTACCACCCCGTCACCGCTTGGGATGGCGCTGCGTCGCACTGGTCTTAAGACAATCTCCCTACCGTCAAAGGGGAACCGTCCTGAGGAGGATTGTCATGGGTAGGCTGAGTCGCTGGGTCAGGCTGGGGGTAGTGATCATCGTCGCGAGTCTCACGTTGGGGACTGCGTCGGTGGTGGTGCATGCGGCGCCGTTGGACGACACGACGCAAGCACTGGTGCACGTGCACTAGAACCTTTGGAACAGACGGGGTGTGCCGCTGAACCGCGAGCATCCCAGATGAGATCGGAGCGAGACGTGGACGCCGCAACCACCGCCGGCAGGCGGCGTCCCGCTCCTCCGTCAGGAGTGGAACGTGCTGTGCGTGCGCCGGCGCTCCCCTCGGGCGGCGACCAGCAGCGCACGTGGATTCGGACAGGCGATCGACACCGATTCGTCGGATGCTCGGTGCCAATGTGTGACGTGCTCGACCGGGGAACGGTGCCGATCAGGAAACCAATGTGAGGAATAGCTTGAAAGCCGCAGTTATGGGCAGCGCAGCAACCGACCGTGCCGCAAAAACGGCAGGACCGGGTGTTGCCCTGCAGCCCGTCATCGACCTGATTGACCGCGTCGATCTGGGGTACGAGGCGCTGCCACGCCCGTCCGGACTGACGCCGCTGCACGCGATCAGCGCTGCGCTCACGCTCGCCCAGCACACCGGTCCCGCCGTGCTCCTGGTCTCCCTGTCCCGCGAAGCGCTCGCAGCGGAGGATCTCGATCTAGCGGGCCTCGCTGAGCGCCATGGCGTGAACCCCGCTGAACTCGCGTGGATGGTCGAGAGTGAGGCCGAGACCGACGTCGATGATGCCGGCCTTCGACGGCTGCGCGAGCTTCGTGATCTCGGCTTTCTGCTCGCCATCGACAAGGTGATGTCGCCGACCCTGGATCGCCGCCTCATTGCTGAGCTCAGGCCCGATTTCGTGTTTCTGGATGCCTGTGTTCCAAGCCGGTTGGCGGAAAGCGAGGTCGCAAAGGCCCATCTCGCCGCTGCCGTCGTGTTCGTGGGCCGGCTTGGCGGCCGCATCGTCGCGCGCGGCATCGACAGCAAGGCGACGGCGTCGGCGGTCGCTGATCTCGGCGTGCAGTACGGTGTCGGCCCGCATCTCGCGCACCCGCTCGTCGTCGACCCGGCGCTTGCGGAGTCCACCGACGAGGTGGTGCCGGTGGCCTGGTTCCAGCGGCGCGAGGTGCGCGTCTTCCGCGAGCGTGGCGACACGCTGAGCGCGCCGATCGAGCTGGCACCCCTCCCGCTTGCGGGGACGGGCCCGATGGACGATCGGGGGTTCGCGCGCTTTCTCGTCGATGCCGCACGTACGCTTCAGGCGGAGCACAACCCCGACCGCATCCTCGAGATCGCCGCCGATCGCATCGCCGGACTGATGATGGTCGACCGGCTTGCCATCTTCGAGGCTGACTGGGAGCGTCACCGCTTCCGCCCGCGCGTTCTTGCGGGCGCGGGAACGCAGGGGTTCCTCGACATCGAGGTGTCTCTCAACGAGGGCATCACCGGATGGGCGTTCGCGCGCGGTCAGCCGTATCGGTGCGCCGACACCGACTCGCATCCGGCAGCCTCGACCATCCCCGGCACTGCGCGCGAGCCGGAATCGCTGCTGGCGATCCCGCTTGTTGCCGGTGACCAGCGCCTCGGCATCGTCGACGTCTGGCGTGACGGTCTCGATGCGTTCTCTGAAGAGGATCTCGAGCGTTGCGCGCTCCTCGGCTTCGTCACGGCGGCGGCATGGGGCAATGCCCAGATGTACGGCGAGCTCGAACGCCGCGCGCTCACCGATGCGTTGACCGGACTCTTCAACATTCGCTGGTGGCGCGACATGGGGCCGCGCGTCATGTCGCAGAGCCTGCGGACCGGCACGGGTGTCGGCGTCCTGCTGATGGACCTCGACCACTTCAAGCAGGTCAACGACAGCGCCGGACACGCTGCCGGCGATTCAGTGCTGCGCGCAGTGGCGCGGACGATCAGGCGTGTCGTGCGCGACAGCGACTACGCAGTCCGCTACGGCGGCGAGGAGTTTCTGATCGTGCTCACGAACTCGACGGTCGAGGGGGCCATGCGAGTTGCGCAGGCGCTGCAAAGTGCGATTGCGGAATTGCGACCGCCGGCGTCAGACGTCAAGCGCGTGACCGCCTCCATCGGTGTCGCAGTGTTCCCGGATCACGGGCAGGAGCTCGACGATGTCGTCGCGGCGGCGGATCACGCCATGTACCGGGCCAAGCGCGATGGGCGCGATCGCATCGCCGTAGCGCCGCTCTCGCTCGGCGAACCGTCCGGCGACAAGCTCACATAGCGCTACGAACCACCGTATCGGACGGGCGAAGCGGGTGGAGGTGGAAGGCCGAGCGCGTCACTGAACTTGACCCGGCCACCCAGTCGCAGCACCGAGTTGCGGTAGATGCGCCCGGCGAGCGCCGCAAAAAGAACGATGGTTCCGAGCACGAGCACGACGCTGATCACGACCTGCCAGAACGGTGCCACCCCGGCCGCGATGCGCACGGGCATGAGGACTGGCGAGAACACCGGGATGAACGAAAGCACGGTGGTCCCCACGGCTGTGGGCGACGGTGCGGCGACGGTGAGCGCGAGGATCCATCCCGCGACCAGCAGAAGGGTCACCGGCATCGCCACGCTGGCCACGTCCTCCTGCCGCGACACCATCGAGCCGACAGCCGCGTACAGCAGGGCGTACATCAGATATCCCAGCACGAACCAGACGATGCCGCTGATGACGACGTCGACGCCGAGTGTTGGGATCGAGACCAGCTTGGTCGCACTCGCGAGCACCAGGGCAGTGCCGGCGACAAGCACGACCTGCAAGAGCGCGATGAGACCGATGCCGATGATCTTGCCCAGCATGAGCTGCCATGGCCGAACCGTCGCAAGCAGAATCTCAACGATGCGGTTCGACTTCTCCTCGATCACTCCTGCCGCCACCAGTTGCCCGTAGATGACCATCGTGACGTAGAGGAACTCCAGCTACGAGGAGGCCTATCACGATCTGCTGGATCCGGGCTGCATTGACAGGCGAAAGCTCATCGATGGCCACCGAGAAATTCAGCTGGCCCAGGACGTCGCTCGGGGGAAGATTGTGCTGTGTCAGATACTGCGTCAATACCTGCTGGCGCGTCTGATCGTTGAGCGCTGTTTCCAGTGTCGGGTCGACGGTCGACTGCACAGCCATGACGGTGCTGGCTCCGGATCCGCTGACCAGGGCGTCAAGCGTGCCGCTCTGCAGATCCGCCGTACCGGCCGCAAGCGATGCGTAGGGGTGGACGTTGATTGTCTCGCCGGCCGCAGCGGCCTCGGCCCGCACGGGCGCGGAGATCGACTGCGCAGAGCCGACAAACCCGACTTCCAGTGACGTCGCCGATTTGTTGAACACGTACGCCTGCAGCAGGATGTACGCACCGATCCCGACGATCGTCAGCACCGTGGTGATCGCAAACACCCGCGTGCGAATGCGAGACATGAACTCACGCATTGCGATCACCCGGATCAACGCCTGACTATTCATCGATTGCCTTCCCACTCATGACGTCTCGGAACAACTGGGTCAACGCCGGTCGATCACGACGGAACTCCTGCACCGGGCCGGTGGCGAGTGCGGCGCGGAGCACCGTCTGGTCGTCTGTGCCGTCATCGAGCTGGAGCAACCAACGCGAGCCGTCCTGCTCGACGAGCGACGTCCCGGGGACGCTGCTGAACCAGCCGGCACCGGCGCTTGGGGCGTCGACCCAGTAGCGCAACGGTCCCCGCGCAGTGAGCTCGTCGACCGTCCCCAGGGCGACCATCTGTCCGTGGTTGATGATCCCCACGCGATCGCAGACGCGTTCGACGATGTCGAGCTGGTGGCTCGAGAGCACGACCGGCTTTCCCGAATCGGCTTCCTCTCGCAACACTTCGGTCATCGAGTCGACCGCAACCGGATCGAGCCCGGCGAACGGCTCGTCGAGGATGAGCAGATCGGGCGAGAAGACCAGCGCAGCTGCGAGTTGCACGCGCTGCTGGTTGCCGTGACTGAGGCTCTGCAGCTGGCTCTTCGCGCGATCGGCCAGCCCCAGGCGTTCGAGCAGTGCCAGGGACGCATCGCGCGCCGCTTTCTTCTTGAGGCCATGCAGTTGCGCGAAGTAATCGAGTTGCGCGATCACGGTCATCTTTGGATAGAGCCCGCGATCCTCGGGGATGTATCCGATGCGCCGTCTGGCCGCGAAGGTGATCGGTGATCCGTCCCACACCACGCTTCCGGAATCGGCGTCGAGGACCCCGAGCACCACTCGCATCGTGGTGGTTTTGCCGGCGCCATTCGCGCCGACAAAGCCGAAGATCTCGCCTGGCTGCACCGTGAAACTGAGATCACGCAGCGCCTGGAGATCGCCGTAACGCTTCGTCAGGTGACTGAGTTCCAGCACGGCATGCATCTTCGCCGATCCGCACCCGAGCGTCGCGACCAATTTCTCAAGGTGCCGGATGTCACTGCGGGGTTCTGGGTGACGAAGGTGCTGACGACCGGCATGGGGGAGGCGACTTCGGACACTCTCGTGCACCAGCTCGCGCCCGTCGTCGCGGTAGCCCTCGGGGCCGTGGGTCTCGCGATCGCGCTTGCGCTCCAGTTTGCGGCGCCACGATACCGCCCCTGGATCTACTGGCTCGCCGTCGTCATGGTCGCGGTATTCGGCACCATGGCCGCTGACGCGCTCCACATCGAGCTGGGGATTCCGTACGTCGTCTCGACCGCCGCGTTCACGGTCGTGCTGATCGCCGTCTTCCTCGCGTGGTACTCGAGCGAGCACACGCTGTCGATCCATTCCATCACCACGCGTCGGCGCGAAACCTTCTACTGGCTGACGGTGATCGCCACCTTCGCGCTCGGCACCGCGGCGGGGGACATGACGGCGACGACGCTCCACCTCGGATATCTCGTCTCAGGCATGGCGTTCACCGTCCTGATCGCGGTCCCCGCCGTGGCGCATCGATGGCTCGGACTGAACGCGATCGTCGCTTTCTGGTTCGCGTACATCCTCACCCGGCCGCTCGGCGCCTCATACGCCGATTGGCTCGGGGTCTCGCACGCGCGTGGCGGTCTGAATCTCGGCTCGGGCGCCGTCAGCATCGGATCCACGGTGCTGATCGTCATCGCGGTCGCGGTGCTGTCCCGCAGTGGTCAGACGCGCCAGCAGAGCGCTTGACTGTTCAGAAGCCCGGGAAGACGGACCGCAACGCGTCGAGATCGACCCCGTCGGCTTTGACCGACTGAGGCGTGTGCTCGGCGTCGAGGCGTCCGTAGACAAGGCGCACCAGGGATTCGCTCGGCATGTGCACCGTGGCCGTCGCCGGAGTAGCGCCGGCCGCCGAATCGCTGGGACTGAGCTTCACTGCCTCCGCCACAGAGAGGCGATATGTCCGGTCTGGGTCGCTGGTGATGATCTCGACCTCGAGCGGAACGCCGGCGGCCGACCCCGAGCGCGCCGCCGTCTGTGCGACGTGGTCGACCATGAACGCGACCGCATCCGGCGCGACCTCGGCGGACGGATCCCGTATCACGATGATGTCCCACGTGTGAATCGCGTGCTCGGACAGGCGCATTCCGAGGAGGCGACTTGCATCCGCGGGCGAGCCGAAGAGGTTCATCTGCAGTGCGTCGAGTTGCTCGGCCGGCACCGCGTCGACGCGCTGCAAGAACGCCGAGTCAGCGACGAGGCTCGACTTCGCCTGCTCGTCCGGGCTCATCGCGTTCCAGACGTCCCAGATCTTCGAGAACTCCTCGCGCCCCGGTACGTCGCCCCCGCTCAACCCGGCGTCGAGGAGCAGTCCGAAGATCTGCGCGCCGCTGCCGATGTGCGAAAGCACCTGCGCGGTCGACCAGTCGCTGCAGTACGAAGGTCCGGCGATCTCGGCCTCGCTCAACGGTTTCGTCGCGGCGTCGAGGCGGTGGTGCGATGCCCAGAGGGCCGCGATGCGGTCGGAGTTGGTGCTCATGCCTTCCTCGTTCAGCGTGGTGATGTGGTCTGCAGTGGTTGCGTTGGTGCGGGCGGGACTGATGCAGTGGCTGGGACTGGATCGCCCTGCCGCCACAACCCGGACGGCCACCAGTTCCAGCGCCCGAGGAGGACGACGATGGCCGGCACCAGGATTGTCCGGACGACGAACGTGTCCATGACCACGCCGAACGCAACGCCGTAGCCGATCTGCTGAATCTGCGATCCGCCCGACGCGCCGCCACCCGCGAACGCGAGCACGGCGAAGGTACCGCCGAGGATGAGGCCGGCGGTGGTCACCGTGGTGCCGGTTGCGCCGATTGCCTTGCGCACGGCCTCACGAGTGGAAAGGAGATGGGACTCCTCGCGTATTCGCGTCATCACGAGCACGTTGTAGTCCGACCCCAGTGCCATGAGGAACACGAACATCAGGAACGGCAGGACGAAGTTGATCCCGTCCTGGCCGCCGAAATGCACGAAGATCAACGCGGTGAGTTCCAGCGCCGCGAGATATGAGAGCAGCACGCTCGTCACGAGGTAGAGCGGTGCTGTGAGGCTGCGCATGACGATCGCAAGCAGGATCGCGATCAGTACCGCGACCACGGGAATGATGTGCCAGAGGTCCGACGACGACAGTTGATTCACGTCGTACGCGAACGGCTGGATGCCGAAGACGCCCTGCGCTTCGGCGTTGACGCTTGCTCCCGCGTGTGCGACGAGCGTTCGCAGTGCCGGAACCTCGGTGATCGGCGTCGCCGCGCCGCCCGCCTCCACGCCGATGTACTGCACGGTGCGCCCGTCCGCACTGATGAATCGCGCGAGCGCCTCGGTGGCAAGCGTGTTGCCGCCGGCGTGGACGGCGACAAGTTGCGCCGGGGTGAGCGCCTGGCCGGAGAACATGAGCGGTCCCTCGACTGTGGCGAACCCGCCCTTTGCCTGCAACGTCGTCTGAAGCGTCTGGAGGTCGTCGGCGTGCGTCCAGATCGGCGTCGTGAACTTGAAAAGGAACTCCGTCGCGTTCAGGTTGGCGCTGCCGTAGTGCTCCGAGATCAGCGTGTCACCGGCAGCGGAGTTGGTGCCGGTCGGCGCCGACATGTCGGCGAATCCGGCCGTCGTGGTGCCGATCTGGCCTAGTGCGATGGCTCCGAAGATGATCGCGCCGACAACGGCGACCGGCATCGGCCGGCGCACCACCACCGCTGCAATGCGGCCGTAGATGTTTGCCCGAGGATTCTCTTCGAGGCGCGCACGTGACGGCCAGAACACCGCGCGACCGAAGATCGCGAGCAGCGCCGGCAGCAGCGTGAGACCGGCCATGAGCATGAGCGCGATGCCGATGGCGAGGGCCGGTCCGAGCGCCTGGTAGAAATCGAACTGGGCGATGATCAACGACATCAGCGCGGCCATCACGATGAGCGCACTGAACGTGATCGATTCGCCGACCGTCGCCACGGCGCGACGCACTGCGTCCTTCGGCTCGAGGCCACGGCGAAGTTCTTCACGTGTTCGGAACACGAGGAAGAGTCCGTAATCGGTGCCGGCGCCGAGCACGAGAACGATGAGGATGAACTGCGTGATCGCCGACACCTGCACCCCGAGGTGCGTCGCCCCGGCGATGACAGGGCTCGCCAGGGCGAGCACCAGCGCGGCCGGAAGGAGCGTCACGAGCGGCGCGAGCAATGCGCGAAAAGCGATGAGGAGCAACACGATGATGAAGAGCAGCGAGAACTTCTGGACGTCGCCCTGTGAGCTCTTCGATTGACTCTGCTGGTCGACGAAGCCCGGAATCGTTCCGGTCAGATGAAACTGGAGCCCCGAGGCGTCGCTCGGAAACGTCGCGCGGATCGCGGCGACCAGCGAAATCGCGTCGCTGCCGGCACTGAAGGGCGGGAGATCGGTGACCACCTGCGCCTGCTCCGCGTGCTTGTCGGGCGAAAGGCCGAAATCCTGGATGCGAAGCACCCCGGAAATGCCTTTGATGCGTGTCTCGATCGCGGTGATCTGCTGGATGTCCGCAGCGGTGAGGACGGCGTCCTCACGCGCGGCGATCAGCGTCGCGACACCGTGCTGCGAGTCCTGGAACGGCTGCGCGAGATCCTCGGCCTGCACGGACGGAGAGTTGGCGGGGAGGAAGCTGCTCTGCGAGTCCTTGGCCACGTCGGACAGACCCGGGAACGCCTTGACCGAGAAGACGGTGATGACCACCCATCCGACCACGATCACCCAGCGGAAGCGGACCGAGAAGTTGCCGATGGATGCGAAGACGCGGCTGGTCACTCGATTTCCTTCATGCCACGGATAGTACACGCCATGAAGCTTTTGGCGACTCCTTGAGTACGTTCAGGAGTTGAAGCCGAGGCCGGCCAGGTCGAGCGTCTTCAGCCAGAGGTTGCGGGCTCCCTCATGGCGATCGGCGTGATCCAGCGACCAGCGGGTCATCTGCACCACGCCATAACGCAACGGCTCCGGTGGAAAAGGCAACGGACGCGTTCGGACCATTCGCAGCGCCGTTCGCTCGGTGCGCCGGCCCTCGAGGAGATCGAGCATCACCTGGGCGCCGAAGCGCGAAGCTCCCACTCCCAGGCCGGTGTACCCGAGCGCTGAGGCAACCCGCCCACCATGCGCGGTCTCCCAGAACGCGCAGAAGCGGCTGCACGTGTCGATCGCGCCGCCCCATCGGTGCGTGAAGCGGAGCCCCTCGAGTTGCGGGAAGGTGGCGAAGAAGTGGCCGGCAAGCTTGTCGAACGTCTGCGCGCGTTGTTCGAGCTCGACATCGACGCGGTTGCCGAAGTGGTAGATGGCGTCGTACCCACCCCAGAGAATTCGCGAGTCCGCGGTGAGCCGGTAGTAGTGAAATTGGTTGCCGCTGTCGCCGATGCCTTGACGGTCGGACCAGCCGATCGACGCCAGCTGAGCGCTGGTCAGCGGCTCGGTGACGAGCACGTAGTCGTACACGGGAAGGATGAACGGCCGCAGCCGGCGCAACAGCGGCCGGTCCGCGTTTGTGGCGAGCGCGACGCGTCGCGCCGACACCGCTCCATGCGCGGTGGTGAGCTGGATCCGCTCTGACCCGGCGGCGAGTCGTGTCACCGCGCTGTTGTCATACATGCGCACACCCGCGTCGATGCACGCACGGCGGAGCCCCCACGCGAGCTTCGCGGGATTGACGATTGCCGTCCGATCGTGGATCCAGAGACCACCGTGATACGAGGGCGACGCAACGTGCGAGCGCATCGCATCCGCGTCGAGGGTGTCTACCCGGTACCCGTGCGCGCGCATGTCGTCAGCGACCTCGAGCAACTCGTTGTACTGCCACGGAGCTGTCGCCACGTCCACCATGCCGGTACGCTCGAAGGCGCAATCGATGCGGTGCTCGCGCACCGTTGCCTCGATGGCGTCGAGGTTCTCGACCCCCATGCGCTCGAGGGTGTCGAGCTCATCGGAAAACCTGCTGACGCCATTGGCAAATCCATGGGTGAGGCTCGCGTCGCAGAAGCCGCCGTTACGTCCGGACGCGGCTTCCGCGGTGCGCCGCGCTTCGATGATCACGACATCCAGTGCCGGGTTTCGCTCCTTTGCGAGCAGCGCCGTCCAGAGCCCGGTGAAACCACCGCCGACGACCGCGAGGTCACAGTCGGTGTGCCTCTCAAGGTGCGGTGCGGGCTCCGGCGCCAACGGGTCGTCAAGCCAGAACACCGCCGGAGCCGCGTCACGAAGAGATCGGTGTGCAGGGTCTCGAGACATACAGCCGCCTAGCCGGTCGCTGCTGTCAGCGCGGTGTTCTCGACCATGATCACGGCGAGACCGTCGTCGTAGACCTTGGTCCACTGCGGGTCGACTTCGAGCGCGAGCACTTCCGGCGCACCGGGAACGTCGACGACGTAGTTGATGCCCCACTCCGCAAAGATCTGCTGCCAGTCGGGGTTGCCGGTCTCGACGTCGCTCACCTGCTGCATCACCTTGTTGCCGAGAAGCGTCGCCTCGCCGAACGAGAAGACCTTCCGGTTCGGGTCGGGATAGAAGCGATAGATCAGGTAGCCGCCCCATCCATACTGGTTGAACATGCGAGTCCCGACGTTCGGGTGCGCCGCGAGCCAGTTCGACGCGCCGACCGGAAAGTTCGCAGCAGTGGCGCGGGCCTGGTTGGACAGCGTGCCGTGCACGAAGTATCCGGTCCCGAGGACCGCGACGACGAAGATCGCGGCGGACCCGGCGAGCATCGCCCGTGCACGCGGCGCGACCCACTCGCGCACGCGAGCGGTCAGGGCCATGCGCTCCCATCCTGCCGAGAACGACCATATGAGCAAAGGGGTTTCCGCGGCGACGAAGAGCGCGGAATGACGCACGGCCGACAGCGCAAGGTATGAGACGGCGAGTGTGAGGCACACGTCCCACAGCGACGGTCGCCGGAAGATGAACGCCAGAGGAATCAGCAGGAGCATCAACTCGAAGCCGCGCTCCTCGAGCACGTGGAAATTCGGTGACTGCCATTCGGCGATGAAGTTCTGCTGCACCGAGGAGAACTGGGGTTGGATGACATAGCCGTACAGATGGATGCCGTTCGGGTTGATGACGGCCGCCGCGACGCTTCCGACGAAGATGAGGATGAGATTTCGTGTGCGCCGCTTGTGCTCATCACCGTCGACGCCCCGTATCCAGTGGACAGCCTCGACGAAGGCTGCGATACCGACCGGCACCAGTCCGAAGAGGAATCCTCCGTGCAGATTGGCCCAGGCGATCATCACGACCGGGAGCCAGTAGATCGCTCGGGACTTGCCGCGGAGGTAGCGATCGAGCCACAACACCTCGAGGCACGTCAACGTGAACGTGATCATTTGCGGCCGTGGTCCCCAGACCTCCGCGCCGCCGAGTCCGGCAATCCCGATCACGATGGAGGCGATGACGAGGTTGGCGTTCTCGAGGCGGACGCGCCGCCAGATGAGCAGGAACCCCGCGAACGTCACAGCGCCGAATGCGAGCGAGACCAGGGTGAGTCCGCCAACCTTGTAGACAAGGTAGGCGATGATCTCCGTTGTGTATTCGGGGTCGATCCACCGGGTGCCGCTCACCGTGAAGGTGAACAGATCCTTTGAGACGACCTGGTGGTGATCGACCATCCACTGGCCGGTGATGAGGTGCCAGAAGATGTCCGGGTCTCCGCCCCGGCGGACCAGCACACAGAGGATCACGACGAAGGCGGCGACAACCAGCAGCTGTCCGGGCGTGATGCGACGTATACGTTGATTGATGGCTGCGGACATCATCCGGAAGCGTACTCAGTGCCGTGCCCGGCGCGGTCGCCACGCCAGGGCGTCACAAATCCGAGCGCCGCGGTGCTTCTCATGATGTGGTCGAGTCCTCCGCCATCCGAGCCTTACGGAGCACCGCTGTGACCGATCTCCCTCGTTCGGCGGCTGCCGTCGGTGCGGCGCCGACCAGCTTTGACAGGCTGTTCGATGAGGAATACGCGAGGGTCGCGGCGATCGCGCGGCGCGTGCTCGGCGATCCCGCCGCCGCTGAGGACGTTGCCCAGGAGGTGTTCCTCGATCTCCACCGGCGCTTCGGTGACACACCGGGTGCTCAGGCTCCCGCGTGGGCACGAACCGCCGCGGCTCACACCGCCCTGAACATGATCCGAACGAACCGGCGTCGCGCGGCGCGAGAGCACCTGTACGTCGCCGAACCGGATGCGTCGCACGACCCTCAGGCCGTCGTCGAGACGGCCGAGACCACACAGGCGGTCCGATCCGCGCTTGCTCGGATCCCGAAACGCCAGGCGACCGTCCTCGTCCTTCGATACAGCGGGCTCAGCTATGCGGAGATGGCTTCGGCGCTCGGTATCGGCGTGAACGGGGTGGGAACAAGACTGCGGCGCGCGGAGGCGCGCCTGCGCAAGGAGATTGGTGATGCATCCATCTGACGGAACGCTGCGACGCGCTCTCGACGAACCCATGGCGATTGCGGCCGCGAAGCGAGAGCACGTTGCGAGCTGCTCGAGATGCGCAGAGCGCGTTCGGCGGATCGGCGCTGACGCCGGCGCGGTCCAGGCGATGCTGCACACCCCGAGCACCGGTATCGACACGGTCGCCGCTCGGGCGCGGCTCGCGCGCACAGAGGCGGCAGCGCCGGTGCAGCGGCCGGCGAAACGGCTCCATCAGCGTTCCGGCCGGACGAACCGTCTGGTCGCAGGGCTCGGTGTTGCTCTCACGGCGAGCGTGGTGCTCGTTGTCTCCGGCGGCGCGCAGGACTTTCTGAGCTTGTTCCAGCCCTCGCGCGTCGCAGCCGTCCCGGTCACGGCATCGGACGTGCGTTCGCTCACCGGGCTGGCGAGCTATGGCTCGGTGGCGGGCGGGTCATCGATCGCGTTCGAGCCGGAGCCTGACGCGGCTGCGGCCGGAGTGGCGGCGGGAATTGACGCGCCTGTCATCGGCGATATTCCGGCCGGCACGACCGGTGCTCCGCAGTACGCCGTGGTGTCGGGTGGCGTGGTGACGTTCACCTTCAGCAAGCAACTTGCGGAGGCGGCGGCCGCGCGAGCCGGCGGACAGCTGCCCCCGCTGCCTGATGGGCTCGACGGCAGCACGCTCTCCGTGATGATCGCCCCGGCGGTGGTGGTTTCCTACGGCATCGACCCGTCGAGCTTCCTTCGGAGCGAGAGCCTGCCGTCGGGCGAGGCATTCGTGGTCGTCAAGACGAGGACGCCCACCGTCACCTCGACCGGCGTGACCGTGCAGCAACTCGAGGAGTACCTGCTCTCCGTCCCGGGCATGCCCGCAGGCGTTGCTTCCGAGATTCGCGCCTTGGGCGATCCGACCAAGACCATCCCGATACCGATCCCGGTTGACCTGGCCAGCGGCTCGCCGGTGAGCATCAATGGAGCCTCAGGGCTGCTCATCGGCGACTCCACCGGGTTGGGGAGCGCCGTGATCTGGCAACACAATGGCGTCGTGTACGCCATCGCCGGAACTGTGACCTCCAACGAGGTGCTCGGCATCGCGCGATCGACACGGTGACGTCCGCCGTCGCGCCCTCGCTTACCGCATCGCCCGACGACGACGCCGCCGTTCGCACGCTCGAACTGACCAAGCATTACGGCGATGCCGTCGCCCTCTCCGGGCTCACGATGGTGGTGCCTCGGGGCGAGGTGTTCGGCTTCCTGGGACCGAACGGCAGCGGCAAGACGACGGCGGTCAAGCTGCTCCTGGGCCTCAGCCGGCCGACCGGCGGCGAGGCGTGGGTGCTCGGCCACCCCGCGGGGCATCGGGATACGCGTCGAAACGTTGGGTATCTCCCGGAGCTCTTCCGTTATCAGGGTTGGCTGAGCGCGGCAGAGGTCCTCGCGCTCCACTGCCGCCTCGCTGGGATCGAGCGAGCCGAATGGCCGGCGCAGATTGCCGGAGCACTCTCGACTGTCGGGCTCACGGGCCACGAGGGCGCCAAGGTCGAGACCTTCTCAAAGGGCATGCAGCAGCGTCTTGGGCTCGGGGTGGCGCTCCTCGGGAAACCGCAGTTGGTGATCCTCGATGAGCCGACGTCCGCACTCGACCCGGTGGGTCGGGCCGATACCCGCGTGATCATCCGCCACCTGCGCGACCGAGGCTGCGCCGTCTTCCTCAACTCGCATCTCCTTGGTGAGGTCGAGCAGATCTGCGATCGGGCCGCAGTCGTGTCCGACGGCCGCGTCCTGGCGATCGGGCGGCTCGACGAGCTGCTCGGCAGTGGCGGCGTGCGCATCCGCCTCACCGGGATGACTGAAACGGTGCATGCGGCACTCGCGCGGCGCGGCCGTGTCGCCGAACACGACGGGTGGTTCGTGGTGGACGGGGTGGACGCGGAGTTGGTGCCCGACCTGGTGGCCGACGTGGTCTCGAATGGCGCCCGTGTCTATGCGGTCGAGCCGGTGCGCCAGACGCTCGAGGAACGTTTCCTCACCCTCATCGAAACCGAGCGGGCGCGATGGCAGCACTGACCATCGCGCGGCTCACGATCCGTGAAGCCGCCCGGCGAAAGCTGTTGCTGGCGCTCGCGGTGCTCACCGTGATCGTGATCGGGCTCACCGGCTGGGGCTTCCAGCATCTGACCACCCTCACCAATCCCGACGGCAGTCAGATCCCGCATGACGAGCTACGCCTCGCGACCTCCCAGGTGCTGGTCCTGGTCGAGTTCATGTTCAGTGGCGTGCTGGCGCTCAGCGCCGTTGTGGTCGCGTCCCCGGCAATCTCGAGTGAGCTCGAGTCAGGAGTGGCGCTTTCGATCTTTGCGCGCCCGGTCAGCCGCTACCAGGTGGTCCTCGGCAAATGGCTTGGGCTCGCCGCGCTCATCGTCTTCTACGTCGTGGCAACCACGACGCTGGAACTGGTCGTGGTCGACCTCACGACCGGCTACGTCCCACCCGGGCCGGTCGGTCTGGCGGCGTACCTGAGCGGCGAGGGTGTCGTGGTGATGTCGCTCGCCCTGCTCATCAGCACGCGGCTTTCCGGCATGACCGCCGGAGTCATCAGCCTGGTGCTGTTCTTCATCGCATGGATCGGCGGCATCGCGGGCGCCATCGGCGAGGTGTTCAGCAGCAGCGCGATCTCGAACGCGGGCACGATCACCCAACTGCTGCTCCCGACCGACGCGCTCTGGCGCGGATCTGTCTACGAGCTCGAGCCCGTGCTGTACAGAGACGTGCTCGGGGCCACGACCGAGCGCGCGGGCAACCCATTCTTCGTCCAGTCGCCGCCGTCGCTCGCCTTTCTGACGTGGAGTGTCTGCTGGGTGGTGCTGATCGTGTCGCTCACCGTCTGGAGTCTTCATCGCCGCGAGGTCTGACCCAGAGGTTTCCCAGCCCTGGCTCAGGGCCTTGACAGCATGCGTACGCGAAGACGATAGTGCGATTCGCTCGATTGGAGCGCATCCGCGCAGCGATTGCAGAGGAGGGCTGTCCATGGCAGAGAGACCGGACGAGAACAACCAACTGGGCCGAGCACGCCCGGCGGCGAGGCGGCGATCCCGGCTCGTCGGCACCGGGATGACGCTTGCGTTGAGCGCCGTCCTCCTCGGTGTGGGGACAAATCTTCCCGCGCAGGCGGCAGCAAAGACCGGGCCACTCGTCGCGAGCAAAACCGGCGAGCTCGACTGCAACGCCGACAGCCCGATTCAGAAGTCCGTACGCGAGATGACCTGTACGGACATCAAGGGCATTCTCGGCGTCGACAACCAGAACACCTGGGGCGGCAAGTTCTACGACAACGGGAACTACATCGGCCACGACGAGCCGGATGCCACCTTCGAGTCCTCCAAGCCGGGGTCCGGCGGCAACATCACCTGGACCGAGACGATCGGAGCGGATCCGAGTGCAGCGCCGACTGACGCGACCCCGGGAACCGACGTCTCGCACTGGTTCGAGCTGACCCCGGCACCCTGGTTCTCCATGGCGCTGTGCGATCCCAACTCGTACCCGCAGGCGCCGTGCACCCCGAACTCCAACTCGAACGCACCGAGTGCCACCTCCAACGGCGGCGGCTCGACGTTCATGGAGATGCAGCTCTACCCGCCGGGTGAGCCTCCTTTCGTCGATAGCTCCGGCTGCGACACCACGCATTGGTGCGCCGCACTGACCATCGACAGCCTCGAGTGCACCGAAGGCTTCGCGACGTGCAATGCCAACTGCGAAGAGCCGGTGAACTTCGCGTTCATCCAGAACAACGGAGTGCCGACTGGCGCGCCCGAGCCCGCAAGAGGCGAACATCGCCACCTTCACCCCGAACTCGCACACCCTGCTCATGAACCCGGGCGACAAGATCGTCGTCCACATGGCAGATGCCGCGGCACCGGGCGGAGGAAAAGCGTTCAAGGTGACCGTCGACGACCTGACCCAGCACACCAGTGGCTGGATGCAGGCATCGGCGGCCAACGGCTTCGCCAACACCTCTATGGCCAACTGCAGTGGAACGCCCTTCAACTTCGAGCCCGAGTACAACACCGCGAAGCCGGGCAACATCATCCCCTGGGCTGCAATCGCGACTGATGTGAGCACCGAGTTCGAGACCGGCCACTGGGAGTCCTGCACGAGCCTCAGTCAGCCGATCAGCAACCCGTTCGATGCCGGCGACACGGGCGGCACCTACAACGAGTGCCACGGTCCGTACGAGAAGGCCGGCGGCAAGGATAAGGGCAGCGCCGAGACGGCCGACGGGCTTTGCTACAAGGCTGGAGACACGCACTCAGGCTATGACGGCGCCGGGACCTCGACAGCTCCTGACCAGGCAACTGGATGCCAGGACAACTACGAGCAGAACGGCGACCTCGACTTCGACGGCAGCCCGTACTGGACGGAATGGCCGACCGGAACGACGCCCGGGTTATACCCGTCCACCTTCGTCGAAAGCTATCCGACGACTGGTGGCGCTCAGTACTCCCGGTTCCTGTTCCAGACGGACATCGCGCTCAGCGAATACGAGTGCACCTCGACAACGCTCAGCGGATGCACGGTTCCCCCGGACGGTCCCGGCAACTTCTACCCGTACTGGAGTGCGACGGAGGTCAGCGGACACTGTGTCCTCGAGTTCGGCAACGTCTCGTCAGACGTGAACACCTTCGGTAAGGACGCTCAATACGGGACGAACCAGTTCGAGACACTCGGGTACCCAGAGTTCATCGGAAAGAGCCACAGCACGGCCTGCTAAGCCGGCTCCCGTCCGACCAAACCGAAATCAGCTGCCGGCTGGGCGACGTGCTCAGCCGGCAGCGCCATGTCCGGTCGCGGCGCACACTCTTTCGCCCGCCGCAGCGAGTTGGCTATCCTGCGGCGGCGCGGGCGGTCGACTGAGTGGACAGGGGGAAGCTGTGAGTGACGTATCCCAGGGTCCAATCCATGGACGGCGCTCGTCCCGGACACCGCTCACCGCAGGGCTTCGTCAGCTCTTTGCGGTGCACGAATCCGCTGCCGCTCGCGGGCTCCCTGCGGAGGCGGTGCTGGAGGAGCTCGAGGCGCGGACCGCGGCGAGCCGGCATCTTTCGCGTCGGAAATTCCTGACCGGCGCGGCCGTCGCAGGCGCGGGACTCGCAGTCGGGCCGATGGCGATGCGCGCCATGGCGGCAGCGCGGCCGGGCGCGTCGCGAAGCGGTCAGCCGCGTGTCGCTGTCGTCGGCGCCGGGCTCGCCGGGCTCCGCTGCAGTCACTGGCTCTGGACCCGGCATCGGATCGCATCGACGCTGTACGAGGGCCACCCCGACCGCATCGGTGGCCGCTGCTGGTCGCTCCGCGACTACTTCTCCAACGGGCTCATCACGGAGCATGGCGGAGCGTTCATCAACTCCAACCAGTACGCGGCGCTGGATCTCGCCGCTGAGCTCGGCCTGCAGCTCGAGGACTACAACGGCGGCGAGCTGATCGGGCTGCCGGAGGTGTACTGGTTCAACGGCGGGTACTACACGTACGCGCAGGCAAGTCTGGACTGGGAGCGCTTCGGCTACAAGGCGTTTCACGACGCCGTGAAGGAGTCGAACACCGCCACGGGACTCGCACGCCTCGACAAGCTTTCCGCGCCCGAATGGCTCGACGAGACGCCGATCGGCAGCTCATCGCTGTTCGGCCAGCTGATGATTTCCAACACGGTCTCCGAGAATGGCGGTGATCCCGGCGATCAATCCGCGCTCGACCTGATCGGCCTCACCGGCGTGAATCCGCGCACGTCGCTCGATCCGCTCCCCGGCTACGACGAGAAGTGGCACATCGTCGGCGGCAACGACCAGCTCGTTCACGGGATGGCAGGACAGCTCCCGTCGGGCTCGATCCAGCTCGACCACCGTCTGGTCGCGCTGCGCGAGAACAGCGACCGGTCGTACACGCTCACCTTCGATGTCGGTGGCAGCACTGCCGACGTGGTCGCCGATTACGTCGCGCTGGCCCTGCCGTTCACGCTGCTGCGCGACGTCGACATCAGTCACGCGGGTTTCAGCGCCGAGAAGGTGCGCGTGATCGACACGCTCGGCATGGGATCGAACGCCAAGATCCACATCGAGGTCGCCGAGAAGACGTGGGCACGTCACGGGTTCAACGGCGTCGCGTACACCAGCCACGACAGCTTCGACGTCTGCTGGGACGATTCGGTGCCGCTGGGACCGAATGGTGCCCCGGCGTTGCTTCTCGCGTTCCCCGGTGCCAACGCCGGCCGCAACACGCTGACCGGTGTTGCGCACGGACCGTCTCCCGTCAAGGACACCAATTGGTTCCTCGACCACATCGATCCGATCTTCCCGGGCACGCGCGCCGCATTCACCGGCGCCGCATATGAGGACCACTGGGTTCGCGACCCGTGGGTGAAGGGCGCGTATTCGTATTACCGCGTCGGCCAGTACGCCACGTTCGGACAGATCGCGGGTGCCGCCCAGGGTCGGGTGCACTTCGCCGGCGAGCACACCTCCATCAACAACCAGGGGTTCCTCGACGGCGCAGTGGAAACGGGCGCGCGCGCAGCGAAGGAGATCTTCGCGCAGCTGTAGCGGTCAGCCAGACGTCTTCGGCGCAGTTTCGGCGCGTTGTCGCGCTCTGTACGTCCTTGCCTTCTGTCGCGAGCCACACACCCGCATCGAGCACCAGCAGCTTCGGCCGTTCTTGGAATGGTCGTAGAAGGCCCAGCGGCACGTTTCGCTGCGGCAGACCTTGAAACGATCCCAGGTGCCCATCAACGTTGCTTCGACCAAGGCCGTCGAGATGAGCCCCAGGAAGCTGTCGACCCCCTGGCAATCCACCGCCAGGGTCGCGCCCGTCGCAGAGAGGATCGGCCGCAGCGGCGAATGGCCGAGGAGCTTCTCCAATCTCACAGTCACGGCCGGGTCGACGTTCTCTCCAGTGTGTGCTTCGAGCAGATCCCGAAGCCCCTCGCGGGTGGCGATCAGCCTGCTGAGGTCGCGCGCCGACACGGTCAGATCCGTCCCGGTGACGTCGCGGATCCAGGCCGTGGCGAGGGCCGGGGTACGCAACTCGTCGACGCCGTCCGGCATCTCCGTGCTGTTGATGAACTTCTGGACTAATGCGAGCGACCCCGGGGCGGGATCGCGGGGCGCCGTTGTGCTCATCGCGGGTGTCGCTCCGTCGTTGTCATCGTCACCAGTATAACCATTTGACAAGTGATGCACGAGGTGCTACTCTGTCACCAGTAAACCACGTTGGATGGTTACTCAAACGGAGGACATGAGATGTACGGAGCCCAGCTCGTCGAGATGGCCCAGGTGGCCGAACAGGAGCACATGCTGGAGAACGTGATGGCACGGTGCCGGGCGCAGGAGCGCCGCGAGGCACGCCGCAACCTCGGTCCCAGCCGGATCTCTCGCGCGTGGTCAGCCTTCTGGGCACCTCGCGACGTCGTGGTGGTCTACCGCCGCGCCGGTGACGGCGTCCCGGCGGACCTGACCCCCTGCGCGGACTGCTAGTCCGCGCCGGGTGGGACGGTGGCGTCGAGCACGTTTGAGGCCATCCGCTCGGCAATACCGCTGGCCACGGAAGCGGCGGCAGCGCTGTCCGGCTTCCGTTTCGCCTGATCGTTGAAGCAGCGTACGAACTCGTCGCGCAACGTGAGCCGCGGGAACCTGCGCACCACCTCGTCCCGTAGTGGTTGTGGCCACCACTCCGGATGACGACCCGAGATGTCGAGGCTCGTCGCGATCGCAAGCAGATAGCCCTCGACGTCCTCGGTAATCTCTGTGTCGCGCATGTGCCGGACGATCACTTCCGACGCTCGGATCCGGCGCGCCACGGGCCATCCAGCACCAGCGGCGAACACCCACGCGACGTGACCGCCCGCATCCTCGAACGGCACGGTGTGACTGTCGAACTCGGCCACCAGCCCGATGTCGTGGAGCATCGCCGACACGTACAGCAATTCCGCATCGAATCTGACGTCGCGCTCCGCCGCGTACGAGGCGCCCCAGACATACGACCGCAGGCAGTGATTGACGATCGCGGGTGTGCAGTACATCGCGGCGACTTCGTGCGCGGCGGCCGCGACGCGCGTGTCGGGACGCGGGATTTCGGGGACGAGTTCGTCAATAGGCATAGTCGCCAGAATGACGTTTCATACGGTCGGCCTGACGCCGCCGCGCGTCAGCCCCAGAGATCTTTGGCGAAGCGCGCAGGCAACTCGTCGACGTCGACGTTCGGCCAGGTCCCGGTTGGGAACAGTCCTCGCTCGAGGTACTGCCAGGCGGCCGTGTGGTTTGCGCATCCCGGAACGTTGGGCGCGAAGTGTGGGCGAGCTGAGCGACGGGGATTCGCGCCTGTCTGCTCCGGCTCGCTGGAGTAGAGGAGCGCGCCCCGCACCGAAGCGGGATCGCTGCTGACCAGCGCGCAGTACGCGCCCGAGAATGCGCCGTTGATCGGGTTCTCGTAGAAACCGGGGAGGTACCCGGATCCGGCGAATGCCGCGATGTACGCCGCGATGTACGTCGACGTAATCGGGTCGCTCGTCTCGACATCGCGAAAAACCGCGACGCCCTGCGTGACACCGAGCGAGGTCGCTTGCGCAATCGCTTGTTGCGCGTCGATGGTGCCTGATGTGAACGTGCGATTCGGGTCATCGATCAGCAGAATGGATAGGTTTCGCTGATGAATGTACTTCGCCTCGGTGCCCGAGAGTTCGCTGCTGTAGATGAGATATCGCCCCACGAACCGGGGCGCGCCCAGCTCACTCGTGGTCTGGGCGATGATGTTGCCCGTCTCGACGTTGGACACGGTGTCGATGCCCCACCACGCGCTGCCGCCGGATGTTGCAACGGTGAGCGGCTGCTGGCGTGACGGCTCAGCGCCGGCGTGGGCAGGTTGTGCGTTGACGAGTCCTGCGAGGGCCGTCGCCGCGAGCGCGACACTCGCCATCCGTCCGGCGCCAAAGGCCATCGATCGCCCTCCTCACGTGGGTTGTGCCGCCGCGCCGGTGCAGCCGGGACATGCTACCAGCGGCGGACGGATGTCGAGACGCCGGCGCTGCTCAGTACGATCGTCGAGTGGGGAGCGAATACGAGCATGCCGTGATCCGGCCGGCGCGACCCGCCGATGTGGAGGCGATCGCGGCACTGCACCTGGCCAGCTGGCGGGCGGCATACAAGGGCTTCCTCCCCGATGCGTTCCTGAGCGGGATCACACTCGAGAGCCGGGTCACCAGGTGGCAACAGGCGCTCGACCCATCCGCGTCCCCGTTCACGGAAACGATGGTTGCGGACCATGAGGGCACGGTTCTCGGCGTGTGCAGCTTCGGGCCCCGCCGTCAACCGGCTTCAGACACGGTGGGTGAGGTCTACGCGTTGCACGTCCGCCCCGACGTGACGCGACGCGGTCTTGGGAAGGCGCTACTGGATGACGCGTTGCGGCGGCTCGCGGCACGTGGACGCAGTACCAGCGTGCTCTGGGTGCTGCGCGATAACGCCAACGCGCGCCGTTTCTACGAGGCCCAGGGGTGGTCGTTCACGGGCGAGGAAGTTGTCGAGGACAGAAGCGGCTATGCGATCCCCGAAACGCGATACGCGATCACCATCGACGGTTAGTCCGGGCAGCTTTTCGGAGCTGACGCCGTTGTCGTAGAGTTCCGCCCGGAGGATCAGAGGGAGAAGGCGCGATGACGACTTCGTTCACCGAAGACGGCCCATTTCCGCCGAGCGCGCTCACGGAGAACGCTGCTGGACGACTCACGGATCAGCAGCGAGCGCGGTGGCGTCAGATGTCGCGCGGGATGCGCAAGGCGGAGCTCTCGTTGGCGGTGATTTTCGCGATCATCGGCGCCCTGGTGGCGTTTGCACCGGGCCCGGCAAAGGACGCCACCATCAAGCCGCTCATCGGCCTCGGATGCCTGGTCATCGTGGTGGTCCTCGTCGTGCGCGCGCTCACGGGCGGAGACAAGATCACCGCAGATGTGCGAGCAGGGCGAGTGCAGTCCATCGACGGCGCGATTGCAAAGCACGTGGTCCATTCGCAATCCGGCGAGAGCAGCAGCGAGTCTCATTTCCTCGATGTCGGTGGTCAGCGATTCGAGACCGGTCCCCTCGGCTACGAGGCAGCCCCGGAAGCGGGATACGTGCGTCTGTTCTTCCTGCCGCGCAGCCATCGTGTCGTCAACCTCCAGCTCATTCCAGGACCGGCTGTGCCGGACATCACGACCATGTCGGTCCCCGAGGTGGCGCACACCGTCCTCGGTGCGATGCACGGCGGGGAGGTCGCCCGCGCAGAAGCACGTGCGCAGATGGCCACCATGGCGGCGCAATTCCAGGCGGAGGTGCACGGCGATGCCACCCCGCCGCCGAGTGATCAGCTCGACGCGCGCCCGCTCGCGCAGGCGATCATCGGGACCTGGAAAAACCCGATGATGTCAGTCAGCTTCGCGGCCGACGGCACCGGCACGCAAACCATGATGCATGGGCGCGAGACAAGCGGACAATGGTCAGTCGATGCGCAGGGTCAGCTGCACGCAACGCTGATGGGGCAGGACCAGACTGCTGCCGCGTGGATCGCGGGCGATACGTTGACGATCTCGATCGGAACGATGGCGCTCGCGTTTCAGCGAGAGACGTAGCGCGTCACGGGATCGAGGTGTTGTAGTACGGAACGCTGCTCACCGGCGCGATGTCGATCCAGAGTGTCGCGTGGTGACCGCCGCACAGTGATATGGGCGTGTTCGCAAGGGTGACGAAGGCGGCGTCATTCGGCGGAGTGATCAGCAATGTCTGCGTCGATGAACACGGCGTCGGCCCATTGATGACGTCGGAGACTTCGTATGCGACATAAGCGCTCTTTCCGGGCAGCAGCGTCACGAGGCGAACGGTCGGCAACGTGCCGTTGCTGTTGTTGAGGAGCGGGCCACCGATGCTGTGCGTGACTCCGAGTTGCACCACGCGTCCGTCGACGACTCCCTGGAGATTCACGTAGCCCTCGAGCGTGCAGGCAACGGTGCCGCCATTGCGCAACGCGATGTCGCCGCCCGATGTTCCCGCGGCGCCATCCTGGTCGTACTGCTTGGCGGTGAGCACTCCGGCGGTGCATGTCGGAGTCCCCGTCAGCGTCGGTGACGGCGTCGGTGCCGGCGATGGGGATGCGGATGTCAACGCAGACGGCGACGCTGTGCCCGCGGGCGGCACCGAGGCGGCGGGTCCTGGACCGCTGACCCTGCCGTTGCGCAACGCGAGGCTCACGCCCAGCGCACCACCGACGACGAGCACGACCATCGCGGCAGCGATCGCCGCGCCTGTCCGCGGGCCCAGATGGAACCCACCCCAACCGCGCGCATGACCCGCTTCATTGACGGCGGCGAGAACTCGCTGCTCCGCAGCAGGTCCGGGAACTCGCGGATCGATCGCTTCGTGCAACTGGGCGCGAAGCGCGTCTTCGAGTTGGTCGTCGCTCATGGGTGAGTTTCCGAAGCGGTGAGCGTTGTGGCAAGCGCTGTCAGCCCGCGCCGCACTCGCGACCGCGCGGCCTCGACACTGCAACCACTGGTGGCGGCGACCTCTTCATACGAGAGATCGAGGTAGTAGCGGAGCACCACGGCGAGCCGAATGTTGTGTGGGAGGCGGCGCAGTGCAGTCGCGACGTCGAGGTGTGCGACGGCGTCTGTCGATTGTCCCGAGGGCGTTTCCGGAGGTTCCGCAAAGCGCAGCACCGACGTCCAGCGCCCTCGCCGAGTCTCGCGACATTGATTGGCGACGATGGCGAGGAACCATGGCCGGAGCTCGGTTCCCGGATGGCGGTTTCCGCGCCGCCGCCAAGCGCGAAGTGCTGCCTCCTGCACGGCGTCCTCGGCATCAGTGCGGTCGAGTCGCATCGCCGTTGCGAGGCGCAGCGCCGTACCGAGAAGCGGCCGCAATTCGGCCTCGAAGCTCACGCTCTGTTCGTCCAAGTCCCTGTCGATTGGTGCAGTTGACCACGCCCGGTCGGACTGCGCAGCGAGTTGCAACACACTCCTCATACGGACTGCGCACCCGAAACCGGTCGAATCCTGGTCAGGACGAGCAGAGATCCACTTTTTTGGTCGCGAGGATGCTTGCCACAGCGCTGACCAGGCGAGCGCGATCGAGCGTCCCGGCTGCCACCGCCGCGACGATTGCCGCGGCGGTCGACTGGGTGAGCGTGGCCACCTGAGATGCCGTGGCGGTGTACAGCACCATGTCAGCGCCGGCGGCGATCGCGGCCACCACGGCTCGAGGGACCGAATAGCCGATGTCGGCGAGCGCGCCGGCCGAGAGCGAGTTGGTGATGACCAGCCCGTGGAATCCGAGTTGATCACCGAGGACGGTGGTCATGACCTCAGGCGAGATGCTTGCCGGGAGCGTTGCCAACCCCGGGACGGTGGCGTTGGCCACCATCACGACGGGGACGCCGGCGGCGATCGCGGTCTCGAACGGGAGCAGGCCGGCCTTCTGCAGGTCACTCCATGGTTGCGTCGTCGCCGGTGCGACATCGGTGTTCGCCGACGCCTGGCCAAGTCCCGGGAAATGCTTGACCACCGGAATGATCCCGCCGGCCTCGAGCCCCTGCATGAATGCGATGCCGTCTGCCGTTGTGATCTGCGGGTTGAGGCTGAATGAGCGCGTGCCGTCGGGATCGCTGTTGTTCGGACCGACCCCGTCGTCGAGATCCAGGACGGGGGCGAGGTCCATGGTTACCCCGGAGGCGTGCATACGCAGCGCGACCGTGGTCACGAGGCTGCGGATCTGCGCCGCCGACATCGTCTCGGCCATCGTCCGCGCGGAAGGCAGCGAGCCGACCAGGTTCGCCATGCGCTGCACCACACCGCCTTCCTCATCCGTCATGACAAACGGCGCGATGCCGTCGGGGCCGGCTGCTGAAAGCATGTGCAGGCTTGCCGCGAGATCCGAGGGAGCAGTGGATCCGAAGAGAATGACGCCGCCGGCGCCCGCGGCAATCTCGGCGGTCACCGCCGCGACATCACTCTCCTCGACCGGGACGACGAGGGTTTGCTCGGCGAGCTGCGTGAGACTCCAACTGGCGAGGGCGGTGACGTTGGTGCAGACAGGCGGCGTTGCTGTTGGGGTTGGGGTCGGAACGGGCAGCGTTGCCGTCGGCGACGGCGTCGGGGTCGACGCAGTTCCCGGCGACCCGCACGCCGCGAGGAGCGACGTTGCCGCCGCGATCGCCAGAAGCCCGGGTGTGGAACGTCGCATCCGAGGGTTATACGGGCCGGACCCTGAAAAGGGGCCGGACCCGTTCTGCACAGGCGATCCCGAGCGGTTCTCGGAGCACCATATCCCGCACATGAAATTCGGCGTGGTGCTCCCCGGCGGGACCGCGACCCAGCAACTCGAGCAGGCGATCCTCGCCGAGGAATGCGGCTGGGACGGGGTGTTTGTCTGGGAGGCCGCTTACGGCGTCGACGCATGGTCGCTTCTGGCCGCTATCGCGGCGCGGACGGCGCGAGTCCAGCTCGGCACCATGCTCACGCCATTGCCATGGCGGCGTCCGTGGAAGGTCGCGAGCCAGGTCGCCACGTTGGATCAACTCTCTTCCGGTCGCGCGATTCTCACCGTGGGCCTCGGTGCGATCGAGACCGACCTGCCGAGCACCGGCGAGGTGATCGACCTACCGATGCGGGCCGACCACCTCGACGAGGGCATCGATCTCATCCGCACGCTCTGGGAGGGCGGGACGAAATATCACGGGGCTCACTTTCACTACGAATGTGATCGCAACGACCTGAGCGAAGTCGTGCGCCCGGCGCGGGAGCGCATCCCGATCTGGGTCGTCGGTGTCTGGCCCCGACCGAAATCGATGCGCCGCGTCCTGCGGTGCGACGGTGTCGTACCGCAAATCGAAATTCCCGGCAGGCCCGGATCGCCCGATGACATTCGCGAGATGCTGGCCTGGCTCGCCGAGCGTGGTCGGGACGATCTCGATGTCGTCGTGGATGGCGAGACTCCCAGCGATGCGGGAGCGGCCACCGACCACGTTCGGCCATGGGCCGCCGCGGGCGCGACCTGGTGGCTCGAGAACTCGCTGGGAGATGCCGCACAACAGCGACGAGCGGATGGATCAGATTCGCGATCGGCTCAGGAGCGGGCCGCCCCGCGCCTGAAGCAACGAGGCCGACTATGCCTCGGACATGGCCCCAGCCGGATGGAGCGCAGGTTCCTCATCCGCTTCGCGCATCGTCGCAGCCTGCCCCGGGACCTCGCCCGATATCTCGCGGAGCGTCCGCCCGCTGAGCCGGATCGACACCCATGCGCCGCCGAGGACGACAAGTGAGATGAGCAGCACGATCCCGATTGCGAGCGTCGGTACATTGAGAAGTTTGAGCCCGGAGACAAGCAGTACCGCAGTGAGCGCCCCACGTAGGAACGCCGTCGGCGCGTACGACGAGACGCTTGCACCGATCAACACTCCGGGGATGCTGCCGATCAGGATCGACAGGGTGAGGCCGAGCTTGAAATCTCCGAAGATGATGTGCGCGATCGCTGCCGATCCCACCATCGGGATGGCCTGAGCAAGATCGGTGCCGACCATCTGGGAGCCGCGCAGACGTGGGTAGAGGAACAGCAACAGGATGATCACCAGCGTTCCTGAACCCACGGACGTGATCCCGACAATGAAGCCGATCGAAGCGCCGATCGCCAGCGTCGGCACTTTCTTGATCGTCAGCTTCTCATCGACCCCGGCGGAGGTGCCGTTGCGGTGATCGAGGTACATCTTCGTGAGCAAGGCCGCCACGGCAACCAGCAGCACGGCGCCGAGCGCCACGCTCACGATGGACTGCACCTTGGTGCTCCCGACCGTCTTGAGGAACACGACACCGAGAAAGGCCGAGGGGACCGAGCCGATTGCGAGCCAGCCGGCGAGATTCCAGCGGACCGTCCCGCGGCCGGCGTGAACGGCGGCGCCAACGGGCTTCATGATCAGCGAGGCCACGAGATCGCTGGAAACCGCGGCTAGCGGTGCGATTCCGAAAAGCAGGACAAGGATCGGGGTCATGAGCGCGCCCCCGCCCATTCCGGTGAGCCCCACGGCGAAACCGACGATCAGCCCGGCCAGCGCCACATAAAGATCGATGTGCACCCCCCGTCGCCTCCTCAAGTCCCCTGCCGCGTTTGACGCTATTGGCCTACTTTGCGGGTTACAAGGTCGCCCGTCAAGCCTGTAGCGATTTTGACGTTAAGGGACGTGGTGGCGTCGCCTCGAGCAAATCCTTTGGAGCGTTCGCCGCCTCCGCACCGACAAATTTCGCGAGGTCGAAGAGCGCACGCTCCGCGGCACGCCGGGGTTGCCGTGATCCTTGCCAACCTGGTTCCCAGCGCACGTCGATCACGGCCAGACGGTGGTCGGCCCGATCCACCGCGAGGTCGAACCTGGCAATCAGGCGATCGCCGTGGAGCAGCGGCATGACGAAGTATCCCCAGCGAATCGACTTGGGGACGTAGATCTCGAGCCGGAAATCGAAGTCCCAGAGCGCTTCCGTGCGGGCGCGATCGCAGATGAGATTGTCGAACGGCGACAGCAGGGTCGTTCGCGGCGCGAAGTCACCCGCCTCGATGCGGTCGAGCAGTGCCATGTCCTCGGCGTGCACGAACCAGTCGCCCTTGATATCGAGCGTGATGGGCACGAGCACCCCCTCCGCTTGGAGATCTGCGAATGCGCCGTCGAGACCGACGTACCTGCCGCGCAGAAAGTGCTTGCGCACCTGGTTTTTCGTCGCGATGCCGAGTGCTCGCAACGAGCGGGTTGCCGCGACTCGGATGGCGTCGCGCTCATCGGGCACGTCGCCGATCGGCGCGCCGAACCATCGGTCCGCATTCGCCCAGCGGCGACCACCGCCCTCGCGAGCAGCCGGCACGATCTTGCCGGTGAGCCAGAGCAATCCGAGGGAGTCGGATACCTCGCTACGCGCGCCCCACCCCGATTCGTACTTGTCCGCATGCTCCTCAAAGTCCGACGCGCGGACCGTCTCGGCCGTCGAGAGACGTTGGAGAACGAGTTCGACGGCGCGCGCGCGCGACGTCATCCAGGTAGTCGTCTGATGCACGCCACTCAAGCGGGGCGGGAGTGCGGTATGCAGCGCGCGGTCGTCCGTCGGCACGATCGAAGCCTGGTGCGCCCAGTATTCGTACAGTCGGCGCTCCTTCCAGAGCAGCGTGTCCACAAGCGTGCGATCAAACGGGCCGAGCCGGCTGAAGAGCACCAGCAAGTGGTTGCGGGCGACGATCGCAGTGGGGTCGAGTTGCAGGCATCCGAGCGCGACAACGAGATCGTGGATCACGTCCGTCGTCACACGTTTCGGGCGCGGACCACTCAGGCGCTGTGCCGTGACGGCGAGACGGCGCGCGTTCGTGAGTGTCACCGCACGTCGCGTTCCGGAACGAGCGATGTGCGCTATCCCCAGACCTCAGCGGCGGTCTCGACGATGAGGCGGAGCTTCGCCACCTCCTCGTCGTACGTGAGCACGTTTCCCTCAACGGTGGAGGAGAAGCCACACTGCGGCGACAGGCACAACTGCTCGAGCGGCACGAATTTCGCTGCTTCCTCGATGCGGCGTTTGAGGTTGTCCTTCGTCTCCAGCGTGCCGCGCTTCGTGGTCACCAGGCCGAGGACGACGTACTTGTCATTTGGCACGTAGCGCAGCGGCTCGAAACCTCCGGAACGCGCATCGTCGTACTCGAGAAAGAATCCGTCGACACCGAGCTCACCGAAGAGCGCCTCGGCGACGAAGTCGTAGCCGCCCTCGGCGGCCCACGACGACCGGAAGTTACCGCGGCACATGTGCGTCGTGATGCGCATTCCCGGCGGCTTTGCGGCAAGAACGCGGTTGAGGTTCCTGATGTACAGCTCGTGCTGGTGCTCGCGGTCGCCGCCGAGCGAGGCGATCAGCTCGCGCTGGCGCGGATCGTTGAGATACGCGAGGCTCGTGTCGTCGAGCTGGAGGTAGGTGCATCCCAGGGCACCGAGCCTGCGCACTTCCTCCGCATATGCCGCGGTGAGGTCGTCCCAGAACCCATCGAGGTCCGGGTACACGAACTCGTCGATTGCGGCACGCCCACCGCGGTAATGCACCATGCTCGGCGACGGAATCGTCAGTTTCGGTGTGACGCCATCACTCACAGTTTCGGCGAGAAAACGGAAGTGGTCGGCGAAGATGGTGTCGCCAAGGCGAATGCGCTGGTTGATTCGCAATGCCGCCGGCGCGAAGTCGAGCGTGCCGCCATCGTTGAAGAACTGCACGTGCAACTTCTCGTCCGCCTGGGTCACGCCGCCGAGTTGATAGATGAAATCCATGTGCCACGCGGCGCGCCGAAACTCACCGTCGGTAGCCGACTGCAGACCGACATCGCGTTGCATCGCGACGACATCGCGGATCGCGGCGTCCTCAACGTCGCGCAGCGCCGAAGCGGTGATCGTCCCCGCGGCTTGCTGCGATCGAGCCTCCATGAGCGCCCGCGGACGCAGGAGGCTTCCGACATGGTCTGCGCGAAACGGTGGCTCTGTGCGTCTGCTCATCGCGTTTACTCGTTGTCCGTGATCAGCGCGGTAGCTTAGCTCAGCGCCGCGGGCGCCAGGGGACGGGCGTCACCGTGCTCAGCCTTGTCCGCTCCCTCGTTCGCGCCACCTAATTGTCGCGCTCTCTCGGTCGCTCCCAAATTCGCTGGGTGCCGCCCGTCCCCTGTCGCCTTACTCCCGTCTGTGCCGGGTTGCCTTAGGCTTGCGCCGTGTCCGAGCCAACGCGCGACGACGCGTCTACCGGCGGCGAGACCCGCACAGCTGCAGAACGGCGGATCCGCAATCGCGCGCTGACAATCGGTGTCAGCGTCACGCCGTTCGGCCTTTCATTCGGGGCGGTGTCGGTCGAGGCACATCTGAGCCTTGTCCAGGTCTGCCTGCTGTCGCTCTTGCTGTTCTCCGGTGCGTCGCAATTCGCGCTGGTCAGTGTCATCGGCGCGGGTGGCTCGTACTTCTCCGCAGTAGGCACAGCCCTGCTTCTTGGCGTGCGCAACGGCTTGTATGGCGCCCGGATCAACGCGTTGTTGCGTCCGAGTGGATGGCGTCGATTCTTGATGGCCGAGGTGACCATCGATGAGAGCACTGCCATGGCGGTGAGCGAGGCGCCTGCGGGGTACGCCGCCCGCGCGTTCTGGTCGACAGCGCTGTCCGTCTATGTGTTGTGGAACCTGTCGACGATCGTCGGAGCCTTGGTGGGCAACGCATTTGGCTCGCCCGCGACGACTGGACTCGATGTCGCAGGTCCGGCTGCGTTCATTGCACTGCTCGCGCCGCGCCTCACGACGATGCGCATGCGCGCAGTGGCGCTCACGTCGGGCGTGATCGCGCTCGCCACCGTGCCGATCGTCCCAGTGGGCGCGCCGATTCTCATCGGCGGGCTCGCTGCGGTGGCACTGCTCCTGGTGTTCGACCGATGAAGCTCTGGCTCGCGGTCCTCATCGCATCTGCCGGGTGCGCCCTCCTGAAACTTGCGGGCTTTGTCGTGCCGGCGCAATTGCTCGAGTTCGCCCGTGGCAAAACGGATTCTCGAGGCGTTGCCGGTGACGCTGCTCAGCGCGCTCATCGCCGTATCGGTCTTTGCGACGGGCAGCCACCTGATGCTCGATTCGCGAGCGGCGGGACTTGCGGTGGCGCTGATTCTGGTGGCGATTCGGGCGCCCTTTCTCGTGGTCGTGGTGGCTGCATGCGCCACCGCTGCCGGCGTACACGCGCTCTAAGCCGATTGACTACACTCGTGGGCCTTTCACTTGAGGTATCGAGATGTTCAAGGTTGTAGTGGTCGCCACTGACGGCTCGGAGCCCGGAGACCTGGCGATTGCGTTCGGGAAGAATCTCGCGCTTGACCAGAAAGCGCGTCTGATCGTCGTCTACGTCGACGAGTTGGTCCCGGGGCATGGTGGAGCGCACCACGTGCAGGCACTCGAGCCAGAGATCAAGACCAAGATCGAGGACCAGGTGACGGCGCTGAAGACCGACGGCCTGGACGCGGAGTTCCAGGTCCACCAGGTCAAGGTCAGCGGGCCCGCCCACGCAATCGCGGACGCCGCCTCCGAGGCGGGCGCCGATCTGATCGTTCTCGGCAGTGTTGGCAGCGGCCCGCTCAAGGGATTGCTGCTCGGGAGCGTCGCCCACCGCCTGCTTCAGATCGCGCCCTGCCCCGTCCTGGTCGTTCCCGCCCGAACGAGCTAGGACGTCGCGGGCACTTCGCTGAGCTCCAGGAGGTGGCCGTCGGGATCGCGGAAGAAGCAGCGCACCTCGTAGCCGTGGTCAACCGGTGGCGTGAGAAAGACGGCACCGCGCTCCGACAACATCGCGTAGAGCGCACGGCAGTCGGTGACACGAAAGGTCATCTCGCTGCTCACGCGGTCCGGGTCATCCGGCGGCGCGAACGTGACCGTCGGCTTGTCCGCGGTGGGACCGCCTGCCGTGACGAGCAGCAACCACGTTCCGGCCAGGCGGAACACCGCGCTCGTGCCGCCGTACTCACGGACCAATTCCGCGCCGACGACGTCGCGATAGAAGGTCACTGATCTCGCGAGTTCGGAGACGACGAGCAGGTGCGTCAGCTCGGCCCCGCCCGGAAAACGCACGGTCTGTTCGCTCACGTCACCACCGTAGCAGCGGCGCGGGCAGGCCGTTCACCGCGCGTGCATGATCGGCAGGTGGACGCCGCGGGATGGCGCGCTGCGATGCGCGAATGGGTGTTGCCTGATTCGGTGCTTCGCGCCGCGCCGGTCTCGCCGTGGGGTTTTCCCTCCGAGCCGTTCCGGACACGCGCAGAACGGGCGACCCCTGGAGCGCTCAGCTTCGCCAACCGGCGAGCGCTTGAGGTGTTGCCGGCCGGTGGCACCGTGCTCGATGTCGGTGTCGGCGCGGGTGCGGCGTCGCTGCCGCTCGCACCGCGCTGCTCGCTGATCATCGGTGTGGACGCATCGACGGAAATGCTCGTGGAGTTTCAGCATCAGGCCGAGCGCGCCAATGTGACCGTGCGCACGATCAAGGGCAACTGGCCCGACGTGTCCGAGCAGACCCCGATTGCCGATGTCGTTGTCTGTAACCACGTCGCATACAACGTCGGCGACCTCGCGCCGTTCGCGCTGGCGTTGTCGTCGCACGCGCGCCGTGGAGTTGTCATGGAGATCACGAACAGGCACCCGACCGCGTGGATGGCGGACCTCTGGTGGGAGTTTCACGCGCTCCCTCGGCCGGTGCATCCGGATGCCGAGGACGCGTATTCGGTGCTCCGCTCCCTCGGGTTGCCGGTACGTCGCCACTCGGCCGTCGCGCCCCGCACTGCCGGCGGTTTCGAGCGGCGCGACGATGCCGTGGCGGCCATCCGCCGCCGGTTGTGCCTCGATGCTGCAAGCGACCACGCCATCGCGGTTGCGCTGGGCCAGCGTCTCGTCCTCGAGGACGGGCTCTGGTCCACGAGGGGACCGATCGAGCCGATGGTCACCCTTTGGTGGGATGTTGCCCCGGAAATTGCGGAGTAGGGTGAAGTGGTGCACCAGCATTCGGAGCTGACCCATCCGCACGGACCGCCGTCGGACGCCGATCAGCGGCCGCTCGTTGTCTCCCTCTGCCTGATTGCGCTCTTCATCGTCGTCGAGGTGATCGCGGCGATCCTCGCGCGGTCGCTCGCCTTGCTCTCCAACTCCGCACACATGCTCACCGACGTCGCCGCCCTCGGCGTGTCCCTGGTCGCGCTCCGCCTTGCCCAGCGCCCACCCAAAGGCGGCTTGACCTTCGGCCTGAAACGCGCCGAAGTCCTCGCCGCCCTGATCAGCGGGGCAACCCTCCTGGTGCTCGCCGCAGTCCTGATCTTCGAGGCCGTCCTCCGCTTCATGACGCCCCTCGACGTCCAGGGCGCCACGGTGATCGTGATCGCCCTGGTCGGAATCGTCGTCAACCTCGCGGTGACCTACGAGCTCTCCCACGCGAGCCGTCGCAGCCTGAACATCGAGGCCAGCTTTCGCCACATCCTCACCGACCTGTACGCCTTCATCGGCACCCTGATCGCCGGCATCGTCATCGTCACCACGGGCTTCGAACGGGCCGACGCCATCGCCTCCGTGGTCGTCGCCGCCTTGATGGTCTACGCGGGTGTCAGGCTGCTCGGCAAAGCCGGCCGAGTGCTCCTGGAAGCCTCCCCGTCCGACCTGGACCCGGAGGAAATCGGCACCGCCCTCGCTGCCCACCCGCACGTCGTCAACGTCCACGACCTCCATGTCTGGGAGTTGACCTCAGGCTTCCCATCTCTGTCAGCCCATGTGCTGGTGCACCCCAAGGACGACTGCCACGCCATCCGCCTCGACCTGGAACGATTCGTCGAGCAGACCTTCCATATCAAGCACACAACCTTGCAGGTAGACCACGCTCCGGCGGAGTACTTGCACGTCGAAAAGCTGGTGCCGGACCGAGAACGCTCGACCCACTAGGGGGCTTCGCAAGCTCATCGCTGAGTGGTGCGGGCGACAGGGAACGGGCGTCACCGTCGCCTTACAGGTGTTGTGCCGTAGTACTTCGCAGGGCCGGGACGGCTAACTGATCGACGCCGGTGACGCCACGGCATCGCGAGCGGCCGCGCATTCTGCGCAGACACCGAGCACTGCGAAGTGGTACGGACGGAGCTCGAAGCCGAGACGCCTTTTCGCCCCCTCGGCCATCGCTTCGAACAGATCGTCGGGGGCTTCTATGGTCGCGCCGCACTCCTCGCAGACGAGGTGGCCGTGCGACTCGGTGGCGAGGTGGTATGTCGCAGCACCGTGCCCGAGGTGGGTGTGGACGACGACACCGAGGCGTTCGAGCTCTTCGAGATTGCGATAGACGGTCGAGGCGTGGACGTCAGGGGCGAGGGAGCGGACGGCGACCAGTAACTCCTCGGCCGTCGGGTGGCTTGCCCCCTGGACCAGCGCCGTCAGCACGAGGCGGCGGGCGGTGGTGACCCGGGAACCGCCATCGCGGAGCTGGGCGACCAGTTCATCGACGGTGCTGCTCATGAATCAAGGATAGCCTCGAACGGCTCCCATCGCCCGGACGACGCACTTGGCTGCTGGACGCTATTGCGATCTGGTCGCGTTTTGATACATTGGGCACGCTTCTGACGTTTTCAGGCACATGAGGAGGAAGCGCATGGCCGCCACGACGTCTCGTCTGAGCCGCATCCGTGGCGCGCTAACCCCTCGCGAGTGGGCGCGGGCCGGCGGGATGGTCGGGTTCATCGTGGCCCTCTACGTTGTCGGCTGGGGGGTCTTCGTCGTCTCCATCCTGCCCGAGCACTCCAAGTTCCTCGGCATCGGCGTGGCCGTCACCGCGTATACGCTCGGCCTCCGCCATGCGTTTGACGCGGATCACATCTCCGCCATCGACAACACGACGCGGAAGCTCATGTCCGAAGGCAAGCGGCCGCTTTCCGTCGGCTTCTGGTTCTCGCTTGGTCATTCGAGCGTCGTCTGCGTCCTCGGCATTGGCCTCACGTTCGCGGCCCGGGCGATCATCGGAGAGGTCAGCAACAAGCACTCGACTATCGAGACCTTCGGTGGCGTCATCGGCACCTTGGTGTCCGGGACATTCCTCTACCTGATCGCGATCCTGAATCTGATCATTCTTGTCGGGATCGTGAAGGTCTTCCTGGAAATGCGGCGCGGGCGATACAACGACGAGGAACTTGAGCAGCAGCTCAACGCGCGCGGGCTGATGACCCGCTTCTTCGGCAAGCTCATGCGGTCGATCCGGAGCCCCTGGCAGATGTACCCCGTCGGTGTGCTCTTCGGGCTCGGCTTTGATACGGCGACTGAGGTCGCGTTGCTTGCCGCGACCGCCGGGGCGGCAACCCAAGGCCTGCCGTGGTACGCGGTCCTCAGTCTGCCGATCCTGTTCGCCGCCGGCATGGCGACCCTTGACACGCTGGACGGCTCATTCATGAATTTCGCGTACGGCTGGGCGTTCTCCAAGCCGGTTCGAAAGGTCTACTACAACATCACCATCACGGGGCTTTCGGTTGCGGTGGCGATGTTGATCGGCACCATCGAGATCTTCGGATTGCTCGCGGCGCAGCTGAAATTCTCCGGTGGCTTCTGGGACTTCATGTCCAGCTTCAACATCAACGAGGCAGGCTTCATCATCGTTGGCTTATTCGTTGTGACGTGGGTCGCCGCCCTGGGGATATGGCGTTTCGGCCGCATCGAACAACGATGGGAACGCGCTGCCGCGCAACGTCGATCGGCCTGACGGCCGGGGTTATTCGGTCGCGATCGCGCGCAGGATGTCGACCCGCGCCGCGCGGATGGTCGGGATGATGGCTGCGAGGACGCCGAACACTCCCGCGGCGATCGCGTAGTAGAAGAGGTTCAGACCTGGGATCGCGATATCGGTGATCCCGAGGTCGTGCAGCGATCCGGCGACCACCACGCCAAGCCCGAGACCCACTACTAACCCGAGCACCGCCCCGAGCAGCGAGATGATCACCGACTCCCAGCGCACCATCGATCGCGTCTGCGACCTCGTCATGCCGAGTGCTCGCAAGACGCCGATCTCTCGCGTGCGTTCGAGGACGCTCAGGGCCAGCGTGTTCGCGATTCCCAGCACCGCGATGATGATTGCGAAAGCGAGCAGCGTCGTGATCAGGTTGAGGAACTTGTCGAGCCCGGCGCCGACGAAGGTTCGGTATTCGGAACGGCTCATCGCCATGAGCAACGGAAACGCATGCATGTCCTGCTGCAGCGCCGCCTGGGCCTGTCCAGCGGAAACGCCTGGTGCGGCATTGGCGAGCACGACGTCGTCGCGCGCACTGGGGACGTTGGGTTGCATGGTCGCAAGCGAGACGATGTAGCCGCCAACCAACGCGTTGGCCGTGTAGATTCCTCCAACTCGGATGCGCACGGTTGCGCCCTGCGGGAAATCGAAGGTGACGAACTGCCCCACGTGCACGCCGGACGCACCTGCCTCCGTCGCGTCGACGATCGCGGTGTTCGTCGTACTGATCACCGATGCGCTGCCTGACACCATGCTGAGCGTCAGCACGCTGCCGAGTTGGGATGGGTCAATGGCGGAGATGGTTTCGGAACTGCCCTTGATGAGTACAGGTGTCACACGGACTTCGGTGACGTCGGTGAGCTTCGGGTCCTTGGCGAGCACGGCTGCGGCGTCGGTGCTGAAGTCCGGCCCTTGCGTGAAGACGATGTAATCGGCGCGCAGCGTTCCCTCGATGGCGTTGTCAGTCGACACCCGAACGGAATCGGTGAGCACTGCGACACAGGTCACGAGCGCAAGGCCGATCATCAACGCCGCGGCCGTGAGGGCCGTGCGCCGCGGATTGCGGCGCGCATTCTCGCCGGCGAGTAATCCGGCAGCGCCGCGCAGCTGCCGGACGGGCCATCCAAGCACCGTGGCAACCGGCACCACGAGCAGCGGCGCCAGCAATGCCACACCCAGGAACACGCCGAGGAAACCGGCGCCGATGAGCTGGAGCGTGACGCTGTTGGACGTGAACAGCCCCACCACCAGCGCCACACAGCCGAGCACGAAAATCGCCAGGCCGATAGCGATGCGCCGTTTCGGCAGATCCTGCGTTTCCGGCAACGCTTCGGACAGCGCTGCCACCGGAGCGATGCGGGTAGCGCGGCGCGCGGGGAGTGTCGCGGCGATGACCGTGACGATGGTCCCGACGAGCACCGCGACGATGAACGTGCGCGGCAGCAACGTGACACCGCTCGTCGCGGTGGACCCGAATACCGAGAGCAGTGCCTTGGCAATCAGGATGCCCACGACGAATCCGAGGATCGACGCGATGAAGCCGGTCACCGCGGCCTCGACAAGCACCGATGTCATCACTTGCGCACGCGTTGCGCCGAGCGCCCGCAGGAGTGCCAGCTCACGAGTCCGTTGCGCCACAAGAATGTTGAACGTGTTGATGATCAAAAAGCTGCCGACAAACAACGAGATGAACGCGAACACGAGGAGCGGCGTGCCGATGAACGTGCTGATCGTTGACTCCGTGCTCTGCTCCGCTGCCTGAGCCGCCTGCTGCCCGGTCTCCGCTTCGGCATAGCTCGGGAGCGCCGCGGCGATGCGCTCACGGAGCTGCACGTCGGTGACACCGGTTTGCGCGCTGACAAGGATGCTGTCGTATTTGTTGTCGCCCTGGAGTACCTGCTCCGCCGTCGCCTCGGTGAAGAGCGCGATCGTCGCGCCGGCGAGGTTGTCGGAGCTCCCGTATCCCGCGATGCCGCTGATGGTGAAGTGCTCCTCGACGCCGCCGAGAAACACAATCGGCAAGGACTCGCCGACCACGAGATCGTTCTTTGCGGCCGTGCCGGCGTCGATGACGACGTCGTCAGCCGCTTCCGGCGCCGTACCGCTACGAAGTTGATATGGCGAAATGCCGCTGTCGGTGATCCAGTTGGCGCCGAACGTGGGCGGCCCATTGCCGCCGATCGGCTTGCCGTTGTGTCCGATGAGCGTTGCGCCTTCACGAAAGATGTTGCCCACCGCGTCTTTGACGCCGGGAACCGCGCGTACGGTCGCGAGCAGCGACGTCGGCACGGGATGGTTCTGTCCACCACCGATCCCGCCTGACGACCCTGCGATCGGACGCCCGTGCACGGTGACCGCGACACCCTGGTTGGCCGTCGCGAAAATGCTCGTGAACGTCGCGTTGATCGTGTCGGTGAGGATGAAGGTCCCGGCGACGAACGACACCCCGAGGATCACCGCGATGGTGGTGAGCGCGAGCCGGAGCTTGTGCGACAGCAGGCTGCGCAGGCTGACCCCGATCACTCGCCGGCCCCTCGGAGCCGGTCAGTCACCGAGATGGCGCATGACATCGAGCACGCTGTCCGCCGTCGGCCCATGCATCTCACGCACGACGTGACCGTCGGCGAGGAACACCACGCGGTCCGCGTGCGCAGCGGCGAGCGGATCGTGCGTGACCATGATGATCGTCTGCCCCAACGCCGTCACCGCGTGCCGGAGGAAATCGAGCAGATCCGTGCTCGCACGCGAATCGAGGTTGCCCGTCGGCTCGTCGGCAAAGATGATTTCCGGCTGACTTGCGAGGGCCCTCGCGGCCGCAACGCGTTGCTGCTGCCCACCCGAGAGCTGATTGGGGCGGTGCTTGAGCCGGTCACCGAGTCCCGTGATGCGCACCACCTCGGCGAGCGCAGCCGGGTCTGGTTTCTTGCCGGCGATGGTGAGCGGCAGCACGATGTTGTCGAGCGCCGACAGGGTGGGCACGAGGTTGAAGGACTGGAAGATGAAGCCGACCCGCACACGGCGCAGCATCGTGAGCTGGCGGTCGCTCAGGCTGCCGAGTTCAACGTCACCGATGTGCACCGTTCCGGATGTGAGGCGGTCGAGGCCGGCGAGGCAGTGCAGCAGCGTCGACTTGCCCGAACCAGACGGTCCCATGATCGCGCTGAACTGACCTTTCTGAAACGAGACGGTGATGCCGTCGAGCGCTCGCACCATCGCATCGCCCTTGCCGTATTCCTTCACGGCATCGGTGGTGCTTGCCGCTACAGCCGGTGCCTCGAGCGTCGTCGCCGCCGCACCCGGAGTTGTGAGAGCCGCCATCGCTCCCAGGGTAGACGAAGACCCCTGAGAGGCCGACCGATCGGAGCCCACCCGCTAGCCTCGAGTGGCCTCGCGTGTCGTCTCGCGCTGGATTTTGAAGTACGCCCAGAACAGCACGGAAGCGACGCCGAAGCCCACGAACAGCCCGATCGTCGTCCAGAACGGCTCGACGTGTCTTCCGGCAGTGCTCTGCGGCCGGATCATCACCTCGACGACGGCCAGACAGGCGACACCGAAGAGCGCTGCCCATACGCCACGGTGCCAGCGCGCGACGCGCTCACCAGGGAGAAAGCGTAGCGGCACCAACCCGATCACGAGCCCGACCATCCCGCTCAGGAACAGCGCGGCGAGGAAATTCTCGAGGAGCGCCAACCCGAAGCTCGCGGGGTCTGCCGATGCCGCGACGGAAACCGGAACCCAGACAAGCCACGCAGCGATGCTCACGATGAGCGTGCCGATTGACGCGATAGCGATTTCCTGGCCCTCCTCGCGGCTGTTCAGATGGCCGGTGAAGACCACGCCGCCAATCAAGCCGTAGAGATAGCCGGGCTGGAACTGCGTGATGCGTGAGATCAGCACGCACACCACGGCAACGAGCAGCGCGCTCGGCAATGCGCGAAGCCTCCACTGGCCGACACGGTGGCGGGAGCGCCGGTACGCGCCGGCCACGAGTTCGCTGACCGCGACGCCCGCGACGAGTGCCAGGACGGCACCCGCGAAGAGGGCGAGCGAGCGGACATTGGCACCGAAATCTGGATCGAGCATCGACGCGAGCACTCCTCCGACGACCACGACGGCCCCGAACGTCAGCGATTCGCGCACCGATGGCGCCGGCCGCTCTGGAGGCTGGCGCAGGCGTGCAGTCCATGTAAGCCGGCGCTCCCACCACGCGCGAATGCGGTCGTGATTCTCTTCGTACGTCCGGTTGAAGAGTTGCGAGGGGAACGTGACCAGCAGGATGAGGCCGACTGTGATCAATGCATTCACCAGCGCGGTGAGCGGTGCACCAAGCAGTGTCGCCGGCGAAACCAGCGACCCGCCAACGGTTGAAAGGATCGACGGCCTCGACGCTATCGGGACTGGACCGAGGCGGCCGAGCGTCAGGAGCGCCGGGACGTTGCTCTTGCCGCCTGCCGCGATGCACACGGTGTGGTCCGGTGTGCACGCGAGCGCGTTGATCGCTGTCTCCAGCCGCTGCATCTGTGTGAACGTCGCGCCGTCATCGGTAGTTGAGGCGATCACCGAAAAGGCGAATCCCTGGCCGACGAGCAGGCACGTCGGACCCTGGCACGCGATCTGCCAGCCGAACGGGTAGGACTGCGACGCTGTCGAGACGGTCCATGACGCACCGCCGTCGGTGGTGTGCATCGCGACCCCTGGGCAGAAGGTGACTCCGGCGCCACCGCACTGGTCACCGCCGACCTCCCATCCGTCGGCGGCCGACTGGAACTCGATGTCGACCATCGAGCTGTAATACACGCTGCCGATGCCGGGGCCCTGGCTGGGTGGCGCGGCCGGTGGCGAGACGTCCTTCCACGTCACCCCGAGGTCCGCCGTGAACCATGCGCCAGGGCCGGCTGCCCAGCAATGCCGCTGGTCCAGGCAGCGAACGGTGAGCAGGCCGTTGGGGGACCCGCTGTGCGTGCTCCATGTCGCTCCGCCGTTGTCGGTTGTCAGCACAGAACTCGTTATCTGCGAGGGGATGTCGCTGCCGACGGCGACACACGCGTTGACGGAGCCGCACCCGATCGAGGTGACGATCTGACCGCTCGGCACCGTCCCCACCTTCCAGGTAGCACCGGCGTCGTGGGTCGCAAGCAGTGTGGTGCCGCCGCGGTAATCGGTTCCGCCCACGTAGCAGATGGACGCGGACGGGCACGCGATGGAGAAGTCGGTGAGCCCGCTCGTGGAAGGGAGCACTGCGGTCCTCCACGTCCTGCCCGCGTCGTTGGTCGTCGTGATGACCCCACCCGCCGGATTCGCCCCGACCAGGAAACAGCGTTCATCGCTGGGGCACGTCGCATCGTCGTAGGTCGTACCGGCCGGCAACATCGCGGCCGGAACCGGAACGAAGTGTTCGCCGATCAAGCTTGCGAACGACGCGGCGTCCGCGGTGAGCGAGGCCGTACCACTTGCGATCAGCGCGGCAAACAATGCGACCACGCCACGCATCACGCCCCGGCCTCGTGCGGTGACCCTCAACCCTGACCCCACCGGCATCCTCCCAACCCTTCGGAGGTCGCGGATCGTAGCAACCCGGAACCCATGGCAAAGACCGGGCGCGCTGGAACCGCTTGCTAGAGTGGAATCGTGACCGCGGCCGAACTACCCGTCGGCGAGCGCAAGGCGCAGGCCGTCGAGGAGATGTTCGATCGGATCGCGCCGCGCTACGAGCTGGTCAACCGTGTCATGACGCTCGGCCTCGATTCGGGCTGGCGGCGGCGCGCGGTTCGGGAGTTGCGTCTCGAGCCGGGAGACCGCGTCGTCGACCTTGGTTGCGGCACGGGAGACCTCTGCAGAGTCCTGGGCAAAGCCGGGCTGCGTGCCGTCGGCGTCGACATGGCGGCGGGCATGCTTGCCAAGGCGCACACCTCGGCGCCGCTCGTTCGAGCGGATGCGCTGCAACTCCCGCTCGCCGACGCATCGATCGACGGCGCGATCAGTGGATTCGCGCTCCGCAACGTCGTCGACATCGCTGCCTGCTTTCGTGAAGCGGCGCGAGTGATCCGTCCGGGCGGCCGCGCCGTCTTCCTGGAAGTGTCGGAACCCCCGAACCCGATCGTTCGTCTCGGGCACTCGCTGTACTTCCGCAGGATCGTTCCGCTGGTCGGCGGGCTCCTGTCCGATCGCTCGGCATACCGCTACCTCCCGGCGTCGACTGCGTATCTGCCGCCTCCCGCCGAGCTACTCACGCTGATGACCGGCGCCGGGTTCAGTCGTTGCCGGCGCGTGCAACTCGGCATGGGCGCGGCACAGTTGCTCATCGGGACCAGGCGATGAGCGTCGTGCAGCCGATGCAGACTTCGCCGGTTGCCGCGGAAGGCGATCTCTTCGACTCGTACCGGGCGGAGGACGGTGTCGTCCTGCAGTTCGGGCCTTACGGGCTCGCCGCAGCCGGTCCCTCGCAGGCAATCGACGTCGTTGCAGGTCCCAACCATGTGGGACGTGCCGCGGCACTCGTCCAGGCCGCTCTCGACCCTTCGGCCGGCCTCGGTGTCGCCATGGGGGCGCTGCCGTACGACGGCGGTTGCGATGCCGTCATCCGGCTCCCCGAGCGAGTGGTACGGGGAACGTCTCGCAGTGTCATCGCTCCTCAGCCGGACTGGGCGATCGAGTCACTCATTCCCGATCCGCTCCCCGTGGAGTACGAAGCCGCGGTCGAGCGAGCGCTCGCAGCGATCGATGCCGGCACCGTTGAGAAGGTGGTTCTGGCGCGCACGCTCATCGTGCACGCGGACCGACCCATCGACGCGCGGATCCTTGCGCGGCGCCTCAACGCCGAGGAACCGGGCGCGTTCGTGTTTCTCGTCGCGCTGCCCGGTGGCGCTTCGTCTCTGGTCGGCGCGTCGCCCGAACTCGTTGTCCGACGCAGAGGACGGAGGGTGTTCAGCGACCCCCTTGCCGGGACCGCGCGTCGATCGCCGGATCGATCTCGCGACCGCGAGATCGCGAAGCAATTGCTCGACGCTGTCAAGGAGCAGCGGGAACACCGTCTGGTCGCCGAGGCCGTGGCGGACGGGCTTGCGCCGTTCTGCTCGAAACTCGTGGTGGACAGTGAAGCCACGGTGACCTCGACGGCGACCCTCTGGCACCTGCACACCGCGATCAAAGGGACGCTCAAACCCGATGCGCCCGACGCGCTGACCATTGCCGCGGCTCTGCATCCCACGCCGGCAGTGTGTGGCACGCCGCAATGGGCCGCCGCCGAGCTTATCGATCGTCTCGAACCCTTTGACCGACGGTTTTTCGCAGGCTTGGTGGGTTGGGTCGACGCGCTCGGTGACGGCGAATGGGCGCTGACCCTCCGGTGCGCCGAGGTGTCGGGTGCAACTGCACGCCTGCATGCCGGCGCCGGGATCGTGGCGGGCTCCGAACCTGCACTCGAGGAACTCGAGACCGAGGCGAAATTCGGTGTCGGGCTGCGCGCCCTCGGGATCGAACCGGGCCAGCTCTGAGCTAGAGCGCGAGTGCGGTAGACACGGTGCGCGATACCTCGGCACGCAACTCAGGAGCGCGCTGCCGTTGCACGCGAACCCGCACGAACTGCACGCCGCCCGTTGCCGCGGCTTCGTTGATCGCCGGGACCAGGACTCGCGCGCTGTCGACGGTGCGAACGCCGGCGCCGGATGCACGCGCGATCACTTCGAGGTCCAGGCCGTGCGGGGTGCCAAAGAGCAGTTCGAACTCGTTGTGGTCGAGTGACGCCTGGGGGAGCATCGAGAAGATGCCACCACCATCGTTGTCGATGACGACGATGACCGCACCCGGGCAACGTCGCGCTCCCCAGAGCAGGCCCGATGCGTCGTGGAGGACCGACAGGTCGCCGAGCAGCGCAAAGGTCGGCTGATGCACCTCGGCGATGCCGAACACCGTCGACACGAGGCCGTCGATGCCGCTCGCGCCACGATTGGCGATAACTCGCAGGCCATCGCGAGGGCGCATGTATGCATCGACGTCGCGGATGGGCATGCTCGACCCGGCGAAGAGCACACCGCCGTCAGGGATCGCCGCGGCGAGATCTCGCGCGATCCGTCCTTCGAACGGCTCATCCCATGAGTTCGAGCAGTGTGTCGACCGTGGCGCGGACCGCGCGATCCGCGTCGTGCCATTCGCCGGCCCATTGCGGTCGCGTCGCGGGCAATGACGACGTCGCGGCGCGGAGCGCAGCCGCGACCTCGGACGGATCCTTGTTGATGGTCATCGTCGCGCGCCGATCAGGATCGGCAACCAGCTCGTCCGGGTCGACGATCAGCAGCCGGTCGGCGCTGCGAACGAATTCCTGCATCCCGCGCGATGTCGGCGCGGCGCCGACCTGGATGACGAGATCCGGGTGGAATCGCTCGCGAAACCCCGCATCGGCGGCCAGCAGTGCGCCGGCAGACAACGGAGCCGCGGCGAAGACCCGACAATGGTTCTGCGAGGAGTGGCCAGCCGCGTTCGGCGCAGGCCTCGATCAGTCCGTCGGGCGGAACGCTGAGCCGACCCGCGACCACAACGACCCTGTGGCCGGTGTTCACCTCGCGGAGAAACGCCGGCATCTGATCGGGTTCAGTCTGAAAGCTCGTGTAGTCGACATACGTCAACGATGGCGCGTCGATGTGCTGACCGCTCGGCATCAATGGTTCCCGAAACGGAAGGTTCAGATGGACCGGCCCGGGGCGCTGGAAAAGAACGGCGTGCTGGATCGCCTGTTTCCCGATGGACCACCAGCGGTGCCGCTCATGGGGTGCGTACACCGGGACGCCCGTATCGCAGAACCATTTGACAAAACCACCGAAGAGGTGCTGCTGGTCAATTGTCTGGTTGGCACCGACACCGTGGAGCTCGGGAGGACGGTCGGCTGTCATGACGATGATCGGCACGCGCGAGAGCGAGGCTTCCACCACCGCCGGAAGGTGATTGGCGGCGGCGGTGCCGGACGTGCAGAACATCCCAACCGGTTGACCCGTCGCCGCCGCGATACCGAGTCCGAAGAACGCGGACGACCGCTCATCAACATGCACGTGCAAGGTGATACCCGGATGGCGCGAGGCCGCAAGGGCAATCGGCGTGGATCGTGACCCGGGCGTCATGCACATGTGTGTCACGCCGCCGTCTACGAGTGCGTCAAGCAGCGCCGTGACATACGAAAGCGCAACGTCGCCTTCATTCGGTTCGGTCATACCGCAGCGAGCAATTGCAAATCGACAACGGGCCGGCACGGTGTCAGCCAGCCATGGAACGGAAAGAGGGGTTCGGCAACAACGTCGGATTCGAGCAGCAACGCAGTGCCTGCGCCGTGCGCATAGGGACTCTCCGGCAATGACGCTGCGAGCGCGACAACCGCCGCCAGGCCGACGGACGTTTCCAACGCACTCGAGGCGATCGCGGGAACGCCACTCGCCTCGGCTGCGCGCAGCGCCGCACGCACACCGCCGATCCGCTGGGGCTTGATCACGATGGCATCCGCCGCGTCGAGCTCGCGGAGACGTCGTGCGTCGGCGGTTGTCCTGATGCAGGACTCCGCTGCGAGGGGGATGCCAGCACGCATGCGTAGTGCAGCGAGGGCTTCGAGCGATGCAACCGGATCCTCGACCAGCTCGATGTCATATGGAGCGAGCCGAGCAAGCATGGTCACAGCTGTCTCGACATCCCACGCACCGTTTGCATCCAGACGGATCTTCACGTTCGGCCCACATGCCGAGCGCACCGCCGCAACGCGGTTGAGGGATTGCTCGTCGCCGACTTTCACTTTGACGGTGGCGCAGCCGGAACCGAGCGCAAGTGCCGCCGCCACGTCGGGTGCGAGGCGCGGAACCATCGCGTTGACGAGCACGCGATCGCGCTGCGCGACGGGAAAGGGCAGCATCGCCGCTTCGAGCGCTGATCGCTCGGCGGCTTCGCGTTCCGCATCGTTCCAGCTTTCGAGCGGCGAACACTCGCCCCAGCCGGCCGGCCCTTCGAGGAGATAGCCGTTGCGCACGGTGACGCCCATCACGGGATGGCGAAGTGCGATCGTGAATGGAAGTCGCCTCACGACGCGAGCAGGGCTCCTGCCAGCACGACGCCAAACACCAATTGCAAGCGCGTGATTCCGATGAGTGCGGGAACAAGCGCGCGGCCCTCGGCGGTGTGAATCACACGTAACGGCGCGATTGCCAGGGGAATCGTGACCAGCGTGATCACCACGAGCCACGGCAGCGCCCGCACCACCGCGCCGATCGACGGCAGCAGGACCGCGATGACCAGGACGGCGACAAGCAGTGTCCGGCTACGCGCAGCGCCGATGCGAACCGCGAGGGTGCGTTTCCCCACCGCGCTGTCGGTGGGGATATCGCGGAGATTGTTGACCATCAGGAGGGCGCACGCCAGGAGACCGACCGGAACCGCGAGCCAGAGCACGCCCCAGTCGAGCCGGTCCTGCTGCACAAAGGCGGTGCCGCACGTTGCGACGAGCCCGAAGAACACGAACACCGAGATCTCGCCGAGACCGCTTGCCGCGTACGGCTTCGGACCCCCGGAGTACAGCGCCAGCGCCAGGACGGAAAGCACGCCGGCGGCGATGAGCCACGGTGTGGTGAGCAACGCGAGGACCACTCCGGCAGCGGCGGCGATGGCCACCATCACCACGGCCGCAGTTGCCACCGCGCGAGGCGGCGCGAGTCCTGATGCAACAAGGCGCCGCGGCCCGACGCGTGCCGCCGTGTCCACGCCGCCAACGCCGTCGAAGTAGTCGTTTGCGTAGTTCACAGCGATCTGCAGCGCGACTGCGACGAGCAGCGCGAGCACCGAGCGGGGGATCGACACGGCGTTGCGCCCCGCCCACGACGCACCAACGAGCACGGGGACGATTGCCGCCACCAGCGTTCGCGGCCGCGCACCCATCCACCAGACGGCGAGCGGACCCGGCCCGGGCGCCGCCTCCGCGATCACGGCCGGCGCGGGAACTTCGCGAAGTCGGGCTTGCGCTTGTCGACGTACGCGTCGCGGCCTTCCTGGGCTTCCTCGCTCATGTAGTAGAGGAGGGTGGCGTCGCCCGCGAGCTGCTGCACGCCGGCGAGACCGTCGGCGTCGGCGTTGAATCCCGCTTTGATGAGACGCAATGCGAGCGGGCTCATCTCGAGCATCCGGTTGCAGACCGCAACCGTCTCCTCTTCGAGCTTGTCGAGCGGGACAACGCGGTTGACGAGTTCCCAGCGTTCGGCCGTGGCGGCGTCGTATTGCTCGCAGAGGAACCAGATTTCCTTGGCCCGTTTGAGGCCGATAGTCCGCGCGAGCAGGCCCGAACCGTATCCGGCGTCGAAGGATCCGACCTTCGGACCCGTCTGTCCGAAGCGCGCGTTGTCGGCGGCGATGGTGAGGTCGCACACGAGGTGGAGCACGTGCCCGCCGCCGATCGCGTAGCCCGCGACCATGGCGACGACCGGCTTGGGCAGACGCCGGATCTGGACCTGGAGGTCGAGCACGTTGAGGCGGCCGATGCCGGCGGCGTCGCGGTAGCCGTCATCGCCGCGGATGCGCTGGTCGCCGCCGGAACAGAACGCCTTGGTGCCTTCGCCGGTGAGCACGATCACCCCGATCGTCGGATCGTCCCGAGCAAGCTCGAACGCGCGAGTCAATTCGAACAGTGTCGTCGGCCGGAACGCGTTGCGCACCTCCGGACGGTTGATGGTCAGCTTGGCGATGCCGCCCGAAGTCTCGTAGCGAATGTCCTCCCATTCGCCGGACGCGACCCATTCCACGATTGCAGGCACCTCACGCTGAACTCGAACCGATCGCTTTCGATGGTATCCCGCCGGGGATCGGCCGGGCCGCGGGGTACGCTCGGCGGATGAGCGCCTACGACTTTCGCCGCATGCTTCGCGCGGGCGATCTCGTTGCCACGGCCCTGCCTCCGGGGCCGTCGTGGCTGTCGGTGCTGCGCGGCGCGCGCGATGGAGGAGCAGCGGTGCTCCCGATCGACACTCGACTGTCCCCAGTCGAGCGAGCGGCGCTCGTCGCCACCGCGCAACCGACCGTGATCGTCGACGAAGGCGGGACCCGACGCGTCGATGGCGTGACCATCGACACGGCGATCGCCCTGGTGATCGCCACCTCGGGCACATCGGGTCATCCCCGGCTTGCGGAGCTTCCGGCGCAGGCGGTCGAAGCCGCGGTGCTCGCGTCAGCAGACGCCATCGACGCGCGCCCGGAGGACCGCTGGCTGTCGTGCCTGCCGCTCGCGCACATCGGCGGGCTGCTGGTGCTCGAACGCCACCTGCTGATCGGCGCGCCCATCACGTTCCGGCGCCGCCTCACGCGATCGGTGATCGCACGCCTCACCGACGCGCGCTTCACGTCACTGGTGCCGACGCAACTCACGCGACTGCTCGATGCCGGGGCCGACCTTGCGCGCTTCCGGGCGATCCTTGTCGGTGGGTCCGGTATCGGTGCCGATCTCGAGTCCCGCGCAGCCGATGCAGGCGTGCGAATCGTGCCGACCTACGGGATGACCGAGACGTGTGGCGGGGTGGTGTACGCCGGACAGCCGCTCGCCGGCGTTGAGGTGCGCGCGGCCCGCTGGGGTGAGCTCCTGGTTCGCGGGCCGACGCTCATGCGGGGCTACCGGCTCGACCCGGAGGCGTCCGTCGCCGCCTTCGAGCCCGGCGGATGGTTGCGTACCGGCGACGGGGGTGAGGTCGATACCGATGGGACGGTCCGCGTGCAGGGACGCCTCGCCGACGTGATCGTCAGTGGTGGCGAAAAGATCTGGCCCGCGGAGGTCGAGCGAGCACTCGCGAGCCATCCCGATGTCGACGCCGTGCTGGTATCTGCGAGCCCGGATCGCGAGTGGGGTCAGCGCGTTGTCGCGCGCGTCGTCCCGAAACGACGAACAGCACCGCCGTCGCTCGATGCGCTTCGCGACCACGCTGCTTCGACAATCGCGCGTCACAAGCTCCCTCGCGAGCTGATCCTTGTGGATCATCTCGATCGCACCGCTCTCGGCAAGGTGCGGCGGGGATAAGGCTCAGGGGCCGGGCGCGATGTACCGGGGCGGCGTGGTGTCCGAGCCGGCGTCGACTCGGTCGATGGCGCCGTCGCGCACGAGCTTGTCGAGATGCGCCTGCACGGTCCAGGCGGCGAGTGGGTACACCTCGGGCGGGTAGCCCGCGTACAGCGTGGGCACCAGTTGCATCGGCGTGAACTCGGCGCGTCCCTGTGCTGCGGCGAGCACCTGCGCCTCGCGCTCGAGGCGGTGCGCGATGTACTCGTCGATCAGTGCTCCCGCGTCGTCGACGGCCTCGCCGTGACCGGGCAGGATGATGAGCGGCTGCAATGCTTTCACCTTGCGGAGCGATTCGATGTAGTCGGACATGTCGCCCTCGCCGGGATGGACGACCGATGTCGTCCCGTTGAGGATGTGATCGCCGGTGAACAGCGTGCGCGTAGCGGGATCGAAGAAGCAGAGGTGATCGCGGGTGTGGCCGGGCGTGTGCACGGCAATCAGTTCGAGATCGCCGCGCCGCATCACGTCGCCGTCGGAGAGCGCCTGCGCGTGCTCGCTCCCCGCCGTCGGGTCGAAGCAGTGCACGGCCGCACCGGTCTCCTTGCGCAGTCGCAACGCCAATGGGCGATGGTCGGGATGGGAGTGGGTCAGCAGGATCGTCGTGATCCGGCCACCCCGGGCAAGCGGCCGCCTCGAGAATCGCGGCGAGATGGCCGTCGTCGTCAGGTCCCGGGTCGATGCACACGACCGAGACATCGCCGAGGAGATACGTGTTGGTACCCCGCCCTGTGAACACCGACGGGTTGGGTGCGAGCACGCGCGTCGGCGGGGCGGTCATCGCTGCTCCTCGGCTTCGTGCTGGAGTCCCAGCCAGCGGGAGATGATCTCCGGAGTGATCTCGGTCACCTCGATCGGGTCTGCGCTGAGCGTTTCGAGGATCGCCGCGACCGATCCGAGTCGCGCGAACTCATGGCACATCATCCGTGTCGGCGGCATGATCGCGGGGAAGGTGAGTTCGAGCATCTCCTCGGGCCGGTGCCAGCCGCCCTCGACAGCTTCTGCCGCGTGTACCCGAACTTCCTGGTCCTGGCCGGCCCCAAGCGCGAAAAAGCGCGTGTCGTAGCGGCGACCTTCGCTCGGTGGCGTGATGAAGTGACCGATGTACACGAGCGAGTCGGGAGCGATTCTCAGACCATGCTTTTCGAGCGTGGCGTGCAACGGCCCACCGGCGAGTAATTCGGAACGCGCGCTCGCGATCCGGTCGTCGAGGTCGTCGTCGCTGCCTGCCGCGGCGGCGCCGCCGATGAGAATGCCCACCTCTTCGAGCACCTCGCGAACGCCGGCGGCGAGATACGCGGCGTCGCCAGTACCGTCGGCCTCATCCACGGCACCACCGGGAAAGACAAAGGCGCCGGCGGCGAAACTGCTCCGCCCCGGACGCCGCAACATGCAGACCTCGACGCCGCCTTCGACATCGCGAAGCAGCGCGACCGTGCTCGCCGGGATGGCGACGGAGGAAACGGGGCCGGCCATCCACGCATGGTATGAGGGCGGCGACCGAGCACGACGCCGCCACTGATCGCGAGACTATGCGCTCCGATGTCATCTCACCTCGACGTCGCGCTCGAGCTTGCGGATATTGCCGACGCGATCACCCTCGCGCGCTTCCGCGCACCCGACCTCCGTGTTGACACGAAGGCCGACCACACGCCGGTCACCGACGCAGATCGCGCGACGGAGCAGGCACTTCGCGATGCCCTGCAACGCCTGCGCCCCGAGCAGGCAATCGTCGGCGAGGAATTCGGTGGCGACGCGCAGGCCGACTGGCGGTGGATCCTCGACCCGATCGACGGCACCATCAACTACGCGAACGGCGTTCCGGTCTGGGCGACGCTGATCGCGCTCATGCGCGGCGAGCGAGCTGTCTGCGGCGTGGTGTCCGCGCCGGCGCTGCGGAGACGCTGGTGGGCCGCGACGGGGCAGGGCGCGTTTACGGACTCGGGGCAGCGGATCCGAGTATCACAGACGCCTGCGCTCGACGACGCCTACGTCTCGGTCACCGACGTCCGCGACTTCGCCACACGCCGGGGCGAGGCTGGATTCCGTCAGGTGTTGACCCGCGCTCGGGTTGTGCGGGCCTTCGGCGACTTCTGGTCGCACATGTTGGTCGCGGAGGGCGTGATCGACGTCGCCATCGAAGCCTGGGTGAACCCGTGGGACGTCGCGGCGACCCAGGTGATCCTGAAGGAGGCGGGCGGTCGCTTCAGCGACTTCGACGGAGCCGACAGGATCGACTCGGGGAACGCGATCACGACGAACGGCATCCTCCATGAGGAGCTCGTGAGCCTCATGGCAGACCCGTCACGGGCGGCTACACGAGACTGAGTGTCATGTAGACTTCGGTCTCATGAAGCTGGCACTTGCACCTCGAACCCGCAGGTGGATCCTGCTCGCGGCACTCGGCGCCGGAGCGGCCGTGCTCGTGGGTGGATGCGGCTCGACGGGTTTCGCCGTCCGGCCCGGCACGATAGCGGTCGTTGCCGCCGAGAACCAGTACGGGGACGTGGCCGCGCAGATTGGTGGGGTCGACGTGTCGGTGATCTCCGTGGAGAGCAATCCCAACACCGACCCGCACTCGTACGAGGTCAGCCCCGACGTCGCCGACGAGATCGGTTCGGCGCAGGTGGTCATCCAGAACGGGATTGGCTACGACGACTTCATGACCAAGATCGAGTCGGCGTCACCCAACGCATCGCGGCGCGTGCTCATCGTGCAGCAGCTCCTCGGGCTGCCTGACAGCACTCCGAATCCGCACCTCTGGTATGACCCGGCGACCATGCCGAAGGTGGCAAAGGCGCTCGCTGCGGACTACGCGGCTCTGCAGCCTGCCCACGCGTCGTACTTCGACTCCAACGCTGCGACGTTCATCGCATCGCTGCAGCCATGGCTATCGGCACTGGCCGCCTTCAAGGCGCAGTACGGAGGGACGCCGGTCGCGACCACCGAACCGGTCGCGGATTACATGCTCACGGCGGCGGGCGCCGACAACCTCACCCCGTTCCGCCTGCAGGCCGACGTCATGAACGGAGTCGACCCCTCGCCTGAGGACCTGTCGATGCAGACGGCGCTGTTCACCGACCACAAGGTGAAAGTTTTCGTCTACAACGAGCAGGTGACCGACGCGTTGACCCAGAGTTTCATCACGGCAGCGCAGACGGCCCACATTCCGGTGATCGGCGTCTACGAGACGATGCCGACGCCTGGATTCACGTATCAGTCGTGGATGCTCGCCGAGATCAACGCGTTGACTGCGGCAGTCGCGCACGGCGTGTCAACGCAACACCTGTGACCGTGCAAGCGCAGGACGCGGAATCGCCGGCGGAGATTCTTGCGGTCGAGGGCGTCAGCGTCACGCTGTCCGGGCGCGAGATTCTCCAGGACGTCACGTTCCACATCAACGCCGGAGAGTTCACCGGCCTGATCGGCTCCAATGGCGCCGGCAAGACCACGCTGATGCGCGTCATTCTCGGTCTGATCACGCCGACATCCGGCACTGTGCGTGTGGAGAGCGGGACTCGCGGCAAATCGCAGATCGGCTATGTGCCGCAGCGGATCACGCTCGATCCCGATATGCCGATGCGTGCTCGCGACCTCGTCGGCCTGGGCATCGACGGTCAACGCTTCGGCCTTCCGTGGCCATCTGCGGCACGACGCAAGCGCATCGACGAGATGCTCGACTCGGTCGATGCCATGCGGTTTGCGGATGCACGCGTCGGCAACCTCTCTGGGGGCGAGCAGCAGCGCATTCTCATCGCGCATGCACTCATCAGTGAGCCGCGGTTGCTGCTGCTCGATGAGCCGCTCGCCAATCTCGACATCGGCAGCGAGCAGGAGGTGGTCGACCTGCTGTCGCGAATCGCGCGTCAAGAAAAGATCGCCGTGCTCATCTCCACGCATGACATGAACCCGCTGCTGCCGGTGATGGATCGGATCGTCTACGTCGCGGCGGGCCGCATTGCCACGGGCACGACCGCTGAAGTCGTATCCAGTGAATCGCTGACCAAGCTCTATGGCCACCACGTCGACGTCATCCACGTCCACGACCGGATTCTGGTCGTGGCCGGGCGTAGCGACGCCGCGCTGCATCACGGCGGCGACGAAGCGATCGTCGAGCTCATGTGATCATGCTCGGCTCTCTGTCACCGTTCATCGAACCGGGATTCCTCTCGAACGCGCCGGTGCAGACGGCCCTGATCGTTGGCGGGATCGTTGCGGTGGTGTCAGGCATCGTCGGGGTGTTCACCGTGATGCGCGGGCAGTCGTTCGCGGGACACTCGCTCGCTGACATCGGGACAGCGGGAGGATCGGCGTCGTTCCTTCTCGGCATCAGCCCGCTGTTCGGCTTTGTCGCGATGAATCTCATGGCGGCGGGCGTGATGGAGTGGATCGGCATCCGCCGGCCGCGGGGTCGAGACCTCGCCACGGGCATCGTCCTCGGCGCAGCGCTCGGGCTTGCGGCGCTGTTTCTCTACCTCGGCACGGCGTCGACCACAACCGGCGCGACGATCAACGTGCTGTTCGGCTCCATCTTCACGCTGCCGTCGTCGCTCGTGCCGGTGATCGTGGTGTTCAGCGTCGTCGCAGCGGGCATCGTGCTCGCGATGTACCGCCCGCTGCTGCTCAGCTCGGTCAGCTCCGATCTCGCCACCGCGCAGGGCGTGCGCGTCCGTCTTGTCGGCATCGGCTACCTCGTCGCCCTTGCCGTGGCCGTGTCGCTCTCGGCGGTGACGATCGGCGCGATCCTCTCCACGGCGCTGCTCATCGGCCCCGCGGCCACCGCGTTGCGGATCACCAACCGGACCGGCCGTGCCGCGGCGATCGCAGCCGCAATCGGTGTTGGAGCGACGTGGCTCGGGGTGCTCCTCGCATACGACAGCTTCTACTGGTTTCCGTCGCACAACGGCTGGCCGGTCAGCTTCTTCGTCGTGACGCTGATCTTCGTGACATATCTGCTCTCGCAGGTTCGCTTCATGCGTCGTTCGACCGTGCGACGCGCGGCCGTTGCAGCACAGCCCGGCTGATGTTCTCCGGTCTCATGCTCAACGCCTGGGAGTCCGCGTCGATCGTGGCCGTCGTCGCCGGGGTTGTCGGGTTCTTCATCGTGCTGCGCGGTTCGGCGTTCGCCGCGCACGCGCTGCCAAACGGCGCGTTTGCCGGCGCAGCGGCCGCCAGCCTCATCGGGGTGGACGCGATCGTCGGGCTCGCGGTCTTCTCGGTGCTTGGTGCGCTGACCATTGCGGGGCTCGGACGGCGCGCACGACACGACGTTGCCACCGCGCTGGTGATCGTGGTGATGCTCGGGCTCGGCTCGCTGTTCCTCTCGATGACGACCGAGTACGCCCCGGAGATCTACTCGCTGCTTTTCGGTGAGGTGCTCGGTGTGAGCAGCAGCGAGCTCCTGCCGATCGCGCTCATCGGGATCGTGTGCATCGTGGCGATCTTCGTGGTGTACCGCCCGCTCATGTTCTCGTCGGTCATGCCCGACGTTGCGGCAGCCCGCGGCGTCCGTAGTGGCGTCATGGAGGTCGTGTTCCTGCTCATCGTCGCGCTCACCACGACGATGGCAGTGCCAGTCGTCGGCGCCTTGCTCATTTTCAGCCTGCTCATCAGCCCGGCAGCCGCGGCCCGATCCTTCACGAACAATCCGCTCACCGCCATGGGGCTCTCCGTCCTCATTGCGCTCGGAACGGTGTGGTCAGCCATCGCGCTCTCGTACCTGTCCAATCTCCCGATCGGCTTCTTCGTCGGTTCGATCGGCGCCCTGACGTACGCGGCAGGCAGAGGATGGGTGAGTTGGAGGCGGAATCGGCGATCGGCAACCCGCTCGGGAGAAGCGCGATCTCGGATCGCCCGGGTACAGACGTCCTAGCGAGCGGAGGGAACCCCGGTGGAGGCTGAATAGTCCGGGTTGAAGCCGGAGCCGGGGTTCCCTCCGATCGCTCCACCACTGCACCCGGCCCTCGCAGCGCTCCCCGCGGGTAAGATCGCCCGATGCTGCAGCGCCTCCGCGCCAAGCGTCGCGGCCCCTTCGGCTTCGTAGGGGTCCTCGTCCTCTCGATCCTCGCCGCCGCGTGCGCAACTGTCGCTGCGGCCGGGCCCGTGCCGTTTCGGGTCGGCGCGATCTTTCCGCTCTCCGGCAGCACCGCACCGGACTCGACTGACGAGTACCTGGGCGCGACCCTCGCCGCGCAGATGGCCAATGCCGAGGGCGGCGTCGACGGCCACCCGATCTCATTGGATCTGCGTGACGTCGAGGATCAGGCGCAGATTCCCGCCGCCGTGTCGAGCCTCAAGGCCGACGGAGTTCCTGTCGTGATTGGCGCATACGCGTCGCAGCTCTCCATTCCGGCAGCCGCTGCGGTGTCGGCTGCGGGGATGGTGTACTGGGAGACGGGCGCCGTCGCCGATCGGGTCACCGGGCAGGGCTCGCCACTGGTGTTCCGCGTCGGCGTCAACGGCGCCGAGCTCGGCGCGAACGCGGGAGCGTTCATGCTCAAGGAGCTCGTGCCGCGCATGGGGATCCCGGTCGACAAGCTGCGCGTGTATTACGTGACCGCCGACGACGATTACGGCACGTCCGTCGCCGACGCCACGCGCGCCGCGCTCGATGCCGGCGGAGTCGCCGGCGGCGGTGAGTCCCTCTACAACCCGTACACACCGAACTGGACGCCCGTCATGCAGGCGCTTGCGGCCGAAAAGCCAGACATCCTCGTGCTCTCCTCACACATCCAGGACGGCATCGCCTTCCGGCGTGCGTTCCTCGCGGCAGGCCTGCAGGTCAAGGTGTTCATGGGCACCACCATGGCGCAGTGCGACCAGGACTTCGGCAACGTCCTCGGTTCCGGCGCGGTCGGCGTTTTTGCCTCCGACCGCCCGCAGGGCGACTTCAACCCCGGCGCACTCGATCCTCAGGCGCGCTCGCTGTACAACCGTTTCGCGGCCCTCTGGAAGCAGCGCACCGGTCAGTCGTCACCCGATGAGGAAGGGATCGCGGGCTTCAGCGCCGCCTGGGTCCTGTTCGCGGATGTCCTCGGGCGCGCCGGGGGCGAGAGCGCCCAGAGCATCGCCGCGGCAGCGCGCTCGCTGGACCTGCCGAGCGGCAGCCTTCCCAACGGCGGCGGCGTGCTGTTCTCGACGGCGCCTGGCCAGCTCGGGCAGAACATTCGGGCGGCCGCCGTGGTGTGGCAGTGGCAGGCCCCTCGCGTCAGCGTGGTGGTCTGGCCGCCCGTGTACGCGACCGGTCAGGTCAAGCTTTCGCTGCCTGCGGAATGATTGGCTGAGGCCGGTTCGAGGCATACTCGAGGCATGGAAATTGCGACATTCGGCGCGGGCTGCTTCTGGGGCGTGGAATCGGTATTCGAACAGGTCGACGGGGTCGTCGCGACCAAGGTCGGCTACACGGGCGGCTTCACGGACGCGCCGTCATACGAGGACGTCTGCTCGCACCGCACCGGTCATGCGGAGGCCGTCGAGGTCACCTTCGACCCGGCGCGCGTGAGCTACGACAAGCTTCTCGACATCTTCTGGATGAACCACGATCCGACACAGGTCAACCGCCAGGGACCGGACGTCGGCGACAACTACCGCACGGTCATCTTCTACCACTCGCCAGAGCAGGAAGCCGCTGCCATCGCCTCCAAGAAGCGGTTGGAAGAGTCGGGCCGCTATAAGCGTCCGATCGCGACCGAGATCGTGCCGGCAGGGAAGTTCTGGGACGCCGAGGCGTACCACCAGAAGTACTTCTCGCGGCGCGGCATCGCCTCGACCTGCAACATTCCCGCGTAACAGGACCCTCTCCTGCTATTCGTCAGACCTTCGTATAGGAGCGTGAGGCATGGCACCAGCCAAAACGACCACCAAAAGCACGCCAAAACCTGCGAAACGCGCCACCTCGAGCGCCACGGCGTCCAAGGGATTCAGCCCTGAAGAAAAGGCCGCGGCGCGCGAGCGCGTCCGGGAGCTGAAGGCGGAGGCCGCCAAGGCGGATGGTCTCACTGAACTGCTCGCGGCGATCGCCAAGATGCAGGAGCCGGATCGGGGCATCGCCAAAAAGGTGCATGCGCTGATCACTGCCGCGGCACCGAACCTGGCTCCGAAGACCTGGTACGGAATGCCCGCCTACACGAAGGACGGCAGTGTCATCTGCTACTTCCAGAACGCCGGGAAGTTCAAAGTCAGATATCAGACAATCGGCTTCAGCGACAAGGCGAAGATCGACGACGGCGCGATGTGGCCGATTCAGTACGCGATCAGCAAGTTGACTGCCACTGAAGAGGCCAAGATCACGGCGCTGGTGAAGAAAGCCGTCCGCTGATACTTGCGGCAGGGCCACGTCTCGCCGGAGTTGATGGCCCGGCGTTCCGTCGACAAGTCGCGACCGTCAGCCCGCGACGGGAGTCGCCGGGAAGATACCGAGGTCTGCCGCCAGCGTCCCCAGGAAGCCGAGGACAACGATGACCATCACGCAGAAGGCGATGGCCCGCCTGATGTGCGCTGGGATGCCCCACCTACGGTAAGCGCGAGCGATCGACCCCTGCCCTCGGTACAGACGGACGGACATGTACAGCACAAAGAGGGAGACGACCAAAATGCCGAGGTCCTGGGGTTGCGGCATGTCGGTACTCATCCCTCCGAGAGCGCTGCTGTTTCACGGATCACAGTAAGCACGGCTTCACCATAGCGCTCAAGTTTCGAGGGGCCGACGCCCGGAATGCCGGCGAGCGCGACGCTCGATTGTGGCTGCCGGTGGGCGATCTCTGCCAAGGTGCGATCGTGGAAGACGACGTACGGTGGCACCTCGGTGCGCCGTGCGGTTTCCAGCCTCCACGTCCGCAACGCCTCGAATCGCGCCGCAACTTCGGGTGACATCTCAGGCGATGTGGCGTTGCCCTTTGACTGCTTGCGACTCGCGCCGGGGCGAGGCGTACGCGCCGCACGCACATCAACGTCAATTGACTCCTCGCCGCGAAGGACGGCGCCGCCCTGCGCGGTGATGCCGAGTGTGGGCTTCTCGCCATGACCGCGGCTGAGACAGCCAAGCTCCACGAGGCGTTCGAGTAACTCGCGGATTCGCTCCAGTTCCCAGCCTCGTAACGCGCCGAACGACGCCAACTCCGTGACCCATCCTCGCGCTGCGGTCCACGCGTCGGTTGAGCCGCGCAGGATCGAAGCGATGCGGACGCCGCCAAGATGGCCATCGAAACGCGCGACACACGCGAGCGCTGCGTTGACATCCACCGAGTTCACCGCGGCGTACGGGGCGCGGTTGGTGTCGAGACAGTTGTCGCACGCCATGCAGGTCCGCGCGACGCCCTGCTCGCCGAAGTAGTCGGCGATGCGCGCGTGCCTGCAGCCGCGAAAACCCGCATATTCCATGACCTGGTTCACGCGCGCGTAGGCATTCGCTTTCAGCAACGCCTGTTCATCGAAATCGACGGGCGCGCCAGTGAGCCGGTGGATGCTGCCGTCGGGCTGGATCACCTCGGCACGGCGGAGCAGGTCCAGCGCCGCGCGTGCCCCGTTGGCCGAAACGCCACGCGCCTGCCAATCGTCGATCGAGTCGCTTCCCTCGCGGAGCAACTCGCGGTACACCGAGCGCACCACGTCGCGCTCCGGATACGCCTGCTCGATGAAGAACTCCTGCAACTGACGGTCGGCGGGGCTGTACAGGAGGATGCAGTCCGACGGCTCGCCATCGCGCCCGGCACGGCCCGCCTGCTGGTAATACTCCTCGAGGCTTCCAGGAAAATCGTGGTGGATCACGCGCCTGATATCGGGGAAGTCGACGCCCATACCGAAGGCTGACGTGGCGACGATTGCCTGCAGACGTCCGGCCGAGAAATCCTCGTGTACGCCCTGCCGCGTATCCCCGTCCACAGCGCCGTGATACGCGCCGACCGCGATCCCGGCGCCGGCGAGCAGCTCCGCGATCTCGTCGGTGGTGCGTCTGCTCCCACAGTACACAAGGGCGCGTCCCTTGTCAGGTCGTACGAGGTTGAGGAGCGCGTCGCGCTTGTCGGCGGAGCCGCGGCAGCGCAGCACCGACATCGTGAGGTTGTCTCGTACGAACCCGGTGACCCGTTCGACGGTGGCGTGGAGGCCGAGGCTCGCGGCGATGTCGTCGCGGACACGCGGCGTCGCTGTTGCCGTGAATGCGCCGACCGGCGGTCTGCCGCACGCGGCGATGGCCTCACCGAGTCGCCGGTAGTCGGGCCGGAAGTCGTGACCCCAGCTCGAGATGCAGTGCGCCTCGTCGACCACGAAGCGGTCCACGGAGAGCTTGCCGAGCTGGTCGAGAAACCCCGGCGCGCCGAGACGTTCGGGCGCCAGATACAGAAAACGGAGCTCGCCCGCGGCCGCTGCTCGTAGCGACTCGGAGCGCGCCGCCGCGCTTACCTGGCTGTGCACGCACGCAGCCGGCACTCCGAGCGCGTTGAGACGGGCAACCTGGTCGACCATCAGGGCGATGAGCGGCGACACGACGATGGTGAGCCCGCCGCCGGCGATCCCCGGCACCCAGTACGCGATGCTCTTTCCAGAGCCGGTAGGAGCGACGAACAGCACGTCGGAGCGCGCTTCGGAAGCGGCGACGACGTCGGCCTGTCCCGGGCGGAACTCGGCGAAGCCGAAGGTCTGCTCGAGGACCGCGCGAGCCCGGAGTGAGGGCTCGAGTGGCATCAGCCCGCTGACTTCTCCAGCTTCAGCGCGCAGGAGTTCATGCAGTACCGCTGACCGGTGGGCTCGGGTCCGTCAGGGAAAACGTGTCCGAGGTGTCCGCCGCAGCTTGCGCAGCGAACCTCCGTGCGCGGGATGCCCATGCTCCAGTCGCGGTGCTCCTCGACGGCGGCGTTGTTCGCCGGCGCGTAGAAACTCGGCCAGCCGGTGCCGGAATCGAACTTCGTGTCGGAGGTGAAGAGCTCGGCGCCGCAGCCGGCGCACGTGTACACGCCCTTGTCGCTGACGTGCACGTATTGCCCCGTGAACGGGCGCTCGGTGCTCGCCTTGCGAAGCACCTTGTATTGCTCAGGCGTCAGGCGCTGACGCCACTCTTCGTCGGTGAGGGTGACTTTGGTGTCCATGCTCCTCACGTTTTACCCCGTTTGGCCGGACTCGACGCATACAGTGCCGCGGCGGCCGTGTGCGCCTGCGCGATGTGCTTGCGGAGTGATGCGGGCGCGATCACCTCGACGTTGGGGCCCCAGCGCATCACCCAGGGGCGCATCTCGACCTCTCCCGCAACGTCGAGACGCACCTCGACTCCTCCGTTCGGCAGATCGGTGCGTTTGGCCTGCGCGGGCCATGGGCTCTCGTCCACCCATTGCCGAGCCTCGGAAGTGAAACGCAGCACCACGCGGTCATCGCCGGGACCCTGCCAGATCGCCCACGCGGCGCCGAGCACGGTGTCGATGTCGAAATCGTCGGGCACGGTGAACGTGGTCGGGAGGAGCCGCGCTGAACGGATGCGATCGAGCCGGAACGAGCGCACTTCGCGCGAGACGGAATCGCGCGCGAAGACGTAGATGTGCCGTCCCTCCGCCGTCGGCTGGATGAAGTACGGACGGAGGTCACGGCGGGTCTCGTTTCCCTTCGCATCGACGTAGCGCACCTCGATCTCTCGGTGCGTGACGAAGCCGTCGATGACCGTGCGCTCGACCTTGAGGCGTTCGGGATCCGCCGGCCGCCGCTCGGCTGCGACGAGCGTCCGGCGGAGGTACTCACTCACGACGGGGACGCTCAGCGCGCGCGACAGATGGGCGAGCGCTCCAACGAGCGCAGGGTCCTGCTCCGTGCGCACCTGCTGCAGGAGGCGGAGCGCCACGAGCAGCAGTGTCGCCTGGTAGTGGTCGAGCTGCAAGGGCGGCAGCAGGCTCCCTTTGCCGATGCGCCACCGGCCGCCGTTCTCCTCGACGTCGATGCCCGCGTTGTCCCGCAACGTGGCGACGTACCGCTGCACGGTGCGCGCGTTCACCTCGAGCTCCTCGGCAAGCTGGCGAGTGGTCAGCCCGACCTCCGTCTCACACAGCCGCGTGAAGAGCTTGATGACGCGGAGTTCCTTTTCTCCCTTCTCGTAGACGCGTGGCACGCGAGGAGCCTAGCGGGTCGCAGGCGCTGTCGTGGCGATGCGCAATTCGTAGCCGAGCAGCACCGACCCGTCGGGCATCGGCCGTTCCGGGGTGGGGGTGAATCCCATCGACGTGTACAGGCGCTGCGCGGCGAGCATCACCGGCGCAGTGTCGAGGGTGAGCCGTTGCTTGCCGGCGGCTCTGGCCAGTTCGATACACGCGCTGACCAGCTGCCGGGCGATCCCGCGTCCTCGATACTCGGGGCTGACGCCCACCATTCGGAGGTGCGCCTCGTCCGGTTCCAGTGGTCCTGTGCTGCTCGGGCGGATTCGCTCCGTGAGCTCGAGCGTGGCCGACCCCGCGATGACGCCGTCGACCACCGCCACCAGGACGGTGGCGACGTCGGCGCGCTCGGCGATGTCGGCGATCCGTGCCACGTATGCCGCGTAGCCCGGCCACTCCGGTCGCTCGAACTCGCGGTACGCCCGCGCCGTGGCCTCGCCGGCCGCAGCGAACTCGGAATCGCGGACTCGATGGATGTCGAGCGTCTCGGCCACGACGAAACCCTACGCGACAGACAGTTGTCGCCGGGACCCTGCATCCTCGGGGCATGGATACAGAGCAACCCGACGCCGTCGATGCGGAGGTTCCCGGCGAGGGGCCGTACCTCAGGCGGGCGAAGGCGTTGATCGCCGCTCGATCCGAACTCTTCCGCGCGGGCCCAACACGGTCCGGGTGGCTCGCCGGCGCGTCCGGCCCGCCGCAGGATCGCACTGGGTCGCTCGTCCGGAAGGCGAGCCGGCAGCTCACGTTGCCGCTGCCGCGCGAACTTCCGCGCCGGCGAGCCAGGATGGTGCGCTGATGCGGTACCTCAAGGACGGCTGCCCCGTCTATACGGCAACGGACCTGTGCGATTACCTGGCGTGCGGCCACCTCGTCGCGCTGAAGCGACGGGTTGCGCGCGGCGAGGTCATCTCGTCGGATCGGTCCGCGCTCAGCGAGATCCTCGCTGGACTCGGCGCCGCGCATGAGCTGAGCCACCTCGAGGCGCTGCGCGCCCGCGGCTTGACCGTCAAGGCATTCGAGGACGAGCGCGATCGGTACGCAAGCTCGGTCGCCGAGCTTCTCGCCTGCGAAGCCGAAACCGTTGCCGCGATGGCCCAGGGCTACGACGTGATCTACCAGCCGACGTTCTTCGACGGCCGCTGGATGGGCCGCGCGGACTTCCTGCTGCGCGTCGATACGCCGAGTGCGCGCTGGGGCTGGGGATACGAAGCAGCCGATGCCAAGCTCGCGCGCCGTGTCCGCTCCGAGGCGATCCTCCAGCTGTGCGAGTACTCGTCGCATATCGCGCGGTTGCAGGGATCGGCACCGGATTCGATGCAAGTGATCCTCGGCGACGGCGTCGAGCATCCATATCGCGTCGACGAGTTCTCCGCCTATCACGCGAGCGTCAAAGCCGATTTCGAAGCAGCGATGCTCGTCGAACAGGACACAACGTATCCCGACCCGGTCGCGCATTGCGGCACCTGCGGTTTCGCGGCGCGCTGCGCGGCGCAGCGCAAGCAGGACGACCATCTTTCTCAGGTCGCGCGCATACGCTCCGGTCAGGTGCTCGCGCTGAAGGCGGTCGGCGTCGCCACGATGACCGAACTTGCCGTGCTGCCTGACACCGCTGAGGCACCCGAGCGCATGAGTCCCGCCACATTCGACGAGCTGCGCGCCCAGGCGTCGTTGCAGCACCGCGGCCCGCATGCCGACGGATCACCGCGGCACGAGCTGCTCGACGCATGGGAGGTCGGTCACGGGCTCTGTGCGTTGCCCATGCCTTCGCCGGGCGACATCTTCTTCGACATGGAAGGCGACGGGCTCGCCCGCGACGTGCCGCTCGAGTACTTGTTCGGTGCGGTCGACATGGACGGCACGTACCACGTGTGGTGGGGTCACGACGACGCCGGGGAACGTCGCGCCTTCGAGGCATTCGTGGACTACGCCATCGCGAAGCTCGAGCGCCATCCCGATATGCACATCTACCACTACGCGGCGTACGAGAAGACGGCGTTGCGCCGGCTGATGAGCCGCCATGGCACACGCGAGGAGGAGGTCGACCGCCTGCTCCGCAACGAGGTGCTCGTCGATCTCTACCGCGTCGTGCGCCAAGGTGTGCGGCTCTCCACCGACTCGTACTCGCTCAAGAAGGTGGAGCGTCTGTACATGCCGGCGCGCGAGGAGTTGATCGCCGACGCGGCCGGGAGCATGATCATGTACGAGCGCTGGTTGACAAGCCGCGAGGACGGTGGCGACGGCGATGCGTCATTGCTCGAGGAGATCGCCCTGTACAACGAGCGCGACTGCGTCTCCACGCTGCAGTTGCGTGAGTGGCTCGAAGCGCGTCGAGTGGAGGAGGAGCGCCTGCGTGGCGCTCCGATCGAGCGTCCACCGATCATCGAACGCGAGGTCAAGGACGCGCTCCACGCGAAGATCCTCGCAACCCAGGAGGTCGCAGCCGCGCTGGTCGAAGGGGTGCCCGCAGATCCGGAACTGCAGAGCGACGAGGAACGAGCCAGGTCGTTGCTCGCACCGCTGCTGTCGTATCACCGCCGCGAGAACAAGGTGAGCTGGTGGCGGCATTTCGACCAGATCGCGATGAGCCCGGAGGAGCTCGAGCGCGACACGTATGCGCTCGGTCCGCTCGAGATGATCGGAACCCACGACGATGGGAAACGCACCATCGAGCGGTATCGGTTCGAGCCGCAGGAGCACCGCATCGGTGTAGGTGACAAACCGCTCGATCCCGAGGCAGACCTGGCGTGGGCGCCTGTCGTGGGCGAGGTCACAGAACTCGAACTCGGCGCGAGGGGAGATCACTTTGTCGCGGACAACCGGCCAGGCGGAGCGCGGGCTCGTTCGCTTCCTGATTCCATCGACGCCGATCACGACAGAGGTGCAGGAGGAATCGCTCCTTGATCTCGGCCGATGGGTGGTCGAACACGGCGTCGATGCACCGGGTACAAACCGCGCGGGACGAGACCTTCTCATGCGGTTGCCGCCCCGGCTGAGTGCGGGCGTTGACTGCGTTCGGCGCAGCCTCGGAGAGACGTCGTCCGACGCCGCGATCCGCCTCATCCTCGATCTCCAGGGTGGCTGCCTCCCGGTGCAGGGACCACCAGGGGCCGGCAAGACCCACATGGCCGCCCTCGCGACCCTCTCGCTCCTCAAGAAGGGGCGCGGGCCGATCGGCGTCACGGCGGTCACGCATAACGCGATTCGCACGCTGCTCAACAAGATCGAGGAGCTCGCCCCATCGGTCGGCGTGACGGTCCGGATGCAACACCGCAAGGGCGATGGCACCGGCTCCGAGATGATCCAGATCGCTCGGAGCAATGAAGCAGTTGTGGACGCCGTCGCCGACGAAGCCGTCGACGTGGTGGGCGGCACGTCATGGCTGTTCTCGCGACCTGACATGGAGGCACGCTTCGACACACTGATTGTCGATGAGGCCGGACAGATGTCACTCGCGGACGTGCTTGCGGTATCGGCTGCGGCCCGCAACCTCGTCCTCGTCGGTGACCCGCGCCAGCTCGCGCAACCACTGCAGGGAAGCCACCCGCCCGGAGTTGGCGTTTCGGCGCTCGATCATCTGCTCGGTGGCGACGTGACCATTGCTCCCGATCGAGGGGTCCTCCTCGACCTCACCTGGCGAATGCACCCGGACGTCACCGCGTTCATCTCGCGATCCTTCTATGAGGATCGGCTGGGCTCGGAACCGCAGTGCGCAAACCAGGCTGTGCTCATGCACGGCGAGGCGGCCACGGGCCTGCGGACGTCGTTCGTGGAGCATCTCGGCGATCGCGTGCGGTCGGATGCCGAGGCCGTGAGCGTTCGCGACATCATCGATCAGCTCACACAATCGACATGGCGCGATGACGCTGGCATCGAGCGACCGATCGCTGTCGAGGACATCGTTGTCGTCGCGCCGTACAACGCGCAGGTGGCGTGCCTCGTCGAGGTCTTGCAACCCGGTGCACGGGTTGGCACGGTCGACCGCTTTCAGGGGCAGGAGGCCGCTGTGAGCATCTTCTCGATGGCCACCTCGAGCGTCGAGGACCTGCCCCGGAATCTCGAGTTCCTGTTCAGCCTCAACCGGCTGAATGTCGCGGTCTCACGGGCGCGGGGTTTATCGGTGTTAGTCTGCTCGCCGGAACTGCTCCGCGCCCGCTGCCACACGCCCGAGCAGATGCGCCTCGTCAACGCGCTCTGCCGCTACGTGGAGATGGCCGGCCCGTGGAGCGTTGCTCCTGCGGAGGCCGTTATGCTCCCGGCATGACTGACCACTCGCTGCGAGAACGCCTGGTGCAGTCGCTCGAGGCTGCGCGCGTCAAGGAGTCCGCGCTCCTTGCGTTCTGCGACGACTCGCCGCCGGCCGAAGAGGGTCGCTGGACAGTGCGAGACAACATCGCGCATCTCAGCACGTGGCGTGAGCATGCAGTCCGCACGCTCGATGCCGTTCGCCTCGGCAAGCCGATGGAAGGCCCGGCGAACGAGAGTGACCTCGACGTTCGGAATGCCGAGATATACGAGACACACAAAGGCGATTCGGCCGCCGAGGTTCGCGCTGCTCACGTCGACAGTTATGCCGCTCTGATAGAGGCAGTGAGAGCATGCAGCGAAGAGGATCTGCTCCGTGAGCGTCCCGGCGACGGCGGCGAAGTGTGGCTCGTGGTCCCAGGGAATGGGCACGCCCACGTGGCACAGCACCTCTCATATCTCGCTGATGACGATGGCGATTCCGCAGGCGCCGAGGGTGCGGCGAAGTGGGCGTACGCGCTCGACACCGAGCTCTTCCCCGAAGAGAAGCCAGTCGCTGATTACAACTTCGCCTGCTTTTACGCACGTCGAGGGCATGCCGACGAAGCGCTGCCGCTGTTGCAGGCCTCATTGCGGGCGCGTCCGGACCTACGCCGGTTCGCCCTCGACGATGCGGACTTCGCGCCTATTCGCGATGACCCCCGCGTGGAGAGTCTCCTGAGCGCCTGAGGCGTGCGTGCGTCCGGTCGGCGTGTGCGCCCCGACCAGCGATCAACCTTCGGCGCATCAATCACCGAAGCGGCCGCCTGGCGGGTATCGATGGGCCGTTGGTGGTGACAACGGCTCTCCGCGACGTCCCTACGGTGTGTTCACTCGGTACCCGTAAGCGCCGCGACGCACGCGAAGAGGTCCTTCAGCAGTCGCCGGCGTCTCTCCACGGAAAGTGGCGCAATCATCCTGCGTTCCACGGCGGCGACTGCTTCGCTCGCTGCACGCCAGCGCTTCTCCCCGCTGGCGGTCAGCATCGCCGGGAGCTCTCGGCCACGTTCCGCTTCGATTGGGCGCCTGACGAAGGCACGGTCTTCGAGGCCGCGAAGGACCCCATGCATTGCCTGCCTGCTGACAAACGCCCCGCGAGCCAGTTCGGCGTTTGACACTCCCGGTCGCTGGTGGAGCAATTCCAGGCATGAGTACTGCGGGACGGTGAGTCCGTGGGGACGCAGCGCTTCATCCATGGCGCTGCGCAGGGCGGCCTGGGCTTGCTTCAGGACGTACCCCACACTCTCATCGAGCGGCTGGACTGTCTCGGTCGCTGCCATGTCAGCATCTTGACATATCCCGTGACGGCGGGCTATGATGTCAATGTCCTGACATATGAAGGAGAGAGCGATGAGCGTTGCCGGTCCCGACTTCGTGGCCCTCCAGGTCCGTAACCTGGAGGAAGCCGCACATTTCTACGAGTTCCCGTCTCGGTCTGCACCGGGCGGTTGTCAGCCCACCCGGCGCGGTGGTCTTCGACACAACACCGATTCCCTTCGCTGTCCGTGAACCGCTGCCAGGTGTGGATCTCAATGCCCTTGGGGCCCGACCGGGCCTCGGCGTCGCGCTGTGGCTGCGAGCTGATGATGCCCAGGCGCTGCACGACGCGTTGGAAGCAGCCGGCATCCGTATCCTTGTGGCGCCGTTCGACAGTCCATTCGGCCGGACGTTCACCTTCTCCGATCCCGACGGCTACGCGGTGACCGTGCATGACGCACTGCCGGGCGGGAGGTGACTGACTGGATCACGTCAGGTGGAGGCGTAGTAGTCGGCGACAGCCCTAAAAGCCTTCTTCGGCTCCCACGTCATGTCAGGGTAGGTCGTGCCATGCCTGCCGTTCTCAAAGTACTTCACCAGGTTTGAGCTCGCCCTGTCCAGGTCGTACTTTGGCGTATCGCTGTATGGGTACGTCGGGAGGATGAAGGTGTCCATGAAGGCACCGCTGAATCCGGCTTCGTCGAGCACCTTGAGGTTCTCCACCAAGCGTTTCGCTTGCAGCGCTTCATCACGCTCGTTGACAACCTTGAGTTTCGGTCGGATAAATCGTCCGATCACGGGCTGCTGATGCAGGAGGATCCGGAAAAAGGGGAGGTCACCAAGCGTTCCCAGCATCCCCGTGACCGGCGCTGTCGTCGTGTTGAACCCGAAACCTGTGTTGACCACCGGCTTGCCGTACGTAAATAAAGGCTTGACCATGTCGACATATCGGTCTCGTATGGTTTCAGCCCAATAGTGGTCGACACCGATGATGTCGAAGTTGCTCCAATCGACATGCTCCCAAGCCAGCGATCGGTACATGACTGGGCCAGTAAACACCTTGCGCACTTCTCGAACAGCCTTGGTCAAGAAGTCGTTCAGCGGCTGATTGTGTTGCCCTGTCTTGACAACGTCGGTCTTACGAACGGTCATCGCTCGCTGCCTGAGTGTCTTGCCGGGAATGATCCCTTGCATGAACAGCGTGAATTCGGAACCGATACTGAGCACTACCTTGCCTGGATCGCGTTCATGCAATGGCTGGGCCGCTCTCGCCGCTTCCGTGATGTAAGCAAGCGTCGCTGCAGGGGGCTTGTCACTCCAATCCGATGGGTTGAGCCAGGCGTCAAGACCGTGACTGATGGCGGCTTGGGCCGTGAGGAGCACGCGTCCAATGTCTTTACCGCTGATGCCGACAGCATTGCAGCGCAAGTCGTTCGCAATGATCGCCAGCTCTCTGTCGACGACCTCGGGGTCGTAGTCGGGCCGCCAGTTGACGCCCATCACAGTGCCAACGTCGTAGTTGACACCTTTTATTCGCATCGGATGAGTATGGCTCCACGCGGGAAGACCCGAGACCCCCGGAGTAGCACGTCAGACGGGTGGCGTCGGGACCCGCAACCTGTCGATGAACAGTCCCTGGAGTGAGTGCCCGATCGGGCCACGTTCGTCGTACAGGCGACTATGCGCGACGCCGACGCCGCGCGGGTCCACGTCCGTGTTCGCCTCCAGGCAGATCCACTCGCTTTCCGGTTGGCGGTGGAGGTACACGGTGAGATCGGTGTTGATGAAGAGAAATTGCCCCCACGGCAATGCAGACGCGACGCCGTTGCCGAAATCGGCAGCGGCGAGCGTGCGCTGAAGTGGGGTCGGCGTCTGCCCTGCAATCAGTGGAACGGCGAGACGCATCCACACCGTCGCGGGCCCAACTTCGATGAACGAACCCCGCGCGTAGCGCATCTCCATCCCGGTGCGGTGAAACGCGGGATCGTCGCTTTCAGGAACATGTGCGACCGAGTCCGCAGGCCCCGCGAACGGCACCTCGAGCGCGGTGAGCTCACCGAGGGTGAGGTCGGCGATGCGCATGCGCCATGCGGTCGCGCGGCAGAGCTCGGTGTTGCCGTCGGTGAGCGTGGCCGTGAGCATCTGCACGCGGTGGCCCGGACGCTCGATTCGAGCTGCAACCTCGACGGGCCGGAGCGGGACGGGGCGGAAGATCTCCACAGTCGTCCGTACGACGGCCATCGGCGAGTCTGTCGGCAGCGCCTCCATGACCGCAGCCATCAGCGCGGCGGGCGGACCACCGTGCATCGCGCCGCGATCCCACGGGCCACGCGCATGATCGCTCGGTACGTAGCCGCGTTTGTGCGGCGTGAAAAGGGCATCAGCCATGCGCGCATCGTGCACGAAGCGGGCCGTTTCGCGGCTCGGCCTTCGAGCCGCCCTGCTACGCTCGGTGGCGTGGCTGTGAGGCACACGTCCATCGCGGCGCGCGGCATGCGCTTCGACGCGCTCACCGCGGGTCCGCCCGACGGAGAGCTTGTGCTCCTGCTCCACGGATTCCCGCAATCGGGAAGCTGCTGGCATCACGCGTTGAACGATCTCGCCGATGCCGGGTATCGCGCCGTCGCCCCGAATCAGCGCGGGTACTCGGAGGGCGCGCGACCCGAGGGTGTCGAGGCATACCGCGTCACCGAGCTCTGCAACGACGTGCTCGCGATGGCGACCGCCCTCGACACAAAGCGCTTCCACGTGGTTGGACACGATTGGGGAGGCAGCGTCGCGTGGGCCCTCGCGGGCGATCACCCGGAGTCCGTGGTGTCGCTCACAGCGGTCTCGACGCCCCACACCGCTGCGCTGCGCGACGCGCTCCGCGGCACGCAGCAGCGTGTGCGCATGGCATACATCCCCGTGCTGCGCCTGCCGATCGTCCCGGAGTCGTTGATCGACGCCGGTGGCGGCCTCGCCGCCGAAGCGCTGCTGACCGCCACCGGTCTCAGCCCGGCCCACGCGCATCGCGACATCACCGCATTGCGCAAAGTGGGTGCGACGGGTCCGCTGAACTGGTACCGCGCGCTTGGCACCGAGCGCGGTCACGCAAAGCCTGTCTCAGTGCCGGTCCTCCACGTCTGGAGCGATCGCGACCCGGTGTTCACCCGCGAGGCAACCGATCGCTCCGCTGAGCACTGCACCGGCAACTACCACCTCCTCGAGCTCGAAGGTGGATCCCACTGGATCCCCGACGAGCACTGGGCCGACATGGCCGACGTGTTCCTGGACCATCTCGCGGCCAATCCCATCGCCGCCGTCTGAGCTTGTTCCGATGAGCGGGATCGTGGTGACCGGGACGGCGCAGCGCGAATCCTGGAGTGGGGTGGGGCTGCCGGGCGTCGAGCGCATCCGGCCGGGGCTCTGGTCGATCCCGGTGCCGCTCCCGAACAACCCGCTTCGCTACGTGCTCGTGTACCTCCTCGAACTCGACGACGGAGCGGCCGTCATCGACACCGGCTGGAACACGGAAGCAGCATGGAGCGCGCTCGAGGACGGCATGGCGCTGGCCGGATACGCGCCCGCGGATGTCAAGGCGATCTTGATCACGCACATCCACCCTGACCACTACGGACTCGCCGGGCGGTTGCGCGAAGCCTCCGGTGCGTGGGTCGCGGTGCATCCGGCAGACGCGGCGCTCATCACCTCGCGGTATGGCGACGGCACCGAACGACTGCTCGCGAGCATGGATGCGCTCCTCGTCGACGCCGGCGTTCCCGATGAGATGCGCGCAGAGTTGACTGCTGCATCGATGGGCATCCGCGAGTTCGTCGCAGCAGCAGAGCCCGACATTCTCCTCGAGGACCGAGCGACCGTGCCACTGCCGGGATGGGACCTGGTCACGCTGCATACGCCCGGCCATTCGCCCGGACACGTCTGCTTCCACGATCGCTCCGGTCGCCTGCTCTTCAGCGGCGACCACGTGCTGCCGCGCATCAGTCCGAGCGTCGCGGTTCATGTCCAGCAACCGATCAACCCGCTGGCGGACTTTCTCGACGCGCTTCGCAGTGTCCGTGACCTCGACGTCGACGAGGTCCTCCCGGCGCACGAGTGGCGATTCCGCGGTCTCGACACGCGTGTCGACGATCTCCTCGAGCATCACCGGCTGCGGCTTGACGAGACCTACGCAGCGATCAGCGGCTCCCCCGGGCTCACGTGCTGGGAGACGACCCTTCGGCTGCGATGGTCACGGGACTGGACGCAGATCGTCGGCTTCATGCGGCGCGCGGCGGTGGGGGAGACACTCGCGCACCTCGTCCTCCTCGAGGCTTTCGGGCGGGTGCTCCGCGACGAAGCCGAGCCCGTTCACTGGTATCCCGCGTAAGCGTCAGGCCGGCTGACGGGATTCCACCCCTGCCTTCGACCAGACGAGGCTGATCGCCCCGGTCAGGATCGCGATCGCCAGCAGCAGGAGCGCGACTGCCATGATGCCGCGCCCAGCCGCGAAGACGAGCGATGTGAGCGCCACGCCGAGTGCCGTTCCGACGCCTCGGGCCATGTTCAAGAGACCGCCCGCGGCCCCGGCCCGCTGGGGAGGCGCTGCAAACATGGTGGCCGCGTTGTTCGCAGCCACGAACAGACCCATCCCGGCCCCGGTGACCGCCAGCGCCAGCACGGTGAGATCCGAGCGAGTCGCGGACGCGGCCAGCAGTCCCATGCCTGCGGCGGTGACGGCCATACCGAGGCCGGTGGGCAGGCGAGGGCCGAACCGGTCGCGGATGGCACCCCCAAGCGGCGCGACGATCGCAAGCGCCACGGGCAGTGCGCTGAGTTCGAAACCCGCCTGTACTGCCCCGAGATGGCGCGTCTTCACCAGGTAGAACGGCACGGCGACGAGACAGCCGAAGAGGATCACGTACGACAGCAGCGCCGCGATGACGCCCGCATCGAATGCCGGGACCCGGATCAGCGCGGCGTCGACCACGGATCCTGGGGCGCGTCGCTGGCGGGCAATCGCGCCGATCACGAGCCCGGCCGTCACGACGAGAAGGAACGGCACGGTCCAGCTGCGCGTGCCCGGCTGCGCAGCGAACGCCAGCGCTGCGAGGAGTGCAGCAGGCGCTGCGGCGAGCAGCAGCGTCCCGGAAGGATCGATGCGACTCCCGGGATCGAGGTGCGTGCTCCTCGGCAGGAGGAACCATCCCAGGGCCAGGCCGATCAGCCCGACCGGGATGTTCACGAGGAAGATCAGCCGCCAACCCCCGAGACCGGTCAGGATGCCGCCGAGCGCCGGTCCCACGCAGAGGCCCACCGCCTGCGCCGCGCCCTGGACACCCAGGCCGGTGCCGAGTTGCGACGGCGGCATCACGTCCCGGATCAGCGCATATGAGTTCGCCTGCAGCATCACCGCGCCGGCCGCCTGGACGAAGCGTCCCAGCACGAGCAGTCCCAGCGACGGCGCGATCGCGCATATCGCGGAGCCGATGACGAAGATGCCGAATCCGTACGTGTACAAAAGCTTCCGTCCGACTCGGTCGGCGATCTTGCCCACTGCCGCAACACTTCCAGCGAGGACGAGCACGTAGACGAGGACGACCCATTCGACACTGGCGATGGATGCGTGTAGGTTGAGCCGGATGAATGGAAGCGCCGTCGTGACGATGCTGGCGTCCAGCTGGCCCATGAACGCGCCCACACAGACCGTCCCGACCGCAAGCCACGGAGCAGCCGGAAGCGCCCGGATGCGCGCCGGACGGCGAGGTTCGGTGAGAATTCGTGGCGTGACGCGTCGAGGCGCCTCTGGATCACCCATGCAAGCGCGCGCCTGTCCGCTCGTCGCGTCTTGGGGTGACCGCCATCACCACATCATCAGGCACAACGGCGCTCGCGACGGCCGTGGCGGGCGGCATATGTCTCCACCCGGTGACGGAACGATGGTCGCCGAGATCAGATCCGTTCCGCGCTCGATACTGCGATGACGCACCTGTCCACGCGCCCGGAGGGCCGCACCCGTTGACCCAGCAGCGCATCCTTCTTGCTGACGACGAACCGCGCTTGCTGCACGTCGTCGGGCTGTACCTCAGCATGGAAGGATTCGAAGTGACCGAGGCCTCCGATGGCACCGAGGCGATCGCCATGCTCGACAAGGATGAGTTCGACCTCGCGATCCTCGACGTGATGATGCCCGGCGTCGACGGGATCGAGGTGTGCCGCCACATCCGCTCGCAGGCTCGCACCCATGCGATGCCGGTGCTCGTCTTCACGTCACTTTCGTCGGACGCGGATGTCGAGCGAGCGCGCCTGGCCGGGGCGAATCACCTGATCACCAAGCCCTTCAGCCTCCCGGGCCTCGGCGCGGTGGTCCGCTCCTGCTTCACGGACGCACCTGCACTGACCGGTTGATCGCCTCAGGGCGCTGCGCTCAGGCGATCGCCCTGGTGAACCGGCGGGCGCCGATCACGACACCGACGACGGCGAGGGCCGCCATGATCACGAGCCCCTCGAGCACTGCCTGGTCGAAGCCTTTCCCGTTGAACAGATCGCGCGCCGCGTTCACGGCATATGAGAGCGGATTCGCCTTGGCGATGTCCTGCAGCCACTGCGGTGCCAGGTTCAGGGGGAGCAGCACGCCGCTCAACAGAAGGAGCGGCAGCGAGAGCGTGAAGATCAGTGGCGCGTATGAGTCCTCACTCTTCAAAGCGAGTGCTGCCGCGTACGCGAGCGATGCCATCCCGAGACCGATCAACGCGACGAGTCCGAGCATGACGATAACGCCGACGAATGTCGGCTTGAGTCCGAACGGAATCGCGAGCAGGAGCAGGATGAGCGACTGCATGACGAGCGTGAGGATGTCGCGCAGGGCGCGCCCGAGCAGCAGCGCAAACCGGCTGACCGGCGTGACGCGGAATCGCTCGATCACACCGTCGCGCAGCTCGGCGATCAACCCGAATCCAACGCCGCTTGCACCGAACAATCCGAGCTGAATGAGCAGCCCAGGCACGAAGACGTTGTATGCGCCGCCGGCAGGAAAGCCCTGTACGTTCACGAGTGACTTCAGCAGCGGCGCGAACAGCACCAGGTACAACAACGGCTGAATCACCCCGATTGCGACCCACGCAGGGTTGCGAAGGAAGACGAAGAGATACCGCTGGAACATCAGCCACGTGTCTTTGAGCAGTTTCATGCCTTCCCCCTATGCCGCTTCGCGCAGCGAACGCCCGGTCTGCCGCAGGAACACGTCGTCGAGGCTGGGTCGATTCAATGAGAGCGATGCCAGCGGGATTCCCGCACCATCGAGGGCGCGGATGATCTGCGGCATCGCCGTCTCGCCGCGGTCGACGTACAGACGCACGACCTGGTCGGACTGCGTCGCTTCGCGCACGAACGGTTGTCCCTGAAGGAGCGCCAGCACGCGCTCGCCGGCGTTGTCGGTGCCGACGACCACCACATCGCCCGCGACCTGACGCTTCAGCTCGTCGGGGGTGCCGAGGGCAACGATCTTGCCGTGGTCGATGATCGCAATGCGGTCGGAGAGGGCATCCGCCTCCTCGAGGTAGTGAGTTGTCAGGAAGACGGTCGTGCCGCTGTCGCGCAGGCGGCGCACCTCGTCCCACATGCGGGCCCGGCTTTGGGGATCGAGCCCCGTGGTGGGCTCGTCGAGAAACAGCAGCTGGGGGAGGTGCATGAGGCCGATGCCGATGTCGAGGCGGCGCTTCTGGCCGCCCGAGTACGTCTTGGTGGCGCGGTCCGCGCAGTCGGAGAGCTCCAGCGACGCGATGAGCTCCGCCGCTCGATCGAGAGCCCGTGCCTTGCTCATGCCGTACAGGCGTCCCTGCATCACCAGTTCGGTGCGCCCGGCGACTTCCGGGGCGCTGCTCCCGGCCTGGCTGACATAGCCGATCTCGTAGCGGACCTTGGCGGGCTCGCGACGGAGGTCGAATCCGGCAACGGTGGCCTCGCCGCTGGTGGGCGGCAACAGCGTCGACAGCATGCGAAGCGTCGTGGTCTTACCGGCTCCGTTGGGTCCGAGGAAGCCGAAGATCTCGCCCTTCTTGACGTCGAGGTCGACACCGGCAACGGCGTCGACGAGACCCCGGCGCGACTTGAAGGTTTTTCGAAGGCTGTGCGTCTCGATCACGGTGTCTCCTCCCTGGTGGTGAGTGCTCGGTGCTCGTCTCGTGCTGGATGCACCAATCCGGCGAGGTGGTTCTGGCGGTGGCGGTTGCGACGCTCCGCGTCGGCGGCATGCATCGCCTCGAAATGCGCTCGGATCAATTCCTCGTTCCAGACAAGTGCCCCCGTCTCCATGTCGGCGTCGAGCGACCGGATCCACTCGATCTCTGCGAGCGCCAGCGCCATGGCGTGCTCGAGCTCGAGCAGGACGAGGCGGGGGAGACCGAGGTCGTCCTGGGCCATCTTGAGCGTTGCGTCGAGGGCCATCACCCTGGCGCGGAGGCTGACGATGCGCGCGGCGAGCGCCGCCTCGGCGCGCTCCTGTGTGATGTATCCGAGCAGGCCGACTGCCACGCGGAAGACCGGCGTCTCGTCCACCGGGGTCGAGAGCAGTTCGGCGAGCCAGTTCTCCAGTTCCTCGCTCCCCTCCGGTGTGATCCGATACACAGTCCGTTCCGGCCGGCGGCCCTCGCGGCTCGTCTCGAGCGGTTCGATGTAGCCGGCGGCCTCGAGTTCTTCGATGGCGCGGTAGAGGGTCCGGGTCTTGCCGACCGCGTACGACTTGTGGCGCTCCTTGAGCAGGCGCTGGATCTCGTACGGATGGCAGGGCTGTTCGCTGAGCAGGCCGAGCGTGGTGAGCGCCACCATGTCCTTGGGGTGAGTGCGCATTTCCATATTGCGTTTCGCACTATAGCATGGCGCATACAGTTGGCGCCGGTGAATCGCGATTGGGCTCGGTCAGTCCTCGGAGTGCCGGGCCACCTCGTGATGCTCCTGGAGGTACTCACGAACGGCGATGAGCGCCGCGATGCCATCACCGACCGCCGATCCGAGCTGCTTGGTGGAGCCACGGCGGACGTCGCCGGCCACGAAGACCCCTGGAATCGATGTCTTGAACCCGCCCTTGTCGTCCACGAATCCGCGGGCGTCGAGATCCACACTGCCACGCAGGAATGCGGTGTTGGGGTCGAGCCCGATGAAGACGAACGCTCCGCGCGGGTGCACGACCTCCTCCACGCCCGTGGCTCGGTCACGGAGGCGGACCGATTCGAGCTTGCCCTTCCCCGTGAACTCGACGATCTCGCTGTTGCGATGCACGACGAAATGCGGGTCGTTGTTGATCTTGTCCTGGAGCAGGCGTGACGCCGTGAGCTCCGGCTCACGCTGCACGATCCGCACCCGCTTTGCGAACTTGGTGAGGAACAGCCCTTCCTCGAGTGCCGAGTTTCCGCCACCAATGACTAGAAGCTCTTCCGAACCGCGATAGAACGGACCGTCGCAGGTGGCGCAGAAATGCACACCGGCGCCGATGAGATCGTCTTCACCGGGAACGCCGAGGCGCCGGTACGACGAACCGGTCGCGATGAGGACGGCGTGCGTCTCGATCTCCTGGCCACCCGCCAGGCGCAGGCAGATGTCGCCGGCTTCCGAGCCCTCCGCGGCGATGTGCTCAACGCTCACCGCGCTGAGCAACTCCACCTCGTAGCGACGCGCCTGGGCGATGAAACGCTCGGCGAGGTCGGCACCGCCGACGCCGTCCGGGAATCCCGGGTAGTTGTCGATCCGCTCGGTGACGCCCGCCTGTCCGCCGAGACCGCTGCGCTCAATCACGACGGCGTCAATGCCTTCGCGCGCCGCGTAGATCGCGGCCGCAAGACCCGCCGGACCGCCGCCGATGATCGCCAGGTCGTAGCAATCGAGCTTGGCTTCGAGGGTCAGGCCGAGCTTGCGCGCGAGCTCCTCATTGGTCGGCTCGATGAGCACGTCGGTGCCCTCGAAAACGATCGTCGGAATCGACCGCCCGCCTTTCTGCAGCTCCTCGACGTGCTTGAGACCGGCTTCATCCTGGTCGATGTCCACCCAGTCGTATGGAACCCGCTGTTCCGCGAGGAATCGCTTCGCCCGCTTGCAGTCAGGACACCAGGGAGCGCCGTAGACGGTGATCTGCGTCATGACGTCAGCCGGGTCAGGTCGTTGGCGACGCCGACGAGCGTTCCGAGAAAGCGATCCACGATGTTGCCTTTGGCGTCCACGATGACGATGGTCGGCGGATCGAGCACGTTGTACTCCGAGGTGATGACTTCACTCGCGTCGTTGACGCTTGTGTACGGCACGTTATACGAGCGCTCGTAGGCAATCGCGTTCGGGTCGGTGTCCTGAATATCGACCCCGAGGAAGATCACTCCTTTCGGCATCCATTGCCGTGCGAGTGTGTCGAGAGCCGGCTGTTCACCGTTGCACGGGCCGCACCACGAGCCCCAGAAATCCAGGACGACCACGTGACCGTGCGTCATCGACCAGTCGTACGGCGTGCCCGTCACCGTCGGCGCGGTGATCGGCGTTGCAGGACCTGTCGGACCGTTGCCGATCGGCACCTGGGCGAGGTCCTGCTGCAGCCCGCACCCGGCCAGCATCAGCGCGGAGATGAACGCCGCGGTGGCAAGCCGTCGATTCATGGCGTGACCGCGAGATCCTCGAGCACGACGCTCGCCAGGTTCCGGTCACCTTCGACGGCAACTCGCGAGCGAGCGCCGGGGTCGTCGCGGCCGCAGGCGAGGACGGTGAGTGTCGAGAGGTCGAGCCTGAGCGTCGCCGACGGAGCGCCGGGGACACTGTCGACGGACCGGGCCTTTGCTCCGTCGAACGTGATGGCGCGCAGCGCGCCACCGGGACCTTCGATGTCGAAGACCACCGCCGTGCCGGCGGGCGGCGCCACGCGCGCCTGGAGCTCGTGGGCCGCACCGATCAGCATCCGCTCGCGACTGTGCGCCGCGGCAATGCCGTCGAGCCCACCCGGTGCGTGCAGCGCGCTGCGGATGTCCTGCTCATGGGCCCAGAGATCGAAGACGCGGATGCCGAGCAGCAGGCGGACCTTCGACTCGCCGAAGAGGCCGCGCCCCATCTCGTCGAGTTGCGAGTCCTCGAGCGTTGCAAGGCGAGCGAGCCGCTGGGCGGTGACGTCCTGGTACTCAGCAAGGAGGTCGGCCAGCGGGATCCCGCGGCGCGCGTCGACGCCGATCTCCATGTATGCCCCGGGCTGGTTGCGGATGTGTGCCAGTCCCTCGGGCACGGTGTGCTCGGCGCGAGGGCGCCCGATGAGGATGCTTTCGAGATCGGTGATGTGGGCGACGTGGTCGCGCACGGTCCACCCGGGGCACCGTGTCGGGAGCATTGCGCTCCGGTCATCGAGCCCCGCGGCGAGCGCTCCCACGTCCGCGAATATCTCGGCGTACGCCTCGCGAAAGCCGTCCGCGGTGGTGATCATCCCGCTCTCCATCGACGTGCAGACTAGCGCGTCGCCACAATCAATCGCGATGCCACGAGGTGCACAGCCCGGCGCTGCCGCCGCCATGACTGCTGTCAACTCGTCGGGGTTTCCGGCCCCGGCGGGTGTCTACGCGGTCCCCGTGGTGCTCGCACCGCTGTCGGGGCGGCTCCATGTCCTGCTCGTGCAGCGTGTCGAGGCGCCGTTTGCGGGGACATGGGTGCTTCCTGGCGGCTTCATGAGCCCCACCGAGCGGCCGGAGGAGACCGCGCAACGGAAGCTGACCGAGAAGACCGGCGTCGGCGCGGTCTACCTCGAACAGCTCGAAACCTATGGCGACCCGGAACGCGACCCCCGCGGCTGGATTCCAACCGTCGCGTATCTCGCCCTCATCGATGCGGCCGTGCTTCGAGCAGACGAGTTGAGTGCCAGGTGGGAGCCTGTCGACGCGCTGCCACCACTCGGGTTCGACCATGCGCGCATCGTCGTCGACGCCGTCGCGCGGTTGCGGGGCAAGCTGTGGTGGTCCAACATCGCCGTCGGCCTGCTGCCGGAGCGCTTCACCATGCCGCAGGCGCGACGAGTTTTCGAGGCGATCAGCGGTGGCAGCTACGAGCCGTCGAACTTCCGGCGCGAGCTCGAGCAGTCGGGTCTGGTGCGCGCCACCGGCTCGCTCGCCAAGGGCGGCCCGGGACGCCCTGCTGCGATGTACGAATTCGTGGAACGGCAACCCGCGTGGAGCCTGCGCCGGTCGAGACCGCCGGCGATGGTGCGGCGGCGGGCCTGACGAGATCGGACTCGGTTTCACTCAACGCGGTCTGCATCGTTCACGATTGCGCCGATCGGGCGCCATCTCCGAGCGCCCGCCGCAAGGAGACGTGAGATGACCGACCAGCCCGCTCCCCAAACGGCGCCAACCACGCTGTCGCCGATTCCCAAGGTCGAGGAGCTCTTCCACCACATTCCGCACCCGCGTATCGCTGAGCGCCAGCACGACAAGCCTGTGAAGGTTGACGACGAACGTGTCGGCATCAACGGCAAGGTCGCGCTGATCATCACCGCAGTGGTCGGCACGATGTGGTGCGCGTACATCTTCACCCTGCTCGCACTCATCAGCCTGCCGGCCGCGATCAGCAGCGGCCAGGCGATCATCATCGTGGCCTGGATCGCGCAGACCTTCATCCAGTTGGTCCTGCTGCCGATCATCATCGTCGGCCAGAACATCCAGGGAAAGGCATCCGACAAGCGGTCGGAGCAGACATACAAGGACGCCGAGGCGATCCTCAGCGAATGCTTGCAGTTGCAGCAGCATCTTCAGGCGCAGGACACGATCCTTGACGACGTGGTGGACCGTGTGAAGCGGCATCACCAGGAACTGCAACGGTTGTCGGCGCTCGTCGGACCCGCCGCCGGCGGCGGACCCGCACCGGCACCGGGCACGGCGTAGCCGATCCGTCCAATCCGGAGGTTGGACGAGGCGCAACGACTGTGCGTCTGGAGGGCGTGGCTGACACCTAGCGTTGGTGCGTGCCGTTCGCTCGCGTCAGCGCGCCCGTGGCGTTGTGAGCCGTTTGACGTGCGCGCTCGGTCCTGACGCCGCCGGAACCCTGCTCATGCGCCGATTGCGCGGCGCTCGGCACACCGTCGACGCCGCGATCTACGAGGTCGGGCCGTCATATCGATGGGCGCTGCTCCGTGCGATCGAGCGCGGAGTGGCCGTGCGTCTCGTGCTCGACGCGCACCGGTCTGACGGCAACGCGGCAACCGCGTGTGCGCTGGTCGAGGCGGGTGCGCAATGCCGCGTCTCCGGCGTGGGGGCGGACGCGGCGCACGGAAAGCTGTTGATCGTCGATGGGACCGTCTCGGTCGGGACCGGGAACCTCATCTGGCGCGACGCTCCTCGCGACCGGGATCTGCGCTTTCCTCCGCGCGGCGATGCGCTCGCCGGAACTCGCGAGTGGTGGGTGACAGCACGTCGCGCAAGCCCTCTTCACCGTGCGGCCGCCGCGGCGTTCGAAACGCACTGGACCGCGGCGACGCCACCGCCATCGTCGTGGGACACGGCCCCGCAGACCGGGGTGCCCAGCGTCGGCACTCCAAGGATCCAGGTCGCGCCGAAAGCTTTTTGCATTCCATCGCGGCAGTTGCGTCTCGTGATCGGCGGGGCGGCGGTGGGCGATGCTTTGGCAGACGCGATGTCGGGTGCTCGACGCCGGATCCTGGTGACCGTTCCGTACGCGCGCCCCGCAACCGCGCCGGTCCGGGCGCTTCTTGATCAGATGGCCGGCGCGTCCTCGCGAGGGGTGGCATGCGCCCTGCTTCTCGGAGGCATTCCGGACGGTTCCGACGCGACAATGCTGGCCGCGCTGCCCTTCGCCGTCCGGCGCATGGATCCGGCACGATCCACCTCGGGCCACGCCAAGGGCCTGGTAGCCGACAGCTCCGTGCTCGTCTCGTCCGCGAACTGGAGCGACGCGGGGCTCGGTGGCAACTGGGAGGCCGCGCTGCACATCGATCATCCAGGCGCCGCCGCCTACTACGCCGCCGCCTGGCGGCGGGACTGGGAGACCGGTCTCCCGATCGAGGTTTGACGCCGGAAAGGGGCGGCTATTCTCTACAAATGCCCGAGGTCGAGCCCCCGGCGCCAGCCGGCCCTGCTCCAGCGGCGTCCGCACCTGCTTCGCTGACGCTTCCGGCGGTCCCGCTGCGCGACAACGTCGTCTTCCCCTCGCAGCTGGCGCCGCTCGCGGCCGGAAGGCCCCGCTCGGTGGCAGCGCTCGAGGCCGCGGTGAACGGCGACGGCCGGGTGGTGCTGGCCATTCAGCGCGATGCGGAGCGTGACGACGCCTCGATCGACGATGTCCACGCCATCGCGGTCATCGCCCATGTCGGCGCGTTCCGCCGGCTGCCGGGTGGTGGCGCGCACGCACTTGTCGAGGGCAAGGAGCGAGTCCGCATCAATGCCTTCGACGCTTCGGGTGATGCCTGGATCGCCACGGTCACGCCAATCCCCGTCGAGCCCGTCGAGGGAACCGAGGTGGACGCCCTGTTCGGGTCGGTTCGGAGCCTGTTTGCCGACTACGTCAACGCCGGTGCGCAGGTGGGCGCCGACACCGCGGTGGCGATGGCACGCGCGTCTCAGCCCGAGCTCATCGCCGACATCGCGAGCACGTGTCCCGACTTCGGCTTCGATGACCGGGTCGCACTTCTGCAGGAGACGGACACCATCGCGCGCCTGCGCACGCTCATCCCCTTGCTCGCCCGCGAAGTCGAGGTGGCGCAACTCCGCACCAAGATCCACGAAGACGTCCAGAAGACGATCAACAACTCGCAACGCGAGCACATCCTCCGCGAACAGTTGCGGGCGATCCGCAAGGAGCTCACCGAGCTCGACGACGCCGGCGAGGACGACGAAGATCTCGCAGCCCGCGTCGAGAAGGCCGGCATGCCGGACAACGTCAAACAGCGCGTTCTCAAGGAAGTCCACCGCCTCGAGCAGATCCCGAGCGCGTCGCCGGAAATGGGAATGGTCCGTACCTGGGTTGACTGGCTGCTCGACCTCCCGTGGGTCGATCCGCCGGCGGAAACGCTCGACATCGAGCGCGCCGCGGCCATTCTCGACGAAGACCATTACGGCCTGACGAAAGTCAAAGACCGCATTCTTGAGTGGCTCGCCGTTCGCGAGCGTATCCGGACGAAAGGCATCGCAGAAGAAGCAGCGAGTGCGGAACGCGAAGCTCTCGCTTCCGCAGAGCCAGGGACGGAGGCCACAGAGCCCGCCGCCGATGCGACTACCCAGGAGGCGGGTGGCGGAGCGGGGGGAAGCGCCGATCCCGGGCCTGGCGCCGCGCAGGACGTTCCCAGAACGCAAGACGATGAGGAGTCAGACCGGGCCGGAGAGCGGCGAGGGGTACCCGCTCCGACAGGACCCGCCGCACTCGCGACAGCTCCCAAACCGAGACGGACGCTACAGACGCCGATCCTCTGCTTCGTAGGTCCCCCTGGAGTGGGAAAGACGTCGCTGGGACGCAGTATTGCAAGAGCGTTGGACCGCAAATTCGTGCGCATGAGCCTTGGTGGCATTCGAGACGAGGCTGAGATTCGCGGACATCGCCGCACGTATATCGGCGCATTGCCGGGCCGGATCATTCAGTCGATGCGCACGGCCGGCACACGCAACGCCGTGATCATGCTCGACGAGATCGACAAGGTCGGTGCGGACTTCCGCGGCGACCCGTCGGCGGCGTTGCTCGAGGTGTTGGATCCGGAGCAGAACTGGGAGTTCAGCGATCATTATCTCGAGGTCCCGTATGACCTTTCCCAGGTGCTGTTCATCACCACCGCGAACATTGCGGAGACGATCAGCCCACCACTCCGCGACCGCATGGAGATCATCCGGATCACCGGATACACGGAGCAGGAGAAGGTGCAGATCGCGGAGCGGCATCTCGTTCCGCGTCAGCTGGACCAGCACTCGCTCGAAGTCGACGAGCTGGAGATCCCGCGCGAAACCATCGTCGCGATGCTGCACGGATATACGCGCGAAGCCGGTGTGCGTCAACTCGATCGCACGATTGCCGAAGTCGCACGCAAGGTGCCGCGCAAGCTCGCCGCCGGCGCTGTCCCCCCGGTTGTCATCACGCCTGCGGATCTTTCGGATCTGCTCGGCCCGCGGCGCCATGACTACGGCGAAGCCCAGGAGCAGGACGAGATCGGCGCGGTCACCGGCGTTGTGGTGAGCGAGGTCGGAGGCGACATCATCACGGTCGAGGCACTCGCTATCGAGACCAAGCCCGACCTGGTGCTGACGGGCCAGCTCGGCAGCGTCATGGAGGAGTCCGCGCGCGCCGCGCTGTCGTGGGCGAAGGTGCATGCCGTCGAATACGGCGCTCCACGCGACTTCTTCGACACCCATGCGATCCATGTGCACGTCCCCGCCGGAGCCATCCCGAAGGACGGTCCATCCGCCGGTGTCACGATGGCAACCGCGATGGTGTCCGTGGCGTCCTCCCGTCGAGTGCGTCGCGACCTCGCCATGACCGGCGAGGTGACCTTGCGCGGCAAGGTGCTTCCCATCGGTGGGGTCAAGGACAAGTTGCTCGCGGCGCACCGATCGGGACTCAAGACGTTCATCCTCCCCGCGAAGAATGTTCGCGACCTGTACGAGGTGGACAAGGAGATCCTCGACGCCATCGAGGTGGTTCCGGTGGACAACGTGGGCGAGGTGCTCGATCGCGCACTGGTCGAGTTGGATGTACCACGCAAACGCGAGCGCCGCGGTGCCGGCTTCGTGCTTCCCATCACGAGTGCGGATGTGATCGGTCCGATCAACGCCGAGCCCGCGTAACCGCACTGCCGTGACCGACACGCTGCGAGATCTCGTCGAACTGGCGATCGTCGTTGATCCGATGTTCGATCAGAACTGCTACGTGCTGCGCCGTCGCGACACGACGGATGTGCTGATTGTCGACCCGGGGTTGCAGCATCCCCAAACGCTTGCGCTGCTGGAGAGACGGGGCTTGCGCTGCGACCGCATCCTGCTCACGCACGGGCATCCCGACCATGTCAGCGGCGTCCCCGCGATCAAGGCCGCGTTCGGTTGCGAAGCGGCGATTCATCCCGATGATCGCGAGCAACTCGAGGCGGTGCGGTATCTCCCGGGTGTTCCCGATGATCTTCCGGACATCGTGTGCGAGCAGGATCTGCAGGACGGTGAGTTGCTTCGCTGGCACGACCTCGACATCGAAGTGATGCATACGCCGGGACACACACGCGGCTCGGTGTGCTTCCGCGTTGGGCCGGATCTTTTGTCGGGTGACACGCTCTTCCAGCGTGGTGTCGGCCGCACCGATCTACCCGGTGGATCGTGGCCCGCGCTCATCTTCTCGATCGAAAATCGCATCTACACACTGCCTCCTGAGACCGTCGTCTACCCCGGACACGGACAGCGGACGACGGTCGATGAAGAGATGCGCGCAAACCCGTTTGTGGTGCACCCCCGCTACCGGTAGTCCGCGGACCGTGTGGTACGGTGGCGAAAGGGGGTGCTGAGAATGAGCTACAGCATGAGAACAACTATTGTGGTCGGCGCGTGCGCCGTCGCGGTTGCGACAGCCGGATGTGGAGGGGTCGCGTCGGTCGCGACCACTTCGGTGACACCAAGTGCCGCAGTCCCAACAACATCGATATCGGCATCACCGCAGGAGTGCGCGAATCCGACGCTCACATCAGGGACGTCACCGGTCACCCAACTCGCGCTCACCGTCACCGATTTGCCGCCGGGCGGGCCTGCACTTGAGCAGATCAGCGACGGCGAGATGAGCAACACGGTGAACACCGATCAGCGTGGATTTGCCAATGTGGCCAACACCTTTCGCATCGAGGACGATGTTGTGCTGGACGCGTCGCCACAGGCCGCAACCGCCGATTACCCGCAACTGCAGACGACAACCGGCGCGCTGTTCACGACACTGAAGGACACCTCTTCGCCGTCCGCACTCGGCTGTCAGGCCGACGAGTTTGTCGGCACCACGTCGACCGGGTACAGCCAGGTGGGCGTCGTGTTCCAGGATGGCGACGTGATCTCGGTGATCCTGGTCGTCAACTCCGCGGCGACCGTCGACCCGGCGTACGCGGCTGCGGTTGCCCTGGCCCAGGATCAGAAGATCGTCGCAGCGTCGAACTGATGCTCAGTCGGTTCTTCCAAGCCGCTGGAGCAGCTCGTGGAGGATCGCGCCGGTCACACCCCAGATGACCCGCCCCGACGCCTCGTAGTAGTGGATGCGCGCGTGCATGCCGTTGCGTTCGAGCTCGCGAACGGTGTGTGGCGCCACGAGCAGATCCGCGATGTCGATCCGGAACCATTCGGCGATCTCGAATTCGTCGGCCTTGAAATGGATTGGCTCGCGCTGCAGCCCAACCACCGGCGTGAGCCATCGACCGGACACCACTGTCGAGAAGGTCGAGAGGAGACCGAGCACCTCCACGCTCGATGACTGGATGCCGAGCTCCTCGCCCGCCTCACGCAGCGCCGTCGCCACCACGTCGCTGTCGAAGGTCTCGGCCCCACCGCCCGGAAACGCAATTTGACCTGGATGCTGGCGCAGCTCCTCGGAACGGAGCACGAAGAGCAGCGGTACTCCAGGTGTCGCGGGGTCGCAGAGGAGCAGCACTGACGCCGGGCGCTGGCCTTCCGGAACGGGCACGGTGAGCTCCGGAGGTCGGCGGACTGCCTTGCGGAGCCGGTCGACGATCGACGTCGAGTCCGTCATCACCCGCCGGACCCCGTACGCTTGAGCGGATGCCCAGCGACACGCCCGCCGAAAGCAAACCGCGCCGCCGCTGCCCGTCGTGTGGTGCCGAGTTGCGGTTCTCCCATCGCGAGTACGCGGGCAAGGGCGCCTCGGCTGCGGTGTTGCGCTGCACGGGATGCGGCGAGATCATTCGTGACAGCGCGCGCGAGTCCGTTCATGCGCCGCAACGCCATACCTCGAAACGTCATCGCGAGCTCGACGCTGGTCCTCCGGAGAACCCGGTGATCGATCCGGAGCTTGCCGCCAGGCTCCTGCGGACGAGCCGCGACTCCGGCTGACTCATCGCCCCCCGGCGACGGCAACCGCCGGCCGCGCCGCCGTGGCGAAGCGCTCGAACCAGCCCAGGATCTCGGCATTCACGTCGTCGCGGTCGACATCGACGGAGATGCCGTGGCCACTGCGAGGCAGCAAGTCCAGCTCGACGGCCTCGCTGTTGATGAGGCGCTGGGCGATCTCCCGGGCGCATTTCGGATCGATGGATCGATCCCGGAGACCGTGAATGACGAGCGCGGGGGCGCGGATCGCCGCGAGCTCCTTGCGCACCACGCCGCAGAGGCGGCGGAGTTCATCGATGCTGCGGGTCGGCCGGATGCCGTAGCTGTACAGCTCCTCGACGGCGTCGGGATTCCAGAGGTCGATGTCGTCGCCGGCACGGTGCCAGCGCACCACGCGTTTCAGCACTGGCAGCAACGGCGCCACCGGACCGCTCAACCAGATCGGCGCCGCAAGGGTCGCGACGGCGCGCACACGGAGGTCGTGGGATGCGAGGTGAAGGGCGAGGGTCCCGCCCATCGACTGGCCGGCGACCATCACGTCGTCGCACTCCGACGCGAGCTCGTCGAACTCAGCGGCAACGCAAGCCGCCCAGTCCTCCCAGGTGGTGCGCTCGAGATCCTCTGGCGTGGTGCCGTGACCGGGCAGGGCCGGCGCGTGGCAGCGGAAGCCGTTTGCGGCCAGTACCTCGCCGAGGCGGCGCAGCTCCGGTGGGGTGCTGGCGAAGCCGTGGATCAAGAGGACGCCCCGTGGCCCGTCGCCGAGGCGCCACGGACGCACGACGTCCGGGTCGAATGGCGCGAGCGTACGGGCGGTCACCCCATCGAGTATATGGATCGTCCTCGGGACGCTCGGTGATACCGTCGCCCGCGATGGGTGAGGAGGTGATGCGGCAGGCACTCGAGACGGTGGTGTCCGGCGGCTCCCTCGATGCGGCGACCGCTCGCGCCGTGATGGACACGATGATGGAGGGCGAGGCGACACCTGCCCAGGTGGGTGCTCTTGTTGCCGCGCTGCGCACCCGGGGCGAGACCGTCGACGAGCTTGCCGGCATGGTCGAGTCGATGCGGGCGCACGCAACGCAGGTGAAGCTCGACGTCGAGGCCGTCGACACGTGCGGCACCGGCGGCGATGGCGCCAGGACGTTCAACATCTCGACCGCGGCGGCTCTGGTTGCCGCGGGAGCGGGATGCCCCGTGGCCAAGCATGGGAATCGCGCCGCGTCGTCACGATGTGGGAGCGCTGACGTTCTCGAGGCGCTCGGTGTGGTGATCTCGCTGTCGCCGGACGGCGTTCGCCGGTGCGTCGACGAGGCCGGGATCGGGTTCCTCTTCGCTCCCGACTTTCACCCGGCGCTGCGACACGTCGGTCCTATCCGTCGCGAGCTTGGGTTTCGTACGGTCTTCAATGTCCTCGGTCCGCTCGCGAACCCGGCGCGGGTGCGCCATCAATCGCTCGGTGTTTCAAACGCCAGGCTCACGCCGATGATGGCCGAGGTGCTGCATCGAATCGGACACGTCCACGCGATCGTCTTCACGGGACCTGACGGTGTTGACGAGCTCGGTGTGGGCGGCAGTGCTGCGTGCTGGGAGGTGACCGCAGAAGGCGTCCGTCCATTCACGCTCGACCCGCGCGATGTCGGGCTCGAGGCTGCGTCGTTCGAGGCGGTCCGAGGCGACGATGCGGAGACGAATGCCACCATCATTCGCGACATCCTCGACGGTGAGCGCGGTCCGCGCCGCGACGTCGTGCTGCTCAATGCCGCAGCCGTGTTGTTCGCTGCCGACCAGGTCACGACGCTGATCGACGGCATCGCCGTCGCCGGCGAGTCGATCGACTCGGGCGCCGCGCGACGCACGCTGGAACAACTTGCTCGCGTGTCTCACGCGGCGGCGGCAGCATGAGCCGGGCTTCGTCGCTTCTGAGCCTGCAGCAGATCGACGATCGCATCGCGACGCTGACTTCGGAGATCGCAGTCACCGAGGCGTCGCTTCGCGGAGATCCCGAGCTCGACCGCCTGCGCGCTGCCGAAGCTGCGGCGCACGAGGAGCACCGGGCGCTCGGGTCGAGCGCAAAGCTCGCGGAGCTGGAGGCAGCATCGCTGCAGGCGCGCATTCGCGAGCTCGATCGCAAGTTATATGGGGGCACGGTGCGCAACCCGGCCGAGCTGATGGAGATGCAGCGCGAGCTCGATGCGATGCGCGTGAAATTGTCGTCGGCCGAGGACGAGGCGCTCGGGCGCATGGAGGACGTCGACGGGTCGCAGGCGACTCTCGAGACCGCATCTGCCGCCGTCGCCGCGCGCGAAGCGCAACGTACGGCCGCGCTGGAACCCCTGCGCGCACGTCTCGAGACGCTGAATGCGGAGCGCGATGTGCTCAACACGGAGCGCGACGCGCTGCGGGCCGATACGGACCCGGGCGACCTGTCGCTCTACGCGCGAATCGCCGCGCACCGCCGCCCCGCAGTCACTGGACTTGCCGGCGAGTCGTGCGCCGGGTGCCACATGCCCGTTTCCAACGAGGAGCGGCGCGCGGTGCGCACCGGCACCGGGCTCACGCAATGCGCGAACTGCGACCGGATTCTCGCGCCGTGACGGCGTCGGTGATCGCGTACACCGACGGCGCCTGCTCTGGCAATCCCGGCGCGGGAGCCTGGGCATACAGAATCGAATGGCCTGACGGTTCCATCGATGAGGCCGCCGGCGGGAATCTCGACACCACCAACAACCGCGAGGAGTTGAAGGCGGTTCGCGAGGCACTGCTGCGCGTTCGCGCACGTATCGGCGACGACCCCGCGTGGCGAATTGTCGTGCGGACCGACAGTCTCGGCGTCATCAACTGGCTCACCGGCTCCTGGAAACGCAAGAAGAATCTCGATCTCTTCCCGACGATTGATCCGCTTGTTGATGCGCGCGTCCGTTTCGAGCACGTCCGCGGCCACAGCGGTATTCCGGGCAACGAGCGCGTGGATGAGCTCGCGGTGGAGGAGACGCAGCGGATCATGGCCGGCGCAGCCGGCGGAGGCTATGGACGATGACCTATTCGATCGTGGCACGCGACCCGAAAACGGGCGATCTCGGCGTCGCGGTGCAATCGCACTGGTTCTCGGTTGGATCGGTGGTGACATGGGCGGAGTCCGGCGTCGGCGCGATTGCCACTCAGTCATTTGCGGAGCCTGCTTATGGGCCTCGTGGTCTCGCGCTGATGCGTCTCGGTGTCGACCCTGAGACGGCGTTGCGCGCGCTGACGAGCGCCGATGCCGAACAGGCGCGCCGGCAGGTGGCATTCGTCGACGCCACCGGCCGCGTGGCGGCGCACACCGGCACGCTCTGCATCGAGGCGGCAGGTCACGTCACGTCGGATGGAGTTTCGGTGCAGGCGAACATGATGCGCGGCGCGGAAGTCTGGCCCGCGATGCTCGAGGCATACAAAGGATCCAAAGGCGACCTGACTCACAGGCTTCTCGCGGCGCTCGATGCCGCTGAGGCAGCCGGTGGTGACATACGCGGCCGTCAGTCGGCGGCGATGCTCATCGTCAAGGCCGAGAGTTCCGGTCAACCATGGCGTGATCGCGTTGTCGATCTGCGCGTGGATGACGCCCCGGACCCGCTTGCAGAACTGCACCGGTTGATCGACGTGCATCGCGGATATCAGCACATGGAAGCCGCGGAGACGCACGAGGTCGCAGGTGATCTCGCGAAGTCGCTCGATGAGTACCAACTCGCGCGGCCGCTGCTCGGCGACAACGACGAAGCGGCATTCTGGTCGGCGATCCTCATGGCCGATGCCGGCAGGGTGGAGGAGGGCAAAGCTGTCCTCGCCGACATCGTGACCCGCGAGCCCGGATGGGCCGAACTGCTCCGCCGCCTTCCCGCAGTCGATCTGCTCCATAACGGCGAAGCGACCGTCACGGCGCTGCTCGGTTCGTAGAGGAAGTGCAAGCCGGCCGATAAGCCGGGTTCTGTCCTCATCCGCGCGGCGGACAAGGGACGGTCATCCATCTGGGACGCCGGTTACCCGGCGCCTCGAGCGGCCCACCTGAGACACGCGAAGCGAGCAACTCCTGAGCGCCGAAACGCTCGGTCTCTGTTCGGCCTTGCTCCGGGCGGGGTTTACCTGGCCGGCCGGTCACCCGGCCGCCGGTGGGCTCTTACCCCACCATTTCACCGTTGCCCCGGACGGGTCCGGGGCTGTGTCATTTCTGTGGCACTCTCCTTCGGGTCACCCCGACTGGGCGTTACCCAGCGCCCTGCTCTGCGGAGCCCGGACTTTCCTCGGACGCCTGCGCGCCCGCGACCGTCTGGCCGGCTTGCCCGTCGAGTCTATCCTCTGTGGCTCCCCGCCAACGACATCCACACCGGAGATCACGTCCAGCGTGCACAAACGTCTGCTGCTTCATGCCGGTGGTGACGGCACCTCGGCGCGGTCTGCCGTCATCGAACACCTTCGCGGTGGGCTGCGCGCCGTCATGATCCCGTACGCGCAGAGCGACCACGATCGAGCCACAGCCCGATTCGCGGAATGGCTCAACCCACTTGGTGTCGAGATCACCGGCGTGCACACCGCCGATGACCCGGCCGCTGCGATCGGTGCCGCCGATGCCGTGTTCGTCACCGGTGGCAACAGCTTCCGGCTCGTGAATGCGCTGCATCACCTCAGGTTGATCGAGCCCGTGCGCGAGGCAATCGAACGCGGGGTTCCGTACTACGGCGCGAGCGCGGGCTCGAATGTTGCGTGTCCGACCATCCGGACCACCAACGACATGCCGATCGTGCAACCGCCGAGTCTTGCGGCCTTCAACCTCGTTCCGTTTCAGATCAATCCGCACTACATCGATCCGCCGCCGCCTGAAGCCCGCGTCGGCGAGACACGCGAGGAACGCCTCCGCGAGTTCCTCGAGGAGAACGACGTCACCGTTGTCGGCCTGCGCGAGCAGAGCTGGCTCGAGATCGACGGACCGTCGATGCGGCTCGTGGGGACTGGTGGGGCAGTCCTGTTCCGGCGGGACGCGGAACCCGAGCAGCTCCGAGGCGGTGCCGATCTTTCCGCACTGCTCCTCGAAACGCCCCGATACGACGCATGAACGCCGCCGCGGCGAGTTCCACGACGTACATTTGTTTGCGTTGACGCCTCACCACACACCTGTTAGGGTTCGGCGCGCCGGTGGAGAAGAATGGTGAGTAGTGGGGACCCTGACGTGACGACGGTGAGGCTCGAGCAAACGCAGGTCGACGTGAATGTCGCCCCGCTCTGCGGAACCTACCGCCACCATGTTGACGAAAAGGGCCGCGTTGCGATACCCGCTCAGATGCGCCGCTTCCTTCCCGAAGGCAGCATGGTCGCGACGGGCGCGGAGAACCGGCTCATGATCTGGCCCCCCGACGAGTGGGCCAGGCACACCGAGTACTTCCTGCGGACCGCCGAAACCGAGGCCCAGCGGCGCCGCTTCATGCGCATCCTCCACGCCAGGGCCTCGAACTTCGAGGTCGATGCGCAGGGGCGCCTCCTGCTGACCGCTCCTCAGCGCGCGTTTGCGCAGATCGTCGACCAGGTCGTCTTCGTCGGCATCGGGACCGGCGTCGAAGTGATCGCCGATGCGATCTGGAAGGCCGAAGAAGAACCGATCACCCCCGAAGAGTTCACGCAACTCTGGGACGTCGTCCACCAACGCGGCACGTCCGCTTCCTCGTCGCCGGCGTGAGCGCCCCAGACGGATCCGCCCCGAAACATGACCATCCCCCTGTCGTTCGTGGCCGGCATGGGGACTCTCGACGACGCCACGCCCGGTTTCCCGTCGCCTGACGGCGCGGGCCACCGGCCGGTCCTTCTCACACCCCTCATAGAGAGCCTGCAGCCCCGGCCCGGGCAGATTGCCGTTGACGCCACGTTCGGCGCCGGCGGGGTCACTGTCGCGCTCCTCGAGCGCGTCATCCCGGGCGGCCGGGTGATCGCGATCGATCGCGATCAGAGCGCTGTCGACGCTGGTCGCGCCCGTTTCGGCGCGAGCGGCGACGCGGTCGAGATCGCTCAAGGTGACTTCGCAGACCTGGAGGCCATCGTGCACGCACTCGGCGTGACGGCCGTCGACATCGTCGCCTTCGATCTCGGTATCTCGTCGCTCCAGCTCGACGACCCGGCCCGCGGCTTCAGCTTCCGCTTCGACGGACCGCTCGACATGCGCATGGACCCGACGTCCGGTGTCACCGCCGCGCACCTCGTCAACTCCCTCACGGCGGATCAGCTGATGACGATGCTCCGCGACTACGGCGACGAACGATTCGCACGAGCGATCGCAACTCGCATCGTCAGAACGCGAGAGCGAACCCCGATCACCACCACCACGCAGCTCCGTGAGCTCGTCGAGCAGGTGGTGCCCAGGCGGTTCTGGCCTAAGCGGATTCACCCGGCAACGCGCACCTTTCAGGCGCTTCGCATCGCGGTGAACCACGAGCTCGAAAGCCTCGAACGAGGCCTGCAGGCGGCAATCAGCATCCTCCGGCCCGGTGGGCGTCTTGGGGTCATCTCTTTCCACTCTCTCGAGGACACCCTTGTAAAGAACGCACTCCACGTCGCAGCTCAGAATTGTGTCTGTCCACCCCAACAGCCCCACTGCACCTGCGTCCACCGGGCCACACTTTTTCTCCTCACCCGCAAGGTGATAAGGCCGGATCCGGCCGAACTGGCCACAAATCCGAGATCTCGCTCGGCTCGCCTTCGAGTTGCGGAGAAGCTCGCCACCCAGGCGTGACGGGCGCAACGTCCTTCTTTACGCCTCACTTCCTTTACCTCACTTCGCGCCCCAGGGGGGAGCCGCGCCGTGCGCGTCTCCCCCCGCCACCTTCGCTTCGTCGACCCGGCACCGTCGGTGCCCCTCCATCGTCCCTCTCAACGTTTCACCACTGGAGACCAGGGCAGTGCCCAACCTTCGTTTCGCACATGGTGTCGACCGCGCGTCGACCCCGACGGCCGCCGGCGTCGACGACGTTCCCTTCGAGCCGCTCGTTCGGCGGCTGCGCATCCGCCGCGGCGGACCGCGGACGCCGCTGCCGTTGCTGCCGGTGATCGCGGTTGCGGCCGGCATCGGGATCGCGTACGTCAACCAGACGGCGCACGTCACCACGGCCACGTACCAGGCGACAAAGCTCGAGTCGCGTCAACAGCAGCTCGTCGCCGAGAACCTGCAGCTCGGCGCTGAACTCTCTCGACTCGAGTTCGTCAGAACGGATCATCGCCGCGGCGCAGGACATGGGCATGCGCCCGGCGGCGAAGTGGGCATTCGTCGTCGCGGCTCCGCATAACGTCATCTCGTCGCCACCGGAAGAGCAGCTGACCGGAGATGACTCCGGCACCCCCTTGGAGCAGCTGATCGGTGCGCTCGACGGCGCCTTCGGTGGCGCCGGTCGATGAACCCTCGTCGACGTTCGCCGGGTTCCGCACGCGCAGCACACGCGCACGCGTTCGCCGCGGAACCGGACCTTCGCCGGCGTGGCCTCTGGCTCGTGCTCATCTTTCTGGCAATGGCAACCGCGGTGTTCGGCCGCCTGGTGCAGATCCAGGTGATCCAGGGGAAGTCGCTCGCACAGGCGGCGGCCCAATCGCACACGACATCGATCACGCTGCACGCCACACGCGGCGTGATCCTCGACAGCAGCGGACGCGTTCTTGTCAGCAACGTGCAGGTCTTCGACGTCTTCGCGGATCCGGCGCTCATCGCGGCGTCGGATCGTGAGCAGGTGGCCGGCATGCTCGCGCCGATCCTGCAACTGAGCTCGGTGCAGATCCTGCGCGCGCTGAATCAACCCAACCAATTCGACTATCTCGCCAAGGGCGTCTCCCAGGACGTGAACGACAAGCTGCAGGCCCTCGGGTTGAGCGGGCTGGGCACGATTCCGTCGGAGGAGAGCGTGTACGAGCCGTCGCCCGTACCCGGTGACTCGCTCGCCGCGAACCTGCTCGGCTTCGTCAACGCCGACGGTGTCGGTCAATACGGGCTCGAGGGCTACTACAACTCGATCCTCTCGGGCGTGAACGGCCACGAGTCCACGCTCACCGACGTCAACGGCAACGCGATCGTTCTCGGCAAGCAGAAGATGGTTCCTGCCGAGAATGGCGATAACCTGGAGCTCGGCCTCGACACGCAGATCCAGTACTGGGCGGAGCTGGCGCTCGCGAACGGCGTCAACTCGTCGCATTCCACGTCGGGCACGATCATGATCATGGACACCAAGACGGGCGCGATCGACGCGTGGGCGCAGTACCCGTCCTACAACGCCAACAGCTACACGACGTCGAACATCGCCGATTTCCGCGATCTCGCGGTGACCCAGCCCTACGAGCCGGGATCGGTCATGAAAGTCATCACCTTTGCCGGTGGGCTCAACAACAACGCGTTCACACCGAGCACCGTGATCGACGAAAAGCAGCAACGCATCGACGGCTTCCTCATCCACGACTGGGACAGGCGTTCTCACGGTGACGTCACCATGCAGTGGGTGCTCGACGACTCGTTGAACAACGGGGCCATCGACGCGATGAAGATGGAGGGTGAGACCGCCTTCTACAACAACCTGCTCGCCTTCGGCATCGGCGCCCCGACCGGAGTGGATCTCGCCGGCGAGGTCAACGACCCCCTCGCGCCGGCGTCGTCATGGAATCTGCTCAAGTACGCGGAGGCGTCCTTCGGACAGGGGCTCGTCACCACGCCGGTCGAGATGCTCGCCGGGATCAATGCCGTCGCCAACGGTGGTGTCTGGGTGCAGCCGCATGCCGTCGACGCGATCATCAACCCGAATACCGGCAAGACGACACCGTTCGTCCCGGTGACGCGGCGCGTCATGTCGGCCACCGCTGCGGCTACCCTCGCGAAGATGATGGTGGGCGTGGTGAACGATCCCGGCGCCGAAGGGAAGCGGGCGAAGATCCCCGGCTACAGCATGGAGATCGCGGGCAAGACGGGGACCGCGCAGGTCGCGCTCCCCAACGGTGGGGGCTACGGCCCGAATGTGGTGGCGTCGTTCGTCGGTTTCATGCCGGCAACCGACCCGCAGTTCACCATGATGGTCATCCTCAATGACCCGCAGGTGGTTGCCGGGAACCGTTTCGGCTCGATCCTCGCTGCTCCGATCTGGAGGCAGGTGGCCGAGATGATGATCGACGACTGGCGCATCGAGCCGTGAGAGAGACGATCGTCGTCGGCGTGCTCGCGTTCGTCGCCGGCGTGGTGCTCTACCCGGCGTTCATCGGCCTGCTCGTCCGCCTCGGCGCGCGTCAGCACGTCGCCTCGTACAGCCCGGCGTCTCACCGCGCCAAGGAAGGCACGCCGACCCTCGGCGGGGCGCTGTTCTGCCTTATCGCGATTGTTGCCTTCCTCGCTGTCGACCGTTCGCGCTCGGGGTTCCTCATCGTCTTCGCACTGCTCGCCGGCGCGATCGCGGGTGGCCTCGATGACGTCATCAACATCAGCGACATCAGCAGGCTCGGGCTCACGGTCTGGCAGAAGCTCGGCCTCCAGGGTGTTGCCGGTGTGCTCGTCGGAATCGGCCTCACCATTGCCGGCTTCACGCATCAGTTCTTTCCCGGGCTCGGTGCCCCCAACCTCGGCTGGGGGCTCGCGGTTGTGGTTGCGATCGCCGTGGTCGCGACCAGCAACGCGGTCAACCTCACGGATGGCGCCGATGGGCTCGCGGCCTCGTGTTCATCGCTGGTGTTGATCGGCATTGCGATCATCGCGGTCTCGCGCGACGAGCTTGGGGTTGCCGTTCTTGCGGCGGCCCTCGCGGGCGCCCTTGCGGCATTCCTGCTCTTCAACTGGTTTCCCGCACGCGTCTTCATGGGCGACGCGGGATCGCTCGCGCTCGGCTGCGGAATCGTCGCGCTCACCGCGGAGTTGCATCTCATCTGGTTTCTCCCGGTGCTCGGCATCGTCTTCGTCGTGGAGGCGGCGAGCGTCGTCATCAACGTCACCGCTATCCGACGGTTCGGCACTCGGGTGTTCCGCGCGAGCCCGATCCACCATCACTTCGAGGAGCTCGGGCTCCGCGAACAACGTCTGGTCGGCGCCTTCGCGGCTGCCGCCGCGGCCGGCGTCGCCATCACCATCCTGTTCGCGCACGTCGCCGGACCGGTTTCGTGACCGGCACATCGGTGGTGGTGATCGGCGCAGGCAGAAGTGGGCTCGCGTGCGCGTCGACACTCGCGCGCGAAGGGCACCACGTGATCCTGGTGGACCGCTCTGACACACAGGCAATCCGCGACCGCATCGCGGCGCTCCCGGAAAGTGTCGACGTCCGGCTCGGCGGGTATCCCGACGACATCGCGGCGGACGCGTTCATGGTGTGCCCGAGCCCGGGCGTTCCATGGGATGCCCCGGAGCTCGAGATCGCGCGGGCGCACGGCGTGCCCGTGCGCAGCGAGATGGACCTCGTGTTCGAACGATGCCGCGCCCGGATCTGCGGCATCACCGGCACAAATGGAAAGACGACCACGACCGCACTCGTCGCCGCGATTCTCGAACGCGCAGGTGAACGAGTCCACCTCGGCGGAAATATCGGCGTCACCATGCTCGACCGACTCGACGGTGTTGGCGATTCCGACTGGGTGGTCCTCGAACTCTCGTCGTTTCAGATCGAGTCAGTGCTCGAGCCGCGATGCGCAATCGCGTGCGTGCTCAACGTCACCCCAGACCACCTTGATCGCCATGGTGATTTTGCGGCGTACGCCGAGACCAAGCGACGTCTTGTCCGCTTCGCGCTCGACGACGCGGTGCTCGGTTTCGACGACCCGGTCACGCGCGAAATGGCGTCAGTAGCGACATGCGCCGTGCACCAGTTCGGCCTTGAACCAGGTATCACGGACGGCGCGACGCGTGACGGTGAGGACGTGGTCATCGCCGAGGGCGGCCGGACGACTCCGGTGCTGCCGGTGACTGACATCCCGCTGTTTGGTGTGCACAACCTCCAGAACGTGCTCGCCGCCGTCGCAGTCGCGCGCGCGGCCGGCGTTGCGACATCGCCCATCGCGGGTGCTGTTCGCGACTTCCACGCCGTGCCCCATCGCCTGCAGACCGTTCGCGACGAGGACGGAGTCGTGTGGGTGAACGACAGCAAGGCGACCAACGTCGAATCAGCGATCGCGGCGCTGCGCTCGTTTCCGGACCGGGCGATCGTCTGGATCGGCGGCGGCAAGGGCGCCGGAACTTCCATCGAGTCGCTCGCTGACGAGGTCGTCGCTCGGGCGCGCTTCGCCGTGCTCAACGGAGCCAGCGCCGCCGAGCTCGACGAGGCGCTGGCGAGGCGCGGTTTCGAGGCGCGACTGGTCGTACCGGCGCTCGAGGATGCGGTCGTAGCCGCCGCAGGTCTCGCGCGGCCGGGGGACGTGGTGCTCCTCGCGCCCGGGTACAAGAGCTTTGATCAGTTCACTGACTTCGAGCATCGCGGGCTCGCGTTCGGCGAGGCGGTCGCACGGGTCGCGACCCACCCAGTGAGCCGCGCCTGATGGCGACGCAGACCGGCAAGCTCACGGGCGGTCTCGGCAGACGGTGGCGCTGGCCCGGCGGGGCCGGGGTGGCCGGCGCGTTCGCCTCCGCGGATCGGGCCGCCGCAGCCGCGGGTGTCGACGGCTGGCTGATGATCATCGTCGTCGGGCTGGTGGGCTTCGGACTCGTGATGGTCTACAGCGCATCTGAAGCGCTCGGATTCCTCTGGTTCAACGACCCCAACTACTTCTTCGCCCACCAGCTGATCGGCGCCGCGCTTGGCAGTGTGGGACTCGTGGTCGCCGCGCGGTTCGACTACCACCGCCTCTCAAGGCTCGCTCGCCCGGCAATGGCGGTGATGATCGTCCTGCTCGTGGTGGTCCTGATCCCGCACGTGGGCGCCCAGCACGACGGAGCCCAGCGCTGGTTCCAGTTCGGGCCGCTTTCCGTGCAGCCGTCGGCGATCGCCGTCGGGGTCGCGATCGTCTTCTTCTCCCGCTGGCTCACGGACCGCGAAGGGACCATACGCAGCTTCCGCGGCGTCCGCGATTACGTCATCGTGCTGGCGGTCCTGCTCGGGCTCGTGCTCGCCGAACGCGACTTCGGCAGCTCGATCGTCATCGCTGCGACCGCGCTCATCCTGCTCGCCCTTGCGGGTGCGCGCAAACGTCACCTCCTCATGATTGTCATCGGCCTCGGTGCCAGCAGCGCCGCGCTCGTCGGGCTCGTCGCATACCGGGCGGATCGTCTGGTCCACTTCCTCAACCCGTGCGCGGCGGCGCTCGGCAGCGGATTCCAGAACTGCCAGGCCCTCTACGCGTTCGGCTCGGGTGGGATCTTTGGCGTCGGCCTCGGCAACTCGGTCCAGAAGTACGAGTGGCTGCCCGAGGCACACACGGACTTCATCTTCGCCATCATCGGTGAGGAACTCGGGCTGATCGGAACCGTCTCCGTGCTGGCGGCGTTCCTGTTCCTTGCGTGGCGCGGTGTACGCGCCTCGCTTCGGGCGCCCGACCGATTCGGCGCCCTCCTCGCGGGAGGCATCACGTCGTGGATCTGCATGCAGGCGTTCATCAACGTGATGGCGGTGACCGGGGTCATCCCGACAACGGGTATCCCGCTGCCCTTCATCAGCTACGGTGGCACCTCGCTGGCGACCACCCTCGTGGGCATGGGCATTCTGCTCAACATCTCAGCCCAGGGTCGACGGCAAGGGACAACGAATCGTGCGCACGCTGATCGCCGGGGGGGGAACTGGGGGTCACCTGACACCGGCACTGGCGGTCGCGCTCGCGCTTCGAAGCAACAGGCCTGACGACGAGGTGGCCGTGGTCGGCCGCCGGGACGGCGTGGCGGAGCGGCTCGTGGTCGCGGCCGGGCTCCGTCTCGAGACGCTCGACATCAGTGGCGTCGACGTCGGCTCTGCGGGAGGCGTCGCCCGGGCAACGACGCAGTTGACCCGGGCCACCATCGCCGCGCGCCGCCTGCTCCGCACGATGCGTCCCGATGTCGTTGTCGGCGTCGGCGGATACGTGTCGGTCCCCGTGGTGGTGGCGGCGCTCGCGCAGCGAATCCCGGTGGTGCTCCTCGAGCAGAACGCGGTCCCGGGACGAGCGACGCGAATGCTTGCCCGGCGAGCCCGTGTCGTGGCAGCGTCGTTCGCGGAAACCGCGGCGCACCTGCCCCACGCACGCGTCGTCCACACCGGCAACCCCATCCGGGCCGAGGTCCGCGCGCTCACCACACGCCCGGTCGGTGAACGCCTCCGCGCAATCCTTGTGACCGGCGGTTCGCAGGGTGCGCGACGGCTCAATCGAGCGGTCGCCGGATGCATGGTCGAACTGCTCAGCAGCGACCCCGAGCTGACCATCACGCATCAGTGCGGCAGCCTCGATTACGAGGCGGTGCAACGAGCCGCCGGGGCATTGCCAGCGCGCCTCGCGATGCGCTACACCGCGGGCGCCTTCTTCGATGACATGGCGGTGCGGATCGCGTCGAGCGACCTCGTCGTCATGCGCGCGGGGGGATCGTCGCTGGCCGAGTGCTCGGCGCTCGGGCGTCCGATGATCGTTGTTCCATATCCACATGCAGGCGGGCACCAGCGGCATAACGCCGCCCCGTACGTGGCTGGCGGCGCCGCGTTGTTGATCGACGACGCCGAGTGCACACCCGAGCGGCTGAGCGCGGAGATCGCCGCGCTGGTAGCCGACCCGGTCCGGTGGCGGGCGATGGCTGCAGCGAGCGCGTCGCTCGGCCTTCCGGATGCCACCGACACAGTGGTCCAGTTGATCGTTGAGGCAGCCGGACCGACGCGGAGCAAAGCGGCCTGACGATGCACGTGCACGTTCTCGGTATCTGCGGCTACGCGACGTTTGGCGCGGCAACCCTCGCGCTGGCGCGCGGCGACCGTGTCACGGGTTCGGACGATCACGCATACCCGCCGATGAGCGACGCGGTGACCGCCGCGGGGATCCAATGGGAAAATCAGAGCGATCCGGACAACCTCGACCGCTGGGGCGTGCCGGACCTCGTGGTGGTGGGCAATCAGACCCGTCCCGCGAATCTCGAGCTCGAGGCGGTGCGCCGGCGCGGTATCCCGTGCGTGAGCGAGATCGAGTTTTACGTCAGCCTTGCCGGTGACCGAACACGCCTCACCGTGTGCGGCACGCACGGCAAGACCACGACGTCGGCGTTGCTGGTGCACATCCTCGAACGCGCGGGCACGGATCCCGGATTCCGCCTCGGCTCCACGTCGCTCGACGTTGGCGGCACGTCGCGGCTGGGGACTGGGCCGTTCGTCTTCGAGGGCGACGAGTACACGTCCGCACCATGGGATCCGCGCCCGAAGTTCCTCCACACGCGACCACATGGTGCGTGTGTGACGCGCCTCGAACTCGATCACCCGGACGTCTATGCCACTCTCGATGCATACCGCGAACCCTTTCTCGAGCTCGCATCGACCATGCCGCGCCATGGCGTGCTCGCCCTCTGCGCCGACGATCCCGAATGCCTTGCACTTCGCGACGCGGCCTCCGGAGTTGCAGTCACCTATGGCACGAAGGACGGCAGCGACTGGTTGATCGTCGAGCCGCGCGAGCGGGACGGCATGCAACATTTTCGAATGGAGCGGAAGGGGCGGACCCCGCTCGATGTTGCGCTCACCTTTCCCGGCATCCACAACGCGCAGAACGCCTGCGCGGCGCTCATCCTCGCCGAGTTCGCGGGAGTCGACCAGGCAGTCGCGGTGAGCGCGTGCGCGGATTTCCGTGGGCCGGCGCGACGCTTCCAGATCCTCGGCGAGCTGGACGGTGTGGCCGTCGTCGATGACTACGCGCACCACCCGACGGAGGTGGGCGCCGCGATCGATGCCGCACGCCAGCGCTATCCCGGGCGCCGCCTCATCGCCATCCACACCCCACACACGTACTCGCGCGTGAGCCGCCTTCTCGAGGACTATCGGCGGAGCTTCACCGGCGCCGACGTTGTGATCATCGGTCCCATCGAGGAGGCCCGCGAGCGCGGCATGCCGAAGACGGTATCGAGCCAGGATGTCGCGGATCGCGCCGGCCCGCCGCACGGGGTGCACGTCGTCGATTCGAGCGACGAGGCCGTCGATTTGGTGATGCGCCTCGTGCGCTCAGGCGACGTGCTCCTGGTGCTGTCCCTCGGCGGCTTCGACAAGCTGGCGCCGCGCCTTCGCGACGCCCTGGAGGCGCAGGGTGTCCGCGGGTGACTGGCTCGACAGCGTTCCGGGTGTCCTCCGCGATGAGCCACTCGCGCGCCACAGCCAATTCGGAGTGGGCGGACCGGCACGTTGGTTCATCACCACGCGCGATGTCGGCGTGCTGGCCGACCTGCTGCGCCGCTGTCACGAGTCAGGCGTCCCTGTGACCATGCTCGGCGCCGGGAGCAACACGCTGATCAGCGACGAAGGGATCGATGGTCTCGTGATCCGTCACAACGATCGCAGGCTGCGAGTTGTCGATGCGGCGACCATCGATCTCGGGGCGGGCGCCATGATGCCGCGCGTGGCACTGGACTGCGCGACTCGCGGCCTCGCGGGGATCGAGTTCGGCATCGGCGTTCCCGGGACCCTTGGCGCGAGCGTCTCCGGCAACGCTGGAGCGTTCGGGAGCGAGGTGTCGGATGTTCTCATCGATTGCACGTCGCTCGATCAGTCCGGATCGGCTATGACGCTTGCTGCCGAGGCGTGCGACTTCAGCTATCGCTCCTCGTGTTTCAAGAACGAGTTGCGCGGCAACGTGATCGTGAGCGCGCGGCTGCGCGTCCACGCCGATGACCCGTCGGCGGTCCGTGAACGCACCGATGCGATCCAGGCCGAGCGCAAAGCTTCGCAGCCATACGGCATTCGCAGCCTCGGCAGCGTTTTCAAGAACCCGCCGGATGACAAGGCGGGACGTCTCATCGAGGCTGCGGGCCTCAAGGGTCGGCGCTCCGGTGGCGCGCAGATCTCACCGAAGCACGCGAACTTCATCGTCAACGTCGATCACGCGCGAGCCTCGGACGTGCTCAGTCTCGTCTGCATCGCACACGACGCCGTGCAGCAACAGTTCGGGGTCGACCTCGAGCGGGAGATCATCGTCCTGGGAGAGACGGCCGGCGGTGAGCATCGTGGCTGAGCGGCTCAAGGTCGGCGTGTTCTTCGGCAGCCGGTCCGTGGAGCACGAGGTGTCGGTCATCACAGCGCAGCAGGCGATGGCTGCCATGCCCGCTGATCGCTACGTCCCGGTTCCCGTCTACATCGCGAAGTCAGGGGCCTGGTACACCGGCGAGCAGTTGCTCCAGCTCGAGCGCTACAAGGACATCGATCGCCTCATCGCCGAGTCGACGCGCGTGACCATGCGCCCGGATCCGACCAGTGGCGGAGAGCTCATCGAAGTCGATGCCCGCCGCAGTCTGCTCGGCGGTGGTGCTCGCACTGCAGCGCGATTCGACATCGCGATGCCGCTCGTGCACGGATCCAATGGTGAGGACGGCACCCTGCAAGGTCTGTTCGAGTTGGCAGCGCTCCCATATTGCGGCTGCGACATCGTGTCCGCTGCGCTGAGCATGGACAAGCGACTATCGCGCAGCGCGCTACGCGGCGCTGGCATCCCCGTGCTCGACGACGTGATGGTTTCGAGGTCACGCTGGCTCGAGCGGCCGAACGCCGTCTCTGCGGAGCTTGCCCAGACCCCCGGTTTTCCCATGTACGTGAAGCCGCGCCGGCTCGGATCGAGCATCGGCGTCGCGCGTGTCGAGAGCGACGAGCAGCTGCGCGCAGCGCTCGAGGTCGCGTTCGGCTACGACACCTCGATCCTCGCGGAGCCCGCGCAGGACGGCAGCATCGAAGTGAACTGCTCCGTGCTCGGATGGGGCGACGACGTTCAGGCATCGGTGTGCGAGCAGCCGGTGAGCCGCGGCACGCTCAGCTATGCGGACAAATACCTGAGTGGCGCCAAGACAAAGGGAGGGAGCAAGGCTCCGGCCGGCGGGATGAAAAACTCGCAACGGATCATCCCCGCTCCGCTCTCCGATGAACTGACCGGGCGCATCCAGGAAACGGCGAAGGCGTCCTTTCGCGCCATCGGCGCCGCCGGCGTCACGCGCGTCGACTTCCTTGTCTCCCCGGAGCATGACTCGTTCGTCGTCAACGAGTTGAACACCCTGCCGGGATCGCTGTCGTTCTATCTGTGGGAAGCGTCCGGCATGCGCTTCGACGCGTTGCTGACGAAACTGATCGACATGGCGATGGAACGACACCGCGAGCAGCAGGCCACCACGTCGTCGATCGACACGTGGTTGCTCACCGGTCGGCCGGGCTGAACGGCAACCTGAGTGGGGATCGAGCGACCGTTGCCGGAGCGACGGGGGAGATCCCGCGCGCCGCGCTCGAGGAGCGCGGTGACGGGCGCCCGCTGCTGCTGCTCCACGGCTGGGGCGTGTCATCGGAGCTGTTCGACCCGATCCTTGATGCGCTGCAGCACGGCCGGCGCCTGATCGTTCCGGACCTTCCCGGTTTCGGCGCCACCACGGAGCCGGACACCCCGTGGTCGGTCCACGACTACGCCGCCTGGTGCATCGCTCTGCTCGACCGCCTCGGGGTGCAGAGGTGTGACCTGATCGGCCACTCCAATGGTGGCCGCATCGGCATCGTGATGGCAGCGACCTACCCAGGACGGATCGAGCGGATGGTGCTGACGGCCAGCTCCGGCATCCGCCCGCGTCAGACGTTGCGAGGCGCCGCGCGCGTTCGCTCGTACAAGGCGCTCCGCATGGTGGAGCGGTCCGTTCTGCTCCCCAAAGCGCTGCGACAGGCGGCGCAGCACCGCGCCGATCAGCGTGGGTCTGCCGACTACAGAGCGGTCTCCGGCGTCATGCGCGGCACGCTGGTGCGCATCGTCAACGAGGACCTGACGCCGGTCCTGCCGAAGCTGCATCTCCCGGTGCTGCTCATCTGGGGCGACAAGGACACGGAGACGCCGATCGCCGACGGGCACCTCATGGAGCGGCTCATTCCAGATGCGGGGCTGGTCGTCTTCGAAGGTGCTGGGCACTACGCGTACCTCGAGCAGGCGGCGCGCTTCTGCAGGATCGTCGAGGTGTTTCTGCGCGACGATCCATCGGACATCGCGCAGTGAGCCCGTTTGTCGGACCACTGGTCGCGATTGCAGCCATCGTGTGGCTCATCCTGCTGTTCCGGATCGTGCTCGTCGCCGCGCGGATGTTCCAGATCGAGGAGTACGAGTCCGTTCGCTTCCTGCGCTGGGGACTGACACGCGAGTGGCTTGCCCACCGCGCGGTCTGGCTCGGGCTCCTGGTCGGAGCGGTTGCGCTCAGTGTCGCCGCCGTGTGGCCCGCCGCGCGGCCGGTCGGCATCGCGGTGGCGTGGCTCGTCTCCGCAGCCGCTGCGCAATTCACGTGGCGATGGACATCACCGAAGCGGCCGCTCGTGATGACGGCGCGTATGCGCCGGCTGCTCATCGCCGGAGGATTCCTCGCGGTCCTGCTCGCCGCGGGGCTCGCGCTCGGCATTGTTGCCCTGCATCCTGTCGTTTCGACGATTCTCGTGCTCATCGCCGCAGGACTGGTCACGGGCATGAGCGAGATCCTGCTGGTTGCTGCCAATGTCGTCACAAAACCGGCGGAGACGCGGATCCGGCGCCACTACCTGGGACTCGCGGCTGAGCGCCTCCGGGAGGTGGATCCCATCGTCGTCGCCGTGGTGGGAAGCTTTGGCAAGACGAGCACCAAGCACATCCTCGCGCAGCTGCTGCAGCCGCACGTCAACACGCTCCCAACGCGGAAGAGCTTCAACACGCTGATGGGCGTCACCCGCGTGATCAACGAGGATCTGACCCCGGACAACAAGGTGTTCGTCGTCGAGATGGACGCATACGCCGAGGGCGAGATCGCAGCCATGAGCAATCTCGTGCACCCGGGCCTTGCGATCATCACCGCAATCGGCCCGCAGCACATGGAGCGCTTCGGCACGATCGACCGCATTGCCAACGCCATGTACGAGGTCATCGCCGCGCTGCCGCCGGAGGGCACCGCGATCCTGTACACCGGCGACGAGTTGGGGATATCCCTTGCAAAGCGCGCGCAAGCCGAGCAGCGTTCCGTCATCCGCTACGCGCTCGACACCGACGGGGAGACGGCCGGCGCGGACATCGTTGCGTCGTCGATCCGGATCACGGAGCACGGATCGACCTTTCGCTGGCGCTGGGAGAAGGAGGGCCTGGATCGCGAGGTCACAATCCCGCTTCTGGGACGGCACCAGGTGGCCAACGTCAGCGCGGCACTCGCCGCCGTGCTCACCCTCGGCTACTCAATCGACGATGCCATCGCGGCGGCAGCATCCCTGGAGCAGGTGGAGCACCGTCTCGAGGTGATGAAAACCGCGAGTCCGCTCACGGTCATCGACGACTTGTACAACGCCAACCCGGTCGGCGTGCACAACGGCCTCGAAGTGCTCGCGGCGATGAGCGGCGCGCACAAGTTCCTGATCACGCCAGGACTGGTCGAACTCGGCACTGTCGAGGATGCCGAGAACCGGCGCTACGGTGAGCACGCGGCGAAGGTCTGCGACCACGTCATCGTGATGTCGGCGAAGACCAGCGCGGCGTTGTGTGCCGGCCTCCGCGATGGCGGCTTGAGCGAGGACCGTATCCACGTTGTCGACACCCTCGCCGAGGCCACGGCAGTGCTCCAGACCCTCGCTGTCCCGGGTGATGTGGTGCTGTTCGCCAACGATCTGCCGGACACGTATCTCCCCGTGGCGCGCGCGGCGCGTTCGTAACGGTCACATCGCCTTCCGCTGGGAGATAATCGGCCCGGCCCCGTACGGCCGCAACGTCTCACTCCTCGTCTTCCAGCACACGTCTCAGCACTGCGTACATGCACCGTACCCGCCGCACCGAGCACGCCTTGTGAGCACCGAGATGCTCGACGAGCAGTCGCGCCATGTCGCCCTCGTCAGAGCTCAGGCGGCACTCATCGCCGACTCATCGCGGTCCGTGCGCAAGCTGGTGGTCACCCCGGGCGCGAAGCTCGCACGCTCTCCTCGCAAGCGCCGCCATGCCCGCCGTGGCGCGCCGCCACCACCGCCGGGTCCGCGGCGGCACATCTCGTGGAGACGGCGCCTCATCGCCGCGGCCGCCCTGACGGTGCAGGTCGGCCTTCTCGCTCTGGCGTTGACGCTCCCGGGGTTCCAGGTGCGCAAGGTGACGGTGATCGGCACGCATCTGCTCACCACTGGCGCGGTGGTCGCGGCCGCCGAGGTACCCGAGCAGAGCATCTTCACCATCAACGGCGCCGCGATTCAAGGCCGCGTGCAGGCACTCCCGTGGGTCGCCAGCGCGCTCGTCACCACGGAGTTGCCCGCCACCGTGGAGATATCCGTCGTCGAGCGCGCGCCGATGCTGCGGATCCGCCGCGCCGGCACCGACACCCTGGTGGCGTCGGACGGTGCGACGCTCCCCGGAATCGACGCCACCGCTGCCGCACGAAGCGGCATCCCGGTATTGATCGATGACCGGGCCGGAACCCCGCAGCCGATCAACCCGGTCCTCGTCCAGCTGCTGAGCTCGATCTCGCAACGCTTCCCGAGCGTCTTCGGGTGTTCGGTGGAGGCATTTCTCTGGGGGGCGGACGACGTCGTCAGCATCTGGACCAGCAGTGGATGGCGCGCCGTGCTCGGCGACCTCGACACGGACGCAGCCCTGCAGGCGCTCCCTGCCCAGATCGAGACGCTCGCTGCACTCAAAGGGCAGCCTGGCCTGAGCTTCGTGAAACCGACCTTCGGCTACATCGACGTCGAGTCCCCGGCCGACCCGGTGAGCGGCGGGAGCCCCGGCCTTCCCGCCGAGGTAACCGAGGCGCTGCTGCCGGTCGCCCCCTCGGTGCAGCCGCCACCCGCGCAATCAGCGGTGGCCCCGCCCACCGCACCGCCAACCCCGCGTCCGACGCCAACGCCGACACCGACGCCGACGCCGAGCGCCACACCCACCCCGACCATCACGCTGATCACACCGCCGGCGACCACACCAAGCCCGTAGGCCGGATCCCTACTGCGGGACTGACCTCGCGACGAGGCCGTCGATGACGACGTCGATGCCGAAGTGAAACCGCTCGTCCCCAGTGCCGGCGACCATCTGGGCGGCGTGGGCCGCGAGCAGCGGGAAACGTTCAGGAGACAGCGTCAGAAAGGACTTATACATCTCGCCGGCATTCGCCTGACGGTCGGCCTCGCTACCGCGGCCGCGAGCGCGCCGCACGTCGTCCTCACTGGCAACCGCGGTGACCAGCGATACGAAGATGTCGCACGCCCAGGCCGCGTCCTGGGCGTCGATCCCTCCGGCGAGCAGGATCCCCAGCATGTTCTCCGTCAAACGAAAGACGACCTCGGTCGACGGTGGATCCTCGAGCGTCAGCGCGGCGATACCGGGATGCGCAACCAGTGCCTCGTGCATGCGCTGCAGCAAAGAGTGCAGTTGCGCGCGCCACCGTGAAGGGTCCGGAGCCTCGAGCGTGATCGTCGCGGTGACGCGGTCCAGCATGGCCTGGAACAGGCCCTCTCGGCCGGAGACGTAGACGTAAAGGGAGGCTGCTCCGGTGTCCAGGGCGGCTGCCACCCGGCGCATCGTCACCGCCGCGAGCCCGTCCGACCGAAGGATCGCCAGCCCGGCGTCGACAACCGCGTCCTCGCTGAGCGGTGCCTTTGCGGGGCGGTCGCGGGTGGAACGATGCCGGTCCGGACCAGGGTCGGAAGAACTCATCGATCGCGGACCGTCGTCGAGGGCATGGCGGATTGAACTCTACTTGACTCGAACGTTGTCCGTAACGTACAATGTTCGTAGCGAACGCCGTTCGACACACACGAGGATCTCCATGCCCACCGCGACAATCCCTGTCACACCGCGGGCCGGCAGCGCCGGCAAGAGCCAATACCGGCTGCGCTGGGTCGTCGCTGCGGTTGTCCTGGCCGCCAATGTGATGGACCTGCTCGACGCCACGATCGTGAACGTCGCCGCTCCCTCCATCCATCGGGATCTCGGTGGTGGAGCCAGCACCATCCAATGGCTGAGCGCGGGATACACCCTGGCTTTCGCAGTGCTCCTCATTGCCGGCGCGCGACTCGGGGACATTCTCGGCCGTCGCCGGATGTTCCTCGTGGGCTCGGCGGGTTTTACCGTCACCTCTGCCGCGTGCGCCGCCACCCCGACCATCGGCGTGCTCCTCGCGTTGCGCGCGCTCCAGGGAGCCTTCGGCGCGCTCATGATCCCCCAGGGCTTCGGGTTGATGAAGGAGGTCTTCACCGACCAGGCCGAATTCAACAAAGCGCTTGGGCTGTTCGGGCCGGCGACGGGTGTGGCGTTGCTCGCCGCTCCAGTCCTCGCAGGCGCCCTGATCGACTGGAATCTCTGGGACACCGGCTGGCGTCTCGTGTTCCTCATCAACGTGCCGATCGGCGCACTGGCACTCCCCCTGGCGCTCCGCTCGCTGCCCCGCGGCGCGAGTCACCCCAATTTGAAGCTCGACCTCGCCGGCGTCGGCCTGGTCGGCGTCGCGCTTGTCGCGATCATCTATCCCCTCATCCAGGGACGGACCGACGGGTGGCCCGTCTGGTCGTTCGCGATGCTCGCTGCGGGTGTGCTCCTGCTGGTCGGCTTCCTGCTGCACGAACGGCGCAGCACGAATCCTCTGATCGAGCCGTCGCTGCTCACCAACGGGACCTACCTGAGTGGCACCGCGGTCGCACTCGCTCTCTTTGGCGCTTTCGGCGGCCTGCTGCTCTGCGTGTCGCTCTACGGCCAGCTCGGCGAAGGCTGGTCACCGGTCGAGGCCGGGCTGACGCTGACACCGATGATCGTGGGCATGATCCTCGGCATGTTCGTTTCCATGGCGCTCGTCAAGCGGCTGCAACGCCATCTGCTCCATATCGGCATCGTGCTGATCGCTGCCGGCGCCGCCGGCCTCGCCCTGATCCTCACCGGTCCGAGCGCCTCGAGCTGGGACATCGTCCCCGGCCTCTTCTTCATCGGCATGGGCCTCGGCGCGAGCATCGGTCAGCTGTTTCGCTTCGTGCTCACGAGCGTGACCATGGACGAAGTGGGATCCGCCTCAGGTGTTTTCGAGGCGGTGCAACAACTGTCGACGGCACTCGGCGTCGCCGTCCTGGGCACCGTCTTCTTCGCGACCTTCGCCAATCACCCTGCAACCGACGCACTGCGCGTCACAGCCTGGGCGTGCCTGCTGCCGCTTGCAGCCGCCTTCATCCTCGTGTTCCGGTTGCCCATGCACCCGCGAGAGGAAGCCGGATAGCTCGGTCTAACGGACGCGATCCCAGGGACGCGCCGCGCGCAACGCGGAAAGGATCGCGCGCGTGGCGGGGGACCGATTCATCGTGATGAAGTGCACGCCCGGAGCACCACCGGCCAGCAACTCGGCGCACTGGAGCGTGGCCCACGCGACACCGAGTTGCAGGACTGCATCCGGGTCGTCCTCCCGCGACCGCAGCGCTTCCAGCAGCGCATCCGGAATCGTGGCGCCGATCTTCGACGTGAAACGCTTGACCTGGCTCACGTTGGTGACGGGCATGATCCCTGGAAGGATCGGAATCGTCACACCGGCAGCGCGTGCCCTGGCGACGAAATCGAAGTACGTCCGGTTGTCGAAGAAGATTTGCGTGATCAGGTAGCTGGCTCCCGAATCCGCCTTCCGCTTCGCCGCCCGGACGTCCTCATCGGTGTCCGCCGATTCCGGGTGCTTCTCCGGATAGCAGGCACCGCCGACACAAAAGCCGTACCGGCTGGTGATCAGCTCCATCAAGTCGGTGGCATATGCCAACCCGCCCTCCGTGGGCGTGAACGGCAGGACACCCCCGGGTGGATCGCCACGGAGCGCCAGCACGTTGTCGACCCCGGAGTTCTCGAAGCCCGTCGAGAATGCGTTGCAGGTCCTCGACAGTCGCGTCGACGCAGGTCAGGTGCGCAACCGGCTCGATATCGAGTTCGCGACGGATGCGGGTCACGAGATCGACCGTTCGAGCGCGCACCGAACCGCCGGCTCCATAGGTCACCGAAACGAAGGTTGGCTCGAGTTCACGCAGGTGCGAGATGGCCTCGAAGAGCTCGAGAACCCCATCGTCAGTCTTCGGAGGGAAGAATTCGAACGAGAAGACGGGCTGGCGGCGCCCTTCGAGGACGGTGTCGAGACGCATGGTGGACACCATGCTACGGTCCGCCAAATGCTTGCGGCGTATGCGTCGGCAGTTGGCGGCGACAATCCACTGGCCAACCTCACCGTCGGCGAGCTCCCAGCACCCGTTCCCCGGCCCGGTTGGGCACTGGTGAGAGTGCGCGCGGCGACACTCAACCACCATGACCTCTGGACGTTGCGCGGCGTGTCGTCGTCGCCGGTGACGCCGCCGCAGATCCTCGGGTGCGACGCCGCGGGGGAGGTCGAGGCCTACGGCGCCGAGACTCCCGAAGGCGCTCCGCCAACAGGGGCCCGCGTGGTGGTGTACCCCATCGTCGCGTGCGGCCACTGCGCGGCCTGCCTCGCCGACGAGCCGCTCAACTGCAGGTCGTTTCGCATGCTCAGCGAAGGGCCACTCGCGGGCGCGCTCGCGGAGTACGTGGAGATCCCGGCGACGAACCTCGTCCCGCTGCCGGACCAGGTGAGCTTCGCGGACGCGGCGTGCCTGCCTACGGCATACCTCACGGCATACCGGGCGCTCTTCGTCCGCGCAGCGCTGAAACCCGGGATGAGCGTGCTCGTCCAGGGAGCGAGTGGCGGCGTCGCCACGGCAGTGATCCTGTTGGCGCGTCTCGCGGGGATCACCGTCTACGCGACGTCGCGCGACGACGCCAAACGCGCGCTGGCGGTGGACCTGGGTGCCGAGGCCGCCTTCCCGGTGGCGCGCGAAACCGCACGCGCCGTCATCGGCGCAACCGGTGGACTGGGTGTCGACGCCGTGATCGACACCGTCGGCGAGCCGACGTGGGATCTGAGCCTTCGGGCCGTCCGTCCGGGCGGCGTGGTGGTGGTGCCGGGCGCGACCGGCGGGCCGAATCCGCCGGCGCAGCTCAACCGGATCTTCTTCCGGAGCATCACCGTCGCAGGGACGACCATGGGAACGCGCGGGGAGTTGCGCCACCTCGTCGACCTGATTGCGACCGGAGCGCTGCGGCCGCTCATCGGCTCCGCCCGTCCGCTCGCTGACGCGGCGACGGCGTTTGCCGAGATGGCAGCAGGAGAATTGCGCGGGAAAATCGTCCTCGAAGCGTAGACGCCACCGACAAGCGGTGTTACGGTTGCGCAGCTTCAGCGGTCCACACTGACCGCGGCGCACAGGGCCTCGTCCAGAAGGTGCAGTGGCGAGGCCCTGTCCGTGTCTCCAGGGGTGTGGAGACCAGGCAATCCCAAGGCTCAGGGAATGGCCTGGTGAATGGCGCCGCGAGGCTTTCCGACCTCTCAATGACAACCAACATGTTGTGGCATACTGGGGGCGCGAACCCAGCATCTTGCGGTTTTGCGCCTGAAAACCCTTGAATGGCGCAGCCGTGACGGCTACACTCGGAGACCCATACAGTGACCCGTCCACGTCGCGTCTTCGCACTCGATCTCGGAACGACCAAAGTCTGCTGCGCCGTCGCAGACCTTGAGCCCACCGGTCTCCGAGTCCTGGGCGTGGGTCTGGTGGCTTCGAGGGGCGTTCGCAAGGGCGCCGTGGTCGAGATCGACCGCGCTGCCGAGGCCGTCGCCGAAGCGGTGGACATGGCCGAGCAGATGTCCGGCGTGCCGATCGACTCCGCCGTGGTCGGGATCGCGGGTGGCCACATCACGTCGCAGAACAGCCGCGGGGTGGTCGCCGTCGAGGCCGGCCATCGCGAGGTTCGCGACCAGGACGTGCATCGCGCCATCGACGCTGCGCGTGCGGTGAGCGTTCCTTCCGAGCGTCGCATCGTGCATGTGCTGCCGCAGCAGTTCACGATCGACGGTCAGGAGGGAGTGCGTGATGCCATCGGCATGGCGGGCAATCGCCTCGAGGTCGACGCGCACATCATCACCGGCGCCAACACCGCGATCCAGAATGTGGTCAAGGTTGTCCATAAGGCGGGGCTCAACGTCGATGACATGGTGTTGCAGGTGCTCGCGTCCGCGGAGGCGGTGGTGACCGAGGACGAGATCGAGCGCGGTGTCGTCGTCGTCGATGTCGGCGGAGGGACCAGCGATATCGCGGTCTTCGCGCGCGGCAGCATCGTGCACACGAGCGTGATCCCGGTTGGCGGCAACCATGTCACCGCAGATCTCGCCGTCGGTTTGCGCTGCGACCTCGAAACCGCTGAGACCGTCAAGCGCAACTTCGGTCACTGCCTGCAGTTGACCCTCCCCGCGGATGCGGAGGTCACCTTGACGCCGATGGGCTATGACGAGCCGGTCGGTGTGCCGCAACGGTATCTCGCTGAGATCATCGGACCGCGCGCACGGGAGATGGCGTCGATGATCGCGGCCGAGGTGGAGCGCGCCGGGCCACTCGGCATGTTCCCCGGTGGCATCGTCATCACCGGCGGCGGCGCGCTGTTGCGCGGCTTCGCCGAAGTCGTGCAGCAACAGACCAACCTCCCCGCGCGCATTGCCGCGCCGCAGGGTCTGCAGGGAATGAACGACGAAATCCGCGGCCCGAGCCACGCAACGGTGGTCGGGCTGCTGCGCTGGGGAGCCCGGAGCAACCTCGGACGCAAACCCTCACGCTCCAACGGCAAGAGCTCGGACGGCCCGGCCGCCGGGGTCAAACTCTCGAGGTGGTTTCGTGACCTCTTTTGATCATCTACGCACGCACGGACTCGACCAGCCGGGGGATGCCCTGGCTCGTCGGAGATCTCCCAACACGCCCCCAACCCGTGAATCAGCGCAACGCGAGGAGACAGGAATGGCAGACCTCGACCGGACACTAGACGGCAACGCCCGCATCCGCGTCGTGGGGGTCGGCGGCGGCGGCAGCAACGCTGTGAACCGCATGATCCGGAGCAACCTGAAGGGCGTTGAGTTCATCGCGATCAACACCGATCATCAGGCGCTCAGCTCGTCGTCCGCGCACCTGAAGATCCGGATCGGCGGCAAGCTCACGCGCGGGCTCGGCGCCGGCGGCGATCCGCAGAAGGGCCGCGACGCGGCCGAGGAGTCGCGCGAAGAGCTGACCAAGGCGCTTGCCGACAGCGACATGGTCTTCATCACCGCTGGAATGGGTGGCGGCACCGGCACCGGTGCTGCGCCGATCATCGCCGAAATAGCACGCGAGTCCGGAGCGCTGACGATCGGCGTGGTGACCAAGCCGTTCCGCTTCGAGGGGCTCCGCCGTCAGAAGTCGGCCGAGGAGGGAATTGCCAACCTCCAGGGCCGCGTCGACACGCTCATCACCATTCCCAACGAGCGGCTCATGCAGGTCGTGGACAAGAAGACCCCGATCGGCGATGCCTTCAAGGTGGCGGATGACGTGCTTCGGCAGGGCGTGCAGGGCATCAGCGACCTGATCGTGTTCCCGGGATTGATCAACCTCGACTTCGCCGACGTCAAGACGATCATGCAGGGGCAGGGTCAGGCGCTCATGGGCATCGGGTTCGGCAGCGGCGACACGCGCGCGGCGGACGCGGCCAAGGATGCGGTTGCGAGCCCGCTGCTCGAGACCACCATCGCCGGCGCCAAGGGCATCCTCCTCAACGTCACGGGTGGCCCGGATCTCACGCTGTACGAGGTCAACGAGGCGGCGCAATTGGTGAGCGAGTCCGCTGACGCGGACGCGCAGATCATCTTCGGCACCGTCATCGACGAGCACATGAAGGGCGAGGTGAAGATCACCGTCATCGCCACGGGCTTCACGGGCCAGATCGATGTCATCGGCACCCTCAGCTACGAGCCGTCGGCGCGCCCCGCCACGTCGGATCAGCGGCAGCCGGCGTTCACCGTGGGTGGCAAGCCCACCGGGCCGTACAGCGTGGACGACCTGGACATTCCGGCGTTTCTGAGGGACCGTCGGTAGGGTTGGGCCGGGATCGGCTCCGCCGGTGGCCATCGCGCGGCCGGCCGGAGCCGATCCCAAGCTCTTAGGGGGCAGCACGTGAAGTGCCCGTTCTGCGGCGAGACGGATATCAAGGTCGTCGACTCGCGAGACTCCGAGACCGGTGAGGCCATTCGCCGTCGCCGCGAATGCCTTGTCTGTGGCAAGCGTTTCACGACGTACGAGCGCGTCGAGGTGCCGTCGCTGTACGTGGTCAAGAAAGACGGCAGGCGCGAGGAATTCAACCGCCAGAAGTTGCTGTCCGGGCTCGTCATCGCGTCCAAGAAGACGCGCCTTGCGCCGGCAAATCTTGAGCAGATGGTCGCCGACATCGAGAACGCCCTGCGCAGCCAGAACCTGTCGGAGGTCCCGAGCCGCGAAGTGGGCGCAATGGTGATGACCCGCCTGCGCGAGATCGATGAGATCGCGTACATTCGATTCGCTTCGGTGTATCGATCCTTCAAGGACGCGCAGGAGATGCGCGCCACCATCGAGGACGTGCTGGCACATCCTCCTGGAACCCGCCCCGACACTGCCCGCCGGCAGCGTAAGCGCCGTGATACCGAGGGTCGCGAACTCCCACTCGACCTCGGCAAATAGGCGGCCGTCGTGGAGGATGCGGTGCCGGTCGCTGACCGGATCGAAGCAGTTCGTGGTCGGATCGACGCTGCTGCGGCGCGGGCAGATCGCGACCCGCGCGACGTCCTCCTGATCGCCGTCACCAAGGGCGTGGGCGCCGAACTGGTCGACGAGGCGATCAGCGCCGGGGTTGAGGACGTTGGCGAGAACCGGATCCAGGAAGCTGAGGACAAGCAAGCCGAGGTTCGCCAGACCGCCCGCTGGCACCTGATCGGGCATCTTCAGACGAACAAGGCAGGCCGAGCGGCCGCGCTCTTCGATTTTGTCCACTCGGTCGACAGCCGGCGCGTCGCTGAGGCGCTGTCGACGCATCGGCCTCCTGGGCTCGATCCCGTCGGCGTGTTGCTTGAAGTGGAGTTGACCGGGCTTGCAACGCGCTTTGGTGTGCACGAGGGCGACGTCGAGGGAGTGGTGCAGGAGCTTGTCAACGTCCCGGCGATTCATCTGATGGGACTCATGACCATTGCCCCCTTTTCGGAGGATCCGGAGGACGCCCGGGCGACGTTCACCCGCTTGCGCCACGTCCGCGATCACATGGAGCACGCGACCGGGTGGGCGCTCCCCGAGTTGAGCATGGGGATGAGCAACGACTTCGAAGTGGCAATCGAAGAGGGCGCGACGATGGTGCGGGTGGGCCGGGCAATCTTCGGCGAGCGAGTGGTGTAGGGTCCTCCGGCAGTTCGGCTGCGAACGATCTGCCGGTATCCTTGAGGTGATGCCCAGGTATTCAGCTGTCAGCGCACGCGCGGGATTTCCCGAGGCGGAGGTCGAGATCCTCGAGCTCTGGCAGCGCACCCATGTGTTCGAGCGCAGCCTCGAGATGCGTCGTGACGCGCCGCCGTACGTGTTTTACGAGGGGCCGCCGACTGCCAACGGGCTGCCGGGTCTGCATCACGTCCTCGCCCGTTCGTACAAGGACGTGTTCGCGCGCTACAAGCAGATGACTGGTTTCTCCGTTGCGAGAAAGGCCGGTTGGGACACCCACGGGCTCCCAGTCGAGCTCGAGGTGGAGCGCGCGCTGAAGATCAGCGGCAAGAAACAGATCGAGGAATACGGCATCGCGGAGTTCAACGCGCGCTGCAAGGCGTCGGTGAACGAGTACATCGACCAGTGGCGCGAGATGAGCGAGCGCCTTGGCTTCTGGCTCGATTTCGACCATCCGTATCGCACGTACGACGGCACATACATCGAGTCGGTGTGGTGGAGCCTGAAAGAGCTATGGGACGACGAGATGCTCTACCAGGGCTACAAGGTCACGCCGTACTGCCCGCGCTGCCAGACAACGCTCTCGTCGCACGAGCTGAGCCAGGGATACCGCGAGGACACGTCGGACCCGTCCGTGTACGTGAAATTCCGGCTCAACGACTCGGACGGCACGACGTTCCTGCTGGCGTGGACCACCACCCCGTGGACGCTCCCGGGCAACGTCGCGCTGGCCGTGCACTCCGGCAAGCCCTATGTCCGCGTCGCGCAAGGGGATGAGACGTACATCCTCGCCAAGGAACGCCTGTCGATCCTCGAAGGCGACTACGAAGTCATCGGTGAGATGGACGGCCGCGATCTCGTCGACCTGACCTACGAGCCGCTCTTCACCGACATGCTTCCCGACGGACTCGCGTTTGTCGTGCTCGACGCGCCGGAGCTCGTGAGCATGGAAGAGGGCACCGGGATCGTGCATACCGCTGCGGCATATGGCGTTGCCGACCTCGAGCTCTGCCAGCGCAAGGGTGTCGCGATCCGTCATGTGGTGGGTCTCGACGGCCGCTTTCTCGAGGGTCAGACGCGCTACCGCGGACTCTTTGTCAAGGACGCGGACCCGAAGATCATCGAGGATCTGCAGGAGCAGGGGAGTCTGTATCGCGCGGAACGGATCCTGCATACGTATCCGTTCTGCTGGCGATGTGACACGCCGCTGCTGTATTACGCGATCACGTCGTGGTTCATCCGCACCACCGCAGTGAAGGACCGGCTGCTCACGCACAACCGCAGCGTGCACTGGCAGCCTGCACATATCCGCGACGGCCGGATGGGCAACTGGCTCGAAAGCCTCATCGACTGGAACCTGTCGCGCAGCAGGTACTGGGGCACTCCGCTGCCCATCTGGGTGTGCGACACGTGCGACGAGAAATTCTGCGCGGGGAGCGCCGCCGACGTGGGGTTGACCGTCGGCGACGATCTGCACCGCCCCTTTATCGACGAGGTGACTCTGCCGTGCAAGGCGTGCGGCGGTCTGATGCAGCGTGTGCCCGAGGTCATCGACGCCTGGTACGACTCCGGCGCCATGCCCTTTGCGCAGAAGCACTATCCCTTTGAGAACAAGGAGCTTTTCGAGCACACGCATCCCGCGGACTTCATCTGCGAGGGCGTGGACCAGACGCGCGGCTGGTTCTTCTCATTGCTCGCGGAGTCGACGCTCCTCTTCGACCTTCCGGCGTACCGGAACTGCGTCGTCGTCGGCACCCTGCAGGACAAGAACGGCAAGAAGATGTCGAAGTCGAGGCGCAACACCATCGAGCCCGACACCATCTTCGACCAGTTCGGCGCAGACGCGGCTCGGTGGTATTTCTACGCGCAGGGCGTCGAGAACGCCGAGCTGCGCGTCAGCCCCGCGTCATTTCAGGACGTGGTGCGGCTCTTCATGCTCACGCTCTGGAACGTGTACTCGTTTTTCGTGACCTACGCGCTCACCGAGGGGTACGACCCCGCATCCGCCGCTCCCGCGGTGCTCGAACGCCCCGCGCTCGATCGCTGGTGTCTCGCGCGGCTCGCCGAGACCATCGATGGCGTACGCGATGCCATGGAGCGCTACGACGCATCGGACGCGGTGCATGCCGTGGAGGCGTTTGTCGAGGATCTTTCCAAGTGGTACGTGCGCCGCTCTCGCCGTCGCTTCTGGAAGAGTGCCGGGACGAGCGACGACTCCGCGTCGGCCTTCGCAACCTTGAACACCGTGTTGCTGTCACTCGCGAGCCTCGTGGCGCCCTTCATGCCCTTCATGGCAGAGCGCATGTACCGAAACCTCAGCGGTTTCAACGGCGATCCTCCGTCGACCGCGGGAGCGCCCGATTCCGTGCACCTCACCGACTTCCCCAAGGCGCAGGGAGTGTGGCGCGACCCGGACGTCATCGCCGAGATGAGCAGGCTGCGCCGTCTGGTCGAGGATGGGCTCGCGGCGCGAACGACCGCCGGTGTCCGCGTGCGCCAGCCACTTGCCTCGGCGACGCTCGCGAGTGTTCCGCTGAGTCCCGAAATCGAGGCGATCTTCATGGAAGAGCTCAACGTCAAGAGGGTCGCCTACGTGGATCCAGAAGGCGCGCATGCCGCAGTCGTCTTTGACACGACGATCACCGACGAGCTCCGCCTCGAGTGGCTGGCGCGCGAGATCAGCCGCAAGGTGAACGACCTTCGCAAGCAGGCAGCACTCCGCGTCGAGGATCGGATCACCTTGTTCGTTGACGCCGACGGCGATGCAGCGCGTGCTGTCAGTGCACACCGCGAGTGGCTGCAAGGGGAGACGCTCGCGGTAGCGATCGAGGACCGGCGTGACGCCGTGCTCGCGGAGTGGGAAGGCGAGCTGGGAGGTGCACGATGCTGGCTGGGAGTACAGCGGTAGCCGGCGGCGAGCCCGTCTCGCGGCGCCGGATCTACGTGGTCCTCCTCGGTACCGCCGCGACTGTCGCACTCGTCGACCACATCACGAAGTGGATTGTCGCCGCTAACCTCAAGGTCGACACTGGGATCTGGCCCAACTCGTTCGTGTCGATCGATCACGTCGAAAACAGCGGCGCCGCGTTCAGCTTGTTTCCCCAGTTGCACTGGCTGTATCTCGCTGTGGCGTTGATCGTGAGCCTGTACATCGTGTTCTGGGGATACAAATACGGCACCACGTGGTACCGGCAGGTGCTCATCGGGATGATCCTCGGTGGTGCACTGTCCAACGGCGTCGACCGATTGATCAACGGCTCGGTGGTGGACTTCATCGACCTCCATTTCTGGCCGGTGTTCAACGTGGCGGACAGCTGCATCGTCGTGGCGATCATCGCGCTGCTCGTGTTGAGCTTCGTGCCGACATCGCACAAGCCCACGTCATCCACGTCGTCGGCACCGTCATGAGCGCAGCCATCGCGGATGTGGTCGCACCGCGGCTGGATCTCTGGCTCGCGGACTCGCGACAGATCACGCGCCACGCGGCACGGACGCTCATCGACGCGGGTCTCGTGACGGTCGACGGGCGCCCGGGCAGACCGGGGCAGCGCGTTCGCGATACCGCTGACGTCGTCGTCACGCCACCAGATGAGACCCTCGTCGCCGCGGCCACGCCGCGCCGGGATCCGGGCATTCCAGGTCCGGAGCTGCGCATCGTCGACGAGGACGATTGGCTCGCCGTTGTCGACAAGCCGTCGGGGATGGTCGTCCATCCCGCTCCGGGGCATCCGACCGGGACGCTCGCCGACGCGCTCAAGGAACGCGGGACGACCTGGTCGCTGCTCGGCGGCGCCGAGCGCGCAGGCATCGTCCATCGCCTCGACCGCGACACGAGCGGTCTCCTTGTGGTGGCGAAGACTGAGGCAGCACATCGCAACCTGGCTCGCCAGCTCAGCGATCGCTCGCTCGGACGCACGTATTGGGCGCTCGTCCACGGCGGTTTCCGTGAGGACACCGGCACGATCGACGCGCCGATTGCCCGTCACCCGCGCGACCGGCGGCGCATGGCGATCGTCGAGGGTGGCCGCGAGGCGATGACCGACTTTCGCGTGCTCGAGCGCCTTGCCGGCGCGACTGTCCTCGAACTGTCGTTGCGCACCGGGCGCACTCACCAGATTCGCGTGCACCTCGCGTCGATCGGTCACCCGATCATCGGCGACACCGTGTACGGACGCCCGGATCCGCAGCTTCCGCGTCCCGCGCTGCATGCGATGCGTCTCCGCCTTCGCCACCCGGCCGACGGCACCGACCGAACCTACGAGTTCGCCGGTGCCCGAGGAGCTGATCGCGGCCGCTGCCAGGCTTCGTCCAGCATCCGAATGAGCTCGGAGGGCTTGCTGGTCGTGCTGACCGGGCCGAGCGGTGTCGGCAAGGACACCGTGCTGCGTGAGCTGTTCGCCCTCGACCGTGCGCTCGAGTACTGCATCTCGTACACCACTCGGCCGCCGCGTCCGGGGGAGACGGACGGCGTGTCGTACTGGTTCGTGGACGAGCCGACCTTCAGGGCGATGATCGACCGCGATGAGTTCTTCGAGTGGTCGACCGTCTACGGCGAGCTCAAGGGGCGGACCTTCGAGACCGTGAACAAAGCGATCGCATCCGGGCGCGACACCGTGATCAAAATCGATGTCCAGGGAGCGGAGAAGGTGCGCACGCAGCTTGGCGCACGCGCCACCTACGTCTACCTGCTGCCGCCGAGCATGGAGGCGCTCGAACAGCGCCTCATCGAACGCGCAACCGAGGACCCGGCAAGCCTGCATGCCCGCCAGGAGCTCGCGGTGGCGGAGCTGGCGCTCAAGGACACGTACGATCATCAGGTGGTGAACGACGACGCCAGGCGCGCAGCCCAGGAGATCGAGGCGATCATCGAGGGCTTGCGGTCCTCGACCGGCGGGGACGCCGCATGACTCTTGAGCTTGATGGCCATCGGGTCCTCGTCGGGATCGGTGGGAGCGTTGCCGCATACAAGGCGTGCGAGGTCGTGACCGACCTGCGCCGCCTCGGTGTCGACGTGAAGGTCGCCATGACCGAGGCCGCAGTGCACTTCGTGACCCCGACGCTGCTCCGCGCGTTGAGCGGACATCCCGTCGCATCCAGCATCTGGGAAGACGAGGCCGAGGAAGGCCACGGCATGAGTCATCTCGACCTCGCTTCGTGGTGCGAGGTGCAGGTGGTGGTTGCCGCGTCGGCCGACCTCATCGCGCGCCTCGCGCTCGGGCTGGCGAGCGACACCGTCACGGCCACCGCACTCGCCTGCCGCGCACCGCTGCTCGTCGCGCCGGCGATGGAGTCCGCGATGTGGGAGCACCCCGCGACACAGGGCCATACGGCCACGCTCACCGCCCGCGGAGCGCGGATCATCGGCCCGGTGCACGGAAGGCTCGCGAGCGGGCACGAGAGCACGGGACGGATGGCCGAGCCCGATGCGATCGTTGCCGTGGTGAGGGAGTTCCTTGTCAGAGGGGCCTGACCCCGCCGTATCCGGTTTGCGCTTTGTGGTGACAGCGGGTGGGACTCGAGAGCCGATCGACCCCGTGCGGTTCATCGGCAACCGGTCCAGCGGAAAGATGGGCAACGAACTTGCCGCCGCAGCGCTCGCGCACGGCGCCGACGTGACGCTGGTGACTGCCGCGCCGCCGCCCGCTGAGCAGGCCGGCCTCACTGTGGCGACCGTGGAGACCGCCGACCAGATGCACGCCGCGGTTCGCGCCGCGCTGATTGGTGCGCGAGTGCTGATCATGGCCGCTGCGGTCGCGGACTGGCGCCCCCGCGATTACGCACCCCACAAGCTCAAGAAGGGCGCTAACACGATGAGCATCGACCTTGTCCCAACGGTCGACATCCTGCGGTCGCTTCGTGATGACGACGCGGCGAAGGGCGTTTACGTGGTCGGGTTCGCTGCCGAGACTGAGCACGTGATCGACAATGCGCGTGCAAAGCTGGAGGCTAAGCATCTCGACCTCGTCATCGTGAATGACGTGTCGCGCGCCGACATCGGGATGGGCGCGGACGACAACGAGGTCACCGTCATCGGCCGCGACGGCACGCTGGTGACGATCGGGCGTGCCCCGAAGTCGGTCGTTGCCGAGGCGATCGTTCGGATCATCCTGAGCAGGATCTCGTGACCTTCGCGTCCGTCGTCCCCGAGACCCGCTCGCAGCTCCCTCGCAACTCGTACACGTACTCGATTCCCGACGACCTCGCCGAGTTGGTGCTCCCGGGCGTCCGCGTCGAGATCCCCTTTGGGAAGCGATCGATTCTCGGCTACGTCGTCGAGCGCACCGAGGAATCGGCGTTCGCGGAAGTCCGCGCCATCGATGGCGTCGTCGACGAGCCGCGGCTCATCCTCGCCCATCACATCGCCCTCGCGCGGCAGATCGCGGATCGATACTGCGCACCACTCGGTGAGGTGCTGCGCGCCATGCTGCCTAAGGGCGTTCGGAACCGCCCGCTCCGCCGTGCCGGGCCGCGCTCGATGTCACGCGCGGTTGCAGAAGCCGCCGGGCTCGGTCCTCCTGAGCCGCCGCCCGTCCTCAACGACGCGCAACGCCTGGCAGTCGAGCCGCTACTTGGGGCCATCGCAACGCGGACCCACCGTCGCATCCTGCTTCACGGCGTCACGGGGAGTGGAAAGACCGAGGTGTACCTCGCGGGCATCGACGCCGCGCTCGCAGCCGGACGCGGGGCGATCGTCCTCGTGCCCGAGATTGCATTGACACCGCAGATGATTCGCCGCTTCACCGTGCGATTCCCGGGCCGGATCGCGGTGGTCCATTCGGCGCTCACCGACGCGGAGCGAGCGGCCGAGTGGCGGCACATTCGCAGCGGCGCGCACAATGTCGTGATCGGCTCGCGCAGCGCCGTGTTCGCCCCGGTCGCCGACCTCGGCATCGTCGTCGTCGATGAGGAGGATGCACCGGCATACAAGCAGGACCGCGTTCCCCGGTATCACGCCGTCGATGTCGCGTTGATGCTCGGCGCGCTGTGCGACGCGCCCGTGATCATGGGGAGCGCAACGCCACGCGTCGAGAGCTTCTTCCGCGCGCATACCGGGGAACTCGAGCTCGCGACATTGCCGGAACGGGTCAGCGGCCGTCCACTGCCACCGATCGAGGTCGTGGACCTGCGCGAGGAGTTGCAAGCCGGCAACACCAGCGCACTGTCGCTGACGCTCGATCGCGCGATGCAGGGATGTCATGCCGACGGCGGTCAATCGATTCTGTTCCTCAATCGACGCGGCACGTCGACGGTGGTGCTGTGCCGGACATGCGGTGAGGCGCTGACATGCACGAATTGCAGCGTGTCGCTCGTGCATCACGTGGATCGCGCGAGCTGCGACTGTCATTACTGCGGGCGGACCATCCCGCTGCCGGTCGCGTGTCCATCGTGCGGATCACGGACCATCCGCGCCCTCGGCATGGGGACCGAGCGGCTCGAACGTGAGGTGCGTGAACGGTTTCCGGCGCTGCGCCTGATTCGCATGGATCGCGATACCACGCGCTCTCGCGACGCGTATTTCGACATCTACGACAGATTCCGCCGTCACGAGGCGGACTGCCTCATCGGCACGCAGATGGTGGCGAAGGGATGGGACCTCGGAAACGTCCGTCTCGTCGGCATCGTCAACGCGGACACGTCGCTGCATTTCCCCGACTATCGCAGCGGGGAACTGACCTTTTCCCTGCTGACCCAGGTGGCGGGGCGCGCGGGACGCGGCGACGAGCCCGCTCGTGTGGTGCTGCAGACATACAGCCCGGGGCACTACGCCGTCCGCCACGCGACCACGCATGACTACCTTGGGTTCGCGCGCGACGAGATCCGTGTGCGCAAGGCTTTGCGGTTCCCGCCATACGCGCGACTGTGCGTCTGCACCTTTGTCCACAAGGAAGATCACGAAGCCGAGATCGAAGTTCGACGGGAGGCTCAGCGAGTGTCTGATACACTCGGAATTGACGCCGGGCTCGATGTCCTCGGTCCGACGCCGGCCTTTCTCCACCGTCTGCGTGGCGAGTATCGCTGGCAGTTCACGGTGCGGGGCAACGACATCGAGAGGGCATTTCCTTACCTTCCCAGGGCCCGGGGCTGGAGTATCGACGTCGACCCCGGGGCGTAATCGGAGACATCAGCGTGGCAGTCCTTCCCATCGTTCTGGTCAGCGACCACAACGACGTGCTCACCACCAAGGCAATCCGCGTGCCGCGGGTTGACGATGAGATACGCCGTCTGATGGACGACATGGTCGAGACCATGTTCGATGCCAACGGCGTCGGGCTCGCCGCACCCCAGATCGGCGTGTCGCTGCGTGTCATCGTGCTCCGCGTCGACAACCAGATCTACCAGCTGGCCAACCCCGAGATGGTTCGCACCGACGGCGACCAGACCGGATACGAGGGCTGCCTGTCGGTCCCCGGGTGGGTCGGCGAGGTGACCAGGCGTCAGCGTGTCGTCGCCAAAGGGCTGAACCGCCACGGCAAGGAGGTTCGCGTGAAGGGAGACGGCCTGCTTGCCCGTGCCGTGCAGCACGAGCTGGACCACCTGGACGGGATCCTCTTCACAAGCAGGGTGAACGAGGGAACACTTCGCGAGGTCGAACCTGCAGAGGAGGCTGAGGAGCCCGGCGTCGTCAGCGCCGTGTGAGGCTCGTCTTCTGTGGCACCGCGGCGTTCGCGGTGCCGTCACTCCGAGCGTGCGCTGCCGACCACGAGGTCCTGGCAGTGGTCACCCGCGCGGATCGGCGCGGAGATCGGGGGAAGCCGGCACCACGTCCCGTAGCCGACGCTGCGCGCGAGCTCCGTCTTCCGGTGCTGATGCCGCCGAAAATCGGGGCGCCCGAAGTGGTGCGCGGCCTGGTCGACCTGATTCCGGATTGCGTCGTCGTCGCGGCGTACGGGCAGATCCTGCCGATCGCGCTGATCGACCCGCTGCCGTTTGGAGCGGTCAACGTCCATGCCTCATTGCTGCCGCGCTGGCGCGGGGCATCGCCGATCGCCCGTTCCATCCTCGCCGGTGACCCCGAGACCGGTGTGTCGATCATGCGCATGGAGGCGGGTCTCGACACCGGACCGGTGTACTCGACCGTGCGTGTGCCAATCGATGCGGACGCCACCACACCGGAACTCACCGTCGTGCTCGCGGAGCTTGGCGCTTCGGAGCTTCGCCTCGTGCTCGGCGCGCTCGAGCATGGGGCGGCAACCGCGACCCCCCAACCGGAAGTGGGAGTGACGTACGCGGCCCGCCTGACCCGTGAGGACGGGCGGGTTGAGTGGTCTGCGCGCAGCGCGGTCGAGGTCGATCGCATGGTGCGTGCGCTGCAACCCTGGCCGGGGGTGGTGGCTCCGATCGAAGGCGTCGACGTCCAGATTCAGTCCGGTGGTCCCGTGCGTGTCGATGCAGTCTTGACGCCCGGCAGCCTTGCCGGCCGCGACGGCGAATCGGTGGTCATAGCGGCTCGCGAGGGCGGATATCGGGTTGACCGCATCACGCCTCCCGGGAAACGGGCCATGGCACCGGCCGCGTGGCTCCGCGGCCGGCGAGCCGGCGGGGGAGACAGCTAGATGCCTCCGACGAGAAAGCCGGGCGATGACCTCCTGGCGCACAACCGCCGCGCCCGCTATGAGTACAGCATCGTCGAGTCGCTCGAGGCCGGCATCGAGCTGACGGGCACCGAGGTGAAGTCACTCCGCACCGGGCGGATCCAGCTTCGCGACGGCTATGTGCGTGTGGAGAACGGGCAGGCGTGGCTGATGCAGGTGAACATCGCGTCGTATCAGCACGGCAACCGCAACAACCCGGAGCCCGAGCGGCGCCGCCGCCTGCTTCTTCACAAGCGCGAGATCGAATACCTGGACGGCCGGGTCCGCACCCAGGGGTTGACGATCATTCCGCTGAAGCTCTACCTGGTCCGCAACCGGGTCAAGGTGGAGATCGGCCTCGCCCGCGGCAAGAAGCTCTGGGACAAGCGGCAGGACGTCGCCAAACGCGATGCGGAACGCGACATGGAGCGGGCGATCAAGCGCTGACGCCAAGCGCTTGGTTGGTAGTGGCTCAGCCGGCTGCGGCGGTGAACTCGGCGTCGGGAGGAACAGCTTGCGAGGCCGCGCTCGGGCGGTTGGCCTTGATATCCGGGACCACCCGCGCGGCGAGCCCATCGATCCGCTGACGCAGCTCGCGAAGTCCGGTCCCGCGGGTCGCGCTGACGGCGAGCGCCGAGACGCCGGCGATGTCGCCCAGGCGGAGCCGCGCCGCCCGGACCTCGGATTCGGTGAGGCGGTCGACCTTGGACAGCGCGAGGATCATGGGCTGATCGCAGTCCATCGATCGAAGGGTGTCGAGCACGGTGGCGAGTTGCTGCTCCGCGTCGGGGTGTGACGCGTCAACCACCAGGCAGAGCATGTGGGCCTGGCGGACCTCCTCGAGCGTCGCGGCGAACGCTTCGACCAGCTCGGTCGGCAGCTTCTGGATGAACCCGACTGTGTCAGTGAGGATGACGAGCTTCCCCGACGGCAGTTCGAGGCGTCGCGAGGTGGGGTCGAGCGTTGCGAAGAGGAGGTCGTCCGCGAGCACGGTGCTGTGCGTCAGCACGTTGAGCAGCGTGGACTTTCCCGCGTTCGTGTACCCGACCAGCGCGCACGACGCGAGCGGCACGTTGGTGCGCGCGGTCCGCCGCGTGTTCCGCTGGCGTTCGATGACCACGAGGCGTTCGCGCAGGCGCTTGAGCTGGTGGCGGATGAGGCGCCGGTCCACCTCGATCTGCTTCTCACCAGGGCCGCCGCGAAGCCCCACGCCGCCGCGCTGGCGCTCGAGGTGCGACCACCCGCCCGCGAGACGTGGCAGAAGGTGCTCCAGCTGGGCCATCTCAACCTGCACCCGGCCTTCGGCGGTAATCGCCCGGCGGGCGAAGATCGCGAGGATCACCTCGGTGCGGTCCAGCACCGGCACGCCCCACGCCTCCTGGAGGTTGCGTTGCTGGCGGGGGGTGAGTTGGTCGTTGCAGAGCACGGCGGGGTATTCCAGCTCGGCGAGGTGGGACGCGAAGGCGGTCACCACTCCGGAGCGGAAGAACGTAGCGGGATGCGGCTCGCGCAGCGAGATCAGACTGCGTTCCAGCACCTCGGTGCCGAGGGTTCGGGCCAGCTCCTCGAGTTCGTCGAGCTCGATATCGCGCTGCTCGCGCTCGTCGCGGCCGGAGGCGGTGCCGATGACGATGACCCGCTTGAGCTTCGTGCCGACCGCGGGGTCAGCTCCAGACGGCGCGTCGAAGTGGGGCAACTAGCGGGTCACCGGGCCGGCGTGCACATGGAGCATTCGATCAGCCTACCAATGGCGGTCGATGTCTGCTGCATGGGGACGCCCCAAACACTCCATACACTTGACGCGGTGCGCATTCTGTTCTCGTTCATCGGCGGAAGGGGCCACCTCGAGCCGCTGATACCCATCGCGCGCGCCGCCCAGCGCGCTGGGCACACGGTCGGTGTGGCCGGTTCGGGCAATCTCGGGTCCGCGATCATCGCTGCAGGGTTCCTCGCATTCCCGACGAGTGAGCCGCGCACGCAGTCGCGTGAGCCGGAGCCGCTCCGCAGGGTCGATCCGCAGAAAGAAGACCGAGACCTCCGAGAGAACTTCGCTCGACAGGGCGCCCGGCGGCATGCGGCGGCGATTCTCGAGGTGGCCGGCACGTGGCACCCCGACGTCGTTGTCCGCGACGAGGTCGATTTTGGTGCCGCAGTCGCTGCAGAACGGCTCGGGCTCCCCTGTGTCAGCGTGGTTGTGCTGGCGGCCGGAGGGTTCCTTCGCAAGAGCCTCGTGGCAGAACCACTCCATGCACTGCGCGACGAGTACGGGCTCCCGGCCGACCCGGAGCTCGCCATGCTCGATGGCGGTCTCGTGCTGTCCCCGTTCCCACCAGGATTCCGCGACCCTGATGCGCCCCTGCCGCGTGGAGTCGTTTCGTTCCGACCCGGAGCCGTGACCGGACGAAACCCCGCCGCGAAACGGCCGACCGTGTATTTCACGCTCGGCACGGTGTTCACGCCTTACGAGCTGTACGCAACGGTGCTCGACGGTCTCAGTCGATTGCCGGTGGATGTCGTGGCCACCGTCGGCCCGGACGGTGACCCGGCGTCCTTTGGACCTCAGACGAAGCACATGCGGATTGCGCGATACATCCCACAGGACGAGGTGCTGCCGAACTGTGATCTCGTCATCTCGCACGGCGGTTCGGGCAGCGTCATGGGAGCGATCGCCCATGGCCTACCGTCTGTTCTGATGCCGCTGGGCGCCGATCAGCCGTACAACGCCCGGCGGTGCGTGGCGCTGGGCGTTGCTCGCGAGGTCGAACCCTCGACGGTGACCTCCGAAGAGATTCGGGTCGCCGTTGCGGGCGTGCTTTCGGACGAACGTTACCGGTGCTCCGCCGAGCGCCTCCAGGATGAGATCAACGCGTTGCCTGGTCCGGAGCGGATGGTGCCTTTGATGGAGCGGCTGGCTGTGTCGCCGAGATGAGGCGACCTGAGAACAGCGCACGGCCCGAGCCGTACGCTTCCGAACCATGAGCGACCGGTGCATCGGCCCGATCGAATCCGCAACCGACTTGCCCGCGGAAACGTGCGGTGAGCCGGCGATGAAATTCCTGTTCTTCCCTCATCGGGACGGGGTGGCGTTCATGTTCTGTTGCGACCGGCACCTCGAAAGCGTGAGCCGCTGGGCGGGGACCCGCTTTGGCGGCTGCTTCGCCGGCGGACCGACCGCCAAGGGCGAGCGCACGATGACGGAGGCGGTGGCGCAGTTCGGTCAAATTGACTGGCCGCATGCAGAGGAGTTCCGCGCGCTGGTCCCCGCGCCGAAGGTCATCGACTTCCGCCACCGAGGCCGCTCGCGCCGCGGCTAGGTAGCCGAGGGTCCCGGAACCTTGAGTTGAATCACCGCGCTGCCGGCAACGGTGAGGCCGGCGGCGACAAGCACCGCGAAGGTTGGCGATATCCCGATCGCCGGCCCGGCGAGAGCCGATCCGATGGGGACGCCGGAGAAGTTCAGGGCCATCGAGACCGCGAAGGCGCGTCCGAACCACGCCCGCGATGTCCGGCGCTGGCGCAACGAGAAAGCAGGGACGCTCGACGCGGCATCAGCGCCGCCGGCGATCGCGATACCCACGGCGATCAGCGCCAGCGAGGGCACGAGTAACACGAGAATCGACAGTCCCATCAACGCGCCGAGCAACGCCATCGCTTCGCGCTCGTGTCCCTCCGTCCGCAGGCGGCCCGTGATGAGCGCCGCGGGAACCCCGGCCGCGCCCGCGAGCGCGAGGATGGCACCGACGACGGCGGCATTGCCATGCAGGTGGAACACGGCCACAGGGAGGACGACGATCATGATGCCCCAGCCCACATTGAGCGTCGAGAACCCCACTGCGATCCAACGTAACGTGCGATTGGTGACGACGTAGCGGAGGCCGCGCCAGGCCTCGTGGAAGATTCGGGAGGACACCTCGCCGGCGTGTGCCGGCTCGGCCACCCCCTGGAGCGCAATCGCGCCGACGACAAATCCGATCGCTGCTCCGACCAGGGCGGCTTCGCTGCCCGCCAAGGCAATGAGCGCGCCCGCAAGACCAGGCCCGGCGATGCTTGAAACGCCGTAGAGCACGCTGTCCGCGGCGTTGCCGCGGTCCCACAGATCGCGCGGCAGTATGAGGGGGAAGAACGAGCGCGCCCCGGCGATGCTCAGCGTGCTCGTCAGCGAGCCTCCGACGAGCAGTGCGTACAAGCCCCAGATGGGCAGGTGGTTGGTCAACGACAGCGTCACGATGACTGTGAGGCACACCGCCGCCACGGTGAAATCGAGCGTCATGAGCCGCTTGCGCCCGTGCCGGTCGAGCAGGGCGCCGGCGACCGGGCTCAGCAGCAGCCCCGGAAAGATGAGCAGGAACAAGCTGACGCCCGCGACGCTCGGCGAGTGATATCGCTGCAGCGCAAAGAGCACCAACCCGACAGTCCACATCTGCGCCGCGGTGCGCGTGAGCAACGAGCTGATGAGCAGCTGGCGGAAGCCTGGGACACGCAGCATCCGCCCGTACGTCGCGGCGGGCGCGACGCTCTGCCCGGCGGTCACGTTGACGTCGCTGGACATGCGGAGTGGGCCAGGTTGAGGGCGCGCAAAGACGCCGCGACGGATAACACGCTTCAAGCCTACCAATGCGTCGTCCTGCGGGGGATGAGGATGCGGTGATGTGCGGTGGATCCGTGGTCGCGGCGCGGCCACAACCGCTCATCTTGGCTTGCCTTCGCGACGGCGATGACGCGTAATACTGACATGCCCCACTTCATTGCAGCGGCGCTCTGCGGTCCAGGCACGAACGCCGGGTGCGGCAATCTGGTCGTCGGCAATCCGCTGTGGCTGGAGATCATCGTGGCGGCGCTTCTCGTCGCCGGGATCGTCGCAGCGTGCATCGCGTTCTGGCGGACGTTGCGTCGCGGGTGAGCGTTCGATTCAGGTGTCGCGTCCCACCGACGCCGAATACCGAGTTGCGCGAAGCGGTATGATCGTCCGCGCACGCTGATCTCGGACAGCTGCGTTCCCATGGGGGCGTACTGGTTTCGACGGGGTCGTGGGTCGTGCGATTGCGAGTTCGAGCCCCGGGCTCGTAAAACCGGGAAAAATATACGTGCGAATAACGCACCCCTCGCTCTCGCTGCGTAAGTAGCAAAAGCGAAAAAGCTCAGGCTTCGGCCTGACGTCGACCGGCTCCTCGGCTGTGGGGGTCGGACCCGACGTTAATGCAAGCAGTCTCGCCGCCCGGTGGCGCCTCGGCGCCGGGCGGGACGTTCACCGAGGCTGGCCGCAGCCGAGCCTGGTCCCAGGGCGCGATTGAGGTGAGATAAAAACCGGGACTACACTCGTAGATGTCGCATGGAACGCGGCTTCGGACCCGGGTTCGATCCCCGGCGCCTCCACCACGGCTGTTTCGAAGAGAGCCTGACAGTCTCGAAACAAGGCCGCAATCAGCAGGATGTGTGCTCGATGCCGGAGATAGGTGGACGAGCTGACGGTGACGACGCAGTCATTGGATGGTCAGTTCGGGCAGGCCGGGATTGTGAACGTACCGCTCGCAACCGTTGCGTCGCCGTTCGTCTCGGCGTACGTCTCAGTCTGTGGTGCGGACTGACCCGTAAACGTCTCAGTGCTGGACGTGATTGGAACGGCACCTGCTAGGGCGATGTTCAGATCGTCACCGACGATGAGTCCGCTGAAAGTGACGCTCCCGTTGCCGTTCGGTCCGACGTTGCGGCTTGAGCATGTCGTCGTGATGGTGGGCGACGTTGGGCACGCGACGACGGTGAACGAGCCGGTGACGGTTCCGGGAGAATCGGCGGGTGCGAAGTTGTTGAACTCATATTCACCAGCGCTCAGTCCGCTGACTGTTCCATCGCCACTCGCATCTGCCGTCGTTGCGCCTGCCCATCCACCCAATGACCCAGGGCCGTACACGACGAAATCGAAGCCGGGTGTGTCGACAGAGAAGGTCACGCTGCCAGGGCTGTCAGCGACTCCGGAGCCATCGCACGTTTCCACGAGCACAAGCCCAGACGGTGCCGGCGTAGGCGTTGCGGACGGCGCGGACGTGGCAGTGGGGGTCGGCGCAACAGTCGGCGTCGGCGTCGCTGATCGCGCAATTGGGGTGACTGTCGAGCCACATGCTGCGAGGCCGGCGGCGGCGATTGTCGTGCTCATGACGGTTGTGAGTTTCATGTCTGTCTCGTCCCGTTGAACGAGAACCTGGGCCGACGGTTACATCTGTGCAAATGCGGCGAACGCTCCCACCTCGAGCAGGCGTTCCACGCCAACCCCATGCCAACCGCTACCCCCACGCAAATCCCGAGTCCAGCTCCGATTTCTCCGCAACCTCCCGGGTTCCGTTGGCCCTGCTCTCCAACGGTTCGGCGTGGGTCTCTCCCATGCAGTTGCTGGGTGCGCCTGTCATGACGCTGAAGCTATCTTCTCGCGCTGTGCGTTCCATTCAGGTTCGGGTCGGACATGACCTCACGGACGTCTTGCGCGCATCGGCAGGCTACCGCGAACTTGGCAGCCCATTGCAGCGCGTGCTCGCGTGAGGGCACATCGATAAACGCGAATCCACCCAGGTATTGCTTGCCCGGCGCATTCGCGCCGTCGGTGACCGTCCCATCGGTTGCCACCGTGAGGGTCGCCTCGTGGTCCAGCAGCCCCCCGCCGAACACCCACACACCGGCGTCCATAGCCTCGAAGGTCACCGCGTGCGCAGCCTTGTCCACCTCGGGAAGGTCCTCTTCGGGGAAGGTCATCGCGCCGTCATCGAATGAGATCAGGTAAATGGTCATCTCATGACTCCTGTGATCCGAGTGCCTCGCCCCGGCCCCAACAGACTGCCGGCGAGCTCCGATGCGACGATAGCCGACGACCTATGAGTTGTCGTCAATGGCGGCGATGACGCCTGGCACGCGTATCGACGCCGAATGCCGGCGATGACGCCTGGCACGCGTATCGACGCCGAATGCCGGCGTCGCGGAACAGCTGAGGTCGTGTCCCGCTGCGTCGACTTGCTCGAGGGTCGTGAAGTCGAGGACGAATTCCTGCTGGCGCTAGGAGGTCAGCACGCCAAAAACGTCCTGGATGGCTGGAACAGCGGGAAGCAGGGCTACTGGCCGCGAGTTTGGGCTGCGCGCGGTCTGCTCTATGCGTGGGACGAAACCGCAACAAGCGCGGTCATCGCAGCGAGCGTTGATGCCTCGTGGCGCGTACGCGAGATGTGCGTGAAGGTAATCGCCCGCCACCATCTCGGCGATGCGATCAACGCAGTCGCCGCGCTTTGCACTGATCCGGTGGAGCGCGTTCGTGATGCCGCAGACCGCGCTCTACGAGTTCTCGCCGGCGCTCGCGCCTGAGCTGCGCACCTACATCGCGCCGATCTCACCGTTCGCTGTGCGCACAAGGTTTTCGGCACGGAGTCGCGACCCGCATGCGATGCATTTGAACGTCGGTCGGCGTTGGGCCGTCGGCCAACCACCGATCAGACGATCATCGCGCCGGGGCGGCGTGAAGCTGAGCGGAACCAGCCGATCGGCCCCGCAATGGCCGCAAAGGATCAAGACCGGGGGATGGTGCCACGCAGCGAACGTCCCGTGTGTTCGCTACGAAACCAACGCCGCCCCGGCCGCGACCTCGTGGTCATTCGCGTCCGCGACGGCGACGTGACATGCGGCGTCGTGTGCGGGACCCATCGAGCGCGGCAGCGGTGTGATCTCCGCGCACTTGTCGATGGCATATGGACAACGCTGGCGGAAACGACACCCCTCGCCCGGATCGATGACACGGGGCGGTTCACCACTGTCGGCAGACACGGCCACGGCCTTCTCGCGCGGGTCTGGCACGGCGGAGAGCAGGAGTTGCGTGTACGGATGCTTCGGTCGTGAGAGCACGACTTCGGTCGGGCCCTGCTCGACGGCGTGGCCTGCATACATCACAACGATCCGATCGGCGACGTAGCGCGCGCTCGCGATGTCGTGGGTGATGTACAGGATCGAGCACTCCTCCTCGGCACGGAGCTTCGCCATCATGTTGAGGATGCCGGCGCGGATCGAGACGTCGAGCATGGAGACCGGTTCGTCGGCGAGGATCAACTTCGGGCGAACCGCGAGCGCCTGGGCGAACCCGACGCGCTGACGCTGGCCGCCGCTCATCTCGTACGGGAACTTGCGCAGCATGTCACCGGCGGGGTTGAGTCCCACGATGTCAAAGACCCGTTCCGCTTCCTCGATGCGCTGTGCCGCGCTCAACTCGCGCCGGTGCAATTTGAGATTGCGCATCACCCCGTGCGACACGCGGAATACCGGGTTCATGGCGCTGTATGGATCCTGGAAGACCATCGGCACCTCACCGCGATACCACAGGACGTCCTTGCGCGAGCGCAGCTTATGCACCGACCGGCCGCGATAGAAGATGTCGCCACGTGTCGGCGAATAGATCATCGCGAGCAGTCGCGCGACGGTCGTCTTGCCGCTTCCGCTCTCGCCGACCAGCGCGACGATCTCGCGCTCGTTGATGACGACGTCGAGGTCGTCGACGGCATGGAGCGTGCGCCGCGACAGCAGACCGCCGAGGCGGAAGTGCCTGGTCAGGTCCGCGGTTCGCAGCAGGACGTCCTGATCGGCAGACGCCGTGGCCGGCGCTGCGTCAGGGGTCTGCACGGGCACGGTGCTCATCGTCCGGCCACCATCGCGGCGTTCTGCGCGAAGAGCAGGCAGCGCACCTGCGTGTCATCAACCGCGTACAGCTCGGGTTCGTTGGTGAGGCACTGCGGCATCACCTCGCTGCAACGCGGATGGAAGCGGCATCCCGACGGCGGGCGGCCGAGGTCGGGAGGGCTTCCGGGAATACCGATGAGCGGCCGGCGCGGGCCACGGACCGACGGAAACGCCTCGAGGAGCCCCTTGCTGTACGGGTGCAACGGCCGCTCGAAGATCGAGTTCGTATCGCCGAGCTCAGCCACCTGGCCGGCATACATGACCATCACGCGATCGGAGTAGTTGGCGACCACCGACATGTCATGCGTGACGAAGACGACGGCGAAGCCGAACTGCTGCTGGAGCTCCTTGATCTGGGTCATCAGCGAGCGCTGCGCAACGACATCCAGCGCAGAAGTCGGCTCATCCATGATCACGAGCTGCGGCGTGAAGAGCAGCGCCATCGCGATCATGGCCCGCTGGCGCATGCCGCCACTCAGCTGATGCGGGTAGCTCTCCAGGTGCGCAGCATCGATACCGACAAGGTGCAGCACTTCGGCTGATCGCGTCCGGATGCCGTCGGCAGACATGTGCTCGTGCGCACGGATGGTGTCCTTGAACTGTGCGCCGATGCTCTTCATCGGGTTGAGCGCGTTCATGGCGCTCTGCATGACCACTGAGTAGTCGCGCCAGCGCACGAGCCGCAGCGCGTTGTCGGTGAGCTGGACGAGGTCCTGGCCGCGGAACAGAACCCGACCGGACGTGATCTCCGCGGGCGGGGAGAGGAGCTGCGCGATGGCGAAGAGCAACGTGGACTTGCCGCAGCCGGACTCGCCCACGATGCCGAGGAACTCGCCGGCATGCACGGTCAGGCTGACCCGCTCCACAGCGCCGATGTCCGCGTTGTCGGTGAGATACGAGACCGAGAGGTCCTCGACCTCAAGCAGTGGTTCTGGCACGTCGCTTTCTCACCGGCCGGAGCGCCGGGTTTCCGATCTCGTCGAAGGCGTAGTTGACCAGCGCGAACCCGGCGCCCATGAATGCGACGGCAGCACCGGGAGCCAGTGCCCACCACGCGTTGCCGGCCTCGAGCGCACCGCCCTGCTGCGCGTAATACAGCATCGTTCCCCAGGTCAGCTCGGTGCTGTTCCCGAGACCGAGGAACTGCAGGCCGGCGGCGAAGCCGACCACGAATACCGAGAGTCCCAGAAACGAAGCGACGATGAGCGATGTCATCGTCGGGATGATCTCGACGAAGATGATGTACGAGGTGCGTTCGCCGCGGACCTTCGCCGCGGAGAGAAAGTCGCGGGCGCGCAGCGACAACCCCTGCGAGCGTAACTGGCGTGCCTGAAACGCCCAACTGGTCAGGGTGAGTACCACGATCATCGTGACCGAACCGGGCGGGAGGTACGACGCGAGCACGATGAGGAGCGGCAGCGTCGGGATGATCAGAAAGATGTCGGTGAGCAGCGACAGCGACCGATCGGTGAGCCCGCCGACATACGCCGCGGTGACGCCGATGACCATGGAGATCACGGTCGCGATGGCACTCACCACGACGGTGACGATCAGGGTGAGCCGCGTGCCCCAGATGAGCTGCGAGAACACGTCCTGGCCGAGCTGCGTCGTACCGAGCAGATGCTGCGCCGACGGACCGAGATCCTGACCGTAGATGGCCGCCTGCGGATCGTCACGCGCGAAGACGCCGGGAAAGATGGCGAGGATCACGAGAATCAGGAGGATCACCGCACCGCCGGTGGCTTTGCGATTGCGAAGGATCGCCCGCGTGAAGCGTGAGAAGGCACTCTGGTGTCGCGTCGTCTCGACGGGGACGGCGTCCGCGGTGATCGTGGCCGTGCTCATCCCACTTGCCTCCTATGCATCGCGCGTGCGCGGGTCGAGCCCGGCTGTGGCGAGGTCGGCGAGGAGCACGCACACGAGCACGGCGAGCGTGTACACGAGAAACAGGGCCTGCATCAGTGGCAGGTCGTGATCGGTCGTGCTCGTGTAAAAGAGATAGCCCAGACCTGGATACGAGAACGTGTATTCGACGAGAATGGATCCTCCCAGCACGTATCCCAGCTGCATCGCGAATCCCGTCAGGTTGGGAAGAATTGCGTTGCGCGCCGCGTAGTCGACCATGATCCGCCAGCTCTTCAGGCCCTTGGCGCGACCCATCTTCACGTAGTCCTCTGCCAGCGTCGTGATCATGTTGTTGCGCATGGAATAGATCCAGAGCCCCGCCGTCACGACGACCAGCGTGACCCCGGGGAGAATCGCGTGGACGATCACATCGCCGATGAACGAGAAGGAGAGTGACGGTTCGCTGCCGATGCTGTAGTTGGAGCTGAGCGGGAGCCAGTTGAGCGTGACCGCGAACACGTAAAGGAGCAGGAGGCCGACGAAGAAGATCGGGAACGAGGCGACGATGAACAGCATCGGCGGCAGGATGCCGTCGAGCCGGCCGCCGCGACGCCAGGCGCCCAGCACGCCGACAAGCGTGCCGATGAGGAACGCGATGACCGTCGTGACGCCTACCAGACCGAGCGTCCAGGGCAGTTTGCTGATGATCTCGGTCAGTACCGGAACGCGTTGCGCGGTGAGCCCGAACTGACCGGTGAGGCAGTTCCCGATGTACTGCAGGTACGTGATCAGCAGGTTCTGGTGGACGTTGACCCCGAACTCGATCTCGAGCGCGTGCAGGGCGGCCGGGTTGACGTTGCGGAACGTCGCCAGCACCGCCTGCGCCTCGTTGCCGGGCATGACGCGCGGGATGATGAAGTTGACGGTGAGCGCGGCCCAGAGCGTGACGAGAAAGAGTCCGACGCGGCGGGAGACGTACCTCACCGCCGCGTCGGCCGTGCCCTGACACAGCGCATGGGGGCTACGCTAGCTCACCGGATAGAGTTTGGTGAGCACCATGCCGTTGTCAGGTGTCGCCCAGACCGGGGGCTGCGCATAGGGATCGGACGGCGTCGGCCATCCCCCGAAGCTCGTGGTGTCGTACTGGTACCAGTCCACACCCTCGACCACCGGGATCACCGGCAGGTCCTCAGCCATGACAGCAGAGATCTGATGAATGATCGAGAGTTGCTGCGCCGGCGTCGCGCCCGAGTACTGGTTGAAGAGCGCGTCGGTCGTGCTCGACTTGTAGCGCTCGTAGTTGGTGGAGCCGATGCTGCCGCTGAAGAGCATGGGGCGCAATTCGTAGTACGGGCCCGGCCCGGCCACCGGCATCTCTCCATACGCGAGCTGGAAGTTGCCGTTCTGCGTGTCGTTCGTGTACGGCGTGCTGTCCTCGTCCTGAACGGTCACTGCGATGCCTACCGCCTTGAGCTCCTGCGTGATGACCTGGAGTGACGCGTCCCAGTCCGTGTAGCCGCTGATCGTCTTGATCGTGAAGGAGAGTTGCTGGCCCTGCGCATTCGCGTAGACGCCGTTCGATCCCTTCGTGAAACCGGCCGCCTGCAATATCGATTCGGCCTTCGACGGGCTGTATGTCGTGGTGTCGAGCGACTTCTCGTACCAGGCCTGGTACGTCGGCAGCACGATACCGGTCTGGTTGGCCGCGGGCTCGTAGCCACTCTCGCCGCGTTGCGAGACCTGGGAGCGATCGATTGCGTCAGAGATCGCCTGGCGAACAGCCAGCTGGCCGAGCAGCGGATTGTTCAGGTTGGGGAAGAGCGAGACGTTGAGCGTCGGCGGGAACCAGTAATGGCGCGTCGACGGGCTCTTGGCGATGTAGTACGACTGGATGTTCGGGATGTACTGCGCGCCCCACTGCGCCTCGCCCTGTGCGAGGTAGAGGTTGGCCGAGGTATTGCTCAGGAACGCGGGGTAGTCGACCTCCTGCACCTGAGGAACCGGGTGCCCCGGCGTGCTCTGCCAGTAGTGCGTGTTGCGCAGGTACTGGATGTTGTCCTGCGAGCAGTTCGACATGAGATAGGGGCCGGTTCCGACCGGAGTGGCGTCGGCCGCGGCGTCGAGCTTGGTCTGGTCGAGACTGCCCCAGATGTGCTGCGGAATGATCGGGGTCTGGTCCGCGACGTAGTAGAAGTACGACTGCGCCGGCGCGTTGAACGTGAACACCACCTGGTTGGTGCCCTGAAGCACGACGTTCGTGAGCGGTCCGCTGTCGACCGACCAGAGCGCGTTGAGATCGAGCGCGGGATCAGCCTTCAATGCGTTGAAGGTGTACACGACGTCGTTCGCGGTGAAGGGGCTGCCGTCGCTCCACTTCACGCCGGACCGGATCGTCATGGTCAACGTCGTGAATCCGTTGCTCCAGCTCGATCCCGTGGCGAGCCACGGGGTAACCTTGGGTGTGCCGTCCGGGTTCGTCTGCAGGATGTTGATGAATTCGAGGGGCTCGTAGATGAATCCGATCGACGTGATGTTCACCGACGGGTTGAACGGGTTGAACTGACAGGTCCACGTACTGCCGCTCTCGTTGTCGATGAGCAGCTTGCCGCCGATCTTGCCGGTGTTCGCGGTGCCGCCGCTCGTCGCCGTCGAAGCCGAGCCGCAGGCCGCGGCGAGAACGCCCGCCACGACCATCATCGTGATCGGCTTGAGGCGTCGCGTTGACCGACCGCCTGAGTTCCTGTTCGGTCGCCACGTCCTTTGCATCCGGGTTCCTCCGAAGTCTCGCTGCCCCCGCAGGGTGGGTGAGAGGTGTCCCGCGGCCGGTAATTTATAGGAAAGCTACCTTAACATCAGCGCCGTGGTCAACCACTCTTCAGTCTTCGTGATGCGAGCCCCGGACGCCGCCTCCCGAGTTCCCATCGAGGCCGCCGCTTGACAGCGGGGGCATCTGATAGGAAGAATCCCTAACCATGACACCTCGTCCAGGGCTCCGTCGACGCTCAATCGCGGTCCGGCAGGTGGTGCTGGTGGCCGCGGCCGCGCTGATCACGCTTCCCGCGTTGCTCCCTGCGGGCGGCGCTCAAGCGGCGGCCGCGATCCGCGCGCAGGTGCGCGTGAACCAGGTGGGCTACGCCACCAACGCCAGCAAGCGCGCGTACCTCATGACGTCGGCCGCCCGACCCGGTGCGACGTTCCAGGTGGTGAACGCGCGCGGCGTCATCGCGTACTCGTCGGTGGTCGGCGCGAACCAGGGGGCGTGGAGCACGTCCTACCCGGACGTGTACGCGATGGACTTCAACTCGGTGCGCGCTGCGGGCTCGTATCACCTCGTGGTGAGCGTCGGCTCGATGCAGGTGCGTTCGCCGGTGTTTCGCATCGAGAAGCCGGCCCAGTTGTACGCCACGGCGATGGCGAATTCGCTCTCGTTCTATCAGAACGAGCGTGACGGCCCCGACTTCATTCCATCGGCGTTGCGCACCGCGCCCGGGCACCTCAACGACGAGGACGCCATGACCTATCTCATCCCTGCCGTCAACGGCAACGGCGACTTCAAGGGTGATCTCACGCCGCTCGGCGTGACCATGGACGCCGCCGGCGGCTGGTGGGATGCCGGTGATTACCTGAAGTTCACCGAGACCATCAGCTACGTCGTCGGCATGATGGAGACCGATGTCCGCGACTTCCCGAACCAGCTCGGAGCCGGTTCCGCGACGTCGAACTACACCGCCGAAGCGGCGTTCGGCATCAACTGGCTCGAGGAGATGTGGAACGACAGCACCAAGACGCTGTACCTGCAGGTCGGCATCGGCGAGGGCAACAGCCAGATCACCGGCGACCACGACATCTGGCGCCTGCCGCAGGCGGATGACACGTATGGCGGCACCAACCCGGAGGACCGCTACATCCGAAACCGCCCGGTATTCCGCGCCGGCGCGCCCGGATCGCTGATCAGCCCCAACCTCGCGGGGCGTCTCGCTGCGGACTTTGCGCTCTGCTACCAGCTCGATCGGGCCACAGAGCCCATTCAGGCCGCGACATGTCTCAAGGACGCCGAGGACATCTACGCGCTCGCCGACACGCATCCGGGTCGCCTCCAGACCGCCATTCCATACGACTTCTACCCTGAGAAGGAATGGCGTGATGACCTCGAGTGGGGCGCGACAGAAATCTATGACGCCCTGTCCGCGGGACCGGTGCCGGCTGGAACGCCGAACGCGGATGCGATGTACTACCTGCGCCAGGCCGCGCACTGGGCGCACGCGTACATCACAGGCCCGTACGACGCTGACGACACGCTCAATCTCTATGACGTCACCGGCCTCGCGCACTTCGAGCTGTACAAGGCGATCGAGCACGCGGGTAATCCCAGCGGCCTCGAGGTCACCAAGGCGCAGCTCCTCGCGGACCTTGCAAAGCAACTCAACAAGGCGGTAGCTCAGAGCAATTCGGATCCCTTCGGATTCGGATTCCCGTGGGATGCCTTCGACACGACCAGCCACGGAGCGGGACTTGTCGTGATGGCCGCGGAGTACGACGAGCTCACTGGTACCGATGCGTACGCGAGCGACGACTCGCGCTGGCTCGGCAACATCCTCGGCGCCAACGCATGGGGCACCTCGCTGATCGTCGGCGACGGGACGACGTTCCCGGACTGCATGCAACACCAGGTCGCCAATCTCGCCGGCTCGCTGAACGGCACCACTCCGGTGCTTGCGGGCGCGGTGGTTGAAGGCCCCAACTCGTTCGCGGCGACGGGTGTGGTGGCGGGGATGCGCACATGCCCTGCCAACGGCGTTGACACGTTCGCGCAGTTCAACAGCGCCACGGCCGTGTTCCAGGACAACGTGCAGTCGTGGTCGACCGACGAGCCCGCGCTAGACCTCACCGCCTCGTCGCCGATGGCATTCGCGTGGCAGATCGACGACGACCCGAGCGTTCCTTGACTTGCAGCACGATGCTGTAGGCAACCACCCTTACTAACCACCGTCGGGAGAGACAACTCGATGCCGGCACCGGAAGCGGCGAAGCCCAGCCTGCTTCGCGCCATCAACCTGCGCACCACGTTCGAACTGGTGCATGCAGGTGGTCCCGTGGCTGCCCCGTACGTGGTCCGCAGCACCGGGCTCTCCAAGCCCACCGTTTCCGAGGTACTCGGGCAGCTCGTCGATCTCGGCCTGCTGCGCAGGGTCGGACGGACCAGCGGTCTGCCTGGCCCGAGCGCACAGCTCTATGACGTGAACCCGCGCGCCGGCTGGGTGCTCAGCCTGGATGTCGGCCGTGAGTGGGTCCGCGCGGCCCTGGTGGACCTCACCGGCGCCGTGGTGGGCCGCTCCGCCGCCCGGACGCCTCGCACCACCGCCAAGGCGGTGATCTCGCAGTTGCGCCAGGCAGCGGAGACGCTCACGGGCGAAGCCGGCATTTCGCTGGAGGACATCAATCAGGTCGTCGTGGGCACGCCGGGCGTGCTGCGGCCGGGCGCCGATCATCTGTCGCTCGCACCGCAACTTGCCGGCTGGGAGAGCCCGAAGGTGATCCCGGCAATCCGCGAGGCGCTCGTCGCACCGGTCATCTTCGAGAACGACGTCAACATGGCGACCGTCGGAGAGCACGTGCACGGAGTCGCGCAGGACAGCGATGACTTCGTCCTGCTGTCGGTCGGCACCGGTGTTGGCACAGGGGTCTTCGTCGACGGCGCGCTGCGTCGAGGTGCGGCAGGCCTCGCCGGCGAGATCGGGTTTCTCCGTCTCGATCTCGGCGCCGAGGTCCGCGTCGGGCATCGGGCGACCTGGGGGACCGGCGCGTACGAAAGCCTTGTCGGATCTGCCGCGATCGTTGCCCTTGCGCGCGAGCACGGCGTGCCCAACGCGGACTCGGTCGCGGCGATTTTCGACGCCGCGCGTCACGGTGATCCCAACGCGGATCGCGTCGTGCGCATCGAGGCAAGCCGTCTCGCACACGCAATCGCAGCGGTCGCCGCGGTGCTGGATCCGGAGCTGGTCGTCCTCGGCGGTGGCATCGGAACCGGCGGTGGAGACCTTCTGCTCCGACCAATTGGCGAGGCGCTCGCGTCGATATCGCCCTTCTCGCCGCGGCTCGAGGTGTCGACGCTCGGTGTGGATGCTGTCATCGCCGGTTGCAGCACAACTGGTTTGCGGCTCGCCTTCGATCGCATCTTCGGCTCCGACACACCCATCGCGCGCACGGCGATCGACCTCATGAAGGTGCGCGAGCAGCGCCGCAGCGAGGACACCCCCACCGACAAGAGCGCATGAAGGTAGCGGTTGTCGGCGGGGGCAGCACGTACAGCCCCGAACTGGTGCACGGATTCGGTCGAATCGCAGAACGGCTCGATGTCGAGGAACTCGTGCTCCAGGACACCGACGCTGAGCGGCTCGAGGTGGTGGGTGGCGCCGCGCGGCGGATCGCTGCAGCGCACGGCTACAACGGTCGCCTCACGTTGACGAGCGACCTCGACGCAGCAGTGGATGGTGCATCGGCAGTGATGCTGCAAATTCGCGTGGGCGGTCAGGCGGCTCGCTACACCGATGAGACCATCCCGCTGCGATGCGGCTGCGTCGGACAGGAAACGACCGGTGCGGGCGGGTTTGCCAAAGCGCTCCGTACCGTGCCCGTGGTGCTCGACATCGCGGATCGCATTCGCAAGCTCGCAGCAGACGACGCGTGGATCATCGACTTCACCAACCCGGTCGGCATCGTGACCCGGGCGCTGCTCGATCACGGCCACCGCGCCATCGGATTGTGCAATGTCGCGATCGGCTTTCAGCGGCTCTTCGCCGGCTGGCTGGAGGTCAGCCCCGAGTCGGTCCAGCTCGGGCACGCGGGGCTGAATCACCTCACGTGGATTCGGTCGGTGGAGGTGTCCGGCGAGGACGTGCTGCCGATGCTGCTGCGCACGCGCGGTGACGAGATCGCCGCTCACATCGAACTGCCGCGGCGGATCATCGACAACCTCGGCGCCATCCCCTCGTACTACTTGCGCTACTACTACCAGCACGACCTCGTCGTCGAGGAGTTGCTGGAGTCGCCCAGCCGCGCCGAGGCGGTGATGGAGGTGGAACGCCAGCTCCTGCAGCTCTATCGAGATCCGGAGCTGCGCGACAAGCCCGAGCTGCTGATGCAGCGCGGCGGCGCGTACTACAGCGAGGCGGCGATCAACCTGCTCAGCTCCCTTTTCGGCGAGAACAACGATGTTCAAGTCGTTGATGTCAGAAACAACGGGATCATCCCGGAGCTGCCGGCGGACGCCGTGATCGAGATCCCTGCGCATGTGGGTGCAACCGGCGCAGTGGCACTGCCGGTGCCGGCATTGCCTCCCCATCAGTCGGGGCTTGTCGCGCACGTCGCCGCGTATGAAGCGCTCGCCGCATCGGCAGCAGTCACCGGCGACCGCGAGATCGCCTTTCGCGCGCTGCTCACGCACCCGCTGATCGGCCAGAGTGCCCTTGCGGAACAGTTGCTCAGCGACCTGCTCGCAGCCAACCGCACGTACCTCCCGGCTTTCGCATGAGCACGAACGAATTGATCGTCGCCGTGGACGGCGGCAACTCCAAGACCGATGTCCTGCTCCTGCACGCCGACGGCACCGTGCTCGCGTCGGTCCGCGGTGCCGGTTCCTCGCCGCACCAGCTTGGCCTCGGCCCGGCGATCGACGTGGTGGATGACCTCGTCGACCGTGCATGGCTGGAGGCCGGCCTGCGGTCACGCAACGGCGCCCGTGCCGGCATCGCTGCCGTCTTCATGGCAGGCGCCGACCTTCCCGCCGAGGAACGGGCGCTCGCGGACGCCGTCGCCGCCCGGGGATGGGCCGACCAGAACCACGTCGCCAACGACGTGTTCGCGGTGTTGTGGGCGGCGACCGGCACAGGGCACGGCGTCGCGGTCACCGTCGGAGCTGGAGTTCAACTGCGTCGGCACCTCGCCATCGGGACGCCGGGCATGGTTTCCGGCGCTGGGTGACATCACCGGCGACTGGGGTGGGGGACCCGATATCGGGATGGCCGCGCTCGGCGCGGGGGTGCGCAGCGAGGACGGACGTGGCCCCGCGACCACCCTTGCCGGCGCTGTCGCGGGATATTTCGGATTCCGCACGGCGCTCGACGTGGCAGTCGCGATTCACCAGGGCACCCTCGCCGTGCCGCGACTCATCGAACTGCCACCGCTCGTGGTCAGCGCCGCGGAGGCCGGTGACGCCGAAGCGCTGGCGATCATGCGTCACCAGGGAACCGAGGTCACCCGGCTCGCGGTTGCCGCGCTGCATCAACTCGAGATGGCGGACTCCCCGGTGCAGATCGTGCTTGGGGGATCCGTGCTGGTGTCGAGTAGATCGATCCTCCTCGACTTCATCGCGCAAGGCATCCGTGCCGAAGCACCCAAGGCCGAGACGAGCCTCTCCACCACGCGGCCGGTGGTCGGGGCGGCGATCGCCGGCCTCTCCCTCGCCGGGGCCGACGGCGCTGCGCAGTCGCGACTGCTCGCATGGCTCGATGAGGCGCCGGCCGAGGAGAGCGCATGAACGGCGAGCACATGGCGGCGGAAATGGCCGAACAGCCTTCGGTTCTCGAGCGCCTGGTCTCACGTCGCGCGGCAGTGGCGGCATCGGTGAGCGCGCTGTTGCCCGAGCATCTCTGCGGGACGGTCCTGCTCGCCCGCGGATCGTCCGACACCGCCGCGCTGTACGGGCGATACCTGTTCGAGATGGCGAGCGGCAGGCCCGTCGCACTCGCATCGCCCAGCCTGCATACCTTGTACCGCATCCCTGCCGACCACCGTGGCTACCTCGCGATCGGCATCAGCCAGTCGGGGCGGACTCCGGAAGTCGTGAGCGTCCTCGAGCGGATGCGAGACAGCGGCGCACGGACGGTGGCGATCGTCAACGACACGCCGAGTCCCCTCGGCGATGTGGCGGATGTCGTCATCGACCTTCGAGCGGGAGGCGAACTCGCAGTCCCCGCAACCAAGACGTTCACCGCAACGCTGCTCGCCCTGGCACTGATTGCAGCAGCGATGGGGGATGTGCCGTGGAGCGACGAGGACCTCCTCGCTCTCTCTGCGCACGTGAGTCGTGTGCTCGCGGACGGTGTTCGTGCCGACATGATTGGGCACCGCCTCGACGGTGCCGACCGCGTGTTGACGGTTGCGCGAGGACCGCTTCTCGCCGCCGCAAGCGAAACCGCGTTGAAGATTCGCGAGACCTCGGCGATCTTTGCCGAGGCGTTCTCGGCCGCGGATCTTCGCCATGGACCGATTGCGGCGGTCACACCGGACGTGCCCGTGCTCGCATTCTCGACGGCAGGCCCGGCCGCCGCGGACGTTGCCGAGTTGGGTGTTGTGCTGCGTGAACGCGGCGTCACCGTCAGCACCATCGGCACCGAGGACGGCGCCGATCTCTCACTGCCGCACGGTGTCCCGGAGGCGCTCCAGCCCATCGTCGCCGCGGTCAGAGGTCAGCAAATCGCGATGTCGGCCGCACTCGCGCGGCACCGTGATCCCGATGCACCCGCCGGACTCACCAAGGTGACCCTCACGCGCTGACAACCGTCCTAGAGGCCCGCGAAAAGGCTCGTCTCCGGGTGGGGTTCGCCGAGTGTGCCGCGCGCGAGGATGAAGCGCTCGGTCCCGAGCGTCGCTTCAAAGATCTGCGCCGCGATTGTCGAGAACGGACTGTCGGTCTCGTACTGGCTCCGGTGCGCGAGAAATGCAGCGCGCTTCTGCTCGAGAAACGCGGAGACATCGACATCGGTGGTGATCTCATCGTCGGGGATTCCGACAATCTGCCCGACCTCGATCGGAAGGTCGGCGCCCGCGTCGCGTGCCCGGCGCTCGATGTGCAGGACGGCGCTTCGCGGCACCGCGTGCACGTATGCCTTCGCAGGCGACCACCCTTCGGCGCCGAGGAGGTCCAGCGCCGCGAACATCGCCAGGTGTGCCTTGACGTGGTCGAGGTGCCAGTAGGTCCCGTCCGGCGTGTACGTGACCACCACGTCAGGACGTTCCTCCCGCATCACCTTCGCGACGCGCTCGGCCGCCTCACCGAGCGGTGCCATGTGGAACGCGCGAGGATCGGCATTGCTCGGGGCTCCGGACATGCCGGAATCGCGATAGCCGAGGAACTCGTGCCGATCGACGCCGAGGATGGCGCACGAGCGCATGAGTTCCTCGGTTCGCACCTCGCCGAGTCGCGGGCGCACCGACGCGGCATCCATGTTGTGGATGTCGCCTTCCTCACCGCGCGTCGCGGTGAGCAGCACCACCCTGATGCCCTCGTGATGCGCGCGCAGCATGACACCGCCGGTGGCGATGCACTCGTCGTCGGGGTGCGCGTGAACGAGCAGTAAAGTGGTCATGCCATTTCGCCTCCGGGCGAAATCCGAGGGTACAGGATCTCTTCCCCGCTGCTGAAGAGCGCGGCACGTGCCGCCTGGATCTCGCCGTTCAGGCGAGATCTGAGACTACTCGATTCCTTCCCTGATGCTTCGCCGCGTAGAGATTGCGATCTGCTTGTCCGAGCAGTGCTGCCTGGCTCGTGCGCCCGCTCTGCAGCACGGTGAAGCCGATGCTCGCGGTGACGACCTCGCCGGCCATCGCGCCGTCCCACTGGACAGATTCGATCGCGTGACGCACGTCCTCACAGCGGCGTTCCGCTTCGTCGACGTCCATGGCAGGAAAGACGAGGAGGAACTCCTCGCCGCCCATGCGCGCCGCCCACCCCGACTCGGCGGTGGCGGCCGCGAGGATGCCGGAGACGCGGACCAGCACCTTGTCGCCGACGGCGTGCGAGAAGCGGTCGTTGACCGCTTTGAAATGGTCGAGGTCCACAAGCCCCATGGAGAGCGTCGAGCCGTCTTCTCGCGAGCGCGAAAGCAGAATCGGCAACTCCGTGTCGACGTGACGCCGGTTGCGCAGCCCGGTGAGCGCATCGCGGAGCGACAGTTCGCGGAAGCGTTCCCCTTCGCGGCGCGCCTCAGTCGTCTCGAACACCGCCTGCAGCGTGCGCGCATTCGCCTCGCGCTGCGCCGCGCGCAACGCCGTGTCCTCTTCGTGGAACTCGATGTACTGCTCGTATGCGCGCTGGTACAACCCCTGCGACGCGAAGAGTTGCGCTCGTTCCTCGAGCGCCTCGACGCGGATCGCGACCATCCCTCGCATCGCGCACAGCTCGATGCAGCGGTCGAGCGTGGCTTCCGCCTCGATCATGTGGCCCTGGAGGCGTTGCGCAGTCGCGGCAGTGTTGAGGGCTTCACCAAGTCCTTCGATCGGACGCGACTCCAGGTCCGGGTCATCGAGGATGGGACGCAACGTCGCCTCCGCCTCGGCATACAACCCCAGCTTCAACTGCGCGTTGGCGAGCGTGTCGAGGCAGGCGGCGTCGAGCGTGAGGTTGTGCCGGGCCGCAAACGCCTCCATACGTTTGGCGATCTCCATCGACTGATGGGTGTCGCCGGCGTCGTCCTCGAGCCATGCGAGATTGTTCAGGATCTTGACGCGCAACGGGACGTCCTCGAGCCCGTCAGCGAGTTGCAGCGCAGCGCGGTAGCGTTCGCGGGCAGCGTCCCAGGCACCGGTTCTGACGAGGACCTGTCCGAGTCCGAAGAGGTGGTCCGCGCGCATCCGCTCCGACATGGTGTCGTCGAGCAACTCGACCGCCGGCACGGCATGTTCCCATGCGCTCGGCACGTCACCGATGAAATCGAAGAACACGGAAAGCAACCGGTGGCTACGAGCCATGAGATGGCGCTCGTCGCGTTCGGTGGCCCATTCGTTGATCTCCCGGATCAACTGGCCGCTTGCGGTGTGCTTGCCCTTGCGACACAACACATCCGCCTGGATCAGCTGCGCCCGGCGCTGCGCGACGTCGTTGCCTAGGGCGCGTGCGCGCTGCTCGAGCGCCATGGCGGGCGCGTACGCGGCGTCGGGATCCGAGAAGGGCAGGAGCTCGAGGAAGTCGAGCTCGCTTTCGAGGCGCTGGAGGCGCCGCCGAACCGCCGGCGAGACCGGAAGTCCTCCGTCAGCCTCCGGTGTGCCGGGGATGACGCGAAGTTTTGGTGCGGTGCCGCCTGGTTGAGCAGCCATGTTGACGACGATATGACGCACCTCGCGAAGCCTCCGCCCGATTGGTGCACTGTCACAACAACGTGGTGCGGTCAGACATCGCCAAGCGTGGCGTGACACATCCGTTGCACGTAACGCGCAGCGGTGGGCTCAGCTGACGGCGGGGCCGGTATCGATCTGGGTCCACACCTTGCCGCGTAGCGCCCACAGGTGCACCGGTTGGGCGAAGTCCTGGCTGATCGGGGCGTCCGAGCCGACGATGAGAAGCTCCCCGAGCGTCGGATCGCTGATCTCAGCGACTGGTTGGACGGGGAGCTTGTCGACAGTCATGACGGCCCATGCGTGTCCGGTCCATGACGCAAGCACGGGGAGGGACAGCCCCGGCCCGCAATTGCAGAGGGCGAGTTGATCGCCGGCTGGGTCGAGTGCCATGTATGAGCCGGGCAGTGGTTCCGCGGTTCCGGCGAGTTGGAGCCAGCGACTCCCGTTCCATTGCCACGTGGTGTCAAGCGCCCCGAGCGGCGATACCGGCGTGGAGCAGCACCCCTCGGCGATGAGCGACCTGGTGACCGGGTCGTACGCCATTGGGAGGTCAAATGCATTGGGGGCGACCGCCCCGTGCGGCTGATTCTGCCAGTGCGCGCCGAACCAGACCCAGGTCGCGTCGCCTCCCGATGCGTTGCCTGCAGACGTCACCAGCACCATCTCGCGCAGCGCCGGGTCCCACGCCATTGACGATCCCTCGCCGGGCGTCGGACCGCCGGTGCCGTTGTCGACCTCGATCCAGCTGGCGCCGTTCCACGCCCAGGTGTCGTTGAGTGGCGCGCCATTGCCGAAGGGGTTGTGCCGGCCGCCGAAAAGGAGCACCTGTTGGGTGCTCGGGTCGTACGCCTCGGCCGCGTCGATACGTCCCGGAGGGCTCAGCGACGGGTTCGCGAGTGTCCATCGACCCCCAGCCCAGAGCCACGTATTGGCGTAATTGTCGACGCCTCCGAACAGCACGATCTGCCCGCTCGACGGGTCGTCGGCGATGCTGAAACCACTGCCCGACACGGGTCCCGCGGGAATCGGCGTCGGCACTGGGGATGGCGTTGGCGTAGGAGGCGGCTTCGGTGCGGGCGGTCGCTGAGCGGTCGAGATGGCCACGCCGGCCACCGCGGCGACCGCCACGACGCCGATGAGCAGAGCCGATGGCTTCACGCGCTCTCCCGACCGATCCGCAACGCCACGCTCTCGCTCACAGCGCCCATGGTCCGCCTTCCCCGGCACAATCGTCGAATGACTGCCTCACAGCCCACCATCATCGCGACGAGCATCGGATTCCAGCCTGACGGCGGCGACATGTGGAATCTGAAACCGGGGCCGTCGTACTCCATGGCCGCGGAGCTCGCCGGCGCAGGCGCCCACCCGCGTCTCTGCATCATCGCGACAGCGGCCGCGGACAACCCGACGTGGTTGACCGCGTTGCATCACGCGTTCTCGAAGCTCGACATGGTGGTGTCGCACCTCGACCTCTTCCCCATGCCCAACTTCGACGACGTCGAGGCGCACCTCTTACGGCAGGACGTCATATGGGTGAGTGGCGGGAGCACCGCCAACCTGCTCGCGCTCTGGCGCGTCCACGGCCTCGACGTGATCCTGCGCCGGGTGTGGGAGTCCGGCGTCGTCCTCATGGGCGTCTCGGCAGGATCGTTGTGCTGGCATGTGGGCGGTACCACCGACTCTTTTGGTCCCCACCTGCGTCCGGTCACGAATGCGCTCGGATTCCTGCCGTACGGCAACAGTCCGCACCACGACGCGGAGGAGGAGCGGCGGCCGCTGATCCATAAACTCGTGGCGGACGGAACGCTGCCGCTGTCCTACGCAACCGACAACGGCGCGGGGCTCATCTATCACGGCACCGAGCTCTACGAAGCGTTCACCGAGACACCGGGCGCTCTGGCGTACGAGATCCGGCGCGATGGCGACAGTGCGGTGGAAACGCCGCTGCCGACACGAGTGCTCTGACAGCTCTCTGGCTCTGAGTTCGTGGAAGAGACGCTCCCGCTGACGACGCTGCTCTCCCAGGCCCTCGTCGCTTACACGATCGAATTCGACAACGAATTCGAGCATCAGTCGCCGCATCGCACCACGCTACGCGGTGAATCCGGTGGCGGTGGTCCGTGGCTCGTGTCCATGGTCATGTGGTTCAACTGCATGCGGTACGCCGGGGAAACGCCGTTCACCGTTGCGGAACTCGAGCGTCGCGCACGCACGCCGACCAACGTCGCCGGCATGCACCGGTGGCGATACATCGATGTTGCAGCGAGTCCCGGAGACAAGCGTGCGAAGCCACCCGATGCCGATCTCCTCGTGCGTGCCACACGGAAGGGACTGCTTGCGAAAGAGGTATGGCGCCCACTCGCGGGAGATATCGAGACGCGGTGGGAGAAGCGCTTCGGTTCCTCGCAGATCGATGGCTTGCGCGTCGCTCTGCGTGCTGTTGTGAGGCAGCTCGACCTGGACCTGCCCGACTGCATGCCAATCCTCCACTTCGGTCTCGCGTCCGCGGGGCCGAGACGGCCGGGATTTTCGCGACGCATCGGCGAGCCCGATGTGGAGACACTTTCATTGCCGTCGCTCCTGTCTCGGGCGCTGCTCATGCTCGCGATCGACTTCGAGGCACGGTCGAAGGTCTCGCTTGCGATGCACGCCGACCTGCTTCGTGTCCTTCGTGAGACCCCCACGCCCGTCAGAGAGCTTCCGCGCCTCACGGGCGTGTCGAAAGAGGCGATCAGCATGGGTATGGAAGTCATCGTGACGCGCGGTATTGCGGTGCTGGAGCCAAACCCGAACGGAAAAGCGGGCAAGGCCGCGCGCTTGACGGCCGAGGGGATCGCCTCGCTGGATGCGCACACGCGTCTGCTCGAAAAGGTGGAAGAGCAGTACGCGTCGCGATACGGCGCCGAAGTCACCGGCGCGCTGCGCGAGTTGCTCGGAGTACTCGGCGGCGATTCGCGTGGTACACGTTTGCTGCAGGGCATTCCCGCGTTTCCGGAGGGGTGGCGGGCGTCGGTTCCCAAGGCCGAGACGCTCCCGCACTTTCCGATGGTGCTGCACCGCGGCGGCTATCCCGACGGCAGTTGACGAGGGATCAGCACGTTGCTCGGATAGACTTCGAGCCCACGCAGTCGGGGAGGGAGATCCCCACTGGAGGCAAGCCAATGCGTTACCAGGTTCGCGAGAAGATCTTTCGCCTCGGCGAGGACAACGACATTCTCAACGAGGCCGGCCAGCCCGCGCTGCAGGTCGACGGCAAGGTGCTCAGCCTGCATGGGTTGATGCTCGTCAACGATCTCGCCGGCACCGAGGTTGGGCGTGTCAGCCGCAAGCTCGTCGCCCTGCGCGCGACCTACGAGATCACCCTCGCGAGTGGCGTCACTGCCGAAGTCCACCAGCGATTCACCGGGCCTTTTCACCCCAAGTGGAATCTCTCGGTCAGTGGCGGAGCGGAGTTGGAGATCGGCGGCAACTTCGCGGGACACGACTTCACGATCACCGAGAACGGCCAGACGATCGCCACGATATCCAAGGCGTGGATCAGCCTCGCCGACTCCTACGGCGTCGACATCGTCGCGGGGCAGAACGACTTGCTGCTCCTCTGCAGTGTCCTCGCGCTCGAGGCCGAGCAGGACCGGACCCAGGAGCACGACCGCAACGAGGGGCCGCTCGGCGGGCTCGGCGGTCTCGGTGAACTCGGGGAAATCGGCGGGCTGGGCAACATCCTGAAAGGGCCGCTCTGACTTCTGTTCGCGTGAGCGAACATGTGTTCTGTCTGGGATGATAGAATTGTGGGTCCCAGATGAACGACCTGAGTGCGTTTCACCCTGCGGTTCGAGCGTGGTTCGAGCGCCGCTTCCCGGAGGGTCCAACTCCCGCGCAAAGTGAGGGTTGGCCACAGATCGCGGCCGGCCAGAGCACGCTGATCGCGGCCCCGACCGGTTCCGGCAAGACGCTCGCGGGGTTCCTCGTGTGCATTGACGCGCTGTACCGCGCGGCGGACCGCGGCGAGGTGGTCGAGGGTGCCACGCAGGTGGTGTACGTCTCACCACTGAAGGCGCTTGCCGTGGACGTGCAGCAGAACCTCGAGACGCCGCTACGAGAGATCGCCGAGGTCGCCGCAGAGATGGGGATGACGCTCCCGGCGCTCCGTGCCGAGGTGCGCACCGGCGATACCACGCAATCGATGCGCGCCGCAATGATCAAGCGCCCGCCGAACTTCCTGGTCACGACACCCGAGTTGTTGTACCTGCTCGTCACGGCGCAGCGATCTCGAGCGGCGCTCACGACAGTCACGACGATCATCGTCGACGAGATCCACGCGGTCGCGCGCGACAAGCGCGGCTCGCATCTCGCGGTCACGCTCGAGCGCCTCGAGCGCCTGTGCGCGCAACGGCCCGTGCGTATCGGGCTCTCGGCAACGCAGCGTCCGATCGAGACGGTTGCCCGTCTCCTCGTTGGTGCCGGGCCGGCGCGGAGCAATCCGGATGGCAGCGCGCGCTGCGCCATCGTCGATGTCGGCCACAGGCGCGCGCTGGATGTTGCCATCGAACTGCCGTCGGGTGAACTCGAAGCAGTTGCGTCACGCGAGCAACTCGGCGAAGTGCTCGATGCCATCGCCGCTCACGTGAGTGCGCACCGGACCACGTTGGTGTTCGTCAACACGCGACGTATGGCCGAGCGCGTTGCGCATCAACTCGCCGAGCGCCTCGGCGATGAGGCGGTTGCCGCGCACCACGGCAGCCTTTCGAAGGAACGCCGCCAGCGGGTCGAATCGCAGCTGCGTGCCGGGGAATTGCGTGCGCTCGTTGCGACTGCATCACTCGAGCTCGGCATCGACATCGGGCCGATCGAGATGGTCTGTCAGATCGCGTCGCCGCGGAGCATCGCCACCTTCCTGCAGCGCGTCGGACGGTCGGGCCACAGCCGGGGCGGGATGCCGAAAGGACGCCTTTACCCCATGACGCGCGACGAGCTCGTCGAATGCACTGCGCTCCTGGCCGGCGTCCGGAGTGGCGCACTCGACGCGGTGCATCCACCAAAGCTTCCAATGGACATCCTCGCGCAGCAGATCGTCGCCGAATGCGCGGCGGCCGAATGGCGCGAGGACGACCTGTTCGAGTTGATGCGCACGGCGGCACCGTTTGCCGACCTGACACGTGAGAGCTTCGACCGCATCATCGACCTCGTGTCGGAAGGGATTCCGACGGGACGCGGCCGGGTTGCGGCGTACCTGCATCGCGATCAGATCAACGGTGAGGTGCGCGCTCGCCGGGGCGCGCGCCTGGCAGCGTTGACCTCCGGCGGTGCGATCCCGGAGACCGGTGATTACCGCGTGCTTGCCGAGCCCGACGACACATTCATCGGCACGGTGAATGAGGATTGGGCAATCGAGTCATCGGCGGGCGACATATTCCTGCTCGGCAGCACGTCGTGGAAGATCCGCCGTGTGGTTGCGGGAACGGTGCGAGTGGTGGATGCGCACGGTGCGCCACCGTCGGTTCCCTTCTGGCTCGGCGAGGCACCTGCGCGCACCGAGGAACTTTCGCGAGAGGTTTCCGATCTCCGCAGCGGCGTCGAGGCATTGCTCGCCGAAGGCGGGGCGGACGAAGCGATCACGTGGGTCGAGCAGCGAGCCGGTGTCGACAACGACGTTGCCGCGATGGTCGTTCGCTATCTCGCAGCGGGACGAACCGCGCTCGGCGTGGTGCCAACACTGGAACACATCGTCCTCGAACGCTTCTTCGACGACAGCGGCGGCATGCAGTTGGTCGTCCATGCCCCATTTGGCGGCCGCGTCAATCGCGCGCTCGGCCTCGCGTTGCGCAAGCGCTTCTGCGCGACATTCGACTTCGAGTTGCAGGCGGCCGCGAGTGACGACTGCGTGCTGCTCTCACTCGGTCCGCAGCATAGTTTTCCGCTCGAGGACATTCCGAAATTCCTGTCGTCCAGCACGGTTGAGGAGACACTCCGCAAGGCCGCGATCTTCGCGCCGATGTGGGCCGTGCGCTGGCGCTGGAATCTCAATCGCTCGCTCACTGTGCTGCGCTTCAAGGGCGGGCGCAAGAACCCGGCGCCGATTCAGCGCCTCGAGTTGGACGACATCATGGGCGCCGTCTTCCCGCAGCTGGTCGCGTGCCAGAACGAGAACCCGACCGGGCCGTTCGAGGCGCCCGATCATCCGCTCGTCAATCAGACGATGTACGACTGCCTCCACGAGGTGATGGACGTCGACTCGCTCCGCGAACTCGTGGTGCGCATCGAGCGAAAGGAAGTCCAGATCAGCTTCCGCGATACCGTCGAGCCATCGCCGCTTGCGCATGAGATCGTCAACGGCAGGCCGTACACGTTCCTCGACGACGCGCCGCTGGAAGAGCGGCGGAGCCGCGCGATCACCTTGCGCCGCGGTCTTCCCGTCGAGGCGCGCGACCTCGCCGCACTTGATCCGGACGCGATCGCGCGCGTCCGTGGCGAGGCGGCGCCGGATCCTCGCGATCACGACGAGTTACACGACCTGCTCGTCTCCTTGGTCGTCATGCGACCCGTCGAGCGGTGGACGGCGTCATTCGAACAGCTCGCCGAGCGAGGCAGAGCGTTGACGGTCCGGCACGGCGCCGATGCCTTCTGGTGCGCGGCCGAGCGACTGTCGAGCGTGGAGCGGCTGTGGCCGGATGCACAACGCAACCCGAGTTCGTTCTCCCTTCCTCCCGCACTCGTCGAAGGCGCACTCGAACCCGATGCAGTTGTCACCGCGCTCCTGCGCGGCCCCCTCGAAGTGAGCGGGCCGATGACGGCGCAGGCGCTTCGCGAGCTGACGAGTCTCGGCGCTACCGAGATCGCCGTCGGGCTCGCCATGCTCGAAGGCGAAGGGTTCGCGATACGCGGGCACTTCGATCCCGCGGTCGAGGACGACCAGTACTGCGCGCGCCGTCTCCTGGTCCGCATCCACTCGTACACGCAGCACCGCCTCCGCGCGGAGATCGAGCCGGTGACGCCGCAGGACTTCATGCGATTCCTGCTCCGCTGGCAACGCGTTGCTCCTGGCACGCAGCGCGAGGGCCGCGCGGGTGTTGCCGCGACCATCGCGCAGTTGCAGGGATTCGAGATTCCAGCCGGCGTGTGGGAGGAGACGGTGCTCCCGAGCCGCGTGTCCGGATACCGCAGCGCGTGGCTCGACGAACTCTGCATGTCCGGCGAGGTTGCATGGGCCCGCCTGAAGGTTCGCGAGGACGCGGATCCGGGCACGTCGCAGCGGAGCAGCAGTTCGGCATCGCGCGCGACCCCGGTCACGCTCGTGATGCGCTCGGATCTGCCCTGGCTGCTGCAGTCTGTGCGCGGCGACGCGCAACCCGTTGAGCCGACATCCGGCGCGACACTCGATGTGCTCGATGCGCTGCGCGAGAACGGCGCCTTGTTCACCAATGACATCGTCACGCTGTCGCGCCGGCTGCCCAGCGAGGTCGAGGACGCGCTCTGGGATGGCGTTGCGCGCGGTCTGCTCACGGCGGACGGATTCAGCGCCGTGCGCCGTCTGCTCGTGAGCCGAAGACTCGGGCGCTCGCGTCCGTACCATCGCGGCCTCCGCCATGGCGTCAGCGGATATTCATCGGGTGAAGGCCGCTGGTCGCTCGTGCCGCGTGTGTCATCGGTAGCCGAGCACGATGCGCTCGCCGAGGCGATCGCCGAGCAGTTGCTCGTGCGCTGGGGTGTCGTGTTCCGCGATGTCGTGGCGCGCGAGACGATCGCGCTGCCGTGGCGCGACATCGTCTGGGCGTTGCGCCGCATGGAAGCGCGTGGCACCGCGCGCGGCGGACGATTCGTCACCGGTTTCGCCGGCGAGCAGTTCGCGCTGCCGGAGGCAGTCGATCAGCTGCGCGAGGTACGCCGCCGCGAACGATCCGGCGAGGTCATTCGCACATCGGCCACGGATCCCTTGAATCTCGCGGGCATCGTGCTTCCGGGTCCGCGCATCACTTCGGTGCGTACGAACACTGTGGTGTTCGAGGATGGACTGCCTGCTTCGAGTGTCGGCCCGGGTCTGGCTGCGTTCGCAGCGCGCTGAGCCTGGCTGCCCCGAGCGGCGGCCCTTGTTAGGTGTTCGTCACCGAGACGGCTTCGAACATCAGGTCCGCCGGTTCCGGATCGGCAGTGATGTCTGCAAGCGGCCAGAGAATCGTGAACTGGCTGCCACCCAACTCGTCGCTATGCGCCTTCACCGTGGCTCCATGCGCGTCGCAGAGACGCCGCACGAGCGCGAGCCCCATGCCCATTCCGCCGTGGCGGCGCGTGCGGCTGTTGTCCTCCTGGTAGAAGCGGTCGAACAGCCGCGGAATCGCTTCGGCGCTGATGCCGATGCCATCATCGATCACCTCGATCTTGCACGCGCCCGCGCCCTTCTCGGGGCGCGCAGTGACCTTGACGTGGCCGCCCTCCGGTGTGAACTTGACCGCGTTGTCGATGAGCGCACGAAGCACCTGACGAAGCCGGAACGGGTCCGCGTTGACGACCGGCTTGCCGCGCACGTCGATGACGAGCTCGACGGGGAGAGCGTCCTTGAAGTGACGGCGCACGTCGTTGGCGGCATCGCGAATCGCGCCGTCGATCTCCACCGGCGCCATGCGCACGTCGATGGTGTCCGAGTTGACGAGCGCGAAGTCGACGACGTTCTCGACGGTCTCACCGAGCAGCTTCACCGAGATGTCGATGTCGCGCACGATGTCGAGCCTGGTTGCGTCGTCCCATTTGTGCCACGCGACGTTGAGCAGCTCGATCTGCCCCTGGATCGCAAGCACGGGCGTGCGCAACTCGTGCTGCGCGGTGTCGAGGAAGTCGCTCTTCAACTGGTTCAACTCGCTGAGGCGCCGCACCGCCTCACGCTCCTGTTCGAGGGTTCGGGTGTTCTCGATCGCAACGGCGGCGTTGTTGGCAAGAGTTGTCAGCGCGCGTTCATCGCTCTCCGCGACGGGCCGGTCCGACGCGACGAGCAGCACACCGGTGAGTGATTCCTGGTAAAGCATCGGCACGGCGATGGCAGGGCGTCCTCCTGCATCGAGGCGAACACTGCGGCCCGCGGCGAGCTCATCCACGGACATCGCGTCCACCATGTCGGGGATCACCGGCCCACGGCTACGCATGCGCAGAATCTCGGTCCCGCGCTTTGTGTACATCGTCGCGCTCGCGGATCCACCGGCGATCGCGTCGGCGGCGCCGAGCACTGCATCCTGGAGTTGCTCGATCCCGCCTGTCGTCATCGTCAGCGCGCGCGACACGTCCTGCAGGCGGCCGACCGACCCATCGATGTGCCTGATGTACCCCGCGATCTGCTCGCGCATGCTGTTGACGCCCGCGGCGAGGCGTCCCAATTCGTCGCGCGACGTGACGGCGATGTCCGTGGTGTAGTCGCCGGCGGCGATCCGCTCCACGCCGCGCTCGAGGCGCGAGACCGGGCGGCGCACGAATCGATCGACGAAGAGCAATACCAGCACGCTGACGACGATGAGCGCCGTCACCGCGATCTCCGCGATGGTGTCCTCATCCTGTGCGGTGGCTGCGGCGAACAGCGCAACCGGGACCTCGACGCCGATGTAGCCCGCGACCGTCGTTCCGCCGGGCGCCGTGAGTGGTTCGAAGCTGCCGGCAACCGCGCCCACGCCGGGCACCGTGTAGATGGCATGCGCGGCGATTGAGTTCGAGGCCGGATTCGCGTGATCGGCGAGTTGCTGAGCGACTCCCGACGGGACAGCAGCTGAATCAGGCGTGTATTCGCTGCCGGCGTAGCGGACCACGCGGCTGTCGGCTCCGGCTCCGATGAACACCGGCGTGTAGCCGATGACCGGGCCGAAGCGCTCGAACTGCACCTGCAGCGGCGCGCTGTACACGACCACGCCGAGTGGCGCGTACGTGCCCGCCTGGACGTTGTACACAGGAACTGCCACGTCGAGCGCAGGCACTCCGCCGCCGAGAAGTTCGACGCCCTCGACCCCCGATGGGCAATGTGCGGCAATCGCAGGGCTCGCGGCGATAACAGTTCGCGACTGCTGACAGGCAGCCAGCGCCGCAATCTGAAGGGCTGCGCGAACCGAACCGAGGCCGCTCGTGACGTGGCCACCAGCGTTCTGCTCGCAGACAGCGGTCGCAGGGTGCGTTGTAGCGCCGGCAGCCGTGGTGGTGTCGCACTCGCTCGTGTAGAGCACGGCGCCGCTGGTGCTCAGGATGACCACGTCGAGCCCCTGAACGTCCACCACGCGGCGGTCCGTGAACTCGGCGGCGACCAGCGTGGCCTGACTGGCGCTGGAGAGCGCCAGTTGCATTGACGTGAGGGACGCCGTGTTCGTGGCTGCGTACTGCGCCTGCGGCTGGATGACCCGGGAGATGAGCTGGCTGGCGACACCCGCCCGGTTATCGGCGTTGGAGAGCGCCCCGGCGTTGGTCTGCTGGGACCGGCTCACGAGCAGGAACCCGCTGACCCCCGCGATAAGGAGCGCAGTGAAGACAATGCCGCCCGCGAGCAGGCGGCCGGCAAGGCTGGTTCGCAGGCCGAACCTGCGGCGGGCAAAGTGACCGCCCGATCCACGCGCACCCATTTGATCGAGCCTAGGTGGGGAGCGGCGGCACCGAGTTCGGGTGACCGCTCGCAGTCCGGCAACGGGGCAGTGACGAACACCCTCGATCCGCCTCGAAACTGGGTGTTCCCGAACGCTCCGAGACCCGTAGGCTTATGACATGCCGTTTGGACGCCGTCGCTCCGTGAACAAAGTGATCGAGGATCCAGAGCGGCACGGGCTCGGCCCCTGGCTGAAGCGTTGGACGATCCCGATCATCGGGGCGCTGACGCCGCTGGCGCTGATCGTGGTCAACATCGCCGCGTTCATCGTCGAGCATCTCACCCAGTTCCGCTGGACGATCACCATCCTTGCCTTCGTCAGCGGGATCATGCTCAACTCCTGGACGGCGCTGAACATCTATCGAGTGCTCCAGGCACGCCGGCCCGACCACCCCGTGGTGCACGAACGCAACCAGGAGGTCGTCCTCGTGGTCGGGATGGGCCTGGTGATCCTCTTCGCCTTCCTCACCGCCCTGTTCTGCTACCTGGGTCTCGCACACCAGAATGAGCTACCAAACGGGCTGACCTTCTTTACCGGGTTCTTCGCGGCGGCCATCCCGATTCTGCTTCGGGCCGCGTTCCGTCGCGGAGCCCCGCGGGGACGCCCACGCGGCCGAGGTCAGCCGCAGACAACGACCGTCTCGGGCCTGCCGCCTGGTGCCATGCCGTCCCCGCCGACTTCAGCGTCGATCCAGGACACGATTCCCAGGCGTTAGGTTCGCCGACTCCAGCGGGTCGGGACGCGACGCAGTCGAAGGGGCCGGACTGAGAGATCGCCAGACACAGCGATGCGCCTGGCGAAGCGTTCTCGCCAGGCGCATCCCGCGTCCCTTCGGGAAGGGCCTAGACCTCTTTGAACTCGGCGTCGACCACGTCGTCCGCGCCTGCGCCATCAGCACCGTGCGCGCCGTCGCTCCCCTCGGGAGCTCCGCCGTCGCCGTTGCCCGCATGCGGCTCGCCCGCGCCGGGTTGTGCCTGCTGGGTCTGCGCGTATACGGCTTCGCCGATCTTCTGGATCGACGATGCAAGGTCGTCGTGCGCCTTCTTGATGGCGTCCGAGTTGTTACTGGCAATTGCGTCACGAACTGCCTTGACCTTGGCCTCGATGTCGGTGCGCAGCTCGGCCGGCACCTTGTCACCCGCATCCGCGAGCGCCTTCTCGGCCTGGTATGCAAGCTGATCCGCACGGTTCCTGGTCTCGACCAACTCGGCCCGCTTGCGGTCCTCGTCAGCATGCACCTCGGCTTCCTTCACCATGCGCTCGACCTCATCCTTCTGCAGGGTGGTCGAACCGGTGATGGTGACCTTGTTCTCCTTGCCGGTGCCGCGATCCTTGGCGCTGACATTGAGGATGCCGTTGGCGTCGATGTCGAAACCGACCTCGATCTGCGGCATGCCACGCGGCGCCGGCGGGATGCCGTCCAGGGTGAACGTGCCAAGAATGCGGTTGTCGCGCGCCATCGGGCGCTCGCCCTGGAGCACCACGATCTCGACGGACGGCTGGCTGTCAGACGCTGTCGAGAACACCTGCGTCTTGGCGGTTGGAATGGTGGTGTTGCGCTCGATCAGCTTGGTGTTGACCTCGCCCTCGGTCATGATCCCGAGCGACAGCGGCGTGACGTCGAGGAGGAGCACGTCCTTGACCTCGCCCTTGAGCACGCCGGCCTGAATTGCCGCACCGACTGCGACCACCTCATCGGGGTTCACCCCACGATGCGGCTCCTTGTTGGTGAAGCTCTTGACGAGCTCCTGGATGACCGGCATGCGCGTCGATCCACCGACGAGAATCACTTCGTCGAGCTCCTGCGCGGTCAAGCCCGCGTCCTTGAGCGCCGACTCGAACGGTCCGCGGCAGCGCGACGTGAGATCGTCGGTGAGCTGCTCGAACTTGCTGCGCGACAGCGTGATCGCGAGGTGCTTCGGGCCGGACGCGTCCGCGGTGATGAACGGCAGGTTGACCTCGGTCTCCTGACGTTGCGAGAGCTCGATCTTTGCCTTCTCGGCAGCCTCGGTGAGCCGTTGGAGGGCCTGGCGGTCGCCACGGAGATCGATGCCCTGGTCCTTCTTGAACTCGTCGGCGAGCCAGTCGACGATGCGCCGGTCGTAGTCGTCGCCGCCGAGGTGGGTATCGCCGTTGGTGGACTTGACCTCGAAAACCCCTTCTCCCACCTCGAGAATCGACACGTCGAACGTGCCGCCGCCGAGGTCGAACACGAGGATCTTCTCGTTCTCTTTCTTCTCGAGCCCGTACGCGAGCGCGGCCGCCGTGGGCTCATTGATGATGCGCAGGACGTTGAGTTCCGCGATCTGGCCGGCGTTCTTCGTCGCCTGGCGCTGTGCGTCGTTGAAGTACGCGGGAACCGTGATCACCGCGTCGGTGACCTTCTCGCCGAGATACGCCTCAGCATCGGTCTTGAGCTTCTGCAGGATCATCGCGGAGACCTGCTCCGGCGTGTAGTTCTCGCCGTTGACCTCGACCTCGGCACGGCCGTCCTTGCCGGCCACGACCTTGTACGGGACCTGCTTGGCCTCGGTGCTCACTTCACTGAGCAGGCGGCCCATGAATCGCTTGATCGAGTAGACGGTGTTCTCTGGATTGACAGCAGCCTGACGACGGGCCAGCTGCCCGACCAGGCGCTCGCCGGTGCGCGTGAATGCGACGACCGACGGGGTGGTGCGGCCGCCCTCGGCGTTCGCGATGACGGTGGGCTCGCCGCCCTCCATCACTGCCACCACGCTGTTGGTGGTGCCGAGATCGATACCGACAGTCTTTGCCATGTGGGGGTCCTCCGGGGACTGATAACTCAGGATGTTCGTTTGAGCGTCTACGGGACGCCCTTATCGAATACCTCGCGCAGCCGACATGCTAAACGTAGAGGGATGGATGATTCCCGACCGATTGAGGAGCAGCTGGTCGACCTGCGCCGCCGCGCCGACGAGGATTACCTCAACCCCGACGCGCTCCGCGCCCCAGGACGCCACCAGCTCGATTTGCGCGAGCTCGGGCTCCGAGTCAGCGTCACCCGCTCCCGCTACCCGAACCGGCCGGACGGCATCGATCAATACGCGGTGACGCTCTCGCGACCCGAGCTCGACCGCCCACCGGGGAACCAGGAGGTCGGAATCGTCCTGTCGTCGGCGTTCGGTGATGCATCGACGCAGGCCGTGGAGCGTTCGGGCGGTGCGTCGCGGATCAGGATGTTCCGGGTTCCGGCGGGCGCGTCTGTCTCCAAGGGCGGTCAGCCCGGCTCGGATTCCTGATACCCGTCGGCGCCGATGAGGGGGACGAAGCGGCAGGGGCCGAGCGATTCGGTGACCCAGCGGCCGCCGACCAGTCGGAGCCGGGTCAGCTGCTCGCCGTCCGTGCCGTCGGTGATCGGCACCACGAGGCGCCCGCCCTCGACCAGCTGCCGGGCCAGCGCGACCGGCAGGCGAGGTGCGGCAGCTCCCACCGCGATGGCGTCGAACGGCGCACGCTCCGGGACGCCAAGGGTTCCGTCGCCTTCGACCACCTCGACATCGAAGTCGAGACGGCGCAAGCGTTCCGCGGCCGACCGCGCGAGCGAGGAAACCCGTTCGATGCTCACCACGTGCGCGCCGCAGGCGGCCATCACCGCCGCCTGGTAGCCGGACCCGGTGCCCACGTCGAGGGCGCTGTCGCCCGCGTGCAATTCGAGCGCCTCCACGACGGCCGCAACCATAAGCGGCTGGCTGATGGTCTGCCCCGGGGCATCGATCGGCAACGCCCGGTCGGCGTAGGCCCGGGCACGGTCCTCCTCGAGCACGAACTCCTCTCTGGGCACCCCCGCCATGGCATGGAGCACGGCCGGCGAGCGAATTCCGTGCTCGATCAGCGACGCCATCATGCGATCGCGGTCCGACGTCGTGGCTAGCCTCTTGGTGTGAGATCCAGATCCGGCGGAGGCGTCTCAGGGAGCTTCCAGACGATCCACTCCTTCTGCCAGCGCCGGTGCAGCTCGTTCGCGAAGTCGACGGACTCGTGATAGCGCTTCTCGAACGCCGCGAAGTCGTGAGCGTCCAGCGCCGCCATCAGGGGGTCGAGGTCATCGGCGATCCATTCCTCGATGTCGTCCGTGTACTTCGGCCGGGTCACCTCGCAGAGACGGAGGAGCTTGCGCATCTCACGCAGCTGCCAGCTTGCAAGTGGCCAGTTGGCGGCCTGCGCCGCGTAGAAGGCCTTCCAGAATCGCGCCCCGATCTCGGGCATGAGTCGCGCGAGGCCGGGCTGGAGGGCGGTGAGTTGCTCGAGCTCGAGCCGGTCGGGGTTCTTCGGAGGGGAGGTTGTATCGGTCATCCGTCGCTCAAGTCTACGGAGGTGGCGCGCTTGGGAACCCGCGGCGTCCCGAATGCGTCTCACCGCCATGAGTAGTGATGCACCGGCCTCGCGGTGGCCTCGACCGGTTGTCGGCATCGGCGTCGTCGTGGTCATCGGCGCAGCCCTTGGAGCGGTGTTCGGCATCCGCGCCGTCGCCGGCAATGGATCGGCTCCGGGCGCCGGACAGCCATCCGCGCGGAGCGGCGCCGCGATGGCGTACGACGCGGCCACGCAATCCATCGTTCTCTTCGGTGGTCAGAACAGGTCTCGGAACCTGGCCGACACCTGGATCTGGGACGGCTCCGCCTGGACGCAGGCGCATCCCCAGACGTCACCCCCCGCGTTGAACGACGCCCAGATGACATACGACCCGGTGACCCGCGACGTGATCCTGGTGGGCACGTCGCAGCCGTCAGGCGTTGAGCTGCCCATCGCGTGCTCGTCCGGGTCCGGCTCATCCGGATCCGGGTCATCCGGATCCGGGTCATCCGGGTCCTCGAGTTCGAAGACCACGGTTCCTCCGCCCACGCTCCCTGATATCGCTCCAGTCCCCACTGCCACGGCGAATGCAACGGGAACGACGGTGAGCTCGTCTTCGTGCGGCGCCAGCCTCGCGCCGAAAGCGGCCACGTGGCTCTGGAACGGCAGCACCTGGTCGAAGTTCTCCGGGTCGACGCCACTCGCCGAGTTCGGGAGCGCGACCCTCGCAACCGATCCTGTCGCCGGACGCGTTGTGCTGCTGACGCGCGGGCCGTTCGCGGAGCCTGCCGTGGGTGTCGCTCAGCCCGACCTCGCGTGCCCGCTGCAGAGCACCGCAACCCCGGATGGGCAGCCGATGTGCCCGTTCCTTCCCGTGGTCGCCCCCGCATGGACCTGGACCGGACACGAGTGGAAGGAGATGACCCCGGCAGCCGGCGCCTCGGCGTTCGATCTGGTGGGCGAGTCGATCATCGACGACGCGGTCAGCGGCAAGCTCGCCACGTTCAGCGGGGGCGACTTCATCGCGCCGGTCCCGTCACCGCCCTGCCAGGACTGCGTCGCGGGTGTGCCCACACCCGCACAGTCGTCGGCATGCTGCACGGGGACCGAGAGCATCTGGAATGGCTCGGCGTGGAAACAGGTCGCCACGTATCGGGATGGCCCCTTCACGTCAGGTGTTGTCTTCGTCGGTGATGCCGCGACGCACAGTGACGTCGCGCTGGCAGGCGACGGAACCACATGGGTCTGGACGGGTACCTGGAAGCAGCTACATCCCGGCACCACGCCCCCGATCGAGAGCGGCGCGGCGTCGGCGTACGACGGCGCGAGCGGGCAGGTGGTCATGTTCGGCGGGTACGGCGTGACGGGGCATGCGACCGGGCTGTATGACCAGACCTGGACGTGGGACGGCTCCGACTGGACCCAGCGCGGGGGAACCTCGGGACCGAGCGTGACCTTCCCCGTTCCGTCGCCGGTGAGCGTTCCTCCCGGTTTGCCGTGCGAGCCCGTTGTGACACCGAAGTCGCCGCTGGGCGCTCCCGTCGCGGAGTCCCCCACGATCTGCAACGGTGTCAGCGGCGGCGGTTCGGGGAGCGCAGGGAGCGCCGGCGGCGTCGCCGTGGGCAGCGGGGTCGCAGCGCCCTGAGCAGCCACAATGGCTGCGTATGGGAGATCTCGACGACGTCCGCATCGAGCGACTTGCCGACCACGACGACGTCCAGGTTCAGGCAATGCTCGTCGACCTCGCGCTCGCCGAGCAGCGGCACTACGACCATCCCGAGGAGACTGCTGAGCAGCTGAGCGCACGGTTTCGTACGGCTCCCCGATTCACCGGCGAGAACCACATTCTGGTTGCACGTGGCGCAGACGGCGAGGCGATCGGGCTGTGCTGGGTCGTCCTCTTCGACCCGGGAACCGGGCTCGAGGCGGAGGTTGCGGAGTTGTACGTCCGACCCGAAGGACGTGGCCAGGGCGTCGCGCACCGGCTCATGGCCGGCGCGATGGATCTCATCCGCAGCCGTGAGGTCACGTTCGCGTGCGTCTGGACCCGCGGCGACAACCAGGCGGCGCTTGCGGCCTATCTCGCTGCCGGATTCGCGCCGACGGAGCAGACCGTCCTCACCTGGCTGCCGCTTGAATAGCGAGCGGCCGGGATAATAGCCGCTCCATGACACTTTCTCGGGACGAGGTCGATCACGTTGCGATGCTTGCCCGTCTAGGCCTGAGCGACGCGGAGAAAGGCCGACTGCTCGGCGAGCTGGAAGCGATCCTCGGTCATATCGCGCGGCTGCAGGAGGTCGACACCTCGCAGCTCGCGGAGACTGCGCAGGTCGGTGATCTTGTCAATGTGATGCGGGCTGACGTGCCAGAGCCGCCGATCGGTGCCGCTGCCGCACTGCGCAATGCGCCAGTGACAGACGGGAGCTATTTCGTTGTCGGCGCCATTCAGGGCAACGATCTTGACACGTAACACGATCACCGATCTCGCCGCTGCGCTGCGCGACGGGACTACGACACCGCGCGCGCTCCTTGCCGACGCGTTGGCGCACGTCGAGAAAAGCGAGAAAGACTTGAATGCGTATCTCGTGGTGACGCGCGAGCTTGCGGAGCAGCAGGCCGATGCAGCCGCGCGCACGCTCGAGGAACATCCCGACACGGCCTCGCCGTTGTGCGGCATTCCCATGGCGCTCAAGGACGTGCTCTGCGTCGACGGCATCGAGACCACCGCGGGATCGAAGATGCTCAAGGGATTCAAACCGCCCTACACGGGAACCGCTGTTCAGCATTTGTTTGATGCAGGGGCGGTGTGCATCGGCAAAACCAACTGCGATGAATTTGCGATGGGTTCCTCCACCGAGAACTCGGCGTTTGGACCGGTCGGGAATCCCTGGGATATCGAGCGGGTGCCGGGTGGGAGCAGCGGTGGCAGTGCGGCCACGGTCGCGGCGGGATCGGTTCCCTATTCGCTCGGTACCGACACCGGCGGCTCCATCCGCCAGCCGGCGGCGTTGTGCGGTGTGGTCGGGTTCAAGCCGACGTACGGTCGCGTGTCGCGATACGGGCTCATCGCTTTCGCTTCGTCGCTCGACCAGATCGGTCCTTTCACACGCACTGTCGAGGATTGCGCGCTCGTGTATTCGGCGATTGCGGGGCACGACCCGCGTGACAGCACCTCGGACCCTCGTGCGGTTGACGATCCGCTCGCATCGCTGCGCGCCGGGGTTGCCGGAATGCGGTTTGGGATCCCGCGCGAGTATCTCGGCGCCGGCACGGAGCCCGGTGTCCGCGCAGCGGTCGAGACCGCGTTTCGAGTGCTCGAAAGCCAGGGCGCGACCCTGCACGAAGTCTCGCTGCCGAGCACCGATGTTGCGTTGAGCGTCTACTACATCATCGCTCCGGCGGAGTGCTCGTCCAACCTCGCTCGCTATGACGGCGTGCGTTTCGGGAACCGCGTCGAGCGGCCGTCGCTCACCGACATGTACCTGCAGACGCGCGACGCGGGGTTCGGCAACGAGGTCAAACGCCGGGTCATGCTCGGGACGTACGCGCTCTCGAGCGGTTATTACGACGCGTACTACCGTCAGGCGCAGAAGGTGCGCACTCTCGTCAGCCAGGAATTCGAGACGGTTTTCAAAGACGTCGACGCCATCGTGTGCCCGACATCGCCGAGCGTCGCGTTCCCGATGGGCTCGCGCGATGATCCGCTCTCCATGTACATGTGCGACGTGGTGACGCTTCCCGCCAACCTCGCCGGCATCCCGGGCATGTCGTTGCCCTGCGGGTTCGTTGACGGACTTCCTGTCGGACTGCAGGTCATCGCGCCGCGATTCGAGGATTCGCGAGTCTTTCGAGTGGCCCACGCCTATGAGCAGGCGACCACGTTCCACACGATGCCATCGCCGTACGCGGAAGCGGCCGCATGACCGAGGCAGCAACGCTCCCAGGAACCGCGACCGGGCGCTACGAGGTGGTGATCGGCCTCGAGGTGCACGCGCAGTTGCTCACGCGCAGCAAGATGTTCTGCACGTGCCCCGCGGATTACATCAACGCGGCGCCGAACGAGAACACCTGCCCGGTGTGCCTCGGCATGCCGGGAGTGCTGCCGACGATGAACGAGCAGGCCGTCGAGTTCACGGTTCGCACCGCTCTGGCGTTGCACTGCGACATCCCGCCTTTCACGAAATTCGACCGTAAGAACTATTTCTACCCGGACCTGCCCAAGGGATATCAGATCTCCCAGTACGACCTTCCGCTGTCCATCAACGGGGTGCTCGAGTTTCCGCTCGGCGGGGAGACGGTTCGCTGTGGCATCACCCGCGTCCATCTCGAGGAGGACACGGGCACGATGCATCACGCGGGCGACGTGTTGCAGAGTGCCACATCGTCGCTCATCGACCTCAACCGCTGTGGCGTCCCGCTCATGGAGATCGTGGGCGAACCGGACCTCCGCACCCCGGAGGCAGCGCGCGAATACCTGGTTCGGCTGCGTCAGATTCTCATGTACATCGGCGTCAATGACGGCAATCTCGAGAAGGGATCGTTCCGTTGCGACGCCAACATCTCGTTGCGCGTACCGGGCGACCCGGAACTGGGCGTGAAGGTCGAGGTCAAGAACATGAACTCGTTCCGCGCTGTGCAGCACGCGCTCGAGTTGGAGATCGAGCGGCAGACCGGCGTGCTCGATGCGGGTGGCACGCTGGTGCAGGAGACACGCGGCTGGGTGGAGGCACAGGGCCGCACGATCTCGCAGCGCAGCAAAGAGCAGGCCCACGACTATCGCTATTTCCCGGAACCCGACCTGCCGCCGCTTCGACTCGGCACGGAGTATGTGGCGAGGGTTCGCGCCGAACTGCCGGAACTGCCCGATGCCCGTGCCCAGCGCTTCCAGCAGCAGTACGGGTTGACGCCGTATGACGCCTCCGTCCTCACCGACACCCGCGAGGACGCCGACACCTTTGAGGCGCTTGTTGCCGCCGGTGTTCCGGCCAAGCTTGCCGCCAACTGGCAGACCGGCGACGTCGCTGCGCTGGCCAACGAACATCATGTGCCTTTGCAGCAAAGTGGCCTCGGCGTTGACGGCCTGGCCGGCCTGCTCCGTCTCGTGGAGGGCGGCACCATCAACGGTCCTACGGCGAAGGAACTGCTCGCCGAGCTCTACGTGTCCGGCGGCGACCCAGAGAAGCTTGTCAACGAACGTGGGCTTGCCCAGGTCAGCGACGCGGCGGCACTCACCGCGCTCGTCGATGCCGCCATCGCCGCGAACCCCGCAGCCGCAGCGGACTTCCGCGCCGGCAAACAGCAGGCGCTCGGCCAGCTGATGCGCGCCGTCAAGGACGCCACCGGCGGCAAGGCCGACATGCCGCTGGTGAACCGACTCCTCCGCGACCGGCTCTCGGAGCAGTAACCCAGGTGCGTCTCGGACGCATGGTCCATGGTGGACTGTGCCTTGCGCACGACGAGCGTGGCGCGACGATGCTTGTCGAGGGTGGCATCCCCGGCGAGGATGTTGAGATTTCGGTGCGGTATCGGAAGGGATCGACGTCCTTTGCGGAAGTGGTGCGCGTGCTCGAGGCGTCGCCGCACAGAGTCACCCCCCCGTGTCCGTACGTGCCCCGATGCGGCGGCTGTCAGCTGCAGCACATCACGTATCAGCACCAGGTCGAGCTCAAACGCGACATCGTCCTCGATGCGTTGCACCGGCAGCACATCCCACACCCGGAGCCGCGCATGCACCCGGTCCAGGATCCGTGGCGCTATCGCCTTCGCGGTGAGTTTCATGTCATTCCGGGAACCGATACGACGGCGCCCGCGCTTGGCTTCAACCGGGCGAGGAGCTGGCGCCCGATCGCGGTGGACGACTGCCTCATCCATCACTCGCGTATCGCGACGGCGTTGCCTGCGCTGCGCGGTCTCCTCAACTCGAGTGCCACCAACGCGCTCAGCACGTTGCACCTGACGGTGGGCGAGGCGGGCCAGGAGTTGCTCATCCACGCGAAACCGGCAAAGGGTCTGGCGAGTGGCGCGCTCGAAGGAGGCCTCGATCTTCCGGACGGGGGCCGCGTCAGCACGACGTCAACGACGCTTCGCTGGCGTGGGATGACATTTCGGGTGACGCCGGACGCGTTCATCCAGGTCAACTGGGCGCAGATGGATGTGCTCTATCAGTGCGTGATCGATGCGCTCGGCGGCCACGCCGGGCTGCGCGTTGTCGACGCGTACGCCGGCATCGGCGTGCTCGCGTGCCATCTCGCGGCCGACGCGCGCGAGGTCGTGTGCATCGAGAGCAATCGCGGCGCGGCGCAACTCGGCGTGCTCAACGCTCGCGTGAATGACGTGTCCGACCGTATGCATTTCGTGCTGTCGCCGGTGGAGGATGCGCTGCCGCGCGTCGGTGCCGCGGAGATGGCGGATGTCGTCATCCTCGACCCACCTCGCGCAGGGTGTTCGGGCCGTGTCAACGGATGGCTCGCGCTCGCCGGGCCGGAGCGCGTCGTGTACGTCTCGTGCGACCCCGCGACGCTCGCGCGCGACCTGCACACGCTGGTCGCATCAGGTCCGTACGAGATCGAGTTGCTCGACGTCGTCGACATGTTTCCGCAGACCTATCACGTCGAGTTGGTGGTGGCGCTCACACGGTCCGGTGAGGCCGCTTCGAACGACTTCTCGGAGACCTCCGGCACCCGCTGAGCGGTACCCTCAGTGACAGCGGCGGCGGGTCGCCGAGGAGTGGTAGCGTACGTCTGTTCGCCGTCCATCCATCGCAGCCAGGAGGCACAGTGCAGGGGACATCCGAGACCGGCGAGGAGATCGAAACCGGCGGTTTCGTCCACCTGCACACCCACAGTGAGTTCTCGCTGCTCGACGGCGCGTCGCGGGTCAACGAGCTCGTGGACACGGCCAAGGCGATGGGGCAGACGGCCATCGCCATCACCGACCACGGGGTGCTCTACGGCGCCGTCGATTTCTACTCGGCGGCTCGTGCGGCGAAGCTCAATCCGATCATCGGCTGTGAGATGTACATGGCGCCGCGCTCACGGACGGATCGTGAGGGCCGCGCGGACCGCGATCCCAACCATCTGATCCTGCTCGCGCGCAACAACACCGGCTACCGGAACCTCATCAAGCTGGTGAGCGCGTCGCATCTCGAGGGGTTCTACTACCGGCCGCGCATCGATCGTGAGCTGCTCGCGGCGCACGCCGAGGGGTTGATCTGCCTCTCCGCGTGCCTTGGCGGAGAAGTGCCGCAGGCAATCGTCCGCGGGGACATGGACGCCGCCGAGGCGATCGCACGCCAGCACGCCGAGATATTCGGGCACGACAACTACTTTCTCGAGTTGCAGGACCACGGCATCCCGGAGGAGGAGCTCGTCCGCGCGGGCCTCGTCGAGATCGCCCGGCGCACCGGGTTGCCGCTCGTCGCCACCAACGACTCGCACTACATCAAGCCGGAGGACGCCGAGGCGCACGACATCCTGCTCTGCCTCCAGACCGGCGCTCGGCTGGAGGACGAGAAGCGGTTCCGTCTGTCCGGCCCGGATTACTATCTCGCCAGCACGCGGCAGATGCGCGACCGATTCGCCGAGTACCACGAGGCCGTATCGAACACTGTGGCCATCGCGGCCCGCTGCCACGTCGAGATTCCCTTGGGGCAGAACCTGCTTCCGACATATTCGCCAATCCCGGAGGGGTTGAACGCCGACACGTATCTGCTTCAGCTCTGCGAGGCCGGCGCGCAGGAGCGCTACGGGGACGCCGTCAATGACGAGGTTCGCGAGCGGTTGGGCATGGAGCTCGATGTCATTCGCGAGACGGGGTTCTCGGCCTACTTCCTCATCGTCTGGGACCTCATCAAAGCTGCGCGCTCCGACGGTGTACGGGTCGGTCCGGGTCGCGGCAGCGCCGCGGGGTCGGTGGTCAGCTACGTGCTCCACATCACCGACATCGAGCCACTCCAGTACGGGCTCATCTTTGAGCGCTTTCTCAACCGCGAACGCGTGCAGATGCCGGACATCGACATCGACTTCGATGACGTCGGACGTGAGCGAGTGCTCGCGTACGTGCAGGAAAAGTACGGGCGCGATCGCGTGGCGCAGATCATCACGTTCGGGACCATGGCGGCCCGCGCGGCGATTCGCGACGTCGGACGGGTGCTCAATGTGCCGCTCCCGGACGTCGACCGGCTGGCGAAGTTGGTCCCGCAGGTGGTGAGCATCACGCTCGATCGAGCGCTGAAGGAAAGCCGCGAGCTGAACGAGCTCTACGAGCACGAAGACTGGGCGAGGCGAATCATCGACATCGCTCGCCGCCTCGAGGGGATCTGTCGCAACGCATCGACGCACGCGGCGGCGGTTGTCATCGGCTCCGAGCCACTTGCCAACATCGTTCCGCTGCAACGCTCGACGCTCGGGGACGGAACCGCGGTGACGCAGTTCGACATGAACGGCGTGTCGAAGATCGGACTGCTCAAGATCGACCTGCTCGGGCTGTCCAACCTCACGGTCATCGCAGAAGCCGCGGATCTGGTCCGCGCACATCGCGGCGTCGACATCGACATCGATCGGCTCCCGCTCGATGATGCGAAGACGTACGAACTGCTCTGCAAGGCTGACAGCCACGGCATCTTCCAGATGGAGGCGACGTTCGCCAAACGCATCCTCATCGACATGCAGCCGAATTGCCTGGCAGATCTCGGCGTCGCCGTTGCGCTGAACCGACCAGGGCCGATCGAGGGTGGCGCCACCGGGATGTGGATGCGGCGCAAACGTGGCGAGGAGTCGGTGACGTACATGCTCCCCGAGCTCGAACCCATTCTCAAGGAGACGTACGGCGCGATCCTTTATCAGGACCAGGTGATGAAGATCGCCTCGGCAGTGGCCGGATTCTCTCTCGGTGAAGCGGACATCCTTCGCGCCGCGATGGGCAAGAAGGACAAGGTCAAGATGGCGAAACAACGCGAGCAGTTTCTCAGCGGCGCGGCTGCGCGCGGTGTGGCGCCGGAGACCGCGCTGGAACTCTTCGAGCTCATCGCGCTGTTCGCCGGGTACGGGTTCAACGGTGCGCACTCCATCTCGTACGGATTGATCGCGTACCAGACCGCGTATCTCAAGGCGAATTACCCGCGCGAGTACATGACCGCGTTGCTCAACAGCCGTGCGGACAACTTCGACAGGCTGAAGCAGTCCATCCTCGACGCGCATGCGCGCGGCCTGGTGGTGCGGCCCCCGGACGTGAACCGCAGCGCGTCGGCCTTCAGCCTCGGCGACGAGGAACAGGGCGAGATCCTGTACGGTCTGCGCCACATCAAGAACGTCGGTGAGCGCGTTGCTGCAGAAATCGTGGCGGAACGCGAAGCGGCGGGACCGTTCGCGTCGCTCTTCGACCTTTGCCTGCGCGTTTCCAGCCGCGACCTCAACCGGCGTGTCGTTGAGGCGCTGATCCGCAGCGGTGCATGCGACTCACTCGGCGAGCGCGGCGCGATGCTCGCGGTGCTCGACCGAGCGATCGATCGCGCGGCGACGATCCGCCGCGAGCGTGAGTCGGGCCAGACGTCGCTCTTCGGCGAGACGGTCGTCCTCATCGAGCCGGTGTCACACGCGGCCGATGACCTCGAGGGCCGCGACGTGAACGGGCCGTTCGCCATCGCGGCGGACGAGCGCCTCAGCTGGGAGCGCGAGTTCCTCGGGATGTATCTGAGCGATCACCCGCTGCGCCGCATCGCCGGCGAGCTGCAGCAGCGCGTCGACACCACCATCAACGAGCTCGGCGCGCATCTCGACGGACTCATCGTCCAGGTGGGTGGCGCCATCCGCGATATGCGCACGTTCGTGCCGCGTCGAAGCACCACCGGGCAGCGCATGGCCGCGCTGCAGATCGAGGATCTGACAGGCAGCGTCGAGGTCGTCGTCTTCGCTCGCGTGTTCGAGGAATGCGTGGCGGCGTTGCGACCGGATGCCGTGATCGTGGTGCGCGGCAAGGTCGAGGCCGGCCGCACCGCGAGCACAGGGAGCAGCCCGGTACCCGGCGAGGAGGAGGACCGCGTCGAGCTCGAGCCACCGCAGATCCTCGCGGAGGCGGTGTACGCGTATGACGATCCACGCCTCGCCACATGGCGCCGGGACAGCACCGTGCACATCAGCGTCAAGGCGTCACAGATCGGCCGGCTCGGCGCGCTGCGTCACGCGCTCGAGGAGCACCAGGGCGATTGCGCGGTGGTCCTGCACGTCGACTCGGGCACGAGTGTCGACGAGATCTCGCTCAGCGTGGACTTCGCCGTTGACCCGAGTTCCGCGCTCGAGCGCGCCGTGGAGTTGGTGGTCGGAGACGGCGCGTACCGCGTCGAGATGCGCCGCGTGCGCGCGCCGGAACGCGAGCGCACGGCCGCCCGGCGCTGACCGGCGAGCTTGCTAGATCGGCCCGAGCAGTAATCCGAAGACGATCTTGATCACGATGATCAGGACGATGTACATGACGAGCGCGGCGATCGCCGCATAGTCGAGGCCCGCGCTGGAGCGGCCATGCTGCAGGCCCGCGAAGGGCGCGACGAGTGGGTTCGTCATCGTGCGCACCATCTGCACCATCGGATGCCACGGGTCGGCGTGAAAGACCGCGAGCAAAATGCGCACGAACACGATGATGGCAATGGCGATGGCGATATCGACCACCAGCTCTTCCACCAGGAGTTCGATGGCCTGAATCGGGTCGGTGGTGTATCCGAAGACGAGATTCTGCAGGATCTGCGCGATGAAGTAGATGACGATGATCGCGAGGATCGGGGAGAAGTCGATGCCACTGAAATTCGGAAGGATTTTTCGGAACGGAGCGAGGATCGGGTCGACGATGATGCGCAGCCACTTCACCACGGGGTGCCACGGGCTGAGCCCGAGCCACGACACGGCGATGCGAGCGATGATGAGCACCGTCAACGCGTCTGCGATGAAGCCGATCAGGCTGTACAGCAGGGGCGCCTGGATCACGTTGACGCGGCCTGCTCTGTCGCGGGAGCCGGTTCGTCGGGCCTGCGGTTCTCGAGTTCGATTGATGGTGCGCCGCCACACCAGATAGAGCAGTGGTACCGCGATGACGAGAATGGCAATCGACGTCCACTGCGCCTCGCGGAGTCCGAGCGGTCCGGGCGGCTCGCTCTTGCGGAACTCGAACAGGATCAACTGGCTTACCGCATAAAGCGCGACATAGGTGATCGCGAGCACGCCGGCGCGGACATTCCTCCGAAAGAGCACGAGGAGGACGAGGCCGATGCAGATGGTTCCGAGCGCCTCGTATACCGCCGCGGGCTGATACGCGATGCAGTGACCAGGCGTGCAGAGGCTGAAACCGCTCTGCAGGACCGCCGCCGGATTCGAGTACGCGGTGGCCCATGGAAGCGTGCTCGGCGAACCGAGGATGTCGCCGTTGATCACGTTGCCGATGCGACCGATGGGCTGCCCGACGACTGCGAACAGCACACCGCCGTCGAGCGCGATCCACGGGTTGTATCCGTACCTCCACGCGCAGATCGCAAGCGTTATAAAGCCCACGAAGATCGCCCCGAAGAAGGCCATGCCGCCCTGCCAGAACGCGATGATGTTGATCGGGTCGAGGATGTAGTCGTGCCAGAGGTTCGGCTGTTGCACGACGTAATAGAGGCGGCCGCCGAGCAGCCCGAAGATGATCGTCCAGACGCAGATCTTTTCGGCGACCGTCTTCGGGAGGCCGCGTCTGCGCGCGTACGGCAGCACCCCGAACTGATACGCGGCGAGGAACGCCAGCGCATACATGACCCCATACCAGTGGATGGGTATCGGACCGATATGCAGGACCGGATCGATGTTGATCGTGATGAAGCCGACAAGGCCGGGGCTAGCGGTCACGGCTGCCATCATGGGGGCTTCCGGCGGCGGCATGCACCTCGAGGATGCGGTACCCCGCCTTCGATCGAATCCGCTCCACGTGGTGGCCGAGACCCGTCAGCCAGGCCGCGAGGGAGTCGGCGCCGAGATGCCGCTGCACCACCAGCGTCGCCGCAGCATCGGGCTGGAGCCGTCCGATCCAGGTGAGCAGCAACTCGTGCAGCGCCGGCTTGCCGAGCCGCACCGGCGGATTCGAGTACATGGCAGCGAACCTGAGACGTTCCGGAACAGCGTCCGGCTCGGCCGGGACCACGTTCGCGGCGCCGGCGCGCTCGGCGTTCCGCGCGCACAGATCGAGGGCCCTGCGGTTCACGTCGACAGCCCACACCCGGGCATCGGGGTTGCGCAGGGCCAGCGTGATGGCGATCGCCCCATAGCCGCAACCGACGTCGACCAGTTCACCTGGGGGGATGGGTCCGAGGGTGCGAAGCAGGAGGTCGGTGCCGGCGTCGAGATATCCGTGCGCGAAGACGCCACGGTCCGTGTCGAGCTCGAAGCTCAGGTCCGGGAGATTCACCCGGAACGTGCGTGGGTGCGAGGCCACCTTCGGATCCGGGCTGAAGTAGTGATCCTGGGTCACCATCGCAGGGTAGTAGGCTGCGGCCGTGAGCACGTATGACGTGGCCGTCGTCGGCCTCGGCGCTGCGGGTGCGGCGACCCTCTATCAACTCGCGAGGCGCGGGATCCGTGTCGTCGGGATCGATCGCTTCTCGCCGCCGCACATCTATGGATCGACCCACGGGGATACGCGCATCACCCGCGAGGCGATCGGCGAGGGCGAGGCGTACACGCCGCTCGTGCAGCGGTCGCACGCGATCTGGCGAGAGCTCGAGGCCGAGACCGGCGAGGATCTGCTCACGCAATGCGGCGGGCTCGTCGTCGAGGACGCCGGTGGCGGGGCCGCCGGTCACCATCGCCACGAGTTCCTCGCGAGCACCATCGCCTGCGCGCGCCGATACGGGATCGCGCATGAACTGCTCTCGGCGGCGGACATCAAGCACCGCTTTCCGCAGTTCGGGGTTGACGGCTCTGAATCCGCCTACTACGAGCCGACAGCCGGGTTTGTGCGCCCGGAACGCTGCGTCGGAGCGCAACTCACTGTCGCCGCCCGCCTCGGTGCCGACATCCGCCGCGACGAGCGAGTGCTGGGTCTCGAGCGCTCGAGCAGCGGCGTCCACGTGCGCACCGACCGCGGCGTGCTCGATGCCGAGCGTGTTGTCCTTGCCGTGGGCGCGTGGGTGCATGACTTCGTCGGTGCGGATCGACTCCAGTTGTTCAACGTCTACCGGCAGGTGTTGAACTGGTTCGAGTTGCGTCCGGACGCGATCGACCACACACCGGGCGCAATGCCGGTGTTCATCTGGGGCCTCAAGGACGGCAACGCCTTCTACGGGTTTCCTGCGATCGACGGCACGCACGAGATCAAGGTGGCAGACGAGAAGCTCGACCGTCCGACGAGTGCCGATGCGGCGTCGCTTGACGTCGACCCCGACGAGCCACGAGCGGTGTACGAACTCGCTGATCAGGACCCGTCTTCCAGGTCTGTCATCGCGATGTGTCCGTGCTGCGCGCTGTCTGTACACGGTGACCCCGGACGCGAACTTCGTCATCGACGAGCACCCCGATCTCGAAGGCGTGCTCCTCGTATCGCCGTGCTCTGGGCACGGGTTCAAGCATTCCGCCGGTCTCGGCGAGGCGATCGCTCAGCGCGTGACGACAGGGTCGAGCGACGTCGACCTGTCGCCCTTCCGGCTCGATCGATTTGCGGGATCGCCCGCGGCGGTTTAGACCGGCGGCGGAGTGGGGGCGGACACCCGATTCGCGATGACCGCAGTGCCGTACGCGCAGATCTCGGTCCACGTGCCACCCATTTCGGAGGTGTCGAAGCGCATCCCGACGATGGCGTTGCCACCTTTCGCCGCCGCCTCATCGACCATCCGCTGGATCACCTCGTTGCGGCTGTTGGCGAGGTTGATCGTCATCCCCTTCAGCTCGCCGCCCACGAGGGACTTCAGGCCCGCGCCGAACTGCGAGCCGATGTTGCGGGCTCGAACTGTGAGCCCGAAGACCTCGCCGAGGACTTCAGTGATCTGATAGCCGGGCAGGTCGTTGGCTGTGCTGATGAGCATCGGTGTGCCTCCTCGTGAACCAGACATGGATGTGGGTGATTTCCTGCGTCAAGTGATACCCGCTGCTCACGGCTTTTAGGCCTCGCGTGCCCGGTCCGACGTCACGCGCCGGCGGCATGCTCACGGTCCGACTCCGCCCGCGCGGAGAACCATGCGAGGGTCGCCGGCAGCAGGAAGGGGACAAGCAGAAGGCGCAGCCAGTCCCACAGCGTATTGCCCTGGAATCCGGTCCACCCCCAACTCAACGCATAGCCGCCGACGACCACCACGACGAAGATGACCAAACCCGCAATCCCGACGGCGCGCCAGCGGCTTTCGTATCGCCTGTTGGTGGCAAACCACAGCGGCAGCGACGCGACGACGATCGGCAGCGCGAGCAGTTCCAGCCAGTCCCAGAGGGTGTTGCCCTGGAAGCCGGTCCACTGCCAGTTGAGCGCGTAGCCACCGATCACCAGGAGCGCGAAGACGATGCCCACCGCGCCGAACACCACGTGCCACTCCATCATCCAGCGCTGCCGCGTCCGGTACCAGATCGGCAGCGTCGCGAGCACGATCGGCAGCACGATCACGTGAAGGAGATCCCAGAGCTGGTCGCTCGGCGTCACGCCGGTCCACGTCCAGTGGAACTCGTACCCGCCGATCAGCGCGATCGTCAGCGCAACGACGCCACACGGGAGCACCCACTTGATCAGCGGCGACAGCGGCTGTCGTGTTGCGTCGCGCCGCTGTGCGAGATCCATGCGTGGAATGATGCAGCGCTAGCGCCGGCTGTTGGCGACCGCCTGGACGAAGGCCGGATGCACGCCGCGCAACTGGACCCAGCGCGTCCCGAAACCATCCTTGGTCACGAAGCCCCTGATGCCCAGGGTCCGTGACTCCATGACACTCGTGATGATCGATGTGAGAAACGCGATCGCGGTGAGCGCGAGCAGTGCCGTGACCGCGACCGTCCCTGCGATGCCGCCCAGCACCGCACCGGCTATCACCGCGAGGATGGCCGCCACGATCCCCGCGAGGAACCCCAGCGATCCCGCTTGATGCAGGCTCTCCACACGCGAAGCGATCGCCGACGTCACCGGCAGGCGGCCCCGCACCTCCTGGTGCGTGAACAGGTACGCGACGAGCAGCGCCATCCAACTGATGAGGAAGAGACAGCCGACCCATTGCGGCGTGCCCGCGTAGCGGCGTTCGAGGTTCGCCGTGGCAGGCTTACCGGTCACCGCGCAGATGGCCGGGAGGCGACCATCCTCGAAGTCAGCGGCTGGAATGACGACGGTATTCGGACCCCATCCTGGAGGCACCGCCGCCCTCGGCGCGTACACGTCGCAAGCCTACTCGCTCTCAAGTGGACCGACCCAACCTCAAGCTGACATCCGCGGTGCCCACCGTACAACCGGGACGTTTACGAGTTCGCGCAGAACGGTACTTTGGTAGTGAGCGAGCCGAAACGCGAGTTGGCTGTTCGGCGCGACAGAGGAGCGGCACAATGATTCCCGGAATGCCACAGGAGCCTCCACCCGGAATGCCCGGAGGACCCGGATACATCCCACCGGGTTTGCCTGGCTCGCCAGAGTTCGTCCCGGGAATGCCGGGCTCGCCCTCGCCAATCCCGGGAATGCCCGGCTCGCCGGAATACCACTCGTCGCGGCGCCGGATGAACGGCCGATACGTCGGCTACGGCAGCCGCGGAAGACTCTTCGGACTCGCGGCCGTGATGTTCGTGATCGTCTTCCTCGCGGCGCTCGTCTTTATCATTTTCGTCGCGCTGAACGTGTTCGGAGCCCACTGACCAGCAGACGGTCGCGACGCCTACTGGCCGACGCGACCGTCGACCCGTTCCCGAATCAGGTCGGCGTGTCCGCAGTGGCGCGCATATTCCTCGATCATGTGCACCAGTACCTCGCGCAGTTGGATCGTCTTGCCGTCGGACTGTGTGCCCAACGTACTGAGATCGCTCGTCCTGGCAACAAATTGGTCCGAGTAGGCGACCTCGGTCTCCCACGCAGCCCACGCCTCCGCGACGACGGCATCATCCGCAACTGCACCTGTCCACGCTCCTTGAGGATCGTCGGGCGACGAGAACTTCCGCGGCGCAACCTCTCCCGCCATCACGCGCCGGAACCAGGATCGCTCCACATCCGACATGTGCCGGATCAGGCCCAGCAGGGACAACGTGGACGGCGGCACCGACTTTGTGGCCATCTGGGCAGCGTCGAGGTCGGCACACTTCATTCGCAACGTCAACCGGTACGCGCGCAAGTAGTCGATCAGTGTTGACCGCTCGTCGGTTAGCTCAACTTCGACGAAACGCGGATCCTCAGCAGGATCCATCCACATGTCGGGATGCACAGTTGAGGTGGTCCATCGCGCAGGGACGGACGTGTCGGGCAGTTCTTGAGAAGTCATACGGACACCTATACACCAGCACGCATCAACACGGGGCTACGACCGGCGTCGGCGTGGAACTCGCGTTCTCGTAGTCGTACGCGGGGTTGTAGATCGAGGTGTTCGAGCATCCCGTGTCCTGATCGTCCACATACCACGTCCCAGCAACGGACACCACCGTCCAGCGCAGATCGTACGACGGACCAAGGCCGAGGTCCTCATGCACGTATGCGGTCGTTCCACTCTGCGATGTGAGCGTGAATGTGGGTGTCACGATGGTCTGACAGCGACAGAGAGGATCTGCCCCGCCTCCGCTGGCCGAGAAGGGATTCGCATTGAGTCGCGCACCAAATCTCTCGGTCACCGGACACGGCGGGACGAGGTAGCTGGAGCCGTTGCAATCGCCTGAAAGGTGCTTTCCACTCCCGGGGTCGACGTTGGCAACATCCTCGACAGCAAGAACTGGGCTCGCCGCGCCCGATCCTACAACTGGCGCGGGAGTCGGCGAGGCGGTCGGAGATGGGGTTGCTGTCGCGACAACTGATGCCGTCGGAGCGGATGTCGGTGTCCCAACTGGCGCCGATGGTGTGGTCGTGGTCGCGCCGCAGGCAGTCACCACACCACACGCGCAGAGGCTTCCAATCGCGACCGCCAACCTGAGCATCACCGCGTCCCTCGTGGCCCACGTCGACTGCAGGCAAACACATTATCTGTCTGCGATCTGTCTGCGCGAACGCGACCATGAAGCGAACACGATGTGGTGATCGCGAGGAGGCGCGCACGATGAGGCGGTCACGCCGAGGCGGTCACGATGAGGCGATGCCCGCCCGGGAACCAGTTGCATCGCCTCAGCACGTCGTCACCGGGGTGGCGGTTCCACCACGGCACTGCCGTCGGTGATGTGGATGCGCCAGCGCTCCTCGTGCACCTGGCGGTGATGCGAACGGCACAGCGAGACCAGGTTCGCAAGCTCGGTCGGCCCGCCATCCGCCCAGTGGATGATGTGATGACCGTCGGTCCACGCCGGCGGTCGGTCGCATCCCGGGAACCGGCATCCCTGGTCGCGCATGACCAGGGCCCTGCGGATGGAGGACGGGATGGTGCGCGTGGCCCGCCCCACCGAGAGCGGCACCGGAGGCGTGCCCAGCATCCACGAGGAATCATTCGGCGTGGGTGCCACGGTCACCACCGTCCGCACCGCATCGCAGGCGATCCGGCGTGCGAGCTCAGGATGGATCGGCCCGACCCCACCCAACTCCGCCGCCTGCGCAACGGCAACGACCCGGAGTGTGTCGTCAGGCTCCGAACCGGTACGCCACATCGGACCCCGGATGGTGAGGTCAGCTCCCGCGTCTGCACCTCGCGTGTCCGCGCGCAGGGCGTCCGCACTCACCGTGAGCGTGAGATGCGGCCGCTGCCCGTGCACATCGCGGTGCTCCCCACAGCGCAACTGCGTCGCCGCCATCTCGACGAGCGCATCGGCGCGGCGCTGCGATGGCAACCGGTGGTCCCCGCTCGACAGCCCATGACTCAGCGCATCGATCGCGGTCTTGAGCAAGGCACCGCCTTCGGCATCGAACCGCCCATTGAGGATGAACACGCCCCCGTAGGTCTGGTCGCAGTCCAACCAGCGCTGCGCGTGCTCGTGATTGGCATCGGCGAGCACGCCGTCAGGATCGATGGTCAGGCGCGTGGACTCGGTCGCCCTGCGCATCCGGCCCGGATCGAGCGCCTCTGCCGCGGGCAGCAGGATGTGTTCGAACTCCTGCACCTGCTCCACGCCGACGGCGCCGGCGAGGTGTCCGATCATGGCGACATTGGTAAAGGAGGCGCGACCCGCACGCGCACTGTCGAGCGTGGCCGGCAGCTCCCCGAGCGTCCGAGCCAAATGCACCCGAGACGCCGCCGCTTTCGCGGTCATCCCGCAGGAGCGTCGCAGCCAGGACACCGTGGTGCCGCCGCCATCGGACAGGGCACCGCGATCCGCATGAAAACGGTGGAGGCGACGCAGGCACTCCGCCTCGAGTTGATCGACCGCGAGCCGGATCTCGATGATGTCGGCACCCAACTCGGACGTCGCAACACCCTCGATCGAACTCGGCGACGAGTGCGTCGGCAGCCTCACGCAACCGCGTTCGCGTGTCCGTGAATGCGTGTGCTTCCATGCCCACATTCTACCAAACATCTGTTCGCCACCGCACCGCGCGCTCAACACGGACAAACCATGTCCGTGTCAGGTTCTCGCCATGTACGGCAATAACAGCGTGCCGCGCCGGCCACTGCCGCGGCACCGACGAGTTATTTACGGTTGACCTGGACAGCCTTGCGAATCAGCGTCTGCAGGGCAGCCTCGTTCACCGAGTTGCCGTCATGAACGTCAATGGCGCGGACGGATTTGCTGTCCAGCCGCGTGTTGAAGAGCTGCTTCGGATCCGGTACCTGGGCGCCTTTGGGGAAGGTCAGGCGCGCCGCATTCTTGAGCATCTCACCGATGCACACAATGCCATCGTGCGACCACACAGCAACGCCCTCCGGCCTCGAAGGCTTCTTCCATTTGACCTCTTCCACAACATCGGGATCGGCCTTCTTGATTAGCTCACGCAACGCTGCAAGTCTTTCTGCCCGCCAATCGCCGGACTTCGCGAGAATCGCATCGATCTGCTGAGACGCGGACTTCTCTACCACGAGGTGAGCCCCCGATTCGGTTGGTAGTGATGCACGCCGACTTGGGACCCGCTACGCGCCAGTGCCCAGTGCCCGGACAAGCTCTTGCGCGTAGAACTTCTCCCATCCGCCTTCCTTTGGCGCAGCCGTGAACTCCTTGTCGAGTTTCACGAGGAGATACACAAGCTCACTGCGCACAGGACGTGCACCCAGGAGTGATGGGAGCTCGGACAGATTGATAAGCCAGTCCGCATACCAGGACGCCCAGTCTGGGTCGTTGCCGTCGACGATCCGATACACGCGATGGTGGGTTTCCGCTACCTCGGAGAGGAGGTCTTGGATTGCCTCAGTGCCTGTTTGACTGTCCACGCGCACACGATATCGCGATGCTCAACGTGCCGGGAGAGGGAGTTGAACCCTCACGAGGTTGTCCTCGGCGGTTTTTGAGAGCCCCGCCCGAGCGTTGTTGCGTGCCACCGGGGCCTATCGCGCATTCGGCGGACTGGCTAAACGTGACTCCGTGTGCCACGGCAGGGTGCCGGCTGATGCTCCCGTAGGGGTACGCGTAGGGGTCCTCGCCACATCGGGTTCAGTGATCGTCTGCGCCTTGCGCCGCGCGGCCGGGACGCCGCCGGCCCCCAGACACAGTAGCGCGGTGCGCAACTCCCTGATCGCGATCCAAAGTGTCACGACAGTCTTCGGGGCCGGATTGCCGCGCTAGCCTGACCACGGGATGCGTTGATCGCACCGCGTGGGACCTTCGATCTGAGGCACTACCGGCGCGCCGATACCCTTGACTTCGAAATCACGCGAGCGCAGACTGCGCCTTAGTGCGGTACTGCGGGCTGCACTTCACGAAGGGCTTTTCGAAGACGAACGAGCCAGCGACCTTTTGGAGCGCTTACGAGGTGCGTTCCCATCCCAAACGGCCAGACCGGGTATGGAGGCGCTAGCGTGGATGCGAATGGTCAGGAGAACCCCAAGGTATCGATGGTGATCAGTGCCAAGGCAGGCGCGCAAGGCGGTAATCGCCACCGCCGCAATCCACTCACACGACCGCTTTTCGCGCGGGGCGCTGTCGGGTTGCTCATCACGGTCCTAGCCGTCGGCGCGTCAAGTCTCGCCGGGACCACGGTCGGCCAAGCGGCGACGCCACCCAACGCCGCCTCGACTACTGACGCGAGCGGCTGCCCCAACGTATCGAGCTCAATGAACGTACCGGTCCCACCGGCGGGCTATGCATATATCGCCACTACGACCTTGTTGAGCGACTGCACCTTTTCACAGCCCGAGTTGACGCTCGTGGCGAATGCCGCCACTCCAGCCACCGGAGATGAGGCGACGTCCCACTACCGGCTATGGGACTGCTGCGGCAACAAGCTCAACGCCTCAGCAACGACGATCAACTGGACCACATCGGGCGGGCACATAGCGACTGCATCATCAATAATCCACGACTATTGGTTCCCCGATGGGTGGGTCCAACTCAACCTGACGGATAACTGGACTGGAGGGTGTGTCGGGTGCTCCTCAATTTCCGCTACGGGATTCGCCGAGTTCCTATACGCTCCCGGCCCGGTTTTTCAGAATTGGGACTGGAACTACATCACCGCTGACGGCAACGGAGGTTACTCTAATTGTTCGTCATCGTGGGTCTGGAACCTCGGATTTCCTGGCTGGAGCGTCCAGGCTTGGTGTCAATTTGGCTACGGCGGGACCTAGCATTGGTCTTTGCGGAGGATCTTCGATGAGCGCGAATACCCTATCCAGCCGATCTTCGCGGGGTTTCGCACTGGGAATGGCTATCGCGGCGGCGCTGACGTTACTCGGGTACCTTTGGGGTGTCCAGAGTCAAGGAAGCTCCCCGTCGGGGTGGATCATTGCCATCATCGCAGTCGTCACCGTTGGCGCTCTCGGTGGGGTTGTTATTCAGCCACGGCAGTTTCAGCTCATCGCACTAATCCCCGCGACGTTTGTGGCGGTATGCCTTGGCGCTGTCCTCTTCACCTCAAGTGGATGGACAATGGTTGTGGCAGCTGGCTGCGGCGGCATCGCAATCTACGACGGCTTTAGGCGGCGTTCTGCCGCTCAGCGCTGACCGACTATCAGACCCGATCAATAGTCACCAGCCCTACCGTTACGGCCCGGTGTCGCTCCTACGTAAGCGTCCTTCCACACCCACGTGAGCAGCGCCGCGAAAAGCTTGAGACTTCAAGGTGCTCGGATAGGTATGCAATCGGTAGCCCTGGGACGTGACCCGGCTTGACCTGCTAACGCGGGTCATCAGCATGGGGGAACAACCCCGAACAGAAGGTCTAGACGAGTTGACGGAGCGTTAGAAGTTTGAACCGCCCCGGGAAAACTGGAGACTCCATTCCTTGAGAGGATGGAGCGATGAGCAGACAGGGCAGGTATCCGGCAGAACTTCGGGAGCGGGCCGTGCGCATGGTGCGCGAGCATCGCAACGAGTACCCATCGGAAGCGGCAGCGATCAGGTCGATTGGCGAGAAGTTGGGCGTGCATCACGAGAGCATCCGGATCTGGGTGCGCCGGGCTCAAGTGGACGCGGGTGAGCGCGCCGGACTGACCACCGAGGAACGGGAACGACTCCGCCTCCTGGAACGGGAAGTGCGTGAGCTGCGGCGCGCCAACGAAATCCTCAAGAGCGCCTCACTTTTCTTCGCGACCGAGCTCGACGGTCGACGACCGAGATGACCGCGTACATCGACGCCCAGCGCGATCGATACGGGGTCGAGCCGATCTGCCGAGTGCTGCAGTTCGCCCCCGCCACGTATTACGCCGCCAAAGCCCGCCCAGCGTCAGCGCGGAGCCTGCGCGACGACGAACTCAAGGAGGAGATCACGCGTATCTGGAACGAGCACCGCCGCGTCTACGGAGCCGACAAGGTGTGGGCACAGCTGAAGCGTGAGGGACTCCAGGTTGCTCGCTGCACGGTTGAACGGCTGATGCGCGATCTGGGGATCCGCGGTGTGGTGCGCGGCAGGATCGTCCGCACCACATTTCCTGACGAGACGGCGGCTCGGCCGGCAGACCTGGTCGATCGCCAGTTCCGTGCCGAGGCGCCAAACCGCCTCTGGGTGGCCGATTTGACGTATGTGAAGACGCATTCGGGGTGGGTCTACGTCGCCTTCGTCGTCGACGTGTTCTCGCGCTTTGTGGTCCGCTGGCAGGCGTCGCGATCGCTGCGCACCGACCTCGCCCTCGATGCGCTCGAGATGGCCATCTGGGCGCGCCGTGGTGAACGTCTCGACGGTCTCATTCACCATTCCGATCGTGGCGTGCAATATCTCGCGATTCGCTACACCGAACGCCTCGCGGAAGCAGGCGTCGTGACGTCGGTGGGCTCGCGCGGTGACTCGTACGACAACGCGCTCGCTGAGTCGTTCAACGGTTTGTACAAGGCAGAGTTGATCCACCGTCAGTCGTGGCGCGGTCTCGATGACGTTGAATTCGAGACGCTCGAGTACATCGATTGGTTCAATCAGCGCCGCTTAAACGGCGAGATCGGGATGATCCCTCCCGCTGAGCTTGAGGCGACCTATTACCATCAGTCACCCCCAGTCGCGATGGCTGGGACTTTATAAAACGAGTCTCTATGAAACCCGGGGCGGTTCAGTTCACTGCCAGATACAAGGCTGAGGCGGGTGCCTTAGTGGGTTCGTCTTTCAAGAGGCATCGCGGCCGGTAGCCGCGACCTCGACCTGACCAAGCGGCGGTCCGCGAGGAGGCGCCCAGCGAGCTGACGTCGAAGCGGGCACGCACAGGGTTCAGCACTGCGGAGCGCGAGGAGTTGATGCGTCTCCGCCCGTCCCGCGAGGGTGCTCGCAGCCGTCATCGACCATCGCCGCCCGCCCCAGCTACATCGCGAACTGGGATCAATCGTCTCTGCACATGCCTGTTGGTGACACGGAACGCTCGAACCAGCAACCCTCACCACGGCGCGAGCTCGGGTGACATCCCCGGCCCGCGCTCGAACTCCAGCTGCGAAGCTTCCAGCTGCGCATCGATCTCGGGAGTGAGCCAACCGGCGACGGCCTTGCCCCCGGGGTGGTTCTGCGGACCGCCGGCGGCGTCCTCCGCCTTGATGCGGTTGACCGCGCGCGCAAGCCCCTCGCGCGCCGCGTCCTCGGACATGCCCCTCTCACGCAACAAACGTTCCACGTGGTCGTAGGCACGCTGAGCCACCAGGCGGTCGATCTCCTCCCCGGCCTCCACCCGGGTCGCCTCCTGGGCCAGCTCGGATCCGCCGAGCATCTCGACCAAGGCACGCTGCCGACCCGTGGCCAGGTCCCGGAGGTCGTCCTCGAGGGTGATCCGCTCGGTCGTCTCGTAGCGCTCCGGGTAGTCGAGCGCCGACTCCTTCAATTCGCTGCGGGTCCACGCCTGCACGGTCCGCTCCTCGGCCGATCGGCTTGTTTCTCTCCAGTGCTCGACGCCGAGCGTGTCCCGCTCCGGCGGCTTGGACACCTCGTAGTAGTGGGTAGCCAGGGTGGCGCGCGACATCGCGGTGTACGCCCATTCGCGGGTGGCACCCTCGGATCCCACCACCAGAGCGATATCAGCGGTCATCCCCTGTGCCTTGTGCACGGTGAGCGCGTACCCCCGGTCGATGGCGTCGTAGTGGGTGGTGTCGAGGGTCAGCTGACGCTTGTCGGGACGCTCCAGGGTGAGCGTCTGGCGCTCGACGTCGACGGCGGTGACCACGCCGCGGGTGCCGTTGCTGACCGCACCACTGCGCTCGTTGGCGAGGCATATCACCCGGTCGCCGACCTGGTACTCCTTGTCACCGACGAGGAGCGCCGGGCCGTGGACTCTCCCCTCGGCCACTGAGCGGGCATGCGCCAGCTCGTTGAGGGCGGACACCTCGTCACGACGCCGGGCAAGGATGACCGTGTCGAGTCCGCCGGCCTCGAGCCGGGCGTGATCCTCGATCACCTGGACCTGGCGCTCGGCCACCGAGTGGGCGTCATGAATGCGGTCGTAGCGCTCGTACTCGCGGTACGCCGCGCGCGCCTCACCGTCGCGGAGCAGCTGCAATGTCGCCCGCTCCCAGTCGTACTGCTGGCGGATGTTCTCGTGCAGCTCCACCCTGCCGATGTGATCGCTCAGAGTGCGCATCGGTGCTCCCGCCTCGATGGGCTGGAGCTGGAAGGGATCGCCGACCACCACCAGCTTCGCCTCGTCGCGAGCCGCGAGGGAGACCAGCTCGGCGAGCTGGCGGTCGCCGAGCATCCCCGCCTCGTCGACCACGAGCACGCCGCCGAAGGGAAGCCGCTCGACCTGGAGCTGGTGAAGCGTGGCCGCCACCGTTGTCGAAGCGATGTCCGAGCCCTCCTCGAGGAGCTCCGCGGCACGTCCGGCCAGGGCACAGCCGACCACCTCGACGCCGGAGGCATCGAAGGCTTCGCGGCAGACCTCCAGCGCGTAGGTCTTGCCGACCCCGGCATCCCCCTCGATGACGAGCACCCCCGCGGGGCTGAGGCAGATCTCCTGGATCATGGCCTTCTGGTCAGCGGTGAGCGTCCGACGCGTCGCCATCGCCGCGGCGACCATGTCGGCGCGGGCCGTCCCGACGCCCGCGCCGGCACGCGCGTGAGCAGTGGCCACCATGCCCCGCTCCAGGGCGAGCATCTCGGGCGTGGTGTAGCGGAGGTCGTGGCCGGTCTCCCTCCAGCGCAGCATCGCCTCGGGCTCGGTC
>CAWBLV010000004.1:0-120838 GCA_963789735.1 Candidatus Dormiibacterota bacterium | reverse complement strand
GCTCGGGGCGCAATTGCGTGTCGGTGGCTTCCGCGCAGCCAACGGTCGGCTCTCAACATCGCCTAGCTCGCACCGCGATGTGACGTGACTGCGAACGTTCGTCCACGAACGGTCACTCGGGCACGCACGGGGCGGATGATCCCCGCTCATGGAACTGCCGACCTCTCGCACCTGGGCAGCGTCGTTCGTCGTCGTCGGAGCATTCGCGCTGGCAGCGTGTGGCGGCGCCGGCACAGCACCCAGCTCGAGCACCGCCCCCACACCGACGCCGACCGTCGCGCCAGCCGCGACCCCAGTCCCGCCGGCGGGCGGGCAGTTCACCAACTCGGGAACGGTTAAGTTGGTGAGCTCCGTCCCGTCGACCGCCGTGGCCTGCTCCTTCCCGACCTTGCAAGGCCCCGAGATCACCATGCGAATCGCAGCCACGAACGGTTCGGCAGGCGGTGTCCTCTCTGTGACCTCGAGTGAGGTCTCCGTGCGGCTCGGCGCGGGTTCCGGAGCCACCTACACCCAGCGCAATTTCTCAGGTCCGGGCGTCACCAACTTCGACGCAGCGACGGGCGCGCAATTCAACGCGCAGCTGACAGACGTGAGCCCCGCGGGTCAGCAGAAGGGCACAATCGGCACCATCACGGCGATCTCCGGCTCGGTATCCTGCGGCGACAAGACGCCTGGGAGCGGCACGATCACCATCACCGGCACGAGTACTGGCGGCGCGATCAGCGGGGCCATCAATTCGATGCTCGTGAACTGCCAGGGCGGCGCATCGTTCGCGATCATCAACGGACTCACGACAGTTGGGGGCGTGCCGGCGACCCTTGAGATCGGCGGCACGCCCGGCGGGTACTTTGGGACGTTCCAGACAGCGACATCGAGCTATCTCTATTCGTCCGCGGCGTCTGGGCTGTACACGCCGGGCAACGGCCACGTCCAGTGGAACAACGCGGTGATGACGCAGACCGGCGCCGGTGGTGCCGGCCACACGATCACGATCAATGGCGACGCCGTGTGCGGCACCTGAGCGATTGGCTGGGTGGTGGCGGTGGGCCACCATTACCGTGTGGACGCCGACGATCGATTCATCGAGCAGCTCCGCGAGATCGACAGCGGCACGGGGTCGGTCTCACTGCTTGACCTCGCGCAACGCTATTCGTACGTCGTCCCTGACGAGCGTTCGTTGTCGGTCCTCGCGGGACTCGGCCCCATCGCCGAGATAGGCGCAGGGACGGGATACTGGGCATACCGTCTGCGCGCCCTTGGCGTCGACGTCATCGCGTTCGACCAGGCGCCACCGGACGGGGAGCGCACGAATCGATACCACGCGCCCACCCCAACGTGGTCGGATGTCGTCGTCGCCGAACACACAGTCCTGACCGAGCACTGCGAGCGGGCGCTCTTCCTCTGCTGGCCGCCGCTGTACTCGAGCCTCGGTGACTCCCTGGCGTTCTACGACGGAAGCACGGTTGCGCTGATTGGGGATGGTGGCCATCGCACCGCGCGTATCCGCGGTCTCAACGACGCCTTCAGCGCGGTGTCGGTGACACCGGTACGCGCGCTGGAACCCTTCCCGGGTGCGACGCCGACGTTGAGCATCTGGCGACGTCGCGGAGCGGGCTGACTGCCGTCAGGGACCAACAGGTGGGCGCGGGACGAAGCAGAGGCCCACCGTCAAAACGACAATCAGCACAAGGATCAGCGGCCACCCGCCGCCGATAGCGGATTCCAAGTCGGCCGCTGCTTCGTGCGGGCTCCGGACGATGCCCACCACCACCGATAGCGACAGGGCGACGATCATGACCACCGCGACCGCAATCAGGAATGAGAAGAAGACACGACTGAGGACCGTTCGCATAGGACGGGCGAGGGTATCACGCGCCCTTGGAAGCTAACCGGCGGACGGGTCCTTCAGCGGGCGGCGCCGGTCAACTCTCGGCTCCGCTCCTCCGCATCGCCAACGGGTCCGGACGGCAGCTTCGCATCCGCGAGCAGCCGCACCCACACCGAGGGATCGGCAGGGGGCGGCTTCGGCGCCGGATCCGGGTCAGGACCACGGTCGCCGCGATCGTCCGGCGGTGGAGCGGCCGGCATCATACAGGCGACGAACAGCCCGGCGATGACCAGTCCCTCGAACAGCGCGATGGGAAGAAACTCGAGCGCCGACGCCCCACTGAGGACGCCGGCCACCACGAGAATCGTGAAGCAGAGGAGGAGCGCGGCTACGGGCAGCCCCCACGTATAGGCGCGGTTGCCCTTGTGCGCGACACGAAGCTGGCGCTCGAGCCCGCGCAGGCGGCGCGCCGTCCGTCCCCAGATCAGTCCGACGCGATGTGTCATGACCGTCCTCCCGAAGCTGCTGTGCGCAGCATCGCACACCTGGGGAGGTCGAATCAGGCGGTTCCGGGTGGCCGGACCGTCCGCCTGTAGAATGGCTGAGCCGCGTGTCCTCGGTGGGCTCGCGCCGGCTTCCGTGCCGAGGTGGTGGAATTGGTAGACACGCTAGCTTGAGGGGCTAGTGAGGGCAACCTTGTAAGGGTTCGAGTCCCTTCCTCGGCACCACTCGTCTGTATTCGGAATCGAGCCGATCGAGGGGGTTTTGACCCCCGCACTGACCCCTGCCGGCGCCCGTGGGTCGCTCGTCCCTCTTTCATCGGAGGAGTCCTCGATGCCCGATCTGTCCGCGACCCCGCGCATATCGACCGAGTCCTACTGGAGCTGCCTCGTTAGCAACTGGACCGAGGTCGACTTCTGATCGACCCGGGAGGCGCGTACGCCGTCGCCACCAACCGTCACCAGCTCAGGTGTCATCAGTGGCGTCTCGAATCGCGGATTTCTGAGATGGCGCGCCCTGACGCCGCCGAGCTGAACCAAGTTCTAATCACCGCCAGATTCCAGTACGCGAAGCTCGCTCTCGATAGCCTCGACCCTGTTTCGAATTGCCGCTCTCGCCCTGGCGCACTCCTCTGAACTCGGACTCCGCATCGGCCGGAGAACGAGCTCGACGATTTCGGGCAAGGAGCCTTCAGGGAATGGAGCCGCGGCCCGATCGCAAGCCGCACGTGCCGTAGCGTCGGCGGCTGGACTGTAGACGGTGCTCACTACTTCATGAAGTAGGCCTAGCGCTTGTTCTAACGCGTAAAGCTCGCTCCGTTTACCTCGGCACTCCTGGGCCCGCGACATATTGGCGAGACGCGTTAGCGGGCCGATTGCATCCGCCGCTGCTTTGGCGGACTGCAGCGCGAACCAAGCGGCCATCGTCGCCAGAAAGACCGCATCCAAGGTGAGGCCGACGAGTGCCACGGAGGCGCTACCGCCAGCGTCGAGCACATTGAATGCCCACAGCACTATGCCGGCAGCGATCGACGCGCCAGCCACTAGCACAGCGACCAGCGACCACCAGATACGAGTTCTCACGACGCCAGGTGCGGCACGTCAGACTTGACCCCCAAACTGACCCCTATCGGGGGTCAAGTGTGGATCATTCCTGACCACTCAGGGCGCGCTATTTGATCTCAGTCAGGCGTTCCAGAATTAGGGGTTGGAGGGTTCGAGTCCCTTCCTCGGCACCACATGCGTGACGTCCGGCGAATGCCTCAAAGCTGATGGCTCAAGTCTCAACAGCTTCGTAAGCCTGGTACCTAGCCGAGCAGTTGCGACGCGAACGACTGGAGTTGCGACTCGCTCAGCGGCGGCAGGACCGTGACCACAAGTCCGGTAGTTCCCGAGACCGCCAGAATCCCGTTTTCGGCTGGGCTATTGGCGGCCGCCGAGACGGCAACAAAGGCAGCCTGGCTTCCGACGCCCGAGGTGGCGGTCGCAGTGAAGGTACTGCCCTGCGCCTCTGCTGCTTTCTGCTCGCCAGCCTCCACCATCGAGACGAACGACGTCGTGATCGCGCCCGTGGCGATGTCGAGAACGACTACCTGCTGCGTGGTGCCGTCGGTGTAGGTACAAACGATGCCGGAGCTCCCAGCCGGCAGATCCTCGGCCGGTTGCGAGGTCGGCGCAGCGAGAGTTAGCGCAAGATCTGCGTTGACGGTGCTCTCGGTTGGGCACGCGACGCTGGACAACGTAGTGGTTGGGGTGGCCGTCGGCGCTGCGGTCGGAATGGCCGTCGCGGGCGCAGAAGTGCCCGAGGAGTTAGACGCGGACGAGTTGGACGCAGCCGGAGAACTTCCGCACGCGACTAGTGTTGCCGCAAATACAAGCGGTACGACTGCAACGAGACGAAATGGCGTGCGCATGGTACGAGCAACCTCATTGCAGGCTCGGCGAGCCCTTCAAGAAGGAGTAGACGCGCGCCTGATCGCAGGTCGATCGCAAGTTCCAACTGCAAACGCCTGGGTGGCGGGCGCGTTCACGGTCCTGCGCCGTTTAGCGCCTCGATCCTGTCGGAGGCGGGTCCGAAGCTCCGGATCTGGCCCGTCCATTGTGCCCTCGCCGCAGCGGCGTGGACCCGATCCACGCCGCACGTTGAGCACCACCGTGATGTCGAAGGGCACCGCGGACGCGCGTCTTGCGACATCACACGTCGCGGTGCAACCCGGCTTCCACCGCAGCTACCCAGAAACGGCCGCCTTCTGATCCACCAGCGACCGCAAGTAGTCTTCCGCGTTGTCGTAGCTGGCGATCATGCCGTCGAATTTGTCCATGTGGGCACGGCCGGCCTTGTCGCGGAACTTCATGCTGCACGTGAGTTTTGTGACTCCGTCAACTTCCTCGAGATTCACGGTCTCGACAGCCTCGGCATCCGGCCACCCGCCGAACAGCCACGTCTCGACGGTACGGGTAGGCGGCTCGACCTCCAGGTAGGTTCCAGTGAACGCACACTCGACTCCGTTCGGAGTGACCATCACGATGCGATAGTTCCCTCCGACGCGCAGGTCGATCGAGCACTCCGTGACCTCTTCCTCAAATGGAGCAAAGGTTTTTCTCACGTGTTCCGGCTTCGTCAGGACGTCGAAGACGAGTCCGATCGGAGCGTCGAATTCTCGAGTGATGAGAATTTCGAGGTCGTTCGGAAATTCCACGATAGTCGGTCGGTGCGCGTTCTCCGGCACGGTCATTCTCCTTTTCCTTGTAGCTCTTTGAGGTAGTCGTCCACCCGATCCAGTCGGTCGTTGACCATCTGTTCGTATTTCGCCAACCACTCGTGCATCGGGGCGAGTTGCCCTGACTCGAGGCGGTACAGCCGGCGCTGCCCATCCGCTCGGCAGCTCACGAGCCCTACCTCAGCCAGCACCCGGAGGTGTTTTGAAACCTGAGGCTGCGAAAGCGAGAGACGATCCACGATCTCCCCGACCGCCTTCTCGCCTGGGATCAGCGCGTCGAGGATCTCCCGGCGATTCGCCTCGGCGAGTGCATTGAAGACGTCGGATGTCGTCGCAGAGCGGGCCACGCGGCGACTCTATATTCCGTTATCGACATATGTCAAGCCTCGCTAGCGGGACGCATCACAGGTCGGTCGAGACTGCGTCGTCCGGCTCATCTTCTCCCGATCGCTCCCCGGGGAAGAGGTCCCCTCGCGCCGCCACCGCGAGTTCGGTCAGTTGGACAGCCGCTCCCGCGTCCACACCGGACTCCATCAGCCAGGCGATGAGACCATTGCGAGTGAATTCCGGCGGCCGGTCGTCGTAGGTCACCTCACCAACGACCACACCCCTGTTCAGCGTTACCAATGCCCAGCTTCCGATGCCCCACCGTCGGAAGAGACGGCCATACAGGAGCCGGTACTCGATCTCCTCGGTGACCTGCCACGACACCACGTCAACCCTTCCAATGCGTTTCGGGAACGTCCCTTCGAGCACGCCATCGTTGTCTCCCGACCCCGGGGAGTCCATGTGGTCATCTCCGGATGGGTTCAGGGCAACGTCGTCGTTCACCGTCATCCGAGCCTCCTTGTTGCGCCACCGGAGCGGCAGCGATATGGTCAGCGGCCGTGGATCCAAACGCCATAAGTCAATGGTTCGGCGAGTACCTCGATGCGTTCGCTGCTTGCGGGCGGGGCGAGGCAGACACCGCCTCGCTGCTCGAGTATTACGGCGTTCCGATGCTGATCACCACTGCTGACGGGTTCTATGCGCTCACGACCGACGACCAGGTCGTTGCGGCGACGCAGCCGCAGGTTGACGGGATGCGCGCGGCCTTCTACGACCACAGCGTGATGCTTGACTCCGAAGTCACGATCCTGAATTCCACTTCAGCGCTGTTGCATGCAACCTTCTCCCGCCAGCGGAGCGACGGCAACGAGATCCAGCGGCTCACCGGGACGTATCTCATCACCGAGGGCGCAACCGGCCGCCGCATTTCGGTGCTCGCCATTCACTCCGTTTGACCCCTTCCCCCGAAGACCCGGAGGCAAGCTCTTCAGAACGTGCCTGACGCCAGCTGATCCGTTTGCGGAGCTGACCACGAAGCACGAGTAGCAGCGGAGGCAGACCGTGCATAGTCCGTGCGGATGAACGGGCTGTCAGACGGCGTCGTCCTTGTGGTGGACCTGGTGGCGCTGGTCGTCACGCTGGGAGCGAGTGAGTTCCTCGTCCGTGGCGTCGGCGTACTGGCGAGAAACCTCGGCCTGCTCGGCGGTATCGTCGGCCTGATCGTTGCGCTCGGCGCCGACTCGCCGGAGATCTCGTCGTCCATCTCCGCCGTCGCGAGCGGGTCGGCGGCGACCGCGGGCGGCGTCGTGTTCGGATCGAATATCTTCAACCTCGCCATCCTGCTCAGCGGAGCGGCGTTTGCGGCACACGAAGTACGGGTGCACCGGTCGGCAGTGGTGCTCGATGCCGGCGTCGCAATCACCCTGACCGTCGCGGTCGGCCTTGCGGTGCTCGGAGATATCCCCGTACCGCTTGCCTGGTTGATCCTGCTGCTCGTGTTCGTGCCGTATGTCGGAATTCTCCTTGTCCCCGCAACGCAGCTCCAGCGTCTGCGCCTTCCCAAATCGCTGACACGGTTCGTTGCTCAAGCTTCGCGTGAGACCGCCGCCGAAAGCGTCGAGCTCGAGGACGAAATCGAGGCGCTGGTGCCCGTCCGACCCGACCGCGCATGGCGACCTGTGGTGCTCGTGATCCCGGCACTCGTGCTCATCGTGTTGGGATCATTCGTGATGGTCCAGGGAGCGGTGACGCTCGGCGGACGGTGGCACATCTCGAGTCTCGTGATCGGCGTGGTGGTGCTCGCCGCAGCCACGAGCCTGCCCAATGCGTACGCAGCGATACGCCTCGCGGCGGATGGACACGGTGGGGCCGTTGTGAGCGCGACGTTCAACAGCAACACACTCAACCTCGTCGCCGGCATCGCCGTCCCGCTGCTGTTCTTTCCCAACCTCGGTCATGCCGTTCCAGCGAGCTACGTGGTGTGGCTGCTCGGCATGAGTCTTCTGTCGCTCATCCTGCTCGCACGCGGCCTCCGCCGTCGCGGTGCACTCATCCTCTTGACGACGTACGTCGCGTTTGTCGTCTTTGCAATCGCGTCACAGTAGCCGGGCGACACGAGACGGCAGTCGTCAGGATCGACTTGCTTTGGACCCGGTGACGAGGCGTTCTCGATTGAACATTCGCGATACGACTCGCAGCGCTGCAACGTCGATCGCCAGAAGGATGATGCCGAACTTGATCCCGAAAGCGAGATCCGGGGTGATCCCACCGAGCGAAATCACCAAGATCAAGGCAATCGCCGGAAGGCCGCCCAGCATGCCCAGCTGCTGCGCGACACGCACCTCGTTCGCTCTCACCGATGCAGCCATGCCGACCCAGATGGACCACGCGGCGAGCAGTGGTGTGAGGACAACCATCGCGACCAGGAGACCGGCCTGGTGGAACACCGCCGACGATTCCAGCGGGGGCGCGAAGAGGCGGACGCACACAAGGAAGATGGCGAACAGCCCGTACGACAGCGCCAGGGTGGGCAGCATCACTGCCGCTGCCTTGCCGACGATGAATTCCTGCTGACGAAGTGGTGTCGTCAGCAGCGGCTCGAGCGTGCCCTGCTCGCGCTCACCTGCGATCGTGTACGCGGCCAGCGTGGGCGGCGTGAACACCGGGATCAGCAACAGGTAGAGGAGGGGAAAGACCACGTACTGGTCCGATCCCGACGTCGCGGCGGAGACCACGAAAATGGCGACGACCGGCTCCACGAGAAAGAAGCACGGCAGGATCGCCATGCCGACGACAATCGAGCGCTTGCGCCGGTAATCGCTCAGCTCCTTGCGGATGACCGCGCGAATGCGCGATCCATCAAGCCCCATCATGACTTTCTGGCCTCGACGTCTTCGTCCACCAACTTCAGGTACACGTCTTCCAGCGAGTGTTGCGCCTCGCCGAGGAACAGCACATCAGCGCCCGCTGCCACGAGGCGACGCGCGATCTCCGGCGCCGCCACGTGCATATCGGAAACCGACAGCGCGTAGGACGCGGCTTCGCTCGCATGCCAGCTCTCGACGGATGCAGCACCGTCGAAGACGGCGCCGGGGTTGCCCAGCGGCGCAACGGTGGTCACGACGAGAGTCTTGCTGAACAACTCCTCGCGCAGATCCTCGGGACGCCCGACCGTCCGCAGCGTCGTGTTCAGGATGGCGACCCGGTCGCAGAGACGCTGCGCCTCGTCGAGCCGGTGCGTCGTCAGGAAAATCGTGACGCCCTTCTGGCGCAGCCCAATGATGAGGTCATGCACCTCGCGAGCAGCGACCGGGTCCAAACCCGATGTCGGCTCATCGAGAAACATGATTTCCGGGTCGCTGAGCATCGCCCGCGCAAGCCCCACACGCTGGCGCAGTCCTTTCGACAGGCTCCCGCACAGGTCGCTCGCGCGATCGGAGAGGTTGACCGCCGCAAGCAACTCGCTGATGCGCGTTCCAGCGTTGCGCAGCCCGTACAACCCCGCAAAGAACTGCAGGTTCTCCGTGACGCTCAGGCGCGAGTACAGACCCGGCGCCTCCGGCATGATCGAAATACGCTGCCGGATCTCCACGCCGTTTTCAGGGGTGAGCGGAATCCCAGCAACCGTCGCCGCGCCCGACGTCGGCGCGACCAGGGTGCCGAGCGTGCGCACTGTGGTGGTCTTGCCCGCGCCGTTCGGTCCCAGAAACCCGAAGACTTCGCCGGGCGCGATCTCGAGTGAGAGGTCTTCGAACGCGGTGCGGTTGCCGAATCGCTTGGTGAGGCGCTCGGCGGAGAGGGCCGGTGCCGGCGCCGTTGCGCCGGCAACCGACCCTCCATCCGCACTCATCCTCGATCCACCTCGCTCCTAGAATCGTCCGTCGCCGGGGCGCCTGATACTAAGGTGCCCGCCCCGAAAACGGCGGTCCGCTCCCGAACGCAGCAGCTCAGATCTTTGGCTGCAGCGCCCGGATCAGGGCCTCCGAAGCGCTGGATGACTGCAGATTCGACACGTCGATCGAGTAATTGCCGAACAGCGCCTCGGTGCCGGTGGTCCCGGTGAACGCCTTGTCACCCAGGCCGCTGACCGGCTGGACAGTCCCATTTGCCGTCAGATCGGCGTCGTATCCCGGAGCCGCGTCGAGGGCGAGGACGCTGATCGTGAACCCCGTGGTGCCGTCGGCGCTCGTGTAGTTGCAGACCCAGAGCTTGTAGCTCGGCGTGTCCTGCTCCTGGGCAACAGTGATGGGCTCTCCGGAGAGCGATGCGGCCGTGGATGCCGGCAATAGCGAGCAGACGTTGACCGGATGCCCGATGCCGTCCTCTATGCTCGTTCCGCCGGCGCTGGAGCCACTGTTGGAGCTCCCGCCCGAGTTGCTGCTGGAACCGCCGGACGCCGGCTGCGATCCGCCGGCCGAGGTCGTGACACCGCCGCAGCCGGCGAGGAGCGTGGCGCCGAGCGCGATCGGCACGAGGGCTGCGAAGCGAAATGGTGTGCGGACGGTCATCGGGGTTTCCTCCTTGCGGGCTCGGCGAGCCCCTCGGGAGAGCAGTACACGGGCGGCCGATCGCAGATCGATCGCAGCAGTCACACTCGGTCTTGTGAACTTCGTGACGACGCTGCAGACCTGGCACGATTTCTACTCGATCATGGGCATGGCCGCCGGGAGCCTGGTCGGCCTCCTCTTCGTCGGTCTTTCGCTGCATCTCCGGGTGGTCGTGACCCACGAGGACGTCAGGGCGCTGGCGCGGGTGACCATGGCGAGCCTCGGACTGTCGCTCGTGCTCGCGCTCTTCATGGTGATTCCCGGCGACACCGATCCATCGTCAACCGGATGGGAGATCGTGGGTGTCGGGATCGCAAGCTTCATCATCATCGGCCGCCCGCTGTTGCGCGGGATGCGAAGCCGCAATCGCGCGCTGAACTTCCGGCACCTCATTCTTCGCTTCGGGTTGACGATCCTCACCTTCGTCGCCGCCCTGATCGCGGGGGTGATCCTCATCACCGGCGACTACCAGGCGGGCCTGTCATGGCTCGTCGGCGTGTCGATCAGCCTCCTGGTCACCGCGCTTCGCAATTCATGGGACCTCCTCGTCACCGTTGGCGACGCGACCCTCCGATCGGAAACGCATCCCGCCTCCTGAGCACGCCCGACGCGGCGGAGGCGCAGTCGCGTTCGCGACCGTCATGATCGGCAGGCAGTGACCGCTCATGAGGAGTCCACCGACCCGATTGCGCCGCTCGTGCACTTGCTGCTCGAGGAGATCGGCGAGGATCCGAGCCGCCCCGGCCTCCATCGGACCCCATCGCGAGTGGCAGGGAGCCTGCGCTTTCTCCTGGGCGGCTACGCGCAGGACCTCAAGGAGCTCATCAACGGGGCGATCTTCGAGGAGCCGTACTCAGAGATGGTCGTGGTCCGCGATATCGAGGTGTACAGCCTCTGCGAGCACCACCTGCTGCCGTTCTTCGGCAAGGCCCACGTCGCATACATCCCGGACGGACACATTGTGGGGCTCAGCAAGATCCCGCGGATCGTGGACATGTTCGCCCGCCGCCTCCAGGTGCAGGAGCGCCTCACCACCCAGATTGCCGATGCGATCCAGTCGGTGATCGCGCCGCAGGGGGTTGGCGTGGTCATCGAGGCGACACATTTGTGCATGGCAATGCGCGGCGTGGAGAAGCAGAACAGCTCGGCGGTGACGTCCTCGCTGACCGGCTGCCTGCGCGATGACGACAAGTCGCGCAACGAGTTCCTGAGCCTGATCGGTCACCGCTGACCGGTGGTCAGCTGGTCGCGCCGAAGGTGGCGACCTCCACCCAGAGCAGCAGCACGCCCAGGCCGAACATCGCCGTGCCAAGCGAGACGTGGCCCCAGTGGATCGGGCGCTTCCCCCGGCGAGTACCGATCACGCGAGCGTAGATCGCCAGTCCGATGATGCCGAGCCCTCCGGCGACCAGCATGGTCGCGGGCACGCCGATGAAGGCGGAGAGCACCCCATTCATACGCAGCGGAGCCTACGTGGTTGACGTCGACGGACGCCCTCGTCCGTACCATGGACTGATGCCCACCAGAGCGCTCAGCACGGCGGACGAGGAGGCGGTCACCCAGGCGCTGGCACGCCACGGGGAGCCGGCGTGGCGTGGCCGGCAGATCCGGGAAGCCGTCTGGCAGCCGTTCGCCACCGACTTCGCGACCGTGCGCCAGCTTCCGGCCGCGCTTCGCGAGACGCTTGCCTCCGAGTTCGAGTTCTCGACGGTGAGTGTCGACACCGAGATCCTCGCCGACGCCGGGGAGACGATCAAGCTGCTCTGCCGCCTTGGCGACGGCCAGACGATCGAGACGGTGGCTATGGAGACCCCTGCGCGGGCCGACTCGAAGCGCCGCTCGACGATCTGCGTGAGCAGTCAGGTGGGCTGTGCGGTCGGCTGTCCCTTTTGCGCCACCGGGCACATGGGGCTTCGCCGCAACTGCACCACGGCCGAGATCGTTGACCAGGTGCGGGCCGCGTCGAGCGCGCTCCACCGGCGGGGGATGGGACCCGTGACGCACATCGTCTTCATGGGGATGGGAGAGCCGCTCGCGAACGTCGCTGCCACCCTCGAGTCACTGCGAGTGCTCACCGCTGACGCCGGTATCAGCCCGCGGCGCATCACCGTCTCCACGAGCGGGGTCGCTCCCGGGATCGAGCAGCTCGCGGCCTCCGGCATGCCGGTCACGCTCGCGGTCTCGCTCCACGCGGCGACCGACGAGCTCCGCGATCGGCTCGTCCCGATCAACCGCACGTATCCGCTCGGGATGGTGCTCGACAAGGCGTGCCGTTACGCCGAGCAGAGTGGCCGGCGGCTGAGCTTCGAGTGGTGCCTGATCGGCGGCGTGAATGACTTCGAACGAGCAGGCGGAGGGGCTCCGCGAGCTTGCCCGCAGGGCGCAGGCGCACGTCAACGTCATCCCGATGAACCGCATCGACGGGAGCCCGTGGGGCCCGCCCGAGCCCGCGGTCGCTCGACGCTTTCTCGGAGCACTGCAGGGCGCGCGCGTCACGGTTCGAGACACGCGCGGCGGTGATGCCGATGCGGCCTGCGGCCAGCTCCGCGCCGACCTCGAGGCGCGCCGCATCCTGCGCCCCGACGGCACCCTCTCGCCGCCACGGGTGCCGGCGCGAGCGTGACCGCACCTCCCAGCGCCGACGAGGCGCTGATGGACGCCGCGCTCACGGCAGCGCGATCGGCCGACTTCGCGACGAGCCCCAATCCCATGGTGGGATGCGTGGTCGCGCGGGGAGGCGAGGTGGTCGCCACCGGATGCCACGCAGTGGCCGGGCACGCGCACGCAGAGGTCATCGCGCTCGCCGCGGCGGGAGATCTCGCAAGCGGGGCTGACGTATACGTCACGCTCGAACCGTGCGCCCATCACGGACGCACGCCGCCATGCGTCGACTCGCTCATCGCGGCCGAACCTCGCCGAGTGGTTGTCGCCATGATCGACCCGAACCCGAAGGTGGCTGGCCGGGGGGTCGATGCGCTGCGAGCCGCCGGAATCATCGTCGATGTCGGGACCCGAGCCGCTGACGCGCTGCGCCTCAACGAGTTCTACGTGAAACACGTCACCACGGGGCTGCCGTTCGTCACGGCGAAGTTCGCGGCCTCGCTGGACGGGCGGATCGCCACGACCGGCGGGGAGTCGCAGTGGATCACGTCCGAAGCCGCTCGCGCCGTCGCGCATCGCCTCCGCCACACCCATGACGCCGTGCTTGTCGGGATCAACACCGTCCTGCAGGATGACCCTGCCCTCACGACACGATTCGACGGCGGACGGTCGCCACTCCGCGTGGTGGTCGACAGCACGCTACGAATCCCGGAGACAGCTCGCGTCCTCGACATCACCAACGGCTCCGTGCTCGTGGCGACAACCGGCGCGGCCAGCCCTGAACGCGTAGCGGGCCTGCGCGCCGCGGGCGTCCACGTCGAAATCCTCGACCGCGGACCGGGCGGCGTCGACCTCGGTGCGCTCATGGCGGTGCTCGGCGCCCGCGACCTCATCAGCGTCCTCATCGAAGGCGGCGCCCGCGTGCTCGGCGCGGCTTTCGACGCGCGGATCGTCGACAAGGTGGTTGCCATGCTGGCGCCGAGGATCATCGGCGGCGTCGGCGCGCCAGGTGCCGTCGGCGGAATCGGGGCGCCGAGCCTCGCGGCAGCACCGTTGCTGCACGACGTGACCTACGCGACGGCGGGCCAGGATCTCGTGGTGACCGGATACTGTGTAGGCTGAGATCGAGGAGACAGCAGAGTGTTCAGCGGGATCATCGAAGACCTCGGCATGGTCCAGGGGCGTACCTCAGGCCGGATCGAGATCGTGCCACGCACCCCATTCGCGAACCTCGAGATCGGCGAGAGCGTCGCGGTCAATGGAGCGTGCCTGACCGTCGCTGCCATGGCAGGCGAGGGGTTCATCGCCGACGTGATGCCGGAAACGTTGCACCGGACCACACTGAGCCAACTGGCCGACGGCTCGACAGTCAACCTCGAGCGTGCCCTGCGCTTTGGCGACCGCGTCGGCGGTCACATGGTGTCCGGCCATGTGGACGCCACGGGCATCATCACGGCGCTCCGCGAGGACGGCAACGCCCGCTGGGTCACCATCGCCACGCCGGACGACCTCATCGACCTCGTCAGCGAGAAGGGCTGCATCGCCGTTGACGGCATCAGTCTCACCGTGGTCGACGTGTTCGAAGCGGCTTTTACGGTGTCGCTGATCCCCGTGACACTGAGCGCAACGGTCGCCGGTGCGTGGCGGGTCGCGACGAGGGTGAATCTCGAGGTCGATCTGATCGCGCGCTACGTCGCGAGAACGCTCGACGCACGCGACCGCGCAACGATATTCGCCACCACCTCGGCGGAGGGCTGAAGGCGATGACTCTCGCGAGCGTCGAGGAAGCGATCGCCGATATTCGCGCGGGCAAGTTCGTGATCATCGTCGACGACGAGGACCGCGAGAACGAAGGCGACCTCGCGATTGCCGCTGACCGCATCACGCCCGAAGCCGTCAACTTCATGGCGACGTACGGGCGCGGGCTCATCTGCGTCCCAGTCGAGGGCTGGCGGCTCGACGAGCTCGGCGTCGGCGCCATGGTGGACGACAACACGTCGCGATTCGGGACTGCGTTCACGGTCACCGTGGAGGCGATCGGGCACGGTGTCACCACCGGCATCAGTGCCTTCGATCGCGCCACCACGATTCGACTGCTTTGCGACGAGCACGCCAAGCCAAGCGACTTCGCCAAGCCCGGGCACACGTTTCCGCTCCGCGCAGCGGTTGGCGGCGTGCTCGAACGCGCCGGTCAGACCGAAGCAATAGTCGATCTCTGCAAGCTCGCCGGACGATTCCCCGCAGGCGTCATCTGCGAGGTGATGCGGGCCGACGGCCGCATGGCCCGACGCCCCGATCTCGACACGTTCGCAGCCGAGCACTCGATCAAGATCGTGACCGTCGACGACATCATCGCGTACCGTCGGCGCAACGAGCGCCTGGTGGAACGAGGCGCCACAACCACGTTGCCAACGGAGTACGGCACCGTGGTGGCGCACGCGTACGAGGACGTGATCACCCATGTCACGCATGTCGCGCTCGTGTGGGGCGACGTGCGCGGCGACGATCCTGTCCTGGTCCGTGTGCACAGCGAGTGTCTCACCGGCGACGTCTTCGGCTCGCAGCGGTGCGACTGCCAGGCGCAGCTGCACAAGGCGATGGCGATGATCGCCGACGCAGGCCGCGGCGTCCTCGTGTACCTGCGCCAGGAAGGGCGCGGCATCGGACTCATGGACAAGCTGCGCGCGTACGCACTCCAGGATCGTGGGCTCGACACCGTCGAAGCCAACCTGAGCCTCGGGCTGCCCGTTGACAAGCGCGACTACGGCATCGGCACGCAGATCCTTTCCGACATCGGGGTCAGGCGGATGGTCGTGCTCACCAACAACCCGCGAAAGTACTACGGCCTGAGCGGATACGGACTGGAGGTCACCGACCAGATTCCGCTGGTGATTCCCGCCAACGCGCACAACGAGCGATATCTGCGCGTCAAGCAGGAAAAGCTTGGCCACAGCCTGGATTTCGAAGATGCCGTCGAGACGCTATGACGCGGCATCCGGCTCTGCCGGAGCGCCGATCGAGGGCGCGCGCGTACACACCGGCAGCCTCGACGCCGCCGGAATGCGGATCGGCATCGTCGTATCGCGCTTCAACGACATCATCTCGACGCGTCTGCTGGACGGTGCGGTCGCCACGCTTCGCGAGCGCGGCGTTGCCGACGGCGGCATCGACGTCGTGTGGGTGCCCGGTGCCTTCGAAATACCGACTGCTGCGCGAGAGCTCGCACAACTCGGCGACGTCGATGCGATCGTCTGTCTCGGCGCGGTGATCCGGGGCGACACGCCGCACTTCGATTACGTCGCGGGCGGCGCGGCCGATGGAATCGCATCGGTGCACGCCATGACCGGCGTCCCAGCCACCTTCGGCGTGCTGACTGTCGACACGGTCGAGCAGGCAAACGATCGTGCCGGCGGCAGGCTCGGCAACAAGGGGTCGGAGGCTGCAGAAGCCGCCATCGAGATGGCTTCGCTCGTGCGCGACCTGCGGCGCCGGCGAGCGGTGGCACAGCGCGCGGTTTCATGACCGCGGGGTCGCGCGTCGTCTCGCTGCTCCCGAGCGCCACCGAGATCCTGTTCGCAATCGGCGCGGGTGACAGCGTCGTTGGTGTGACCCACGAGTGCGATCACCCCGCGGGCGCGCGCAGTCTGCCCGCGGTGACCTCGAGCGTGCTCGCCATCGATGGTGTGGCTCCCGGCGACATCGATCGGCACATCCATGCCGCACGGCATGCCGGGTCGAGCATCTACCGGCTCGACGAGGCAGCGCTCGCGGCGCTGGAACCGGATCTCATCGTCACTCAGGAGCTCTGCGATGTCTGCGCGGTCGCATACAGCGAGGTGAGCCGCGCGGTGCGGCGTCTCCCCGGTGACACACCGGTGTTGTCACTCGAGCCCCGCTCGGTGGAGGAGATCTGTCAGTCGGTGGAGGAGGTCGGCATCGCCACGGGGCACATCGACGGGGCCCGCGGCGTCGCGACGGCGATGCGCTCGCACATCGCTGCGATCGCAGCGATGGAAGCGCCGAACCCAAGGCCGCGTGTGGTCTGCATCGAATGGACGGACCCGCTGATGGTCGGCGGTCACTGGGTGCCGGAGATGGTCCGCATCGCCGGTGGCATCGACGTCCTCGGTGAGGAAGGTGCGCCATCGCGATACGTGACGTGGGAGGAGGTGGTCGCGGCGCGACCAGAGGTCATGGTCCTGATGCCCTGCGGCTACAACCTCGTCCGCACGCTCGAGCTGGTCCCGGAGGTCGCGTCACGTCCCGGGTTCGAGGAGCTCGAGTGCACGCGTTCGGGCAGGGTGCTGGTCGTGGATGGATCGGCGTACTTCAGCCGTCCCGGTCCGCGGATCCTGCACGGCCTGGAGCTGCTCGCTGCAGCCGTCCGCAAGGAACCTGCGCCCGCCGGCGCCGTCTACTGGAACCAGCCCGCGACGTCGAGAATGGCGTTGATATCACCGGCGGCGTTGTAGAGGCTCACGTCGCCGTTGGTCGTGGAGATTTCCACGATCGCCAGGTTCGCGATCACCGCGCCGACGGCCGGGTTCAGGTCTGACGCAGTCGTTCTTGTCGCACCCGTCGGATACAGCGTGAAGAACGTCGTGGCGTTGCCGGCGACACCGGTGAGGTTCGCAACCACAGCCACCGGTGCGGTGGAGTTCAGGTTGTCCGCCGGCACCACCGTGGACCCGGCCATGAGGATCGGGTCGCTCTCGCCGGGGCTGAGCCCCAACCCCGATGGGACCGAACATGCTGTGTTCGAGTCACGTCGCGTGTCGCAGACCCGGGTAGGCGGAATCGAGTAGAAGAGGACGCCGGCCGGTGCGGTCGACGAGCCGAACCACCCGTTGACGTCGATGATGAAGTTGATATCGCCCGCCGCGGTGTAGATGCACACGTCCTGGTTCGGACCCAACTCCGAGATGACCCGGTTCGGGAGCGCGGTTCCCTCAGCGGGATTCAGATTCGAAAAGGTGGGAGCGCTAGCCGGACAGGTCTTGTTGGCGAGAGCTGGTGTGACCGACAGGAACGTCGTTGGGGCGGTTCCGCCAACGGCCGTCAGGTTGAACACTGCGGCAGCAGCTTCGCCTGGGGTGGTCGGGATGCCGACCGGAACGCCTCCGGACAGCACCACGTCACGCCAATGTCCGCCGATCAGGGGATTGTTCGTCGTCCCGGCGCACTCCGTGTCTTTGTCGGCGCGCGAGTCGCAGATTCGCAGCGGCGCGATGCTGTGGAATTGACCGGCGGTGCCACTCGGCGGCGTGCCGAAGTATCCCTGCACGTCGACGATCACGTCGGTGCTCCCGATCGAATTGAACAGGGTGATCTGACCGCTGGCGCTGAGCTGCACGATGACGAGGTTGGTTCCGACCTTGCCGCCGGACAGGTTGATGTTCGAGGCATTCGGTCGCTGCGCGCCGGCCGGGTATGCAGTGACGAACGTCGAAGTGGCGCTGTGGTCAATTGCAGTGACGTTGACCACGACGGCCTGCGCGCCGATGGGCACCTGTCCGGCTGCGGTGCTCGTGATTTGCGCGGTCACCGCACCGTTGGTCCCGAGTGTCTTGTTGCTTCCCACGCCGGTGTTGCACTGGTTGTGCGAGACCCCGCCTCCAGGTGGCCGCGTGTCGCAGATGCGATATGGCGTCAGGGGCGTGTACGCGCCGGGAGCGACGAATGTGTACTTGTCGGTGGCGCCCTTGTCGCTGACACCGAGCCCGGTCTGCACCGTTACGTCGATCGTTCCCGCCGCGTGTGCCGGGGTGTAGACGGCAAGTTGCGTGGGCCCCACCACGATGAAGCATCCATTCGAGCTGCTCGGACAGGGGTACGCAAACGAGTCCTGCACATCGGTGTTCCCAAAGAACACATCGGTGACAAAGTCCTGTCCCGCCTGCCCGAACCCGCTGCCGAGGACGGAGATCGCCGCACCACCCCCCGCCGCGCCGTCCTTCGGCAACACGTCGGTCACGGTTGGCAGAGAGGCGTTGTACGTGTATGTGTTTCCTGACGACGCCGGACTGGTGCCGGACGGATTGGTCACGGTGATGTTGACCACGCCGGTCCCGCTCGGCAGGTACCCGATGGTGATCGATGTCGTGCTGTTCACCGTGAAGCACGGTGTGGTGGGGAACATGCCGCAGGGTGTGGCGACGATGGGTGCGACGCCCACGGTTACCTGAGAGATGATCGGCGTGCCTGCCGCCTCGAAGGCCGTGCCGGTGAGCGTGACAATGTTGCCGCCGGCCGGGGCGCCCTCGTTGGGAGACACCGTGGTCACCGTGGGTGCAGGCGCGACGTAGGTGTACTGCAGGCTCGTCGTCGTGCCGCTCGGTGTGGTCACGTTGACATTCACGATCCCGGGGACGTTTGGCGGCATCATCACCGTGATCTGCGTATCACTGTTGACCGTGAAGCAGGGAGACGACGGGCAGGGCGTGAGGTCATCCGCGCCGACGTGCACATCCGTTGCCCCGGTGAAGCTGGTCCCGGTCAACACCACGGGGTTCTTACCGGCCGTTGACCCGGACGTTGGGAGCAGGCTCGTCAACGTCGGAGGCGGTTCCACGTACGTGTATGTGACGGGCCCGCTGGTGCCGCCCGGCGTCGTCACGGTGACATTTACGGGACCCGGACCATTTGCGGGGACGCCGTCGACCGTGATCTGTGTATCGCTGTTGATCGTGAAACACGTCCCCACCCCACACTCGGTATTGATGTCTTCGACCGTCCCCCAGTTAACGTCGGTCGCACCCGTAAGGTCGGCGCCAGTGAGCACCACGGAATTGCCACCCAGCGTCGATCCGGATGGAGGAGCGAGAGACGTCAGCGTCGGGGTCGGCGTGACATACGTGTAGGTCTTGTTGTTCGAAGTCCCGCCAGGCGTCGTGACGCTGACATTGATGGGACCCGGGCCGTCGGCGGGGACGTTGTCGACCATGATCGACGTGTCGCTGATGAGGTTGAAGCACATCCCCGTCCCACAGGCGCTGATGTCAGTCGATCCCCAGTTCACGTCGGTGGCGCCGGTGAAGTCTGTCCCCGTCAGGGTCACGTCGTTGCCACCCAGCGTCGATCCGGATGGCGGCGCGAGAGACGTCAGCGTCGGGGTCGGCGTGACATACGTGTAGGTCTTGTTGTTCGAGGTGCCGCTCGGTGTCGTGACGTTGACGATGACGGGGCCCGCCGTGTTTGCCGGCACGTTGTCGACTGTGATCTGGGTGTCGCTGTCAATCGAAAAGCACGTGCCGGTGCCACACACGTTGGTGATGTCATCCGACCCGAAGTGCACGTCGGTCGCCCCAGTGAAATCCGTCCCAGCCAGCACCACGTTGTTGCCGCCCGCAGTCGAACCTGACGGCGGGGTGAGGCTCGTGAGGGTCGGCGTCGGTGGCAGAACGCTGAGGATGTCGGCCGATCCCGTCGCGGACGTTCCGCCCGGAGTGATGACCTGGACGTCGTAGGTGCCCGCGGGGACCGAGTTGGGCAGGTTGAACGTGAGGTCGCTGTCGTCCTCGAAGTCGAAGCAGTTGGGCTGCGATCCTGTGCAGGTGTTGGTGATGTGAATCGTTGATCCGGGGCTCGTGGGGTTGAGATCGACCTCGCTGACACCGCTGGTGAGCGGAGTGACATCCGGGTACGAGAAATTCGTTCCCGCAACAGCGATCCCCGTGGAGCCCTGATCCACCGAGCCGGGCGTGACGTTCGTAACCGTGGGTGGATCGAAGTACGAGTAGTCATCGGCAGGGCCGTTCGCCGATCCGCCGGTGACAATGACATCCACCGTCCCGGTGCCGAGAGGAGCCTCGGGTGTGTCGGCGTCGATCTCTGTGTCGCTGACGACGGTGAAACACCCCGCCGTCGACGGCAGGCACGGATAGGACGTGTTGGTGACATCGAGGCCACTGCCGAAAGACACGTCGGTCACCCCGGTGAATCCCGAGCCGGTGATGATCACGCCCTGCTCACCGCCCGGACCGGCAGCGCCGGCGTTCGGTGAGACGCCATCCACCTCTTGCGAGGGGATCAGGGGCTGGTCCGCGTCGAGATGCTCCCCGGAGTGAGTGACTGCCGACGCTGCGCCGACGAACGCGAGTGTCCTGGCGCGAGCAGCACCCGCGGTGCGCGAGCCCGGTTGGATCGCCGTCACTGCGCTCGAGAGGGTGGCTCCGGCAGCGGTCGAGACCCGTCCCGCGTGCACGACCGACGGGGCTGGGAGCGACCCTGAGGACACGGCGATCGTCAGGCCGGCGAGCGTCGCAAAGCACCCGCCACCGAGAACGAGCCCGCGGGCTCTGACCATCCTTGCATCCCTCCGCCGATCTCGCCGAGAACTTGCCGAGCAGGGCCTCTGATCGTTAGCCGCGAACCGCCTTAGCCTGAGTCCGCAGGCACCGGGTGCATACCCGGGCCTTCACATCCTTTCCCTTGACCGCAAGGTGGGTGACGTGGAGGTTGGGCAGGAAGCGGCGTTTTGTGTGCACCTTGGAATGGCTCACATTGTTCCCGGTCATCGGACCTTTTCCGCAGATATCACAGCGTTGGGACATCGTGTCTCTCTTGGGTCAGGACGCGCATCCGAGACGCGCCCGCTCTGGCGTACTAGAATCGGCCGCAGCCATGGCGGCGGCGCCCGGCGGCCTCCGGAAAGAAACCGGTGGCCGGTCGTCGAGGATACCACAGGCCCCCAACCGGGCTTACGGAGATACGTGAAAGGCAAGGTCCGGGCGTCTGATGCGCTCTCGCGCACTGCCTCCCTCGGGAGGATCGAGGTCTCGCCGCGCGTGGTGGCCTCGATCGTCGGCCATGCCGCCAACGAAACCTACGGGATCGTCGGCATGGCGGCTCGGGGGCTGCGAGACGGCATCGCCGAGCGCCTGAATCGCGAGAACGTCCACCGTGGGGTCGAGATCCAGGTCACCCCGGACGGGCTCGTGATCGAGTTGTACGTGATCGTCGAATACGGGACCCGGATCAGCGAGGTGGCTCACAACCTGATGAGCGCCGTCAGCTACTCGGTGGAGCGCACGCTCGGGCTGCCCGTGGTCGCGGTGAACGTCAACGTCCAGGGCATCCATGCGGAGGCAGACGGTGTCCGCCACTAAACCCGCCCCCGAGCTCGCGGTCCTGCGCGAGCCGCTTCGAGAGATCGCCGGAGAGCAGATCCTCGCCGGGCTCACCGCGGCGCTTTCGTGGCTGGAAGCCAATCAGCAGGAGATCAACGACCTCAACGTCTTCCCCGTGCCCGACGGCGATACGGGCTCGAACATGTACCTGACCCTTCGCTCCTCGGTAGAGGAGGCTCGCGACGCCCCGGTGCCGTCGGCTGCCGACTCAGTGCTTGCCGCCGCGGCCCACGGCTCACTGATGGGCGCCCGCGGCAACAGCGGCGTCATCCTCTCGCAGATCCTTCGCGGCTTCGCCCAGGGGTCGGCACAGCGCACGCACCTCGACGCCGGCGGCGTCGCCCTGGCGATCACCGAAGCGTCCGCGGTCGCGTACAGGGCAGTGATGAAGCCCACCGAGGGCACCATCCTCACCGTCGTCCGCGATGCGGCGGCCGCAGCTGCGGCCGCCGCCGAGACAACAGATGACATTCGAGTCGTGCTCGAGCGGGTCGTGACCGAGGCCCATGCGGCCGTCGAGCGCACCACCGACCAGCTTCAGGTGCTCCGCGATGCCAACGTCGTGGATGCGGGCGGGTTCGGGCTCGCGGTCATCCTCGAAGGCTTCGCGCGTGCTGTCGGCGACACGGCACCAACCCCTGCACCGGCGCTGATACGCCGATCCGGGGAGCCGGCGCTGCGCCTCCCGCCGAACCCTGGCGACCTCGAGGCCACCGGCTCGGCCGTATCACGTCGCGGCGCCGCGGCCGTGGCGCCACGCGAGCAGGGCTGGGGGTATTGCACTGAGTTCCTGCTCAACGGCCCGGGACTCGACGTCGACGCGATCCGCACCGAGCTCGGCGCGCTCGGGGAATCGGCGCTGGTGGTCGGCGACCCGGAGCTGGTGCGTGTGCATATTCATACGGGTGACCCGGCGGGTCTCATCGCAGCGGCGTCGTCGCGGGGCCGGATGAGCAAGCTCAAGGTCGAGGACATGTCCGCGCAGCATCACGACGTGCTGGAGCGGGCCGACGCGCAGGAAGCGCTCGCGGAGGCGACCGCCACCGCAGCGCCGGCGAAGCCGCTTGCTCCGCCGAAGGCAATCGGCGTTGCGAGCGTTGCGCCGGGCGATGGGTTCCGCGAAATCATGAGCAGCCTCGGTGCCGACAGCATCGTGAGCGGCGGTCAGACCATGAACCCCTCGATCGAAGACCTCCTCAATGGCGTCCGCGCGGTGAACGCGGAGAACGTCATCCTGCTGCCGAACAACGGCAACGTGATCCTCACCGCCGAACAGGTGAATCCGCTGGCCGACGATTGCGAAGTTCGCGTGGTGCCCACTCGCAACCTGCCGCAAGGCATCAGCGCACTGCTCGCATTCGATCCGACAGCGAGCCTCGACGACAACGCCACGCGCATGCTCGCTGCGATCGCGACGGTGCACGCGGTCGAGGTGACTCACGCGGTCCGCGACACGAGTGTCAACGGACACACCATCAAAACAGGTGACGTGCTCGCGGTCGTCGATGACGAGATCGCCGAGGTGGGCGGTGATTACCTCGGCGTCATCGATGCGGTGCTCAACGCGCAGAAGACGAAACCAGAATTGGTCACGGTGTATCGCGGGGACGAGGTCAGCGCCGATGACGCCGACGCGCTCGTGACCACCCTTCGCGAGAAACACGCGGGCACGGAATTCGAGATTCAGGCGGGAGGACAGGAGCACTACCCGTACGTGCTCTCGCTCGAGTGAGGTGATCCATCTCGTCACCGACAGCACCTCGGACATCGCCGTCGCGGATGCGGAGGCACTCGGGGTTCATGTGGTGCCGTTGATCGTGCGTTTCGGCAACGAGCAGTTTCGCGATGGCGTCGATATCGACGCCGACCAGTTCTATACGAAGCTCGAGCACAGCGACATCCACCCCACGACGTCGCAGCCATCGCCGGACGCCTTCGCAACGCTGTACAAGACGCTGCTGGCAGACCCCGCGGACCAGGTGGTCGGGCTGCACATCTCGGCGAAGCTCAGCGGCACGCTGCAATCGGCGACACTCGCCGCGCAGGAGTTCGATCGCAGCCGCATCCACCTCGTCGATACAGAGAGCGTCAGCGGTGGCCTGCAATTGCTCGTGCGCGCAGCCCTCGATGACATCGATGCAGGCGATGACGCCGCGCTCGTCGCGGAGAAGGCGACCAAGCGCGCGAGCAAGGTCACGATCCTCGTGTTGCTCGACACCCTCACGTACTTGCATCGCGGCGGACGCATCGGCCGTGCGCAGGCATTCGTCGGCGGGCTCCTCAACGTCAAACCGCTCATCGCCGTCCGCGATGGAGAGGTCGTCCCGGTTGCTCGCCCGCGCAGCCGCTCCAAGGGCATCGACCTGATCGTCGAGCAGGTCCGCGGCTGCGCACCACTTCGCGGTCTTGCCGAGTTTCATGCCGCCGCGGCCGAGTCGATGACCGAGCTCGAGACACGTATCGGCGCGGCCGTCTCGAATGTCACCGCCGTCCTCGGCCGGATCGGCCCCGTGGTGGGCGCGTACAGCGGCCCGGGCGGTCTCGGGGTTGCCTGCCTCGGCGCGGACTAATCGGGCGAGCCTGCCACGATGGAATGGCTGTGAGCACGGTTGTTTCGCTGGTGACGCCCACCTACGTGCCGCTCGACCTCGACCTGCCGCTCTCCCGCATCACGGGGATCGGCCCGCGACAGGCGCAGCGGCTCCAGAAGCTCGGCCTCGGCACGGTGCGCGACCTGCTGTTCCACCTGCCTCGCAGGTATGAGGACACTCGGGCAACGGTGCCGCTCTATGCGCTTCGCCCGGGTACGGTGCAAACGGTGCGCGCACGGGTCCGCAACGTCAGCGCGCGGAAGACTCCGTACAAGAAGATCGTGCTCGTCGAGGCGACCCTCGAGGATGACGGCGCCGTGGCAAGTGCGGTGTGGTTCAACCAGCCGTTTCTCGTCAAGCAACTGCAGCCCGGCACGGAACTGATCGTCAGCGGCAAGGTCGAGCTCTCCAGGACCGGCTTGACCTTCCGCAATCCCGTCTTCGAGCGCCTCGGCCCGGATCAGCATCACGTCGGAACGCTGGCACCGGTGTACCCGGAAACCGAGGGCATCACCTCACGATTCCTGCGCAGCAAGATCGAGCCCCTGCTCGGATTCACGACCCAGGTCCCCGACCGTCTCCCGCCGTCGGTGCGCGAGGCGGAGGGGCTGATGCCGATTGCCGACGCTCTCTACCAGGTGCACAAGCCGGAGAGCCTCGAGATCGCGACGCAGGCGCGCGAGCGCATCGCGTTCGAGGAGCTGTTCCTGCTGCAAGTCGCCGCCGAACGCGCTCGCCGCCGGCGCATGAGCGGCCCGGGCGTGATCGTCGGGTACGACATCGAAGTGGCGCGACAGTTCGTCGCGACACTGCCGTTCAAGCTCACCGACGGTCAGCGCGTTGCGGCGCACGAGATCCTCACCGACCTCGCCGCACAGGGACCGATGAACCGGCTGCTCCAAGGTGACGTCGGCAGCGGCAAGACCGTTGTCGCGGCGCTTGCGGCGTTGATGACGCATCACGCCGGCTTCCAGACGGCGGTGATGGCGCCGACGGAGATCCTTGCGCGCCAGCATCACGCGACCCTCGAAGCGCTCCTCGGTGAGCACGGTTTGCCGCCGCGCCTGCTGGTGGGCAGCACCTCGGCTGCGGCTCGGCGAGAGATCCTGGCCGGTCTCGCCGGCGGGCACGATTCACTCATCGTCGGCACGCACGCGCTCATCGAAGACGACGTCGCGATGGTCAATCTCGGCCTGGTTGTCGTGGACGAGCAACATCGCTTCGGCGTCGCGCAGCGGCAGCGCCTGCGTCAGACATCGGGAGCAATGCCCAACTACCTGGCGATGACCGCAACGCCGATTCCGCGCTCGCTCTCGAACACGCTTTATGGGGATGTCGACCTCAGCGAGTTGCGCGAGATGCCACCCGGACGCAGACCCGTGGAGACCGAGGTCGTCGGACCGGAGTCACGCAGCCGCGCATACGAATTCGTCCGGGAAGAAGTGCGCAAGGGCCGCCAGGCATTCGTCATCTGCCCGCTCATCGAAGAGTCCGACAAGCTCGGGGCGAAAAGCGCGACAGCCGAGTACGAGCGGCTCAGCACCATCATCTTTCCGGACCTGCGCGTCGAACTGCTCCATGGCCGGATGCCGGCGCGCGAGAAAACCGAGCGGATGCAACGGTTCGTGCGCGGCGAGGCCGACGTGCTCGTGGCCACGAGCGTCGTCGAGGTGGGTGTCGACGTTCCCAACGCATCGATCATGGTCATCGAAGGCGCCGAGCGCTTCGGGCTCGCGCAGTTGCACCAGTTCCGCGGCCGGGTGGGCCGTGCTGAGCATCAGTCGTATTGCCTGCTGTTCGAGGGTGGGATCGACGAGGAGGGCTCGCAGCGGCTCGCGGCGGTCGCCTCGACGGACAGCGGCTTCGAGCTTGCCGAGCGCGACCTGCAACTTCGCGGACCAGGTCAGCTCGTGGGACTGCGTCAGCACGGGCTTCCCGACATGCTCGCCGCGGATCTCCTGGACGTCGCGCTGGGCCAGCGCGCTCGGCAGGCGGCGCTCAACTGGCTCGACGCGGATCCCGGTCTCAGTGAATGGCAGCCGCTGTCGGATGCCATGAACGGCTACCGCGCCGTCTTCGACATCGACTAGCGTGCGCCACGTTCCAATAACGCGATGCCGCGCCTGAAGACGGGGCCGCAGCACCTGGCCCAGACCCGGATCACCGCCGGCGCATGGCGCGGCCGGGTTGTCAGCACGCCCCACGGACGGGAGGTGCGCCCGACACGCGCGATGGTTCGCCAGTCAGTGTTCGACATCCTGGGCAACCGCGTCGTGGGTGCACGCGTGCTCGATCTGTACGCCGGTGCCGGGACGGTCGGCTTCGAGGCGCTGTCGCGCGGGGCCACCACCGCGACGTTCGTGGAGCGACAACGCGAGGCCCTGGCGCTGATCGCGAAGACGGCCGAGCGCTTTGGCTGCCGCGACCGGTGCAGCCTCATCGGCGCCGACGTCCGCCGCTGGCTCCGGGGCGCGACATCGGTGACGGAGGAGACGGACCTCTGCTACGTCGATGCTCCCTATCAGGACCCGGAGCTCGAGAGCGTCCTCGAACTGCTCGGGACGGCTCCGCCGCGTCTTGTCGTGTGCGAACATCACCGCGCCCGCGAAATCCCGGAGCAGATCGGCAGTCTCACACGATTTCGCGAGGCGCGTTACGGCTTGACCACCATCAGCTTCCTGCAGCGGACCGCTGCACCCACGGACGGAACAGCGTGAGCGAGCGCATCGCGGTGTACCCGGGCAGCTTTGACCCGGTGACGTTCGGCCATCTCGACATCCTCGACCGCGCCGCGGCCATCTTTGACCGCGTTGTTGTCGGTGTCCTCGAGAACCCGGGGAAGACGCCACTCTTCACGGCCGCGGAACGGGTCGACATGCTCCATGCCTGCCTCGAGTTCCCGACCCCGCATCGACGTCACCACCTTCGACGGCCTCACCGTCGACTTCGCCGCATCGACCGGCGCCATCGCGATCGTGCGCGGCCTCCGGGTGATCAGCGATTTCGAGTCGGAGTTTCAGATGGCGCTGATGAATCGCCGCCTCAATCCGGCGGTGAACACGGTCTTCCTCATGACCTCCTTTTCCAATGTGTTCATCTCGTCGTCGCTGATCAAAGAGGTGTGCCATCTCGGCGGCAACGTCAACGAGATGGCGCCACCCGTGAGCGTTGAGGCGATGCAGCGACGGTTCGCCGAGCATCGCCGGCGCGAGTCACTCACCACATGACCGACGGGCCCGAGAGCGTCGACACGACCGTGATTGACCTCGTCGACCAGCTCGAGGAACTCGTGAGCACCGGCCGGCGCGTGCCATTCACTTCGGGGGTCGTGGTCAACGAGGACGAGGTCCTCGAACTCATCGACCGGACCCGGCTGGGGCTCCCCGACGAGCTCATGCAGGCGCGCCATCTCCTCGAGGATCAGCGCCGCGTGCTCACCGAAGCCGAACAGGAGGCGGAACGGATCCTCTCCCGCGCGGAGGCAGAGGTGGATCGCATCGTCGGCGAGGCCCAGGCCCGCGCCGCGGTCATGGTGAATGACCACGCCCTCGTCGACCAGGCGCGCGAACAGGCCGCCACACTGATCGCACAGGCTGAGGAGCGCGCCGCGAAGACGTGCAGCGACGCTGACGCGTATGCCCGCGAGGTCATGCTCCGGCTCGAGGATCAGCTGATGCGGGCGGCCACCACCGTCCGCAAAGGCATCGACGCGCTGCCCTCCGAAGGTGGGTCCCGGCGCAAACGACGGGAGCGGGAATAGCGTCCCGGGTCGCCCCGGCCGGATGCCCCGCTATACTGACCGCACCTACTGGCCGCGCCGCCGTGCGTGTGCGCCGTCCCCGGAGAAACCGAGCATGCCGCTTCCCAAGCAAAAAATTTCAAAGCGCCGTCGCGACTTTCGGCGCTCCCACCACGCCCTGGAAATGCCCACGCTGTCGCCGTGCCCGCGCTGCCGCCAGCCGCGAATCCCACACCGGGTCTGCCCGAACTGCGGCTATTACCACGGCCGCGAAGTGGTTGTCACCGAGTAACCACCCGGTCCTGTTGGCCCGCGCAGCACTCTGCTTTCCCGGACAGGGCAGCCAGGCCGCCGGTATGGCGGATGGGCTGACCGATCTCCCGATCGCTCTCGAGATGCTGGCCGCGGCAGAATCGTCCGGCCTCGACCTGCGCACCGCGCTTTCCGGCGATGACGACCATCTCCGCCCCACGGAGATCGCGCAACCCGCGCTCCTCTTCGTCGAGTGCGCGCTGCGGAGCACCCTGCCCGACGACCTCGACGTGGTCGCCGTTGCGGGGCACAGCGTGGGTGAGTACGCCGGGGCTGTCGCGTCCAACGCTTTGACACCCGCTGACGCGATGCGGCTCGTGATCGAGCGGGGGAGGGCCATGGCTGCGATGCGTGACGGCACGATGTGCGCGCTCATCGGCATCGATGTCGACGCCGGCATCGACGTCTGCGCCGAGACGCAACGCGAAACCGGTGAGATTGTCGTGGTCGCAAACCTCAATGCACCGGGACAACTGGTGATCAGCGGCTCGACCGATGGTGTTGCGGCGGCGTCGAAACTCGCGCTCACACGCGGGGCGCGTCGCGCAATCCCGCTCAATGTGAGCGGTGCATTTCACTCACCGTTGATGACATCGGCAGCGGCTCGATTCGAGCCCGCGCTTGACGCAGTCGCGATCGCGGATCCGCATCCACCGGTCGTGTGCAACGTCGATGCGACTGATGTGCGCACCGCCGATGCGTTGCGCGAACGGTTGCGCGCGCAGCTCACATCACCCGTGCGCTGGATCGACTGCGTCCGCCGGCTCGTGGACCTCGGCGCCGACACGCTCATCGAAGTGGGGCCGGGGTCGGTGTTGAGCGGTCTCGCGAAACGCATCGCGCCCGACGTCCGCACCATTTCGGTCAGCAGTATCGACGCTGCGAAAGGCGTCGACATGGCGGCGGTGCCAGGGTGAGTGACGCGCGGCCGCTCGACGGCCGACGTGCCCTGGTGACCGGCGCATCGCGTGGCATCGGCAGGGCCACCGCGATTGCGCTCGCCCGCGCCGGCGCCTCGGTGGCGGTTGGATATTCCGCAAGCGCGGAGAGTGCCGAGGCGCTCGTCGCCGCACTCCAATCCGAGTATCACGCAACGGCGGTCGCCCTCGGCGCGGACCTTGCGGATCCGCACGCTGCAGGCGCGCTCATCGAACAGACCGTGACTGCGCTGGGCGGCGTCGACATCGTCGTCAACAACGCCGGGATCAACCGCGACAACCTGGCGATGCGCCTCACCGACGACGACTGGGACGCCGTGATCGCGATCGACCTCACCGCCGCGTTTCACATCTGCCGTGCGGCGCTTCGGCCGATGTTGCGCCAGAAATTCGGCCGCATCGTCAATGTCTCCAGCATTGCCGGCGTGATCGGTAACGCGGGCCAGTCCAACTATTCGGCGGCGAAGGCCGGGCTGATCGGGCTCACCAAGTCGCTGGCACGCGAGGTCGCGAGCCGTGATATCACCGTCAACGCGGTGGCCCCCGGATTCATCGAGACGGAGATGACCACGGTGCTTCCCGAAGCGGTGCGCGCCGGCGCGATCGCCGCCATTCCCAAAGGCAGGATGGGCACCGCCGAGGAGGTCGCCTCGGCTATCGCGTTCCTCGTCCTGCCGGAGTCCGGGTACATCACCGGCCACGTCCTCCACGTCGACGGCGGGCTCGCCGCATGAGCGACGTCGACACGTCCCAGAGCGGCGACACGCCTCCGGAACGCATCATCGACGGTGCGTCCGGGCCGTTCGCGTGGCGTCCCCCTGCTTCTGACGCTATCGTTCCGTCCGACACTGATGCGGCACCTGCCGCAGCCACACCATCACAAGGAACTCCTGATGCCAGATCTAACCTTCGACCGGTTCAAAGCGATCGTCGCCGATCAGCTCGGCGTGGAGACCGAGCAGGTGACCCCGGAAGCGTCGTTCGTGGAGGATCTGAACGCGGACTCCCTCGACCTGGTGGAACTGATCATGGCGTTCGAGGAGGAGTACCAGATGGAGATCTCGGACGAGGACGCGGAGAAGATCGGGACGGTCCAGCAAGCCTGGGATTACATCCAGGAGAAGGTGGGCGCGACAACCTAGTCGCTGTCACCCCGGCGCCGGCGACTCCCAAGCCACTGCCGCCGGCGCCAGCGGCACCCGCGCCCAAACTGACCGCGTCGCCGCTCGGCGAGCCCGAACTCGAGCGGCTGCGCGATCTGCAGAAGCGGATCGGCATCCAATTCCGCAAGCAGGAGTTGCTTCGCGAGGCGATGACACACGCCTCGTGGAACAACGAGCACGGCGAACCGGCCGGTCCCGGGCACGACAACGAGCGGCTCGAGTATCTCGGCGACGCCGTCCTCGAGCTCGTGGTCGGCGAGTACCTGTTCCGGCGCTTCCCCACGTACGACGAGGGGCAGCTGACCCAGTTGCGTGCGGCACTCGTGAACACCACGTCACTGGCCCGCCTCGGCGAACGGCTGGAACTGGGCGAGACGCTCCTCATGGGGCGAGGCGCCGTCAAGACGGGGGCCCGCAAGCTGCCGTCGCTGCTCGCGAATGCGTTCGAGGCGATGATCGGCGCGATCTTCCTCGACCAGGGGTACCGGGCCGCGACGAAGGTCTTCCTGCAGAACATCGGCGACCTCGCCGAGTGGAGCGACGAGAACTTCAAGGGTCAGTTGCAGCAGGCGTCCCAGGACCGCACCGGCGACACACCGCACTACCGCGTGATCGCCACCGGTGGCCCCGGGCACAAGCGCGAGTACACCGCCGAGGTGCTCCTCGGCGAGCGGGTCGGCGGCACCGGACGCGGACCGACCAAGCAGGCAGCCGAGCAGGCTGCTGCGCATGACGCCCTCGACAAGCTCAGCAAGATCGCCAGGGGAGGCGCCGCGGCCGCAGTCGGCGCGGCGCGGGACGCTGCCAAGACGGTCGCATCCGAGCCCGCCCGTGTTCGCCGCCGCGTTGCCGAGGTGGCCGCCGACCGTGGCGCCACACCGCGCCGCCGCCGCGGACGCTCGGGATCCAAGCCTGCCGGCGCGCCCGACGCAACTGCCGACGTATCGACGCCGAAGCGGAGCCGCAGCCTGCTCTCCGCGCTCCGCCACGCTGCCGAGGCGCTCGTGGGCCGCCAGCCCGCGCCGCCGCCCGAGCCGGCCCCTGCCGCACCTGCCCCGCGCAGGCGGCGCGGGCGCCGTGGCGGCCGGGGTCGAGGCGGCGGGAGCACACCCCCGGTCGAGGGGTGAGCACCAGATCTTGGGGCTGTGAGATCGGCGCGGCCCAAGATGTTGACGTGCCGCGCTCCACGCGTGGACAATCGCGCGGATGAGGCTCCGGCGGATCACCCTGTCCGGGTTCAAGACCTTCGCGGCTCGTAGCGAGGTGCTCTTCGACCCGGGGATCACCGCGATCGTCGGACCGAACGGCAGCGGCAAGAGCAATCTCGTCGACGCCGTGCGCTGGGCACTCGGCGAGACGAACGCTCGCGAGCTCCGCGGCCAGCGGATGGACGAGGTCATCTACTCGGGCGGCGGCGGCCGTCAGCGGATGGGCCTCGCCCAGGTGGAGCTCGTCATGGACAACGAGGACGGCAGCCTGCCGTCCGAGGATCCAGAGGTCTCGGTCAGCCGGCGTGTCGCGCGCGGCGACCGCGACACCGAGTTCCGCATCAACGGCGATCATGCCCGGCTGCGCGACCTCGAGCGTCTCCTTGGCGGCACCGGCCTCACCCAGAACGGCTACGCGGTGGTAGTGCAGAACGACATCGACGGCATCATCGAGGCGACACCGGCGCAGCGCCGGACGCTCGTGGAGCAGGCGGCCGGGGTGCGTGCATTACGCGCCGCATGCGAGGAGGCGTCGCACCGCCTCGACGGAGCCGACGTGATCGTCCGGCGTCTCACGGATCTGCTCGAGGACGCGAACCCGCGACTTGAGGAGTTGCGTGAGCAGTCGGTTGCCGCAATCGAGCTGCGCACGATGAGCGTTCGCCTCACCGAGCTGCGTGGCAGCCTCGCCCACGAGGAGTGGCGCGCCGCCCGAGCCAGCCTCAAACTCGCCCGCCGCCGCCTCGAGCAGGCGCTCGGACGCTGCGAGGCCGCCGCCGAAGCGGATGCAGCCTTCGCGAGCCGGGCCGACGCGGCGCGTCAGCGCCTCGACGCAGCACGCGCCGAGCGCGATGCGGCTGCGCGCAGGCTGGAGGAGGCGCGAATCCAGCTCGAACGAGGGGAGGGGCTGCAGCGGCGCTTCGCCGACCGGCTGCGCTCCGCGGTCGCGCAGCGTGGCGTTGCGGTCGCGGACCTCGACGCGATCGCACCGGACCTCGCGTCCGCGGCCGCCGCCCTTGCGGAGGTCGACGCAGGCGACGAGCGGCAAGGTTGGGAGTTCCTCGAACGTGAGGCGGAGCGGTTGCGGCTCGTGGCGACAGAGGCCGCCGCCGAGGCGTCCATCGCGGACGAGCGCTATGCGGCAGCCACTGCGGTGCTTGCGGACGCAGAACGAGATCGCGCCGCTGCGGGCGCGGACGCCCGGGCTGCCGCCGCGCGTGCCGAACTGGCAAACGCCGCAGTCAATGCGCTGGTCGCTGACTCTGAGACGGCGAAGAGCCGCATCGCCGAACTCGGCAAAGCGCTGGACGCACAGGTCGCCGCGGCCGGTGAAGCCGCGGCGGCCGCACACCGGTCGTCGCTCACGGTGAAGGCAGCGCGATCCGAAGTCGATGCCGCGTGGGAGGCGGTCAATGCGGCCGACCGCGCCGTGGCCGAAGCGGCTGGGCACGCTCGGACGGCGCTGGCGGCACTCGCCACCGCCCGCGGCCGGCTTCGTGGCAGCGCCGCGGACGGCGGTATCGCTCACGCCGTCGAAACGGGCTCGCTCCAGGCACGCCGCCTCGTCGACTGCATCACCGTCACGGATGACGACCTTGCCGGTGCAGTGGCGGCGGCCCTCGAAGATCACCTCGGCGCCTGGGTCGTCGATGACATCGCATCAGCCGCTCGGTTTCTCGATCGCGAAGGGCCGCGCGAGCGCCTGATTCGAGCGGGACTCGACGCCGTCGACGACCAGCCCGCGCCAGAACCGTACCGGCTGCTGGCGGCGGCGGTCGACGTCGATCCCAGCGCGCGCGGCGCGGTGAGCCGGCTGCTGCATGGCGTGTGGGTTGCGCCGGATCTCGCGTCAGGCGAAGCAGCCTTTGACCGCGGGGCCGCGCTCGTGGTCCTCCGTGACGGCACCGTGGTGACACCGTCCGGACTCCGAGGCGGCCGCGCCGTCGACACGCTCGAACTTGCCCGGGAGGAGCGCGAGGCCGCGTCGATTGCCGAGCGCGCCGAGCGCGTCGAGGCGGCTGCGGTGCTCGCCGCCGCCAATGCCCGGGATCGTCTCAACGACCTCGACCAGGCACTGTCCGTTGCCGTCGAAGCCGATCGCACCGCGCGTGCACACGAAGCCGCCGCTGCCGCGGTCGCCGCCGGCGCCCAGCAGGCCCTCGAGACGGCCGCGGCCCACAGCGAGCGCTCCGCGGCCACACTCGTCATCCGCCGGACTGATGCGAGCGCGGCGGTCGAGGCACAGGCCACTGCGGATCGTCGGTTCTCGGCCGCGAGTGAGCGGCACGCGGAGCTCGACGCCGCCGCCACCGCCTCAGCCACCCAGGCTCGAGAGGTTCGCGCCGTCGCGGAGAGCACCCGGCTTGCCGCCGAGGAAGCAGAGTTGCTCGTCTCGCGTGCAAAAGCCGAAGGGGCGCATGTGGAAGAGCGCCGCGAAGCAGCGCGCCGCGCACTCGAGGCGGCGCGCTCACGCCTCGCGGCAGCCGAGACGCGGCGGCTCATCGCCGAGGGCGATGCGCTCGCGGCGATCGTGCATGGCCTCCAGGGTCGCGGCGAGGCTGCGCGCGCGGCACTCCGCCTCGCCGAGGCACAGCAGGACCACGACCTCGTCGCTCTGCCCATCGCGGAACTCGAATTCGCGGTGCTCGCCCTCGAGACCGAGCATGCGGAGGTCGCGGTTGCGGTTGCCCGCGCCGCAGACGAGCTCCAGGCCGCCGAAGCCGAGGTCGTCGCGTGCGAGGCTGCGGTCGCGGAGCTTGCGGGAGCAGTCCGCGATCTCACAGACGACGACTCGATCGAGCTTGACCCCGCCGCCGCAGAGCGCGCCGAACGCGAGATCGTCCGCCTCGAACGCCGGATCGCCGCGCTCGGCGCGGTCAACGCGCTTGCTCCTGAACAACATGAGGCGCTGAGTGCGCGCGTGCTGATCATCTCCGCGCAGCGCGACGACCTCGCTCGCGCCGGGGCGGACCTGCGCGCCATGGCGCGACACCTGGAGCGCGAGATCGAGCAGCGCTTCGACACCGTGTTCGGGGCGGTGTCATTCCATTTCCAGGAGCTGTACGCCGAGTTGTTCCCGGGCGGCCGGGCAACGCTGCGGCTCGAGGACCCGGAGCCCGCGGCGCTCGATTTCGACGAGACCGGCACGCCGCCGGTGCAGCGGCGCGCCGGCGTCGAGATCCTCGCGCAGCCGCCCGGCAAGCGCCAGACGCCGCTGCGCCTCCTGAGCGGCGGCGAGCGCGCGCTGACCGCGCTGGCCGTGGTGCTCGCCCTGCAGCAGGTGAACCCGAGTCCGTTCTACGTATTCGACGAGGTGGACGCCGCCCTCGACGACAGCAACGTGCTGCGTTTCACGAGGCTGCTCCGCCGGCTCGGCGCCTCGCAGCAGTTCCTGGTCGTGACCCACAACCACATCACCATGGCCGCGGCCGATGCGCTCTGGGGCGTCACTATCGACTCCGATGGGACGAGCTCGGTGCTGGGCGTCCGCTTCGACGAGGCGGAGGTTGCCGGCGCACCCACGGCGGCGCTGCATCGTGTGGCGGGATGACCCGGGTGCACCGCGAGCAGGGCTGTGACTGACGAGGTCGTCGCACCCGTACGTCGCAGCGCCTGGTGGCGCCGGGTCTCGGGACGCATGGACAAGGCGTCGAACGCCTTCAGCGCGGAGATGCACGGCCTCGCGACCCCGGGACGGAAGCTCGACGACGCCTTTTACGACGACCTCACCGAAGTGCTCATCGCCGCCGACTGCGGCGTCGAGCTCTCCGAGCGCCTTGCTCTGGCGCTCCGGCTGCGCGCCCGTCGCGAAAAGCTGACCGACGGCGCCGCGGCGATCGCGGCGCTCAAGGCCGAGATCCTGGGCGTCATGGAGACGTACGACCGGTCGCTCAACCTCAAGTCCATTCCGAGCGTGGTGCTCGTCGTGGGCGTGAACGGCAGTGGCAAGACAACGACGATCGGCAAGCTCGCGTACCGGCTTCGCGAGGAGGGCCGCACCTCACTGATCGCAGCGGCTGACACGTATCGCGCCGCTGCGATCGACCAGATGCGCGTCTGGGCAGACCGCGCCGGGACCGACATCGTGGCCCATCAGCCGGGCGCCGATCCCGGAGCCGTGGTGTACGACGCGATCCAGGCGGCCCAGGCTCGCCGCGTGGACGTGGTCCTCATCGACACCGCGGGCCGGCTGCACACGAAGGTCAATCTCATGGCCGAGCTCGGCAAGGTTCGTCGCGTCGTCGAGCGGCTGATCCCCGAGGCGCCCCAGGAGGTGCTCCTCGTGGTGGACGCCACCACCGGCATGAACGCGATGCGCCAGGCGATGGCGTTCCACGAGACCACGACGCTGACCGGACTCGTGATCACCAAGCTCGACGGCAGCGCACGCGGCGGGACGCTTCTCGCGGTGGAGGAGCAACTGAGGGTCCCGGTCAAGCTCATAGGCCTCGGCGAGGGCCTCGACGATCTCAATGTCTTCGATCCCGCGGCCTACCTGGACGCGCTCTTCGGGTCGACTCCCTGACGTGACTTGACATGGTGGTGAGTACTCACTACCATAGGCAGCGATGACACCAGTGGCCACCCAGGAACGACAGACCGCAAGCGAGCGTCGCGAGCAGATCCTCGAAGCCGCCGTCACCGTGTTTGCGGAGCGCGGCTACGAAGGCGCCTCGACCGATGTCATTGCCCGGATGGCCGGCATCTCCCAGCCGTATCTGTTCCGCCTCTTTGGGACAAAGCGCGAGCTCATCGTCGCGACGGTCAAGCGGTGTTTCGAGGACACGCAGGAACTCTTCCGTCGCTCGGCGGCGGGGCTCACCGGCGATGAGGCGCTCATGGCGATCGGCGCGGGGTACATCGAGGAGATCCGCAAGAGCCCGCTCAAGCTGCGAGCGCAATTGCAGTCGTACGCCGCGTGCGATGACCCGGTGATTCGCACGGTCGTCGGCGAGGGATTCGGCGAGCTCGTCAACCTCGCGGGGCGGCTGACAGGAATGGAACTCGACGAAATTGAGCGAGTTCTTTGCGCAGGGAATGCTGCTCAACGTCCTCGCGATGATGGGTCAGTTCGAGGAGCCGCAGGCGTGGGCGATGCGCCTTATCGAAGGCTGCGGCATGAACGCGAAGCTGGGGATGTAGCCCCGCAAATTTTTTTATCGCTCGATGTGAGTGAGTAATCACTAGAACCGGCAGAAACAATCAACAGTCAACGGAGGAACGGCATCATGGCTCGACGGTCCCAGGTCATCTGGACATTCGCGATCACCTCGATCGCGCTGTTCATGGTCACCCTCGACAACCTGGTTGTGACCACGGCATTGCCGGTGATCCGCCACGACCTCAACGCGAACCTCCAGCAGCTGGAGTGGACGATCAATGCGTACACGCTGACCTTTGCAGTGCTCTTGCTCACGGGCGCTGCGCTCGGTGACCGCTTCGGCCGGCGCCGGATCTTCTCCATCGGCCTCGCGATGTTCACGCTCGGCTCCGCGGCATCCGCGCTCGCAACGAGCCCGACGATGCTGATCGTGGCGCGCGCGATCCAGGGTGGCGGCGCAGCGATGGTGACACCATTGACACTAACCATTCTCAGTGCAGCGGTGCCCGCGAATCGCCGTGGCGTCGCACTCGGCGCATGGGGCGGTATCGGCGGCCTCGCCGTCGCAGTCGGACCAATCGTTGGGGGCGCAATCGTGCAAGGCATCTCGTGGCACTGGATCTTCTGGGTCAACGTGCCGATCGGTCTGTTGCTCGCACCGCTTGCGCGCATCCGTCTCACCGAAACACGCGGCGCCGACAGCCACCTTGACCTGGGCGGTCTCGTCATCGCCAGCGCCGGACTCTTCGCAATCGTCTGGGGCCTGGTGCGCGCAAATCAGCAGGGCTGGACGAGCCCGGAAATCCTCGGAACCCTCGCCGGTGGCGTCGCCCTCATGGTGGTGTTCGTTCTGTACGAGCTCCGCTCCAAGACCCCGATGCTTCCGATTCGATACTTCAAGAACCGCACCTTCAGTGGCGCCAACGCGGCCTCGCTGTTCATGTTCTTCGGGATGTTCGGCAGCGTCTTCCTGCTCGCGCAGTTCTTCCAGACAGTTCAGGGGCTTTCGCCGCTGAGCGCCGGCTTGCGGATCCTCCCGTGGACCGCGATGCCGATCATCGTGGCCCCGACCGCCGGCGCGCTCTCGGACCGCATCAACGGGCGCACGCTGATGGCGATCGGCCTTGCGCTCCAGGCGACCGGCCTGATCTGGATCGGCCTCGTGGTCACGCCGACGGTGGCGTACTCAGCCTTCATCCTGCCGTTCATCCTCAGCGGCGTCGGGATGGGTATGTTCTTCGCCCCGGTCGCGAATGTGGTGCTGAGCTCCGTCACCGCTCGTGAGGAGGGCAAGGCGTCCGGCGCCAACAACGCCATCCGTGAGCTCGGCGGTGTGCTCGGTGTCACCGTCCTGGCCTCGATCTTTGCCCACTGGGGCGGGTACATCTCGGGCGCGACGTTTGTCGCGGGCCTGAAGCCGGCGGTCATCGTCGGCGGGATCGTGGTCATCGTCGGAGCGCTCGCCGCAGCGTCGATCCCCGCTCGCAAGCGGGTCGCCGCTCCCGAGACCGCGTCACGGGTCGAGAGTTCGGTGGCCGCGTAGGCGAGCCGGCAGGGGAGCCGGCGGCCGGGATTCCGCGGTACGTACTGCCATCTCGGTCGCCGGCTTTGCTCGTCCCGGACGTCGATCCGGGCAGATCGTGTAGCATGTCAAGGTCTTGCCCTTGACAGATCGATCCACAGCGCACCCGCTTGCCTCACGCGCGTGGCAGGAGCGGCTCCTTGATGTCTACGGCGCGGTGCTCACCGAGCACCAGCGCGAGGCCTGCCGACTCCACCTCCATGAGGACTGGTCGTTCACCGAGCTTGCCGAGCACTTCGCGTGCACACGCAGCGGGGCCCACGATCTCGTCCGGCGCGCGCTGGCACAGCTCGAGCATTTCGAGGACCGCCTCGGACATGCCGCCGAGCTCGACCGCCGCGATCGCCTCGAGGCAGATCTGCGCTCCCGCCTGTCGATGCGAGTGGTGACCGCCTGACCATGTTTGAAGCACTCAGCGATCGCCTCGCCAACGCCCTCAAGCGGTTCTCCGGCCGGGGCCGCCTGACCAAGGAGGACGTCGAAGTCGGCCTCCGCGAGGTTCGCGTCGCGCTGCTGGAGGCGGACGTCAACTTCCGCGTTGCTCGTGCATTCGTCGACCGGATTCGCGAGCGCGCCATCGGTTCGGACGTCCTCGAATCGCTGACACCGGGTCAGCAGATCGTGAAGATCGTCAACGAGGAACTGATCGCCCTGCTCGGCGGCGAGCAGCGCAAGATCCAGTACCAGCCGCACCCGCCGACCGTGATCATGCTGGTCGGCCTCCAGGGATCCGGCAAGACAACGACTGCGGCCAAGCTTGGCCTCGCCATCAGGCGCGATGGCCACCGCCCCATGCTCGTGGCGGCCGACATCACGCGACCGGCGGCGGTGCAGCAGTTGCAGAAACTGGGGCTGGACAACCAGATTCCGGTGACTGCCCCTGAAGGCAAGGCGAAGGTTGCGCAGCTCTGCGCGCGTGGCGTTGCCGAAGCGACCCGCCTCAACTGCGACGTGGTCATTCTCGATACCGCCGGTCGCCTCCAGATCGATGAGCCGCTGCTCCAGGAACTGCGCGACATTCGCAAGGCCACCACCGTGCACGAGGTCATCCTCGCGGTCGACGCGATGACCGGCCAGGAGGCGGTGAACGTCGCCAAAGGATTCGACGACGCCGTGCACGTCGACGGTGTGATCCTCACCAAGCTCGACGGCGATGCTCGCGGCGGCGCAGCGCTCTCCATGCGCGAGACCATCGGCAAGCCGATCATGTACTGCGGCACCGGCGAGAAGGTCTCCGACCTGGAGCCGTTCGCGCCAGACCGCATGGCCTCGCGGATCCTCGGCATGGGTGATGTCCTCACGCTTGTCGAGCGCGCCCAGGAGCAGTTCGATCAGAAGAAAGCAGAGGAGATGGTGGAGCGGTCCTTCGCGGGCCGGCTGACCATGGACGACTGGCTCGCGCAGTTGCGCCAACTCCGCAGCATGGGCTCGCTCGAGGGTGTGCTCGGCATGCTCCCCGGTGGCCGGAAGATGATGCAGCAGGCCGGCGCCGCGATGCCCTCGGAGCAGGACCTCGGGCGCATGGAGGCGATCGTGCTTTCCATGACCACTGCCGAGCGCCGTCATCCCGAGCTCATCAAAGGCTCGCGTCGCAAACGCATTGCGCTGGGCAGCGGCACCACCATCGCGGATGTCAACCGTCTGCTCAAGGGTTTCGAGCAGATGCAAGGCATGTTCAAGAGCCTCGGCGGCAAGGGCACCAAGGGTGTTCGCGGCAAGGCTCGAATGCTCAGACAACTCAAGAACATCGACCCAACCCAACTCGGACAAGCAGGATTCTGAAAGGAGCACGACATTGGTCAAGATCAGGTTGAAGCGAATGGGCACCACCAAACGCCCGGTGTACCGGCTGGTGGTTGCGGATTCGCGCAGCCCACGCGACGGCAGGTTCATCGAGTCGATCGGTTTCTACGATCCGCTGCCCAATCCGGCGGTGGTGACGATCGACGCGGAACGCGTGCAACTCTGGTTGCGGCGGGGTGCGCGCCCGAGCGACAGCGCGCGTCAACTGCTTGTCAAGGAAGGCATTCTCGCAGCGCGTCCTTTCAAGATCACGCCACGCGCCGAAGTGGCCGCGGAGCCCGCCAAGCCGGCAGCGAAAGCCGAGGCTGCATCTGCAGCGGAAGCACCTGCAACCGAAGCAGCGGTTGAAGCACCCGCAGCTGAAGAGCCCGAAGCACTTGTTGCCGAAGAGCCTGCGGTTGAAGACACTGCTGCTGAAGAGGCCGCCGTTGTGGAGGCCGCCGCGGCGGAGCCTGCTGTCGAAGGCGCTGACGCCGAAGAGCCCGCCGCCGTTGCGGAGGAGTCCGCTGAATGACCGACTACGCGGACCTCACTCGATTCATCGCCGAGCGCATCGTTTCGAATCCGTCGGCAGTGACCGTGGATGCACGGCCCCGCGGACGCAGCACCATCGTGACGCTGCATGTCGCTGAAGAAGATATGGGCAAGCTGATCGGCAAGACCGGTCGCAACATCGAGGCCGTGCGTGCAGTTGTGCGCGCCGCCGGCTTGCGTCATCACGAGCGCGTACAGGTGGAGTTGAAAGACCTGCGGTGACAACCGGCCGGCCGCTCGCTCCCGCAAAGCTGCGCGCAGCGCAGGTCCTTCGCGCGCACGGCGTGCGTGGCGAAGTGCGGGTTGAGCCGATCGGCGGCGATCCCAGCCGTTTTACGCCTGGGACGAAACTCGAGACCGAGGACGGTGCGCGCGCACTCACGGTGCGAAGCGCGCGCGGCGGTTCCGGCAACGCGGTGCTCCTCAGTTTCGACGAGATCACCTCACCGACGGAAGCAGCGCTGCTTCGCGGTGTGTATCTCTGCGTCGACGTCGATGCAGCGCGCCCGCTCGCAAAGGATGAGTGGTTCGTCTGGCAGCTCATCGGGCTGCGAGTCGTTGATACCGCCGGCACAAACGTCGGCGTCGTCGACGATGTCGAGGCTGGCGTGGGCAACGACGTGCTCGTCATCCGTGACGGCTCGACCGTGCATCGTCTGCCGATGGCGCGCGACTACGTGACGTCGGTGGACGTTGCGGCAGGCACCGTCACCGTCACGCCGTGGTCGGAGGAAACGGTGTGATCCGCTTCCACGTGCTCACGATCTTCCCCGAGGTGTTCCCGGGACCGCTCGGTATCGGCGTGGTGGGACGTGCCCTCGACGCCGGCGACCTCGAGTTGGAAGTGCATGATCTGCGCGAGCACACCGAGGGCCGCCACCGCCAGGTGGACGACATGCAGTTCGGCGGCGGCGCGGGCATGGTGTTCAAGCCCGAGCCCGTGATTCGCGCAGTGCGCGCGCTCCGCGAGACCGAACCAGCGGTGCGCTGCATTCTCTTGTCCCCGCAGGGACGACGCTTCGATCAAGCGGTCGCGCGCGAGCTGGCAGCCGAGCAATCCGTCCTGCTCGTCTGTGGCCGCTACCAGGGCGTCGACCAGCGTGCGCGCGATGAGATCGGCGATGAACTGTCAGTCGGTGACTACGTGCTCAGCGGTGGCGAAGTCGCTGCGATGGCAGTCATCGAAGCAACGGCGCGTCTCGTGCCCGGCGTTCTCGGCTCACCCGAGTCGCTCGGCGACGAGACGTTCTCGGACGGCACCGGCGGCGGTTTCGAAGCGCCGCTCTACACACGCCCCGCAGACTTCGAGGGCCGCGAGGTCCCCGCAGTGTTGCGAGAGGGAAACCACGCGGCGATCGCGGCGTGGCGTCGAAATGAAAGTACAAGACGGACCGGGCTGCATCGCCCCGATCTGATACGGTCTGCCCCAAGGCCCGGAGGAACAACGTGAATGTCATCGATCTGCTCAAACGCGAGCAGGAAAAACAGCAAGTCCCCATCCTGCGTTCAGGCGACACCGTGCGTGTGCACGTCAAGGTCGTTGAAGGAACCCGCGAGCGCATCCAGGTGTTCGAGGGTGTGGTGATCGCGCTCAAGGGCAAGGTCGGTCTCGCCACCAGCTTCACCGTGCGACGCATCGCCCACGGTGTCGGCGTCGAGCGTACGTTCCTCGTGCACGCCCCGCGTATCGACAAGATCGAGGTCCTTCGCCACGGCCAGGTGCGCCGCGCCAAGCTCTTCTATCTTCGCGAGAAGGTCGGCCGCCATGCCCGCATTCGCGAGCGCCGCCAGCCGATCGGCGGCTCGGCAATGACCCTCGAGCGCGCGGATGCCGATGCCCCCACGGAGGCAGACGTCGAGCCGGAGGAGTTGCCTGAGGTTCTCGACGAGCCGGAGGCCCAGGAGCCTGAGGCCATAGAGCCTGAGACGGCCGAAGTGAACGCCGAGGCAGGCGACGCCGAGGGTGCCGACGCCCCCTCGGAGAGCGACGGCGGAGCGTAGCCGGGGGGCGCGAACCCCCGAGCAACTTCCCCCGGCTCGGCCTCTCAAAGATCGCGTCGGTCATGCCGGCGAGGTGGCAGCGCTGGCGTATCTCAAGGAACAGGGCTACCGCATCCTCGCGCGCGACTGGCGCAGCCGCCTCGGGCAGATCGACATCGTCGCCGAGGACGGCGAGACGCTCGTGGTCATCGAGGTCAAGGCACGGCGCGGCACCGGTTTCGGGACGCCCGAGGAGGCCGTCGACGAGCGCAAGCGACGCAAACTCCGCATGCTCCTCGAGCTGTATCGCGCGCAGTCGCATCGCCAGAAGCAACCCTGCCGGATCGACGTGATCGGCCTGATGATGGACGGCGCGCTGACGGTGACCAAGATCGAGCACATCAAGGACGCGGTCCAGGACGAATAACCGCGGCGGGCGATCCGCCGCCGGACGGCTTCTTTTCCGAGCGCTTGACATGTGACTAATCGGTCACCTATCCTGCGCAGGTGACTGACGACGACCTCGTGTTCAAGGCACTCGCCGACCCAACGCGTCGGTTCCTCCTCGACCTGCTCTTCCAGCGTGACGGCCGCACGCTGACGGAGTTGGAGTCGGAGCTGGACATGACACGTTTCGGCGTGATGAAGCACCTGCGGGTTCTCGAGGACGCAGGGCTTGTCGTCGCACGCCGATCGGGGAGAGAGAAGTTGCACTTCCTCAACCCGATCCCGATTCAGCTGATCCACCAGCGGTGGATCGACAAATACCGAGAGCGCCACGCGTCGGCGCTCCTCGACCTCAAAACTCAACTGGAGGACCTGGCATGACCACGACAGCGACTGCGATCGGGACGACGCAGGTCTACCGCGTCTACATCAAGGCGACGCCGGGCGCGATCTGGGACGCGATCACCAAGCCGGAATGGACGGAGCGCTACGGCTACTGCGGCCGCGCCGACTACGACCTGCGGTCAGGCGGCACGTACACGGGATACACCACGGCCGCGATGCGTTCGATGGGCGCGCCCGATGTCGCCATCGACGGCGAGGTGCTCGAGGCCGATCCACCCCACAAGCTCGTGCAGACCTGGCGGATGCTGATGGACGAAGGCATGAAGGCTCAGGGGTTCACGCGCGTGACGTACGAGATCGAGGAGCGCAAGAATGGCGTCTCGCGGCTCACGCTCACTCACGAGCTCGAAGGTGCCCCGCAGCTTGCGGTGCTCATGTCAGGCGGCATGGAGGACCAGGGCGCAGGCGGTGGCTGGAACTGGGTGCTCAGCGGCCTGAAGACACTGCTCGAGACCGGGGAGTCCCTCGACCCAGCAGGGCATCAGTGATGACCACGGCAGCGAGCGCGATCGCCACGACCCAGGTCTATCGCGTCTACATCAAGGCAACGCCGCAGGCCATCTGGGACGCGATCACGAAGCCGGAATGGACGGAGCGCTACGGCTATTGCGGCCGTGTGGACTACGACCTGCGGCCCGGCGGCGCATACGCCGGGTACACCACTGCGGCGATGCGCGAGTTGGGGGCGCCTGACGTCGCCAGCGATGGCGAGGTGCTCGAAGCCGACCCGCCCCACAAGCTCGTGCAGACCTGGCGGATGGCCATGGTGGAGGGCATGAGGGCCGAAGGGTTCACCCGCTTGACGTACGAGATCGAGGAGCGCAAGAACGGGGTTTCGCGGCTGACCCTCACCCATGAACTCGAAGGTGCGCCCGAGCTCGCCGTCCTCACGTCGGGTGGGATGGAGGACGAGGGTGCCGGCGGCGGCTGGAGTTGGGTGCTCAGCGGTCTCAAGAGCTTGCTCGAGACTGGAGAGTCCCTCGACCCGGCAGGGCATCAGTGATCTGAATCCGGGTTCGGCCCCGCGCGGCGCACGCTGCGCGGGGCCCCCGTACCACCGGAGTTCAGCGCCGCGAACGGCGCGTGGACTTATGAGCGCGGGGGGGCTCGACCATCCGGACGAAGAGTTCGCGAATCTCGTCGGGGCTGAGCTCGAGGGTCGCATCGCCGACACTGAACTCGAACTCCTGCAGCTTCGGCCCGAGGGAGACCCATGGTCGGGCGAACGTCCAGACCTTGTCGGTTCGCGCGATATCGACCACACGCTCGCGAATCGCATCGAGGTCGGCCGAGAAGCGGAGGTGCATCATCGGGCTCTGGACGGGTTCGGGCATCACCTCGATACCGGGGATGTCGCGGACGGCGCCAGCGATCGCCTGGGCGTGCCGGTAGTACGCGGGCATCTTTGGCAGGCGCATGTGGAGCGCTGTTCGCGCCGCTGCCGCATACGGCCACAGCCCGAAGGATCGGCCACCGTGGCGCGTCCGCCAGACCGAGAGCTCCTCGATCACGTCCGCGTCTCCCGCGACGCAACAGCCGGCGATGCCGCCGAGTCCTTTGTAGAAGGACACGTAGACGGTGTCGAACAACGCTGCGATATCGGTGATCGACTTCCGGTGCTTGGCCCGGTAGTACGGCGTCGCCTCCCAGAGCCGGGCTCCGTCGAGGTGGACCGCCGCGCCGCGTTCGCGCGCCCACTCGACCTGCTCGACCAACTCCTTCCAGGAGGGGAGCGTGCCGCCGAGCGCCCGTTGCGGAAGCTCGAGCAGCAAGGCGGCAACGGGCTCGTGCACCAGCTCGAGACTCGCCAGTGAGAGCGGCTCGTAGTACGGGCCGACCGGTTTGCCGAACAGCCCGTGCAGATGTTGGGACCCGCGTTCCTCGTTGGTCTCCATATGGCACGCAGGGTGGAAGACGACGGTCTTTCGTTGCCTGCGGTCAGCGTGGACGCGGATGGTCGCCTGCTGCGCCATCGTGCCGGTCGGGAAGAAGATCGCCGCCTGCTTGCCGAGCAGTCCGGCGATCTCGGCCTCGAGGTCGGTGACCGCACCGCCGATGCCGTAGTAATCGATCTTGGTCCCAGCCGGGATGAGCGCCAGCAACTTGTCGGCCGTGCGCGGTCCGTCGCCGGAGAGAAACCGAGTGCACGAATCAGCCAGTTCCTCGAGCTTCGCGTCGCGCGAGAACGCAGGCGGGGTCTTGGTGGTGGTCGCCGAATGTTGTTTGCGCGTGGCGGTCGGCATGCCGTGACGATACGAGACGGGGGCTCGTCACCGCGACGCCTCGCAGGGCGCGGCATCTAGAGTTGTCGCCGCGATGGTGAACGTCTCCGGAATCGTCAACGGCGCGCTCGTCCTGGCGCTCGTCGCGTGGGTGCTGTACCGCCAGACCATCGCACGACCGGTGACGGCACGCAGCCTGTGGCTCTTGCCCGGCATCCTCATCGTCATCGGTGTCGCCGGCATCTCCAATGTCGACGGCGGCAAGCTCAGCACGACGGCGGTGACGTACCTGGTGCTCGACCTCGTGTCATCGCTGGCGCTCGGCGCGCTCCGCGGCTGTTTCGTGCGCGTCTTCGAGCGCGACGGTGTGATGTGGCGGCAGGGCAGCGCAATCACCATCGCGCTGTGGATCGTCGCGATCGGCCTGCGCGTCGTGATCGCCATTCTTTCGACGAACTCCGGCGTCGGCAACGTCCTCGACGCAGCGCTCGAGGTGGCCCTCGGCGTGAGCCTGCTCGGCCAAAACGGCATCGTCGCGCTCCGGGGCACGCGGCAGGGGTTCCACTTCGCGCCGGAGGGCACGCGGCGCCAGAGCCCGCGGGTGGGCTCGAGCCGGCAGTAACCGATCCTCGGCGCGACCCTCGACTCAGTCGCCGAGTTGCGCCACCCGTCGTCGACAGTGCGCGCGCTACGACATCCCCTGCATCAACGCGACGTAGCCACTCAACGAAAGCTCAGCACCGATACCCGGGCCGGGACCCGTCGTCGCGCCAGGCCCGCTCGTCATGTACACGAGCGTGCCTGACGTCGTCTGGAATGCGACGGTGTCGACACGATTTTCGTCCGCTCCTTGCCAGATCACGTGGTATCCGTCGACTGTCGCCTGATGCGTGTTCGACGCTCCGTAGCCCTTGACCGAAAACTGCAGTGGGGATCCGGGCGTGACCGGGTCTTCCACGAGTTGCACCGACGTGCCGTCGACGAGGTAGTCGATTTGGAAGGACGGCTTCAGCACTTCGGTCGGAGAGATCGGCTGTCCGTTGGCGCGGGTGGTCGGTGGCACTACCGTCACCAACTCGACGGTCCCGACGCCAAGCGTGACCAGCGGGTATCCGGCGATCGTCTCTGCATGTTGCAGAGACGTGGTATACGGCTGTCCGACCCTGTTGCCGTTCGCCGGTTGGGTGCCGGGTTGCGTGACATGGACACGTGTTGGCTCGGTCCGCAGGAGTCCCATCGCCGATGCCAATACCAGGCCGGCGCCGCCGACGACTGCGATGGCCACGACTGCCACTGCGACGAGCGCCACGTGGCCATGTGTCTTTCGCTGCTTGCGGGCGCGGAGCGTCGCGAGAAGGTCGGCGGCGGAGCCGAGTTCACCAGGCATTGCGGCCAGCGCCGTCGCAATGCGCGCGTCGAAGACGTCATCAGTCATTGGCTCTCTCCTATGGGCGCCAGTAACGCGCCGGCCACGCCAGCCTGCGCAAGGTGTTGATGCAGTTGCGTGCGTGCCCGCGCCAGCCTCGACTTGACGGTCCCCACCGGGCACCCGAGCACATCGGCGGTCTCGATCTCGCTGAAACCAAGCACCAACCGCATGGAGACGACGGCGCGATCCCGCGGATCGAGTTGCGCAAACGCTGCCGACAGAATCACGCGCAGCTCGCCGAGCTCTGCGAGGCGGGACGGGTCGTCGGGTGCGGTGGGCCGCCATAGCGCCGTGAGTCGTTGGTGCCGTCGCCGCCGCTGGGATTCCTTGATCGCCCGGTTCACCACAATGCGGTCGAACCACGGCTGGAACGGCCGGCCCGGGTCGTACGTGCGGGCCGATGCCGCCGCTGCCAGGAACGAGTTGGCCACCACGTCGTGGGTGATCGACGAGTCCCGGAGGACGCCGAAGGCAAGCCGCTGGGCGCGATCGTTATGCCGGAGCACCAGGGCATCGAGCGCGGCAATCTCCCCTCGGGAGAGCGCGGCCATGGCTTCGGCGTCGGTCATGCAGGTAATACCCACTCGGGCCGTGAAACGTTCGCAGGCGACAGGGTGGCAGCCCTGCTGTTGCGTGCGCGGGTTGAGAAGTTGCTCGCCATGTCCGGCTGAGGCGGGCGGCTCCGACGTTTCTCATGAGCGTGCCACCAGGCACAGAAGAGAAAAGGACAATGGCGAAGTGAAGTACATGATCTTGACGTTTGCCTCGCAGCAGAACTACGAGGAGATGGTCGGCAAGGACTCGGCCGCTCCCGCCTGGACCCCGGAGGATTACGCCGCAATCGGAACGTTCATGCGCGATCTCAATCAGGAGCTCCTCGATTCGGGCGAGCTCGTCGAGACGCGGGGACTGAGCGCTCCGGTGCACACCCGTCGAGTCGCGCTGCGCGACGGCGCGCCACTGGTGACAGACGGACCGTACGCGGAGGCTGAAGAGGTCCTCGCCGGATACTGGGTCGTCGAGTGCGACAGCTTCGACCGCGCCACAGAGATCGCCACGCGCCTCACGAACTGCCCCGGGCCGGAATATCTCCGAGCGCGGGCCTACGCGGACGTGCGTCCGATCGACGAGCACCAGCCTGATTACGAGGGCTGACCGGCGCGAAGGCCGATGGTCGTGACCGAGACAGAGACCGAGGATCTGCTGCGCCAGTTGGCGCCGCAGGTTCTCGGCTCGATCGTCCGTCGCTACGGCAACTTCGACCTGGCGGAGGACGCCACGCAGGAGGCCTTGCTCGCAGCCGCTCTGCAGTGGCCACGAGACGGCATTCCGACGAACCCAAAGGCATGGCTCATCACGGCCGCGTCACGTCGGCTCACGGACCTGCTGCGATCCGACCAGGCGCGTCGACGGCGAGAGGATCGCGCTGGCGCAGTGGGCGCCAACGGAGGTCTGGGATCCATTTGGCACTGACCGACCGCGCCGGTGACGGCGACGACACCCTGATCCTGCTGTTCATGTGCTGCCATCCGTCCCTTTCCGTCGCGTCCCAGATCGCGCTGACGCTGCGGGCGGTCGGCGGGGCTGACGACGGGCTGAGATTGCACGATCCCTCCTGATGTCCGAGGAGACCGTGACCCGGCGCATCACGCGATCCAAGCGGTCCATCAAGGAAAGCGGCGTTCGTTTTGCGATGCCCGCACCAGATGAGGTGTCGCGCCGCCTCGAAGCGGTGCTGCGGATCCTGTACTTGATTTTCAACGAGGGCTACGCCAGCACTACGGGCCCGACGCTGCAGCGCGCGGACCTTGCCGAAGAGGCCATTCGCCTCACCCGCATTCTCGGAACCGCCCTGCCCGAGGTTGGGGAGGTCAACGGACTCCTCGCCTTGATGCTGCTCACTCACGCTCGGCATCGAGCGCGAAGCGCGCCCGACGGCTCACTCGTTCCAATGTCAGAGCAAGACCGGAGCCTCTGGGACCGCGACGCGATCCGGGAGGGGATCGACCTCATCACGGCCACGCTTCCTCGCGGGCCGGTTGGGGCGTACCAGATCCAGGCTGCCATCGCGGCCGTGCACGACGAGGCGTCGAACTACGCAGCGACCGACTGGCAACAGATCGTTGCCCTGTATGGCGTTCTCCTCAGCCTCGACGACAACCCGGTGGTCGCGCTCAACCATGCTGTCGCCGTCAGCATGCTCGATGGCCCGGAAGCGGGACTCGACCTCCTGAGGCGACTGGAGTCCGACGCGAGGATCAACGCAGACAGACGATTTCATGCAGTACGCGCGCATCTGCTCGAGATGACAGGCGATACCGCGAGTGCGCGCGACGGGTACGAGACGGCTGCACGGCTCGCGACCAACCTGCAGCAGCAGCGCTATCTGCACCGGCGAATTGCTCGCCTCGAGGCAGAGGGATAGCCGACCTGGCTCAAGCGCCTACAACTTCCCAGGACATCTGGGCGGATTGAGATATGCGTCAGCGATTCCAGCGCAGACGTCAGCGGGGCCGGCGCCCATCGACACGAGCTGTTGACCGGTGGTCGCGTCGACTGCGGAAAGTCCGCCCCACGGGAGGCAGGTCGGGAGTGCAGACGGCGAGACCCCAGGTGGGATCGATATCTGTTCGGACGATATGAATCCCTCGGCGGTCACGACCCAGGCGAGTGTTCTCACGAACTCGGACTTGAACCCATGGGGCGTCTGTCTCTCCGGAAATCCTGAAGTGAAGAGGGCGAGTACCAATCCCGTCTGGTCGTCGGGTAACCCAACCTGAGACACCGTTCGCCACGCTGCAGCCGCAGACACCTTGGGACGAGTGCCGGGCTGTGGGGGTTGAAGCGCCACGTTCATTGCCGCATAGGTGATGGGCTCCTTCAGCGTCTGCGCGGGCGGCATGGGCAGGAGGATCTGGTACTTCGGATCGCAGACCGAGGCCGCCTCGGAAAGGGGAGGCGCCGTCGACACTGCGGGCCTGCGGGACGATGCCTTGACTGTGTGCGCGACCGATGGTGAGGCTGAGCAAGCAGTCACGATCAAGAGGACGGCTGCGGTGGCCAGTACCGGGATACGCATCTAGCGGACAGTACGTTCGCGGGTCGGCATCAGTTCCCAACTCTAGAACCAATTCCTGAGCGGTTACCGGCACATCCCGTTCGTTCGGGTGCGTGGTCCACCTCTGTTACACTTCCCTGTGTGATTGCGTGTGCAATAAGTTGCGCCACCAGAGGACTCGCCGGCGTACCGGTGACGGTCGAGGCGGACATCGCCAACGGCCTCCCCGGTTTCACGATTGTCGGGCTCACCGACCGAGCGATCCAGGAGGCTCGCGAGCGGGTCAAGCCGGCAATTCGCAATGCCGGTTACACGTTTCCGCAGCGACGGGTCACCGTCAACCTGGCTCCCGCCGAGCTGCCCAAGGAAGGAACGGGCTTCGATCTCGCGATAGCGATTGCGATCCTCCGCGCGGAGGACTCATCCATTCTCCTTGACGGACTGGCCTTTCTGGGTGAGCTCGCGCTCGACGCCTCACTCCGCCCGGTGACAGGCGTCCTGCCGATGGCGAGATGCCTTGCTGCTGCAGGAATTCGGCGGCTCATCGTGCCAGTTGAGAACGCACCGGAAGCCGCGCTTGCCGAGGGTGTCGAGGTGCTCGGCGCGTCGTCGCTCCAGCGATGCGTCGACTATCTGCGCGGCGACGCATCGCTGATCCCGGGCGTTCGTGACATGTCGCCCGCAGGAGCAGCGCCCGAACCTGACCTCTCGGCAGTTCGTGGACAGGCACAGGCCAAGCGAGCCCTCGAGATCGCAGCCGCGGGTGGACACAACGTGCTCATGACAGGTCCTCCTGGAGCTGGCAAAACGATGCTCGCGCGGACGTTTCCCTCGTTGCTGCCGGATCTGCCGTACGACGCGGCGCTCGAAGTTGCCGCGATCTACTCGCTTCGCGGCACGCTGCGCGAACGTCCACCCACGACGTTGCGACCGCCGTTTCGCGCGCCGCACCACAGCATCTCGCGTGCAGGTCTGGTCGGCGGTGGCACCGGTCTCGCGCAGCCCGGCGAGATTTCCCTCGCGCATCGAGGGGTGCTTTTTCTTGATGAGCTCTGCGAGTTCTCGCGCCAGCATCTCGAGGCGCTCCGCCAGCCGCTCGAGGAGCACTCGGTCACCGTCGCCCGGGCGCGCGCCGCGGTGACGTATCCCGCGGACTTCATGTTCATCGGCGCTTCGAACCCGTGTCCGTGCGGACATCTCGGTGACGCGCAGGGATGCAGCTGCGAGCCCCGCCAACTGACCGCGTACCAGGGCAAGATCAGCGGACCGATCAAGGACCGGATCGACCTCGTCGTGTCCGTGCCGCGCCAGGAGTACCGCGAGATCTTCGACGGCGCCGCGGAGGAGAGCTCATCGTCCGTGCGGGGGAGGGTCGAGGGCGCTCGAACGCGCCGGGACGGCAGCGCGGCGCACGGCAACGCTGCACTCACCGGCCGCGAGATTCTCGCTGCGGCTCGCGCGACGGCTCCCGCCCGCCGGCTTCTGGCGCTGTCGGGCGAACGCCTGCATCTGAGCGCTCGAGGGTTCTTCCGCGTGCTCCGGGTCGCCCGCACGATCTCGGATCTCGCCGGCGATGAGCGAGTTCGGCGAGGACGCGCTCGCCGAAGCGCTCCACTATCGAATCGAGATGGCGGGATGACCGAACCGTGCTGGATCGAACGGTCGTCGCCGGACTGGCCCGAGCGGCTCGACCACCTCGAGTCGCCGCCCGCCGGGCTCTGGCAGTTAGGGACGGTCGGCCCGAGCCCAACCCTGTGTCGCGATCGTCGGATCGAGGCGAGCCACCTTCGGCGGCGTCGAGATTGCGTCGTCCATCGCCCGCGATCTGGCAGCCGCGGGGATCCAGGTGGTGAGCGGCATGGCGCTCGGCATCGACGCCGCCGCCCACAACGGCGCGCTCGACGGCGGGCGGCTCGACCGTTGCGGTGCTCGGCTGCGGAATCGACATCTGCTACCCGTCCCGGCATTCGGAGCTACGGCGGCGAATCATCGCCGGCGGATCCCTGATCACCGAGGAGCCGGCGGGCACGCCGCCCTTCAAGTACAACTTTCCGAAGCGCAATCGCATCATCGCGGCGCTCGCTCAGGCCGTCATCGTGGTGGAGGCAACCGAACGGAGCGGCGCGCTGAGCACGGCGCGGTGGGCGGCCGACCTCGGACGTGAGGTGCTTGCGGTCCCGGGGTCGATTCGCGCCCGGCAGAGCAGCGGGACCAACCTCTTGATCCGGGACGGCGTCCGGCCGTTTCTGAGCTTCGGGGATCTCCTCGATGCAGTCCCGGAGCTGCAAACGGCGCTCGCGCAAACCGCCCTGGACTTCGTCCAGGCGACGCCCGGCGGTGGCATCGAGCGTTTCAGCCCACCGCTGCGGGAGATACTGGCACGCATGGGAACACAACCGGTCCACCCGGACCAGGTCGGGGCAGCGCTTGGCCTCTCACCCGCGCTGGTCGCCAGCCGGTTGGGTGCGCTGGAGCTTGCCGGAGCCGTAATGTCCCTGCCCGGAGGCCTCGTGGCCCGTACCGTATAACCGGCGCCAGAGCCCCCATAGGAAGTCCAGAAGTGTCACGTCTGATCATCGTCGAGTCGCCCAGCAAGGCGAGAACACTCGCCCGTTTTCTTGGGTCCGAGTACGTCGTTCTCGCCTCGATGGGGCACGTCCGCGATCTGCCTAAATCGAAAATCGGCGTCGACGTCGAAGCGGGGTTCGCTCCCCAGTACGAGCTCATCAAGGGCAAGGAGAAGCAGATCCGCGATCTCCGCGCCGCCGTGAAGAAGGCGTCGTCCACGCTGCTGGCGGCTGACCCCGATCGCGAGGGCGAGGCCATCGCCTGGCATCTGGCAGAAGCGCTCGGGCTCAACAATCCGGATCGGATCGTCTTCCACGAGATCACCAAGCTCGCCGTCGACGCGGCGCTTGCGCACCCCCGGAAGATCGATCGGTCGCTTGTGTCCGCCCAGGAGGCGCGACGGGTGATCGACCGCCTGGTCGGATACCGGTTGTCGCCGCTGCTGTGGCGCAAGGTGCGCGCCGGCTTGTCGGCGGGACGCGTGCAATCCGTGGCGGTGCGCCTCGTCGTCGATCGCGAGATGGAGATCGACGCGTTCGTGCCGGTCGAGTCCTGGACGATCGATGCGCTTCTTGTCAAAGATGGCATCAACCCGTTCACCGCGCGGCTGGTCGGCAGGCGCGGCGACAAGGACACCGCCGAGCGCGAGAAGCTCGAGCTCGGTACCGAGGCTGAGGCGAAAGAGGTCATCGCGGCGCTCGGTCTCGATGACCAGGGCGCGGTGACGGCGCGCACGCCGGCATTCATCGTGCAGTCGATCGACGTGAAGGAGCGTTCGAGCCTGCCGCAGGCGCCGCACACCACGAGCACGCTCCAGCAGGACGCAAGCTCGCGGCTCGGCATGCCACCGAAGCGCGCCATGAGCATCGCGCAGCAGCTGTATGAAGGTGTCGACCTCAGCAGCGGCGGGTCGACAGGAACTCATCACCTATATGCGCACCGACTCGATTCGCATCAGCGACGCAGCCAAGGACGCCGCGCGAAAGCACATCACCACCGCGTTCGGCAAGGAATACGTCGGCACCGGAGCGGTGCGCGGCAAGAAGGCAGCGCTCAACGTGCAGGACGCACACGAGGCAATCCGGCCCACCGACGTGAGCCGCACGCCTGAGTCGGTAAGCGCCGACCTCTCGCGCGATCAACTCCGGTTGTATGACCTCATCTGGCGCCGCTTCGTCGCGAGTCAGATGAGCCCCGCCAAGATCCTCAACACGAGCGCAACGATCGACGCCGCCGACTACGTGTTCCGTGCATCCGGTTCCGTGGTGACGTTCGAGGGTTTCCAGAAGGTCTGGAAGCGCGACGACGACAAGGACAAGGACATGACGCTCCCCGTCCTCATCGAGAAGGAACCGCTCAACTGTCTCGAGATCACCTCGGAGCAGCACTTCACGCAGCCACCCCCGCGATACACCGAGGCAACGCTGATCAAGGAGCTCGAGGAACGTGGCATCGGTCGTCCGTCGACGTATGCCGCGACGATCGAGGTCATCCAGGAGCGTCAGTACGTGAAGCAGGTCGAGCGCCGGCTCCATCCCACGGAGCTCGGCAAGACCGTCGACACGGTGCTGCGGCAGAACTTCCCGGACATCGTCGACATCGCGTTCACCGCCGACCTGGAGAAGCGCCTCGATTCGGTCGAGGAAGGCACGCGTGAGTACGAGCCGACCGTGCGCGAGTGGTACGAGCCGTTTGCGGAGACACTCGAGCGCGCCGAGCGCTCGATGGAGCGCGTGCGCGTCCCGGCTCGCGAAACGGGCGAGGAATGTCCTGAATGCGAGATCGGCCGGCTCGTGGTGCGCGAAGGAAAGTTCGGCGAGTTCGTCGGCTGCTCCCGATTCCCCGACTGCACGTACATCAAGGATCGAAAGAAGAGTGAGGCAGTCGCGACCGGCGAGGCATGCCCGCTCTGCGAGAAGCCGCTCGTGACGCGACAGGGGAGGCGCGGGCCCTTTGTCGGCTGCTCCGGCTACCCAAGCTGCACCTACATCAAGAGCGATGCGCCGCAACCAGCGGAAGGAGCCGACGGCGCAACACCCGAAGTGCTCGGTCCATGCCCCACATGCGGCAAACCGCTGGCGCGACGAAGTGGTCGGCGCGGTTCCTTCGTCGGATGCACCGGATACCCGGATTGCAAGTACATCCAGCCCGGTGCCGCAGGCGCCCGCCCAGCAGGACCCACACCGGAGCCAACCGGCGAGGCCTGCCCGGAATGCACCAAACCGCTCGTGACCCGACAGGGCCGCTACGGACCGTTCGTGAGCTGCTCGGGCTATCCCGCCTGCAAGTACCGGCCCCCGAAGGTCGCGCACGGATGACGCCTGCACACGCGACGACCGTCGTGGCGGTGCAGCGCGGCGGAACGGTGGCGGTGGCCGGCGACGGCCAGGTGACCGTCGGCGACATCGTCATGAAGGCGCGCGCATCGAAAGTCCGGCGCCTGTTCCACGGACAGGTGGTCTGCGGTTTCGCTGGAGCGGTCGCTGACGCGCTGACACTGTTCGACAAGTTCGAGCAACACCTCGACAAGCACCAGGGCAACCTCGTGCGCGCCGCGATCGGGCTGAGCAAGGAGTGGCGCACGGACAAGTACCTGCGCCGCCTCGAGGCGATGCTGATCGTTGCCGACGCCAATCGGATCCTCTTATTGAGCGGCGACGGCGAGGTGATCGAGCCGGATGACGGCGACGGTGTCGTCGCCATCGGCAGTGGCGGTCCATACGCGCACGCCGCAGCGGCGGCGCTGCTGCAGAGCACCGACCTCGGCGCGGAGGAGATCGCGCGTCGCGCAATCCTCATCGCGGCGCGGCTCTGCATCTACACGAACGACAACATCACCGTCGAAACCCTCGAGCTCGCGGCGCCGGCGCCGGCTGCGCCCGTCACCGCGTGACCAGCGCCGCGGCCGTCGAGCCCGGCCCGCAGCAGATCCCGGAACCGCACCACGACCTGGTCGAAGCGGTTGCCGGCGAGACGCTCCGTCCGGCCGAAGTCGTCCGCCGGCTCGACGAATACATCATCGGCCAGCACGAGGCCAAGCGATCCGTCGCCATCGCGCTGCGCAACAGGGTGCGACGCCGGATGCTCCCCGACGAAATGCGCAACGAGGTGCTGCCGAAGAACATCCTGATGATCGGCCCGACCGGCGTCGGAAAAACGGAGATCGCGCGGCGCGTCGCGCGGCTCACGGAGTTGCCGTTCATCAAGGTCGAGGCCACCAAGTTCACCGAGGTGGGCTATGTCGGCCGCGACGTCGAATCAATCCTCCGCGACCTGCTCGAGCAGACGATCACCGAGTTGCACGAGGACCGCGTCGCCGACGTCGAACCGCGGGCGCGTGTGCTCGCCGACTCGCGGCTCGTCGACAACCTCCATGAGGCAAACGAGCGCAAGCGAGCTGCAACGGGCGGCTCGCCGGAGCAGGCGCCGGACCCCGAGCGCACGGCGGCTGACGCACGCCGCAGCCGGGCGCGGCGACGCCGGCTCGCGCGCCGGCTCGAGTTGGGCGCCATGGAGGACGCACCCGTCGACATCGAGGTCGACGAGCCGTTCCAACCTGCATTCGAAGGGTTCACCGGGACCGGCCTCGAAGAGGTCGGCGTCTCGCTCTCCGACTTCTTCTCGCAGCTGGCACCGCCGCGCAAGCGCAAGAAACTGATGACCGTGGCCGACGCGCGCGACGTGCTCATCGACGAGGAGACCGACCGGCTCATCGACATGGACCGCGTGTACGACGACGCGATCCACCTCGTCGAGGACTCGGGTGTCGTCTTCATCGACGAGGTCGACAAGATCTGCGGGCCGGCCTCGGATCGCGGCCCGGACGTGAGCGGCGAGGGCGTCCAGCGCGATCTGCTCCCGATCCTCGAAGGCTCGACAGTCCACACCCGCTACGGACCCGTGCGCACCGACCACGTGCTCTTCATCGCGGCGGGCGCGTTCACCGCGGCCCGGCCAAGTGACCTCATCCCCGAGTTCCAGGGCCGCTTCCCGATCCGCGTGGAGCTCAAGCCGCTCAGCGAGGACGATCTCGTGCGCATCCTCACGGAACCCGGCAACGCCCTGACGAAGCAATACGCGGCGCTGCTCGGCACCGAGAAGGTCACCCTGGACTTCACGCCGGACGGGATTCGCGAGCTCGCCGCCCAGGCGTACCGCGTCAACGAGGAGGACGAGAACCTCGGCGCCCGTCGCCTCTTCACGATCATGGAGAAGGTGCTCGAGGACGTCTCCTTCGGCGCCGAGGAACTGGCCGGCACAACCGTCGTCATCGATGCCGCGTATGTCGGCTCGCGGCTCGGCGACCTGGTGGGCAACGAGGATCTCCGCCGCTACGTGCTCTGACCCAACTCGGGGCAGGTGTAGGCGACGGTCAGGGCTGGTACACTCGGCTCATCTCACACGTCCGGTTTCACGCGGCCGGCGGGTGCCCGGTGCCCCCGGGTCGCCGCCGCGGTTCACCCCGGACGGAGGCACCACACCACCCCAACAGGAGCGACCGCCCATGCCGGCAGTAACACTGCGTCAACTGCTGGAGGCTGGAGTTCACTTCGGCCACCAGACCAGCAGATGGAATCCCCGGATGCGCCCGTACATCTTCACGGCGCGCAACGGCATCCACATCATCGATCTCGAGCAGACCCAGAAGCAGCTCGATGTCGCCTGCGAATACCTTCGGGACATCGTCGGGAGCGGCCAGAAGGTCCTTTTCGTCGGTACCAAGAAGCAGGCCCAGGACGTCATCGAGGAGGTCTGCCGGAACACCGGGCAGGCCTACGTGACCCATCGTTGGATGGGCGGGATGCTCACCAACTTCACGGTCATCCAGCGCCGCCTGCGCCGCCTCGCCGAACTGCGCGTCATGCAGTCGAAGGGCGACTTCGAGCGCATGAGTGGCAAGGAGGCCAACGACGCGAAGGACGACCTCGAGCGCCTCGAGAACAACTTCGCGGGCATGGCCGACATGAAGCGACTTCCCGGCGCGGTCTTTGTGATCGACTGCAAGAAGGAGCGCATCGCGGTCACCGAGGCGAACAAGCTGAACATCCCGATCGTCGCGATCGTCGACACCAACTGCGACCCGGACGACATCCAGGTCGTGATCCCCGGCAACGACGACGCGATGCGCAGCTGCCGGCTGATCGTGAGCGAGATCGGCAAGGCGATCGCCGAGGGGCTGCAGCAGTTCAGCGAGCGCGAGATGCTCGAGCGGCAGGAAGCCGAGAAGCGTGAACACGAGGCGGCCATCGCTGCAGAAGCGGCGGCGGTCGTCGCCGCCGAACAGGCGGCAGCAGCAGCGGCGCATGCCGACGCTGTCGCAGCGGAAGCTGCCGCTGCCGCAACCGAGGAGCCGGTCGCTGCCGGCGCGACAGCCGCAGAAGGGGAGGCAGAAGCCTGATGGCAGAAGTCACAGCAGCAATGGTGAAAGCCCTGCGCGAGCGCACCGGCGCCGGGATGATGGACTGCAAGCGAGCGCTCGTCGAATGCGACGGTGACATGGACAAGGCCGAGGACTGGTTGCGCGCCAAGGGCATCTCGCGTGCGGCAGCCAAGGCCGGGCGCGTTGCCAACGAGGGCATCGTCGACGCATACATCCACCACGCCGGCGGTATCGCCAAGCAAGGCGCGCTCATCGAGCTCAACTGCGAGACCGACTTCGTCGCCAAGACCGACGACTTCAAGGACCTTGCGCACACGCTGGCACTCCAGGTCGTCGGCGCCGCGCCGGCGTACGTCCGCCGCGAGGACGTCCCGGCGGAGATCGTCGAACGCGAACGCGCCGTCTATCGCGAGCAGGTGCAGGGCAAGCCTGAGAATATCGTCGACAAGATCCTCGCCGGCAAGCTCGATGCATTCTTCTCGCAGATCTGTCTGCTCGAGCAGCCGTGGATCAAGGACGACAAGAAGAAGGTCGGTGACCTGGTGACGGAAGCCATCGCCAAGCTTGGCGAGAACATCTCGGTGGCGCGATTCTCCCGCTTCGCCGTGGGCGAGGAGAGCGCCGACAGTGACGGCGCCGACGCGCCGGCGGCCGAGTGAGCCTCGGAGCACCCCACATGGAAGTTGCCGCGATCGCGGAGCACCCGAGTGACGGACGCCTCCCGGTTTTCGGGCGCGTGATTCTCAAGCTCGGTGGCGAAGCCCTCCTCGGTACCGCCGGGTACGGCATCGACTACGGCGCCGCCCGCCATATCGCGGAGCAGTTGCAGCACATCGTCGCGCGCGGTGTCCAGGTCGCCATCGTCGTGGGCGGCGGCAACATCGTGCGCGGGACCGAGGCCGCGCAGCACGGGATCGACCGCGTCACCGCGGACTACATGGGCATGCTCGCGACGGTGATCAACGCGCTGGCCCTGCGCGACGCCATCGAGCAGTTCGGGATCGACTGCCGGTTGCAGAGCGCGATCGCGATGCAGCAGGTCGCCGAGCCGTTCATCCCGCGCCGCGCCATTCGACATCTCGAGAAGGGCCGGCTCGTCATCCTCGCCGCGGGCACCGGCAACCCGTTCTTCACGACCGATACGACAGCCGCGCTGCGCGCCGTCGAGATCGGCGCCGACGTCCTGCTCAAGGCAACCAAGGTGGACGGCATCTACAGCGCCGATCCCAACAAGGTGACCACGGCGACGCGGCTGCGGAACCTCACGTACATGGACGTGCTCAACCGCGGCCTCGCGATCATGGACAGCACCGCGGTGACGCTCTGCATGGACAACCGTATGCCGATCATCGTCTTCGACCTGTTCACACAGGGCAATATCGAGCGCGTGATTCTCGGTGAGCAGATCGGGACCCGCGTCGATGCGGAGGGGGAGCTCGAGTGACCGACCGCGACAAGCCGGACGACCCAGAGCAACAGATCGCGCAGCGCATCGCTGACGCGAATCTGCGCATGGAGAAGAGCGTCGAGGCGTTGCATCGCGAGCTCATGACCGTGCGCACCGGACGCGCGTCGCCGGCGCTGCTGGAACGCCTGCACGTCGACTACTACGGCTCGCCGACACCCCTCCAGAGCATTGCCGGCATCAGCGTCCCGGAGGCCAGCATGCTGGTCATCTCGCCGTATGACCGCACTTCGCTCGGCGCGATCGAGAAAGCCATCCAGAAAAGCGACCTGGGGTTGAACCCGAGCAACGACGGCCAGGTGATCCGCGTCGCGATTCCGCAGCTCACCGAGGAGCGGCGCAAGGATCTCGTCAAGGTGATCCATCGCAAGGCCGAGGAAGCGCGTGTTGCGGTGCGCAACATCCGCCGCGACGAGGTGGACCACCTCCGCCGCGTCGAGAAGGAGGGCCACGTCAGCAAGGACGAGGTGGCCACGAAGCTCATCGACGTGCAGAAGATCACCGATCAGTTCATCGCGCGAATCGACGACGCCATCCAGAGGAAGGAGGCTGAGATCCTCGAGGTCTGACGGAGACCCGCGCCGAAACGGCTGATGCCTTCGGGGCGTTCTGACCCCGAGCCCCACAATGCAGCGCCCACCCGCTCCCGCCGCGATCCCGCTCCCCGCGAGGGCAGACCTCCCGCGACATGTCGGCATCATCATGGACGGCAACGGTCGCTGGGCACGGCAGCGCCATCTCCCTCGCGTCGCCGGTCACCGCGCCGGTGTCCGCGCCATCCGGCCGGTGATGGAGGCGTGCCACGAAGCGGGCGTGCACATTCTCACTCTGTACGCCTTCAGCACGGAGAACTGGCAGCGCCCGCGTGGCGAGGTCACTGCGCTGATGCGGCTCTTCGGCGAGACGATCGATCGTGAGGTCGGCGAGTTGCACGAGAACGGCGTGCAGATTCGGGTACTTGGCGATCGCGCCCGACTCAGCGAATCGCTGCAGCGCAAGGTGGCCCAGGCTGAGGCGCTCACTGCCGGCGACACCTCCGCGATCCTCAACGTCGCCATCAACTACGGCGGACGGCGAGAGATCGTTGACGCAGTTCGCGAGCTCGCCGAGTCGGGAGCCGATCTCACCGCGCTGGACGAATCCGTCATCAGCGACGCCCTCTACACGCGCGGCCTCCCGGATCCCGACCTGATCGTGCGCACAGCCGGCGAGTTGCGTATCAGCAATTTCCTGCTCTGGCAGGCCGCGTACGCGGAGCTCTACGTCACCGACACGCTCTGGCCCGACTTCGGTGAGAACGCCATCCACGATGCGCTCACGGATTACTCGAATCGCGAGCGGAAATTCGGAGGCATCCCGGAGCCAGACCAGCGCATCCCCGCGCATGCGCTCCCGGCGGAATGAACCTCGCCCTCCGGGTCGTTTCCGGAGTCGTCCTCGTGGCGGTGATCGTCGGTGCCCTCTGGATCGGGACGCCCGCGGTCGCGACCGTTGTCGGCGCGGGGGCTGTGATCGGCGCCTGGGAGTTGCGCGCGCTGCTCGGACGCACCGGCCCGCTGCCGCCGGTGTGGCTGATACTGCCGCTCAGCCTCTGGCTCGCGATCCGCTTCGTTCTTCCGGCGGCCGACATGGCTGCGGACTGGGGGTTCGCGGCCGCGGTGGTCGTCGGGCTGCTGGCCGGCCTCGGCATCCGGCAGAGCTTCGCCGGCTGGGCGCTCGCCACAGGCGGCGCCACGTACATCGGCCTCGGACTCGGGTTCTGGGTCGCGATCTACCGCTGGCACGTCCCGGACACCACGCATCTCGGGTTCCGGCTCGTCGTGCTGGCCCTGGCCGGAGCAGTCATCGGCGACACCGCCGCGTACCTCGTCGGCTCCGCCATCGGGCGGCATCCGTTCTTTCAGCGAATCTCGCCGCACAAATCGCTGGAGGGTGCTGTCGCGGGTGCCGTCGCCTCGATCCTCGTGGGAGCGATTGCCGGCCCGTTGCTGGTCGGCCTCAGCGTCCCGCTGGGCGCCGGCCTCGGCGCGCTCATGGCGGTGGCGGCGCAGGGCGGCGATCTGGTCGAGTCGGCGATCAAGCGCGAGGCAGGCGTCAAGGACTCGGGGACGTTGATCCCCGGCCACGGCGGCCTCCTCGATCGTGCCGACAGTCTTGTGCTGCTTGCCCCAGTCGTATATTGCTATCTGAAGCTGATCGCATTCTCGTAACCGCGACGAAAGCGGTGGCGTGCTCTGCTCTACTGAGAACCGAGGCATCTCTGCACAAGTGACACATTCCACGCCCCGCCGACGCGTCGTCCTCCTGGGCGCGACCGGTTCGATCGGCCGTCAGGCGTGCGACGTGATCGCCCAGTTCCCGGACCGTTTCGAGCTCGTCGGCGCTGTTGCCGGCACGGACGGCGCTGCGCTCGCGGCGATCGCCGCACGCTTCAGCGTCGCCCGCACGGCATTGGTGCATGGCGGTTCGAACGACGCACTGCCGGCCGGCTGCGCGGTGGGCATGGACGCCGCGTGCGAGATCGCCGCCATGGACGCCGATGTCGTCTGCGTGGCGATCACCGGGGCTGCGGCCCTGCGGCCAACGCTTGCGGCGATCGACGCGGGCGCCACGGTCGCCACCGCCACCAAGGAAGTCCTGGTCATGGCAGGCGAGCTCGTCAAAGCTCGCGCGGCAGCAGCCGGTGCCCGCATCATCCCGATCGACAGCGAGCACTCCGCGCTCTGGCAATGCCTTCGCGGCGAGGATCCCGTCTCGGTGCTGCGGCTGGTGCTCACCGCCAGCGGCGGTCCGTTCCTGCGCCGCCCGCTCGACACCTTTGGCTCGATCACGCCGGCTGAGGCGCTCGCGCACCCCACCTGGAACATGGGCCCGAAGGTGACGATCAACTCCGCGACGATGATGAACAAGGGGCTGGAGATCATCGAGGCCCACTTCCTCTTCGACACGCCGTACGAATCGATCGATGTCGCCATCCAGCCGACGAGCATCGTGCACAGCTGGGTCGAGTTCCGTGATGGAGCTGTTGTGGCGCAACTCGGCGTCCCGGACATGCGCGTGCCGATCGCACTGGCACTCGCCGACGGTGAGCGCCTGCCCGGAGTGGGCCCCCACCTCGATCTCCGCGACGCGTCGCCGCTCGAGTTCCTGACCGTCGACGCAGAGCGCTTCCCCGCGATCGCACTCGCAAAAACCACCGGAGAGCGCGGCGGCCTCGCCCCGTGTGTGTTCAACGCCGCCAACGAGGAGGCGGTGACCGCGTTCACCACCGGGCAGTGCCGCTTCGACGAGATCGTCCCGCTCGTGAGCGCGTCGCTGGCCGCGTTCGGTGACGGCGACGCCTCGACACTCGACGGCGTCCTCGCAGCCGACACATGGGCGCGTGATTTCGTCCGCACCAACACCGGCCAGGCTGTCGTGACCCGATGACTCAGTTCCTCATCTACGCACTCGCGTTCATCCTGGTGATCGTCACCGTCATCACGGTCCACGAGTTCGGGCATTTTCTAGTCGGCAAGCTCTCGGGCATCAAGGTCGAGGAGTTCTCGATCGGGTTCGGTCCGAAACTCTATTCACGCACCATCGGCGAAACCATGTACGCCGTCCGGGCGATCCCCGCCGGCGGCTTCGTGCGCATGGCCGGCATGCTCGGGCTTGTCGGCGAAAGTGATGCGGGAGACCGCAACTTCTATCGCGCGTCGCGTCCTCGCCGCTTCGCGACCGTCGCGGCAGGCATCGTCGCGAATTTTGTTTTCGGCGGGATCATCTTCGCGATCGTCGACATGCAACCGACGCCGTACCTGTTCGACGCGCACGCAGCATCCGGCGTGGCCGGCCTCAAGTCGGGCGACACCATGCTCGCGATCAACGGTCACGTGATCCGTCAGGACAACATCGCCGACGTCACCACCGACCTCCATGCGGCGACGTCGGCGAGTAACGGGTACCCGATGACCGTCGTCTACAGCGCGTCGGACGGGAGCATCCACACCACGAAACTCACGCCGAGGCTGACGATCGAGAATATCCTCGCGAACCCGAAAGCCATCGCGGGCGGCAAGCTCCCGCTGGGCGGGCTCGTCGTCACCTCGATCAACGGTGCTCCGGTGGGCAACGGTGATCCCGCCACCCTGCTCGGCGCCGGATCGCCGGTGACGATCAACGGCTACCTCGAGAACGAGGACGGCTCGCCGTCCAGCTATTTCACCAACGTCACCGTTTCCGGGATCAAGGACGGCTACGCCACCAACAACGCGATCCGCGCCGCGTGGATCATGGGAGTCGTCCCCGGTGTCGACGGTGAGAGCCCGCCCGCCGCCGTCGCAAGCGGGTTCAGCGCGATTCCCGGCTTTATCTGGGGTGAGTTCACCGGGATCTACGGGCTCATCGTGCATCCGCCGCAGGGCGGCATCAACGGGCCGCAGGGATTCACCGGACCGGTCGGCATCGCGCAGGAAACCGCCACCGCCACCAACAACGGACTCCTGGGGCCGAACGGCCTCGTCTGGTGGATCGGCTTCATCAGCATGAACCTCGGCTTCGTCAACATGCTGCCGATTCCCTTCCTTGACGGCGGCAAACTGCTGTTCATCCTCATCGAATCGGTGCGTCGGAAACGCCTCAACCCCAAGGTCGAGGCGGCAATCACCGCGGTCGGTCTGGCGGTGATCCTCGTCTTCGCCGTGTATGTCACCATCGGAGATGTGACCAGGCTATGACCGACGGGAGCTCGCCCGTCAGCGTGCGCCGAAAGACGGTTCCGGTGCGCGTCGGGAATGTCGTCATCGGCGGCGCCGCGCCAATTGCGGTGCAGACGATGACCAAGACGCAGACCGAGGATGCGCCGGCGACGATCGCGCAGATCCAGCGCGCCGCGAAAGCGGGGGCGGACATCATCCGGGTCACGTGCGACACGCGCGAAGCCGCGGCGAGCCTGCACGAGATCGTGCGGGAGTCACCGATCCCCGTGGTTGCCGACATCCACTACGACGCGCCGCTCGCACTGCTCGCGCTCGAAGCAGGCGTGCAGTGCCTGCGCCTCAATCCCGGGAACATCACCGACAGCGCGAAGGTCGCCGATATCGCGCGCGAGGCGAAGGCCCGCAACGTCCCGATTCGCATCGGCGTGAACGCCGGCAGCATCCCGCAGCGCAAGGAGTTGACGCGCGGCCGTGGCGGCACCATCGACGAGATCGCGCAGAACATGGTCGCCGCCGCGCTCTCGCACATCCGCGTGCTCGAGGAGCTCGATTTCCGCGATATCAAGGTCTCGTTGAAGGCGAGCGACGTGCTCACCAACGTCGCCGCGAACCGCGCGTTCGTGGCCCTCGGCAACCGGTATCCGCTGCACCTTGGGCTCACGGAGGCCGGCCCTGTGGATACCGGGAGCATCAAGAGCGCTCTCGGGATCGGCCTGCTGCTTGCCGAGGGAATCGGGGACACCATTCGCGTTTCCCTCGTCGGCTCGCCGGAGGAGGAGGTCCGGGTCGCCCGGCAGATCCTCGCCAACCTGCAGGAGAAGGGCGATGGCCCGAACCTCGTGGCCTGCCCGACGTGCGGGCGGCTCGAGATCGACATGGTGCCGATGGTGGCGCAGGTGGCGAAGGCCCTCGAGGGTGTCAAGCGAACGATCACGGTGTCGGTCATGGGCTGTGTGGTCAACGGGCCGGGCGAGGGGATGCACGCGGACATCGGGATCGCCGGTGGGCGTCAGAAAGGCATCCTGTATCGCAAGGGCAAGGTGGTCTCGACGCTTCCTGAGGGCGAGCTCGTCGGCGCGCTGCTCGCGGAATTGCACGAGATTGCCGAGGAAGACGCTCGATTGATCGCCGACGGCAAGCCGTTGCCGGTTGGTTTGAGCGAGCGCGAGGGTGCCCTCACGTAGACTGCTCCGTCATGGCTGACGAGAAGCGGATCACGGCGCAGAGCGAGGATTTCGACCGCTGGTACACGGACGTCGTGCGCCGTGCGGAGCTCGCGGATTATTCCCCGGTGCGCGGTTGCATGGTCATCCGCCCATACGGATACGCGCTGTGGGAGAACATCCAGCGCGCGCTCGACGACATGATCAAGCGCACCGGGCACGAGAACATGTACTTCCCGCTGTTCATCCCGGAGTCGTACCTGCAGAAGGAGGCCGACCACGTCGAGGGGTTCGATCCGCAAGTCGCGTGGGTGACCCGCGGCGGGGGCAAGGATCTCGAGGAGCGCCTCGCTGTTCGTCCCACGAGCGAGACGATCATCTGCTCGATGTACGCGGACTGGATTCATTCCTGGCGCGATCTCCCGGTGAAGATCAACCAGTGGTGCAACGTGGTGCGCTGGGAGCACCGCACGCGGTTGTTCCTGCGCACCACCGAGTTTCTCTGGCAGGAAGGCCACACGTTTCATCAGCTCGACAGTGAGGCCGCCGACGAGGTCGAGACGATGCTCGACTGCTATCGCGAGCTCACCGAGGACTGGCTTGGGATTCCCGTGATCAAGGGGCGCAAGACGGAATCCGAGAAATTCCCCGGCGCGCGCTACACGGTGAGCATCGAGGCGATGATGTCGGACGGATGGGCGTTGCAATCCGGCACGTCGCATCACCTCGGCCAGAATTTCACGCGCGCATACGGCATCGCGTACAGCGATCGCGAGAACCAGCGTCAGCATCCATTTCAGACGTCGTGGGGTCTGTCGGCGCGGACGGTCGGCGCCGTGATCATGGCGCACGGCGACGACATGGGCCTGATCCTGCCGCCGAAAGTCGCGCCGATCCAGGCGGTCGTCGTGCCGATCACGCGAAGCAACGACGAAGCGGGCGCTGCGATGGTGGAGGAGGCGGTCGCGCAGGTCGAGCGCGAGTGCCCTGCCGGAGTCCGGCTGCGTGTCGATCGTCGCGATGGAATGCGCCCCGGCGAGAAGTACGCGCACTGGGAGCTGCGCGGCGTGCCGCTGCGCGTCGTCGTCGGCGCCAAGGATCTCGCCGCGGGGAACGTGACGCTGGTGCACCGCGTCGACGGCACCCAGGAAGCCGTGCCGCTCGCCGGCTTTGCCGCGAAGCTGCCCGATTTGCTGGCTGCGGCGCAACAGGCGATTTTCGCGCGCGCTCGAACGCGCCTCGATGAGCGCAGCGTCGACGTCGCGACGCTCGACGAGCTCGTCGCCGCGTTCGCCGAGCGCCCCGTGTTCGCCAGCGGTCCGATGTGCAACACCGAGGAGTGCGAGAACGCACTCAAAAATGCGGTGCACGCGCTCACGGTTCGAGTGCTCCGCGCCGACCGCCAGCCGGGTGGTGCGCCCTGCATCGCCTGCGGGAAGCCCGCCGACTCCGTCGCGCTGCTTGCCCGCTCGTACTGAGGCGGGCCCTCAGGGCTGGTCGACGGCGATCCGCTTGAGGTGGTCCCAGAACGCTTCGACGGCGGGTGTATGGAGGTCGCGCCGCCGCGCGGCGGCGAACGACTGCGAGACGCTCCGCCCGGGGAGCGGAATGATCACCAGGCGGCCGTCGATGATGTCCTGCTCCACGACCGAACGGGGCATCGCGGCGAACCCGAGCCCGGCAAGCAGGGCCGCATGCAGCGCACCCTCCTCGAGCTCGAGGGTGTTCTCGGGATCGACGTGGGTGCCGAGCGCGTGAGCGGCGAGCGCCTCGGTGGCGCTGCCGCGTTCGTGGGCGAGGTGGCGATGGGTGACCAGGTCCCGAACAGCGGTCTTGCTCGAGGCGAGCGGGTGATGGGCAGCCACCACGGTGACGAGTTGGGTGTGCTCGAGCACCACGGTCTCGATGCCGGGCTCCCGAACGGACGACCCGGCCAGGATGATGTCGGCTCGTCCCTCGACGAGCATCGTCACCAGCGAGCGCATCGGCGCCAGAGCCAGCCGAACGTTGATATCGGGGTGATCGGCGACGAATGGCGCAAGCCATCCCGAGAGGCGGTGGGCGCCCATGACGCGTCCCGCGGCCACCGTCAGCTCGCCGCGCTCGAAGGCGAGATATCCCGCGCGCAGCTCCTCGATCTGGCCGACGTCCTCGAGCACGCGGACGGCGAGCTGGCGAAGCGCGCGCCCGACATCGGTCAGCTGGACGTTGCGACCCACCCGCTGGAGAAGTGGCAGCCCGAGCGTCGAACTCGAGGCGGCGCACCACGCCGCTGACCGATCCCTGGGAGAGGCCGAGTGCCTCGGCGGCCGCCGTGACGTGCTCGCGCTCGGCGACGGCAAGAAACGTGTGCAGCTGGTCGAGGGTGATCCGGGGCCGCGGATGCCGGGGTCGCGGCTGCGGCGTGCGCATTGCGGCGCTAGCCGCGAGACGCCGGTTCTGGGAGGAGGCCGCTTGCGTCGATGGCCGCAAGAACCGCGGCAACCAACTCATCGACCGTCTGCGTCCCGCTGTCGACGATCACATCCGGGGCGTCGGGCGCCTCGTACGGATCGGAGACACCGGTGAAGTGATCGATCTCGCCGGCCAGCGCTTTCTTGTACAGACCCTTGACGTCGCGCTCGGAGAGCACGTCGATCGAGCAGCGCACGTAGACCTCGACAAAGCGACCGATCCGCCGGCGCACTTCAGCCCGCGTGTCCGCGTATGGAGAGATCGCTGCGGTGATGGCCACGACGCCGTTGCGGGTCAGCAACTCGGCAACGAACCCGATTCGACGGATGTTGATGTCGCGGTCTTCCTTGCTGAAGCCGAGGCCGGCACTCAGTGTCTGACGGACTTCGTCGCCGTCGAGCACCTCGACATTCAGCCCGCGCTGACGCAATTCGGTTGCGACGCGCTGTCCGATCGTCGATTTGCCGGCGCCGGAAAGGCCGGTGAACCAGATCGTGAGACCGCTCATCAGGCCACCGGCTCCGCGATTGCGTAGGCCGCACGAAGAATCTCGGCAACTTCTGGACGGGTGAATTCGTGCGGGATGGGATCCCCGCGGTTCAGCATCTCGCGCACGCGAGTGCCGCTCAGGATCACGCGATCGTCTGCGCCGTGCGGGCACGTCTTGGTGCTGGCCATGCTCTCGCACGCCTTGCAGTAGAAGGAGTGCTCGAACTTGTATGCCGCGAAACCAAGACGCTCGGCACCGCCGAGCTCGTCGAACAGCGTCTGCGCGTCGTAGGTGCCGTAGTAGTTGCCGACGCCGGCTGCGTCACGTCCGATGATGAAGTGCGAGCAACCGTAGTTGCGGCGAACCTGCCCGTGGTAGATGGCTTCGCGAGGTCCCGCGTAGCGCATCGCACCCGGGAAGATCCCAAGCACCACACGATTCGGCGGGTAGTACCCGTCGAGCAGTACCCGGTAGCACTGCATGCGGACCCCGAAGGGAACGTCATCGCCCTTGGTCACGCCGGAGAGCGGATGCAGCAGCAGGCCGTCGACCTGCTCGAGCGCGACTTTGGTCAGGTACTCGTGTGCGCGATGCACTGGGTTGCGCGTCTGAAAGCCCACCACGGTCGACCATCCGCGCTCATTGAGCATTGCGCGCGTCTCGGCGGGTGTCGAGGGAACGTCACCCTCGGGTTGCGCGGCGACGCGCACCGGCCCGGCGACAACCGTCGGTCCCTGCGCGAACAGCGCGGCGACACCGGGATGCGCCTGGTCCGTGGTTCGGTACACCTCGCGTGCCTCGGCTTCGAGGTCGCGATCGAAGATTTCCGTCACTGTCAGCGCGCCGAGCAGATGACCGCTGTCGTCGCGAAGCGCAACGACGGCACCTTCCTGCAACGAGCGGCCGTGCTCACCGGCCGGCAGCGTGATCGGCAGCGTCCACGGCGTGCCATCGCTGAGCGCGGCGTGCTCGACGACGCTCGTGTAGTCACGCTGGCCTTGGAATCCGTCGATCGGCGAGTAGGCGCCACTACCGAGCAGCGCGAGATCGGCCGATGCCGTCTCGGAAATACGCAATGAAATGAGCTCATCAGCGCGCGCGCTGAGTTCAGCGAGCTCATCTGGTGTCATCTGTAGATCGACAAGCGCTCCCCCGAGTGGTGAGACGAGGCCGACCTTTTTCTCTGCCACTCCGGGCTCGCTTGATTCCAGGGTCATCGAGGTGAGTCTACCGGGTCGACCCCTCCGAACCGCCTTGGCGTTCCATTGCGGCTAGCAATCAGTCGCTTGCATTCACTCGTTGGAGATACTTTCGTTACATCGTGTTTGAGAGCGCCGCTCTGGTCCTACACTCGTAAAGGCCGTGCCTATCACTGAGCTCATGGCTCGCGTCGACTACCTCCCGGCGGAGGATCAGTCCGCGATCCAGCGCGCCTTCGAAGTCGCCGATCGCGCCCATACGGGGCAGACCCGGCTGACCGGCGAGCCGTACATCGAGCATCCCCTCGCGGTGGCCGGCATCCTCGCCGACCTTCGCCTCGACCCCGAAACGCTCATGGCGGCGCTCCTCCACGACACCGTCGAGGACACCGAAGTGACCCGTGAGGATGTGCGTGTCCTCTTCGGCGACCAGGTCGCGAAGCTCGTCGACGGGGTCACCAAGCTCGGCAAGATCCACGTGCGTAGCGCCGAGGAGCATCAGGCGGAAAACATCCGGAAAATGCTCGTGGCGATGGCCGAGGATGTGCGTGTCGTGCTCATCAAGCTCGGCGATCGGTTGCACAACATGCGCACGATCAACGCGCATACCACCGAGCGCCGGTTGCGCATCAGCCGCGAGACGCTGGACATCTACGCGCCGCTCGCGCATCGCCTCGGGATCTGGGAGATCAAGGGCGAGCTCGAGGATCTCGCGTTCGTACAGGTCGATCCCGACAACTATCACCTGATCGAGGCTCGCCTCGCGAGCACGCGCGAGCAACGCGACGCATTCGTGCGCGACGTCACCGAGATCCTGGGACGCGAGTTCGCGCCCCTCGGCATGCACGCAGCCATCGCCGGCCGCACCAAGCACACGTACAGCATCCACGAGAAGATGCTCCGCGGTCAGAAGGAATTCGGCGAGATCTACGACATCATCGCCATCCGCGTGCTCGTCGACTCCATCAAGGATTGCTACGGCGCGCTCGGCATCGTGCATTCGCTGTGGAAGCCGCTGCCTGGTCGGTTCAAGGACTACATCGCCATGCCGAAGGGCAACGGCTATCAGTCGTTGCACACCACCGTGCTGTCCCACACCGGCGAGCCGATGGAGGTGCAGATCCGCACGCAGGAGATGCACGAGACGTCGGAGTACGGGGTTGCGGCGCACTGGCGCTACAAAGGCGGCCAGGACGGCGCACGCATCGACGAGCGCTTCACGTGGCTGCGCCTGCTCATGGACTGGCAGAAAGAGGTGCTCGACGCCGAGGCGTTCGTCAACACCGTCAAGGTCGACATCTTCCAGGACGAGGTGTTCGTCTTCACACCGCGTGGCGACGTGCGCTCGCTGCCGCAGGGATCGACTCCTGTGGACTTCGCGTACCGAATCCACACCGACGTCGGCCACAGCTGCATCGGCGCGAAAGTCAACGGGCGGATGGTGCCGCTGGACCACCGCCTCGAGAACGGGGAGATCGTCGAGGTCCTGACCACCAAGGCCGCACATGGGCCATCGCGCGACTGGCTGAATTTCGTGAAGACGTCGAGTGCTCGCGAAAAGATCCGGCAATGGTTCAAGCGCGAGCGCCGCGACGAGAATATCCAAAAAGGCCGCGAGATGCTGGACAAGGAATTCCGGCGTCTCCGCCAGCTGTCATTGGGCTCCGTCAAGGACGATCAACTCCTCGAGCTCGCGCAGGAGTTCAAGGTCGCGACGGTCGACGATTTCGTTGCCGCTATTGGCTATGGCGATATCAGTGCCCGCAGCGCAGTGCTCAAGTTCGGCGCTGATGAGCAGCAGACCGACGACGACCGGATCCTCGGCATCCCGCTCACGAGCTCACCGGCGCCGACCGGCACTGTGCGCGTGCACGGTCACGTCGACATGCTCACCACACTCGCGCACTGCTGCAAGCCCGTCGCCGGCGACGCGATCCGCGGCTACGTGACGCGCGGCAAGGGCGTCACCGTGCACCGCGCGGACTGCGTGAACGTGCGGAACGCGGGGGATGTCGAACGCATCGTCGACGTCGAATGGGAAACTGGCGCACGTCAGGTCTATCCCGTGAGCATCAAGATCGAGGCCTGGGACCGCACCGGGCTCCTGCGCGACATCGCCGCGGTGATCGCAGAGTCGAAGATCAATCTCAGCGGGGCAGACGTGCAGGTCTACGACGATAAGACAGCGGTGATCAGCACAATCGTGGAGATCCAGAACCTGTCGCAGCTGAGCCGGCTCCTCGAGCGACTCGAGGCCGTTCGCGACGTCCACACGGTGGCACGCGACACTGTCTGATCGGGTCCTGTGCGGGCGGGTGACGGGGGAGAGAGGACGCTCGCGTGCGGCACCCATGCCGTCATCGGCCTTGGGTGCCGTGGTCTCGGGCGGCGCAGCGTGCCGTACCCATAGCTTGGGTTGCGCGCCGAGCTCAAGGACAGCCATCCTTGAATTCATGCGCGGCGACGCTTTGCGAGTCGATTTAGTTGACGGCCCGAACTGGCAGGTTGCGCTGGACCTATTGAAAGAAGGTCACGTGATCGTCTACCAGGGCGTCGGTCTCACTTTCGCCGACTACAGTCAGCCGGGGCGCGTGAAGCTCGACCCCCTCACGCCGCTCACCGCTCGCATCGCCACGCAATGGCAGCTCAAGAACCTGACGAAGCCCCGCGCTCTTGGTGACCTCTCCAGAGGCCAAGCAGTTGTCGAAGAGCTCATCGCAAACAGCGCGGATGTTCGACAGTTGGTTGACAAGCGCGGGTTGAGATACGAACTGGTCGACGACTACGACACCGGGTCGATCCTGCTTGCGACTGTCACTTCGGGCGTAATCGAGTGGCGCCACACCCGATGGGCAGCCGGCTGAGACGGGGGAAACGTGATCCGTCCCTGGGTACATTCGCGGATGCTCGCCTGTGCAAGGATCCTTCCTACTTGTGGTCCGACAGGATGCACTGGATCAGCTTGGAGATCGTCGCGCCCGAGGTGGCATCGCGCACCAGGCGCTTCCCGTCCACCAGTAGTTGCCATCGGGCGAGCGGAGGGCATTATCGGGCGCTGTGGCGACGGCGCTCACCCACGCGTTCCCGTTCCACCACACGCGGTCAGTCACGCTCAACCAGGTATCGGCTTTCCGCCACCAAGTGCCATCGGGGGACATGACGTAGCTTGGGGCGAGACCGGCGAGAACCGCGCGCTTGACATCGCGATTGGAATAGCTGAGGGCGACGATTACGCACACAACGAAAATGCCCGCTGGCAGCCCCCACAGGATCGCGCCGTACACGGTGGGCCCGACGCCGGGGAAGAGCCACGAAGAGATGCCCCATGCGACCGATTCCGGAATCACAAAGGCCAATCCAAACCAAATCTTGGCTGCTGGGGTTGCAGTGATTCCCTGCCAGTACCCATCTGACTGCCCGCGGCGCGGCTTTCGAGCCGTCACGATAAATGCGAGGCCGTATGCCGTGGCGAGGACCGCCATCGTGACGTCAACGGCGACATAAGGGGTGCCGAGGACGGCGGCCGCGACACGCACCATTGGCGCGGCATCAACCGACCCGAACAGCGCTCCGAAGACCAGTGCGTGAGGAACGCTCGGCCAGAACCGTGGCCTCCGACCAGTCGGCACTTTCCAGGGTACCCGGCGCCATCTCGCCCCCGGCGGCGCGAGCCCAGGGTGGGTCTCCGCATCCATCGCTCATAGCGTAGCCACCTGATCATCGGATGTCATAGGGGCTCATCTGCCATCCGGTCCATGATGGCCTAAGGGCCGAGCACTCACCTTCGGCGCTGGGTACATCGACATACTCGCCTGGCTCAGGCTCCATTCTCCGGACGCCGGAGTGCAGCTCAACTATCGGATGGGAGGAGCGACCAGCAGAGCGGTTCGCCATCTGCGCCGACCGGCGGCACCCCGGCATCGCTAGCAGAGAGGTTGGCCGGCGGACTTGATGCCGGAGGCACTGTGACGACTCCATCTGCGGGTGTCGGTCCGAACGCTGACGCCGGCCGAACGTAGGGTGGCATCAAGCGGAAATTGAGATAGCCTTGGAGATCTGCGGCTGGCACCATGACAACATCCACGGATGCGTACTGCGTGGCCACTCCATCCGCCGCGGCTGAGACGAATTTCCCGTGGAGATCGACAACGTACCAATGACCGATCGCTCCCGTCGGACCGGAAAAGGTCCCGCAATCAGCGGAGTTACGAGTTTGCCAGGCATCGGAGATCGCGTGCCAGAACTCTTGATCGGTGACGTACTTCACCTCCACGGAGTCGACGCGCTGCACAATTTCCGGATCGCGCTGTGCAAAAAGCGCTTGAAGCGCCGCTTCGACGACAGGCGGCTCTGTTGGTAGAGAGGCCAGATGCACGCTGCCGGTCGGATTGGTCGGCGCTGACCGGCCAACCGCGAATCCAGTCCCCGCGCTTGCCGCAAGAGCAAAGACGGTGACCGCAACGGCGGCGGCCGAGCGGCGACCGCGGGGACGCTTAACTCGACTGGGCTCAGGCTGAGACCCGCCTATATCCTTCGCCGCATGTTGGAGGAGCTTCCGGATGCGGGCCTCGTCGATTTCGGTGGTTCCTTGATCGTCCATTTCACGCTCCTAACTTGCGTCGATGAGGGAACGGAGCCGGCGGCGTCCCTCCCGTAAGTGGTTCTCTACCGTTTTCGGCGAACAGCCCAGCGCCTCCGCGACCGACGCCGTGCTCTGGTCCTCCAGGTACGCGAGCACAACGCACATCCGCATACGTGGTGGCAGCCGCTTTAGTGCGCGGACGATGTCGAGCGTCTCAGCACGCCACTCAGGCTCGGTCGACCCGGCGGCCAAGAGGCGGAGGCGGTCGAGCTGCATTCGCATCCGCCGGCGCTGACGTGTGGCGAGGCGAATCGCGACCATCCGGAGCCAAGGCCACGCCGGGCTACGCAGGTATCCGGGATGCTCCCTTTCCTGCCGGAGCGCCTCAACGAAGACGGACTGACAAAGATCCTCGCCGCTACTGGGATCGCCAGTAATCAGCGTCGCAAATGCCCGAAGCCGCCTCCACTCGTCGGCGTAGATCTCCCGGATCCGCTCGCCGGGGTCCATCAATACCTCCAGCGGCGCCTGTTCTCCAAGGGAGGCGATCGGCAACCGCTCGTGCATGAATGTCATGTTCTCTTCTATGCACGGGCGACGCGAAAACCCCTAAAGACACGCAGTTCGACTTCGCTCGGCAACAGGAGTCAGCCATGTGCTCAAGGGAATATGCGTCGTGACCGGCCGCATGGTGACCCCGACGTTGTCCGTCACCGCGCCGCTGATGTCGCTTGGGCTGTGTATGTCTGCCGCCGGATGAGGTTCGATGGCGAGGCACCAAGGTCGAAACGTCGTTAGTTCCGGCGATAGATCTTCCTGCTCAAGGGGTGATTGGCGAATGCTCGCTGCGCGAGGGCTTCGTGGCTTGGTAGTACCCTTCGACCCGGGTATAGACTTCCTGCCAGCGGGTCGCCTACGCGATCCGGCATGTGGGAGGTGCGATATGGCGGATGCTGATCCGAAGGCGTTGGTCCTGGCGTCGTTTGAGACAGCGAATGGTCACGACATCGACGCACTCATGTCCTTCTTCTCGGACGCGATTCTCATCCGCGGACCTGGCGGACAGAAGACCGAAGGGAAAGACGCGGTGCGCGCTCAGTTTGAAGCGCACATGACGGCATATCCTGACTTCCACACCCAGGTGCTGCGGCAGTTCGTCGATGGCGAGCATGTGATCACAGAGTGTCGCGAGAGCTCAGTGCATACGGGAGACGTGACGCTCGCAACAGGTGAGACCGTCGCTCCAACCGGGGCAAAGGTCGTCCTGGACGTGCTGTACGTTGACCGCGTCGTTGATGGAAAAATTGTTGAGTCGACGGCGTACTTCGACCGCCACGCCTTCCTGCAGCAGATCGGGCAAATTCAGTAGAACTGCTCTCGCCACACCGGTTGCCGTCCTTGTAAGAAACGGCCTCATCGTGACCCGTGGCAATCGGGACCGCGGCGGCATTCGGATTCGACAACCACCTCACATGGCTCGCGCGCAATCGCGCTCGGATGGCAACACCATGAAGTGGAGCTGACCGAGGACATGTCCACTGCTATTTCGAGCGTCCTCACATCGGTAATCTTGGATCCGTCGCCTGCGGTGAACGGAGCGCGTGCCCACAGCTCAGTCTTGAGGAAATGACCAGGTGCTACCAAATCCGCGCGAAGCGAAGGACATCGTTCGTCGCGGCTACGACCGCATCTCCACCGCGTATCGCGATGATGTCGGAGACACGAACGCAGGATATCCCCTGTGGCTTCAGACGTACCTTCTCCCTCGGCTGCCGTCGCGGGCGAAGGTGTTGGATCTCGGCTGCGGTAACGGCGTCCCGGCAACGCGGATGCTTGCGGAGCGCTTCGACGTCACTGGAGTCGATATCTCGGATGTCCAGATAGAGCGAGCGCGTCATTTAGTGCCCAGGTGCACGTTCATTCGCGCTGACATGACGGACCTTGCGTTTCCTCCGGGTTCATTCGACGCCGTGGTTGCTTTCTTTGCTCTCATTCATGTTCCGATTGATGAGCAGCCGGGTCTGCTCGGCCGGATCAGCACCTGGTTGGTACCGGGCGGTCTTTTTCTCGCCACCGTTGGTCGAGACGCGAGTACCAACGTCGGTGATTTCTACGGTGCTCCTATGTATTGGAGCCATGCGGATGCATCAACGTACTGCGCCTGGCTGGGCGACAGTGGCATCGACGTCGTGGAGCGAGAGTTCATCCCGGAAGAGCCTCATAGCGGGCATGAGCTTGTCCTCGGGCTGCGCCGATCAACTGGCGCGCACCAGGTGCAGCCCTCAGTTGGAATCGGGTGAGGTACCGACGATGAGAAGCCACGAGCCTGAGACCAGGAAGAAGAAGTTGACGATCAGTGCCACCGCGCTGACGTAGATGCCCTCGCCGGCGCCCAGACAGAGCATCACGGCACCAATCATTTGGCCCAGGTAACAGGCGCTTCCACCAACAATACGAAAACGGTTGAGAGCAAATCCGCTTCCGAGTTTGAAACCCTGGACATAGCCATTGGTGTTTATCGCTGCAGCCAACAGGGCCACCACGAGCCACTCAATCCCGATCGTGCGATACGTCTGGGCTCCCATGAGGGCCAACGCGGCGATGACGAATGCAGCAGTCAAACCCGTGAGCATGTTGATTGCCCTGTATCGGTGCGTCGCATCTTGAGTCACAGCTCTCAGATTGATGGTGAGAGCCACAAAGACCAGTCCCGTGAGCGCGGCGGCGCCGGTGCCGACCAGGACGAAAAAGTTGCTCCATTGCCCAGGCACATAGCCTGCGGAAGTAGCCATCGGGCGGCAATGTAACAGACAACCGCGGAAGCGAAAGTGCTGTGTCGGCGTGGCCCGATTTGACGGGGTGCGATCACCCAAGGACGCCGCGACAACCATTTGTCGCGTGCCCGGAGCAGCCTGCGCTCATGGAACGACTCGCACGGATCCGCCTCCTGGAACAAGCTGCTTCTGAGCTGCTCGAATCCGAGACCAACGGCTCGCTACGCATCGGCGTCGACGGCAGCCCACAAGAGCCACTCGTCATCACCGCATTTGGATGCAGCGTCCTGGTCGCCGTCGGGCGCGGACCCGCGGTGCTCCTGGCGGTCTCGTCGGTGAGGTCGGACGGATGGCCCGGAGCACGTGCGCTTGCCGAGGGCTGCGACTGCGCGCTTAGGGCAGTGCACGGCCTCGCAGCCGACTTCACTCCTACGCTGTCCTTTGGAGACCCAGCCAACGCGAAGCGGTTCGCTGGACGGCCGCATGGAACGCTGCCGCCGTAGGGCGCCGCAGCCGTTAGCCCGTACACTCGGACGCCAATGCCTGAGATCGCAGCTCCGCGGGGCACGCGCGACATCCTTCCCGATGAGTTCGGCGCTCGTCGATGGCTGCTCGACGCCCATCAGTCGGTCGCCGAGTCCTTCGGGTACCGCTCGATTGAGACGCCGATCTTCGAGGCGACCGAGCTCTTCAGCCGCGGCGTCGGGACGGACACCGACATCGTTGAGAAGCAGATGTTCACCTTCGAGGATCGCGGCGGACGCTCTTTGACGCTCCGGCCCGAGGGGACCGCGGGCTCATTGCGGGCAGTCCTCGGAGCGCATCTCGACCAGGAGGTCCGCCCGGTTCGCGTGCAGTACGCAGGCCCGTTCTTCCGGGCGGAGCGGCCGCAAGCCGGTCGGCAGCATCAGTTCACCCAGGTGGGCGTCGAGTGCATCGGCGAGGGCTCGCCGGCGCTGGACGCGGAGATCGTGGAGGTGGCGTGGCGTTTCTTCCGGGAGCTCGGGATCAGCGATGTGCATATCCAGATCAATTCACTCGGCAGCCCCGAGGATCGAATCCGATACCGCGCCGCGCTGGTGGACTACTACACGCCGCTGGAGAGCTCGCTGTGCGACGACTGCCGGCGCAGGCTGCACACGAACCCGTTGCGCTTGCTCGACTGCAAGCGCGACATCGGGCTCGTCGCGGCTGCGCCAGTGCTCTGGGACTCGCTCGACGCGGCGAGCCGTGACCACTTCACCGCCGTCGACGCGATCCTCGAAGCGGCAGGTATCGAGACGATCCGCAATGACCGCTTGGTGCGCGGGCTCGACTACTACAGTCACACGGTCTTCGAGTTCTGGCATGACACGCTCCAGGGCGCGCAGAGCTCGCTCGGTGGGGGAGGTCGCTACGACGGCCTCGCCGAGTTGCTCGGGTTCCCGGCCACGGCGGCAACGGGATATGCGCTTGGCGTCGAGCGAATCCTGATGGTCGCCCGTGCTCTGGGAACGGTTCCCGCCACGGCCGCGGCGGCCGACGTGCTCGTGTGCTCGGTTGAACCGGCGCAGGCGGAGGCGGCGGCGAGCATGGCGCGCCTGCTGCGTGACGCACACACCCGAACCGTGCTCGACGTGGCGGATCGCAGGCTCGACCGCAAGCTGCGCGGGGCCGAGCGCGTCGGCGCTCGCGTTGCCGTCATCATTGGCGAGAACGAGGTGGCCGGGGCCGGCGCCGTGGTGCGCGACCTCGACGGCCGCAGTCAGCAGACAGTTCCCGTGGCCGAGCTCGCGGACACGGTCTTGCGCATTCTCGGAGGACATTCGTGAGCGCTCCCCGCACCTACTGTGGCACGCCCCGCGCCGGCGACGCCGGCACGAGCGTGACGGCGTACGGCTGGGTCGACCGGCGCCGGGACCACGGCGGGCTCATCTTCATCGACGTTCGCGACTACACCGGCACGCTCCAGGTGGTCATCGATCCCAACGACGCGCCCGAGGCGCACCGCGCCGCGCGGGAGGCTCGGCTCGAGTGGGTGCTCCGATTCGAAGGCGAGCTCCGCTTGCGCGCGCCGGAGAATGTGAACCCGAAGCGCGAGACCGGTGACGTCGAGTTGCGCGCGAGTGCCTGCACGGTGCTGGCCATCGCGAAAACCCCGCCGTTCCCGGTGAACGAGGACACCGAGGTCGACGAACAGCTGCGGCTGCGACACCGTTACCTCGATCTCCGCCGCGTCCATCTGCAACGCAACCTTCGAGCTCGCGCCAAATTCTGTACCGAACTGCGCCGGGCGATGGGGGAGATCGGGTTTCTCGAAATCGAGACGCCGATGATGATCCGGGCCACGCCCGAAGGTGCGCGAGACTACCTCGTCCCGAGCCGCCTGTTTCCGGGCAGTTTCTACGCGTTGCCGCAGTCACCGCAGCTGTACAAGCAGCTGTCCATGGTTGCCGGATTCGACCGGTATTTCCAGCTCGCGCACTGCATGCGCGACGAGGACCTGCGCGCCGATCGGCAGCCGGAATTCACGCAGCTCGACATCGAGATGTCGTTCGTGGATGAGGACGATGTCTTCGGTGCGCTCGAACACGCCATCCCAAGCGCATGGGAAGCGTGCGAGTTCCGCGGCGGGCACCTGCCCGTGCCGTTCCCGCGCATGACGTGGCGTCATGCAATGGATTTCTACGGCGTTGACAAGCCCGATACGCGGTTCGACATGCTCCTGCGCGACCTCACCGACATTGTCGAAACGTCGGGATTCCGGGTCTTCGCCGAGGCGGTGTCGTCCGGAGGCATCGTCAAGGGCATCTGCGTCAAGGGCGGCGACGACCTCACCCGCGGCGACATCGAAGGACAGCTCACGGAAGTTGCGCGCGGCGCAAAGGCGCGAGGCCTCGCATACCTCTGGAAGCGCGCCGACGGCTGGCAAGGCGGCATCGCGAAGTTCTTCACGCCGGAAGAACTCGAGGCGATCGGCGCCGCAACAGGGGCCGAGACCGGCGACTGCGTCCTCATGGTTGCGGACCGCCCAGGCGTGGTTCACGCGGCGCTCGGTGCCTTGCGCAACCACCTCGGTCGCGCCCGGGGCCTCTACGACGACCAGCGCATCGACATGCTCTGGGTGACCGAGTTCCCGATGTTCGAGCGCAGCGACGAGACCGGCGAGATCAGCGCGGCGCATCACCCCTTCACGATGATCCATGCCGACGATCTCGATCTCCTGGAGACGGACCCGCTCGCCGTGCGCTCTCGCGCGTATGACCTCGTGGTCAACGGGCGCGAGGTCGGCAGCGGCAGCATCCGCATCACCGACCCGGCCATCCAGCAACGCGTGCTCGCGGCGCTGGGCATCGACGCCGAGGAGGCGCACCGCAAATTCGGCTTCCTGCTCGAGGCGTTCGAATACGGCGTGCCTCCGCACGGCGGCTGGGCCGGCGGCATCGATCGGATGGTCATGGAGGGGATCGGCACGGACAACATCCGCGACGTCATCGCGTTCCCCAAGAACCAACAGGCGCAGGAGCCGATGACCGACGCGCCGGCTCCGGTCGATCCTGGCCAGCTCCGCGACCTCGGGATCGGGCTCCTGCCGCGCACTCCCGCACCGTGAGCCCGGGGCTCGGCCTCGCGATTCTCTTCGTGCTCATCGGGACGACGCTGTCGGCCCTGGTGATGCCGCGGCGGGGATCGGTCCTGCTCGCCTTCGTGCTCGCCGCAGCGGGCGTGGTCGCCGGAGAGCTTGTCGCTCTCGCGACGAAAATCGGCGGCCCGCAACTCGGTGCGCTGCACCCGGTGGCGGACGCCGTCGGCGTGGTCCTTTTCGAGGTGGCAGGCGCCGTGCTCGCGCCGGCCCGCCGCCGAAGCCCATAATCAATCGGTCGGCAATTCGGGAGGCTCGTGGAATGCGCGTTCCGTTCGGTAAGAAAGGTCTTGTAGCTGCAGGCGCCGCCGTCACTGGTGCCGTCTTCTTCTGGCGCGTGCGGGCACGCCGCCGCGAGGAAGCAGAGGCACGTGAGTGGGAGGCCGAGATCGCCGGGGCGGTCGATGAAGGCCGCGCCGCAACGGCAGCCACCCCCTCGGTTGCGTCCTCCGAGCCCTCGAGCGTCTGAGGCCTCGGTTTCGGCGCTGACGCGGTGGGGTATGTGAACAGCGCCATGGGAACTGTTTCGGAGCTCCGTCTGCCGGCGGATCGGGAGCACATCCTCGTCGCCAAGCGGGCGGCGGGCGCGTTCGGTTCGCTTGCCGGGTTCGACATGGACGCCATCGACGATTTGACGATCGCCGTCGCGCAAGCCTGCGAGAACGCGATCCGCTGCCTCGAGCACTCGGGGTCGATCGCCGGTCAGGTGAAGATCGTTTTCAAGATGAGTGACACCGGGCTCGAGGTCACCGTCCGGAGCACGGTGAACCGCGAGGCAGAGTTGCGGGCTCGCGCAGAGCAGGCCGGCCTCGGCCATGAAGGCGAGCTTGTCGCCGCCACCGACCTCGCCCTTCGGCTCATGGGCCTCTTTGTCGACGACAGCACGTATCGGGTCGACGAGCGAACCGGGAACCTACGCGTTCGGCTGACCAAATACAAGGCGTCGTGACCCCCGCGCCGGGGCACGGCGACGGCGTCGCGACCCGCGAGCGGACGATCGCGAAGCCTGCGGAAACGGCGGAGCGCGCCGAGATGCGCCGTCTGCTTCGCGAGTTCAACAAGACCCGCGATCCCCGCATCCGCGAGCAGCTCGTCGAGCTCAACAGCGACCTCGTGCACTACATCGCGAGGCGATTCGCCAATCGTGGCGAGCCGCTCGAGGACATCGAGCAGGTCGGCTTCCTCGGCTTGATCCAGGCGATCGAGCGATTCGATCCGAGCCTGGAGAACGAGTTCAGCACGTTCGCGACGCCCACGATCGCGGGCGAGATCCGGCGCCATTTCCGCGACCGGTCCTGGGCGGTACGGGTGCCGCGCCGGCTCCAGGAGAACCTCGCCAAGGTGAATGCCGCGACCCAGCAGCTCCAGAACGAGCTGGGCCGGTCGCCGTCCGTCGCCGAGATCGGCGCGCGAGTCGGCCTCGAGCCTGATCAGGTACTTGCGGCGATGGAAGTAGCACCGGCGCAGCACACCATCTCGCTCGACGGTCCCGTGGGCGGCGGCGACGAGCCGCTGACACTCGGGGATCGCCTCGGGCTGTCCGACGACAACCTCGAACGCGTGGAGATGCAGGACGTTCTCGAGCAGGTGATGGCGCACCTCACGCCGCGCGAACGCAAGATCCTCGCATTGCGCTTCGTCGAACAACTGCCCCAGACCGAGGTCGCAAAACGGCTTGGCATATCGCAAATGCACGTCTCGCGTTTGCAGCGCGCAGCAGTCGAACACCTTCGCAAGGAGTTCGGTGCCGAGGCGCCCGTGTAGAATTCGACAACTTGCTGTCGAATACTTTTGCACGTGCTCAGCTCTGAGATCCGGGAGCGATTTCTTCGCTTCTTCGAAGAGCGCGGGCATTACAAACTCGCGAGCTTTCCGCTCATTCCCCACGACGATCCGTCGCTTCTCTTCACTGTGGCCGGAATGGTGCCGCTCAAGCCGTGGATCACCGGACAGCGCACGCCACCGTCGCAGGACCTCGTCTCGTGTCAGAAATGCTTTCGCGGCGCAGGGCTGAAGTACGACGACATCGCGTCGGTCGGGGACCCAACGCATCACACGTTTTTCGAGATGCTCGGCAACTGGTCGATCGGCCACTACTTCAAAGAGGGCGCCATCGACTATGCATGGGAGTTTTCCACCGAGGTGCTCGGCCTCGACCCCGATCGTCTGTGGCCGAGCATCTATCCCGATGACGCGGAGTCGGAGCGGCTCTGGACCGAGAAGATCGGCGTGCCGAGGGAACGCATCTCCCGCCTGATGGAGAACTGGTGGGCCGCCGGGCCGACCGGACCCTGTGGCTACGACAGCGAGATCTATTACGACTGGGGCGGCCCATGCTCATGCGGCCGCACGGACTGCACCCCCGAGAGCGAGTGCGGAGGCAACCGCTGGGAAGAGTTCTGGAACCTCGTGTTCATGGAGTTCGACCAGCAGCCCGACGGCTCGCGCCCGCTGCTGCCGAACCCGACGGTCGACACCGGGCTTGGATTCGACCGGATCGTCGCCATCGTCCAGGGCGACCCGACCGGCTACGGGACCGACCACTTCGCGCCGATGGTCGACGGCTTCCGCTCACGCGCCGGCGTCGCCATCTCGGACCCGGATCTCGTGCGATCGCTCTACGTGCTCACCGACCATCTTCGGGGGGCGGGCTTCCTGATCTCCGCCGGCGTCCTTCCCGCCAACGAGGGACGCGGCTACGTCCTTCGCCGGCTCGTCCGTCGTGCAGCAGTCCACGCCCGACGGGTGGCACTCAAGGGCGGCCTCGCAGCGGGCACATCGGATCTCGTCAGCGCCATGGGTGGGCCCTACCCGGAGCTCGTCGAGTTCCGGTCGCTCATCGAAAGCACGCTCGCCGTCGAAGAGGATGCCTTCGCCCGGACGCTCGATGCAGGGACGGAGCGGCTCGCCGCGCTGCTCTCCAGGAGCCAGTCGAGGATCGACGGCGCCGATGCGTTCCGCCTCTATGACACCTTCGGGCTCCCGATCGAGTTAACGGTCGAGATGGCAGCCGAGCGCGGGGCAACGGTCGACCTCGAGGGATTCGAGTTGGCTATGCAGGAACAGCGTGAGCGTGGTCAGGCGTCAGCGCGCCGCGTCGGCTTCGCAGGCGCCGATGCACTGCCTCCGACGCGCTTCATCGGCTACGACTCGCTTGAAAGCGACTCCACCGTGCAGCGGATCGGGCTCGATCGCGAGATCGACGTGCTTCGGGCAGGCGAAAGCGGATCCGTCCTGCTCGACGTGTCGCCGTTCTACGCAGAGGCAGGCGGCCAGGTCGGCGACACCGGAGCACTGCTCTGGCCAGGCGGCAGCGCCATCGTGCGTGACACCCAACCAGTGGCCGGGAGCGACGCTCGCACCCACGACGTGCTGGTGGAGAGCGGGGAGCTCAAGCCGGGACAGCACGTGCGCGCGCAGGTGGATGCGTATCGGCGCGGCCGGATCGCGCGACACCACAGCGCCACACACCTCCTCAATAGAGCATTGCGCGAGGTCCTCGGCGACAGCGTGGTGCAACGTGGCTCGTTCGTCGGGCCCGACCACACCACCTTCGACTTCGCCTTTTCCCGTGCGCTCACCCCAGAGGAGCTTGCCGATATCGAACATCGCGTCAACGACGGCATCCGGCGCAATCTCGAACGGAGCGTCGCGCTCATGCCTCTTGCAGACGCCCGCGCAAGCGGCGCGATCGCGCTCATCGATGAGGCGTACTCGCCAGACGTTCGCGTCGTGGATTTCGGCGGCTGGTCACGCGAGCTGTGTGGCGGCACGCACGTCGGCCGCAGCGGCGACCTCGGCGCGGCCATCATCGTCTCCGAGAGCAGCATCGGCCAGGGAATCCGGCGCATCGAACTCGTAGCGGGCGAGAGCGCCGAGGACCGCTGGCGCAGCACCGGGGCGGCGTTGACCACGACTGCTCGTGCGCTCAAGACGCGCCCTGAGGAGGTCCCCGAACGGGTCGCCGCGCTGCAGGAGCAGGTGCGGAAGCTGAACAAGGAAGTGACCCAGGCCCGACAGGCCGGGCCGACGACGGTCGCCACTGACCGCGCCGTCGTGGAGGACGCCGCCGGCGTCCCCTTCGCGCACCTCGTCCTCGACGGTGACGTCGATGCGGACGGCGTCTCGCAGGCCGGCGACAGCCTGCTCGCCGACAGGCTTCAGGGCAATGGGGTCGTAGCCGTGCTCGGACCGGCAACGCTCGTCATCAAAGTCGGTGGCCGCGCGCTCGAGGCCGGCGTCCACGCCGGTACGCTGGTGACCAGCGCGGCCGCGGTGACCGGCGGCAAGGGCGGCGGCCGCCCGGACCTCGGTCGCGGCAAGGTCGGGGACCCCTCCAAACGCGAGGAAGCCGTTTCCGTGCTCCGTGACGCCATCATCGAGACGATGGGGAACGCAGCCTGATGTCCAAACGTAAATTCGCGCTGCTCAAACGGCGCGATGAGTTTCAGAGCCACTACACCGTGCTCGATATCGGCACGGAGTTCGTCAAGGCGCTGATCGTCAAGCGCGAGGGCGACAAGGGCATCGTGCTCGGCGTCGGCAAGGTGCGCCAGGCGCAGAACCATATGCAGGCCGGCGCCGTGGCCGATCTCCAGGCGGTCATCGACAACTGCGATCGAGCCCTCACCGAGGCCGAGGACATGTGCGAGACCATTCCGGGTCAGGCGGTCATCGGCATTGCCGGTGAGCAGGTCCGTGGCTTCAGCACCACGATGACCATGCCGCGGCCGCAGCCCCAGGCGCGGATCACCCAGGCGGATCTCGCCACCGCGCTGCAGGCCGTGCAACGCCGGGCGCTGCGCGAAGCGGTTCGCCAGATGTCGCACGACCTCGGCGTCCAGGAGGTCAACGTGAAGCTCGTCCACAGCACGATCACGTCGGTTCGGATCGACGGATATGCGGTGGCCAATCCCGTGGACTTCCAGGGTCACGTGGTCGAGATCACCGTCTTCAACACGTTTGCGCCGCTCACGCACATCGGCGCGCTGCAGGCGATCGCCCAGGAGCTCGACCTCGAACTCGTGGCGACCGTCGCCGAGCCGTACGCGCTCGCTCGCGGCTGCTCGTCCGCGGAATCCAATGAGCTCGGAGCGATCTTCGTCGACGTCGGCGGCGGCACCACCGACATCGCCGTCGTGCGCCGCGGTGGGATCGAAGCCACGAGGATGTTCGCGCTCGGCGGACGCTCGTTCACCAAGCGGCTTGCCACCGACCTCTCCATGGATCTCGACGAAGCGGAACGGTTCAAGGTCGCGCACTCGGAAGGTCACCTGGCCGCCGAGCAGAGCGCGATGGCCCGCCGGGCGCTCACGCCCACCGCCGAGGTCCTCGCCCAGGGTGTCGCCCTGACGCTCGAGGAGCTCGCAGGCCCTGACCCGCTGCCGGGGTCGATCTGCCTTGCCGGGGGCGGGGCATCGCTGCCGGAAGTCGCCGAGCAGTTGCGCATCCTCGACTGGTCGGACACCGTGCCGTTCACGCGTCCTCCCACCGTCAAGGTGCTCGGGCCCGGCGACGTCACGGGCGTGTACGACACGACCGGACTCCTCGTCGGAAGCCAGGACGTCACCCCGATGGGGCTTGCGCGTCACGCCGTGACGCTGGAAGATGACGCGGACGAGCCCCTCGGGGGGCTCATGCGCCGCGTTTTGAAGACGATGAAGGTATAGGCGCCAATGCCGGCTGTTGTCATTGCGAAGGCTGACGACGAGATCGCCGATCTCATCGGTCGCGTTCGCGCGTCCGCCGACCTCGACGTCGGGCTTGTGGTGCCGGCGTCCAGCCGCGCGTTACAGACCCCGCTGAACGTCCGCCTCCTGGCGCAGTTCAGCAACCAGTCGGGCCGCCGGACCTCGATCGTCACTGAGGACTCGCGCCTCCAGCAACTCGCTCGCGCAAACGGGCTGCAGGTCTACGGGTCGGTCCCTGCGTTCGAACGCGGCATCGAGCTGTCAGGCCCTCGGGTGGGTGGCGGCGCGCTTGGCCGCGGCGCGGTTGCGGGCGCCGCCGGTATCGCCGGCACCGGCGCGGCTGCCGCGGTGCTCGAGCCCCCGCCGGCTCCGCCGCCCCTGCCACCGCCGGTCGCCGCCACTGCACCAGTCGCTCCACGGCTAGAGCCTCGACGCGTGCTCACGCAGATACCGCCGCCCAAGCGCTCCCGCGGGTGGGACCGGCGGAGCCTGCTCTACGTAGCGGGCGCGGCGGTCGCGATCATCGGCGTGCTGCTGTTCATGACCCTCGCACCGTCCGCGAAGATCACCATCACGATCGACGCGACCCCGCTGTCCGTGAGCCCGACGATCCAGGGCTCGCCGACCGCGGCTTCAGCCACGCTGCCGGACCACGTCCTGACCGGCATCGTGACGAGCACCGCGCAATCGTCCTTCCAGGCAGCGCCGACCGGAACGCTCAACATCCCCGCCGCTCCGGCAACGGCGAAGGTCGTGTTCAGCACTGATAATCCGAACGGCTACCAGTTCTCGCTGCCCGAAGGCAATGAGATCGAGCCCGCCGGCGGCGGGAGTCCGGTGTTCGCGGCGGTCAACACCACGTACATTTGTATCGGCCCCAACGGCGGCGCGCCTCCGTCGGGCGTCTGCAACGGGTCGAAGCCGAACGCAACGGCGTCGGTCGCGGACCCTCAGGCCGGTGCGCTCAACTCACGGTCGCTGCCAATGAACTGACCGATTGGCCAAGCGATCCCTGCCCGTCGCCTCGAACCGGTCAAGCCTCCGAGCCCGCTGTGCTTCGGCAGCGGCTTTCATTACTACGCGATCACGGTCACCAACCCGAGCCCGTCGACGCTCGGCACCAACGCGTCCACCACCACCAGCGCAAGCGCCACCGACGTTGCCAACTGGAACGCCGAGATCACCACGATTGAAGGAACGCTCGCCACGCAGATCCAGACAGACCTCAACGCGAGGGCGGCCGGCAAGACATTCGCGAAGGACCCGACCGGCGGGGGCGAGACCATCTCGTATGCCTTGTCGCCCCCGAAGCTTCCGGCGGTCAACGCCGCATACACCGCGACCACGATCCAGGTGGTCGCGAGCGCGACTGCGGCGATCTACGACCCAGTGGCGGTACGCAACGACGTCATCGCCGACCTCGACAAGCTGGTCAAGCCAGGCGACGAGCTCGCGCCAGGGAAGTTGTCCACACCGCCGTGCACGGTCACGCAGGCGAACGTCAACGGCACGGTCATCCTCGCGTGCTCTGCCACCGATTACAGCCAGCCGCAGGTCAACCTCGACACGCTCAAGGCGCAGCTCACCGGGCGAAATCCCGGCAATGCGCAGAAGATCGTCGAGAGCAATATCCAGAAGGTCCAGAACGTGAAGGTCTCCGAGTGGCCATTCCAGCTCTTCTATCTGCCGCTTCGCGCGTCGCAGATCACGATCGACGAGAACATCGTCGCCGTCGCGTCCAAGTCGCCGTGACGCCCGCCGGGGACGGTGCCGGCCGCACGCGCGTCCTCGGCATCGACGTCGGCTCGGTCCGCATCGGACTGGCAATCTCCGACGAGACCTGCACCCTTGCGTCTCCGGTGGCAACAGTTCCCAATGAGCCGCGCACGCTCTGGGCGCGCCTCGATACGAGAGATCGCAGATCGCGAGGTGGACCGCGTGGTCGTCGGGCTGCCACGTCTTCTCGACGGCACAGAAGGCGATGCGGCACAAAGCGCTCGAGCTTTTGTTGCGGAGCTCGGACGGCGCACCACCACACCGATCGAGCTGTGGGACGAGCGCTTCACCACCACGATCGCGGAGCGCTCACTCATCGAAAGCGGGCTCCGGCGTAAGCAGCGTCGCGCGGTGATCGAACTCGGTGGCGGCGGCGGTCCTGCTGCAGAGCTGGCTCGACTCCCGGCGGATCGCCGCCGCGCGCACCGCGCGATGAGCCGGCAGGCGTTGCGCCTGTGCCTGGTGGGCTCCGGCATTTCCCACTCGCCGAGTCCCGTCATACACCAGGCTGCGATGCAGTCGACCGGCGTCGAGGGAACCTACGTGCTGCGCGACCTGGCGCCCGAGGACATCGACACGTTCGTCGCCGAACTCCGCCAGGGGCGGTACACAGGCTGCAACGTCACCGCGCCGTACAAGACAGTGATGGCCGAGTGCTGCGACCTCCTCGAAGGTGACGCGGAGTCACTCGGAGTCGTCAACACCATCATCGTTCGCGGCGGACGCCTCCTCGGCACCACCACCGACGCGGATGGCTTCGAACTCGCGCTGAGTGGCGCGTCGATGTGGCCGCGTCAGGGCGCCACTGCGCTTGTCCTCGGCGCGGGCGGAGCAGCAGCGGCCATCGCCCTCGCGCTCACCCGAGTTCCGCTCTTGCGACTTCGCATCGCGGCACGTCGCCCGAACGCCGCGGTGAGCCTTGCCGAACGCCTGCATGGCTCGGGCGACATCGCCACAGTGCCCTGGGACCGTGCCGCCATCGCCGCCACCTCCGCGCATTCGGCGATCGTCGTCAACGCAACCTCGGCGGGACTCGCTGATCTTCCATTTGACCCACAGGCGCTGCCGGAGGCGTGCAGCGTGGTCGACCTGCGCTACCGTCCACGCCCGGTCGATGTCGTCACCGCCGCGCTCGAATCCGGACACCGCGCCAGCGACGGGCTCGAGATGCTCCTCCAGCAGGGTCTGCTCAGTTTCGAGATCTGGACGGGGAGGAGCGCCCCGGCAGGGGCTGTGCGCAGCGCGTTGCTCCGCGCCGTCGAAGCGTGAATTCCCCGCTGCTTATTGCCGGCATCACCGTCGCGGGCGGCGTCGTCGGGCTCGGATCCGGATTGATCGCCGTCGTGCTCGAGAAGTTCGAGAAGCTCGAGGACGAGGAGCGTCAGGAACGTCTCGAGTATGAGAAAGACGTCGCCGAGGAGCTGAGCCGAGCCGCCACGGCAGGGGAGGAACCGGTTGCGGCGCGCCCCTGGTCGGGCGAGCGTTATGGCTGGACCTGGCTGGAACGCTATCTCTCGCCGGCGCTCGGTGCGATCGGATTCGGCGCCTTCGCTGCGCATGAGACGTTTGGGACCGGGCTGCTCATCCATCTGCTCTGGATCGCGATCTTCGTCCAGGTCGTGAACTTCGACCTCAAGCACCGGCTCATCCTCAACGTCATCACCTACCCGAGCGTCGTCGCCGCGGTGGTGTTGAGTGAATGGTCCCCGCGGATGACGCTGACCGGATCGATCATCGGCGCCGTCGGCGTCGCGGCGTTCTTCTTCGTCCAGAACCTTGTGTCGCGAGGGAGCATCGGACTGGGGGACGCGAAGCTCGGAGCCCTGGTGGGAGCAGTCACCGGAGCCGGCCCAACCACCGCGACCCTCGGCGCCGTCTACGCCGTGATCGCCGGGGTCTTCATCGGCGGCGCCACCGCGATCATTCTGCTCATCACACGCATACGCACGCTCAAAGACCCGATACCCTATGGTCCGTTCCTGTGTGCGGGCGCAGCGCTCATCCTGTACCTCGGTCCGTGACCCGCAAAAGCCCAGGATTTCGTTGAGGTGAGGCAATGCCGACACAGTTGATGCCGGGGGAGCGATCCATCGCACTGGTGCGCCAGCACTGGTCCGTGCTCGCTGGGCACGTGCTCGGCGCGCTCGTCGTCATCGTCGTGGCGATCGTCCTGAACGCCAAGTTCCCTGACAAGATCGGTTCCGCGTCCATCACGACCGTGAAAACGGTGATCGTGCTCGTGCTGATCATCGCGGCGCTGCTCTGGGCAGGGGTGCGAATCCTCCGCTGGCGCTTCTCGACATATCACCTCACCGACCGCCGCATCGTCATGGAAGGAGGGATTCTCTCGAGGACCGCGGAGACGATCCCGCTCGACCGCATTCAGAACACGGTGATCCACCGGCCGTTCGGCGACCGGCTCATCGGCGCCGGCGATATCGAGATCGAGTCGGCCGGACGGGATGGCGTCGAGGTGCTCCATCGGATCCCCAAGGCCGAGGCCTTCTACAACGAGCTCCTCGCCACCATGAACGCGCCGCCTTCCGCGGGCGCGCCACCACGCCCAGCCGGTCTCTGAGCCGCAGCGGCGCTATTCCCCGCGGGCGAGGGCGGCGATCCGCGCCAGCGCCTCGCTGACGGCGTCAACGGATCCCTCGCGCGCTGCTTCGCGGTACGCGCAGATCGCCCCGATGACATCGCCGTGGGCGTCGAGCAGGCGCGCGATACGGAGGTGCTCCTGCGCGCTCAGGCGGATTTTCAGCGCCTCTGTCATCGCCCCAAGTCTTCTGTGGCGACGGGGACCTGACGCGGACAAAACGCGACCGATCAGGGCCGCGGTCGGGGAAAGTGGGCAGCCGCCAATACAATTCGTTGCAAATGCTTCGATTTCTCACGGCCGGCGAATCGCACGGGCCCCAACTGACGGTGATCGTCGAAGGCATGCCTGCCGGCGTGTCGCTCGACGCCCGCCGCGATATCGACCCTGACCTGCACCGCCGTCAAGGTGGGCATGGGAGGGGCAAACGCCAGCAGATCGAGCACGACACGGCGCGAATCGTGAGCGGCGTCCGGGGCGGCAAGACGCTGGGGTCGCCGGTGACGCTCGTCATCGAGAACGCCGACTGGGAGAACTGGAAAGGCCCGATGCAGGTGGAGGCACGCGGCTTCAAAGCCAAGCGGGTCACGCGCGTGCGACCGGGGCATGCGGATCTCGCGGGTGTCCTCAAATACGGATTCGACGACGCCCGCGACGTGCTCGAGCGCGCGAGCGCCCGTGAGACCGCTGCGCGCGTCGCCGCCGGCTCCGTGGGCAGGACGCTCCTCGCCGCCATCGGCGTCGACGTGCATTCCTGCGTGATCCGCATCGGCGACATCAGCGTCCCGGTGCCCACCGACGACGTCGCGTGGGACGCGGTGGAGCGATCGCCGGTGCGATGCGCGGACGAGGATGCGTCGGTGCGGATGGTCGCGGCCATCGATGCCGCCCGCGAGCGGGGCGACACACTCGGCGGCACTGCGTATGTCGTCGCCGCGCATGTTCCGGCCGGACTTGGCAGTTACGTGCATTGGGACCGGCGGCTCGACGGGCTCATCGCCCAGGCGATGTGCAGCATCCCATCGGTGAAAGGCGTCGAGCTCGGTGCGGCCGTGCTCGCGGCGCAGTCCCCCGGCTCCGAGGTGCACGACGAACCGCGATGGGACGCAGCGCAGGGATTCCACCATCTGACCAATCGCCAGGGCGGGCTCGCGGGCGGCGTTACCGACGGTGAGCCTGTGTGGGCGCTCGTTCACTTCAAGCCGATCTCCACGCTGCTCCGTCCGCTGCGCAGCGTCGACATCGCGACGGGCAAGGAGATCAACGCCCACTACGAGCGCAGCGACATCTGCGTTGTCCCGGCAGGTGCCGTCGTGGCCGAGGCGATGCTCGCGTGGGTGCTCGCGGCCGCCGCGATGGAGAAGTTCGGCGGCGACAGCCTCGGCGAGCTGCGGCGCGCCGTTGCGGCTCACCGTCGCGCCGTCAACCGGCTGCGATGACCGGGCTTCGTCGCATCGCGTTCGTCGGCCTCCCTGGATCCGGCAAAACCACGATCGCCCCACTCGTCGCCAAACGGCTCGGGTGGCCGGCGGTCGACCTGGACGCTGAAATCGAGAAGACCTCGGGCCGCTCGCCCGCGGCGATCATCGCCGCCAATGGTGAGGCGTCCTTTCGCGATCTGGAGCTGACGGCCCTCGAGCACGTGCTCCGCCGTCCCGGACCACTCGTCATCGCGTGCGGCGGCGGCTTGATCACGCAACCGGCGGCTCGACGGCTGCTCACAGAACTCTGCACCGTCGTCTGGCTCGACACCACCGATGAGATCCTCATCGAGCGCCTCGGCGATGGCTCGGACCGCCCGACGCTCGAAGGCTCGGCGGCCACCGGCATCCCCCGGCTGCGACGCAACCGGACCCGCGCGCTGCAGGCGTCGCACCTCCGCATCGGTGCCGGCGACAAACCCGAGACAGTGGCCGCTCGCGTGATCGCCGCGCTCGGTGGCGCGGTGCGGGTCGACCTGGGCGAGCGCGCGTACCACGTCGAGGTCCGTGCGGGAGCCATCGACGACGTCGTCGCCCATGTGCCCGGAGGCGCGACACGCGTCGCGTTGCTTGCGGACCGCGCCGTCCCAGCGGCCACCAATCGTCTCGTTGCGTCATTGCGAAGCGCCGGCATTGCCACCACGGTGATCAAGGTTTCCGGGGGCGAGGCGCTCAAGAACTGGGCGTCGGCCGGACGCATGCTCAGTCGCCTCGGCGACGCGGGCCTGCAGCGCAACGATTGCGTCATCGCCCTCGGCGGCGGCACGGTTGGCGACCTCGCCGGCTTCGTCGCCGCGACCTACCTGCGCGGGATCGCGTGGGTCAACGTGCCCACCACGCTCCTCGCGATGGTCGACAGCGCGATCGGCGGCAAGACCGGTGTCAACCTCACCCGCGGCAAGAACCTCGCCGGCGCCATCTGGCAACCGCGCGCCGTGATCTGCGATACAGACGTGCTGACCACGCAGGACGATCGGTCGTATCGATCTGCCTTTGCCGAGATCGTCAAGTACGCGATGATCGTCGACACCGGGCTCGCCGCCGGTCTCGACCGCGATCTCGACCGCCTCCTGGCGCGGGACAGTGATGCGCTGGTCGAGACGATCCGCGAGTGCTGCGCCATCAAGGCCCGGATCGTCGCCGGCGACGAGCGCGAGGCCGGCAACCGCGCCGTGCTCAACTATGGCCACACGATCGGGCACGCCCTCGAAGCTGCCGCCGGGTTCGGCAACCGCCTGCTCCACGGCGAGGCCGTGGCCGTCGGAATGCACGCCGCCGGACAGCTCAGCATCCACATACTCGGCTGCCCAGCCGGGGATATCGGCTGGCAGGGTGAGATGATCGCCCGGTGCGGCCTTGCGACGACACTGGTGTTTGATCCCGAGCAGGTGCTCGGCCATATGCGCGCGGACAAGAAGCACGTCGGCGACCGTCTCGGGTGGGTGCTGCTCGAGCGCCGAGGGCACCCGTTGACGGGTCAGCTCGTTCCCGATGCCGAGGTGGATGCCGCGCTGGAATCAGTGCTCGCCCGATGACGACGATCCTGCTGCTGAACGGACCCAATCTCGCCAGCCTCGGCGAGCGCGAGCCCGAGGTATACGGCGCGGTCACCCTTGCGGAGATCGAGGCCGCGGTCCGCGCCCGTGCCGGTGCGCTCGGGCTCGAGGTCCGCTGCGAGCAGACCAACCACGAGGGCGTGATGGTCGACATCCTCGAGCAGGAGCGCGGTCACAGCGCCGGCTGCATCGTCAACCCCGGCGGGCTGACCCACACCAGCGTCGTCCTCGCGGACGCGCTTCGCGGCTTCGCCGGACCGGTCGTCGAGGTCCACCTGTCGAACATCCTCGCCCGCGAGCCGTTCCGGCGCGTCTCGCTCTCGGCCGAGGCCGCGGTTGCCGTTGTTGCCGGGCTGGGCATCGACGGCTACGTCCTCGCAGTCGAGGGACTGGCTAAGCTGCTCGAAGACCGGTCCACCACTGGGAGCACTGCATGATCACGGCCTCCGACCTGCGTCCGGGCGCGACTGTCGAGCGCGACGGCGACCTCTTCGAGGTCATCGACTTCTCGCACATGAAGCAAGGACGTGGCACGGCTGTCGTTCGCGCGAAGCTGCGCAATGTGACCACCGGTGCGGTCACCGACGAGACATTCCGTCCCGAGGAGAAATTCGGCAAGGTGCGCATCGAGCGCACCGAGGCTCAGCTGCTGTACAAGGACGGCGAGAATTACGTGGTGATGGACAACACCACGTTCGATCAGATCACGCTCAGCCCCGAGCAGCTCGGCAGTGGCGTCGATTACCTGAAAGAGAACGACAACCTGTTCCTGTTGCGCTTTGACGATCGCGTCCTTGGCGTCGATCTGCCCACGTCGGTGGTGCTCGAGGTGACCGAAAGCGAGCCCGGATTCAAGGGTGACACCGCAAACGCTTCGTTCAAGCCGGCCAAAGTGGAGACGGGGCTCGCAGTGGATGTCCCGCTGTTCGTCAACCAGGGTGACCTGATCCGCGTCGACACGCGCACGGGCCGCTACGTGGAGCGCGCATGACCGACGCCGGCGAACCGGATCGCCTGCAACTGCGTCCGACGCTGAACGGTCGCCGCCAGCTCGGCACAACTCGCGTTGCCAATGAAGTGGTGGCCTCGATCGCGGCCTTCGCGGCACTGCAGGTTTCGGGAATCCATGCGATGTATCACCCCGGAGGACAGCAGTTCGATCGCATCGTTCGCCGGTCGCATGCGCATCGCGGCGTGCGCGTCGAGATGCGCGACGATGCGTTGCACCTCAGTCTTTATGTCGTGATGGAGTCGGGTGGCAACGTGCCGGTGGTCGGCGCCGAGGTCCAGCGCCGCGTCGCCGACGCGATCGATCGCATGCTCGCGCTGCGTGTCGAGGAGGTCAACGTCTTCGTCAGCGAGGTCGCCTTCGCGTGACCCCGGCCGTCTCAGGCACGGGGCGCCGGCGGCGAGGTCGTGAACTGGCGCTGCGGGTGCTTTTCGAGATCGAGGGCACGGCGAAGGATCCGGACTTCGCGCTGCGATACCAGGGCGAGGACCTGCGGGCCACCGCGGACGTCCGTGCGTTCGCGCGCACGATTGTCGTCGGCTGCGTCGATCATCTCGACACCATCGACGCCGCGCTCGCGACGGCGATGGAGCACTGGTCACTCGTCGATCTCGGCAAAGTGGAGCGTGCAGTCTTGCGTCTCGGCACCTTCGAGTTGTTGTACATGGAGACGACACCGGTCGCCGTCGTGATCGACGAGTCCATCGAGCTTTCTCGTGCATACGCCGGCGACGAGGCGGCGCAGTTCGTCAATGGCGTGCTCGGCCACGTCGCGAGGGAGCGGGTGTGACCACAACACTTCGTACTGTCAGCGACCTCACGGCACTGGTGCGCGATGCACTTGCGGAGCGTCCCGAGCTCGAGGACGTGCTCGTCGAGGGCGAGGTGAGCAACCTCACCGCACATGTGTCGGGGCATCTGTACTTCACGCTCAAGGACGCGCGCGCCCAGGTCTCGTGCGTGTGCTTTCGCGCCAATGCGATGCAGATCCCGTTTCGTCCCACCAACGGGATGACCGTCGTGGCGCATGGATCCGTGCAGGTGTATGAGCAGCAGGGACGCTACCAGCTGTACGTCGACCGGCTGGAACCGAGTGGCATCGGCGCGCTCGCACTCGGCATCGAACAGCTCAAGCAGCGCCTCAGTGTTGAGGGGCTGTTCGACCAGCGCAGCAAGCGACGACTCCCGTTGCTCCCGCGGCGCGTCGTTGTGGTGACATCGCGCAGCGGAGCGGCTTTGCGCGACGTGTGCACCGTGATCGCGCGCCGCGCACCGTGCATTGGCGTGGTGCTGTCTCCCGCGACAGTGCAGGGTGACGGCGCTGTGGAAACGCTCGTCCGCGCCCTTGCTCGTGCCGACCAGGTTCGCGACGCCGACGTGATCCTGCTGGTGCGCGGTGGCGGTTCGCTCGAGGATCTGCTCGCCTTCAACAGCGAAGCACTTGCTCGCGCGATTCGCGCGACACGGCTGCCGGTGGTGACCGGCGTCGGCCACGAGACAGACACGACGGTTGCGGACCTTGCCGCCGATCGCCGGGGTGCAACGCCCTCGGCAGCGGCCGAGTTGGTTGCGCCGAACATCGCCGGGCTCCGCGATGACGTCGTCGCCCGCCATGCGCGCCTCGGCGTCGCCATCGCCGGCGTGGTGGCCGCGCGCCGCGATCGCACGTCGATGGCGTCGCTCCGGTTGCGCGCGGCACTGATGCAGGAGGCCGCGGTCAAGCGGCGCGCCCTCGATCAGCAGACGTCGCGTTTCGCGCTTGCGCATCCATCCCGGCGCGTCGAGATCGAGCGCCTCCGCCTCGGCAGGACGTCGGAGTTGCTGCACGAGGCGGCAGCCCGCGTCACCGTGGCGCGCCGGGCGGCGCTGACCACTCGGGGAGCGCGACTTGCGGCGCTCTCACCGAGACGGACGCTCGAGCGCGGGTACTCGATCACCTCGGACGCGGATGGCCGCGTGCTCACCGACTCCGCCGCAGTCCCGGTGGGAACGCGCCTGCATACGGTTCTGCGCCACGGCAGCCTGGAAAGCACGGTCAATCGCGCCAATACGGGCGCGCCCGCAGACAACGAACAGATGTACGATGCCAATCCGGGGGCGGCCGACCAATGAACAGCGGATCCGCGGAGGACGGCATCACGGCTCTGACGTACGAGGCGGCGCTCGCCGAGCTCGACACGCTGATCAGCAAGCTCGAAGGTGGCAGCATTGCCCTGGAGGAGGCGATTGGCGCGTACGAGCGGGGGGTGATCCTCGCCCAGCATTGCTCGGATCTCCTCGCGCACACCGAACACCGCGTGAAGCAACTCGTGGTCAATTCGAGTGGCGCCCTCGGCGAGCGTCCCCTCGAGACAGCCGGGACCGATGTGTCCGAGTTGCGCACCCCGCCGATCGCCGTGGTGCCCACGAGGGTCACGCATCCTCGCATCGACCCGGACGACGTGCCCTTCTGACTGCGCGAATACACATAAATGTGGTATAGATGGGAGCCATGACAGCGGTGTCCCCGGCGCGGCGCGTTGACCTCGAGCTCGTGGCACGCGGGCTGGTGCCGAGCCGCGAGCGGGCGCAGGCACTGGTCGCGGCCGGACTGGTCGAGGTCGACGGCGGACGCGCAACCAGCGCCGCCCAGCGTGTCGGCGCCGCCACGCCGATCCGCGTGCTGGGTCGCGATCATCCGTGGGCAAGCAGGGGAGGGCTCAAGCTCGCGCCGGCGCTCGACGCCTTCGATATCGACTGCACTGGCCGCGTCTGCCTGGACGCGGGTGCGTCGACCGGGGGGTTCACGGATGTGCTCCTCAGCCGCGGCGCCGCGTTCGTGTATGCAGTCGACGTCGGTCGCGGTCAGCTCGACCCGCGCCTCGCGACGGATGCGCGGGTGCACGTGATGGACCGGACCAACCTGCGAACTCTCGACGCGCTCCCGGGTGCTGCTCCGGACCTCGTGACGCTCGACCTCTCGTTCATCTCCCTGCGGCTGGTCATACCGGCGGTCGTCCGGCTCGTCGCGTCGTCGGGCGCCGACCTCGTCGCGCTCTTCAAGCCGCAGTTCGAGCTCGGGCGCGATGCGATCGGCAAGGGTGGGATCGTGCGCGACGCCGAGGCTGCCGAACGCGCGGCCGGCGGCTTCGCGGCGTGGCTCGAATCTGCGTTCGGCGCGAGCGCACTGCCACCGATGCCGTGCTCGATTCGCGGAGCCAAGGGCAACCAGGAGTGGCTGGTCGGCGCACATCTTCCGGGGCGTGCAGCAGCTGGATCGAGCGCACCATGAGCGCCGAACGCAGCATCGGGTTCCTCCTGCATCCTGGCGAGCAACTCGTGGTGCAGTCGGCGATTGCGCGTGCGCAGGCGTGCGGCTTCGAAGCCTGGACCGCCCTCGAGGATCCCGAAGCGGCAATGCAGGAGCACCGCGCGAACACAGCACTGCTGGTGACGCTCGGCGGTGACGGCACGTTCCTCTACGGAGCGCGGCTGGCGGCCCCACTCGGCATCCCGGTGGTCGGCGTGAACCGCGGCCGCCTCGGATTCCTCAACGACGTCGAGATCGATGCGCTGCCGGACGCGATCAGCCGGTTCGCGAGCGGCGACTACACGACGCAGCGAAGGGCACTGCTGGAGATCGCCATCGAGGGTTCGACGGAGCCGGTCCTCGCCATCAACGAGATCGTCGTCAGAGCGCGCGACGTCAACGTGGTGAGGCTTCGGGTCGAGGTCGACGGTGACCTGCTCGGTGCGTTCGACGCTGACGGCGTGGTCGTCGCCACCGCGACGGGTTCGACCGCGTACGCGCTTAGTGCCGGCGGCCCCCCGGTGGATCCACGCGTCCGCGCGGTGGTGGTGGTGCCGATTGCCGCTCATGCGGTGATCAGCCGCCCAGTGGTGATTCCGGAACAACTCCCGGTCCGGGTAACCGTCGACCGCGGCCGCGTCTTCGTCGCGGCAGACGGACGCTCGATCGCGTGGCTCGCGGACGGTGGCAGCGTGGTCATCGGGCCAGGCCCGGAGCTCGAAGTCATTCGCTTCGCCAACTCGCCGTCCTTCAACTCCCGGCTCCGGCAGAAGTTCCGATATGGCATACCCCACAAGGACTTGTTGCTCGAGCCGGCGGACGATGACCTGCCAGGCGACAGTGGAGGAGCCCGTGGCGCTTCGTGAGCTGCGCATCAGCAACCTCGCGATCATCGAGGAGGCTCGGCTCTCGTTTGATGAGGGTTTCGCCGTCCTCACCGGCGAGACCGGCTCGGGAAAGTCCATGTGTGTCAACGCCCTTCGGGCGGCGCTCGGCGGCAAGCTGGAACCGGAGATGGTGCGCACCGGCACGTCTGCGGCGCGCGTGGCGGCTGTCTTCGACAATCCGAGCCCGCGCCTGCGAGCCCGTCGCGCCGAACTCGGGATTCCCGACGACGACCTGATCACGCTGTCCCGCGAGGTCCCGGCCACGGGGCGAGCAACATGCCGGATCGACGGCGCGCTCGTGTCGCAGGCCGTGCTGCGCGAGGTCGGCGACCTCTGCGTCGACATCACCGCGCAGGGGACCAGCCATCGGATGCTGCGCCGCACCTGGCAGCGCGACGTGCTCGATGCCTTCGCCGGTGCAGACGCCATCGGAGCCAGAGCGGCGACTGCTGCTGCCGTCCAGGCGTGGCGTGCCGCGTCCGAGGCGGTGGCGGCAGCGCGTCGCGCCGCAAGCACGGGTGCCGCGGAACTGCAGCGGGCTCGCGACCTCGTCGAGGACCTCGGCGCGATCGGGATCCGACCTGGTGAGGACGCCGAACTTCAGGCCGAGCGGCTTCGCCTCCGGCACGCGGCACGAATCGCTGGATCGGCGCTTGCGCTCGCGGAAGCGAGCGGTGGCGACGAGGAATCCGCGGCCGACCGGCTCGCGGTCGCGATCGGTGGCGGCGCCGACCTGGCCGCGGTCGACCCCGAGCTGGCGCAACTCCTCGAGGACGCCGATTCGCTCGTCGACCGACTCCGCGAGCTCGCCCTCGACGCACGCCGCCACGCCGACGCCATCGTCGTGGATGACGCCAGGCTCACCGCGATCGAGGAACGGCTCGACACGCTGACGCGGGTGATCCGGCGTCACGGGTCGCTCGAGGCAGCGCTCGTGGAGCTCAATCGTGCGCAAGCGCTCGTGACCGGGGTCGACGGTGAAGCAGGGTCCGCCGGCAGCCTCGAGGCCGTGGAAGATGCTCGTCGCGTCGCTGCCGGTGTGGCGGCGGCACGGCTGAGCGCGCTGCGCGCTGCAGCCGCGAAGCGTCTCGAGCGAGCGGTCACCACGGAACTCCGCTCGCTCGAGTTGCCGCACGCGCGCTTTCGCGTCGTGCTGACCCGAAGCCTCGACGTCGATGGTGTCGACACCGGCGACGGGACACCGGTGCGCTGCGGGATGTCCGGAATCGACGAGGTGGACCTCCGTCTCGCGCCGAACCGCAACTCGGTACCGATGCCGCTGGACGAAGGCCCGTCTGGCGGAGAGCTCGGAAGGCTCGCGCTGGCGCTGAGCGCCGTCGTCACCGAGGACGAGGCTCCTGTGCTCGTCCTCGACGAGGTGGACACCGGCATCGGTGGCGAGACGGCGGCAAGAGTTGGCGACGTGCTGGCGCGCATCGGCCGTACGCGCCAGGTGATCGCGATCACGCATCGCCCGGAGATCGCCGCGCGGGCTGTGGCCCACCTCACCATCACGAAACGTGATCTGCCCGGCGGAGCGCAGGCGACGGCGGACGCGGTCAGCGGTCGCGACCGGGTTCGCGAGATCGCGCGCCTGATGTCAGGCAGAACGACCGAGGCTGCGCTCGCGCGAGCAACCGAGCTGCTCGAAGAGGGCATAGGCGGCGCTGGGGGCACCCCCGGCGTCCGTACCATGTAGCGATGCAGCGGGAGGACGCGGGCGCCGGTTCGATCACCGTGGACGCCCCGGGGTTCCATGGAACGCTCGAGGAGCTCGTCGCTAAAGCCAATCGCGGCGATGTCGACCTCACCGAGATGTCCGTGAGCGCTGTGGTCGAGGAAGCACGAAGCGCCCTCGAGAGCCCCGAGCGTCAGGGCGACCTTCGCGGCGTCGCCGACGCGCTGACGCTTCTCGCCAGGCTCGTCGCCCTCAAGGCGTCTGCGGTACTACCCGACCAGGACACGACGGTCATCGAGCCCGAGGACGATCAATCCACGGACGCCGGCAGGCGGCTCGCCGAATACCGGCTCTTCAAGGCCGCAGCCGAGGCGCTTCTCGCCGAAGCGGCAACCGAGGGCGCGAGAAGCTTCCTCGGGCTCGTCTCCACTGAGGTCATCCCGGTGGAGCAACTCCGAATCGCGCCAGAGCGCCTGGCGGCGGCCTTCCGCGCTGTTCTCGAACGCCTCAGCGACACCGAGCCGCTCCCGGTGGCCATCACGTTCTCGGTGGAGGACAAGGTCCGGCTGCTCCGCGAACGCCTGGCTGCCGGGCCCCTCGAATTCGAGGAGGTGTTCGCAGGGGTCAGCACCCGGCTCGAGGCAGTGGCCTGCTTTCTCGCCCTGCTCGAGATGCTCAAACGCGGAGAGGCGACAGTCGAGCAGCGCGACGCGTTCGGCCCGATCACGGTGACCGGGCGTGGATGAGCTTCTCGTCCTCGACGTCTTCGGCCGCGCGGCCGTGCCCGAGGGGACGTCGGACGCGGAGCCCGAGGATCTGGCGCCGGCGCTCGAGGCGCTTTGCTTCGCGCTCGGTCGCGAGGTGAGCATCGCCGAAGCTGCGGCCATCCTCGAGCGGAGCCCATCCGCCGTGGCCCGCGCTGCCGGGGTGCTGGCAATGGATCTCCGCGGTCGCGGGCTCATGCTCCAGCGATCCGAGACCGCGATTCAGCTCGTCACGCGACCGGAGATGGCGTGGGCGGTGCAACGCGCATTGCACCCCGAACGCCCGTCGCGACTGAGCCGGGCGGCGATGGAGACACTCGCGATCGTCGCGTACCGGCAGCCGGTGACCAAGGCGGTGATCGAATCCATCCGCGGTGTGGACTGCGAAGCGGTGCTCGAGCACCTCACCGAGCGGCGACTGATCGCCGAGGTCGCCCGCCAGGACACCCCCGGCCACCCGCGCCTCTTCGGCACGACCCTTCGATTTCTGCAGCTCGTCGGGCTGGAACAGATCGATGACCTGCCGCCGGTGTCGGAGATGCCGGTGCTCCCCGACTTCGAGTGAGCACCACTCCGCCCGAGCGCCTGAACCGCTTCCTCGCGCGCCGGGGGGTGGCATCGCGACGCGGTGCCGACACGCTCATCGCGGACGGCCGGGTCACCGTCAACGGCGAGCTTGCGTATATCGGCACGGTGGTCGATCCGTCCACCGATCGCGTGAGCGTTGACGGGCATCGTATTCCTGCTCGCGCAGTTTCTGTCACGATCGTCCTCAACAAGCCGGTCGGCGTGGTGACCACGCGCAGTGACCCGTACCAACGGCCGACCGTGATGGACCTCATCGAACCCGTCCCGGGGCTCGTCCCGGTTGGGAGGCTCGACGCCGACAGCCGCGGGCTGATCGTGCTCACCACCGATGGCGACCTCGCGCACGCCGTGTCACACCCGCGCCATGGAGTCACCAAACGGTATGTGGCAACGCTCGACCGGGCGATCTCTGCAGCGCAGCTCGAGGCGATCACCACCGGCGTCGAGCTCGAGGACGGGCCGGCGCGCGCGCTGACGGCGCGACGCTCCGGCTCGGATTCGGTGGTGGAGGTGGTGATGGCCGAGGGCCGGAAGCGCGAGGTGCGGCGTCTCTTCGCGGCGGTCGGGCTCGAGGTGCGCGACCTCGTTCGGGTTGCGGTTGGACCACTCGAGCTGGGCGAGCTTGCCGAGGGAGACGCGCGGGCGCTGCGCCCTGCGGAGCTCTCTTCGCTCCGTGCGGCCGCCGGCATGCCGGCTCCGGCTCGGGCGACTGCCCGGCGCGCGCGGTGAGGCCGCCCGTCATCACCATCGACGGTCCTGCGGGAAGCGGCAAGACGACTCTCGGCAGGCGGTTAGCGACGACACTGGGTCTCCCACTCGTCGACACCGGGCTCTTCTATCGCGGCGTGATGGTCGCGGCCGCGCGAGCCGGCCTTACTCCTGAAGATCGCGACGCCCTGATCGACTGCGCGCGCAGGACGGACGTTGTCATCGACACCGACCCCGCGCACGAGGACGCGGACAGCGCCGCGAGCGTCGACGGCGTCGACGCCGGGCCGGCGCTGCGCGATCCGGCAAACGCGCCGTTGCTTGCGACGCTGAGCAGCATCCAGGAAGTGCGCGACGTGTTGCTCGACGCCCAACGAAGCCTGGCGGTCAATGGAGCCGTCGCGGTGGGCCGCGACTGCGGAACGGTCGTCTTTCCGCATGCGCAGTTGAAGCTGTATCTCGATGCATCTGAGGAAGTGCGAGCCAATCGCCGAGCAACCCAGTTGCGAGCCACTGGCGCCGACGCGGACAGCGCGCTGATGCTCGGCGAGGTGGGCGCGCGCGATCGCCGCGACGCTTCGCGGACCGCAGCTCCGATGCGTGCTGCGGACGATGCGCATCACCTCGATACCGGTGTGCTCGGGGTCGACGAGGTCGCCGAAGCCGCGCTCGACCTCTGGGCGGCGGTGGCGGCAGAGGCGTGATCTACGCGGCGTTCCGCGGGGGCGTTCGCATGCTGGCGTGGATCATCCTCGGGCGCCGTCTCCGCATCGACGGCATGGAACGCATGCCCCGCGCGGGCGCAGTCCTCGTCGTCGGCAACCACGTCGGCACGGTCGAACCGGCGCTCACCGGCGTGTTCATCCCTCGCCGCGACGTGTACTACATGGCAAAGAGCGAGCTCTTCCGCAACCCGTTCCTCGGCTGGCTGTTCCGCCAGAACCATGCGTTCCCGGTGATACGCGACACCGCCGGACCGGGCCGCGTTGCGCTCGGCGCTCGCGGTGCTTGCGAGTGGTCACGTGCTGCTCGTCTATCCCGAGGGCACTCGCTCGTGGGACGGCAACAATCTCGGCGAGATCCAGGCAGGCGCCGGCTTCATCGCGCGCCATTCCGGGGCACTTGTCGTCCCGGTGGCGAGCTGGGGATCGGAGCGAGTGATCCCGCGCGGCGCGTGGATGCCGCGTCCCGCGGACGTCGAATTGCGCATCGGCGAGCCGTTCCATCTCCCCCCGCTCGGGAAGAATGGCCGCGCGCTCTCCAGCAGGGAAGCCGCCGCGATCATGATGGAGCGTGTGATCGCACTGCTCCCCAGGGAGCGACGGCCCGTGAGCGCGGAACTGCGCACCCAAGGCGGGAGTTCGCCCGCCGCGTGATCGGGGGCCTCTCGCACCCGGATCACCTGGTCGCCTTCGATCTCGAGACGACCGGGCTCTCGCCGAGGAGTGATCGAATCCTCGAGATCGGCGCCGTGCGCTACGACCGAGCACTCCGTCCGATCGGCGAGCTCCAGGTGATCGTCGATCCGCAGATGCCGATTCCGCTGTCGATACAGCGCCTCGTCGGCCTCACCGACGACGACGTCATCGGCGCGCCGTCGCCCGGCGAGGGCGCGTTGCAGCTCGACGAGTTTTGCGGTGACGCAGCGCTTATCGCCCACGGCGGCACGTTCGACCTGCTGTTCCTGCGCGCGCTGCTCTCCGAGGACTTCGGATCGCGCCTCATCTACGACACGCTCGACCTCGCCCGCATCCTGCTCCCGACCTACGAGAGCCACAGCCTCCCGCTCCTCAGCCGCCGCCTCGGCATCCCCCACGAGCGCCCGCACCGTGCGCTCAGCGATGCGCGCGCAACCGGCGACCTGTTCCGGATCCTGGTCGGCGCCGGCCGGAGCCTTCCCGATACGACGAGGGGCGAGATGCTGCGTGTCGCATCCCAGGCTGCGGGACCGCTCCAGGCATTCCTCGGCGACGTTCTGATGCGACCTGACGTGGACGCCCACCCTCCGGTCGACCATCGCAACGTCGCAGTTTCCACCTCCGATGGGTGCGGGTGCCTATCGACCTGCCGCAGCAGAGGACAAGCGCAGCATCGGCGACGCCGCGGCAGCGATGCTCGGCCCCGAAGGACCGCTCGCACGCCGGGATGGCTACGAGTACCGCGATGCACAGGTGCAGATGGCGATGGCGGTGGGGCAGACCCTCGAGCGCAAACGGCGGTTGATGGTGGAGGCGGGGACCGGCGTCGGCAAGTCGCTCGCCTATCTCACGCCGCTGGCGCTCTGGACCGCGCGGACGGGTAAGCGCGCGGTCGTGGCGACGCACACGATCAACCTGCAGGAGCAGCTCGCGGATCACGACCTCCCCGCGGTCGCGGAACTCCTCGGTGAGCCCGTCTCCGTCGCGGTGCTCAAGGGGCGCAACCACTACCTGAGCCTGCGCAGATGGCAGCGTTTTCTTGCCACGCCGGACGTCACCGGACACGAACCCGACATCGTCTCGATGCGCTTCAAGTTGAAGATCCTCACCTGGCTCGCAACGACGACCACCGGGGATCGCTCGGAGATCTATCTCGCCGGCGAGGAGGAGCAACTGTGGCGTCGCGTCGCATCGGACGTCACCGACTGCCTTGGCCCGGCGTGCGCCAACTGGCCCAACGCGCGCTGCCACATGGTGGGTGCCCGCCGTCGCGCCGCTGATGCAGCCATCGTTGTCACGAACCATGCGCTCCTGCTCGCCGGCACCGAGCGTCAGGGGCAGGTGCTCGGTCCGTACGAAGCGCTGGTGATCGACGAGGCGCACCAGCTCGAATCGGTCGCGACCGAGCAGCTCGGGGTCACGGTGCGCCTCGCGGATCTGACGCTCATCCTCGACCGGCTGCCCGCGCTCCCGGCAACGTCGCTCGGCGCGGATCTCGAGCGATGCCGCGAGGCGGGACAGCGACTCTTCGGCGACGCCAAAGGATTCATGTCGGCGAAGCTCGGGGGCGAGCACGCCGCCAACGGTCGCGTCGGACTCTCAGACGCGATTCGGGCCGATGCGGGCTTCGGCTTCGTGGAGCGGTCGGCCGTCCATGCAGCCGGCATCTTTCAGCGCGTCGCCACCGCGCTTGCCACGGCAACGCCCGACGCGATGCAGACGGCACTCCTGCCCCAACCCGACCGGGGCGAGGACGAGCTCGAACACGCGGCCATGGCACTCTCTGGCCTCGCGGCAGCGATCGACCACGTCATCGTCGGCCGGCGCGAGGGGATGGTCAGCTGGATCGAGATGCGTGGCGAGCAGGCGGAGTTGCACGAAGCGCCGGTCGACGTGTCGATCCCGCTCGCGGAGAGTGTATTCGAACCGACCGAGTCGGTGATCCTGACATCGGCCACGCTGTCGGTCGCGGGCAGCTTCGACTTCATTCGCAACCGCATCGGCATCGGCGTGACCGCAGAGGAGCTCACCCTGGCGTCGCCGTTCGACTATCTCCGCCAGGCGGTCTGCATCCTGCCCGAGGATGCGACGGCATACGACGACCCGGTGCACGACGTCCATATGGCGGCGCTGATCGACGGCATCGCGGCCCAACTCGACGGCCACACGCTCGTGCTGTTCACGAGCTATGGACCGCTCAAGCGGGTCTGGGCGCTGCTCCAGGATCGCCTCGAGGCGAGGGGGATCGCGAGCCTCGCGCAGGGTCTCGACGGCACGCGCCGGCAGATCCTGCAGAGCTTCCTCGCCGATCCCCGCACGGTGCTGCTCGCGACCAGCAGCTTCTGGGAAGGCGTCGACATCCCCGGAGACCGGCTGCGCTGTGTCGTCATCGACAAGCTCCCCTTTCCGGTCCCGACCGACCCGCTGGTACGCGCTCGCTCGGAGCAACTTCGCGACCCCTTTGGCGAATACATCCTCCCGGTGGCGATCATCCGGCTCCGGCAGGGGTTTGGCCGCCTGATCCGGAGCGCCTCGGATCGGGGCGCGGTGGTGCTCTGTGACCCACGCCTGCGAACGCGCCAGTACGGGCTCGGATTCCTGCGGGCGCTGCCCCCTGCACCGATGGTCGTGACCGATCTCGAGCGTGTTCCGGCGATGGTTGGCGGTTTCGTGAACGCGGGGACATTGCCCGAGACCATGGGAGAATCAGTGCGATGGTCCTCGAACGATCTCGAACCGGCGTGAGCACGGGCGCACCGGTCCAGCCGAAAGCGGCTGCAATCGCGCCCGTCCCAGCACCCGAAACGCTCGCGGATCCGGCGGGATCCGTGTCGATCGCGCTGGCGCAATTCTATCCGCGGCTCGGCGACGTCGCCGCAAATCTTGCGGCGCACCTCACGATCATCGCGGAAGCCGGCGCAGCGGGCGCCGGCCTCGTGGTATTCCCGGAGTTGTCGCTCACCGGGTATTTCCTCAAGGACCAGGTCCCCGATGTCGCGTTGACGCTCGAGTCGCCGGAGATACACGCGCTCCGCGACGCGTCGCGCGCCGCCGCCATTGACATCGTCGTGGGCTTGATTCTCGAGAGCGATCGCCATCTCTTCTACAACGCTGCGCTGTACATCAGCGATGGCGAGGTGCTGCACGCGCACCGCAAGGTGTATCTCCCGACGTACGGACTGTTCGACGAGCAGCGATATCTCGCCGCGGGCGATCAATTCCGCGCGTTCGACGCACCGCTCGGCCGCCGCACCGGACATCGCTGGCGCGCCGGCATTCTCATTTGCGAGGACCTCTGGCACCCGTCGGCGGCGACGCTGCTCGCGCGCCAGGGCGCGGATCTGATCATCTGCCCGTCGGCATCTCCAGGGCGCGGCTTCCTGCAAGGAGAGACTGTCGGCACGGCAAGCAGCTATGACGTCATGACTCGCACGTACGCCCAGTTGTTCACGACATATGTCGTGTACTGCAACCGCTCCGGCTTCGAGGACGGCGTCGGTTTCTGGGGTGGATCACGTGTTGTCGACCCGGTGGGCACCGTGGTCGCCGAAATTCATGGCGCCGAGGAATCGGTGCTCTTCCATACGCTGGAGCGCAGCGCGGTCCGTCGCGCGCGCGTCGCCTACCCACTTCTCCGCGACGAACGAAACGATGTCAACGACGCCGAGACCGACCGACTCAGACGCCGACACGCTCGCGGTTGACGCCGCCTTCGTCATCGAGCGGCTCCGCGGCTTCATCGCCGACGGCGTGCGCAAGGTGGGGTTCGAGCGCGCCGTCGTCGCCCTTTCCGGTGGCGTCAACTCGTCGGTTGTCGCAGCCCTGGCGGTGTCGTCGCTCGGTGCGGCCAATGTCACCGCGGTGTTCATGCCGTATCGGACCAGCGATCCGCAGTCGGAGATAGACGCCCGCGCGGTGTGCGAGAAGCTCGGCCTCGACCTCGAGAGTGTCGACATCACTCCGCAGGTGGACGCCTACTTCGCGCGCTTCCCCGATGCCGACCGCACGCGCCGCGGCAACAAGATGGCGCGCGAGCGGATGTCGGTCCTGTACGACATTTCGATGGCTCGCAAGGCGCTCGTGCTCGGGACGTCGAACAAGACGGAGTTGTTGCTCGGCTACGGAACGCTGTTCGGTGACATGGCGAGCGCGCTCAATCCGATCGGCGATCTCTACAAAACCCAGCTGTACGCGATTGCCCGCGAACTTCGTCTGCCGCACAGCGTGCTCACCAAGCCACCGAGCGCGGACCTGTGGGCGGGTCAGTCGGATGAGGACGAGCTCGGCATGCGCTACGCGGTGATCGACGAGGTGTTGCATCTGCTCGTTGATGAGCGGCGCAGCCGCGAAGAGGTGATCGCGCTCGGTTTCGACGCGGCCGATGTCGACACCATCATCACCAGGGTCCAGGGGAGCCAGTACAAGCGGCGACCGCCGGTTATCGCGAAGCTGAGCAACCGCACCATCGACCGGGAGTTCCGCTATCCGCGGGACTGGGGTCGATGAGCGGTCTCACCGGAACACTCGCGGTTGTCGCGACGCCGATTGGCAACCTCGAGGACATCACGCTGCGCGCCTTGCGAACGCTGCGGGAATGCGACGCGGTGATCGCCGAGGACTCGCGACGCACCAAGCAGTTGCTCACGGCGCACGGCCTGCACAAACCAGTGCTCTCGCTGCCCGCGTTCGACGAGCGGCGGCGCGTGCCGCAGTTCGTCGAGCGACTCGAGCGTGGCGAAACGCTCGCGCTCTGCACCGATGCGGGCACGCCGGCGTTGAGCGACCCGGGCGCGTTTCTCGTCCGCGCGGCGCTGGACGGCGGCCATCGGGTCACGCCGATCCCTGGCGCCTCGGCGCTCACAGCGGCGCTGTCGACAAGCGGTTTCCCCTCGACGGCGTTCTGCTTCCTCGGGTTTCTCCCGCGCACCGCGGGCAAGCTCGTGCGCGTCCTCGAGGAGGCGCTGCGCGAGGATCGCACGGTCGCGTTCTTCGAGTTGCCGATGCGGATCACCAAGACGTTGCGACTCGCGATACCCGTGCTCGGAGAGCGGCCGCTCGTCGTCGCGCGCGAGCTCACCAAGCTCCACGAGACGTTGCACCGTGGCACGGCGACGGCGCTTGTCGAGGAGTTCACCGCCCGTCCGCCGCGCGGTGAGTGCACCGTGGTCGTCGGAGCGCTCCCGTGAGCGACGCTCTGCCCGCGCTGGTGGACACGCACTGTCACCTCGTCCTGCTCGACGAGCGCGGACTGCTCGATCAGGCCCTCGAGGGAGCTGCCGCCGCCGGAGTCGACGAGATCATCTCGGTCGGCCTGAACCTCGAGGACTCGGAGCAGAACCGTCGGATCGCCGAGCGCCACCCCGGCGTGTACTTCACCTGTGGCTGGCATCCACACGAGAAAGCGGCACCGGACTCGAAGCAACTCGACGCGCTGGCCGCGTTGCTCCGCCATCCAAAAGCCGTGGCGGTGGGGGAGGTCGGACTCGATCTGTTCTTCCGCCCCGGGTACCACGAGGTCCCGCTCACGATCCAGGAACGATCGTTCCGGGCGATGCTCGAGCTTGCTCATGACGCGCGCAAGCCGGTGCTCATTCATGACCGCGACGCGCACGACGAAGTGCTCGCGGCCGTGCGTGCGGTTCCCGGAAGCCGGGGGATCATGCACTGCTTCAGCGGGGACGCCGATTTCGCCCGCCGGTGCGCCGGCGAAGGCTTCATCGCGTCGTTCTCGGGCATCGTCACGTTTCCACGTTCCGACGGCATCCAGGACGCGGCGCGTACCGTCGCGAAGGACGGCTACGTCGTCGAAACGGACTCGCCGTTTCTCAGCCCGGCACCGGAACGAGGCAAGCCGAACCTTCCCGAGCGCGTCGCCATCACCGCGGCCGCCGTCGCGAAGCTGCGTGGCGCGCCGGTCGAGGATGTCCGTGCCGCAACCACGCGCACGGCGCATCGCGTGCTCGGTATCGGGACACCGCACACGGCCGCGGCGCGTGCCTGAGGACGCGCGCGCCGAGCGCGCTCGCCGTCCCCTCGACCTCACCGACCCTCGAACACTGACCGCGGTGGGGCGGCGCGTCGGGCTCCGCAGGGACACGAGCCTCGGCCAGCACTTCCTCATCGATCGCCAGGTACTCGATGCCATCGTCGAGGCGCTCGACCCCGCGCCGGACAGCGAGGTGCTCGAGATCGGCTGCGGACTGGGGACGCTGACTGGAGCGCTGGCACTCCGTGCCGGCCGGATGGTCGCCATCGATGTCGATCCCGCATGTGTCGCCGGAACGGCGATCACCCAGGGCGCGAACGCCAACGTGACCGTGCTCGAGGCGGACGCCCGGAACCTCGATCCCCCTGCCCTCGGATTCACCGCCGGATGGCTGGCCACCGGCAACCTGCCGTATCAGTTGACCGGGCTCGTCCTGATGCGGCTGGTCGAGATGGACGAGCCGCCCGCGCGAGCGGTCGTGCTCGTCCAGCGTGAGGTCGCCGCTCGGCTCGCCGCGGGCCCAGGGGACTGGAGCCTCGCGACGGTCGCCATGCGGTCGCTCGCCACTGTCGAGCGGATCCTCGACGTGCCACCGAGTGCGTTCGACCCGCCCCCCGCCGTGCACTCGTCGATCATCAGGATCGTGCCCACCCCCGGTGTGGACCGGGCGGTCCGGGCATCGATGCTCGCCATTGCCAAACCGCTCTTCCAGTCGCGTCGCAAGACCCTGCGCAACGGCGTGACCCGGGCGCTCGGCGGCGACCTCGCCGGTGCGGGGACAGCACTTGCCGCCGCGGGCATCGATCCGGGCCGCCGTCCGGGTACCCTTGGCCTCGATGAGTGGGAACTCCTCGCTCGTGCAGTCGCTGAAGTGAGGTTGGTCACGCCATGAGGGAGGCCACCCGGAGCCGCGCCACCGAGCCGGACGACGGCACGACGGTCGCGCCGCTGCATGCGTCCCGCCCCGCGATCGCGGCGTCGACGGCGACCGAGCAGCGCCAGGGATTCGCGGCGGTGCTGCGGCGTCGCGATTTCCGCTATCTCTGGGGAGCGCAACTCGCATCGCAGCTTGCGGACAAGTTCCTCATGTTCACGCTGCTCGTGTTCATGTACACGCTGACGCATCGGGCGTCGCTGCAGTCGGTGCTGATGATCGCGTACACGCTTCCGAGCGTCCTGCTCAGCGCACCGGCCGGCGTGTACGCGGATCGGCACGACAAACGCACGCTCATGGTCGGGACCAACGTCGTGCGCGGTGCGCTCATCCTGCTCATCCCGGCCGCGCAGCTCGTCCCCGCGTTACGCGGCCAGGCGTGGCCGTTGATCGTCGTCACGTTGCTCTTCAGCTCGGCGGGGCAGATCTTCGCGCCCGCTGAGGCAGCGAGCATTCCGTCGCTCGTGAGCCGGCAGCAGATCACCGAGGCGACATCGCTGTTCATGACGACGGTGATCCTCACGCTGGTGCTCGGCGTTCCGGCAGCGACGATCGCCATCGGCTTCTTCGGGAACTACGCGCCGTTCTACATCGCGACCGGCCTCTTCGCGCTCGCGGCGCTGTCGGTCTGGAAGGTGAGCATCAGCCTGCAAGCCGCGCAGGCAAGCAGCGGGCCGGCGCCCAATATTTTTCGCGAGCTGCGCGACGGGATCGACATCCTCCGCAACAGCCCGCCGCTTCGTCTCGGCCTGTATCAACTTGCGCTCGCGATCGTGGTGGTCTTCACCATCTTCGCCCTCGGGCCGGTGTATCTCGTGGAGGTGCTCAACCGGTCTGACGACGAGACCTACATCGTTCTCGTGCCGGCGATGTTCGGCCTCATCGCCACTGCTGCGCTGCTCGGGCAGCGCCCCAATTTCCCGCGCGCCAAAACCCTCGTCGCAGCGATCAGCGCCGCGGGTGTGTCGCTGCTGATCATGGGCATCGTCCCGGTTGTCTTCCGCGCCCACGGACTCGCAGCGCTCATGGTGCCGCTCGCAGTCGTGGTGGCTGTGCTCTTCGGGTGCGCACTCGGCGCGATGCTCATTCCGGGGTTCACGGTGCTCCAGGAACGAACGGACACCGAGAGCCGCGGACGCATCTTCGGCGGCATCTTCACAGTCATTAACGCGGCCGTGGCGATCCCATTGCTGCTGGCCGGCGTCATCTCCGACCTGATCGGCGTGGCTCGCGTGGTCGCCGCGTTGGGCGCGATCCTGATCCTCATCGCAGTGGCAGTTCGGTGGTTCGGATGGCACCGTTTGCAAGTGCTCGAGCCCGACCTCGCGGCACCCGTCCCGAGCCACGACCAGGGCTGATCGCAAACCTGCAACGGCGATGTCGCGGACCGGTGGATTGCGCGATGCGCATCAAGCCCGGTGGCAAGCTCCGAGGTCTTGCGGACCGGACAGGCCGGCCCCGGCGGAGGTGTCATGCGAGCGGTTGTCACGTGTGAGTGCTGTGGACATCGGCAGGCGATTGCCCGCCAGATCGTCCGTCCCGAGTCCTTCAATCTCGTGTGCCACAGCTGCGAAGGCGTCCTGCGCGTCGAAGTGACCAGCAGTGACCTCCAGGCCGCCCAGCACGCCACCGGAAAGAAGACCCAGCCCGTCGCCTGGGTCTGACCGCCCGATTCGGGAGCGGTGCGGAAGCACTGGTATCATCGACGGCGCTCACGCTTGCCGGTGCGAGCCAGGGGCGCATAGCTCAGTTGGTACGAGCGCTGCGTTGACATCGCAGAGGTCATAGGTTCGATCCCTATTGCGCCCACCATCGGCTTTTCGAATACAAACCAGCCGGTTCCAGCGGTCCGCCGCCTGCCTCCAGAAAAACGTAGGATGTTGCTGTCTCCGCGGGAGTCTGTGTCCTTGGAATAAACTGCTGTCGATGGCCACCGCCTTCGTGCCGGCGCCGAAGCCCCAGCGCCGCGACTATTACGACACCGCGACCGGCGGCCAGCTCGCCGTGGAGAAGGCTCCGCGGAGAGGCCAGCCAGGGGAGCGACCGACAGTCGTAGACGCCGTCCACGCGCTGCTGCACCACCACAAGCTCGACTGGTCGCAGAGCACGATGCGGAACGCGGAGGACTACCTGCTCCGGGGGCGCTGGCCGGGCTACCTAGCCCACGAGGGGATCGTGTACGTCGATCAGCTCAGCACCGAGAGCTTCCACGAGTACATGACCGTCCACGCGGACGTGCTCAAGCCCGCCACCCTGATGAAGTTTCGCTGCTATGCCCGGTCGCTCGCCAAGTTCTGCAAGGAACGGCCGGGGTTCGATGCGCCACTCCTGAGCGACGGGCGAGACCTGCCCAAGCCACGAATTCCGAAACGCAAGCTGCCGATGGCGCTGAGCGTGGACGACGAGGCGCGGGTGGTCGCGGCAGCCAAGCCCGGCCGTGACCGCCTGATCGCCATGACGCTGCTCGCCACCGGGTTGCGCGTCGGAGAGCTGTGCGCCCTCACCACGGACCACCTGGAGGGTCTCAAGGGCCGCCCTGCCAAGCTGACGATCGTCGGCAATATCCACAACCGGACGCTCACCAAGGGGCGGCGGGATCGGATCGTCGGATTCCGGGACACCTACCGGAACCTGCCCCGGAACCTGCTCGAATGGGCGATCAAGGAGCGGCCGGCGAGCCACCTCCGTGACGTGTTCCTGTCGGACGCCGACCATGCCCTCACCACCTGGGGCGTCGAACAGCTCATGCAGCGGATCGGCAAGAACGCCGGCGTGCGCTGCAATCCGCACCGGCTCCGCCACACCTGGGCGACCCGGTGCGCCGACGCCGGCATCCCGATGTTCCACCTCCAGCTCCTGGGCGGCTGGGAGTCCGTTGAGATGGTCCGCCGCTACTACACAGCCTCAGACCTCGAGGCGGTGGCGGCACTCGCCCGATACCGGACGTAGGCGGCCTCAGCCGAGCCGGCTGAGCTCGAACTTGGGTTCGACGCCGGCAAGCGTCTCGAGCACCCGCCGGGCCGTGCGTAGACGCGTCGGTCGGCCTGCGAGGGCGTTGTACATGGTGCTCTCCGCCACTCGGGCGGATACAGCCAGTGAGTGGGGCGTGAAACCGCGGACGAGCATGGCCTCCCGCAGGGTGCCCGCGACGAACGCTTGACGATCGCCGTCCCAAATCCACTGACGGCGTAAGTCGCGATTCGCCGCGACGGTGGGGGAGGACGTCATCGTCGACATAGGACGTTGCATGTCGAGGGACAGTTGAGTTTCGTGCATGGGAATCACGGCGTATCCAGCGTAGTGGGAAAGCGCTCACGCAGCGCTTACATTTTCAAGATGCCATGTAGCTGTGAAGGTCCGGGAGATACCTGATACGGCGGGTCCAGTCTCACCTCGACACCATCCGGCGCGACCGTCGGATGGTGGACACTCCCCGCCCCGGTGGTGATCCTGGCACGACCGATGCAAGGGGCCGTGGCAGGCCGAGTCGTCTTCCGGCCCCAGCAGCACCCCCTTTGTTACGCGCTCAGCGCGCGGGTGCGGGGGGCCCGGCCTCCACGAGCCCCCGCACGGCGCCTTCCGGCACACCCTGCGCGGCTTCCCCCGCATCCCACAGCCGCCACCGCGACAAGTCCACCCACAGACACAGCTCCGGCGGCCTCACAGACACTGCTCCCACCCCCGCACTCATCACCTCTGCCAATCGCGCCACGCCTATTTCCACACACACACTTTCACCTGCGGTTTTTCCGGCGTTTTCGACCAAATGTAAGCGCTCTGTTGTCGCCTGATGCGCTTGAATAAGCGTGAAATGCAGAGCGTTGTTCGCGACGAAACCCCGGGCGTGGGAGCGCGGTGCGCTGCATGCAGTCGAGCCCTGCGTCGACGCAGCACCGGTCGACCGCCGCGCTTCTGTGGTGGGGGGTGTCGGAGTAGCGCACATCGGCGACGGCAGCAGGGGCTCAGCGAGTGAATGCCTCGATGGGCGTCCGCTCGCGGTCGCCTCTCGCTTCGAGGGGCGAGAACCTGGCGAGCACGGGGGGCAGCGCTCGCACTGCGGCGAGAATGCCGGCGCCGCGCCCGGGCCCATCTGGCGGCGCAACGGCTCGCGCGGCGCCGATGGCGAGCGGCCAGCGCCGCGTTGACTCGGCTTCAGCGCGATGCGGTCAGGACAGCGACGTGGTCGGCGATCAACTCGGCATGCCGGGGAGTGGCGGAGGCAGCGGCGGAATGTCGTCGCCTGAAGGTGTCAGGCGTCGACTGGAGCGCCGAAGTCTGGCGCGTCATCGACGCCTCGAACGTTGCTGAGCAGGAACTCGAGGCGGCTGAACGTCGTGGCTAATTTCATGCCCGCAGAGGGGGGCCGTCCGGTCTTGTAGAAATGCTTCTTGCGTCACGAAAAGGTCTAGCACGATTGGCGGACTTTGTGGGGCAGTACAGCTCTGCTCATGCGCCCACCACAACGCTTTCTCACGGCAGCCGTCGGGATGCGGAGAACCGGCGCTTCGTCGGCGGCGGAAGCGCCGGTCGTTAGCCCAACTGCTGGATCGCGGCCTGAGCCGTGGCGTTCATCGCAGGATCCAGCTGGTAGAAGGCCCAGATCCCTCGCCGGAAGCTCATCACGATGCCGGCCTCGCGCAGCTTCGCGAGGTGGTGGCTGATAGTCGGTTGTCCGAGATCGAAGGCCGCCGTGAAATCGCAGACGCAGACCGGATCTGCGGCAGCCGCGAGGATATGAATGATCTGAATCCGGGTAGGGTCGCCCAGGGCCCGATAGATGGACGCGAGCTCGTCGGCGCGCGCGTCCGGCAGCGGCGGTGCCACGCCCTGGCTGCATCCCTTGACACGCACCGGTATGGGGAGTGCGACGGACTCTCGAGACTGCGTCACGGTCTGCGTCGCTCCAGGAGCAAGACGTCGCGCCACTGCCCGTTGAGCTGTCCCAGCCGCTCACGGGTGCCGACAACGCGAAACCCGCACTGGAGGTGGAGCTGAACGCTCGCGACGTTCTCCGGAAAGATCCCCGTCTGAATCGTCCAGATTCCACCCTCGTCGGCACGCGCGATAGGCGATTCGAGCAGCCGTCGACCGACGCCGCTGCCGCGAGCACGGTCGGCGACGTACACGCTGTGCTCTCCGACGCCTGCATATGCGCAGCGATCCGAGACAAGGGAGAGCGCGATCCACCCGACCACGACATCTGCTCGAGTAGCGACAAGCCGGTAATCCTCTGGGTGGACCGCGGCCCAACCGTCGAACGGCGGTGGCTCGGTCTCGAAGGTGGCATTACCCGTCCCGATGCCCTCCGCGTAGATGGCGCGGACCGCTGGCCAGTCTTCGTCGAGAAAGGGTCGGATCGCGACGGCGGTCGCGGTGCTGGAGCTTGTCGTCATCCGCTTATTCTATCCATTGACAGCCGTCGATGGGACACGCTATGCTCCGCACTAATCAATCGACGTTCATCGATAGGAGATGAAATGGAGTGCAACTGCCCCGGTGGATCCTGCCTCTGCGACTGTGGCTGCTGAGATGGGAAGGGTCCAACTCGCGTTGAATGTGACCGATCTCGACGAAGCGGTCGGCTTCTATTCGAAGCTCTTCGAAACCGAACCTGCCAAGCGCCGGCCCGGCTACGCGAACTTCGCGATCGCCAACCCGCCGCTCAAGCTTGTGCTCTTTGAGAACCCGACCCAAGCGGGCACGCTCAACCACCTTGGGGTTGAAGTTGAGTCAACGGCGGAAGTGGTTTCTGCAACCCGCCGGCTCATGGCCGAGGGCCTCCCCACCGAAGTCGAGGACGGCGTCACCTGCTGCCACGCGCTCCAGGACAAGGTCTGGGTTGCCGGCGCAGATACTCGATGGGAGGTCTACACCGTGCTGGCGGATGCCCCACTGGTCGAAGCCGAAGCTGCCATTGGCGGATGCTGCGCTGGCCAGGACGCTGCCACCCCCTGCTGCGCGAGCTAACGATCAGACAGGCAATGCGCCGTGCCATGGCCGAGTTCATCGGCACGGCGCTGCTCCTGATCGCGGTCGTCGGATCCGGGATCGCTGCCAAGCGTCTGAAGTCCTGGAGATACCGGTCTCGAGCTGCTCGAGAACGCCTTGGCGACAGGAGCCGCACTCGCCGCGATCATCATCGCTGTTGGGCCGGTCTCGGGAGCGCATCTCAACCCCGCGGTGTCGATCGTCGACGCGGCATTCGGTGGCCTCCGCCCCCGCGAATTGCTCACCTATTTCGCTGCTCAGTTCGCCGGAGCCGGTGTCGGCGTCATCGCCGCAAACCTGATGTTCTCGCTGCCGGCCGTGACCATTTCGACCCACACGCGCTCAAGCCCCGGGCTCTGGTTCAGCGAGGTGATTGCGACCCTCGGCCTCTTGCTCGTCATCTTCGGCGCTGTGCGCACGCATCGAGCCGGGATTGTGCCGTTTGCGGTAGGCGCCTACATCACCGGGGCGTACTTCTTCACGTCATCGACCAGCTTTGCCAACCCGGCTGTAGCCGTGGCCCGGGAGCTGTCCAACACCTTCGCCGGGATCAGTCCAGGATCCGTGCTTCCGTTCGTCGGTGCCGAGCTCGTCGGCGCGGGCCTGGCCTGGGTTGTTGTCCGCGTGCTGTACCCACACGAGCGGGAGGTCGCCGGCGTGGTGCTGCTGCCGCACGATCGTTCTTCACAGGAAGGTGTTCAATGAATCCTGGTGATCAGCGCGTCCTCGACACGGTTCGCCACTCGCTCACACGGGAATTTGAAGGGGTCTTCAGCCCCGAGACGGTCGCACAGTGCCTCACCGAGTCTTATGACCAACTCGCCGCAACAGCGCGTATCGATCGATTTCTTGTGGTCCTGGCGGAACGCTTCGCAAGAGACCGTCTGCAAGCCACAGCCAAAGTGGAGGGAAAGCTGATGACGAGTGTGCCCGAGGTCCTCTTCGTGTGTGTCCACAACGCGGGACGCTCGCAGATGGCGGCAGCACTCCTCGACCACCGCGCCAGCGGAACGGTGCACGTGCGATCGGCAGGTTCTGATCCGGCGGACAGGCTGAACCCCGCCGTTGTCGAGGCGATGAGCGAGATCGGCCTCGATATCGCAAAGGAGTTTCCGAAACCGTTGACGGACGAGGTGGTTAGAGCGGCGGACGTGGTCATCACGATGGGCTGTGGCGACGCCTGTCCTCTCTACCCGGGCAAGCGGTACCTCGACTGGGAGCTCGAGGACCCCGCCGGCAAGTCGCTCGCCGCGGTCAGGCGCATTCGGGACGAAATCGATCAGCGGGTCCAACAGTTGCTTGCGGAGATGAACCCAACTCCGGCAGGGAAGCATCAGGAGTTCGTTGCATGAGTGAGCAGGTCGGGAGTGCCGACGAGATTCGCGAGGCCGTCCGGGAACGGTATGCGTCGGCGGCCCGCGTCGTCACCGATGCCGAGGGTTCGAACGCCGCCCTTGATGTGGAGTGTTGCGCAACGTCAACCCTGGGCGACAAGGCGGATCTGTTCGGAGCCGGGCTCTACGGTGCGGCTGACCGGGATGAACTCCCTGATACGGCCAGGCTTGCCAGCTTGGGTTGCGGCAATCCGACGGCCGTGGCCGAGTTGAGCGCAGGGGAGATCGTCCTTGACCTGGGCTCCGGCGGTGGCATCGATGTGCTGCTCTCTGCTCGGAGGGTAGGTCCAACGGGCCTCGCCTATGGCCTGGATATGACGGACGAGATGCTCGCACTCGCGCGCGCGAATCAGCACAAGGCCCGCATCGACAACGTGCGCTGGCTGCGGGGCCACATTGAAGACATCCCACTGCCAGCGGCGTCAGTCGATGTTGTTATCTCCAATTGCGTCATCAACCTCTCGGGTGACAAGCCACAGGTGTTGCGGGAGACGGCACGTGTGCTGCGGCCTGGGGGACGTCTGGCCGTTTCGGATGTGATCGCCGACGAGGGAATGGATGAGGCAACTCGGAAGGACATGGAGGCTTTCACCGGCTGCATAGCCGGAGCCCTCACCAGAGCGGAATATGCACGCGCTCTGACGACGGCGGGCCTCGTCGAGGTGACGATCGAGGAGAGCCACCGTGTGCATGAGCATGCCGGCTCAGCGATCATTCGGGCCCGTAAGCCTGGCGGTCAGCTGGCGGCTCAGGTGGGTTCGGTTGCGGTCGGGTCGGGCGGCTAACTCGAGCTCCGGGATGTCCCCCGGGGCGGTGCGCCGTGATCGCATGCACTCCTGGTTTGGCGTTGCGGCGGCGGCGCTGCTGCCACTCCTCGTCGTAGCGCTCTTTCTGACTGGCGATATCTTTGTGCTGCTGGCCCTGGTCGTCGACGCCTCGATCGCGCTGCGATTTGGCGCTGAGCTGTGGCTCACGCGTAGGTCGCGCCTCCGCTAACGCGTCCCTACCGTTGCCCGGAGGAAGGGTCGGTGCCGTGTGAGCCGACTGATCGCAGGGCTTGAGCGGCGACCGCCAGGAGACCCAGGTCGGTGATCGAGTACCTGCGCTCAGCGACCTTGCCCTCGGCAACAAAGTCAACGAGGCCTCGATCCGACAGGCCAGCCAAGAGTGGCCGCACTCCTTGTCCTCGGTCGATCTCCAGTTCAGCCACAGTCGCCGCGTTTCCGGGGTGTCCATAAAGGAGTGCCAGGAGCGCCATTTCGGCACTCGTGAGCGCGGATGCCTGGGTAGCGGCCCGCACCAACTCGCCCGTCCAACTCAGCGGTGCGGCTCGGGCGCGGCGTTGATCGACGGAGACCTCAATGCCGACCGCGGCCAGCTGATCACGGATGGCCTCGACGCCCTGCCTGACTTCCGCCTCGGTCAATCCCGCAGCCGCGGCCAGGGCGGTGAGGGGCAGACCGTGCGACCACACCAGGCAGGCCGCCAGCGTGGTCAAGCGGTCGGGGCTAAGCAGCGCTCCCTCTGGCGCACCGTCAGCGAGCTCGAGGACCGTTCGCAGCTTTTCGTACTGGGCAGGCGAGGGGGTCCGCCGGCTGTGCTCGAAGTCCACGAGCAGGTACTGGGAGACCCCGGACCGCTGAGCGAGGGCCCGCAGGCTCAGGCCCTGAGCTTCGCGTTGTTGTCGAAGCGCGAGAGCCGTCGGCGTGCCCCCGGGGGGCCGAAGCGGTCTGCCATGGTGTTGCCTCACGAGGCGCATCGTACTGAGTTGAAATCGAGCCTTCGAGGCGCCGAGCGAAGTGCTCATTTTCCTCGTCAGCGATTGGGCTCCGATAACTGGCTCTTAACCGTTCACTTGTGTCGCCCTTAACCACCCGATCGGCACGATAGGCACGTGCAGTCGCAAAGCGACAGGGTGAAGACTGGGGAATTGAGGGCTGAGATGACGGTCGAGATCGAACCATCGCTGAATCGTGAGCGTCACTTCTGGCGTCGAGGCGCAGGGGTACGAGGTGCGTTGACACTGCTGGTCGGGGGCTCCGTCCTCGCAGCCTGTGGTTCCGGCAGCACTCCGGCTGCGACGGACGCCCCGAGTGCCACGCCAACGCCGGTCTGCACCGGGACCACCGCAAACCCCGGCTATAGCAACGGGCTGGCTACGGTTTCAGGCCAGGCGACGACCCTGAGCGGTGCGGGCTCGACATTTGTCGCGCCCATGATGTCGGTCTGGACGAAGGCATACGCCACCTCTAACTCAGTCCAGGTGGCCTATTCGTCCGTTGGCTCCGGCGCTGGCATCGCGCAGCTACAGGCAAATACCGTCGACTTCGGCGATTCCGATGCGTTCATGACCGACTCCGACATCGCCAAGGCAAAGGAGCCCGTGGTGCAGATTCCGCTGGTGCAGGCGCCGGTCGTGGTTGTGTACAACCTCCCCGGCATCCCGAGTGGTCTCAAGTTCGATGGAGACACCATCGGCAAGATCTTCTCCGGTGGGATCACGATGTGGAACGACCCGGCCATCAAAGCCTTGAAT
>CAWBLV010000003.1:0-188181 GCA_963789735.1 Candidatus Dormiibacterota bacterium | reverse complement strand
GCTCATGCAGCGGATCGGCAAGGACTGCTCGGGTGCGCTGCAATCCGCACTGGCTCCGCGACACCTGGGCGACTCGGTGCGCCGACGCTGGCATCCGGATGTTCCACTTCCAGCCCGAGGCCGGCTGGGATTCGTCGAGACTGCTCTCGCCGCCGACGATACCGCCTCCGACCTGGCAAGCCGTAGCCGCGTCCGCCCATACCGACGTAGGGCGGTCCAGCCGAGCTGGCGAGCTCGAACTTGGGGTTCGACGCCGGCAAGCGCTCCGAGCACCCGCCGGGCCGTGGCGTAGGACGCGTCGGTCGGCCTGCGAGGGCGTTCGGTACATGGTGCTCTCCTGCGACGGCGGAACAGCCAGCGCAGCGGGCGCGGGTAACCGTGGACGAGCATGGCCTTCGCAGGGTGCCCGCGACTCGAACGAGTCTGACGATCTGCCGTCCAAATCCATCTGACGGCGTGAAGTCGCGATTGCCGCGACGGTGGGGGAGGACGTCATCGTCGACATAGCACGTTGCACTGTCCAATGGACAGTCGAAGTTTCGTGTATGGCAAATTCGGCACGGCTGTATCGAGCCACAGTGGGAAGGAGCTCACGTAGCGCTCTACATTTTTCAGAGAACGCCATGTAGCTGTGAAGTCCGGGACAGACTGATACGGCGGGTCGAATCTCGACCTCCAGATCATCCGGCGCGACCGTCGCAACGGCGGAGATCCCCGCCCCGGTGGGCGATCCTGGCACGACCGATGCAAGGGCCGCGAGGCCGAACGCTCTCTTGAGCCGAGCACCCCCTTCGTCATGCGCTCAGCGCGCGGGTGGGGCGGCCTCCACGAGCCCCCGCATGCGCCTTTCCGGCACACCCCGCGCGGCTTCCCCGCATCCGACAGCTCGCCACCGCGACAAGTCCACCGACAGACACAGCTCCGGTGGCCTCAGCAGACATGCTCCAACCCCGTACTATCACCTTTTCTGCCAATCGTGTCAACGGCTCGATTTCCACGTACACACTTTCACCTGCGGGCTTCCGCGTCTCTTCGCACCAAAATGTAAGCGTTCGGTCCGTCGGCCCGACGCGCTTGAATAGGCGTGCAACTCCAGGAGCGTTGTTCGCGACGAGTCCCGCGTGGAGCACGGTGCGCTGCATGCAACGAGCGCGTCGACGCAGCACCGGTCGACGGCCGTGCTCCTGCGGCGGGGGGTGCCGGAGTAGCGGACATCGGTTTCGGCAGCCGGGGCTCAGCGAGTCAATGCCTTGATGGCGTCGCTCGCGGTCGCTCTTCTTCGAGGGCGAGAACCTGGCGAGCACGGGGGCAGCGCCGCACTGCGGGCGAGACGGCCGGCGCCGCGGCCGGGGCCCATCTGGCGGCGCAACGGCTCGGCGCGGCGCCCATGGCCAGCGGCGAGCGCCGCGTCGACTTCGGCTCTTCAGCGCGATGCGGTCAGGACAGCGACGTGGTCGGCGATCAACTCGGCATGCTGGGGGCAGCGGCGGAGGCAGCGGCGGAACGTCGTCGCCTGAAGGTGTCAGGCGTCCTGACTTGAGCGCCGAACTCGGCGCGCCATCGACGCCTTGACGTTGCTGAGCAGGAAGACCGAGGCGGCGGAACGTCGTGAGCTAATTTTATGCCGCAGAGGGGGGCCGTCCGGCCTGTAGAAATGCTTCTTGCGGAGAACCACGAAAGGTCTAGCATGCATCCCGGGCGGGGACTTTCTGCGCGGCAGCAGCAGCCCGCCGATGCGTCCTACGCACCAATGCTTCTCTTACGGCAGCCGTCGGGATGCGGAGAACTCGGCGCCTCGTCGGCGGCGGAAGCGCTGGTCGTCAGCCCGACTGCCGGATCGCGGCCTGAGCCGTGCGTCTTCATCGCAGGCATCGAGCTGCGACAGAGGTCCAGCCTCCTCGCCGGAGTTATCACTATGCCGGCCCGCGCAGCTTCGCGAGGTGGCGCCGATAGTCGGTCGTCCTAGATCGAGGCTCCGCCGCGAAATCGCAGACGGAGCACCTGGATCTGCGGCAGCCGCTAGGAAAACACGAATCCACCTGAATCCGGGCAGGAGTCGCTCGAGGGCCCAGAAGATGGACGCTGAGCCGCCCGGGGCGCGCGCCTCCGGCAGCGGCGGTGCCACGCCCTGGCCGTACCCCGTACACGCACCGGGCACCGGAAGTGCGACGGAGTTCCTCCGAGCACCGCGCCACGGTCCGCGCTCGCTCCAGGAGCAAGACGTCGCGCTCACTGCCCGTTCAGCTGTCCCAGCCGCTCTTGATGGGCGCCGAGAACGCGAAACCCCACTGAGGGTGGAAATCGACGCTTGCGATGTTCTCCGGAAAGATCCCCGTCTGAATCGTCGAGTTTCCACCCTCGTCGGCACGCGCGATAGGCGATCGAGCAAGCCGTCGGACGATGCCGTCCTGCCGCGAGCACGGGTCGGCTACGTACACGCTGCGCTCTCCGACGCCTGCATATGCGCAGCGATCCGAGACAAGGAACAGCCTATCCACCTGACGACGACATCTGCTCGAACAGCGAGAAGCCGGTATCCTCTGGCTGGGACCGCGGCCCAACCGTCGAACGGCGTGGCTCGGTCTCGAAGGCGGGGATTACCCGTCCCGATGCTTTTCCGCGTAGACGGCGTGGACCGCTTGGCCAGCTTCGTTGAGAAGGGTCGGATCGTGACGCGCGGTCGCGCGCGCTGGCTGTCGTCGTCATCCGCTCCATCTCATCCATTGAGACAGCCGTCGACGGAATGCGGCTATGCTCCGCAATAATCAATCGACGTTCATCGATAGGAGATGAAATGGAGCGGAACTGCCCCGGGATCCTGCCTCGTGCGACCGTGGCCTGCTACATGGGAGGGTCCGAGCCCGCGTTGAATGTGACCTGATCTCGACGAAGTGGTCGGCCTCTATTCGAAGCTCTTCGAACCGAACCTGCCAAGCGCCGGCCCGGCTACGCGAACTCCGCGATCGCCGACCGCGGCTCAGCTTGCGCCCTTCGAGACCCCGACCCGAAGCCGGCACGCTCAACCACCTTGGGGTCCAATTGAGTCAACGGCGGAAGTGGTTCTGGCAACCGCCGGCTCATGGCCGAGGGCCTCTCCGACCGACGAGGACGGCGACGACCTGCCGCCATGCGCTCCAGGACAAAGTCCGGGTCGCCGTCGCAGATACTCGATGGGGAGGTCTAGACCGCGCCGGCGGATGCCCACTGGTCCAGCCGAAGCCGCCATTGGCGGACGCCGGCGCTGGCCAGGACGCTGCCACCCCCGCTGCGCCAGCCACGATCAGACAGGCACGGCGCCGTGCCATGGCCGAGTTCATCGGCATGGCGCTGCTCCTGATCGCGGTCGTCGGACCGGGGATCGCTGCCGAGCGCTCGATTCCCTGGAGATACCGGGGTCGAGCTGCTCGAAGACGCCTTGGCGCAGGAGCCGCACTCGCCGCGATCATCATCGCTGTTGGGCCGAGGCTCCGGAGCGCATCTCAACCCCGGTGCGTCGATCGTCGACGCGGCATCGGTGGCCTCCGCCCCCGCGAATCGCTCGCCTATTTCGCTGCTCAGTTCGCCGGAGCCGGTGTCGGCGTCATCGCCGCAAACCTGATGTTCTCGCTGCCGGCCGTGACCATTTCCGACCGCACACGCGCTCAAGCCCGGGCTCTGGTTCAGCGAGGTGATTGCGACCCTCGGCCTCTTGCTCGTCATCTTCGGCGCTGTGCGCACGCATCGAGCCGGGATTGTGCCGTTTGCGGTAGGCGCCTACATCACCGGGGCGTACTTCTTCACGTCATCGACCAGCTTTGCGAACCCGGCTGTAGCCGTGGCCCGGGAGCTGTCGAACACCTTCGCCGGGATCAGTCCAGGATCCGTGCTTCCGTTCGTCGGTGCCGAGCTCGTCGGCGCGGGCCTGGCCTGGGTTGTTGTCCGCGTGCTGTACCCACACGAGCGGGAGGTCGCCGGCGTGGTGCTGCTGCCGCACGATCGTTCTTCACAGGAAGGTGTTCAATGAATCCTGGCGATCAGCGCGTCCTCGACACGGTTCGCCACTCGCTCACACGGGAATCGAAGGGGTCTTCAGCCCCGAGACGGTCGCACAGTGCCTCACCGAGTTTTATGACCAACTCGCCGCAACAGCGCGTATCGATCGATTTCTTGTGGTCCTGGCGGAACGCTTCGCAAGAGACCGTCTGCAAGCCACAGCCAAAGTGGAGGGAAAGCTGATGACGAGTGTGCCCGAGGTCCTCTTCGTGTGTGTCCACAACGCGGGACGCTCGCAGATGGCGGCAGCACTCCTCGACCACCGCGCCAGCGGAACGGTGCACGTGCGATCGGCAGGTTCTGATCCGGCGGACAGGCTGAACCCCGCCGTTGTCGAGGCGATGAGCGAGATCGGCCTCGATATCGCAAAGGAGTTTCCGAAACCGTTGACGGACGAGGTGGTTAGAGCGGCGGACGTGGTCATCACGATGGGCTGTGGCGACGCCTGTCCTCTCTACCCGGGCAAGCGGTACCTCGACTGGGAGCTCCAGGACCCGCCGGCAAGTCGCTCGCCGCGGTCAGGCGCATTCGGGACGAAATCGATCAGCGGGTCCAACAGTTGCTTGCGGAGATGAACCCAACTCCGGCAGGGAAGCATCAGGAGTTCGTTGCATGAGTGAGCAGGTCGGGAGTGCCGATGAGATTCGCGAGGCCGTCCGGGAACGGATGCGTCGGCGGCCCGCGTCGTCACCGATGCCGAGGGTTCGAACGCCGCCCTTGATGTGGAGTGTTGCGCAACGTCAACCCTGGGCGACAAGGCGGATCTGTTCGGAGCCGGGCTCTACGGTGCGGCTGACCGGGATGAACTCCCTGATACGGCCAGGCTTGCCAGCTTGGGTTGCGGCAATCCGACGGCCGTGGCCGAGTTGCAGCGCAGGGGAGATCGTCCTTGACCTGGGCTCCGGCGGTGGCATCGATGTGCTGCTCTCTGCTCGGAGGGTAGGTCCAACGGGCCTCGCCTATGGCCTGGATATGACGGACGAGATGCTCGCACTCGCGCGCGCGAATCAGCACAAGGCCCGCATCGACAACGTGCGCTGGCTGCGGGGCCACATTGAAGACATCCCACTGCCAGCGGCGTCAGTCGATGTTGTTATCTCCAATTGCGTCATCAACCTCTCGGGTGACAAGCCACAGGTGTTGCGGGAGACGGCACGTGTGCTGCGGCCTGGGGGATGTCTGGCCGTTTCGGATGTGATCGCCGACGAGGGAATGGATGAGGCGACTCGGAAGGACATGGAGGCTTTCACCGGCTGCATAGCCGGAGCCCTCACCAGAGCGGAATATGCACGCGCTCTGACGACGGCGGGCCTCGTCGAGGTGACGATCGAGGAGAGCCACCGTGTGCATGAGCATGCCGGCTCAGCGATCATTCGGGCCCGTAAGCCTGGCGGTCAGCTGGCGGCTCAGGTGGGTTCGGTTGCGGTCGGGTTGGGCGGCTAACTCGAGCTCCGGGATGTCCCCCGGGGCGGTGCGCCGTGATCGCATGCACTCCTGGTTTGGCGTTGCGGCGGCGGCGCTGCTGCCACTCCTCGTCGTAGCGCTCTTTCTGACTGGCGATATCTTTGTGCTGCTGGCCCTGGTCGTCGACGCCTCGATCGCGCTGCTATTTGGCGCTGAGCTGTGGCTCACGCGTAGGTCGCGCCTCCGCTAACGCGTCCCTACCGTTGCCCGGAGGAAGGGTCGGTGCCGTGTGAGCCGACTGATCGCAGGGCTTGAGCGGCGACCGCCAGGAGACCCAGGTCGGTGATCGAGTACCTGCGCTCAGCGACCTTGCCCTCGGCAACAAAGTCAACGAGGCCTCGATCCGACAGGCCAGCCAAGAGTGGCCGCACTCCTTGTCCTCGGTCGATCTCCAGTTCAGCCACAGTCGCCGCGTTTCCGGGGTGTCCATAAAGGAGTGCCAGGAGCGCCATTTCGGCACTCGTGAGCGCGGATGCCTGGGTAGCGGCCCGCACCGACTCGCCCGTCCAACTCAGCGGTGCGGCTCGGGCGCGGCGTTGATCGACGGAGACCTCAATGCCGACCGCGGCCAGCTGATCACGGATGGCCTCGACGCCCTGCCTGACTTCCGCCTCGGTCAATCCCGCAGCCGCGGCCAGGGCGGTGAGGGGCAGACCGTGCGACCACACCAGGCAGGCCGCCAGCGTGGTCAAGCGGTCGGGGCTAAGCAGCGCTCCCTCTGGCGCACCGTCAGCGAGCTCGAGGACCGTTCGCAGCTTTTCGTACTGGGCAGGCGAGGGGGTCCGCCGGCTGTGCTCGAAGTCCACGAGCAGGTACTGGGAGACCCCGGACCGCTGAGCGAGGGCCCGCAGGCTCAGGCCCTGAGCTTCGCGTTGTTGTCGAAGCGCGAGAGCCGTCGGCGTGCCCCCGGGGGGCCGAAGCGGTCTGCCATGGTGTTGCCTCACGAGGCGCATCGTACTGAGTTGAAATCGAGCCTTCGAGGCGCCGAGCGAAGTGCTCATTTTCCTCGTCAGCGATTGGGCTCCGATAACTGGCTCTTAACCGTTCACTTGTGTCGCCCTTAACCACCCGATCGGCACGATAGGCACGTGCAGTCGCAAAGCGACAGGGTGAAGACTGGGGAATTGAGGGCTGAGATGACGGTCGAGATCGAACCATCGCTGAATCGTGAGCGTCACTTCTGGCGTCGAGGCGCAGGGGTACGAGGTGCGTTGACACTGCTGGTCGGGGGCTCCGTCCTCGCAGCCTGTGGTTCCGGCAGCACTCCGGCTGCGACGGACGCCCCGAGTGCCACGCCAACGCCGGTCTGCACCGGGACCACCGCAAACCCCGGCTATAGCAACGGGCTGGCTACGGTTTCAGGCCAGGCGACGACCCTGAGCGGTGCGGGCTCGACATTTGTCGCGCCCATGATGTCGGTCTGGACGAAGGCATACGCCACCTCTAACTCAGTCCAGGTGGCCTATTCGTCCGTTGGCTCCGGCGCTGGCATCGCGCAGCTACAGGCAAATACCGTCGACTTCGGCGATTCCGATGCGTTCATGACCGACTCCGACATCGCCAAGGCAAAGGGGCCCGTGGTGCAGATTCCGCTGGTGCAGGCGCCGGTCGTGGTTGTGTACAACCTCCCCGGCATCCCGAGTGGTCTCAAGTTCGATGGAGACACCATCGGCAAGATCTTCTCCGGTGGGATCACGATGTGGAACGACCCGGCCATCAAAGCCTTGAATCCGGGGATCACCCTTCCGAGTACGCCAATCGCTGTCGCCCATCGTTCGGACGGCTCGGGTACCACTGACATCTTCACCGACTTCCTCACCCAGACGAGCCCCGCCTGGGTGACCGCGCTCGGCGGAAAGACCACTAGCGTGGGTAAGACCGTGGCCTGGCCAGTCGGGATCGGCGGCAAGGGCAACGAAGGGGTGTCCGCCGTAGTCGGCCAGACAGCTGGCGGCATCGGGTACGTCGAACTCGATTACGCCATCGCGCAGCACCAGACCTACGCAGATGTCAAGAACAAGGCTGGCCTGTTCGTCGAGCCGTGCGAGCAGACCGCGGCGAATGCCACAGTCGGGATCACCAGTTACCCATCTGACCTCCGAGTTGACATCGTCAACCAGTCGTCGAATGCTCAGGCATATCCGATCACCGGCTTGACGTGGGCGCTGGTCTACCAGAACCAGACCAAGGCCGCGACGGCAGCGGCACTCGTCAACTTCTTCTCGTGGGTTCTCACCAAGGGCCAGGACCTCACGGGCCAAGTGAACTACACGCCACTCGGGCCGACCCTCCAGGCCCTGTGCATCGCTCAACTCAAGAAGATCACGGTCAACGGTACCCCGGTCTCGCCGTGAGCCGGCAACCACATTGACTGTGGTGGATTTCTGATGCCGCCGCCAGCTGGTGAGGGCGGCGGCATCACCGCCCTCGCCGTTCGGGTAGCGCCGACCCTCTTGAAGCGCGGTCGGCCCCGCATCGCTGACCGGATATTCGGAACCAGCGTTTCGATCATGGGCGGGATCGTGCTGGTCGTGATCGCTGCGATGATCGTCTTCCTGGTGCTGGAAGGGCTTCCAGCCATGCAGCATTACGGCTTTTTCTCGTTCATTACGAGTGCGCGATGGGCGCCGTCGGACGCCTTCCCGAACATCTCGCATCCGAATCCCTATGGGATCGTGCAGTTCATCTACGGCACGATGCTCACGTCGATCATCGGCATGATCATCGCGGTCCCGCTTGCTGTCGGCGCGGCGCTGGTCATCACGGAGGTGGCACCGCAACGCATCAAGGGCGCGCTCTCTGGGCTGGTGGATCTGCTGGCAGCGGTGCCCAGCGTCGTCTACGGTTTTTGGGGGATCTTCGCGCTCATCCCGGCGATCAAACCGGTGGTGGATTTCTTGACCACGACGCTGGGCACCGTGCCGGTGATCGGTGTTGCGTTCCAGGGTCCATTCTTCGGAGTGTCGTACTTCAGCGCAGGACTGGTGCTCGCGATCATGGTGCTCCCAATCATTACAGCGGTCTGCCGGGAGGTCTTCCGGAGCACGCCGCGTAACGAGAAGGAGGCCGCGCTCGCTTTGGGGGCGACGCGATGGGAGATGATCCGCATAGCTGTACTACCGCGGGCGCGTTCGGGCATCGTCGGGGCGTCGCTGCTCGGTCTCGGCCGCGCGTTAGGCGAGACCATCGCAGTGACCATGGTGATCGGCAATGCCGTGCTGCACATCAACGGAAGCATCTTTTCGCAAGGTGCGACGATGTCCAGCGTCATCGCCAACGAGTTCACTGAGGCGACCGAACCGTTTCATCTGTCGGCACTTTTTGTCGTGGGGTTCTGGCTCTTGATCGTCGCGTTGATCGTGAATATCGTCGCGCGGCTCGTGGTGCGCCGTGGGGTCGCGCTGTGACCCAGCTCGCGGTCGGCACGCCTGGCTTCCGCAACCGTCCGGCGTTGCGCCGGCGGCGTGCAAAGAGTGCGGTACTGGTCGGCTTGTTGATCGCGGCCGTGGTGGTAGCGGTCGGCGTGCTCGCCTGGGTCCTCATCTACGTCGCGATCCAGGGCCTGGGTGCATTGAATCTTGGTTTCCTGACACAGACGCCTCCGGGTAACCCGGCAGCCGCCGGTGGTGGGTTCTATAACGGCATCGTCGGCAGTCTCATCATCGTCGGCATCGCAGCGTTGATTGCGATCCCTCTGGGAATCGGCGCAGCCATCTACCTGGTCGAGTACGGGCGAGGGCGATTCGCCGACACGATCCGTTTCTTCAATGACGTCCTGATCGGGATTCCGACGATCGTCACCGGCGCCTTCATCTATGCGATCTGGGTGACCCGATTTGGCTTTTCTGGTTTCGCCGGATCACTTGCGCTGGCGATCGTCATGATGCCGTTGATAACCAGAACGACTGAAGAGATGCTGCGGCTGGTGCCCAACGAGCTCCGGGAGGGCAGTCTGGCGCTCGGCGCCACACGCAGTCAGACGGTGATGCGGGTCTGCATCCCCACCGCACTCCCTGGAATCATCACCGGGGCGATGCTGGCCGTGGCGCGCGCGATGGGGGAGACCGCCCCGTTGCTCCTGACCGCGCTCGGCAACGACCTGTTCACCGAGTACAACCCGGCAAAGCGGATGTCGACCCTCTCCCTCCAGATCTTCGACAACGCGGTCACTGGGTTTCAAGAAGGTCAAGGACGAGCATGGGCCGGTGCGCTCACACTCATCGCCATCGTGTTGATCTTCACCATCATTGCCCGCATCTTCGGCCGCCGAGTGCGTACATCCAATGCCTGACGTGGCAACTGAACCAGCCCCTGTGACTGCAAAGGTGGATGGCACAATTCCCGCCGTGGATGCAGCGGTTGAAGGCTTGTCGATTGAGAAACTCAATGCCTGGTTCGGCAAGCATCACGTGGTGGCTGACGTGGACCTAGTGGCGCCGGCCCATCGGGTGACCGCCCTCATCGGCCCCTCTGGTTGTGGCAAGAGCACGCTGTTGCGCTGCGTGAATCGTATGCACGAGATCGTGCCGGGTGCCCGGGTCGAGGGCCGGGTGATGTTCGGCGGGCAGAATATCTACGACCCGGATATCGACCCGGGCTCGGTGCGCAGCGAAATCGGGATGGTGTTCCAGCGGCCGAACCCATTTCCGACCAAGTCAATCTTCGAGAACGCGATCATCGGCGTGAGGCTCGCCAGGTCAGCCGGCGACCGAAAGCTGGACGACATCGCAGAGAGCGCGCTGCGCCGCGCACAGTTGTGGGACGAAGTCAAAGACCGTCTCAACAAGCCAGCGGTGAGTTTTTCCGGAGGTCAGCAGCAGCGACTGTGCATTGCGCGTGCTGTGGCGGTCGATCCTGCGCTCCTGCTCATGGATGAGCCGTGTTCTGCGCTGGACCCGATCGCGACCTTCAAGATCGAGGAACTCATCCGCGAGATCGCCGATCAGTACACCGTCATCATCGTGACCCACAACATGCAGCAGGCGACACGGGTATCGCAATTCACCGGCTTTCTGACGATTGAACGTGCCGGCGAGCCCGGGCGGCTGGTCGAATTCGGCGTAACCGATCAGATATTTGGGTCCCCGGCGCAGGCCGCGACCGAGGCATATGTGAGTGGTAGGGTGGGTTGAGATGGCGAGTGAATTGAGCATCCTGGGGCGGTTGCAGGAAGACCACCCCGGGAAGGGACGTCCCGCGCGACCCAGCATCGTGCAGGTGGAACATCCTGCCGTCAGCACCCGAAATGTCAATGCACGCTACGGGTCCTTTCTGGCGCTCCGTGATGTCTCGATCTCGGCTCCGCAGGGTGAGATCACTGCGATCATCGGCCCTTCTGGCTGTGGCAAGTCGACGTTGCTTCGAAGTCTCAACCGCATCAATGATCTGATCCCTTCGTTCAGTCTCGAAGGCGAGGTCACGCTCGGTGACCAGAACGTATACGCGTCGGAAGTCGATGTCGCGAGCCTTCGTCGGCGCGTGGGCATGCTCTTTCAGCGACCAGCGCCCTTCCCCATGAGCATCTACGACAACGTGATCTACAGCCTGCGTCTGGACGGACGCCAATCCAAATCCACGCTCGACGATGCAGTCGAGCGCTGTCTGCAACAGACGGCGCTCTGGGATGAGGTGAAGGATCGCCTCAGGGCGGCGGCCACCGGGCTCTCCGGAGGACAACAGCAGCGCTTGTGCTTGGCGCGCACCTTGGCCGCCGGAAGCGATGTGATCCTCATGGATGAGCCATGCGCTGCGCTCGATCCCATCTCGACGCTTCGAATCGAAGAGCTGATGCGGGACCTGCGCGGGAGCGTGACGATCATCATCGTGACCCACAACCTCCAACAGGCAGCGCGGGTCAGCGACTACACGGCATTCATGCTGATGGGTGAGGGCCGGGCGGGGGAACTGGTTGAACTCGGCAAGACCGATGAGATGTTCAAGGACCCAGTGGACAAACGTACCGAGGATTACATCACGGGGAGATTCGGGTGAGCCAGCCAACTCCGGTGGGTACTCCGGTGACGCACCGACCCGTCTTTCAGGCGGAACTGGACAGCATTCGTGCGGCGATCGTGGAGTTGACGAAGCACGTTGAGGTTGCCATCGAGCGGGCCGTCTGGGGACTCCGTGAACGCAATCCGGATATCTGCACATCGGTGATCGAGGGTGATGCTCTCATCAACGAGCAGCACCACAAGATTCGAGATGCATGCTTTCGCGTGATACTCACGCAGGCGCCGGTGGCGCGGGACCTCCGTGACATCCACGGGTTCGACCACATGGCCTCGGAGTTGGAGCGGATGGGCGACCACTGTGTGTCGATCGCACGGATCGGCAGGTCGATGACGGAGTTGCCTGATGTCCCTTCGTCGGAGCCGCTCGGATCGCTCGCTGAGCAGGCAGAGAATCAGCTGCGAGACATACTCGCCGCCTTCGAGGCGCACGACACCCTCGCGGCGCGGGACATCGCACGCCGCGACAGTGTGGTCGATTTGAAGTATCGCCAGATCTTTGCTGGGTATGTCGACCAGATGACGGCGGATGGCAGTCTCGCCCCCCGGGCCACCGGCCTGGTCTTTGTCGCTCATTACCTGGAGCGGATCGGTGACCGAGTGACGAATATCGCGGAGGAGTTGATCTTCGCGGAGACCGGTGGCCTAGAGGACCTCGGCTAAAGGGTTCAGTCTCCCAAGCGCGGTGTCGGTGGGTAGGTCGGGGATCGTGTCAGCGTCTATCACCCTCCAGCGGGTCCGCAACAGGCTCCAACCAGCAAAAAGAACTGCTGTTGGGGAAGGATGGAGGTACTCCGTCTGACCCGCGATCTCAGCCCGATCTCGAGGCCCGTGATTCGCACATTGACATCGCAGAGGTCATAGGTTCGATCCCTATTGCGCCCACCATTGGTTTTTTGAATACAACGCCCCGAACGCACCGAGGACGGACTTGGAGCGTTACCGTTGACTCTCGAGCTCGGTGCTGCCAGCGACGAATTTAGGAAAAGCCTTAGCCGCGCTGGCGCCAACGAAAATCGCCTGATCAGGAGCCCTCAGGCATGCCCTCTCGTTCGGTAGCCGCCGTCCGCGCCCAGCGAATTCAAAGATGGCGCGCACGCAGCGACGTGGAGCCTCGCAGCGATACTAAGCGAACCGCGGCGACCGACCCCTGAGGTGGATTAGCAGGCGTGTACCCATTCGAACGCTTCACAGAGGCGACCAAACGAGTACTGACGCTGGCCCAAGAGGAGTCCGAGCGGGCGCATAACAGCTTCATCGGGACTGAGCACCTCCTCCTCGCACTACTTCGCGAGCGTGGCACCGTCGCAGGCGAGGTGTTAAGCCGCCTGGGCGTCGACATCACCGATGCCCGCAATATCATCGGCGCCGCCAGCGGCGCTAGCGAGCGGATCGTCATTCAGCACATCATCCCGACCTCGCGCGTGAAGAATGTCATCGAGATCTCCTTCAAGGAGGCGCGCGGGATGGGCGATGGCTACGTTGGTACAGAGCACATCTTGCTCGGACTGCTCGTCGAAGGTGAAGGCATAGCTGCGCACGTGCTGCAAGACCTGGGAGCGAGCCTCGATAAGGTCAGGAGTGAGATCGACGCGGTGCGGAAAGCCGGCGTCATCGTCGAATCTGGCGAGGCTCTCGGATCTTCGACGTATCGGGCTTTCGCGCACGGCCATTCCGCGGCATCGCCGTTGAGCGGACTACGCCTCGTTCTCTTCGAACGCGTAGGCGACGTGGCGACTGACGGCGGCGCGGTGTACGTAAACCCCGTGGATGTCGTGCGAGTTGATCGATTGAGCGACGACGAGACGTCGATCACCCTACGGCATAACGACTCATCGACGCTCGTCGTCCGTGGAGCTGTGAACGAGGTGGCCCGCCGTCTGACCGAGCAGTAGCCCTTCGCAGCCGAGGGATGTTTGCGCATGTCAGTTTAGATTGACACATCACGGTCCGTCAGTCTAAACTGACGGGCATGGACGTAGAAAAACTCAGTGTGAATCTGTCGTCGGATGACCCGGCAATCGGGCTTCGCGCCTCGCTGGCGCTTCATCGCTTGGCGGAGAGGGTCGAGGCACACAACGTCGCGACTGCTCGGCAGAAGGGCTGGTCATGGCAGCAGATCGGAGACGCCTTGGGTGTCACCCGCCAGTCCGTGCACACCAAATACAACAAGGAGTTGTTATGACCACCAGGTCCGTTGGGCCAGAAATGCTTCACGGCTGGGCCATTGTGCTGCAGGCCAGTGAGGAGGCTCGTCGCCGCGGGGATCGCCGAATTGGCACGGATCACGTCTTGCTCGCGTTGTTCGCGGATCCCTCGTTCGAAGTCGTGCTGGGCGTGAGCCTGCAGCAAGCTCGTCATGCCCTTGAGTCCCTCGATCTGGAAGCCCTGGGGACCCTGGGCGTGGCGCAGGGCTCCCATGCTCCCGAACTGCCGATGCGCGCCGTGCCGAAGAAGCCGAGGTTCAGAGACGTGGCGCAGAAAGACCGCCTCCACTTGACGCCCGCGGCAAAGAAGGTGATTCAGGACGCGTCGCGCCGGAGAGGCTATGTCAGGGCTCAGCGCGTCCTGGCCGAGATCCTCACGCTCCAACCGCCGGATCCTGCTGCGGTGCTGCTCCGCGCGCTTGGCGTGAACACATCGGAGGTTCGGCAGCGATTGGAAGCGGTCACGTCGGCAGCGTGAGACAAGTTATCGCTCCGGACGGCACCGCGCACTTGGACGCCGGCACACCGATCAGCAATCGTCAGCCAACCTGACCCGTCGTCGGCCGCGCGCGTCGCCGAGACCTACGGTTGGAGCTGCAGCATCTCGACGCCCTAGCCACCAGCCGCGTGGAGCCGGAGGTGACCGTCACTCAGTCGTACGGTTCATCCTATGCGTATGCTCGCGGCTCTCAAGAGGCGCGCCAGATGGTCGGGCGGTGGCCGTTGGTGGGCGTCCGCGCTGTTGGCGCTCGTTCTCGCGGTCAGCGCAACCGCGTGCGGATCGCCGACACCGCCACCAGGTGAGGGGCTCGTGGTGGGCGGGATCATCCCGTGCGCTGGTCTTGGCCCGCCGCCCGGCGTTCAGTACGCGGCGGGAACGGTCACGGTGCTTGAAGGGGTGGTGACCTGGAGGACCACCGGGCCGGGCACATCGGTGGCTGTGTTCCCCACGAACGTCAAGGCGAAGCAGACGGTCATGACCAATGCGTCGTATCAGTTCGCGCTCGCTCCCGGTGACTACGTACTCCAGGCACATTTCCCTCCACCCGCGAACGTGACTCCGTTCGTGAGTGTCACTGTGAGATCCGGGGTCACGAACGACGTCGATGTTCCCAACATGTGCATGTAGGGCGGCATAAGAGGACGATTCACGCGTGTTCGTGCTTGAGCGTCTTCGCCCCGAGCACGAGGCAGCGATCCTCGAGTTCGAGGTCGCGAACCGCGCGTACTTCGCCGAGACGATCAGCGATCGTGCCGACTATTTCTATGAGCATTTCGCGGAGCTGTACCGCACGCTTCTTGCCGAGCAGGCGGCTGGGATGTCTTTCGGCCACGTTCTCGTGGACGACGACGGGGCGATCGTCGGCCGCTTCAATCTGTACGAAGTTGCGGACGGGAGAGCGGAGGCCGGCTATCGCGTGGCAAGGCATGTGTCCGGCCGTGGCGTGGCGACGTTGGGGTTGACGTCCATGTGCGCGTTGGCCCGCGACGAGTACGGGCTGCGAGTGCTCCGCGCGACGACGAGCACTGCGAACGTCGCCTCGCAGCGCGTGCTTGCGAAGGCCGGGTTCGTTGTGGTCGGAGCGGCAGACGTCGCCGGGAAGAAAGGATTGCGGTACGAGTTGGAGTTGGGGGGTCTCTGAGGGTCTGATCCGCTCTTCGGCGAACGGTGTGAACACCTCGGTGTTACTGCCATCAATGGCTAGAACATGACGCCGAGATCAGATGTCCGTGTGGGGTCCCGTCGTCGCGGTCAGCGAACAGATGTTTGGTAGAATGTGGGCATGGAAGCGCGCGCCATCCCGGATGCCAGACAGCGCTTCCGTGATGCTGTCGACGCATTCGTGAATGAGTCCATCGACGGTGTCGCGACCTCCGAACTGGGCGCCGACATCATCGAGATGAGTCTCGCCATCGATCGACTCCAAGCCGACCGCCTGCGTCGCCTGCATCGCTTCCATGGCGGTCGCGGCGCCGATTCCGAAGGCGGCGGCACCACGGTGTCATGGCTGCGGCGCTCCTGCGCCATGACCGCGAAAGCGGCTGCGTATGCCGTGCACCTGGCGCGGACGCTCGGGGAGATGCCGGCCATGCTCGACAGTGCTCGGGCGGGACGCGCCTCCTTCACCAACGTGGCCATGGTCGGGCAGCTTGCCAGAGCTGTCGGTGTGGAGCAGGTCCAGGGGTATGAGGCCATTCTGCTGCCGGCGGCCGAGACACTCGATCCGCGTCGCATGCGTATTGCCACCGAGACCACGCGGCTCACCATCGATCCCGATGGCGTGCTTGCCGATGCCAACCATGCCCACGAGCAGCGCTGGTTGGAATGCGATGAGACCTATGGCGGCGTATTCGTCGCTGCGTGGGCAGTTCGATGCCGAAGCCGGTGCGCTGCTCAAGACCGCGATCGATGCGCTGAGCCACGGGATGACTCGGGGGGAAACGCGGGCAGTGTCGTCGCGCCGCGCGGACGCGCTCGTCGAGATGGCGGTCACGCAGCTGCGCTGCGGGGACCATCGCGATGTCAACGGACAGCGACCGCATCTGACTCTTACGGTGAGCGCGGACACGCTGCGCCGGGACGCGCCTGGAACGAACGTGGAGTCCGATAACACCCTGCGGGTCGTTGCCGTTCCACGGGCGGCGGAGTTGGGCGGGGTCGGTCCGATCCATCCGGAGATCGCCCGTCGCATCGCCTGCGACGCAGTTCGGACGGTGGTGACCGTTGCGGCGACTGCCGAATGATTCTTCGTGGATGCTTGGCACGTCTGCGGTGCCGCTCTCGGTGGGACGGGCCACGCGCACGATCCCGGCATCCATTCGCACGGCCCTGGTCGTACGCGACGAGGGATGCCGGTTCCCGGGATGCGATCGACCGCCGGCGTGGACCGACGGGCATCACATCATCCACTGGGCAGACGGCGGGCCGACGGAGCTCGCCAACCTGGTCTCGCTGTGCCGTTCGCATCACCGGCAGGTGCATGAGGAGGGTTGGCGCATCCACATCGTCGACGGCAGTGCCGTGGTGGAACCGCCACCCTAGTGACCTGCACGACCCACCACCCCTGTTGTCAGGCGGCGGTCACCCTGATGACGGTCGCGCCACCGACACTATTTCCGGGTCCTGACTTGACGCTGTAGACCAGGTTGTACCAACCGGCCGCGAGGTTCGCCGGCAGCGCAATCGTGCTGACCGGATTGCCCGGGTTTCGGTCGCTGATATGCAATGTGGCGGCACGCAACGTCTCCGGCCCGGATCCGGCGGCCTTGAGTGCGGTGACACTCGCGAACGGACCCGATAGCGAGGCCGAGAGCGTCATAGGAGCCGCTGATGGGTCGGTCGTCGTGCCGGCACTTGCGACGATCCAGTGCAGCGTGACGGTGCCACCCGGATGCCAGTCCGTCTGCAGACTCGTGTCCACGCAACAGGAAACTCGGAACTGCTCGTAGTCGTGGCTATTCGCCGCGCCCGATGAGGCGCATGCGGCGACCGTGAGCGCCGTGATACAGGACGTTGCCGTCACCTTCCAACGCGGGCGCATGCACGCAGTATGCGTGGGCTGCGCGCCGCACACAAAAGGCGAGCGGAGCTCTCATCGATTGGATCCTTTGGCGCGTGTGCCAAACGGGTATGCGGTGCGTCGTCAGCTCACCGTCCTGAAATCTGCTTCGTCTCGATGAGAAATGCCTGGAGGTGCTCGACGACGAAGCGATGGTCCTCGACCTGGGGAAGCCCGGATACGGCAACGGTGCCAATGCACCCAGCCGTGCGGACAATCAGTGGGAACGCACCGCCATGGGCGGCGAAGATGCCGATGTCGAGGCGAGAGTCCACGTCGAAGTCACGCCCGTCGGCTCGGAACTTGCAGCCGACGTAGTACGAGGAGTGGCCGTACCGTTCGGCCACCGCCGCCTTGCGGAGCAACCACGCGTCGTTATCGGCCGACGAACCTGGTAGTGCTGCGTGGAACAGACACTGACCGTTGCGCCGAATAGAGATCGCAACCGGGAGGTGCTCCGCGAGCGCCGCGGCTCGCAACCTCGATCCGAGCTGCCAGGCGACATCGTGATCGAAGCGGGAGAAGACCAGCCGATCCTCTTCCGCAAGTAAGGCGGCGAGCTGTGCGGCGTCGGCGTCGTTCATGCCTCGGGGATCGACACCACCGCCCCGGTCTCGGCGCTCTTTCTCGCCGCGGCCAGCAGCGTGAGGCTCGCGATCGCGTCGCGAGGGTTCACCGGCGGGGGATTGGCGCCACGCACAGCACCCGCGAAAGCCGGATAGAACAGATCCCACCGCCCACGCTCGGTGGGATACGTCACCGCGCTTGTTCCCGTGTGCAGGGTCCCGTGGGTCTCTGGTGGCTCGACGCCCCAGCGGTCGCCGAGCGACGCCGGAGTCTCACCGGCGAGCAGCAGGTTCTCCTGGGTGTCGGCGGCACCGAGCACGTAGGTCGCCGTGCTGCCGGTGACTCGATATCGAGGTCCGGGTGCCGACTGACTCCAGCTGCCCCAGAGCTGCGAGAGGGCGCCGCTCTCGTGCGTGACCGCGATGAAGACGTCGTCATCGAGGCCTGATTCGCGGAGGCGAAGCTCCGCATACACCTCGACCGCCGGGCCAAGGAGGAGGAGCGCCTGGTCCGCAAGGTGGCTCCCGAAGTCGAGGAGCGTGCCGCCTCCGGCACGACCCGGCCCGCGTTGCGGTGCCCAGCGCTCGAATCGCGACTCGAATCGCATCACCGTTCCGAGTGCCCCGTCGTGAACGAGTTTCTGAACGGTGCGGAAATCGGAGTCCCAGCGCCGGTTCTGATACGGGCTGAGCATGAGTCCCCGCTCCTCGGCAAGCGCCACGGTGAGGCGTGCTGCCGACGGATCCATCGCAAACGGCTTGTCGCACACGACGGCGAGACCGAGCCGCAGCGCCTCGTCGGTCACGGCCGAGTGAGTCTCCGCGGGGGTGGAAATCGCAACCGCCTCTGCGCCGGCATCCACGAGCGCCCGCAGCGTCGGGACGGTCGGCGTGCCGGGAATTTCCTGCGCAATCAGCGCCTGACGCTCAGGGGAAGACGTCATGACGGCTACCACCTCGCACTCCGGCGCGGCGACCAGCAGCGGCGCGTGGAAGTAGCGAGCGCCGAACCCATATCCAACGAGACCGAAACGTACGGGTGTCATGAGCGGGCCTTTTCGCCTGGATACACCACACCCACTGCGGCACGTGCGCCGTCAAGGATCTCGAGAATCGCCAGCGTGTCGGCGTGCGGGATGAGCGGACTTTCGAGCAGCCCCGCGCGGAGGCAGCGCTCGACCTCCTCGATTTCCGGCTGATAGCCGCTGCCGTTGCCCGCGAGCGGATCGTCGACGTGGGTTTCGCCATGCTCGGTGTGCAGGACAAGGCCGCCCGGCCGGTACATCTGGGGGAGGAGCTTGATCCACCCCTTTGTGCCAAGAATGGCCGCTTCATTCGGCGCCCAGATCGGTGCCGAGGTCCAGATTTGCGCGCCCGGATGGCTGCCGTACATCCACTGCATCGCAACCGTGTCATCGGATCCGGTGGAAGCAAGCGTGCCCACAGTGATGACCTCGTCCGGTGGGCCGAGGAACAGGTAGGCGAATGTCGCGGGGTAGACCCCTAGGTCGAGGAGCGCGCCACCGCCGTTTGCGAGCTCATAGAGACGGTGCTTCGGGTCGAAAGCGAGGCCGAGGCCGAACTCACTCCGCACGCCGCGTACCTCGCCGATCGCGCCGTCGGCGATCATCTGCTGCGCCAGGCGGATCAGGGGGTTGGTACGCATCCACATCGCTTCCATCGCAAAGACGCCGGCGCGTGTCGCAGCGGCAAACACCTCGCGCGCGTCGGCAGCGTTGAGGCAGACAGGCTTCTCGATGAGCACGGGTTTCCCTGCCTCGATTGCCAGCAGGGATTGCGCGCGGTGGTGGGGATGTGTCGTGGACACGTAGACGACATCGACCTCGTCGTCGTTGACGAGTGCCGCGTAATCGCCGTAGCTCCGTGCCGCACCATGGCGGGCAGCGAACTCCGCCGCGCGGCCGGCGTGACGAGCGGCCACTGCGGTGACGACGTTGCCGCTCGTCAAGTTGATGTCGCCGCCGACGGTGTCGGCAATGCCACCCGCGCCGAGGATGCCCCAGCGAATCGGACGGCCATCAGCAATCGGTGTGGGCATGGTGGTCTGTTCCCCTGTCAATGAGATTCGCGAGAGACTTTGTCACCTGATGCGCCGAGCAGAAAGTCCTGATCTGCTCCAGTATTTGCCTGTTGCACCGTTGCAACGTAGAGCCGTTCCCACCCGCGAAGCGGCTTCGCGTACGCGTTGACCGTCGCAGCATCGGGACGGCGTAACGCAAGGTCCTCTGCCGGGATGTCGATGTCGAGCCGTCGCGCTGCGACGTCGAGTATGACGAAGTCTCCAGTGCGCACGAGTCCGAGCGGACCGCCGGCCGCTGCTTCCGGCGCCACGTGCAAGACCACGGTTCCGTACGCGGTGCCACTCATGCGGCCGTCGCAGATACGCACCATGTCGCGCACGCCCTGCTGGAGGAGTTTCGCAGGCATCGGGAGATTCGCGACCTCCGGCATCCCGGGATATCCCTTGGGGCCGCAACCGCGCAGCACGAGCACGGAGTTGGCGTCCACGTCGAGATCCGGATCATCGATGCGCGCGTGCATGTCCTCGATGGAGTTGAAGACCAGCGCGCGTCCGCGGTGGCGCAGCAACCGCTCGGATGCGGCGGCGGGTTTGATCACAGCGCCATCCGGGGCGAGGTTGCCGTACAGGACGGCGATACCGGCATGCGGCTGGATCGGCGCGTCGCGATGGCGGATCACCTCGGTGTCCCAGATCTGCGCGCCTTCGAGGTGCTCGACGAGGGGCTTGCCGGTGACGCAGAGCGCCGCGGGATCGAGCAGATCCTGCACCTCGTGGAGCACCGCGCGAAGCCCGCCTGCCCTGAAGAAGTCCTCCATGAGGAAGCGCCCGGCAGGTTGCAGGTCGACGAGCAGCGGGACGTCGGAGCCGGTCCGATCGAAATCGTCCTGGGTCAGCTGAACTCCCAGGCGACCGGCGATGGCGAGCAGGTGGACCACGGCGTTCGTGGAACCGCCGAGCGCGGCAAGCGCCACGATGGCGTTGAGGAACGAGCCGCGGCTCAGCAGGCTCGACGGGGTGCGATGCGCCGCAACCATCTCGACTGCGAGCCGGCCGGTGTCATGCGAATGCTCCAGCAGGCGGCTGTCGGCGGCGGGTGTGCCCGCGAGGCCGGGCCACACCATGCCGAGCGCCTCGGCGAGGAGTCCCATCGTCGAGGCGGTGCCCATGGTGTTGCAGTGCCCGCGGCTCCGGATCATCGATGACTCCGACTCGAGAAAATCGCTCTCGGTCAGGTTGCCGGCGCGCACCTCTTCAGAGAGTCGCCAGACGTCGGTGCCGCAACCAAGGGCTTGGCCGCGGAACGTGCCTGTCAGCATCGGTCCTCCGGGGATCACGACAGCCGGGAGATCCACCGACGCCGCAGCCATGAGCAGCGCGGGGATGGTCTTGTCGCAGCCACCAAGCAGCACGACGCCGTCGATCGGATTGGCGCGGAGCATCTCCTCGGCCGCCATCGCCGCCATGTTCCGCCAGAGCATTGCGGTCGGCCTGACGAGCGTCTCGCCGAGCGACACCATGGGCAGATTCAGTGGAATCCCGCCTGCCTCGTAGACGCCCTGCTTGACGCTCTCGGCGACCTCGTTCAGATGGGCGTTGCAGGGCGTGAGATCGGACGCGGTGTTGGCGATGGCGATGTGCGGCCGCCCGTCGAAGGCGTGCGCCGGAAGTCCGCGTCGCATCCACGCCCGATGGATGTACGCGTTGCGGTCATTGCCTGCGTACCACTGCCTGCTCCGTAGCTCCGCCACACTTGACCACCTTTCCACTGACTGGGACGGGACGCTCTTGCGACCGCCTATATTGTCGAGCCCTGATGGCAGTGCGTCGCAGCCGCTTCGCCGTCGCCTCGTGAAACGATGAAAGCGTTCGTCGTGGAGGGGCCGCACAACGGGAGTGTCCAGGACGTTCCCGATGCCACACCCGCTGCCGGCGAGGTCGTGGTGGACATCCACCGCGCAGGCGTCTGTGGCACGGACGCCGAGTTCTGGACCGGTGAGATGGCATATCTGCACCAGGGCCACGCGCAGTACCCGATGCGCATCGGCCACGAGTGGAGTGGCGTCGTTTCCGATGTGGGTCGCGGCGTCGACGCGGCCTGGTTGGGGCGCCGAGTGACCGGCGACACGATGATCGGGTGCGGGCGCTGCGATCGCTGCACGTCCGGCCGGCACAACGTGTGCGAAGACCGGGTCGAGATCGGTATTCGCGGGGGTTTCCCGGGTGCGCTGGCCGAGCAACTCGCGGTACCGATGACTGCTCTCCTGGCACTGCCCGACAACGTCGATGACACGGCAGGGGCGATGGTCGAACCGGGCGGCAGCGCACTTCGATCGGTGCGCAGCGCAGCGTTCGCTCCTGGCGAACGCGTCCTTGTGCTCGGCAACGGCACGATCGGATTGCTCGTCGCACAGTTCGCCCGCGCCGAAGGAGCAGAGGTCCATCTCATGGGTCGCTCACACCAGGGCTTCGACTTCGCTCGCGCGCTCGGCTTCGCGGGGATCTGGGAGCGGAGCGAATTGCCTCAGCTTGCGTGGCATGCGGTGATCGACGCGACCAACGCAGCGGAACTTCCCGCACTCGCGCTCGACCTCGTGGAGCCGGGCAGGCGCGTGGTCTATATCGGCATCTCCGCCACACCAAGTGTCATCGACACGCGCACGATGGTGCTCAAGGACGTCACGGCTGTCGGCATCCTGGCAGCGTCGCAGGGGTTGGCGGGAACCATCGATCGATACGCGTCCGGGGATGTCGACCCCCGCCCGCTGGTGGCCGCCACAGTCAGCCTGGATCGGACCGGCGACGTCCTCGACGGATGGCGACCGGAGAACGCAACCGGGGGACCCAAGATCCACATCGATCCGCGTCTGTAGATCCGAACTCTTTCCGAATGGGTGCAACGACATGAATGACTTCGAAGGACTGGTCGCGGTGGTGACCGGTGGCGCGAGTGGCATCGGCGCGGCAACGGCGGCGCAACTCCGTGAGCGCGGGGCGACGGTCGCGGTGCTCGACCGCGCGTACACAGCGGTCAGCCAGGGGTCGTTGCTGGAAGTCCCCTGCGACGTCGCCGATCCAGGGTCCACCGACTCGGCGATCGACATCGTCGGCAGCGCGCTCGGAGCGATCGACGTCCTTATCAACAATGCAGGGATCGGCGCTGCGGGGGATGTGACCCAGAACGACGACGACGAGTGGCATCACGTCCTGAACGTCAACGTCATCGGCATCGCCCGGGTGACGCGCGCGGCGTTGCCGTTCCTGCTCAAGTCGAGCCATGCGGCCATCGTCAACACGTGCTCGGTGGTCGCCGATATCGGTCTGCCTCAGCGTGCGCTGTACTCGGCGAGCAAGGGCGCTGTGCGCTCGCTGACGCTGGCGATGGCGGCTGACTTCATCAAGCAAGGAATCCGCGTGAATGCCGTCACTCCCGGGACCGCGGATACGCCTTGGGTGCAACGCCTGCTTGCCGCAGCTCCCGACGCCGAGGCAGCAGCGATGGCATTGCGCGCCCGGCAGCCGATGGGCCGCCTGGTCACCGCCGACGAGATCGCATTCGCAATCGCCTACCTGGCGAGCCCGCTCTCCGCGGCGACCACGGGGACGCTCCTCGGCGTGGACGGCGGCATGGCCGGGCTTCGGGTGGGGTAGGGGTCAGATCCCGGCCCGGTGCGTCCACGCGCCGGCGAGCATCGTTGCGGCGACCGGCATCGTGCGCAGCGCCTGCGGCTCCGCAGTGAACGGGTCGCGGTCGAGAACGATGAGATCTGCGGCGTCTCCAGTCCGAAGCCTCAAGTCGCGGCGCCCCGGCGGCATCGATGCGGTGAGCGCCTCATGCACGGTGATCTCCTGTTCAGGGTGCCATCGCGGTCTCCCATCGCGCGAACGGTGCACCGCGGCAGCGATGGCGAGCCACGGGTCGAGCGGCGCAACCGGGGCATCTGAGCCGAAGGCGAGGGTCGCTCCGGCGTCGAGGAGCGATCGGAACGGAAATGCCCGGCGGGCGCGGTCGGCCCAGTAGCGGTCGGTGACGTCGCGATCGTCGAGCAGATGCTCGGGCTGGACACTCGCAATAACGCCCAGCTCCGCGAAGCGCTGCACATCGGCGTCATCGAGCAGTTGCGCGTGCTCGACGCTGCCGCGCGCGCCGGTTCGCGCAAACGCCTGCAACGCAAGCGCATTTGCCGCATCACCGATTGCATGCACTGCGCAATCGAAGCCGGCGTCGGTCGCGCGGCGCATGAGCGTCGATAACGCATCGAGCGAAACGAGCAGCATGCCACGTTCATCGCTCGTCGCCACCGGACACCGCGTACGGGTCGTGGCAGAACGCAGTTCGCGTGTTGAGCGAACCATCGCTGATGACCTTGAACGGGCCAACGGTGAGCAGCCCCTCGGTGCCATCCACCACGTGTCCAGTGCGAAGCGATTGCGCGATCGCGTCGTCGAGCCGCTCCGGCCATACGGCGCTCGCGACGCGAAGGGAGTGATTACCGGCCGCCATCCGACGCGTCCAGGCGCCGAGCGACCAGGGTTTCTCCATGTCGACGATGCCGACAACGCCACGCGCCGCCGCAGCGCGCGCAGCGGAATGACACCACGCATCCACCGTCTCCACGTCGGCATTTCCCGACTCGGCGATCACGCGCATCGCGTCGTCCTCACGCAAGAGACCGCTCGCGTGGCCGGCGTGTCCGAACCGGAGCAGCGCAGCGCTGTTGAGCCACGCGCTGTGCAGATCGGCGCTGATGAGCACAACGGGTGTCTCGCCGGACACTGCGTCGAGCATGGCGCGACTCGGAGGGGACGGCCACAGTGCAGCACGAAACCCGAATCCGATGACGGTCGCGCCGCGCGCCGGTGGGCGATTGGCGATCGAGTTTGCGACGACCTGCACCGCAGCAGCTGCCGTATCCGCGCCGGAAAGATCGAGGCGCGCACTCGCCTGGGCCCACTGCTCGAAATGCACATGGCGATCCCAGAGGCCGGGGAGAACGAAGCGTCCGTCAAGATCGATCACCTCGGACACGTCGGATGGGGGTTCGACGCCTCCGATCGCGGTCACGTCGCCGTCCAGAATCAGGACGTCCTGAAGGGCATCGCGATGCGCAAGACGCGCGCCGCGCAGAAGGACGCTCGTCATATCGAGATCATCACCGTGCCCATCGCAGTGGGCGGCAAGTCTATGGGAAGCGTGTGCCGAAGCAGTGGCGCCGCCTCGATGCCTAACTCGGTGTGATTAGAGCCAGATCCGCGCTGTCGTCGACCAGCCGCCCATTCATGGGTCCAATACCGAGTTAGTCAGGAGGAAACTACTGGAACCAGCCCGCGACGTCGAGGATCGCGTTGATCGTGCCGACACCGTTGTAGATGTCCACTGCACCGGCCGACGGTCCATTCGACGCCAGAGCGACTATTGTGAGGTTGTCGATGACCTCGTGGGCATTGGGGTTGATATCCGAAGCGCGGGGACAACTCGTGGCGTCGCTCGGGTAGAGAACAAAAAAAGTGGACGCACTCCCCGCGACTGCGGTTACGTTAGCGATTATCGCGACCGGCGCCGAAGCGCCTCCCAGTGCTGGCAACACCCCAACGCCGGCGACCTGAACAGTTTCGATGAAATTGCCCGTCAACGGCCTGTCGGCACAAGGCGTCCCTGAGTCGGCACGCGTGTCGCAAATACGGTCAGGGGGAACCGCGTAGTAGAGGGCGCCCGGCGGTGACGTGGTCTCACTTCCGTTGCCGAACCAGCCATTGACGTCGACGATGAAATCCACGCTGCCGATCGCGTTGTAGATGCAGACGTCTTGGTGAGGACCAAGATCCGAGATGACGCGATTGGGAAGCGCCACACCGGCAGCGAGGTTGACATTTGACACCGCTGGTGCAGCCGTTGGGCACGCGTCGGTGGCCATGCTCGGCGGCGCGACCGTCAGATATGTCGACGAGGTGGCTTGAGTTGCGGTGAGGTTGAATGCGGCGGCCGCGGCATCAGCCGTCGGTATGGAAGGCGTGCCGATCGAAGCACCCGGCGGCAGGCCTGAAAGGACGACGCGTCGCCAGGTGTTCGCTCGCAGTGGATCGTCGGCTGTGCCCGCACACTCGGTGCCTTGATCGGCCCGTGTGTCGCAAATACGCAGTGGTGGCATCGGATGGAACTCACCGGGCACCTCGCCGGAGCCCGCAGGAGCTGCGAAGTAGCCCTGGACGTCAACGACGACATCGGCAGAACCCACGGCGTTGAAGACCGTGACTTGGCCGCTCGAGCTAAGAGGGATCACGGCGAGATTCGCCTGAGCGACTCCGGCAGCGACATTGACGCTGGACGTGCTGGGTGTCGGGCTTCCAGTGGGGTACGCCACTAGGTAGGTCGCTCCTGTCCCATGGTCGATGCCCGTGAGATTCACGACGACGGCGAGCGCGCCGGCCGGCACTGTCTGCAGCGCCGGTCCGTGGACACCTGTGATCTGGACCACGACGGTGCCGCGGGTGCCGAGCGTGTGACCAGTGCATTCGCTGCCGTTGGCGGCGCGCGTGTCGCAGATCCGGAAGGGCAAGACGGCGCTATACGCTCCCGGGGCGACCACAGTGGCGACTTCGGATGTTTCTGCTGAGGGGCCGCCGTTTCGACTCATGGTTCTTCCGGTGAAGACCTGTGCTGTGGACGTGCCGCCGCTGCTCGCCTCGGTGACGGTGGCCGTGTACTCGCCCGCAGCCGCGTAGGTATGCGTTGCCGTCGGCGTTGTCGTGTGCAATGTGGTGCCGTCACCGAAATCCCAGGCATACGACGCGATGGTGCCGTATGCGACTGTCGAGGCTGAGGCGTCGAAGACACTCGCGCTCCCCAGCGGCGCGTCGGCAACCGAAAGTCTCGCGACGGGAGCCTGGTCGGGCGTGATAGCAATTCCGTCGGCGCCCATCCCCACCGTGATTGGAGTCCCGGGTGTGCCCGTGGCAAGGTCGATTGGGGTCACTGTTGTCCCGAATCCGGAAACGTACGCTGTCGCGCCATCGGGCGTGATCGCGATCCCCTGAACCTGTCCCGCGAGGGAAATCGGTGTGCCCGCAGTCATGCTCGCCACATTGATCGGTGTCACTTCTCCGGAGTTATCGGTGATATACGCAGTCGTACCGTCCGGCGTAATGGCGATATCTGTCGGTGGTCCACCCACCGTGATCGGAGACCCCACGTTGTTGGTCGCGGTGTCAATTGGGACGACGGTATGAGCGTTGTAGTTGGCGACGAAGACGGTCGAACCGTCCGGTGTTACGGCAAGGGCATCAGGGTCGTTGCCCACGACGATTGGTGCACCGGCGACATCGGTCACGAGGTCGATTGGGATCACCGCATCGAGCTGCTGAGCGGTCACGTACGCCTTCGTGCCGTCTGGCGTGATCGCGATTGCATATGTCCCCGCTCCGACCGATATCGGCGATTCAACGGTGTTCGTACTCGTGTCGATCCGCGCGACAGTTGTCGCGTCTAGCCCGACGTTGGTCACGTAGAGCGTCTTCCCATCCGGCGCGATGGCCATACCGTACGCGGTATCTCCAGACGGAGCCTGAATGGGCGTCCCGGCTCTGTTCGTCGACGTGTCGATGGGTATCACCGTGCCGCCGACATTCAGGACGTACGCAGTCCCGCCACCGGGCGCCATCACGATCACATCCGGCGCTCCACCGACATTGATGGCGGTGTCCGCCGTGCTCGTTGCGAGATTGACAGGCATCACGGTACCTGAGTTCCAATTGGCAACATAGGCGGACCAGCCCGTTGGCGCCGCAGCCGCTGCAGCGCCCATCGGCGAGCCGAAGTTGACCAATGCCGATACCAGGGTGCCGGCGGCGAGGGCCACCGTCAGGGTGCGGCGACGAACCGAACCGGATCCGGCAGGCGCAACACCGCGAGGCATGCACGCCATCACCACGCTCCAATGGGCGGCTCGACGCGTGAGCGACCGCTCGGCGTGACGGAGGAATGTTCTCCCATCCTGTTCGGACCGTACGCGATCGTGCGTCATGACGGGTTGCGGACGTGTGACGGTCCACTTATCGACGGCCGCAGAGTTGAGTGCGACCCGTGTAGAAGATGGCAGCCTCCGATTTCGGCGTGGCCGTCGCGAGCTGCTGACGATCAACTGCTCATCACAGCTCGGCGACATCGACCTGGTCAGCGCCGGGCCCACATGAGCGTCGCCAATCCCACCCCGCTGCCACGCGACAACTCCGCCACGGCACGCACCCGCCGACGGCTCCTCTTCGCGCAATGGCGGAGAGCACTCAGACCTGACGAGGGTGGCGTGCCGTCGTCATGCCCGGCTCACAAACTTGACTAATCTAGTCAGGATTTGCTACGGTCGCCGGCGATGGGCACCAGGGCTCTCGGATTGACGCGCTGCCGCTGGCTCGACCACGGCTGCTGCGGCTCCGCCATCTGTAGTCGCTAACCAGGCACCCGACGACTAGCCGCGCACGAACGGCGCGGCGTCAATCACGATTTGTGTTCAATCAAATCGCACATCGAAAGAGGTATGTGATGTCTGCCACTGATGAACTGCTCGAGAACAACGCGCGCTACGCGGCGACATTCGACAAAGGCGCAACGCCGCTACCGCCGGCACGCGGTGTCGCAGTCGTCGCGTGCATGGATGCGCGACTCCACGTCAGCGCGATTCTCGGTCTCGAGATCGGCGACGCGCACATCATTCGCAATGCGGGCGGAGTCGTCACCGACGATGCGATACGTTCGCTCGTTATCTCGCAGCGTCTGCTCGGGACGAAGGAGATCATCCTCATCCATCACAGCGACTGCGGCATGGTGACCTTCTCCGACGACGCGGTGAAGGCGCAGATCAAGGAGGAGACCGGCATCCGTCCGTCGTTCTCGCTCGAAGCCTTCCCTGACTCGGCCGACGACGTCCGTCAGTCGATCGCGCGCATCAAGGCAAGTCCATTCATCCCGCACCGCGACAACGTTCGCGGCTTCGTGTACGACGTGGCGACGGGACGGCTCAACGAGGTGGAGGGCGATCGCGAGCTGTCGGGGGCGTCCGCAGGCGCCGCCGACGGCGCGACCCACTAGCAGACCCCGCCGACCCAGCAGCCTCCGCGCCGTGTACGTCGCCGGCGCGGAGGCTGCCTCGGCTGTGGCCCACAGGCAGGCGCGCTCTTGATACCTTCGTGTGGTGTCAATGGGACAAGATGCGCAGCAGGTCGTATCCGGCTGTTATTCCTGCGAGCACGGGGCGGATCCGAAACTGCCTCCTCGCGAACAAATCTATGACGACGGTCTCTGGCGAATTGCGCACGCGTTCAACGCTGCGCGTGTCGGGTGGCTCGTGCTCGTCCTGAGCCGGCACGCGCAGTCACTCGGTGAACTGACTCCGGAGGAAAGCGCCGCCCTCGGCCGCCTCATCCCGGCGACGTCTCGCGCGCTCGAGGCCGAGCTGGGCGTTTCGAAGGCGTATGTCATGTTCCTCGCGGAACTCGAACACTTCGAGCACGTGCACGTGCACGTTGTCGCGCGTCCAACGGCGGAACTTCGCGGCACGAGGGTCTTCGACCTGCTCAAGCGACCGCCCGAGGAGTGGGTGCCGGATGCCGACATGGACGCCTTCGCGGCGCGCATCACTGCTCGCTTGGGTGACGAGCTCGGCGGCTGAGATCGCGCCCGCAAAGAGCGACACGACTGTTACATCCGGTCGCCTGATCTCGGATGCACCGGCGCGCGACATGCGCTCCAAACGCTCGTCGAAAGTTGCGCACAGGCATGTCCCTTACAGCACAGTCACAGTGCGCAGTTGTCCACACTGTGCACAGGGTTGCGCGTCTCAAACGCGTCGTTTTCAGACGCGCTGGAACGGTTGACAGAGGGTCATGGCGGCGGCGTACACTCCGGCGGTGACATCGGAGGCGGGCATGTCGAGGCATTCACAGCGAGCTTCCATGCCGCGCCGCATCTGCGCACGCGTGGGATGCGGTGAGCTTGTGCACAAGCCCACCGCAAAGTACTGCAGCATCAAGTGTTGCTCCATCGACCCGGCGCGACACGAGCGCTTGCGCAACCAGGCACGGCGCGCGTCGGCGCGTCCCATCCCGATGTTGCGTCAGCTTCGTTTCGACTTCCAGTCCACGGCCTTCGATCCCGAGGCGCAGCTCAACGAGTTGTGCCGGGAGCGAGAGGACGTGCCGTCGGGGATGTCCCGGCTGACCGGCTGAGCGCGCGCCACTTCGAATCGGGGGCGCAGCAGGCGGACTGCGTAGAATCGGCGTCTCATGCCAGACGAGATCGTCGACGACGCCGCTGAGGCGGGCGCACCACTTCCAGCACCGGCCGAGCCGACGCTCGACATCCTGCGCCACAGTGCTGCCCATCTCATGGCCGCTGCAGTGGTGGAGCTGTTCCCCGGCGCGCAGTACGACGTCGGTCCCGCAATCGAGGACGGCTTCTTCTACAACTTCCGTCTCCCGGACGGCCGGCACTTCGTGGACGACGACCTGGCGCGCGTCGAAGCGCGAGTCGGCGAGCTGGCGGCACGAAAGATCCCGTTCGTCCAGGAGGAGTTGCCGCGGGCTCAAGCGGTCGAGATGTTCACCGCCATCCACCAGGATTTCAAGGTCGACATCATCAACCGCCTTCCTGACGACGTGGCAACGGTCAGCATCTACCGCACCGGCGACTTTGTCGACCTGTGCCGCGGGCCGCATGTGCCAGATACCGGCTGGCTGAAAGCCGTGCGCGCGCTGCGCATTGCGGGCGTGTACTGGCGCGGGGATGCGCGCAACGAACAATTGCAGCGCGTGTACGGCACCGCCTGGTTCACGCGTGACGAGCTCGATGCATACATGCATCGACTTGAGGAAGCTCGCAAGCGCGACCACCGCAAGCTCGGCGCAGAGCTCGACCTGTTCTCCTTCCCGGACGAGATCGGCTCGGGGCTACCCGTCTTCCATCCGAACGGCGGGCTCGTGCGCAAGCTGATGGAGGATTACTCGCGCCTGCGCCACGAGGAAGCCGGGTACTCGTTCGTGAACACCCCGCACATCACGAAAGAGGATCTGTTCAAGACGTCGGGTCACCTCGAATGGTTCGCCGAGGGCATGTTCCCGCCGATGGAGCTCGACGAGGGCACGAAGTACTACCTCAAGCCCATGAACTGCCCGATGCACATCCTCATCTATCGCAGCCGGATGCGCTCGTATCGCGAATTGCCGTTGCGACTCTTCGAGTTCGGCAGCGTGTATCGCTACGAGAAATCCGGTGTCATTCACGGACTCACGCGCGTCCGTGGACTCACCATGGACGACGCGCACATCTTCTGCGCGCGTGAGCAGATGATGGACGAGCTGGTCTCCCTGCTCGATTTCACGCTCGGCCTGCTGCGAGATTTCGGGCTCACCGACTTCTATCTCGAGCTGTCGACGCGACCCGAGCACAAGGCGGTTGGCACGATGGAGGAGTGGGAGTCGGCGACCAACGCGCTCCGTCTCGCCGCTGAAGGCCGCAACCTCGCGCTCGTGCTCGACGACGGCGGCGGTGCCTTCTACGGACCGAAGATCTCGGTGCAGGCACGCGATGCCATCGGGCGCACGTGGCAGATGTCAACGATCCAGGTCGACTTCCAGTTTCCCGCAGCGTTTCGACCTGCATTTCGTCGATGACACCGGCGCGGAGCAGCAGCCGATCATGATCCACCGTGCGCTCTTCGGATCCATCGAGCGCTTCTTCGGCATCCTCCTCGAGCATTACGCCGGCCACTTCCCGCTGTGGCTCGCGCCGGTGCAATGCGCGATCGTCCCGGTCCAGGACGACAGCGAGGAGGTGATGGCAGCCGTCAGGGGGCTCGCCGCGGAGATGCGCGCGCGCGGGCTGCGCGCATCCGTCGATGAACGCCACGGCGAGCGCATGCAGGCGCGCGTCCGCGACGCGGAGTTGAAGCGCATTCCGTACGTGGTGGTGATCGGCAAGCGGGACGTCGAACGAGGCGACGGTGTGGTGCGCGTGCGTGACGTGCGGCGCAACTCGCAGGAGGATGTCGCCACCGGCGAGCTGATCGACCGCCTGGTCGCCGAGGTGAGCGAGCGGCGTCCCGAGTGAGGCGTGCCCGGCCCCGGAAGGCGCCGGACCTGATGCTCACCACGCATGCGCCGCTCCGAGGGGAAGCCAAGCTTCGGGCCGCGGTTGCGGGATTCGGGGTCGATGTCGCAGGCAGGGTGTGCCTCGACCTCGGTGCCGCCGCCGGCGGGTTCACGCGCGTCCTGCTCGAATCCGGCGCGGCGAAGGTGTACGCGGTGGACGTGGGCTTCGGCCAGTTGCTGGGGTCGCTGCGTCAGGACGAGCGGGTGGTGAACCTCGAGGCCACCAACGTCGCGGCGCTCGACACGCATCTCATACCGGAGACCATCGAGGTGATCACGATCGATGTCTCGTACCTCGCCCTGGCCGCCGCGGTGGCGCAGCTCGACCGGATCGCGATTGCACCAGGCGCCGACCTGATCGGCCTCGTGAAGCCGATGTTCGAGTTGCGTCTGGCGCGTGCCCCGGTGGATCCGGAGACTGTCGACGCTGCCACCGCCCGCGCCGTGGCGGGCATCGCCGAGACGGGCTGGGAGATCGTCGGCGTCATGCCGTCGCCGGTCCTCGGTGGGAGAGGAGCCGTCGAGGCGCTAGTCCATGCCCGCCGATCACCATGAGGTGACGGGAAGTTTGGCCGTCCCGCGTGCGTGTTATATTCCGAGGCCGACGCCCATACCGGGCGCCGCAAAGCAGGACCGCCAGGTACGGCCCTCACCTTCCGGGCTTGCCTTGAAGGTCCAGCACCCGAACCCTGGATAGCGGAACCGCTGTCCAGTTTTTTATACCCACAAGGAGGCCGCGCCGATCGCATTCCGAGAGCTCAGGGTCAATGACCAGATCCGTATCCCTTCGGTTCGCCTGTTCGACGACACCACGGGCGAGCAGATGGGGATCGTCACCATCGAGCGAGCGCGAGAGCTCGCAGCGCAACGTGAACTGGACCTGGTCGAGGTAGCCCCCCAGGCCCAACCGCCGGTGTGCCGTCTCATGGACTACGGGCGCTTCAAGTTCGAAGCCCTGAAGAAAGAGAAGGAAAGCCGAAAAGAGCACAACACCATCAACGTCAAGGAGATGAAGCTCCGTCCGAAAATCTCGGAGCACGACTTCCAGACGAAGTTCGGATCCGTCCGCCACTTCCTCCATGACGGCGACAAGGTCAAGCTCACCATCATGTTTCGCGGACGCGAGATGGTGCACCAGGAGTACGGGCGCAAATTGCTCGACCGGATGGCCGAGGAACTGAAAGAGGTGGCGATCATCGAGCGGACTCCACTCGTGGAGGGCCGCAACATGATCATGATCATGAGCCCGCTCAACAAGAAGCACGCAAAAGGTGACCAGCACACCAACGACCGGCGTCCGGCGCAGGAAGTGGAGATGAGCGTCACCGTTCCGGACGAGGACAACGGCGCTGAAGCGATCAGCATCACCGTTCCGGTAGAAGACAACGGCGCCGAATCAGGGAGCAACAAGGACCATGCCGAAGATACGAACCCATAAGGGAACCGCCAAGCGGCTCCGTGTCACCTCCACGGGAAAGGTGATGCGGCGCAAGGCGTTTCGCTCGCACATGCTCGAGCACAAAAGCGCCAAGCGCAAGCGGGCGTACCGCATGCAACACGAGGTGTCTGCGTCGGACCGCCGCAAGGTGATCCGGCTCGCACCCTACCTTTAGGAGGGCGAAATGGCCAGAGTGAAACGTGGGGTGACGGCCAAGGCTCGCCACCGCAAGATCCTCGAGATGGCGGAGGGGATGCAGGGAGCCCGCCACCGGCTCTACAAGAACGCCAACGAAGCGGTCATGCATTCGCTCGCCTACGCGTACCGCGACCGCAAGCAGCGCAAGGGTGATATGCGCGGCCTCTGGATCGCGCGCATCAACGCAGCTGCGCGGCAGAACGGCCTGGCGTACAGCCAGTTCATGCACGGTCTCAAAGAGGCCGGCGTCGAGGTGAATCGCAAGATGCTCGCCGATATTGCGGTCAAGGACTCGGGCTCGTTTCAGCAGCTCGTCGAAGTCGCGCGGGGCGCTCTCACCAAGGCGTGACCCCCGACGTCCACCGCGTCGCGGCGGAGGCTCTCGAAGCCATCACCGCGGCGCAGGACCTCGCCGCGCTCGACACCGTGCGGACCAGATACCTCGGCAGGGGCGATGGTGAGCTGACCGGGTATCGGCGCGGTCTCGGCAAGATCGCCGACCCGGACGCTCGCCGGCAGATGGGCCAGATGGTCAACGAGCTCGTGGAGCGCGTCACCGATTCGCTCGACGAGCGCCAACGGACCATCGAACGAGCCGCGCGGGCACGAAGCATGGAAGCCGAGGCGCTCGACCTCACACGTCCCGCGCCACCGCTTCGCCGCGGCCGCCTGAGCCCGGTGACGCTCGCCGCGCGCGAGATCAGGCGCATCTTCGGCCAGCTTGGGTTCGAAGCCGTGGAGGGACCCGAGGTCGAGTACGACCGCTACAACTTCACCCTGGTCAACCAGCCGCCGGGGCATCCGGCGAGGGACGCTCAGGACACGTTCTATATCGACAACTCACGCCTGCTCCGGACCCACACGTCACCGGTGCAGATCCGCAGCATGCTCATTCGCGGAGCGCCGCAGCGCGTGATCGTTCCCGGCAAGACCTACCGCCGCGACCACGACGCCACGCACATGCCGATGTTCCATCAGGTCGAGGGGCTTTCTATCGACGAGGGCATCGCGGTGAGCGACCTGAAGGGCACGCTCGAGTTCTTCGCGCGTTCGTTATTCGGCGCGAAATCGGCTTTGCAGTGGCGGCCGCACCACTTCCCGTTCACCGAGCCGTCGCTCGAGCTCGAGCTCGCATGCGTCGTCTGCCATGGCGCGGGGTGCAGCGTCTGCAAGTACAGCGGCTGGCTCGAACTGCTCGGCAGCGGCATGGTCCACCCTCAGGTGCTCCGCAATGGGGGCGTCGACCCGGAGCGCTTCTCCGGCTTCGCCTTCGGCATGGGCATCGAGCGGGCGGCGATGCTCGCGTGGGGAATCCCCGACATGCGCCTCCTGTATGACAACGACGTCCGGTTCCTCGTCCCCGAAATGGTCACCGATAGCCCGGCCGGGGCGACATGAAGTTCTCGCTGCGCTGGCTGCGCGACTACGCCACCCTCGATGCGCCGGTGGCGGCGATCGTCAAAGCCCTGGTGGACACCGGAACCGAAGTGGGCGAAGTCGAGATCGGCGGCGAGGGCATCGTGGTCGCCCGGATCACCGCCGTCTCGCCTGTTCCCGGCTCGTCCCATCTCCAGTTCGCTGATCTCGATCTCGGCGGCGAGGTGCCGGAATCGCTCGCCGCGTTCAGCGTTGCACCGGGAACCGTGCGGGTCATGACCGGCGCGCCCAACGTCAAGGCAGGTGACCTCGTGCCGTACGCGCCGCCAGGGACGCGGCCACCCGCGATGGACGAGCGGCTCGGCGTGCGAACGATCCGCGGCCACAAGTCACCGGGCATGCTCTGCTCGGCAATCGAGCTCGGCGTGGGGGAGGACGCGGACGGCATTCTCATCCTCGAGGAAGGGACGCCAGGACAGGCGCTTGCCGAAGCGCTCCCCATGGACACGATCTTCGACCTCGACATCACCACCAACCGGCCCGATTGCCTGTGCCACGTCGGCATCGCACGCGAGCTCGCCGCCGCGCTGGGCGAGGCGTTCAGCGAGCCGCCGTCGTCGGTGCCGGATGCACTCCTCTCGGCCACCTCTGCGGAGCTGCGTGCCCGGGTCCGGATCGAGGACCCGGATGGGTGCCCGCGGTTCTCGGCTCGCGTGATCGAAGGGGTGGTCGTCGGCCCATCGCCGGCATGGCTCCGCCAACGCCTTCGTTCGGTCGGGCTGCGCCCGATCAACAACGTGGTGGATGTCACCAACTTCGTCCTCCACGAGTTCGGTGAGCCGCTGCACGCCTTCGACCTCGAGCGGTTCGTCGAGGTGGGCGGGGCGAAGATCGCGGACGTCGTCGTCCGCCGCGCGGCCGCCGGTGAGCACGTCGTCGACCTCCTCGGCACCGACCGCGAACTCTCCGCCGACGACCTGGTGGTCTGCGCAGGCGAGACGCCGGCGAGCATATCCGGCGTGATCGGCGGAACTCACGACTGCCGTGACCAACTCAACGAGGACGGTCCTGCTGGAAGCCGCGAGCTGGGATGGACCCTCGATTCGAGCAACGTCCAAGCGGCTTGGGCTGCGCACCGATGCTTCGACACTTTTCGAGAAGGGCCTGAGCGACCGCCTCCCGCCCGTGGCACTCGATCGCGCCGCCTCGCTGATTGCAGAACTGTCCGGTGGCCACGTCCTCGGCGGGTTCGTCGAACAGTGGCCACGACCACTCCCAGAACTCGGCCCGATCCATCTGACGGCGCGCTTCACCGGCGACCTCCTGGGGATACCGGTCGATGCGACCGAGATCGCCACCACCCTCGCGCGGCTCGGTTTCACCGTCGAACAGGACGGCGGCACCCTCACGGTCATGCCGCCGTACTTTCGGCGCGACGTCTCACTTCGCGAAGACCTCGTCGAAGAGGTGGGCCGGATGATCGGGTACTCGCGCGTGCCGAGCACGCTTCCGGGACGGCGCGTCGCCGTGACCGGGACCGCGTCGCATGCGCCGATCGAGGACGCAATACGCGACACCTGTGTCGGCGCAGGATTCGACGAGGCCATCACCTTCGCGTTCGTCGCCGCAGGCGATGCCACATTGTTGCCAGGACTCGGCCGGAGCCGGAAACCGATGGCGTTACGCAATCCACTGAGCGACGAGTGGAGCGTGATGCGGACATCGCAGCTCCCGCGGCTGTGCGCCGCGCTCGCCGCCAACGTCAATCGCGGCAGCGCCGACGTGATGCTTTTCGAGCTGGGCCGCGCCTTCTGGGAAGGGGAACGTGTCGGGCCGGCACCCGGATCGACATCCGACGGCAGTGACGCCGACCTCCCGCCGTTGCCGCTCGAGCCGCTCCTGCTCAGTCTCGCTGTGCACGCCGCGAGTGGCGCGCCCGACGACGGGGCCGGTGCCATCCGTCGCATACAGGCCGTTTTCGAGCGTTTGACTGCAGACCTCGCGGGCGCGACGCTGCGGGCAGTCCCCAGCGACGAGAAAGGTCTGCATCCGGGGCGGAGCGCCGCGCTCCAGTGCAACGGCGCCACGGTGGGGCTCGTCGGCGAGCTCGACTTCGAGACCGCCGCCGCGTTCGAGATTCGCGGGCGCGTGGCGGTGGGTGAGTTGCGCGTCGACGCGATCGTCCCGTCGCCGCCAATGCCCGTTCGGTTTGCGCAGCCGCCGCGCTTTCCCGCCATCGTGCAGGACCTCGCGGTCACCGTTGCAGCCGACAGGCTCGCGGGCGATGCCATCGACGCGATCAACGACGCGCAGGAACCGCTTCTCGAACACGCGGAGCTTTACGACGAGTACCGGGGCGGCAGCCTTGGCGCGGGCAGAAAGGGCTGGACGTTCCGGCTGACCTTCCGGGCCGCAGATCGCACGCTCACGGGCGAGGAGGCGCAGCGCGCGCAGGACACGATCGCAGCGGCGCTGGCGAAACGGTGCGACGCGGAGATTCGCCGGTAGCCAGGATGATCCGCGACTGGTTCGCGCGACCGACCGTCGAGGTCGCCCGCGACCTGGTTGGGTGCTCGCTCCTCGTCGACACCGGGAAGCCGGTTGCTGTCGTGGCTCGCATCGTGGAGACCGAGGCGTACCTCGGCACCAGCGACCCCGCGTCGCATGCCTTCCGTGGACCGACGCCTCGGTCGCGGGTGATGTTCGGGCCACCCGCGGTCCTCTACGTGTACTTCACGTACGGCATGCACTACTGCGCCAACGTCGTGACCGAGGCTGACGGAGTCGCCGGCGCCGTGCTCCTCCGCGCTGCCGCTGTGGAAGACGGGGAGGCCACCGTCGTTGCTCGACGGCGCGAGGGCCTCCCAACGGCTGCGCTCCTCCGCGGCCCCGGCAACCTGTGCCGCGGTCTCGCAATCACGCGGGATGACAACGGCATCGACCTGCTCGAGACGGCGTCGCGCGTCCACATCGCACCTCGCACGAGCACGCCGCCGATCGCCGTGGGCACGCGCATCGGGCTGCGCCAGGCCGCAGACCGGCCCTTGCGCTTCAGCTGGCTCGGCGACCCGGCCGTCTCTCGTCCGGCGCCTCGCGCTTCGGAGGGCGACGATTCATAGATAAAAGAGAGGGGCCGGACTGTGCCGGCCCCTCAGATCAATACACCGTTTGATACGGCAGCCCGGTGGAAATTGCCGGGCCTACTTGTGGCACCGAAACCGGTGCCGGGTTCGGGGAAACGCCCGGTGCGAACGCCACAGCCGCACGACGCGCACTCGCTCGTTCTCAAGCAACCCGGGGTCGCCGATTGCCCAGCGACCTCGACCGGGGGCGCGAAGGTCGTGCGATCAGGGGCCCGTCAGCCGGGCCTCAACCCTCCGCTCGGCCGTGCCGGAAACGCTGCCAGACGGTTTGCAACATTGGAATGCGTACCTCCGTCTGATTGCCGATCCTCTCCTAACCATAGTCCTGTCTCCCGCTTACCACAAGGACCGTGATGTCTAGACTGGGTTCTGGGCTGCGCTAGAATCGGAACGCCTGTTCGTCTCGGAGGATCCATGTCCGGTCACAGCAAGTGGGCTGGAATCAAGCATAAGAAAGCCATCGTCGATGCTCGTCGCGGGCAGATCTTCACGAAGGTCACACGCGAGCTCACGGTCGCCGCACGCGAAGGCGGACCGGACGTCGAGGGCAACTTCCGCTTGCGCCTGGCAATTCAGAAAGCGCGCGAGGTCAACATGCCCGCCGACAACATCGATCGCGCGATCCAGCGCGGCGCGGGCGGCAAGGACGGCGTGCAACTCGAGGAGGTCCGGTACGAGGGCTACGGGCCGCACGGCGTCGCCGTGATGGTGGACACGCTCACCGACAACCGCAACCGCACCGTCGCGGCGATCCGTAACGCATTCACCAGGTCTGGTGGCGCACTCGGTGAGGCAAACAGCGTCGCCTGGATGTTCAACCAGCAGGGCGTGATCGCCATCGACGCGGGCAAACGCGATCCCGATGAGCTTGCGCTCGAGTTGCTCGATGCGGTGGATGTCGGCGACGACGGCGATGTCAGTGTCGACGGCGACGAGGTCGTCGTCACCCTGGCGCCGACCCGGTTCGAGGAGGTCCGGCGCACGCTCGAGGAGCGCAGCTACTCGATCGAACTCGGCCGAGGTCACGATGAACCCGACGAACTCGGTGCCGCTCGACGCCTCACAGGCGCGCCAGGTGCTGCGGCTGCTCGACACACTCGAGGAGCAGGACGACGTCCAGCAGGTCTACGCAAACGCCGAGATACCGGACGACGTCCTTGACGCTGTCAGCTGACCACCGCCCGCACCTGCGGGTATGAGAGTGCTCGGGGTCGACCCGGGACTCGCGCGGACCGGTGTGGCCATCGTCGACGGCGCTCCAGGACACCTCGTGCTGCTGCACGCCACGTGTATCGAGACAGTGCCGCAACCAAGTGAGGCGGGCCGGCTCGCGATGCTCTTCGACCTCGTCGTCGACGCATGTACGACGTTGCGACCCGAGGTTGCCGCTGTGGAGGAGCTGTTCTTCTCAACGAACCGTCGCACCGCGATGCGAGTCAGCGAGGCGCGTGGAGTCGTGCTCTGCGCGCTCGCTCGCGAAGGCATCCCTGTCGCCGAGTACACGCCAACGCAGGTGAAGGAGGCGGTATGCGGGTATGGCGCCGCGCGCAAGCCACAGGTTGCGCGCATGGTCGCCAATCTCCTTGGTGTCCCCGACATTCCAGGCCACGACGACGTCGCGGACGCATGCGCCGTCGCGGTGTGCCATCACCATCGCGGCAGTCTCGGCGCGCGTGCGCCGCGCACCCGCGATCATCGCGAGAGTGCGCTCGATATCGCTGTCAGCCGCGCGCGCGCCGCGATGCTGCGGAGCACGCCATGATCGCGCTGATCCGCGGCGCGCTCGTGCAGATCGGCGACGACCACGTCGTTGTCGACACAGGAGGTGTCGGCTACGAGGTGTTCTGCCATTTACGCACCATCGCCGCGCTGCACACATCGCACGAGCCGGAGGTGACACTGCATGTGCACACGAGCGTCGGCACCGACGCGATTCGCCTCTACGGCTTCGTCACTCCTGAAGAATTGCGATTGTTCCGTCTCCTGATCGGTGTCGAACGCATCGGCCCCAAGGCGGCGCTTGGAATCCTCGGTCGGGCCGAGCTGCCGACGCTGGTTCGGGCAATCGCCGAAGGCGATGTCGCCCTTGTCGCGACGGTTCCCGGCATTGGACGCAAGACCGCCGAGCGGGTGATCCTCGAGCTTCGCGACAAGGTCGGGTCCTTCGAGCCGCCGGGGACACAGCACCCCGCGGCGACGAATGAGAACCAGGCAGTGGCGGCCGCGATCGCCGGGCTCGTCGGCCTCGGCTTCCGCGAGAGCGAGGCGCGCAACGCCGTCGCCGCGATCGCTGTCGACGGCGACGGGCACGACGTCGCCGACCTGGTGGGCGCGGCGCTGCGCCGGCTCGATACAGCCGGTGCTTCGCGATGACCGACGAGCGCGTCGTCAGTCCCGAGGAACTCGAGGCCGAGCGCGTCGCCGACACGGCGTTGCGACCGCGGACGCTCGACGATTTCGTCGGCCAGTCCGCGATCAAGAACCAGGTCCGGATCCTTGTCGAAGCCGCACGCCAGCGCGGGGACGCCCTGGACCACGTGCTCCTGTACGGGCCGCCCGGGCTCGGCAAGACCACGCTCGCGCAGATCATCGCCGTCGAGATGGGGGTGAACATCCGCCTCACGAGCGGTCCCGCGCTCGAGCACCAGGGCATGCTCGCCTCGATCCTCACGAGCCTCGAGGAGCGCGACGTGTTCTTCATCGACGAGGTCCACCGCCTCAACCGCGCGGTCGAGGAGGCGCTCTATCCGGCAATGGAGGATCTCGCCTTCGACTTCGTCGCGGGCAAGGGTGCCGGCGCCCAGACGCTGCGGTTGACCCTGAACCGGTTCACGGTGATCGGCGCGACGACCAGGGCGGGCGCGCTCGGCGCGCCGTTGCGCGACCGGTTCGGCGTCACCTTCCGCCTCGACTTCTACGACACCGACGACCTCGTCGCCATCGCCAACCGCTCGGCGCGCCTCCTCGGCATCGACCTCGACCCGGACGGCGCGGAGATGATCGCCCGCCGCTCCCGCGGGACCCCGCGCATCGTCAACCGCCTGCTCCGGCGTGCTCGTGACTACGCCCAGGTGCGTGCCGCCGGGCGGATCGACCTCGAGGTTGCCACCGCAGCGCTCGACGTTCTCGGCATCGATTCCATCGGACTCGACGAGCTGGACCGCCGGGTGCTGGGCGTGCTCTGCGGAACCCTCGGCGGCCATGCGGTGGGAGTGCAGACCATCGCGGTGAGCGTCCAGGAGGACCCCGACACCATCGAGGACGTCGTCGAGCCCTTCCTCATCCGCCGCGGCCTGCTGGCCCGGACGCTGCGCGGCCGGCTGGCCACCGCGGGCGCATACCAGCATCTCGGTCTCTGCCGTACCGGCAGGCGCTCCGGGGGCAGCAGAGGCGCAGACCGCGCTCTTCGAGCGTTGAGGTCCATCGACTTCGACTACCCGCTCCCTGCGGAGCGGATCGCTCAGGAGCCGCTTGCGGAACGAGACGCGTCGCGCCTGCTGTACCTGCCTCCGGATGGGGGCATCGAGGATCGAGCGTTCCGCGACCTCCCGGCACTGCTGCAAGCCGGCGATCTGCTCGTCGTCAACGAGACGCGCGTGCGGCGGGCGCGACTCCACGGCGTCGATGCGGATGGGAGGGACATCGAGCTCCTTGTCCTCTCGCGCAACGAGGGCGGCGAGTATCAATGCCTTGCCCGTCCCGCGCGGCTGGCGACACCCGGCGCCACAGTGCGCGTCGCCAATGACCTTCTGGCGACCGTGGTCGGCGTCTCGCCAATGCACCGCGGTGGGCGGGTCGTGACGTTCGACGCGGCGGACGCGGATGCCGCGATAGAACGATCGGGGGTTGCACCGCTGCCTCCATATATCCATAGCGAGTTGCGCGATCCCGAGCGGTACCAGACCACGTATGCCACCGGTGACCCGGATTCCGCGGCCGCGCCGACGGCCGGGCTGCACTTCACGCCATCGGTGATCGAGCGCCTGCGGGACGCGGGCATCGGCTGGACCACGCTGCGGCTCGACGTCGGTCTGGGGACGTTCGCTCCGATCCGCGCCGATCGCGTCGAGGACCATCCGATGCACGAGGAGCGATACACGCTGCCGCTCGAAACGGCTGCGCTCATCGAGCGGACCCGATCCGCCGGCGGCCGCGTCGTCGCCGTGGGGACGACCGTCGTCAGGGTGCTCGAGACCTGCGCGGAATCGGACGGGAAGCTGCGCGCCGGTTCCGGCGCGACGAGCCTGTTCATCCGTCCAGGCCATGCATTTCGCGCGGTGGACGGCCTGCTGACGAATTTCCATCAGCCGCGCTCATCGCTGCTGGTCCTGCTCGCCGCGTTCATCGGAGACGAGCGTTGGAGGGCGGCGTACGCGCACGCGCTCGACGCGGGATATCGATTCCTGTCCCTCGGCGATTGCATGCTCTGCTGGCACGCGCAGACATGACCGCATTCGTGGTCGGAGCGGGTGACGGCGATGCACGCACCGGCGTCCTGTCGACTGCGCATGGCGATGTGCGAACGCCGGCATTCATGCCTGTGGGAACGCATGCGACGGTCAAGGCATTGCACCCCGACGAGGTGCGCGCGACGGGCGTCGACATCCTGCTGTGCAACGCATATCACCTCGCGCTGCGCCCCGGGATCGAGCTGATCGAGCAGGCGGGCGGGCTCCACAAATTCATGGGCTGGGACCATCCGATCCTCACCGACAGCGGTGGCTATCAACTGGTGAGCCTGGCGGAGGTTGCAGCCGTCGACGACGACGGCGCCACGTTCGTGTCGCCGTACGACGGCTCGCGGCTGCGGGTCACTCCTGAGGATGCGGTGCGCAACCAGGCCCGGCTCGGCGCAGACGTCGTGATGTGCCTCGATCATCCGGTCGCCCACGGCACTGCGGCCGACTTCGCGCGCGAGGCAACCGAACGCACGCACCGGTGGGCCGAGCGGTGCAGGTCTGCCCACCCCGGCAACGGGCACCTGCTCTTCGGCATCGCCCAGGGAGGATTCGACGCAGACGCTCGGCGCGACTCCGCGCGCTTCATCTCTGGCCTCGATTTCGACGGCGTCGCGATTGGCGGGCTGTCGGTGGGGGAGCCGGTCGAGACCATGCTCGCCATGACCGAGGCGAGCGTCGCCGAGCTTGCGCCCGACCGTGCCCGCTACTTCATGGGTCTCGGGACCGATTCCGAACTGCTTGCCGCCATCGCGCTCGGCGTGGACATGTTCGACTGCGTCGTGCCGACCCGCCTCGCGCGCAACGGCAGCGCGATGACTCCGGACGGACGCCTCTCGCTTCGGAACGCGGCTGCTCGTGATGCATTCGAGCCGATCGACCCGGAGTGCCCGTGTGCGGCCTGCACTGGGTTCACGCGCGCCTACCTGCGCCACCTCTTCCAGTCTGGGGAGATTCTTGCCCACCGGCTGGTGAGCCTCCACAACATCACGCACCTCTCGCGGCTGATGGAGGGGGCGCGTTCGGCCATCTGCAGCGGCACCTTTGCCTCATTCCGTGCCGAGCGGGATGGTCGGCTCCGCTCAGGTCCCCGGTAGACTGAACGCCAGGTGTTCAGGATCACGCGTTTCCGCCTGGCTGTCGTCCTCCTCGTGGTGGTGGGCGCCTTCTTTATTGACGGCTACAGCCTCATCTATCGTTACCTGGTCGTCCACCAGCCACTCGGCACGACGCTGACGTCCACGCCGACCTTCCTCGGTCGGCAGCTCTACATCCACAAAGGCCTCGACCTCCAGGGCGGCACCGAGCTGACCATCGAGATCTGCCACGGGTTCGACAACCCGAACATTGACTGTCGCAACGGTCCTCCGAATGGTGCGTCGCTCGCCACAGCGCAGCAGGCGACGATCCCGATCCTTGACGCTCGCGTCAACGCGCTCGGCGTTTCCGAGGCCTCGGTCCAGGCCCAGGGCGACGACCAGATCCTCGTGCAGCTGCCGGGTGTCAGCCTCACGCAGGCGGTCGACACGATCGGAACCACTTCGCGGCTGTATTTCGCCACTCCGGTTACCGGCCAGGCGACGAATCCGCCGAGCGCGGCGCTGGTCGCGGACCAGCAGGGGCACTATGACGTCTCCCAGTTCGACAACACCCTCGACTATCCGACCGGGTACCACTGGAAGATCGACCAGAACCTCCAGGCCACGGACGTCAACACTGCGTCGGTCACCACTGACACCACGAGCAATCAGATCGCGGTCGAGATCAACTTCAATGGGGCCGGCGCGGCCGAGTGGTCGAAGATCACCACCGCCGCCTACAACCAGTACCTGACCAACGAATCCTCACCGCCGCCGACGTCGCAGATCGCGATCTTCCTCGACAACGATGTCATCACGGCACCCGTGGTCCAGGGCGGCGGGCAGAGCAACCAGACCGAGATCACCGGCAACTTCACGAACGATCAGGCGACGCTGCTCGCCAACCAGATCAGCGCCGGCGCGCTGCCTGCAGAGATCACGACGGTCGCAAGCACCACGGTGAGCGCAACGCTTGGTCAGCAGTCGGTGACCCTGTCGCTGGTCGCCGGCGGCATCGGCCTGCTGATCGTCGTCATCTTTATGATCGGCTACTACCGCTTCCCGGGCGTCCTCGCGACGCTCGCCCTGATCATTTATGCGGCAGTCGTCCTGGCGGTGTTCAAGCTGCTGCCCGTCACCCTGTCACTCGCAGGACTGGCAGGTTTCGTCCTCAGCGTCGGCATGGCCGTGGACGCCAACGTCCTGATATTCGAACGCACCCGTGATGAATTACGCCATGGGAGAAGTGTGCCCCTCGCCGTGGAAACCGGCTTCCGCCGCGCATTTCCTGCCATTCGTGACAGCAACATCTCGACCCTGATCACGTGCACGATCCTCGGCATCTTCGGCACCGACGTCATCCGCGGCTTCGCCATCACGCTGGCCATCGGAGTCATCGTCTCGTTCTTCACCGCGATCACCATCACGCGGTCGCTGTTCGCCTGGGTGCTCAACTGGAAAATCGGGCGCGACCCGCGCCTGTATACGGAGATCCACGAGGAGTTCGCAGAGCATCCGCCGCGGGGCCGGTTCGACATCGTGAAGAACCGCAACTGGTATTTCCTCGGGTCACTCGCGGTCATCATCCCGGGCATCCTCGCGATCCTGTTCTGGGGCTTCAACCTCGGCATCGATTTCAAGGGTGGCAACGTCATCGACGTGGGCTTCGCGAAGAACGTGTCGCAGGGCCAGGTCGCGTCGCTCATGGATACGCAGTTCGGCAGCCTGCGCCCGCAGGTGCAGGCGGAGGGCACGACGGGCAACGAAAAGAGTCGCTTCGCCATCACCACGCTCCCGTCGGACAGCGAGCAGATCATCCAGATCCAGAACACGCTCAACAGCAACTTCACGATTGCGACCATTACGAACTCGCAACCGGATATCAGCGTGCAACAGGTCGGACCGACGATCGCGGCGAGCCTCGTCACGGGCGCGATCATCATGATCTTCGTCTCCGCCGGCGCGATCGCCATCTACCTCGCGTTCGCGTTTCGCCGGCAGCGGGCAATCTCGCCGTGGCGGTTCAGCGCATGCGCCTTCTTCAAGCTCCTCCACGACGTGTTCGTGCTCGCCGGCATCTGGGCGATCCTCGGCCACTTCTCAGACTTAGGTCAGGTCGACTCACTCTTTGTCACCGCTGTGCTGACCTCCGTGGCGTTTTCCATCCACGACACCATCGTCGTGTTCGATCGCGTTCGCGAAAATCTGCGTGTCGGGCCTCGGTTGACGTTTGACCAGGTGATCAATCTCTCGACCGTGCAGACGATGACGCGGTCGCTCAACACGTCGCTCACCGTCGTCTTCGTGCTGCTGTCGTTGGTCATCTTCGGCGGCGACTCGATTCGCGGGTTCGTGCTCGCACTGTTGATCGGCATCGTCACCGGCACATACAGCTCGATCTTCAACGCCAGCACGCTGCTCGTCGCATGGGAGAAAGCGCGCGGCACTCGGACTGTCGCGCCGCCGGCCGGTCGGAGGCGGGTGACACCCCGGACCGTTTAAGGCCCGACCCGCGCCCAGCGCACCACATATGAACACCGACGACGTCTCCCTGATTGCGTCCCTGCTGCGGCCGTCGTTCGACCACCTCGGCATCGAACTGCTCGACGTGCACTGGTCGGGACGCGGCCGTGGCGCCGTGCTGCGGTTGACGATCGACCGCGACGGCGGCGGCGTCACCCTCGACGATTGCGAGCTCGCATCCAACACGGCTTCGGCGGTGCTCGATGTCAGCGATCCCATCGATCATCCATACCGGCTCGAGGTGAGCTCACCAGGCGCCGAGCGCCCGATTCGCCGCCCTGAGGAGTGGACGGCAGCCGTCGGACGCAGAGTCAATGTCCGTCTGCGCGACGGAGACGCAGAGGTCGTCCTCGAAGGCAGGCTCGTATCGGTGACCGGCCGCGACGCCGAGATCGAGGTGCGTGACCGTCAGAAGACGCGGGCTGCCGGCTTCTCGCTTGACGCAGTGCTCGCGGCGCGCATCGTCGTCGATATCTGATGGCGGCGCCCGCGGTCACGCTCACCGCGCTCCGGGACCTTGCCGCTGCGACGCCGCTGAGTGAAGCCGAGATCACGAGCGCCGTCGAGCAGGGGGTCGCCACCGCCTACCGCCGGTTGGTGGAGGACGATCCCAGCGTCCGGGCTCGCGTGAATCTCGAGTCCGGCACCTTCGTTGTCTATCGCCTTGACGAGGACGGCGCCGAGGTCACGCTGCCGGTCGACGTCCCCGACTTTCCGCGACAGGCAGCGGCCGCCGCGCGAACGGCAGTCGCCGAACGTCTCGCGAGCGTCGAGCAGCGCCGGATCCTCGGCGAGGGGGCGAGCCAGCGCGGCGTGCTGCGCGACGCCATCGTCGAGCGCCGCATGGGGAGCATCTGGTACGTCGACGCGGGTGGCGTGCCCGGGATGCTCCCGCCGGAGGAGCAGATCCCCGGCGAGCGCCTGGCCATCCGCGACCACATCAAGGTGGTCATCGTCGAGGGACGCCGCAAGGGGCCCGACGCACTCGTGGTCGTGTCCCGGTCCCACCCGCAGCTGGTCCAACGCCTCATGGAGCAGGAGGTCCCGGAGCTGCAGAGCGGGCAGGTGGTCGTCCGTGCCATCGCCCGGGATCCGGGCCGCCGGACCAAGGTCGCGGTGGACGCCCCGGACGGCGATCTCGATCCCCAGGGAGCGTGCATCGGGAGAAACGGGGTGCGCCAGCGGGCGGTGACGTCAGAGCTCGGCGAGGAGCAGGTCCAGATCGTCGCGTGGTCTGCGGATCCGTCGACCTTCGTCATGAACTCACTGATCCCCGCCACCGCGCGCAGCGTCGAGCTCGACGCAGAGTCGCGTACGGCGCACATCTCGGTGGCGGCCGATCAGCTCTCCCTGGCGATCGGCCGGGGAGGGGAGAACGCCCGTCTCGCTGCCCGGCTGACCGGCTGGCGGATCGACATCGGCGCCGATGAAACAGTCGCGGGCGGCCAGGATGAGGACGGCCCGCGCTGACCACGAAGAAGCCGCTCCGGACCTGCGCCGGCTGCCGGAAGGTGCGCGAGAAGGCCGATCTGGTCCGTCTCGCTTTCGTCGCAACCTCCGGGCGGGTTACCCTTGACCCTTCTGGCCGCTATCCCGGAAGGGGCGCGTATCTCTGCCGGGAAACGGGTATCACCTGTTTACGCCAGTCCCGGCGGCACCGATCCCTGGCGCGCTCGCTACGGGTCGGGGATGATGTAATCGACGAGCCCGCCCTCGCTGAGGCGCTGCGGGACCTCGTCATGGAGGAATCGACATAGCAACGGTCAAGAAAGTCACCCTGCCGGCAGGCCTCACGGTCGCTGAGCTCGCCGAACGCCTCGAGGTGTCCGGCGCCCAACTGATCAAGTACCTGATGAGCAACGGGGTCATGGCCGCGCTGAACCAGTCGGTCGACTTCGACACGGCGGCGCTTGCCGCAGATCATTTCGGCTTCGAAGCGGAGTCCGAGGAAGCGGCGGCGGAGCAGTCCAACGGCAGCGCTCCTGGCGAAGGCCGGCGGAAGCATCCCTTGATCGATCTCTCCAATGCCGCTCCTGGCACGCTGGCGCCCCGGCCGCCGATCGTGGCGGTGCTCGGCCACGTCGACCACGGCAAGACATCGCTCCTCGACGCAGTGCGCAAGACCAAGGTGGCCGCCGGCGAGGCGGGCGGGATCACCCAGGTGATCAGCGCATACCAGGTCGAGCGCAACGGCCGCCTGATCACCTTCATCGACACCCCGGGTCATGCGGCGTTCACGGCGATGCGTGCCCGGGGCGCGGACGTGACCGACGTCGCGATTCTGGTCGTGGCCGCCGATGACGGGGTCATGCCGCAGACCGAAGAGGCGATCCAGCACATCCACGCCGCTGGTGTCCCGATCGTCGTCGCGATGAACAAGATCGACAAGGACGGGGTGAACCCGGATCGAGCGCTCCAGCAACTCGCCGAGCGTGGCGTCGTTGCCGAGCAGCCTTACGGTGGCGATGTCCCCGTGGTGAGAACCAGCGCCCGGACCGGAGAAGGCATAGACGATCTGCTCGAAAGCGTGCTCACCGTCTCCGACATCCTGGTGGAGCCGAAGGCAGATCCGAGCGGCCGTGCCGTGGGGACGGTCATCGACTCGCACCTCGAGCGCGGTCGCGGCGCCATAGCCACGCTCGTGGTCCAGAACGGGACGCTTCGCGTCGGCGACAACCTCGTCGCAGGCTCCGCCTTCGGCAAGGTGCGCGCGCTGATCGACGACACCGGCAAGCGCGTCAAGGAAGCGGGGCCGAGCACGCCGGTCGTGGTCACCGGCCTCTCCGACGTGTTGATGGCCGGCGAGATCTTCGAGGTCGTCGAGACCGAGCGCGGTGCCCGCTCCAAGGCAGAACAGCGCGGGTTCGCCGAGAAGCAGCGGCTGGCGCAGCCGGTCCGTCGCATCACGCTCGCCGACCTCGCTCAGAACATCTCGGAAGGCGACACGAAGTCGCTCAACCTCGTGCTCAAGGCCGAGGCCAACGGCTCGCTCGAAGCCTTGCGCAGCCAGGTCACGCAGATCCAGGACCCCACGGTCAAGATCAAGGTTGTCGGCGAAGGGGTCGGGGCGGTGAGCGAGTCCGATGTCAATCTGGCCGCGGTCACCGACGCGATCGTCATCGGCTTCAACGTCCGACCCGACGACCATGCCAGAGCCGCCGCCGAGGAGCAGGGCGTCGATGTTCGCTTCTACGACGTCGTCTACCAGGTGACCGACGACATCGAGAAGGCCGTGAAGGGCCTTTACCAGCCCACGATGATCGAAGTCACGCAGGGCCGCGCCGAAGTTCGCCGCGTTTACCAGGTGGACGGCAAGCCCGCGATCGCTGGCTCCCACGTCCTGGACGGCAGGATCACGAGAAACGCGACGTGCCGCGTGCTGCGTGACAACAAGGAGATCGCCCAGAGCCGCATCGATGCGCTCAAGCGCTTCAAGGACGATGTCCGCGAGGTGACCCACGGCTACGACTGCGGCATCACCCTCGCCGACTTCAGCGACTTCCACGAGGGCGACATCCTCGAAGCGTTCACGATGGAGCAGCAGAACGCATGACGCTTCGCTCCGGGGCGCGCAGCCCGCGCCGCGAGCGGGTGGGCGAGCAGCTTCGTGAGGAGATCTCGGCGATGATGATCACCGGGATCAAGGATCCGCGCGTGCGTCTCGCATCGATCTCGCGCGTCCGGGTGAGCCCAGATCTGCGTGAAGCGTGGCTCGACGTGAGTGCCCTCGGTGATGACGCGGAACGCCACGGAGTCGTCGACGCACTCGTCCACGCGGAAGGGTTCCTTCGTGGTCAACTGAGCCGGCGCCTCGAGAACCTGCGGAGCATCCCCCGGCTCCATTTCGAGCTCGATGAATCGATCTCATACAGCGTGAGGGTGAGCACGCTCCTGAGAGACCTCGCGGGCGAACGTCCCGCCGAAGCACCCGTGGAGGTTCCCGAGTGACCGTTGTCGCCCCCGCCGTGTGGCCGACCCTCGAGGATGTGGTGGAGCCGATCCGCGCGATCGTCGATCGTTCCGACGAGATCACGTGCCTGGCACACAAGGACGCCGACGCCGACAGCCTCGGGAGCGCCCTTGCCTTCGCGATCGCGCTCCGCTCATTGGGCCGGACCGTCCGCGTGGTCGTGCCCGAGCCGCTTCCTCGCCTGATCGAGCACCTTCCCGGCTTCGAGACTGTCGAGGTCGGCGGCGCGCCGCTCGGCGACACCGTCTTCACCTTCGACTGCGCCACCCTCGGGCGGTTCGGCGAGCGGCGCGCCGAGGTGGAGCACGCCGGCACCGTGGTCAACATCGACCATCACCTGAGCAACACCGGCTTCGGCACGATCAACCTCGTCGACGCGCATGCGAGCGCGACTGGTCAGGTGATCTACCGGCTGCTCCGTGCGCTCGGGGCCCCGATCAGCCCGTCAGTTGCCACCAACCTGTACGCGGCACTGTTCACGGACACCGGCGGTTTCCGGCACGAGAACACCACTGAGGCCGCACTCCGGCTGGCCGCGGCCCTCGTTGCGGCTGGTGCCGACCCCGGATGGGTCGCGCTCAAGAGCTACAAGTCGCGTTCCCTCGCCCAGGTGCGTCTCGAAGGCATGGCCGTCGCCGAGATGCGCTCCGAGTTGGGCGGCCGCCTGCTCTGGTCCGAGGTGACCTGCGCCATGCTCGAGGAGACCGGTGCGGACCTGCAGGACTCGGAGGGCATCATCGACACCCTCCAGAGCATCGGCACCATGGAGATCGCGATCCTCTTCAAGGAGACCCCCGCTGCCCGCACCAAGATCAGCGTGCGCACCCGCGAGCCCATCGACGCGACCGACGTCTGCACGCCGTTCGGTGGCGGCGGCCACCGCCGAGCTGCGGGCGCCGAGTTCGCCGATTCGCTTCCCGTCGCGGAGCGCAAGGTGCTCGAGGTGGCTCGCCGGTTGCTCGACCCAGTACGGTGACCGGCGTCGCCGCGCCGGGCGCCGGCCCTCGTCCAGGGTCTGCTGTCGCGCGCAGAGGTGGAGTCCTCCCGCTCGACAAGCCCGCAGGGATCACGTCGTTCGACGCGATCCGCCAGGTACGCCGCATCCTCGGTGAGCGACGCGTCGGCCACGCCGGAACACTTGATCCGACGGCGACGGGACTCCTGCCGATCTGCGTCGGCCGATCCACGCGGTTCGTCGACTACTTCCACGCGCAGCCCAAGACGTACCACTGCATCGTCCGGCTCGGCGAGCGGAGCGACACCGGCGACACCGAAGGTGTCGTGGTGACCGGTGCCGACGCCGGCGGCGTCACCGCGGACCAGATCCGCGCCCAGCTCCTGCACTACATCGGCGAGATCGATCAGATCCCGCCGATGCACTCGGCGGTGCGCCACGAAGGCCGGCACCTGTATGAGCTGGCTCGCGCCGGCGAGGAGGTTGTCCGCGAACCGCGCCGGGTGGTCATCCACTCCGCCGAGCTCGTCGATTTCCGGCCGGGAGCGGTTGCGGAAGCCGAGATCGTCGTGGTGAGCGGCAAGGGCGCGTACATGCGCGTGCTCGCCTCGGACCTCGGCGATGCGCTCGGGACCGGTGGATTGCTCGGCTGGCTCTCGCGGACGAGCTACGGGACGCTCCGGCTCAGCAAGTCGATCACCCTCGATGCGCTCGCTGCCATGGATGATCCCTGGCCCGCGCTGCTGCCACCCGACGTTGCCGTGGCCCACCTGCCGCTCGTGCACCTCGGACCGGCGCAGGTCCAACAGATCCGGCGCGGCCAGTCGATCTGGCTGCCGCGGACGATCCTGCCGGACGTGGCAGGGGAGTGTCGGATGCACGACTCCTCGGGCGAGATGATCGGCATCGGCGAGCTCAACGGAGGCCTGCTGCGCCCGACCAAGGTGCTGGCCGGCTGACAGGCCCATGGAACTGCTCCATGCGTTTCCGGCGGCCGGCTTCGCCGGCCCCGGGGCGGTTGTGACGATCGGCAGCTTTGACGGTGTCCACGTCGGGCATCAGCGGCTGCTGCGACGCGTGCGCGCCGCGGCGACCCGCGAAGGCATGACCGCTGTGGCGGTGACGTTCGACCCGCATCCACGCTGCGTCGTCGACCCCTCGGGCTGCCCGCCGCTGCTCTCCAGCCTGGGCGACCGTATCGAACTGCTCGGCCAGAACGGCGCCGACACTGTCGTCGTCGTGCCGTTCACCCCCGAACTGAGCGCCTGGAGCGCCGATCGCTTCGCCGGCAGGCTCACCGACAGCCTGGGCATGCGCCGGCTGATCGTCGGCCCCGGATTCGCGCTCGGCCGCGGACGCGAGGGCAACCTGGAGTTCCTTCAGCGCCTTGGCGCGCGCCGCGGCTTCACGGTCACCACGCTCGCACCTGCAATGCGCGGAGGCCTGCCGGTCTCGTCGGGAAGGATCCGCGACGCGATCGCGACCGGCCACTTCGGCGAAGCCACCGCGATGCTCGGACGACCGTACGTCCTGGACGGCATCGTCGAACGCGGCGAGGGACGGGGCGCCGGCCTCGGCGTGCCGACCGCCAACCTCGGGGTCGATCCATCGCGATGCATCCCGGCGGCCGGGGTCTACGCGGGCTGGCTGCACTTTGGCGACGGCTGGCGCCCGGCGGCCACCGGCATCGGGACACGCCCGACCTTCGGCGGTGGGTCGGTCACCGTCGAGGCGCATGTGATCGACTTCGACGGCGACCTCTACGGGCGCACGGCGCGGCTCGCGCTCATCCGCCGGATTCGCGCCGAGCGCGCCTTCGCGTCGATCGACGCGCTCAAGGCGGCGATGGCTCGCGACATCGCCCAGACCCGCGAGATCGTGCGGCGTTCCACGCCGCCCGCGTGAGCACCCCCGCGTTCCTCGTGCTGAACCCGGCGAGCGCCGGCGGCAGAACTCACCGGAACTGGCCGGCGATCAGAGCCGCGCTCGGCACAGCCGGCGTCACGTTCGACCTGCACCGGACCACTGCCGAGGGTGACGCGACGCACGCCGTTCGTGACGCGCTTGCCGGGGGCTATCGCACCATCCTCGTCGTGGGAGGCGACGGGACCCTCAACGAGGCGGTGAACGGATTCTTCGACCCCGCGGGAGATCCAATAGGCGGCGAGGCGAGCATCGCGCTCCTGCCGAGCGGGACGGGCGGCGACTTCCGGAGGGTGGCAGGCATCCCCTCCGGAACTCGACGCTGCAGCGCGATTGATCGCGTCCGGATCGCAGCGGTCGATCGACGTTGGACGCGTGGATTTCGACGGCGGCACGCGTCGCTTCTTCATCAACATCGCGGACTGCGGCATGGGTGGTGAGGTGGTAGCGCGGATCAACCGGAGCTCGCATAAACGCGGCGGCGTCCGCGGCAGTGCGATGTTCCTGGGCGCGTCGCTCGCGACCCTCTGGGGATACTCCTCACGCGTGGCGCGGGTTACCGTGGACGGGGTCACGAGCGAACGCGATGTGCGCAGCGTGGTGATCGCGAATGGACGGTATTTCGGCGGTGGCATGCGCGTCGCACCCGACGCGGAGCTCGACGACGGGCGCTTCGACGTGGTGATCATCGGAGAGACCGGCAGGACGCGAGCGCTCACCGGAATCCCGTCGCTGTATCGCGGCCGCCATGTCAGACGGCGCGAGGTGGAGGTCCATCGAGCGCGGGTTGTTCGGGTTTCCTGCGAGGATGCCCCGATGCTTTTTGACGTTGAAGGCGAGCAGGTCGGGACCACCCCGGCGACGCTGACCTGCCTGCCATCCGCCATCCGCATCTGCGCCCCGGGTCCCGGGAAAGGCCCCTGAACGATGTCTCCTGTTAGACTTGCGGCGAACAATCGTGCCAATCGTTAGATCCAAATCCGAGATAATCGCGGAGCATCGGCGCCACGAAACGGACACCGGCTCCACGGAGGTCCAGGTGGCAGTGCTGTCTGAACGTATCAGCTCGCTCACCGAACACCTTCGCGATCACCCGAAAGACCACGCCTCGCGCCGTGGTTTGCTGAAGCTTGTCGGCCAGCGCCGCCGGTTGCTCGACTACCTCTCGGGTACCGACGTCGAGCGCTATCGCGCACTGATCGGGCGCCTCGGTCTGCGCCGATAGTGTCAGTCGCGACCATTAATCAGACCCAAGAAACACACACCATCAACCGACCCGGAGCCGGTACCTTCCGGCGACGTCGCACTCACAGGTGAGACGTTGGGGTCCGTGTGTCAGGAAGCGGTGACGCAGCGAAAGCGCGAGCCGAAGCCCTGATGCCCAGTCCCCAACACCTCACCACTGCAGAGCGCGGCGAAGCGGAGCCTTTCCGGCGCGGGTCACCACCAGGAGACACGCGTGGCCATCCCCGACAATCTCAAGAAAACATTTGAAACGGACTACTGCGGCAAGCGCCTAGTCGTCGAGACCGGCTACATCGCCGAGCAGGCGAACGGCGCCGTGATGCTGCGGCTCGGTGACACGGCAATCCTCGTCACGGCTGTCGCATCGAAAGCACCGCGAGAGGGCATCGACTTCTTCCCGCTGACATGCGACTACGAAGAGAAGCTCTACGCAGTCGGACGCATCCCCGGGTCGTTCCCGCGTCGTGAAGGCAGGCCGAGCGAGGCCGCCACGATCACGAGCCGGATGATCGACCGGCCGATGCGGCCGCTCTTCCCGAAGGACTTCCGCAACGACGTCCAGATCGTCGCGACGGTGCTGAGCAGCGACCAGGAGCAGGATCCCGCAACGCTCGCGGTCACCGGCGCGTCGTGCGCGTTGCAGATCAGCGGGATTCCGCATGGCGGCCCGGTCGCATGCGTCCGCGTCGGCATGCTCGACGGGCAATTGCTGCTCAACCCGACTCTCACGCAGATCAATGAGTTGGAGCTCGACCTGATCGTCGCGGGGACGTGGGACGCGATCGTCATGGTCGAGGCCGGCGCCCACCAGATCTCCGAGCACGTGATGCTCCAGGCGTTGCGCATGGCGCACGACGAGATTCGCAAGCTCGTCGAGTTCCAGCGCAGCATGCACGACGCGATCGGCAAGCCCACCATGAGCTATCCGTCGCAGAAGGTGTCGCCGGACATCACCGCGGCAGTGCACGAGTACGTCGCATCGCGTGTCGGCAGCGCAGCTCGCAACCCCGACAAGGCGTCGCGCGAAGCCGCCATCGACCAGCTCCAGGCGGAGACCGCGTCCGCGCTCGAGGAGCGGTTCCCCGACGGGCGGTCCGACATCGGCAAGGCGTACGAGTCCGAGGTCAAGAAGGCCGTTCGCGCAGCGATCCTCGAAGAGGGCATCCGTCCGGACGGACGCCGTACCGACGAGATCCGGCCGATCTGGGCCGAGGTCGGCGTGCTGCCACGCACGCATGGATCGGCGCTGTTCACCCGTGGGCAGACGCAGGCGCTCTCGGTCGTCACGATCGGTTCCGGCCAGGATCAGCAGAAAATCGACGGCCTCGGCCTCGAGAACTTCAAGCGCTTCATGCACCAGTACAACTTCCCGCCGTACTCGGTAGGGGAGGCGCGTCCGCTGCGCTCACCCGGCCGTCGCGAGATCGGCCACGGCGCACTCGCCGAGCGCGCGGTGCACAACGTGATGCCCGAGGAGGAGAAGTTCCCCTACGTGGTGCGCATCGTCACCGAGATCCTTTCGAGCAACGGCTCGACGTCGATGGCATCGGTGTGCGGCTCGTGCCTCGCGCTCATGGACGCGGGCGTTCCGCTCATCGCGCCGGTTGCCGGCATCGCGATGGGCCTCATCACCGATGAAGGCAGCGAGCACGCGGCGATCCTCAGCGACATCCAGGGCATGGAGGACGCGCTCGGCGACATGGACTTCAAGGTTGCCGGCTCGCAGACGGGCATCACCGCGATGCAGATGGACTGCAAGATCAAGGGTCTCAGCTGGGACCTGATGGAGCGGGCGCTCGAGCAGGCTCGGGTCGGCCGTCTCCACATCCTCGGCAAGATGGCCGAAGCGCTTGCAGCGCCTCGCGCCGAATTGAGCCCGTGGGCGCCTCGCATCGAAGTGATCAACATCAACCCCGACAAGATTCGCGACATCATCGGCCCAGGCGGCAAGATGATCCGCAAGATCGTCGAGGAGACCGGTGCGCAGATCGACGTCGAGGACGACGGACGAGTGTTCATCGCGTCGGCGAATGCCGCATCCCGCGAGCAGGCGATGGCGATGATCCACGACCTCACCGATGACATCGAGATCGGCCGGATCTACAAGGGCAAGGTGTCGCGCCTCATGGGCTTCGGCGCCTTCGTCGAGATCATGCCGAAGAAAGAGGGCCTGGTTCGCATCGGCCAGCTCGCCGAGCACCATGTCGACAAAGTCGAGGACGTCGTCAACGTCGGCGACGAGATCATGGTCAAGGTGATCGAGGTCGACGACCGAGGACGCGTGAACCTCTCGCGTCGCGAGGCAATCCGCGAGCTCTCCAGGCAGCAGGAAGCCGGCGGCAACGGTGCCGGCGGGCCCGCATAGGGAACGTCCCGTTGCGGTCTGATGGGCCGGTCGTCGCCGTCGTCGGTGCGACCGGCGCCGCCGGGGGCACGCTCGTGCGCATCCTCGGCGAGCGCTCGTTCCCGGCTTCGGCGCTGCACCTCTACGCGAGCGCGCGCAGCGCCGGTAAGCGCGTGCACACGCACGTCGGCGACCTCGAGGTGCATGAGCTCGCCGAGAGTTCGCTCGAGGGCGCGGACATCGTCTTCTTCGCGTCGGGCGCGGCGAACTCGCGGCGTCATGCGCCGGGGGTTGCCGGGTCCGGTGGCGTTGCCATTGACAAATCCAGCGCATACCGCATGGATCCCGAGGTTCCGCTGGTCGTGCCGGAGGTCAACGCGGAGACGCTTGCCCTGCATCACGGCATCGTGGCCAACCCCAACTGCGTCGCGATCCCACTGAGCATCGTGCTGGCGCCTCTGCAACGCGCCTACGGGCTGCGTCATGTCACGGTCGCCACGTACCAGGCAGCGTCCGGCGCCGGGCTCGGCCTCGCCGACGAGTTGCAAGCGCAGCTTCGTGACGACGCCGCGGGGGCAACGCCGGTCGCGAACGTCTACCCGCATGTCCTCCATGCCAACGTCATCCCGGGCGGCTGGGCCATGCAGGGCGATGACACCGAGGAGGAGGTCAAGGTGATTGCGGAGACACGTCGCGTGCTCGACGCGCCGGACCTGCGCATGAGCGTGACGACCGTGCGCGTGCCGGTTGCGGTCGGACACAGCGCTGCGGTGTGGGCCGAGCTGGACGAGTCCGCCAACCCCGGCGAGGTGCGCGCGCTGCTGCGCGAATCGCCCGGCATCCTTGTCGTTGACGATTCCGCCGCGCAGCACTATCCGATGCCGCGAGCCGTCGCCGGCAGTGATGACGTCCAGGTGGGCCGCATCCGTCGCGACCCCGGAACGGAGAACGGCATCGCACTGTTTTTCAGCGCCGACAACCTTCGCAAGGGCGCGGCGACCAATGCCGTCCAGGTTGCGGAGCTGTTGCTCCGCGAACGTTGACGGCTCACGCGTGAATCGCCCGGGCACCGCCCGCGCGGTGCACTAAACTCCGCCAATGGTGGCGACGACCGAAGAGGTCCTCGAGCTCCACGGGCGGGTTCGCGAGTGCACGGCGTGCCCGCTGCATCTCACCCGCATCCAGGCCGTTCCCGGGTACGGGCCGGTGACCGCGCGCGTCATGGCGGTCGGCGAGGCGCCGGGTGAGAACGAGGACCGCGAAGGCAAACCCTTTGTCGGGGCAGCCGGGCGCTTGCTGACGAGCCTGCTCGAATCGGTCGGGCTCGACCGGCGCGATATCTACATCACCAACATCGTCAAGTGCCGCCCGCCCCGCAACCGCGATCCCGAGCCGCTCGAGGTGGAGGCGTGCAGCCCCTTCCTCGACGAGCAGATCGCGTTGCTCCAGCCGGACGTGATCCTGCTGTTGGGACGTCACGCGCTGACGCGACTGCTGCCGACCGCGGGTGGCATCTCGCGCCTGCACGGCGAACGGATCCGGCACAACGACCGCGTCTTCGTTCCCCTCTATCACCCCGCCGCGGCGCTCTACAACGGCGGGCTCAGGGAGACGCTCGAGGCCGATATGCGCCGGGTTCGGGGCTACCTTGCCGACGCCGAGGCCGCGCGAGCGCGACGCGCGGGCGGTGCCTCCGCATCGGAGCTGCGCACCATCGCGGCAGCCCCCGGCGGCGCGCAGATGGATCTCTTTTGACCGACGCACCAAGCTCTGCGCAACTGACGCTCGTCCCGCTTGGCGGTCTGGGCGAGATCGGCCGCAACATGATGGCGCTGAGCTGCGGCGATGACATCGTGGTCATCGACACCGGGCTCATGTTCCCGGAACAGGAGATGCTCGGCGTCGACCTCGTGATCCCGGACATCGCGTGGTTGCAGGAACGTGTCGGTCACATCCGCGGCATCGTCCTCACGCACGGCCATGAGGACCACATCGGCGCACTGCCGTACGTGCTGCCCCAACTCCCCGTGCCCGTCTACGGCACGGCGCTGACGCTGGGATTCCTGCGCAACAAGCTGCGCGAGCACGGGCTCATCGAGACAACGGAATTGCACACGGTCCGGCCCGGCGACACCAAAACGCTTGGCTGCTTCGAGGTCGAATGGGTGCATGCCACGCACTCCATCCCGGACGCGTGCGCGCTGGTGGTGCGCACTCCCGCGGGCGTCATCGTGCACTCGGGCGATTTCAAGATCGACACGACGCCGGTGCAGGGGGAGCCGCCCGACCTGGCTCGGCTCGCGCGCATCGGCGACGAGGGTGTCCTGCTGCTGATGAGCGACAGCACGAACGCCGAGCAGGAGGGCACGACGCCGAGCGAGCGAACGGTCGGCGAAGGACTCGCGCCGATCTTCGCTGCGGCGCAGGGGCGGATTCTCATGGCGACATTCGCCTCCAACATCTCGCGCCTGCAGCAGGCCATCAATGCCGCCGAAGCATGCGGCCGGCGCTGCTTCATCGTCGGCCGCTCGATGTTGAAGAACATCAAAGTCGCCGAGGAGCTGGGGTACCTGCACGTCCCGCAGAACATGTTCGTGACGCCGAAGGAGCACGAGCATATCCCCGACAACGAGCTCGCGATCCTCTGCACCGGAGCGCAAGGTGAGCCGCTGTCGGCGTTGGTACGCATCGCAGCGGGCGAGCACCGGATGGTCAGCCTGCGCGAGGACGATACGGTCGTCATCAGCGCAAACCCCATACCGGGCAACGAGGAATCGGTGCACCGGACGATCAACAACCTCTACCGGCGTGGTGCTCGCGTGTTCAACTCGTCACGCCACGGTGTGCACGCATCGGGGCACGCGAGTCGCGAGGAACTGAAGCTGCTGCTGACACTCACGCGCCCGAAATATTTCATCCCGGTGCACGGTGAGTACCGGCATCTCGCGCTTCACGCCGCTCTGGCACGCTCGGTCGGCATCCCCGCCGAACGCGTCCTCGCGATCGACAACGGCACGGTGATCGCGCTCGACGAGAATGGGGCACGACCCACCGGTGAGCGCGTGCGCACAGGCTACGTCTACGTCGACGGGCTCAGCATCGAGGAGGCGGGTGACGTCGTCTTCCGGGATCGTCAGCAACTCGCCCAGGACGGCGTGATCCTCGTCGTGGTGACGGTCGAGAAATCGAGTGGAGCCGTGGTGGCGGGACCGGACCTCGTGTCGCGCGGATTCGTCGCCGACGATGCCGACGCGCTCTTCGAGGAGGCACGCGAGCACGTGCTGTCGCTCGTGGCGCGGCTCACGCCGGACGCCGGCTACACGGCCTGGCAGGGAGCGATCCACGAAGGCCTCTCGCGGTTCCTTTACAAGAAAACCAAGCGGCGGCCGCTGATTCTCCCGCTCGTGACCGAGGTCTGACGCCCAGGCAAAGTCTTCACGACAACACATTCGTGTAGTATGGGCACGGATGTTCGCCGTGCAGCTCCCGGTCGACCCGGCCGCTCCGAGACCCGTCATCGCATTTGCGGTGGCCGATTTGCTGATAGCATCGGGCCCGATCCAGGGGCCCCGGTAGCCCGTCTTCCACGCGTTCCACATCGAGTTCACGAATGGCTCGCTCCGCCCCAACCCGTCCAACGCGCAAGCGCACGCCATCGAGGCGTCCTGCAGCGCGCCCGCGTTCGCGGGGTCAGGCGCCGTCGCGGGCGCCATTGCTCCATCGCGATCTTCGCCGTGAACTGACCGGCATCGGCCTGATCGGCGCCGGCGTGATCCTTGCGGCGGTGCTGGTGCTCCCCGGTGGCGGAGCGGTGGCCGGACCGGTGCACGACGGGCTTTTCGGAGCGTTCGGCGTGGGGGCCTGGCTCGGCGTCGCGGGGATCATCCTCACGGGTGCGCGCCTCTGCATGACGCCTGAATGGCGCGCGGGTACGCTTGCCGCCATCGGCAGCGCCATCGCGATGCTGGCCCTGCTCGGGCTCATCGGCATGCTCGGTGGCGACGGCGGTGCGCTCGGACGGTCAGTCGGTTCGGGCGTCGAACGCGTTCTCGGCAGCGCCGGTGCGGGAGCAGCGCTGATCGTGGTCGCCTTCCTCGGCCTGATCCTGGCCACGGATCTGCGCACCGGGACGGTCATACGGGCGCTCGGGCGCTGGTTCGCGGCCGAGGGCGAGGGACTGCGCCATGACCGCTCGGCGACGCTGCCCGGCGCGCGGGCCCGCGCCTTCCCGGCAGCAAGTCCGGAGCACACCACGGAGCTCACAGGGACCGCGATGACCCTGCCGTTCGAGACGCCCAAGCCACCGCCGACGCCGGTTACGGCGTTCCTCGATCCCGAGGAGCCGCAGGCCACCGGCGAAGATGCCGGTGAGCACGGCTTCACGCGCGAATTCGAAGGCGTGCCAGTGCTCGCGGGAGAAGCGCCGCCACCCGCGATCGGACCGGTGCCCGAGGTGGGACTGGGCCATGCGGCGCTGCTGAGCGATGAGCCCGAGAAGGTCTGGGTACTGCCGACCTCAGAACTGCTCGACGTCATCACCGGCAAGCGCGAGCGCCTGGCCCAGGAAGTTCGTGCCACAGGTGACAAGATCGTCAGCACCCTGCAGTCCTTCGGGATCGAGACGCGCATCGTCGGTGCGAACAGCGGGCCGACGGTCACGCAGTACGAGCTCCAGCCCGCGGTGGGTGTTCCTGTGCGCCGGATTCTCGGCTACCAGACGGACCTCGCCCTCGCGCTGGCCGCGCCAATCCGCATCCAGCCGTTCATCCCCGGCAAATCGGCAATCGGCGTCGAGGTACCGAACAAGGCCGCGCAACTCGTGAGCCTGAAGGAGACGATCGAGTCCCCCGCGTTCACGGACAGGCGCAACAAGCTGAGCGTGGCGCTCGGCGCCGACGTCAGCGGACATCCGGTGATCGGCGATCTCACGCGCATGCCCCATCTGCTGATCGCGGGCGCGACCGGCAGCGGCAAGTCGGTCTGCATCAACGCCGTCCTCGGCGGCTTCCTGCTGCAGGCGACCCCTGCGCAGCTGAAGATGATCCTCATCGATCCCAAGCGGGTCGAGCTCAGCAACTTCGCCGATCTGCCTCATCTGCTCGTGCCGGTCGTGGTCGAACCCGAGGCCGCGGTTGCATCACTCCGCTGGGCGGTGAAGGAGATGGAGGAGCGCTACAAGCTCTTCGCATCGCATGCCGCACGAAACATCGTTGCGTTCAACGAGAAAGCGCCTGGCCTGGGCGTCGCGCCGTTGCCGTACATCGTCATCGTCATCGACGAGCTCGCCGACCTCATGATGGTTGCGGCGGGCGAGATCGAGGATCTGATCTGCCGGATCGCGCAGCTCGCGCGAGCGGTCGGGCTGCATCTCATCGTCGCCACGCAGCGTCCGTCCGCAGACATCATCACCGGTCTCATCAAGGCGAACATCCCGAGCCGCGTCGCGTTCGCGGTCTCGAGCGGCGTCGACTCGCGGGTCATCCTCGATGAGATGGGGGCGGAGAAACTGCTCGGCCGCGGCGACATGCTCTACCTGCCGATCGACGAAGGCAAGCCGCGCCGTCTGCAGGGCGCTTTCGTGAGCGATCGCGAGCTCGACACGCTCATCGGCCACTGGAAGCTGCAGGGCAAGCCCGACTACCAGGAGGAGATCTTCACCGTCGAGGCGACCGTCTCGTGGGCACGCGACGCGACCAAGCGCGATCCCCTCTTTGCGAAAGCGGCGCACACCGTTGCCGCGGAAGGGCGCGCCGCGGCATCGCTGCTCCAGCGCAAGCTCAGCGTCGGGTACACGCGCGCCGCGCGGCTCATCGATCAGCTCGCCGAAGCGGGCGTCGTGGGTCCGTTCGAGGGCAGCAAATCGCGCGACGTCTTGATGGACGTGTTCCAGGTCGACGAGCTGCTCGCTGACCTCGGCGACGAGTAGCAGAGACCTGCAACCGGCTTTCCGAAACGCGGTCGCAGGGACTGGGGCGCTGCCCCGTGTCGCGTGTCGCTATCCTCATCAGTCATGCCACAGGACCACAGCTTCGACGTCGTCAGCGAGTTCGATCGCCAGGAGCTCGTGAACGCCGTCGACCAGGCGCGGCGTGAGATCACGACCCGGTACGACTTCAAGGGGATCGACGTCGAGATCACGCTCGAGGACGAGACGATCACGCTGCTCACCGGCACCGATTCGCAGCTCAAGTCGATCATCGACGTGCTCCAGAGCAAGGCGCACCGGCGCGGCATCGACCTCAAGGTGCTCGATCCCCAGAAGCCCGAGCCCGCCGCGAAAGGCAACGTGCGCCAGGTGATCAAGCTGCGCAAGGGCATCGGCGAGGATCTGGCGCGGGATTTGACCAAACGGATTCGCGGCCAGCATCCCAAAGCGCAGGTCCGGACGCAGGGCGACCAGCTGCGTGTCTCGAGCAAGGACAAGGACGAGTTGCAGGCGGTCATCCAGCAGCTCCGCGACACGGAACTCGACGTGCCGCTGCAGTTCACCAACTATCGGTGACCCGGCAGCCCGGCGGCGTCGCCGGCTGAGCTCGTGAGCGAGGAGCCCGCGCCCGGAGCCGGCGCCGAGCGACACCTCCCGATGCTCGCCGAGGCATTTCCAGAGGCTGTGTCGCTGGGGCGGGCGCTCGCCGGCGCGGGGCTCACCATCGCTGTCGCGGAGTCGTGCACCGGCGGACTGCTCGGGGCCGCGCTCACTGCGGTACCGGGGTCCTCCGTGTACGTGCGCGGCGGGGTGATCGCCTACGCGGATGACGTCAAGTCCGAGCAACTCGGCGTCGGCCGGCATCTGCTCGCCACCCACGGGGCTGTGAGCGCCGAAGTCGCCGAAGCGATGGCTGCAGGCGCGCGTGAGCGATTCGAGGCAGACCTCGGCGTCGGGATCACCGGCGTCGCCGGCCCGAGCTCGAGCGAACACAAGCCGGCCGGGCTCGTGTTCGTCGCCGTCGCCGATGCGGCCGCTGTTCGGGTGGTCCGGATCGACTCCGACCAGGGGCGCGAGCGCAACCGGGCGCACGCGGTCGAGGCCGCGCTCGGCCTCTGCAGCGAGGTGGTCCGAAGCTTTCGGGGAGCTGGTTCCCATGGCTCCGGCACCTCTTGATCGAGGTCCAACTTCGGGCTTGCCACGTCCTCGTGAAGGGAGTACAGTACAAATGTTCGCCCCACCCGGTGAGCCCGGACGCGCCGCCCGAAGCGACGCCCCACGGCACCGCAGCCCGCACCTCCAACCCCTGCAATCACCCCTTGGAGTACAGCTTTGACGAACACACTAGCAAGTCGTACTATCGACACTGTCGAGCCGGTCGTAGAAGTGAATGGCAAGCGCGCTCGAGCGCCCCGTGACGAGAGGAGTGAGCCCGTGACGACTGAGCGGGACCGGGCCCTGCAGACGGCCCTCGGACAGATCGAGCGAGCCCACGGAAAGGGAGCGATCATGCGTCTCGGCGACGTCCACGCTCAACACATCGACGTCATCCCCACCGGGGCGCTGACCCTCGACATCGCGCTCGGCGTCGGCGGCATCCCACGCGGCCGCGTGGTGGAGATCTACGGCCCCGAATCCTCGGGAAAGACGACCCTCACGCTCCACATCATCGCGGAGGCGCAGCGTCGCGGCGGCGTCGCGGCGTTCATTGACGCCGAGCATGCGCTCGACCCGCAGTACGCGTCACGCATCGGCGTGAACACCGAGGAGCTGCTCATCTCGCAGCCGGACACCGGCGAGCAGGCGCTTGAGATCGTCGAGGTCCTCGTGCGCAGCGGCGCGGTGGATGTCGTCGTGATCGACTCCGTTGCGGCCCTCGTCCCGAAGGCGGAGATCGACGGAGAGATGGGGGACAGCCACGTCGGCCTGCAGGCCCGGCTCATGTCCCAGGCGATGCGCAAGCTCACGGGCGCGATCAGCCGGTCCAACACCTCGGTCATCTTCATCAACCAGCTCCGCGAGAAGATCGGCGTGATGTTCGGCAACCCCGAGGTCACGAGCGGTGGCCGGGCGCTGAAGTTCTACGCCTCGGTGCGCATGGACATCCGCAAGATCGACTCGATCAAGCAGGGGCTCGACGTCGTCGGCAGCCGCGTCAAGGTCAAGGTTGTCAAGAACAAGGTCGCGCCGCCGTTCCGTGTCGCCGAGTTCGACATCCTCTACAACGAGGGGATCTCGTATGCGGGCAGCGTGCTCGACATGGGCATCGATGCGCACATCATCGACAAGAGCGGCGCCTGGTTCTCCTACGGAGACATGCGTCTCGGCCAGGGCCGTGAGAACGTCCGCGACTTCCTGCGCGGCAACCCGGATCTCCTCGAGGAGGTGGCGGCGAAGGTTCGCATCGCCGCTCTGCCGGAGCCGGTGCTGCATGACGCTGTCGTCGAGTTGAGCGGCGAAGTACCGCCATTGCCCGCACCGGTCGCCTGACGCCGTTGCGGGAGCGATGGTGAGGACGGGCACGCCGCCCGCACTGCCTGACAGCGCCGATGCCGCGGAGGATGCCGCCTTGCGCATCCTCCGTGGTGCGGGGCAATCGGGAATGTCGCTGCAGCGCAAGCTCGAACAGCGCGGCTACGCCACCGAGGCGGCGGCCGAGGCGGTGAAGCGCTGCATCGCAACCGGATATGTCAATGACGCCGCGATGGCCGCTTCGGTGGCGGCGCGGCACCGCCGCGCCGGCCACGGCCGCGCGCGAGTGGCGGCGGATCTCAAGTCCAAAGGCGTCGCAGCTGAGCTCATCACCGAGGCGCTTGACGGTCAGAGCGATACCGAGGAGGCCGCAGCGCTCGCAGTCGCCCGGCAGCTCTGGGAACGTGCAGGTCCCGTTGATCCGCGCGACCGGCGGGCATATGGGCGCGTCGCCGGTGCGTTGCAGCGCCGGGGGTTTTCCTCGTCGGTGGTGTCACGGGTGATGCGTGGATTGAGCTGACAAGTTCAGACTCCGGTGCATGGAATACACGCACCTCGGTCGGTCCGGTCTCTCCGTCAGCCGCCTGTGCCTCGGCACCATGAACTTCGGTCCGGAGACGGACGAAGCCACGTCGTACCAGATCATGGACTCGGCGCTCGACGCCGGCCTCAACTTCTTCGACACCGCCAATGTGTACGGATGGAAGCAGGGCGAGGGCCTCACGGAGCAGATCATCGGCAGATGGTTCGCGCAGGGTGGGGGACGGCGCGAGAAGGTGGTGATCGCCACAAAGCTGTACGGCTCGATGAGCGACTGGCCCAACGACACGTTTCTCTCCGCGCGCAACATCCGCAACGCCTGCGAAGGCTCGCTGCGGCGCCTGCAGACGGATCACATCGACCTCTATCAAATGCATCACGTCGACCGGAACACGCCGTTCGATGAGATCTGGGAGGCGATGGAAGTGCTTGTGCAACAAGGCAAAGTGCTCTATGTCGGCTCGTCGAACTTCGCCGGCTGGACCATCGCGCAGGCGCAGGAGGCTGCTCGCGCCCGCCACTTCATGGGCCTCGTGAGCGAGCAGTGCCTGTACAACCTGGTCGAGCGCCACGTCGAGGAGGAGGTCGTTCCTGCCGCGCAGCACTACGGCGTCGGCATCATCGCGTGGAGCCCGCTGATGCGTGGCCTGCTCGGCGGGATTCTCGCCAAGGAGAAGGACACGGGCCGGTCGGCATCGGAGATGACGCAGAAGCTGCTCGCCAGGCACCGCGCGAAGATCGAGCGCTACGAAACGTTCTGCGAAAAGCTGGGCGAGCATCCCTCGGCGGTGGGGCTCGCGTGGCTGCTCGCGCAGCCGGGGGTCACCGGCCCGATCGTCGGGCCGCGGACCGTGGAGCAGTTCCAGAGCAACCTGCACGCGCTCGATGTGCAGCTTGATGCCGAGTTGCTGGCCGAGCTGGATGCGATGTTTCCTGGGCCTGGCACCGCCCCTGAGGCCTGGGCCTGGTAACCAGCGGCTCAGACGGCGGCTGCGACCTTCGCCTTGCGCTCGTACCGGACCACCGGACCGAGCGTGAAGAACGTCGCCGTCGCCAGCAGCAGCCCGAGGATCACGAGGCCGTCGATGCCAAGGAGGTGCGCGGCATAGCCGCCGATCAGCGCGCCGATCGCCCCGCCGCCCGCGAGCGCCACCGTGTAGAAGGACATGAGCGCTGATCGATCCGCGCTCAGGCTCTCCGAACAATCCGCGAGGTAGGTCACCGCGGCGGGCCCGAATCCGGCGAGCCACAGAATGCCTGCCACCAGGAACGGGAGGGCGAGCAGCATGCCGGCGAGCGGCAGGTGGTTGATCGCCAGCAGCGCCACCATGGTGAGCCAGCCTCCAGGCACGGCTCGCCGCATCACGATCGCCGGTCCGAGACGGGAGACGAACGGCGTCCAGAGAATGATGCCGACGAGAAAGACGGCGATCCACCCGATCAGGAAGAGGCCGATCACGCGCACATCGAAGTGGTGCATCAGCGACTGTGACACCACCGCTCGGTGGCGCAGCAACGCCGGCAGGTTGGCGACGAACGCCCCGATGAGCGCGAAGGACATGATCCACGCGGGAAGGAACGTGCGCATCGGGCCAGGCCCGACCGCCGCCTGGAAGACCACTCGCAGCGAATGCACCGGCATCGGCGGGACCCGCGGGACGAAGATGAAGACGACGGCCGCGGCGCACGCATAGAGGCCGGCAAGGAGCACGAACGCCCAGCGGCCAAGGCCGAAGTACGCCACCGATCCCAGCCCGAAGCCACCGGCGTACCCGATTAGTGTGGATGCCTCGAAGGCACCGCTTGCACCGGCGCGGCGCTTGCGATCGCCCGATGTGGCAGCCGCGACGGTACCGAGCGCGACCGGGACGAACGCCGCGGCCCCGAACCCCTCCAGCAGGCGGGCGCCACCGAGCTGCGCCGGGCGGACGCCGAGCGCGACCAGCAACACGGCGACGACGCACACGATCGGGCCCGCCACCAGGAAGCGGCGACGGCCGAAACGGTCGGCGTATCGCGCCAGAATTGGCGCAAACACCATCTCGGTGGCGGCCTGCGCAGCCCCGACGAGACCGATGTCGAAGCCGTTGGGCCTGCCGTTGGCGAGATCGCTGAGCCGGAATTGCACCGCCACACCAACTCCGACCGCGCCAACTCGCAACAGCCCGCTGGCAATCAGCAACGCGCCAATCGCTCTCGGGGCCGTGCTGCGCAAGTCATCATCGCCGGGTGCGTCCAGCACACCGGCGACCTCCCGATCCGTCACGCCTGTAGGGTAGCCCGACGCGCCCCATTGATCGAAACAAGCGGGTAACCCCTTTGGCTCGTACAATGACGTCGTCTTCACGTCGCGAACGACCGGCCAGAAGCGGGCCGGCCCCGACCGGATCAACGAGACGTTGCGGGTCTCGCCCCAGTTCCCTTCTCGACGTGAGGCATTCCAAGCAGGGCGCATCGCGCCCGACCTCCGAGGTTCCATCCCATCGGCATCGAAATCGCCGCCCTGGTAGGGCTAGTGATTGTTGCGGCCGCATTTGCGGTTACAGCACTTTGGTACGCGCGCAAAACCGTGGCGGAAAGCCGCGTCACCAACGATGCGGATGCCGAGCGCCGTCTCGAGCAGGTCCGTGCCATCGAGCAGGAGACCAAGTCGGTGCTGCTCGCTGCAAAGGAAGAGGCGGCACGGCGGCGCGATGAAGCCGAGGCCGAGGTGCGCGAGCGCCGCGCCGAGATCGCGCGGCTGGAGCAGCGCACCAATCAGCGTGAAGAGGGGCTCGAGCGCCGCCTCCGCGAGCTCGACTCGAACGAGCAACGGCTGACCCGTCGCGAAGCAGAGCTCGAAGGGCTCCGCCAGACCGTCGAGGACGAACGTGCGCTGATCAACAAGGAGCTCGAGCGAGTTGCGGCCCTGTCTGAGCAGGAAGCCCGCGTCGAGGTCGTGCGCAGCGTCGAGAGCGAGCTGGTGCCGGAGATCGCCGAGCGGATCCGCCAGGCCGAGGCGCAGGTCCGCGAGGAAGCCGCCGAGCGCAGTCGCGAGATTCTCATCGCAGCCATGCAGCGTCAGGCATCGGAGCAGAGTGGCGAGGCATCGGTCACCGTCGTCCACCTTCCGTCCGACGAGCTCAAGGGCCGGATCATCGGGCGCGAAGGCCGCAACATCCGCGCACTCGAAGCGGCCACCGGTGTCGACGTCATCGTCGACGACACGCCCGAGGCGATCGTGCTCAGCTCGTTCGACCCGGTGCGTCGCGAGGTTGCACGAGCGACCCTCGAACGGCTCTTCAGCGATGGGCGCATCCATCCCGCGCGCATCGAGGAGATGGTGGTCAAGGCTCGCAACGAGCTGGCGCAACAGATCAAGCACGAAGGCGAGCAGGCCTGCCAGGACATCGGGCTGACGAACGTGCACCCCGAGCTGGCGCGCCTGCTCGGCACGCTGCGCTACCGAAACTCCTACGGCCACAACGTGCTGTCGCACAGCCAGGACACGGCCGCAATCGCGGGCATGATCGCCGCCGAAATCGGCTTTGACGAGCAGATCGCCAAGGAGGCGGCCCTGTTCCACGACATCGGCAAGGCCGTCGAGCACGACGTCGACGGGCCACATGCCATCGTCGGTGGCGAAATCCTCGCCCGGCTCGGCCGGCCCGCCGCGGTGGTGCAGGCCGTTCGCTCGCATCACTACGACGAGGAGCCGCGTTCTCCCGCGGCGGCGATTCTCATGACGGCTGACGCGATCAGCGCGGCACGTCCTGGAGCACGACGCGAGTTGCTTGCCTCGACGATCAAGCGGCTCGAACGCATCGAAGCGATCGCCAACGAGTTCCGCGGCGTGGAACGGAGCTTCGCGGTGCTGGCCGGCAAGGAGCTTCGGGTTCTCGTCAAACCGGACGAAATCAGCGACGACGAGGCGCAGATCATGGCCCGCCAGATCGCCAAGCGGCTCCACGGCGAGGGGAGCTACAGCGGTCGCGTCAAGGTCGTCGTGCTGCGGGAAACCCGCAGCGTCGAGTACGCGAAGTAACGATTGCATCGCGCCGGCGAGTGCTGGTCCCTGCGGGAAGCGACAATCGCGGCCGATAATGACCACGTCCTACTCACCGCCCTCACATGACGCCGCAGAGCTGAAGTCTCCATTGGAAATCCTCAAAGTCTCAGCAACCAGCAAGCCGGTCGCCGTTGCCGGAGCCATCGCCGGCGTCGTGCGCACGCAGAAGAGGGTGGAGGTCCAGGCGATCGGCGCCGGGGCGATCAACCAGGCGATCAAAGCAATTGCCATCTCGCGCGGCTACGTCGCGCCGGGCGGCCTCGACCTCGTGTGCATTCCCTCGTTCATCGATATCTCCATCGACGGCGAGGAGCGAACCGGCATCCGCCTGGTCGTCGAGGTCCGCTAGCAGCAGACCGCGCTCAATGGGTGCAGGGACACACTGGTAGGCTTCGTCGGTGCCTACGCCGGTATCGATGCTCAGCGACTCCGCTCGTGGCTTCCGGCCGCTCCCGCTGATCACGAGGGCTCCGCGACGCGAACCCCAGGTGCCGGTCCTCGGCCGGGCTCCGCGCGTGCATCTCTGGCACATCGGCTGTCAGATGAACGACGCCGACCGCGAGGAGCTCGCGGCGCAGATTGCGGATATCGGATGCATCCCCGAGACGGCGCTCGACGACTCGGATATCGCCGTGCTCATCACCTGCACCGTGCGTGCCAACGCGGAGCAGAAGGTGTTCGGGAAATTCCGAGAGCTGATCCCCTGGAAGCGTGCCCGCCCCGGGCGAGCGATAGCCATGACCGGGTGCATGGCGGTCGAGCACGGCGAGACGCTGCTTGGACGCCTGCCCGAGCTCGACTACGTCTTCGATGTGCGTGAGCCGGATGGGTTTCTCGCCAAGCTTCAGGCGCTGCATGCTCCGAACCTCGACGGCCCGGTGACCGTGCCCGCCTCAGACCGGCTGAGCGCCTACGTTGCGGTCATGGGTGGCTGCAACGAGATGTGCACGTACTGCATCGTCCCATTCGTTCGCGGGCGGGAGTTGAGCCGCCCACTCCCCGAGGTTGTGGAGCATGTCGAGCGGCTCGTCTCCCAGGGCGTGCGCGAGGTGACGCTGTTGGGACAGAACGTCAACTCGTATCACGACACCGAGCATCGGGCGCGCCTGCCGGAACTGCTCGCGGCAGTGGACGCGGTGCCCGGCCTGTGGCGGCTTCGATTCCTCACGTCCCACCCTCGTAACGCGGTCCCGGAGCTGTTCGAGGCGATGCGCGACCTGCCGACCGTCTGCGAGCAGTTGCACCTTCCAGTGCAAGCCGGTGACAACAATCTGCTCCGGAGGATGCGCCGCCTGTACAGCGTCGACGAGTACCGCGCCAAAATCGACGCAGCAGTCGGGACGGTGCGCCCGCGGCTTGCGCTGAGCACCGACATCATCGTCGGGTTCTGCGGCGAGACCGACGAGGAATTTGCCGGCACTGAACAATTGATGCGCGACGTGCGTTTCGACACCGTGCACCTCGCGGCATACTCGGTTCGCCCCGGCACCGCCGCGGCCCGTCGCGAGGATGACGTGCCGTTGCCGCTCAAGAAAGAACGCCTCAACCACCTGCTCGCCGTCCAGCGCGAAATCGCCGCGGCGCGCAACGCTCTCTACGTCGGCTCGAGCGTGGAGATCCTGGTCGACGGGATCGCCGAAGACGGGAGACCATATGGGCGGACGCGCGAGAACAAGGTGGCGTGGCTGCCGTCGGGCACGGCCAGACCCGGCGAGTTGCACACCGCACAGGTCGTCGACGCGAGTGCATGGCAATTGCACGTCGAGCAGGTCGGCACGGCGGCGTGAGAGCGAGCTCGAAGATTCGGGCTCCGCACGTGGTGATGCCGGTGCCCGAGGCGCCTCGCGCCACGCTCGATCTTCAGACAGCCGGCGACACCCCGATCCTGCGCGAATATCGCGCCGTCAAAGCCGAGCACCCGGACGCGATCGTGCTTTCGCGACTTGGTGATTTCTTCGAGATGTTCGGCGAGGACGCGCAAATTGCCGCGCCCATCCTCGGCCTGCAACTGACCGGCCGGGGCTTCGGCGGCGCCGGCCGGTTGCCGATGTGCGGCTTCCCGCACCAGGCGATCACGCAGCACATCCGCAAACTCCTCGAAGCCGGGCAACGCGTCGCCATCTGGGATCAGGTGGGCGAGGTCGTTTCTGGTCGGCTGGTGCAACGAGCGGTGACGCGTGTGCTGAGCCCCGGCATGGTGGTCGAAGCGGAGTTGCTCGATCCCTCGGCAGTCTCGCGATGCGTGGCGCTGTTCTCGCTCGATGGTCGCGTCGGCGTCGCGGCCTTCGATCCCAACACGCAGTATCTCGAGCTCTTCGCGATCGACGGCGGTCTCGAGAGCGCCGTCCTCGCGGACGAACTCGCCCGGCTCGACCCGAGTGAGCTGCTCGTTCCGGACGGGACCGCTCTGCCGTCGGGGCTCGCGGCTCTCGCCCAGGTGACGCCGCTTGCTGCCTCGCTGTTCGACACGACGCGCGCCGAGGAGCGCCTGCGGCGTGCTTCCGGCGCGGTGTCGCTCGACGGTCTCGGCGTGACCGCCGTCCCGAGCGCACTCCGCGCAGCCGGGGCGGTGCTCGCCTACTGCGAACGCGCGCACATCGTCATCAGCCAGGACCTGCTTCGCATCGCCATCCGTCCCACTGATGGGGCGATGCGTCTCGACGCTCACACCCGCGCAAATCTCGAGCTCTTTACCCGGCTTGGCGAGCGCGGAGCCTCGCTGCTGCAGCTCCTCGACGCGACCCAGACACCGATGGGGGTGCGCATGCTCCGGTCCCGCCTCCAGGATCCGCTGGTCGATGTCGCCGAAATCAACAGACGCCTCGACTCGGTCGACGTGCTGCTTGCCGACCGCGATGGACGGCGCCACCTCCGCGACGCGCTCGCCGGGATGCGCGACCTCGAGCGACTCGTGGCGCGTTGCGTGCAACGGCTCGTGACGCCGCGCGACCTCGGCGCAATCCGCGACACATGCGTGGCCCTCGAGGTGACGGGCCGGGCCGCGACGCAGATCGCCGCAGCCGGCGCCGAGATCAGCGGTGCGGCAGCCCGCTGCCGTCCTCCCGACGGGCTCGGTGAGCGGCTCAACGCCCTGCTTTGCGAGGACCTGCCTGCTGCTTCGGGCGACGGCGGCGCCATCCGGCCGGGTGCCGACCTCGACCTGGACAACCTTCGTGCCGCAGGGAGCGACGCCCGCAGCTACCTCGCCGCCCTGGAGGCGAGCGAGCGCGAACGCACGGGCATCCGATCCTTGCGCGTCGGCTACAACCGGGTCTTCGGTTATTTCATCGAAGTCCCGAACGCGCATCGCGACCACGTCCCCGACGACTACTCCCGCAAGCAAACCCTCGCCGGTGCCGAGCGTTTCGTCACGCCCGACCTCAAGGAGCACGAGACGATCGTCCTTCACGCCCGCGAACGCGCAATCGCTCGTGAACAGGAATTGCTCGCGGGCGCGGCGGCACAGGTGGCGATGGAGGCCCGGACGCTCGCGGATGCGGCCGCCGCGGCGGCGACCCTCGATGTGGCGCAATCCCTCGCCACCGTGGCCGAGGAAGGGCACTGGGTCCGGCCGGTCGTCGACGGGTCGTCGACGCTGCGGATCAGCGGCGGGCGCCACCCGCTGGTGGAGCGCACGCTCGGCCCCGGCAGGTTCGTCCCGAACGACCTCGAGCTGGACGACGAGGCACGGATCGTCGTGCTCACGGGACCGAACATGGCCGGCAAGTCGACGTATCTCCGGCAGACGGCGACCATCGTGCTGCTTGCGCAGATCGGCTCGTACGTCCCGGCCGATGTGGCCGAGATCGGGGTGTGCGATCGGATCTTCACCAGGATCGGAGCACACGACGACCTGAGTGGCGGCCTCTCGACGTTCATGGTGGAGATGGCCGAAACTGCAGCAATCCTCAGACAGGCGACAGGGAAGAGCCTGGTGATCCTTGACGAGATCGGACGCGGCACATCCACCTACGACGGCGTGAGCATCGCGCAGGCAGTGGTCGAATACCTCCACGACGCGCCGCAGTTGAACTGCAGGACGCTCTTCGCCACGCACTTTCACGAGCTGACGGTGCTCGCCGCGCAGATGCCGCGAGTGCGCAACGCTCGCGTGGAAGTGGTCGAGGATGGCGCCGACATCACCTTCCTGCACCGCATCGTCCCGGGCGGCGCCGACCGTTCATACGGTGTCCACGTCGCGAGGCTGGCCGGCATTCCGGGCGGAGTCCTCGCACGGGCCCGGCAGTTGCTCGCTGCCCAGGAACGCGAACGGCCCCTCGGTGGTGGGGACCGCGCCGGCGACCAGCTGACGCTCTCGATCGCGGAACCAGTGCCGCACCCTGTTGTGGACGAGCTCGCGGCGCTCGACCTCGACGGCATGACCCCGATCGCCGCGCTGAACAAGCTCGTCGAGCTTCGCGGACGCGCGTCGACGTGATCGCCGTCGCGCCGATCCGACGGCTCCCGCAGGTTGTCGCCGACGCCATCGCGGCGGGCGAGGTGATCGAGCGCCCCGCGTCGGTGCTCAAGGAACTGGTGGAGAACGCGCTCGACGCGGGTGCGCGGCGGATCGACGTCAGCATCGAAGGCGGCGGGCTCGTCCGGATGGTGGTGGCCGATGACGGCAGCGGGATCGCGGACGACGACCTCGAGCTCGCTGTTGAACGGCATGCCACGTCGAAGATCGCTGTTGCAGACGACATCGCCCGTGTGCGCACACTCGGTTTCCGTGGTGAGGCGCTGGCCAGCATTGCCGCCGTGTCGGAGTTGCGCATCACGACGCGCACCCGCGAACAGATCGGCGGCTCGGAATTGCGCGTCCGCCACGGGGAACTGCTGTCCCGCGGCGCTGCCGCGAGCGCTCCCGGGACACGCGTGGAAGTCTGCGAGCTCTTCGCGGCGTCGCCTGCTCGATTGCGTTTCCTCCGCACGGTCGCGACGGAGGGCAGCGCCGGTGTTCGTGTGGTCGCCGATCTCGCGATCACACACCCCGAGGTGTCGTTCACCTGCACCAATGACGGCCGGGTCGTGCTGCGGACCGCCGGAGGGTCGTTGCGGGACGCGATGCGCGCGGTGATCGGCAGCAGGGGTGAGCGCGACCTGCTCGACGTCAATTCGCCCGGACCGATCGCCATCGGCGGGCTGATTGCTTCTCCGCACGCCCACCGCGCGTCGCGCAGCGGGCTGCTGCTCATCGTCAACCACCGCCTGGTGCACAACCGCGCTCTGCTCGCCGCGATCGACGAGGCGTACCGCGGTCTCATTCCAGGTGGCCGCCACGGCTACGGCGCTGTCACTGTCGACCTGCCGGCGGATGCGCTTGACGTGAACGTGCACCCCGCCAAGCGCGAGGTGCGCTTCAGGGATGAGCGCGAAGCGTTCGGCGCCGTGCAGCGCGCGTGCTGGGCAACGCTCCGTTCCGCGCCCGCCCTGGGTGCGGATGGACACGTCCCATCCGGACTCGCCGCGGGAGCGATGGAGCTTCGCGACGGTGCGGTTGCAATCGTCGGGCACAGATCGCCACTCGCGACCTCGGAAGACGCGTCGGGAAGGGGGAATGCCGCGACTCCGCCGGACGCCCTGCGAGCCTGGAGCCCACCCGCCGGAGGCGACGCGCAGTCCGACGGCGCGTCGCCGACGCTGCCTGCCATGGACGCACTCGGCCAGGCAGGAAGTGGGTTCCTTGTTGCCACGGCGGGGGACATGGTGGTGCTGGTGGATCCCCACGCCGCGCACGAGAAAGTTCTCTACACCGAGCTCCTCGCGCGTTCGCGGCAACAGCTGCCGGACGCGGCAGGCGCGCAGCTGCTGCTCATTCCCGTCGTCGTCGAATGCGGACCGGTGAAGGCCGCGCGCGTTGCAGACGAACATGACTTTTTCTCGAGATGCGGTTTCAGCATCGAGCAATTCGGCCCGGGCGCCGTGCGCTGCACCGCGGTGCCGGTCACGGCCGCGGGTGCCGACCCCGAGGTGCTTGTCGCCGAGCTCATCGAGCGCCTCGACGATCGCGACGCCGGGACGGAGGAGCGCCGGCATCGCCTCGCGGCGCTCGTCGCATGCCATTCGGCCGTCCGGTTCGGCGACCGCCTCGACGTGGTTGCCCAGCAGCGCCTCCTCGATCAGCTGGTTGCGACTCCCGGAGGCACCACCTGTCCGCACGGCCGTCCGTCACTGCTCATGCTCGACGATGCGATGCTTCGCCGCGCTTTCCGGAGACCGGCACGATGATCCGCCCGATGCTGGTCATCGTCGGACCCACGTGCTCGGGCAAGACAGCCCTCGCGGTCGCCGCGGCCTCGCGTCTCGCGCCGGCGGAGATCCTCAACGCCGACTCGCGCCAGGTGCGCCGAGGGCTCCACGTCGGCACCTGCGCCCCGCTTCCCGCAGAACTACACGGCGTCCGGTGCCATCTGCTCGATCTCTGCGACCCCGGCGAGATATTCACGATCGCGGACTGGCTGACCGCTGCGCGGCGCAGCCTCGAGCGGCTCGATCGCGCTGGGACCCGCGCCGTCGTCGCCGGCGGCACCGGCCTCTACGTGACGGCGCTGGTCGACGGCTTTGACCTCGCCCAGGTGCCACCGGATCCCGTCCGCCGCGCCGATCGCGCCGAGCTCGCCTCCACCGCTGAAGGACTGGCATCGCTCGCCGCCGAGCTTCGCAAGCGGGACCCCGCCGGCTCCGTCGAGATCGACCAGCGGAACCCGCGGCGTGTCATCCGCGCCCTGGAGATCCTCGACGCCAAGGGCGGGTCCGTGCTCACGGCGCGCCGACGCGCAGCGCCGCGGCCCGCCCTGATGGTGGGACTCGACGTCGCCCGTCCCGTCCACGCACGCTGGATCGAGCACCGGATTGCCGGCATGTTCGACAGCGGGGGCATCCAGGACGAGGTGCGCTGGCTGCTCGGCCGAGGGCTCGACCGCTCGGCAATCGGTTCGTGCGGCATCGGGTACAGCGAGGCACTCGACCTGATCGAGGGGCACCTGGACCTCGAGGCGGCGATGCAGGCCACCATGCGCCGCACGCTCCGTTATGCCCGTGCCCAACGGACCTGGTTCCGCCGGGACCAGCGGCTCAGGTGGTTTCGCCCCGACCTGATGAGCTTCGACGAGCTGCTCGGCGAGGTGCTCGAGCTCGTCGCCGCTGCCGACAACGGGCACGAGCGCCATGAGGTCGATCTCTAACCCACCAGAACATCCGTTTGCATTTTTCTGGTGCGCGTGATACATTCCGGTTCGCCCAAGCTGGCTGGAGGATGTTTCACCACAATGCCTGACACCCTGAACCCGCGGCAGCGTCAAATCCTTGATTTTCTTCGAGAGCACAGCCGCGATCACTCATACCCTCCGACCGTTCGTGAGATTGGTCGAGCGGTCGGACTGAGTTCGTCATCGACCGTCCAGAACCATCTCAACACGCTCGAAACTCGCGGATACATCACGCGTGACCCTGCGAAGTCTCGAACTGTCGAAGTGGTCGACGCTCAGGCGTCGCGGGGCGCGAGCAACATCGTGCACCTTCCGCTGGTCGGCCGCGTCGCCGCGGGTACCCCGGTCCTGGCGCTCGAGAACGTCGAGGAGCACCTCAACGTCGGCACCGAAATCGCCGGTGGGGACGACTCATACGCGTTGACGGTGCACGGCGAGAGCATGATCGACGCCGGAATCTGCGACGGTGACATCGTGGTGGTGCGCCCACAACAGGCGGCCCCCGCCAACGGCACGATCGTCGTCGCCCGGATCGAGAACGAGTTGTCGGGCGAGAGTGAGGTGACCGTCAAGCGCTTCTTCCGCGAGTTGGGGCGTATCCGCCTCCAGCCCGAGAACAGCACCATGGAACCGATCTACGCGCGCGAGCTCCAGCTCGAAGGCGTCGTTGTCGCGGTGATCCGCCTGCTCAAGTAGCCGGCGGCACGAGCGGACCGCTCTAGCCCTGCGGTCCGCTCCCGATGTTCTCCAGCGACAGTCGCGGCAGGGAACCCAGGTAGGCATCGAGCGCGGCTGCGAGCTCTGAGCTTGCCTGGCCATGCACGGTGACCCTGGTGCCTCCGAGTTCATCCGCGACGGCGCTGATCGCGAGGTCGGGACGGTTGTCGATGAGAAGCGGCACGCCCGGCAGCAATGCCAGCGGCAGCAGCACGATGAAGACCGGGGTCACTGCCGTGAGGATGAGCACGGCGAGCACGATCGCCAGGCCGAGCATCACCGCCACGTCGCCGCCGTAGCGGCGCCGCTGCTGGGGCCGGAGGACGAGATAGTTCGGGCCACGTTCGGCGACGGCGATCCCCGGCATCGGGCGCTGGGCGAAATCGCCAAGCACCTCTTCCGGGGCCTTGCCAGTCCGGAGCGAGAACTGGTAGGCGCGTGTTCGTAGTCGCGTGATCACTGGGCGCATGACGTCGCTCCCAGTTGTACCGCGTCGCGACAGCACTGCGTGAGGTGCGCTAGCGTTCGAACTGATGGCTCGGCCGCCGGCAACCGCGCTGAACATCGATCCAGTGCTACTGGGGCTGATGGTCCTCCTGGTGGCCGCGTGGTTGCAGGTGGCCCGCCGGTCGCGTGAGCCCGTGACCCGGGACAGGCGCCTCGCGCTCGCCGGTGCGATCGTCCTCCTCGTGGGCATCTGGCTCACGCCGCTCGCGACACTTGCCCAGCACTACCTGCTCGCAGCCCATCTGCTCCAGGTGCTCATCCTCATGGGACCAGTCCCGGCGCTCCTGCTGCTTGCGTTGCCGAGGAACGCCGGAATCGATCCCAAATCCGTGCCCCGTGTACTCCGGATCGCAGTGCACCCGGCGGTCGCGATTGTCGCTGTCAACGCCGGCTTCATCGTCTGGCACGTGACGCCGGCGTACGACGCGGCGCTTGCCAACTGGTGGCTGTATGACCTCATGCAGGCAACGCTGTTGCTGGTGTCGGTCCTCTTCTGGTGGCCCATCGTGACTCCGTGCTCACCGCCCGCCCGGACGCTCAGCGGGTTCGGCAAGCTCGGTTACATCGTGCTTGCCACGATTCCGCAGACGCTCGGCGGTCTCCTCGTGGCTCTTGCGGGCCATGTGTTGTATCCGGGGTATGGGTCAGGTCCGCAGCTCGTCGGCCTCGATCCGATGACCGATCAGCAGATCGCCGGCGCGAGCATCGCGCTCGTGAGCAAGATCGCGCTGTTCGCCGCGTTCTGGGTGGTCTTCATGAACCTCCTCAGCTCTGGCACCGATGGTCGCGATGACGACGGCGGTGGTGGAGGTGGCGGCGGATCCAGTCCGAGGCTCGATGCCCCACGACCGCCTGGGCTGCCGCGATGGCTGGACGACATCGGCGATGGCCGAACGACCGACGAACCCGTCCTTCCGAAGCCGGTCAGGGTGCCGGTAGGGTCAGCGTCTCGCCAGGCTTGATTTCAGCGCCGTTGAGGCGGTTCGCCGAACTCGATGTCGGAGATCGCCTGCTCGATGCTCGTGCCGGGATAGTGCGCCGCGGCGATGCCCCAGAGCGTGTCACCGGCCTGCACGACAATGCGGGTGTTGGTACTGGGCGAGCCCGCATAGGCGACACCGCCGACGACGACGAGCCCGGCAGCCGCAGTAGCGACCACAAGGGCGAGCCGCGTCGGGCGGCTGAGACGATCGGGCCGGCGGGAGAAACGGTTGGGGCCGAGACTGTCTTGGATCATGTTCCTGCACCGAACGGATGTTCCATGCCGTCACGGTATCAGGGAACGGATGTTCGAGTCAAGGAGTTTTCCGCATCAGGGCGCCGACACCGCGACCGCCCGATAATCGCCGGGTGAGCACACGCTCGATCCGGATCCGCGTCGGCGTCCTCATCTGGCGCGACGGCGAGGTGCTCCTCGTCCGTCACGAGAAGAGCGGCCGGTCGTACTGGCTCGTCCCCGGCGGCGGGGTCGACCCGGGCGAGACGATGGTCGCGTCAGGCGAACGCGAGTTGCTCGAGGAGACCGGTTACAGCGTCGAGGTCGGCCGCCTCCTGCTCATCTGCGAGGCGATCGATCCCAAGCCCGACGGCCGCCACATCGTCAACGCCGTCTACGCCGGCACGGTGCGAGGCGGAACGCTCACCGTCGGGGTCGGCGACAAGGCGCTCCGCGATGCCCGCTGGCATCCGCTCGCTGCTCTCACCGAGGTGGAGATGTACCCGCCCATCGGTGCGGAGCTGCTCGCCTGCTGCCAGGAGGACGGCGCCGGCCCGGTGCGCGTGCTGGGCAACACCTGGCGTCCGTACGGCGCTTAAGCCACGCCGGCGTCACGCTCGGGTGGCCACCTCCTCGAGGTAGTCCCCGAGACGCCGGTATGCCTCACGTTTGCGGCGATCGGTGATCTCGGTGTACACCTTGAGCGTCTCGAGCGTGGCGTGCCCGAGCACCTCCTGGACAAGCCGAACATCGCCGTCCGTCGCCTCGAGCAGCGTTGTCGCCGCTGTGTGGCGGGCGGCATGCGGCGTGCGCAGATCACTGAAGAGTTCGAACATCTCGGGGTCGACGCCCATCCGTCGCCGGAGTGCCGTCAGGGCGCGCCGCGCGCCGTCGGTGGTGAGCCGGTTGTGCGGCAGGGCGCGCCCCTTGGGCACGTCCGCCCGAGCGACGCTGATGAACAGGGCAGGGGAGGGGTCGGGGCCGCGCATCTTCAGATAGTCGTCGACCGCCGCGAATGCGTCATCCGTGCAATACACAGTTCTGTATTTGCCGCCCTTGCCGAGCACACGGAACCCTTCCCGCCGAACGTCGCCGCGATCGAGGCCGCACGCCTCGGCGATCCGGCACCCGGTGCTGAGCAGCAGGTTGACGAGCGCCCGGTCGCGGCGGTCGCGAAGCGTTTCTTTGGGAAGCGCGGCGAGCAGTCTCGGCACATGATCCGTCGGCACCGGGTGCGGGTCGCCCACCACGTAGCGCGGGACCGCCACCTGCCGGCTCAGCTCGGCGGCGATCCAGCCTTCGTCATATGCGTACGCAAGGAAGCGCCGGAGCGCGACGAGCGCTCGGGCGCGCGACCGGGGATTGGGCAGGACGTCGGCGAGCTCGATCTGATAGCGGCGAAGCGTCGGCCGGTCGACACCGGAGAGCAGGTCGTCGCTGAGCGGCCGGGTGCGCAGGAAGGCGACGAACTTCGCGAGGTCCTGCCGGTATGCGCGGACCGTGGTCGCCGGCCGGTTGCGCTGCACCCGGAGGTAGTCGAGGAACTGCACGACCTGGTCCGGCATCGAATCGGTCGGGCCCGGCACGTGGTCGGCCCAGCCAGGTCCGCGCCGCTCCCGCGGAGCTGTCGGACGTCGAGGAGAGCGTGAGGGAGCCGCCACGCCCCTTATTATCAGGAGCTTGGTGGCGTGTGACCGATTCCGGCCTCGTCCAACGTGAACCTGATGAAGTCCAGGGTGGCGAGGCGCTCGTCCGGCTGCAGCCCGCCCGGGTATGCGACGGCCGACTCGATCAGGGGGTGCCAGACGTCAAGGTACGGACCGCGCATCGCCCAGGACGCAGCCTCGGGCTTGGTGACCAGCTCGCCGGTCGTCAGCATGCAGAGCGTTCGGCACATGGTGAGCACGGCATACGCCTGGTAGGCCCGCTTGAGGAATTGTCCCGGGTACTCCAGCTGCGGGAGCCACCACTCGCGGAGGTTGCCGATCACGGCGTCGCGCAGCTCGCCGTTGGTCACCGGGGCCACGACCCTGGCGATCTTCGGCCCGTAAATGGTGATTCCGTGCTCGCGCAGGATCCGCTTCTGGATCATGAAATCAGAGCCAAGCAGTTGCACCTTGAATCCCTCATCCGGGTGCAGCTCGAGCGCGGCGATTCGAGGAATCCCGGCCATCCCCAGTGCGCTCGCCGGGATGAACATCGCCTCGAGGCGATCCGCCCAGCGGTCCTCGCCCCAGCCATGCATCGCCCGGTGGACCTCCTCGATGCGTTCGTTGGCCTCGCTGTCAGTGACGACCCGCGTGGTCACGACGACGTCGAGGTCACTCGTGCGCGGGTTGAACGCCCCGGTGGAGATGGAGCCGTGGACGTAGACCCCGGTCAGATTGCGGCCGAGGGCGCTCCGCCAGGACGCGACTGCGAGACTGAGAAACGAGCTGAGTCCGGGTCCTCCCGCCCTGATGACGCGTACGTCCATGTCCATCGCCTGATAACCCTATAGCTCAGTGCCGCGGTGCCCGACCGCTGCTGCGCGACGCGTTCAGATCGTGTCGGCCGTCTTCACAGACCCACGCTCGAAGCGGCCGCGGCGCCCGCACTCGCGAAAGCCGAGGGACTGCCACGTCGCCTGCCCTCCAGGATTGTTGCGGTTGACGTGCAGGTAGGCGGCGCCGATGTTCAGCGCGCGCATGCGCGCCAGGGCCTCGGTGACGAGTGCCGTCGCCAGCCCCATTCGCCGATGCGCCGGATCGACACCCACCTGACCGATCCAGCCGGACCCAGAGATGACGAACCCGATGGGCGCGCCGTCGCGAACCGCGCAGAGCGACGCATCGGCCAGGAACATCGCGTTGTTCGTCTGCCGGTCGATCCACACCGACTCCGACAATCCGGGGAAGCCGGGCCGGTCCCGGAAGGCTGCCTCATAAACCGCGAAGCTGGCTGAGGCGGCCGCGCCGTCCCATTCGAGGACGGCCGCGCCGGGCGGCCATCGCGCCGGCGGGACCTCGCCATCGAGTGGCCGTTTCATGATCAGCTCCTCGAACACGAGCTCGAAGCCCGCGGCAGCCCAGCGGCCCACCTCGGCGTCGGTCAGGTTCTCGCTCACCACCTGGATCGGGGTGGAACCCGCTTCGGCGATTCGTTCTTCGATCCATTCGAGCTGCTCAGACCAGAGGTGCTCGTCGCCCGGCTGGAGCATCGAGGTCACCGTCATGGGCCCTGAACCAGAGAGAGCGGGTTCGCACACGAAGGCGCAAGCACCCAGCCGGCCGTCGTCGATCCGCTCAAGCAGGAGGCTGGTGACGCCCGGGCGAAAGAAGGAGCGCTTCAGCCAGTCGCGGTCGACCGCGAGCGACCAGTCCTCGGGATCCGGACGCTGCGACTTCGCCAGCGCCAGGACCCGGTCCAGATTGGCATCGAACGTCGACATCAGATCATTTCCCGAGATTTCTCAACGGCGGGAGCGCGCAAGTCTAGCCCGGGCGGGCTGGATCGAGGCCGATCGCGCCTCGCGACCTCGGGAGGAGGGGCGAGAGCATTCGGGATCTTCATGCAAGCTTCTATATCGTGAGAATATGCATTATCAGGAGCTTTATTCGCCGGACAGCGCCGGCCGGTACAGGCTCTCCCCTGGGGTGGGTACAGGCTGTGGGAGGTCGGGCACCGAGCATCAGCGCTGCAGCGACGATCGCCGTGCCGAACAGCCCCAGGAACCGTCCAAACCTCCGGGGCTAACCCGCGGGGTTGAACACTGGAATTGCCGGCGCCGAGCACCCGGGGCACGCTGCGGCGACCCACAGCGTGTCGCTGGTGGACCGCCAGACGACGTCTATGGCGCCACTACCGGCGAAACCGACCGACGACGGGTCCGAGGACGCCGTCGCGCCGAGACCCTCGGGACCGACCAACCCGCTTGCAGCCGTGTACAGCGAAGACGCCATAAGGCCCGTTGACTCGCGGGAGTCGACGATGACCGAGCCGGGCGCCAGGTCGACCACGGACGGATCGCCGGTGACAGTCTCGGTGCCGAGCGCCGTGACGCCACTCCAGACGCCCGCGCTCAAGGCGCCGTGCCACAGCTCACCCGCGCCGTCCCAGAAGACGTCGAGACTGGTACCGGTGGCACTCGCCGACGGATCTGCCGCGAGGGCGGTGGTAGTCAGGCGCTGAGCCCCGGACCAGCCGACAGATGTGCCGCTGTCGGCCCAGAGATCCCCGGACGCGTCGCGCCAGAAGACGGTGTCGGAGCCCTGACCCGCGCTGGCGACGACAGGGTTGCCGCCGACCGCCCCAGTGTCCAGCGGCGTGGCCCCGCTCCAACCGCCGCTGTAACGGTCGGCCCAGAGGGCGGAGTCCGAGCCTTTCCAGAACACGTCGATCACGCCGGGGCTCGGCGACACGGCCCGGGGTTCGGAGCCGAGCGGCCCGAGCCCGAGCGATACCGGAGCGGCCCATATCCCGCTGCCGAACCATCCCCCGCTATACGCGGCATACCAGAGGTTGCCGTCCTCCCCTTTCCAAAACGCGTCAATCTGACCAGGCCCCGACGAGACCACCGACGGATCGGAGGCAAGCAACGCCGGCGTGCCGCCGGAGGCACTGATGTCCGTTGAGGCTGTCCCCCATCTTCCGTTGCGGAAGCTGAGAAGTCCAGAGTTGGTTGTTGGTACCGCGCCAGAGGACGTTGATATCGCCCGCCTGGTCGGAAACGGTCTGTGGCGTCCCTGCGACGTTCGCCGCCTGTGGGAGTGCCGTCGGATCCGGGAAGCCGTCGTACGGGAGCGACCGCACGCCGCCCTGGTCAAGGTCGACGTTGCCGGAGATGCCGGGAACGTGGCCGTCATCGCTGAACTGCCACACCTGCCAGCCGGTGCCGCCCCAGTTGTTTTCGGGCACCTCCGGCTGACTGACGAACCAGTTGGCGATCCAGAGCGGGTCGAGTGTGAAGGCCGCGGAATTGACGTTCCCGCTCCACCACGACGGCGAGCAGTAGATCGCGGGCAGCGAGCCGATCGCTGCGCTGACGGTGTTCACGATCGTGCGGAGGTTGGCGACCACGACCGACTGTGGCTCGCCGTCCGTGGTCTCCACGTCGATTGTCGGCACGAGGTCGCCGGCGCTGAACCCCACCGCGCGCATCTGAGAGATGAGCAGGTCGGCCTGCCCCACCGCGCTCTGGTTTGGCTCGTAGAACAGATAGGCGCCGGGAGTCACCCCCGCGGCGGCCGCGCCTCGCCAGTTGCTCGCGAACTCGCCGTCCGGGGAGTTGGCTCCGTCGGCGGCGCGGATATAAGCAAAGGAGATGCCCGATGCCGCCACCGAGTACCAGTTGATCGAGTTTCCCTGGTAGGCGCTGACGTCGATACCCTCGCGCGTGGCACCGGCTCGTGCGTCCGCAACGCGGAGGACTCCACCCGGCAGGGCTGCCAGGAGCACCAACAACGTCCCGGTGCGGCGATCCGAGATCTCACGCCGTGTCCGAAGAAAGACCCACCATCGCCCCGAGGGTACACACGGATGTCGGACAAGCCGACTTCGTCACCGTATCTTCATTCGCAAAAGCAGACGGCCGTCACGTCATCGTTTGATCCGGGACACCCCCTCGAAAGGTTGGTCCGGTACTCTGGTGCGGTGGCACAGGGCACTCAGCGCAAACCGATCGGCAAGCAGCCAGTTCCAACGGGCAAGGCTGGAGCCAGACCGGTCACCAAGAAGCAGCGCCGCAACCAGGCTGCGGCACGGTCGGTCACCCTCGAGCGCCGTCCACCCTGGCAGTCGCCGACCGTGGTGACCATATCGAGCGTCGCCGTGGTCGCGATCGTTCTCATCGTGATCGTGCTCATCAATCAGGTCGGCGGCGGGAACACGACCACCCTCACCCCTGTTCCGGCGGCCCTGGCGCAACAGGTCGAAAACCCGAGCGCATCCGTGGTGAACGCTGTTGGAACCGGCGGTCAGCCGGGCGAGATGATCCGCCTCCCAGCGTCGGGAGTCCTGCCCCAGGTTGACGGGAAGACCCAGGTCGTCTTCATGGGCGCGGAGTTCTGCCCGTATTGCGCAGCCGAGCGCTGGGTGATGGTCATGTGGTTGTCGCGCTTCGGGACATTCTCGAACCTCCACGAAATCGAGTCGTCGTCCACGGATATCGATGCTGATACGAACACGTTTACCTTCTACCAGTCGAAGTACACGAGCCAGTACATCGACTTCAACTCGAACGAGGTCGAGGACCGCAACTCCCAGCCGCTGCAGAAGATGAGCGCCGCAACACAGGCCATCGTCGAAAAGTGGGATCAGCCTCCGTACACGGCCGAAGGCGCCCAGTTCCCGTTCATCGATATCGGTGGCGTGTTCACCCTCCTGACCACAAGCTACAACCCGGCGGACCTCGCTGGACTGACGTGGAACCAGATCGGCAACGACCTCAGCAATCCGACGTCGACCGTCGCCAAGGACATCATCGGCAACGCGAATATCCTTACCGCCGCGACATGCGTTGCCACCGGGGATACACCGTCTTCAGTGTGCAGCTCCCCGACCATCCAGAACATCGAAGCGACACTGAAAGCAATCAAGGCCCAGTCCTGAGCCGGGTCTGACCGGAACGTATGGCTGTCGTCACGTCTTCGGAAGTCGTCAACACCGGTTACGCGGTCCTTGCGCTGATCGCCGACGCGATCGTGCTCTTCACACTCGTCTTTTTCCTGGTATCGCGCGGTTCGGGATCCGCTCGGGAGCGATGGGGGCGCTTTCGCGACGCTGTCACGCCATACGCACTGCAGGTCGCGTGGATCGCCGCGGTCCTGGCCACGTTCGGCAGCCTCTTCCTGCAGTACGAGGAAGGCCTGCAGCCCTGCGATTTCTGCTGGTTCCAGCGCATCTGCATGTACCCGCTTTCACTGCTCCTCGGCGTCGCGGCGTTCCGGGGAAACGTGCAGGTAGCGAAGCGCTATTTCCTTGGTCTGTCGATGGTTGGAGCGGTGATCGCCATCTACCACTACCAGCTCGAGCATGTCACCGGTGAGAAGAGCGTCTGCTCGCTGGTGCCGGGCGCGGTCCCCTGCAACGTCTCGGTCATCAATATCTTCGGATTCATCTCGGTTCCCTTCCTCTCAATGGCTGCGTTTCTGCTCATCACCACGCTGATATTGGTTGCGCGCGGCAGTGATGAAGACTACGAGGACGAGGACGAGATCGACGTGCTCGAGACGACCGTCGAAACCGAGGCTGGCGACGACGCGCTCCCCGCGCCGGCGTAATCTCTCCGGCCTTGCGTACTCAGACCAGTTCGTCGAGATACTTCGGCAGCATCACCCGCCACGTCGACCAGTCGTGGTCATATTCCGTGCCCCACGGATCGACGCGGTTGGGAATCCCCTTGCTACCAAGGACATGAGCGAGTCGCCAGGACTCGCCGATGTTCTCCCAGCGACCTTCGCCTGACGCGAGAATCGCTTTGCGCGTCTGCAATTTGGCGAGATGCTCGCCGTCGAGACCCGGAAGGAAATACGACGGCGTCGCGAAATACAGGTCGTCACCGGCATCCTCGCCGACGAAACGCGAGATGTCGTACGTGCCGCTCATCCCGATCGCCGTCGTCACCACGTCGGGATAGTGACAGAGCAAGGAAACAGCATTGAACGCGCCGATGGAAGCCCCCGCGGTGATGACGGTGATTTCAGGGCTCTCGCAATCCATCCGGATCATCGGGATCAATTCGTGGCGGACGAACTCGATGAAGCCCCGCGTCATCGCGGCGCGGTATTTCGGGTCGCCGTCCTCGCGGAGCATGGCCTTGCCGGAAACACTGTCGCAGGAGTAGATCTTGGCCCGCCCCGCCTCGAGATACTCCCCCACCGCGTCGACGAGCCACATGCGCTCTATCTCTTCGGCGTCACCGCCGGCTGTGGGAAACACGATGACCGGCTGGCCGAAATGGCCCCACCGCGCAACCGTCACGTCACTCTCGACGCGGTTGGAGTACCAGCGCTCTCGCCTCTTCATGGCCGCACAGTCTCGCGCATCAGTGCAGACAGGCGCATCAGGCCGGATATATCAGGCGTGCCTCGCCGGGGAAGAGCCAGCCGAGCCCGTCGAGGAGGCGGTCACGCCAGTTGATCCAGTTGTGGCCGTCGAGCGCCTCGACAACGCGGATCTCGCCGGTCATCTGACCGAGCACCTCGGTCATCGCGCGATCCGGTTCCGCGAGAGGCTCGAACACCCCGTAGGTCATGAAGATCCGATCGACGACGCGTGCGGGACGGGCGCGCACCTTGTTCACGAAGCGGACCACAGGCTCGAAGGCGGGGCCGTAGATGTGCGTCCCCGGTTCGCCGCTGAATCGAAGCGACGGTGATTCGAGGAGCAACGCGCCGTAAAAGCCTGGCGTCCGCACCGCCGCCGCGAGCGATGCCACCCCACCGAAGCTCGCTCCCATAAGCACACGGCTGCGCGGATCCCCGCGGAGCTGCAGCCGCCCCTCGATCTGCGGTACCAACTCGGTGGTCAGAAAACGGCTGTGCGCCGCGCTTGCCGCGTACTCCCGCAGCCGGTCGCCGGGGTAGGTGAACGCGACGACGCAGTCCGCCATGAGGCGCCGGTGCATGAGGTTGTCGAGCACCGTCCCCATGGACGAGTAGTTGAGAAAGTCGCCGCCGTCGTGCACCACCAGCAGTGGCATCCTGCGGTCGCGGCGCATCCGCGAAGGGATGTACAGGCTCACGTGCGCGTCGCGGCGCAGTGCTTTGCTCGGCAAGTGCAGGTCGACCAACTCCCCCGCCACCGCAGACGGATCCGGATACGTCCACTCGGGCGTGACATAGCCCTCGGTCTCGAGCACCGACTGTGACCCGATCGCATCGCCCACAACCCGCGGGTTCAAGGGGTCGTTCATGCTCTCCTGGTGCCCGTGGCGCCGAACGAGGATCCGGTACTGAATCCGGGCTGCGGGCGGGAGTTCGACGCTGGCGTGCCAGAGGTCGGTTCCCTTCAACCGGCGAAGCGGCAGCGGAATCGGCACGCCCATCGTTCGGTGCTCGATGCCGACCCAGTCAGCCTCGCCGCGCCACAAGAACGTGCACGTCGATCCCTCCACGAGCGGAATCCGGTGATCTCGGAGCAGGCGGTCGATGGCCTCCGGCGTATTGCCGTCGCTCCGCAGGCGGGCGAGGGCGGACTGGTTGCGGGCGGAGCCTGCGGTCACGGTCAGGCGGCTTGGGAGCCGCGAATCACCCGGCCATCGTTGTCGACCACACCGACCGATCCCAGGTCGGCGGGCATGCCGGCGCGCAGTTCCAGGCGATCGCCGGAGTTGAGGATGACGCAGAGGCTCGGTGCGCACCGCCGCGCGAGCACCGAGAGCCGATCGGCATCGTGCGCGTGCAGGCGTGACCCGGCTGACGGCAGCGCCACCATGCCGCGTGCGACACCGATCCCGATGTCGTAGAGCTCATCCGGCCGGCCCGCAGGGTCATCGTCGTCCACCACGACGATCCGCTCCGTCACGGCCATGCAGCCGGCCGACCATGCGAGCAGCGGTCGCTCCTCGATGAGAATCGCAAGGTTGCAGAGGTGCAGGCAGTCATTGAGCACGCCGACGTGTCCGCCGGCAATGGCGATCGCGCCGCAGTCGGCGACGATCGCCGCCACTTCCTCACGGTGCCGGGCGATTCCCGGACGTTCGTGCGGTGGATGCTGTTCGTAGAAGCGCTCGTACGCTGCAGCCATCGCAATTGCCTGGTCCTCGTCGAGCGTCCGCACCGCGTCGAGCGCGGTATCGAGCTCCGGGCCCGGACGGCGACCGGACTCCGCGAAACGCCGGCGGAGGATCTCCACCCCTTCAAGGGCGTGACGGACGCGCACTTGGTAGAGCTCACGCATCTCCGCAAGCTGCGTGTGAAGCAGCCGCTGCGCCTCCGCATATCCCGGGTCACTCTCAAGAACGTCGAGACGACGTCCGTACAGGTTGAGATTGCGCGAGCCACCGCCCAAACGCCTGTCGACCTCGGCATCGTTGCGCTCACCTTCTTCCCACCCGGCAGTGACCAGCGCGACCGGTCCGTCGACTCCAAACGCGGCGACTTCGGCCGCCAGGTCGGCACCATCCTGAGTGCCGAGGAGTGTCACCTGCCTCACGAGGCGCGCACGCGGACCGTCTCGCCGACGACGTTGAGCATGTGATGCAGCGTGTCGTAATCGGGATGCGCCATCCGGATCCAGGCGTTCGCCATGTAGCCGGCCTCGACGGGCTGCGTCGCAGTGCCATCACCCGGCAGATGCGTGTCGAGAATCCACTCACCAAACTGGTGCTGCACGCTCTCGAGGCCTTCGTAGTGCGTGATGACACCATCCCGGTCGGGGCGCAACGCAACGATGCCCGCCGAGCGCCGGCGCGAGAGTGGACGCTCGACCTGGTGGTGGACGATCGCGTTGGCCCATTCGCGATAAATGTCGACGTCATTGCCTGCGGCGTAGAGGTCCCACGCGCGAACGCCGGGCGGACGGCAACCGATCTCGCTGAATCGCAACCCCTTCGGTCCGAAGAACCACTCCATGTGCGTAGCCGACGTGCCGATGCCGAGCGCCTCGATGGCGCGCAAGCCCAACTCGCGCACCTCTGCGTAGTCCCCCACCGAGTCGATCCGGTTGGTGGATATGAACTGTGGGCTGATCCAGCGCTCACGCATTGCCTCGAGCACGTTCGGGTAGTAGTGCGAGATGAAGTCGTACACGGGCCTGCCGTCGATGCTGATCGTGTCGTAGAAGCCCTCGTGGCCTTCGACGAACTCTTCAACGGCGATGTCCACCGCTCCGGACGCGCCCAGCTCCGCCAGCGCGCGGTCGAGCTCGGCATCGGAGTCAACGCGGCTCGTACCGGACGCGCCGGCGGCGGCGCGCGGCTTGAGAATGATCGGGTAGCCGACTCGCTCCACGAATGCACGCACTTCGGCAGAGCTCGTGGCGCCCGTCGATTGCGCTGTCCGGATCCCGACCTCCCGTAGGGCCTCTTTCATCGCCGGCTTGTCCCGGCACAGGTACGCGGTCCTTACCGATGTCCCGGGGATGCCGCACGCCTCACGTGCGTACGCGGCCGCCATCTGGTGCGACTCGATCGTCGACTCGAGCGCGTCGACCCACACCTTGCTCTGCGCGAATCGAACCGCTTCGATCAGTGACTCGACATCGGTGACGTTGGGGATCTGCTCGTAGTGGAGCATCCAGCCGCGCAGGTCAGCGTCGAGCCAGTCGGCCGGGCGCTCGCCGATCCCGATGACATTCGCGCCCGCTGCTGCGAGGCCGCGAACAAATTCCCGCTGGTTGGCGGGGAAAGCAGGTTCCACAAAGATGACGTTCACGCGCAGATCCTACCCGCTCGGTCCCGACCCGCCCAACGCCGCCTGACTACACTCCCAAAAGGTCCCATGGCAAACGCAATCTTCGTCGCCCCGTTTCTCCTCCCGGCAACCGTGCGATTCATCGCGGCAGCGGCGCTGCTACCGGACGTCCGCCTCGGCCTGATCAGCCAGGACCCCGAGGAACGGCTGCCCGAAGACCTGCGAGCCACGCTGTCGGGTCACTACCGCATCCCGGACGGGATCGACCCGCAGCAGATCGCCGATGCCACACGCGCGATGGCCCGGCATCTGGGCGGCGTCGACGCGCTGCTCGGGATGCTCGAGCAGTTGCAGGTCCCGCTCGGTGAGGTTCGCGACGCGCTCCGGATTCCGGGCATGGGCGCGGACGTCGCCCACAACTTCCGTGACAAGGAACGGATGAAAACCGTCTTCGAGGCGAACGGCGTGCCCTGCGCCGGACACCGCCTCGCCTCGACCGCCGACGGGGCGCGCGCGGCCGCCGGCGTGCTGGGGTTTCCGCTTGTCGCCAAGCCACCCGCCGGCGCCGGGGCACGCTCCACGTTCCGGATCGAGAGCACCAGTCAACTCGAGCGCTGGCTTGAGGCCGATCCCCCCGATGGCTCGAACCCGGTCCTGCTCGAACAGCTCGTGGTTGGCGCCGAACACAGCTTCGACAGCGTGCTGATGAACGGCCAGCTCGTATGGCACTCGATCTCTCGATACCTCCCCACGCCGCTCGAGGTGCTCGAGAACCCGTGGATCCAGTGGGCGGTGCTGCTCCCCCGCAACATCTCGGGCCCCGAATTCGATCCGATCCGAGTTCGACGGCCTTCGCGGGCTGCGCGCTCTCGGGCTCCAGACCGGGCTCACGCACATGGAGTGGTTCCGGCGTCCCAACGGCGACATCGCGATCAGTGAGGTGGCCGCTCGCCCGCCGGGTGCACAGTTCACGTCATTGCTGTCTTATTCACATGACGTCGACATGTACGCCGCATGGGCGCGGCTGGAGATTTTCGGCGAGTTCTCTCCCCCCGAACGCCGATACGCGGTGGGTGCCGCGTACCTGCGTGGCCAGGGGACCGGATCCGTGGCCGCGATCCACGGCCTCGACATACTGCAACGAGAACTCGGTGATCTCGTCGTCGAGGCGCATCTTCCGGCCGAGGGTCAGCCCGCATCCGGGACCTACGAGGGTGAAGGCCACGTGATCCTCCGCCACCCCGATACGGCCGTGGTCGAAGCCGGCTTGCGTCGCGTGGTCGAAGTTGCTCGCGTCGAATTGCGAGGCGCGACATGACCACCACCGTGCTGATGATCTCGCCGGGCTATCCCGCGGAGATGCCCTTCTTCACTCGCGGGCTGGCGCGTGCGGGAGCGCAGGTCATCGGCGCCGGCGATCAGCCGCTTTCGGGCCTCCCCGACATGGCCCGTGATCACCTCGCGGCGTACTGGCAGATACCGTCCTTCGCGCACGAGGACGCGATCGTCCACGAGGTCGTGCAGCGCGCGGCCGGCATCCACATCGATCACGTTGCGTCGCTGTGGGAGCCGACCATGGTGCTGGCCGCGCGAATTCGCGAAGCGCTCGGCATTCCCGGCATGACGGTCGAGGAGACAATTCCCTTCCGTGACAAGGAGCGGATGAAGCAGGTCCTCGACGCGGCGGGCATCCGCACGCCGCACCATTACCGATGCACCACGGCCACTTCAGCACGCGAAGCCGCGGAACGTATCGGCTATCCGATCATCGTCAAACCGATTGCGGGTGCCGGTTCGGCCGACACGTATCGCGTCGACAACGCAGTTGCACTCGAGGCTGTGCTTCCGAAGCTCGTGTGGGTGGACGAGGTGAGCGTCGAGGAGTTCATCGAGGCAACCGAGTACACATACGACACCATCTGCGCGGGTGGCGAGGTCCTCTTCGACAACATCGCCTGGTACCGACCGCGTCCGTTGATCGCGCGTCAGCTGGAGTGGATCAGTCCCGTGACCATGGTGCTGCGCGACATCGACGCGGCCGAGCTCTCGAGCGGTCGCGCAATGGGCCGTGACGTGTTGCGTGCGCTGGGATTCCGCGACGGGTTCACACACATGGAGTGGTACCGGCGCGACAACGGCGAGGTGGTGTTCGGCGAGATCGGCGCGCGACCCGCCGGCGCTCGCACCGTCGATGTCATGAATTTCGCCAACGACGTCGACCTGTTCCAGCAATGGGCGGAAGCGCTGATCCATGGACGCTTCTCCGAGAGAATAGAGCGTCGCTACAACGCCGCGTCAATCTTCAAGCGCGCGCAGGGACAGGGCCGGATCACCCACATCGAGGGGTTGTCGCGGCTACTCTCGGATTACGAGGAATGGGTCTGCGCGATCGACCTCCTCCCCATCGGCGCCCCGCGGCGCGACTGGTTGATGACGCTCATCTCCGACGGGATGGTCATCGTGCGTCACCCCGATCTGGATTCCTGCATCGAGATCGCAGACCGGTTCGCAACCGAGCTTCAGCTCTACGCGTACTGACGCGGAGCGTCAGTCCGCGGCGGCGACCGCCTGCTTGCCCACGGCCTCGAGCACTGCAGAACGTGGCGCCGGCATGTCGGCGTGCAACTCCGCGATGAGGCTGTCGACGACGTCGGTGAGCGAGCCACCGGCTGCAACGACCTCGCGCTGGCGGATGTAGCTCGATCCGCGTTCCATGATGTCGAGGGCGCCGCGCAATTCGTTGGTACAACCGAGCCGTGTGGCAATCGGGGTGAGATCCTCGACGAGCTCGCGGATTGCTTTGCGCAACGGAACCGTGCTACCGCTCTCGTCCACGATGATCGAGGCATCGAGCCCGTGACGCGCGGCGCGCCACTTGTTCTCGCGGACGAGCCAGGCGCGCGGCGTCGGCAGCGTGTAGCCGCGATCGATCATGGTGTCGAACTGGTGCACGAGGCATTGGCTCAGCGCCGCGACCACACCCACCTCACGCAACGTCGGAATGCCGTCGCACACGCGAATCTCCACGGTGCCGAAGCCCGGGTGCGGACGGATGTCCCACCACACCTCGCGGATCGTCTTGATGGTGTGCGACGAGATGAGCGTGTCCATCAACTGTTCGAACTGCGGCCAGCCGCTGAGGATCCAGGGCGGACCCGCGGTGGGCAGGCCCTCGAACACTTTCGACCGCCACGACGCCATGCCGGTGTCGTGGCCCATCCAGAACGGGCTTGACGCCGAAAGCGCCAGGAAGTGCGGGATGTACGCGGAGAGGGCGTTGACCATCGCGATCGCCTTCTCACCGCTGCGGACTCCCACGTGGACGTGGATGCCGAAGATCTGCATCTGCTTCGCCGGCCACTGCATGTCGTTGACGAGCCGCTGGTAGCGCGGATCAGGGCTGATCTCCTGGAACGCCGGGTCGCTGAACGGATGTGTCCCAGAGCAGATGAGCTCGAGGTTGCGCGGCTCCGTGTGCTCGCGAAGCTCCGCCATCGTCGCGGCGAGATCCGCCTGCACCTCCGCGGCGGTCTCACAGATCCCGGTGATGATCTCGACCGTCGACTGGAGCAGTTCCTTCTTGGCCTTGGGATGACCGGCCTCGCCGTGGGGGGCGTTCATCTCGCCGAGGATCTCGTGGGCGCCGCTCACCAGCTCGCGCGTATCGCGGTTGATGAGCTCCAGCTCCATCTCCACTCCGACGGTCGGGCGCGGGCTGGAGACGAATTCGATGTGTGTCATGGGGATTCCACTCTACGCTGCCGTCACTCGTTGGTCATGGGCCCAGGCGCTGAGCAGCCCTCGGAAGTGCGCGATGAACTGCTCGTGCTCGTGGGCGGGGAACGTGTTCTTGACCGTGTCGACGATGATCCGGTCGAAGTCGGCGCTCTCCACCCAGGCCACGGACAGCTCGTCGATGTGCGAAAGGTGCTTTTCGCAGAACTCCCGATACCGGTCGACGTCGAGCTGCTTGTCGGCGAGCTTGCGGTATCCCTCGAGCTTCTCCTCGTAGCTCAAATCCGAGCGGTCGGCGATCTTGTAGTACTTCTCGGTGTTGAGATCCACGCTCTGCAGACGCCCCGTGACGCAGCAGAACACGACCCACTTGAGAAGACTTCTGATCGCCCAGGGGAAGTAATAGTGGAGGCTGGTAAGCGCGAGGTCCGGCGTGGCATTTGCGTAGTCGATCGGGTAGACATCGTCGCCCCGGATCAGCGTCTCGCAACTGTTGAGCTCCCAGCGGAAGAACGCGTTGACGGTGCGCAGGATCGTGAGGACCTCGTCGCCGGCTCGAGCGCTCAGGAAACTGTGGTCCACCGAATAGCGGTCGTGCATCGGCTTCTCCGGATGGAAATGCAGCACGATCGATTCAGCGCCGATGCCGAGGCTGCGGGCAAAGACGTCGTAGCCGTCCACTGACGCCTGCAGGTGCATGAGCCGCTGCTCGGATTCGTCGTAGGCGCGGTACAGCGTCTCGGTGTTCTCGACGCGAGAAACGCCGACCCACGCGCCACCGTCGAACGGCTTCATGTACAGCGGCATGCCGACCGCACGCGCCACCGCCTCGAGGTCGAAATATCGCAGGTACCGCTCGGCGGTCCCCTGGAATCGCGGATTGTCCGGAGGCGTCTTGTTCGGCAGCATCCAGGTTTCGGGCACCTTGAGCCCGAGCCGGATCATGGCGCAGTACGCCGCGTGCTTCTCCATCGCCTGGAAGGTGAAGGGGTTGTTGAGCAGATGGACGCGGTCCATGAGCACAACCTTCTTCAACCACTCGCGGGGCATCGGATACCACCAGCCGAGGCGGTCGATGACCAGCGAATGGCGCGGATTCATGCGCAGATCGAAGGGTTCGATCGTGACCCGCTCGGTGGTGAAGCGATGGGTCTCCCCACGCTCACGAATGGAGAGATCGGCCCGGCCCAGCAACGCCTCGAACGCGGCCGGCCAGTCCTCCTCCACCCCGAGGAGCATGCCTATCAGATGGGTTCTGGGCATCGTGCATGGGAGTATGCGATCCCCCGCGCGCGAAGTGCAGACCGAGCCGGCTCAGCGTCGAGAGGCGCCGCGTCCCTTGGTGCGTGGTGGGGCTGCCGGCTGCTCGCCGGATCGGTTCTCGAGGGTCGCCTCGAGCTGCAGGGTGCGATGGAACGCCGCCCACACCGAATCGCTGATCACGGTCCGGAATCCGCCTCGCTCCAGCTCGTACAGCGCCTCGGCGGATGTCCCGCCAGGAGAGGTGACCATGTCGCGCAGCTGGGCCACGTGCTTGCCGCTCTGGAGTGCGAATTCCGCGCTCCCCTGCATCGTGTCGAGGACGAGCTCTCGAGCGACATGACGCGGAAAACCGAGGTGGACCGCGGCGTCGGTGAGCGCCTCGATGAACAGGAAGATGTACGTGGGGCCGGTGCCGCTCACCGCCGTGGCCATCGCGACCTGACGCTCGTCATGCACCTCGAACTCGCGCCCGAGGGCTGCGAGCATCGCTCTGGTCCGCGCCTTGCCAACCTCGTCGACGCTCTCAGTGGCGTACCAGACGGTGACGCCGAGCCCGATCTGCGCAGGCGTATTCGGCATGCAGCGCACCACGGCTGGGTGGTCCAGGCCGTCACCGATGGCAGTGGTCGTCGCCCCGGCGATGATGCTGATCACGAGTTGGTCCGGACTGAGCGAGCCGCGCAGCTCCGCCATGACGCCCGAGAGCATCTGCGGTTTGACGCCGAGCAGGACCACGTCAGTGTCCTTGGTGGCCTCGATATTCGACTCGGCCACGTTGACGTGATGCGTTGCGACCAGTTCCTCGCGGCGCGCCAGGCGGGGGTGCGTGCAGACGACGTTGCGCGCCTCCACGAGGTCGCGTTCCAGGAGCCCGGCGAGCATCGCCTCGGCCATCACGCCGGTGCCGACGATTCCGATGCGTATGCCCCGGAGGCTCTCTGCACTCATGTGACGCCACACCTTACCGTCAACGAATCTCCGGCGGGTTCGACAGGCCATGCCATGATCGAGGCAGATGAGCCAGATCCCTCCGCCGGGCGACGAGCCGCAACCGGTCTACCGTTGGCTGCCGGACAGCTCCGTGACGACCTCCGGCGACGGCGCGTCGTGGCTCCCGCCGCCCGCCCCGACACCATCCAGCTCGTCGCAGCAACACAGCCCCACGGCGCCACGCCAGCAGCGCCGTCGCCGCGAAGGTGCCGCCGGCGGCATTCTCGCCGGGCTGTTCGCATTCCTGAAATACGGTCTGTTTTTGGTCAAGTTCGGCACTTTCGGGCCGACGCTCATCACGATGCTCATCGCGATCTGGTTCTACACGCTGTTCTTCGGACCGGCATTCGCTGTGGGCATCGTCGCGCTCATCCTCATTCATGAGCTCGGGCATTTCCTCGTCGCGAGATGGATGGGACTCCCCGCCCGGCTCCCGATCTTCATCGGTCCACTCGGAGCCGTGACCAATCTGCGCCGCGCCCCGGCCGACGCGGGAAAATCCGCCATCATCGCGCTCGCCGGTCCCGCGATCGGGACCATCGCGGCGCTGATGTGCTTCATGCTCGCCGGGATTGCGGACCCGGGATACTTTCGCTACCTGCTGCTCGCGCTCGCGTACTTCGGCTGTTTCCTCAACCTGATCAACTTGATTCCCGTCGGTTTCCTCGACGGCGCCAAGGTGGCCGATGCGATCCCGAAATGGATGAACGTGGTCGGCTTGCTTGTCGTCGCGGCGGTCGTGCTGTTCTTCGGCAATCCGATCGGCATCATCTTTCTGATCCTCGGCATCTTCCACACGATCGGGCGGTTTCGCCGGACCAATCAGCAGGCCGACCCCGCCCAGCTCGCAGCGTCGCGGCGTCTCGGCCTCGGTGCCGCGTACATCGCGATTCTTCTCGTTGCTGCCGCGGGAATGTCAATTGCAAACACCACGATCGTGAACAGCAACACCGTCCCCGGCGTCAACCAGAGCACGGGGACGACTGTTCTCTAAGGCTTCGGTGTCGTCACCGCCGCAGGTGCCTCGCAGAGCGGGAACGGGAAGGCGATGGAGTTGTACAGCGCTGCGAATACATCGAGCTGGTCGCTGTTCTGATAGTTGAAGCCGAGCAGCATCGCGTGCGACGAATCGATCTTGAACCGGATTTCCGCATACAGCGCCTGCCGTGCGACAGGCAGCGGCGGCGCTGTGGCGCTGGAGGACGACGCATTTCTCGTGTAGTAGCTCAGCGTGCCGGTGTAGCCGCATACCGTCGTGGATGACGTACTGGATTGCGTGTACCCCGGTAAGCCCGGCGCTCCGAACGATGCAAGGCTGTCGGCGGACTCCAGGACGATGCTCTGCCCACTCCCCTGCTGCGGAACAAAGAGCGTCCCGAACGACTCGCTCTGGAAACCCCAGTCCTGCGGGTACAGCGCAGTGACCCCGTCCGCCTCGGCGTACGTGTTGTAGGTGCCTTCCGCGGTGAGTGTCGGGTCGGCAACGATCCAGCCGCCGAGCGCCTGACCCTGCACGCGGTACCACCCTCCGCCGCCGCTCTGGTACTGCAGAACCGTGAACTGCCTCCCCTGCGAGAAACCGCCGACGACGTTCGAGGACTCGAGGATCGGAGTCGAATGGACCCGCAGACCGAGTTGACTGATCACCGTGCGCGTCGATCCGACGATTTGCGGCGTCGGACTCGGCGTGGAAATGGTGACGACAGTCGGCGTCCTGGTCGGCGGATGCGACGTGCCGGGAAGACTTCCGCACGCAGTGAGCAGCGCAACACATCCGATCACGACCGTTGCGACGGTCATCGCCGGTGAGCCGGCTCGAGTCAGGCGGCGAGCACGTGCAGGCATCCCGCCACCGAAGCGGCGATTGCTCGAAGGTCGTAGCCGCCCTCGAGAAGCCATAAGGATCGTCCTTCGCACTGCGCGTCGGCGAGGGTCCGCACGCGCTCGGCGATTGCGGCGTACGTCTCGTCCTCGAGACGCAACTCCGCAAGCGGATCGTCCCGATGCGCGTCGAATCCCGCGCTCACGACAAGCATTTCCGGTCCGAACGCCGTCACCTCGGGGATGACGATCTCGTCGAAAAGCTCGAGCCAGCGAACACCGTCCGTGCCGGGCGCCACGGGTACGTTCACCGTTGTCCCTGACGCGCCGGGGTCGCCTCGATCGGACGCGTGCCCTGTGCCCGGGTACCACGGGAACTGGTGCAGCGACGTGTAGAGCACGGACGCGTCGTCATAAAAGATGTCCTGGCTGCCGTTGCCGTGGTGGACGTCGATATCGATGATCGCGACGCGCGCGGCCCCTGCTCGCTGCGCCGAACGAACGGCGATTGCGGCGTTGTTGAAGAGGCAAAAACCCATTGGGAGCGTCGGTGTCGCGTGATGTCCGGGCGGACGGATCACCGCGAACGCAGATCGTGCCTCGCCTCCCATCAGCGCTTCCGCGCCGCGTGCAGCGCACGCCGCGGCGTTCAGCGCAACCACGTATGACGCGTCGGTGCAGTACGTATCCGGATCGAACCAGCCGCCGCCCTTCACCGCGAGTCCCTCGACACGTCGGATCTCCTCCTCGGCGTGGACCAACTGCGGCAGATCGCGTTTTCCCGCCGGTGCATCGAGCCACGGCAGCGCCGCCAGCGTGCGTGTCAGCGGCGATCCCATCGAGAATCGCCCGCACCCTGTCCGGCCGCTCGGGATGTCCGGCGCTCGCGTGCTGCTCCTGGTCGTCGTTGCGGATGAGCGCGAGCGGGACGGTCACACGTGTGCAACCGCTGCGCGGACCTCCTCGATACGCTCGCGAAGCTTCCGGCTTGCAGCGGCGGCGCCTTCTGGTGCGGTGTCGAGGCCACGGCTGACCGGGAGGATCACGCCGCGGCCCCGCGCGTCAAGACCGACAGCGACCGACTCCTCGAGCGCGCCACCTTGCGCTCCCACTCCCGGGAGCAACAACGGGGCGTCCGGCGCCGCTGAACGGATCGCGGCGACTGCCTCGGGTCGCGTCGCGCCGACGACGAAACCGACGCTCCCACCGGGATCCCAGCTGAGGCCGAGTTGGACGATCCGCGCACTGACCGGCATGCCCGATTCCAGGCGCGCGTCGAGCAGGTCGGAAGCGCCGGGGTTGCTGCTCCGCGCAACCAGGAGGACGCCCCGGTCCGGTCGCTGCAGGAACGGCAGCACGGAATCGCTGCCGAGCAGCGGGTTGACCGTGACGCAGTCAGCGCCGAGCACATCGAAGAGCGCTCGCGCGTATGCCTCGGCGGTGTTGCCCATGTCACCCCGCTTCGCATCGAGAATCAGAATGCGATCGTGCGGAATGTGGCCGCGCAGGCGCTCGAGAATCGCGTAGCCGGCAGAGCCGAGTTGCTCGAAGAACGCCAGGTTCGGCTTGAAGGCACAGACATGCGCGATGGTCTCGTCGACGAGCTCGAGCACTCGGTACTCGGCAGCCGCGGCGCTGGTGAACCCATCCGGGTCCAACCCGCAGCAGAGCAGCGAACCGGACGCATCGACGCACGCGTCCAGGCGTGCGGCGAATGTCACGGCGCTACCAGACCTCCCTCGAGGTGCTCGGCTGAATCGCGCCCTGGTCGGCCCGCGGCGAGTACGGCATCTCGATGCGGTCCTTGTATTTCGAGGCACAGTGGGGACAGACGCGGGCCATCCTGCCGTCGAGGATCACCGCGGCGAGACGGAAAATCGGTGTCTCCTCTCCGTCGCAGTCGCACCGAGCTGTCACCGCCATCAGTACTGCGATATTGCCACGGACGCGGGACTAACCGACGGCCGGAACGGGCACGGGGGTCGCCGCGCGTGGCGGAGGCACGCGGCGCGACAGACGGGCGCGCTCGCTCACGTGGCGCACCATCTCGAGCGCCTCGGCCTCATCGCGACAGCGCGCGGACGCCTGCCAGCGGCGACCGGCGGTGTCCACGTCAACGGTCGCGACGTGAAAGGCCCGCTGCAGCGGGCCCGGACTTGAGGCGCACGCTCTGCACCTTCACGAGCGGCACGATGATCGTCGACTTCTGCACCCGGCCGGTGCGCGCGTACATGTACCGCTGCCCGAACCATGCGGCGAGAAAATGAAACGACAGCGGGGCTTTGAGGCGCGCTCGGCTCGGAGGCCCGGCCTCCGGCGGCGGGTTCGGATGCGCGTCGGGCATCACTCGGGCGAGCAGCCAGAGCGCCTGGTCGCGTGATGCCACCGGGATGAGCGTTCGGGCAACCTGCTGTGCGTCGCGGTCGGCTTCGCGCGACACGCTCTGGCGGGCGACGTCGACTTCGAGGCGAGCCCAGCCGAAGACCCGCCAGAAGAACGGCTCCACCACACGCACCGCCTGGATGCGGCCGTATGGGATGGTCTCGTGCCGCCGCTGGAGGAGCCCGCGGTCGAGCCGGACACCGTCGCCCGCCTCGCTGATCGTGAAGTCGAAGTCCTCGTTGAATGCGCGCGCCACCCCGAGGCCGCTGATGGCCAGCACGGTGATCGCGCTCCCGAGAGCACCTGCGCCGACCAGCGGTGCTGCCGCGATTGCGCCAACGGCGGCGATGGCGATGAGGATCGGAGCGAGCACCTGAGAACGCATGAGCAGTGCCGGTACGAGCAACCCGTTCTGCACGTGCAGCAGCGGCAGTGACGGCGGCTCCGGCGTGCCGACTTCCAGCCCGTGCGCGAGCGCGAGAAGCCGGGCACGGACCACGGGTGCCTGAGCGGCCGTCAGATACGCGAGCCGCCCGTGCTCGGCCCCGCGCCCCGCAGACACCACGCGCACCTCGGCGAGGCCGAGAAACCGGCCGGAGAGCGGGGAGATCACGTCGACCGCCTGGATCCGGGACAGCGGAATGCGCAGCGACTGGCGCCGGATGAACCCGGTCTCGATCTGCAGATTGCCGTCCGCGATCCGCCATCGAGTGACCAGCCACGAGATGAAGCCACCGAGGCCGCCGAGGAACAGCAGGACGCCGTAGATGATCACCGAGACCGGGAACCCGTCGTCCCGGCGGTGAAACGCCGGTTGCTCGGCGATCGATGGCACGGCCACGACCACCACGCCGATCAGCACTCGGCCGAAACGGACGATCGGCGAAAGCGGGTGCAGCCGTCGCCACGTCTGGCCCACCTCGAGCGGAGCGGCGCCGGGCATCGTCGGCGGCATGATGGTCACAGCCCGGTCGCCTTGGCCTCCCCCACCAGCGCGAGCCGGTCCCGGAGCGCATCGGCATCGAGACGGATGAGGCCCGGGATGCGTGCGTCGGTCGCAGCCGCGGCGGTGTGGAGTTGCACCGTGGCGAGCCCGAATGCTCGATCGATGGGTCCGGCGGTGACATCGATGAACTGCATGCGGCCATACGGCACCACCGACACATGCCGGAACAGCAGGCCCCGGGTCACGATCAGGTCGTCCTCGCGCTCGGCATAGCCCCAGGAGCGATAGCGGCCGCGCTCGACGAGCCACGCGGTGCACGCGATGACCGCGACCACCACCGGCAACAGGTCTGCCGTTGTCAGGTTGACGATCAACGCGACAACCACGGACGCGATGAAGACCGGGCCCCAGAACAGGGCGAGCTGCGTCTGCCGGGCCAGCCAGAACCGAGGCGACAGCCGCTTCAGCTCGCCGGCCCCGATGATCTGCCCGGTCACCACAGCGCTCATGTGATTCCACGATAGACTGAAGTCAGGAGAACAGAGATGGCCGCAACGAAAGAGTGGCTCGCAAGCGTCTTCAGAGGTCTCGAGCGGCGGCTCGGGATCGACCGCGAAGGGCGCACCGTTTGGGTCTGGCTCCTTCCGCCCGCCGTCGGGGTGGCGAGTGGCGTGCTGATCGCCTTCATGCCCGGGCTGCCGGACAGCCTGAGCTGGGCCGCACGCCTGCCGTTCTCAATCTTCGCCTTCATCACCATGACCCTGATCGCGTCGATCTACCTCATCCAGTTCGATAACGACCACAACCAGCAGGCGGCGATTGACGACGACCCCGGCCGCAGCGATGACGGCCCTGAGACCCCGCCTGTGCCATCCAAGTCACCGCCGCCGAACTGGCTCGGCGCGCTGGACAAGGTCGATGACGCCCCGGAGCACCCCGACCACGACGACCAGCCTGCGAAACAACAGCCGGTCCCGGCAGGCGCGTCCAAATAGCCTAGGCGGGGTCGCGGATCGGGAGCACGATCGCCGAGGGGTGATCCTGGTCATGCCAGATCTCCTGGTCCGCAACATGCATGGCCGTCGCCGTCGCGAACGGCTCTCCCCCGCCGAGATTGCGCACGAATCGAGGATGCGCGCCGCTCGACACCTGAACGCGAATGCGATGCCCCCGCTTGAAAACGTGCGCTGCCGGCCAGAGGCTCACCGCAACGTGCGCGCTGCCGTCCGGCTGCCGCTGCCACCGCTCAGGAGTCAGATGGCTCAGCCCATCGCAGATGTTCCAGGATTTGCCTGACGGCTCGACGTCGCAGAGCCGCACGAAGAAATCGGTGTGGTCGAGCGTGGATCGCACGTGGAGATCCGCGGTCACCGGGCCCATGATCTCGACGTCTCTCGCCAGCGGGGCACTCGAATAGACGAGCACGTCGGCCCTGCGCTCCAGGGCGCGGTTGTCCCGCCGCCCTGCCGATCGTCCGAGCACGGTGCCACCGACGGACGGCGTCGGGTCAGCCGGGTCGTAGCGATAGCGATCGGGCGGCGACGCCGGCGACTTCCGTGGATGCAGCGCACCGTCCGGTTGCAGGTGCCACGGAACGCTGCGTGCCGGCGGCGGCCATTCCTCGACGTCGACCCACCGGCGATCACCGCCGACAAACAGCCGGACGCGTGCGCGGGTCGACCCGATGTCACTGCCGAGCAGGTGGATGTCGAACCACGCCAGGGCATCGCGCACGCTCTCGCCGGCGACGCCCGGGTCGGTGTGCTTCCAGGGGCCGATCGTGAGCCGGACGTCCCGGCCGGCGTCCCGAAGCACTCGGTAGTCCGCCAGTTGCGCCGGCAGGAAGATGTCGTACCAGCCGGTGACCATCGTCACCGGTACGGTCAACGCCGTGAGGTGGCGGTCGAACTCCACCGGGGCCCAGAACGCATCGTCGTCCTGGCGGGCGAGCCAGTCCTGGTAGAAGGAAACGTGCTTGCCGGTGGCGGCCACATCGGCGTCACGGAGCGGGAGCGTCGACGGGGCATGCTGCATGCGCTGCCGCGCCTTGAACTGATCGATGGGCCCGGTTCGCCACGCGCGTCGCTGGCTCTCGAGGATGCCGAGCCACGCCAGCGTGCTCTCGAGGGAAAACGTGCCCTCGGGATACGTGAAGGCTCGAACCCGAGCCGACGAAATCGGCGCAGCCAGCGCGCGCAGTGATTTCGGCGGGTCGGTGGCAACCGCCCACTGCACGATCCCGAGATAGCTGGGGCCGAACATCGCGATCTTTCCGGAGAACCAGGGCTGGCGTTCGATCCAGGCGAGCGTGGTGAGCCCGTCCTCGGCTTCGTGCCGATAGGCGTCGAACTCGCCACCCGAGCCACCGGTGCCGCGGCAGCTCTGCACGAGCACCTGATATCCGCGCTCGGCGAAGAGGCGCGCGCCGAGTCCCCAGACGTTGCCCCGTCCGTATGGGCTGCGCATCAGGATGATCGGCTCCGTCCCGTTGCCACCGGCCCGGTATCGATCGGCAAGGAGCGTCACTCCGTCCGGCATCACGATCTCGATATCCCGCCGAACCCGTACCGCGCGCGTTCGTACCGCAGGGATGTGCCCGAGGCGCTCCGCCACCCGGCTCGCAAACGTCATCCCGCAGCCCTGATCACCGGGCGGTCAGTCGCAGTCGGAGACGATCTCGAGGCCCGCGTCCACAGCGCTGCTGAACTGGTCGCTCACGACGATGACGTCGCGCCCGGCGCGAGCGAGCAGCGAACCCGCCACCGCTGCGCGGTAGCCGGCAGCGCAGTGCACCCAGACACGTCCTTGGGGAATCTCCGCGAGGCGATCGGGCAACTCGTGCAGGGGAACGTGCATGGCCGTCGCGAGGTGGCCTTCACGCCATTCGCGCCCGAGGCGTACGTCGACGACCACCTCCCCGGGATTGGCGATGTGCGGCTTGAGCGCAGGGAAGCCGACCATCGGATACGACGCGGTCTCGACTCCGGCCCACGGGTCGCCGGATGCCGCGTCGATGACGTGGCAGGCCGCGATCTTCTCGATGCCGATCCGAGCAAGGGCGCGCCGCGCCGACGCGAGGTCGGCGGCCGAGCCGATCATGCTCAACGGGCTCCCCCATGGCAGCAGCCAGCCGAGGTACGTGGTGAAGGGGTCGCTGAGCTCGAAGCCCAGAGTGGCGACCAGGTGCTGGGCCGCAAAGGCGTGGCGCTCGCGGAGATCGATCACCCACTCCCCCGCTCGTGCGCGGGCGGCAAGCTCGGCGATGGCGCTCGCCGCGGGCAGCTGGTGGTCCGCCGTCCCGGCACCCTCGCGATTTCTCGGTGCGATATACGCGTAGTAGCGGGGAAAGGCATCGAGTCCGGAGACGAGACGGTCGACGAAGGCATCCTCGTCCATGAGCAACGCCGGGTTCTCGGCGCGCTGATGGCGCGCGTCCGCCGTGTCCGGCGCGCCAACCGGGAATCCTGCTCCGCACAGACTGCCGAACCCGTGGGTGGGAAGGATCGCCGCCGTATCCGGGAGCTCCTTCGAAAGCTTCCGGGCGGAGCGATGCTGCAAGTGGCTCAGACGGTCGGTGACCCACGGGCCGGCGAGGTCGGTGCGACCCACGGACCCGAGGAGCATCGAGCCACCTGTGAACGCCGCGACCGGACGGCCGCCTTCCTCGAGGACGTACGTCATGTGCGTCGCTGTGTGACCGGGCGTATGGCGGGCCACGAGGCGGAGTGCCCCGAGTTGGACCTCCTCGCCATCGGCGATGGCGCGGCGCGGGTAGCCGACCGACTCGCCCGCCGGGATGACCAGCGTCGCCCCGGTGAGGCGGCAGAGTTCACTCGCCCCGGAGACGTAGTCGTTATGGATATGGGTTTCGACCACATGGCTCAGTCGCGCTCCCCGGTCGGAGAGCAATTCGAGCACCCGATCGAGGTCCCGTTGGGGGTCCACCACCACTGCTTCGCCGCCGGCAACGATCGCGTAGCTTCGATCGCCCAGCTCTGGGGTCTCGATGGTGAGGATCTCCGGGGGCACGTGTGAACGATCCCACATGCATAGGTGAATAGGCTGGGTTGACCGTTCTCCGCGAGTTCTGCCAGTGTTCGCCACAGCCCATGCGCCAGCTCACCAGCCTCGACGCCCAATTCCTGGCGCTCGAGACGCCCCGTATCTACGGGCACGTCTCCGGCGTCCTCGTGCTCGATCCGTCCACCGCGCCCGACGGGACGCTCACGCTTGCGGACCTCCAGAACCTGATCATGGATCGGCTCCCGCTGATCCCGATCTTCAAGTGGCGCCTCGCGGAAGTCCCTTTCGGGCTCGATTTCGCGTACTGGGTCGACGACCCGGACTTCGACATCGACTTCCATGTGCGTGAGCTGGCGCTGGTCCCACCCGGATCGACCTCGCAGCTCGAGGAGCAGGTGGCGCGTATCTTCTCGCGCCCGCTCGACCGCAGCCGCCCGCTGTGGGAGATCTACCTCATCCACGGGCTCGAGCACGGGCGTGTCGCCCTGATGACCAAGGTGCACCACGCGGTGATCGACGGCCTGTCGGGCGCGGAGATCCTCGGTTCCCTGCTTGATCTCACTCCCGAAGGTCGCCCGGCGCCTGAACCGGTCGATGAAACGGCGGATCGGATGCCGTCGCAACTCGAGATGCTCGCGCGCGGCCTGATCGGCGCTCCGCAGTACCCGATCCGGCTGCTCCGATCGCTCCCTGCTGCGCTGCCCAACTTCGAGGAAGTCGGCATCTTCAGCATCCTTCCCGGAGCGAGCCTGGTCGGCGCGGCCGGACGGCGCATGCAGGCGGCGCTCCGCCGGAGCCCGGTGGTCAGTGGACGCAAGCTCTCCACTCCCCCGCACACGTCATTCAACGGCAGAGTTTCCGCGCACCGTCGCATCGTGTTCGGACGGCTCCCCTTAGATGCTGTCAAAGATGCCAAGAACATCCATGGCGTCACGGTCAACGACGTGGTCGTGTCGATCTGCGCCGGCGCAGTGCGCCGCTGGTTGCTGGCGCACCAGGAACTTGGCGACGAGCCGTTGATCGCGCAGATCCCCGTCTCGGTGCGCAGCGCGGAGCAGCAGGGGACGTTCGGCAACCGCATCCTGCTCATGGGAGTGGAGTTGCACACGGAGATCGCGGATCCGGTGGATCGTCTGCGCGCAACGCACGAATCGCTTGCGGAGATGAAGGAACGCGACCAGGCGTTGCCCGCGTCGCTGCTCCAGGACGCCAACAATTTCATCCCGCCCGCATTGTTCTCTCGAGCCGCGCAGCTGACGTTCGCGTGGACGAGCAATCCGCGCCTGCGGCCGACGTGGAACCTGGTGGTTTCCAACGTGCCGGGGCCGCAGATTCCCCTGTACTGCGCGGGTGCACGCCTCGAGGCCATCTACCCGGTCTCGGTGATCATGGACGGCCTCGGTCTGAACATCACGGTCATGAGCTACAACGGCAGCATCGACATCGGCATCGTCGCCGACCGCGACGTCATGCCCGACGTCGGATCGATGACCGGCTGGCTCGCGGACGAGCTCGACGCGCTCGAGATACCGGAGTTTCCCGAGCGGCCGGCGCGAACACCGGTCCGGCCGCGACGCCGGCGATCACGCGCCACCGCCACCAGTCGTAAGGCGTAACCGTCGACCTCGTCGCAGGCTCGGTGCCTATGAACCCTGATCCGGTCGCGCTCGCTCGCGACATCAGCGACGGATTTCTCTTCCCGGGCGCGCTCGATGTGGACGCGAGCGACATCGTGCCGATCGATCGGCTCGACCGCCTGGCGGACGCAGGCTTCTACGGCCTCGCGGGACCTGCCGATGCCGGTGGCATGGGGCTCGACGACCCCAGGAAGGCGTTCGGGATCATCGAGATCCTCGCATCGGGCTGCCTCACGACCACCTTTGTGTGGATCCAGCACCACGGCGCCGTCCGCGCTGTTGCCGACGCACCGCCGGCATTTCGCCACGCCTGGCTCGAGCGCCTCTGCCGCGGGACCGTCAGAGCGGGCGTTGCGTTCTCCGGCCTCCGCCGCCCGGGGCCGCCGATCCTCACCGCCGTCCCAGACGGTGACGGCTGGCGGTTCACCGGCCTCGCTCCCTGGGTGACCGGATGGGGCCGGGTGCATGTGGTTCGCGCCGCGGCGCGGCGTGAGAACGGTGACATCGTCTGGGCGCTGGTCGACGCGACCGCAGGCGACACCCTGCATGCGGACCCGCTTCGCCTCGCGGCAGTCAACGCGAGTGCCACAGTGACACTCTCATTCGAGGACCATCGGGTGCCGGCGGACCGGGTGATCGGCCTGCAGAACTTCGACGAGTGGCAGGCCGCCGACCGGGCAAGCCTTCGCCTGAACGGCTCCCTCGCGCTCGGCGTGGCGCGTCGATGCGCGGCGCTGCTGGAGAGCGCAGCGCTGGGAGCCGAACTCGATGCACGCCGCGAAGCCCTCGATCACGGATCCCCCGAGGCGATGCCTGAGGAGCGTGCCCGCGCGTCGGAACTCGCCCTTCGAGCAGCCACCACGCTGGTGGTATCCGGAGGAGGCCGGTCGATCGCGATGGACCACCACGCCCAGCGCCTCGCTCGCGAGGCGATCTTCCTGCTCGTCTTCGGGCAGACCGCGGCGATCAAGGCCGCCCAATTGCACCGGCTCTCGCCTCCCTCGCGTGGCGATCTTCCTGGACCTCTTCGCGCCGAGCGCGGCGATCGAGGCCGCTCAATCGATCCCGCCCTATGATCTGTCGCATGGCTGAAGAACAAATCGCATGGACCGCCGTCAAAACGGGTGAGGCAGTCGTGACGAGCGACGGCGCCACGATAGGGAAGGTTGTCGAGGTCGCCGCCCTCGCGAGCGAGGACATCTTCCACGGCATCGTGTTCGAGCACGCGCACCACCACAAGCACTACCTGGCGCCCGCCGCGGATATCGCGCTCATCACCACCACCGCCATCCATCTCTCGATCGATGCCGCAGCCGCTGACGCCTACCAGGAGTTCGAGCAACTGCACGTCTCCCGCCTCGGGCTGAAGGGCGTTTTTCGCTGGCGACACTTCGGCTGGAAGGACTCGAACGAGTAGGACCTGTGTCGCGCTCGTGACCGGAGACTGAGCCGGGGCCGGGCTACCATGGCGCCGATGCTCCAGACGAGCCCCGAGGCCCGGCGTTGAAGCGGATCCTCATCACCGGCGCGGGTGGTTCACCGTCGACGAACTTCGTGCGGTCGTTGCGTCTCGCACCCGAGCCGTTCGATCTCGTCGGGACCGATGCGGACGAGTTCCTGCTGATGCGCGCTGAAACCGACAGCCGCTACCTCGTTCCGCCGGCGAGCGACCCCGCGTACCTCGAGGTGTTGAACGACATCATCGACGAGGAGCACGTCGACCTGGTCCATGCCCAGAACGACGCCGAGGTGCGGTTCCTCTCCGACCATCGCGACGCGGTCCATGCGCGAACCTTCCTGCCGCGCGCCGAAACGGTGCGCATCTGCCAGGACAAATTCCTCTCGTACGAGCGCTGGCACGACGCCGGGATCCTCGTCCCGGAGACGGTCGTCATCCACACCGATGCCGACCTGCAGCAGGCCTTCGCAGCGTTCGGCGGCCAGGTGTGGATACGCGACGCCACCGGGGCTGGAGGCCGTGGCGCGCTCCCCGTGCACGACCTCGACACGGCGCGATCGTGGCTCGACCTCCGCCAGGGGTGGGGGCGGTACACCGCGTCCGAGCTGCTCGAGCCGGAGACGATCACCTGGATGTCGATCTGGCATCACGGTGAGCTCGTGCTCGCGCAGGGCCGCAAGCGCCTCTACTGGGAGCTGTCGAAGGTGTCGCAGTCAGGCGTCACCGGCGCGACCGGAGCGGCCATCACCGTCGCAGACCCGCAGGTTGACGAGATCGCGATGGCGGCGGTGCTGGCGATCGACCCGGAACCGGACGCGCTCTTCGGCGTCGACCTCACCTACGACCGCAAGGGCATCCCCAACCCGACCGAGATCAACATCGGGCGTTTCTTCACCACGCATCTGTTCTTCACGGAGCTCGGGGTGAACATGCCCTACGTGTTCGTGAAGCTCGCGTGCGACGAGGCGCCACCGGAAATTCAGCAGAAGCTCAACCCGGCACAGCCGGGCATGGTGTGGATCCGCGGCATGGACTTCGAGCCCGTGCTGGTGCCGATGTCCGACATCGAGTCGCAGCGCGAGCAACTCACGTTGCGGAGACAGAAGCTGCGCATATGAGGGTGCTGCTGACCGGAGGGTCCGGGTTCCTCGGTCGCAGGGTCGCCGACCTTCTGGCCGAAGACGGCCATAACGTCGTGTCGATCGGGCGCACCGCCCCACGCGCTGCCGGGCCGACGACGACCGGGTTCCATCGAGTTCGACCTGACCGACAACGTCGCCGTGCGGGGTGGTGTGGCGGAGATCGGGACGGTCGATTCGATCATTCACCTCGCGGCGATGGTGCCGAAGAACGCGAGCGAGGATCAGGCGCGAGCGGCGTTCGATGCCAACCTGATTGGAACCATCAATCTTTTCGACGCATTCGGCCGCGCCGGGCAGGCGAACACGGTCGCCAGCACGGCCGAGGTGTACGGGTTGCCCGCAGGACACGCTCCGATTCGTGAGGACACCGCACCATGCCCGCTCAGCTGGTACGGCGCGAGCAAAGTCGCGGCGGAGGTCTATTGCCGAGTTCCTCGAACGCCAAAAGGAGATGCGGATCGCACTCCTGCGCTTCACGGTGCTCTACGGCCCCGACGATCCCATCCAACGTGCGATACCGAACTTCGTTCGGAGCGCGGTTCGCGGCGAATCGATTCGCATCTTCGGCGGCGAAGAGTTGCGCGACTACCTGCATGTCGACGATGCGGCTCGGGCGGTCATCACGGCATGGGAGCACCGGCTCTCCGGCACCTACAACGTCGGATCGGGAACCGGCATCGCCGTGCGCGATGCGGCCGCTGCCGTGATGCGCGTTGCCGGTGGGAATGCCGGCATCGAGCAACACCCTCGACAGAAACCCGCGGCTGATATCGTGCTCGACGTCACGCGGTTCCGCGAGGCGACCGGATTCGCTCCGGCTCGCGTTTTTCCAGACGGGTTGGAGGAGCAGATTGCCAGCGCAGCCGCCGCCGACGCTCGTCTTTGACCTCGACGGCACCCTGCTGGACGTGTCCGCACGGCATCATCAGGTGTACAGCTCGGTCTGCGTGTCGCTCGGAGGTGCACCGCTCGATCGTGCCGCCTACTGGCACCTCAAGCGCCGGCGGACCCCGCTGCCCGAGATCCTCGCGCAGAGTGGGCTCGACGCAAGCCAGACGTCCGGGTTCGAGGCGAATTTCGCGGCGCTGATCGAAGTGCCCGACAGTCTCGGTTTCGATGTCCTCTTCCCGGACACCGTCCCGGTGCTCACGCGGCTTGCCGCCACGTATCGCTGCGCACTTGTCTCGCTCCGCTCATCCACAACGGCGCTTCGGGCGCAACTTGCCGTGTTTGCGCTCACCCCCTTCTTCGAGATCATCGAGATTGCCGCGTCCGGCCCGGATCCGGCGTTCCAGAAGGCGCGGCTGATCCGCAAGACCGTGCCCGACGACGATCCGGCCGTGGTCATCGGCGACACCGAGGCGGACATCGCGGCGGCAAATGCACTCGGGTATCTCTCGATTGCGGTGTGCACGGGCATTCGCGATCGCGATGTCCTCGAGCAGGACTCCCCGACCTACGTCGTCGAGTTCGATCGGCGACGTCGAGGATGCCCTGCGGCGCGCACACCTGCTGTGAGGTGACGTTCCGCACCAACGGCGAGAAGCCATTCGGGGTGCTGATGCACCGGCAGCTCAAGCTCATCCACCAGATGCTTCGTGGGGATCTCGAAATGTGTCGCCGGCTGGCTGCCGAGGTTGCCTCGGGAGCACCGGCGGCCGGTATCGCGGAACAGATCGAGGCGCTCGAGACGCGGAGCCCCATCTGGACGCTGCAGGTGAACTGCCTCTATCACTGCAGGGTGGTGCATCTGCATCACGGGCACGAGGATGCCGACATGTTCCCGGCGTTGCGCCGCTCCAACCCTGCGCTCACGGCGGTTGTCGACAAGCTCGAAGCGGATCACCGCGCCATCTCCGACCTGCTGGATGACGTCGAGCGGGCGGCGCACGACCTCGACGACACAGCCGGTAATCCCGCGCGGGAACACCTGGTGACGGCACTCGGCCGGCTCGAGGCGGACCTGCTCACGCACCTCGCGCTCGAGGAGGAGTCGATTGCGGCGACGATGCGGAGCTGGGACCAATGGCCGGAGCGCTGAGGAGCGACGCCGTCAGCGCAGACGCTCGCTGAGGTACGCCAGAGACTTCGGGTAGCGGTACTCGATGCCCATATGGGTGGCGTCGAACAACTCGAACTGCACGTCGGTGACCCCGATCTTCGCAAGCTCGTCGCGAAAGGCGGTCGCCCCGAGGTCCAGGTACCAGTCGTCACGCGTTCCCGCGTCGATCCAGATCGCGCGCAAGCCGCGGAGCGCATCCGCGTATCGCGGCACCATCCGCACCGGATCCCACGCGAGCCAGCGCGCCCACTGGTCATCCAGCAATCTGCCCGTCTTCGGGTCGAATGGCAGCTCCGGCGTCCCGTCGTCGCGAGCGGAGAAGCAGGCGGCGACTCCGAGGATCATGACCAGGACGCGGTCGCACTCCTTGGTGAACGCGGTTCGCGATTGAAAGTCCTTCCACCACGCAAGGATGTCGCCGTCGTACTCCCGCAGGAATCGGGCAGCTTTGGCAAAATCAGGGACGTAGCAGCATTCGTAGAGGTTGTCGCCCGCATGCGTCGCCATCCCGCCGAAGAGATCAGGCCGCAGCATCGGCGTGATCATGGCGCCGAACCCACCGCTCGACTTCCCGCTGATGCCACGATGCGCGGCGGATGGCATGGTGCGGTAATGCGCATCCACGAACGGAACGACCTCGTCGCAGAGGTACGTGTGGTAGCGGCCGGTGCCCGGCGAATCGACGAATTGAGAACCGCCATACGCCGTCCACGCATCGACATAGACAACGATGCATGGAGACGCCTCGCCGCTCGCGAACATGCGATCAATCGCAGCCGGGAATCCCTCGCGAAACGGCGTGCGGTTCCACCACATGACGGCCTGGCCGGTGTACCCCTGGATGACGTACACGGACGGATATCGTTCCTCAGAGCTGCTGTACCCCGGCGGCGTGTACACCCACAGCGGCCGCTCGGTCGGATCACCGAGCGGATTCCCCTCGAGCACCTGCGATTCGATCACGTGCTCGGACAGCCGGCCGGTCAGGTGTTGCTCCCACCAACGCGCGGTCGCCTTTCCCCCATCCCAGAACCTTGCTGTGTCAACGGTGCTCACTGGGTCCCCTTCGTGCTGTCGTGCGAGGTCTCGACGTGAGCGATCCTACGCGTCCCGCCCGGCGGACCCGCCAGCCCGCGCACGCGTGCCCTCGACGTCGTGGCATCACCGGACAGTGTGTCCGGTGCGCGCGGGGCGGAGGGATCGCTGGTGCAGGTCAGGCCTGAGCACCAAATGGCATGTGGGGGTGGCATTTGACTGTGGGACCCGCGGCGTGGTGTCATCGGTGCCAAGAGACTCATCAGGGGGTTGCATTCATGCGCGCACTCCGTCTGACTGTTGCGACGGCAGGCTTTGGACTCGCGACGATGGGCGTCGGCGCCGTCGCAGCGGTCCCGGCCGCAGCCACTATCGCCATCCAACCGGGCATCGCGATGTCGCATCTGGTGTCGACCACCGCACCGCCCACCACCGCGCAGTGCGAGGCGCAGTTCAAGATCCCGTGCTACAGCCCCATCCAGATGGAGCGGGCCTATAACCTCCTCCCCCTCTACGCCAAGGGCTACAACGGCGCCGGCAAGACCATCGTGATCGTGGACTCGTTCGGCTCCACGACAGTGCGCCGCGACCTTGCGAGGTTCGACGCCGCCTACCACATTCCGGCGCCGCCCTCGTTCAAGATCATCCAGCCGGCGGGTCCGGTGACGCATCCAAACCCAGGTTGGGCCGGAGAGACGGATCTGGACGTCGAGTACTCGCACGCCATGGCGCCCGGCGCGAACATCCTGCTGGTCGAGACGCCGACTTCGGAGAACGAGGGAACGACCGGATTCCCACAGATCGTCGAAGCCGAGAACTACGTCATCAACCACCACCTCGGGGACGTGATCAGCCAGAGTTTCAGCGCCACCGAGGAGACGTTCCCCACAAAGCAGTCGCTCCTCAACCTGCGCTCCGCATACATCAACGCGGCCCACCACGGCATCACCGTCGACACGGCCTCTGGCGACTCCGGCGCCGCGGACGTGCGGTTCAACGGGGTTGACTACTACCTGCACCCGGTGACCTCGTGGCCGGACTCGGATCCGCTCGTGACGGGGGTCGGTGGCACGGAGTTGCACCTGAACGCAAAGGGTGACCACACAGCTCCGGACACCGTCTGGAATGACACCTACAACGTGCCGACCCAGGAGGTCATCTACGGCGACGCGGGGCCGAACCCGCTCGCGGGTGGTGGCGGTAAGTCGATCATCTTCTCGCGGCCGAGCTTCCAGAACGGCGTTGCGTCCGTCGTCGGCGATCAGCGTGGTGTGCCCGACATCAGCATGAGCGGCGCCTGCGACGGCGCGGCGGTGATGTACCAGAGCTTCCCGGGCGGCGGCGCCCCAGGCTTCTACATCGTCTGCGGTACCAGCGAGGCGACACCGCTCTTCTCGGGAATCGTGGCGATCGCCGACCAGTACGCGGGGCACGATCTCGGCGTCATCAACCCGGAGCTGTACGAGATGTCGGGAGCCGGGGACCCCGGAATCGTCGACGTCACCAGCGGCAACAACACGGTGACCTTCACCCAGAAGGGCAAGGTGCACACAGTCGTGGGATTTGACGCGCTCCCGGGATATGACCTGGCGAGTGGTGTCGGGACAGTGAACGCCGCGCTGTTCGTCCCGGAGCTTGCCGCCGCAGGCTGATGAGCAAAGCGACCCGCCGGGCCTCGTTGTCCGGCGGGTCGCTTTCGGCACGTGACCCGTCCGTCACGCTTCCGCGAGCCTTCCCGCATACGATCTAGGTATGTCAGATCCGCTGGGACTCTTGGCGCTGCTCTTTCTGCGGACAAAAGAGTTCGCGAGGACGCGCCTTGCCGCTCGAGAGGACGGTCAGGGCATGGTTGAGTACGCGCTCATCCTCGTGCTGATCGCGATCGTGGTGATCGTGATCCTGCAGATCGTCGGCAAGCAGGTGAACAACGTGTTCTCCAACATCAGCAACGGCCTCTCCAAGTAGCGGCTCCCGGGAGCGCCCGGTTGAGCAGTCATCGAGGGCGATGCGGCGGCGGAACATCTGGTTCCCTTTAGGATTGGGCCGTCGCCTTATTGACATAGCGACGGCTCGCGATATATCGTTTCTAGCATATGACCAGCTTCGCCATCTCCGCTCAGCACCTGGCACGATCGTTCGGGGAGACGCACGCGCTCGTCGACGTCAGCCTCGACGTGCCCGCTGGAAGTGTGTGCGCGCTGCTCGGCCGCAACGGCGCCGGCAAGACCACGACGGTGCGGATCCTCACCACGCTGCTTGACGCGGACGGCGGCCACGCCCAGGTTGCCGGCTTCGATATCGCGACCCAGGCCGACAAGGTGCGCGGCAAGATCGGGGTCACCGGTCAGACGGCGACCATGGACGAACTCCTCACCGGGCACGAGAACCTCGAGATCATCGGCCGCTTCTCGCATCTCGGCGCGGCGGTTTCCCGGCAGCGCGCGGATGCGTTGCTGCAGCAGTTCGACCTCGTCGACGCCGGCAATCAACTCGTCAAGAAGTACTCCGGCGGCATGCGGCGGCGCCTCGATCTCGCCGCCAGCCTGATCGCCAACCCGGAGGTGCTGTTCCTCGACGAGCCCACCACCGGCCTCGACCCCGTCAGCCGGAGCGAGATGTGGGAGGCGATCCGCACCCTCGTGTCCCGAGGCACCACTGTGCTGCTGACGACCCAGTACCTCGACGAAGCAGACCAACTCGCCGACACGATCGTCGTCGTCGATCGTGGCCTGGTGGTCGCCAAGGGAACACCGGAGCAGCTCAAGGCCTCCATCGGGCGGCCGACAGTCGTGGTGACGCTCGCGGACGCCAATCCGGCACTGCTCGAGAAGGTCCGCGCCGCGTTGGGATCCGAGGCGAGCATCCGCGGCCGATCAGTGAGCGCGCCGGCCCCGGACGGCCTGGTGAGTCTCGGCGAGGTGGTGACCCTGCTGGAGGGCCTCGGCGTCCCGATCCACGAGGTCGGTCTCGAGCACCCGAGCCTGGACGAGGTGTTCAGCGCGGTCACCCACCGCAGAGGCGAGCCGCTCCTCCCGGGCGATCTGCCTGCGATCGCGGCGGAGGCGAAGGCATGACCCTCGCGACCATCCCCGTGCGGAACTCGTTCCTCAGCGGCGCCATCGACGCGTACAACGCCACCCGCCGCTACCTCATTCGCGGCAAGCGCCAGCCCGACATCATCTTCGGCAGCGTCCTCTTTCCCGTCGTCTTCGTCGTGCTCTTCGGCTACGTCTTCGGGAGCTCGATCACCGTGCCCGGCGGCAACTATCACTCGTACCTGATGTCCGGGCTGTTCGCGCAGTCGACGCTTTTCGCGTCGGCCAACGTCGCAGTTGCTGTCGCAACTGACATGAACGAAGGCGTGATCGACCGCTTCAAGACGCTGCCGATCGCACGCTCCTCGATCCTCATCGGACGTGGCGTCTCGACCATGATTCTGGGATTGCCCGCGCTTGCGGTGATGATCGTGTGCGCGCTGCTGGTGGGCTGGCGTCCGGAGAACGGCATCTTCGATGCATTCCTCGGTTTTCTGCTCATCGAGTTGTTCGCGTTCGCGCTCTGCTGGCTCGGGATCCTCGTGGGATTGGTCGCCAAGTCCTCGCAGTCTGCCGACGTGCTGATCAATATCCCGGTCTTCCTGCTCGGCTTCATCTCCAACGTGTTCGTCGACACGTCGAAGATGCCAGTCTGGTTGCGCGTCTTTGCCAACTGGAACCCGGTGTCATCGGTCGTGGCCGCCGGACGCAACCTGTTCGGGAACACGATCGGCCCGCCGCCATCCGGGGTCTGGTCGCTCGAGCATCCAGAGATCACGACGATCGGGCTCGCGGTGATCATCATTGCCATCTTCGTGCCGCTCTGCGTCCGCCGTTACAGCCGCACGTCACGCTGAGCGAGGCGATTGCCCGCCTGGTTAGGCTGTGCCTCTGCTTCTCTGTTGGTGTAAGGAGTGACGAATGACTGTCGAAAGTAGTGCCAGCGCAACCTGGGAAGGCGACCTCCTGCACGGCAAGGGGACCGTCACTCCCGCGAGCGGTTCCTTCCCCGAGCAAGCCCTCACCTGGAACAACCGCGCCAGCTCACGCGCCAGTGGCACGAGCCCCGAGGAGTTGATCGCCGCTGCGCACTCCGGCTGTTTCTCGATGGCACTCGCCAATGGACTCGCAGGAGCAGGCCACGCACCCGAGCGGATCGACACCACGGCGAAGGTGACGTTCGGAGCCCCGGAGGGGATCTCCGCCATTCATCTCGTCGTCAGGGGAAAGGTTCCCGGCATCGATGCCGCGGTCTTCACGGCCGCGGTCGAGGACGCCAAGGCGAACTGCCCCGTCTCGAAGGCCCTCGCAGCGGTGCCGATCACCGCCGAGGCGATCCTGGAGCTCTAGCGCAGACTCTTTCGATTCCGTAACCCGACCGGGCGGATATCACCGCGACGCGTCGAATACGCTGAATCAACGCCAATCGGCGGCTCGTGCCCACCGTGCGGACCACACCAGGCAGTGCTGGTTGCGTTGGGAGGTGCTGCCGGAGGATTCAGCGTTGCAGCGAGTAGCCTCGGGTTTGCGGACCAGAGGCGGCACTGTGCCCCGCGGCGTGCGGGTCCTGCAGGTGCTAACGGCGGCGCTCGTCGTGTCGTTCATCGCGTCGACCGTCGTTCGCGCGCACGGCACTTCGATCCCCTTCTTTGACGTCTGGGTCGAGAACACCGGGTACGCGTGCTGCGCGCTGTTGTGCCTTGCGCGCGCATTGACCGTACGCCCCGGCCGCTGGGGCTGGGCAGCGCTCGGAACGGGGCTCCTCTTCTTCACCACCGGATCGGTGCTGTTCACCGCCGTCGTGCAGTATTTCAATCCGATTCCGTCCCCATCGATCGCGGACTTCGCCTTCCTGGCCGACTACCCGCTGGCGTTCCTCGGCATCAGCCTTCTGGTTCGAGAAACCGTCCCGAACATCTCGAAGACCATCTGGGTGGATGCGCTCATCGCCGCGCTCGGCGTCGCGTCGCTCGAGGCCACGCTTGTCATCGGCCCGATTTCCGAGGGCATACATGGCAACTTCGCAACGGTCGCAACGAACATCGCGTATCCGATCGGCGACGTGGTGCTCGTCAGCATGGTCGTCGGCGTCTTCGCCGTACGAGGGTGGCGGCCCGGCCGGCTCTGGTGGACGCTCGGTGCCGGACTCCTGCTCTTCGCAGCGGCAGACAGCATCTATCTGCTGCGAGTGACCTCGGGCACCTACGTCGTGGGAACGCCACTGGACAGTCTGTGGGCGGTCGCCGCGCTCGTGATGGCGTTCAGTGCGTGGGCGAGGATGAAGCCGCGCGTCCGAAGTGCTCGGACGATTCAGGCCCCGAACTTCGTCCCCGTGCTGTTCCTCCTGAGCTCGCTCGCCATCGTGGTGTATGCGACCACACATCAGGTCCTGCGCGTCGGCGTGATCCTGGCCACCGCGACCCTCGTGATCGCGATAGCGAGATCCGCATACACGTTCCGCGAGCTCCGAGCCCTCGCTGACGTCAATCGCGAGGCGCGCACCGATGATCTGACCGGTCTGCCCAACCGACGGCTGTTCTTTGAGCGCCTGACCAGGTGCTTCGATCCCGGTGCGAGGCAGTCGCCACTGGCTGTCCTGATGATCGACCTCGACCGTTTCAAGGAGATCAATGACAGCCTCGGGCATCACGTCGGGGATGATGTCCTCCGCCAGCTCGGCCCGCGCCTCACTGCGGCGGTCGGGAGCGCTGGCATCGTCGCGCGCCTCGGAGGCGACGAGTTCGGACTGGTGCTCACCCCTTTGATCGCCGCGTCCGAAGCGATCGAGGTGGCGGACCGCGTTCGCACGGCGCTGCGCGAGCCGTTCCAGCTCGGGGGAATGAGTCTTCGCGTGGATGCGAGCATCGGCATCGCCCTCTCCCCCGACCATGGTGCGACTCCGGAAACCCTGCTGCAGAAAGCCGATGTCGCGATGTTCGCCGCCAAGCACGCGCACGCGCCATGGCAGATCTACTCGCCGGAGCAGGACCGGAACACTCGGGAACGGCTCGAGCTCATGCAAGCCCTTCGCGACGCCATCGCAGCCGGTGAGATCGTCATGTACTACCAACCGATCCTCAATTTGGCGAGCGGGCTCACTGTCAAAGCAGAGGCACTGGCTCGCTGGCGGCATCCGTCACGTGGCATCCTCGCGCCCGCAGTCTTCCTCGACCTCATTGCCGATGGCGGTCTGATGGAGCCGTTCACCATGGCGGTACTCGATCAGGCCTTTCTCCAACAGGCGACGTGGTCGGCGCGGGGTTACGACATCGGCGTCTCGGTAAACATTTCCGCCGCCAGCCTTCGCGACGACGCGCTTCCGGACAAGGTGGCGTCATACATCACGAGGCACGGTGTCGATCCTGCGCGCATCACCATCGAAATCACGGAAGACTGCTTCATCGCGGATCCTGTGCAGGCGTTGCACATCCTCGACCGGCTGCGTGACCTTGGGGTGCAACTCTCGATCGACGATTTCGGCACGGGTTTCTCGTCGCTCACGTATATTCGCCGGCTGCCCGTCAGCGAGTTGAAGCTCGACCGCACGTTTCTTCTGGGCGCGGCCGGTGATCAGCGCGCCGTGGCGATCATCCGCTCGACCGTTGACCTCGCTCACTCGCTTGGACTGCGCATCGTTGCGGAGGGGATTGAGGACCTCGAAACGCTGGCGCTGGTCGACGATCTCGGCTGTGATGCCGCGCAGGGCTATCTCATGGGCCGGCCGGTGCCACCCGAGGAGTTCGACCTCGGCCCAGTCGCATTGCGTGGAGCACCGCGCGCACAGTCGGTCGGCCGCGCCGGCCGGCTGCAGAAGTCGTTCGTCGCGTGAGCACTTGCCTGGCCATGACAGAGACAAAGCACCGGCACGCGAACCTGTACGCTGACTCCTGACGTGCCCCTGTTCCGCAAGAGCGATGACAAGATCGCCAAGGAAGCCACCGCCCAGGCAGAGTTCGATCGCCTGAACGCGCTGTCGCCCGCTGCGCTCGGTGTCGAGGTGATGCCGGCCTTTGGACCGGACGGGCCGCGCGGGCATGGTCCGAACGGCGGCATCAACATCCTGCAGGCCCTCCTGTGGCTCAACCAGGCGCATTTCCCAAGCGGCATCAGCTACATCCGCCAGCTCCAGGAGCCCGTTCGTGAGGCGCTCCAGGCGCTCGACCACGCGGGGCTCGTGCTGACGAGCGCCGGCCCGCAGGGCGCATGGACGTCGGCCACACGGCTCGGACTGGCGTCGCTTGCGGACGGAACGCTCGCGCAGCGTGTCGGCGAGACCGGCATGGAACTGCCACCGCCGTCCCCGGGCTGATCCGGGGGTCGCCGTCCGCTCGGGATGGGTTTGCTACGATTCGCGGACAACAAATTTGTGGGGGGCATCTGTGCGTCGCGTCACCCTGACCCTGGCCATGGGTTGCCTTGCTGCCTCAGCGGCGCTTGCCGGGTCTCCCAGAGGAGCGGCTGCTCCCCTTGCGCACGCGGCCGTGCACCGTGCCGGCGCGGTCAGCTCCGCTACTTTGGACTCTGAGAACTGGTCCGGGTATGCGGTCACCGGGCTGACCTACACCCAGGTTGCCGGCTCGTGGATCGTTCCGACCGTGAAAGCCACGTCGGGGCAACGCTACGCTTCGGACTGGGTGGGCATCGGCGGATTCGCGCACGACAATACGCATCTGATCCAAGCCGGGACGACGGAGCAAGACGTCAACGGCACGATCACGTACAACGCCTGGACCGAGATCCTCCCGGCCTCGGAATCCGTGATCGGTGGATTCACTGTCCGTCCCGGTGACGCCATGACTGTGGACATCACCAAGGGTTCGGGAAAGTCCTGGGCGATGGCCGTCATCGATACCACGGAGTCCGAGTTCGTCACGATAACGGTGAACTACACCTTGAAAGAGAACAGTGCCGAGTGGATCCACGAGGCCCCGGAAGTCAGCCCGGTCGGCATCGTGGACATCGCGCTCACGACGAATGTCGACTTCGACCACGGCACCGTCAACGGCTCCACTGTGATCGGCAGCGCCGGGACCCTCACCAAGATCGTGCTGACCGGCGCGGTGCCCAGCGACACACACGCGACACCGTCCAAGCTCGACTCCGACAAGGACGGGTTCGCGGTCGCTGATGGCACCAAGGCTCCGCCACCGCCCGCGAGTTGAGCTGAGGCCGCTAGCGCGGCCAGTCGATATCGACGACCAGCGGCGCATGGTCTGACGGCAGCGTGCCCTTGCGCGCATCGCGATCGATGTACGCATCGGTGACCGCTGGTTTCACCGTGTGGTCCAGCAGCACCAGGTCGATGCGCATCCCGAGCCCCTTGTGGAAGTTACCGGCGCGGTAATCCCAGTACGTGAACGGGCGGCCCTTGTATGCACGCGGCTGGATGTCGTCGAGGCCGAGCCCGCTCACGAGCGCAGCGAGCGCCTCTCGTTCCGGCGCGCTCACGTGTGTCGATCCGACAAAGGCCGCGGGGTCCCACACATCGTTGTCGGTCGGGGCGATGTTGAAGTCGCCGCACAGCAACAGCGGCGGGCCCGTGGGTTGTTCGGCAAGCAGCGCCACGCGCAATGCAGCGAGCCATTGCAACTTGTACGGATAGTGATCGCTGTCGAGCGCGCGTCCGTTGGGGACGTACAGCGACCACACGCGCAATCCGCCACACGTCGCGCTCATCGCGCGCGCTTCGGTTTCCGGGAAGCCGGGCGCACCGGCAAAACCGCGCTCGACAGCGCCCAGACCAACGCGCGAGATGATGGCGACACCGTTCCAGCGCCCGTCTCCATTCAGCGCAACCTCGTAGCCGAGTGCCTCGACCTCCGCTCGCGGAAACGCGTCGTCAGCAATCTTGGTCTCCTGCAGGCAGAGGACATCCGGGTTGCTTGACGCGAGCCATTCGAGTAGCCGCGGCAGCCGCGCGACGACAGAGTTGACGTTCCAGGTGGCCACGCGCATCGGGGAAGAATAGGTCGGCGGACCGCTCCCCCGAAGATTGAGGTTCGGCGCTTAGACCCCGAGTCCCGCCTGCAGCCGCGCCATCCCCTGGTCGAGCAGGACGCGGAGGTCCGCCGTGGGGTCATCGATCATCACGAACATGACCGCCATGGCCACGCCGACGACCGCTCCGGCGATCGTGAGCACCTCCATATCGTCCGGACGGCGCTGGGTCCGCTCCGCAATGGCGCCGGCCAGCAGACGCATTGCCTGCCCGAACTGGTCGAGCATCGATGCACGCAGTTCGGGGACCGAAAGGATGAGATGCATCCGATCCTGCTGTTCCACGAGTTGCTCCGCAGTGAGCTCTCCGAACGTCTCGTTGAAGGCCCGCCGCAGCGCCTCGATCGGGCCGAGATCCCGTGGCTGCCGCAAGAACGCGGCGACGATGATCGGATCGAAATCGTCCGTGAGCACGACGTCGCCCTTGGTTGGGAAATAGCGAAAGAACGTGCTCTCGGAGACCTCGACGTCATCGATGATCTGCTGCACCGTCGTCGCCTGATAGCCCTGCGTGACGAAGAGGTGGAGCGCATGCGCGCGGATCGTTTCGCGCGTCCGCTCCTTCTTCCGTTCTCGGAGGCCTGGAGTCGGCAGCTCAACCGGTGGTGACAAGCTCGCGCTCCTCGAGGGGTGGCACGGGCTGATTCTCCGACAACTTGTTGGCGTGCGGCAGGAAGAGCAGCGTGAGCACGATTCCAATCGCGGCAATGCCGGCGGAGACGAGCAGGGCGGCATCCATTCCGGTAACGAAGGCTGCACGCACGGAATGGAGGAGCGCGGTCGATCCGATTTGCTGCGCGACGGCGACGCCGCCGAAGATGCTCTGACGAACCGCCGCGGCCGCTGGAGCGGTGAGCCCTGCCACGACCAGATGGGACAGGTAGAGCGAGCTGAGCACGCTCCCGAGGATCGCCGTTCCGAATGGACCACCGACCTTGTTCACCGCCTGCAGCACGGCAGACCCCACCCCACTGCGCTCCTCCGAGAGCTCGACGAGTGCCGCTGATGTGGCCGTGGAAAGCGCGAGGCCCATGCCGACGCCGACGATCGCCATCCAGACCGCGACGAAAAGCGTGTTCGAGGCAACCCCGGTGCTCGTCCCGATCAGCAGGCCCACGGCGATGAACGCGAAGCCGGCTCCGGCGGTCAGCTTGGCGCCGACGAGCTTGACGACACGATCTGACGGAACGGCTCCGATGATGAGCCCTCCGATAACCGGGAGCAGCCGCAGCCCGGAGCCCATCGCGTTGGTGCCGAGCACACCCTGGAAGTACTGCGGCAGCGTGAAGAGGACGCCGATCATGGAGAGCACCGCAACCGCCGCGAGGATGACCCCCCACGTGAAGGACGCGGAGTGGAAGAGTGAGAGGTCGAGCAGCGGCTGACCGCCGGGCTCGGCGTTGAGGCGGCGTTCCCAGGCGAAGAACCCGGCCAGGACCAGCACGCCGGCTGCCATCGCAACCAGTGCACGGGCATCGGTCCACCCATCCTGGCCCGCGCTGATCAGGCCGTAGGTGAGGGACACGAGGCCAGCGACCGAGAGGGCAACGCCGACGAGATCGACTTTCGGCCGCTCTGCCGAACGCGACTCGGGAACAAGCGTGGCGAGGGCGATCAGCCCGATCACCGCGACGGGAACATTGATGAGGAAGACCCATCCCCACCAGAAGTTGGTGAGGAGCCAGCCGCCGAGGATGGGACCGATCGGCAACGCGAGGAAGTTCGCGGCGGCCCAGATGCCGACGGCCTTGGGGCGCTCCTCCTTCGTGAAGAGCACGGTGAGCGACGTGATCGCCATGACGATGACGCCCGAGCCGGCAAGGCCGAGCAGGACCCGCGCAGCGAGGAATTCTGCGACGGTGGTCGAGAGCGCGCAGGCGAGCGACCCCAGCCCGAACAGGCCCAGCGAGATGAGCAGGACCTTCTTGTGCCCGTAGCGGTCACCGAGCAGGCCGGCCGGCAGCATCGCCGCCGCGAGCACCAGCAGGTACAGGGACGAGAACCACTGCAGGTCCGATTCCGAAGCGTGGAGCGCCTTTGCCAGTGTCGGCAGGGCGACGCTCAGCACTGTCCCGTCGAGGCCGACGGCCAGGACACCCATGCTCACCGCGGCGAGCGCCCACCACCTGCGTGCTCCCTGTGTCTTCATGATAGTCACCTCTTTCTGGATGTTACCTTCTCATGATGGTAGCACTCAGAACTGTCGCCCGCACGGTCCTGTGACTCGCCGCTTCGCGCGGCTGTATCCTCCCGTTCACGCGTCGGAGCGATTGGCAGAGGTGGAACGCATGACGACCAAGTTCTTGCTGACGGAAGACGAGCTGCCGTCGCACTGGTACAACATCCTCGCGGACGTGCCCGAGCCGCTCGGCGCCTTCCTGAGCCCGCAGACGTTGCAGCCCCTCACCCCGCCGGATCTCACACCGATCTTCCCCATGGCGATCATCGGCCAGGAGGTGTCGACGGAGCGCTGGATCGAGATCCCCGACCGTGTTCGCGACATCTACAAGATGTGGCGGCCCACGCCGCTGTATCGCGCCAGCCGGCTGGAGAAGGCACTCGATACGCCGGCGCGGATCTATTACAAGTACGAAGGGACCTCGCCGGCGGGATCGCACAAGCCCAACACCGCGGTTGCGCAGGCGTACTACAACGCCGAGGAAGGCATCAAGCGGCTCACCACCGAGACCGGCGCCGGCCAGTGGGGCTCTGCCCTCGCGTTCGCGGGCGGCCTCTTCGGTCTCGAGGTGATGGTCTACATGGTCAAGGTCTCGTACCAGCAGAAGCCATACCGTCGTGCCCTCATGGAGACGTGGGGCGCGAAGGTCCTCCCCTCCCCGACCGATCAGACGCAATACGGACGCAGCGTGCTCGCCCAGGACGCCGACTCACCCGGGAGCCTCGGCATCGCGATCTCCGAAGCCGTCGAGGATGCGGCCACGCGGGACGACAGCCACTACTCGCTCGGGTCCGTCGTGAACCACGTCCTGCTGCACCAGACGGTGATCGGCCAGGAGGCGCAGAAGCAGATGGAGATGGCCGACGCATACCCCGATGTCGTCATCGGGTGCGTCGGTGGTGGATCGAACTTCGCCGGACTCGCGTATCCGTTCCTCGCGGATCGCATCGCCGGCAAGACGAAGACGCGCTTCATCGCCGCTGAGCCCGCCGCGTGTCCTACGCTCACGCGCGGTCTCTATGCGTACGACTTCGGCGACACCGCGGGCATGGGACCGGTCGTGCCGATGTTCACGCTCGGCCACAACTTCATTCCCGACACCATTCACGCGGGCGGCCTTCGCTATCACGGCGATGCGCCGTCACTGTGCCTGCTCGTGAAGAACGGTTTCATCGAGGCTCGCGCGTACAAGCAGAACGAGTGCTTCGCGGAGGCCGTGCGTTTCGCGCGCGCCGAGGGCATTCTTCCGGCACCCGAGCCGTCGCATGCGCTCCGCGCCGTTGCGCAGGAAGCAGCAGCAGCGCGCGAGGCGGGCGATTCGCGCGTGATCCTCTTCAATCTCTCGGGTCACGGGAACTTCGACCTCGGTGCTTATGACGCGTACTTCGCGGGCAAGCTCGAGGACGTGGAACTTCCCCAGGAGAAGCTCGACGCGGCGCTGGCGGAGTTGCCCAAGGTTCCGGTCACGGCCGGCTGACGTCGCGTCAGGCGTCGAGGGTCGCGCGCACGTGGTCGAGGAGATCGGACGCGACGAACGGTTTCGAGACCAGGTGGATACCGCGCTGTACGACGCCCTGTGAGGTGATCACCAACTCCGGGTAACCGGACATGTACAGCACACGAATCCTCGGCAGCAACTCGGTGACGTGCTCGGCAACCTGCTTGCCGGTCAATCCCGGCATGACCACGTCGGTGAGCAGCAGGTGAATCGTGCCCCGATGCGCGCCGATCAACTCGAGCGCCTCGGCGCCACCTCGCGCGGCGATGACGTGATATCCGTGACGGGTGAGGATGCGGCTCGCGACATCGAGCACCAGGTCCTCATCCTCGACGACGAGGATTGTTTCGCCACCATGGCTCCGCCGCGACGCTGGACGGGGAGCATCCGGCTGGGCGACTGCTGACACCACGCTTGGCAGCAGGATCGTGACGGTGGTCCCCTTGTCGACATCGGACTCGAGGTCCACTACTCCGCCTGCCTGGTTGACGATGCCGTATACCGTGGCGAGACCGAGGCCGGAACCCTTCTCTTTTGGCTTTGTGCTGAAGAACGGCTCGAAGGCGCGCTCGATGGTGTCGGGATCCATGCCCGTCCCCGTGTCCGACACACGAAGACGCACGTGGGGACCCGGCTGGAGTCGCGGATCGCGTTCCGCGTACGCGGCGTCGACGATGAAGTTCTCCGTGTCGATGATGAGCGTGCCCCCGGTCGGCATCGCGTCCCGAGCGTTGACCGCGAGGTTGAGCAACACCTGCTCCATCTGACCGCGATCCGCAAGCACGTGCTCGAGGTCGGTGTCGCACCGTGCGATCAATTCCACATGCTCGCCGATCGTCGTGCGCAGGAGGCCGTCCACTTCCCCAACGATCGCGTTGAAGTCGATGATCTCCGGCTTGATGATCTCGCGACGTCCGAATGCGAGGAGTTGGTGGGTCAACCGCGCTGCGCGCTCCGCGGCTGCGCCGATCTGACCCACGTCGTCGAGCACCGATGACAAGCGCGCCAACTCGTGTGCAGGGCGAAGCGCAATTTCGGCGGTGATCTCTTCATCCACGAAGCTCACGTAGTTGAGGATCGCCGCGAGCAGATTGTTGAAGTCGTGGGCAACACCACCCGCAAGTTGACCGAGGCTCTCGAGACGCTGCGACTGATGGAGCTGGCGTTCCATGCGGTCGCGCTCGAGTTGCGCTTCCATGCGGTCACGCTCGTGTTGCGCCTCGACGCGCTCGGTCACGTCGCGTATGGCCGCGCACACGAGCAGGCCTTCCTCCGTCTCGATGGAGGTGAGCGATACCTCGGCAGGAAACTCCGACCCGTCGGCTCGACGGCCGGGAAGCGGGATCCATGTTTCGATACTTCGCGTGCGCGGATCGCGGAAGCCCGGGTTCGGATTTGGGGAATGAATATTGCTGGCGGCTCCCGGGACGAGCAGTTCGACTGGCTTGCCGATGAGTTGATTGCGTTCGTAGCCGAACAGCGCCTCGGCTTGCGTGTTCACGAGCGCGATCAGCCCCTCCGTGTTGACACCGACGATCGCATCCGGAGCGGCCTCGAGCAGGCTGCGAAACTTGGCCTCCGCGCGCTTACGCTCGGTGATATCACGGACGGCCGCGAGAACGAGCAACTGCCCGTCAAACTCTATCGACGCAAGGGATATCTCAGCCGGGAATTCCGAGCCGTCGTGGCGCTTGCCGGAGAGTTCCATCCCACGCCCCATCGGTCGCGACTCCGGCTCCTGGAAGTACATCGCGCGGAGCTGCGAGTGATCGCCTGCCGACGAGGGGACGAGGATTTCGAGCTGCTGGCCGACCATCTCGTCCCGCCCGTATCCGAAGAGCGTCTCTGCCTGCGCGTTCACCATGAGGATGCTGCCGTCGGCGACGACAGCGACAATCGCGTCCGGGACCGCTTCGAGAAACGACGCAAAAAGCGCGCCACCGAGCGGCGCTCTGGATGCCGTGAAAGTCACCCCTCGGGGTGGTCCGAAGTGCCTCGTGGTTCTGGCACGTCCCTGGGCGCGGGACGACCTGTGCCGTTGGCCCGTGCGCGCTTTGCTTTCTCCGCCTGATTGGCCGAGATCATCCGGGTCATCAGCTCACCAAAGCCGACGTCCGGCGGGAGCGGATCCTGCCTCGGCGTGGTCTGACGGCCAGTCATGGCGCGGTGTGCCCTTGTTCCATGCCACCACTCTCTTCCAAATCCACCAATGCGCCGGGCGAACGCCGACGTCGGCACAGGCTTCGCTCAGAAGCGTTGCAATTACTGCGTTTGGTGCGTGCGACGAGGCCGAAGCCAGTGGCGAGCGCGGCGGACGAGCAAGGCGTCTCGCGCCCTGCGTGTAGGCTGGCATCGGACGCCAAATCGGGATTACGACTGGAGTGCAGATCAAACCGGGCGATTCGATACTGCAGACTTGGCGCATACGCAAGGCCGCGCGATACATCCCCCCGAGGGCACATGTCCTCGACATCGGGTGCAGCGACGGCGCTCTGTTCCGCACTCTGGGGAGCCGGATCGCGTCGGGGGTTGGCATCGACACCGCACCGGTGCCTCCGGATCACGGATCGTTCCGGTTTGTTCAGGGGTACGCGCCGGCCGCGTTACCAAAGGGTGAGCGATACGACGCCGTCACGATGCTCGCGGTGCTCGAGCACATCCCACCCGCGGCGCAATCCGACCTCGCAGCGTCGTGCTTCGAGCTCTTGCAGCCACGCGGGCGGATCGTGTGCACTGTGCCGTCGCTCAAGGTTGACTCGCTCATCCACCTCGGTCATCGACTGCGGCTTCTCGATGGGATGAGCGAGCACGAGCATTACGGTTTCGCGCCCGGCGACACCGTCGATCTATTCGTACGCTCCGGGTTCAGGCTGCTGCGCCACCAGCGCTTTCAGCTGGGCCTGAATCACCTGTTTGTGTTCGCTCTGGCTGGCCGTGGCGAACATTCAAGGTCCGGCTCGTAAGCTGCCGCTGGGCAACGCCGGTGAGCGTCTGCATTCCACGTGTTGGCTCGAGCACCCGAGACGGCCTTACAACTACGTTGTCTCTGATGCCGAGCATGCTCAACACGAAGCTCGCGAAGATGGTTTGCACGCCGCCAGCAATCAGGAGCACGGCGACGATCAGCGGACGCATCGATGCCTCCGTGTTCAGTGGCCCGTAACCGCCGCGGCCCCAGCTGACCACGGCAACAAGCACCAGGGCGCAGCCGATGGTCGTCAGCACGCCTCCAAGGAGGAGTCCTTTCTCGAGTGTGGCGACACGGAAAAAGCTGTCTGTCCGGCGACTCGAGGGAAGGAATCCCGCCCGCATGCCGAATACCTTGATGAAAGCGCCAAACAGCATCAACTCGTAGCCGATCAGTGCGAATACGCCGCTGACGAGCATCGTGTGAATGTCGAGACCCACGGATCCAACGTAGCGTGTACCGCCGAGCAACCAGAACGTAACGAGCGAGCCAGCGACGAGAAGTGCAAGCCCTGGAATCACGAACAGCCATCGAGGACAGAAGAGCAACAGGAAACGGAGATGTCTCCAGCCGTCGCGCCATGTGCGCAGATGCGGCGGCCGACTGCGGCCATCCTTGTGCAGCGAGATCGGAACCTCACTGATCTTCATGCTCGCGAGCGACGCCTTCACGACGATCTCGCTCGCGAACTCCATCCCCGTGGTGTTGAGACGCATACGGTGGAAAGCGTCGACACTGAATCCGCGCAATCCACAGTGGAAGTCACGTATGCGCGACGAGAAGAAGATTCGCCCGGTCATGGAAAGCACCGGATTGCCGATCCACCGATGCGACCATGGCATCGCGCCCTTGTCGATTCCACCGGCGAATCGGTTGCCCATCACAAGGTCATCCCCTGCACGCAACCGTTCGACGATCGGCGGTATCTCGCAAAAGTCATAACTCTCGTCGGCGTCGCCCATGATGATGTAGCGCCCAGCTGACGCGGCAACGCCGCCGCGAATGGCGGCGCCGTACCCGGGCTCGTTGACCACGACGACCCTTGCGCCATGAGCGCGCGCGATCTCCTGCGAGCCGTCGGTGCTGCCGTTATCAGCAACGAGCACCTCTCCGCGGATGTCCAGCTGCGTGATGGCCTCGCACGCGCGGTCGACGCATCTGCCAATCGTCTCCGCCTCATTGAGACAGGGCATCAGGATAGAAATTTCAAGCAGCCGTTTCATGGCGTCGCACGACCAAGCAATGACGTCTGGCGCCCGAACATCGGCCGGAGCTTCCGGCGCCAGATACGGGGGCCGAATGCGAGGAGCACCAGGGTGATCGCACCGGTCGCGAGGAGGAGGCCGTAGTGAGAGTACGGAACGTACTGAAAGACGACTGTGTGCTGGCCGGGGCCGACTGTGACGGCGACGAACCCGGGGGCGACCATGTATGGAGTCGCTTTGCGTCCGTCGACAGTGACCTGCCACAGCGGGTCGTACGTGGCCTTGAGAACGACGGCCGCGGTGCGATTCGCAGTCACGTTTCCCGCGAAGTAGCCATTGGCTGCCTCGACGAGGACATCCGTGCTCGTGCCTGCGGGGGACTCGGGCGCCGATCCGACAGGCAGCGTCGGCGTCGCGGCAGCGCCGCCGTTGAAGGCGATCGTCGCCAGATCGCCCTGATGGAATGCGGCGGACCGAAGAAATGGCTGCATCTGTGAAGCCATGTCGCTTCGGTTCGCTTCGATAATCCCAGCCGTGTCGACGACCTCGAGATAGCCCGTAGTTGCGACCAAGTAGAGGCGGTGCCTGCCACTCGACGCGAGCAGCGTGGCTGGGACCGGCGGCGTCATGCCAACAGGCATGAGGATGTAGCTGATGTCGTACAGCTGGTACTGCGCGGGATCGTCCTGGTTGAAGTACGCCTCGTTGTCAGCCATCAACGACGGCGTGCGTAACGTGAAGCCAAACTCGTCGACATCGTTGTCTGCCAGGTAGGCGTACACAGGCACTTGCCCGATGTCGTACTGCTGCCCCCAGTTCCCGGGCAGGCCGGCGTAGGTTCGACCGCCTCCCCGCGCATTGATGTCGTTGATGAGTACGTCGAGCGCTGCACCGTCGGTCTGGTCGTTCCCCACCTGCACCGCGATGCTTGCCGAGTCACTGGCCGCGTACGCAGCGCGGTTGAACCAGGCGGGAAGCGTGATGAGCACGGCTGCAGCCATCAGCCCGGCGGCCACGGGAATGGGTCGGAAACGGGGCCGCCACCTCTTGGCGAGGTGAAGAGCGGTTTCCCCCGCCCACGCGAGCCCGACGCCGGCCAGGATATCGCCGGCAAGCTGAATTCCCATCATGTAGCGCGACAGATAAAGATCTGCGTTGCCAGGCAACAAATTCAGGATGAAACCGAACGGCTCGCGGCCGGAGAACAGCACGATGCTCAGCAGCATCAGTCCGAGGAGGGCCCGAGCTCGCGCGTCACTACGAAATCGACAGAGGCACACGACAGTGCCCAGGAGCACGAGCAGGCTCACGACGGGGAACCTGCCGTAGTCGAAGAGCTGGCCCGTGAAAAGCCACCCGAGCGCTTGTGGAGCGCCATAGGAATTGAGCCAGAAGGTGCCCTGATTGAAGATGCTCAGGTTGAAATACGCGCCGTCGGTGATCAGTGGCACGACCACCCAGGAGGCAACGAGCGCCGCTCCGCCGAAGACCAGTGCCGCGCGTCCGATGCGAGGCACCAAACCACGCCAGATCACGATCGCGAAGACTCCGATCGAGAGCAGGGCGAAGTACCCGGTGAGAAAATGCATCGCGATCGTGAGCCCGACGACCAGCGCAGCTAGTGCGTACTTGCCTCGCCCCGTTCCATTGATCGCGCGCCAACTCGTACCCCACGCGAGCGGGAGAAGGAACATCCCCCACTCTTGCGACCACAGGCCGTTGCCGAGCCACGTGTAGCTGAAGGATTCGTAGCCGTACCCGGTGACGCTCACCAGAAGCGGAGATACCAATGCTGCGGATGCGGCGACCCATGGCGACCACCCCAGCAGCCGGCTTCCGGCGTAGACGCTGACGGGGAACAGCGCGAACAGCAGATATCCAGCCCAGCGTTCGGTGGAGTCCGTTCCGAACACCAGTGAGATGTAAGCAGTGACGAGGTGCGGGAGGCTCTGGTAATGGGAGAACTGCGCGTCACCAAGACTGAGATATGGAAACCAGCCGTCAAGCGGGAGCAGATTCCCTTGGTGGATCTGCTGCACCGCCCAGCGAACCATTTCGAAGTGCATGGCCTCGTCGTTCAACGGCTGAACCAACGTCAATTCGGCGGACATCGTCACGAGCCCGAACGCGCACGCTCCGACGACGAATGTCCATGGGGCAAATTGCCACCACCGGCGTCGTCTCGAGGCCTCCGGCATACGGACTTCCGATGCCGCTGACGCGCTACGGGCACGCTGTTGTGGCGGCGCGATCACCGGGGGTTCGTGGCCCCGCTACGCGTTCGGGGTCGCGGTTGCTTTGACAGCAGCGGGCGACGTCACGGGGATGTGCGATGCAAGCGAAGCGTCGAGCGCGACGGCCTTGGCCCAGTCGGCTTTCGCTTCCGCTGTCTGACCCTCGCTCTGCAGGATGAAGCCAAGGTTGAGCCACGCCGCCGCGAAACTCGGCTGCAGAGTCAGCACCTGCTCATAGAGGGTCGCGGCGTTCGTGGGATCTGAGCTCGCCGTGTCGTCGGCAAGGTTGAAGAGTGCGTCGGTAAATGTTGGCTGGATAACCAGCGTTGCGGTGTACTGCGATTCGGCCTGCGACCTGTTGCCCTGGCGGTCATAGACCGTGCCGAGGTCGTAGTGCGCTATCGCGTTGTCGGGATCCAACTTGATCGCTTGTTGATATGTGCTTTCCGCAGTCGAGTCGTCGCCGGCGAGCTGTGCCTTCAAACCTGCCGAAACGAGGCTTGCGGCAGTCGGCGGTGAGCCGCACGCAGCGAGGCCGATAACGAGCACCGATGTGGCGAGGACGCCAAACCTTCGTATGTGGGCGCTGGTCATTCGTTGCAATGCGGCACCTGCTCGAACTCCGCTCAATGTCTGTAACTGATGTGTACCGGCACGGGTGGTCCGCCCCGCACGAGGTGCGAGACGGACCAGAGCCGTTACGGTCAATCCAAGAAAACGCTCAGGCGTATCGGCTTTAGCTACCGATACAGATGAACCGGACGGCGTCGGTCGTCGCCGAGGTTGGGGTGAATGTCGACTCCGAGTTGTAGTTGAACTCGACATCGACAGCTGGAGCCGCTGTGTCAGAGCCGTAGCACACGTACGTCGTAGTGAAGACGGCGCTTCCGGTCAGCGTCACAAGAGTCCCAGATGCGCCCGTGCCGATAACTTCGTGCACGCCCGTAATGGCCGTGCCCGTTGTTCCGGTTGTTGGGATGGTGCCCGTGGCGCCCGTTGCACCCGCTGCGCCGGTTGCGCCCGCTGCACCGGTTGCGCCTGAGGCGCCCGTAGGTCCAGCCGGCCCGGTCGGCCCTGCACTACCAGTAGCGCCCGCCGCGCCCGTTGCGCCCGCTGCACCGGTTGCTCCCGCAGCACCCGTGGCGCCCGCAGCACCCGTGGCTCCGGCAGCACCAGTTGCGCCGGCCGCCCCCGTTGCCCCGGCAGCTCCGGTCGGGCCTACCGGACCCGTGGCTCCCACTGGACCAGTTGCTCCCGCTGCACCCGTTGCTCCCGCTGCACCCGTTGCTCCCGCAGCACCCGTGGCGCCCGTTGCGCCCGCAGCACCGGTTGCACCCGCGGCGCCCGTGGCACCCGTGGCACCCGTAGGACCTGTCGGGCCCGTCGGCCCACCAGAGGGCCCAGTCGGACCCGTTGGTCCAGTCGCGCCCGTCGGGCCTGTCGGTCCGCCCGGAATGACCGCGGCGTAATAGCCGTAGTAATCCAGGATGATGTCCGCGCTACCTGCGTAGTTGGCGATGTCGACGAGACCGCCGGAGCTCACGCCGACCTGGACGAGTGTCGAGGTGGTTTTGCCGGGCAGCACATCGAGGTTCGATGTCCCGGGCTGGCTCGTACCGACAGGCCACAACGTCACGAAAGTCGTCGCGTTCGTATTAACGACCGTGAGGCTGAGTACGACCGCGGTGGCACCTGACGGAATCGCGCTTCCCGTCACCTGCCAGATGTCCAATTCGTGCGTCGGAGAAAAGTGCTCCGAGGTGTCCGACCGGCTGTCGAGTGCACGCACGGGCGTAATTGGTGTGAACGCACTCTGCACGGGTGACTGTCGCGTGCGCGATCGAGGACTGAGACACCGCTAACGCAAGCGGAACTACTAAAGCTAAGCCGATGGCCCACCGTCGATGGCGTGCCTCCGCGATTCCATTCCTGCTCTCGCCCATTGGTCGCCTCCGCGTCGAGTCGGCTATCCCTCGCTGCCGGATACTCTGCGCATCTGCTGAGAATGTCAAGTTTGAATACGTTTCAGCACGACGAAAATTTCGCGCGTAGACTACGCGCCGATAATGAAGCTACAAAAGGCGTTTCGCTATGTGCGGCAGCGTACAAACGTTGCTGCATTCGGATATGTTCGCTCGCGTACACAGCATGTTGCGAGTATTTGCGGGTTGCTCGCTCTGAGTGGCTGCGCCTCGACAGCAATTGCGCACGGCACGCCTGGACTCGTGACAATCCAGACCGCCGTAACGTGTCCGGCACCACCTGCGCACACGGCTGTGACAAATCCTCCGCGCGCATTCACGTCAACACCGACGTTGACCGTTCCAAAGGACACCGGGTACTGCGCATTCATCGACACAGCGGCCGGAGTTATCTCCATTCGGCTCCGTCCTGAGTACGCCCCCCATGCCGTGAGCGATTTCGTGTGGCTTGCCCAACATGGCTTCTACGACGGACTGAGCTTCTATCAGGCCTGTCCGGCGATGAGCGGCCCCGCCTGCCCCGGCACGGCTCCTGTCGCACTCGCTGGCGATCCCACAAATACGGGGGCCGGCGGACCCGGCTACAGCGTTGGGTCAGATCCGGTCGTGGGCGCGTATCTCTTTGGCGCGGTAGCCATGGACGGGAGCAGCGCATCCAGGATCGGGAGTCAGTTCCTCATCAGCAAGGGCGACAGCAGCAGCCTCGCGCGGAAGTACGACATTTTCGGTCAGGTCACCGACGGATTTGGCGCGCTGGCTGCCGTGCAGAAAGGAACGCCGATCATCTGGGTCGCGATCGTCGTGACCGCACCGGAGCCCTGAGAGTCAGTTCCGCAGCCGGAGCGTGATCACCCCCACCATACCGAGTGACGCGAGCGCGCACGCCGCAACGCCGAGTGGCAACGCCGGCGCACCCGCGAGTCCGATCAGCGCGCCGAGGCCCGCGGGTACCAGGGCACTCCCGATCACGGCACCGAGGATCGCGTAGGTCGACAACGTCGTCGCGTTGGGAATCACACGCGTCATCCAGGAGATCGCGACAGGGAAAATCGGCGCGGCGCAGAGCCCCACCAGCGCGAACAACAGTGGTGGCGCGAGTTGAATGCGAATACCAACCAGGAGCACGGCGCTGATGACGAACGCCGGTACCAGCAGGCGCTGCGGGGACCAGCGGACGGCAAGCGGCGCAGTGAGCACGCGGCCGACAGTGAACGCACCCCAGAACAGTGAGGTTGCTGCCGCTGCGAATTGCGTCGACGAGCCAAAGCTGAGCAGGTCGGTCGCCTCCCATGTGCCGACGCCGGCCTCGAGACCTTCGTACACAAGCAGCAGCGACGCAAAGGCGAGGACGAGCGCAAGTGTCCTGCGAGTAAGCATCGGCGGTGCACTCTCACTGGCGACGACCTCATCCTCTGCTCGCGCGAGAGACAGAACGCACGCGAGCACCCCAACCCCCACACCACCGAAGACGATCGAATACCCACCGGTGAGCGCGACCAGCGCCGGTCCGATGAACGTGCCGGTCCCGTAGGCCGTGTTGACGAGGCTGAGCATCGCCGGGCTCCGCCGCCCGAACCGAGTTGCGAAGTACAGATTGATGAGCACGACGAGACCGCCGGCGCCGATCCCTAGCGCAAAAACTCCGAGGAGCAGGAACGGCCAGTTCGGGGCTGCCGCGGCAGCGAGGAGTCCGACGCCGAAAAGCGTCGTCCCGAATGCGAGCCGTCTGCCCAGCCTCCACCGCGCGTGGGTGAGCCCCATCGAAAGCAGCCCGATGACCTCGCCCATGAAGTTCGCGGTGACGACCAGACCCGCGACGCTGACGCTCAGGTGGAACCGATGCGTGATGTGTGGGATTGAGGGGCCGTACGATGCGATCACGACGCCGAGCAGGACGAACACCGCGAAACCCGCGACAGTCACTGCCCGCGCCGGAGAGTCTCGTTCCCTCATCCGGCTGCACGATACGGGTCCGCAGCCTTCTCATAGTGGACATGGGCTGCCAATGCAACAACCGGCGTCAGGACAGATCCTCGATCCGTGCGACGGCGAGTTCCAGTTGGCGGAGCGTGCGCACCTCGTGTACCGAGGTGCACTCGCGGCTGTACGTGTCCATCGCCGAGTCCCCACTCCCCCATCGCTGACGCGGCTCGGGGTTCAACCAGTGCACCTCGCGAACGCGTCTCGCGATGCTTTCGAAGCCTCCGGCGTTCGGGGATCGATAGTTGTTTCGCGCGTCTCCAGTGATGAGCAGCGTCGAGCGCGGCGTCAGCGCGTCGGGAAAGCGAACGGCGAGCTGTTCCACCACGCGACCGAAGTCACTGTGGCCATCACGCCAGACGACCTTGGTGCGCGCAAGGACGTGACCCGGCGTGAGCACACCGCCCGCGTCGACCACGATGCGTGTTACCTCGTCGATGCCATCGACGAACGCGAAGCAACGCAGTGCGGAGAACTCGGCGCTCATGGCACTCATCAGCGCAAGCGTGAACCGCGCAAACTCGGCTACGGACCCGCTGACGTCGCAGACGATCACCAACTCCGGCCTGGTCGCCTTTGGCCGACGCCACATCGGTTGGAGCGGCAATCCTCCCGTGGAGAGCGATCGCCGGATCGTTCGGCGCACGTCGAGCCGCCCCCGATGCGTCAGGCGACGCGTTCTCCTGCCGCGCACCGCGAGCCTGCGCGCGAGCGGTCGCAACGCACCGCGCATGAGTTCGAGCTCGCGTGCGGTGGCCGTGAGGATCGGAATGTCCATCGGATCGACCGGAGTGCTGCGGCGCGCCTGATCCGCCGCGCGCTCGCCGAGCCGCGCTCGGATCTCGACCGCGAGGAGCCGGCGGAACTCCTCGGCCCTGGCCTCGAGCTCTCCCGCGCCAAGGGCGCGCTCGACCTCGAACTCGTCGGCGTCGGCGACGTGATTTCGCATCGCCTGCTGCAACAGACTCGCGAGATCGAGGCCACGAAGCACGCGGTAGAGAAACGCGCGCTCCGAGTCTCGAGCGCCGGCGCCGATTCCCGCGAGTTGATCGACGGCCTGCGCTGCGAGGACGCTGAGCGCGGCGGCGTCGTCCGTCTGCAGCGCCGCCAGTAATTCCTCCAGGAGTTGCGTCGACGCGCCGGTTCCCGGCGATGATGGCCGGCTCCGATCGGGTGGCGCGCCAGACGGCACGTGGAGCGCAGCACTCTGGACGGAACCCCTGGTCAGCGCATCAAAGGTGCGTTCGAATGTCTCGATATCGTTCTGCCGCTTGATCAACGTCGAGCGGAGCGCTGCCCGAACCTGGGTCAGCGTTGAGAGATCCATCACCTCCAGCGCGGACGCGGCGTCCATGGCCTCACCGGTCGACACCGGCACCCCAGCACTCCGCAGGCTCGAGGTCAGCCCGAGGACGAGCCCACCCACCACGTCGGATCCATCCATCGTGTGGGATTCTGCGCCGCCTCGTTGGGGCCGATGTCAAGATGACTCGCACGATGACCGGCTCGACTCCCCGATTGGTCCATCTCGGACTGCTCGGCGGACAGCAGCCAGCGGGTTCGCCGCCACTCCGCATCCTCGTGGCGCGCGCCGGCTGGGACTCGCTGTGGATCCCGATGGATGACGACGTCGATCGCACCCAGGTCGACGCGCTGCGTATCGGTGTCGTGGTCGACGACGTTGCGCAGCTTCCCAGCGCAACTGCGCCGCTGTGGCTTCGAGGTGATGCCGCACGCCGAGCACGCGAATCAGGCAACGCGGCGCGCGCCACAGACGCTGGGCTCGATGACATTTCAGCGGACGCAGACAGCGCCCGCGCCATCGAAGCCCTTCGCAGCCTGGCCATGACGCCAGTCCTCGGGCCGGCCCCGCTTGCGCAACTGCTCGATCTCCTGGGGCACTGCGAAGGGCACGCCGCCGTCTTCCTCCCGGCGTCGCCGGGGAGAACCGAGGCCGAGGCACGGGCACGCCTCGCGCGCGACCCTGTGCTCGAGGCAGCAGCCGAGTCAGCCGGCGCGCTCGTCGGGACGCTGGAACAGTGTCTGGAGTGTGTTCGAGTGCTCGAGGCTGCCGGCATGAGCGAGCTCCGGCTCCGCCTGCCGGCGACCGCGGATCTCGCCGATGTCATCGCGCAAATGTCGGTGCTCGGCGACGGGTCTCTCGCAGGCGTCCAGCCGGGGGCGCCGCGCTCGCAGGCTCCGGGCGCGCCGGTCGGTTGGGGTGGGCGCGGATGACGCTTCCCTGCTCGATTGACAGTGCATTGATCGAGCGCGTACGCTCGACCTTGTTCGATCTGCGACGTTGTGTTCGCATGTCGTACACGAGTCCAGAAAACCTGAGGGTTGGAGAAACGTGCCGGCATACGTCACTCGTTTCGGTTCGCTCGAGGATTACGAGAAGGGCAGCGTCGAGATCATCGACGATGATCCAAAGCGCTACACGTTTTCGAACGTGTTCGACGTCGCCGCGCATTCGCGGCCATACGAAAAAGTCGCCGTGGGGAAGAACCGTCAGTACGTCCTCGAGGCCATCCGTGCCGAAGGTCAATCGGAGTGGCGGAGCACCGTGCACGACGAGTTCGCGCTCGTGATGGACGGCGAGGTCGAGGTGACGCTGCATCGCCTCGCTCCCGACGAGGAACCACCGGAGTCGACCGAGGGCTCCGTCGCGCTCGGTCACGAGCCGTCTGGGCCGCGAATGGGGCGCATCATCGCCCGCCGCGGGCACATGACGCTCCTGCCGGCCCACTCCGCATATCGATTTCAAGCAGACGCACCATCCGTCATCCTCCTGCAGACGATCGAGGGTGAGGGGACTCTGTACCGATGGGCCGAAATCTGCCAGACACAGTGACGTCCGCGCAGCAACTGTCAGGAGTGTGCCAACCAGCATGACCGTACTCATGGATACCGACGTCATCGCGAGCGAGCCCAACGCACATGGCTACGTCGAATTCACGCTCGGGGAATTCACGTTCCGGCGCGACGAGTACTTCGTCTACGTGAAGTGGCCGACCGGGAGCCACGTGATGTCGGTCGATGCCTTCCTTCGTGCCATGCAGCGCGACGTTGCCTGGAATTTCTTCTACGGCATCGTGAATTTCGATGGCGTGGTGGGGACCGTCAATCACTACGGGAACGTGGACCTTTTCGCGGGTCGCTACAACGACGCGTACCGGAAAGCGGAGATGGACCACGTCGAGAACTTCCAGTCCGACCACATCAAGGCCACCTTCGAGCAGATGCTTGCGGACTGGACCAATGCCGCGTTTGATCCCTTCGCCTCGCCGGAGGAGACCGGCAGCGCCTTTGGTGACAAGAACGGCAACAACATCGCGGCGGTCACGAGGCGCAGGGTGGCCTCCAAACGAATGGTGAGCTGCGACGACGACGAACAGATCCGTACGGACGCCACCCACAGCATCAATCGGATGTTCGCGGACGTCGGTCAGGACGTGCCGGACGTCGAGCCCGAGTCCGGGTTCGAGAGCGATGTCAAGGCGTTCAACCTGTATGCGTACCTCTCGCGTTCCGACGTGACCTGGAATCCGTCCGTAGTCAGCGTCTGCAAGGACAGCCTGTACTGCCCTACCACTGAGGAGTACATCCTGCCGATCATTCACGGCAACGACCGCGTGGAGTGGTTCGTCATGCTGAGCGACGAGATCATCTGGGCGGTCGAGGATCGGGACACTGGCGCGGCACGATCGCGCGTCGTCATGAAGCCCGGTGACGTCGCCGCAATGCCGGCGAACATTCGCCACCAGGGATATGCGCCGAAACGTGCGATGCTCCTGGTGTGGGAGAACGCCGACCCAGCCCTCCCGGACCTGTACGCGACCGGCACGTTGCCAAGCCATCCCGTGGACTTCTGACCAATACCTCCGTGACGCCGGACGTGCAACTCCCCGCGCGTGCACGCCCCGACCCGAAGAACCTCAGAACCCGTCTGTTCATTGACGGCATGTGGGTCGACGCGGCGGAAGGCGGCGAGATCGACGTCCTCGATCCACACGACGGCTCGCTGATCACGCGCATCGCCGAGGCGCGCGCAACGGATGTCGATCGTGCGGTTGACGCCGCCGAGCGCGCTTTCCCCGCCTGGGCTGCCACGCCCGTCTTCAGAGCGCGGCCGGATCCTGCTCCGCGTCGCCGATCGAATCGAAGCCGAAGCGGCGGCGTTGGCGCACCTGGAGTTGATCGACACGGGGCACCCGATCCGCGACACGACTCGCCTTGACGTCCCGCGCACTGCCGCCACCTTCCGCTATTTCGGCGGCATGGCAGACAAGCACGAGGGATCGGTGATCCCGGTCGAACGAGGTTTTCTGAATTACCTCCTGCGCGAACCAATCGGCGTCGTCGGCCAGATCGTTCCCTGGAACTTTCCGTTGATGTTCACGAGTTGGAAGCTCGGTCCGGCCCTCGCCGCCGGCAACACCGTGGTGATGAAACCGAGCGAGCTGACGCCGCTCAGCACACTCCGTATCGCCGAGCTGCTTCAGGAAGCAGGCGTTCCGGACGGGGTGGTCAATATCGTTCCTGGGTATGGGGAAACCGCGGGCTGGGCCATCGCCACGCACCCCCGGGTCCGCAAACTGTCATTCACGGGGTCAACCGCTGTTGGTCGCCGTCTTGTCGAGGGAAGCGCCTCGAGCCTGAAACGTCTCCAGCTCGAGCTGGGTGGCAAGGGCGCGAACATCGTCTTCGACGATGCGGACATCGAGTCCGCCGTGAACGGATCCGCGTTCGCGATCTTCCACAACCAGGGGCAGGCGTGCATCGCCGGGTCGCGGCTCCTCCTCCACGAGCGCATCGCGGACCGCTTCCTTGACGACTTCCTCACCGTGGCCACCCACATCCGGCTCGGCGATCCACTCGACGCCGCAACGGAGATGGGGCCGCTGACCTCGATGCTGCACCGCGATCGAGTGCTGGCCTACGTTGACGTCGCGCGCGCCGAGGGTGGAAACATCCTCTGCGGCGGCGAGGCGCCGAGTGCGCCCGAGCTCGCAGGCGGGTATTACGTCAAGCCCACCGTGGTGCGCGCGCGTCCCGGCTCGCGGGTCAGCCAGGAGGAGGTGTTCGGGCCGTTTGTTGTCGTCACCACCTTCTCGGACGACGCCGATGCGTTGCGGATCGCCAACGCGTCCGAATACGGCTTGGGCGGCGGACTCTGGACGCGCGACGTGGCCCGCGCGCATCGCGTTGCCGGAGCGATGCAGACTGGGATGGTCTGGATCAACGCGTACAAGCGCGTTTCCCCTGCGTCGCCGTTCGGCGGTGTTCGTGGCTCGGGATATGGACGGGAGATGGGATTCGAGGCGATGCACGAGTACACGCAGCCGAAATCCGTGTGGGTCAACGTTGACGCCACGTTGCCCGTGTGGTATCCGCCTCCGGACGCGGAGCAATGACTGCGGGATTCACCTGGACGGCCCTGCCGTCACGCGTCGTCTTCGCGGTGGGTGCGCTCGACTTGTTGCCTGCCGAAGTCGACCGTCTGCACAAGGCTCGAGTGCTGCTGATCGGCGGCGGAGCGTCGACACGCGAGGCGTTCCTCCGCGTCCGAGAAGCGCTCGGCAATCGCGTCGCCGGCACAGTGGGCGGTTCGACGCAACACGTTCCCGCCGAACTCGCGGAGGAAGCGGTGTCAACAGCGCGCGAGGTTGGCGCCGACATCCTGGTGACGATCGGCGGTGGCTCGGCCACGGGTCTCGGCAAGGTGCTCGCGTTTACGTGCGACCTGCCGCTGATCGCAGCACCCACGACGTACTCGGGTTCGGAGATGACCGCGATCTGGGGCAGAACCACCGCGGGTCGCAAGCACACGGCATTCGACATTCGCGTGCTCCCTCGCACCGTCGTCTACGACCCCGTTGTCTGCACCGGCATGCCCGCTCGTCTTGCAGGGGCGTCCGGGATGAATGCGCTCGCGCACTGCCTCGAAGCCCTTTGGTCCCCGGGAGCGAACCCAATCACCGCATCGCTCGCCGTTGACGGCGGCCGGCGTCTGGTCACGGGTCTGCCGCTCGTGGTCGACGACCCCGCAGACGTTGACAGCCACGGCAACAACCTTATCGGCGCGTGTCTCGCCGGCGTCGCGCTTGCGCAAGCCGGCATTGCGGTGCATCACCGCACCTGTCACGTCCTCGGCGGTGGATGGAAACTCCCGCACGCCGAAACGCATGCGGCGCTGCTCCCCCAGACGACCGCCATGGTTGCCCCACGCGCCCGGGATGCGATGACGGACGCTGCACGAATCCTCGGCGCCGACGACCCCGCCGGTGCGCTCTTTGCCCTGCTGGAACGGCTGCGCCTGCCCACCGCGCTCGCTGCACTCGGGATGCCAGAGGGCGGACTCGACGAGGCGGCGCACAGGGTGATGGAGGGCAGCCGCGACGATCCCCTCGTTGCCGATAAGCACGCGGTACGGCAGATGCTCGATGACGCATTCTTCGGCAGAGACCCACGCCGGGCCCGCGATGTCGGCGCCAGCACTGTGCACGCATGATGCTCGTCAATGGCTGAACGCTTCCACGACCCGGCCGACGTTCTCGAACGGCTGGCCGCCGCCGGATACCTCGCCGACGACACGATCGCGTCGGCGGTGTTTCTCGCTGACCGCCTCGAAAAGCCGATCCTTGTCGAAGGACCGGCGGGAGTTGGCAAGACCGAGCTGGCAAAGACGCTCGCGACCATCACGGATTCCCGGTTGCTCCGCCTGCAGTGCTACGAGGGGCTCGACGAGAGCCGCGCCCTCTATGAGTGGAACTACCGCAAGCAACTACTCCGCATTCAAGCCGGCGGCGGCGCTCCCGAAGTCGAAGCCGACATCTTCAGCGAGCCGTTTCTGCTCGAGCGACCTCTCCTCGCAGCCATCCGTGCGGAGGACGAGGTGGTGCTGCTCATCGACGAGGTGGACCGCGTCGAGGTCGAGACGGAGGCGCTGCTTCTCGAGGTGCTCGCCGAATTTCAGGTCACCATCCCGGAGCTCGGCACGGTTCGCGGCACGCGGCGTCCATTTGTGGTGCTGACCAGCAACAACACTCGCGAGTTGAGCGAGGCGTTGCGTCGCCGCTGTCTTTTTCTGGCCCTCGACTACCCGACGTTGGAACGCGAGCGCGAAATCCTGATCGCTCGCATACCGGGTATCGAGGATCGCCTCGCCCGCCAGGTGGCGCGGGTCGTGCGTGCGGCGCGCCGACTCGATCTGCGCAAGACACCATCGATCGGCGAGTTGATCGATTGGGCGCGGGCGCTGATGGCGCTCGGCCACGTGGACGTCACATCGGATGCGCTGATCCAGACCCTGCCGGTCCTCATCAAGTCCCGTCCCGACCTCGTCACCGCAGGTCGGGACCTCGGCGTCACCACGACCGGCGCACCGCAGGGCGACTAGCGGCCGCGCCGGATTCTTGCGAGGCGTTCCCGCGCGAACGGATGCGTTACTGGCCCACCACCCGCGCCAGTAACGTTCGGCGGTTGCGCGTGTCGGTTTTGATGAAAATCGACTTGAGGTGATCCTGGACCGTATGCTCGCTCAGGAACATCTCGGCCGCGATATGCCGCGTATCCAACCCCGCGACGAGGTGTCCGAGGAGTTGCGTCTCGCGCATGCTGAGCGCCGATGCGCGCGCGAACAGCGCCATGCGCTCCGCAGGTGTGGCTGCTTCGATCGTCACCGCGATATCCCGCTCGGACGCAGGTGAGCCGGTACCGATGCGCGCCGCACGGAGCGTGAGCCACACGCCCGCGGCGAGGTGCACGCGCGCAGTTGGTGGGTGATCGTCGGCACCGGTCTCCACGGCAAGCAATTGCGCGGCAACGTTGTAGGCACTCGCAGGGATCGGTTGACGATCGGAATCCGGCGGAACGAGGAGCCGTAGATATTCGTCAGTCTCGTGCGTCTGCGCTCGCACATCGAGGTCCGGTGACAGCACGAGCACGACGGGCCCCACGCGCGGAACCGCAGGCGCAGTCAGATGAAATGTCTGGGCCTGGCATCGGCGCAGCGCCTCGGTGATGTCGTTCACGATTGCGGTCAGGAAATGATCGTCGGCGTCGGAGAACGCGGCGCCGCGGATACGCCAGAGATCGAGGAAGCCCCAACAGCTCTGTCTCGACCGGAATACCAGTGACGCGATATCAGTCACGCCATACTCGACGAGCATCTCGCGCCAGAGCAAGCTGCGCTCCGGATGGTGCTCCGTCGATGCGAGCAGGCGCGCCACGGGGACGTCGCGTCCAGTCCAGCGGTTGACCGGCGTCAGATATTTGAGGCGGATCAGACGCGGGAGTTCATGCAGACACGGCACCTCGGCGACGGGCGCCGAGCCCACCTCGGTCTCGGGATCGGTGAGCAGCCAGGCGAACGCGTCGAACTCCACCGTGCGCCGGATCTCGTGAAGCAGGGCTAGCCGGAGCGAACGATCGTCACCCGCCGTGCGGCAGATATCAGCGACTTTGCCGATCGCTCGCGAGTGCGCGGGGACCGGTGGCACAGAGCGATCGTACGCGGAGCGCGAAGTAGCTGATCCAGCCGAACGCCGTGACGATGCCGATCCGCTGAAGGAGACCGGCACGGCGGGCGAACGGCTCTCCCCCGCCAAATCCCGCTCCCGAGGCAACGAATGCGACCAGCGACACCAGCGCGGTCGCGAGGCTGTATCCAGCCCATCGATGTTCGCTACGTCGCGCAGCGTGGACGCCTGCGACGACTGCCAGGACCGGGATGCCGATCATCACCGGAACGGCAGAAAGCTCATGGACGACACCGGTGCGCGTTCGGTGCTCCATGCGGTCGGGGACGCCCGTCGGATAGCCGTTGACCGGGTCGGTGGCGAAGATGCCCGCACTGATGAGCCCCAGCCCCGCGGCCCCGAGCAGCCAGGGTCCCACCACCGGAGCAGAAGGCACTCGCGCGCGCCGGACGCCGGCAGCGAACAGGCAGGTCAGCGTGCCACCCGCGAAGAAGTTGACTCGCTGGATCCAGCCCGCGTCCCCGAGGGCGAGTGCGCTCACCGGATGCCGCCGGGCGCTGTAGTCGCGGCGTCGCTGACCCTCGACGAGCGCCGTGCCGATGAAGAGCGGCGCCATCACCACGCCGCAGTCGACCAGCAGCCGTGTCGCGTGCGCAGTTTGTGGCAGTTTCATCGCCGGGGAGCATACTCGGCAGCATTCCAGAGATGATTGAACGCCCCGGCAAGCAACGCCTCCGCCCGACGCTGGTGCTTCTCTACGGATGCGCTGCCGCGGTGCTCATCGCGATTCGCCTCGCGACCAATGGCGTCCTCGGCTTTCACACCGACGAGCTGTATTACATGGCGAGCGGGCGGCATCCCGCCTTCGGGTATGTCGATTACCCACCAATTGTTCCGCTGCTGAGCAGGCTCGAGACGGCTGTGCTCGGTGTGACTCCCTGGGCGCTTCGAGTGCTCCCGGCACTCGTCGGTGGAGTGAACGTCATTCTTTGCGGTGCGTACGTTCGCAAGCTCGGCGGATCAGTGCAACTGCAGGCGCTCGGGCTGCTCATCGGAGTCACCGAGCCAATCATCCTCGGCACGTTCCTCTTCCAAACGGTGATCTTCGACCAGGTCGCGTGGATGCTTTCGCTGTACTGGTTTCTCTCGCTCGTCATCGATCGCACGCGGCGCAACTGGATCCTGCTCGGCGTCACGCTCGGCCTCGGCCTCGAGATCAAATTCCTCATCCTGGCGCTCATCGCCGGTATGGGTTTCGCTGTGGTGTTGACACCGTCACTACGATCGGAGTTGCGCACGAAGTATCCGTGGATCGCTGCTGCACTCATGCTGCTCATCTGGGCGCCGAACGTGGTGTGGCAGATCGCCAACGGCCTGCCGACTCTTGGCGTACATCCTCAACCACCAGGGTGATATCCAATCCGGCGGCGGCGTTGGAGACTTCATCGTCCTTTTTCTCGTCCTCCTGTTTCTGCTGACGCCACTGTGGATCGCGGGATTCATCTCGCTCTTCCGGAGCAACCTGCTGCGTCCCATCGGCATCGCGTGCGCCGTGCCGATGTTCGTGTATCTGTTTGTCGGGAAGTTCTATTACCCGGCACCGACGATTCCCATCGTCATGGCCGCGGGGCTTCTCGCGATGTCGCGCATCGAGCGCAGCAGGCTGCGTTCCGCCCTCGCGGCCGGTGTCGTGGTTGCAAGTCTTCTCGGGCTGGTAACGCTGATGAAGATCACCATTCCCACCACTCCCGCGGACCGTCTGCACGCGACAGGCCTCGACACGGAGGAGCCTGACTTCGCGGCAACCGTCGGCTGGGTATCGATCACCAATCAGCTGACGTCCATCTACGCCGCGCTCTCACCGACGCAACGCGCGATGACGGTCATCGTGTCGTCGGACTACGGCGTCAGCGGGGCACTGCAGATCTACGGCAAGCCGGGCGCGTTACCGGACTCCTACAGTCCCCAGTTGAGCGATTGGTACTGGCTGCCGAAGCATGTCGCGGCAACCGAGGTGTTGATGGTCGGTTATGACCCGTCGGACGTCACCTGGATGTGTACTTCGGCGAGAACCGTCGCCCATCTCACCGTCCCGTACCACGTCGTGAATGACGAGCAGGGGTCGCCGGTGACCCTCTGTGCGCTCAGCGAGCCACTCCCGGCCGCATGGGGACGCCTGAAAGACTTCTCCTAGATCGTATATCGCGCACTGCGGGCGTGCGTGTCGCGCGCCTACGAGCCGATCAGAAGCTGGACGACCGCCTCGACCTGATTGAGCGTTGCTTCGGCCGTGACGTCATACAGGACAGATCCCTTGACCGCCTCGACGATCGACGTCGCGACATGCGTGGAGTTGGTGGCTGCATCGTCGAGCGTCATGCTGAAGGCCGCGTCCCCAAGGCCGGACACCGAAGCAGCCGATACGTGCTGAGCGGCCGCCTGACTCTGCGCAACCTGCTCGAGCACGGAAGCAGTCGTGCCGGGCGCGAGAGACACGACGAGCACCAGGTTGGCACCGGTTGTCGGGTCAGCGTAGGTGCAATAGAGACTGCCCGTGGTGGCTTGCTGCGCCGGCGCTGGATACGTCGAGCCCGCGGCCGCGGATATGGCGGCCGCGGTCGGACAACTTGTTGGAACGGTGCCACTTCCGGACGATGTCGCGGCTGCCGCGCTTGTCGGTGTCCCCGTCGACCCTGCCGGGCCGCTGGAAGACGTTGATGGGGAGGATGAGCCGCACGCCGCGAGCACCGCTCCACACACGACGGCAAGCGCGACGGCGAGATGGACGTGGTGTGTCGAAGCGTGGCGTGTCATCAATGGGCTCCCGTGAGAGATCGAACGTTCAGACTAGACAGTCATGATCGATCTGCGATTGGCTCCATCATAGGGGCAGCCGCAATGGTCACCGATCCGCCGACGATGGCGACTCGCCGGAGGGGCGGCTCGTCGAGGATCCTCGCCGCCATGGCCGGCACCGTCGTGGTCGCAGCCGCACTCGGTGTTGGCGTCGGCTTCGCATCACGACCCAAACTGCCCGTATCCCCTGTCGTTCCGACATCGACAATCTCCGCGACGGTGCGGGCAGCGGCGCTGTATCAAACGGCACTCAATACCATCGCGGCATCGATTGGATTTCATTACATCGCGATCTATCCGGAAACCGAGACGATCGTCGGAGACGCCGGACGCTCCGTTGGAGAGCAGGTGGTGACATTCAAATCCAGCTACGGTGTTGAGGCGTTCACCCTCGTGCTCGACGACACGGGCACGCTGTATTTCCAGGGCAATGCCCCGGCGGTCAAAGACCAACTCGGCGTGTCAACGAGCAAGACGCCCGAGGTTGAAAATCGGTGGGTGTCACTGGTTTCGGGCAATGGCCCGTATCCAGAGCTCGCCTCGGGAATGACCGTTGCCGAGCAAGGTGTCTTCCTGCCCATGACCCCGATCTCTGTGGCCTCGGTCAAGGTCGGCAAGAGAGCCGCAACCCAGATCGTCGGGACCGCAACGGTGGACGACCCCGGTTCCGCGGCACTCCTGGATATCGATACGAGAACGCACGCGCCGCTCGCGTACTCATCCACCGCAGTGACGACAAGCGGTCCCGCGACCAGCACGGTCACCTTCAGCGCGTGGGGAACACAGGTATCGGTCACGGTGCCGTCGGCGGTGATTGCGTGGTCGACGCTCGGAGCTCTGACGCCCCCGAGTGGCTACGGCAGCGGCTGAGATTCCAACAGCATCGCGACCCGCGCTACTGCCACGTAGATTGTTGGCGGTGCTCGCGACGGCGGCGGGGCTCTGCGCTTGCGGCGATGCGGCCTCCCCGGCTCCCATGACTGCGAGCCTTTCACTTGCGTGCTCCACGTCTACAGCCGCAGTCGGGCTCGTCGAACCGAGCGGCGAAGCCGTAGCGACGGCCGGCAGTCCGTTCTCGGTGCTCCCGATACCTGGGACGGACCTCGCCGTCGCGTCAGTGACGACCGACGGCGACACGATGCGCGGAGAACTCGCGGTGCTTCGCGTCAGCAGGGGAACGGAAATCCTCGTCCGGTCGATCGTTCTTCCAGCGACGGGAGCGAGTGGCATGGCGCTCAGCCACAACGGCCACTGGCTCGCAGTGACGACCCTCGACGACGGCACGTTGCTGCTGAGTGTGGCGGAGCTGCTCGCCGGAGTCGCAGATCCAGTCGTGAGCCGCCTCGACGACGCAACCTCGGGCCAGATTGAGGCCGCGTTTTCCATTGACGACAACTACCTGTTCGTCACCGATGAGTACAGCAACGATCTCAGCGTCTTCAACATTGCGCGCGGCGTTGCGAGCGGATTCACTCCGCCGAATGTGGATATTGGACGCGTGCTTCTCAGTGCGGGACCTGTCGGCATCGCGGTGTCACCCGACGGGCGCTGGGTGTACGTGACAACCGAGGGTCCGAGTGGCGGACCAGGCTTCCTATGGGTCGTCGACGAGCAGACGGCCTCGCAGGATCCAGCCGCGGCGATCGTCAGTCACGTCGAAGCGGGGTGCAACCCCGTACGCGTGGTGGTGTCGCCCGGCGGCGACATGGTCTGGGTTACCGCGCGGGCCTCTGACGCGCTCGTCGGCTTCGACGCTGCAGACCTGCTCGCGCAGCCGTCGCACGCACTGAAGGCGGTCGTGCGCGTCGGTTTCGAGCCTGTCGGTCTCGCGCTTTACGACGGTGGAGATGACGCCGTCGTCGCCAATTCCGCGCGCTTTGCCGGCTCCGCAGCGCCACAGACCCTCACCGTGGTCGACCTTGCCGCCGCAGGAGCTGGACGCGGTGCAATTCTGGCCTGGATTGCCGCCGGCACGTTCCCGCGCGAGATCGCCATCGACGGCGCACTGGGCCTGGTCACCAACTACGGTTCAGATACTGTCGAAGCGTTTCAACTGCCGGGTTGACGTCGCGCTCGGGGAATGCATCAGGAACCCGCCGACGATCCCTCGATTACTCGTTTCAGGCGGGCGAGGTTGCCGCGCCAGAGCCGGGTGAGCACCGGTCGCCCGAACACTTCACCGACCCGTCCGCCGAACCACCAGGGAAACAGCAACGTTTCCTCCCACGAGAAGCGGGTGCGTTCGTTGCCCACGCTGCGAAGACTGAACACGCCCGATCCGCGCACCACGCCACGATGCTCCACGCCCATCGCCACGTTGGGAATCCACCTGGTGATCGACATGGCGTCAACAAGGCGAATCGGTCCAATCTTCGTGCGGCAGTCGTAGACGGTACCCACGCCAGCACGCTGCGGCGTCCGGAAGCTGATCGATTCGGCGTCGGACATCCACGTGACGTGCGAGCCGATGTCCTCGATAGCGGCCCAGACAGTTGCCGGCTGTGCGTCGATGATCGTCGCGATTCGAATTGTCGTACTCACCTCACCGATCGATGCTACGCGCACCCACCGGATTGATCGCCGGGGCCAAAGATCCCAACTACCTGGGATGGTGTCCTGGCCCCGGCGCTCCTAGGCTCACATCACTCGCCCAGAACAAGGAGAAGCGCATGGCAACGTTGCACATCCAGCATCCCGTCACGGACTTCGACACGTGGACGTCGGCATTCAACCGATTCGCCGGCGCCCGGCGCAACGCCGGAGTCCGCGCGGAGCGGATTCAGCGCCCGGTCGACGACCCGAAATACGTCGTGATCGACCTCGACTTCGACTCCGCGGCAGAGGCGATGCGGTTCCGCGGCTTCCTCAGCGCGCAGGTATGGAGCAACCCCGAGAACTCGCCAGGTCTGGCAGGAACACCCGAGACGATGATCCTCGAAGCGGCCATCATCGATGAGGCTGCCTGACGACGCGACACCAGCACCTCAGCGCCGGGGCTGCCTGTGGCGGGCTCGGTGCTCCGCGCGCGGAGTGCACCCACGAACGCGGGTGAGCTTCTCCCCCATCGTCGGCCACTGATCAGGACGGCGAATCGACTGCGCGATTCCGCCCTCGGCCCAACAGGTTGCTTGCCAGGCTGATCAGCACCACCAGGGCGATTCCGGCCGCGACCCCTTCCCAGGGGTTCGCGAAGACGGCCCGGCCAACCAGGCCGGTCGCCGTGTACACGACTGACCACAGCATGACTGCAGCAATGTCCGCTACCGCGTAGCGTCGCCAACGGTATCCGCCGATTGCCGCAGCCAGCTGCACCGGTGTCTGGCCGCCAGGCACGAGGCGAGAGAGCACCAGGGTACGGAGCGTGTGGCGCTTGATCCGATTTTCAACGCGCTCAAGTGCCTTCGCCTCCCTCGGTTTGTGAAGCCACCGGGTGAGCCAGTTCGGTCTCCGCGTGAGCCGCCGACTCTCGAACCGCAACGCGCCGTAGGTCACCAGGTCGTCCACGTACGCGCCCGCAGCCCCGATTGCGACGACGGCCACGACAAGGACAGGGTTGCCTTTCTCGGCCAGCGCCGCAGCGGCGCTCACTGCGGCACCCGTCGGCAGGAACGGCGCGACGGCTCCAGCAGCGACGAGGCCGAACATACCGATGAGATAGGCGGGGTTCAGCGTTGGATCGTTCACCCGCCCGCATCCGGGATCGTCACGGATCTGACGATGGCCGATCCCCGGCGGCGGATGCAACCTCTGGTTCGGCGCCGCCGGCGTGCTGAGGCGAACCGGTGGCGCTACATCTCCTCTCCATTCTGCGCGCGCTGCGCGAAGGACGGGTTCTCACCTGACGGGAAGGACTGCGGCCATCGTGGTGACCCGGCGAACCTGGCGGGATGCCGGCGAGTTCGCCGCGGTCAACGATTCGAGGAGATCCAGCCTGCGATCTGCGCTCGCGAGTTGAAACCGAGCTTGTTGAGGATGTGTCCGACGTGGGCGGCGACTGTTCGCTCGGAAATGAACAGGCGGCTTGCGATCTGCTTGTTGCTGAGGCCTTCCGCGACCAAACCCGCGACCTCGAACTCCCGCTTCGCGAGGGGTCCGGCGTCCGTCCCAGAACGAGCAACGTCCTCGATCTGCTCGGATTCACCGAGCGCCAATCGCACTGCCGCGTGGCGGTCCAGGCGTTTCCCCGCCTCAAACTCCGCCTCGAACTTCGTTGCTCCGAGGACTCGCGTCGCCGCCTCTCTGGCCTCGGTCTGGAATGGCGCATGCGGTCCAACGATCTTGGCGCCGGCACCAGCGCCAATCGCTTGTGCTGCTCCAAGCAGCCGAGCGCCGAGGCGCGCCTGGCCGGCACTTGCGGCAAGCCAGCTCATCGCCGCCAGGACGTAGAACTCTGCTATCCGGTCATCGATCTCCCGGGCGATCCGGAGGGCTTCCCCCGCTCCCACGTTTGCTGCGTCGAGGTCGCCGTGTGTCAAGGCGATAACCGCCACGTTGCGAAGCATCGAAGCGAGGTAAAAAAGGTCGCCGGCGTCTCGGCTCAGACGCATGCCCTCCGATGAGGTCACCGTGGCAGCGTCCATGTCGTTTGCGAAGAACGCATGAACAGCTCGCGCCTGCACGAGCTCCATGGTCGCGGCATAGTTGCTGATACCAGCAGCGATCGCTTCGGCCTCATCAAGAAAGGCGTCGGCACCGATGGGGTTACCGATCTGGTTCTCGGCGTTGGCGGCGATCGAGAGGACTTGCGACAGCTCCGCCGGCTGTCGCGTTTCCCGAGCCGTTGCGATAGCGCGCGTGAGCCAGGGCCTGGCGGCTTCGGGGTCGCCCTGCAAAATGCTCATCCAGCCGCGAAGGCTGAGAGCGCGAACCTGCGTGCGTGGGGACGCCTCCCCATGTGCGAGCAAGAGATCCAGCCAGCGAATGCTCTCCGTGGTTCCGTGCGTGATCCAGTAGTACCGCAACGACGCCACGATATCGAGCCCTCGCGGTGCGTCTCCGTGCGAAACACATTGCTCGAGCACCGCTCGAATGTTGTCGATTTCGAGCTCGACCCAGGAGAGCCAACGAGGAAGCTCATAACGACCCTCGGCCTCCGTCGACAGACACGCCGTCCAGTAGTAGTTGATGCAGCGCCCCGACAGATGTTCGTCCTCACGTTCGTCATGCAATTTGAGCGTTGCGTACTCGCGCATCGTCTCGTGCAGTCGATAGCAGTCACGCCCCGCGAAGTCTTCTTTCATGAGCAGGGACTTGTCGACCAGAGATGACAGCAGATCCAGGGTGTCGGTCGCGCCCGGCGCGTCGTCGGCGCACACCGCTTCCACGTCGTCGAGCGTGAATCGGGCGGCGAACACGGAGAGACGGCGCAAGACCTGCTGTTCACGCGGCAGCAGGATGTCGTAACTCCAGTCGATGGTCAGGCGGAGCGTTTGATGGCGCGGCAGCGCGGCTCGGCTGCCTCCCGTGAGGAGTGCGAAGCGGTCGCGGAGCCGTTCGAGGATCTGCTCGACGCTGAGCACCCGGGTTCTCACCGCTGCGAGCTCAATCGCCAGCGGCAAACCGTCGAGGCGACGGCACACGGCGACCACGACTGCCTGGTTCGCGCCCGTCAGGGCGAATGTCCCGGATGCCGCGGCGGCTCGCTCGGTGAACAGCACGACCGCTTCGTTCTCCCGTACCTGCGCGAGCGGTTCGGTTCCATCTCCTCGGGGCAGTTGGAGCGGCGTCACCGGCACGACGTGTTCGCCCGTCACCTGGAGCGGCTCGCGGCTGGTGGCGATCACGCGGACGTTCGGGGCCGAACGAAGTGCCTCAGAGACGAGCTGCGCAGCCGCTTCGAGAACGTGCTCGCAGTTATCGAGAACGAGCAACAAATGCCGCTCGCCCAAAAAGGACCTCAGGATCTGCAGAGGCTCCAGTCCGGCCTGGTCACGGAGATCAACTGCCGTGAGCACGGCGTTGGGCACGATCGCGGCATCGCGAACCTCGGCGAGCTCGACCAGCCAGGCCCCATCGCTGAACCCGCGTGCGAGGTCGGCAGCCGCCCGCAACGCCAGCCTGGTCTTGCCCACACCTCCCGGCCCGACGAGACTGACGAGCCGGGCGGACGCGAGCTTCTTCCTGATCTCGGCCAGCTCGCGACGGCGGCCCACGAAGCTTGTCGTCTCAGCGGGCAGATTGCCCAATCGGTGGCGTGGTCTGGCCATGGTGTTTCGAAGCTACCCCTGCATGACGGGAGCTGATGTCGGTCGACTACGCATTGAATCCGTAATCCTGACGATTCGGCCGCGCGGGCCCCTGCCTAGCCTGACGGCCATGACACACGAGCTCACGAGCCAGCTGGTCGAGCTGACATTCGTCGGACGGCCTCCAGCACGGCAAATAGCCCGAGCGTCGGGTGTGACCAACGTGGAGGTCGATGGCTGCCTCCTGCGCTGCGTGGTGCACGGCAGCTTTCAGCCCCTGCTCGAAGCCGTTCGCGGCTACGAGGTCATCAGCCTGACGTCCATTCCGGCTTCGGACGGAGGTGGTTGATGGCCGCAAGGCGAATCACGTCTCTCGATCCCGATCCGATTGACATACCCAATCGCACCTCATTGGTGCTCACCAGTCAAACAAGGAGAACGACATGACCGTCACACCAAACACTCTTTTCCGGGCGACCGGCGTTGCGACCGCTGTGGCAGGGCTGATCTTCATCGGCGTGCAGATCGGGAGCCCGCACCTCGACGGCACCACGATCACCACCACCAATGCGGTCGTCCGCGACAGCTTCAAGGTGCTCATGGCCGCCCTGGCGCTCGCCGGGATCACCGGTCTGTACCTGTTCCAGGTGAAGAAGATCGGCGTGCTCGGACTGGCCGGCTACCTCACGTTCGCCACGGGTTATCTGACGATGCTCGGCATTGAATTCGTCGGTGCTTTTGTCCTCCCCTCGATTGCGCACAGTTCGCCCGCGTACGTCAGCAATGCCATCGCCGAGGCCACGAATGGCACCGTCACCGGCAGCATCGGCCTGATCAAGGTCGCAATCCTGGTCAACGGGATCACCTACGTCCTCGGCGGCGTGATCTTCGGCATCGCACTCTTCCGCGCCAACGTGCTCGCCCGTTGGGCCGCGGTGCTCCTCGCTTGCGGAAGCGTGGCAACCGTCGCGACAGGCATCATGCCGCAGTACGAAAGACTGTTCGCCTTTCCCACCGGCGTCGCGCTTGTCGGCCTTGGCTACTCCCTGTGGCACGCGCAGCGCGCTTCGGTCGCTCGGTCTGTCACCAGCGCACCGAGCTCACAGCTCGATGCCGTCGGCGCCAAGTGAGCGTACCCGCCGCAACAGACAAGCGACACCAATCCATCAATGGAGAACGACACATGACCACATCGCGAAAGACCGCACTCGTCGTCGGAGTGCTGTTCATCCTCACCTTCATCACTTCGATCGTGGGAGAGCTCGCATACGGGCCTGTCCTGAGTGATCCCAACTACATCATCGGTGCGGGCGCTGATACGGGCGTGTTGGTGGGTGCGCTCTTCGAAATGTTCCTCATCATCACGAACATCGGTTGCGCGGTGGTGTTGTTCCCGCTGCTCAAGCGTCAGAACGAAACGCTCGCACTCGGCTATGTCACCGCTCGACTTGTGGAGTGCACCTTCATATTGATCGGTATCGTGAGCGTGCTCGCAGTCGTCACCCTGCGGCAGCATGGTGGGAGCGCAGACGCGGGCTCACTTGTCACCGTCGCCGCGTCGCTCATCGCCATCAAGAACTGGACCTTCCTGCTCGGGCCCGGGTTTGTCGACGGAATCGGCACTGGGCTCATTCTTGGCTGGCTGATGTATCGGTCCGGCCTGGTGTCGCACCGCATGGCACTCTTCGGCGTTATCGGAGGTCCATTGCTGGCCGCCTCAGGGATCGCCGTGCTGCTGGGCGTGATCCCACAACAGTCAGTGTGGCAGGGCGTCGCGACCATCCCGGAAGTCATCTGGGAGGGATTCCTCGGCGTGTGGCTCACATTCAAGGGCTTCAATGCGGTTGCCGTCGGTCTGCGCGGAACGACCGACGACCGACTAACAGCCAGTTCTCCGGTCACGGCGGCGGTCGTCGGCGCCTGACTCGTGCCGGGAACGCCCTCTGCCATGCGCAACCCGTGCGAAAGGGCCAGACTGCGGCGCGATGGCCGACCTGACCTACGAACCGGCGGCCCAGGCTGTGCGGCACCGCGAGGTGCCGACGGCGAGAGTGGGATGGGGGTTCATCGCCCTGTTCACCTTGGCGTATATGAGCGCCAACCTGGTGTTCCAAGCGCCGATACTCGTGACACTTCCCTTGAAGGTCAACTCGCTGGTGGGCCTCAAGCAGGCGCCGGGCAGTCTGGCGCTTGTCGCGGGTGTCGGCGCTTTCGTGGCGATGTTCGGCAACCCGTTCTTCGGGCGGATGAGCGATCGCACATCGTCGCGGCTGGGGATGCGACGGCCATGGATGGTCATCGGCGTCGTGGGCGGTACCCTCGGCGTCGCCATCGTCTCATTCGCGCCCAACATCCAGGTAGTCCTTCTCGGATGGTGCATCGCCCAGCTGTTCTTCAACGCAATGCTTGCTTCGCTCGCAGCGGTGCTTCCCGACCAGGTCCCGGTCTCACAACGTGGCACGGTCGCCGGGGTGCTCGGCATCTGTCTGCCGGTGGCGGCGGTGAGTGGCACGTACATCGTGAAGCTCTTCAACGGACAGCAGGTCGCCACCTTCCTTGTCCCGTGCGCGACGGGCGGATTCTTCATCCTGCTGTTCGCAGTTGTGTTGCAGGATCGGCACCTCACCAAGGCGGACCGGCCAGTGTGGTCACTGCGCGAATTCGCGAGTACCTTCTACGTGAAACCGCGGTCCAGCCCGGACTTTGCCTGGGCTTTCGCGAGCCGCTTCATGTTCCTGATGGCCTACGCGCTGCTGACGACATACGAGGCGTACTACCTGCTTCAGAAGATCGGCAGCGCCGTCGCTGACGTGCCGCAACAGATCTTTCTCGGCGCGCTCGTGCAGGGGATCGTCATCGTGGCCGCTTCCCTTATCGGTGGCCACCTTTCAGACCGGACGCGCCGGCGAAAGATCTTCGTTTTCACTGCAGCGATCATCTACGGCTTGGCGATGTTCGCGGTTGCGATGGCGAGCAACTTCAACGGGTTTCTCGTCGGCATGGCCATCAGCGGACTTGGCTTTGGCGTGTTCGCTGCCGTCGACCTCGCGCTCGTCGCCGACGTACTCCCGAATCCAGGCCGCAACGCAAAGGATCTGGGCGTGTTCAACATCGCCGGCGCGCTGCCATTTTCGCTGGCGCCGGCATTGGCGCCGGCCATTCTTGCGGTCGGACGCGGGAGCTATGGGGTGCTCTACGCCGTGGCCGGCGTCTGCGCCATCCTCAGCGCTGTCGCCGTCATGGGCGTGAAGGGTGTCCGCTGAGCGACGGACTGGGCGCCGAGTGTGCGCTCACAGCAAGTCGGCGATCAGGGCAGCTGCGCGAGCCGCTCCGCCGGTTTCGACAGGAAGAGAGACCACATCACCACGGATCTCCTCCGCTATCGCCTCGGCGATCGTTGTGCTGGTCTCCTCCTCATAGTTCATGCAGCGGCCGGCTCGATACCGCTCGAGACGATGGCGAACGTGCAGGTTCTGTTCGAAGTGGTGCCGCAGCGGAAAGTAGATGAAGGGACGCCGGTTCGCCGTGAGCTCCATGGCGGTGGTCAGTCCACCCTGGACGACCGCGAGGTCACACACGGCGAGATGACGGTAGAGCTGGTGCACGTACGAACGCACCTCCACACCCTGGGGAGCCGGCAGCGTTGCGGGATCGATTCGCGGCCCGGCGACGACAATCATGCGGAGCTTCGGGACTCGCGCCTTTGCGGCTGGATAGGCGTTGATCACCTTGCGCAGCAGGTCGTGGCCCACGCCGGAACCTCCCACGGTTACGAAGCACACCTGCTCGTCAGGGCGGTAGCCAAGTTCCGCGCGGATGCGTTCGCGGTCAGCGAACTCGGATGGATCGAATCCGGTGATGTAGCCCGGAAACTCGAAATGGTTCGCGGTCCAGTCGCGAATCGCCGGAAGACCTGCGCCAAAGGTGTCCGGCACAATGTCCGGCGGGCTGCCCACGAAGATCGCGCGGTCGCGCACCCGCGGATATCGTGCGATCTGCTCGATCATCTCGGCGTTGTAGTCCGCCGTCACGCGCATCTCGGCGTCGCCGCCGTCGGGCATCGGCAGCCATCCGACAAAGTCGGTGAGCCATACGTACGCGGCGCGCTTCTCCTCCGGATTCTCATGCAGATAGTAGTCAAGCTCCCACGCCTCATCGCCGATCCAGAGGTCGTAGTCCTCGTCACGCACCAGGTCGTGGAACACCATGAAATTGGCGAGGAGGATTTCGTCCATTCGCCGCCACGCCTGGAAACAGTGGAGGTCGTGCCCCGATGACTCGCTCTCGATGTGATGCAACTCATTGGCGAGCTGCGCGCTTGCTGGATGAATGCGCTCGCCTCGTGCCTCGAGGACGGCGGTCACCGGATGCTGCGCCAGCCAGTCGATCTCGAGGTCGGGATGGAGCCGGCGTAGCTCGTCGGCGATAGCGGCGTCACGTTGGGCATGGCCGAGACCGATGGGCGACGAAATGTACAGCGCGCGCTTGCGCCGCCGAGACGGAGTTGTCCACTGAGCACGAGGTTTCGGCGGAGACGCAAAGTTGCGGAGCAACAGGTTCACCTTGACCGGGTGACGCACATGAGGACCATGCCCGGCACCCTCGACGCTGATGAGGGTCCCGCCCGTGAGGTTGGCAAGCTCGGCGCCGGAGTCATACGAACGCACGGCGTCGTCAGTCCCATGAATGACGAGGACAGGGCAGACTATGCGGTCGGCGAGTTCGCGCAGCTCCCGCTCGTCGAGCTCAGGCGTGACCGCGGTGGCGATGAGCGTTTCAGGGGTCGTCTCGAGTTCCCAGTCAACGCAATCCTCAATCTGTTTCGTGCAGTGCGGTTCGGTGAAGACCTGGGAGAAAAAGAAGCGCAGGAAATCTTCGTACTCCTCCAGCCAGTGGTGACGGTTGAACTTCGCCCATCCCTCATATGGAGGGAGCTGCTGGTCAAAGGCCGCTATCGCATCGGCACGGCTGAGCTGCTCGCCGAGTGGCACAGCAGGGCCGATGAACACGAGTCCATCAACGCGCTCGGATTGGTTCGCTGCGAGCACCATCGCCCGTTGTGCCCCCATTGACCAGGCAACGACGAATGCGCTCTTGGTCTCGGTGGCGTCCAGAACGGCGAGTGCGTCGGCGGCGAATTCCGTTTCCGCGTATGCCTCGGCTTCGCTTGGCCGGTCAGACCGGCCGTTCCCACGGCCGTCGAACGTGACCACCCGGCAGTGCCGCGACAGGTACGGAATCTGCATCTTCCAGCACCGCGAATGAACGATCGACCATGTGGGGAGGAGCAGGATCGTCGGCTCGCCGTGTCCGTATACCTCATAGAAGGTGCGCACTCCCGCACGCTCGACGAATCCCTCGGAGTTCGGGGTAGCGCGCCCGGGTTTGTTCCGGGCGCACCACCTCGAGCTCCCGCTCGCTGACGGTCAAGGCCGCACTTCGTAGACGATGTTGAATGGCGTTTCCGCCGCCCGCCGGAAGTGCGAGAAGCCGGCGGCGTTGACCACGTCGCGGATCCGCGCCTCGCCCGCTTGCGCGCCGAGCGCGAGTCCGACCTCCTGGGAGAGCGACGCGGGCGTGCACAGCAGCGTCGAGAAGCCGTAGTAGGCGCGCCCGACCGGGTTGAGGTTGTTCTCGACGCGATCGCCCGCGGCCGGCTCAACGATCATCCACGTTCCATCCGGAGCGATCGCCTCACGGACGTGCCGTGCTGCGCCGACCGGGTCGCCCATATCGTGCAGGCAGTCGAACATGGTCACGAGATCGTAGTCTCGTCCGCTGAACGAAGTCGCGCCGGCCACTTCGAAGTCAACGTGGCCGTGGACTTTGGCCATTGTGGCTCGCTGGCGAGCCGTCTCGATCGAGCCCGCGTGGTAGTCCGAGCCAATGAAGGACGAATTCGGGAACGCGGACCCCATGAGAATCGTGGAGGCGCCGTGGCCGCATCCCACATCGGCAACGCGCGCTCCGCGCTCCAGCTTGGCGACGACGCCGTCGAGCGCCGGCAGCCAGCCCGAGAGAAGGTTGGCGTTGTAGCCCGGCCGGAAAAACCGCTCGCAGCCTTCGAACACGTCGTCGACGTGCTCGTGCCATCCCACGCCACTGCCGGTCCGCGCCGCGTCGACGATCCGCGGTGAGTCGAGCACGGACCCCAGGGCGATCTGGAAGAAGCCGGGGAGAAAGGCGGGGCTCTCGGCGTCCGTCAGGGCAACCGTCTGCTCCGGGGGGAGGGTGTAGCGGCCGCTGTCGGGGTCGTACTCCACGTAGCCACCAGCCGCCTGGGCGTTGAGCCATTCACGGGTGTAGCGCTCGGACACCCCCGCCCGCGCCGCGAGTTCGTTTGAGGTGAGCGGCCCGGCTCCGGCCATCGCTCGATAGAGACCCAGGCGGTCTCCCATCACGACCAACGCCGTGTTCAACGTCGCACCCACCTCGTCAACCGCACGGAAGACGAACGCCTCGAGCTTCGCGTGGTCGAGTGCGACGGGTTCCAGTGTCTGGGTCATGCCAAGTCCTCCGAAACGAGTTGATTCGTTTTGGAGGCTAGGGGCGACCCGCCGGTCATCGCGTCAGGGGGGACCCCTAGTAATTTCGACGCACGACGATCTCGATATCAGGGCCTACCTACAATCAACTCATGCTGGTGGGGCGCGAGCGGGAGATGAATGCGCTCGACGGCGTCATGGCGGCGGTCCGCTCCGGCCGGAGCGCGGTGCTGGCATTGATCGGTGAGCCCGGAATCGGCAAGACATCGCTCCTCTCCTACGTGGCCGAGCGTGCGAATGACCTGGCACTGCTCCGCGCTCGGGGAATCGAGTCCGAGATGCACCTCCCGTTCGCCGGGTTGTACGAATTGCTGCGTCCCGCGCTTCACCTGATCGGTCGCATGCCGACTCCGCGCGCTGCGGCCCTGGAAGGTGCACTCGCGCTGCGTCCGGGCACGTCCGGCGAGCGCTTCGCCGTGGGCGCAGCGACGCTCAGCCTCCTTGCCATCTACGCTGAGGAGCAACCGGCGATGCTCCTCATCGATGACGCACACCTGCTTGACCCGTCGACGGCTGAGGCACTTCGGTTCGCGCTTCGGCGGTTGCTCGGGGAGCCGCTGGGAGCCGTGCTGGCGGTTCGTGCGGACGAGCCGTCGCTGCTCGACGCAACCGACCTCCCGACGCTGCGTGTCGGTGGTCTCAGCCGCGACGCAGCAGGCGAGCTCCTTGGCGCAGTCGCACCCGAGACCGCGGACCGCATCTATCGGGCAACCGCCGGGAATCCGCTGGCCTTGACCGAACTGGCCCGGGACACGTCACGCCTGGCAACGCTGTCAATCGACGCACCCATCACGGTGCCGGCAACGATTTCGCGTGCCTTCGCCCGCCGGGCTGAAGCGCTCGAACTCGTCAGCGAGACGACTTCTGGTGCTCGCCACCGTCGACGAAGCGGCAGATGTTTCGACGCTCGAGCGGGCAGCCCGGCTTCTCGACATCGACATCGGCGGACTGACGGCGGCTGAGGAGACCGGCCTGATCCGGCTGCGTGATGGCCGTATTGAGTTTCGTCATCCGCTGGCGCGAGCCGCGATCTACAACACGGCTCCTCCGGACGTCCGCAGAGCATCCCACCGCGCGATGGCCAACGTCCTCTCGGATCGGGATGCCGACCGGCGCGCCTGGCATCTGGCGGCATCAGCGGTCGGCACTGATACGTCCGCCTCGTCGGCGCTGGAACAAGCGGGCATCCGAAGCCGTCAACGCAGCGCGTACGGCGTCGCGAGCGCTGCATTCGAGACCTCAGCACGTCTGGCCGACGACGATGAGCGCCGGCGCCGTCTGGTTACCGCGGCTGCGGAGACGGCGTGGTTGGCGGGCTTCGCCGATCGGGCGATCGGTCTCCTCGACGAGGCGCGTTCGCTCTCCGAGAACAACGAGCTCCTCATCCAGATCGACAGCCTGAGCGGCCACATCGCCACGCGACGAGGGCCTGTGGCGCGGGGATACACGATCCTCGTGACCGCCGCCGAACGCATTGCCGCCACGATGCCCGAACTCGCGGTGGATTTACTCGCAGACGCCGTGGACGCGTGTTTTTATGGCGGCGACGCTGCGGGAATGTTGCTGACAGCACAGGCCTTAACTGCCCTGGTGACGCCGGAGGCGTCCGCGAAGGCGCGCTTCCTCGCACTCGCATCCATGGGCATGGCGCTCGTGTTCACCGGTGAAGCGCGCGCGGGCATCGAGTCGTTCCGCTCGGCCTCGGTGATCATCGAGCAGGAGGAGGGCGTGCGCGAGGACACCCGCCTCCTGCCCTGGGTCGTCGCTGTACCCCTCTGGCTTCGCGAGTCCGGTCCGCTTCGCGATCTTGTCGACGAGGTGATCGAAACAGCCCGGGCTCGAGTTGCGCTGGGCATCCTGCCGTGGCTGCTGAACCGTGTCGGGCGTGATCACGCGGCCGCAGAGGACTGGAGCAGAGCACACGTCGAATACGACGAGGCGGCACGGCTCGCGCGCGAGACCGGTCAGCAGACGGAGGTCGCGGCCGCACTTGCCAGCATGGCCTGGCTCGAAGCTCGCCAGGGCTACGAAGACGACTGCCGTGCGCACGCCGCTGAGGCGCTCGCCCTGTGCTCCGAGCTTGGAGTCCATCTCTATGAGATCTGGGCGATCCGAGCTCTCGGCGAGCTGGAACTCGGTCTCGGTCGAGCATCGGCAGCCGCGGAGCATCTCGAGTACTGCACGCTCCGGCTTGGCCAGCTCGGCATACAGGATGTCGATCTGGCGCCGTCGGGCGAGCTCGTCGATGCCTACTTGCGGCTGGGTCGTCGTGAGGACGCCACGCGGGTCGCTACGTTGCTTGATATTGAAGCGCGCCGCAAGGGACAGCCGTGGTCGATGGCGCGCGCCGCCCGTTGTTTCGGCATGCTCGCGGCGGACGGTGATTTCGAGCGCCACTTTGCCGATGCGCTCCGTCTCCATGAGAAGACGCCCGACGTGTTCGAGCTCGCACTCACGCACCTCGCATTCGGCGCGCGCCTTCGCCGCTTGCGCCAGCGCAGTCGCGCGCGTGACGAACTCCGGGTTGCGTTCGCCATCTTCGAGCGAGTCGGTGCGAGTCCATGGTCGGGCATCGCGGGCGCCGAACTCCTCGCAACGGGAGAGACCGTGCGCCGGCGTGGCGCGTCGCCTGCGGAGACACTCACGCGTCAGGAACTGCACATCGCGCAATTGCTCGCGAGTGGCAGAACGACTCGCGAGGCCGCCGCCGCGCTTTTTCTCAGTCCGAAGACGATTGAGTACCACCTGCGAAGCGTCTATGGCAAGTTGGGCATCAACTCCAGAGGCGAGCTCGCTGCGCTGATAGGGTCGCCGCTATAGACCATTTGCCGCCCATGCGCGATATTCATGAGGCTGATGCGATGGCCGCCCGACAGCGAATCCGCGATCCGGTGCTCATCGTTGCCAACGGGAATCCCCTTTCTCGGCGTGCCGACAGCATGGCGCAGACCGCGCTTCGGCAATTGAACGTGTCGTCGGAAAGCCAGGTGGACCTCGTCTCCACGGAGTACGCCGGCCACGCTCGGGCGGTGGCGGAAGCATGGGCTTCGGAGCACCTCGATGGCACGATCATCGGCATCGGCGGGGATGGAACGCTCAACGAGATCGGTAACGGCATCCTCGCTGCGACCACCGCGGTCGGGAGCCGCGTTGTTCTCGTTGTCTGCGGGGGCGGTAACGCCAACGATCAATACCGGAGCTGGCCACCGTCGCAACGAATCCGGCTCGAGGCCGTGCTGTCGGCAGAGCCCGTTCCGGTGGATGTCCTCGAGGTGTCATATAGCACCGACAATCACAACCAACCTGCGCGGCAGTACGCGTTGTCATACGTGGCGATCGGCGCGTTGGCCACGGGGGCATCGGTTGTCAACGGTCGTCGACGCGGACTACTCGCAGATCTCGCACTCATCCCCCAGACGTTGCGGCAAGCGCGGCCCGTGTCCGTGATGATCGGCGGCCGGTCAGTCCGCATCGTCAGCCTCAGCTGGCACATCGTCGCCACGATGGCGAAGGTCTTTCGTGTGAGTGCGAACTCACGACGTGCCGACGGGCTGATGGAAATCGTCCTGGTGCCGCACCGGCGGTGGCCGGCGGCGTTACGGATGAGCTGGTTGGGGCTTCGGTCCCTGGTATCGCCACCCCGCCAATCGCAACGCGCGGTGATGACGTTTTCTTGGCATCAGGGCGGCGCCGCGCAGTTGGATGGTGAGACCGTCGACATTCCGCCGCGGTCTGATGTGACCGTGCGCTGCATTCCGGCAGCACTCCGGATGCTGTGCTGCGTTATCGACGCTCGGTGATGATCTGCCACGCTTCCGTCCGGCGCGCCATTCCCGGCTCGCCGAACCGGACAAGGAGGTGCGATGGCCAGCGTCCTGCACGAAATCGTCTTCGACTGCCGCAATGCGGAGACCCAGGCGGCGTGGTGGTCCCGCGTCCTCGACTGGCCGGCCGTCTATGACGAGGGCGGCTACTGGTGGATCTCGTCGGACGGCACCGAGGACGCGGAGATGACGCTGTGCTTCATCCCGGTGCCCGAGGGGAAGACAGTGAAGAACCGCGTCCACCTCGACCTCAGTCCTTCGGGGTGCGAGCAGGCGGAGGAACTGGAACGTCTGCTGGCACTCGGCGCGCGCCGCAAGGATATCGGTCAGGGTCCGGATGTCTCGTGGGTCGTGTTAGAGGACCCTGAGGGCAACGAGTTCGACCTTCTGCACACCAGGAGGGGCTGATCCGCCGCCTCTGTCAGCGGACGTTGACGACGGCAACTCGGCGGACCCCTCCGGGACTGTCGACACTCACCTCGTCGCCGGCGCGGTGGCCGGATATCGCTGCGCCCAGAGGCGAATCCAGCGAGATCCGCTGGCGGGTGATGTCTGCCTCAGCAGGCACAACGATGGTGTACTCGGAGTCGCCGAACTCATCCCGCACGACGACGGTTGCGCCTAAGCCCACGGTACCGTCATACGGAGCGGCCTCGACGATCACCGCATGTCGGAGCATCCCTTCGATGGTCTGCACGCGGCCGTCGAGAAGACCCAGCTCGCGCCTCGCATCGTGGTAGGCGAAGTTCTCGCGCAGATCACCTTCGGCGCGGGCGGTGGCAACCCGCTGGACGATTTCAGGGCGCTTCATATCGATGAGCTCGCGCATTTCGGCGATGAGCGCGGTTTGGCCCTCTGCGGTGAGCAGGACTTGTCGATCGAGTGCGATGTGATGAGCTCCAGAACGGGCGGCGATACGGAATGCGCTTAGTGTCCCATGGCCTGCCGTTCGCCGCGTCTTGTCGCTTGCCCCAGGCCGAACGACGCGAGCACGTCGGGCGGCCGGCACTGCCGCGACGCGCCGATGAACGGAGCTAGACTGCCGCTCACTTTGTAGTAGCCGATCCCCGCACAGGAGCATTCGCAGTGACCGATGAGAGTCGCCTGATCCCCGGAGCAGCGGGTCGTGCAACCAAGGGATTCGCCGGACTTCGGCACAAGGTTCGATCAGATCAACTCGACGGCGCTCTAGCCATCCTCGAAGGCACGATCGAGCCCGGACAATTCGTACCGCCACACACGCATACCCGCGAGGACGAGGTCAGCTGCGTCATCCGCGGCGAGCTCACGTTTCGCGTGGGTGACGAAGTCCTGAAGGCGCCGGCCGGTTCCTATGTCATCAAGCCGCGCGGCATCGTCCACGCCTTCTGGAATGCGACCGACGAACCCGCGGTGGCCATCGAAGTGCACTCTCCTGGAGCGTTCGAAGACTATTACGACGCGTTCGGCGAGCTGCCAGATGGACCTGACCGGATGCAAGCCTCGATTGCGTTGCAGCGCAAGTTCGGTCTGTCAATGGATTTTGAACTGGCCGCCAGGATTGCTCATGAGAACGGGTTGCGCGCACCCTTCGCTCCAGGCGGAGAAGCACCCTAACCGGCCAGCGCGTCGCTGAGATCAAGTTTGCCCGGTCACCTCACGATGCCCCGGACGGTGGTTGCACGATGTTCGTCCAGCCGAACTCGAGGAGCGCCTCGTAGTGGGTAACCACGACGTGGCCATCGACGCTCGACACATCCTCGAAAGCAAGCAGCGAACCGGAGACCGGATCAATGATCAATTCCTGTCCTGGATTGCCCGGGCGCGAGTTGGCGACACCCACGCCGATGCGGCCAAGAGGATCGTGAACCCGACCCAGCGCGGTGAGATCCGGCAACTCCGAGAGCAAGCGGAACGCGGCCGCGCGAACCACCGGCTCCGCAGGTGCTTCTGCCAGTTCAAGACATGCTGTGAACAGCCGCTCGCTCACCGGGACCTCCGGCAGATCGGGATGATCCGGAGGGATCGCGAGGAGATACGCCTCCAGGCCTGCCGGATCGGTCGGCAACTGTTGCAACTCCGCGAAGGTGAGGAAGCGATCCAGGACGTCGAAGCGGGTGTGGTATGGATCGCTCGATCCCGACCCTGCCTGTGCCAGCGGAGACTTGCCGAGAATGAACCAACTTGGATCGTTTGGAGAACGCGCGACCCAGTCATCGAGCCCAAGCGTCGAACTGGGGTAACCATTGGTGCCGGCGTCAAAGACCTGCGTCACCGAAAACCAGTATCTGCCCGTTCCCGTATCGGACGTCTCGCCTGCCGCGCTGGCTGCTGCAGCCAAGAGAACTGCGCGCGCGGAGGAATCGGATTGCACCGGCCGGGCCACGTGCGGACGCGTCGGGGCGGCCGTCCCTTGCGGTTGCACGGCGAGTGCCACAAGGAGGATCGCGGCAACGGTGGCTGCGCCCACCGCAGAAACGACAGCGAGTCGACGAAATGGCGATCGGTGCGCCGGGGGCATCTCCTTGGTGGAGATCGCCGCCTGATAAATGCGATCGCGGATGTACTGTTCCGGCGCCGCAAGTTCGTCGGGGCGCGCAGCGGCAAGGACGTTCAGGGCCTGCGTCGGCGTGGTCATGCGTGAACCTCCTCGCTGCTATTGGGCATGAATAAGTCGGGTGGAACACTCGTCGTGACTTGGCGCGTCAGCGCACGGCTGAGGCGGCTTCGAGCCCGATGCAGCCGGACAAAGAAGGCCGGTCGCGAGCACCCCAGCACGCTGGCGGCCTGACGAGGCGACAGGCCATGCCATGCGACAAGCATCAATAGCTCGCGATCACTCTCAGAGAGGCTTGCGAGGGCCGTCATGGCGTTTGCCCGGTTGACCACCAACTCGGCGACGTCCGGTTCGACCAGGGGTTCGCGCGCAGCCCACCCCCGCAGTTCGGTTTCCACGAGCCGCTGGCGTGTCTCACTCCGGTACAGCTCGAATACCACGTTGCGAGCGACACGGAGGATCCACGGCAACGCATCGGGGGGAATGCTCGTCTGGCGCCGCCAAGCTACCGCGAACGCCTCACTGACAACGTCCTCGGCGGCCTGGCGCCCGACCCGGCTGACCGCATAGGCCCACACGGCCGGGAAATGTTGCTCGTAGAGAGAGCTGAATTCGGTGTTTCCGGGGTCGTGCGGAGCGCCGGAAGCCGCCGCCGTCGAGCTCATATGTAGATATGACTGGCGGATGGGGTTTCTCAGCCGATCACTGTGGACCTTCTGATGCCGGATAGCAATAACGCCGACGTGCAGCGTCGTGCGGACCATCACGCCGTAGCGGATGTACGCAAGGGGGAGCGGGTGGCGTTGCACCACCCGCTCTTGGGAGGGAGGCTCGGGCTGCTTATCAAAACCAACGCGTCGGTTTTATTCATGATACCATATCGACCATGCCGCGCATCTCGGCAGACGCCCGTCTCGAGCGCCGCCAGCTACTTATCGACGCAGCCTGGCGTTGCGCCGGACGCATCGGCTACAGCGAGCTCACCGTCGACGACATCTGCGAAGAGGCTGAGGTCAGCAAAGGCGCTTTCTACGGGTATTTCTCATCCAAGCAGGACCTGCTTATCACGCTGTTCGAGGAAGACGCCGTCGACCTCGACGGGCAACAAGAGCGTCTCGCGCAGCGAAACATCTCCAATGTTGAGCGGCTCCGCAGTTTTGCTCGCGAGATGTGCGAACGCGGCACCGATCAGTCGCGGGTGCAGGTGCGTTCGGATCTCTGGGCCGCCATCCTCACCGAGCCGGCGATCCGTGAGCGGATGGTGTCCGCGGTCGGACGTCGCCGAGCCATGCTGCGCGGCTGGATCGAGGAGGCCGTCGCTGACGGTGAAATCGACGATATTCCCGCCGATGCCTTCGCCTCGGTCCTCCTCGCCCTGGGGGACGGCCTCACCCTGCACGGCTCGCTCGACCCATCCGGCTTCCGCTGGACCAATATCGCTCGTGTCCTGGCGGCCATCTTTGCCGGTCTCAGCGGCGACGAGGAGTCACTCAACCACGAGCCGAATCCACGTACCGTCGGATCTACACCGACGATCGCTGGACTGGATCGGGGGCACCCAGGGCGGGATCATCGCGATTGCGTTGGTGGTCGGCGCGGGCGGTGGACTTGGCGCAGTCGTCTTTCGAGACCTGATTCGCTGGTTCACGCTGCTGTTCTCCGGTCACGCCGACTACAGCGCGGCAGGCCATGCATAATTCCATCCTTCCTGGCTCGGCCTGTTCTTCGTCGTCTCGCCCCGGTTGTCGGCGGACTCATCTATGGCCCGCTGATCGAGTTCTTTGCCCGGAAGCGCGGGGCCACGGCGTGCCTGAGGTCATGCTTGCCGTGGCCGAGCGCGGCGGGAGGATCCGTCCTCAGGTTGCCGTTGTCAAGTCGCTGGCCTCGGCGATGTGCATCGGCGCCGGTGGCTCGGTGGGCCGCGAAGGGCCGATTGTGCAGATTGGGTCGGCGCTCGGCTCCTCCTCGGCCAGGTGCTGCATGTCTCCGAAAGTCGGTTGCGACTGTTGGTCGCCTGCGGGACGGCCGCCGGCATCTCGGCGACGTTCAACGCGCCGATCGCCGGCGTCTTCTTCGCGTTGGAGCTGATCCTTCGGACTTCGAGGTGGATGCGTTCGGCGCCGTGGTGCTTGCGTCCGTGGTCGCGGACGTCATCGGGCGGGCCGCCTTTGGGAGCCAGGCGTTCCTCACGCTGCCGGACTTCCATATCGTCTCCACCTGGGAGTTCGGCCTCTACGCAGGCCTTGGCTGCTGGCGGCCTTGCGGGCCTCGCATTCATGCGAGTCCTCTACGGTACCGAGGACCTCTTGGATCGCGTCTGGCACGGACCCGAATGGCTTCGTCCGGTGGCTGGAGGCCTGCTGCTGGGACTCCTGCTCCTGGCGCTTCCCGAGATGTATGGCGTCGGCTATCCAGTCCTGCAGAACGCTGTCGCCGGACAGATCGTCCTCGGGCTCCTTGTGCTGTTGCTCATCGGCAAGATGGTCGCCACCAGCCTGACCATCGGCATCGGTGGATCCGGCGGCGTCTTTGCGCCGTCGCTCTTCATGGGCGCGATGCTCGGGACCGCCTTTGGCGTCGTCGCCAACATGCTGTTCCACGGCGCCGGGCGCCCGCCGGAGCGTACGGCCTGGTCGGGATGGGGGCGGTGTTTGCCGGCGCAGCCGGGCGCCGATCACCGCCGTGATCATCATCTTCGAGCTCACCGGCGACTACACGATCATCCTGCCGTTGATGGTCGCCATCGTCGCCGCCGCAGGGCTGAGCAGTCTGCTCTCTCGGGACACCATCTACACCCTCAAGCTCCGTCGCCGAGGGATCGACATTCTTCGAGCCGAAGCGTGAACCTCATGCACGAACTGCGCGTCCGCGACGCCATGCAACCGGTGCCAACGCCCATTCTGACAACTACCGCGCTCGACGATATGGTGGGCCGTTTCGCGCGTCGTGATGTGGCAGCGCTCCCCATCGTCGACGCTGATGGCGGCTATCGCGGGGTGGTGACCGCCGAAGACGTAGAAACCGCACTGCGTGAGGCCACCGTTGATGTCACAGCGGGCGACCTTGCCACGCTCGCAAGCGGCGTTTCCGTGGACGCGCCTTTGGACAACGCGCTCTCGACGTTCGCGCAGCATGGGAGCTCGGCTCTTCCGGTTCTGGAAAGCGGTGGCTCAACGCTCGTTGGATGGCTCACGCAGCGTGACATTCTCGTCGCCTATCACTCGCGGCTCGACACACGACCTGCCGGTACGCCGGTCACGAAGCGGGTGTCTCTGCAACGCTAGGACGCCTCAAGTCCCATGGCGCCATGCTCAGGACGCGACGCCGCGGTGCGCATGCGACGCCGGCTACGCCTCGAGAATGCCCTTCGCCTTGTCGAGAGCGTGAACCTCCGACGCCATTGTCTTTGGAACCAGTCCACCCGTGAGCAGCTTCTGCCAAACGTGCGAGGTCACGACGTCATTCAAACCCGTTGGTCATCGGCTCTCCGTAATACTGACGCTACCCGTTGCCGCATTGGTACGACAAATGCGGGGTTCTATCGATAACGCGTCGGCGGCCCGCTGCCCGCCGACTTCGAGGACGGAACGCTACATCGCCGTCTGCGCTAGCCTCTTCTTCCGTGGACGCGACACGTGCGGAGGCGCTGTTGGCCTTCGCTGAGGAGAGCCCGGCGGGGCTTGCCAGCGTGGACACGGTAACGTGGCAGCGTCGCCTCGGAGAGCAATCAGCCGAACTGGCGAACGCCTTCGATTGGTTCTTGACCCACCAGCGGCCAACGGACGCACTGCGCCTCGCGGTCTCACTGGCCGACCACTGGATGCACTCCGGCGATCTGGCAGACGGAACCCGGCGGCTGGAGCGAGGCCTGGCCGTCGTAGGCGTCGAGCCGCGCATTCGCGGCCGCGCTCATTGCCAGGCTGGGATGCTCGCCTTCTGGGAGGGGCGCGACGAGCAGGCGCGCGCGGCGTTTCAGGCGGCGCGCGAGGTCGCGCAGGAGTGCGAAGACGGGACCACCGAGGCACTTGCGCTGGCGGGTTTGGCGCGGATCGCACTGCGAGCCAAGCAGACGGAGTCGGCGCGCTCGCTTTGCGAGGAGGCGTTGCATGTCGACGCAGGCAGCGACGATGACGCGGGTCGGTCGAGCGCTATCCATGTGCTCAGCGTTGCCGCCCAGATGTCGGGCGACCTGAACACGGCCCGTGACTTGATGCTGCAACGGATGGAGATGGCGCGCACGCGCGGGGACTTGAGCGTGGTGTCATACGAGGCAAGCAACCTCAGCGCGGTCGAGCGACAGCTCGGCCACGCAAGAAGAGCGAACGAGCTGGCACTGGAAGCGCTGGACATCGAGGTACGGCGAAGCGACAAATGGGCGATTCCTTACACAGTGAACCAGTTGGCTGCCCTCGCCGTTGACAGCGGTGACTTCGCCCGCGCTGCGACGCTCCTCGGCGCCGCCGAGCGCATGGTCGAGGACCAGGGTGCCGAATGGCCCCCGGATGAGCTACCAGTGTTCCAGGCCAGCAGGGATGCGGCGGCGGCGGCGCTTGCTGCTGCCGACGTCGAGCGAGCTTGGTCCCGTGGCGCGGCCATGTCGGTTGATGAGTTGGTCCGGCTCGCGTCTAATTGAGCTGTCCGTTACGGACGGCTCCATGTCCGCGACCTGAACCGCCCGGGTTTCATAAAGGCTCTGGGGTGGCAGCCATCGCCGCCAATGGCGGCTCACGGGATGCTCGAGTTCTCTCGCAACCGCGCCCGCCTACCTCTGCCGGCCCACATGGTTCAGGCCGGAGGTGGGGTCGGGCTCGCAAGGATCCAGACACCTTCCCAGACTGCTTGCCGGTTGGGGCAACCTTCACCGATCACAGACAGGGTCAGCTGCTTGCCCACAACCGACCAGTGATAGGAACCGAACGGCCCCGACGCATAGCAGTCCGTCCCGCCAACGCCGTGGTGACCGTAGATGCTGATCCCCCCGGTTCCGTTGCCGATCGGCGCTTCCTGAATGGGTGCGTAGACGTTGAGAATGTCGCCCTGAGCCTCGTACTGGCTCCCGACCCGGATCCGAGAGGGTCGAGTTCCCATGCGCCGACCTGATCGAAGACGAGGTCCCACCGGCCGGGCGGGGGTGGGGCTTCAGTGACACCCGCATTTTCGATGTCTTGCGGCGTCACGGTTCGCGTCCAGGTTCCTTTGAGCGCGGCGGGTGGCTCGGGCGCTGCGGCAACGCTAGCGGTCACAACATCGGAGACGCTCTTACCGGCAACATCGGTGGCACGAGCGGTGAACGTGTGGACCCCAGGCGAAAGCCACGTGGTGATCAGGAAGCCGAGATTGGTGCCACCGTCATCGCCCCCAAAGACATATGGGGCAACCTGTTCGGTCCAGATCAGTTTCCCATCAATCAGGAAGTCCACCTCGGCCACTGGCGCGCCGGCCGGCTCGGGCGTCGCGATCCAGCGGGTCCGCAGCGGGATGGTCGTCTCGCCGTCCAGGGTGGACGTTACCTTCTGCAGCGTGTCCGGCTGCGTGACGCTCGACGATGACTCGCTTGATGTTGTGCCACCGCACCCAGACGTCACTAGTGCGAGCAGCACCGCGACCGCGGCAGTCCCAGCCGCTTTCAACCAAGTCCAACTGCAGTGTCGTGAGGCATTCGCAAAATGTCGACGAGCGCTGCCCATTCGCTGTGGTGCCGACGAGTCGGTCTGACTCACGCCGTTGGCCGGCCGCCCGTCAGCACCCGAAGCACTGGTCCGGCCGGTTGAACGCGATTTGCGTGTTGGTGAGCGTGAACGTTGCGGGAGACTCCGTGAAGACGCCTCCGCCCTGAAGCGACACCCCTGCGTGTCCTTCCAGGACGTTGTTCGTGACGGTTGTATTCACGAGCGTCAGTTCAGCCGGCGGGCTGGCGCCCGTGCTGGTGTCGACGCCGTTCCAGATGCCTCCCCCCTGGGCCACGCCTGTCGGAGCCTCCGCCCGCCCGACGTTGTCCGTCACGCTATCGTTGCGCATCACCAGCAGGCTGTTATTGAACACCGCACCGCCCTCGATCTTGGCTGAGCCTGTCTTGCTGAAGGACTCGGTGACATTGCCGCTGATGTCACTGTTTCGCACGGTCACCAGCTGCGCCCCGCCGGGATTGCCGAAGTAGAAAACGGCCAGGCCCCCGTTTGTGTCAGCCAGGCCGTTCGGACTTGTCGAGCTCGCGAAGTTGTCGTCGATACTGGTGCCACTGATCGTGCCGCCCCCGTCGAGTTCGAGAGCGCTGCCTGCTGGCCCAACATCGGTCGACGTCAGCGCTGTCGTGGTCGACCGGTTGTCGTCGACCTGAGTGTTCCGCATAACGAGCGGGCTGTACCCGACGATCATGCCGGCGTCGATGCCGATCAATTCGCCGCGCACATCGATGGCAGTCGCTGAGTTGCGGTCGATCACCGAGTTGACGACCGTCGTGGGAATGCCGTCGCCGACATGGATGCCGCCGGCGTTCGCAGTCATGCCGGTCTGCGCTCCAACAGAGGAAGACAGAGTGTTGTTGACGAGACTTGAGCTGTTGTCGGTGACGTTGCTGTTTTGCACCAGCAGGGTGCACGGCGTGCAAGCTCCGGCCAAGTCGCCCGTGTCGACCATGATGCCCGCGCCCTCGGCATAGCGGCCGTCCGGCGCGATCGCGATCGTGCGGTTGCCGGTCACGACGCTGTTCTTCACGGTGAGTGCGCCTTGCTGCGTGTAAATACCACCTCCGTCGGCGTCACTCGTGACCGCTCCGGCCGCCTCGTTGTTGCTGACGATCGTGTTATCAACCGTCAGAAGGCCCCAGTTGTCGATTCCGCCGCCGCCGGCTTGGGCGAATCGGCAGTCGTTTGCTCCACAAGAGAAGCCGGCATCGACGGAAGCGGTCGGTGCGGCGATGTTGCCCGTGATGACGCTGTTGGTGACCGTCAGAGTCGCGCCCGTGGCGAACTTTGCCGCGGGCGGGACGAAAATACCCCCTCCTAGGGCAATCACTCCTGCCTTGGCGACATACGCAATCGACACCGGGCTCGACGTCGTCACGCCGCCGGTGATCGTCAGATCGCGGAGCGCGACCGTGGGCTCAGTCTTAGCCCCGAACTTCCCCACGGTGATCACCGGCCCCCCGCCGCTGATCGTGGTCTCATTTGCGCCCGCGCCGACGAGGCTCACGCTTTGGTCGATTGTGAAACCGCCGACGTATTTGCCAGGGCCGATGCTCACTGTGTCGCCCCTGCTCGCGGCTGCGACCGCCGTACCGATCTGACTGTACGCACATCCTCCGCCGCACACGGTGAATGTCGTCGCCGAGGCAGGTCTCGCGCCCAGCACCGCAGAACCCAACAGTACCGCGACCAGAGCCGCGAACCGACGCGGCCTGCCTCTCCAGACCTGGTGAAAATCGTGAAGTTCCATGATTCGCTCCTTCAATTTCGCCGGCGATCGAGGCACGGTCTCCCGGCTAACCGCTTGCCCACGCAACTACGGCCTCACGCGGAGGTACGACACGTCACCCTCACTGGTGTCCGACAGTTGGTCGTCTCGGTCTTCATCTTCACCCGAGCTCGCGCTAGGCGCGGCCCGAAAAGATTGACATTGACCGTGGCGGCCCAAATTCATGGAGTAGACGGTGTTGGTGGCCTGGTTCACCGCGAGGCCACTGGTAGTACCCCCACAGGCTGTTCAGGTGCGGGTCGGCCGCAGCCGCGGATGACCTCCGCATTGCAGGTCGCCCCGTCCAGGACGGACACGCCGTCACTTCTAAAATCCGCGACGTACACGGTGTCGGTTCCGGGTATCGACCGTCACAAGCTGAGGCCCGCGCCCGACGTCTACAGTCGGCATCTTCCCGGCACACCCGGTGGCATCGGTACCGTTGCACGTGGCGCTGTCGATCACCGACAGCGTTCCCGGGCCAAAGCCGTCGTTGTCGAAGTCGGACACGTAGACGCTATTGGTCGCATCGTCGACCGCAACGCCGAAGGGATTCGGGCCAACAATGGCGCTCGCGGCGAGGTGCCCACACCCCGACTGATTCGTGCCGTTGCAGCGCGCGCCATTGATGACGTCCACGGTATCGCCCGAAAAGATCGGTGCGTATATCGTATCTGTCTTTGCGCTCACCGCCACGGATACGATCGCTCCAGCTACTTTGATCACACCAGGCGTCTGCGCACAGCCGACCGTCACCTCGGCATTGCAGGCAGCAACATTCACCACGGCAATGCGGTTACTGTTGTCCCCGTACGGAAGATAGATGGTTTTCGTAGCCGGGTTGAACCGCGGGCGGCCCGGGAAACGCTCCGACGGGAATCCGCACTTTCTCGGCTCGCGCGCAGCCGGCGGTGTGCTGCGAGTTGCAGGCAGCGAGATCGATGACAGCGAGGGCGCCTGACTTGTCGCCTGCATAGAGTGTGTCCGTGGCATCGTCGATGAATCCCAGGTTTGCCTGCGGCGCCTTCATCGGTATTTCGGCCACCGGGGAGCACCCGGTCTGACGCTTGACGTTACAGGTTGCCCCATTGATGACATCGATCTCGGGGAGGGTGAGGTTGCTTGCGTAGATGGTGTTCGTCGTCGCATCCACGGAAGCCAAGAAGTCGCCGGCGGGTGCGCTCGGCGCCGGATGGCGGCAGCCGGCCGCGTTCACGGCGTTGCAGGGGGCGAGCGTGATCACCGAGACACGGTTCTCGCCCCCGACATTCACCACGTAGGCGGTATCGGTGTTCGGCAGCAGCGTCATCGTGTTGGGGAGCCCGGTGTATCCGGGATCGTGGTCGGATCCTACCTGCGCATTTGGTGCCGTTTGGGTGCAACCGTTGGTCGTCTTTCCATTACACGTCCGTGTGTTGATTGCCGAGAGTGTGTCGTCGCCTTGATTCAGGGCAAACACCGTGTGAAGCGAGTCGTCGACCGCCACAAATTGGGGGTTGGCGCCGACCGGTGCGGCCGGAGGAACGGCTGTTGCAGCCGGCGGTTACCTGCGCGTTGCACCGCGCGCCGTTGATGACCGAGACCGTGTCGCTGTTATTGTTTGCGACGTAGATGGTGTCGGTGCGCTGGTCGACCGCGTCCCAGAAGGCGCCGCTGCCAACCGTGACCGTTGGTGGCGTCTGCCCGCAGCCACTCCCATCACTCCCATTACACGTGGCACCATCGATCACCGTGACGGTGTCACCGGCGCCACCGCCGTCGGTGGTGTAGATCGTATCGGTCGCCAGATCGATATCGAGAGCCTGCGGGTCACGCGCGTCTTGCACCTCTTTGACGGGGCGCCCGCATCCTACGGTGGTCGTTGCGTTGCAGGTCGCACCGTCAATGACGAAGACACTGCCGCCCAGGTTCGCAACGTAGAGCGTGCGGGTTACCGGGTTGAAGGCATCGTCGACGTCCATCCCGCCGGTCGTGATCGTCGCGACCGGTGTGCTGCATCCTCTCGTGTCAGTCGCATTGCACGTGGCGCCGTCGACAACCGAGACCGTGCCAACAGCATTGGCGGTGTAGATGGTGTCGGTCCTTTCGTCGACGGCTGCAGCGAGCGGATCACCGCCGGTCCTCGCTCTGGCGATCACGCGACAATCCGTCGTTTGTGAGGCATTGCAGGTGCTGGTGTTGACCACATCCATCGAGTGAGTGAGGGGCAACGCCGGACAGCCGGTGAGGCACTGAATGGGCACGTAGAGGGTATGGGTCCCAGGGTTGACCGCGGGGACCCCAGGCGTTCCGGTGATGTTGATGAATCCGCGCTGGATCGAGCCTGCGACCGTCGACGCTCCAAGGTGATTCATCGGGGTACTGGACTGCGCCGATGCCCTCACCGACCCTCCGATCGCGGTGAACACCATGGCCATCACCAGGCCCACTACGAAACGGTGCTTTTCAAGCCGCATGTGACGTCCTCGGCTGCGTTATCTGCGTCGTCTGGAGTTTCTCTGTGGGAGACGGTGCAATCCTCGTGGCTCGGTCAGCCAGTAGTTGGTGTTTCACTCAGTCCCCTTATCGGTGGTCGCGAGACGACAAAACCCCAAGTGCTCGTTGATCGCACCGGAGTCGCGGCCGTAAGGGGCTCTTACGGGCTCCGTCGGCCGCGACCGAAACCGAGGCTAGCTCAGGGTGGTCAACCGAAGCAGCCGGAGAAATACCGTAAGAGTCGTTTGCTGTACCTAATCCAGTACCGAACGTCGTCGGCTCAGCGCTCGCGTCGCCAAGCCTGTTCCGCCACCCACGCCGCGAGCTGGGCGCGATTGTGGAGTCCCAGCTTGTGCCGGATTCGCTCCAGGTGGCTCTCCGCGGTCCGTTCCGAGAGGAACAGCCTGGTCGCGATTTCGCGGTTGCTCAGCCCATCAGCAACGAGCCCGGCCACCTCCTGCTCCCGCTTCGACAGAAGGCCTGGCTGGCGGTCTCGTTCGCCTTCTTTCACAGCGAAGGTCGCGGCGTCTTCGATGCTGAGCTTGCGCCCGGCTTCGACCAAGCGCGTTCCCGCCTCGAGTCCGACCGCGGCCAACGACTTAGCTTCCAGCGCGGCACGTAACCGGGCGCTCGCGGGCCACGAGATTGAGCCAGTCACCGCTCGCACCGCATCGGCAGCGCCCAGCAGTACCAACGTACGCGAATGGGCTCCTTCCCGCGCCTCGACGGACGCAACAGACTCGAAAGAATCGGCCATTCCTTGGCGGTGGCCAAGCGCCCATCGCATTCGAAGCGCTGCGATCGACAGTTGCCGGGCCGCAGCGGGTCGTCCTGAATCCAGCTCGAGGCGTGCCAGGGCCTCAAGACTGACGGCCTCGCCATCGGCGGTCATGTCTTCGCGAGCGAACGTCAGCGCCTCCTCGATGAGATGCCGAGCCTCCTCGGTTTTGCCGGCCTCGGCAGCAACAACTCCGCGCACAAACGTGACCCAAAATGCCATTCGGCCCGTGAGGGCGGAGAACGGAGCGAGGTCTTCGGCATGCTCTGAGGCTCGTGACACGTCGCTGGCCAGGCTGAGAAATGCGCGTGTCGCGCGGGCACCGGCGAGCGCGGTCTCGTCCCCGAGCTGTTCGCAAAGCGCCAGCGACTCGCCGATAGCCGTTAGCGCCGGCTCGAGGTCCCCCTGACCTGCCGCCACCATTGCGAGCAGGCCGAGGGTCGCCGCCCGCTCCAATCCGTCTCCACTCATCGCGGCTGCACGTTCAAGGGTCTCGCGCCTCCCCCAGCGGGCCGCAGAGGTACCAGTACAGGCTCATGGCTAGCGGTAGCTCCAAGCCACTCTCGGCCGGCCGCCTCAGCGCCCAGTCCAGGGCCAGGCGGAAGTCGTTGAGTTCTGACTGTACCGGTGCACCCGGCGACGGATAAGCGCTTGCGTGGCGACCCAGATCGACCCAACTACCGGCTATCGCACGGGCTCGTTGAAGATAGTGACCGTGGTGGCGCCGGCTCACCTCTTCGCTTTCACCGCTGTCTTCCAAGCGGTCTCGGGCAAAGGCACGCACCGAATCGAGCATTCGGTAGACAGTTCGGTCGCCAGAGGTTTCCGCTGTCACCAGCGACTTCTCAACCAAGGCCGTCAGTTGGGGCTGGGTGCCTCGATCATTAGACCCTTCGCCGCAAACGCTGATGATGGAATCGAGCCCCACAGCTCCAGCGAAAACGCTGAGCCGAGTGAGAAGACGCTGTTCGCTCTTGGACAGCAGCAGATAACTCCAGTCGAGGGCTGCCTGCAGTTCGGTCTGTCGCGGTGGAAGGCCTGTGCGCTCGGCCTTCAGGAACTGGAAACGATGCTCCAGCCCAGCCAGGACTTCGGATTCATTCATCGCGCCGAGCTTTGCAGCGGCGAGCTCGATGGCAAGAGGAAGCCCGTCCAACCGGCGGCACACCTCGGCAAGCACTGGCGCGTTCGAAACCAACGCCCGATATCCCGGACGCGTAAGTTCGAGCTCGATCCGCAAAGAGCCGTACTGACTCGGTAGCCAGTGCGGCCTCGGGCGATGCAAGCACATCCGGAGTAGTGAGTGGCGACAGTTGCCAAACCGCCTCGCCGTAGACGCCGAGCGGCCAACGACTTGTCGCCAGCACCGTCAAGCCTTGGCAGCGCGCCAACAATTCCAGCACGAGCCCCGCGCAAGCGGCCAGCACATGCTCGCAGTTATCGAGCACGAGAAGGATTTGCTGCCCCGCGAGGCGGCGTTGGAGGGTTACGAGAAGAGGTTCCCGCGGGACCTCGGTAATCTCAAGCGACCCCGCCACGGCTCGACCCGCTCGGTCCGGGTCCGCAACTGGACCGAGCTCGACCCAAGTGACTCCATCCTGAAAGCGCGCCGAGCACGCCTCCGCTACCTGGCGAGCGAGCCGCGACTTGCCCGACCCCGCGGTGCCCGTTACGGTCACGAGACGCTGATTGACCAAGAGCTCCGTTAGGTCGCGCAGTTCACGCTCTCGGCCAACGAAGCTGGTGAGCTGAAGAGGCAGATTGTGCATGGCATCGATCTTCCGAGCGCCTGACGATAACATCGTGGTCGACGCCTTTCTCGCCTCTAATCACAACAGGTGCGGAAAGTAGACGCCGGGTACAGTCCGGTGGCCTCCGGCGGCATGGACGCAACGCTGCCGAAGAGGCGGGTCCGCGCTGGCGTGTGACCGCCCCTCGGGTGCCCTGGAGCGCGTTCGCGCCGTACTAATGTATCGACGTGACAAGTCTGGACGCGCACGTCGCGATGGCGCCCCGGCAAGCCAGCTTCGTCCGACTCGTGATTCTGAGCCTGTACTGGGTCGCGCTTGGCTACCTCTGGAATTCGATTGGCGCGCAGGTGCTACCACCGCTCGTTCGCGGCTTCGTCGGACAAGCGCACCAGGGAACAGCCGTCGCTTTATTGGAGGGCGGCGGAACGCTGATCGCTGTGTTCTGGCAACCGATGGTTGGCGCCGTCTCCGACCGGACGATGCTCGGATGGGGACGCCGCCGCCCATTTATCACCGGCGGAGCACTCGGCTCGGTCCTGTCCCTCGTACTCATGGCCTTCGTGGGAAGCTACTTCTGGTTGGTAGCGACCTACCTCCTCCTCCAGCTCGCATCAAATACAGCCCAGGCTCCGTACCAAGGTCTCCTCCCGGATGCAATCGTCAAGGGCGACTTCGGCAAGGCCGGCGCCTTCTACGGTCTGGGCAACCTCGTCGGCTCGCTCGTCGGGTTCATCGTCGTGGGCGTCTTCGTGAGCCACGGACGCTACGACCTGGCCCTTTTCTCGATGGCAGCGGTGCTGCTGGTTTCCATGGCACTCACGGTGACGCTCATCCCGGACAGGGCCAAGCCGGCCCATGACCTCCGGCGCAGCGTGGCAGCGGTGACGCTGGGAACGTTCCACATCAATCCACGCCAACACCGCGATTTCCTTTGGTTGATGTGCTCGCGCCTCTTCATCCTTATGGGAATCGCCGGGCCAGAGACCTTCGCTTATTTCTTCTTCAAGGACGTCTTCTACCCTGGTGGCGGGAACTCGGTTACCAACCTCGCCAATCAGGCGACCACCTTTATGCTCGCCAGCATCACAGCTCTGACCCTCCTCGTCGTCTACCCTGCCGCGAGGCTTTCGGATCGTGTCGGCCGCAAACCACTTGTGGCGGCTTCGGGAGTGCTGGCCGCTGCCGGGGCACTCGGGTTGGTCTTCTCGCATTACACGCTTCTCCCCCACGCGATGACCGCACCGATTGCAATGCTGCTGCACATACCGATCGGTCTTGCCCAGGTACTTTGGTTTGGCGCATTGATCGGCGTCGCGACTGGAAGTTTCATTTCGATCGACTGGGCATTCATGATGGACGTAATCCCTTCGACCGAAGCTGGGCGATTCCTCGGTTTCTCAAACATCGCGACCGCCGGAGCGGGAATCATTGCCCGGCTTGTCGCGGGTCCAATCCTGGACCACTTCAATGCAGGCGATCGAATCCTGGGCGAAGTCGGCGGCTACCCAGTGATATTTGGGATGTTCGTCGCCTTCCTCTTGGTTGGAGCGGTACTGGTTGTTCCAGTGACCGAACCTCGGCGCCGCGCCGAGTCAGTCCGATGCGTGGACATTAGTCACCGGTGATCTGCCAACACACGTCTGCAATCGAGTGCCTTTGGTTGCACTGCACTGCAACCAATCAAGGATCGGGCGAGATATCGGCAACTTGGGCAATAACCTGTCCGTGTCTCCGTTGATCCTTGTCGACCGCATCACAACGGAAGACTCAATAAGAGGACAACCCTTACTGGGCACCTTGGATATCGTATTCCGCGCAGCGGCTATGTGCCTACGGGCGCGGGAAGCTCCGCAAACGCGACCTCGTAATTCTCAACTTGAGGATCGCTGGCACCCATCACCTCCGAAGCCGTGGCGCGGACAGGACCCGCTTGGCTCGAGCTCGCCTCGAGGTCGCGCTCACCGTCCCATACGGTGAAGGCAAGTGCCTCTCCCGTCGCGCGGTCGACCAGAAGGATGGCTGCCCGGAACCCGTGCAGCTTCGACATCGCGGGGATGACCTGTGACTCGAAGTGGCGGATGCCTGCGTCGACCGTTGTCGGGTCGCCACGCAGCGCGGTCGCGCGCACCCAGTTGCCGACCTCGGTTGGCTGTGGCCGATGCTGGACGACGGCCTCATACACCTTCGCCTCCGGAGTGCCCGCTCCGAAGGTCGACGTGGCCGCGGCACGGACGCTTGTCATTGCTTCGAAGCTCGCCCGCGATGTCTGCTCATCCCGCCAAAACGAGATGCTCATTGCGGCCCCAGTCCCGCGGTCGACGATCAGGCGAGCACCGCTGTAGCCGTCCCGCTCCATGAGGGCTGGCACGACTCCTGACTTGTACGCTGCGACGCCCTCGTCAATCTTTTCCGGGGATCCGTTCAGACGCAGCACTCGAGCCCGCACAGCCGCAACCTCCGCCATTTCGCAGGTCCCCAGCCGGAACCCGCAGGCCCGCGACTCTACGCTCTCGCAGGCGCCGAAGCGATGCTGTCGCGGGCGTTTGATCGTCGGCGCCGACCAGTCGCCCATCGGGGATCAGACGCAGGCACTCATCACAACTGGACACTCATCGCGCAGGGGCTCCTCCCCAGCTTCGGCTTGTCTGGCCTTATTCGGTCAGCGCGGCGTCAGACGCAGGGCTCTGGCGCCTGACGCCCACGCCAGGTGCAGATCTGACGGGTTCGGGTTGCCTTTCTGGTCGAGGCCGATCTTGTTGAACTTGGCAAAGCTGTGGTTGTCGCGCGCCATCGCGGCGTATTGCTCCACAACTCCATCCTCGTCGACGAGGACTTCAACGTCCGCGGCGCGACGCTTGCCCTTGAATCGAATCTCCACCGGCTCGCCGGTCCGGAGGTTGCGCCCCCAGGCGAACGGTGTGCCGACGAGCAGAATCCGCTCGTCGCGGGTGTATGCGACCGGGATAGCGTAGTGCCTGCCGGACTTGCGACCGATGACATACACGGTGATCAGGCGGTTGCCCACGACCCTACAGAGCAGAGGCGTCCGCAACAGCCCCCGGACGATCCGGTTCACTAGCCCTTGCAGCGCAAGGGTCTGCGCCCTTGCGCCCGACATCGGTTGCCCGTCTGCCGACACATTCGAAGGGTCAGGGGTCACTGTTATCCATGCTACGCCGTCGCCATACGAGGATCGACCATCAGGCGCTGTACGCCGTACGTTGTAACGGCGCCTGGGTCAGCCCGTGATCCATCGTGCAAATCCTGCGACGAGCCGGCGAGAAGTCTGCGCTTCGGCCATCTCTTCGGGGTGCCATTGCACAGCCAGGAGCAGCAGATCCGGAGCCTCGAGGGCTTCGACGCACCCGTCACTGCTGATGGCGGCACACTGCACGGATGGCGCCAGGCGGTCCACAGCCTGGTGGTGGCCACTATTCACTGCTGCGACGTCGACACGCAGGATGTGTCGCAGGTAGGTGCCGTCAAGGATCTGCACTTCGTGAATCGGCGCTGCAGGGTCGGCGCCCCACCGGGGATGGTCGACGTGCTGGTGTAGCGTTCCGCCCAACGCGACGTTCAGCACCTGCTGCCCTCGGCATATCCCGAGAATCGGTAGGGTGCGAGCACGAGCTGCCGTGACGAACTCGAGTTCGAGCGCGTCCAGGTCCTCGATCGCCGTCTCTGTATGCGGTCCCGTCTCCTGTCCATACCGCGCTGGTGCAACGTCGGGGCCGCCGGGTACGACGAGGCCGTCAAGGCGCGCAAGGATCGTCGTCGATGTTTTCGGCGTGATCAGGACGGGTGCGAGGCCAGCACAGCTCAGCAGGCTGAGGTAGCGCAGGGCGTTCTCGCCGGGGGCCGCCGAACGCGCGACGATGTCGTGCGTCCACGTCAACCCAACCATCGGATCAGGATGTATGCCTCTCGACCGCATATGGGCAGCGTAGCGAAACGCCGAAGCCTACTCTTCATGAGGCGAGAGCCCGGATGCAGTTGCGCGTCCGTCGACGAAGACAGGACTCGAACCTGCGACCCCTGGTCCCCCAGATTAGTCTTCATTTCCGGATTGTGAGTGGGTTCGAGGTAGAGGGCTTTCGTTGAGAAATGGTTGGAATGACGGCTAGAGCGCGCGTTATGGATTTCGTTGGAATCGCGTGGACATGATGCGGGTATCAGGCACGCAGCCCACCACCGTTCTCAGCCCCTCGCCCGCACCTCGAAGTCGGCGACGGAGCTGATGCTGACGCCGCCATGCGCGCCGAGCGCGAGTAGATCGGCGTCCCCGGTGACCAGAGCATCGGCCGATCCTGTGATGGCTATCGCAAGGATCTGATCGTCATCAGGATCCCGACAGACGTGTGGAACCTCAACCGGCGTCACCACATCGGCGATGGCTTCGAGCTCGCCTCGCACCGCGGAAGCCCGTTCGCTTGCCCAGCCACAGGTATCCACGAGCACGGCCTCGAGCTCGCCGAGGATCGCGGGACCGATGACCAGCGTGTGATCACCACGGAGGACGTCGTCTAGGAGACGTCGCGGGCGTCCACCAAAGTGGAGCGCCGACACCAGCACATTGGTGTCGAGAACGACTGGCACTCAGCGTGTTGGCTTGCGGCGGGAGCGAGTGCGGCGCGATTTCACCGCAGCCACAACGGCGTGCTCAGTCAGGGCGCCGGAAGCCGCTCGTTCTTCTCCATACGCAAAGAGCTGATCCCATCGTCTGCGTCGCTCCGCGTATTGGCGGAACGCCTCGCGCAAGAGTTCGCTGCGCGTCCGGCCCTCCTGGTGAGCCAGGCGGTCAACCTCGACCGCGAGCTCCGGCGGAAGGGAGATCGTCACTGTCCCGGTCGTGCGCATGAGCAATACAATAACACGAAGTCTTACCCGCTAGGGCAGGCGAACGGAGTGCCGAGGACGGGAACGCGGGTAGCCTGCCGGCGTCTAGCGCAAGACGTCGGACAGTGGACCCGCTCCTGACGGTGACGAGGCTACGTTGAAAAGTGGATCGTCCGATTGAGCGACGTTAGCAATCTCGCTCATGGGATCCACGGACTGGTCGTCAGCGGCGATCTCGGAGCGGCTGACGTCAAGGTGCCCGTAGAACCCCGTACCCGCTTCCCGAGAACCTCCAGCGGATCATCGGGGCTTAGTGAAGTGCTGCCGATTTATTTGGGTTCGCCGTAGTAATTGTTCCTCGGCTCCCTTGGCCACGATCCGGTCCGGAGCTCGGGCAAGTTCTGAGAGCGCGTGTCTCGCCGAGTTGCTGTCGATCGCTCCGAGCGCCCATACCGCCTTCGTCGCCAAGGCTCGAGTGTCGTCGTACGCGAGGTAGCCAGGTACCCACTCGGTCATGTGGACTAGGGCATCGATCGACTCAGGCGCCTCGAGCATCCCGAGTGCGCTAACCACATCTTCGTGTTTTTGATGCCAATCGGCATAAGCGAGATCCACGAGCAACAGAAGGTGCTTCATCGAGAACCCGAACCTGAAGCCCACGATCATCGCCAACTCGACATCGACTGCGTCACGGCGTTGCACGGCGTCGCGAAGGAGATCCAGTCCGAGCGCCTTGCCATCGTACACACCGAAACGCTCGAGGAATTCATCAGAGGACATCGGTCTTGGTCCCCCAGGCACAAGAGCAAGGGATAATATTGCTTCCTCCTGCTCGGGGGTCATCCGGGTACCTCTCCGAATTCGCGGATTGCCTCGTTGAAAATGTTCAGTGCCGCTCCACGCCCAAGGCCGATGTTAATGAGCGCACCCTCGCCTTTGAAGAATGCCGATGTCGCTGCCCATCCACGCGATACAAGTGGCATCTCAGGATACGCAGCTGCCGCCAACCTAGACGCATCCCGAACTCCGACGCTTGCCAATGCATCTGCGCGAACTCAACCTGCGCGAATCGGGGAGACAGGACTCGAACCTGCGACCCCTGGTCCCCCAGACCAGCACTTATTCGACTTCGCGAGGTGAATTCGACTTAGAGTGCTTTCGTCGGGAAACGGTTGGAATGACGACTAGAGCGCGTTCATTGGAATCCATTGGAATCGCTTCGTCGTCCACAGGTTCCCCTTGGCCGCATTCGATCGCTCGTCGCTCTCCTCTCTCGTCGTCGAGCACCCCGCCCGCCTATATAGCCGACGGCCTCCTCACACTCTTAGTCAGTGGCTGGTGAAAGGATGCTTGGGCGAGCCACGCTCACCTAATGCACTCCTTTTCGTTGTGCATCAGAACGTCGACGGGACGGCGCAATCGTTATGGCACTGACGCGACGGGTTCCTGCAGGGGCAACTCGCCCGACACAGTAGTTCCAGCACCGGGGCGAGAGAGCACCTGCACCTTACCGCCGAGCGCGTCTACCCGATCGTTCATGTTGGTGAGTCCGGCACCCTTGCGCGCGGTTGCTGTCTCGAACCCCGTGCCGTCATCCGTCACCTCGAACGTCAACGTGGCGGGATCCGTGCTGGCACGCAGGCGCACCACAACCTGGGACGCCCCCGCATATTTCTGCACGTTCTGGAGCGCCTCGAGCACGCAAAAGTAGACCGTCGCCTCGATGTCCTGCGCGTAGCGCGCGACCCCGGCGGAGTCCACGCGCACCGGCACCGTCGCCTTGCGCGCCTGCGAACTCCAGGGCCACTACTAGCCCTTTGTCAGCGAGCAGGGGCGGGTAGATCCCCCGCGCCAGGTCGCGGAGCGTCTCGAGGGCTTCGTCCGCATCGGACTTGAGCTGCTCAAGGATCGCCGCCGCCTTCGCCGGATCCCGTGCCAGGAGCATTTCCGCCAGCCCCAGTTTCACCTTCAAGGCGACCAGATGCTGCTGAGCGCCGTCATGGAGGTTGCGCTCCAGACGGCGCCGCTCCACGTCCTGGGCGCTCACCAATCGCTGTCGAGAAGCTCGCAATTCATCGAGCCGCGCTCGCAGGTCTGCGCTCAGCCCCACATTCTTGAGCACCAATCCTGCCTGGTGAGCCAGGTCGTCGACCAGCTTCTCCTCGATCGGAGTGAGGGCTTCGCCGCGGCGCTTGTTCACGCTCAACGCCCCGAGCACTTCGCCTTGATGGCGTACCTCGACCGCACGGGTCGCTTCCTCAAGTACGGGCAGCGATCCGTTGGGCATCGGTACGGCAACATGGGTTCCCACACCGTTCGGAAACGTCGCCGCGGGCCGCAGTTCCTCCGTCCCGCGCAGCCATACCGTCGCCGACTCAGCGCCCGTCCCCTCCTGGAGCACCCTCGCCATGCGTGGCAGCACCTCGTCAGCCGCATACGTCTCCGCCACTCGTCCCGAGAATTCGCTCAACACTTCGTACGGCGTTGCGCGTTTGCCATACACCAACCGGTTGGCGACCTTCTGGACTTTCTCCCGTACCGGTTGGAAGCCGATCGCGACGATCGCCGTGGCGAGGATCGACAGCGCCAGATTGGGCTTGCCGCCGCTCCCCACGAGTGTCCCGATCCCCACCGCGATGCCCACGTACACCGCCGTAATGAACACAGCAAGTGACCCGTACACCAGCGTTCGGCTGATGAACACGTCCAGGTCGTACAACCCGTACCGCATCACCGCCAACCCGATGGTCGCGGGCACGAGCAGATAGAATCCGAAACCGAATCCGGCGTTGCTGATGTTGTTGCCGAGCGTCGCGTTCGCATTGTTCAGGAAGAATCCGGCGACGATGACAAGAACGGACGCCGCAGCGACGTATGCGAACCAGCGCATTTGAACACGTTCCACGCCCCGAGAGCGGCGGAGGCGCACCACCACCGCGGCCAGAACGGTAACGAGAAGCAGGAGGACGCCAACATTGATCGGTCCGTTGCCGCTCGTGATGTTGTTGAGCGCGTCCACCGCCACCGGGTTAGGAACGCTCGGGACGCGTGGAGACAACTGCTGGGACGTCACCGCGATTGCCGACGCAAAGACCGCGACGACCGCGGCGGCCGACACCACCCACACAGCCCACCGCCACAACCGACCCGGCAGCAGCCGTCCGTCGGGGAAAACGAGGATCACGAAAGCGATCAAGAGTGCCCCAATTGCCCCTGTCTCGTTGTACACCCAGGCTGCCCACCCCACCCAGCCGTGGAGTGAGGCGCCGCTGAGTAATCCGCGGATGGCGACGAAGTTTGCAGTCAGCGAGATCGCGTTGCTTGCGGCGATCGCGAGAAGCAACCAGCCGATCGGATGGTTCGGGCGGCGGGCCGCGACCAACACACCCAGGACTCCGATGATGGGCGCGGCGATGAAGTATGGGAGCTGTGCGGTCCCCGGCGAGTTGATCGCTTTCCAGTCAAGCGCTAGCAGCGCGAGGCTGAGGATGAGAAGCACAAGACAGACGCCGCCGATCCCCCACGCCAGTCGCGTGGCGCTGCGCGAGCTCATGGTCATCGAGGCCGGGGACTCGCGCCGACCGATGGATGGAATTCCGACGCGCGAGCGAGGACGTTGGTTTTCAGATGCCGCTCACCGACTATCGGCATGGCTGCGTAGCTTCGCCGGCCCATTCGGGACTGAGGGCGGTCTCGGTCACGCTGAACTCAGCGAAGGCGTGGCCGGTCCTTCAAGCGACGTGGAGCTCGTCACCGCTGGGCGCGATGCCGATGGCAAACCCAAGGTGAGTGGTTCCCGTCGCATATCTCCACTCTAGTCAGGCAGGCGGCGAACGAAATGGGGCTGCCACCACGACCTCCGGGGTGTTCCCACCCTCGCTGAGGAGCGATACCGCTCGGCGCGTTAGGTGGTCGGGCTCGTGATGGCTGGACGCGTTGCTCAGCTCGAACCGTTCACGGCTGGGGCCTCAGACACTTCCCGCCCGCTGACCGCGCAAAACAGAGTGGTTTTGCAGAAAAGAACATCAATCGCGGAATGAGGACTAGTCCCTGCAAAGTGACTGATCCCCGCAAGTTGGAATCAGCTGCAACCGAGTGAAAAAAGCTTCACTGCAGTGCAATGGGCTGCGAATCGGGGAGACAGGACTCGAACCTGCGACCCCTGGTCCCCCAGACTAGTCCTTATTTCCCGCCGCGTGCTGAGTTCGATTTAGAGTGCTTTCGTCGGGAAATGGTTGGAATGACGACT
>CAWBLV010000002.1:0-453546 GCA_963789735.1 Candidatus Dormiibacterota bacterium | reverse complement strand
CGCGTTTGCGGCTGGACCCAGTCGGGTCACGAATGATTTCTCTATGAGGCTGGACAGCTGCTCGAGCACCGAACTTCGGTCAGCGCCCATCTGTGTTGACACGGCTTCGATGGCATCAAGTCCCATGTCAGAGGCGAACACCGCGAGCCGGCGCAACAAGACCGCCTCCGGACCGCTCAATAGATCGTGACTCCAGTCGATCGTAGCTCGGAGCGTCTGCTGTCTCGGCAGCGCCGCGCGGCTGCCGCCGGTGAGGAGCGCGAAGCGGTCACTCAACCGCTCGAGCAACTGGTCAAGACCGATCGTCCTCAACCTGACGGCTGCCAACTCGAGTGCTAGGGGCATGCCGTCGAGGCGGCGACAAAGGTCGAGCAGCAGTTGACGAGTGGCGGCCGACTCCTCGAGTTGGACGCCAGCATCTGTAGCCCGAGCGACCAAGAGGGCGACCGCCTCGGAGTGGGCAGCGCCGTGAGCCGTCTCGGCGCCCGGCTCTCCTTGCAGCGTAAGAGGCGGTACCTGAACGACGCGCTCCCCAGAGATCCCCAACGCTTGACAACTCGTGGCAAGCAGTCGAACTCCAGCGGCTTCCTTCAAGACCACATCTGCCAGAACCGCGACGGCGTCGAGGAGATGCTCGCAGTTGTCGAGGATGAGCAGCGCTTCGCGTGAAGCGAGGTGCGAGATCAGGAGTGAGGTTGGCCACTGTCCGGACTGGTCCGCCACGCCCAGACTGCTGATGACCGCCTTGGCAACGAGATGCGGATCTTCAAGGCCGGCCAGGTCAATGAACCAGACGCCATCACGGACGGTCCGCTGGAGGTCGGCGCCTGCGCGCAGGGCAAGCCGGGTCTTGCCAACGCCGCCAGGTCCCACCAGCGTCAACAGACGCGTGCTCGCGAATGCCGCTTTGACCTCCGCCAACAGTTTCCGCCGGCCTACGAAGCTCGTGGACTCTGCGGGGAGCCTGCCCGCTACCGCTCGATTGGATACGGGCATACCGCCCAGTGTAGGCGGGTCTCGAGTCCAGCGCCGTTCGGACTAGAGAGAATAGAAAGAGCCCGGCCGGGATTGCACCCGACCGGGCTGGATGAGGGAGCTACGCCGCTAGTGGCGGAGCCGTCCGAGGCGCGGCCGGTCCCGCGTATGCCTCGGGCTGAAAGCCCTTGGTGAAGAGCCAGAAGGGAAGCACCAGTTCAAAGAACATGCCAGGGATCGTGAGCAGGAGGCCGATGTGGATCCCGAAGACCTCGGCGATGGCTCCAACCATAAGAATCGGATAGCCGATCAAGCCCGCAATCGACAGGAACCGGGGGATCAAGCGGGTCCGAAAAAGCAGCGCACACAGGGCCACGCAACCCATGGCAAGTGTCATTTCGCCAAACTGGTAGAACATGGCGTTCGTGTGAACAAGGGCTGATCCGCGGGCTACAGCCGTCGCCGCGTCAAGGCCGTGCTGGCCGCTCAAAGACACGATCATCAACAAAGCGACCGCCCCGACGTCCAGCAACGTTACCTCGACAACCATTGTTGCCAGATAGGCAATCGCAGTTCTCCTGCTGTGCTTTCCTAGGATCGGAAAGAAGAGGATTCCCTTGCCGAGGTCGACCACCGTGTTCAGCAACATCAGAGCGGCTCCGATGATGAGGACAGTCGGGTGTGCGGCGATCGAAGCGAGAAAGTGCGGCGCGCCGGCCGCGGATGTGGCGAGCGCGGAGCCAATTCCGTAGACGAGGAATCCCGACAGGAAGAGGGCTCCGATCAGCCTCGAATATGTCATCCGAGAACCCGTTACGCTGAGGCGGCGACGCCTGTCCACGACGGGTTCGACGACGTCTGGCCTGCTGGACGAGATGGCTTGCTGCATCGGATCTCCTTGGTGGATTGGCGGTTGGTGTGCGGTGTACTCGTAGGCTAGGAAGGGCGAGGCACGGGCAAATCCGTACGAGTACGTAGCCGGCACGTAAAAGTGCGGCCTTGAGCCATCCTTGCCCAACCGTCGAGATTTCTTTCACGGGGAAGTGGCTCCTCGCCGCCGACCCCACGGGTTAGGACGATGAGCGCAGCGCCTACAGGCTCAGACGCGCCGCACCGTCAAGCATCTCTTGGACTCGCGGTTCAGGGAAGCGAGGCTTCGAACTCGCGACCGCCGCGAAATTGCTCGCGCTTCAACAGCTACTCTCGCCCGGCGCGCGGCAACACGTGCATGAGCGACGACCCCGGGCAGCGGTGAGCGGGCGACGACGATCGAGGAGGCAGGCGACATGACAAGGTCCAGGAAGCGAGGGCGACGAGGTGCCGGCAGCGCTCGCAAGCGCGGCGACCGCTGGGAATTCCGCTTCCGCCTCGGCGGCAGACAACACAGCGTGTACGGCCGGACGCTCGCCGAAGCTCGAAGTAAAGCTCAGGCAACCCGGGCGGAATCGCAGCAACGCTTGTCCCCCACGGTGGGCGATTGGCTCGCCCAGTGGCTGTCGTTGCGGCGAGATGCATGGCGTCCGCAGACATCGCGTGCATACAACATGTATGCGCAGCACCACATTGTCCCGACCATCGGTGACGTTCCCATCCACGCGCTCACTGCTGAGCACATAGATCAGCTGCACACCACCATGCTGCGCACGGTCAGCGCAACCACGACGCGTCACGCACACGATGTCCTGGCGTCGGCGCTGCGCGCTGCGACGCGGCGTGGCCTCCGGGTTCCGTCCGCGATCCGCGACGTGCCGCCACCGCGCCGCTCTTCACCCCTGATCGAAACCCTCACCCGCGACGAGGTCACTCGGCTCATCAACACGGCGTATGGGGACGCCTTGGAAGCGGCGTATGTGCTGGCGGTCACCTTGGGTGTGCGCCAGGGCGAACTACGGGGACTCCGGTGGAACGCCGTCCAGTTGCAGGAGCGCCGCCTGGTGGTGCGAAGCAGCGCGACGCGCACCCTCGACAATCAGCAGGTCATCAGCCTGCCCAAGACCCGCGCGGGTCGCACCCTGAGGCTACCCGAGGTCGCCGTCGATGCATTGCTGCGCACGCAGCGCCGGGGCGAGCTGGTCTGGCCGGGATCCGGGGGCGACCCCATGCCAGCCTCATCGTTCTGCACGCGCTGGGCGGCGATGCGGCGGCGCGCCGGCATCCGCCCGGTCCATTTCCATGCCTTGCGGCACACAGCGGCGACACTCGCCCTCGAGGACGGCGTCTCGCCGCACGTCGTGGCCGCGATGCTCGGGCACGCTTCCGTCGCCACCACGCTTGGGGCGTACGCGCATGTCACCCATGTCAGTCTGGACGCGCTGACGGAGGCGATCAATTCGCGCCACCACCCCCGTGTCGATCTCCGGGTCATCAGCGGCGAAACGACGCCACGTGATGAGGGTACTGAACTGGAACCTCGTTTCCCGTCAAGGGGAAAAGAGTGCCGAGAAAGGGAATCGAACCTCGCACCCCCATTCGGAACCGGGCCGGACGGAGTGCTACTGACCTATGAATTGGCGGGGCCGCAGAAGCGCGCCCGAGGAGTGGTCGGCGTGCTTGGCGCGGGCGGCATTGACCGACCGGCGGTTTCAACCTAGAGACGTCTCCTCTTGAGCCGCCACCTCTGCCGCCGTTAGCCGATAACTGCAGCTCGCGCATTTGGCGATTGGTCGGTCTGGCATCTCCACCAATGCCTCGGTATCCACCCCTGGGAAGGTCAGGGGGATGACCCTGTCCGATCCGCACGCGGGGCATTCAAGCTGCACGCCTGGCAGGTTGACTGGCGTCCGGCCCCGTCGTCGGTGCGCTCGCGGACCGTCCGTGCGAAGGCCGGGTCACGGCGAGATGCCAAACCCGACCGCGCTGACCTGACTCTCGCCGCCGCTCCTCGGCAGCAACGCAAGGGAGGAATTTCGACGCATTTGCGCGGTTGTAACCGTCGATGACGTGTTCGCGTTGAAGCGGAGAAGACATGAAATTCACAACCATCATCGGCACTGCAATCGCTGCCGTCGGCCTCGCAGCTTGTGGATCCGGTTCCACCACGCCGGCCGCGAGCCCTACGCCTTCGCCGACCGCCACGCCCGTGCCGACTCCATCACCCACTCCCACGCCGCTACCACCGCTGGTGGCGACCGCACAGAAGACCGGGAGCAGTGTGCAACTTACCCTGATCGCTGAGGACGGAACAGTTGCCGCCACGGTCGCCGTCCCCGTTGGCATCGACGGCAACGACTACTACGTCGGAACCAGTCACGTCTACTTCGTCTCCGGCACCGAAGTGAAGGCGCTGGCTCGTGATGGCAGTATCAGCGTCGCCGGGCAGATCCCCCAGCTGAGCAGCACCGTCACCGCGGCCACCCGCCAGGGCTATACAACCTTTGCCGTGTCCCCCGACGAGAGCACGCTCGTGTTCGGCATCCCCCTCGCCGTGGCCGGTGACAACGGGGCCACCGCTGACCACTCCCAGCTCTGGACCGAGCCCGTGCGCGGCACTGCCGCCTCCGGAACGCTCGTCTACAACGACGCCAACGACACCACCAACGGCGGCCAAGTCCTGCTGCCGTTCGCCTGGACCAGCGCCGGGATCTCGGTATCGCAGCAGCCCATGGGGCTCGGTGGCGCCGGACCGTTCGGCAGCTTCGCTGAATTCCAGGCAACCACCTTCGATCTCGCGACCCGCACCCTCGAGAACTCCCTGCAATGCACGGCCACCAACCCCTCCGGTTCGGTGTGCGTCATCCAAGCGAGCCCGGCGAGTTCGTCGTCGAGCCTGAAGATCGTGCAGAGCTCGGGCACCACGACGCTCGCCATGCAACCCGCGAACGCCGAGTACGGCGCCGTCACCGTCTCCAATGACGGTCGGTATCTGGCCTACGGCTCCTACGTGGGCAGCTTCGGTGAAGGTTACTACCAGACCCATGTCGTGGATCTGAGTACCAACACTGCGGTTGCCACCGTGCGCAACTACGCGCCCGCGTTCTGGCTCCCCGACGGTCGCCTCATCGTCGGTCAAGGCCAGTACCAGCCGGGGACTTGGTTGCTCTCCCCCACGTTCACGAGCCCGCTGAAGATCTCCTCCAGTCTGCCGGTCGGCGCCTTAGGGGTGCTCCCGCCCGCCTAGCCGCGAGGTCAAGGCGTCCATGAAACTCACAACTATCTTCGGATCTGCGATCGCCGCCGTTGCCCTGGCAGCTTGCGGCCCGACAGCCCTCCCGACTGCACGGCTAGCGACACCGACGCAGACCGTCGCGTCTACGCCCACCGCAACGCCCGCGTCAACGCCGACCGCGACACCGGTCGCAACGGCTAACCCAACGCCCGTGCCGCAGCCGCGCGTCACCGTCAGCGAAACGTGTTCGAACATACCGGATCAGTGGCAAGGCCCAGGGCCAACATATCCCTCGAACGCGATTATGGGAACGGTCACGTGGCACGACTTGACGGTCGGAGACTACTTGGCTATTGCCAGTGGCGTCCCGCTCTCTGCCGACAGCATCACGTCCAGTACGATCTCTATACCCCCCTTCGGCCCGGACCTTCCCACTGAAGGGGGCGGTTGGACACAGGGTTCATGGCCCTGGGGCGAATGGACGGGCTCTACTGCTACGACCCCGGTAGCGAGCGGCTCGTTCACCATCCCAGCGTGTGCACCTAGCGTGAGCGTTACCGTGTGCGATCACGCGGGTACTGCAAGCGGCGGCGCGATCGCATGGTTAGAACCCGGTTACTCCACACTGACAGTCACCGGCCCAGCACCGTCTACCTATCATTTCACGCTCCCTGCCAGCGCAGGCCGATACGGTCCTCTGACCGCAGGCATCTACAGCGACAGGTTGAACGGCTTTGGCGCTTCAGTTAACGGTGCATTCATTATCCCGGCCTGTCCGGGCTGACATGAGCACTCGAGCTGTAGCCAGGCTCCCAGTCAGCATCGGCGCGACGTCCGCCCTTCTTGGCCTCGCAGCCTGTGGCTCGACGGCAGTGGCGCCGACTGCGCGGCCAACTCTCGCGCCAACAGCCGCCGCGACCATCGCCCCGACCCCCAGCGCGGTGCCTGCGACTACTCCCACGCCCAGCCCCGCCCCCACGGCAACTGTCCTCGCTAGTCCACTCGCCGTGGTCGGATCCCAAAACCTCGGTATCGGGCCTTACACGCTCGGGCTGGTGAACGCCCAAGGACGAGTGGTAGCCATCGCGACTGCCAACACTCCGTCGGGTTACGTATCGGAATCCGGCCCGCCCATAACTAGTAGCTCCGACAGCCGTCTCTACTATGAAGACGGGAATACCAACATTGATTACCTGACCTCGACCGGGCAACACGGCGTCGCTTTCACCGTCAGCAGACCGACCGGAGCAATGGTGGTGTTTGCCGTTAGCCCCGACGATTCCAAAGTGGCGGTGGCGCTGCTGACCAACTGGGACGGAAACCAGCCCTTCACCTCGCACATGTACCTCATGGCCATGGGCGGGCGGGTCCCGCAGACGTTGTTTGATGGGACGAGCACGAGCAGTCAGGAACCCTTGACTTGGCCGGTGGGCTGGAATGGGAACAGTTTGGTGGTGGCCCAGTCTCTACCGGAATTCTTTTCCGGCTGGCCTCCTACGAATGGCCCCTGCGCCACCACCGGGGCCGTCGCCTCCTCGTCGGCTCTGTTTTGTGCGTCCCAAGTCCGCGTGTTCGACCCCGCCAATCGGACCTTTGGGCCGATACTCTGCGGAGGAGGCGACGAAACGGCATCTGGAAGTCCCACCGAGGCTGGGATTATCTGTGCGCGACCCAGCACAGCTAATCCCCAGGTGTGGCCAGTAGTTTCCTGGACCGGGGTGATCACATCCTTCGGGCCCAACATCACTTTAGGGTGCTTGCTATCGCCCCACGGAGCCGTAATCGCTTGTCCCTCGGCCATTGACAGCCAGTACAGCGGCTACCAAAGAAGTAATCCGGCCCAGCTCTTCCGCGCCGGCGGTGTGGTCCAGAAGATTCCCCATCCGAATAACGCCCAGATGATCGGTTGGTTAGATGGCAATGATGTCGTTGTCACCACCGGTGCTACTAACACTGGGCTAGCGGTGGAAAATATTGTGACCGGCAGGCAGATCCCCTTTTCGCTTCCCAAGAGTCCAAATCCCTACCAAGCCCCTTGGGGTCCTTGGCAGTATTTCGGGGCGATCCCGGGCGGGCTATGAGGAAGCGAAACCACCGTCGCATGTTGATCGCCACGTTGCCCCGAGCCCTCCTCTTGGGTGGACTCGGCTGAGCGAGCCCTCACGGATCAGGCGTCGCAGTGGCGACGTGTGGGATCCAGCTAGCACGACGACAAGCGAAGATGCTGAACCGCCCCGGGAATCCTGGGGACTCTGGGGTGTCCACCGCAGCGCACCGAGTGGCATCGCAGGAAGGCACTGAGTCAGCGAATAAGGACTAGTCCCCGCAGAATGGATCACGGCAACTTGGAATCCACTGCAATCAGGTAGAAACGGCTGCACTGCCCTGGAATGAGCTGCGAATCGGGGAGACAGGACTCGAACCTGCGACCCCTGGTCCCCCAGACCAGTACTCTAACCATCTGAGCTACTCCCCGAGGTGCGCCTAGCGACTCTAACGCGCCGGGCCATCGAGGCCGACGAGGAGTTCAGTCGGCGCTCTCGTCGCGGTGGCGCGTCACAATCCGAAGGCGCACTCCCGCGAAGCCGAAGACCGCTCGAATGCGGTTCTCGAGATAGCGCTGGTAGGCGAAGTGCATCAGTTCGGGATCGTTGACGAAGAGCACGATCGTCGGGACGGGGCTTCGCGCCTGTGTCGCATAGAGGATCTTGAGGCGCTTTCCCTTGTGGGTGCGCGGCGGATGCTCGTCGAGCGCGTTGCGAATCAGATTGTTCAGCGCCGGTGTGGGGATGTGGATGGCGCGTGCGTCGGCAACGGCGAGCACGGCGGGCATCACACGTTTCAGGTTGCGATGCTCCGTCGCCGACAGCGTCAGCACCGGCACGCCGGGGACGAACGAGAACGACTCCTTGATCTTCTCGAGAAAGGCCGCGTCGACGCGGTCCTCGTGGCGCACGAGGTCCCACTTGTTCGCCGCGACAACGAGTCCGGCGCCGGCTTCGACTGCGTATCCGGCGATGTGCCGGTCCTGCGCACTTGCTCCTTCGGAAGCATCGATCACGAGCAGTCCGACGTCGCTGCGCTGCAAGGCGCGCAGCGATCGCAACAGGCTGTAGCGTTCGACGTTCTCCGTGACGATGCCGCGACGGCGAATGCCCGCGGTATCCACCAGGCGGATCTGCCTCCCGTCGAGCGAGACCACGGTGTCCACGACGTCGCGAGTGGTTCCCGCCACCGGCGAGACCAGCGCTCGCTCCGAGCCCACAAGGCCGTTGAGCAGTGAGGATTTGCCGGTGTTCGGCCTGCCGATGATGGCGACACTCACCTCGCCCACCGACGGCTCGGTCCCGGCCGATCCGTTCTCGGGAAGATCGGCGACGAAACGGTCGAGCAGATCGCCGGTATCGGTGCCCTGCAACGCGGAGATGAGCAGCGGTTCGCCGAGCCCGAGACGGTACAGCTCGTCGGCGCGATAGTTGTCGACCTGGCTGTCGGCCTTGTTGCCGACGAGGATCACCGGCCGTCCGCCGCGGCGGAGCGCCTGCGCGATCTCCTCATCGAGCGCGGTGACACCGTCGCGCACATCGACCATGAAGCAGCACACGTCCGCTTCGGTGATGGCCATCTGCGCCTGCTCACGCGTGGCACGCCTCAGTGCAGCGATATCCGGTGCGGCATTTTTCGGCAAGGGCACATCGAGGCCGGCGGTGTCGACGATCGTGAATCGTTTCCCGCCCCACTCCACGACGCCGTACAAACGGTCGCGGGTCAGTCCCGCAAACGCGTCGACGATCGCGCGTCGCGTGCCGGTGAGCCTGTTGAACAGCGTCGATTTCCCGACGTTCGGACGTCCGACAATTGCGACCACTCCGACTGCCGGAGCAATCGGGTCTCCTTCCTCGCGACGGCGCCGGCGAGTGGCGCCGGCCGGGCTCATTTTCCCCCGCCGGGAACGGGCGAGATGTCCATCGAAACGGGTCCGAACGGGGCTCCCTCAGCCTCGAGGGCAAACGCGTTCATGTCCTCAGCGCCCGTCGTGGTCGTGCGACAGATGATGTAGACGTAATCGACCCACGCATGGTCGGTGTCGAATTTCGAGGGCTGCGCCGGGTGGTCGGGATGGCTGTGCCAGATGCCGGCGATGTCGAGTCCACGCGATCGCCCGTCGCGATCGGCCTTCATGAAATCGACGGGATCGAGGTCGTAGCGATCTGCGGCGCGCTCCGTCCACATGTTGCGAGCCGATGTGACATCGACGATCACCATGCGTGTCCCGTCTCTGCGCCCGAGCAGCACGCCGCATCCTTCGTGGGGGTATGCAGCCGCCGCGAGATCGCGAATGCGATGCTCGGCTGCGGGTGCAATCGTCGCGAAGCGCAGGTTCAATGCCCGGCCCGCCGGTACAGACCCGTCGAGAGATACCGGTCGCCGCCGTCGGGGAGCACCGTCACGACGACACCCCGGCCGATTCGCCGCGCAATCTCGCCGCACGCCCAGAGTGCCGCGCCGCTGGAGTGGCCCGCGAGGATTCCCTCGGTGCGCGCGAGCTCGCGGGCGAGATCGTATGCGGGCTCGGTCTCGACGCCGATATCCTCGTCAGCGAGGCTGGCGTCGTAAATACCCGGCACGATCGACGTCTCCATGTGCTTGAGGCCTTCGAGACCGTGCCAGGGTTCGGCCGGCTGCACGCTGATGCACTGCACGTCCGGGTTCATCTCCTTGAGGCGGCGCGTCACCCCCATGAAGGTCCCGCTCGTTCCCAGCGCAGCAACAAAATGCGTCACGGTTCCGCGCGTCTGCTCCCAGATCTCGGCGCCGGTCCCGTCGTAGTGCGCGAGCCAGTTGGCGTCGTTGTTGTACTGATCCGGCATGAAGAACGCATCCGGGTTTTCGTCGTACATGGCACGAACCAGGCGGATCGCGCCGTCACTGCCTTCGAGTGGATCGCTGTACTCGACTTCCGCACCGAACGCGGTGACGAGCTGGCGTCGCTCCTCGCTGACATTGCCCGGCATGACAAGGCGGACGCGATACCCCTTGGCGGCGCCGATCATCGCGTAGGCGATGCCGGTATTCCCGCTCGTGCTGTCCAGGATGATGCGGCCAGGCACAAGACGGCCCGAGCGTTCCCCATCCTCGATCATTCGCAGCGCCGGGCGATCCTTGACGGAGCCACCAGGATTGAGGAACTCAGCCTTCGCATAGACGGCGACGTCGGGACACTCGTCCTCGAACAGCCGGATGCGCAACAACGGCGTGTTGCCGATGCGATCGGTGATCGTCTCCCCCATCGCCCTCGGCACGAGCGTCAACGCCGGCTGCGCCGGGTACTGCGGCGTGGACACGCCGATCAGCTGGCCTCGGCTCCCTGCGCCACCCGGAACCCAGCAGCACCGCGTCGCTGATCGGCGATGACCGCGATGACGGCCTCGGGGCGAACAAGGAAAGGACCGTCCTCGCCGGGCAGCTCGACAAATCCCGAGCCCCCGCCGGACGCATTGAGCCTGGCTGTGATCTCCTCAACGGTGAGCTTCACCGAGAGGTCGCCGCCGTTGGCGAGACGAACGTGTGCCATATCCCCTCTAGAGTACCGGGTCGGCAACTTCGGGGACGGTCTCGAGCCTCATCCGGCCGACGCCGCGACGAGCGCAGCGTCGAATTCCGCCCGAAGGTCATCGATCTGCTCGATGCCGGCGCTGATGCGCACGAGGCCATCGCTGATGCCGAGAGCCGCCCGCTGCTGCGGACTGAGCGATCGATGGGAGGTGCTCGTGGGATAGCTCACGGTCGTCGCCACATCGCCGAGGCTTGGCGCCAGCCGGACCCCGTCGAGGCCGCGGATGAAGGCTCCAGCCGCGGCTCCGCCACCACGCAGATCGATGCTGAGCATCGGCCCGCAGCCGCGCGGCAGCAGCCGGGCTGCGAGCGCCGCGTCTCGTTCGCCGCGCCGCCCGGGATAGTGGACGGCGGCGACCTCCGGCCGCGTCGCGAAGAACGTGGCGAGCGCCGCGGCGTTCTCCGTGCAGCGTTCGATCCGGAGTCCCGCAGTTCGCAAGCCTCGAAGCGCCAGCCAGGAGTCGAATGGCGAGAGATTGCATCCGAGCAGGCGCGCATTGGCATCGAGCCAGTCGCTGGCCTCGTGTCCGGTATCGACCAGGAGGACTCCGCCGATCACGTCGCTATGCCCGGAAAGATGTTTGGTGAGGCTGTGGATGACGAGGTCCGCGCCGTGCGCGAACGGCTGGAAGAGCATGGGGGGCGTGAACGTCGAATCCACGATGGCGGCGGCTCCGACCTGATGCGCGGCTTCGATGATCGCGGGGACATCGACCAGCCCGATGAGCGGATTCGTGATCACCTCCGCGATCACCGCCGCAACATCCGGCCCGAGAACGGCGGCGACGAGCTCGCCGTGATCGCCGCTTCCGTCTGGTGGGAGGTCGACCGTCGAGATCTTCACGCCGAGGTTTCCGAGCGGACCCGCGAGAAGCGAATCGGTGCCCCCATAGCAGGGCCGCACCACCACAACGCGAGAGCGAGCCGGTGTCACCACGAGAGTGGTCGCAAGGAGCAAGGCCGCCTGCCCGCTCGACGTCACCCGAGCCACCGGCGCCGCCCGGCCCGCCACGGTCTCGAGCTCGATCATCGCGTCCTCGAGACGCTGCGGATTGCCGCCGCCGTAGCGTCGGTACACGTCGCGGCCTTCCATCGCCTCGTCCACCGACGCGAGATCCTCGTACGCGCGCACCGACGCGAGGCTCAGCGGCGCGACAAGGTCGGCTCCATCCGCATTCCCCCGGCCGAGTCCCGCTCTCGCTGTCGAAGTGGAGGGGTCGACGCGTCTGGTCATGGTCAGGCCGGCTGCGGCACCGTGCGGAAGAACGGCGCGGTGCCGGCATACGTTGCCGCACTGCCGAGCTCGTGCTCGATGCGCAACAGCCGGTTGTACTTGGCAACGCGCTCCGAGCGCGACGGCGCGCCGGTCTTGATCTGGCCGGCATTGACGGCAACTGCAAGGTCGGCGATCGACGTGTCCTCGGTCTCGCCGCTACGGTGGCTGATCACGCTCGCGTAGTTGTGCGACGTCGCGAGTGCGATCGTGTTCAGCGTCTCTGTCACGGTGCCGATCTGGTTGAGCTTGATCAGGATCGCGTTGGCGATGCCGCCGTCGATGCCGCGTTGCAGCCGCTCACTGTTGGTCACGAAGTTGTCGTCGCCCACCAGTTGCACCTTCCCGCCAAGGCGGTCCGTCAGCAACTTCCAGCCGTCCCAGTCGTCTTCCGCCATGCCGTCTTCGAGGGACACGATCGGGTACTTGTTCACCCAGGTTTCCCAACGATCGACCATTCCCGCGGCGTCGAGCGTGATCCCTTCCCCGCGCAGCTCGTACCGACCGTCCTTGTAGAGCTCGGACGTCGCGGGATCGAGACCGATCGCGACGTCTCGACCTGGTGCGTAATGAGCTGCCGTGATTGCCTCAACGAGCAGCTCCATCGCGGCCTCGTTGTGGTCGAGGTCTGGCGCGTACCCGCCCTCGTCTCCCTGCCCGGTTCCGAAACCGCGATCGTGGAGGATGGTGCGGAGCGCGTGAAAGCATTCCGCGCCGGCGCGAAGCGCCTCGCGGAACGTCGGCAGTCCGATGGGCAGGAACATGAACTCCTGGAAGTCGACGCGGGTCTGCGCATGCGCGCCGCCATTGAGCACGTTGAACTGCGGCACCGGCAGCAGGTGCGCGCCGTCGCCACCGAGGTGCCGATAGAGGGGAACGCCCGCTGATGCGGCGGCAGCATGGCTCGACGCGAGGCTCACCGCGAGGATTGCGTTGGCACCGAGCTTGCTCTTGTTCGGGGTTCCGTCGAGCTCACGCAACTTCGCGTCGAGTCCAGCCTGGTCGGTGACGTCGAACCCGATCAGCTCCGGACCGATGACTGCTTCGACGTTGGCCAGTGCCTTCAGCACGCCCTTGCCGCCGAAACGCGCCGGGTCACCGTCGCGCAACTCCACCGCCTCGTGGACTCCGGTGCTCGCGCCGCTCGGGACGCGCGCTTGCCCGACCGAACCGTCGTTCAATGTCACGACGCATTCCAGCGTCGGGTTGCCGCGAGAGTCGAGGATTTCGAGCGCGGTGATGGCTTCGATTCTGCTCATGACGTCCCCAGCGACGCGGCCAGCTCATCCCAGAGGCGGCCGAGAACGCGTATTCCTTTGAAGTACATGTCGAGGGTGAATTTCTCGTTGGGCGCGTGGATCTGGTCGTCGGGCAGGCCCAGGCCGACGAGCACCGCCTGCAACCCCATGACGCGCGCGAATGACTCAACCGGCGGTATCGATCCGCCCTCGCGGGTGAGCGCAGGAACGACGCCGAAGATGCTCTCCATGGCCCGTGATGCGGCGAGCACCGCGGGATGATCGATCGATGTCACCACCGGCCGGCCGCCTCCGTTGGCTGATGCGGTCACGGTGACTCCCACCGGCGCTGCAGCGAGCACAGCGTCGCGCACGAGTGCCGCGATCCGATCGGGGTCCTGATTGGGCACGAGCCTGCACGTGATCTTGGCGCCGGCGCTCGCCGGGATGATCGTCTTCCCGCCGGGTCCCGAGTATCCGCCCCAGATCCCGTTGAACTCGAGCGTCGGCCGCGCCCAGAGGCGCTCACGGTCGGTCCACCCGGCCTCGCCGACCGTGGCCGGGACGTCTCCGGCCTCAGCACGAAACTCGTCGACGTCGAAGGGAACGCTCGCGAAGAGCTCGCGCTCCTCGGCCGAGGGTTCGCGCACGTCGTCGTAGAACCCGGGGACCGTCACCTTGCGGGTCGCCGGATCGTGGAGCGACGCCAGGATCTCCGCCAGGGCCGCGATCGGGTTTGCCACGTCACCGCCGAACCGTCCCGAATGCAAGTCAAGCGTTGGTCCGTTGACATGCACCTCGACACCCGCGAGGCCACGCAGACCCGTGCAGAGCGACGGAACACCGGGCGCGATGATCGATGTGTCCGACACCACGAGGATGTCGGCGGCGAGCCGCTGTTGCTCCGCCTCGACGATGTCCTCGAAGTGGACCGATCCGGACTCCTCCTCGCCTTCGACGATCAGCTTGAGGTTGAGCGGCAACTCACCGCGCACCGCAAGCATCGCCTCCACCGCCTTGAGGTGCATCCACACCTGGCCCTTGTCGTCCACGGCGCCGCGCGCGTAGAGATTGCCGTCGCGAACCTCGGGATCGAACGGGGACGTCCGCCACTCTTCGAGAGGATCGACCGGCTGCACGTCGTGGTGTCCATAGATGAGCGCAGTGGGCAGCTTGGGATCGACGATGCGCTCGGCGTAGACGGCCGGATGCCCAGCCGTCTCGATGAGTTCCGCGTGCTGGAATCCCGCGGTTCGGGCTGCGGCCGCGAGGTATTCCGCATTGCGGCGGACGTCCGCAGCGTGTTCGGGGTCGGCGGAGATGCTCGGAATGCGGAGGAACTCGATGAGTTCGTCCACGTGGCGCTGCTGGTTGGCGGCGCAGTACGCGTCCAGGTCGTTCTCAGGCATGCCGGAAGCCTAGTGTGGCGGCCACTCGGGCTGCATCCGTTGTAGCCTTCCCGAAGCGAACTCTCGTTCCACTCCACGTCTTTCCCCAGGAGGTCGCCCGTCATGGCCGTTCGAGTCCTGCCCGCAGGGACCATCGGGATTCCGCTGAACCCCATACCCGCCCCCGAGCCGCCGCCGCTCGAGGTCGAGGACGACGTCCCCACGCTCCACCTTGTGGGCCGGAGCGAGCAACGGCTTGCCCAGGCCCTCTTCGAGACCGAGGCTGTCGACGAGCCATACAGCGCCGACACCGTGCGGGCGTTGCGCCTGCTCGCGATGGACAACCTCGTCGACATCATCCAACTGCGCGAAATCGTCCAGGAGCGCGATGCCCAGGTCGTGGAGCTGACTGCGGAGCTCGACCAGTGGCGTGGACGCGCACTCGATGAGCGCGCGCTGCGCGCGATGGATCAGCGCGAGGCAACCCGGCGCGAGCGCGATCTCGTCACTGTCCTGCACAGCGAGTTGATCCGCAATGAGGCGCTCGCCGGCGAGCTGTCGTGGCGCCGCAAGCCATGGTTCAAGCGCATCGGCAAGCACTGACGCCTGCTACGGCCGGATCTGCTCCTCGCTGACGTCCCAGAGGCGTTTGGCCAGAGCAGGATCCTGCGCCTGACGGCTCGACACCGCGACTGCGCGGTCTTCGTAGTACCCGCCACTTTGCTTCGACACGTCAGGCGAATCGGCGAGCCACACGAGCGTCTGCGCCGCTTTCCTCGGGCTCCGCACGAAGGGCGCGATCATCATCATCGCGGCGGTCATCATCGCCCCGTTGTTGCGGTTGAATCCGGTCGCGACAACGCCCGGGTGAAAGCAGTACGTCGTCACGCCGGTACCGTCAAGACGGCGTGCCAGCTCGCGGGTGAACATGATGTTCGCGAGCTTGGTCTCGCCGTACCGCGTGAACCCACGGCCCCTCCACGAACGTTCCGCGTTGAGGTCATCGAATGGGATGAGCTTGCCCTTGTGCGCATCCGACGCGGTGGTGATGATCCGTGACGGCGCCGACGCCTTGAGCCGGTCGAGCAGGAGGGTTGTCAGCAGAAACGGCGCAAGGTGGTTGAGCGCCCAGGTGCGCTCGATCCCGTCGACGGTCAGCTCGCGCTGCACGAAGATGGCGCCGGCATTGTTGATGAGGACGTCAATGCGTGGATACCGCTCGAGTACCTCGGCCGAAAGCGCGCGTATCGATGCCTGCGAGAGGAGGTCGGCGTGCAGCAGATCGACCGTCGAACCGCCCTCCCCTTCGATGCTCGCAACGGCCTCGGCGCCGCGAGCATCGTCGCGCGCGACGATCGCGAGCTTGGCGCCGCGGCGGGCGAGCGCCTGCGCCGCCGCAAGGCCGATCCCCCGTGTGGCGCCTGTGATCAGGACGCGCTTGTCCCGCACCCCCGTCCATTCAGTCATCGCCGGAGAAGCCTAACAGGCTGCCCGAGAGCGGCTCAGGCGTTGCTGGGAAAGGCGAGATCCACGCGGCCGGGCCCGGGTTCCGGCCAGCGCGATGTCACGACCTTGGTGCGTGTGTAGAAGTGCACACCGTCCGGTCCATACATATGTGTATCACCGAACAGCGACGCCTTCCACCCGCCGAAGCTGTAGTACGCGACCGGCACCGGGATCGGCACGTTGACCCCCACCATGCCGACCTGCACCTCGAACTGAAACTTCCGTGCGGCACCGCCGTCGCGCGTGAAGATCGCCACGCCGTTTCCGTACTGGTTGTCATTAACCAGCCGGATCGCCTCGTCGTACGTGTCCACACGCACCACCGAAAGCACCGGCCCGAATATCTCGTCGTCGTACACGCGCGATCCGGGCTTGACGTCGTCGACGAGTGAGGGTCCGAGAAAGAAGCCGTCACCGTCCGGCGTGTTGCCGCGTCCATCGACGACCAGGTGCGAGCCGCCGAGCGACTGCGCCTCGAGGTAGGTCGCCACCTTGTCGCGATGCTCACGCGTGACCAGTGGTCCCATCTCGGACGTCGGATCGTCGCCGGCGCCGACCTTGACGGCGGGGATCCGCGCGGCGATCGCCTCGACGAGGCGGTCACCGATGTTGCCGACCGCAACGACTGTCGAGATCGCCATACAGCGCTCGCCGGCGGAGCCGTACCCCGCCGACACTGCGGCGTCCGCCGCGGCTTCGAGATCGGCGTCCGGCAGCACCACCATGTGGTTCTTCGCGCCGCCGAGCGCCTGCACGCGCTTGCCGTTGCGCGTGCCTGTCTCGTAGATGTGTCGGGCGACCGGTGTCGAGCCGACGAACGAGAGCGCAGCGACTTCAGGGTGGTCAAGCAGCCGGTCCACCGCTTCGCGCCCTCCCTGCACGACGGAGAACACGCCGTCGGGAAGCCCAGCTTCGCGCCACAGATCGGCAAAGAACAGCGAGGGCGACGGGTCCTTCTCGCTCGGTTTGAGGATGAAGGTGTTGCCGCAGGCGATCGCGTTCGCGAACATCCACATCGGCACCATCGCCGGGAAGTTGAACGGCGTGATACCGGCAACGACGCCGAGCGGCTGGCGGATCGAATACACGTCCACGCCGCGCGACGGTTGCTCCGAGTAGCCGCCTTTCAGGAGATGCGGAACGCCGCACGCGAACTCGACGTTCTCGATGCCGCGAGCAACCTCGCCCTTCGCGTCGGAGAGCACCTTGCCGTGCTCCGACGTGATGATCGCCGCGAGGTCGTCGCGATGCTTGTCGAGCAGGTCGCGAAACGCGAAGAGGACCGTGGTTCGCTGCGAGAGCGACGCGGCACGCCATTCCCGGAAGGCGCCGGCAGCAGTTTCGACCGCGGCATCGACCTCTGCCGCCGATGCGAGGTCGACGACACCCGTCTGCTGCCCGGTGGCCGGGTTGAAAACAGGCCCCTCCTTGCCGGAGGTACCCGCCACCGCCTGGCCGCCGATCCAGTGGCTGATTCGCTTCAAGCGGCCATTGTCGCCTTCTTCGGGGTCCGAGCGACGAGGCATCGTCGAGGTGATGCCAAGCCCTCCGCGGTCGCCGGCACGTTCCTCGTGTGGACACATCAGCGGCGAAAGTCCACAATGGCGGCCACCGATTCCGTCCTCGGACTTTGGGGGTCTCTCATGGGTCGCACCGTCTCTCTCTCGCGTCGCGCGAGCATCGCACTCGTCGTGCCGATTGCCGTTCTCGCGGCGTGCGGTGGTTCGAGCACCCCTGCCGCGACGACTTCGGGCGCCGCGGGGCCGACCACGCAGGCGAGCATCGCCGCTGAGGTCCCTGCCGCGATCAAGGCCGACGCACCGTTGCAGATCGCATCCGATGCGTCCTATGCGCCGAACGAGTTCGTCGACCCTAACAGCGGTGACCTCGTGGGCTGGGACATCGAGCTCGCCAAGGACGTCTGCGCCGTGCTCGGCGTTGCCTGCACGATTAACAACGTCACGTTCTCGGACATCATCCCAGCGCTCCTCGAAAATCCGTCCAAGTACCAGATGAGCTTCTCGAGCTTCACGCCAACGCAGGAACGCGAGGCCTCGGGCATCGACTTCATCACCTATTACCAGGCCGGAGAGGCGTGGCTGGTGAAGGTGGGGGGCCCAACGATCTCGACGGCGGCGGACATGTGCGGCCATACGGTGGCAGTGGAGTCCGGCACCACCGAGGAGTTGGACGCCTGGGGATACATGGGGAAGAAGCCGGGCGGCGCCGCCAAACCCGGAGACACTGACCACTGCACCTCCGCCGGCAAGCAGGACATCAACGTGCTGAGCTTCGGAACCCAGACGCAGGCGAACGCCGCGCTACTGTCCGGCCGCGCCGATTTCGGATGGGCGGACCAGCCGGTGGCCGACTACCAGGTCAAGCTCGAAGCAGGGAAGCTGAAGATCGGCGGCTCGGCATGCAGCGTGTCTCCGTACGGCGTTGCCATGGTCAAGTCGACAGGCCTCGAGCAGGCGGTCACCGACGCGATCAAATACCTGATCGACAACGGCTTTTACACGAAGCTTCTCGACAGCTGGGGTGTCCAGGACGGAGCGATCGCGAGTTCGGCCGTGACCACCAACGACAACAACCCGGTGGGCGCCACCTGCGTGCCGTCGTACTGAGACCGGCCACCACGCGGCAACCCGCCACTCCGGCCTGATGCTGCCGTGAACGTCGGTACCGAGACGCTGACCGGTCAGCCGTTCGAACCGCCGCCGGCACGACCCGCGGCGATCAAGGCCATCCCGCTCCGCCATCCATGGCGGTGGGTTGCCGCCGTTGTCGTCCTTGCCATTGCCGCAGAGGCGATCTACACGTTCGCCGCGGCGCCCGCGCTCGATTGGCGTGTCGTCGGGCAGTATCTGTTCTTCCCTGAGATCCTGCGCGGGATCGTCGCCACGCTCGAGCTCACGGTCATTGCGATGGCGATCGGCGCGATCCTCGGCGTCATCCTCGCGGTGATGCGTCTCTCCGTCAACCCCGTCGTGTCAACCCTCAGCTGGTTCTATATCTGGTTCTTTCGCGGCACGCCCGTGCTGGTGCAACTGTTCTTCTGGTACAACATCGCGCTCATCCTGCCCCATCTCTCGATCGGGATTCCCTTCACCAACATCGAATGGGTGGGCACGACCAATCAGATCGTCTCCCCGTTCCTCGCGGCAATCCTCGGCCTCGGACTCAACGAGGCCGCCTACATGTCCGAGGTGGTCCGAGCCGGGATCATCTCCGTGGACCACGGGCAGACCGAGGCCGCGCAGGCGCTGGGCATGACCAGGATCGGCGTGATGCGCAGAATCGTGCTGCCGCAAGCCATGCGCGTCATCCTGCCGCCCACGGGCAACGAGACAATCTCGATGCTCAAAACGTCGTCCCTCGCATACATCACCACCGTCGCCGAACTGTTCTACGTCCAGACCGAGATCTCGAACGCGAACTTCCGCATCGTCGAGCTGTTGATCGTCGCCAGCGTCTGGTACCTGGTCATGACCTCCATCCTCACCTTCGGTCAGTACTACCTCGAGCGGTACTTCGCGCGCGGTTCGGCACGCCAGCTGCCGCTCACCCCGATCCAGCGCTTTCGCCGGATGCTGTTCCATGCTCACATCGATGTGCCGACAACTGCATCCGAGTCGGTCGCGATCTACACACGGCACACCTAGGAAGCCGCTGATGCCGATACCCATGGTTCTGGCCGAAGCTGTCCATAAGAGCTACGGGCGCCTCGATGTGCTTCGCGGGATCGACCTCGAGGTGGCGCCCCGAGAGGTGCTGTGCATCGTCGGGCCTTCAGGCTCCGGAAAAAGCACGTTCCTGCGATGCATCAACCATCTCGAGAAGATCGACGCCGGCAGGCTCTCGGTGGACGGCGAGCTCGTCGGCTACCGCGAGCGCGACGGCAAGATCTACGAGCTCCCGGAGCGGGAGGTCTGCCGCAAACGCGCCGAGATCGGCATGGTCTTTCAGCGCTTCAACCTGTTTCCCCATATGACCGCCCTCGAGAACATCGTGGAAGCGCCGGTGCGCGTGAAGGGTGAGCAACAGAAGGCGGCCGAAGAGCGCGGACGTTCACTCCTCGGGCGTGTGGAACTCGCGGACAAGGTGGACGTCTACCCAAACCAGCTCTCCGGCGGTCAGCAGCAGCGCGTCGCGATCGCACGAGCCCTGGCCATGCAGCCGAAGCTCATGCTCTTCGACGAACCGACGTCGGCACTCGACCCGGAACTCGTTGGCGAGGTTCTTGACGTGATGCGCGGGCTTGCGCAGGACGGCATGACCATGGTCGTCGTCACGCACGAGATGGGATTCGCGCGCGAGGTCGGTGATGCGCTGGTGTTCATGGACGGCGGCGTCATCATCGAGGCGGGCGCGCCGCGTGAGGTGCTGGCCAATCCGCAGCACGAACGCACAAAGGCATTCCTCTCCAAGGTGCTGTAGTCGATGGTCCCGAGTGGCATCGTCGGCTACTTCGCCGCGACTTCGGCAGCAGCAGGGGCGCTGATCGGGCTGCTCTTCGTGGCCGTCAGCCTGCGCCCCGAGTTGATATTCGGTCCCAACGCCGCGCCCAAAGCGCGCCGCCTCGCCGAGAGCTCGTTCACCGGCCTGGTCAACAGCTTTTTCCTATCGCTTGTCGCGCTGATTCCGCAGACCAACATCGGCTATCCCGCCGCCATTCTTGCCGCCCTGAGCTTCTACATCACGCTGACACGCCAGCTCAGAAAAGAGAAGGCGTCGCAGCTCACCGTGCTCCTTTCGACGTTCGCCATCTACCTCCTGCAGTTCGGACTCGGCATCGCCGCCATCGTCCAGCCCTCGAACGTCGATCTCGTGTACCTGATCGGGTACGTGGTGATCGCGGCGCTGAGTGTCGCGCTTTCGCGAGCCTGGGCACTCCTTTCCGGCGAGGCCTGACGACACGGTCTCCTCGAGCGTTTCGCGGCGTCGTGTTAGAATCTGATGTTACTATTGAATTACTAGCCTGAACCCCAGAGGTGATGGCGGGGAGGCGGTGATGGCATCGGAGACTTCTATGCGCGCAGTCCGGTTTCACAGCTACGGTCCCGCTTCGGTGATGGTGGTCGATGAAATTGACCGTCCCGAGCCCAATGCAGGCGAGGTGCTCATCAAGGTCCACTACGCGGGGGTGAACCCGATCGACTGGAAGATGCGCGCGGGCTATCTGCAGCAGTACATGCCGGTCACGTTGCCGCACTCTCCGGGACTGGACGTTTCGGGGACAGTCGCGTCTGTCGGTGAAGGTGTGACCGGCTTCAGCGTTGGCGACAGGGTTTTCGGCCGGGGAGCAGGGACCTACGCCGAGTACTCGGTCGCGCCCGTCACGACGATCGCGCATATTCCAGAAGGTGTTTCCTTCGAGCAGGCCGCGACGCTGCACGTGGGAGGTGTGACCGCGTGGCTTGGCCTCTTTGACTCCGGGCACCTCGAGTCGGGCCAGCGCGTCCTCGTCCAGGGCGGCGCCGGCGGTGTTGGCGCCATCGCCGTGCAACTCGCGCACTGGAAAGGCGCGTACGTGATCGCGACCACCTCGACGCCCAATATCGAGTTCGTGCGCTCGCTCGGTGCGGATGAGGTCATCGACTACACGACGACGAATGTCGAAGAAGCGGTGCATGACGTGGACGTCGTGCTCGACACGGTCGGCGGTGCAGTCACCGCACAGTCCTGGAGCGCGCTGAAGCCGGGAGGCATCCTCGTGACGGTCGTCGGCTCGGCCGATGCCGACGTTGCCGCGAAGCGAGGCGTACGCACAGAGGCTGTCGGGCACCCCGCAGCGACAAGTCCATACCTCGACAAGCTGGCTGCGCTCGTCGCGTCGGGAGCATTGAAACCGGAGATCCAGCAGGTGTTTCCGCTCGATCAAGCCGTCGAGGCGCACACCGCGTCCGAGACGGGCCACGGCCGTGGACGGATCCTGCTGCGCGTCGCGGATTGATCACCAATCAACCTGCGCTGACTCCGAGGCGCGTTTGCGCAATCCAGGAACCGCCTCCGCGCCGCTGATGGCCCCAAACACCGTGTGCTATAAGAACCCGCGTCGGGGAGCGTGCGCTCGGTTCAAGGGGTAACGCGGAGAGGCCGGATGGTCACGAGTCTGCGGGGACGATTCGCGAGTCGCTTGCTTGCGGCCTTGGTGGTGATGTGTGCCGTGAGTTGCATCGGCGCGGTCACCGCCGCTGCGTTCGCATCGGGCGTGCCGGCGCCGAAGACCGGCGTCGGCTCGATCACTCGTATCCGCCTCGGGACCGAGCAGATGGAGGCGGAGTGCCTCACGTCCGCGTCGGACGGGAGCGCCTGGATCCTTGCGCAGCGGATCGGATCATGGGCGCTCATTCACGTCGACGCCGGCGGATCCGTGCACACGTACACGGTGCCCGGCGGTGTCGCGCTCATCGCTCCGCCGACGCAGTGCCTCGCCCTGGCTCCCGACGGGGACCTCTGGTTCTTCAACAACAACCAGCAGGTTGATTCCTTCGATCCGGCCACCGGGCGGCTGCAGACCTATCAACCGCCGACGGCGAACAGCGGACTGCTTGCGATCGCGAGTGCCCCGGACGGTGACATCTGGTTTACGGAGACCAAGCCGTACCGCGTCGGGAGAATCAGCGATGGGCACGTCACCGAGTACAACCTCCCTGCAGGCGCCGACGCGACTGCCACCAGCATCGTGGTCATGCCCGACGGCACGGTATGGACGAACCCGTGGTACGCCGTGCCAAACGCGACATCGTGGCGCACTGTCACCGAGTTGAGCGCACAGGGAGCTGTGCTGCATCAATTCGCGATCGGCCCGCACGGGGGCGCAGAGGATCTTGCGGAGGGTCCCAACGGGTTGCCGTGGTTCTCCTACGGCTCGACACCGTGGGGCGTGGGCGAGATCGAGCCCGGTCCAGTTGCGAGACAGCTCGGATGGAACTACTTCTACAACCCGACGACGATGGTGCTCGGCGCCGACGGCCGCATGTGGATGGCCTGGTCGCAGCTGAATCTGCCGGGACTGTATGGGTACTACAACACGGCCACGCAGACCGCAACGATGTTCTTCATGCCGGCCGGCTCCGGCGGTCTCTTCGCGATCGCCAACGGATCGAACGGCACGATCGACATCACCGCGCAGGACGGCTTCCTTTACGTCGTGCAGACCGGCGCGAGCACCGCGTTGTCCACGATCGCGACGGCGCTGCCGACACCGGACGAGGCATTCGCATCTGTGGCGGTCGTCGCCGTGGGTGTGGGGATTTCGATCGGCGCGATTCTCTTCATCACGTTTCCCTCGCAACTCTTCAACCTGACGTTTGAGGAGAACTACGCAGAGATTCGTGAGCTGCTGCAGCGCAAGGTCAAATGGGCGATACGGCCGAAGAAGACATCCGACACATCACGGCGGTCGGTGACGGACTGGATCAAGTTCGTCGTGGTGGTGCTCGTCGGAGCACTCTTCGGCGGCTTGCTGGACCCGCACTTCGGGACGTCGGTGGGGACGCTCGACACCTACGTCGCGGTGGTGCTGGCAATCTCTCTCGGCGCGACGTTCCCTGCGCTCGTCACGTACCAGTATCACCGTCTCCGTCACGAAGACCGGTCATGGCGGCTCCAGGCGTTGCCGCTCGGGCTCGGCGTTGCGGCCATATGCGTGCTCATCTCCCGGCTTGCGCAGTTCGAGCCCGGATACCTGTATGGCGTGATCTGCGGTGTCGCCTTTGCGACGAGGCTGACCACCACGCAGAGAGGACACATCGTGGCACTGTGCTCGCTGACGACTCTTGCCGTCGCCGTCCTCGCGTGGTTGCTCTGGCTACCGGTCACGGGCGCGGCGCAACAGCCGGGCGCGTTCTTCGGTCTCGTGATCCTCGACGACTTGCTGGCCGCGATCTTTGTCAGTGGCCTGGTGGGCAGCGCGATCGGCTTGCTGCCGTTACGGTTTCTTCCGGGGTGGGATCTGCGCCAGTGGCACCGCGGCGTCTGGCTGGGATGCTTCGGGTTGGCCATGTTCGGCGTGATCGAAGTGCTGCTGATCCCGCACAACGACAGCCACAACAACGTGCCACTGGTCACGACGCTCGTGTTGATGGTGCTGTTCGGCGGCGCGTCGGTGGGGCTGCGAGAGTGGTTCGCCCGGCGCAACCGGCGACGAAGCGGGCGACGGGGGCCTGCGTCGTTCCGCGAGCACGTCCGTGAGCTCTTGACGCCCGTGTCCCGGGAACCGTCCGGCGGCTCTCCGTCCTGACCCTCAGATCTCCGGTGCTTCGGCCGCGATGATCGGTTCCACTGCAGCCACGCGTCCGCCACGAGACCATGAGGCGACCGCAGCCACAAGGCACACGATCAGCGAGAACGTGAACGCCTGGTGCAGGCCTGCGGCAAACGGGCCGGAGATCAACGTCGGAAAGAACTGACGCCCGGTGAGCGCCGCGACGTTTGCTGCGGAAAGCTGCGAGAGCACGTGCGCACCCACCAGCGACTGGATCGGGTTGTATCCGAGGAAGGCGGCGAAGAGAATCGACACCGGCGGCAGATGCCCGACATGCTGTGCGACCGCGACCGGGACACCGTGCGCTTCGAGCCCGGCGGTCATCGTCGTCGAAAGCGTCGATGACAGGCCGAGAATCATCAGCGTGAAGAAGATGCCGATGGAGAGCACCTGCGCCGAGCTCTGAAACGTCGCGTTCATGCCGCCGCCGGCGCCACGGTCGCCGGGAGGAAGACTGTTCATGACACCCGCGCGGTTTGGCGATGCGAAGGCTCCCATCGAGAGACCGTTGAGGAAGAGAATCAGCGCGAACAGCTGATACGGAAAATCGATCGGCAGCAGTTGCAGGAACAGGAAACTCGCGGCCGCGCCGATCATCCCCCCGGTTGCGAACGGTCGGGAACCGAAACGGTCCGACAGGAAACCCGATGCAGGGCCGGCGAGCAGAAACCCGACCGTCAACGGGAGCATGTAGATGCCCGCCCAGAGCGGCGTTGACGTGAAGCTGTATCCGTGCTCGGGTAACCAGATTCCCTGCAACCAGATGATCAGCATGAACATGAGCCCGCCACGCCCGACTGCAGCGAGAAAGCTCGAGAGGGTGCCGAACGTGAACGCGCGAATGCGAAACAACCCGAGACGGAACATCGGATTTGGCACGCGACCCTCGATCACCGCAAAGCCCGTGAGGCATGCCGCGCCGAGCACGAGCGCGCTCAGCACGAACGGGCTCGTCCACCCCATCGGGTTGGATCCGTACGGCTCGATGCCGTACGTGATCCCGATCATCACGAGGATCAGACCGATCGCGAACGTGGCGTTGCCGAGCCAGTCAATTGGAACGCGCCGCCGGACTCCGCGCTCCTCGAGCTTGAGGTACGCCCAGACGGTCCCGAACACACCGAATGGCACCGACACGAGAAACACCAGCCGCCAGTTGATTGGAGCAAGCAGACCGCCGAGGATCAGCCCGATGAACACGCCGCTGATACCCGCGATGTTGTTGATGCCAAGCGCGAGTCCACGCTGGTTGGTGGGGAATGCATCGGTGAGAATCGCCGCCGAGTTGCCGATGAGGCACGCGGCGCCGATGCCCTGAACCACTCGGAAGACCATGAGCCACACCGCGCCCGGAGGCCCGGTCATCCAGTCGATCGTCAGGAGCAACGAGGCGACCGTGTAGATGACGAACCCGAGGTTGTAGATGCGCACACGACCGACGATGTCGCCGAGCCGTCCCAACCCCACCACCAGCACGCTGCTGACGATGAGGAAGCCGAGAATCATCCACAGCAGATAGAAGCTGTTCGACGGCTCGAGCGGGTTCAGGTCGATGCCACGAAAGATGTCCGGCATCGCGATCAACATGATCGATGCATCGATGGTGGCGAGCAGCACGCCAACCGTCGTGTTGGAGAGCGCCACCCACTTGTATCCGTCGCCGCGCGTCCCACGCGCAGGCGCCGCGGTGCGGGCGGCGTCGCTGGTCGTGGCTATGAGCTTGCCTCGATCATGCCCTGAGTCTGCCAGGGCCGGTCGTCAGCGCGACGCCGCGAGTGCGGGCGAACTGAGATGCCGCTCGGGATCGCGCACGCCGGGAACGAAGAGCAGGCCAATCAAGCAGAACGACATGCATCCGCCAACCAGCATCGTCGTGCGAGTGCCGATCACCCCGGCAGCCGCACCGGCGACGAGCACACCGAGCGGGCTGAGGCTCAAGGAGATCAGCCAGTCCACCGACGACGCGCGGCCGAGCAGCTCCGGCGGCACCAACTCCTGCATCATCGGGCCCCACAGCACGTTGCCGAGCATCAGACCTGCGATGACTACGGACACACACGCTCCGGCGACCCACACGTTGGGTGCAAGCGCAAGCAGCGCAATCGCGCCGCCCGAGGCGGCCCATGCGCCCCACATCCACGTGATTCGGAGTCGCGGCGCGCCGAACCTGGCCACGAGCAGCGCCGTCGCAGCGCCTCCCACTCCCCCGGTAGCGAGTACCAACCCAAGCGCGATCGGGCCCTGATGGAGCACGTTGCGGATGAGCAGTGGGATAAGCACGGCCGTCGGCGCGAACGCGATGAAGTTGCCGAATCCGGCGCCGGCCAGCGACACCCAGAGCCACCGCTGCGAGCGCACGTAGCGGAGCCCCTCCCGGGCGTCGGCCAGCGCGGAGTGGCCTGATGCCGCGGGGCTCGGGCGGCGCGACATCGCAACGATGCACGCGGCGCTGACGGCGAAGCTCGCAGCATCGATCGCGAAGCCCCATTCGTATCCGAGCGCGGCGACGACGAGTTCCACCGAGCGCGGGGCCGATGAGGTTTTGCGCCACCGTCTCGCTGGTGTGATTAAGAGCGCTTCCTTGCACAAGCAGCTCAGCAGGAAGGATCTCCGGCGTCACGGCCGTCGACGCCGGATAGAACAGCGCATCCGCAGCCCCGAAGAGCGCCGAGAGCACGATGAGCTCCCAGATCTGGAGCGAGCCGAGCACGACCAGGGCCGCGATCACCGCGACCGCAGCGCCACGGGTCGCATCGGATGCGAGCATCGCGAAACGGCGCGGAATCCGGTCGACGATCACGCCACCAACCAGGAGCAGAAGCACTGTCGGAAGCAGCCGCGCGGCAAGGACAAGCGACAGCGCGATCGGGTGGTTGTCGATACGCAACGTCTCGAGCGCGAGCGCGACTGTGTAGATGCCATCACCGACCAGGGAGACGCTCTGCCCGGACCACAGCAACGCGAAATCGCGGTGGCGGAGCGCGGCGGGCGTGGCTTTCAGCACGCCACATAGACTACGGGGAGGGACCGACGCGGCCCGGCGGCGCTAGCTCCTGGTCTTGCCGGAGCTAGCGATGGCTGATATTGTGCTACAATCCTGATCGTACCCGCAGCAGCTCAGCCCGGAGGCCACCGTGCCAAGTACAGGTCCCAAGCGAAAGCAGATCGTGCTGATCGCGCATGACAACAAGAAGGCCGACATGCTCGAGTGGGCGCGCTTCAACCGCGACACCCTCGCGCGCCACGATCTGCTCGGCACCGGGACGACCGGTTCGATGGTCGCGAATGAACTGGGTCTGCCCGTCCACCGGTTCCTCACGGGACCACTCGGTGGTGATCAGCAGGTCGGAGCCGCGATCGCCGAAGGGCGAATTGACGTGATCATCTTCTTCTGGGATCCGCTCGAGCCCCATCCCCACGACGTCGACGTGAAGGCGCTCCTGCGTATCGCCGTCGTGCACAACATCCCGATGGCATGCAACCGCGCCACTGCGGACTTCGTGCTCTCCAGCCCGCTGATCGACGAAGTCTATCCGCGTTCGCTGGACTTGCTCACCGCTGCCAAACCGACCGCGTAAAGCGGATCCGCGTCCGTGTTGGCGCGTTCGACGAGCCAGGCCGTGGCGTTCTCGAGGTGGCGTCGCGTCACAGCCTCGGCGGCCTCCGGTGTGCCACCTTCGATCGCCTCGATGACGGCTTCATGTTCGCCGGCGAGCTGGCCGACCGTCGCGTATCCGCGGACGAGTTGCGCAAGACACAGGAGGATCTCGACCTCCAGGTGCTTGTGCGCGCGGATGAGACGAGCGTTGCCCGTCCCGATGATCAACGCGCGGTGAAACGCGAGATCTGCTTCGACAACCGCGCGCTGCGAGGAGCGCGGGCTGAGACGATGGTGCTGCGCCAGCGCGGTTCTTGCGGCGTCCGGCACCCACGCGCGGGTGGCCAGCATGCGCGAGGCCTGGACCTCGAGTGCGGTGCGGAGTTCGTAGATCTCGGCAAGGTCATGCGCGGTGAGCGCGCGCACGAAGACCCCGCGGTTGCGCGACTTGACGAGCAGCCCGCGGCGCACCAGGCCGTCGAATGCCGCACGCAGGGTATTGCGCCCTACGTCGAACTCTTCCGCAAGAGCGATCTCGCCGAGGTGTTCGCCCGGCGTGAACCGGCCGTCGAGCACAAGACGCTCGAGTTCGTCCTCGAGCGTCTCGACGCGGGACGTTGTCTGCCGGCGGATCACGCCGTGACGCAGTGACGGATCACGCGATCAGGCGCGAAGGTGGCTGCTAGACGTTCGAGTCGGCGCGGTCGCGGCACAGGCGGCAAACGCCTTCGCTCGAGCCGAAAGCGTCCCGACTCGAAATCGCCGCGCCGCACGCCCGGCAGGGGCGTCCGGTTTCCATGCCGTAGAGGGCTCGAAGTGTGAGCCAGACTGTTTTTACCATTTCAATTGCTCCAGGGGGATTGGTCCTGCAGCAGATTGTAGCACAATCTTGAGGTCAGTGCCAGTTACCCCGTCGAGATGCGCGTGGCGACGCCGCCGGCCACAGGCGTCGAGTCCTCGGCGATCCGAAGGCCCGTCGTCGGATTGAACAGGTGCAGCCGGCGCGGCGTTGCCGAGAGAGTCACGGACTGGCCGACCTTGAGCGTGTTGTCCGCGTCGATGATCGCGACCACGTCGTGCCCCTCGCTGCTGCCGTGAATGAGTTCGTCGTTGCCGAGGAACTCGACCACGTCCACGACCACCGTGACACTGAGTCCAGGTCCCGGCACCGCGGCAAGGTCAAGGTGCTCGGGCCGGAATCCAATCGTCACCGTGTCCAGGCCGAGGGTGCGCAGCAGCGCCGACTGCGTGTCGTCGGGACGCATCTCGGCGCCATCGCCCGTGAGTTTGAGCACACCACCGTCCTGCGAGACCTTGAGATCGATGAAGTTCATGGACGGCGACCCGATGAAGCCCGCGACGAAACGATTCTGGGGGAGCTCATACAACTCTTTCGGAGTCCCCGCCTGCTGCAACACTCCCTCGTTGATGACGGCGATGCGGTCGCCCATGGTCATCGCCTCGACCTGGTCGTGCGTGACGTAGATCATCGTCGCCTGCAGGCGTGTGTGCATCCGTGCGATCTCGGCGCGTGTCTGCACTCGGAGCTTTGCATCGAGGTTCGAGAGTGGCTCGTCCATGAGAAAGACCGACGGCTCACGAACGATCGCGCGGCCAAGTGCGACGCGCTGCCGCTGTCCTCCGGAGAGCTGCCCTGGCTTGCGGTCGAGGTAGCGGTCCAGGTCGAGGATGCGCGCGGCCTCGTTGACCGCCTTGTCGATGTCCGCTTTGGGTGTCTTGCGCAACTGCAGTCCGAACGCCATGTTGTCGCGCACGCTCATGTGCGGATAGAGCGCATAGCTCTGGAACACCATGGCGATGTCGCGATCGCGCGGCGGCAGGTTGTTCACGACACGATCGCCGATGCGCACCTCGCCGCTGGTGATCTCCTCGAGTCCGGCAATCATGCGCAGTGCCGTGGTCTTGCCGCAGCCCGACGGGCCGACCAGGCAGACGAACTCGCCATCTTTGATGTCCAGGTTCAAGTTGTTGACGGCGAGTGCGCCGCCGCCGTCGTAGCGCTTGGTCAGATCGTCGAGGACTACGCCGGCCATGACACGCTCCTCATTTCACCGCCCCGGCGAGCACGCCACGGACGAAATATCTTTGGAAGGCAAAGAACACGATAAGCGGGATGATGATCGAGATGATCGCGCCGGTGGAGATGACCCAGTAGTTGGAAGACAGCGAACGCACGTAGGAATACAGGAAAAGCGTCAGCGTGTAATGCGGATTGCCCGAGAGAAAGATCAGGGCGACGAGCAGGTCGTTCCACACCCAGATGAACTGAAAGATGGCGAGCGACGCCAGCGCTGGGATGCCGATCGGCATGACGACCTTGCGAAAGAGTGTCCACTCCCCCGCCCCGTCGATCCGGCCGGCTTCGAGGAGGTCATGCGGGATCCCCGAATAAAAGTTGCGCATCAGGAAGATGCCAAACGGCAGCCCGAACGCCACGTGAAAGATGATCACGCCGAGCACGGAGCCGAAGAGTTGCAGACCCGTGGCGTTATCGAACACCTTGAACAGGCTCGCGACGGGGATGAGCGCCATCTGCAGGGGCAGCACGAGCATCGCGACGATGAGCAGAAATACCACCGTTCTTCCACGCCACCTGCCAAATACCAGCGAGTACGCGGTGAGGCTCGAAATCACTGTGACGAGAATCGTCACGGGCACCGTGATCGCGATCGAAGTCGTCACGGAATCGAGCACGCCACCGGGTTTGAACCCAGCGGAGAACAGGGCCTGATAGTTGCTGAATGTCAACTGCGCCGGCGCTGTGAAGACCGTCCACCAGCCGGACTGCTCGAAGGTGCTGTTGGGCCGGAGCGAAATGATGAGAATGCCCACCGAGGGCACCAGCCAGAAGATCGCGATCGCCGCCAGGACGACGTTGATGACGATGCGCGATGGGCGAAGACGCCGCCGGGATTTGTGCGCCGGCGCGGCGACGGGCAATGACGCAGCCTGCACACTCATCCGCGAATCCTCTTGAGGTTGAACAGCATGGCGGGGATGACGAGGATGAAGAGCACCACCGCGAGGGCGGCGGCGAGCCCCTCGCCGGTCGGTGTCGAGAAGTCGTTGTAGATGTCAACCGCGAGCGTTGCAGCCCCACCCTGCGAAGACGGCGCAGCCATGTTGAGGATGATGTCGAAGATCTTGAGCACGTTGATAAGCATGGTCACGAAGACAACGACGAGCACCGGTCGCAACATCGGCACAGTCACGCGGCGCAAGGTCTGCCATTCGCTTGCGCCGTCGATCTGGGCCGCCTCGAGGACCTCGCGATTGAGCGCGGCGAGTCCCGCACCGATCACGACCATTGCGAACCCGGCCCAGATCCACAGGTAGGCGATGATCATCGCGATATCAACGATCGGCAGGCTGAAGATCGCCTGCAGCGTCGGATTCAGAGAGCTCGTCGGTGTGAGCGACTGCGTGCCGAGGAAGAAGATCCCATTGAACCCGGCCTGGAAATTGTTGGCCGTGATCTGCACGCGGAAGTTGCCTGAACCGACGCCGTCAAACTTGAACGTCCCGTTATTGGCGGTCGTGGTGGTCGCGCTGACGGCGCCACTCGAGTTCGAGGAGCGAGACCTTCATGCCGGGAATCCCATCCTCGTCGGGGAATACCTGCCCGCGCACCGTGGGATGCGTCGGCGAGAAGTCGCGCCACACCAGACCGGTCACTGCTCCTGATACCGCCGAAGGGAGCACTGCCGTCGCGGCTCCGTTGGTCTGCAACGTCACCGGGCTGATGCCGATCAGGCCGAGGTTGATCGTGCTCCCAGCGGTCACCGTCGCCTTGCTTTCCAGCGTGCCGCCGGTTCCCGTTTGCACGTCACTCGCGGCAAGGCTCGACACCGTTTGCCCCGTGGTCGGATCGATCGGGTAGAGCCCGGGAGGAGCGACCGCATTGCTGACGCCTTGAATTGCGGCATTGACGAGGCCGGTATGCGGATCGATGAAGAAGATCGACGCCCAGGTCAGGCCGGCGGCGGTCGCGCTGAACACCAGTGGCATGAACACGATGGTCTTGAACGCCGTCGACCACCGGATGCGCTCGGTGAGCACCGCAAACACGAGCCCGAAGAACGTCACCAGAAACGGGAACAGCACCACCCAGACAACGTTGTTCTTGAGCGAAACGATGATGTCGGTCGTCGAAAAGATGGACTGGTAGTTGCCGAGGCCGATGAAGTTCTGACCGCTGGCGTCGAAGAAGCTGCGGATGACCGTCGCTATCAGCGGGTAGACGACGATCAGCAGCAGCCACAACGCACCCGGGAGCAGAAAGAGCAGGGATCCGAGGTGGCTGCGGAACCCACCGCCTCCTGCCGGTTTGCTCGTGGTCGGGAGGATCTCGCCTGCGGGCGAACTCGGAACGGACTCTTCCGCAGTCGGAACGGCAACCGCCACGCCTAGGCCCTCACCACAGTGCCGGAGATGCTACGTCTGCGGGCCTCCGACCGCAACCGGTATCACCGAGTGACCGGCATCACCCATTGGTATGAGGACGGATTTGAGGCAGTTGCGTTTCCCGTACATGTGGAGTACACCGGTGCTCGAACAAATTAAGGCCACTGGGGTGCGGCTAATTTGGACGTGCCCCCGTGAGGAGGATCTCTATGACGCAGGTCAGCACGCTCGGCAAGCTGGCGGTGGTGACAGCCGGAGTCCTGGGAATCGCGACTGCATGCGGTTCGACATCGACGCCCGCCGCATCATCCTCGAGCTCCGGTTCATCGAGCGCGAAGATCGGCGGATCGGTGACGCTCTGGGCCGAATGGACGGCACAGGAGCAGCAGGATTTCCAGGCGGCGCTGGCGCCGTTCGAGGCCGATACGGGCATCACCGTGAACTACCAGGGGAAAGGCAACAACATGGACACCGCCCTCACCGCAGCGGTGGCCGGCGGTTCGCCGCCTGACGTTGCGCTGGTTCCTGACCCGGGCACCCTCGACACCCTTGCGAAGCAGGGCGCGATCAAGCCGCTGACGAGCATCCTCGGCAGCCTGACGTCGAACTTCGGGTCGGCGTGGAACACCCTGGCGACTTACAACGGTGTGCAGTACGGCGTGTGGTTCAAGGGCGCGAACAAGAACACGATCTGGTACAACCCGGCGCTCTTCACTGCCGCCGGGATCACGTCGCCCCCGACGACGTGGGAGCAACTGCTCACCGACGCCGCGCAATTGAAGGCGGCCGGTACGACGCCGTTCTCGCTCTGCACGGATGTCGGCTGGCCAGTCGCCGACATGTGGCAGAACATCTATCTGAAGACCGCCGGCGCGGCCGACTACGACAAGTTGGCTGCCCACACCCTCAAGTGGACTGATCCAACGGTGACCACGGCGTTCACCACCATGGCCCAACTCGTCGGGAACAGGTCGTACCTTCTCGGTGGACTCTCAGGCTCGCTTTCCAACACCTATCCCGCGTGCGTCGACAAGGTGTTTCCGAAGCCACCCGCACAGCCCCAGGCTGCGATGGTGATCGAGGCCGACTTCGTCGTCAGCGAGATCACCGGCAACTCTGCGAACTACACACCTGGAACCACCGGGGCCGGCGGTGCCGCATGCACGATCAACCCCGCGACAACCCCCTGCTACAACTTCTTCGCCTTCCCAGCGCCTTCCGCCGATAGCGCAAACAACACCGCAATCCAGGGAGCGGGTGACGTGGCGATGTTGCTCAAGTCATCGCCGCAGGCAATTGCGCTCATCAAGTACCTTGCGGGACCTGAGCCCGGCACCATCTGGGCGCACCTCGGTGGGTTCGCGTCGCCGAACAACCAGGTGCCGCAGAGCGCGTACCCGGATCCCGTGAGCCAGGCCGACGCCAAAGCCCTCGTCAATGCGAGCAGCTTCGTGTTCAGCCTCGACGATCTTCAGGGAAGCTGGGAGCCGAAGCTCTGGGCGGACCTGATCCAGTTCCTTCAGAACCCAACCTCGTCCAATGTCTCGACGATCGAGTCGACGATGGATTCTCAGGCGACGGCCGCGTTAGGCCACTAACGCTCGTGGATCGCGCCGTTGTGGCCGGCCTGGCTCATCACGCAGAGCCGGGCCGGTCGCCGGCGCAGTCTGGTGCCAGCCCCGAGCCACCACCTGCGGTCGACTGATTCCTACTGGAACCAGCCCTCGACGTCGAGCACCGCGTTCACGATGCCGGCCGCGTTGTAGAGGTCGACGTCGCCGTCGTCCCCTCCCGCGCTCGGATCGAGTTCCACCACCACGAGGTTTGGGAGGACCTCTTGCGGATATGCGTTGATGTCGGACACCACCGGAGGTGTCGAGAGATTCGCGGGGTAGATCGACATGTAGGTGGCCTGGGTGGGTGCGATCGCGGTGAGGTTGGCGATGATGGCGAGCGGCGGCTTCGCCGAAGCGGAGCTCGGAATGCCGCCAACACCCGCCACGGCCACGACGTCGTGGCTGTTCGGGCCGATCGTCTCGCCGGCGCACGGATACCCGGACGCCGTGCGGGTGTCGCAGATGCGGCTCGGGCTGATCGCCTGGTACTGGTCCCCCACTCCGGCGCCCGTTCCGCCAAACCAGCCGTTGGCATCGAGGAGCACGTTGATCGTCCCGGCCGCGTTATACACGCACACCGATGTGTCATTGCCGCCCGGCGCCGACGGTCCGAGTCCCACAATCACCCGATTCGCCTCCACAACGCCCGCGGTGAGGTTGAGCATCGAAAAGGTCGGGGCGGTGCTGCCGCTGTACGCACAGGTTCCGGTCGATGTGGTCGGAAACACGCTCAGGAAGGTCAGGGCGTTGCCCGCGACACCGGTGATGTTGAGCACGGCTGCCGCGGCATTGCCGTTGCTCGGAATACCCGCGCCGGTGGTCACGTCGACGATGAGCGGCGTCGTCCCGATCAGCGCGCCGTGTGCTTTGCACGCGATTGTGGGCGAGGTCGGTCGCGTGTCGCAGACACGAACCGGGGTGATGGCGTGGAACTCGCCGCTCGCGTCACTCGACGGATCCGGCGCGAAATATCCCTCGACGTCGGCGAGCACGTTCACGCTTCCGGCGGCGTTATAGATGTTGATCGCGCCACTCTCGCCGAGCGTGACGGTGACAAGGTTGGGAACGGCCTTTCCCGCGGGAAAGTTGAGATTCGACGCGGTCGGCTGATACGTGCCGGCCGGATAGGCGGCGAGCAGGCTCGTGGCAGTGCCAGCCACTGCGGTCACGTTGATGACCACCGCCGTCGCGCCCGCAGGGACATTCTCATGCGTCCTCGGATCGGTATACGCCGTGATCGGGACCGTCCGCGTGGCCACCGGGCCCAGCGCGCCGCCCGCGCACTGGACGCAGGTCAACGCCCGCGTGTCGAGGATGCGGAACGGCGTTGGGAGGGCCGTGTAGTTGCTGAGCGCCGTATAGATGTAGCCGGACTGTGCCGTGAGCGCACTCGCGCCAATCGCCGTCGTCGCCTGGACCTGGACGTAGCCTGCACTCGCTGCGGGGGTAACGAATCGAAAGGAGACGGACGTGATCGCCGTCGGGGTGACTGACGTCCCCCCGATTGTTGCGGTCATTGGTGACGAAAACCCGGAGCCGAGCACCGTCACCGTCTCACCACCCGCAACCGGTCCGGTGGCAGGCACGACCCCGCTGACGATCGGCTTGCCACCCGTGCCGAAAGCGTTGATGCCGTTGGGAGTTCCGAGGCCGGTAGGCCCATCCCACCCAGTCGTTGCCGTGCACAGCGCGCTGCCGCCGCAGCTGCCGTTCGAGCCTGACGTCACGTCGTTCAGACCGGCTGTGTGGCTGTACAGATAGCCTGTACCGAAGGCGGCGGCATTCGACGTCAGCGCGAAGACCCCGGCGATGATCGGCGTCGAGGCGCTCGTCCCCCCGGCAAGACCCCAGCCGCCCAAGCCGTAGGTGTCGTAGACCGCCACTGGGGTGCCTGGGTCTGCAACGGCCGAGACATCCGCGACCGCTCTGCGCGCGCAGACAGCAGCGATGTTCGGGTTGCTCGACTGCCATGACGGGCGACTTTCGTACGCGCTGCAGCCGCTCCCAGCTCCATCCCATGCCAGCTCGGACCAACCCCTGCTGTTGCCCGACAGATTGAGGGTCGTCCCACCGACGGCGGTCACGTACGGCGAAGCCGCGGGGTAATTGACACCGTAGCCGTCGTCACCGCTTCCCGCGGTGATCGCGATACCCGGATGGTCGTAGTAATGGTCGGTACCTTGGTCGAACGTCCCCTCAGGGCCGCCGTAGCTGTTCGAGATCTCGGTGGCGCCGAGAGCGACGGCCTCGTCTTCCGCAGCGCCGAGGTCTGTGCTGTAGGGAATCGACGCTTCGACCAGCAGGATGTGGCAGTTCGGGCAGGTGGCCGAGACCATGTCGAGGTCGAGTGAGATTTCACTCGCCCACTGAACGTTGTCCGCGGGCAGCGACGTCCCGCCCGATTGGTTGACCTGGCGGAAACATCCATTGCTTGTCGTGCAGGTTGGGAGCCCGTACGTTGATCGATACGTCGCCAGATCCGATGCCGCGTCCGGATCGTTGTACGCATCCACGACGGCGATGGTCCTCCCTGTGCCGTTGGTCGTCGACGGAAGCGCGTATGCGCTCTGCAGGTCGGCCGGACCGTAGCCGTCGGGGCTGGTGAGTGGCGAGAACCCCTGCGGAGCCTTGTCGACCAACTCGAGGCAGCGCACGAATCCGAGCTGCACCGCCCCGCAGACGGGTCTGGCGGTGCGCCCAAGCTCGGCGTGCGCGATATCAGCCGCGCGTGCCATGCGAGCGGCGGCGCCGCTAGTCGCAGGCCCCGGAGCGGCGCCCGCACCGATCGTGGTCGGTGCTGCAGTGACTCCGGCAAGGAGTACGGCGAAGAGCGTGGAGAGGAGGACGTTGCGCTTGTGCTGACTCAGGATGACGTGTTCTTCCCGTACCGAGATGGACCTGCAACGTATGCGATCACCTTCCGGGTGTCAATGCCGTCGTGCGGCTCGTGACACACGGGCGGCTCGTGACACGCGGGCGGCTCCATCGAATGGCCGGATGCTAGGATCGCCGCAGCGTGGAACCCCTCGTCGCCTCTCGCCTCGTCGGGGCTCCCGCCGCCGCGTGCGATCCCAGTCGGCGGTACAGGCCATGACCCAGACACTCGCTCCCGTGAGCCCGAACCCGCGAGGGCTGCTCACGCGTTTTCTCAACGGCTCGGGCGTGGAGCTCGGACCAGGACATCATCCGATGCCGATTCCGTACCCCGGAGTGTCTGTGCGCTACGTGGATCGATGGCAGCCCGAGGAGAACCTCGCGCTGTTCACCAACATCGAGGCCGGCGCGACATTCCCCAAGCCCGACATTGTTGCCAACCTCGATGTCGATCGCCTCTCCGCTCTCGATGACGCGAGTCAGGACTTCGTGATCGCAAGCCACCTTCTCGAGCACCTCGCCGATCCGCTCACACAGCTCAGCGAGATCTACCGGGTCCTCAAGCCAGGCGCGGTCGTGCTCGTCTATCTCCCTGATCGACGCCACACCTTTGATCGAAAGCGGGCTGCCACGCCGTTGGCTCATCTCATCGCCGATCACCGAGATCGGGTCACAGTTGTCAGCGACGAGCACATCGAGGACTACCTGCGCAAGACGGACGTGTGGGATCCGAACTGGACGCCCGATCAGGAACGCGAGCAGTTCGAACTGAACCGGCAGCGGTCAATCCACGTGCATTGCTGGTCGGAGGATGAGTTCCTGCCAGTCCTGGTGCACACAATTGTCGAGATGGGAATGCAGTGGGAATTGCTGGATGCTGTGTTTGTCGAAGACGTTCCCGGCGGCTTTGAATTCGGGTTCGTCATGCGCAAGTCGCCAGTGACCACGTCGCAGGAACTCCTGGGCGAGCGTTTTCGCCTTTCCTGGGAAGTGCTCCGAGCGAAGTCGCGCGAGCACGAGGAGGCATTGCGACAGATCTCGCGGCTTCGCGGCTTGCCGGGCTTTCCGGTGGTTCAGCGAGCCTGGCGAATGCAACGCAAGGTGCGCGCCTCGCTGATCAAGCGCTAGCCGCATGCCCTTGGGAGAATCCTCTCGAGCTGAGCCCGAGCCGTCAGCCCAGGACGACCGCCGCCACAGCGCCCACCACGAAGATGAGCGCGAGATACGCGAGCGAGTAATGGAACAGCAGCGCGACTGCGCGTGACGATCCATCGGCGCGGGCCCAGAGGGCAAGCCCGACGTAGCACGCCCCAAGAATGGCCGCGCCGATCGTGTACCCGATACCGAGAACGAGCCCCGGCAACAAACTCGCTGCGATCAGCACCGCAAGATAAAGAAGGATCCGCCGGTGCGTCCTGGCTGTTCCGATGATGCCGGGCAACATCGGCACGCTGGCGTTGCGGTAGTCGCGACGGAGCAGGAGTGCGAGTGACCAGAAGTGTGGCGGCGTCCACAGGAACACCACCGCGAAAAGGACGAACGCCGGCCAGCCGATGTTGCCCTGCACCGCGGCCCAACCCACCAGTGGCGGAAAGGCACCTGCGGCACCGCCGATGACGATGTTCAGCGGGGTCCGTCGCTTCAGCAGCATCGTGTAGATGAACACGTAGAACAACCCACCGCCGAGTGCCAGCGCGGCCGACAGCAGATTCACGGCGAGACTGAAGACGAGCACGGATGCGACGATCAACGAGACACCGAACGTGAGCGCCTGCCATGGCAGAATGCGTCCCGATGGGAGCGGGCGGGTGCACGTGCGCGCCATGACACGGTCGATGTCGCGGTCGTACCAGCAGTTGATCGCGCCCGACCCGCCGGATGCGAGTGCGCCACCGAGCGCGGCCCACAGCAGCAACCATGGCGATGGTATCCCCCGCGCGGCGATGATCATCGTCGCGATCTCCGTGATGAGAAGGAGGACGATGATGCGAGGCTTGGTCAGGCTCACGTAATCGCGAGCGGTCGCGCGGAGCTGCGTCGATCGGCGACGGGCGACGTCAACGGCCACGGTGGGCACGCCGGTCCCCTCCGAACCGCCGATGACGATGTCTGCGCTGGTCTGCATCCCCTCTCCTACGCGCTCGCGGCCGGCGATGCCAGCAGCGTTGTGAGCTCCGCATTGAAATCGGCGACGCTCATGGTGCCGAGCGCCCCAAGGACAACATCCGCGACCTTGCCCTGCGCATTGAGAAAGACCAAGGACGGCGCCGAGGGAATACGGTAGTCGATCGCCAGGGTCGCGTTGGTGTCGGCGATGCTGGGATACGGCACCTTGAACTCCGATTGGAACGCGAGCGCGGGAGTGGTCGTGTCGCGAAGGTCAACGCCCAGGAACACAACACCGCGAGGCGACCACTGCGTGTACGCCGTGTTCAGTGCCGGCTGCTCATCATGGCAGGGTCCACACCAGGACGCCCAGAAGATCAGCACCACCGGACGGCCGCGGAACGACGTGATGCTGACGTCCTTCCCGGTGAGGGTCGGGCCACCGGACGCGGTGACCTGCGACGTGGGGACCGCTGCGGATTTCGCTGTCCCGCACGCGGAGGCGCACAACACGAGCGCGCAACCGATCATGAGGCGTTCCCGGACCATCATGGCTGCGCCACTGCCGCGGTGGACCCGGCGCGGTCATCCAACTCGAACCAGCGGATGCCGAGATACAGCAGGGCGATGAGAAATGGAACCCCGCCAGGCACCCACATCACTCCCGCAGCGATCTCCTGATCCCCAAGAAGGCTCAATCCTCCGTGCGGCACCGGGTAAGCGTAGAGCGGATGTGTCGCGTAGCCGATCACGATCGCGAGCCCCCAGCTGACGAACATGCCGACCAGCACCACCACGCCTCGCCCGACGAGCGACAACCGTCCCGGAGCTTGCAGCGGGCTGATCACCTGATCCCAGAACAGCAATCCGACCACGAGGAACGTGAGGTGTTCCAGATCGTGCACCGATGCCATCCGCAAGGTCGCGTTGTAGATCGGGGGCAGGTGCCAGAGGAGGAGATCGACGCTGAAGACGGTCACCACCAGCGCCGCCGCCCTCGGACCCGAGTGGAGCTTGCCCATCACGCGCGCGGGCCACGTCCCTTCGATCACGATCGGGCGCCCCTGTGCAGCCAGGTAGCCGGCCCACACCGTGCGGAACGGATCCGCGAGCAGGATCAGCGGTGGCGCGACGAGCAGCAGGAGCACGTGCTGCACCATGTGGTCCCACTGCAGGGTAGTGTCGAAGTACGAGATCGGCGAGACCAGCGCGAGGAGCAGTGCGCCGATGCCGAGCACGAATGCGGTGTCACCGTTGTCCCACGACGTCGAACGTCCGAGGGCCATCGCTCCGGTCCGGCGCCCGCGCCAGTAGAGGTAGGCGGCAGTCGCGCTTCCTACGATCGGTACTGGCTCGAAACTCCAGTCAAACAGCGGTGGCCAGAGCATGCAGCCCTACTTGACGTACTGGACCAGCAGGTACACCGCAATCGACACGCCCGTGATGTATGCCCACTGGTCGAGAACAGCTCGGGCCTGTGACACGCTGAGCCGGTCGTTCCCCCGCACGTGACCCATGACGAGACTGAGCAACCAAAGGCCGACGAGGATGAACTCACCAAGCATGACTCCGTACCAGATCGTCGACAGATCGGCGTACGCGCCGGCGCTGTCCAGTTCCCAATTGAACTGATACATGAGCAGGATCCGAACGGCGCCGGTGAGCACCGCCGCCAGCAGGGCGAGCCACAACAAACCACTGATCGCGTTGGTATCGCGTGCCTTGCTCACGGCGTTCCAAACCGCCCAGAGCGCCACGAGCGCGATCAGCGGAAACGCGAGAGAGATAAGCGCCAGCGCCTGTGGCGGCGTGCCGGTGGTACTCGGGTGCCACATGCCCCCAAAGTTATTGGCTCGAAGATAGAGGAATGCGAACAGCAGGCTGAGTTGGAGCGTCGTGTTGGCGGCCATGACCAGACGCGAGGTGAAGATGAGCGTTCGACCACCGCCTTCGACATCGTCGATCACGGTGAGTCCGGTGGGACTGACGTCACTCATGCTCAGGCTCCACTCAATGCCGGCACTGCCGGGCCGAAGTCTGCCGCAGGCTTTCCCGTGTCGTAGTCATATGGAAGTGACCACGAGACCGGTACCTGATCGAAGTTGAAGGTCGGGACCGGAGTGGGCACCTGCCATTCGACCCCGAGCGATTCCCACGGGTTGCTGGCTGCCACGCGCTGCTTGATGAACACCTCCCAGAGCAGGATGCCAAGGAAGAGTGTCATCGAAAGCCCAAGGCCGTACGCGAACACCGTAGCGCTGATGTTCAGCGGCTGCAGGTATGCGGCATAGCTGATCACGCGTCGCGGCATCCCGAGGATGCCCACAGTAATGAGCGAGATGAACGTTCCGTTGAACGTGATGAACACCGCCCAGAACTGGAATCGCAGCAACTTGACATCCATCGTTCTTCCGGTCATCTTCGGGAGGTAGTACACGATCGCTGCCATAAGCGCGAAGACCTCGCCACCCATGATCGTGTAGTGGAAGTGCGCCTGCACGAAGTAGCTCGCGTGCAGCGTGAAGTCACTCGGCACGTCAGACAGGAACACTCCTGTGAACCCGCCGATCAGGAAGTTGAAGAGGAAGCCGAAGATGAACAGCATGGGTGCCGTGAAGCGTGTCCGCGCGCGCCACAGGGTTCCCAGTGCGACCAGGTAGATGATGCCGGTCGGTACCGAGATCATCTCCGTCGAGAACATGTAGAAAGGTCGCAGCGACGGCGCAAGACCGCTCACAAACAAGTGGTGCTGCCACACCACGAAGCTGAGTAACCCGATCCCCACCATCCCTCCAACGCCGACGCGATAGCCCCAGAGTGGTCGCCGCGTGAAGACCGGGAGCATCTCCATCACCAAGCCGAAGGCCGGCACGACGAAGATGTACACCTCCGGATGTCCGAAGAACCAGAACAGGTTCTCCCAGAGGTACGGGGAGCCACCACCCGCCGGGACGAAGAGCGTCGTTTGAAACGAACGGTCGATCGTCTCCATGAGGACTGCTGCGATAAGAGCAGGTGCTGCAAGTGCGCCGAGGAAGGACGTGACGAGCACCGACCAGACGAAGATCGGCATGCGGCTCAAGGGCATCCCCGGAGCCCGCTTGGTCATGATCGTCGCGATCATGTTCACGCCGGACAGTCCGATCGACAATCCGATCAGCGCGAAGGCCATCAGATATGAGTCCATGCCGAGGACGTTCTGGTCGGCGAGCGGCGCGTAGCCGGTCCACCCAGTGGTGAACCCACCGAGGAACACGGTGGAGAGCAGGATCAAACCGGCCGGCGGCAAGAGCCAGAACGTCAGCGCCTCGAGGCGCGGGAAGGCCATGTTTCTCGTGCCGATCATGATCGGCACGAAGTAGTTGCCGAATGGCCCGATGATCGCGGCTGACGCCATGAAGATCATCAGCGTGCTGTGCAACCCGACCAGCGTGAGGTACGACTGAGCGGTGGCAACGGTCGGTGATGGGGTGAGCAGCTCGGTCCGGATGAACATCGCGCCGAGCCCACCGACGAAAAGGAACGTGAGGATCATCACCAGGTACTGGAGTCCGATGACCTTGTGGTCCGTGGTCATCCGGAAGTACTTGCTCAATCCTCCATTCTCGCCGTGCATGTAGGCGTTGTCCTCCTCGGACGGGCGCTTTGCGCCGAAGAGGCGGCCGATCGGATAGTTGAGGAAGCCCATGCCCGCAAGGAAACCGACGACGCTCAGGGCATACCCGAGGAGGATTCCTGGATCGGAACCGAGGGAGTTGTCCTCACCAAACGAGTACGGGATAGCGTGCGTGCCGACTGCGAAGCCGATGATGAATCCGATCACGGAGCCGACGACTCCCAGTGGTAGCCCCCACTCGTTGAGCCGGCGAGCCAGTGTCGGCGGTGTCGACATCGGCGGCCGTGCGGTGGTTACAGCATCCACGTCAGCTTTCCCCTTGTGTGCGAATGAGTGTCGAACATCATCACGATCCATAGATGGTTGGCGACGGTTCGTACGTGTGGCTGTACGGCAACAGGTATTTCATGATTGGCGCATCGAGGGCCGTCTCTTGCTGAATCCAGGCAGCAAAATCAGATGGACTCACAACCATCGCGGTGTCGTCGGACATGTTGCCGTGCCAGAGGCCGCAGAGCTCGGCAGCATTGGATTCGATAGGTGCCGATCTGCGTGGGAGTTGCCGTCACCACGTTGTCGTTGAGCGGCACCGCGTCAGCCTTCACTCCGAGCGCATAGAACCAGAAGGAGTGGACGACGTCGAGCGACGTGACGTGGAACTGGATCTTCTGGTTGACGGGGAGCACCAGTTGTGCGGTCTCGATGCCGCCATAACGTGGGATAGCGATACGTGAACCACCACTGCTGAGCGATGACCTGCACTTCGAGTGGCTGGCTCGTCGATGTCGGCATCGGCAGCGCGGAGGAATCGGTGGAGATGCCATCGCCCGGCTGATCGATGGCGAGCGCCACAGTGCCGTAGACCGCGAGGCTGAGCACGACGACTAGCGTGGTAACGATCCAGATCGTCGCGGCGCGGCTGTTGCCGCGGAGCGCCTCTGCGCTCACCTCGGCAGTCGGCGGGGCGAGCCGGTTGACGACGAGGGTGAAGAACAGCGCCGCAAGCACGGCCGAGAAGACGGGCCATGCGATTTCGGCGAGCAGCAGGATCGTGAAGCTCTCGCTCGAAGCCAGGTCAGAGGCCTGACCTGGCGGTATCGGCGCCAGTGCAAGGGCGATGTCGCCTGCAATCGCGGCGACGGCCCAGACGATGATGACGATTCGGGTCGCGGTGGCTCTGTTTCTCATCGGTCAGCCCACCTGCAGCTCGCCGGCCATGTAGCCGAGGGTTTGCATCGGCCCGCCGTTGCCGTAGAGCGTCCCTGCCGCGCAAGGAACGAAGCACTGCCAGCGGAACAATCCCGGCTTGTCCGGGACCACGAAATCGAATTGCACGACGATCTGCGCGTTGGCCGGTGCGTTGTCCGCGACGCCTTCGAGGGGAACGCTCACGCCGAGGTCAGGAATCGTGAAGGTGTGCGCGGCGAGCGCCGGGTTGAGGGCGCTCATCACTTTGCCGTCGACCGTCATCTGGTCGTTGACCGTGCCTCTGACGAGACCGAAGTACTCGTTGCGCAGGCCCGTCTGGCCGTCCTGTTGGTCGATGGTCATGTGCACCACCGCGCCCGCAGGAACCTTGAGGAACGTGGTTGGCAGGTACCCGACCCAGTTCGGATGCTCTCCACCACCCTGTCCGGCGGTCCCGACTGCAGCGACCGTGGTGAGGTTGAAGTCCACCACGGGTCGCCCCTGCAACGTCGTGGAGGTGGTCGTGGCAGTGATCTGCTCCGGCGTGGGATTCAGGAAGCGCGTGACAAAGAACCCGACCAGCACGCCGAACACCACGACGCCACCGACGAGGACCCAGATTCTCAATCGCATGCTTGCCATACCTCTTTAAGTGGGCGGGTCGCAGTTACGGCGGAGAGGATAACGACAACGGTGCAGGGTGCACACGGAAGATCACGGACACGCGCACGGTGCGAAGCGACCGCGCTCTCCCAAACTTGCCACGCCATAGATGACATGAATCCGGTCACCAGTTCTCCACTCAACAGGCTGCCGGGGTCGATCTGACGGCGACATGATCGCCCTGTCAGTGGTAGTACGTCAAGCCCCTGGAAATGTGTTCCGCTCTGCGAACAGTTCACGGCGTCAGGCGGTGATGTCTGGTCACGTTTGCGCGGTGTTTGCGCAAGGTTTGGCAGGATGCGCGCCGCGGAACCTCGCCTCCCGCGTCCCCACGGACAATCGTCTCCTCTGACGATCGTCTCCTTTAAGGACCCCCGACGCGAGGCGGATTCTGGCCGAGCGCGACACCGGGTAACGGATCACTCGGTGCATCGGGCTTCACGGCTTGCGAGCCACCCGCCCGGCGGTCGACAACCCCACGCCCACCGCGATCACCACCCCGGCAATCAACAGCACGCCGGCGATGTTGTGCCCGTCGCCCTGATGCTGGACGAACAACGCAACAGCGAGAAGCGCCACCACCGCGACCATTGCCACGGCGCCGTCGTCGACGAACAACCCCCACACTTCGAGGACGACGGCCTTGACCGCCCGGCCGAGCCCGGAAGGCGCGGTCCGGCGTGCCGGACGCCGCAGGAACCAGACGAACCCAATGGACGCGATCCCATAGGTCGCGATCAACACCAGGAGGCTGAGGTCGTCGCCCCACCAGTGGACGCCGATCCCCTCCCCTGCATAAAACGTGCCGAAGGATGTGAGCATGATCCCCACGACGTATTTCATCGCGTTCTCGGGAACGCGGGTCAGCGGGTGACGGAACGCGATGCCGGCTCCGGCCACGACGAGCAGTGCGAGAAGTGCGCCGGCCACAGCCGATGGGATGTCCTGAAGGCCGCCCAACGCAACGACGATGAACACGACTTCGAGGCCCTCGAGGAACACACCGCCGAGCGCCGTGGTGACGCCGGCACGATCGATCCCGGAAACGGCTCCCTTCTGACCGAGACGCTTCGTCGTCGCTTCGAAGGAAGCAGCCTCGTCATGGAGGGACTTGAGCCCGCTTGACCGCAGGATGGCCTTGTGGAGCCACTTCAGGCCGAAGAGCAGCAGGAAGACGCCGACAAAAGTCCTCGCATCGTTGATGGAGACGCGCGACGTGATGGTGATCCCGAAGACCGCAACCAGGATCGCCAGCGCCGCGAATGCGATCGTCATGCCCGCAAAGGCGCTCCGCCATCCCTTGACGATGCCGACGGCCAGCACGATGGTGAGCGCCTCGACCCATTCGACACCGGCCGCGAGAGCAGTGGCGATCAGGACGACGATGCTCATCGAAGCCGGTCCCAGTGCTGCGCGGGCATATCGCCGGTAGCATGCCTCGTTCGCTCCAGGCGCGGAGCGGCGCGAGTTCCTGCACCAGGACGCGTGCTCATGCCCGCACGCGCCTGGCCAGGTGACGGAACCAGCTTGTCCTCAGTTGGTTCCGAGGTCGAACGGACGGAGGAACTTGGTCGGCTGGAAAACGACGAACGCGGCCGGCACGGTGTTGTAGGTTGGTCCGAGCGCAGTTGCCGCGGCTTCCAGGCGGGCGGCCGAAGTGCTGGATCCCCACCTCCCGGTGTTCACGCGGTGGATCAGCGTCTGGAACGCGGCGATCGTCTCCGCCGGAGTGAACGTGCAGTGGCCGGCACGACTCACATACCCCTCGCGAAGCATCTGCCCGTCACCGGCGTCCTGCGCAACGCTGCGATATGCCTGCTCATCCTGGTTGACCACGAGGCCGTCGCCTGTGGTGTGGAGGGTGAGCACCGGGCGGTCGAGATCGCCGTTGAAGACGATGTACTTGGTGAGGTAGCGCACGGCGGACGGATCGCGTGCAATCGGGGTCGCGCTCTGGAGTGCCGCGATATCGGCGTCGAGGTTCAATCCGGCGGCGGCGTACAGCCCCTGGACTTCGGCGTAGTCGGAGGAGTGCTTGATCTGATACGTGAAGTTGACGCCGGTGGTCCAGCTGACGTTGCCACCAGCTCGCGCTTCGAGCTCAGCGCGCAGCTCGAACGCGAACGGTCCGTCGACCTCGGTCTCCCACAGGAACTGGTTGGCTTCCTGGGTCACGTAGTCGGTCGGGGCGGGCTCGGGGCTCGATGGGTCAAACCACCCCGGGATGTCGCCGAGCGCGCTGGCCAGCGCGATGCGTGCCCGCCCTGCAGCGGTCGCCTGAGCGCCCGCGAGCACCGCCTCGGCGGTGGCGAGGTTGGCCGGAGGATTGGTGATGTTGACCACCTGCAGGCCGGCGGTCGGGGCGAGCAGTTGCTGGATCGCGAACGCCGAGTCGAGCGCGACGTTCCAGGTACCCACGCCACCGGCCACAACGCCGCACATCGGCAGTGCCGCCGCGAAGCGGTCAGGTGCGACCTGGAGCAGTGCAGAAGTGATCATCCCGCCGAGCGAGTGGCCCCACGCGATCGTGCGAACCGGGGTTCCGACACGCCGATCGAACGCGTTCAGAGTGTCGAGTTGGTCGGGGATCGCCTGCTGCACAGCCCAGCCCGTGGTGGCGTACGACGAACCAGCGAGCGCGTAGCCGTTGCCGAGGAGCCAGGCACCGGTGAGCGGGTCGCCGACGTCCATCGCAGGGTTCGGGCTCCCCGGCACGACATACCCGTGGCTGTAGAGGACGAGAGTCCCGTTCCAGTTCGCCGGCACCTGGATGAGGTATGACGCGCCGTCTCGAAGGGTGCCGTTGATCGTCCGAGCACCGGATGCGAAGACGTTGGCCGGGCCGGCGCCGAGCGCGGCGGTTCCAACGCCGAGCGCGAGCGCACAGACGACCGCCAGGCGACGCCGTCGTGTCATTGGTCTGCGATGCATGTTCCAACCCCCGCTGAGTGACGCTGACGGCTCTCGGCTGCTGGGGACCGTACTCCCCGAGGCAAGCACCGGTCAAGCAGCCGGTGAGCGTGAGAAACCGGTAATCGTTAGGCGGTCTGCACCTGACTCCCGGACGCGGGATGGCGGAGATTTCCGAGCCACACGACCGCGGCGCACACCACGAGCATGAACACGAGGATGCCCACGCAGTACACGGTCACGCTGGCGTAGCCGCCGTTGGCCGGATTCAGGAATGGGTACGGATACCAATTGATTGCAGCGCCACGAATCAACGTGTAGATGATCCAGACGAGTGGGAAGAGCAGCCACAGCGCTCCCTGGCGAAGCATCAGGCGCGAAGCGGGCGGTGCGATCAGCCAGTCGGCGACCATGACAAGCGGCATCAACTCGTGGACAACAGTGTTCACCCAGTTGAGTTGCGTATCCACGTCGACCCCGCTCAGGAGCAGCGTGAACACCACGCCTGTCACCGACATGTACACCACTCCGCCACCGCGCAGGACGTCCAGTCCCGGCGAGTTGGTCGAGCGCCACCGTCCGACACCAACCAGCAGGAGTGCCACCGCAATCAGGTTGCTGTCGATGGTGAAGTAGCTGAAATAGTTGACAGGGCGGAAGATCCCGAGGTTGATCGACGCCACGGCCTGGCTGATGATCGCTGCGATTGTCACGACCGCGAAGACCAACCGGTACGCCGGGATCGCAACGCGCGAGTTCACGGCGCAAGAATACGCCGTCTCCGCGCAGCGGAAGGAGGCTAGACCGCGACGATGGACGGTTTGACCGCCGGAACTTCGTGCTGCGCGAGGAGGTAGTTGCTGAGCTCCGCGGGCGGCAGCGGCCGGGAGAAATGAAATCCCTGGCCCATGCTGCATTGCAGACGCAACAACTCGACGACCTGTAGCGGATCCTCGATTCCCTCGGCGACAATGTCGAGCTGCATCGTCCTGCCGAGCTCGATGATTCCGCGTGCAAGATTCGCACGGTCGGATCCCGACGCAATATCGTCGATGAACGATTTGTCCACTTTGAGAACGTCGATCGGAAAGTTGCGCAGATAGCTCAACGAGGAATATCCGGTGCCGAAATCGTCGAGTGCGATGCGCGCGCCGACCGTGCGAAGCTCGTCCAGCCGCGCACTCACCGTCGTGGTGTCATGCATCAATGCGGTTTCGGTGATTTCCAACGTCAGGTGCGTGGGATCGAAACCCGTGGTGGTGAGCGCGTCAACCACCTCGCGCACGATGTCGGGTTCATACAACTGCCGCGCCGAGAGGTTGATACTCAGATTCAGGCTCCATTCCTCGGGCTGCGTGTCCTGCCACTCGCGCACCTGGCGCATCGACGTATCCATGACCATGCGTCCGATCTGCACGATCAGCCCCATCTCCTCTGCGACCGGGATGAACTCGGCCGGCGAGACCAGCACACCGTCATCGCGACGCCAGCGCACCAGCGCCTCGACACCGAGCACCTTGCCGGTCGCCAGCCACACGATCGGTTGGTAGTGCACCTCGAATTGATCGAGCGCCACCGCGCGGCGCAGGTTTCCCTCGAGATGCGCGCGATCCGATGCGACGGCGTGCATGTCAGGTTCGTACACGGCATGGCCACCGCGCCCGTCGACCTTGGCCCGGTACATGGCGAGATCCGCGTTGCGCAGCAGTGCGTCGGCGTCGGTGTGGCCGGCCGCATCAACGACGACGCCGATGCTGGTAGCCACTGTGAGTTCATGCCCGCTGACGCTGAAAGGGTCACGAAGCGAATCGCAGATCCGCTCGGCAAGAATCGCGGCACCCTCTGCCGTCGTGTTCTCGGCAAGCACGGCAAACTCGTCGCCACCGAGACGCGCGGCAAGGTCCGCCGTCCGCAGCGCGGAGCGGAGTCGTTTGGCCACGGCCTCGAGGAGGCGGTCGCCCACGTTGTGCCCGAGGCTGTCGTTGACGACCTTGAATCGATCCAGGTCGAGGTAGAGCACAGCGGTGCTCGCCCCGCTTCGGTTGGCGTTGGCGACCGCGCGAACCAGGTGTTCGAAGAACAGCAGGCGATTCGGCAAGCCGGTCAGCGCATCGTGGTATGCGAGGTGGCGCATCTGGTCCACCGCTTTCGCGTCGTTGAGCGCGATGCTCGCCTGATCGGCGAGCGCGACGAGCATCTCGCAGTCGGTGTCGGTGTACTCACGGCCTGGGCGGTGTGTCGCGACGGTGATGCTTCCCACCGCGCGACCGTTTTCGTGGATCGGAGCAGCAATCGCACTCTGCAACTCGTCGCCGACGAACTCATTCATGGCGCCGGAATCATTTTGATAGTCGTTCAGGATGATCACGCGATCTTCGACGATCGCACGTCCGCCGGCGCCCTTCGACAGCGAGCTCCGTTTCGTCGTCGCAAGCACCGCGTGTGACACGCCGACCGACGACACCAGATTCGCGAACCCGGGGTACTCCTCATCGAGGAGCCGGAGTCCAACGACCTCGTCGCCGAGCAGATCACGAGCGCCTTCGACGACGGCGTCGAGCACCTCCGGCAGCGGCGCGCGACGCGAGATGGACACGCGAATCGTCGAGAGCCGCTCGAGCGCCGTCTGACGCTCCTGCACCATGAGCAGCAGGCGCAGATTCTCCTGCGCGCGCAACTCCACCTCGGCGCGAAGCGCTCGCTCCTGCTCGAGCATGCGCAGCGCGCGAAGAGTCATCGAAAGACTGCGCCCCATCGCGCGCAGGAGCCCGATTTCGTCGGCAGCAAAGTGCTCGTCGCCGGAACGACCGACGAGGAGGTGGCCCTCGAGCTCCTCAATCGGAACGCTGACGGAGCGCAGTTCACCGAACTCGCGGCACGTGGAGTTCGTGGTGCGACTGGCGGGCCGCGACGAGCAATGCCGCAACCGGAACCTGACCCCGTGGAAACCCGATCATGTCGACGACCGAGTCAGCGGTGACGACCGCCGCCACCTCTGCCTCCAGCACCTCGGATGCCCACTGCATCGCGCACAGGCGTGCCGAACGCTCGTCGGCACTTGCGGCCACAGCGACGAGGAATTCCGCCAGTTGCTGCGTCGACCAGTTGCCTGGCGCCGCAGCGCGATCGGTGCTCTTCATGCCATCAGCCGAAGGCGAGCACCACCAACGTCTGGTTGTGAAATCCGCTGACCCCGTGTGTGCGAGCGATTTCCCCATAGGTGTAGAAGCCTGCAACCGGTGCGCCCTGCGCATATGACTTGATCTGGCTCACCTCTTCGCGAATGCCCTCGTTGCCGAGAACCCCGCGCCGGGCGATGCAGTCGAACGCGAGAAACCCGAGTGGCGGACGCCCGACCAGCCCATCGATTGCCTGGGAGCATGCGGAAGTGGTTGCGTCCAGCACAGACGCGGCGTCGCCTTTCATGATCCATGTGAGCCCGCCTTGCGGGACCTCGGCGATGCAGACGATGGAGCGGTCTTCGAAGTTCGCCTCGGCGATGAAGCGCACTTCCTCGCCGCTCCGGCGATTCAACCCGAACGGATGCGTCAGCGCGAATCGTGTGAACGCCGCGGGATCCGTACGCGCCTCGGCGGGCGCGTCGAGTCGCTCGAGATAGACGTCGAGTGCCGGCCTGTCGTCAAGCGCGAGCACGCGAGTCCCGTTGCTCGCAGTCACGAGAAACGGAGCGCCAACCCTGGTCCACCCGTGCTGGACACCGATGCCGAGTGGTGCGTCCGACGTGATGGCAGCCGCCACGACTGCGTCATCGATGACTTCGCCGTCGAAGAACTGGAAGGTCTTTCGCATGGCGAGATCGTCGCCGGCACAGCCGCCGACCAGCGGCACGGATGCGCCGACGACGCTATATGCGCCTCGAACGACTTCCTGCTGATCGCCGGCGAGACCGTCAGTCAGCAGGAGCAGGACCTGGTGTTCGCCGGCATGCTCACGTTCCGCGCAGGTTGCTGCGGCCGCGCCGGCACCGCGCAGGTCTCGCGAAGCGTTGCGAGCCGCGTGCGTCGCCACCGAGAAGCCGCTGCCGCCGAGCGCGGTCACGACGACGCCGTTGTCGCCCGGGCCGTCGGTCGCGATCTCACCCGCCGTGGTGCACCCGATGAGCGGGACCGCGGGCGCAATCGCGCGCACGCCCTTGATCATTGCCGCGAGATCCTGCGCTGGAGAGGCGAAGATGATCAGCAGCCGGGGGTCGGTGCCGCGGATCGCCATTGATGCGGCCTCACTACCGGCTCGATACAACTCGGCGGCTGTCGAGGTACCGACTCCGATCCAGCGGCTCTCGGCGGCGACGTCGGCGTTGCCGTGGGTGATGGGTGCGGTGATCGCTGTCATCTCAGGAGTGGAGCGGTCCAACACCGGTTCTCACCGGAGCCGCGTGGACGGCGTCGGTCAGCCCGTCCCGGTCGGCGTGCCTACGCCGCTTGACGCGGTACATGGCACTGTCGGCCCGCTCGTAGACGTCCTGCGGTGCCTCGTCGCCGGCTCCGAGTGCCGCACCGACGCTGATGCTGGGGACGCCCGATTCCAGTCGCAGCCGGCCAACGGCCGCTTGCATCCGGGTCTCGAGCTGCGCGATCGCTTCGTCAGATGCATCGAGCACGAGAGCGGCGAACTCGTCGCCACCCACTCGAGCGAGCGTGTCCCCGCGGCGGATCACACCCGCAAGCGCGGCGCTGACTTCGACGATGAGCCGGTCCCCTTGCGCGTGTCCCCACTGATCGTTGACGACCTTGAGTCCATCGACGTCGACGACCATGATCGCGAACGGCGTGCGCCCCGAAATCCGTCGGAGGGCAAGGTCGAAGCCGCGACGGTTGGCGAGATCGGTCAGCGCATCGACCGTGGCCTGACGTTGAAAACGACGATGGGTCATGGCGTTTGCGAGGGCAAGCTCGGTGAGGTGCGCAAGCGAGCCGAGTCGCTCCACGAGGTCGTCGGCGATCGGGCGTCCACGGCTCGACGCGGAGAGCAGGCCGGCGGGTTGCCCGTCGACCGTCACGAGCGCGTATGCGGAGTGGGTGATGCCGCTCAGCTGGATCAGCGTGCGGACGTGCGGCCCGAAGCCCTCCAGGTCGATGGGGCCGCTGCTCGCCCGTCCCGCCCGAATCGCCTCGACTGCCGAGGGGTGCTCGGCGGTCGGCCAGCGCTCTCCGGCGAGGCTGATCCCCACCTCGTCGCTGTCTGCCGCGACCACCATCTCATCACCTTCAAGGACGAAGTACTGGCCCCGGCGCGGAGCATCGCCATGGGGCGAGACAAGGATCGCCGCCAGGTGCGACGCCATTGCCATCACCTCATCCGGGTCGAGGCTGTTGAGGGCCTGCGCAGCGTTGGCCATGACCGCGAGCTGGCGAGCTCGCTCATCGGCCGCACCGAGCGCGGTGCTCAAGCGCTGCCGCAACGCGTGCGTGGCGAAGGTGAGCAGCAGGGCGATGCCGGCGTAGACCACAAGGCTCCGGAACAGCGCGGCCGGGTTGGATGTGCCCTGTGCCCAGATAAAGGTGTCGGCCACGACGATGGCTGGGATGACGACTGCGGCCTCCCAGAGCCTGCCGTAGAGGGCCGAGAAGATCACCGGGAGGAGCAGCAATGCCGAGAGGCCCGACGAAGGGCCATCCGCATATGCCAGCACGCTGATCGCGGCCACGGTCGCCAGAAGCTGCACGGTCGGGACCCAGGCAGGTGCCCGCTTGGAGATCCCGAGGATGCCGTCCAACGCGAGTGCCACGGCGAGCGCGATCGCAAGCACCAGCCACACCGGGTGTTTGGGGCCTGGCGGCAGCAGCGTGCTCGCGAGCGCGACCACACCGGCGATGGCAAACGGTGCCGAGCGACGAACCCGGTCCTTGGTATTTCGCAACTTGAGTGGGCCAGCTCCGTGAGTGGCTAACGCGCCGGGGTCGAGCTTGCCAGAGATCGGGCGAACTCACGGTGCGCGCCGGTAACGAAGCTGTAGCAGGCCCACCCTACGGAGGACGCGCCAACGTGGGGCGTGAGAGCCGTGCCGTCAGGACGGAGCGGTGAAGTCCACGTCCCCTGTCTTGACCGTTCCCGCCGTCCGACCCGGCGCCGTCTGGTATGTCCAATACAGATTGGTGTGTGCGATCACCTTGTCGGGTGGCGGCGCGCCCCACTCGGTCTGGTCCTCTGTGGTGTGCGCGTCGCTGACAAGCATGGCGTCGTAGCCACGGGCCAGCGCGCCGTGCAGTGTTGAGCGGATGCACTGATCGGTCTGCGCGCCGACGACGACGAGCCGTCCGACGCCAAGTCCTGCGAGGACGGACTCGAGCGTTGAATCCTCAAACGAGTCCGGATAGTTCTTGAAGATCAGAGGCTCGGCCGCGTCGCGGGAAAGTTCGGGGACGAGCTGCCAGCCCTCACTGCCCTTCTCGATGCCCTCATCGGAATGCTGGACCCAGATCACCGGCACGTCCTCATCTCGCGCTCGCTCCACGAGGGAATTGACGTTCGCGACGACTGCGTCGCGCTCGTACGCCCCTCCCACGACTGCGTTCTGGACGTCGATGACGATCAGCGCGGTCTTCGGCCGATTCTCGAGCGTGGTCATGGCTCCCCCTGGATCGCGATGGGCTCCTGTGCCGTCGAGGTTAGATCACCCGCACCCCGACGCGGACCGGCTGACTCAGTCGCAGATCTCGCGACGACCGGCCGGCTCGCACGGTGTAGGTTCCCGGACGCCAGATCCAGTCGCGCACGTCCGCATCGAACCGCGCAAACGCCCGGGACGGAATCACCAGTCGCGCGCTGACCAACTCGCCGGCGTCGGCGTCGACCGTGGCAAAGGCGGCCAGGGTGCGGAGCGGACGGTCGGGTTCGTTCTCATGTGGTTCCAGGTAGACCTGCACCACCTCGCGGCCACCGCGATGTCCGGTGTTGCGCAGGGTCACGATGACTCCGAGGTCCTCGTGCGCATGCACCGCTTCATCCTCGAGGGACAGCGAGTTGTAGCTCCACTCGGTGTAGCCGAGGCCGTGGCCGAAGCAGAACAGCGGCTCACGCTCGTCGCGGTCGTAGCCGCGATACCCCACGAGCAGTCCCTCGGCGTACGTGAGCGTGCCTCCTTTTGGCTTTGCATGCAGCACTGGCGAGTTGGTCTCCTCGCGGGGGATCGAGACGGGCAACCTGCCGCCGGGTTCGGCGACGCCGAGAACGCAATCCGTCAGCGCCTCCCCGAACGCCTGACCCGGAAACCACACCTGCAAGACGGCCTTGACGTCGTCGACCCACGGCATGAGGACGGGCATCCCCGAGTTGACGACGACGACGGTTTTCGGCTGCGCGGCCGCAACGCGTCGCACCAGTTCGTCCTGTCTTCCCGGCAGTGACATCGTGTCCCGGTCGTAGCCCTCGCTTTCGGTTCCCTCCGCGGACCCGACCACAACGATTGCGACATCGGCAGCGACGGCTGCGGCAACGGCTGCATCGAGCAATTGATCCTCATCGACCGTCGGCGTGACACCCAGGCGCATGGTGACAAAGCCGGCTTCCGGCCCTCGAATCGTCGGCCGGAATGCCGCCCGTATCTCCACGTCGGCCCCGGCCCGCAGCTCGATCGGGACGCGGAGTTCGGGCGGGCGCGAGAACGCTTCGACCACCTCGGTCGGAGGCAGCGTCGTCGCTTCTGCACGCTCGGAGCCGTCAACCGAAATGCTCAACAATCCGACGCCTGCGACGCCGACCATGTGTGTGCCGTCCACCGTGGCCCGATAACGGGCGCGAATCAGCAACTCCGAGCCCGGGCGATGGACGGTTGCAGGCAGGCCATCCCACCACGTGAGCACGCTCGTCGGATGCGTGGCCTCGTACACGAGGGTGCCCGCAGCGTCACGAACCTCAACGCGCACACCGATATCGCCGCTCACCGGATCACGCACACTGCCACTCGGTGGCGGTGGGATCGTGGCCCATGTGGCGCAGCCTTCCTGCACGTCAACCTCATCGAATTCGCCCAGCGTGCGCAGCGAGTTGACGACTCCGGGTCGTACCACCGGCAGGACGCGGACACTACCGCCGCCCTGCGTCTGCGGATGCGCGACATTGGGTCCGATGAGCGCGACACGCCGCGCGTCGGCGTTCTGCAACGGCAGCAGAGCGTCCTCATTGCGAAGGAGCACGAACGAACGCGAGGTCACCTCGCGCATCAGTGCGTGCTCGATCAACGAGGGCGGCGTAACCGCGGCATCGTGTCCACTCGCTTCGCCGTCACGCGACACGGAGCCGGGGCTGCTGTCGAGCGCGCCAACTCTGCGAGCAAGTCCCAGCAGCCGCAACACTTTGTCGTCGATGTCGGACTCGGGGACGGCGCCGGCACGCACGGCTGCGACCAGCTGATCGCCCCATGGTCCACGCGGCCCCGGCATGGCGAGATCCAGTCCCCCCAGCGCGGTGGGCTCCGTGGTTCTCGTCGCGGACCAGTCCGAGACGACGACGCCCTGGAATCCCCACTCGCCTTTCAGCAGATCCCGGAGCAACGGCCGGTTGGCGGTCATCGTGTCGCCGTTGACAGAGTTGTACGCAGCCATCACCATCGCCACGTCGGCCTCGAGCACGCACGCTTCAAACGGCGGTAGATAGAGTTCCCTCAGTACCTGTTCGGTGATCACCGCGTCGTAGGTTCGCCGATCGGTCTCGGAATCGTTGGCCACGTAATGCTTGACGGAGGCTCCGACGCCTGCCTCCTGCACGCCGCGCACGTATGCAACCGCGATACGCGACGTCAGAAACGGGTCCTCGGAGAAGCACTCAAAACCACGCCCGCTCAGCGGCGTCCGGATGATATTCACCGTCGGCGCGAGCAACACGTCGACCCCGCGCGATCGCGCCTCCACGCCGAGCGCACGCGTCACTTCCGTGACGAGATCCTCGTCCCATGTCGCGCTCAAGGCCACGGGACATGGCAGCGACGACGAGAGATGCCGCGGATCGAAGCGGCGTCCGCGTACGCCGGATGGGCCGTCTGAAACAACCATCGAGCGCAGTCCGACACTCGCGATCGCGTTGAGCGACCACGCGTCGGCGCCGGTCAGGAGGTGCACCTTCTCCTCGAGGCTGAGGCGCGTCAGCAGGTCGGACTCGTCACCGCGTTCATCGGTGGCAGTGGCGTTCATGGTTGCGTTTCCTTTCTTTGAAGCGGGTCCGGGTGTCCGGCCGGCGCGGTGCCGGCCGGACGGACCCTCCCATCAAGGTGATGGCGACAAATCGTTGCTGTGATGCGAGCTCAGGAGACGGGCTTGAGCTGCATCAGGATGTATGGCATCTGCGGATCGCTCGGCGACGGATCCATGTACGGATCCGACTGGTCAGGCCATCCGACGTACTTGGTGCTGCTGTAGACGTTCCAATCCGCGCCATAGAGTAGCGGTGCCTCGGGAACATCTGTCGACATGATCTTCTCGAGCTGCTGGACAGCGGGATAGAGGTCCGTTGTGTCGGTCGGATCGGTGCTGGCGTAGGTCTGCAGCGCCGTCTCGGCGGCAGGGTTCGAGTACCCCTCGTAGTGCGCTGCGGTTGTGGAGCTCGATCCGTCCAGCCAGTCTTCGTACTGGATGTACGGGATGCTGCCACCCTGGCCCCAGTGCAAAGCCGTCTGCCACGCGGACGGCGAGCCGGTGAGGTTGGCGTTCCAGTCCGAATACCCCTGCGCGGGCTTGGTGGTCACGTCCATGCCAAGCGCCTGGAGTTCCTGGGAAATGAGGGATGCATCCTCCCAGTAGTCGGAGAACGGAACGGGATCGTAGACGGAGAACTTGATGATCCCGCCGGCCTTGGTCCAGCAATTGGCCACGTTGGTGCCGTCGCAGTTTCCGGCCGACTTGTAGGTTCCGCTGCTGTACGACGACGTTGCCGGCGCCTTCCAACCGTCGCCCGTGAGGATGTCGTAGACGTCATCGCCGCTCGGCAGCTTGTCCGCTGTCGCGGTTGTCGCATCAGGAACATTGCCCGCGGTGGAGAGATCACCGGTGAGACTGCCGTCCGACGGAAGGAACGCCTTCTGGTTCGGCAGGATCAGTCCGCTGGATGAGCTTGCCGGCTCCTCGTAACCCGACTCGCCGAGGAGGGCCAGCGCGTTGCGGTCGATGCCGTAGCTGACCGCCTTGCGAACCGCCGCATCACTGATGCCGGTTGCCCCGCCGTTGCCCGGATTCAGGTTGAACCACATCACGACGGTGTTCCCTGACGCGAACCAGGCGTGGTTGGTCTGCGGGTCGAGGTTGACGAAGCTCGCGTAGATGTTGGGGATGTCGTTGCCGGCCCAGTCGAGCTGATCGCTCACGAGCGCATCACTCGCGGCCGCGTTGGTGGCGACCGACGGCACCTCGACCTCTGACTCCGGTGGCTTTCCGCCCCAGTAGTTGGGATTGGGCTTGAACTTGATCAGCGACGTGGAATAGCTGTCGAGCTCAAACGGCCCGGTGCCGACCGGATGCGTGATCTGCATCGTGGGGTTCGCTGCGATCTGGTTCGCCACCGATGCCTGCATCATGTAGGTCGTACCGAGGATTGCCCACAGGCCCGTGAATTGCGACGTGCTGAAGTGCAGGGTCACGTTGTTGCCGGAAATCGTGGGCGCGGATACCTGCGGCGGGACTCCGGGAGTGTCGGCCTTGGGGTTGTTCATCGCCACGAATGTGGCGGCGACATCCTTCGGACCGAACGAGGATCCGTCGCTGAACTTCACACCGGTTCGCACGGTGATCTGCAGATCCTTGCCACCATTCTGGAAGGAGTACGCCGTCGCCAGCCAGTAATGGGTGCCGGCGGCGGTCGGATCGAGTTGATCGAATTCGACCAATGGCTCGTACAGGATGCTCTTCATCCCGACGCTGGATGCAACGGAGTTGGGGTCGTAGGGGTTGAAGTCATCCGAGAACGTGACTCCCGTGGTCGGTTCGTAGATGAGCGGCGCCCCTGTGGCCTTTGTGGGTCCTGGGCTGGACCCCGAGCATGCCGCGACGAACAGTGTCGTCACGCCGAGAACAGCAATGACTGGTCTCCGCCTCATGTTGTGTCTCCTCTAACCGTTTTCGTGATCTCCGACGCACTGCGTTGGGCAGTGCACTTCCCGTTGCGTCAGTGGGTGGCGTGCGGCCGCCTACGGGGGGCGTTGCACTTCTGACTCCCCTGTCAGGGCGACGACGGGCGTCGCGGGCGCCATCGCCACGTCGCTGTGGTGTGCACCGTCATCGACATGCAACCAGCAGGCTGCGGAGTGACCCGGTGCAACGGTCACCGTCGGTGGCGCGGTGCGCTTGCAGATGTCCATCACATGCGGGCAGCGCGGATGAAACCGGCATCCAGGCGGAGGAGCCAGCAGGCTCGGTGGCGCTCCACGGGCCGCAAGCACGGGCCGCTCGAGCCGTTCCGGATCCGGCGCCGCAGACAGCAGGAGTTGCGTATACGGATGCGCCGGCGAGTCGGTGAGACGGACGCTCGGCGACACCTCGACCAGCTGGCCGGCGTACATGACCACGATGGTGTCGGCCAGGTATCGCGCAGAGGCGATGTCGTGGGTGACGTAGAGGATTGCGAGTTGCTCACGGTCGCGAAGATCTGCAAGCAGGTTGAGCACGCCGAGGCGGATCGAGACATCGAGCATCGACACCGGCTCATCGGCAAGCAGCACCCTGGGGCGCACGGCAAGGGCTCGGGCGATCGCGACTCGCTGTCGCTGGCCGCCTGACAGTTCATGAGGAAACTTGTCGGCGTACTTCGCCGGTGGATCGAGGGCAACACGATGCAGCAGTTGCATCACCGCCTCCTCCACGTCACCGTCGGCGGTGTGGTGGATCTGCAATGGACGCGCCAGGTGATGGCGAATCCTGTGCACGGGATTGAGTGAGGCGAACGGGTCCTGGAACACCATCTGCACCTGTGCCGCGAAGGCGCGAGACCGTGTGGCGGCCACGGGGTGACCATCCAGGAGCACGTCGCCCGTATCCGGTTTCACGATCCTGGCCAGCAACCGAGCGACAGTCGTCTTGCCCGATCCGCTCTCGCCGACGACTGCGGTGACCGCTCCGGCCATCAGTTGCAGCGAAACGTCATCCACCGCATGGAGACGCGAGCGCCGTGCCAGCAGTCCGCTGCCGCGCTTGACCCAGAACGACTTCGTCAAACCACGGCCCTCGAGCACGGGTACTGCGGGGCCTGCGTCCGGAACGACGGCGAGCGTGGTCATACCGCGCGCCCCGCACTCGTGTCGATTGGCGGCGCGGCACTGGAACGCGACATGTCCGGATCCGCAAGCGTCAGCTCAGGAGGCGCTGTCGCGTCTCCTCGATGCAGCCAGCAGGCAACCTCGCGAGAGGTTCCCGTGAGCGGCTCGAGTTTTGGCACATCCTGGCTGCATTGCGGCATCGCCCACTGGCACCGGGGATGGAACGCGCAGCCTGGTGGCAGGTCCCGCAGGTCGGGCGGCGAACCGGGAATGCCTTCCATTCGATAGCGATCGCCGTGCATCGGCGGGAAGCAGTGCAGCAGGCCGTACGTATAGGGGAGACGAGGCGCGCGAAACAGCGACGCCGCAGGCGCCCGCTCCATGAGCCGGCCCGCATACATCACCGCGATGTCGTCGGCGAACTCGACGAGCAGCGAGAGGTCGTGCGTGATGAAGAGCGCGGCAAAACCCAGCCGGTCGCGCAATCCCATCAACTCCTCGAGGATCTCGCGCTGGGTCACCACGTCAAGAGCCGTCGTGGGCTCGTCGAGGATCATGACCTGGGGATCCAGCGCGAGCGCCATCGCGATCATCGCCCTCTGGCGCATGCCACCTGACATCTCGTGGGGATAGCTGCGAAGCCGGTCCGCGGTCATGCCCACCAACTCGAGGAGTTCGCCGGCGCGCTCGCGTCTGTCGGCGCGGCTCATCCGGTGACGATGGGTCGCGAGCAATTCGTCGAATTGCGCGCCGATGGTGCTCACCGGGTTGAGCGCATTCAACGCGCTCTGCAGGACGATTGATATCTCCGACCAGCGGATCGTTCGGAGTTGCTCCTCCCCCGCCGCCAGCAGGTCAATGGTCGTTGCGGGCTCGCTCGGGGACTCGGGCTTCGAGTGAAAGAGCACCTGGCCGCCAGTGATGACTCCCGGCGAGCGGAGCAGACGGATTGCCGCCATCGCGAGCGTCGACTTGCCGCTGCCGCTCTCTCCCGCCAGACCAAGGACGCGGCCGCGACCAAGCGTGAGGTCGCAGTCGGACACCGCGTGCACCGCGTCGTCGCCGAAGCCGTAGTCGACACACAGGCCTCGGATCTCGAGCACTGGATCCACGTCCGCATCGGACGCCGGACTTGTGGAACGGTTCGTGGCGCTCATGCCCCGGAGAGTCATGGCGTGCCCGGTTCCGCGGTGCCGACGTCAACGTTGATGCGGTTCCGGACCACGGGGGTCAACCCAAGCTTCGGCCGGCGGCTGACGCCCAGTTTGCGAGCAGCTTTGCGGGACAGCCCGGCGACGCGGAGGCGGGGATTGATGAATTCGTCGATGCCGAAGTTGAGGAGCGCCAGGCCGGTTCCGAGCAGCGCAATACAGAGGCCGGGCGGCACCCACCACCACCACCAGCCGCCGCGCACCGCATCGTTCGCGAAAACCTCGCGCAGCATGTAGCCCCAGTTCCAGAGGCCCGGCGGTGACGACGTCGGCGATCCGGCGAGACCGAGGAACGAGATGGCGACATAGGCGCCGATCGCGTACAGCGTCGTGAACAGAAATGACGCGGCCACGATCGGAATGAGGTTGGGCAGGACTTCGACGAGGATGATGCGGATCCTTCCCTCTCCTGAGACCCGTGCTGCCTCAACGAAATCCCGGTTGCGCAACGACAGGGTTTGCGCCCTCAGCACCCGTGAGCTGTACGCCCAGGCGGTGATCGCGATGATCAGGCTGACCAGGAAGATGCTCGTGCCCGCAGCCGGCACGTAGTCGGCAAGCACGATCAGCAACGGAAGCCCCGGGATCGCGAGAAAGACGTTGCCCAGCAACGACAGTCCCTCGTCGGCGCCGCCTCCGAGGTAGCCGGCTGTGACGCCGACGATGATCGACAGCACCGTGGAGATCGCTGCCGCCAGGAGCCCGACCGCAACGGTTGCCTGCGTTGACACGAGCAGTTGCGACCAGACGTCCTGGGCGAAAATGGTGGTGCCAAGCCAGTGCGCGCTCGATGGCGGCAGCGGGAGTGGGTAGTAGTCGGCCTTGATGTTGGTTCCGGGACCCGTGCCGGCAACGAGCACGTGCTGCACCCAAGTCTCGTTCGTGAGATTCGGGGAGTACGGAGCGATCCAGGCGCCGATGATGGCGATCACCGCGAACACCGCGAGGATCACCAGGCCTGTGATCACTTTCGGCGAGCGCGGCAGGCGCAATGCGCGCCCAGATCTTTGCGGCGTGGCAGCGGTCGGGCTCGGGTCCTTCAGGATCGTCGTGTTGATCGTCATGGCATCACGCCTCCTGCCGAGCTCGGGGATCGATCAGCACGTAGACCACATCCGCAATCAGGTTGGCGGCGAGCACGACGAGCGTGATCACCACGAAGATCCCCTGGACCAGCGTGTAGTCCAGTGCGCCGAGCGCGCCATAGAGGTGATAGCCGATCCCCGGGTAGTTGAAGACAATCTCGACCAGAATCTGCCCGGCCACAACGAGGCTGATCGCGACCGAGAAGTTCGACACGCATGGGAGCAGCGCGTTTCGCGCTGCGTACCAGACCACCTTGCCGGTGTGCAGACCCTTGGCGCGTGCGACGAGGACGAAGTCCTCGTCCATGGTGGTGATCATCTGGTTGCGCATCGACAGGATGAACCCACCCATCGACGCGAGGATCACCGTCAGTGCGGGCAGTACCGCGTGCCCGATGATGCTGCCGATGTACGGCAGGTTCATGCCCGGGTTGACCCCGTAGATGTCGTATCCGTACAGGCTCGGGAACCACTTCAGCAAGGTGCCCGTCTCCCCGAAGATGAGCACAAGAACCAGGGCGAGAAAGAAGTATGGGATGGCCTGAAAGAACGTCGCGGCAGGCAGCAACCAGTCGAGCGCCGAGCCGCGTCGCCACGCCATGACAACGCCGATCACCGTACCCATCAGGAAGCTCACAATGGTTGCGACCCCGAGCAGTCCCAGCGTCCACGGAAGGTACGAGGCGATGAGGCTGGTGACCGGCGCGTTCTCGGACCACGAGAATCCGAGGTTCCCGTGGGCGAGATTCCCCAGGTACTGCAGGTACTGCGTCCAGAGACTCGTATGCACGTTGAATCCGAGCTGCTCCTCAATCGCCTTGACGCAATACGAGTTGCAGATTCCCGACGACTGGGCTCGCGCGATTGCGCCTGCGACCGGGTTACCGGGGACGATGCGTGGGAGCAGGAAGCTGACAGTGATCGCCACCCAGGCGGCGAGAAGGTAAACGCCGAGTCTGCGAAGCAGTGCGCGCATGGCTAGCGTGCCTCGAGTGGCGCGGCGAACGACGGCGCATTTGCGTGCGGGCAGCCGCAGCTCTCGCGCAGCATGAGACGAACTGGGAGGACGACGTTCGGGTCACTCCCGTCTCCGCTGATCATCGAGTAGAGAACGTCGAATGCGGTGGCGCCCATCTGCTCGATTGGTTGACGCACAGTGGTCAGGGACGGATGCAGATGACGCGCCACCGGAACGTCGTCGAAACCGGTGACGGCGATATCGCCCGGAACATTCAGCCCCCGCCGCGCCAGCGTGTGCATGACGCCGAGGGCCGTCTGGTCGTTCGCGCACACGATCGCGCGCGGCAGCCGGCCGCCTTTTTCGAGCAGCGCGGTGATGACCTGGGCGCCACCGGCCGCGCTGTAGTTCCCTCGCCATGCCGGGCCGGTGTGGATCTCGGCGCCGGCGGCAGTGACCGCGGCTTCGAACACGCGCGCTCGGGCGCGGTTGTCCGGGCTGTCCGCATGCCCGGAGAGATACGCGAGGCTCCGATACCCGTGTTCGAGGATGAGGTGATTGATCAGCGCCCGCATCCCGGACTCGTTGTCGCAACCGACATTCACCGACGCCTTGGTCGGACTGCCCGCAAGGGTCACGATCGGCACAACATCTGCGAGCCGGGCGATGCCGGCGCTGGACAGCGATCGGTCGTGCAGGATGATGCCGTCTGCCTTGCCCGCAACCCCGGCGATCCGGGCGGCCGCGCGAGGGTCGTGGACACCCACAGAGCTGATGAGGACGTCGAAGCTCCGGTGCTGGGCCGCCAGCTCGATGCCTCGATTGATGCCGTCGATGAAGAGCAGGCTCTCGTCCTCGTCTTCGAAGGTCGCCTCGCTCCCTCGCCGAAAGACGACGCCGACCACCTCCTTGAGCCCATTTGAAAGCGCTCGGGCGGCACCATCCGGGACGAAGCTGAGTTCTCCGACCGCCCGCATCACGCGCTCACGTGTCTCGGTGCGCGGGGTGCCCTGGCCGTTGAGGACTCGCGAGACGGAAGCGATCGAGACGCCTGCCAAGCGGGCGACGTCGTAGATCGTCAGCGTCCCCTTGTGCCGCTTCGCCTCCGTGACCGGGGCTCGTCCGGCTCCCAATCCCATGCCACCGACCCTTGTGTAAGCGCTTACGAGTAAGCGCTTACTGGTAAGCGCTTACAGGCTGGCCGGGATGCTACTCCGCACGGAGACGCTGCGCAAGGGGTCCGGGCTAGGAGATGTCCGGCTGCTTCACGGTGGTGCCCGGGAGGAGCGCCTGCAGACCGAGCACCACGGCGTTGATCAGCGTGGTGGTGCCGCACTTGCGGCAGATCAGCGCCACCGAGGGCAGGCTCGTGCCCTTCCCCTCAGCCGAGCTCGGTTGACGCGCGGTGGAGAGGAACACGAATCCGTCCGCCAGGATGTGGCCGGCCCGCTTACCACAGTACGGACACGGGCGTGGATCCGGGGTCTTCGCCTCGAGCGCACGCTCGATGACGGCCTTCTCTTCGGGTGTCCACATATCGCGTGAGAATACGTCTCCGCGGGCGACCCATCGATTCGCTCAGTCCTGCGATTGCGCTCCGGATCGCCGGACGTACCGCGGCATATCCTCTGCTGGAGGAACGCCGGCGTCGAGGCTGGCGGCGAGATCCTCGAGGACGGTGGTGAGCTCCTCGACTGAGGTGGATGTGAGGCCCGCCACCGTCTGTTCCGCAACCTCGCGCCACGCGTCTTTCAGCTCCACGAGGAGCGCGCGACCCTGATCGCTGAGCTCGACGATGGTGGCTCGGCCATCAGTGGGTGATGACCGCCTGATCACCAGACCGGCTGCCTCGAGCTGGCGGACGCTGAGGGTGATCGTGGGCGGCTCATAGCCGCAGGCGGTTGCAAGCTGCGCCTGGGTTCGGGGGCCCGAGCTCTCGAGCTCGAGCAGCAAGAGCTTGTGCCCTGGATGAATCCCCAATGGGGCAAGCGCGTTGATCGAAAGGGCACGGTGGCGGATGCCGATGGCGCGTATCGCCTCGTTCAGCGCGTCGGCCTCATCGAAATCCACCAAACCGTCCTCTTGACTCCGAGATACTTAGACGCCTAACCTTTAGGCGCCTAAGTAAGTGTACAGGCCGCACACCACAAGGAGACCCGTCATGGCCACGTCGACAGCAAGCAACTACAGCACTGCGGGAATCACGCAACTCGGCCGGACCCGAGCCCTCGGCGTTGGCGGCGCCGTCCTCGCTGCCGTGGCAGTCTGGGTGGTCGCGGTGCCGCTTCTCGGCGTCCACCTGCTCGTACGATTCGGCAGCGGCGCAGCCGAGACCGTTGGCGTCGACTACGTGATTGGCGCAACCCTGATCGCGTCGCTGGCCGGATGGGCCCTGCTCGCGTTGCTCGAAAGGCGGACGTCACGCGCTCGGTCGATCTGGACGGTTGTTGCGATCGTCGTTCTCCTCGCGTCGGTCAGCCTTCCGCTCAGCATCGCGACCACCACGGGGTCGAAGACCGTCCTTGCGCTGATGCATCTTGCCGTTGCGGCCGTTCTGATCCCGGTGCTGCGGCGTGGTGCAACCTCACGCAACATCGCGTGAACCTCACGGGCTGTAGCCCGAGCGATCCCTTGCCGGTCGCGTCACGGATACTGGCGTCGGATGAAGCGACGCCCAGTTCAAGCCATCGCTGCGGCCGGGGCCGTGATGGCCGCCGGCATCACCCTCTATCAACTGTCCCGTCCCGGATTCCTGTTCGGCATCACTCCTGACATCTCGGTCTGGTTCGGAGCGTCGATCCGGCTGATCCACGGAGCGCTGCCGTATCGCGACTTCGATCTCGTCCAACCACCGGGATTCACGCTGCTGGCGACTCCTTTTGCCGCACTTTCCGAATGGATCGGGACGCGAAATGCACTCGCCGTATTGCGGCTCTGCACACCACTGCTGGCTGCCGGGAGCGTGCTGCTCATCGCCAAAGTGATGGCGCACAGGGGTCGCGGCGCGCTGATCGTCGCCTGCGGCGTCATGGCCTTCTTTCCAGCAGAGCTCTACGCGCTCCGAAGTGGCCTGCTCGAGTCGGTGGTGGACTTCTTCTGCCTCGCCGCGCTCGCGATCATGTTCGACGGAGACGCTCTGGTGTCCTCGCGCCGGCGCCTCTTTCTTGGGGGCGTCGTGTTCGGCATCGCGGGGCTGGTGAAATCACCCGCGATCGTGCCGGTGCTCGTCGTGTTCGCCCTGTGCCTGCCCCAGATCCGTGGCCGCCTGGCGCCGGTCTTTCTCGGTGTCGTCGCCGGGTTCGGGATACCGACACTTCCATTCTTCGTGCTCGCGCCTGGTTCCTTTCTGCGCGACGTATTGAGCCCCTTGACCTACATTCCAGTGGCAAACCGGGTGTCGATCACGGCTCGACTGAGTCAGCTCACCGGGGTCTCGGCGATTGGCGGCAGCGCTGTTGTGGCCGTCGTGGGAACCGCCGTGCTCATCGCGATCGTGGTTGCCGCGTTCACCATTCCGCCACGCAGGAAGCCATCGTCACTCGAGTGGTTCGCGATCGGCTCCACCGTGCTTGTCGCGATCGCCCAGCTCGGGCCTGCCTACTACTACCCGCAGTACGCGGCGTTCATGGCTCCATTCATCGCGCTGCTGCTGGGAATCTCGCTTGCCCGGCTCCTGGAACATCGGTCGGCGCGCCTCACGCTCGTCGTCGGCTTCGCCGCAATGGCGGCGCTCTGCTTCAGTCAGGTCGTTGAAATCCGCGGCGAGTCGACGTCCGACGTCGCGCGCGTCGTTGACGACGTCATCCCCGCCGGTGCATGCGTTCTGTCGGACGCGCCGGCAAAGCTGGTGACCACAAACCGCTTCGTTGCCGCTGCTCCCGGTTGCAACGACATGATCGACCCTGAGGGAGCAACGCTCTCGTTCGGCCTGGGCTCCGCCGGCGCGGAGCACCTCTGGACCGTAGAGGTTGCGCAGTCCGACTACCTGGTGACAAGCGCACTCTTTGCGGACTGGGACATACCGCCCGACGCCGCGTTGCAAGCCTACGTGGCCGAGCATTTCCAGCTCATCCGATCGGGTGGGCTGCTCTTCTACGTTCGGAAGGGATTTCCATACGGGTGATCCCGGGAGCGAGTGGTGACTCAGCCCGTGCCCCAGCGCCACGCGTCCATGATCGCGTTGAACCCGGTCAGCTCTTGCGGAAACGCGGACCGGAGCACCGTGAGGACGATCTCGAACGTGCGTCCTCCGTGGTTGATGACCATGTCCTGCGCCTCGTACTCGACTCCGGAAACGATCGTCGAACTCGTGTCGAACAGACCGTTGCTCCCGTCGAGCGTGAATGCGGCCGGCTCCGTGATCAATGTCACGCCGCCGACCACCGTTTTCAGATACGGCGCGATCTGTGCCTGAGTCAATGCGGGCGTTATCTGCTGCACCGAGTCATATGCCACGTTGATGCCTGCCGTTGCGCTCAGATAGTCCCACTGGATCGCGACGAGCTCCGCGCCGGTGAGATGGTGCGACGCAAGGAGCGAGGTGTTGGCGGTCACGTTGGACCACCCTTCTGGAAGCGTCGTCGAGAACGTCTGATCAGCAGCGGTGAATGTCGTGGATGGGATCGACTCCTGCTCTCTGGCGATGAGTCCCAGGGCGGGGAAGATCTCGCCTTCCGCTGAAACTGCACCCCCGGCGTCATCCTCGACAGCGGCGGAATTGTTATTGATCGCCACGATGAGCGTGGCGAGTGTCCCGACCAGGTCGGCAAGCGCCTTTCTCAACGCCGTGTTCCCCGCCTCAAAGACCGCAGGAATATCTGCGCTCGGAAGCGCGGAGAGAAACCCGTCCATATCGCTGCCGAATTGTTCGAGCGCCTGCACGCATACGGCAGTTGCCAGGTTGGCGCAGTGCGTGTTGTATGCGGCAACGTCAGGGCCGATCAGGTCTGGAAGCGGCTCCACCACAGCGAGATACGCCGCCTGCGCAGCGAGCTGCGCGACCGGAACTCGATGAAACGGGTGCGCGCGTAGGCGCGCCCACCGGCGCGTTCGCGCACGCAGTCAAAGCCGCTCCGAGGAGCACGAAGGCTGGCAGGCGCCGCACGACGTCGCGAGCTTACTCCGGGACCAGGAGCAGCGGAATCGTCGTGCGCGCCGCGACCTCCGCCGCAACGCTGCCAACGAAGATCCGCCCGACATGGTGCGGCTTTGGGAGCCCGAGCACGAGAATGTCGGTTGTCGAATCGAGCCCTTCATGCACGACGGTTTTGGCGAGATCCTTGCTCGTCGTCCGTGTGGTGACCACGCGGGCCGTGATCCCGTGACTTTGCAGGGCCGCGAGTGCATTGCCGATCGGCTCTCTCGGTTCCGTGTCATCGTCGAGCCAGATCGCCGTGTCGACGTGAGCGTCCAGCTCGTCGGCATGAAAGATCTCGACGGTGGCGCCGCTCGCTTTGGCGAGTTCGCCGGCAACTCTCGTTGCTTCGCTTGATGTGTCAACGTCGACAGCGAGCAGCAGACGGCTGATCATTGGTGGTCTCCTTTGCGTGTTGTGCACCTGCGCCGGTTCATGGCGTGCCGAGCAATTGCTGTCCGCCGTCGATGTCGTACGTGGCCCCGGTGACAGCGGTGTTGCTCATGAGGGATATGGCAAGCGTGGCAATGTCGGAGGGTTCGACGACGCGCCGCACGGGAAGCGTTTCGCGGAGCTCCTGACGCCGCTTCTCGAGATCGCCACCCATGAGCGACGCCGACAAAGGAGTGTCGACGAAGCCTGCGGCGATGAGATTCACACGAACTGGCGCAAGTTCGAGCGCGAGGTTCGCGGTGAGCGCCGGGACTGCGGCCGCGAGGATCCCCGCGATCGCGCTACCGACTGCCGGATGGCGGGCAGCCGTACCGGTCATGAACACCAGAGTCCCGCCAGGGCGCATTTTTGCTGCGGCCGCGCGTGCCACTTGCATTGGAAGGACGAGATGCTCCTCGAACGCACGGCGCACCTGCGCAAAGTCCATTTCGGCGACGGTTGCGTAGTAGGAGCCGCCGGCGGTGACCATCACGTGATCGATCGGTTCCGTCAGACCGCCGAAGAATTGCGCGAGCTGGTCCGGATCGGTGGCGTCGAACGCTGCGGTCTTCGATGCGCCAACCTCGATCCCGGCCTGCTCCAGGCGCTGAGGATTACGACCGGTGAGGATGACCGTCGCCCCTTCGGCGCGGGCTCGCCGGCCGGTTTCGAGTCCCATCCCGGAGCTGCCGCCGATGACGACGACCGTCTGTCCGAGCAGCTCTGGTTGGCGATTGGTGTCCACCACTCTGCGCCTCCTCGTCATTGAAGCCGTAGCGATCCCGGTCAGCGGAGCTGAGCGTGCCGAAACATTAGCGCCGCGTCTGCCGGGCTCGCGACCACGGGGTCGAGGGCCGTGCTTGACTCGGCAGACGCGCGGGCGTAGCGTCGTCGCCGAGAGAGGCCGACCTCGGAGCCGGAACGAGTTGGCACCACTGTGAGCCGACGGCCACCGGGTGATCGGCCTTGTGCGGAGGCGGGTTGGCCGGCGTATGGGAAAGCCGGCAGGAGCACCGACGGCGCGCCGGCGGTGCTGAGACGACGCATCTCTGTATCTAGTAGAGCAAGGGCGAGATTGAGGAGTAGCCATGTCTGTGGATGCACGAACCACTGGTGTCGGTCGAGTCACCATTGATAGCGAAGACGAGGAAGTCCGGCCGTTTCACATCGCGTTTTCCGATGAGGAAATCGCTGATCTCAAGCGGCGCGTCGCTGCAACGCGGTGGCCGGACCGCGAGACCGTCACCGACGACACACAGGGTGTGCGGCTGGAGCTGATGCAAGACCTCGCGCGCTACTGGGCGACAGACTACGACTGGCGCAAGTGCGATGCGAGACTCAACGCCCTCCCCCATTTCGTGACATCGATCGACGGACTCGATATTCATTTCATTCACGTCCGATCACAGCACGAGCACGCGCTGCCCATGATCGTCACCCACGGCTGGCCGGGCTCGATCATCGAGCAGATGAAGATCATCGAGCCGCTCACCAATCCGACCGCGCACGGCGCGAGCGCCGAGGACGCGTTCGATCTGGTGATCCCGTCGCTCCCCGGCTACGGGTTCTCGGGCAAGCCCACTACCACCGGGTGGGATCCCTCCCGCACCGCGCGGGCGTGGGTGACCCTCATGAAGCGCCTGGGCTATGAGAGGTTCGTTGCACAAGGCGGCGACTGGGGTGCTGCCGTCACCCAGACGATGGGTCAGCAAGCCGCCCCGGAGTTGCTCGGCATTCACTCCAACATGCCCGGCACCGCTCCACTCGACATCGTGCCGCTCTTCGAGCGCGGTGAGCCGGCGCCGGCGGGTCTCTCAGCCGACGAGGCGCGCGCGTACGAGCAGTTGCGCAGCTTCTACACCAAGCACGTCGCGTACGCGCAGATCATGGCCACGCGTCCGCAGACGTTGTACGGACTCGCCGACTCTCCTGCCGACCTCGCGTCGTTCATCCTCGACCACGGCGACGGTACCGGACAGCCCGGACTCGTCGAGAAAGTCCTGCAGGGACAACCCGTTGGGGACCTCTCTCGAGACGATATCCTCGACAACATCACCCTGTACTGGTTGACGAACACGGGGATCTCTTCGGCTCGCCTGTATTGGGAGAACAAGGCCGACTTCTTCGACGCGAAGAACATCACGATTCCGTTTGCCATCAGCGTGTTTCCCGATGAGCTGTACGCCGCCCCGCGGAGTTGGGCGGAGCGTGCGTATCCCAATAACCTCATCCATTTCAAGGAACTCGACCGGGGCGGTCACTTCGCAGCATGGGAGCAGCCGCAACTCTTCTGCGAAGAGATGCGCGAACTCGTTCCGCTCGCTGCGTTAGTTGGCAGTTCGTGAAGGGGGCGGCATCGTCCGCCCCCTCACTGAGACTCGCTCGTTCAGCGAGTCCCGCGATGCAGTTCAGGCTTCCGTCATGAAGTGGTTAACTGCGGGCTCCAGAGCCCGTCGTCAGATGGGCATGAGCCCCAGCGAGTGGAGGTGCCAGTGGCCGAACCCACGCAACCCGCAGCGCAAATGATCGTGTGCCATTTCATCGTCTCCGATGACGTGGAGCGATCGGCGCGCTTTTATACCGAGGTGCTCGGCGGCAAGGTGGTCTTCTCCCCAGTGCCGACCAATATCGCACTCGGCAACACCTTCATCATCATCAACACCGGCGGGGGCCCGACCGACGACAAGCCCACCGTCACCCTCGAGACGCCCAGCGACCCCGACCGGGTCAGCAGCTTCCTCAATATCCGAGTCACGGACATCCACGCTGTCTACGCCGAATGGACCGCCCGGGGCGCGCAGTTCATCACACCGCCGATCCAGCACGCGTACGAGATCCGTTGCTACATGCGTGATCCCGACGGCTACATCATCGAAGTCGGACAGACCACGAACCCGCACGGCGACTGGTGGCCCGCCGGCTGGCCGGCGATCAACTCGGTCGGCGCATCCGACTGAACTGCGTGTGACCTGATGCAGTATCGCGCAAGCTCAGATTCGAGATAACGTGGCGCGCTCGGTAGTCGCCTACATGTTGTTGTCGCTCGATGGCGTTGCCGAGCATCCGGACGAGTTCATCACCGAGTTCGACGGAGCCATGGATGAAAACCTCGCGCGCGTCATCGCCACCCAGGACACTGTGCTTCTCGGGCGCCGAACCTACGATGAGTGGGCCGAGTTCTGGCCGACCAGCGATATCGAGCCGTTCGCCAGTTTCATCAACGGCGTGGAGAAATTCGTGGTGACCTCCACGCCGCCAGCGAACGCCTGGACCAACGCGACGGTCGTCGATGGTGACCTTGCCGAGTTCGTCACGCAACTCAAGCAGCGACCGGGTACGGACATCGGCGTGCACGGGAGCATCGCACTGACACAATCGCTGCTCGAACTCGGCCTGGTCGACGAACTGCGCCTTGTCGTTTCGCCATCCGTGCACATGCACGGTCGCAAACTCTTCGACAAGGGGCTGTCGACGCGACTCACGCTCGCCCGCAACATCACGTCCCCGTCCGGGTATCTGTTGCTTGACTACGAGGTAACCCGCTGAGTCGCTGACGCTTCAGCGTCGTCACTCTCACCGGCGTGTGGCGGGACGTCGCGGGAAACGTTGGATGACGCACGACGTAACTGAGCTTCGCGCAGTGGGTCGGGAATGCGATCGCCGAGTCGAAGCAGGACGGCTCCGGCCAGCAGCGCGGCAAGCGCGCCGCCCCACCAGACGGCGTCTGGCGAGGTCTGCAGAAGAAACCCACCGATCGCCGGGCCCAGGGCCAGGGAGATGCTGAACGTCAGGCTGTAGAACGACAGGTAACGGCCGAGCAAATGCGGCGGTGCCATGTCTGCGACCAGTGGCCCGAGCACGACAATGTGGACGCATTCGGCGATTGCGAAGACAATCGCAACGGCGGCGAGCAGAGTGGTCGCAGCGAGCTCCGAGTGGATAAGCGTCGCCGGCAGCACCGCGAGCAGGCTGACAGCAAACAGCACGCTGGCCGCCGCGAACGCGTGCGTGCGGTGCATCCGAGCCACTGCACGCACCGCCGGGATCTGCGCGATGACGACAAAGCATGTGTTGACGAGAACGAGGATCCCGATCGCGGCGGGGCCGAGCGATGTGTGCGCCTTTGCAAACGGTGGGAGGATGTTGGAAAAGAACGTGTGGCCGACGACGACGAGCACGATGTTGGCCGCGATCACAATGAGGAAGGGGCGATCTCGAGCGACGGCGCGAAAGCCGGTTCCGATGGCGTCGGTCGCAGTGACGATCTCGGCTCGCACGCCCGGTACGGCGGCAAGCACGACCAGCGCGAATGCGGCGTAGCTGACGGCGTCGAACAGATAGAGCGTTTGGAACGAGCTAAGCCGCTGTGCGGATGCGACGACGAAGCCGGCTACGGTCGCGCCGGCGCCGAGACCGAAGTTACCTGCGACGCGGTTGAGCGCGAAGGCTGCCGCCCGCTGCTCTCGCTTGACTAATCTGACGGTCAATTGCCGGTTGGCCGTCCCTGCCGCGCCGATTCCGGCTCCGCTGACAATCGAGCACGCAAAGGCCTGCCAGGGATGGTCGACGTACGCGAAGCCGGCGTAGCCCAGGGCGCTCGCCAGGCTGCCGACGATCACGATCGCTTTCGCGGAGTGCCGGTCGAGCAGCGCTCCCGTCGGCAGGGTGGCGATTGCAGCCGTCCCCATGGTCGCCGCGAGGACCAGTCCGGCTATCGACGTCGAGAAGCCACGTATCTGGTGCAGATAAATGATCTCGAAGGGAAGAATGAGCCCGTAACCGAAGTAGTTGAGGGCGTTTCCCGCTTGAAGGATGAGCACGGGGCGAGAGAGCCCGGTGCGCCAACCCGCGGTGAGGCGTGAGACGCGGCGGTGCATCGGCCTCAGTGCCTCGGTGAGGCCCGGATCGACGCGACCGGGAGCGCTTCAGGCATTGCCACCGCGATACCGTTGACTCATGTCGCCGACGGTACGAAGCGCTGATGCCGGTCGTCTTGAACGATCCTGCGGCCCACGATCGGACTCGATCAGGTTCGGACCGAGCGCGTACGGTGTCGAGCGCGCAGAGGTGTACATCGCCGCGCGCGGTTTCGAGCCGCACCGGCACGACACCTACGGGATCGGGATCACGACGGCCGGCGTGGCCACCTTTCGATACCGCGGGGCGCAACGTGTCTGCCTGCGCGGTCAGCTGCAGGTGCTGCATCCCGACGAGACGCACGACGGCGGTCCGGGAACCGAAGACGGCTTCGGGTACCGAATCCTCTACATCGCTCCCGAGCTCGTCCGGGGCGCCCTGGGCGGACGCGCGCTGCCGTTCGTCGCCGATCCCGTCCAGGAGCCGAAGCCGAAGGCTCTACCCCTCGTTGCACTGCTCGCCGACATCGACGACCCCGTCAGCGAGTTGAGTTCCGCCGAGGTCGCGGTGGCGGTCGCCGACTGTCTCCTCTCGTTCAGCGATCGCCCCGACCGTCACAGAGCAACGGTCGACATCAAGGCGGTCGAGCAGGTACGCGAGTATCTCGCGGCCCACGCACGGGAGCAGACGCCGGCGTCGACTCTCGAAAAGCTCGCAGGCACCGACCGTTTCACGCTCACCCGCCACTTCCGATGGGCGTTCGGCACAAGCCCCGACCGCTACCGGACGATGCGCCGCCTGGCCCTCGCGCAAGCAGCGATCGAGAGCGGACAGTCACTCGCGCAAGTCGCTGCAGAGACCGGTTTCGCCGACCAGAGCCACATGGCGCGCCACTTCAAGCGGACCTTTGGAATGACGCCGAGCCGGTGGAGGGCCCTCACAGCTGCCTCATCGACATCGCGTCGCGAGGCCAATTGAGACTTCGCAATCGCCGACCACAATGGAGGATCCGTTTGATGCCAGGCGAACTGAGTAATGTCGCAACCGACTTCTTCGCGGCGCTTGATGCCTTGGACGCTGATCGGATGAGCCAGATGTTGACGGAGGACGTCCAGAGTGTCGACGAGGGCTCGCGACGCTGGCTGCGCGGCAGAGGCGAGGTACACAATTTCCTCCGTGAGCTGATGCCCGCGGTGAGTGCTGTGGAAACGCAACTTCGAGATGCGAACGAGCGCATTTCGGGAGACACAGGGATACTGACCTGTTGGATCGACCAGGACTACACGATGAACGGCATCCCGCAGCACATCTCCGCTCCGACCACGTTGATCCTCCGTCGCGGCGGCGGTGCCTGGAAGCTGGTGCTGTGGCATTCGATACCTCTTCCCGAGCAGGCGTAGCCATAGCCTTGTTCCGAAAGGCTGGATAGCTCTCGACCAAAAGTGAGCGACACGTGTCGCCGCACGTCGTGCCAGGCTCGCGGAGACTATCCGGTCAATCGAGTGTCTGCGTCAGCGCGCCCCGAGCACGTCAGTTCTGAATCAACTCATCAAGTGCCAATCGCGCGCAGCTCGGCAAGACTTGCGGCGTCAAGGCGATCGAGGACTTCGATGGCTCGAGCGTTTTCAGCGACCTGCTCGGGGGTTGTAGCGCCAAAGAGCACCGACGCTACGCGCTCATTCGCCAGCGCGAAGGCGATCGCGAGCCTGGCGGGCGTCGAGTTCGAGCTTGGCCGCGAGTGCTCGCAGGTCATCGGCGGCACGCAGTAACGGCTGCAGTTCTGGATCGGCTAGCTCGTCGGCCATGCGGCCAGACGCGAGACGCTTTGCGTACTTGCCGGTGAGCACACCTCCGTGAAGGACGAAGGAGGCGACGACAGCCGCACCTGAGTGGTCGAGAGCCTGAACCGCAGCCGGAGACTCGACGTAGTCTCGGACGCCGAGGTTGTAGGGCAGCTGTGCCGCACACGGCGGGGGTATCCCCTGTTCCAGGGCAAGTCCAGCTGCCCTTTCGTGATCCGCCGGCTGCCAATTGCCGGTGCCCCACGCGCGCAGTTTTCCGGATGCGATCAACGCTCCGACGGAGGTGACGATCGTCTCGATCGGCGGCCCGTCGGGCGACGTCCAGGAATACGCGAGATCGATGTAGTCGAAGCCCATACGACCCAGTGAGTTGTCGAGCTCCTGGGCTGCTGACTGTTCCGGCCAAAACTCCCACCAGAGCTTGTTAGCGACGACGACCTCGTCGCGCTTCCATCCTGTGGCGCGAAACAACTCACCGAACAAGACCTCTGAATAACCCGTCCGGATCGGCGCTTCCCCGCTTTCATCGTTGTAGCGGGCGTCGTCGAAGAAGGTGATTCCACGCTCTCGCGCTGCAAGCATCACGCCGATGCCCTGCTCTCGGGGAATCCGCTCGTACGTGCGCCACGATCCGAGTGCAAGCGATGAGACCTCAATCCCCGAGGCACCGAGCGGCCGCCGTCGCAAGTGCTCCACAGCTCGGAGTCTACGTGCCACCGGCCGCTAATACGCACATGATCCGTTGCAGGGAGTGCACAAAGCCTCGCCGCTTCTCCACGAGGTGTTGACCAGCGGCGCGACTCGTCGCTGATCATGCTCACACCGCTCGAGTTTGAGGCTCGCCATCATCCGACGACGGCAGCGTGAGTCCAAGAATCCGGCTCCACCAAAGTCAGGACACCCCAGAGCCTCCAGGATTCCCGGGGCTGTTCGGAGTGTTGTTTGCGCACCCTTGCTGGCCTTGGGCACTGTCACGTAAGTGTCCGAAGTTGCGGCCGGTCCGGGAAGCTACCCCGAACGTCCGATCGGCTTTCACGGTGCGCTTGAACGCATGTCGTACATGGAAGTGATGTATCGGGAAGCCTAAGAACCCTAGAGCGGTTCAACAGGCCCCACCAACGCGTGCCCGCGTGCGTAGTGCACGTTTCGCCTACGTGGTGAACCCGTACTCGCACCGACGACGTCCGATGGCGGGCTGGCCAAGCTGGAGACGTGTCCACAAAACCGCCGCGCAAGGTTCGGAGACGGGTCGGTGAGCCGTGCTACCTCGCAGAAGTGCCGCTGCGAGTCAAAGCAGGCAGCGACCTAACATGGGTGGGGTCGAGCATCGAGGCGGCGTGTCAGCGCTGCTGGGCCAGTGAAGGCTCGCCGCAGGTCCTGAGCGCCGTGTACCTCCCTGAAGGCAGCCTCCTGCTCTGCGTGATCAAGTCGGCCAGGCGCGAAGATGTCATCCGATTGTTTGGTATCGCGAACCTGCCCTCAGCCCGAGTGCTCGACGTGGTCATCGTGGGAGTGGGCTCGCCGAAAGGGCGTCTAGTTCGTTCGACCGCAACTCCTGTGCCACCCAGCTAGCAACGTCAACCCTCGAGTTGATGCCGAGCTTGTCGAGGATATTGGAGATATGCGTCTCAACCGTGCGCTCGGAGAGGAAGCATCGTGAACCGATCTCCTTGTTACTGAGGCCCTCCGAAACGTAGAGAGCGATCTCCATCTGCCGCTTGCTCAGCGGCAAGGCAGTCGGCTGGACTTTCGGCCCAACCTGGCGCCGGGCCTTCTGTCGAAGGGCATATGCGACCGCCTCATCGCGGATCATCTCTCCTCCCTCACGCATCGCCGCATCCAAGACCGACGGTCCCAGCGAGCGTGCGAGGGTGCTGGACGCGCTGTTCACCAGCCGTTCTATCGTCGGTATCAGTCGGCAGCCCATCTCCGCCTGGAGTGTTGCCGCAGCACCAAGAAGTCGCGCGGCATGTCGGTCGTTGCCCACCATCGCGTCGCGGATGCCAAACCCATAGAGGTGGCACACAAGGACGTCGCGATTGTCGAGTTGCTGCGCTATCACCAGGCCTTCTTCCAAGAGCGGCTCCGCCTCGTCTGCTCTTGAGTGCTCCAGCAGGGAGAAGACGTAGTACCCAATGCTGTAGAGGAGCGTGTGGAGATCCCCCCGTTCTCGCGTGACGACGACGGATTCGAGGTATACGCGGCGAGCTTCCGCGAGATCCCCGGTGGCGAGAGCGATAGATCCTTGAGCCTCTATCAGGGCAGCGTCGGCGCCCGGATCATCGAGGCGCTGCGCGAGGTTTTGTGCTTCGCCGACTTGGCTGCGCGCCCCATCCAGGTCGCCACTATGGGCGCGCACCCTTGCGGCAAGGGCGAGGACGCGCACGAGCAACCCGTCGTCATTCGTTGCTCGCGCGCCCGCCTCGGCATCGGCGAGCAGATGCTTTGCGGCCAAGATGTCAAGAAGTACGACGGCGACAAAGCTGCGGGCAAACAGCGCGTGGGCGAGAACCGACGGGTTCCCGTCGCGACGCTCGAGATAGAGATCCAGCCAGTACATCCCTTCGCTCGTAGCGCGCGGCGCCCAGTACCAGCCGAGGGTCCCGACCACGGCCATTCCTATGTCGGTGTCGGGACCGGTCAGACAATGTGCGAGGACTGCACGGATGTTGTCTATCTCGTTATCCAGCCACTGGAGCCAGCGAACGGCGTCGCGAGTCTGTGCAGCAGACCTGGCGGCTCGACATCTCTGGGCGTAGAAGCCGACGAACGTTTCGATCGTCGCCTCTTCCTCGCCAGCCTCGCGAAGCTTGCGCAGCGAGTACTCGCGCATCGTCTCGTGGAGCCTGTAGCGCGCGCTTCCCGTGGAGCTGATGCGAGCAACGAACGACTTCTCAACCAATCCCGCGAGGGCCTCGAGCACCTCACTCGTCGCCGCGCCTGAGCCGGTAGCAACGACTTCGGCAGCGTCAAGGCCAAAGTCGGAGGGAAACACCGCCAGGCGGCGCAATACCACCGTTTCTGGAGCGGCAAGAAGGTCGTGGCTCCAGTCAATCGTGGCCAACAATGTCTGCTGTCTTGGCAGCGCCGAGCGGCTTCCACCGGTGAGGAGTGCGAAGCGATTGCTCAATCTCTCCACCAGATCGCTAAGACCGATGGTCCGCAAGCGCACGGCGGCGAGTTCCAGAGCAAGCGGCATTCCGTCGAGACGGCGGCACAAATCGATCACCAGTTCGTGATTGGCGTCGGTGAGGTCGAGGGCAACTCCGGTATCCGCTGCCCTCTCCAAAAGGAGTGCCACCGCCTCTGACTGCGCGATGCCCCGTCCAGGGCGGGCGTCATTCTCGTCCGGCAGAGAGAGCGATGGCACCTGGATAACCCGCTCCCCTGAGACGCCGACTGGCTGGCGGCTGGTCGCCAGAAGGCGGACGCCAGGAGCCTCCTTCAGTAGGACATCGACAAGCACCGCAACGGCATCGAGAAGATGCTCGCAGTTGTCGATGACGACGAGCGCCTCTCGGGATCCTAGGTGTGCTACCAGAAGCGAGGTCGGCCACTCGCCGGACTGATCAACCATACCGAGGCTGGTCATAAACGTCTTGGCGACCAGATGAGGATCGTCGAGACCGGCAAGGTTGACAAACCAAGCACCGTCGCGCGCGGTCCGTTGGAGATCCGCTGCTGTTCTGAGCGCGAGGCGGGTCTTGCCCACACCTCCCGGCCCAACCAGCGTCAGTAGGCGGCTGACCGCGAATGCCGACTTGATTTCGGCCAGCAGCCGGCGCCGCCCGACGAAGCTCGTCGCCTCCGCTGGCAACTTGCCCGCGACCGCTCGCTTGGTGACGGGCATCTGCCCAGTGTAGGCGCAGCCCGGACTGCGCGCCGCGAACCCCTACTTTCGCCGTAGCGCCGACAAGACCGGTCACCGGTAAACGCCGAGCGTCGCCGTACGTGGTCGACGAGTGCTACCCCCGATGTGTCCATTGGTGGGCGCGGGGGAGGATGGCGTCAGTAGTAGTTGGATAAACGGTTCCACAGAAATCGGAGGCAATCGTGCTCGTACTCATATTGATCTGCGTGGTCGTCGCGATCTCGATCGCACTCAAGGTGAATCGACTGCGCCGCGGCATGTCGCCCTTCTGGTGGCTTAAGGGCGGAAAGGATGTCTAGGCCGGCAATGGTGCTATCCCAGGCGCCGAGCGCAGAGCGCGAGCACCGTACGACCGTAACCAGGATGGAACAGGCTCCATCAACCGCGCTCGATAGCGTTGCCGCACTCCCTGTTGCCGTCGAGTTGCGCAGCGTGCACAAGTCTTTCGGTTCTGTGCACGCGGTTCGGGGAATCGATCTCACGCTCCGCCCAGGCGAGGTGCTTGCCTTCCTCGGCCCCAACGGTGCCGGAAAGACTTCGACAATCGACATGATCCTTGGTCTTTCCCAGGCGACCAGCGGCGAGGTCGAGGTCTATGGAATGACCCCTCGCCAGGCTGTGACCAAAGGGCTGGTTTCTGCCGTCATGCAATCAGGAGGTTTGCTCAAAGACCTCACGGTGAAGGAGACGGCTTTGTATACCGCAGAGCTGTTTCGGATGAGTCGAGATGTCGACGAGGTGCTGGAGCGGGCGGGTATTACGCGGATCGCCGATCGCTTGGTGGGAAAGTGTTCTGGCGGCGAGCAACAGCGCTTGCGCTTTGCCATGGCGCTCCTGCCTGACCCCGAACTACTGCTCTTGGACGAGCCAACCCAGGGGATGGACGTGGCGGGCCGGCGCGACTTCTGGCATGCGATCCGTGCCGATGCAGCCCTGGGGCGCACCATCGTGTTTGCCACGCACTACCTCGAGGAGGCTGACGCCTACGCCGATCGGATCGTGCTGATCAGTCAGGGACGAATCGTGGCGGACGGAACCGCAGCCCAGGTCAAAGGCCTAGCATCCGGTCGAACGATACGGGCAACCTTCCCTGATGCTGACGAGGCAGCCTTGCGGGCCATTCCAGGGGTCGATGGTGTCGAGATTCGCGGCGATGCCGTGCTCATCCATTCGGTTGATACGGATGCGGTGGCCCGACAGTTGCTAAACGGCACCACTGCTCACGACTTGGAGATCACAGCGCGTGCTCTCGAAGACGCGTTTATCGCCCTCACCGGCAATGGTGTTGATGAGTCCACCTCGGTCGAACAGGTGGCGTCATGACCGTGCAGGCTGCCATTGCTGTCGCTCTCGATCGCAAAACACCAGCCATGGGCGGATTCAGCCCAAGGATCGTACGTCTCGAAGTACGTCGGCTCTTGCGTAACCGGCGGACGTTGGTCCTCGCGGTTGCTATGCCTGTGATCTTCTACGCGACATTCGGCTTCAACCCCGGCTACGCATCGGACAAGATCGGCTACGGCAACGAAACGGCGTTCGTGATGATCTCCATGGCGCTGTATGGCGCTGTCTACTCGGCGGCGAGCGCTGGTGCAATGGTTTCCGTCGAGCGCATATCCGGGTGGAGCCGACAGTTACGAGTGACTCCGTTGTCGCCGTTGGCATACATCATGATGAAGATGTTGACGGCGCTGGCCCTGGCCGCCGGAGCCGTCAGCGCCGTTTACGTCGTCGGTGCAATGACGCATGCGTCGATGCCCGCCGACACCTGGCTCCTCACCGCACTCTGTGTATGGATGGGTTCTGTTCTCTTCGCTGCGTTCGGACTCTTCTTTGGCTACCTACTTCCGTCGGAGAACCTCTTGCAGGTCGTCGCTGTGACTCTGATGTTGTGCTCTTTTTTAGGTGGTCTCCTCATCCCGCTCAATCACTTGCCTTCCGGCTTGCAGCAGCTGGCCCCCTACACGCCGCTGTACGGGCTCAACCATCTTGTTCACTATCCGCTGGTTGGCGGGGATCTGGAATGGCAGTGGGTGCTGAACGTGTTCGTTTGGCTGGCGATCTTCATCGCAGGCGCCGCGTGGCGATTCCGCGGCGACACGGCGAGAGTGTGACCCTCCTGTGTCTGCCGGGCACACGGGACTCGTCGTTACCATCTCGCACGCCTCAATGAGCGACCTCCCCCTGTGTCGCGCTGCGGCGGTCAGCCAGGCCGCTGCGACGGCCCAAGCCGTTGGGTCTTCGTTGGGGCTCAGACACGGTCAGCCGCAGGGTAGGCGCGACGCTTGATAAGGCGAAGTGCCTTGTATGGCATCGAAAACCGGAGCGAGAGGGATTCGAACCCTCGATCCGAGTTACCCCAGATACCGCATTTCCAGTGCGGCGCCCTCGACCAACTAGGCGATCGCTCCTCTGCGATTGTATCCGTGACCTGCCCGCCGCCCCGACAGGACCGCACCGAGCGGTTTCAGCCTGACCCCTCGCCGGGTATCTACCATCTGAGCTTCAGATCGCCCAGGGAGAATCTCGGTCATGTGCGTCCTCTTCGGCTTCCTCCTCTTCACCGCCCTGCTGTTCGGGCTCGGGTTCGCGCTCCACGTGCTCTGGTGGATCGCCTTCATCTTCCTGATCTTCTGGCTGATTGGGCTGGCCTTCCGGCCCCGTGGCGGCCGCTGGTACTACTGGTAACGCGCGAGCCGCAACCCGGTACGTCGATGGGGTCTGGCGCAACACCGCCCCTATACTCGACGCTCCCGGAGAGGTGTCCGAGTGGTTGAAGGTGCCGCTCTCGAAAAGCGGTGTGGTTTATAGCCACCGTGGGTTCGAATCCCACCCTCTCCGCGCCTGTGATGTCTCAGGACATCGTGCCCGATCGGGCGCGGACCCGGCAGTGCACCGGCGGCGTAGGCACAGAGGGATGGGCGTTGAGCATGGCGTTGAGGGCGGTGGCGGGAGAACTTCTGTAGGAGATCCACCGATCAAACCATCCTCACCCGAGGGTGGTGAGCGACGTGCTCAATCGAGCACGGGTACGCCCGGCGAACACCGCCATACTCGAGACATGGACGGATGCAACAGCCCAGGTCGCTAGCCCTCGCTGCGAGTGCGATGCTGGTCTTGGCGTCATGCGCCACGGCCGAGGCCCATCCCGATTACCGGCTGAGTGTCAGCCCGCTCGTTGGCCCGCTCGGAGCACCGATGCAAATCGTGGCTACGGGACTTCCCCCGGACGGCCCGGTCACGTTCGATGCAGTGAGCACTGACGCCGTGGGACGGCGTTGGCGATCCTCAGGCGTTTTCAGCGCCAACGGCGTGGGTAGGATCGACCTCGATCAGAGCGCACCCCGGAGCGGTAGTTACTCCGTTGCTGACAGCAATGGCCTGATGTGGTCGCTCGAACCAGCCTTCGACGCGAGCGCTGCGCTAACGCAATTCTACGTACCGCAAAGCGGACTCCGTATCGAGATCACCATGATCCTCGAGGGCAGCACCGTGGCCACCGCGAAAGTTGTTCGCTACTTGAATGACGGATCGGTGGTAACCCACACCCTTCGTGTCGCTCAGACAGGCCTGGCTGGAACCTTCTATCAACCAAGCGACGCTGCAACAACGACACCCGCAATCCTCGTCATCGCCGGCTCCGGCGGCGGTGAGGATGACTTCGACGCGAACGTGCTCGCGAACGAGGGCTATCCAGCACTTGCCCTTGCGTATTTCGGTGAGTCAGGGCTGCCTTCGTGCCTCTGTGCGATTCCAATTGAATACTTCGCGAGGGCGACCGTCTGGTTGCGCGATCAACCTCTGAACAAGAAAAGAGCAATCGTTGTGATCGCAAGCTCGCGCGGCACGGAGGCGGCGCTCCTCCTCGCCTCGTACTTCCCGGCCACGGTCGATGCCGTAGTTGCTGGAGCACCAACCAGTTTCGTGTACCCAGCCGGTGTCGGAGGCGGTGCGGCGTGGACGATTCACGGGGTTCCGGTGCCGTTAGGTCAAGCGATTCCATTTCCTGCATTCGCTGTGCCGCTCTTGCTCGTCGATGGTGGCGAGGATGCGGTGTGGGATTCAGCCGAGTTTGCTCAAGCGATCGTTGCGATGCTTGACAAGAACCGTGACCCGTCCATCCACGCGAACCTTTACTACCCCGACGCGGGTCACATATTTGTGCGGGCTCCGGTGATTCCGTATGCCGTGCTCGCGGATGGCGGTGCATCTCAAGCCAATGCAATCGCACTTGAGGCTTCCTGGACGCAAGTTCTGAACTTTTTGAGTGCTACGCGTTAGTTCCTCAATTCGACTACCGGAGTCGGCTCCTGCTGTACTGGAAGCGGTGCACCCGAGCCTCAGGCCGACCACGCACAGCTGGTGCCAGGCACCGCCGACGGTCTCGTTGCCGGCGGTGCCAGAAAACCTAGATGGACCCGGCGATGTTCTGGGCGACCGCCTCGACCTGCGAGTCCATGTCCGCGCCGGTCTTGGTTCCCGACGAGACATCGACGACAACGAGATCGTTGTCCTTGACGAATGCATACGTCGCCGAGTTGGCGTCGATCTCCTTGATGGCCCCGCTTCCCAGGCCCGACACGGCAACCGAGGTGCCGCCACTGGATGCGGCGGAACCGCTCAGGGCCGACGCGATTGCCGCCTGCAACGCGGCCTGGCCGAGGGCACCGGGGATCGCCTCGATGAAGATGACGCCGCCCCCACCACCGCTGCCCGTGGTGTCCGTGTAGATGCAGGTTGTGGCGCTGCAGGCGCCGCCGAGCGCTGCAACAGACGGGTCGCCGCTGATGTTCTGCACGTCGGCCGCAGTGAGCAGTGTTCCGGCGGCCGCCGAGGTGCCATTCCCACCCGTGCCGCCGATGTTCCCGAGGCCAGGGATAGTGATCCCGCCGCTCGACGACTTCGGGGTGGGCGTCGGGCTGGATGACCCACCGCAGCCCGCCATCCCGATCATGGCGCCAACCGTCACTGCTCCGGCCAGGAGCGACTTCGTGTTCATTGGATTCCTCGCTGTTGTCCGCCAGCGCTCCCTCCGCGCTGAATCGCCGCAGATGATAGCTGCAGAAGTGGCCAATCCAGGCGCGTTACCAAAACGGAAAAAGCAGTTCACCTTGGTACAGTCGAAGCAATGACGCCGGTGAGCCTCGCATGCCCAGGAGTGCCCCTGCCGTGATGCACGGAGGCCACTTCGGGGGCGGCAAACGCGACAAGCCGTCGGGCCGTGTCCCGAATGGCCAGCTCGTCCGCCAGACGGCGGCGCTCTTCAAGGGCCACCGCGGCGGTGTGGCGACGATTGCCTTCCTGGTGGTCATCACCGCGGGCGCCGGCGTGATCAACCCGGTGCTCATTGCCGTCGTCTTCGACTCAGCCCTCTTCCCCACACGCAACGGCGTGCTCCTTCCGGTCAACGTTCCGCTGCTCGAAGTGCTCGTCGCGATCATGATCGGAATCACGATCGTCACCGGGGCGATCGGCGTGCTTCAGACCTACGTCACCAACCGCGTCGGACAGCGCGTCATGGAGGAGCTTCGCAACCGCCTCTACGAGCACCTGCAGGGCATGTCGCTGCGCTTCTTCACCGGCACACGCACCGGCGAGATTCAGTCCCGGCTCACGAACGACGTCGGCGGTATTCAGTCGGTCGTCACCGACACCGCCACATCCCTGCTCTCCAACATCGTGACGCTGCTGAGCACGTTGATCGCGATGCTGTTCCTCTCCTGGCAGCTGACGGCGCTCTCGCTCGGGATCACGCCGCTCTTCGTCTTCTACACGTACCGAGCCGGCAAGGTCCGGCGTCAGATCACGATGCAGGCGCAGGAATCCAAGGCGGAGATCAGCGCGATCACCGAGGAGACGCTGTCGGTCTCCGGCATGCTCCTCGCCAAGGTCTTCGGGCGCGGCTCCGAGGAGGTGGTCCGGTTCCGCAAGGAGAATCACCGGCTCGCCAACCTGGCCATCCGTCAGGAGATGATCGGCCGGGCCCTCTTCGCGGTGATCGGCGCGTTCTTCAGCAGCGCCCCAGCGCTCGTGTACCTCATCGCCGGGTTCGTGATTGCAGGCAGCCACGGCCACGCCGCTCCGATCCAGTACGGAACGATCGTCGCCTTCACCACGCTGCAGAGCCGCCTCTTCTTCCCGATCGGCAGCATGCTCTCGGTGTCGATCGAGATCCAGGCCAGCCTCGCGCTGTTCGAGCGGATCTTCGACTACCTGAAGATGCCGCACGACATCGTCGATCGCCCGGATGCGCGCGTGGTCCCCGCGAACGACATCAAGGGCGACGTCCAGCTCAAGAACGTCTACTTCCGCTACGACCGCGGGAGCTTCGGCCCCATGACCGAACCGATCCAACGACCGACGGTGGTCGTACCGGCGACGAATGGGCACGCACCTGACGAGAACGATCCGGTCCCCAACGAGATTCGCAGGGACTGGGCAATCGAGGACGTGAGCTTCGAGGTCAAGCCCGGCCAGCTCGCGGCAATCGTCGGGCCGAGCGGCGCCGGCAAGACGACGATCTCGTACCTGATCCCGCGCCTCTACGACGTCACCAAGGGAGCGGTGCTCCTCGATGGACTCGACGTTCGCGACTACACGATCGCGTCGCTCGCGGGCGCGATCAGCATGGTCACGCAGGAGACCTATCTCTTCCACGCGTCGGTGCGGCGCAACCTCACCTACGCGAAGCCCGACGCCACGCAGGAGGAGCTCGAGGCGGCCGCGCGAGCGGCCTTCATCCACGATCGCATCATGGCGCTCGACGAGGGCTACGACACGCTCGTTGGCGAGCGCGGGTACCGGATGTCGGGCGGCGAGAAGCAGCGCCTGGCAATCGCGCGAGTCGTGCTCAAAGCCCCACGCGTGCTCATTCTTGACGAGGCGACGTCAGCGCTCGACACCACGAGCGAGCGCCTCGTCCAGGCAGCGCTCGAGCCGCTGCTCAAGGGGCGGACCACCATCGCGATCGCGCACCGCCTCTCCACGATCCTCGCGGCCGACGTCATCTTCGTCATCGATCGTGGCCGGCTCCTCGAGCAGGGCACGCATGCGGAACTGCTCCGCCGCGGCGGCGCGTACGCCAAGGTCTACGAGCAGCAGTTCCAGGGCGGCCGTGTCGAAGCCGTCTGCGAGGACGGGATGGTGCTGGCGAGCGGCGAGGTCGTCGCTGCCACTCCGGCTGCGTAGCGGTTCGCCTTGCCGGCCCGCCTGGACGCCGTGGTCATCGGGAGTGGCCCCAACGGCCTCGCCGCTGCCGTCGAGCTCGCGCGCAACGGCGCCGCGGTGCTCGTGCTGGAGGCGGCTGATTCGATCGGCGGCGGCACCCGCACGGCAGAGCTGACGCTGCCGGGATTCCACCACGACGTCTGCTCGGCCGCGCACCCGCTCGGGATCCTGTCGCCGTTCCTCTCTCGACTCCCGCTCGCTGAACATGGGCTGACCTGGATCCAGCCGAGCGCGTCCGTCGCCCATCCGCTCGAAGGCGAGGGAGCCGTCATCCTGCGCAAATCCCTGGAGGTGACCGCGACTTCCGTGGGACAGGACGCCTCGGCATACAAGCGGCTCGTCAGCCCGTTCCTCCACCATCCGGATGCGCTGATCGGGGAGATCCTCGGCCCCGCGCATTTCCCCCGCCACCCGCTGCTGCTCGCCGGCTTTGGCGCGCCGGCGCTGCTCCCCGCGAGCACGCTCAGCCGCAGATGGTTTCGCGGCGAGCGTGCCCGCGCGCTGCTCGCGGGCTGTGCCGCCCACTCCATCCTGCCGCTCACGCGGCCCGTGAGCGCCGCCGTGGGACTGCTCTTTCTCATCACGGGCCACGTCCAGACCTGGCCCATCGCCGAGGGTGGATCCGCGGCGATCACGGGAGCGCTGGCCAGATATCTCGAGACCCTTGGGGGTCGGATCGAGACCAGTCGCCCGGTGCGCGCCCTGTCCGACCTCCCGCCGTCGCGAATCGTCCTCTTCGACACGAGCCCGGACCAGGTCGCGACCATCGCGTCGCCGGTGCTCCCGGCGACGTACGTGCGCCGCTTGCGCCGTTTCCGCTACGGACCCGGCATCTTCAAGATCGACTGGGCTCTCGACGGCCCGATCCCGTGGGCCGACGCCGCCTGTGCGGATTCCGCGACCGTCCACGTCGGGGGGACGCTTGCAGAGATCACGGATTCCGAAGCCGCCGTCTGGCGCGGCGAGCATGCCGACCGGCCGTTCACGATCGTCGTCCAGCCAAGCCTCTTCGACGCCTCCCGGGCACCCGCCGGCAAGCACACCGGCTGGGCGTACTGCCATGTCCCCGCCGGGTCAACGCTGGATCGTACGGATGCCATCGAACGCCAGGTGGAGCGCTTTGCGCCGGGGTTCCGCGACCGGATCCTTGCGCGGCACGTCATGCGCACCACAGACCTCGAGCAGTACAACGCGAATTACGTCGGCGGCGCGATCGCCGGCGGCGTGACCGATCTCCGCCAGCTCTTCACGCGGCCGGTCGCGCGGATCAACCCGTACTCCACACCGAATCCGGACGTCTTCATCTGCTCGGCGTCGACGCCGCCGGGAGGCGGCGTGCACGGCATGTGCGGGTACTACGCCGCTCGCGGCGCGCTACGACGCCTGGCGTCAGCCGCTGTGTGAAGATTGGGCCATGATCCTGGTCGTCTTTCGATCGCGCAACCGGCCCGACGCCGACCTCGAGGAGTATTCGCGGCGCAGCGCTCGGCTCCACGAGCTCGTGCAGCAACACCCGGGGTTCATCTCCATCGAGAGCTTCGAGACCCCGGACGGCGAGGAGGTCTCGCTGGAATATTTCGAGAACGACGAGTCGGTGAAAGCGTGGCGCGACAATCCCGAACACCGCGAGACGCAGCGCTGGGCCCGCGAGGAGCTGTACTCCTGGTACTCGGCCCAGGCGAGCGAAGTGATTCGCTTCCACGAGGTCGACCTCATGGCACGCAAGGGCGCGGGCAGCACAACGTAAGCGTCAGCGGCGCGCGCGGAAGAAATCCTGCAGCAGCGCCGCGGACTTGTCCGCACCGACACCGGTGACCACCTCGATCCGATGGTTGTTGCGCGGATTGCGAAGCACGTCGTACACGCTCCCGTCGGCGCCTTTCTTGGGGTCGCTCGCGCCGTAGACGCACGAGGCGATGCGTGCCTGCACCATCGCGCCGGCACACATCGGACAGGGCTCCAACGTCGCATACACGGTCACGCCGTCGAGACGCCAGCCTCCGACGATGCCGGCGACCCGGCGCAGCAGCAGCAACTCCGCATGTGCGGTGGCGTCGCCGCGCCGCTCCATGGCATTGCCGGCCGTCGCGATGACCGCGCCCTCGCGCACCGCAACCGCACCGACTGGGACCTCACCGCGCGCACCGGCGGCACGAGCCACCTGCAGAGCGCGACGCATGAAGCGCTCGTGCGGCTCGATCGCTACCCCACCGCCACGAGCGGCAGTTCGATCTTCAGGTCCGGGCGCTCGACGACACGCATCGTGTCATCGACAAAGCGCACGCGCTCGAAGGTGATGCAGTTGACGGGGCAATGGTCCTCGCAGATCCTGCAGTTGGTGCAGCGGTCGTAGTTGATGTAGATCTCGCCTTCGTACCCGCCGCCCCCGGGCACACCGCCAGACGTCTTGCAGACGAGCGTCTCGCCGCCTGACGAACGTTCGCGATCCTCGCCGAACACGACGACGTCGATCGCTTTCTCTGGGCACACGTCATCGCACGCGCCGCAGAGCACGCATACGGTCTGGTCGTAGTGATGCACCGAGTCGCACTGGAAGCAGCGAATCGCCTGCACGATCGCGGTCTGATCGCTCCACGACTGCTCGACCTCGCTCATGTCGTAGCGCTTGTCTGCCTCGAGAATCCCCGGCTCGACGCGCGCGAACACCTCGGACTGACGGTGGTCATCGGTGCGCTCGACGACCGTCTGATAGATCCGATCGCCGGCGGCCTGCATGTCCTCACCGAGGAACTCGCGAATCGAGCGCGCCGTGCGATGCCCCCATCCCGCCGCGTCGACGATGAACGACGGACCCTGGACGCAGTCACCGCCGCAGAAGAGCTTCGGCACACCGGTATGGCCGCCGCGATCCGCCGACAGCAGACCGCGCTGCGTCACGGGGACGAGCTCATCCGGCCGCTCCATGATCTGACCGGACGCGAAGATGACGTAATCGGCCGCGACCGTCCAGAGCGGGACGTTCTCCTGCTCCTTGACCGACGAGAAGATGAGCTTGCCGCTGAGCGGATCGAACTCCAGGTCCTTGAGCGGCGCGAAGGAGACCTGCCTCACCTTGCCCTTGTCATCGCCCTCGATGGACTTGACGATGACTCCGCACTGAATGTGCAGGCCGATCTCCTTCGCCTCGTGCAGCTCGTTGCCGAACGCGGGGAGGCGATCCTCGGGTTCGATCGCGACCATCCACACGTCCTTGGCGCCGAGCTTGATCGACGACTGGCACGCGTCAGTCGCGACTGCACCACCACCGACCACGACGACGCTGCCGCCGATCGGGAAGCTGTCGGGGATCTTGTCGTACGACACCGTACGCAAAAACGTCATCGCGTCGGTGACCTCGGGAAGATCGCTGCCCGGGATCGGCAGGATGCGTCCCTTCATCATCCCGATGGAGAAGAAGATGGCGTCGTACTCGTCGAGCAGATCCTGCGTCTTGATGTCGTCGGGACCGCTGCCGACGTTGCTGTTCAGACGAACATCGATGCCAGTCGACATGATCATGTCGAGCTCCCACTGGAGCTGACGATGGTCGAACCGGAACGGTGGGATCGACGTGCTGAGCAGGCCGCCCACCTTGGCCTCGCGCTCATAGAGCACGACGTCGTAGCCCTGCACGCGCAGGTCGAGCGCACACGTGAGCCCGGCAGGCCCGGCGCCGATGACGGCGACGCGCTTGCCCTTCGCAGGCGCGATCTTGTAGTTGATCCAGAGCCCCTGCTGGAAGGCGAAGTCGGTCGAGAAACGCTTGATCGACTTGATCGTCACCGGCTCCTCGCCGGGATCCCAGCCGCGCTTGCAGTCCGTTTCGCACGGGTGGTTGCAGAGCCTGCCGAGCATGCTCGGGAACGGATTCGTCTCGTGGATGACAGCCCACGAGTCCACGTAACGGCCCTGGCTGACGTAGTCGATGTACGTGGCGATGTCCTGACGGATGGGGCAATTGCGCTGGCACGGCGTGATCGGAACGTTGAATCCGAGGTCGCGGTGCCCGCTCATGATCTTCATCGGCGCTTTGTCGATGACGTTCTTGGCGATGGCACCGAGCACATGCGCGGCGCTCACCATGCCGACCGGTGCGCTCCGGCGCGAGAAGACTCCATCTGCAGCGGTGACGACCGCGGCCTCCGCGCCCGACTGGCGCATCACATCCGCACCGCGCTCGATGCGCTCACCGAGGTCGATCTCCGGCGCCGGACGCATGACGTCGCGAACGCTCGTCTGATCGAGCAGGTCGAACGACGCGACGATTGTCTCGAGACCGATCGTCCCGAGCACCACCTCACCACGAACCACGAGCAACGGAACCGGGTCCTGCAGACGCAGCACCTCGAGCACATCGGCGAGCGTGTCCTCCGGGTCACATTCCGCACCGAGCGGCGAGGCGATGCTCTCCAGTTCAGGCATTGGCGACGCTCCGCCGGGTGAGCGCGAAATCCGCAAGCTCCCGTGGGGTCACCATGCCGACCACCGTCTCATCCTCGTGCGTGACTATCGCGAGCCGGCGCTCGTGCTGTGCCATCAGCGCAACCACTTCGCTGAGACGCTGATGCTCATCGACGAGCAGCGGCGACTGATGCAGCATGTTCCGCGCCTGCACATTCGTCGACGGCGGCCGCACCGCGAAGTCGCTTCCGGATACGACGATATCGCCGGCGATCAAATGGTCGATGACGTCCTCTTTGGACACGTAGCCGACCGGACGCCGGTCGACGAGCACGACGATCTCACTGAGGATGTTGTCAGCAAGCAACTTCGCGATCGCGTCCGCGGGAGTGCTCGGGAGGCAGAACACCACCTCGTTGCGCATCAACGTGCCGACCTCCGGGTCGCTCGCGTCGGGCGCGAGGCTGTCAGGATCCAGAGAGGCCGCTAGAGGGGCCGAGGTCACGCTCCTGCCTCTTGCGCCATCTGCTCCTGCAGCCGGCGAAGGACGTCCTGCCAGGTCTCGGTGGTCTCGACCGGCCGTGCCTGGGCGCGTGGCGCGGCACGCTGAATCTTGGTGCGTGTCTTGGTGATCTCGCGCTCGCGCTTGCGGTCCTGGACGGACCGTGCGGACTCAACAGCCTGACGCACCTCGGTCTCCACTTCGGTGATCTCCTCGGCAGTCGTCGCGGAGCGCAGCGCGCGGCCAAGCCGCGAGGTGACTTCCGGTGGCAGTTGTGGACCTGCATCGCGCAGCATGTCGCTGCCGCGACGGCGCAGCAGGTCGAGCGCGTGGGCCGCACGCGCACGCTCCGCGCTCGATGCGCGCTGCTCCGTGTACAGCTCCATGCCCTTGGTGATCAGCTGCGGATACTGGAACGCCTGGCTGAACTTTCCGGTGTTGATCCGAGCAGTGATGTCGTCGACGGCGCGTTGCAACTCCTCGCGCGGCTCGCCCTCGAGGCTGCCGAGCAGGTCGCCGAGAATTGGACGCGCCTGCGCATACGCTCGCTTCACCCACGCGGGAAGGTGATGATGCGATGGCTCCGGCACCGGCGCCGGCGTCGTTGCCCGAGGGGCGCCGACTGGACGGACGATGGCCGGGAAAGCGGTCGTGAGAGGCGCCGGCTGCTGGCTACGGGCCCTCGTCTGGATCACTGCGATGCCAACATCGTACCCGGCCGCGGGGGGGTCGCGACTTCCCCGTCGTTCAATTGACTCACGATCCTGCCCCTGAGCATCCCAGGTGAGTCTAGCGAGCCTTCGCTCCTCGATGTCGCGAAGCGCTTTCGGGCTTCGCGAGACCGAGTTCCGCAGAGGGGCAGATGTCGTTGAGGACGCACACCGGGCAACGTGGCTTGTTGGCGATGCAGATCCTTCGGCCGTGGAGGATCAGGCGAAGGCTCAGGCCGGTCCATTCACTTGCCGGGACAATGCTGCACACGTCCTCCTCGATCTTCACCGGGTCGGTCGCCGAGGTGAGCTTGAGCAAGCCGGTGAGGCGCGTGACATGCGTGTCCACGGCAAATCCGGGCACGCCGAATGCGACACCGAGCACCACGTTGGCAGTCTTGCGCCCGACACCCCGCAGCGTGACCAGATCCTCCATTCGCGACGGCACCTCACCGCCGTGGTGCAGTACCAGGTCCTGGCTCATCTCGCGAATCGCGCGTGCCTTGGAGTGGAAGAACCCGGTCTTGTGGATGATCGTCTCGACTTCGGTCTCATCCGCGGCCGCAAGGTCCGCAACCGTCGGATACCGCGCAAACAGCGCGGGCGTGACCGAATTCACGTTCACATCTGTTGTTTGCGCGCTGAGGATCACCGACACCAGGAGCTGCCACGGATCCCCGAATTCCAACTCCGTACGCGCATCCCCGTACAGCGCCTTCAGCCGCTCGACAACGATGGGCGCGCGCTCGCGCGCTCCAGCCGGCAACCGCCGCTTGCGCGCCTTCGGCTTCGCTTTCGCGGTGACCTTCGCCTTCGAACCACCCTTAACAACAGGACTCATCGTTCCCCCACCGTGACGCGACCCATCGCATCATGCAACCGCTCCAACCCCAGCCCCGCAACCGCCCACAAGGGCGCGTAATCCAACCGAGTAGCACCCCCGGGCACCACAAACCGCCCATGCCCGGAGTAATCCCAAGGAACAACCCCCACAAGCTTCTTGAGAGCCGTCCCACTCAAATACTCAACCCCCGTGATCCCAACAGAATAGGCAGCCGCCCGCTGCCACAAAGGCCGATTGCGGACAGCGTTGTGCACCGGCTCAAACAGAAAGGCCGCCAGCCCATAGATCGCGAACATCCAGAGATACGAGCGCCCCTGTAAGGACCAGTCCCTCCGGAGCGCGCTATCGCGAGCACCCGTGAACGCGACCTCAGCCGCAACCCCCACCACGCGCGTAGGCAACGCTGCGCTCCCACCTCAGCAAGGGCCGACGAGGCACATTCATCGCGCGACGCACTCTACTCAGCCCAACCGCATCGGAGGACTACCGGTGGGAGGCGGGTGGCGGCGCGGGGGGAAGCGCCGGCGCGCAATTAAGCGCGACGGCGAGGGGTACCCGCGACGACAGGACCCGCCCACTGAGCGCACGCTAGCCCGGACCATCAGAGCGGCTGAGTAGAATCCACCGCCGTGCGAACAAAGATCACCGTCGTCGGCGCAGGCAACGTGGGCGCGACGCTGGCCCAACGCGTGGCGGAGCGCGACTACGCCGATGTCGTGCTCGTCGATATCGTCGAAGGTCTCCCTCAGGGGAAGGCTCTTGACATGCTGGAGTCGGGCCCGATCGTCGGATACGACTCGCAGGTCACCGGTACCAATGGGTACGAGGAGACGGCGGGATCGAAGATCGTCGTGATCACGAGTGGGATCCCGCGCAAGCCGGGCATGTCGCGCGACGACCTGGTGATGACCAACGCGAAGATCGTGTCCGGCGTTGTCCGCCAGGTGGTCGAGCATTCGCCCGACTGCATCCTCATCGTCGTCGCCAATCCCGTGGACGGGATGACCCAGCTCGCGATGGCGGTTTCGGGATTCCCGCGTTCGCGCGTGATCGGCATGGCCGGTGTCCTCGACACCGCGCGGTATCGCACCTTCATCGCCGAGGAGCTCGACGCGTCTGTGCATGACGTCCAGGCATACGTCCTCGGCGGCCACGGCGACACCATGGTGCCGCTCACGAGAATGACGACAGTCGCCGGCATTCCCGCCGCGGACCTCATTCCTGCGGAGCGCCTCGAGACGATCGTGCAGCGCGCCCGCGACGGCGGCGCGGAGATCGTGAACCTGCTGAAGACCGGCAGTGCCTTCTATGCGCCGAGCGCCGCGGTGGCGCAGATGATCGACGCCATCGTGCTTGACACACGTCAGGTGCTGCCGTGCACCGTGCATCTCGAAGGCGAGTACGGCATCAACGGACTCTTCACGGGTGTGCCGTGCAGGCTTGGTGAGGGTGGCCTGATCGAGGTGGTCGATGTCGCGCTCACCGATGAAGAGCAGGCAGCGCTCCACCGCAGCGCCGAAGCGGTGCACCAGGTCGTGCTCGTGATGGACGCCCGCCGCGAGGAGATCGACCCGAACCTCGGCCCGATGACCAGCGGGATCAAGATCGGCTGAGCAACAGCTCCGGCGTGATCTCGAACAGCGATTCGATGACCACGCTTGCGTGACGGATGTCTCCCGCGAGCGCTCCCTCGGAACGAAGTCCGATGCAACGCATCCCGGCTGCAATTGCAGCGGTCACGCCGACTGGTGAGTCCTCGATCGCGACGCACGACGACGGCATCACGTCGAGAGCCCGCGCGGCGCTGATGTAGACACCGGGATCCGGCTTGCCACGCTCCTCCGCGTCGGCACTGCAGAGTGCGTCGACCAGCTCGCCGATGCCGAGCCGCTCCACCACCGCGTTGATCAACTCGAGGCTCGAGGATGAGGCGATGGCGACGCGGAGTCCGGCATCTCTCGCCGTGTTGATCGCCTCCACTGCACCTGGCATCGGGACGCCGTGCGCCCGGACGTGCTCGACCATCTCGCGGATGATCTCGCGCTCCACCGCTCGCGGCCGGATGCCGTTCCACGGCCGCACTCGGTACCGATAGTCGACGACCTCCTCGATGCGCATCCCCCAGGTTTCGCGAAGCTGCGCATCCGTGAGTTCGACACCGACACGGGCGAACACGTCGTGTTCGACCTCACGCCAGACCGGTTCCGTGTCGATCAGGACGCCGTCCATGTCGAAGACGCAGGCGGTGATCGTCCTCCCCATCGGCGAGATGCTACTCGTTCGGCCCGCTCGGGCTGATCCGGGCGGGTGCGTCATCGGCGTCGTCCGGGCCCGGCGCCGAGACGCTCGGGAGCTCGGGTGGCTCCCGCCGGTAGTGATTCCCGAAGATTGGTCCGACCACGATCATCATGTTCAACAACGCCTTGCGTGTATCCGACTGGCCCCAGGCAACAGTTCGCGAGTAGAAGTAGAACCAGGCGAAGACGGCGACCATCAACACGAAGACCGCGCTGATGACGATGACGCCGATCAATCCCCGTTGCGACCGAAGAGCTTCCGCCCGACAAACCGCACCGGATCCCAGTGCACGTCCGCCACGCGCTCTTTCAACGGGATGATCGCGTTATCGGTGATGTGGATGTGCTCCGGGCACACCTCGGTGCAGCACTTGGTGATGTTGCAGTAGCCGAGACCGCCCTCTTCGCGCGTCTGCTCGCGGCGATCGAGGATGTCCTTCGGATGCATCTCGAGCGAGGCGACGCGCACGAAGAAGCGCGGCCCGTAGAAGCGATCCGAGAGGTCATGGGTGCGGTTGATGTGGCAGACGTCCTGGCACAGGAAGCACTCGATGCACTTGCGAAACTCGTACAGGCGGTCGATATCCTGTTGCGGGATCCGCCAGGGCGTGCCATCGTCCGCTGCCGCGGTGAACGGTGGTATCGACTTGTTCACCTCGTAGTTGCGCGAGACGTCGGTGACGAGATCTTTGATCAGCGGAAAGGACTTCAGCGGATGCACGCTGACAGGCCCTGCCGGAAGGTCGTCGACACGCGTCTTGCACATCAGCACGGGGTGACCGTTCACTTCGGCGCTGCACGAACCGCATTTCGCAGCCTTGCAGTTCCACCGGCACGCGAGATCGGTGTCGATGTTGTGCTGCACGTAGTGCACCGCGTCGAGGATCACCATGCCCGCAACCACGGGGACCTGGTACGTCACCTCGGCCTGCTCGCCACCCGGAACGCCCTTCAGCACGTTGAGAGTCAGCGTCTCGCCGGTGAGCCCGCTCGCGGTGAGCACGTTCTCCACGGGCGCCTCGACGGCCGGTGCCGGCTGGTCCACTACTGCCATTACTTCTTCTTCCTTTTGGGGGCCGCCGTGGGTCCGCCCGCCGGGGCGTTTGGCGCGTCAGAAGGATCGCTCTCGGTGAGGTATCCCTTGGGGAGCTTGGCCTTATCGTAGAAGCGGCTGCGCTCGAGGAGCGGCCGGAGCCGTTCGGGAAGGGGATCGAGCGGCACGCTCACCACCTCCATCGCTTCCGCGCCGCGCCGGGTCACGAAGTTGATCTTGCCGAATGCGACTTCCTGATCGAGATGATCGAACCGCCATTGCGAGCCACGGCTCTCGCGCCGCTCGATCGCGCTGCGCACGATTGCCTCGGAGAGCACGAGCATGTTGGTGACGTCGCGAACCGTGTGCCAGCCGGGGTTGAGCGCGCGACCGCCGGACACGCGAATGTGCGTGCTTCGCTCACGAAGGGCCTGAATCGCGGCCAGGGCGCGTTGCAGCGACTCCTCGCTGCGGCCGATGCCGGCGTCATCCTGCATCGCAAGCTGAAGATCCTCGTGCAACTTGTACGGGTTCTCGGCGGCGGTGGAGCCGTTGGCGTCACCACCAAGCGGCCGCAGCAGGTCCGCCTGCTCGGCCGCGATCTGCGAGTCGTCAATGACACGTGCGGCGCCGCCCGCCTTCGCGAATTCCGCCGCGGCAACGCCGGCGCGCCGACCGAACACGAGGATGTCGCCGAGCGAGTTGCCGCCCAGACGGTTGGCGCCGTGCAGACCGCCGGCAACCTCACCCGCCGCGTAGAGACCGGCCACTGTGGTCGCCGCAGTTTCCGGATCGACGCGCACGCCACCCATCGTGTAGTGGATGGTCGGGCCAACTTCCATCGGCTGGCTCGTGATGTCGACGGATGCCAGCGCATGAAACTGCTCGTACATCGACGGCAATTTGCGCTTGACGTAGTCCGCGCCGAGATGGCGGACATCGAGGTACGCGCCGCCATGCGGCGTGCCGCGCCCGGCTTGCACCTCTTTGTAGATCGAGCGCGCGACGACATCGCGCGACGAGAGCTCCTTCTTCACGGGGTCGTAATCGAGCATGAAGCGCGAGCCCTCTGCGTTGAAGAGGAACCCGCCCTCGCCGCGCACCGCCTCCGTCACGAGGATGCCGCGCGCCCCGGGTGGCCAGATCATGCCGGTCGGATGGAACTGCACGAACTCCATGTCGAGCAGGTCCGCGCCGGCCGCGTACGCCATCGCGGCGCCGTCCCCGGAGCACTCCCATGAGTTGGAGGTGTAGCGGTACATCCGCCCCCATCCCCCACTCGCGAGGATCACCGCACCGGCTTTGAAGGCGACGAACTCGCCCGTGTTGCGGTTGTAGCCGAAGGCGCCGCACACCCGGTCCCCGCATTTGAGCAGTGCCGTGAGCGTGTACTCCATGCGCACGTCGACGCGCTCGGTGTGGACCATCTTGTCCTGGCACGTGCGAATGAGCTCGAGGCCCGTTCGATCCCCGACGTGCGCGAGGCGCTTCCATGAGTGCGCGCCGAATGCGCGCTGCATGATCAGGCCGTCGTCCGTGCGATCGAAGATGCCGCCCCAGCGCTCGAGCTCGAGGACGCGGTCGATCACCTCATGCGCGTAGAGCTCGACCATGCGCCAGTTATTGAGGAGCTGGCCGCCGAGCATCGTGTCGGCGAAGTGGACTTCCCAGCTGTCCTCCGGGTCGACGTTGCCGATACCGGCTGCGATACCACCCTCCGCCATGACCGTGTGTGCCTTGCCCAGCAGGGATTTCGTCACGACCGTGACGCTGCAACCGGCATCCGCCGCGGCGATTGCGGCGCGCATTCCCGCGCCGCCGGCGCCGACGACGAGCACGTCACAATCGATCGTCTCGTAGGGCTCGGGAGTCGCTGCCATCTCAGAAAATGACGTGCGGGTCGATGATGATCCCGGCGCGTAGCAGGTGGATGTACACGTCGGTGATGACCACGCTGAACATGCTGCACCACGCCCACACCGGGTGACGCTGATTGAGCACGGTCACCCATCGCCATGCGCGGTAGCGCGCCTGCCCGATCGCCGATTTCGAGTAGCAATCAAGGCCGCCGCCGATCAGGTGTCGCCACGAATGACATCCGAACGTGTAGCCGCTGAGCAGGATGACGTTGACCAGCATGATGATCGTGCCCAGTCCGATCTGGAAGTGGCCGTTGGGCGCCCAGAACGCGAGGTAGGCGTCGTACCAGAGAAATCCGGTGACGATGAGCACCAGGTAGAACAGGAAGCGGTGGAGGTTGTTGAGGAAGAGCGGGAACGCCGTCTCGCCGCGATATTTCCGGTGCCGCAGCTCGCCGACTGCACAGGACGGTGGATCCCAGAAGAACGAGCGGTAGTAGGCCTTGCGGTAGTAATAGCAGGTGGCTCGGAACAGCAGCGGTGAGCCGAGCACCCACAGTGCCGGGCTGACCGGCCCGGTCTTCCAGATGGTGGGCGAATAGAACGGCGAGAGATACGACCCGTACTGATTGATCCCGCCGGAGAGGAACGCGGTCCAGATCGAGTAGAGACCGAAAAGGCCGAGGACCGTAACCACGGTGGCCGGCAGCGCCCACCAGGGCAGCGAATTGAGGATGCGCTCGAGAGGCCCGGGACCGCTGTGAGGGGCGGCGGCGAGCGAAGCGGGTGAGACCTTCGTTACCTGGGTGGACAAGCGAGCACCATCCTAGCGTCGCGGCTCGCGCGCGCGATCTCGCGTGCCGAAAGGGTCACAAAGACGCGGCGAATGCTCCGCGTGCGGATACCTGTTCGCCAGGCGATACGGCGGCGAGACCCGAGAGCACATCGACCACATCGCCGACGACGAGCGTCGATGGTGGTTGGAGGCCCGCGGCGCGCGCGGCGGCGGCAATCCGCCCGATTGGGGCTCGAACCACTTGCTGCTGTGCGGTCGTCGCCTCGGACACGATCGCGGCCGGGCGGTCCGGGCCGAGCACCGACGCCAGCCGCATCGTGAGCGCCTCGAGGCCCGATGGCATGAGCACGACCAGCGTGTCAACAGTCCTCGCGAGGTCTTCGAGTGCAGCCGGAGCATCGAGGGCCCGATGGCCCGTCACGAACGCGACCGATGCGGCGACCCCGCGGTGGGTCACGGGAATCCCGGCCGCCGCAGGCGCGGCAAGGGCAGCGCTGACACCGGGGATCACCCGCACGGGGATTCCGGCGCGCTCGAGCACGAGAACCTCCTCGCCGCCACGGCCGAACAGGAAGGGGTCTCCTCCCTTGAGCCGTACCACGAGGTTGCCGTCGCGGGCCGCGGCGATCAGCGCCTCGTTGATGCTGGTCTGCGAGGCGGAGCGGCGCCCGCCGCGTTTGCCGACGTCGATCAGACGTGCTCGCGGCCCGCAGAGCCGGAGCACGTCCGGACTGATCAGCGCGTCGTGGAAGACGACGTCGGCATCGGCGAGGACGGTGCGGGCACCCATGGTGAGGAGGTCCGGATCTCCTGGTCCCGCGCCGGCGAGGACGACCTCCCCAATAGCCGCGGGAGCGTCGGTGTCGCGGGCGCCCTGTTCGATCGTCAGGGCAAGCGCGGCAGCCGCGTCGGGATCCCCATCGCGGAGCATCGCTGTTGCGCGCGATTGCAGCAGCCGCCGGTACGCACGCTGCTGCGCACCGGCCGGCGCGCCGGCACGGCGCAGCCTTCGTCGCATCCGGCCCATGAGCTGCGTGAACGGTCCCCACTCGGAGCCAAGCGCTGTCTCGATTCGCTCGCGCAACGCGCGGGCGAGAAATGGGCTCTCCCCGGACGTCGAGATGGCCACTTGCAGCGGGCCTCGTTTGACGAGCGCCGGTGCGATCCAGTCGCACTGATGGGTCACGTCCGCCACGTTGAGCAGCACGCGCTCGCGATCTGCCTCGGCTCGAGCTTCGCGCTGTGCATCCGGATCGTCACTCGCATCGACTGCGAGGTACGCGCCCACGAGGTCGCCCGCCTGGAACGCGCGCCGAAGGTGGATGACGGTCGCTCCGTTGTTCCGGAGCCCTAGTGCCTTCTCATCGGCCAGGGGTGTGTCGCCGAGGACCACGCAGCGGCGCTCCTGGAGATCGAGGAAGACCGGGTAATACGTTTGCGCATTCACACGGCGCCTCGCCGTACTGGCTCTTTCTGCTGACGCGACACGCCGGTCAGCTCCGTGAGCTCGATCGGCGGATGGAGCAGGCACTCCTTGTGGGTGTCGCTCTCCCACCACCACCGCCCGGCGCGTTCCTGCTCGCCGGGTTGCGTGGCCCGCGTGCAGGGCTCGCAGCCGATCGACATGTATCCGCGGTCGTAGAGCGGATGGTGGCGGATCCCCTGCGCCCGGAGGTAATCCCATACCTGGTCTCGACTCCAGGTCGCGAGCGGCACGACCTTGGTCATGCCGTCGTGTCCGGGATCGCTCGCAACGACGGGTGTCGCCGCGCGCGTCGGAGTCTGGTCGCGACGCAACCCGGTGATCCAGGCGTCGTAGTCGCGAAGCGCACGCGCCAGTGGGTTCACCTTGCGCACCGCGCAGCACTGGTTGCGCAGCGGCACAGACTGCCGGAAGAGCATGTCGCCGTGCTCCGAGGTCATGTCCTCGAGCTCTTTCGCGTCTGGCGCGAGGATGCGCAACCTGATTGGAAACTGCGTGCGCACGTACTCGATGTAGTCGTGCGTCTCCTCGTGCAGGCGCCCGGTGTCGAGTGTCAGCACCTCAGGCTCCGGGACGATCCTGCACGCGAGATCGATCAGCACCAGCGACTCCGCCTGAAAGCTCGCGACCATCGCGACGCGGCCGAAACGCCGGTACGTCCAGGCAAGAATGTCCTCGGCGGTCGCGTTCTGCAGGTCTGTCGCGTTCATGCGGGAACCGCCAGAAGCGCGTGCCGTTCTGCAAGGTCGGAGATGCCGTTGCGCGTGCACCAGTCGCCGAATCCCTCTCCGGGGAGTCGAGTGCTCGCATACTCGAACAGCGGACCGCGAAGCACGCGCGGAATCTCCTCGAGCTTGACGTTGTGCATGTACGGCTCACTGAGACGCGTCCCCTCGAAGTCACCGCCGAGGAACACGTCGTACTTGCCGAGTGTGGTCCCGACAAAGCCCACGTCGCCGAGGTATGGCCTCGCGCAGCCATTCGGGCAACCCGTCATGCGGTAGCTGATGCGCTGATCCTCCACACCCGCGTCGCGCTGAACCAGCGCGATCTCACGGATGAGGGTGGGCATTGCACGCTCCGACTCGGCGACCGCAAGTCCGCAGGTCGGATACGCGGGGCACGCCATCGAGTCCCGGACGGCGTTCGGGAGCGACTCAGATCGCCCGATCCCCCACCGGTCGAGGATGCGTGTGAACGCGCCGCGGTTCTCGGCAGTGACGTTGGTGAACAAGATGTTCTGCTGCGGCGTGAGCCGGAGCTCCAGGTGCAACGTCTCGACGATCTCGCGTACGGCCGAACGCACTCCCCCGCTCTCGGTGTCGTGAATGCGTCCGTTCTCGACGAACAACCCATAGCAGGACGTGCCGTCTCCCTGATCGAACCAGCCGAAGTGATCACCGGCCGATTCCCAATGCAGACTGCGTGACGGCTCGAGGGTGAACGGCAGCCGTGTCTGCACTGCCGCGCGGAACCAGTCGATGCCGCGCTCGTGGATCAGGTACTTCAGGCGTGCGTGACGGCGATCGGTCCGATCCCCATAGTCCCGTTGCACGGCAACGACTGCTCGCGCCGCGGCGACAACGTTCTCCGGGAGGACGTACCCGAGCGGTTGCGCCACCGCGGGCCATGTATTCGGTTTGTTGGCCGTGCGACCCAGGCCGCCGCCGACGAGCAGGTCGAACCCTGCCAGCGCTCCCGCATCCGTCGCGTGGGCGACGAGTCCGAGATCGTTGGCATAGATATCGACGCAGTTGTCGCCCAGGATGGCGATCGCGGTCTTGAACTTTCGCGGCAGGTAGCGTTCTCCATAGAGGGTGTCCGGAGGATCGGGCTCGGTCGATGCGGCGAGATCGCCGTCAAGCCAGATCTCGCTGTACGCCCGCGTGGTGGGGGTGAGTCCCGTCACGAGCGCCGACAACGTCTTGTGGATGTCAGCGTGGAGACGGTCGTTCCACGGCGCCGGGCAGCACATGATGTTTCGCTCCTGGTCGCCGCAGCCGCCGAGCGTGGTGAGCAACCCGTCGTTGATGGCGCGGATCGCGCGCTTGAGGTCGCCCTTGAGCACGCCATGGAGTTGTAGATCCTGGCGCGTGGTGACGCGAAGCGTTCCGTTCCCCCATTCCCCGGCAATCCGATCGTGGGCGAGATACGCGTCCGGTGAAACGATGCCGCCGGGAATCCGCGTGCGGATCATCATCATGTGGTGCTTGTCGCCGCCAAGCCGGCGCGCTTCCTTGCGCAGGTCGCGGTCGTCCTGCTGGTACACGCCGTGAAACTTGAGGACCACTCCGGCGTCGTCGCTGAACACGGGCGTGTTCTCGAGCAGCTCCTCGGCTAGCGTGCCGCGCAGACGCCGGCTGCGTGCCTTGACCAGCTCGGCGCCAGACATCTGCTCGAGTTCCGTGGTGCAACCGCACGTATCGCACATGCTCAGACGGACTCCCGTACTGCGCGCTGTCGGAATCGGCGTGCTGTGCTGCGCATCTCTTGTTGTTTGTTGCCCTGTGATCACGCGCGCGATTGACGCGTGGACTGACTTGTACTGTCTCGGTGCGGCGCGCGGGCCGCGATGTCGGCGAGGCGCCCGTGGCACCTCAGCGCGAAGTACTAGTTTTTACAGAATGCGATGCCCGAACGAAACCGGCCCCAGTCGAGCCAGAAACGCCGGGTGAGCGTGGGAAGATCCGCGCCATTCATCTCGGAGCGCATCTTACGGAATCCCCACTCTTCTAGTCAACTTTCGTATTCACGACATCCACGTCGACGGTCGTGAAGAAGCACGTGCGCTCCCCGGTGTGACACGCGGGACCGTCTGCATGCACGCTCAGCAGCACCGCATCACCATCGCAGTCAATGCGAACTGCTCGCACATGCATTGTGTTCCCGCTCGTCTCCCCCTTCTCCCAGAGTCGCTGACGCGAACGGCTGAAAAACGTGGCGTGACGCGTTCGCAGCGTCGCATCCCAGGCCTCGCGATTCATGTGCGCGACCATGAGCACTTCGGACGTTCCTTCGTCCTGCACGACGGCGGTGATCAACCCGTCGGCGCCAAAGTTGAGGTGCACGGCATCAGTCATACGCGTACGTCCACGCCATGGTCGCGCAGGTATCGCTTGGTCTCCGGGACCGGATACGCGTCGAAGTGGAAGATGGATGCGGCGAGCGCCGCGGCAGCGCCTGTCTCGGTGAGCACGATGCGCACGTGCTCGGGATTGCCGGCGCCGCCGCTCGCGATGACCGGCACGTCCACCGCCGCGGCAACCGATTCCGTGAGCGCCAGGTCATAGCCATCGTTGGTGCCGTCCTGGTCCATCGACGTGAGCAGGATCTCGCCGGCACCGCGCGCGGCGACCTCACGTGCCCATTCGACTGCCGGACGCCCAGTCGGGCGTCTTCCGCCGTGCGAATACACCTCGTGACCATCTTTGGTGCGCCGCGCGTCGATGGCAACGACGACACACTGCGCGCCGAAGCGGTTCGCGGCATCCTCGACGAGCGTGGCGTCGTCGAGCGCTGCCGTGTTGATCGACACCTTGTCCGCGCCGGCTCGAAGCAGCACGTCGATATCGGCGATGCTCCGGATACCGCCGCCAACCGTGAGCGGGATGAACACACGATCGGCGGTGCGACGCACTGCATCGAGGAGGATGGCGCGCCCGTCACTCGACGCTGTGATGTCGAGAAACACCAGCTCGTCGGCCTGGTCCGCGTCGTACCGCGCCGCAAGCTCAGCGGGGTCGCCGGCATCACGCAGGTCGACGAACGCCACTCCCTTGACCACACGCCCCGCAATCACATCGAGGCACGGGATCACCCGTTTCGCGAGCGACATCAGGCGGCTCTCACCGCGCGAAGCGCATCCGCGAGATCGACACGACCTTCGTAGAGTGCCTTGCCGACGATCGCACCTGCTGCCCCGGCCGCCGCGCATGCCCTGATGTCGTCGATGCTGCCGATCCCGCCCGACGCGATGACCGGCCCCGCGTAGAGCTCCTGACACGTCCGGAGGCCATCGAGGTCTGGTCCCGCGAGGAGCCCGTCGCGCGCGGTGTCCGTGTACACGACCCCGGCGGCCGGCCAGCCTCGCCAGCGCCGAAGCAGCTCCGTGGCCGCAAGGCCGCTCTCGGTCCAGCCCTGCAATCGCGCCACACCTTCGCGAACATCGAGCCCGAGCAGGACGCGACCTCCGACGGCCTCGCAGATCGCAATGGCGAGCGCGGGATCGCGTGCCGCGACGCTGCCGATGATCACGAGCGACGCTCCGGCGTCAATCCAGCGCATCGCGGCCACGGCGTCACGGATGCCACCCCCAACCTGGACTGCGCAACCGGCAGCGACGCACACAACCACCATCCGCTCCACGGCGTCATCGCTGTCCGCGACGGCAGCACCGCGGGCGGCATCGAGATTCACAACGTGCAGTCGCGTCGCGCCGGAGTTGATGAAGCGCTGCGCCGCGACGACCGGATCCTGCTCGTAGACGGTTGCATCGGCATGCGCGCCCTGCCGGAGTTGCACGCACCGGCCGCCCTGCACGTCCACTGCAGGGATCACGTCCATGGCCTATCCCGTGAGACGCGCCGGGACCGGCGCCGCGCAGCGCGCAACGAAATTCGCATACACCCGCAGCCCGGACGCTCCACTCTTCTCTGGATGGAACTGCGTGCCCATCACCGTTCCGCGTTCGACTGCGGCCGCGAGCACGTCGCCGTACTCCGTCGTTGCGATCGTGTCTCCGGCGGCGGGGACTGCAGCGTAGGAGTGCACGAAGTACATGTAGGCGCCGGACGCGATGCCGTCCAGCAGCGTCGACTCGCGAACGATGTCGATGGTGTTCCAGCCCATGTGCGGCACTTTCAGACCATGCTCGGTGGAGAGGCGCACCACGCGACCGGGAAGGAGTGCCAGGCCCTCGCCACCGTGGCCCTCGTCGCTTCCCTCGAACAGGAGTTGGTGGCCGAGGCAGACGCCGAGCACCGGGCGCTCGCGCAGAGCTACGTCGCACACCGCGCAACCGAGTCCGGTCTCCTGCAACGCACGCGCAGCGATCGCGAACGCGCCGACGCCGGGAAGCACCACACCATCACACCCCGCGATCACGTCGGGATCGCCGCTGATCACGGGTTCGGCGCCGGAGACACGGAGCGCGCGCTCGACGCTTCGGAGGTTGCCGACTCCGTAGTCGCAGATGCCGACTCTCGGGGTCACAACGTCCCTTTCGTGGAGGGAACGCCGCCACCGATGACGCGAAATGCGTCGCGCGTGGCTAGGCCGAGCGCCTTGAATGCCGCCTCCGCGACGTGATGCAGGTTGTCACCGCGGATGCAGTCGACGTGGATCGTTGCGCCCGCTGCCTGTGCATAGCCTTTGATGAACTCGGCGATGACCTCGACGTCGAAATCGTTGATACGCCCGCGCAAGGCATCCATCGAGTACACGACATGGGGGCGGCGCCCGTAGTCGACAACGCACCGCACCAGCGATTCGTCGAGTGGCGCGTGCGCTTCCCCGAATCGCCGGATGCCGTTGCGGTCGCCGAGTGCATCGCTCACCGCGGCACCGAGCACGAGGCCGACATCCTCCACCAGGTGGTGCGCGTCGACCTCGATATCGCCGGCACCATCGAGCGTCACGTCCATACCGCTGTACTTGATGAACGCCTCGATCATGTGCTTGAAAAAGGGCAGCGGCAGCGTGATCTGCGCAACACCGGTACCGTCGATGGCTACCGTCGCCCCGATCTGCGTCTCGCGCGTGTCGCGCCGGATGGTCGCCGTCCGTGCGTCCTGAGTCATTGGCGGCTCCACATATTCATTGTTGGCGGACCCGCATGCGGGCTCGAATCGCCTGCTCGTGCGCTGCCAATCCCTCGGCCTCCGCGAGACTGATCGCGACGGGCGCCAGCGCGTCGAACTCCGCTTCCGACAGTCGCACGACACTCGGCCAGCGAACGAAGTCCATCACCGACAGCGGACCGCGATACCGAGCGGCGCCCTGCGTCGGCAGTGTGTGGTTCGGCCCGGCGACGTAGTCACCGATGCTGACGGGCGACATCGCTCCCACAAACACAGCCCCCGCGTTGCGCACCGAATCGAGCAGCGACTCAGCGGCGGCCCCCTGCAGCGACAGGTGCTCGGGGGCGAATGTCGCGGCAAGCGTGAGCATCTCGTCGTGTGACGCGCAGAGCACCACGGCTGCATGCTTGCCGGCAGCCATACCGATAATCTCGCGACGCGCTGCCTCGCCTGCCGCCTCTGAAAAGCGAGCTGCCACCAACTCCGCAAGCACCGCGTCATCGGTGAGGCAGACTGCCCATGCGAGGGGATCGTGCTCGAGCTGCGACACGAGGTCGGCGGCCACCATCTCGGGATCCGCGCCCGCAGTGGCGATGACGAGAATCTCACTCGGCCCCGCGAGCTGGTCGATCCCGACGACACCGAACACCTCGTGCTTTGCGAGTGTCACGAACGCATTCCCCGGACCGACGATCTTGTCGACACGCGCGATGCTCTCCGTTCCATATGCAAGCGCCGCGATCGCCTGTGCCCCGCCGGCGATGACGAGTTCTCTCACGCCGAGCAGATGCGCCGCCGCCGCAACAAGCGGATGCACACCGCCGGTCGGAGCGGGCGGGCTCGTCACCACGATGTGCTCCACACCCGCGACCTGGGCGGGAATCACCGACATGAGCACGGTGCTCGGATACGCAGCCCGGCCGCCTGGTACGTAGCACCCCACGCGACCGAGCGGCACCGGATGCAGCCACGCGCCTGCGATACCTCGGTCGAGGGTGTCCACCTGCGCCGTGTGAAACTCGCGAAGCCGCTTCTCCGCGGCGCTCAACGCGTCGCGGACGCCGGTCGCAAGTCCTTCCCACGCCGCTGCCATTTCGTCCGCTGCAACATGCACGGTGTCGACATCGACGCCGTCGATGCGGTATGTCCACTCGCGCAGCGCTGCATCGCCATGGACGCGCACGTCGCCGATGATCTCGCGCACCGCATCGCGAACGTCTATCTCGCGATGGAAGAGCCGCTCGAGCCGTTCGGACGTGGCCGCGTCGACGTCCGAGGCCGAGAAGCCGTCGCGCTGACGGTCAAAGATGACGGCGCGAAACGCCGCCGGGTCGAGGCGGGCGAGCGCGACGGTCATGCCGCACCCGCCGTGAGCTGGGCCGCGGCGGCCCGACGTAGGGCCACCGCCACAGCGGCGACCGCTTCATTGCGCGTCTTCAGGGCCGCATGGTTGGCGATCAGGCGAGCAGTCGATGCTCCAGCCTCCGCGATCTCGACCAGATTGTTGGCAGCCAGCGTCCGCCCCGTCGCGGTGATGTCGAGCACGCAGTCGGCGAGACCGGTGAGTGGCGCGAGCTCCACCGATCCGTGCAGGCGGATGAGCACCACGCTCAGTGAGCGCGCGGCGAAGAAGCGCGTGGCAGACACCGGATATTTCGTGGCGACGCGCAGCGACTGCGGCCATACCCCATGACCAAGTGCCGATTCGCGCGGGGCGGCCAGCACCAGACGGCACTGGCCGAAACCGAGGTCGGCGAGCTCGTAGCACTCACGGCTGCTCTCCCAGAGGACGTCTTTGCCCACGATGCCGCACTCACAGGCGCCCATCTCCACGTACACCGGGACATCAGTCGGGCGAACTTTCACGTAGACGTTGTCGCCTTCGGGAATGCTCAGCTCGCGGTCGAATCGCCCTGGGTCGAGACGAGCGATTCCTGCCTGCTGCAGCAGGGTGCACGCGCTCTCGAACAGCGTCCCGGCCGGAAGCGCGATGCGCAGACCGTTCATTCGATTTCCGCCGCGAATGCTTTGAGGGCCGCATCGATCGTGCCGCGCTCATCTCGTCCGTCGTGCGACCAGCGTGCGCCGGATGGGCTCACGGTGACATCACCGTCGCCGCCTGCGACGAGATCGCATCCACATGCGACGCCACGATTGCGGAGGTCGCGAGCGAGCCCGAGCGCGTCCGCATGCGAACCGTGTTCCCAGCTGACCTGCAGCGCCACAACCGCGTCGTGCGCGCCCTCGCGACGAACGATGCTGTCGTGACAGCGATCGACGTGAAGCACGAAACCCGTCGCCGGCTGCGGCGTCCCGAATCGAGACAGGAGCGTGTCGTAGCGACCTCCCGTTCCGAGCGCAAAACCCGAGTCGACGCTGAACACCTCGAAGGTTGGGCCCGTGTAGTAATCCCAGTCGCGCACGGCGCCGAGGTCGAGATGGACCCTGTCGGTGATCGCATGGGCATCGAGCAGATCCCAGAGTTGCGCCAGGTCCTGCAGCGCACGATGCGCGCGTTCGCCACGCAGCCCACCGGCGGCGCTGTCGAGGATTTCGCGCCCGCCGCGGAGCGTTGGAAATGCCAGTAACAGACGGCGCTCCGCGTCTGCGGCATCGGTGCCTTCCAGTGCTGACTCGACAGCGACAAGGTCGCGCCGAGCGAGTGCGGCAAGCACCTCCTCGCGCGCAGGCGCATCAAGTCCGGCCGATTCGAGCAATCCCGGGATGAAATCGGCGTGGCCGACATCGACCTGAATGTGCTCGACGCCGCCGCGTTCCAGGGCCGCCGCGGCGAGCGCGATGCATTCGGCGTCGGCGGCGAGGCCACTCGCGCCGACGAGCTCGCACCCCGCCTGGAGACTTTCCCGGCGCCGCCCCGCATTGAGCGTCTGGTTGCGCAACACCGAGCCCGCGTAGCAGAGCCGGAGCGGAAACGGCCCGTCGTGGAGCTGTGTGGCGACCACGCGCGCGACGCTGACGGTGCGCTCGCCCACCAGGGCCAGCAACGCGCCGTCGGAGTCCATGAAGCGAAAGAGCCCTGACTGCTGCGCCCCACCGACACCGGCGGCGATTGTGTCCAGCGGCTCGATGAGCGGAGTGGCCATGAAACCGTAGCCCCAAGCCTCGAACGTCTCGATGAATCGATCGGTCAACTCGCGCCGGCGCGCAGCCGGACCGACGAGGTAGTCGCTGAAGCCGTCGGCGCGCCCGCGAACCGATGCGCCGGGCGGCAACGCGTCAAGGCCTGTCATATGGGGATTCTACGTGCCGTTCAGGATCAGGCCGTGAGGCCCGAGATCGCCGCGAGCAGGCGGTCCGTCGCCGGACCGTCCCCCACCGTGATCCGGAGCGACTCGTCCAGGCCCGGGATCGTGAAGTGACGGACGAGGATGTGCGATTCGCGGAGCCGCTCCGCAACGCCGCCAGCGCTCATTCCCCGCGGAGGCGACGCCAGCACGAAATTCGCGTGCGACGGGACCACGGTCCATCCGAGCGCACGCAGTCGTTCGCTCAGGCGCGCGCGCTCGCGCACGACGGTGTCGACGATCAATTGATGATGGGCTCGATCATTGATGGCGGCGATCGCTCCGGCGATGGCACATCTGTCGACGGGATACGAATCGCGCACCGCGTTGAGATCGGCGATCAGCGACCGGTCTCCCAACGCATAGCCGACACGAAGGCCGGCGAGCGCATGGGATTTCGAGAGCGTCCGAACGACGAGCCAGTTCGAATGCGCCGGAAGCAGCGGGACAGACGAGGCGGGCGCAAAGTCGCAATAGGCCTCGTCGATCACGACGACTCCACTTGCGTCGCGAAGCCTCGTTTCGAGCGTTTCCGTCGGAGTCCAATGCCCGCTTGGCGAATTCGGGTTGACCACGATCCGCAACACGCCCTCACGCCTCGCGAACTCGTCGGGAAGCGACCCGTCGCGTTCGAGGGCCACGGCTTCGTCGCGTGCGGAAAAGAGCGCAGCGAGCACGGGCAGCAGCGAGTAGCCCGGGTCGGTCCGCACCACCGCATCACCCGGCGATGCGAAGGCGCGGAAGCAGCAATCCAGCACCTGGTCCGCGCCGTTGGCGACGAACACCTGCTCCGGTTCGACACCGTGGAGCAGGGCGATCACACCCCGAAGTGGCTCGGCAACCGGGCTCGGATACCGCGCCAGGTCCACCGCCGCACCGGCAACCGCGGCGGCCACCGACGCCGAAGGCGGCAGCGGCGACTCGTTGCTGTTGAGCTTCAGCCAGCCGCCGGAATCCGAGGGCTGCTCGCCCGGTGTGTATCCGAAATCGGCGCCGAGCGACGCGCGCAAGTACTTCGACATGGCGTTCTCAGGGCGCTGTTGTCGCGTGCTGCATGACTGGCGAAAGGATAGGTTGTTGACGCGAAAGATCGAGCGCTGCTACGCTGCACCGGTCATGCAGCCATCCGCGCGCCTCGCCAAAAAAGCCGTCTCGCTCCCGAGGAGTGGGTTCCTTTGCGCACGGATGAGGTGACGGCAGGCAACTAGCACCGGATCAGATTCCGCGAAGAGCCCCTTCCTCGAAGGGGCTCTTTTCTTTTGTCCACCACCACATACGGAAGACATGAGCATCACTTCGTTTCGCATCATCGACAGCACGCTCCGCGAGGGCGAGCAGTTCGCGCTTGCCCATTTCACGATCGAACAGAAGCTCGCGATCGCAGCGGCGCTCGACGAATTCGGCGTCGATTACATGGAACTCACTTCGCCGGTGGCTTCGCCGCAATCGGAGTCGGATCTTCGCGCGGTGGCACAGACCTCGCGCAGTTTTCGCCTCCTGACCCACGTTCGCTGCAATCTCGACGACGCGCGAGCAGCGATCGACACGGGAGTCGACGGTGTCGATGTGCTCATCGCCACATCGTCCCGGCTCCGGCCGGTCTCGCACGGGATGAGCATCGACGCGATCATCGAACGCGGCACGGAGGTGGTCGGGGCGATCCGCGGTGCGGGGCGTGAAGCGCGTTTCAGCACCGAGGACTCCTTCCGTAGCGATCCCGACGACCTCGTCCGGATCTATCGCGCGATCGATCGGGCGGGCGTTGATCGAGTCGGCCTCGCGGACACGGTGGGCGTCGCCACACCACCACAGGTGCATGACCTCGTGTCGCTGGTGCGGCGGAATGTGGGCTGCGACATCGAGTTCCACGCGCACGATGACACCGGCTGCGCCGTGGCCAATGCGCTTGCCGCGCTCGAGGCGGGAGCGACCCACGTCGACACCACCATCCTCGGCATCGGAGAGCGCAACGGCATCGTGCCGCTCTCAGCCATGATGGCCCGGCTGATCACGCTCCAGCCGGAGTTGGTGGAGCACTACCGGCTGGCGATGCTGCCGGAGCTCGACGCGATGCTCGCGCAGATGCTCGGCATCGCCGTTCCGTTCAACGCCGCGGTCACCGCGCCGACTGCCTTTCACCACAAGGCGGGTATGCATACCAAGGCAGTGCTCGCGGATCCCGGCTCGTACGAGATCCTCGATCCGGCGCAGTTCGGCCGCGAGCGCAGCATCCTCGCCGGCCACCGGCTCGCGGGTCGCCACGCGATCGGCGACCGCGCCAGCGCCCTTGGCGTGACTCTCGACGACGCCGATTTACGCCGGCTCACCGCCGAAGTGAAGCGTCGTGGCGATGACGGGCCGCTGGATGTCGAGACCCTCGATGCATTGATTGTCAGCTGGGAACAGGCGTAGGAGATCGAGATGGGAACCATCACCGAGGAATTGTTCAGCCGCCGCCTGGGACATCCGGTCCACGCGCGAGACACGGTCATCGCCGAAGTGGATGTCGCGATGGCGCACGACGTCACGGGACCACTCGCCATCGACGCGTTCCGCAGCCTCGATCTGCCCCTCTGGGACGCGAGCCGGATCGTCTTCAGCTTCGACCACGTCATGCCCGCCAACACGGTCGCAGCCGCAGAGCTGCACCGCGCGATCCGCGAGTTCTGCGTCGAGCACACCATCACGAACCTCTTCGCCGAAGGCATCTGCCACCAGGTGATGGTCGACCGCCACCTCGCGCAGCCTGGTGGGATCGTCGTCGGCGCTGATTCGCACAGCACGACGTACGGAGCACTCGGCTGCTTCGCCACGGGGCTCGGATCCACGGATATCGGTGTGGTCTTCGCCACCGGCAAGACATGGTTCCGGATTCCGGAGACGATCCGCATCGACGTCCGCGGCGCGCTACCGGCGGGCGTGTACGCGAAGGACCTTGCGCTGCACGTCATCGCGCGAATGGGTGCCGACGGTGCCGATTACTGCGCCGTGGAATGGGGCGGTGAGGCCGTGGCGGCGATGAGCGTGGACGAGCGTCTGACCCTCTGCAATCTGAGTACCGATTTCGGCGCCAAGACGGGCATCATCGAACCCAACTCGACCACCTTCGCGCACTCGGGCAGCGAGGCAATCGAGCTGCGTCCGGTTCGCCCGGAGTACGCGCAAACGCTCGTCGTCGACGCCGAGCGTCTGCGGCCGCAGGTGGCCGTACACCCGAGCATCGACAACGTCCACGACATCGATGACGTGTCGGGAACGCCGCTCGACGAGGTGTTCATCGGCAGTTGCACCAACGGCCGGCTCAGCGATCTCGCCATCGCGGCGTCCATCCTTTCGGGACGGACGGTGCATCCGCGGACGCGGACCATCATTGTTCCGGCGTCGCGGGGCGTGTACCTGGATGCGCTGAGCGCCGGCTACATCGAGATCTTCGCCCGGGCCGGCGCGCTGGTGCTCAACCCCGGATGCGGGCCGTGTCTCGGACGCCAGCACGGAGTCGTCGGGCCCGGTGAGCGTGTGCTGTCGACGAGCAATCGCAACTACCCGGGGCGGATGGGCAGCCCGGACGCGCAGATCTTTCTTGGATCGCCGGCCGTCGCGGCCGCGTCGGCCCTGGCCGGCGCGATCACCGACCCGGCCACCCTGGAGCCGGCGGCATGAGCGGGCGAGTCTTTCTCCTCGGCGACGGTGTCAGCACCGACGCGATCATGCCCGGCAGATACAACGTCACCACCGACCCGGACGCGCTCCGCCGCGCATGCCTGATCGAGGCGCGACCGGATTTCGTGGAAACGGTGCAGCCCGGCGACGTCATCGTCGCCGGTCGCAACTTCGGCTGCGGCAGTTCACGCGAGCACGCGCCGCTGTCGATCAAGCGCAACGGTGTCGCCGCGGTGATCGCCGCGAGCTTTGCACGCATCTTCTATCGCAACGCCGTGAACATCGGGCTCCCGGTCATCCGTTGCGCCGATGCGCATCGCGTGCTGCGTGAGGGCGACGCGATCACTGTTGATGCGCTCAGCGGAACGATCATCCGAGGAGCAACAACGCTGCACGGTGAGCCGCCGTCGGGCGTGGCACTGCAAATCATCGAGTCGGGCTCGCTGATCGAGCTGATCAGGCAGAGTCGTGGATGGTCCGCCCTGGAGCAACGCCATGTGTCCTGAATGCGATGCCACAGTGCCGCTCGACGACGGTGTTGAGCGCGGCGAGGTGGTGACCTGCCCGGAATGCAATGCGGAGCTCGAGGTGATCGGTCTCGATCCTCCACGGTTCGTCCTTGCGCCGCCCGAGGAAGTGGACTGGGGTGAGTGATCCGATGCTGATCGGCATGCTCTGCTCGCGTATCCGTGTCGAGGAGAAGTTGCTTCGCGACGCGCTCGTGTATCGCGGCATCGAGGTCGAAATCGTCGACGATCGCGAGCTGACCTTCACGCTCGCCCAACCGATTCGTCGTTGGGACGCGGTCCTCGAGCGCAGCATCTCGCAGACGCGCGGACTCGCCATCACGAGTGTCCTCGAGCGGTGGGGCATACCGACGATCAACACGCACACGGTGACCGCGACGTGCGCCAGCAAGCTCGACACGTCCGCGGCGCTCGAAGCGGCCGGGGTTCCGACGCCTGCGACGGCGATCGCGTTTACCCCTGAAGCCGCGCTTGTGGCGGCCGAGGAACTGGGCTATCCGGTGGTGGTCAAGCCCGTCACCGGATCGTGGGGCAGGCTCCTTGCGAAGATCAACGACCGCGACGCAGCCGAGGCGCTGTTCGAGCACAAGGCGGTGCTCGGCGGACCCGAGCATTCCATCTTCTATCTGCAGCGGCACATCGACAAGCCCGGGCGCGACATTCGCGCGTTCGTGGTCGGTGATTCGGTCATTTGCGCGATCTACCGCGAATCCGAGCACTGGGTCACCAACACCGCACGCGGCGCGCGGACGCGCAACTGTCCTGTCGATGCAACGTTGCGAGACCTCTCGCTGCGCGCCGCCTCCGCTGTGGGAGGCGGCGTACTTGCGATTGATCTGCTCGAGGATCGCGACGGGCTGCTCGTGAGCGAGGTCAACGCGACGATGGAGTTCAAGAACTCGATCGACGTGACCGGGATCGACATTCCGGGACACGTTGCCGATCACGTGCGCCTGGTCGCCCGCGGCGCGCCGGTCGCGGTCGGACGCTGACATGTCGGTGCAGGCCGGCGTGCTGGCAAACCCGCGGGTGGATGTCGCGGAGTTGCTGACCGAGATGCTCACAGTGCCGAGTCACAGCGGCGAGGAGGCTGCGGTTGCATCGTTGCTGGTCTCGCAACTCCTCCACGCGGGCTTCGACGTCGACGTGGACGCGATGGGGAACGTCATCGCGGCGTGGGGCGACGGCCCGGAGACGATCGCACTCGTCGGTCACATGGACACCGTGCCCGGCGATATCGAGGTCCGGCGTGACGGCGATGTGCTCCACGGGCGCGGCGCGGTCGATGCCAAGGGACCGCTCGCCGCAGCGATTGCGGCGGTCAGCCGGCAACCACGGGACCGCGGGCGGCGTTTTGTGATCGTCGGCGCTGTCGAGGAGGAGACGGCCTCACGCGGCGCTCGTTTTCTCGCCGAGTCGATGGCGCCGCCGTCCGCGCTCGTGATTCTCGAGCCAAGCGGATGGGACGCCGTCACCATCGGATACAAGGGAAGCCTGCGACTTCGAGCGAACGTCGAGCAGGCGCACGCGCACGGTGCGGGACGTGCGGTGAGCGCGCCCGACCACTGCATCGCCGTGATTCGCGCGCTGCAGGATCAGGCCGAGGAGTGCAACGGCGACGCGGGGGTTTTCGAGCGCATCGACGTGCGCGTGCTCGGGTTCGCATCGACCAGCGACGGGCTCATTGATCAGGCGAGCGTGGACATCGGCGTTCGCACGCCCCCCGGTTGCGATGTGCACGCGCTGCTTGAAAGCGCCCGATCGTCGGCTCGCGCCGCTAAGTTGACGGTGCTCGGACACGAGCCGGGCGTGCGCACCGACCGAGGCACTCCGCTCGCGCGTGGGTTCGTCCGAGCGATTCGAGGTGCGGGCGGTGCACCGCGTTTCAAGCTCAAGACCGGAACGTCGGACCTGAACGTCCTCGTCCCCGCGTGGGGGTGTCAGGCCGTCGCGTACGGACCCGGCGATTCGCAACTCGACCACACGCCACGCGAGCACATCTCCATCGCAGAGTTGGAGCGCGCCGTGTCGGTGCTCGAGGTTGCTTTGGGTGCCGGATGATCCGCGCGGCTGTCGTCGGGGGCGCCGGGTACACCGGTGGCGAGGTGCTCCGTCTGCTCTCCGGCCATCCGGAGATCGACGTGGTGCAGGTCACCTCGGAACGGCTCGCCGGCAAGCCGGTGGCGTCCGTCCATCCCCCGCTCCGCGGGCGCACGGATCTCCGTTTCACTGCGCGCGACTCGCTGGGCGACGCCGATGTGGTGTTCGCAGCGATGCATCACGGCGACTCGAGCGGCTCGATCGATCAGCTTCGTGCATGCGCGCCGGTGGTCATCGACCTGGGCGCCGACTTCCGCCTGCGAGATGCGCAGGACTATCCGCGGTGGTACGGCTGGGATCATCCGGCGCCGCATCTGCTTGCCGGCGCCGTGTACGGCCTCGCGGAGATGCACCGAGCCGAGATCGGGTCTGCGTCGCTGATCGCGTCCGGGGGGTGCCTCGCGACGGCGTCGATCCTCGGCCTCGCGCCGCTCGCATGCGCCGGATTGCTGGACCCGGCGATCCCTGTAGTCATCGAGGCGAAAGTCGGCTCATCCGCTGGCGGAGCGCAATCCGGCGACGCGACACATCACGCGCATCGCAGCGGCGAGATCCGCTCGTACGCGCCCACAGGGCACCGGCATACCGCTGAAATTGTCCAGGAGCTCCACCTCGGCGACGCGAGTCGCGTTGCGTTCTCGGCGACGGCGGTGGAAGCCGTGCGCGGCGTGCTGATCACCGCGCACGCGTTTCTGAGCGGTGATCACGACGACCGTGATCTCTGGCAGCTGTATCGCTCGCGATACGCCGATGAACCCTTCGTGCGCATCGTGAAGTCACGCACCGGGCTGTTCCGCTCGCCGTCGCCGAAGCTGTTGACCGGCACCAACTATTGCGACGTCGGTTTCGAGCGTGATCCACACTCGCATCGTGTGGTTGTGACCGCGGCGCTCGACAACCTCGTGAAGGGCTCCGCGGGCCAGGCCGTGCAAGCTTGCAACCTCCATTTCGGATTCCCGGAAACACTCGGACTCGAATTCAGCGGCCTCTACCCAATCTGATGATCGTCGTGAAGATCGGTGGCAGCGTTCGCCACCTCGACCCGCTCCTCGAAGACCTCGCGACCACGACCGAGCGCACCGTCGTCGTGCACGGTGCGAGCCGCGACCTCGACGACCTCTCGACGCGCCTCGGCAGCCCGCCGCGCATGGTGGAATCGGAGCGCGGCGATGTGAGCCGGTTCACCGACGCGACCACGATGGATCACTTCCTCATGGCGTACGCGGGCCGGGCGAACAAGCGAATCGTCGAGCGCCTGCGCCAGCTCGGCGTCAACGCGTTCGGCTTGTGCGGCCTTGACGGCGGCGTGGTGCAGGGAACCCGCCGGCCTGACCTCCGCATTCGCGAGAACGGCCGGACCAAGGTGCTGCATCACAACCACGTGGGCAGCATCACGTCCGTCAACGGCGTGCTCCTCCAGCGGCTGATCAACTCCGGCGTGACCCCGGTGATCTGCCCGCCGATCGCGTCCGAGGACGGGACCGCCATCAACGTCGACGGTGACCGCCTCGCAGCCGAGATCGCGATCGCGCTTGGGGCGACGCTGCTGGTCATCTTTGCCGACACCCCGGGGCTGCTTCGCGATCCGGCCGACGAGACCACCCTGATCGGCCGCCTTTCCACGCACGACGCGGAACGCCTCATCCCCGCCATCGGCGGGCGAGCCCGGGTCAAGCTGCGCGCCAGCGCCGAGGCGCGCCTTCGCGGCGTCGGTGCGGTCTGTGTTGCCGACGGACGCGTGCAACGCCCGCTCTTCAGCGCCCTCTCCGGCGCGGGCACGTGGGTGCGTTAGCAACCCGTCCCGCTACCCTGACCGCCACGTCCATGGTGCAGCGTTCATTTCTCGAGCGATCGACCGCGATCGCCTTCGCCCATCGTGGGGGCGGCGGTGAGGCGCCGGAGAACACCCTGCCCGCTTTTGAGGCGGCCGTCGCGATGGGATATCGGTACCTGGAGACGGACGTCCACCTCACCCGCGACGGCGTGCTGCTCGCGTTCCACGACAGCAGCCTCGAGCGCCTCACCGATCGCACCGGCCGCATCGGCGAGATGACGCTTGCCGAGGTACGTGCCGCGGATGCCGGGTACGCGTTCAGCCCCGACGGCGGCGATACCCATCCGTTTCGCGGCATCGGCGTGGTGGTTCCGACGCTCGAGGAATTGCTGACGCGCTGGGATGACGTGTTCCTCAACATCGACGCCAAGGCCGATGACACGGTCGCGCCACTGGTCGAGCTCGTGAGCCGGCTCGACGCCTTTGGCCGCGTGTGTATCGGGTCGTTCTCGGATCGGCGCGTTGCCCGCATTCGCGCGCTTGCGCGCGGACGGATCTGCTCGTCGATGGGACAGGTCTCAACCGGGGTGGCATATCTGGCATCGCGTACCGGCCGGATGCCGAGCATGCACGCCGACTGCCTGCAGGTGCCGCAGCGCTGGGGCCTCTTTCGCATCGACCATCGGTTTGTCAACGCCGCGCACCGAGCCGGTCTCCCGGTCCACGTGTGGACCATCGATGACGAGGCCGAGATGGAGATGCTGCTCGACCTTGGGGTGGACGGCATCATGACCGACCGCCCCCGAATCCTCAAACGGGTGATGGAAGCGCGCGGCCTGTGGTGAGCGCGGCAGCGCGCTATCGTGGCGTCGATGCTGCCGTCTGATCCCGGGGTCGGTCACATCCCGCCCACCGATGACACGAACTGGTACCTGCCCGACGAACACCTTCGCTGGCTGACGCGCCGGACGGTCGGTGAGGCTGCGTGGCCGGTGGCCGACGGCGCGCTGCGCGAGCTCGGGACGATGGTGCCGCGCGTCATCGAGCCGCTCGCGCGCACCGCCGATCGTCATCCTCCGGTGCTTCGCTCGTACGACGCTCGGGGGGCGCGCATCGACGAGATCGAGTTCCATCCCGCGTACAAGCAGCTCGAGGCGACGGTGCTCGGATTCGGCGCCGTGCGCGCCGCGTATGCGCCAGGCTGGCGCGGGCTGCCCGAGCGCGCGCCGCGAAGCCTGGTCACGGCGTTGCTGTATCTCATCCTCGAGTCGGATCAGGCGGTCACGGGTTGTCCCATCGGGATGATGGACGCCGCAGCGCGATGCCTCGAGCGCAACGACGCGACGCTGGCCGCGCGGTTCGTCCCGGGCATCATCGACGCCACGGGCAACCACCTTACCGTGGCAATGTTTCTCACCGAGAAGGCCGGCGGATCGGACGTCGGCGCCAACGAGACTGTGGCCACACCGGCACGTGACGGCACATGGCGACTCTCGGGCGAGAAATGGTTCGCGAGTTGCGCGCACAGCGACCTCATCCTTGTGCTCGCGCGACCCACCGGTGCGCCGCCAGGACCACGCGGTCTCGGTCTCTTCCTGATGCCGCGGTTTCTCGACGACGGCACGCGCAACACCTTCGTCATCCACCGCCTCAAGGAGAAGTTCGGCACGCATGCGATGGCGTCGGCCGAGGTGGGACTGCGTGACGCATTCGCCTGGCAGGTCGGCAAGATCGACCGCGGCCTGCCGCAGATGATGGACATGGTCAACGCGACGCGAGTCGGCATCGCGACCGCAACCGCGGGCGCGATGCGACGCAGTGCCTTCGAGGCATTGACCCACACTCGCGGACGCTCGACATTCGGGCGCCGTCTCGACCTCCATCCGCTGATGCGCGACACGCTTGCCGAACTGGTGGTCAACTCGGTTGCCGGACTCACCGCAGCGCTGGGCGTTGCCGATCTCTCCGACCGCGCCGATGCGGGGGACCACGAGGCCGTAGCGGCACTGCAACTCCTGACCCCGCTGTTCAAGATGCACGGCACCGAACGCGCCCGCGTGTGTGCCACCGAGGGTATGGAAGTGCGCGGCGGCAATGGATTTATCGAGGACTGGCCAGACGCGCGCCTGCTCCGCGACGTCTACGTGCACGCGATCTGGGAGGGATCCGGAAACGTCATCGCGCTGGACGTGCAGCGAGCCATCGAGCACGGCGCGCTCCCCGGCTACCTTGGGGATACAGAACGACGCGCGGAGAGCGTGTCGAGCGGTGGCGTGATGGCCCCGCTCGGCGGTGTTCTCGTCGACGCGCTCCAAGCCGTTGAGTTGCAGTTGCTGGCGCTTGACGCCATCGACGACCCGGACGCCCGGCAGTTGCCGCTGCGGCGGATCGCGCGACGAATGGCGACACTCGCCATCGGGGCACGGCTCGCCGAGCAGGCCGACCAGTTCGCAGCCGACACCGGGAGCGGACGCCTCGGCTGGATCGCCGCCCGGTATCTCTGCCGTCTCGGCGGCGAACCGGCCGTCGCCGCGTTTGCCGACGACGCCTCGTGGCTCCCTCACGCGGACGCGTTGCTCCACGGCGGCGAAGTGCCGCTGGAGGTGGCCATCGCGGCGGCACGGCGCACCGCGGCAGCGTTGGCGGCGCCAGGAGCGCTCATCCCGGTCTAACTGACGGCGCTCACCAGGGAACTGGGTTTAGGCAACCAGGGCGAACGCGAAGCCGTCCCATCCCTTGACCCCGACGGTCTGGATCACCGCGGGCGAGATACGGGGGTCCGAGCCCATCTGCTCGATGAGGCGGCGCATGCCGTCGGCATCGGGGTCGTCGCTTTCCAGATCGATGAGCTTGCCCTGGCGCACGACGTTGTCGACAACGATGAGGCTACCCGAATGCGCGAGATCGATGGCCGCGCTGAAGTACGCAGGTGTGTTGCGCTTGTCGGCGTCGATGAACACGAGGTCGAAGGGCTCGCCGTGCTCGGCCTTCAGTGCCTCGAGGCTGTCGAGCGCCGCCCCAACTCGCACCTCGACCATGCTCTCGAGGCCGGCCCGCGCGATATTCGCTCTGGCGACCTCGGCATGGTGGGGATCGAGTTCGAGGCTGATGAGGCGGCCGCCGTCCGGAAGCGCGCGTCCGAGCCAGATTGCGCTGTATCCGCCGAGCGTGCCGATCTCGAGGATTCGGCGCGCGTGAATCGCTCGCGCGACCACATGGAGAAACTGTCCCTGCGCCGCCGAGACCGCGATGTTCGGCAGCTCGGCGCTGTCTTTGATTGCCGCTTCGAGCACCGGGTCGGCGGGCTGGAGCAGGCCGGTCGTGTACGCGTCAGTGGCATCCCAACGATCGTCATTCACCGTCCGGCAGTCTACGTCGCCGGGCCACCCAGACCTCCTCTGACGGCCAGCGCCTCGCCCATTCGAGCGTCACGAACGGATACCGCGTCGTGGAGTGCTCCGAAGGTCGGAGTTCGACGAGATCCTCGATCTCGAACCCCGAGTTGCGCAAAAGGCGGATCCAGTCGCCGTGGTTCAGGTGGAACTCCACGCTCTCCTCGTCTGGCCATTCGTAGCGATGCATGCCGAAGTAGTCGCGCCGGAGCGTCGTCCCGGCCGGACCTTCCGCGTCGGAATCGGTCATGGCCAGCACCAGCATCGCGGCGTTGCCGAGGAAGATCAGCCGACCGCCCGGACGGACCAGCCGCGCGGCCTCCGGGATCCATTGATACGGATCGCACCAGATCGCCGCGCCATATTCGCTGATCGCCAGGTCGAAGCTCGCATCGGCGAGCGGGACCGCCTCGGCGCTGGCCTGGATCAGCGGGAACTGCAGGCCGTGCTCGTCCTGAAGCGCGCGAGCTGTCGCCAGCTGGTTCTCCGAGATGTCGATGCCGACCGGACGCGCTCCACGGCGCGCGAGCCACGACGAGACGTACCCCGTGCCGCATCCCAACTCGATGACGTCGAGACCGTCCACGTCGGGCAGGAGATGCACCTCGCTTTCGGGGATGCCCCAGATGCCCCATGAAGGCTCCTGTGCCCAGCCGCGGCGACCCGGTTCTGCATACTCGGCCGCCGACTTGTTCCATGCCGTGCGGTTGCGCTCGATGTGGTCGTCACTGTCGTGCGATGTCATTGCCCGCGACTGTAGCCGTGTTGGGCGCGCAGCCTTGCAGTGGCGACGACATGCTACGGGAGGATCACGAAGTGATCCACATACTGCTCCTCAGGCGGATCACGCTATGATCCGATCCATGAGCAGAGCGTATGCCCGCCAAACCCCCACCCTGGAGGAGGCGCTTGCCGCCGCCCCTGCAGCAGACCTCGTCAAACCCGGCGCCCATCAATCCGAGCGCGTCACGGCTTGGGTGGAGTACGGCTACCGTCGCTGGCAGGAGGATCAGGCTCGTCAGGCCAAGATCGATGCGTACCGACAGATCGCTGCTGAGGATGGACGGAGCGAGTATCTGGACGCCTCCTTGGCTGCCGCGGTCGCTGCCGGCGTGCTCTGAGCCCCAACCATAACGCGGTGTACGCGTTCACCCTCCCGGGGAGCCTGGCGACCCATGCCCTCGTCCTGTCCGAAGATGACTGGAACGCCTGGGCAAACGACTGCGTCGTCGTACCCATCTATCCGATGCGGGCGATCAAAGAGGCCCCGCCGCTTCGAATCACAACCCAGTGGGGCATAGCGGACTGCACGCGCATCTTCAGCACACCCAACGCCCGCCTCAATGGTCCAGTCGCGAGCGTCCCCAGCGCTGTACTGGCTTCGATTCGCTCCGGGGTGCGCTCGTTCTTGTGTGTCGACGCACTCCTCGCCACGGCTCCCGCAACCGCACTTGCGACGGGGCGCTGGTATCCGCAGTGGACGCATGTCTACTACAGCAACATCCTTGTCAATGGCCAGCGCAAGATGCACGCCGTGCTGTCTGATAACGGATGGAACAGCCAGATGGCATACGTGTCGGCCGCGCGCCTGACCAGCAAGTCCAAAGGCTCGCGGTTGCGCTGGGAGGTGGCGGTGCAGGGCGGGCCGGTGGTGGTCGGAGATCTGCACGTGTTCGCAAAAACCGATCTCATTGCAAGCCCCCCGCGCCCGCCGCGGCCCGACCGCCTTACGACGATCGAGATGCGCGACATGGGTCACGCCCTGGAGCGCCTGCTCACCCTCTGAGCGGCGACTGTAGCGGGGATTGGGGTGGCCAGCGGGGGTCGAACCCGCGACCTCCAGGGCCACAACCTGGCACTCTAACCAACTGAGCTATGGCCACCATGGGACTCCGCAGAGGAGGCTTCGCGATTATATGGCGCCGTGGCCGGTGGTCCGGACGAATCGCCGCAGGTACACTCGCGGCGCGCCCCCGTAGCTCAGCGGATAGAGCAGCGAGCTTCTAACTCGACGGCCGTGGGTTCGACTCCTACCGGGGGCGCCAACCCTTGTGAAAGTTCGGTTGATTGGTCACGGGTCCGAGCGCACATACAGTTCGACGCCGTCCGTGTTCATCACCTGCTGATACGTGTGGCCCTGGATGAAGGTGAGGATGTCGCTCAGCCGCTGAATCCCGGCCGGCGTGATGAGAATCAACTCCGGCGGGGCGGCGTTCAGCTTCGACAGAAGGGCTGCGCTGCCGTTCTCGATCTCCAGGGTCACGTAGAGCGGACCGCTGCGCGTCGGGGGCACGAGCTCGTCGTCGACGAGCGGCCATGCGAGATTTGTCCAGAGCATCGCAGTCGCGCCCACCATGTTGTGGCTTGCGATCCACTGCTCAGCCTGGTTCTCACCGTAGCTCAGCGGGCCGAAATACGTGTCGTAGTCGAGCGCTGATTGCGCGCCCGTCACGTAGCCGAGCGCATTCGGGTAGTACCCGAAACTCCACACCGTGGTTTTGTACGCGGCGACGTAGAGCGACCACCCGGTGGTTGCGATGACCGCAAACGTGGCTGTTGCAAGGAGCACAGCGGGCCGACGGATGCGCCGCGACAACTGATCGTGATGACCTGACACCAGGCCGGTCACCAGCAGCACCAGCGGTATGACCACGGGAAGGAGAAAGTGCTCGTACGAATAGCCGGCAGCGATCGCGGCGAAGAGCAGCGCCGTCGCCCAGATGCGGATGAGCTCGACACGGCCGTCCTTCGCGTGACGGAAGAACCAGGCTGCCGCAACCATTGCCAGGACGATCCCGATGCGGAGCAGGTATGAGGGCAACTGGTCGCGAAGCGCGTCGTCAACGTAGTCGACATACGAGCTCACCAGCGCGTACCACACGTTGTGCACCCCGGCGCTCAGCAGAAACGGCACGATGACGGCAGCTGCCGTGGCAAGGAATGCGCTCCCGAGAATCACGATCGTCCGCCAGTTGCGACGCACCAGGCACCAGAGCACGATCGATGCGCAGTCCGCGAGCGCCGTCTGCTGAATGAGGAAGGCGCACGCGAGCAGGGCGCCGATGGCCACGAGCGTCAGCACTCGTGGATGGTGCGCAGCCGGACCGGTGCATGAGCACAGGAACCACATCACCGCGACGGTGACGGGTCCGATCAAGAGGCTCTCAGGGAGCGCCAGGTTGGCGTCCAGCATCGGCGATCCGACGATCACCGCGATCACCAGGCCGCCCCACAATGCCGCGCGTTTGGAGAAGATGCGCGACGTCCCTATGACCATGGCGACGACGGCCGTGAGCCCGCTCGCCGTCGCGAGCACATGCAGCCCTGCCTCGCTTGTTCCAAACAGAATCCTGCTCAGGTCGTAGATGCCGAACAGCAACGGCGGCTTGTTGTTCCACGCATCAACGTAGAGCCCGTAGCCGAGATGCGTGAGCCAGACCGTCGATGCGTAACCGGCTTCGTCCGAGTACCACTGCGGTTCGATGAAGGACGGCACCCGCAGCAGCGCATACACCGCGACCGGCAGGATGAGGTACAGATTGCGCTTCATCCGCGCCGTGTCTCGGACGTCCGTCTGCTCGTCCTGGTCCTCGCTGCGACCGCGCATGCGACGCGCCACCAGTCCATCTGGTGCAGACGGTATCGGGCGAAGTGCTGGTCGCGCCTGAGAACACGCCGAGTACCTCGTTGCGCTGCCATCCCGTAGCATCGCCTTGAGTGAGCGAAGCCCCGGCCTCAACCCGTCTCTACCTGGTTCGCCACTGCGACGTCCGCAACCCTGACGGCGTCCTCTACGGGCATCTCCCGAACTTTCCGCTCAGCGAGAAGGGGGTCACGCAGGCGCACGCGCTCGGCAGGTACTTCGCGCGAACCCACGTCCGCCAGATCTACTCGAGCCCGCTCGAGCGTGCCCGCCAGACGTCCGAGATCATCGCGTCGTATCTCGACGGCGTGCCGATCACGTTCACCGACGACTTGATCGAGACGCGCTTCGGGCTGTATCTGCAGGGCATTCCGCCGAAGCAGGTTCCGTGGCGGCGCCCACTCTGGCTCATCCACATGATGTGGCCCGGACTCCTCCGCAACGACGAAACGGTTGCGGGACTGGCCGCGCGCGTTCGGCGGCCGCTGATGCGCCTGCTCGCCGACCATCCCGGCGACGGCGGCATCTGCGTGAGTCATGGCGATCCGATCCAGGGATTCTGGGTGAGCTCCGAGCACCGGCCCCGCTACGCGTTGCACCGATTGCAATGCGCAAAGGGAGGGATGCTCGAGCTCGACTATGACGGCGAAGCGCTCCGCACCCTCGCCCACGAAGGCGACCCCCTCCGCAAGCTCACCTACGTCTCCCCCGCCAGGGTCGCCGAGCTCGCACCGGGACCGGATCAGACCGAAGCCGGTTCTCGCTCGGGCGTCTGAGGCTCCCCGCTCGAGTCCGACGACCACCGCCGGTCGAGCGAGATTGGCTGGCGTCGCTTGCGCTGCCGGTGCTCGAGGATGGGCCGCAGGTACAGCTTGGTGAGCAACCCGACCATGATCAGGATGAATCCCGTGTAGACGAGCAGCACGCCCTGGTCATCGTTGACCTGGAACAGCGAGTACTGGGTCACCGACGGGAACGAGATCGTGAAATCCACGGCCTTGCCGTTCTTGACATCGATGGGCAAGGTCATCGTCTTGCCCATCTCCAGCGGGATGACCGCCGCGTCCGAGTAGTACGGCGACATCTGCGAGGTGTTGAGCTGATTGACGTTCTGCGCGGCGCCGGAATCGAGCCCGAGGTTGCCGACGTAGAGCTGCATCTCGATGATCGGGTTGCGGACCGCGACACCGCCCGGGCCGTATGAGACTGCTGTGGGGTTGATCGATCCGTTGCTGCCGACCTGCGGAATCACCGTGGCATCCGGGTAGAACGTCATCTTGGCGCCGATCTGCACTGGCTCCTTGGCGCCGCTGATTGTGTAGTTGAAGTCGGGAACCTTGAGCACGCCGTCCGCGAGCGCCTTATTGCCGATGTTGTCCGCATCGTCGAAGAACTGGATGGAGCCGTCGTAGACCGTCTGGCCCTGGGGGTTCTTCACGATGATGGTCGGCGCCCACCCGTAGTCCTGCTGATAGACATTGACGTTGTCGATGCTGAGGAAGTCGTTGACCAGGATGTTCTTGGTCTCGACCTCCTTGCCACGGTCGAAGACGGTGACGTTGCTGACGTAGTTGCTCGCCTCGCCGTTGGAGGCGTAGGTCGCCTCGAAGCTGTTGAGCCGCAAGGTGAATGGCGCGTAATTCCCGTGAAAGAGCAGTCCCTGCTGGAGTGTGTCGTAGCCGGACGGCGTGTTGGTGAAGCTCTGGCCCTCGGTGACCGTGACGAGCCCCTGGTAGCCCGTTGCCTTCCCCCAGACGACGGCGATGAGCAGCAGGAAGAACGAGCTGTGGAAGAGCCACGAGCCCCACTCGCCCCAGTACTGCGGGGTGCGCTTGTAGCCGCGCAGGGTCCGCATGACCAGTGCCTTGCCCCGGCGGATCACGCACCACCCGAGCGAGATGTAGAGCAGCCCGAGCAACACGTAGAAGACCGGCGACACGAACACCTGCGTCAGCGGCAGCTGCAGGTCCGCGAACAGGATGTTCAGGTTCGGCCAGGACGTGAGAAACGCCTCGACCTTGGTGGGATCCGAGGTGTTCTGCTGCGGGACGAACGAGCCGATGAGAACGATGACGAGGATGCCCAGCAGGAGAAAGATCGCGGTGCGCATCCGCGTGTACTCGTGCCAGTACTTTCCGGCAGCCTCCCTGAATCTCCCCTTCACCGCAATGCGCCTGGGCGCAGTAAGCCTTTCGGATCGAATGCCCCTGCGAGGCCGGGCTGCCATGTGCGCGTTCCGGGTGGCCTCGACGTGGCGGTGCGCGCCTCGGCGGGTTCGAGCCGGAACGTGACGGCCGCGATCACCGCCAGGCGCCCATCGCTCCCGAGCAAGGCCGCGATCAGGTCATAGCCGACGACGTCCTTGAGCGCTGCCCCTCCCGCCTTGACCGCATCGCCCGTCGACAGCACCGCCTCGACCCCGGCCAGGGATCGGCGCGGGATCTCGCCGCGAGCCACCAGCGTGCCCACGTGCGTGGAACCGGTCTCGGCACCGAGACCGACGACCGCCAGCTTTTCCTTGGCCACCGCGGATCGGACTTTCGCGACAGTCGCCCCAGCTTCGGCGCGGACGGTGAGACCCGGCGCGGCGACATCGATACCGGTCAGCTTGCTCACGCTGAGGATGATCCCGCCGCGCTCCGGAGGACCACCGGGCGTGTCCGGAGCGCCGCTCGTGACCGTGATCGGGACGCCCTGCTGGTTGCACAGGTTGGCAACGCGAACGAGCGCGGCGGCGTCGGCCGGGCTCACGACATCGCCCACGACGCCCGCCGCGCCGGCGACTTCCACAAAACGCTTCGCCAGTTCGTCGTTCACACGATCAATCCTTTGAGGGATGCCGTTGCCGCCGTGTAGACCAGCACAATCATCACTCCGAGGATGAGCGTCCCGGCCGTTGTGGCAACCAGGACGGCCGTGCCCGAGAACCCGGTCCGCGACCACCGGTATTCCTCGGCTCCGGGCTCGGGACGCTGGTACATCAGCAGGCCCACGCGCAGGTAGTAGAAGGCGGAGACCGCACTGGTGGCGATGCCCCAGAGCGCCAGCGGCACCTGTCCCGCATTGATGGCGGCCGTGAAGACGAGGAACTTTCCGAAGAACCCCGCGGTGGGCGGGAAGCCGCCGAGCGAGAACAGGAACAGGGCCATGCTCGCGGCGACGAACGGGCGGCGATGGGCAAGGCCGCGCAGCCCGTCGTAGCTGTCGAGATCCTCACCGCGGCCGGCCATGATCGTGATCACCGCGAACGCGCCGATGTTGGTCACCGCGTACGCCGCGAGGTAGTACAGCACCGCGATGGTCCCGAAGGAGCTCGTCTGCCCTGACGGCAGCAGCACGGGGCCGACTGCGACGCCGATGAGAATGTATCCGGCCTGCGCGATGCCGGAATACGCGAGCATTCGCTTGACGCTCGTCTGCGTCAGCGCGGCGATGTTGCCGACCACCATCGAGGTGATCGCCACGAGCGCGACGACCGGCTCCCAGTGCTGATAGAAGTGCGTCCCCCCGCCGTCGAACGTGTACGTGAAGACGCGCACGAGGGCCGCGAATGCGGCGACCTTGGTGGCGACGCTCATGAACGTCGTGACCGATGTCGGCGCGCCCTGGTACACGTCTGGTGTCCATGAATGGAACGGCGCGGCGGACACCTTGAAGGCGAATCCGATGAACAGCAGCAGCACTCCGGCGAGCAGCAGTGGATCGACCGCGAGGGTGGTCTGACCCTGGATCGCAGCGGCGATCTGTGCCAGCTGCGTGTGCCCTGTCTCTCCGTAGATCAGCGCCATGCCGAACAGCAGGAACCCCGACGCAAAACCACCCAGCAGCAGATACTTCAGCGCCGCCTCCTGCGAGCGCTCCTCGTGGCGCGAGAAACCGCTGAGGATGTACAGCGCCAGTGACAGCAGTTCGATCGCCAGAAAGATGACCATGAGGCTCGTTGCGCCGGCGAGCAGCATCATCCCGAGCGTGGCCGCGAGGATGAGCGCGTAGTACTCGCCGTAATGCATCCCGCGACGGTTGAGGTAATTCGGACTGATCATGACGACCAGCCCGGCGCTCACCAGCAGGATCGCATCCACGAAGAGCGCAAACCGGTCGTAGGCGAACGACCCGGAGTACACGAGCCGGCCGGGGTTCGCATCGAACCAGGCCCAGATCACGACGCCGAACGTCGCCGCGATGCCGAACAGCGCGAAACCCGCGATCCACGTGCGCTTCGACGACGGGACCACGAGGTCGAGCAGCATGCACAGCAGGAACACGCCGCCGAGGACGAGCTCCGGAAGGACCCCGACCAGGTCACGTCCTCCGGGGAACGTCAACGCCACCGGAGACGCCGCGATCATCATCACTGCGTCCCCGCGTTCGACGCGCCGGGCTGGATCATGTTCACGGTGGTGCTCACCGAGCTTCTCGTGATATCGGTGATGGGCTTCGGATACAGGCCGATGAAGATCATCAGTGCCGCGAGTGGCACGAGCAGCAGGCCCTCACCGAAGTGCAGGTCGTGGACTCCCTCCGTGCGCGGCTTTGGAGGGTCGTGCATCAGCCCTTGATGGAGCCGGAGCATGTACCAGGAGGCAAGGATCACACCACCTCCCGCGAGGACCGCGTACACCCAGTTCAACTGGAACGCGCCGAGCATGATCGTGAACTCACCGACGAAGCTGTTCATACCCGGCATCCCGAGCGACGCGAGTGTGGCGATCAGGAAGAAGAAATACAGCCAGGGCATCCGGCGTTCGAGGCCGGACAGCTCGCCGAGATCACGCGTCCCGGTGCGTGCTTCCACGTATCCGACGATGAGGAACAGCGCGCTGATGATGATGCCGTGGTTGACCATCTGGATCACGGCGCCGTTGATGCCGTTGTCGGTCAGCGAGAAGATGCCGAGCGCGATGAAGCCGAGATGGCTGATGCTCGCGTAGGCGACGATGCGTTTGAGGTCACGTTCGGAGAGCGCCATCAGCGCGCCGTAGATGATGCTGAGCACGGCGAAAGCGGCCAGCACAAACCGGTATTTCTCCATCTCCCCGGGGAAGATCGTCAGCGCGAAGCGGATGAATCCGTACGCGCCGAGCTTGCTCACGATGCCCGCGAAGAACACCAGCACCGCGGGAGGACACGCCTCGTACAGATCTGGTAACCACGTGTGCAACGGCACGATCGGGAGCTTGATGGCAAAGGCAAGCGCGAAGCAGATGAATGCGAGTTCCTTGGGCGTGAACGTGGTGACGTGGATGATGGGGATCACAAACGCACTGCCTGAGCTGATGGGTTGCGCGAGGATGCTCTCGAGGTCGAACGATCCCGACGGCGACTGGATGTACAGATAGATGATCGCGACGAGCATCAGCAGGCTGCCCGCGACGGTGTACACGATGAACTTGATGGACGCCGGACCGCGCTTCTCGCCGCCCCAGTTGCTCAACAGGATGTAGAGCGGGACGAGCATTCCCTCCCAGAACATGTAGAACAACAGGAGGTCGATGGAGAGCAGCACGCCTGTCGTCGCCGCCTGCGTGAGCAGTACCAGCGTGCAGTAGAAACGCAGGCGGTCGGTCGCCTTCCGCGAGATCGCCAGCGCGCCAAGCAGGAACACGCCGGCGTTGAGGGCCAGCAGCCACGCGGAGATGCCGTCGATGCCGAGGTGGTACGACGCGTTGATTGCCGGCAACCAGGCGTGCGTCTCCTGGAAGTGCAGCGGCAGCGGTCCGCCCGATGCTTTGTTGCCGGGCATCCAGATGAGGAGGAGCGTGACGATGACCGCGCCGGCAAGCGTCGCGAAGATGGTGAGCCCTTTGACTGCGGCGGTATAGCGGCGCGGGACGAGTTGCAACAGGATCGCCGCCCCCGCGGGGATGACGATCAGCAGCGTGAGCCAGGGGATGTGATTCATCGTGCGATGAAGACCCACACGACGACGAACACGACTGCGAAGACGGTGAAGATTGACGCGTAGTCGCGGATAAACCCGGTCTGCACCGTGCGCAGGTCGAGGCTGAAGCCGCGGAGCAGATCGCCGATGCCCTCGACCCAGCTGTCCATGATGTCCGGCTCGACCACGCGCCTCGCGGTTCGCGCGACCGCCTTGACCGGTTGCACGAGGGCACGGTCATAGATCTCGTCGAAGTAGAACTTGTTGTAGGAGAGCAGCGGAATGACGCGTGGCAGCCGCGCCAGCACGACCTGCGGGTCGGGACGATGCTCATACCAGAGACGCATCGCAAGTCCGATGCCGATGAGGCTGGCCGCCGTGCCGATGACCAGACCAACAAGCGCCAGGCCGAACGAAGGGTCATGTAACAACGGCGACTGCGAGCCCGCGAAGACGGGGCTCAGGAAATCGCTGAAGACGTGGATGGTGTTGGGCAGCGGGAACTGCAGGGGCCACGCGACCACGACGGCAAGCACACCGAGGATGACCACCGGGATCAGCATCGTGTACGGGGCCTCCTTGACACCGAAGCCGCGTGCTGTCTGTGGCTCACCCTGGAAGACCGTGAAGTAGAGACGGAAGGCGTACAGGCCGGTGAGCACGTTGACGCCCACGCCGACGGCATAGAGCAGCCACGGTGCGGGGCCCGGACCGGAAAGCGTGCCGAAGCCGAGCAGATCCTCTTTGCTGAACCAGCCCGAGAACAGGAAGAACCCGCCGAGCGCGAGTGACCCCGCACCAAAAGCGAGGTGCGTCCATTTCATGCGCGAGTGCAGGCCGCCCATGAGGCGGATGTCCTGCTCGTCGTGGAGCGCATGGATGACGTTGCCCGCGGCGAGGAAGAGCAATGCCTTGAAGACCGCATGGATCGCGAAGTGGAACATTCCGGCGGAGTACGCGCCGATGCCGACCGCGTAGATCATCAGACCGATCTGCGACATCGTCGAGTAGGCGATGACGCGTTTGATGTCGATCTGCGAGAGGGCGATGATGCCTGCCATCACGGCCGTGCCCATGCCGACGCAGGCGACCAGTCCCTCGGCGACGGGCGCCAGATTGAACAGCACGTGGAACCGCGCGATGAGGTAGACGCCTGCGGTGACCATGGTCGCGGCGTGGATGAGCGCGGAAACCGGCGTCGGGCCCTCCATCGCGTCCGGCAGCCATGTGTGCAGCGGGAACTGCGCGCTCTTGGCGAATGCGCCGATGGCGAGCAGGACGCACACGCCGGTGACCAGCGCCCCGCCGGCGGGAAATGCCTGCGTGCGCGCGAAGATGTTGGGCAGGCTGAGCGTGTGCGTGTTCAGCACGATCAGGAACGCAGCGATCACCAGGGCAACGTCGCCGATCACCTGCGTGATGAAGGCTTTTCGAGCCGCCAGAACCGCGGTTGGACGGTCGTGCCAGAACCCGATCAACAGGTAGCTGCTCAACGCGACCAGTGCCCATCCGATGATGAGGATCACCAGGTCGGCGGCGAGCACGAGCGTCAACATCGAGAAGATGAAGAAGTTCATGTAGCTGAAGAAGCGGGCAAATCCGGTGTCGTGCGCCATGTAGCCGACGCTGTACACATGGATGAGGAAGCCGACACCGGTGATGACCATGAGCATCAGCGCGCTCAGCGCGTCGAGCGTGAAATCCATGCCGACCGAGAGGTTGGTCCCGCCTCCGAGGTTGATCCAGTCCCAGAGACGGACCGTGATCGCGGCGTGTCCCGCGGGCGCACCGACGACGCTGGCGAGCACCAGGCAGGACACGACGAAGGACCCGAGGATCGACGCTGTCCCGACGATGTTCACGAACTGCCGGCCGAAGACGGGACCGAGGAAGCCGTTCAGCGCAGCGCCGATCAGCGGGAACAGCAGCACCAGGACGACCAGCGTGGACGCGGTGCCGACGTTCACTCTTTCATCTCGCTGAGGTCGTCGACATCCAGTTCGCGGCCGAGGCGGAAGATCTGCGTGATCAGCGCGAGACCCACCACGACCTCCGCCGCGGCGACGACGATCACCATGAACGCGAAGATCTGGCCTTCCTCACTGTTGAGAAAACGCCCGTAGGCGACCAGCGCCACATTGGCGGCGTTGAGCATCAGCTCGATGCACATGAAGACGACGATCGGGTTGCGCCGGATGAGCACGCCCATCGCGCCCACCGTGAACAGGAAGGCCGCGAGCCCGAGCAGGTACGGGAACAGATTCGGATTCAGCATCCGCCGCACTCGGTCACGGGCTTACACGCCTCGTCAAGTACACGGCGCCGATCGCCGCGACGAGCAGGAGCATCGAGGTGATCTCGAACGGAAGCAGGTAATTGGTGAACAGCTGGCCGGCGACTGTCTGCACGTTGCCGGCGTTGTTCACCGCGTCCTGCGGAAAGTTGAAGGTGTGATACGGGTTGCTTGCCGTGCCCACCGCCACGCCGTGAAACCCGTTGGTGTTGTAGGTGATGCCGTTGCGCGCCGCGATGAAGACGAGTGCGGTCACGACGACCACGCCGAGAACGCCGATGACGGCGCGCAGATCCAGCGTCGGGCGGTCCTCCGCGTCTGGACTGAGCAACGCGACGATGAACACGAAGAGCACCATCACCGCGCCTGCGTAGATGATCAGCTGCACCGCAAAGAGGAACTGCGCGTTCAGGAGCAGGAAGAGCACGGCAAGCATCGTCACCGTGACGACAAGGCTGAGCGCCGAGTAGATCGTCTGGCGTGAGAACACGACACCGAGCGCGCTCACTGCCGCAAGGGCGATGACGACGGCGAAGATGACCGTCATTTCGTCTTCCCCGCTCCGGGCTCGATGACGGTTGGCACATCGACCGGAACGCCGAGCTCGCCCGGATGCGGTGCGAGCTCGTGGTCGAGCGTCTTCTCCTGCGCGGCCCACGCAACGCGCGGACGCACGCCCGGATCGAGATCCTCGCGGCCCGTCTGGTCTGCGCCGGCGCCCACCGGGCTGGCCGGGCCTTGCGCCTGGGCAAATCCCGGCCACGACTCGAGCAACTCCGCCTTGGTGACGACGGTTCGCTCACGCCGATAGTCGGCGAGCTCGAAGCGCGGGCCGAGCGTGATTGCCTCCGTGGGACACGCCTCTGCGCAGTACCCGCAATAGATGCAGCGCATCAGGTTGATCTCGTACCGCTCGGCGTACCGCTCTCCAGGCGAGATCGGCGCCTTGGGATCGTTCTCCGCAGCGAGCACGTAGATGCATCCGACCGGGCACGCGGCGGCGCACAACTCGCAACCGATGCAGCGCTCCAGGCCGTTGTCGTAGCGATGCAGGATGTGCCGGCCGCGGTGGCGCGGCGAAACCGGCTTCTGCTCTTCGGGGTACTGAATCGTGATGGGGTGCGTGCCCATCTTCTTGAGCGTGAATGCGAGTCCCTTCGCAATCTCCTTGATCACCGCATCACCCTCGCCATCGCTATGCCCGCAACGCGACGACCGCGCCGGTGATGACGATGTTGATCAGGCCGAGCGGCAGCAGCACCTTCCAGCCGAAATTCATGAGCCTGTCGTAGCGGAGTCTCGGCAACGTCCAGCGCACCCAGATCATCACGAAGAGGAGCACAAACACCTTGCCCAGGAACCAGATCGGCCCCGGAATCCAGTCGAAGGGATGGAACGGCAGGAGTGGCAACCAGCCACCGAGGAACAGGGCAGTCGCGATCGAGCAGACCGTGACCATGTTGATGTACTCGCCAAGGAAGTACAGGCCGAAACGCATCGCCGAATATTCGGTGTGGTAGCCCGCGATGAGCTCGGTCTCGGCTTCCGGCAGGTCGAACGGCAGCCGGTTCGTCTCCGCGAATGCGGCGGTGAAATACAGGATGAACGCGAGCGGCTGCAGCACGATGAACCACAGCCCCTGCTGCGAGCCGACAATCTTCTCGAGGTCGAGCGAGCCGGAGAGGATGACAACGCCGATCAGCGCAAAAGACACCGCCATCTCGTAGGAGATGAGCTGCGCCGATGAGCGCAGGCCGCCGAGCAGCGAGTACTTGCTGTTGGATGCGAACCCACCGAGGAACAGCGAGTACACGCCGAGCGAGGTCACGCCGAGGATGAAGAGCAACCCGACGTTGATATGAGCGATGTCCCAATGGAACTCATGCCCGAACCAGCTGTTGGTGCCCCAGGGGATGACGGCGTAGGCGAGCAACGCCGCCCCGCCGGCAAGACTCGGCCCGACCAGGTACAGGAGCTTGTCGCGCTCGGCCGGAGCGACGTTCTCCTTGAAGAAGAGCTTCAGACCGTCAGCCGCGGGCTGGAGCATCCCGAACGGCCCAACACGGTTTGGGCCGTAGCGCAGCTGGATGCGAGCCGAGATCTTGCGCTCAGCGAGAGTCAGGTATGCAAATGCGGTGAGTAGAAACACGACGAGGACACCGCACTTGATGAGCAGCACCCACCAGAGATCGTCCGGCCCGATCACGCGACTGCCTCGGCGGTGAACAGCGCACGACCGCCGTTGCCTGCGCTCCCGTAGGCGCTGATCTCTTCGCGCATCAGGCGGTTGACCGCGAGCGGATCGCCCGATCCCCAACCCACAGCCCCCATCTCACTGGCAAGCGTGGTCAGCACCCGCGTCTCCGTCGGTGTTGACGACGCAGGCGGCAAGCCGGCGCGGATGCGCTGCACGCGCCCCTCGACGTTGGTGACGCTGCCTGCTTTCTCGAAGATCGCGTGTCCGGGGAAGAGGACTGTCGCGTATCGCGAAACGACGCCGGGTCGCGTGTCGAATGCGACGACGCACGCCGCCTTGCGCACCGCGCGTTCGAGCAGGTCGCCCGCCGCTTCGAGCGCGGGGTTTGGCCCGAGCATGAGCAGCCCGCGCATCTCCCCCGCTGCCAGCCCTTCAAGGATCTGGCGGCCCGTCTTGCCTGTCTGCGTGAGCGACGCATACGCGGGGCCGAGGTTGGGAAGGAGGCCGAGGTCCTTGGCGCCGCGACCGTTCACGCCGCGCGTGATCGTGAGGCGGCGAACCGAACCGACAGCGCGCAACGCGGTTGCGATTTCCGCGGCATGCACGCGATTGGTCTCGTCAGCGATGAGGCCGATCCTCGAGGCGCCCGCTGCGGCGACAACAGCGTCGGCTGCCGAGACGTCGCTGCTCACGCGGAGCACGCGCGCATTCTTCTTGCGCTCCGCCTTGTACAGGCGAAGCGTGAGGACCGGCGCCTGTACCTCGGGCTCGGCGCCGAGGACGACGAGCGCATCGCAGTCCTCGATTTCGGCGATGCCGAGCTCGTGTTCCGCAGCCGAGAGTCCTTCGAACGGATCGAGCTGATGGTCGACGTGCGGCGTGCCGATCACCTGGCGCGCGATGCGCTCGAGTAGAAAGAGTTCTTCATTGGTGCTGGCGCTCGAACCGAGCACGCCGATGGATTCGGCCCCGTACTCATCGGCGATCTCGCGAAGCCGGCGCGCGGCCTGGGTGATCGCCTCGGGCACGGCAACGTCGCGCGGTTCGTCGTCGCTGCGGACCACCGGGCGGCGGACGCGCTCCGAGCTGTTCCATCCGTCGAAGCTGTAGCGCCCGCGGTCGCAGAGCCACATGTCGTCGACAAGCGGGTTGTCTCGCGATGCGAAGCGTCGCACCTCGAAATCGCGACTGTCGACATTGATGTTGCAGCCGTACGAGCACTCCGGACAGATGCTCGCGGTGCGCTGCAGATCCCACGGGCGCGAGACGAAACGGTACTTCCGATGCGTCAGCGCACCAACGGGGCACACTTCGGGCAGGTTGCCCTGGAACAGCGACTCCAACTGACGGTTGTCGAACGTGGACACCAGCGTCTCGACACCGCGCTGCTGCAGCACGATCTCCTTCTCGCCGGTGATCTCGTCGTAGTAGCGCACGCAGCGCCAGCAGAGGATGCACCGCTCCTGGTCGAGCTCGATCTTGTCGGAGAGCGGGATCGCCTTCTTGAAGTGCACCTTCTCGGTGATCGGGAATCGCGATATCCCGGGGCCATAGCGGAAGGTGAAGTCCTGGAGGTCGCACTCACCGCCGCGGTCGCACACCGGGCAGTCGAGCGGATGGTTCAGCAGCAGGAACTCGAGCATCCCCTCCCGCAGCTTGGTGACCTCGGGGAGGTTGGTGCGCACCACCATGCCGTCACCCGCGACCGTCGCGCATGCGGGTTGTGGCTTTGGGAACTTCTCGATGTTGACGAGGCACATCCGGCACACGGCGACCGGGTCCATCTTGGGATGCGCGCAGTAGATCGGAATGTGGATGCCTGCTTCGGTAGCCGCGTCGAGCACCAGCGTTCCCTTGGGAACACGGAGCTCGCGTCCGTCGATGCTGATGCCGACGCGGCCGTCGTCCGGCTGCTCGGGCGGCGTTCCCGTCTCCGCCACCGCGGTCAGGCCACCAGCGCCGTGGACTGCGCCCTCACCGGGCAGCGTCCGGCCCCGCAGTGCGCTTCGAATTCTTCGCGGAACGCCTTGTATGCCGACATCACGAACCAGGTCGCCGTGTCACCGAGGGGACAGAAGCACCGCCCGTCCATGTTCGAGCAGATGTCGGCGAGACTTGCCAACTCTGCATTGGTCGCGAGACCTGCCTCGAGCCGGTGCATGAGCTCGGATTCGAAATACGTTCCCTCGCGGCACGGCACGCATTTCCCGCACGAACTCGTGACGGTAGAAATCGACAAGACGCATCGATACGTCGACAAGACACGTGGTCTCATCCATGAAGATCATCGCGCCAGCTCCGAGTGAGGACCCCGCCTCCTGCACGGCATTCATGTCGAGTGGCAGGTCGAGGTGCTGCGGCATGAGCACCTGCATCGAGCCGCCCCCAGGTTGGAAAGCCTTGATCGAACGGCCTTTCCAGATGCCACCGCATTCCTCTTCGAGCAGCTCGCGAATCGGCGTGCCGAGTTGCATCTCGTAATTGCCGGGACGGTTGATGTGGCCGCTCGCACAGAACACTCTCGTCCCGGCGCTCTTCTCGGTGCCGAGTGACTTGAACCACTCGCCACCGCGTTGCACGATGTGCGGCATGTTGCAGAGTGTCTCGACGTTGTTCACCACAGTCGGCTGGCCGTAGAGACCTTTGATCGCGGGGAACGGCGGCTTGAGGCGAGGCTGGCCGCGAAGGCCCTCCAGCGACTCGATGAGCGCCGTCTCCTCACCGCAGATGTACGCGCCCGCGCCGCCGTGCACGATGACGTCGCAGTCAAAACCGCTGCCGAGAATGTTCTTGCCGATGTAGCCGCCGTCGCGAGCCTCCTCGACCGCGCGCTCGAGGAGCAAACGCTGATCGTGGTACTCACCGCGTATGTAGATGAACGAGGTGTTGACCTGCAGCGCGTACGACGCGATCAGCAGGCCCTCGATGAGTTGATGCGGGCTCTCATCGATGAGGTATCGATCCTTGAAGCATCCCGGCTCCGACTTGTCCGCGTTGCAGCAGAGGTAGCGAGGAAACACATCCTTGGGGAGGAACGACCACTTCAGCCCGGTTGGGAATCCCGCTCCGCCTCGCCCGCGGATGTTGCTCGTCTTCACCTCGGCCATGAGCGTCTCTGGCGTGAACTTCTTGAACGCGTCACGGAGTCCCTGGTAGCCGCCGACCTTCTCGTACCCCTTCAGCGTCTGCAGGTCGGCCGCACCAAAATCCTTGGTGAGCAGCTTGTATTCAGCCATGAGCTCTCGTCGGGTGCGCTGCGGTAACCATCGCGCGCTGCATCCTACTTACCCGCCTTGCCGCGACGTTTCTTCGCAACTGTCGGGGACGCCGGCGAATCCGCACTAGCGGGCTCAACCGGGGCGGGTCCTGTCTCCGCGGGTACCCCTCGCCGTCGCGCTTGTTGCGCGCCGGCGCTTCTCCCCGCGGCGCCACCCGCCTCGACTGCTGGTCCTTCGTGCGGGGCCGGCTCCGCCCTCAGTGCCCCGAGGATGGCGTCAACCCGAGCAGGAGTCAGGTTCTCTTGAAAATGATGGTCGACTTGCATTGTTGGGGCTCCGCCGCAGCCTCCTAGGCATTCCACTGTTGAGGACCAGGTGAAGGCTCCGTCGGTGGTGGTTTCGCCGCTTGCGCAGCCCAGGGATTTCTCGAGGTGGTCGACGATTTCTTCGGCGCCTCGCAGCGCGCAGGAGACGTTGATGCAGACGATGACTTCGTGGCGACCGTGGGGGTGCTGGAAGTACATCGAGTAGAAGGTGGAGACGGCTTCGACTTCGCTTGGGGTGACCTGGAGGATCCCGGCGATCTCGGACATCGCGTCCGGGGTGATCAGGCCCTGTTCGTGCTGGACTGCCCAGAGTGACGGGAGGATGGCGCTGCGGGCGCGGGGGTACCGGTCGCGGGCACGCTCGATGGCGGTCCGCGTCGCCGCCTGCAACGTCATACGGGGAACCCCACGCATGCGTTGGTCATCGGTCGACGTCCCCGAGCGTGATGTCGATGGAGCCGATGACCGCGACCACGTCGGCGATCAACTCGCCCCGCACCATGTGCGGCAACGCCGCGAGGTTGCTGAACGATGGCGCCCGCACCTTGCACCGGTAGGGCCGGGTGGATCCGTCGCTGACCAGGTAGAAGCCGAGTTCGCCTCGCGGCGACTCGACGGCCTGATAGACCTGACCCTGTGGGACGCGCATCCCTTCGGTGACCAGCTTGAAGTGGTGGATGAGCGACTCCATGCTGGTGTTGAGCTCGTTGCGAGGTGGCAACGCGACGCGCCGGTCAGTTGTGTTGACGGGACCGTCGGGCAGATTGTCGAGTGCCTGCCTGATGATCTTCAACGACTCCCGCATCTCCTGCATGCGCACGAGATAGCGGTCATAGACGTCGCCCGTCCTGCCGATCGGGACGTCGAAGTCGAAGTGATCGTACGAGCTGTAGGGCTGCGCCTTGCGGAGGTCGTATGGCACCCCGCTCCCACGGAGCGTCGGCCCGGTGGCGCCGTAGGCCATCGCATCCTGAGCGTTGAGCGTGCCGAGCCCGATCGTCCGCTGCCGGAAGATCGGGTTCTTGGTGATGAGGAGCTCGTGCTCGTCGATGAGCTTCGGGAACGTGTTGATGACCTCACCGACCAGCGCGTAGAACTCGTCGGGCACGTCCGCCATGAGACCGCCGACGCGGATGAACGACGTGTGCATGCGGACGCCACTGACCAGCTCATTGATGTCGAGCAGCTTCTCGCGGTCGCGCCACGCGTACATGAAGGCGGAGGTCGCGCCGAGGTCGAGGCCGCCGGTGCCGTACCACAGCAGGTGGCTCGCAAGCCTGCAGAGCTCGCACATGATGACCCGGAGGTACTGGCCACGAAGCGGCACCTCGATACCGAGCAATCGTTCAACTGCGAGTGAGAACCCGAGGTTGTTGAAGAGCGGAGCGAGGTAGTCCATCCGGTCCGTGTACGGGATGCACTGCTGGTACGTGTGGCGCTCGAAGTCCTTCTCAAATCCCGTATGCAGGTAACCGATATCGGGACGGCATTCGCGCACCACCTCGCCGTCGAGATTGAGCACGAGGCGCAGCACACCGTGGGTCGACGGGTGCATCGGCCCCATGTTCAATTCCATCGTGCTGTCGCCGATCTCAACCAGGTCGATGGCATCAAGCCCGGGCTCGATGCCGAGCATCTCGCGGCCTGCCTCGTACTGCTCGCTGAGCGGGTCGAGCGGTGCAGTCTCGGTTCCGGGAGGCGGCAGCGCCGTCATCGCGATCCTCCCGGCATATCGCGCGGCCGTTCCTGCGCCGGCAGCGCCCACTCGAGGTTGTGGGTGAACGCGATCGGCTCGCCAAAGGACGCGTAGTCCTTGCGCAGCGGATGCCCTTCCCAGTCCGTCGGCAGCAGGATTCGCTTGAGGTCGTGATGACCGGTGAAGGTGATGCCGAGGAGGTCGTAGCACTCCCGCTCGAGCCAGTCCATCCCGGCGAAGACGAGCTCGAGCGTGGGCACGTTGGGATCGTCTTCCTTGACCTGGACGATCAGGCGACAGGTGTCGTTGTGCTGGAGCGACCTCAGCATGTACACGACGTCGAATCGGGGCTCGGCGGGCTCGCGGTCGGGCCAGTCGACGGCGGTCACGAAGATGGGCGACGTGTAGGCGGCGTCGTCGTGATCGCGCAACAAGGTGCAGGCGGCCACCAGGGAGTCGCGATCGACCCAGACGGTCTCCTCGCCAAACGCCGCCTCGCGGCGCAGCACCGCAGCCGGAAGCTCCCGCTCCAGGAGATCCGCTGCTCGTGCGCCGCTCATGGGCGATCCAGGGCGGTCACCCCGCTACCCGAGCAGCGAGCCGGGGAGTTCCCCGGCAATCTTCTTCTGCAGCTTGATGACCGCATCGATCAACCCTTCCGGTCGCGGCGGGCACCCTGGGATGTAGATGTCGACGGGGACCACTTTGTCGACGCCCTGGACGATCGCGTAGTTGTTGAACATGCCGCCGCTCGAGGCGCAGGCCCCCATGCTGATGACCCATTTCGGCTCCGGCATCTGGTCGTAGATGTGACGCAGCACGGGAGCCATCTTCTGGGACACCCTGCCGGCGACGATCATCAGGTCGGCCTGGCGCGGGGACGCACGAAACACCTCGGCGCCGAACCGTGACATGTCGTACCGCGAGGCCGTCGAACTCATCATCTCGATCGCACAGCACGCGAGCCCGAAGAGCGCGGGCCAGAGCGAGCTGTACCTACCCCACTGAATGACCTTGCCGAGCGTGGTCGTGACCACGCCGCTCTGCACCGCGGTGCGCTCGGCAGCCCCGGTTCGGGGCAGAGGGATCGCGCCGGCGTCGGCAAGGACGATGCTCCTGCCCGGCCCACCGGGAACGATCAACTCGGTGTTCAGTCCCATCGCAGCGCTCCCTTGCGCCAGACGTAGAGCAGGCCCACGAGCAACGTCGCGATGAAAATGCCCATCTCGACGATCCCGAAGACCTTCAACTCCCGGACGATGGTCGCCCACGGAAAGAGGAAGATCGATTCGACGTCGAAGATGATGAACAGCATCGCCGTCACGTAGAAGCTCACCGAGAAACGGCGGCGCGCGCTCTCCCTGGGCACGATGCCGGACTCATAAGGAAGATCCTTGGTGGGCGACGCCCGCTTCGGACCGAGCGCGCCGTTGAGCACCTGTGCAAAGACGGCAAACAGCGCGCAGATGCCGAAGAAGAAGAGGATCGGCGCGTAGCCCGACAGCATCGCGGCCGATCGTAACAAACGACCCTCCAGCCGGGCGCCCGCCCTGGCTGGAAACAATGTGCTGCAGAGTGCCGTGGTTCCGGGCACGAGTTTAGTAGGCTTCAACTCGTGACACTGACCGCTCTCGACCGTCCGCCTCTCCAGGACAACCTCACCGAATCAGACGCCCAGGCTCGAGCCGCACTGCTCTCCAACCTCTCCTATGAGGTTTCGCTCGTGCTCAGCGACGACCCGGACGCGGAGACCTTCCAAAGCGCCACGACGATCGTCTTCGACGCCGCCCACGAGGGCTCGGAGACCTTCATCAACATCGCCGCCCGGTCCATCGACGAGTGCACGCTCAACGGCAAGCGCCTCAGCGAGGCGCAGCACGGATTCGACGGCAACGTGCTCTGGCTGCGCGGCCTACGCGCCGGCTCCAACCGTCTCTCGGTGACCGCGCAGTGCGAGTACCAGCACACGGGCGTCGGACTCCACCGCCTCCGCGACCCGGTGGACGACGAGGTCTACGTGTACACCCACTTCGAGCCCTTCGACGCGCACAAGGTGCTCGCGTGCTTCGACCAGCCGGACCTGAAAGCGGGCGTCACGATGAGCGTCACCGCCCCGAGCGCCTGGCGGGTCTGCAGCAATGGCCGCATCCTTCGCACCGAGCCGCGCGGCGCGTTGAAGACGTGGCATTTCAACACGACGCCACCACTGCCGCCGTACCTCATCGCGGTTGTCGCCGGCAAGTACCACACGGTCGAACGCAAGCACCGCGATATCCCGATGGCGCTGTGGTGCCGCGAATCACTCGCCGAGTGGATCGATGCGCAGGCGGACGAGATCTTCGATATCACGACTGCCGGCCTCGACTTCTTCGAGAAGTACTTCGGGCTCAAGTATCCGTTCGACGAATACAACCAGCTGTTCGTGCCCGAATTCAACATGGGCGCGATGGAGAACCCGGGGTGCGTCACGTTCAACGAGGCGTACATCCATCGCGGTCAAGCGAGCGAGGCGCAGTTGCAGCGGCGCGCAGAAACCATTCTCCACGAGATGGCGCACGTGCACGGCTTCGGTGACGTCACCACCATGCGCTGGTGGGGCGACCTCTGGCTCAACGAGACATTCGCCACGTACATGGCAAATCTCGCGATGGAGAAATCGACGCGTTTCACCAACGCGTGGGTCGATTTCGCCAACAGTGTCAAGTCAATCGCCGCGCGTCAGGATCAGCTCGTCACGACGCATCGCATCGCCGACCACGTGCCGGACACGGTGTCGGTGCGCCAGAACTTCGACGGGATCACGTACCACAAGGGCGCGTCGGTCATGAAGCAGCTGGTCGCATGGGTCGGCGACGACGCATTCATGCGTGGCGTGCAGGACTATTTCAAGCGATACCGCTGGGGCAACGCCGACCTGCAGGAATTCCTTGACTGCCTGCGGCGCGCATCCGGCCGCGACCTGACCCGGTGGGGCCAGGACTGGCTGCAGACCACCGGGCTGAACACGTTCCACGCGCTGCTCGCGGAGGCGAACGGCCGCTACACGTCGTTCGTCGTCGAGCAGACGGCCATCCCGACGCATCCGACGCTGCGCGCGCACCGCGCCGGCGTGGGTCTGTACGACTACGACGCGAAGGGCATGCTGAGACTCCGCCGGCGGGTGGAGACGGATCTCACCGGTGCGTTGACGCCCATCAACGAGCTGGTCGGCGAGCGCGTCTGCGATCTCGTCCTTCTCAATGACGGCGACCTGACCTTCGCCAAGCTGCGCTTCGATCCGCGCTCGCTCGAGACCCTTAAAGCCGATCTGTCCAAGCTCGCCGACCCCCTCGCGCGGGCCCTCTGCTGGGCGGCGATGTGGGACCTGACGCGCGACGGCGAGATGCCCGCACGCGAGTTCGTCGAGCTCGTGGCGCGGCATGCGCCCGCGGAGGAGGACTCGCTGCTCGTCGAGCGCGTGACGAGCCAGGCGCGATCCGCGATCGACCTCTACGGCGACCCGGGGAACCGCACGACTGCGCGCGAGCGCCTCCACCAGGTCGCCGTTGCGCAAGCCAACAACCCGGGCCTCGCGCCAGAGATGCGTCTCATCTGGGCGCGCATCCTCGTTGCCACCGCGGCGTCGGAGGAATCGCTGGCAAAGGTGGCCGCCATGCTCGATGGCTCGGAGAGCATCCCCGGCATCGACATCGACACCGATCTCCGCTGGCTGATCCTCGGCCAGCTCAGCGAAGAGGGGCACGCGGACGTCGACCTCATCCAGGCGACGATGGCGTCCGACCCGAGCGACATCGGTCGCCGTCGCGGGACCGCGTGCCTCGCCGCCCGGCCGACCGCTGCCGCAAAAGAGGAAGCCTGGGAGCGGGTGGCCGATGCGAGCGCACCGATGCCCGCTGCCTGGAAGGGCGCCACCGATGGCGAGCTTTCCGTCGCCTCCATGTCGGCGATCCTTCGCGGCTTCTACATCGGCTCGGTGGGCGTCGGCGGCCTCATGGCGCACGGCCCGGATCCGGAGCTGCTCCGGCCGTACGTCCAGCGCTACCTGGATGCACTTCCGGCGATGTGGGCAGAGCGGACGATCGACGAAGCCGAAGCCTTCACCGAGTGCCTCTATCCGAGCCACCTGGTGGACGATCGCGTTGTCGCCGCCATCGATTTCGCACTCGAAGCCGGAGAGCTTCCGGGTCCTGCCGTGCGGATCCTGCGCGAAGGCCGCGACAGCACGCTGCGGGCACAACGTGCCCGCGAAGTGGACCGAGCCGCCGGGCTTTAGCTGGCGGCGCTGCCCATCCGGGCGAGCGTCTCTTCGTCCTCGTAGCCGCATGGGCTGCCGGACGGCTGCCCGCCGACGCTGATGCGGTCGTAGATCGCCGAGAGACGGTCGACAGCGCGTAGCCACGTGAAACGGCCGGCGCTGCGGCGTGCCTCGTCGCTCATCTCCGCCCCTCGAAGCGGATCGTCGAGCACGTCGGCAATGGCGCGCGCGTAGTCCTCGGGCTCGTGGCCTTCGACGAGGAAACCGGTGACGCCGTCCTCCACGATCTCTCGCAGTCCGCCGACCGACGCTGCGACGACCGGCGTGCCGAGCGCCTGCGCCTCGAGCGCGACGATGCCGAAGCTCTCGGTCAGCGAGGGAACGACGCAGACGTCTGCCATCGCGTAGTACTCGGCGAGCCGATCGTGGGGAACGGCGCCGACAAAGCGGACGTGGTCCGCAAGCCCGATGCGCGCTGCGTGTCGCTCGAGGCGGGCGCGCTCGCCGCCGCGATCGTTGCCGGCGCCATCGCCGCTGTCGTCACCGGCGATGACCACGACGAGGTCCGCGTATTCGCTTCGGGTCCGGAGTTGGGCCGCAGCATCGAGCAGGATCTGCGTGCCCTTCAGCGGCTCGAGCCTGCCGGCGAAGAGCGCGACGCGCTTGTTCTCGAGGCCGAGGGACCGGCGCAGGGCCATGCCGTCGTGCTCGGCGAAGAGGCGGGGGTCGACGCCGGGCTGCGCGACGCAGATGCGATCGCGCGACGCGCGATACAACCGGATGAGGTCCTTCGCCTCGGCGGCACTCCCCGCGACGAGCCGGTCCGCCTGGGCGGCGAGTTCGCCTTCGGCCTGAGCCCGTATCGCATCCAGCGGCAGGCCGGCGCGCGCCTTGGTGAGCGCCAGCGTGTGGAACGACTGCACCCACGCCACGCCCCACTCGTTGCGAAGCTCGCGGCCGACGAGGCCGCCGTGCCAGTAGTGGCCGTGGATGGCGCGATACGAGCGCCGCTCGGAGTTCGCGTGGCGAACGGTGGCATCGGTGAACTCGTCCAGGAGCGCGCGCACTCCCTCCTTGCGGAGTGGCTCCGGCGGACCGACGGGGAGGCGGACCAGCCGGCTCAGCGGCGCGATCAACTCCTCGTCGGGACCCGGGCCGTCGCGGCGGACGAAGACGTCCGTCGGGACACCTCGAAGCGAGAGACCCTCGCACAGCCGGCGGATCGCGAGGTTCATCCCGCCGTTCTCGCCGCTGCCCAGATCCGACAGCGGGGAGGCATGCACGGAGATGACCGCGACCGCTCGCGGGCCGGTTTGGGGCATGGCTCCAAGTGTACCCACCGACCCCTTGACGAATCCCTCGGAGCCCGGCGCATACTCGACGGCCACAACTGAATAACGCTCCGGGTGACGGGAAGTCGGTGAGAATCCGGCGCTGTCGCGCAACTGTGAGCGGGGAGCCGGCGGCCATCGTGCCACCGGGGGCGAGAGCCCCCGGGAAGGCGGCCGTTGCGGCGTTGATCCGTGAGCCAGGAGACCGACCCGAGGCGTCGACCTCCATCCCCGCGCAAGACGGGAGGAAGCCTCATGCGGCGAGGACAACTCCGGCAAGGATGGAGTCCCCTTCGCCGCGTGGGGTACCAGCCATGGGCAGGATCAGCAGAGTGGCCGCGCTTGCGACCACCGCGACCATCGGGGCGGCGACGCTCGCCTTCGCCGGCGGCAGCGGGACTGGGTCGGCGCAGATCGATCCTGGATCGAGAGCGATCGAGTATCTGCAGACGCAGCAGTCGGCGGCAAACGGGTCGATTCCGCTCGGGCCGGACACGGACAGCGTCAGCGCGGAATACGCGATCGGGGCCGCCGCCGCCGGCTATGACCCCAAGGCGTTGCGCAAGGGCGGCGGTCCCTCGGTGATGACCTACCTGAGCACCCAGGCCGCCTCGGCCTGCGCCACCGCGGGCGGTTGCGGTCTGCTCATCCAGGCGGTGGTCGCCGCCCACCTCAATCCCAGCTCCTTCGGCGGCGTCAACCTGGTCACCACCCTCAAGGGCATGTACAAGGCAGGCGTTTACGGCGATGGCGAGGCGTTCACCGAGTCGCTCGCCATCCAGGGCCTGGTCGCCGCCGGACAGACGGTGCCGACCGCCGCGGTCCACCATCTCGTCGCCGCCCAGGACAGTGACGGCGGTTGGGACTACCTGCTCATCAAGGACGATCCCAACGGCTCCACCAACTTCGACACCAGCGACACCAACTCGACGGCGATGGTGCTGATGGCGCTCAACGCTGCCGGGACGAGCGGTCGCAATGCCTCCGCGCTTGCCTGGCTGCACACCCAGCAGGACGGTGACGGTGGCTTCCCGTACCAGGCCGGGGCGGGCACCGATCCGGACTCGACCGCGCTCGTCCTCCAGGCGCTGTTCGCCGCCGGGCAGAACCCGGAGGCATCCAGGTGGGCGCCGGGTGGCAACACCCCGCTCGCCGAGCTGATCGCCACCCAGGATGCGGGCGGCGGCTACACGTTCCCCGGCAATCCCGCACCCGATGCCTTCACCACCGCGCAGGTCCCACCGGCGCTCGAGATGGCGCCGTATCCGGTGAGCGTCGCCTATACGAAGGGCTTCACGCCCGCCAGTGAAGCCAAGGCCGCTACGGCGTCGCTGCGATATCTGCAGACGCAGCAGTCGGCGGCAAACGGGTCGATTCCGCTCGGGCCGGACACGGACAGCGTCAGCGCGGAATATGCGATCGGAGCCGCCGCCGCCGGCTATGACCCCAAGGCGTTGCGCAAGGGCGGCGGTCCCTCGGTGATGACCTACCTGAGCACCCAGGCCGCCTCGGCCTGCGCCACCGCGGGCGGTTGCGGTCTGCTCATCCAGGCGGTGGTCGCCGCCCACCTCAATCCCAGCTCCTTCGGCGGCGTCAACCTGGTCACCACCCTCAAGGGCATGTACAAGGCAGGCGTTTACGGCGATGGCGAGGCGTTCACCGAGTCGCTCGCCATCCAGGGCCTGGTCGCCGCCGGACAGACGGTGCCGACCGCCGCGGTCCACCATCTCGTCGCCGCCCAGGACAGTGACGGCGGTTGGGACTACCTGCTCATCAAGGACGATCCCAACGGCTCCACCAACTTCGACACCAGCGACACCAACTCGACGGCGATGGTGCTGATGGCGCTCAACGCTGCCGGGACGAGCGGTCGCAATGCCTCCGCGCTTGCCTGGCTGCACACCCAGCAGGACGGTGACGGTGGCTTCCCGTACCAGGCCGGGGCGGGCACCGATCCGGACTCGACCGCGCTCGTCCTCCAGGCGCTGTTCGCCGCCGGGCAGAACCCGGAGGCATCCAGGTGGGCGCCGGGTGGCAACACCCCGCTCGCCGAGCTGATCGCCACCCAGGATGCGGGCGGCGGCTACACGTTCCCCGGCAATCCCGCACCCGATGCCTTCACCACCGCGCAGGTCCCACCGGCCCTGAGCCGCGCCCCGTATCCGCTCGACTGCGGTTCGACGGCTTGCTACGCGACCGGGACGAAACTGTCCCGCACGCGGGTGTCGCCCGCCGCGACACCCCGCCTTGCCGCCGGGATGGCCCGCGTCGAGCCCCGAGCCTAGGGTGACCCTGCGCCTGTTGCGCGTCGCGCTGGCCGTGCCGCTGCTCGCGATCGGGCTCGGCACGGCGTCCGCGGCCGCACGAGTTGGGCCTGCTAAGCCGCTGTGCGTGCAGGCGGCTTCGGCGTACCACGCGGGCATCGTGGTCGAGTTGGGCAACGGCCAGGTGGTGCGCCAGTGCGTCGGCTTCAATACCTCGAGCATCACGGCGCTCGCAGTGCTCGACGGGAGCGGCATCCAGCACGAGACGCAGAGCTACGGGGGGCTCGGCGAGGCGGTCTGCCAGATCGATTACGAGCCGGCGAGCTACTCCTCGTGCCTGCCGACCTCTGGCTCGTACTGGGTGTTCTTCATCTGGCGCGGAGGCGGCCCGTGGTCGAGTTCGCCACAAGGCGTGTCGGTCGCGACAGTGGGCGACGGCGAAGACGTCGGCTTCCGTTATGACCCACTCGCCGGGGCCGATCCGCCGCCGGCGTCGCCGGCCGGGACATGCGCGACGCCGACACCCACGCCGGAGCCAACGCCGACCGCACTGCCGACCACCCGCGCCGACCCCGACGCCGACGCCTCGCTGGGACGGCTCCGCCGGGCGGAACGGCTACAACGGTGACGCCGGCCGGGACGATCGCCCGGCCAACGCCGGCGACAAGCACCGATACCGAGCCCGCCGCCGTGCCGGGTTCCACGGCCGCCGGGAGCGGCCCGACGTCACCGGCGCCCGCACCCGTGTCCGTGGCGGACGTCGCGCCTGCCGCCGCGATCTCCGGGCCGTTCACGCCCGGGCTGGTGCTGGCGGCTTGCGTGGTCGGCGCTCTTCTCGCATTGCTCGGCGTCCAGGGGATACGCCGACGGCGTCTATGAACCCACGCGCGCTCGCGGTCTGGTCGCTCGCCGGCGTGACCATCGCGCTGTCCACCGGCAGCCCGGTGTATCGGACCCTGGTGCTGCTCTGCGCGCTCAACCTCCTGATCGCGTTTCGGAGGCCCGGCGTTTCACTGCGCGGGCTGCTGATCGCGCTCGTGGTGGCGGCTGCGATCGCCATCGCGACAACGACGCTCGCAAGCCACACCGGCGACCACGCATTTCTGGTCCTGCCTGCCGGCATCCCCGTGATCGGCGGCAAGCTCACGATCGAGGCAGCGCTGTTCGGCCTCTCGACCGGCGTGGGCATCGCCGCGGCGGTCCTTGCTGCGGCGCCGCTTTCTCTCGTCCTGCAGCCCCACTCGCTCGTGGACGCGCTCCCGGGTGCACTCGCGAGGACTGGCGCGGCGATCGGCACGGCACTCAACCTGATTCCTGCCATCGGGCGGAGCGCCGTCGAGATTCGAGACGCGCAGCGCATGCGCGGCTGGCGCTCGCGACGGGTTCGCGAGTGGCCGGACCTCGCGGTGCCCGTCGTCCTGACCGCACTCGAGGGCTCGATCACCCTGGCTGAGGCAATGGAAGCGCGCGGCTACGGGTCGGGCGTGCGAACGCACTACAGCGAGCAGGTGTGGCGTCGCGGAGATGTGCTCGTTGCAGTGATCGCTGCCCTGGCGGCGGTCCTGTTCGTCGGGCTGCGCGTGACCGGCGTCATCACCGACTGGTATCCGTTCCCGGATCTGAGCTGGCCGGACGTGAGTGTCGCGGGCGTCCTCTGTTGCCTTGCGCTGGCCACTCCGGTCGTGGTGTGGCGGCGATGAGCGGAGCGGCGACCGCGTCGCTGTCCGGATTCCGCTATTGGTATCCGAACTCCAGGATCGCGAGCATCGACGGCGTCGACCTGGAGATCGATCCCGGCATCACGTTGATCGCGGGGGCCTCAGGTTCGGGCAAGTCGTCCCTGCTCCGCGTCTTCAACGGGCTGGTCCCCCACTTCCATGGCGGCACTGTCTCTGGCAGGGCAACCGTGTGTGGACACGACGTCATCGCCACGTCGACGCGCATCCTCGCGACGAAGGTCGGATTCGTCTTTCAGGACCCGGAGCTGCAGTCGGTCTACCCGAGCGTGGAGCGCGACGTGGCATTCGGGCTCGAGAACATCGGCACGCCACCGGCGGCCATGCATGATCGGGTCGGCGACGCGCTGGAACGGACCGGGATCACGCACCTCGGCGGGCGCGCCGTGGCGACCTTGTCCGGCGGCGAGCGGCAACGTCTCGCGCTCGCCGGGGTGCTCGCGATGCGCCCCCGGATGCTTGTGCTCGACGAGCCCCTCTCGCAACTCGACGACGCCGGTGCGCGCGCCCTGACCACGACGCTCACGGAACTCGCTGCTGACGGCATCGCAGTTGTCGTCTCGGAGCACCGGTTCGAGCACCTGGGCGCCGTGAACGCCCGCAGGCTTGTGGTGGACCAGGGCCGGATCAACGACGGACAGGCGCCGATGCACCGCCGCGCGACGGGGCCCGTCGCGATGCATGGCGGGCTCGGCGCAGCGCCCGTCGCATGGAGCCTTGACCGGGTCGCGGCCGGTCCGACGCGTGATGCCGTGCTCGAGAGCGTGTCCCTCGATGGCCGCGCCGGCGAGGTTGTTGCGCTCGTCGGCCCGAATGGCGGTGGCAAGACGACGCTCCTGCGGACCATCGCCGGGCTCCTTCCGCCAATCGCAGGCGCCGTGCATCGAGCTCCCGGCCGGGTCGCGTACCTGCCGCAGAATCCGATGGCCCTCCTCCACCGGCCGACAGTCGCCTCGGAGGTTGCGTGGACCGTGCGCGGCGATGCGCAGAGCGCCGCAGCGGCCGGGTTGATCGCGGAGCTTGGCCTCACCCACCTCGCGGATCGCGACCCGCGCGACCTGAGCACCGGGGAGCGCCAGCGCGCCGCGATCGCCGCCGTCCTTGCGGGTTCGCCGCACATCGCGCTCCTCGACGAGCCGACACGCGGGATGGACGATGCCGCCCGCGAAGCGCTGTGCAGCGTCATCCTGAGGATGCGCGCGAGTGGGTGCTCGATCGTTCTTGCCACGCACGACAGAAACCTTGCGGCAGCGGTCGCGGATCGCACCATCGCGGTCGGATCGCGTGGCGCCCGTGAGCTCAGCCCGGTGGCCGTCGCATGAGAATTGGCGCGATATCCGTTGCCGGGCTTGCGTTGTTCCTCTGGCCGTTCGTCGCCTCCAACACACCGCCGGCGGCAGCAGCGGTGGCGTTGAGCATCGGTGTCGTCGCGGTGCTCGTGTTCGTCGAGACGTCGACGCGAAAGCTCGACGCGCGGCGATTTGCGCTGCTCGCCGCCATCGCCGCCATCGACGCCGCGCTGCGCCTCGTCCTCGTCACCGGCCTCGGCGGCTTCAGCCCGATCTTCTTCCTGATCCTCGCCGCCGGATACGTCTACGGCCCGTCATATGGATTCCTGGCCGGATCCGTGGCGCTCCTCGCGTCGGCGATCGCGACCGGCGGCATCGGGCCGTGGCTGCCGTACGAGATGGTGGGGTGCGGATTCGTCGGCCTCGTGGCCGGACTTGCAGGGCTCCGGCGCCGCGGGCCGGCGAGCTGGCGCGACGTCGTTGTTCTGGCCGCGGTCGGCGTGGTGACCGGCTTCGCCTACGGCGCGCTGCTCGATGTCTGGGACTGGACCACCTTCTATCGCGGTGCACCGGACTTCGGATGGCAGCCCGGACTGTCGGTGGCGGCTGCAGTCGGGCGCTTCGGCCGCTTCTACCTGGCGACCTCGCTCGTGTACGACACCTTCCGTGCAGTGGGTAACGCGCTTGCCGTGATCATCCTCGGCGCGCCGGTGCTGGCCGGGCTGATCCGGATGCAGTCGCGCTTCAACGTGGTCGTTCTGGATCGATCACCCGGCCCAAGCAGGGCTCCCGGCTCCGGCTATCCCGAGATAAGCGCAAGCACCGCGAAGATCGTCGCAACGATCGCGCCGATCACGAGCGGCAGCTTGGAAAGTGGCCACGGCGTGCGCCGGCTGACGCCGAACGTGACCCCGAGCGTGACCGCCATTCCCAATCCGTAGAGGTAGTGCAACTCGAATTTGGCGCGATCGCCCATCAGGTAGAGCGCGATGCCGAGGACTCCCTGAACCACCACTGCGAGAAGGAGCAACCGCAGGTAGATCTTGAGCACGATGCCGACCAGTGGAGTGGCCAGTGAGACCAGCGCCACCAACCCGCCCACAACCGCGAGGACGACGAGGATGAAGCCGAACTTCTGATGCAGGGTCACCCAGTCGATCGAGGCAGTCATCAGTCCGGCCAATACTGCTCTTCGCGAATCGCTTTGTTATCGAAGCCCGCGCGGCGCATGATCGCCCGCGCGCCGCTGATCATCCCTGGGTGGCCGCAGAGGAAGATGCCGCCGCTCCCCGGGCGCATCCCGGCCTGGTCGGCGTACTTGCGCATGACGTCCTCCACCCGCCCCCATTCGCCGCGCCACTCGGGATCCTCCCAGGGGCGGCTGACCGTGGGGACGTAGGTGAACCACGAGAACTCCTCGGCCAGCGCGACGAGTTCGTCTGCGTAGCCGAGTTCGGCGGAGCGCGCGGCACCCTGGAGCGTCACGATCGGCACGGGACTCCACTCTCCGGCGCGCGCCCGCGACGCGAGCGTGCGCAGCAGGCTGACGAACGGCGCGATGCCGGTGACTGTGGCGACGAAAAGATGCGGCTCGTCGATGAGCGGCGCCTCGCGCAGAAACAATCCCTTGGTACGCCGGCGAACAATCAACGCACCGCCGACACCGATCGCGAACAGTGGATCGGAAAGCTCGCCATCCGGAACGCGCTCGATGAACAACTCGATCTCGTCTTCGAGTGGTGATGAGCAGATCGAATACGGCCGCTCGATCACTTTGCCATTCGACTGCAGACCCAGCGTCACGTACTGGCCGGGCTTGTACGGCAATTCGGTTTCGGTACGAATCCGGATGATCCAGAGGTCCGGTGCCGGGTCGCGTCGGGACACGACTGTGGCTGCGGCGTACTTTTCCGGATCCATCATGAGCGCGGTCCAGAGTGTAGGGGGAAGCACGCTGCGCGGCCGTTTTCCCAGAAGGGTAGAGACTGTGCTAGCGATGTACGGTCCACTTGCCCTCGTCGGCGGCGACGAGTTCCACCCGGGTAACGAGCACCAGGACGAAATTCTTCGCGACGCATGCGCCGGGCGACCGGCGTACGTGGTCGCGACCGCCGCACAGGACTTTGCGTCGGGAGCCGTCGAGACGGCTCGTCGCTGGTTCGCCGGACTCGGGCTCGAGGTGCACGAGTTGCGCATCCGGACCAAGGACGACGCCAGCTCGCCGGAGATCGTGGAGGCCGCAGCGCGCGCAGGCCTCGTGTACATCGCAGGCGGCGACCCCGGCTGGGTGGTGGAGGTGCTCCGCGCGAGCCCCGTCTGGAAGGCGATCGCGGCTGCCTGGCGAGCCGGCGCCGCACTTGCGGGGTCGTCTGCGGGCGCGATGGCGCTGTGCGAGTGGTGCCTGGTCCAGACCAGCTGGCCCGGCGAGGTGGACGAGCGCTCGGTCGATGCGCTGGGGCTCATCCCTGGGTGCGCCATCCTCCCCCACTTCGATGTGCTCGGCGACGCCTGGATCCCCTGGGCCCAGGAGGGGCTCGGCGAGGATGCGCAGGTCATCGGCATCGATGAGCGCACCGCGGCGGTCCTCCGCGACGGGCGCTGGCAGGTGTTCGGACCGGGCGCCGTCACGATCTTGCAAGGGCAGCGACGCCATCGCCACATCGAGGGCGAACACATCGACGAAATGTCGAATCCGGAACCTTGAGGCAGCTCTGGCCGTAATCCGAACGTAACCCTGCTCCGTTTACATCTATGACAGGCTGGATAACCTCAGACACAGAGCAGCGAAGGCAATACGTGAGACGACAGACGACATGAGCTTCCAAGGCGCAATCACCGACATGGACGCGGCAAAAGCCCGCGCCGAAGACGCAAAAGCCCGCAGGCAGCTGCGCATTCAACACATTCAGCGTCTCGAACGCGTCCTCGACAGCGTCGAGCACCACAACTTGCAGCGTGATCGCCAGGTTCCGCCGGACATGTGGCGGCAACTCGCCGAGCTCGAAGTGGTCCTTCCGGTTCCCGCTCCCGCTTCGCTGTGGCAGGCTCGCAATACCGCCCGCCTCCACGACGCACTCCTGGACTGGGAAGCGGATCTCCTCGACAACGTCGCGCCGCACCGCGTGGCGTACGACGACACACACGACGACTGAGCTCACCGCCTGACGCAGGTCTGGCACACTCAGCGGACGTGACCACCGCTGAACGCATGGCGCTCGTCGAGCGCAACACCGCCGAGGTCATCGGCGCCGACGAGCTGCCGCCCTTGATGGACGCCGGCCTCGAGTTGCGCCACTACATCGGATTCGAGATCTCGGGCAAGGCTCACCTCGGCACCGGGCTGATGAGCATGTCCAAGGTGCGCGACCTGACAGCGGCAGGTGTGCACTGCTCGGTACTCCTCGCCGACTGGCACACCTGGATCAACGACAAGCTCGGCGGGGATCGCGGTTTGATCCGCCGCATCGCGACGGGATACTTCACCGAGGCGTTTCGCGCGTCCCTGCTCTGCGTTGACGCCGACCCGGACTCGGTGTCCTTCGTTCTCGCGTCCGACCTCTATCGCGACGATGACGAGTACTGGGCAACGGTCATCGAGGTGAGCAAGAACACGACACTCGCGCGGATGCAACGCAGCATCAGCATCATGGGCAGGCAGGAGCGCGAGAGCATCGATTTCGCCAAGCTCATCTACCCGGCGATGCAGGCGGCGGACATCTTCACGCTCGGGGTCCATATCGCGCATGCGGGAATGGATCAGCGCAAGGCGCACGTGATCGCCCGCGACGTCGCGACCCACATGCATATCCACGCGGTGCGGGGCATCGACGGTGCGCCGATGAAACCGGTTGCGCTCCACCACCCGCTGCTGCTCGGCCTTCGCCGTCCGCCGGTCTGGCCGGTACCGGAGGAGTCGATCCGCGATGTGTTCTCCGCGATGAAGATGAGCAAGAGCGATCCCGGCTCAGCCGTCTTTGTTCATGACAGTCCTGACGAGATCAACGGCAAGATCCGCAAGGCGTTCTGCCCGCCCGGCGAGGTGGTCTTCAATCCGATCCTGGACTGGATCGAGAAGCTTGTCTTCGGCATCGCGGGCGGGCCTTTCGTTGTGGAGCGCAGCGAGGCGAACGGCGGTCGGATCATCTTCGACACGCCGGAGGAAGTCGTTGCCGCGTACATCAGCGGCTCGCTCCATCCGATGGACGCCAAGGCCGGTCTCGCCGAGCGATTGATCGATCTGCTCGAGCCGGCGCGCGCGCACTTTGCGAAACCCGAGATCCACGCCATGCTCGAGGAGATCGACGCGGCGATCGCCTAGCCGTCAGCGCAGCCCGACAGCCTTCTGCACGCGCAGCAGGGTCGCGTCGGCAACAACGCGAACGCGAGCCGCAGAGTCTGCGAGGAGTTTGTGGAGCCCTTGCTCGTCTGAGCGGATCTCGGTATAGCGGGCCTGAATTGGCGTGAGGGCCTCGACGATTGCTTCCGCCACTGCCCCTTTCAGCGCGCTGTACCGCTGCCCCTCGAATTCGGCGAGGGCTGCATCCACACTGACTGCGCGGAGCGCCGCATACATCTCGAGGAGGTTGGCGACTCCAGCACCAACAGGCATGCGCACCTCTGGCTCGGTGTCGGTGGTGGCGCGAGCGATTTTGCGACGTACCACGTCGGGTGGATCGAGCAGCATCACCGCGTGCCCGGCGCGTTCTGCAGCAATGCTTTTGCTCATCTTCTCGTCCGGCGTGTCGAGGCCCATGACGCGAGCGCCAACGTCGCTGATCAACGGTGCCGGCACCTTGAGCACATCCCCGCGCTGCGAGTTGAGACGGTTGGCGAGGTCGCGGCACAGCTCGATGTGCTGACGTTGATCCTCACCGACTGGAACGAAGTCGGCGTCGTACAGCAGGATGTCCGCCGCCATCAGCACCGGGTACGTGAAGACGCCGGTGTTGACGCGCTCGCGTCCCTGCGCCTCCACACGGGCTTTGAATTGCGTCATTCGGTCGAGCCAGCCCATCGGCGTGAGGGTCTCGAGAATCCAGCAAAGCTGCGAATGGGCACTGACGTGCGACTGCACGAATATCTCGCACCGCGCAGGATCAAGCCCGCACGCGACGTACATCGCCGCGAGTTCCAGGGTCAGCGACCGCAACTGCTCCGGGTCCGGATGCCGTGTGAGCGCGTGGAGATCGACGATGCAGAAGTAGTTCTCGTAGTGGTCTTGGTCGCGGGCCCAGTTGCGCAGTGCGCCGAGGTAATTCCCAAGGTGCAAGCCGAAGTCCGGCTGGATGCCGCTCAGGACACGGGGGCGTGGGGCAGCGGTCTCGGGCATCTGAGACAACAGCCTATCGTCAGGCGGTGCGACGGCGCTGCCGGCGGGGTTTCGCCACGGCGCGCGGCGACCAGCACTCGGCGACGAATTTCGAGATTTCGGCGGTGAGCCGTTCCGGCCGAAAGCGCAATTCGAGGATGTTCGATGCCTCGACAAGGCGCGCGTTCGGCAGCTCGTCCGTCAGCACGCCGGCGTCGGAGAACGGATGCACCGGATCGATGTGATGGCCGATCACGAGCGCCGGCATGGTCATCTCGCGCCGCTGCGCGCTGTGCGGGGCGATATGACTGAAGAACAGGCCCTGGAGCAGCGCCGCGCTCGGGCGCGGCTCCTGGCGGACAACATCGAGCGCCACGTTGCCCCAGAACGGCACGAGCCGCCGCGGGATCCGGCGAAGTCCCGCTGACAGCGGTCGCATCAGTCGCTCGCCGAAGTGAAGGGCGACGAGGAGCGGTCCGAAGGCGATCACCGACCAGACCAAGGCGTTCTCCAGCACCGGCATCTCGATGATCATGCCGCGCACTCGTTGCGGTGCCGCATGCGCGATCTCGAGCGTGACGTTCGCGCCGAGCGAGGTGCCGCCCACCACGGCTTCGTCGATGTCGAGATGGTCCAGCAATGCGATCGCATCGCCTGCGAAGGATTCGATCGAGTACTCGGCCATGTCCTCCGGACGGTCGGATCGGCCATGTCCGAGCGGATCGAGTGTCAGCACGTGGGCGCCGGTCGCCGCGAGCGCTGTCGCCAGGTGGTCCTGCATCAGCGCCGGGACGAGCAGCCCCGGCATGAGCAGCACCCATCGCTTGCCCTCACCGAACTCCGTGTAGGCGAGGCGGTGACCCCTGCTCACGAACTCCGAAGCAATGACCGGCGGCGTGCGATCGGCGGACATCGCGCGAACTATGCCCCAAAAATAGAGCGAGCGTCGCAAGAGCCGCTCAACTCGCATCGTGCTGACGCCGCGCGCGATCGGTGGCGCAGTACATCTGGCCTAGAGTCTTGACCCATGCGAACGCTCATCCGAACCGCCGGTCGTTTTCTCCTTGCCGGGATATTCGTGTATTCCGGCTACGGCCTCTTCCAGAACGCCGAAGGCTACGCCAAGCGAGCCTCAGCCGCGATCCCCATGTTGCCCGAGGATCCGACGATCGCCAAGGTGCATGGCGCGATCATGATGGGAGCCGGATCGACGTTCGCGCTCGGCATCCTGCCGAAGATGTCCGCGCGGATCCTCGCGCTCACGCTGATCCCGAACACGTTCGTCGGCCATCCCGTCTGGAAGGCGGAGACGCCGGAGGAACGCCGCACGCAGCTGGTGCATCTCCTCAAGAACGCCGGCCTGTTCGGCGGTCTGCTCTACGCGAGCGCGGACAAGCGATCGGCGCCGCAGCGTGAGGACTGACTCAGCGCTGCTCCTCTGCGTCGAGGCTCGCGAGGTAACCCTGTAGGCCCAGCTCCCAATCGGGAAGCGGCGGCTCGCCGAGCTCGCGCCACGCGCGGTTGTCGAGCACCGAGTACGCCGGGCGTTCGGTCGGCGTGGGGTACTCCGCGGTCGTGATCGGCACCACCTCGGTGGCGAGCCCCCTCGCGCGGATAGCCGCGACGGCGAGGCCGTACCAGGTGGTCACTCCGCTGTTGGTGAGGTGATAGGTCCCGGAAGGCCCGATCTCGAGCAGACGGAGCATCGCGGGTGCGAGGTGTCCGGTCCAGGTCGGAGATCCCTGCTGATCCGCGACCACGCGGAGTTCCGGACGTTCCGACGCCAGGCGCAGCATCGTCAAGACGAAGTTCGGCCCCTGGCGCCCGTAGAGCCAGCTCGTTCGCACGATGAGGTGGTCCGGGCACAGCTCGCGAACGGCGACCTCGCCATGCCACTTCGTCCGCCCGTATGCCGACTTCGGTGCCGGCACCGCGGTCTCGGGAATGGGGGTTGTCGCTGTGCCGTCGAAGACGTAGTCCGTGCTCACGTGGCAGCAGCGGAGGCCCCGGGCGCCGCACGCCGCGGCGACGATGCCCGCACCGGTGCCGTTGACCGCCTCGGCCTCGGCCTCGCGTGTCTCGGCGGCATCGACCTGCGTCCATGCCGCGCCGTTGATGACCGCGTCGGGGCGGACATCGTCGATCACGCCCTCCACAGACGCGGCATCGGTGATGTCGCATTCCCACTGCGTGCGGCCCACCATCTCGTGGCCGAGGCGGGTTCCCGCATCGACGATGTCGCCACCAAGCTGCCCGGGCGTGCCGAGCACGAGGTACCTCAGCGCCGCGCACTCCGCGACGCGACGGCGATCTGGCGCACCACCATGCGTGCCGTCAGAGCTCGACGCGCGAGTGGTCGCCGAGCATCAGGCGGACCGCGGTCGGGCGCGCCGGTGATTTGCACACCTCGCACTCCTTGCCGATCAGCGAGCCGTCGATCTTGCCCGCGATGTCGTGGATCCGCGTGCCCTCGAGCACGATGCTGTTTTCGATCTCTGCGTTGCGCACCACGCAATCGAAGTAGATGGACGTGAACGGCCCGATGTAGGCGTTGTCGACCACCGTGCCGCTGCCGATGATGGCGGGGCCTCGGACGACGCAGTTGCGCAACGACGCCCCCGACTCCACCACGACCTTCCCGTGCAGGCGGACGTCCTCACCGACCGTGCCATCGCAGCGTGCCTCGAGCGTGTCGAGGATCATGCGGTTGGCTTCGAGGATGTCGTCAAGACGTCCCGTGTCCTTCCACCAGCCCTCGATGATGTGCGGCATCACCCGTTTGCCGGTATCGATCATTCGCTGAATCGCGTCGGTGATCTCCAGCTCGCCGCGGGGGCTCGGCTCGATGGCGTCGATGGCCTCGAAAACGAGCGGGGAGAACAGATACACGCCGACCAGCGCCAGGTCGGAACGGGGGACCGCGGGCTTCTCCACCAGCGAGATCACGCGACCGTCTTCCAGCTCGGCAACGCCGAAGCGCTGGGGCTCGGGGACTCGCGCGAGCAGGATCATCGCGTCCGCCTCGGAGCGCCGGAACTCGTCGACGAGCGTGCCGATCCCCTGCGCGATCAGGTTGTCGCCGAGGTACATGACGAAGCTGTCGCCGGCAAGAAAGTCGCGCGCAATCCCCACAGCGTGGGCAAGCCCGAGCGGCGCCTCCTGCGGGATGAAGGTGATGGTCGCGCCGAATTTCGAACCGTCGCCGACCGCCGCACGGACCTCGTCGGCGGTGTCGCCCACGATGATGCCGATGTCGTGGATTCCGGCCTGGGTGAGCGCGTCGATGGCGTAGAAGAGAATTGGCCGGTTCGCGACCGGGATGAGTTGTTTTGCGCCGGTGTGGGTAATCGGCCGCAGCCGCGTCCCCTTGCCGCCGCTGAGGATGAGCCCCTTCACCGGGTGGCCGGTGCTCGCATATCGGCAGGGTACCAGCAGGCGATTGGGTCGGCCCATGCGGACACGGAGCGGCAACGATTCTGGCTGCGCCGGTATCGCCGGTGGTGACCGTGCAACGGCCGGCAAAGATCGATCGCATGAAGCGCCCGAACGTCGCAAATGCCCCTACGCTCAGTCACGGCGACGCTCCGAGAGGGGGAGCGCCGCTCCCGCCCCTTGTAGGATGCGCCGATGGGTCGCCATCTGATCACGAGCGCCTTGCCGTACATCAACGGGGTCAAACATCTCGGCAACCTGGTCGGCTCGATGCTCCCTGCCGACGTGTACGCGCGCCACATGCGCCTTCGCGGTCATGAGGTCCTCTTCATCTGCGCGACCGACGAGCACGGCACGCCGGCCGAGCTGGCTGCCGACGCGGCGGGTCTCAGCGTCGCCGAGTACTGCGCGGAACAACACGAGATCCAGGCCGACATCGCGCGGCGTTTCGGCTTGTCGTTCGACCATTTCGGCCGCAGTTCGTCGCCCCAGAACGCGGAGCTGACCAGGCACTTCGCCGAGCAGCTTCGCGACAACGGCATGCTCGAGGAGCGGGTCACCGATCAGGTCTATTCCCTCGATGACGGGCGCTTTCTTCCCGATCGATACATCGTCGGCACGTGCCCGCACTGCGGCTACGAGCGCGCCAACGGCGACCAGTGCGAGAACTGCGCGCGATTGCTCGAGCCGTCGGACCTGATCAACCCGCGGTCCGCCGTGTCGGGCAGCACCCGGCTCGAGGTGCGGGCCACGCGTCACCTCTTTATCCGGCAGTCGCTCATGGCGGCTCGCGTGCGCGAGTGGATCGACTCGAAGACCGACTGGCCGATCCTGGTGACGTCGATCGCCCGGAACTGGCTCAACGTCGGGCTGGAGGATCGGAGCATCACCCGCGACCTCAAGTGGGGCATCCCGGTCGGGTGGCCGGGGTTCGAGGGCAAGGTCTTCTACGTCTGGTTCGACGCGCCGATCGAGTACATCGGGGCCACGAAGGAGTGGGCGGACCTCGACCCCGGGGCACGGGACTGGCGTTCGTGGTGGTTCAACGCGGATGACGTCCGCTATACCGAGTTTCTCGGCAAGGACAACATCCCCTTTCACACGATCAACTTCCCGATCACGATCATGGGATCGGGGGAGCCGTGGAAGCTCGTCGACTACATCAAGGGCTTCAACTACCTGACGTACCAGGGTGGTCAGTTCTCCACCAGCCAGAAGCGCGGCGTGTTCATGGACGCGGCGCTCGAGATCCTGCCTGCCGACTACTGGCGATATGCGCTGCTCGCGGCCGCACCGGAGTCAGATGACAGCGAGTTCACCTGGGAGAACTTCGCCAACACCGTCAATAAAGACCTCGCGGGCATTTTTGGCAACTTCGTCCAGCGCACCTTGAAGCTCGCCGAAAAGCTGTACGGGCTGGTCGTGCCGGATGGAGGCGAACCCGGGCCGGAAGAAGCGGAACTCGCGGTGTCGCTCGACGCGGCCCTGGCCACGTACGCCGCGGAGATGGACGCGATGCGGTTCCGGCCCGCGGCGTTTGCGCTTCGCAGCCTCTGGACGCTTGGGAACCAGTACCTCGACCGGTGTGCCCCCTGGCACGAGACCGACCCGGCGCGCGTGGCGTGCATCCTGCGCACCGCTATCAATGTCGCGCGCATCGAGGCGATCGTCTCCGCGCCATTCGTTCCGTTCGCGTGTGAGCGCCTGGCCGCGGGGTTGGAACTCACGGCCAGCGAGCGCGAGTGGCCCGGGCCTGCAGGCGAGGCGTTGCTGACGCTTCGGCCGGGGCGGAGCATCGCCGCTGGGGATCCGCTTTTCCCGCGGATCGGCGACCGGAGCACGCTCGCCGCCTGGGTAGCGGACATGGAGCAGCGCTTTGGCGGTTCCTCCTAGCGACACGCAGCTCTCCACCCCGCGGACAGCGGGCAGCCCTCGGCGGATCCTCCTAGATGCTCAGGGCCGTTTGAGGCTTCTGACGCGTTCGTAACCTTTTCGACAGCCTATCGCGCTATCCTGCGGTGGAGATGAGTGGGGATTTTCCGGAGCCGCCGCCAGTGCCGCCTGTCGTTGAACCGGCGAACAAGCGTGGTGGTCGCCTGCGTCTCTTTGGCATCGGCCTGGCCATCGCAGTCCTCGGAGTCACCGCCGGATTGGTTGTGACCCGCGCCGCTTCCCCGACAACCGCGAACACCACAGCCGCGTCCACCACGAAGCCGAGCCCGTCGCCATCCACCCGTCACCGGCCGTCCTTCGGCTCGCGTGGCGGCTTTGGATTCGGTTGCGGGGCCCCAGTCGCGGGCGCTGGATTTGGCGGATCCTCCGCGTTCGGCGGAGGTTTCTTCGGAGGCGGCCTCTGCGGCGGCGAGACCGGAACTGTCACCGGCATCAGCGGATCGACGCTGACGCTTCGGACCATCTCCGGAACGGTCACCGTAACCACCACCTCGAAGACGACCTACAGCCGTGAGAACAAGACCGTGAAGTTCAGCGCCCTCGCCGTTGGTGAAGTCGTCGCCGTCCGCGGCACCCGCGGAACGTCGCCGACAGCGACCACCCCCATCGCTGCAACTGCGATCACCATCCAGGTTCCGAGCGTCACCGGACGGGTGCAGTCCGTGAGTGGCAATACCGTGACCCTGGTCACGAGTGACGGGCAACTCGAGTACGTGACCCTCTCCGGTGCCACCGCATATCACGGCATTGGCACCGCGACGGCAACGATCGCGTCGGTGAAAGCCGGCGTGTACATCGTGGCCCAGGGCACCCAGGTGAGCCTCACCACGTTCGACGCCGACAACGTGCAGGTGCTCGGGACGTTCAGCTTCACGCCGCACAGCTTTCCGGGCTTCCCGGGTCACTCCAGCACTGCGCCGAAGGCGACGCCCGCCGCAGGGAGCCCAGCCAAGTCCGTCTAGGCCGGCTGTCCCCGCCCGCCTCTTTCAGGCGGGCCCTCAGGTCAGGACGATCTCAAAGTGGTGGAGTTCGTCGTCGCTTTTCACAAGGCTGAAGCCGGCGCGGACCAGCGTCCTTTGCGACGCGATGTTGTCCAGGGTCGTCTCGGCGATCACTGTCGAAACGCCGTGGCCGGCGACCAGCGCCAGCAGCGCGATCACCGCTTCCGCCGCGTAGCCGTTGCCCCGAGCTGACGGAACCAACCCGTATCCGATCTCGATGCAACCGCGCTGTGGACGTCCTTTGAAACCAAGCCCTCCGATCGCCTGACCGTCCGACAGGCGGGTCACACGATAGAAGCCGAACGGCGACTGCTCTCCTTGCGTGGCGGACGCATGAAGAAACATGCCCACAGCGCCAATGTCACCCTCGAACGGAAAGTCCTCGGCCCACACATCGTTCGGACCTGCACGTTGCGCCAGGATCCGATCAGCCTCAGCAACATCAATCGCGTGCAACTGCAGGCGCGTCGTGCGAATGTCGGTCATGACGCGAGCCTCACGGTCATGAGGGCCGCTGCCGCATCGCACGCGCACGCCGGCGCCACTCGCGACGCTCTTCGGCCTGTGCGCGAAGGTCACGGGCGTTGTCGATGCGCTTCTGCTCACGTTCGAGCTTGCGCTTCAACTCAAGGCGCGCGAGAACGCCTGGATCCTGCTCGGCCGCCGCACGCACCGCGCAGCCGGGCTCCTTCTCGTGCTTGCAGTTCCGGAAACGGCACTGCGCCGCAGTCTCGGTGAGATCGCCGAACACCTCGTCGATCCCGGCGCCGGCATCCCAAAGTCCGAGCTCCCGCGTCCCGGGGGTGTCGATGATCAGCCCGCCAGCTGGAAGCTCGATCAGCTCGCGATGCGTGGTGGTGTGGCGGCCTTTGCCGTCTGCGCGCACCTCGTTCGTGGCGAGCGCCTCGTTGCCCGACAACCGATTGACCAAAGTGGACTTGCCGGTGCCGCTCGGTCCGACCAGGACGGCGACAAGGCCCTCAAGGAGCACGTCACGCACGCGCGAAAGGCCGGCTCCTTCGGCATTGACTGCAATGACCTCGGTCACACCCGCAACCGACCGCGCCGCGCGGACGTCCGCTTCGACGTCGGCACTGAGGTCGGATTTGGTGAGCAGGATGACCGGCGCCGCACCACTTGACCACGCCATCGCAAGCGCGCGTTCGATACGGCGAAGACGGAGCGGCACACCGAGTGCGACCGTGATGAACACGAGGTCGATATTGGCTGCGACCGCCTGTCCGGCAGTCGCAACTCCAGCAGCGCGACGCATCAGAACGCTGCGCCTCGGAAGCAGATGCGTCGCGACGCCCGCTTCGATGACGAGCCAATCGCCTGTCGTGACGCCGCCATCGTCGGGCACGCCCGAGAGTGTCGGCGCCAGCACAACGCGTTCCTGACCCGCGTCGGTGAGAACGGTCACCACGCGACCGTCGTAACGAACGACGAGGCCGCGCCGGCCGTCCTTCGTGGCGTCAGTGAAAGCCGATTCGAGTGAGCCGTTCCACCCTAGCGCGGTGAGACGGCGAGGATCGTGAGACAAGTGGGAACTCCATGCTGCAGTAAGAGCCCGGAGCTCCGATTGCACTCCCGCACCAGCGCGCGGCGCGGAATCAGCGGACGATCAGGCGGCGGAGCCGCCGGGCACGACATCAATGGTGGGCGCTGCAGGCGCAATCGCAAGTGCCATGTCTGTTGCCCTCCGGTGGTCGTGTGGATCGGTCCCCTGCATCGTACCGCAGGAGCGGATCGCGCGCATCACGCCGCGCGAGTGGCACGCATCACGATCAGTGATGTCACCCCGGCCAGCAGCAACCCAAAGGCAACATCGGCGAAGTAGTGCTGCTTGATGAGGACCGTCGACGCGACGATGAACGTCGTCCAGATCGCCGCCGGGATGCCGATTCGCCTGTCGAGCCGCCACCAGTGGATCGCGATGATCGTCGACAGCGACGTGTGGAGGCTCGGGAAGTCGTTGTACGGCTGGTCCCCGGCGTAGATGCTCCGCACCATCGCCGAGAACGGATCGGTGCCCGTGATCGGCGGGCGCGCGATGTACGACTGTAGGAAGAAATAGAAGGCGTAGCTGATGAACCAGACGATGATCATCGTGATCGCGGCCGATCGGTACACGCGCACCCGGAAGAACAGGAACGCGACCAAGCTGACGCCGATGTACGGAATGAGCGACACGTACGGAATCGCGAAGATCGGCACCACGGGGAGCGCACGGTCAAGGGGCGACTCGAGGAAGATGCGGTTCGGCCCGTGGTTGAGTGAGTCGTAGATGAGGTTGGTGCCGAGGATCGCCGGGATGAGCAGCAGGCTCACCGCAATACCCCAGCCGCGCTCCGCGATGATCCCGCGGCGAAGCTGGCGGCTCCACCACGAAGCAGCCGGCGGCGACGCGGCTGCTGCCTGGCTCATGGGCCTCCTCCCGGTTCCCTGACTGCGGCGGTCAGCCTACCGCTCCAACACCCGCTGCGTCGCTCCTTGCCCTGCGAGCAGGTATCCGCGCACCCCTTTTGCCGTCTGCGCGACGACGCTGAAGGGAAGCGCTGAGATCCCGGTGAGCTCATCCGCCTGTGGCGTGCCGAAGGCGAGGCTCACCGGAACCTCGCCGGCCCACACGGGCAGCGTTCGATCCGCGGCGCCATCGCTTGGCGGCCCACTGCGCACCTTCGTCGACAGGTTGTCGAGCGGAAGCGCCAACACAAGCGTCGTGGCGATCTCCTTGGCGCTCGGCTGCCGCACCTCGTCCCATCGCCCCGGGAGCACGTGCTCGACGAGACAACGCATCGCCGCGACTTTGGCGTCCAGATCGACAACCTCCGTCGCCGTGCCGGCAATGACCACCGACCGGTAGTTCATGGAATGCGAAAACGCGGAACGCGCAAGCACCAATCCGTCAAGCAGCGTGACGGTGACCGACACGTCGATGCCGCCGGCCAGCCCGCGCAGCATGCGACTCGCCGGCGATCCGTGAAGAAAGAGCACATCGCCCTCACGCGCATACATGATCGGGATGACCCAAGGGCGGTCATCCACCACGAATCCGACGTGACAGATCAGCCCTTCATCCAGGATCGCGAGCGCCGCTGCACGATCCTTCACCGCGCGCTCGGGATGCCTCTGAACCTTCATCGCCCGTACAAGTACGTCTTCCATGCCTACTTATGTACCACCACAAACCACCATACGTTGCAGCACAAGGATAGCAAAATGCCACCTGGCGCGCCCCAGCTGCGACAAGGACGCATCCGATTTCACGCCGACCCGCTACGATGCAACGGCCCTGCGCAATGCGCGGGTGCGGATGCGGGAGTAGCTCAGCTGGTAGAGCGCTAGCCTTCCAAGCTGGATGTCGCGAGTTCGAGTCTCGTCTCCCGCTCCAACCGCCTCTTTTTCATTTCTACGTATAGCATTTCACGTTCGCCTCAAGACCGCAAGCATCGGGCGACTAGGGGCCTGGCGCAAAGAATAACGCTCCTAATCAGCGCAAAGGGACACAAAACCCCTCCTGTAAGATTGGGTCATAACCGCAGGCGAATGAGGGGAGGTTCCGGTGGCAAGAATCGCCGCAGCCACGGCGCGTCCCCTGGACGCCCTGGCCAACGACTACCTGGAATCCTGCCGGGCGCGCGGCCTCGCACCAACGACAATCCGCACTGCATACACCTACACGCTCGTCAACGTCTTCCTCCCCTGGTGCGCACGCAACGACGTCGCCGTCATCGAGCAGCTCACACAAAAAGTGCTCGACCAATTCACGACCGACCTGCTCGACACACCCAGCAAGCGCGGGAAGCAACTTGCGCCGCACACCGTCCACCACTACGTCCGCGTCGTTCGCCAGTTCTTGAAGTGGTGCCGCGTAGAAGATGGAACTGCCGCCGGCAAGCCGCAACTCCCGGAACTCCCCCAGCGCGCTCTCGAGGTACTCAGCCGCGACGACATTGATCGCCTCGAGTTGGCCGCACCGACGGAGCGGGACAAGCTGATCATCCGGCTGCTCGCCGACACCGGCATCCGAGTCGGCGAACTCTGCAGCCTGGAGCCGACCAACATCATTATCGGACCCGACCAGCGCGCGTTCCTCAAGATTCTTGGCAAGGGCCCCCGGAACCGGCTCGTGCCGATTGCTCCCAAGCTCGCGCAACGACTCGAGTCCTACCAGCGCTTCCGGCCAACCGATGCTCGAGGAAACAACATTTTCCTCGCGGCCAGACGTGATGCCTCCGGCGCGTACGCATCTCTAACAACAAGCGGTGTCCTCCAACTCCTTCGCGGTGCGGCCGATCGCGCCGGCCTCACGCGGCGCGTGCATCCGCACCTCTTCCGGCACTCGTTCGCGGCGGAGGCGCTACGCCGCGGCATGAATCCCGTGCAGCTCGCCCAGCTCCTCGGCCACAGCGGCCTGCGCATGATCGAGCAGGTCTACGCTCAGCTCACCGCCGACGACGGCTTTGAGGCGGTGATGCGCGTGTTCACGGTCGAGAAATAACGTTCGCCGGACCTGGACCACCGGCCCGGCGTTGTCCAGGATTTGGCCGTCGGTAGGGCTTTTGATGCATGGATGCGATCAACTCATGGACATGCTGGTGGCGGTGGGACGCGTACCTACCACGCGTGGAGCAGCATGTTGCAGCGTTGCAGCAAGCAAACGCGCAGGGATTGGCCACGCTATGGCGGTCGGGGCATCTCCGTTTGCGAGCGATGGCAGCGCTTCGAGAATTTCCTCTCGGACATGGGTGCATGCCCAGACGGCCTCTCGATAGACCGCATCGACAACAACGGCAACTACGAACCCGGCAATTGTCGCTGGGCGACGCTCGAGCAACAGACACGGAACCGCCGGTCGAACGGCGGCGAGCTCCACGGGAGTGCGAAGCTGACCGTCGCTGATGTCATCGCCATCCGCAAGCTCGCCGCTGATGGGATGACACACAGAGCACTGGGATCGAGGTTCGGTGTGAGTCATACCAACATCGGCGATATCGTCCGGCGTACGGAATGGCGACGTCTGCTGAAGAAAACGCCGTCCGGATCGCTCGTTGTGCGCGAGCACGAAGAGGTCGGGCTGTGAGCCGTCTTCGAGGAAGTCGTGCTATGGGCATCAGTCTGCGCGCCGCTGAAGGAGCCACGCCGCTTCGAGTGCATCCTCGATAGCAGCAGCGTCCCCGTTGACGAGATCCGCAACCACCATCATGTGTTTGATGTACCTCGGCGGAACGCTGAACGTCGCCGGATACCTCCGCACTGAGGAGTCGCGGTAGTCGAAGTCGGCGCGGATCACCAGATGCGTGTTGTCGAGTTGACGGGCCACGAGCCTGCCGTGGTATCGCCACTCAGACAGCCCCTTCGGCGCGACGCGGCGGACGCCGGCGAACGCCTCGGCAATGCGCACCACAACGCTCATCTCCACGAACGCGGACCCTCCAGATTCAAGCGGATCATGCGCCGAGCCTTTGCTAGGTGATCTTGCGGCGGTAGATCATCATGGCGAAGCCGTACGCGACGATGAGGATGCCGACACACCACGCAAGAGCGATCCAGATGTCGCTCCCGACCGGCTGTTGTGTGTACAGGTCGCGGATCGTGTTGACGATGGAGGTAACGGGCTGATTCTCCGCGAACGCGCGCACTGGCCCGGGCATCGTGCTGGTGGGCACGAATGCTGAGCTGACGAGCGGCAGAAAGATGAGTGGGTAGGAGAATGCACTCGCGCCGTCCACTGACTTCGCGGTGAGCCCGGGTATCATCGCGATCCACGTCAGCGCCAGCGTGAACACGATAAGGATGCCGGCGACGGCAAGCCACGTCAGCACGCCGGCGCCCGAGCGAAAGCCGATGAGCAGGGCGACCAGCACAACCACCACGAGCGAAATCAGGTTGGCGACGAGCGAGGTGAGTACATGCGCCCAGAGCACGGACGACCGCGCGATCGGCATTGATTGGAATCGCTCGAAAATGCCGCTCTGCAGATCCAGAAAGAGACGGAACGCGGTGTAGGAGATGCCCGATGCGATGGTGATAAGCAGGATGCCGGGCAGCAGATAGTCCACATACGAGCCTGAGGGTGATTTGATAGCGCCGCCGAACACGTAGACGAACAGCAGCATGAAAGCGATCGGCATGATCGTGGTCGTGATGATCGTGTCCACGCTGCGCGTGATGTGGCGGAGCGATCGCCCGGTCAGGTAGGCGGTGTCGGCGAAGAAGTGCTTGCTCATCGTTGTTCCTTACGCGTGCGTTCCGACGCCGCGGTCGTTGCCCGCGTTGTCGTCGTTGCTGTGATCCCCGACGATCGCGAGGAACACGTCCTCGAGAGTCGGCTGCTTTTCGACGTACTCGACCTTGGCGGGTGGGAGCAATTGCTTGAGCTCCTCCAGCGTGCCGTTGACGACGACACGACCTCCGCGCAGGATCGCAATACGGTCGGCGAGCTGCTCAGCCTCATCCAGGTAGTGCGTCGTCAGCAAGACCGTCGTGCCGTGCTCGGCAAGTTCCTTGACGGCTTGCCACACCTCGATGCGTGCCTCCGGGTCAAGTCCTGTCGTCGGCTCGTCGAGGAAGATGACTTCCGGATTCCCGACAAGGCTCATCGCGATGTCGAGGCGGCGGCGCATGCCACCTGAATAGGTCGACACTCGTCGCGCGCCGGCCTCCGTCAACGAGAAACGATCGAGCAGGGCGTCCGCGAGCGCGCCCGGGTCCTTGAGGTGCCGCAGATGAGCGACCAGGACGAGGTTCTCGCGTCCACTGAGGATTTCATCAACGGCCGCGAACTGTCCGGTGAGGCTGATGGACTTCCGCACATCCGCAGCCTGCGTTGCGATGTCGAAGCCATTGACGCTGGCAGTCCCCGCGTCCGCCTTCAGCAGCGTGGACAGGATTTTCACGACCGTGGTCTTGCCTGCGCCGTTCTGTCCGAGTAAGGCGAAAATGCTGCCGCGGGCGACGTCGAAGTCGACGCCCCGCAACGCCTCCACCTTGTCATACGACTTTGTCAGACCCGCCACATGGATGACGTCTTGCGTGGTCATCAGACTGCCCCCTTTTCGCCGATGCTCTCGCCGGCGGCGCGTGCAATCGCGTCGTTCAGCCGCTTCTGCTCCTTGAGCCTCCACTGCCCGTCCGGGTAGTTCCGAACGAACGTCTTGAGGAACTCGACGGGGTCTTCCCCCACGATCTCGCGGATCGGGGTCCCGTTCGCCGCGCTCTGCTCGAACAGGTCGAGGAGGTCCGCGAACATTGCCGCCGCTTCGACGCCGTCGCCCCCTGGGCCGCAGTGCATCAGATACCGCTCGAGCGCTTCGACCGCTATCCGATAGTTCGCGGGCAGCTGGCGCGTGCGTGCCTTGTACTGCCGCCATTGGCGCTTTTCGCCAATCACCTTTGCGATGACCTTGTTCATCTGTCTCCTCCATGGAGCTGTTCCAGTCGTTCCGTGAGGAAGCTCCACGTGCTCCAGAACTCCTCGAGATATTCCTGTCCCTGCGCGTTGAGCGAATAGACCTTGCGTGGCGGTCCCTTGTCGGACGGGATCTTTTCCACGTCGACGAAGCCCTTCTGTTCGAACCTGACGAGCAGCGCGTAGACGGTGCCTTCGGCGATGTCGGCGAACCCCTGGTCGCGCAGCCGTGCGGTGATCTCGTACCCGTAGGCCGATCGAGCGGACAGGATCGCCAGAACGATCCCCTCGAGCGTGCCCTTGAGCATCTCGGTCATCTGCTGCTTGCCCACGAAACCACTCCCCTAACTAGTCAGTGCCGCTAACTACTGGTACATAGTAGCACTGAATAGTGGCGGCGCAAGCCCCACAGAATCGAGGTGTACGGCTCCGTCAGCGAGGGGGTCGGAACGCTACGGACCGACCGCTCAGTCCATCCGCTGCGCGATTCGCGCCCTCGACGCCGGCGCCTCGAACGGATCCGCGAAGTACTGGGTCTCGTGGGCGACGAAGTCGCCGTCGAACTCCATGATGCTCACCGAGTTCGTCGGTTTGCCGTCGTAGGTGATCACGCATTCGCTCACCCATACCGAACCGGCGCCGAGCACTCTCCGCACTGAGAAGTGGCGCTCGGCGGGGTTGCCGCCGCGCTGCTCGGCGATCGTCGAGCGACCGACGAAGCGTTCGCCGGATTGCGGGTAATCGAGGACGGCACCCTCGGCGTACAGACGGTGCTCGAGCTCGCTGTCTCCAGCCTCGGAGGCCGCCCAGTGCTGCTCGATGGCGCTTCGCTTTTCGTCGTCCGAGGTCATGCCGACGATGATATGCCGCGCCCCGCGACAGCCCAATTGCAAGCGACGGCGCGGGGTGCTCGTCGGCCGCGCGCGAAGCGGCGGTAGCATGGCTCGCAGTCAGAGTCCCGTGGATCACGAGAGGTGTTGATGACATGCGCTCGGACATCAAGCCCGGCAACGTTTTCCCCGACTATGCCCTGCCGGATCACACCAACACGGTCCGCAAGCTCAGCGAGATCCAGGGTCGCGACCCGCTGATCCTCACACTCGCGCGCGGGAACTACTGTCCGAAAGAACACCAACAGCATCTCGAGCTCGCCGCCAACTATTCAAAGATCGCTGTTGCCTACACCCAGATCGTCACGATCTCGACCGACGACCACCACAGCTCGCAAGAGTTTCGCGGCGCAGTCGGGGCCCAGTGGCCTTTCCTTTCCGACCCCGATCGGACGATCCAGAAGGATCTCGACATCCAGGAATACACCGACCCGGAGCACAACCCGATGATCCCCCACACCTTCGTGCTCAAGCCGGGCCTCGTCATCCACAGCATGTACGACGGCTACTGGTTCTGGGGTCGGCCTTCGTTCTACGACCTGTGGCATGACCTCGCCGTTGCATCGAGCGAGATCCGCCCCGATTGGGATCTCAGCAAGCCGGGGCTGCGCGAGGCGTGGGAAGCCGGCGATTACTCGCCCTTCCACGGATGGGATCGGCGCGCCGCTGAGTCCGTGCCGACGTCCTACGAGTTGTAGGGATGCGCACCGCGCTCTGCGAGTCCCTCGGGATTGACCATCCGATCGTCCAGGCGCCGATGGTCGCTATCCCTCGATTGGCAGCGGCCGTCTCCAATGCCGGCGCACTGGGCATGCTGACGCTGACATGGTCCGATGACGTCGGGCAGGTGATCCGTGAAACCGCCGCACTCACCGATCGGCCGTTTGGCGGCAACCTGGTGCTCACCTCGGATCACCATCGTCGCGTCGACGACGCTCTGGCGGCGGGCCTTCGGATCGTGTCGTTCATGTGGGGCGATCCCGCCGACTACGTCGCGCGCATCCACGACGCCGGCGGCGTGGTGCTCCAGACGGTCGGCAGTGCAGCCGAGGCGCATCGGGCCGTGGCCTCTGGGGTCGACGTCATCGTGGCGCAGGGCTGGGAGGCCGGAGGACACGTCTGGGGCACGGTGGCGACATTGCCGCTGGTGCCGGCCGTCGTCGATGCGGTATCGCCGGTGCCGGTGATTGCCGCAGGCGGGATCGGTGATGCACGGGGAGTGGCCGCGGTGCTGGCGCTCGGCGCTCAGGCGGCGTGGGTCGGCACCCGATTTCTCCTGGCAGACGAGATGCCGATCCACGACGACTATCGCCGCCGTCTGATCGCCGCGGCCGAGACGGACGCCGAGTGGTACCCAGATCTGTACGACGTCGGTTGGCCGCATGCCCCGCATCGGGCTCTCCGCAACTCGACCGCCGAGGCGTGGGACGCCGCCGGCCGTCCCCCACTCGAGAACCGCCCCGGGAACGGCGATGTCATCGCGCACTTCGGCTCGGGCGAATCGATTCTTCGGTACGAACCGGCACCGCCGATGGTGGATACGACCGGCGACATTGAGGCGCTCTCACTGTGGGCGGGCCAGAGCGTTGGGCTTGCGAGGAAGCGACAGCCGGCTGCAGAGATCGTTGCAGAACTCGTCTCTCGTTTGTAGCGCGCTCTGAGTCCGATTCGCGGAGAGAACCGGAGACGTCGTTGCAGTCGATTACGCCTCCGCGTGGCCCGAAGTCGCATGATTCCGCCGAGGCAAGCATGACCGCTGAAGATCCGAAGGCATCGCTCCGCTCCGCTCTCACGAACCAGCGCGAACACGTCCTCGGGATCCTCGAGGGGCTTTCCGATGCCGACCTCCGGCGCCCCGTCCTACCCTCGCAGTGGACCTGCCTCGGCCTGGTACATCACCTGGCTCTCGACGTCGAACGGTTCTGGTTCCGGGACGTGTTCGCCGGCGAGCAGCTCGCGCGCGACGAGGGCGTCACCGCCTGGACGGTGCCAGCGGGCATGACTGCGGACGCCGTGTTGAGTCTCTATCGAACAGAGATAGCACACGCCAACGCGATCATCGATGGAGCATCCCTCGAGGACCCACCCGCAAACTGGCCGGCAGAACGCTGGCCCAATTGGCGGTTCGACGACCTGCAGCAAACGATGCTGCACGTCATCACTGAAACTGCCGTGCACGCCGGACATCTGGACGCGGTGCGAGAGTTGATCGACGGCCGCCAATGGCTCGTCCTCGGCTGACGAGAGGCCAGTCGTTCGACGCAGACTCGTGCGCGCCGCCGGCATCTTCGTACTGCTCTTGAACACGGGAGCGCCCCGGCGTTGAGCATCTGGCACACGGCATCGCGGCGAGGCTCTAGGCCGGGGCACTCGGGCTCGAGCGGTACTTCCACTCCGGGTGCACGCGATGAAACTGGGCGCGACGCCGGTCCGCACTCGCCTTCCGGCAGAGGTCGCAGCGACAGCCACGATCCCGATACGAGGCATACGTGCCGTGCTCGTCTTTCAGGAGTTCGAGCCCCGGAACCGCGCGCCGCGCCGTCGCGCGTAAGACGGGTGCGGTGTGCGTAGCAATAGGTGTTCGGCGCTCGCGGGGTCTGTTCGCAGCCCGCCACCGCACAACGCAGTTCCGACGGCATGACGGCACCGGACGCCTTCACGATCTGCCGGACGCGCTCCCTGGTGAGGCCCATGCGCACGCCGATCGAGGCCAGGCTCTCGCCCTCGGCGTAACTCGACACGATGGCTGCATTACGTCGATCCACAGGGCGTCGGCGCACGTCGAGAACATCGCCGCCCTGCACTCCCAATCGAGCGCCCTCGCTACCCATGCCGCGGGTAGCTTAGCTTAGGCTAAGCTAATCAGGCAACTACCGTTCGCCCGCCTCGTATTCGGCGTCGGTCACGTGAGCTCCCCAGTCCGCCTCAGCTTTCTTGCTGTCACTCGGCGCCTCGGTGATGGAGAGATGGGTCATGTAGTGATCGGGGTCCGCGCCATGCCAGTGCTCCTCGTCGGCAGGCGCAAACACGATGTCCCCGGCTCGAATGTGGACGATGCCGGCGCCTCGCGACTGGACGCGCCCGGCTCCTTCGGTCACGTACAGCGTCTGCCCGAGTGCGTGGGAGTGCCACGCGGTCCGCGCGCCGGGTGTGAAGCGGACGGCGTTCACACGCACGCGAGACGGTTCCTCGCCTCGGGCGATCTGGTCGATCCAGACGTCACCGGAGAAGCTGCCGGCCGGACCTTTGGCCGTCGGTTGCCTGGGTTGTACTTCCATCGTGTTTCCTCCATGGATGCCGTCGTGCAGTGAGCGTCGCGCTCGATGAAACAACGCATAGCATCTGCTCCGATGAGCCGATCCAGCACGCGTCGCACGACATCGCATGCCGCCTGACGAACCCGGCGCGACAGCGGTCCGCTTCACCACGAAAGTCGCGATTGTCCTTCGGAGCGATCTCGCGCCCTGGCAGAAACTCAACGTCGCCGCGTTCATGGCAAGCGGCGTCATCGGGTCGGTCGAAGACATCATCGGCAAGCCCTATGAGGATGCCGACGGCACCGAGTACCTGCCGCTCTGCCGGCAGCCCATCACCATCCTCGAAGGCGATGGAACAACGCTGTCGTCGGCCCTCCGCCGCGCGCTCGACAGGAATCTCCGTGTCGCCGTCTACACCGAGGAGATGTTCGTGACATCCAACGACGATGACAATCGCGCGGCGGTCAAAGCCGTCGCGCGCGATCACCTCAACCTCGTCGGGATCGGGTTGCATGGCGAGCGCGGTGTTGTCGACAAAGCGCTGAAAAACGTTCGCCTCCACGAGTAGGAAGGCGCGGGAACGGCAGGTCGGCAACCGGCGATAGCATCGCTTGCCATGGGATTCAGGGCCGGGTCGAACTCGCGATCTCAGGCCATAGCACTGCTGGCCGCAGGTGCCGGCGGCATCGTCGTGATCGGCGTGTTCCTCGCCCTGGTTCGGCCCGCGCCTGTCAGTGCCCCAACCGCGACGCCATCCTCGTCGCTGCCCACACCGCCTCCGACGCCGACGCAGGTCACGGTGCCGCTCGACGTCGCCGCGGCAGTCAACCTTGGGCCTCATCCGGTCAACGCCATGGCGGTCAGCACAGGGGACGTGTGGCTCGCAACGCAGGGAGCCACGGCAGGAGCCAGCGGCATGCTCTTCCGCGTGGATTCGGCGACGGCTCGCACGACAGCCAACTGGAGCGTCGGTGGTGCGCCCGTCGCCGTTGCGGCGAGTGGGGACTTCGTCTGGGTGGCGAATGGTTCCGGCACGACCTCCGTCACCCCACCAGGGCACGACACAGTCGAACAGTTCGACGCCAGAACCGGTGCGCTCGTGCATCGCTACGACGTGCCCGATCCGCAAGGGCTTGTCGCCAACCCGACGTCGGCGATGGTGGTCGCCGCCAACAGCGCACAGGTGACATCGATCAGCCTGCTCAGCGCGGGCACCACGACACCGGTGACGACTCTTCCCGGTGTCCTCAGCCCACCCGTCTCCTCGCTGTCACCAGAGGTAGCGGTGTCGGTCTGCTCCGGTCGTGTCTTCCTCGCGCTGACCCGCGTGGTGCCGGGGGCATCGAACGTCACCATCTATTCGATCCCGCCGGAGGGCGGCACCGTCCGAAAGGTCGTGACCGTTCCCTTCGATTACGAAGCCTCCACGGCATGCGACTCGACCTCTGTGTTTCTCATCGGCGCGGCGGGCGACGGCGATGCGTCGATCGCTCGTGTCAGTGTTGCTGACGGGACTGTCACCAACCTGTGGGAAGGGCCGTATCCCGTTGCGGTGGCTTTCCTTTCCGGTCGAGTGTGGATCGCATACTCCGATGACGTCTTGAACGAGTTCGCGTTGACGTCGCTGGATCCTGCGACAGGAATCGCGATGCCGACGCGCTCGATCCTTCCCGCTCCATCGAGCGACGGCAATCCGAACCTGCTCATCCCCGGTGATTCCGGGCTCTGGCTCGTTGCCAGTCAGGGCAATCTGCTCCTGCACGTCTCGACTGGCTGAGCACTTCGCGGTTGTGATCGGCGATGTCGGTGACCGAATCCGGACGGTGGAACTCGGGCAACGCTGCCCGTCAGGCTGAGATCACCTTCGCCCGCAGAGCATTGAGCTCCGCCGTCAGTGCATCACTCCGCTCCACCCATGGAACCGCACGCAGTTCTGCAAACGCCGCATGCGCCTGAGCCACCAACGCGTCAGCCTCGGAGTCGCGCCCCTGCGCCGCGAGCCACTCCGCGTACTCGAGCCGCGTCATCGCTGTCCAGAACGGCCGGCGCATCGCAACGAATCGCGCGATCGCCGCGGCAAATTTCGCGTCCGCATCGGCCAGATCGCCACGGCTGCCCGCCACCCGCGCCTCCCAGCGAAGGATGTGCGCGTCGAACGACGGGATTCGCGAGACGTGGACATGGCCGCCAACCAGGGCGATCAGTTCCTCCACCTTGTCGATGCGGCCCAGACCAAAGGCAGCGTCAACAGCCTCGATGAGTGCTCCGCGGGTATCGACGAGCAGTCCGCCGAACGACTCCCGAAGCGTCGCCTCAGCAGCCCGAAGCGCCCCCGCGTGATCGCCGCCGGCGTTCATCACCGCCGCGCGCGCGTTCATGACCATCGTCTTCAGGTCGTTCCGCGCCACTTCGGGCAGGACGAGATAGTCATCGACAATCCGTTGCGCAGTCGCAAGATCGCCCCGCCGGATGTAGAGCCAGACCGCGTTCGCCACCAACGACCCGAACTCCCAGCGCGCCCCGAACTCCGGGGCCTCCACCTCGATGTAGTCGCTGGCGATTGCAGCGACCTCATCCCAGCGTCCGAGCTCGAGCAGGTTGGCGATTTGATTCAAATGCGCGCCGACCATCTGACGGCGATCGCCGCGCCGCCGGAAGAGTTCGGCCGACTGGCCGTACATCTCGATCGACGCCTCGGCCTCATCGCTGTCCTCGAGCATCGTCGCGAGCGTGGTCGCGCTGTAGTTCGCATCTGGAAGGCCATGATCGAGGGCGACGCGCAAGGCGGCGCGGACGAGAACTTCCGCCTCGAAGCGCTGGCCACGGCGGAAGAGGACGGCGCCTTTGGTGTCGAGTTCGAGTGCAAGCACCGGCCAGATCCGGCGCTCGTCGGCGACGAGCAGCGCGCGATCGGAATACACCAGCGCCTCGTCGTGCCGTTCCAGGAAGAAGAGGTTGCGCGCGAGCCGCACCTCCAGCATGGCTATCGCCGCGACACTTGCGTCGTCCGCTGGGAGTGGGCGCAGGAGCGCCAGCGCACGCTCGCAGGCATGCAGGGCCGCCACGCGATCCCCCCCGCTTGCTTCGACCATCGAAAGATCGTGCAATGCCTGGGCTTGTGCCACGGCCTCACCCGCCTCACCGAACAGCTCGATCGCTCGCTCGAAATGCGTGGTCGCCCGCTCCCCCTGGCCCAACAGCGACGCCGCACGGCCGGCGCTGAGGTGGAGCGCCGCTCGACCGTCGACACCCGGGAGTTCGAGAGCGCGCTCGTAGTAGCGGCAGGCGGACTCCGGACCGCCGAGGGCGCTGGCATGCTCTGCCGCCCGGACCAGCGCCGACCGGGCACGTTCGCCGATGGCGGCTGCGTCAGACGCGCTCGGGTCCGACTCATACGCCTCCACAAGATGCGAGGCGATGACCTCGGCGATCTCGTCCTCCTCGCTCCACGAGCTCGAGAGGTAGTCCGCCACCGCAAGATGACGCTGCTTGCGTTCGCGGCGCGCGAGCGTGCCGTAGGCCACCGCACGGACCAGGTCCTGGACGAAGACATACTGCCCCCGCTCCGGCGAGCGCGGATCCGACTGCACCGCCAGCAAATCCTTCTGCACCAGCGCGCGCAGCCGGGGTTCGATCGCCTCCAGGTCAAGGGCCGTGATCGCGGCCAGGGCAGCCGGCGTGAAGGCTTTGCCGAGCACCGCGGCGTCCTGGACGAGCCGGCGTTCCTCCGGGCCGAGGCTGTCGAGCCGCGCGGCAATGAGCGCATGGAGGCTCTCTGGAATCTCGAGCTCCTCGAGCGATCCCTCCGCCTGGTAGATCCCGTCGTGCTCGGCAACGAGGCCGCGGTCGAGGAGCATGCGGACCGTCTCCACCGCGTAGAGCGGGATTCCGGCCGCCCGATCTCGGATGCGCGTCACCAGATCCGCCGGCAAACCCGGCACGAGCCCGTCGAGCAGCCGTGTCATCGCCTCGGCAGAGAGCGGCTCGAGATGGAGCGAGGTGAACGCCCGCTTGCCGTCGCCCCAGCCCGGGCGGCGCTCGGCCAGTTCCGGCCGGGACAGCGTCAGCACGAGGATCGGCGATGTCCGCGACCAGTCGAGCAGGTAGTCGATGAAGTCGAGGAGTCCCGGGTCTGCCCACTGCAGGTCGCCGAAAAGCAGGACGGTGAGCCCCTCACCGGCCAACCGCTCGAAGAACACCCGCCACGCCGCGTAGAGGTCCTGCGGATCACTCGACGCCAACTCTTCCAGGCCGAGGAGTTGCGCCAGTCGCGGCTCTGCCCAGCCGCGCTCCTCGGGATCTGGAAGAAAGCTCTCCACGCAGACCTTGAGCTTGTCCCGAGCGCTCCCCAGGGTCTCGTTCTCGGCGATTCCCGCGCGCATCCGGACCATCTCGGCAAGCGCCGAATAGGCGACGCCCTCGCCGTAGCTCAGGCACCGACCCCGATGCCACCAGATCCCCTCGGTCAGACCGTCGACGTATTTCTCGAACTCCCAGGCGAGCCGCGACTTGCCAACTCCGGCCACGCCGACGATCGACAGCAGGCGCGCCTTGCCCTCCTCGGACGTCGCATGCAGCAACTCCTTGAGCACCCGCAACTCTCGGTCGCGGCCGACGAATGGCGGCTCGAGCCCGCTGCGTCGGAGTGCCCCTCCGCGAGCTGCAACAACTCCTGAAGCTCGCCAGAGGCGGACCGGCTCCGGCTTGCCCTTGAGCTCGTGCAGGCCGGCGTCCTGATAGCGAATCGCCGCCTGCGTTGCGCGCCACGTCGAGTCGCCAACGAGCACCGTCCCCGGCGCGGCGGCGGTCTGGATCCGCGAGGCGGTGTTGACCATATCCCCCGCCACCATGCCCTCGCTGCTCGCCTCCAGGTTCACCGCAGCCTCGCCGCTGAGCACACCCGCCCGCGCTCGGAGCCCCACCGCGCCCACCGATTCGCCGAAAGCGCTGACCGCGTCGACGAGCTCGAGCGCCGCACGGACCGCCCGCTCGGCGTCGTCCTCCTGCGCAATGGGCACACCCCACACAGCCATCACCGCATCGCCGATGAACTTCTCGATGCTCCCGCCGTAGCGGCCGATCACGGTTCGCGCGGTCTCGAAATAGCGGCTGAGGAGTTCCCGGACGTCCTCGGCATCGCGCTGTTCCGAAAGCGACGTGAATCCCACCAGGTCGGCGAAGAGAACGCTCACGTGACGGCGCTCCGACGCCGGCCGCGCCGCATCGACCTCCGGGGACGCCGCGCCCCTGAACGCACTCAGGCCTCGGGAGCGATCATTCGACGTCGCGCCGAGCTTTGCACCGCACTCGCCGCAGTACGACTCATCGGCGTCATTGGTCGCACCGCACGCAGCGCATGCGATGGCGAGCGCCGTCCCGCACTTACCACAGAACCGCCGTCCGGGCCGATTCTCCACACCGCACGCAGGGCAGATCACGCGCAAAGCGTACGTTCCGGCGCTCCGGACTGTCAGCCGCCGAAAGAAGCCCGCCGGACGCTGCAACGGCGCAGCGACCCGGCGGGCTCATCCTCCCGCCATCGGGGTCGGCGAATTAGCGGACCTTGACGTGACCTTCGACATCCTCGTCGTCGTCCTTGGCCCGCACCGAGTGCGAGAGGCCCTGGGCGGTGAAGTCGGGGTCGGAGCTTTGACGAACGAGGTGATGCCCCTCGACGTCGTCCTCGTCGGCGTTGGCACGCACCGAGTGGCGAACGGAGTGCCCGAGATCGTCGCCGCCGGCCTCGTCGCTGTGGAGGATCCGGACGTGGCCCTCGACGTCGTCGTTATCGGCATTGGCACGAACCGAGTGTCGGACCGAATGAGAGGGCGACTCCGGCTCGGGATCCTCACTCTCCCTGACGAACCGGTGACCCTCGACGTCGTCCTGATCCGGGGTTGCGTTGGCCTTGTCTTCGCTGCTCATGTCCGTTGTCTCCTTTGGCGGTGTGTCCCGCCGTTCTTGGTGTTGGGCCGATTCTGGCATTCCCCGGAAGGACGTTCAGTCGCCTACCTGACACGCTGGGTGTCCGCAAGCTGACACGCGTTTGGCTACCCCGCTCGACGCTCCAGGAGCGCCCGCTCGCGGATAACGATCCTGCGTCCGTCGAGCTCGAGATATCCCAGACGCTCGAATGATCGCAGCACCTGGTTGACGCTCTGGCGCGATCCCCCAACCATGTTGGCGAGGTCGGTCTGCGTCATCCCGAGGTCCAGGGATCGGTCGTCCGTCGCACCGGTCCCGCGCTCGTCATCGAGCGTGAGCAGCAGCTTGGCGACGCGCCCATGGAGGTCCAGAAACACGAGGTCCGCGGCCTGGTCGGTGAGCCGCCGCACCATCGACCCAAGCGACCGGAGCAGGCGATCCGCGAGCTCCGGCGATTCGCGCAGCGCCTCGAGCAACGCGGCGCGAGTGACCATGAGCACCGTTGTCGCCTCGACCGCTGCGGCAGACGCCGAGCGCAGGCCGCCATCGACCATCGGCAGCTCGCCGAACACCGAGGAAGGACCGAGCGTCACGAGCACCATCTCGTCGCCGTCGGGGGACGTCCGGTAGACCTTGACAAGCCCGGTGACGACAACGCACAGCGAGTCGCCTGTGTCGTCCTCGTTGAAGATCACCGCGCCTCGCGCGTAGGTTCGCCGGACTGCCCTGGCCGCGATTCGTTCGAGGGCGTCGGGCGCCATCGTCCCGAAAAGCGCGGTGTGCTGCAGCAACGCAGCGTCGTCCCTGGCCATCCCGACCAACCTCCCGTATCTGCCGGGCGCAAGCGTATCCGCTTGCGCGCATGGCTGTCAGCGCGTGGCTGTAGAGTGCCGGAGCACCATGGCAGACGACCCGCTCGAACATCTGGCGCAGCTCGCCTCCGACCTCGGCCCGGTGCTCCGGCCGCGTGGTGACGAGGAGTTTCTGCAGGCCATCGTCGACACTGCGTTGCTCGTGTTCGACGCGGCCGCGTGCTCCATCGCACTGCTCGACGACTTCGAGGAGGTGCTGGAGTTTCGGGTTGCCGCCGGCCGCGGCGCCGAGGCAACTGTCGGATTGAAGATCCCGGCGGATCGCGGCATTGCGGGATGGGCCGTGGTCGCGGGCCAGCCGATCGCGATCGACGACGTCCAGCAGGACCCACGATTCGCGTCCGACGTCGCCGAAACCACCGGATACGTGCCGCGCTCGATCATGGCAATGCCCCTCGAGAGCGAGCGACGCACGTTCGGAGTCATCGAGGTGCTTGACCGTCGACAGCGAGGCGGCACGGGCGCGGATGACATGGAGTTGCTCTCGCTCTTCGCACGTCAGGCGACGCTTGCCGTCGAGACATCACGGATCTTCTCCAACCTTGGTCAGGCGCTGTTCGAGGCAGCCGCGCTCATCGCCCCCGGCGAGGACGTACGCGCGGCTCTCGCACAGCGCGCGGCCACTGCCCCGAAAGCACAGACCGAGATGGCGGAGCTCGCGCTGCTCTTCCACGACCTCGGCCGGCTCGGACCGGACGAGCGGCTCGTGGCCGTCCGCCTCGCCGACGACTTCCTCGCGTACGCACGCAAGCGCCGGCGATGAAACCGGCCTGGGCGTGGCAGTTCGAGCCCGGGACGCTGCGCCACGTTGACGCAGCGCTCCCGACGGCGATCACGCGCGAGTGGGCGTGGGAAGGCAGCACCGGCGCGGGCGTCAAAGTCGCGGTGATCGACAGCGGCATTGACGCGGCCAACCCCGCGGTGGGATCGGTCGCCGGTGGCGCTGTGGTGATTGCCGACTCCGACTCACCGCGTGGCGCGCGCGTGATCGAGGGTCCGCACGACGACCTGTTCGGACACGGCACGGCGTGCGCGGCGATCATTCATGCGGTCGCGCCCGACGCGGAGTTGTACAGCGTGCGTGTGCTCGGCGAGAAGTTGACGGGACGCGGGACGGTGTTCGCCGAGGGCATGCGCTGGGCACTCGCCAACGGGATGCAGGTGCTGAACATGAGCCTCAGCACATCGCGCGTCGATTATTACGGCCTCTTTCACGAGATCACCGACGCCGCGTACTTCAAGCAGGCGATGGTCGTGTGCGCAGTCAATAACGTGCGCGCGCCGAGCTATCCGTCGCAGTACGCGTCCGTGTTCTCGGTGGCCGCGCACAGGGGACGAGATCCGTTTCAACTCGACTACAACCCGTCACCGCCGGTCGAGTTCGGTGCGCCGGGTATCGATCTCGAGGTTGCGTGGCTGGGCGGGAAGACCATACGGGCAACCGGAAACAGCTTTGCCGCGCCACACATCTCCGGGCTGATCGCGCGCATCCTCGGCAAGCACCCGGGGTTGACACCGTTTCAGATGAAGACGGTGCTCATGGGCGTCGCGACCAACACGGGATAAGGAATCCCGGAGGATCCCTACGAGGTCGACGATTGGGGCGGAGGCGGCGTGCGCGCGATCCGAATCCGCATCCGCTCCAGAGCAAGCGGCGACGGTGTGGTCGCAGTCAGCGCATCGACGAATTCGCTGCCGTTGATGCGCAGCAGAATGCACGAACCGATCGCCGTCACCGTCGCCGTCCTCGACCGGTGCTCGAGCAGACCGATCTCCCCGAAGTAATCCGGCGCGCTGAGCGTCCCGAGCGAGCGCTCCGATCCAGAGCCACCGATAGCGGATATCGCCACCTCGCCCGAGCTCAGTACAAAGAAATCGTCGGCGTCCGTCCCTTCGTTGATGACGACGATCCCGGCCGCGACGGACTCCTCCGTTGCGCTTCTCGCCAGGCGCTCGATTGCAGTCCGGGACGCGCCGGCAAAGATGTCGAGGGTCTGCAGTATCGCGACGAGCGGTTCAATCGCTGATATCTCGCGCGCTGCGCGTGTGTCGAGCGCGCGGAGCAAGGGGTACGCCGCAAGGCTCAGCACAGGAATCGCGAATCCCATGATCAGCAACGTCGGCCTCAATCCGAGCGTGCCGAGAAGGATCGGCATGAGCAGCGCACCAAGCGAGACCGCGGCGAGCACCAAGGCAAAGAACACGCCGAAGACTCTCGCGACGACATCGGGTTTGACGAGCCGCTGCAATGCGGTGATCGCCAGGACGTCGACAACGATCGTACCGGCGCCACGGACAACCTCGACGAGAAACGCGACCCACGGCACGTGCACGACCGTCAGCAGTGCCGTCGGCAGGCAGTACACAGCCATGCCGGCAACGATGATGGCGCCAAGTCGCCGCGCCGCGGCAACGCGATTCATCAGACCCGCCATCAGGATTCCCCCGGTCCCCAGACCGGCGAGCAGGTATCCGTATCCCGTGCTGCCGGTTCCCAATTGGTCGCGACTGATGACGACGAAGAGGACGGTGTCGGTGCCGTACACGAAGCTGGCGAGGATGCTGAAACCCGCGAGCAGCATCACAGTCGGCGACTCGACAAAAGCGGCGAAGCCGGTTGCCATCTGCTTGAGCGGTCCGGCTGTGCCGCCCTCGGTGATATCTGCCGGGCGGCTGCGGGCGTGCATGCGCGCCACGAGCAATGCGGACAATCCAAAGGTTGCGGCGTTGACGCCGAAGACGATGGACGGTGGGCTGAACAGCAGCAACAGACCGGCGAGCGCGGGACCAACGATCGCCGAGAGATTCTCCACCGCCGACTGAGCGCTGTTGGCAGCCGCGAGAAAGTCCTCACCGACGATGGAGGGCGTCGCGGCGCGCGCCGCGGGGTCGTATGACGATCCGGCGACCGATGTCAGCGCAGAGAGCACGATGGCGATGACGACGGCGCCGTGCAACGCCGCTACGAGGGCGAGCGAAACCTGAAACACGAGTGCGGCCGCGTCGAGGGTGACCATCAAACGGACCCGTTCCGTCCTGTCGGCAAGAAGACCGCCGAACGGGCTCGTGACCAGCGCGCAGAGAAATCGCGTCATGGACGCAGCGGCCACCCACGCCGGCGAGTGCGTGGCGTTGAAGACGAACACGACGAGCGCCACGTTGTACGCCCAGGATCCGCTCATCGATATCGCGAGACCGCAGAAGAGCAGTCGGTAATCGCGATTGCGGAACAGCGCGCGGAAACCGATACGCGCCCTGACGTCCTTGCCCGATGCGCTCATCGAGCGCCTGGACGAGCGACCCGACCGGGGTCGATCACGATCAGTCCGCGGTCAAGGCCGCGGTGCGCTCCAGCGCCACGAGGTGCGCTGTTCTTGTCATGGCTCCTCTTCCTCGATGGGGCGGCCGTACGTGACCGCATCGCGAACCGCTTCGGGCGCACTGGTGCGAAGCGCCGCATCAGGACGCGCGCCGAGCGCGTCGTTGACGGTCGAAAACGCGAGTCGCAAGGCGACATAGGCGGTGATCGCGAAGATTCGAGCATCGCTCAACCCCGCATCGCGGAGTTCTTGTACATCTGCCGCGGTCGTGCCGTTGGGGTCTTTCGCGACTTTGCGCGCCCACCCGGCCATGGCTCGCTCCGCCGGAGTCAGGCGCTCATCGTCGCCCCGGAGGACTCCCGCCGCCGTCTCCGCGTCCGACTTCCCGGCGAGCTTCGATCCCCACGCAAGTGAGCAGTACGCATCACCCAGCGTCGACGCGCACGCGGTGACGAGAATGCCCCGCTCGCGGAACGTGAGCGTTTGCGTCGCGTGCGTCTCCCCCATCAGGTCAAAGAGATGGGCCACCGTCGCCGGCTGATACGCCCACAGCTTCGAGACGTTCATGACGTACCCGAGCTCTGCGACGTCGTCGTCGAAGAGCCGCTGCGCCTCAGCATCGGGCTCGGGCGCCGCCAGGAATCCAGTCGTCATCGTGTCGCCTCCGTGGGATTCGTTCCCGGCCGTCGTGCGAGGTAGCCGACGAGGTTGATCCGAGCGCGAAGTGGGAGCCCGTCTCGGACATGATCGCGAGCCACGTCGGTAGCTGCGCTGATGAATGCTTCTTCCCCGACGTTCTGGATCGCCTCGTACGCAGGTCCGGTCGATGCGAGCGCACGGGCGTACATCTCGGGATCCGAGAACTCCCACGCAAAGGGCACGTCAACCACCTCGATATCGACAAAGCCATATCGGGCAAGCAGCGCTTCACCGGCGCCCGGACGCCCCAGCGACACCATCGCTGCCTGGTTCTCCACCTTCGGCTGCGCTGCCAAGCGGAACGGCGCCAGCGCCCAGCCGCCGGGAGACGCTTTGATGTGTCCCCAGACCGTGAGCCCGATCCGACCCCCGGGCGCCAGGAACTCGAAACATCTCCCGGAGCGCATCGGGCGTCGTGCCCCAGACGCCGCGGAAACTCGTCGCGACATCGAAGCTCGCATCCGCCCACGGCATCGCGTGCATGTCGCCAACCCGGACATCGGCTTGGGGACTCCTGTCGCGTGCTATCGCGATGAGCCGAGGCGATGCGTCGATGCCCGCGCACGTCGCTCCAAGCGCGCTCGCGAGCTCGATGGCGAGCCCTGCGCCACATGCCACGTCGATGAGCCGGTCACCGTCGCTGACCGCGAGGCGATGGTGCATCGCGACGTACTCCCGGCAGTTGCCGGGTTCACTCAGTGCGGCGAAATCGGCAGCCTTGCGGCCCCAGCCCTCGTCAACCACCCTCCAGTCAGAGGCGCCCGCAGTTGATGTCATCGTCGTTCACCCTCTATTTCGCGCTGTTCCGCGCCCACCCTCGAGCCCAAGCGCGATTGTGATCGCTTTGCCGTCTCAGGCTCGAGCCGGTACCGGGAGATCCACTCCGGTCAGCTCCGCTGACCGGGCCCAGAGTCTCGCCGCTAGCGCAGGATCCTGCGAGCTCTTCGACGGCCGGAGCACCACCGGATACCCACGCCAGTGAGCGGGTCCGTCCGGCCCGACATACGTGTTGCCGGGAATGTCCTGCGTGGCGGCGTACAGCGTCGGCAGCGCCCCTTGCTCCGCATCCTGTGCCAGGATGCTGGAGCCCATCTCCGCCATGATGCCGCGCAGTCCGCTGGAGCGCGCGGCGAGCGCCGTGCGTGCGATCCCGGGATGAGCGGACACCGCGCGAACGCGGCTTCCCTGTGATGCAAGTCGTCGTTGCAACTCGAGCGTACAGAGCAGGTTTGCCTGTTTGGAGTCGGCATACGCGCGTGCCGGGCGGTAGCGCCGTCGCTCCCAGTTGATGTCGTCCACGTCAATGTGGCCGCCGCGATGCAGGTACGAGGAGACGGTCACGACCCTTTCGGTGATGTGCGGCAGCAACCGATTAGTGAGCGCGAAATGGCCGAGATGGTTCGTGCCGATCTGCAACTCGAAACCATCCACCGTCTTTCCCGCGGGCACCCACATGATGCCGGCGTTGTTGACGAGGATGTCGATGTCTCCGGTCCACGCATCCGCGAACGCGCGGATCGACGCGAGGTCCGCGAGCTCCAGGCGGCGCACTTCGGTGTGCCCTGCAATCCCCTGGGCAACCGCGGTTCCTTTGGCGACATTGCGTACCGCGAGGATGACGCGCGCTCCCGCACGCGCGAAGTCTCGTGCGGTCGCAACACCAAGACCACTCGACGCTCCAGTGACGATCACCGTTTTTCCCGACATGTCCGGGAGGTCGGCGGCCGTCCAACGCTGTGCACTCACACAGCAATTCTGCACACATGCCTATTTCATGCTCCGGACTGCAACGGACAGCCACAAACGCACATGTGCATGGTGCGCCGCCCAGGCGTCCCACGCTGTCCGCGCCCAGAGCCGCACCACCTCGCGACGCTCGCCGTCCGCGGAGTCCACAAGGTCGCGGACGGTGACGGCGAACGACGTCACCGGAGGCTCCAGCGCAGGATATTCCCTGTGGGCGAGGCGTCCGATGAGTTGCTGCCGCGCTTCGGCCGTCATTGCATGTTCGAACCCAGCACACAGGCTGATGAGGTGAAGGGCCACGGACTGGCGGTTTCGCCGATCGCTGTTGGTGGCGTGCTGCACCGCGTACGCGTCGACGAGCGATTGCGAGACCTCGGTATTTCGGGCTGCGCCGTTGGCGTCCTTCCATTCCAGTACCGAGCAATACAACGCCCAGCACCCCGGAGCCGCATGCATGTATGCGTGGACGGGGCCATTCGTGACCGGGACCAGGGCCCCGCAACCGAAGCAGGTCACGTCAGGCATGGCAACACCGTACCCCCGACTCCCGAGAGAACAACGGATGTGTGCGCTTGCGGACCGACATCAAGGAAAGGGCGCTCCCAGACTTGTCATCTCGGAGACAGGGCGGAGTGTGTCGCCACCCCCTACGCGCAAGCCGCCGATCCGTTTTCGAGGACGACGGAGCCGCTCGTGTGCTCCACGATCTGACAGGTATGGCCGCCGCTGGAGCGTCTCCCCCTCCTGCTCCTGGCGGCCATGCCTCGATCGTGGAATCGCTGACAAGCGATAATTCCGCGACCTGAAGTCCGCACATGAGGAGACGGTGATGGCGACGATCGACGAGTTGACCGACGAAAAGGCGGCCGAGTTCGGACGCACGCTCATTCGGTGGCTGACCGACGAGGACCCGGCCGGGGTCGCGCATTTCTTCCCGTCTCTCGACCCGCACGCCGTCAACGACTCCGAGGCGTCCGATGTCGGACGCGCCGTGCTCGAGGATATCGTTGCCGAGCGGCTCCTGAAGTAGCAGGACCGGCCTGCCGGCGGCAGATCGCGGTCGTCCGAGGGAGGCCGCTGCTAGATCGGCGCGGGTGTCGCCGTGGGCGTCGGCAAGGGTGTACCGGCCGGCACGCCGCCGCCGCCGTACCCGTTGGGCGGGGCCGCGGTGGTGAGGGTTGACCACGCCACGGCGCCGGCCGGCGGGCTCACGGTCGGTGCGGTTCCCCACGCGCTGAACGTGGTCTTGAAGTCGAGCACGACAGCACCATCGGCCACCGACGATGAGTATGAGATTGGCAGATCGGAGCTCTGCGCGATGACGAGCGATCCGGTCCCGGCAGGCACGTCGTTTAACGGCGGGACGATGCCGGAGATGCGAATCGCGCTCACGCCACCCACGTTCACATTCGTGCTGGACGTCGCGGTCAACGGCATCTGAGTCGATTGCGATGCGCTCGTGATCCCGGGCTGCAGCACCGAATACGGACCGGCAGGACCTCCATCCCCGTTCACCACCGAGATCCATTTGTTCTGGTAATTCGGCGCCGTGGCGGCAGAGACACCGAGTTGATCCTCGAGGGCCGGTGTGTTGCCCGTGAAGTACACCGTGGTGCCAACCAGGAGGAGGGTGAATTGCTCGGTGCCGTAGTTCGAGACCAACGTGATCACCTGGCGACCGTTCGTCAGACCGGCATCCCCCACGATCTTCTGCTCATCGCCGCCGGTGGACACGGCGACGTAATGAAAGCCGGTTGAGGCACCGGTCGCGGTGACAGCCTGCTGATAGAGCGCCCTGGCCTCTGCCGCACCGGACGATGAGCCCGGGGTTGCTGTTGGCGATGTCGGCGTGCTCGAAGTCGTCTGAAAATGGCGGAGCAGCAGCACGCCGCCAACCCCGATCCCCGCGGCGATCACGCCTGTGGCAACGAACAGGGCTGTGGCCGCAAGCACGCGCGATGCGCGCCTGGGCGGCGTGGCCGAGGGCACGGGCGGATAGGTGGGTGGCGCCGGCGGGAACGCCCAGCGGTCATCGTTCATCGGACACCATCGTGCACGGTCGCGTCTTTCTATTCGCTTGCTGCATCACGGCTGCTCGATACTAATCGACGCCCAGCAGGCGGACACCTTGAAGGAGCAGACGATGAGTGACCTGGCGATGGAGACCGTTTTCGACCACTTCCACGCCAGACGCCGGGGCGATATCGACGCCATTGCCGCAGGTCTGGACGCGGATGTCGTGCATCAAGGCGTCCGCCCCGAACTTGTCTGCAAGGGGCGAAAGGCGGTCCTGGACCGGGTACAGCAGTCGCTTGCCGGCGGTGAGAGCGGCATCGAGCGGCTCGAGCTCTATTCGGCAGGCGACAGCGTGGTCGTCGGTATCGCAGGCCCGCGCTTCCGGGAGATCCCGTTCCTGGACGGTGAGATCTTCATGGTCTTCACCACCCACGACGGCCGGATCCGGCGGATCGACGACTATCGAACCCGAGAGGAGGCCTTCGACGCCGTCCATCTCGAGGCGCCGCCGAAGGGCTGATCAACAGGTCCGGACCGCTGATGCTTGCGCTCGTCTGTGCCGGCGCGTCCACATCCTGCCGATCTGCGTTGATCCGGCTGCCTGCGCGGCCGGGGAGCTCCGCGCGATCAGGCGGCGTCGGAGGGCGTTGGGCCTCCTGAGGGCGCTGCAGTCTCGGGTTGCGCGACCGGTGCTGCAGCCTCGGGTTCAACGGAAGCGGTGGCCTGCACCGGAGTGGCTTGCACGGGTGCCGGCGTTGGTGCCTCCTGCGGAGTCGCCATCGCGTGTTGCACCGATTCACGGGTTTCGGCCGAAGCGTTCCGGAACTCGCGGATGCCGCGCCCTACCGCTGCGCCAAGGTCGGGGAGCTTGCCGGGGCCCCAGATGATCAGGATGACGATCAGCAGGATGATCAGCTCGGGGAGGTGGCCACCAATGAGATCCATGCCGTTTCCAAGTGTAACGCGCCGTCGCGACGCGAATGGGACGTGTGCGGTGCTGGCGTGATGTTTGGCTGTCTGCAATCGACAAATGCGTCGACATTTGCAATCGCGAAATGGGGTTGACCGTTCCGGGCATGCCTGTTACGGTCGGGGACCGCTCGATTCCAATGCACGCCAATCCCACGGAGGCTTTTGTTGCTCGCTCGCCGCGTGTCTCTCGCCGCGACTGCCGGCGCGATCGCACTGCTGGTGGTCGGCTCTCCGCTCGGCTCGGACAGGGTCTTTGCTGACCAGTTCACGCAGCAGATCCAGACGCTGTCGGCGCAGGCCGCCGCGCTCACCAACGCGATTGCTTCGCTGAGCGCCGCGAGCTCGAGTGCACTTGGCGGGGCGCTCGCGTCAGAGGTGGCGATCGGAACGACACAGGGACGCCTCGCGCAGGCCCAGCTGGCCCTGGATCAGGCGAACAAGAACCTCGCCGACACGAGCGAACAGTTGCAGATCGTCCACGGCGAATACACGACAGACCAGGGAGATCTCGCGCAGATCCTCGTCCACGTCTACGAGCTGAGCGACGACGGGTCGGTCACCGCAATTCTCGTGGACAGCAAGAGTTTCATGGACGCGATGGATGCGCTCACGAGCGCCGACCAGGTCAGTGCTCGCGTCCAGCAACTGGTCACGCAGATCCAGGGGAAGCGCGTCCAGCTGGACGCCTTGCAGAAGCAGCAGGAGCACGATCAGCAAAGCGCGAACACGCTCGTCAACAGCCTGCAGACCCTCGCGGGCGCCGAACAGAACGAGGAGGTCGCGTATCGCCAGCAGGCGTCCACGCTGAAAGGCAAGGCGGTGACGCTGCTCGCACAACTCCGCGGTGTGCAAGCGAAGATCGTTCAGGTGCGCCGCGAGCAGGAGGCCGCCCTCGCCGCCGCGGCGGCCGCTGCAGGTGCGGGCGCTGCACACGTCATCGGGAATGCGCTGCCGCCGTTCGCGTTCGGGCCGCGGAACGATGACTATCCATGGGGGCAGTGCACCTGGTACGTCGCGTCATTGCGCAACGTGTACTGGAGCGGGAATGCGTGGCAATGGGCGGCCACAGCGCAGGCTGCGGGGCGTCCGGAAGGGATGACCCCACGCGTCGGCAGCCTTGTTGTGTTCGGACCGGGACACGGGTACAGCAACTTCGGCCATGTGGCGTACGTCGTTGCCGTGCAAGGTCGATCGAGCTTCACGGTGGATGAGGCGAACGTGCTCGGCCTGGGCGTCGTCGACCAGCGCCAGATCGGATCGCTGTACGACGTGGAGACGTTCATCTACTGACCGGCACCGGCCGATGCGGTTCGTGTAGTCATCGGCGGACTGCCGTTTGCGCCCGCTGACCTACCATGCGATTCGCATGCTCAACAAGCGCTTCACGAGCAACCTCCAGAGGAGCCCAAACCCGGGCGGCTGGACATACGTCGTCATGCCGGACTTGGTCGAATACTTCGGGACCCGAGGGTTGGTGAAGGTGCGCGGCACGGTCGACGGCCACGCGTTCCGCAGCGCGTTCATGGCGATGGGCGACGGCACCCACAAGTTGCCCATCAAGGCGGATGTGCGCAAGGCGATCGGCAAAGAAGCGGGGGATTCGGTCACCGTGCGTCTGGAGGAGCGGCTCGAAGGCTAGCGTGCCCCTCACGAGTACAGGTCGGAGCCGGACACCGGCGGCCAGCGGGCTGCTGTACGGGCTCGGCGCGTACCTGATGTGGGGACTCTTCCCGCTGTTCTGGCCGCTCCTCGAGCCGGCGAATCCCCTCGAGATCCTGGCCTGCCGGATCCTTTGCTGCTTCATCGTCATCGCCGTTCTCCTGGCGGTGCGGCATGAACTTGGCGGTATCGGCCGGCTTGACGGCGGCACGCTGCTGCGCCTCTGCGCCGCGGGCATCCTCATCGCCGTCAACTGGGGCATCTACATCTGGGGCGTCAACAACGGGCACGTCATCGAGACAAGCCTCGGGTACTTCATCAATCCTCTCGTGACGATCGGCCTTGGCGTGGTGATCCTCCACGAGCGGCTCCGCGCCGTGCAGTGGGCAGCAGTGGGACTCGGCGTCGTGGCTGTGGTGGTGATCAGCATCGACTACGGACGGCCGCCCTGGATCGCACTTGCCCTCGCAGCCTCATTCGGTGCTTACGGTTTTCTCAAGAAGCGCGTTCGTGCATCGCCGCCCGAGGGCCTCTTCATCGAAGGTGCGGTGACCAGCCTCCCGGCCGTGGTCGTCCTCGCGGTACTCGCCCTCAGCGGGAATGCCACGTTCGTGGGGCACGCCGCGAATCCAGGGCATCTGCTGCTGCTTGCCTCGGCCGGCCCGGTCACCGCAGTGCCCCTGCTCTGTTTCGCGGGAGCCGCGAGCCGCCTTCCGCTTTCGACGATGGGACTGCTCCAGTACGTCACGCCGAGCCTTCAATTCGTCATCGGGGTGCTGATTCTTCGCGAGACCACCACGTTTGTCTTGCTCTGCGGGTTCGCCGTGGTCTGGATCGCCCTCGCCATCCTCGGATTCGACGGAGTCCGCCATCGCTACCAGGCCCCGACGCCGGCTCCCGTTTAGACAGTACATCGGGGTGGAAAGCGGCCTGAACGGGCTACCAGGGGACCGATGCACCGAATTCAGGCGAATTCGAGGCTCTCATGGCGTTCCTTAGTCACCCTTATGCCTTCTCACGATAAGATCTATAACCAAGAGTAACTATCGTTCGATGGGCTAAGATCCGTTGAATCGATGGATGAGCTGACCAATCCATACCGTCCTGGAGCCGGCACACCCCCGCCGGCGCTCACCGGGCGAGACGATCTCATCAATCGATTCGGCATCGCCTTCCGGCGGGCCGTCGCGGGCCGGCCAGGCAAGAGCCTCCTCCTGATCGGGCTGCGCGGAGCGGGCAAGACCGTCCTCCTCAATCGATTCGTCGAGATCGCCGAGCAGGAGGGATTCCGGGTCGGGCTGATCGAGGCGCCCGAGTACGGACACTTCCCGTCGCTGCTCGCGGCCCGGCTCCGGCGGATCCTCCTCCCGCTCAGCAGCAACGTCGTCTCCACCGCGGTGACCCGTGCGCTGCGCGTGCTCAAGACGTTCACCTTGCAGCTTCCCGACGGAGCGCGCGTGTCCATCGATGTCGACGCACTCAATGGTGTCGCGGACTCCGGCAATCTCGCGGACGACGTCACGGATCTGCTCGTCGCGTGCGGCGAAGCGGCACGTGACCGCGGTACCGGCATCGTCCTCGCGATCGACGAGCTGCAGTACGTGCATCCGGATGATTTGTCGGCGTTGATCGTTGCAATCCATCGCACCAATCAGCTCAACCTGCCGGTGATCCTCACCGGAGCGGGTCTGCCGCAGCTTCGCGGACTCGCCGGTGAGGCGAAGTCGTACGCGGAGCGTCTCTTCGATTTTCCGGAAATCGGCTCGCTGAGCGCGGAGGATGCGCGCACCGCGCTCGCGCTGCCAGCTGCCGAGAGTGGTGCGGCAATCGACGACGCGGCGCTCGACATCATGGTCGAGCGTTCGCATGGGTACCCGTACTTCCTCCAGGAATGGGGCTACCACGTCTGGAATGTGGCGCCCGAGAGCCCGATCATCGCCGACGATGTCGAACGCGCCGCACCCGGAGTTCGAGACCAGCTTGACCAGAACTTCTTCCGTGTGCGACTCGACCGGCTCACGCCCCGGGAACGCGAATACCTTGTGGCGATGGCGTCGCTCGGTCCCGGGCCGCATCGCTCGGGAGACATCGCCACAGCCCTGGGTGTCCGCGTCGAGTTGGTTGCGCCGCGCCGTTCGGCACTGATCGCGAAAGGCATCATCTACAGCCCCGCGCACGGGGACACCGCGTTCACGGTGCCGCTCTTCGACGACTTCCTCGAGCGGATCAGCCACCAGCACTGAAGGCACGATCTCGCTCGCGCCGGCGTCCGGTCAGGGTAGCCTTGGCGAGCCAGTGGATACGGTTCTGCGCATCGGCAACGCCTCCGGTTTCTATGGCGACCGTTTCTCCGCATTTCGGGAGATGCTGGAAGGCGGCGATCTCGATGTCCTCACAGGCGATTACCTCGCCGAGTTGACGATGCTCATCCTCGGCCGCCAGCGGCTTCAGGACACCACCCGCGGGTATGCGGGCACCTTCCTTCGTCAGATGGATGACTGCCTCGGGATCGCGCTGGAACGTGGCGTCACCATCGTCACCAATGCCGGGGGGCTCAACCCGGCCGGGCTCGCCGCCGCGCTCAAGGATCTCGCGTCCCGTCTCGGACTCCGGGCTCGCGTGGCGTGGGTGGATGGAGACGATGTCACGGCCCGAGCGGCCGAGCTCGGCCTGGGGAATCCTCTCGCGGCCAACGCATACCTCGGCGCATGGGGCATCGCCGCATGCATCCGTTCAGGAGCGGACGTCGTTGTCACCGGGCGAGTCACCGACGCAAGCCTGGTGGTTGGGCCGGCGGCCGCCCACTTCGAATGGGAGCGCGACAACTGGGATGCGCTCGCAGGCGCGACCGTGGCCGGCCACATTCTCGAGTGCGGTGCGCAGGCAACCGGTGGCAATTTCAGCTTCTTCACCGAGCACGACGTGCGCCATCCCGGTTTTCCCATCGCGGAGGTGCACGCCGACGGCTCGTGCGTCATCACCAAGCACCCGGGCACCGGCGGGGCGGTGACCATCGAGACCGTCACGGCGCAACTGCTCTACGAGATCGACGCACCGCCTTATCTCGGACCCGATGTCGTCACGCGTTTCGACACAGTGCACCTCGTGGATGACGGGCCGGACCGCGTGCGTGTGACCGGCGTGCGCGGTGCACCGCCGCCGCCAACGCTCAAGGTGTGTTGCAACACGCTGAGTGGCTACCGCAACGCGGTCGTCTTCGTGCTCTGCGGGAACGACATCGACACCAAGGGAGCCCTGGTGCGCGAGCAGATGGAGGCAGCGCTCGGCGGCGCATCGCCGGCGGAGATTCGCTGGACGCTTGCGCGGACCGACCATCCGGACGCGGACGACGAGGAGGCCGCAAGTGCGCTGCTGCACTGCATGGTCCGCGACGCCGATCCGGCGCTCGTGGGCCGCGCGTTCAGCGCGCACGCAGTCGGGATCGGCCTGAGCAGCTATCCCGGATTCCACCTCACGGCGCCGCCGGGTGATGCCTCCCCCGTGGGTGTCTATCACCCCGGATTCATTCCTGCAGACGCCGTCGAGCACGTGGCAGTCCTCGACGATGGCTCGCGCGTGGCTATACCGCCCTCCAAGGAGACTGCGAGCGCACAACTCGCTCCAGAAGCGGCCTCGGTACCTGCGCCGGCGTACGGCGGGCCGACCCGCCGGCTTGCGCTCGGCAGCATCGTCGGTGCGCGAAGCGGCGACAAGGGAGGCAACGCGAACCTGGGTGTGTGGGCGCGCGACGACAGGGCGTGGCCGTGGCTTGCGCACACGCTCACCATCGACGAGCTGCAGCGACTGCTCCCGGAAACGGCGGACTACACAATCCACCGCTACGTGCTGGCCAACCTCCGCGCACTGAACTTCGTCATCGAGGGACTGCTTGGCGAGGGTGTTGCCTCCTCCACGCGCTTTGACCCACAGGCCAAGGCGCTCGGCGAGTGGCTCCGCTCGCGAACCATCGACATACCCGAGGAACTCCTATGACCGACACGGAACTCGTCCATCTCGCGATCGAGCACGGAGTCGCGACCGTCACGCTCGATTCTCCGCACAACCGCAACGCGCTCTCGCGGCAGCTCGTCGCCGAGCTGACAGCACACGTCCACACCGCGGCGGGCAATGCCGACGTACGCGCGGTCGTGCTGACGCACACGGGGACGACCTTCTGCGCCGGGGCGGACCTCTCCGAGGCGTCGACGGGCCCCATGGCCGGCACCGCGCACGCGTTGCTCGCGACGCTGCGCCTGATCGTCGATGTGCCCCAGCCGGTTATCGCCAGAATCGACGGTAACGTACGCGCCGGTGGTGTCGGGCTCGTCGGAGCGTGCGACATCGCGGTCGCCGGGCCTCGGAGCACCTTCGCCATCACGGAGGCACGGATCGGCGTCGCCGCGGCCGTGATTTCCGTCACGGTCCTCCCCCGCGTTGACGCGCGTTCCGCCGCGCGGTACTCCCTCACGGGCGCGACCTTCGACGCGACCGAAGCGGAACGCATCGGCCTCGTGACCATCGCGACGGACGACCTTGACGGCGCCGTGGCATCGATCACCGCCGACCTGCTGAAGGGCTCACCACAGGGACTTGTGGAATCAAAGCGCCTGGCGAATCGCGGCGTCCGCGAGGCAATCGAGCGGTATGGCGAGGAGATGGTCGAGCTCTCGGCCCGGCTCTTCGCATCCGAGGAAGCGCACGAGGGGATGACCGCATTCCTCGAGCGGCGGCAACCCCGCTGGTCCGCCTGACCCAGACCGACCAGGGCCGGGGACATAATCCGCGCGGTGACCAGCGAAGCATGGGGATCTCCGCCGTCCGCAACGGCTGGCGTGAGCCCATCCGCGGCGCTCCGCCACGTCCTCCTCTGGGCGTCGCGGCGGCGCCAGATCAAACGCGCGGTGACCTCGGCACCGATCACGCGTGACGTGGTCCGCCGCTTCGTCGCCGGCGAAGGCATCGATGACGCGCTCAGGGTCACGACGGCCCTGACCGGCGAAGGCCTGCAGGTCTCCCTCGATCACCTCGGGGAGGACACGCTCGACGCCGCAACCGCGCAGGTGGCGGTCGACGCCTACTGCACGCTCGCCGGACGGTTCGCCGACCTCGGCCTCGCAGCCACGGCCGAGATGTCCGTGAAGCTCTCGGCCGTCGGTCAGGCGCTGGACGAGTCCATGGCGCTCGACAACGCGCGTGTGATCTGCGAGGCGGCGCGTGCGGCGGGGTCATCGGTGACGATCGACATGGAGGACCACACCACCACTGATTCGACGTTGCGGATCGTCGGACTCCTGCGTCAGGACTTCCCATCCACCGGCGCCGTTCTGCAGGCATCGCTCCATCGCACCGAGGACGACTGCAAATTCCTCGGAGTGCCGGGCTCGCGGGTGCGCCTCTGCAAGGGCGCGTATCAGGAGCCGGCAGCGCTCGCGTGGCAGCGGCCCGACGACATCCGCGCCGCATACATCCGCTGCCTGGGAACGCTCATCTCAGGCGGCGCGCTGCCGATGGCTGCGACGCACGATCCCCGGCTCGTCGCCGCAACCGGACGGCTCGTCACCGAGATCGGCGGTCCGGGGTTTCCGCACGAGTACCAGATGCTCTACGGCATCCGTCCGGACGAGCAGCGCCGGCTTGTCGCCGCAGGTGAGACCGTGCGCGTCTATGTGCCATTCGGCGTGCAGTGGTATGGATATCTCATGCGCCGCATGGCCGAGCGACCCGCGAACACCGCGCTCTTCCTGCGTGCATTGATGAGCAGGAACTGATGCCCGGCGTGATGGACCGACAGCGAGTTGTCGTGACCGGGGGCGCCGGGTTCATCGGCGTGCACAGCGTTGAGGCGCTCCTCGCCGCCGGAGCCGAGGTGCTCGTCATCGACGATCTCCGGCATGCGTCGTACCGCCCGCTTCCAGCTGCGGCGCGTCTCGCCGAGGCGGACATCGCCGAGGCTCCAGCGCGCGACGCGATCCTGGCGTGGCAGCCGACGGCGATCCTCCACCTCGCGGCGCAGGGCGGCGTCAACCGCTCGTGGCGCGAGCCGGCGGCGGACGCGCACATCAACGTGCTCGGCACGGTGAGCATCCTCAGCGCCGCGATCGCCGCCGGGTGCCGGCGCGTTGTGGTCGCGTCGTCCGGTGGAGCGCTGTACGGCGCGGCACGCCGCCTGCCGACTCCCGAGGACGAGCCCACGCAGCCGCGCTCGCCATACGGCACCGCCAAGCTCTGCATCGAGTACTACCTCGGGCATTTCACGCGCGCCGGCGCCCTCGATGCCCTCGCGCTTCGCTACGGGAACGTCTACGGACCTGGGCAGGACGGAACGGGCGAGGCCGGTGTCGTCGCCATCTCGAGCCTTCGCCTGCTCGGCGGCAAAGCACCGGTCCTCCGAGGCGACGGTGCCCAGACCCGCGATTTCACGTACGTCGGCGACATCGTCGCGGCGAACGTCCTCGGATTGGCCTCATCGGTCACCGGCGCGCTCAATGTGGGCACCGGTCGCGAGACCAGCATCGGTGATCTCGTGCATCTCCTCTCAGAGCTCGCCGGCTATGCCGGAGAACCGGACCGCGAGCCCCTGCCACCCGGCGAGGTGGCGCGCAGCGCGCTCGACAACTCCCTGATCACGGATCGCCTCGGCTGGCATCCGAGCGTCAGCCTCGACGTCGGGCTCGCACGAACCCTGGAGAGCTTTCGCGACCAGGTGCGCTGATCACACCGGGGTGTGCGCAGCCGTGATCAGGCCGGACGCGTCGAAGACGAGCGCCACCGCCACCAGCACCGCGATCGAAGAGACGCGAAGCGCCGTGAGCGGACCGCTCCGGCGCCAGGCGATCGTCCACGCGGCAACCGGCGCCGCGGCCGCAGCGGCAACGAGCAGGTAGCGCGCCTGCGGCTGCAGGTCGAACGTTGCGGAGTTGAGCAGCGACTGCGCCCCCGCAACGAGCAACACGATCAACAGCAGCACGCCGAGCCCGCGGCGCTGAGCGTCCCACCGGCCCCACGAGCGCGCCACCGCGACGCAGGCGGCGACGGTGATGGCAGCGACGACAGTCACCGATACCAGGCTCGGGAGCGGACGGATCCCGAGAAAGGAGATCGGCACGAAGTGCGCGCCGTTCCCGTACATGCCCACCACGCTCTGCGCCGTCGCGGCGATATAGCCACGGACCTGCGAGATCGAGTTCAGCACCTGGCGCTGGGCCGTGATCGGATGCAGCGGCGGGAGCGGGTTGCCGAAGGCGATCGCGTTGCGGACGAACCACCACCCCGCAAGCACGATGGTCGGCACGACCAGCGCCGCCACGTGGACGGCTCGTAGCTCTCGGCCGCGGCGAATGACCACCACAACGATGAGCAGCGCAGCGAGCACCCACACCGTCTCCTTGGCGAGCACGGCCAGGGCCACCGCCATCCCGACCCCCAGCGCGAGCCGGGCGGTCAGCACCGTGCTCTGCATGACGATGATTCCCGCGAGCACCAGCAGGGCTCCGGCGAGCCAGGCGAGGTTGTCGTCGTTGATCCCTCCGGCCAGGTACTGCGTCTCCGGCAGCAGCGCCACCAGTGCCGCGGCACCGACCGCCAGACCCGGGCGGAGCGGAAACAGCCGGCGGGCCACCACATAGATGGTGAGGATCGTGACCACGCCGAGCGCGACCGAGAGCAGCCGGATCAGACGCGCGTCGTCGCCCGTGAGCTTCGCGATGACGGCCCCGAGCAGGTAGTACAGCGGCGGTTGCTGTCGCTCGGGCTCGCTCGCCGGAGGCAACCGGAAGTGATCGGCGATGCCGGTGATGTAGTGGAGGTGGGAGACCTCGTCGGGTGACGCGCCAATCGGCGTGATCCGGGTATAGGCGATCGCGAACCCGGCGAACACCGCGATGACGGCCGCCAGCAGCACCCGCTCGAGGTGGTGCTGTCGCGCCTTCGCGAGCAGGTCGCTCGGCGTCACGGGAGACGCGAGATGCTGTCGGCGCGGACCCAGACCGTGTACGGGTAGGTCGTGTACTCCTTGATGTACGCGCCGCTGTCCAGCAGCTTGAGGATCTCCGGGTAGAGCACCTGCGAATCGATGTCGACCATGATCAGGACGGGTTGCTTCGCAGCCACATACGTCTCCACCGGTCCGCCGGACCCGAGCAGGACCTCGTCGTTGTAGATCGGCGGAGTTGGCATGATGATCTGCAAGTTTGCGAGTGCGTAGATCCAGGCGTCATAGGACCAGACAACTGCAGTGTCGCCGCTGAACCCATTGCGCACGACCCACGCGGCGACCTTGGCGTCGCCATCCACGCGATAGTCGAAATCGTCCAGCCACGTCGTCCGAAAGGTGGGGTCGAACGCCGCCCAGGCGGCCCCGCCGTAGTAGTCACTCAGCGTGTGCGGATCGGTGGCCGACGGTGGGATCGGCAGCCAGTCGACCCCGGCGACTTTCGCCATCAGGATCGCGACCACGAGACCACCGGCCTGGAGGCCTGGGCCGATGAGCGAGCGCCGGTTGCCCGCGCGGAACCGCGCCGCTGACGGGACCGTGATTCCGGCAACGAGGAGGGTGAGCGGCGCCACGGCCGGTTCCAGGAAGTGGGGATACTGCTGCCCCGCCACCGCGGTGACGACCAGCGTCGAACCGGCCCAGAGCGCGAGCACCCAGTCGACCCGCGGCCGGTGCCGGTTGATGACCGCCCCCGCGGCGATGGCCAGCGCGACGGCGATCGCGAGCGCGAAGTGGGTCGCGCCGCCCACGGCGCTCTTCGGCAGCGCTGTCTTCGTGTAGTCGACGTAGAACCCCGCCAGCGCGAAGGCGACCTTACCGAGGCCCGCGGTGCTGATCGCAAGGGTGAGCCACGCGAGCGTGATCACCACAACCGTCGCGATGAAGATGGCGGCGTCGCGGCGCAACACCTTCGGTGCGAGCAGCATCGCGAAGAAGAACGCCGACGTCTCCGCGACCGAGGTCTGCTGATACGCGACCGCAGCGGCCATGAGCACGCCCGCGCCGAGCGCCCACACGGGGAATCGCCGCGGCGCCTCGGTCGGATCGCCGCGAAGGATGTGCACGAGGATGATCGCGCCCGCCCACGTCAGGGGCGCGATCAGCAGGCTCTCCGGAAGCGCGAGCTCGGCGTCGACGATCGGAAGGCCCAGAATCGCGCCCGCGATCACTCCCGCAATCAGCGCCCGCCGCGGCGTGTAGAGCCGCGATGCCGCCCACACGACAGCCGCGACTGTGATCGCGCCGGTGATCAAGGTCAGGACGTGGAGAGCGATCTCGCTCGTGCCGAAGAGCTTGACGTCGAGCGCGAACGTCCAGAGCATCAATGGCGGCTTGTTGTTCCACGTCTGCAGGTACAGGATCTTGCCCTGCAGCAATTGCCGGGCCACATTCAGGTAGCCCGCCTCGTCCGTGTACCAGTGCGGCTCCATGAGCGACGGCAGCCGCAGGACCGCAAGCACCAGCAGCCCGGGGATCGCCGCCTTGCGCACTTACGCTCGCTCCCGGCGGGCGCCCTCCGGTCGCCAGCTCAATGCCAGTGAGATACGGAGTTCGAACGACGTCGCGCATCGCTCGGGCCACCGGGATGAGCCTGCCGCCCGAACGGACGCCGGCGATCCGGGGCAGGTGTTGCACTCGTATCTGAATCACGCGGAACCCGAGCCGGTGCGCCTTGAAGAACATCTCGGGATTGAAGACCGCCGAGCGAGCACGAATCGGCGTCACCCCGTCCCACACCGCACGGGTGAAGACCTTGAGCCCACAGTCGAAGTCCTCCTCGTGGATGCCAAAGGTGAGGCGGACCACGAGGTTGTAGACACCACTCACAAAGGAGCGATACCAGGGATCGGCGCGCCGGTTGCGGATCCCGGCGACCATATCCGCACGATCGAGCGCGGCGAGCAGCACACCGAGGTCGTGGGGCGCGAACTGGCCGTCGCCATCCATGAACGCGAGCACTTTCCCTCGAGACGCACGGAGCCCGTCGCAGACGGTGCGGGCGTAGCCACGCTGCTGTCTGTGGGTGACGACCGTCAGGTTCTTGGAGTCCTCGCCCATGGCCGTGCGTGCCGCACCGACGGTGTCGTCCTGGCTCGCATCGTCCACGAGGACGATCTCGTATGTCCGGCCACCTTCGGCCAGCACCGGCATGACGTCCTGGAGGACCCGCCCGATGTTCTCCGACTCGTTGTGGGCGGGAATCGTGAGGCTGACGTCGACCTCGGGTAGCGCCACTGGCGCTACGCCACCGTCTCCGCTGCCGGCGCCTTGACCTGCGCCTTGCCCGTGGCCACGCGAGGGCGACCGGTCGACCATTCCACGTCCGAGACACCCACCTGCGAGAGGTCGACGCGGTCGAGGTGCGCATCCACCACTTCGATCACCGAGTTGATGAGCGTGCTCCGGAGCTTGTGTGCCTCGAGGCCGAGGTCCACGAGCAACTGATGCTTCGCGTTGTAGTAATGCGTGGCCTTCTCGAAGCGGGGATTCGCCGTGTGCTCGATGGTGGTCTCGAGGCCGTGCGCCGCGCGCGCGTCACGCACGAGTTCTGCCAGTTGCAGCACCGAGAACTGCTCGGTGAACTGGTTGAACACGCGGAACTCACCTGGTTTCGCAGGATGCTCGATGCTCAACTGCACGCACGCCATGGTGTCGCGAATGTCGAGGAATCCTCGCGTCTGACCGCCGGTGCCGTAGACGGTGAGGGGCTTGCCGATCGCCGACTGCACGATGAACCGGTTCAACACCGTGCCCCAGATCCCGTCGTAGTCGAAGCGTGTCGCGAGCTCGGGATGCAGCGCAGTCTCCGGTGTGTTGCAGCCGTACACAACGCCCTGGTTGAGATCGGTGGCTGCGATACCCCATGCGCGGCAGGCGAAATGGATGTTGTGGCTGTCGTGCACTTTGGAGAGGTGATAGAAGCTTCCCGGAAGCTTCGGATACGGCAGCGTGTCACTTCTGCCGTTGTGCTCGATGGTGATGAAACCTTCCTCGATGTCGATGTTCGGGGTCCCGTACTCCCCCATCGTTCCGAGCTTCACGAGATGACACTCGGGAGCGTGCTCGTGCAACGCGAAGAGCAGATTCAGCGTGCCCGCGACGTTGTTCAGCTGCGTCATCACGGCGTGCTCGCGGTCGATCATCGAGAACGGAGCAGACCGTTGCTCGGCAAAATGCACCACCGCGTCCGGTTTGGTGGATGCGATCAACTCCGTCAGGGCTTCGGCATCGGTGAGGTCGACGTTGCGCCATTCGATGTCCCCACGACCCAACTCTCGCCAGCGTTCGACGCGTCGTTCCATGGTCGAGATCGGGATGAGCGACGAGGTGCCGCACTCGAGGTCCCAGCGGCGGCGAACCAGGTTGTCGACGGCGATGACCCGGTATCCATTGCTGGATAGGTGCATCGCCTGCGGCCACCCGAGGTAGCCATCCGCACCGAGCACGATCACCGTTTTGTCACGCATGCAAAAAGCTCCTGAGACTGTTCATACCCTGCGACCTTCGGTAAGAAGACCTTTCGAGCGGGTTATCGACTAGGGAATATACCTGCCCCACGCATCGATTGGCCATCAGGCAGCCCATGGCATCCGGATAACCAGCGACATTCCGGTGCGAGGCCGGCCTGCTCGCGCCTCGATCCATTCGAGATCGTGCCGACTTTGTCGATTGCTCGAATTCGACCCGGAGGCGTCCAAAAGAGGGACAATCAACCCTCGTGTCGATCTCCGGTTTCGCTCGCCGCGGGCGTCTGATCCGCGCTGCGATCACGAGCATCATCACCGTCCTCGTGCTTGTCCTCGTCTGGCGGTTGCTCGGCCACGGCCTCAAATGGGCAGGCATCCACCCGTCGGTGGGGTTGATTCTGGTTGCTGCGTTCGGAGCCGCGTGCTTTCTCGTGGGCCGCGCATGGCGATTCGGCGCCCTGCTGCCGAGGCGTGACGGGAGTTCCCGAGAGTTGCTCGGCGCCACCGCCGCGTCCTGGGGTGCGGGGCTGCTGCTGCCGGGTCCTTCGGCCGACGTCGCGTTCGTCGCCCTTGCTCGTACCCGCTTTGCCGTGGGGGTTGCCCGTGGCTCCGGGAGCGCGATCGTGGCGCGAATCCTCGACGTCGTCAGCCTCGCGCTGATCGCGCTGGTCGCCTCGTTCTTCACGAGCTGGGTGGAGCCGACCGCCGTCGTCGTTGCCGCTGCGGCGGCGCTCGCCGTCGGCCTCGGCGCGCTGCTCGCCCTGGTGATCCCCGGGCCGCGAACGCTCGTCACCCGCCTCGCCGCACGGATCCCGAAGCTCGCATCCCTGGCGGCGCGGGCGGAGGCCGAGCTCGAAGTGCTCAACAGCCGCGCGCGCTGGGCCAACCTGATCGGAAGCACCGCCTTCTGCCGGGTCGCCACCGCGATCCAGTACACGGCGCTGATGGCGATGGTGGGCGTACACCTGGGCTTCTGGGCCACCTGGTTCGTACTGTCGATCCGGACGCTGCTGCTCACCATCCCGATCCAGGGGATCGCCGGCATCGGCACCGGGCAGGCGTGGTGGGCCGGCGCACTGGCCTTCGAGGGCCTCCCGCTCGAGGCCGCGGTGGCCGCCGGCCTCACGCTGCAGGCAATCGATCTCGCCGTGTCCCTGCCGGTGGCCGGGCTCGGCAGCACCCTTCTGTTCCGCCGCCGCCGCAAGGAGGAGCCGGTTCCCGAGCTCCCTCCTCTTGACGTGGTGGGCACTCCCACCACACCGGCACGCGAACCCATTCACGCCGGCTGAACCGGTTCCGCTCAGCCTGACCATCCTGGAGGCGTGCCCATGCCGTTGATCGCTCGCGACGCTGCATACGACGTGGTCGTCATCGGTGGCGGGTCAACCGGTGAAAACGTCGCGGATCGCGTTGTCCGAGGCGGCTTGACCTGCGCGATCGTCGAGAGCGAGCTGGTCGGCGGCGAATGCTCGTACTGGGCGTGCATGCCGAGCAAGGCGCTGCTTCGCAGTGGCCAGGCGCTGCGAGCGGCGCAGGCTGTCGACGGAGCTGCGCAGGCGGTGACCGGCTCGCTCGACAGTGACGCGGTGCTCCGCAGGCGCGACCGCTTCGCGTCGCACTGGAAGGATGACGGTCAGGTCCAGTGGCTCGACAGACAGCCCATCGACCTCGCCCGCGGTGTCGGGCGGCTCGACGGCGAGCGCCGCGTCGTCGTGATGCCGCATGACGGTCCCGAGTTCACGCTCACCGCCCGCCACGCGGTGGCTGTCTGCACCGGGAGCCGCGCCGCGATCCCGCCGATCCCCGGCGTCGAATCCGCAGGGGTGTGGACGAGCCGCGAGGCCACAAGCGCCAAGGCAGTGCCCCGCCGCCTCGTCATCATCGGTGGCGGCGTGGTTGCCTGTGAGATGGCCGACGCATGGAGAACGCTCGGCAGCGAGGAGGTGACACTGGTCGTCCTCGAGGGCCGTTTGCTCTTCAACACAGAGGATTTCGCCGGTGAGGCGGTGCGCGCCGCCTTCGAGGAACGGGGCATCTCGGTGCTCCTCAATACCGTGACGGAACGGGTGACGCGCGCCGCAAGTGGCGAAGTCACCGTCGAGCTGGCGGATGGCCGAACCATCACAGGCGATGAGCTGCTTGTCGCGACGGGACGCGCACCGCGGTCCGACAGCATCGGCCTCGACACCGTCGGCCTGCAGCCCGGGAGCTGGCTGCATGTCGACGACAGCTGTCGCGTGGACGGCGGACGGGACTGGCTGTATGCAGCCGGCGACGTGAACCATCGCGCGCTGCTCACGCACATGGGCAAATACCAGGCGCGCGCGTGCGGCGACGCCATCGTCGCGAGGGCAAAGGGGGACCTGACCGGCGAGCCGGCGCCCTGGTCCAGGCTCGCGGCCACCGCGGATCACGCCGCAGTACCACAGGTCACCTTCACCGACCCTGAAGTGGCCGCCGTCGGTCTCACGCACGACGCTGCCATCGCCGCGGGATTGAACGTGCGGTCAGTCGACTACGAGCTCGGCAACGTGGCGGGCGCCGGACTCATCGCCGACGGATACAAGGGACACGCCCGCATGGTCGTCGACGAGGACCGCAACGTCATCGTTGGAGTCACGTTCTGCGGGCCCGGCGTCGGCGACCTCATCCACGCGGCTACGGTTGCCGTGGTTGGTGAAGTCCCGCTCGACAGGCTCTGGCATGCGGTCCCGTCGTACCCGACCGTCAGCGAGATCTGGCTGCGACTCCTCGAGACGTACGGCCTGTAGGCGTCGCTCGCAGCGCGACGGGGCTTTCGGCTCAGTTGCCGATGTGGTTCGCCGGGACCGCGCCCATCTTGCCGGCCTGGTAGTCGGCGAGTGCCTGCGCAATCTCGGCGTGCGTGTTCATCACGAACGGACCGTAATGCGCCACCGGTTCGCGAATCGGCTGGCCACCAAGGATCAGCAGGTCGAGGTTGGGATGACGGCTCTCCTGGTGCGTGCTCGCAGTCGCGGTGATCACATCGCCTGCGCCGAGCGCCGCGAGTTGCCCGGACTCGATCGGTCGCCGCTCCTCGCCCACTGTCCCGTTGCCTGACAGCACGTAGATCAGCGCGTTGAAGTCACGCGGCCAAGGGAGCACGAGACGCGCGCCCGGGCTGACGGTGACGTGCGCCAGCGAGATCGGTGTGTAGGTGATGCCCGGACCCTTGTGACCCGCGACCTCGCCGGCGATGACGCGGAGCAGCGCTCCACCGTCGTAGGAGCTGAGCAGCGCGACGTTGCCGGCGCGAATGTCCTGGTAGCGGGCCGGAACCCACTTCTGCGCCGCGGGGAGGTTGACCCAGAGCTGGAACCCGTGGAACAGACCGCCACTCGCGATCAATTCCTCCGGTGGACGCTCGATGTGCAGAATGCCCGCGCCGGCTGTCATCCATTGCGTGTCACCGTTGGTGATGAGGCCGCCGCCGCCGTTCGAGTCCTGATGCTGAAAGGTGCCGTCAATCATGTACGTGACGGTCTCGAAGCCGCGATGTGGATGCCACGGCGTGCCCTTGGGCTCGCCAGGCGCGTACTCCACCTCGCCCATCTGATCCATATGGATGAACGGATCGATGAGCGACGGATCGGTGCCCGCGAACGCACGGTGCACCGGGAACCCCTCGCCCTCGAATCCTCGCGGCGCAGTGTTGACGCTGATCACTGGACGGAACGTCGACGCGGCCGGATCCGGTTGCGGGATGTGCGGCAGCGCGGTGATGTCGGCGACGGTCACGGCAGGCATGGCGAAATTCCTTACAGAGCAAGCGCTTTCGTGGGCGCCATCACGTTTTCCAGGTTCCAGCTCACGCCGGGCACGTCGATGTAGAGCTCGATCTCGTTGCCGTCGGGATCGGCGATGTAGAGGCTGTGGGTGACGGTGTGGTCGCTGGAGCCGACGATGTGCACGCCTGCTTCCTGGCAACGCAACAGCGCGGCACGCAACTCGTCGTCCGAGTCACCGACCTTGAGACCGAAGTGATAGAGGCCGACATGGCGTCCACGCGGCAGTTCCTGCGCGTCCGGGCCGACCTCGATGAGCAGCAGCTCGTGGTGGGTGCGGCCGCTGCTGAACAGGGCCACGGGGATCCGCCCCAGCGGGCCCGTCTCCGCGGATTGCAGTCGTTTCCACCCGAGAACGTCGCCGTAGAACGCGGCGGATCGATCGATGTCGTGCACGTACAGGACGATGTGCCCCAGTTCCTTGATCTCCATGTCGTGAAGCTTACCCAGAGCGCCTCGAGCAAAACAGGGGATCGAATCGACGCGCCGTCGGACGTGGCTGAGCGACGATGTCCGGATGCGCGGAATCCGGCTCTCCTACCAGCAGATCATCGCGATGATCTACGTGGCCGCGATGTTCATGACGATCATGGACGTCACGATCGTCTACGTCGCGCTGCCGGCGATCGCGCGAAGCTTCACGGTCAGCCCGGCGGCGACCGACGGTGTGGTGGTCGGCTACCTCGTGAGCCTCGCGATCTGGATCCCCGCCTCCGGGTGGGTGGGTGACCGATTCGGCACCAAGCGCACGTTCCTCGTCGCGATCTCGCTGTTCACGTTCGCGTCCGCGCTGTGCGGGCTCTCGCAATCCGTGCTCGAGCTGGTGCTGTTCCGGGTTCTGCAGGGTGCGGGCGGCGGCATGCTGACACCGGTGGGCATGGCGATGCTGTACCGCGCATACCCACCGGCAGAGCGCGCACGCGTGGCGCGACTGCTGGTGATTCCGACCGTGATGGCGCCGGCACTCGGCCCGCTCATCGGCGGCGCGCTCGTCGACAGCCTGTCCTGGCGATGGGTGTTCTTCGTCAACCTCCCGATCGGTGTGGCAGCTCTCGCCTTCAGCGCGCTCAAGCTGACCGAGCATCGCGAGCGCGCCGGCGAGCGCTTCGACGTTCCGGGATTTCTCCTTGCCGCCGCAGGCTTCGGGCTGTTCCTGTACGCGCTCAGCGAGGCCGCGACGCTCGGCTGGGGGTCTCCTGCCATCGATATCACGGCCGCGGCCGGCGCCGCCTTGATCGCCGTGCTCGTCTGGGTGGAGTTGCACACCGAGAAGCCGATGATCAACTTCCGGTTGCTGCGCAACCGCCTGTTCGGCGTCGCCAACCTGGCGTCGCTGTTCGCCTCGGGTGGGTTCCTCGGCCTGCTCTTCATCGCGCCCATCTGGCTGCAGACGGGGCGCGGGCTGTCAGCGCTCGTCTCCGGCTCGAGCACAGCTCCCGAGGCGCTCGGCGTCCTCGTGTCGTCGCAGCTGGTGGGGCGGATTTACCCGTACATCGGTCCGCGCCGGCTCATCAGCGGCGGGCTCATCGGCGTCACTGCCGCGACGTGCTTGCTCGCCGTCACCCTGAACGGCAACCTCTGGCTCTTCCGTGCCGTCATGTTCTTTGTCGGAGTCGGCTGGGCTTACGTGGTGATCTCGATGAACGCCGGGCTGTTCGCGCAGATCTCACCCCGCGACACTGGACGCGCGACGGCGCTGTACAACGCGCAGCGTCAACTCGCATCCGCGGTGGGCGTCGCCACGCTCTCGACGATCATCGGCACCCAGGCCGGCGCGTCCGGCCTCGCCGGCAACGTCGGCGTCTTCCGCGTCGCGTTTTTTGCCGCCGCCGGGTTCACCTGCGTCGGCGCGATCATCGCCCTCGCGATCCACGACCGCGACGCCGCATCAACGATGCGCCGCAGACCCGCGGCCGTTTCAGCCGTCCCGGTGGCCTGAGACCACTCCCCGTCGGGTCCGGCGGTGCGGGACAACGACGTTCAACACACGAACTCGGCGGCTGCCCGCCGGCTTCTCGCCGCGCAACGTCCGACCACGATATGGGTCGAGCACGGCTCCGAGCTGGCGCATCATCTGCTGGGTCTCTTCCACGGTCAGCCACAGGTCGGCGGTGTTCATGGACGCGGCATCCCGCCACTCCTCGGGTTCAGCGTGCGCGCCTTCGAGGAATTCGACCCCGACTGCTCGCGTCGAGTTCGATGTACGCCGCCGTCACTGCCGACGTTGCTGCTGCGGCGGCTGGCGTCGAGGCGTCCAGATCGACCGTGATCCGGCGTTCGGTTATCCGCCACGGGCGCTCCCGACGGTCGGGCCGCGCTGGTGCGGGTTCGACGATTCCGTAGCGCTCCAGCAAATTCAGGTGGTACGCCGTCGCGCTGGCGCTCAGGCCGGTCACCTCTGCGCACTCGGTGGCGGTCAATTCATCGCCCGTCGACAGGGCGTCGAGGATGGCCAGGCGGGCCGGGTGAGCCCAGGCACGAATGCTTCGAGGCTCGTCGACGCGAAGCGGGGCGTTCTGTTCCCGCGAGGTCAGCGGGTCGCGGTCCTCTGGCATCGAGACTAAGCGTACTCCTTGACAACGAGTTATTCAGCAAATACTGTTCAACATATGCTGAAGAAAAACCCGGGACGGCGCGATCTGGTCGTCGCCCTCTCAGGACGGATGATCTCGACCTTCGGCGATGAGGTCGCACTCGTCGCCCTGACCCTCCGCCTGCAAGCCGACGGCGCCCGGCCGTACGAGGTCGGCCTGCTGCTCGCCGCCGGGGTGATTCCGCTGCTCTTCCTTTCCCGCGCGGTGGGCCGCTTGGTTGACACCCACGACTCCCGGCGGTTGCTCGTGTGCGCCGGATTGATCGAGGTGGCGTGCACGGTCCCGCTGATCCTCGTGCACACGGTCGTGGCCATCGTGGTGTTGGTCGCACTGCTCGGCGCGGCAGCGTCGGTGACCGCCGCTACGTGGTCCGCGCTCGTCCCGCGGATCGTCGGCGAGGACCACATCGCCGGCGCGGTAGCGGCTCAGCAGTCATTGAACGCCCTCGTCCTCGTCGGAGCCCCCGCGGTCGGCGGCCTGCTGGCCGGAGCCTTCGGGAGCGGGCTGCCCCTGGCCATCGACGCGGCGACCTTCGCCGTGATGACCGTTGCGGCGGTGCTCGTCCGCACCCGGCGGCGGCCGGAGGGACTTCGGACGCGACGGTCGCTCGGGCCGGGCACGAGGCGGCTTCGAAATCCTTCGAAGCGACCCGGTGCTGGCCCCACTCACTGTCGGGCTGGGACTGGTGGTTCTTCTCGTCGGGATGGTCGACGTCGTGCTCGTCTTCCTGATCCGGAGCACGCTGCACGCCAGCGGCGTCTGGTACGGGATCGTCATGGCCGCCTGGATGTCAGGAATGGTCGCCGGATCGCTCGGCGCCGGACGCCTCAGAACCGGGCGTGTCCAGTCATGGGCAACCATCGTCGGCGCGGGAGGCGCCTGCGCCGCCCTCGCGCCCTTCGCGGTGGTTTCGGCGGTGTGGATGCTCGTTCCGTTGTCGATTCTCGGTGGGCTCGCGAACGGCTACGCGGCCGCCAGCTACTCAACGCTGCTGCTTCGCCGGACGCCGGACTCCGCGCGGGGACGGGTGTCGGCCGCCGCCAATGCCGCAATCGGAGGCGCTCAAGGGGCGTCCCTGCTGATCGGTGGTGCAGTCGCCGTCGTGCTGAGTCCGCGGGCGATCTATGCGATGGCCGCGGCGCTCGGCGTTGCCGCCGCGATGACGATAGCCGTGCTCCACGCCATACGAATCAACGAGTCCAGCCGGATAAACCGGCGGTCAGCCGCCGACCCAGGCGTCCGCTAGGTCAGTGCGAGCAGGACTTGGCTTCGCCCGCGGAGTTGGCCGTCTGGAACGAGTGCCCGCAGCCGCAGGTGCGAACGGCGTTCGGGTTGTGGATGGTGAATCCACCGCCCATCAACTCGTCCACGTAGTCGATCTCGGCGCCCTGCAGGTACTGCGAGGAATACGCATCCACGTACACCTTGAGGCCACCTTCGACGTCGACCACCTGGTCGTCCTCGCGGGGCGGATTCTCATCCAGGCCCATGCCGTACGAGAAGCCGGAGCACCCACCGGACTGGATGAAGACCCGAAGTCCGAGTGCGCGATCGGCCGGCTGGTCGGCGATGAGGCCCTTGAGCTGCTCACGGGCGGTGTCGGAGATCGTGACGATGGACGGAGTGGTGATTGCCATGACCTTACGAATCATACGTCAGACCCCCGTCCGGGAAACCTTGCCATCGCTCCGAGACCCGTCCGCGACGCGTATTCGACGTGCCGTTCGCTCGGCGAGCAGCCCCCGGGCGTCCGGTTCGCCGTCGTGCATGCGGTTGGCGACCGCTCCGAGGAGGATGAATTCGGCGAGGAAGTACAGCCAGCTGGCAAGGAGGAAGACGAGCGCGAACACAGCGCCGTAGGTGGAAGAACCCTTGGAGAAGTGCGTGTACACCGGCCAGAGCAGCGTCAGCGCCTCCATGGCGACGCTCGCGATGAGGACCCCGCGCCAGAGGTCGCGGACCCGGTAGGTCCGGTTGGGAACGAGGCGATAGATCGCGAGCATGAACAGACACCACACGATCAGCCCCGCGAGCGGCTCGAAGCCCCAGATGATGCCCGGGAGCACGATCAACGAGTTCACGCCGATCGTGACCACGATGGCCACGATGAAGAGGATGGTCATCACCAGCGCCATCGCTCGCTGGCGGATGAAGTTGCGCTGCCCCACGCCGACCACCACGCCGAGTGAGAACTCCATACCGGTGAAAAGGCTGCTCCCGCTCCAGAGCAGGCCGATGATGCTCACGCCGCCGAGGAGCCCCGAATGGTGCCGGACGGAGTTGAAGAGGGTCTGCAACTCGGCGTGCGCATCGCTCGGAAAGAACGCCAGGATGGCATTCAGCGCATTGGCTTTCGCCCTGGGCGCCTGCGTCGCGTAGCCGAGGATCGAGAGCAGCCCGAGGATGAGCGGGAACATGCTCACAAACGCGTTGAAGGCCATCCCCGACGCGTAGTTGCCTGCTTTGGTCGAACCGAATTCGGACATGAGCCGGCCGGGGTAGGTCTTTCCAACCCACGCGACAAGCGATGTGACGCGACGCTTCACGACCTCAGAGTGCCATTGACGTACTCAGCGTGGCCGACCCCGGACCGAAGCCCTGCGAGGGCATTGACTCACTCGGGACAACAGCAGACCGCTCCGCCTCCTAGTCCGTGACCACCCTGCTCGCGGCCTCGGCGGCATATCGCGGCAGGTGAACGTCGTCCGACCCGGCAAAACGCATCGCTCCGGCGACCAGGTGATGGCCGGCAACCTCGTCGATGAGGCGGAGCATCTCCTGGCAGATCTGCCGGTAGCTCGGATGTCCCTGCGGCGAGGTGCGCAACTCGATCATGTGCATCGCCTCTCGAGCGTTGAGCTTGATGACGTAGCGCATGCGGTGCCCGAGGGTCACCAGGTACGCCGCCTGCTGCGGGAACGCGTCGGCGATCTCGCGATACGCTGCCTCTGCCTCGCGCACGGCGACGTGCCATCGCTCGCCCAGCCCCGCGTCCACCACTGCGTCGGGCACTTCATACCCGAGCGATGGAGTCAGTTCCTGCCACTGCAACGTGAGCATCCGATGGCGTTGCAGATCGCGGAACGCGCCGTAGTCGGAGACGACCTCGAACGTGTAGTCGCAGTGCTCGAAGCCGCGCCCGGGCCGGTGGCGCCGGTTGCCGCGGTGCCCGACGGCCGCGGCAAAAATCTCGGCACGGCGGGCCTCCGAGAGTGGGCGCACTGCGGCGAGCAGTCGCTCCTGCGACGCATGCGAGTACGGGAAGAGCGCCGACGCGAGGATGCGATCCTCCCCGTCGCCGTCCCACTCGACAAGGGTCACTCCTGACGGACCCCACTCGTTTTCCGGCGCGAGCCGCTCCGCGTCACGGGCTATCGCAGCCGCCGTCTCGCGCAGGTAGTCGACCCACACACCGCCGCGATCGGGACGGTCGAGGCGCGTCAGAAATTCCGGGATGAGCAGCTGCACCTCGGTGTTGATGAGCTCTGCGTACGCTCGCGCCTCGGGGAGCGGGTGCGCGCGCAGACGGAGCACGAGTTGCTCATACGCCTGCGGCGACGCGTACATGCCGACATTGCTGACGGTGCCGGCCGGCAGCAGCCCGCGCATGAGGTCGAGTGCCAGGGCGCGGATCGCTCGCTTGCGCGCGTTGACGTCCGGTTCAGGGGGAAGTGTCTCGTCGAGATGGCGCGTGAGCGGTTCGCGCAGTGCCGAGTACGTGTCGAAGAGCATGTCCATGGCCCGGACGTAGGTGGCGCCGAGCGGAGACGCGAGGACCCCGGCGTCGCGCAGGTAGCGGTAGTGACCGTCGCGGCGGTCGGTGTACGGGATGTAGCGCGTCGACTGCTCCAGGTACGCGGCGAGACGTCCCCACTCGATTGCCTTGGCGAGGGGTTGGGACACCTGCTCGCAGGCGAGGTGCACGCCTGCGAGCTGCGCCACCGAATCGTCGCCGTATTCCGCGAGCACGCGGCCGAACAGATCCGAGGCTCGCTCGCGGCCGGCGCTGGAAGCCGGCTTGATACCGGCATCGCCGGTGAGGAACTCGTCGACCAGCAGGCGGCGGAGGCTCTTCGAGCTGCGGCTGTATCGAGCGAAGAGGGCAGCGGCGGTCACCTGCGGGAGGTTCGTGAGCGCGAAGACCGGGCGGTCGAGGTTGGTCACGTACGGCGCCAGCAGCTGCTGCTCCTCGGCCGTGAAGGACTCGACGTAGTAGTCCGCGATCATCGACGCAACTCTACGGATCGGCGCGGTCCGGCCATCGACGGTGGAGCCGTTTGCGATGTCGTCTACAATCCGGGCCCAATGGCCGGCGCCGCCGTCCCGACCCCCCGCTTCCTTGCCGACGTCTACGAGGCGGCGAGCGAGTGCAACAAGTGCTCGCTGTGTCAGGCCACGTGCCCGGCATACGTCGTCAATCCCGTCGAGTGGGAGACGGCCCGCGGGCGCATCGCCCTCATCCGCGATGCGATGGAGGGTCGCCTCGAGCTGAAAGACATCGCCGAGGGGCCGCTCTCGAGCTGCCTCACCTGCGACAACTGCGTTGCCGCCTGCGCCCCGCGCGTGCCGACAGGACACATCGTCAGCCGAGCGCGCCAGGAGTTGCACGCCCAGGAGGGATACCCCTGGGGACAGTCCTTCGCGCTGCGCACGGTGCTGCCGCGGCCCGGCGCACTCCGCGCGCTCCACGGCTTCGCGCGCTTCACGAAGCGAACGGGGCTCTACGGGCTCGCGAACCGGATCGGATTGCTGTCATGGATGGGGACGCTCGGTGCCCTCGCCGAGCAGAGCGGGCCGCCGCCCGACAAGACCGTGTACCAGATGCTCGCGGACCTGCCGCCGGTGGCGGAGCCCGTCCGAGGATCTGTCGCGGTGCTCGTCTGCTGCCTCCAGAATCTCACTGTCCCCGAGGCAACCGACGCGACCCTCCGTGTCCTGCTCGCGTCGGGCTACGACGTGCAGGTTCCGCAACTCGGCTGCAGCGGCCTTCCCGCGCGAACGCTCGGCGACCGCGACGCCATGATCGACATGGCTGTCAGGAACAGCGGCACGATGACCAACCTCGACGTCGACGCCTATATCGGCGACAGCGCATCGTGCACCGAGCACTACCGCGAGTACGGCAGCATCGCCGGTGACGATCGCCAGGTCGGCGCTCGCGCTCGCGACGTTGCGCATCACACCGCGCTCGCGAGTGATTTCCTCGACCGCAATGGCATGCGCGGCGATCTCGGCCCGCTGCGCTGGCGCGTGGCGATCGACGAGCCGTGCGCGCTGCCGATCGATGGTCCCGAGCGCGGCGCGATGGGCCGCCTGCTCGAGAAAATCCCGCATCTCGAGATCGTCCCCCTCAACGAGCGTGCCATGTGCTGCGGCGGAGCGGGCTCGTATTTCGCCCGTGAACCCGAACGCAGCGAGGCGATTCTGCGGCGCAAGTTCGACAACATCCGCGCGAGCGGAGCGGAGATCGTCGTCACCGAGAACGTCTCGTGCCTGCTCCAGCTCCGCGCCGGAGCCGCGCGCTATGCGCCTGACGTCAAGGTCATGCACATCATGGAAGTGATGCTTGCGTCGATGCAGAGTGCAGAACGGCGCCGCGCCGTGCTCGCCGGCTAACCGAGGGCGGACAGCACCTCGTCGACGTCCATGGCGATGCACGTGAATGACGGCACGTCACGCACGGTGTGCGTGGACGCCTCGGTGTCACGCATCTCGTGCACGAGGTCGAGAAAATCGGCCACGGAGTCACTCTCGAACGCGACCACGAATTCCTGATCGTCAAGCCCGAAGGAGTACGTGGTGTTGATCTTCACCCCCGGGTATTTGTGGCCCAACGCGATGTGCTGGCTCATCTGGCGCTGACGCTCCTCGGCGCTCAGCCGGTACCACGCGCGAGTTTTCACAAAGGGATACACGAAGAGATAGCGGCGACCGGTCGGCGCGATGACCAGGCGGTTGCTTCTCCCCTCCTGGTTCTCGTGACGGTGCTTCTCGACGTACATGCTCTGCTTCGTCATCGAGAAGTAGCTGTACGGCGATTCGAGATATGCGGCGAGTCGCGTGCGGTTGAGACGAGCGGAGAACTCGTGCAGGTCGTCGACGCGCTCGCTCACGACCCAGAACAGAAAATCCGCGTCGCCGCGCGTGCCGACGGTGCTGTACGAGCGGATGAGGACACCATCGCGATCACCGATCTCGCGCACCAGGGCGGCCACCTCCTCGCGGTCGGCGGCCCGCTCGGTGGGCGGACGCAGGCGCCAGTCTGGGCGCACGCGGTAGAACGCGAAGCGGATGTGCTGGCGTGCAGTCGGGACCTCGGCCGTCGCGTCACGAACAGTCAGCGGGGCGGTCACCTCGGGCATTGCCAGATCATCCTACCTAACCGTCTGTGCTCGACAGGGCCTCTGCCAGCGCGCGCTTGCGCAGCAGGCGCTGCTCGCGGCGCACGCGCGCCTCGGCCTGACGCTGGCGTTCCTCGTCAGTCTCGGCAATCACCTTGGCGACTTCGGCCGGGCGGCCGTCGCGGTCGAGGCCGACGTAAACGAGATGCGCGCTTGCCACATGCAGTGCTCGCCTGAGGGAATCCGTTCGACGTCGACGCGGACGCTGATCTCCATCGACGAGAAGTGCGCGTCGTTCACTCGGGCGCGAACGGTGAGCAGGTCGCCGATGTACACCGGTGCGAGAAAGCTCATCTCATCCATCGTCGCGGTGACGACGCGGCGCCGCGCGTGCTTGACCGCGGCGATGCCCGCTGCCGTGTCCACCAGCCGCATGATCGTGCCCCCATGCACGTATCCCGAGTTGTTCGCGTGCTCGATCTCCATGGCAACTGAAAGCAGCGTGTCGGATTCGGACGTCGGCCGCGGCGTGAGATCCACGTTGTTGTAGAGGTTGTTCCGGTCCTCGCGCGAGCGGATGAAATCCATCAGCCGAGGACGTCCAGGCTCGCGCGCACGAGTGTCTCGACGCCGACAGGCAATGCCGCCTCGTCGATGTCGAAATCGGCGCTGTGGTGCGGAGGGACGGGGCCGAGCTCCGGATGGCCGGCGCCGACCAGGAAGTAGCAGCCGGGGGCGCGCTCGAGGAAACATGCGACATCGTCACCGACGGTGATGGGCACGGCGATGTCGACATGGTCATCGCCAACCGTTGCCGCCGCGGCGCGGTGTACCAACTCGGCCATCGCGGTGTCCGAGACCACCGGCGGACAACCGGTTCCGCGCGAGAACTGCGTTTCAGCGCCGTATCCGCCGGCGACCGCTGTGGCGATCTCCGCGACACGTCTGAGCAGGCGGTCGCGCTCGTCGGCGTCGATTGCCCTTGTCGTGCCAAGTAGTTCCGCTGAATCGGCGATCACGTTGAACGCCGTGCCCGCCGTGACGCGACCGATGGTGATCACCGCCGGCGAAAACGGCGATGTCTCGCGGCTGATGATCGTCTGAATCGCGAGGATCACCTGCGCAGTCACAACGATGGGATCGATCGCGGTGTGGGGCATGCCTCCGTGACCGCCTCGCCCTTGAATGCGCACAGAGAAGCTGTCGGCGCTCCCGAAGATGACGCCAGACTTGACAGCAACTCGCCCGGTCTCGAGCGGCGCCCACAAGTGAATGCCGAGGACGCGGTCGACCCCCTCTGCGGCGCCGTCCGCGATCATCGGGATCGCGCCCGAGGCCGTCTCCTCGGCGGGCTGGAAACAGAGGCGCAGGCGTCCAGTCCAGCCGTCGCGCAGCGCCACCAACGCAGTCGCGGCACCGAGAGTCATCGCCACATGGCCGTCGTGACCGCACGCGTGCATCACGCCCTCCACCGCAGAGGTGACCACACGATGATCGCCGCGCTCGACGATTGGGAGCGCGTCCATGTCGGCGCGCAGCATCAGCGTCGGACCGGGCTTCCCGCTGTCGAGATCGGCCAGCACGCCGGTGCCGCCGACACCGGTTCGCACGGTGAAGCCGAGTTCGGCGCTACGCCGCGCGACGAGCTCGGCGGTCTCACTTTCATGCGACGACAGCTCCGGGTTTCGATGCAGCGCGCGCCGGGTCTCCACCACCTCTTCGCGAGTTCTGTCCACCTCGGAGCGGAGACGTGCGTCCATGTCGACGGCGATGCCGCTCATGACCGGCTCGCCGCGCTCACGCCCGATCGCCGCAGCGCCACTGCTTCGATCGACCCGTTGTTCACCACCCTCGTCGCCCCGGCGGCGCGCGCAAGGCGGCGCAGATCGATCTCGAGGTGGTGCGAGAAGCCGACGATCTCGAGATCCGGGCGCTCGGCGTGCACGCGGCTGATCAGCGCGAGGCGGTGATCGGTTGCAGTGTTCAGATCCACGAAGAGCACGGCCACGTCCGGGACCGCATCGCCCGTGACCATGACCGCGCTGCCGCCGGCGTGGCGCATGGTGGTGCTGAGCCGGCTGGCGAACATGAGGTCGTCGCTGACGAGCGCGACCGTGCCCGGTGACACCATGCCGCCCATCATAGGTGCGTGACCCGCCCGCCCTCGGGCAGACTGCGCGACGCGGCCGGATGACCGCTGTCGCAGGAGACCGCCGCTTCACAGGAGAGCCAACCATGGAGATCGGAAGCGTGGGCATCATCGGCGCCGGGCTGATGGGCTCGGGAATCGCCGAGGTCTGCGCCCGCAACGGCATCCGGACCCTGGTCACGGAAGCAGGGCCTGACCAACTGGCGGCGGGGCAGCGCCGGGTCGGCGCGTCGCTGGAACGCGGCCGCAAGACCGGAAAGCTCAGTGACGACGACGTCGATCGCATCAATGATCTGCTGACGTTCACCCCCCGCTTGGAGGACTTCGCGGAGTGCGACTTCTGCGTCGAGGCGATCGTCGAGCAGCTCCCGGCGAAGGTCTCGCTCTTCGCGCGGCTCGACGACATCGTCGCGCCGGACGCCATCCTCGCGACCAACACGTCGGCGCTGCCGATCATCGAGATCGCGCGCGCAACGCGGCGACCGGACCGTGTGATCGGGACGCACTTCTTCAATCCGGCGCCGGTGATGAAGCTCATCGAGGTGGTCCGGAGCATCGCCACCAGCGACGAGACGCTCGACGACACGCGCGCCCTGGGCGAGCGCCTGGGCAAGCGAATCATCGTTGCGCAGGACCGCGGCGGCTTCATCGTCAACCTGCTGCTGATCCCGTTTCTCACGCACGCGATCAGGCTGTACGAGTTGGGCTTCGCCACCCGGGATGACATCGATGAGGGCATGCGGCTCGGCTGCGGTCATCCGATGGGCCCGCTCCAGCTCCTCGACTACATCGGCCTCGACACCGCGATGTTCGTGTGCGAATCGCTTTACGAGGAGTACGCAAACAGCGACTTCGCACCGCCTCCCCTGCTTCGCCGCATGGTGTCGGCGGGGTACCTCGGGAAGAAGAGCGGGCGCGGCTTCTACGAGTACTGATCCGGAAGCGAGGCGCGGGTTCCATCGAGTACTCACCAGGGCAGGCGCGACTTCTGCGAGGACTGATCCGGAGACCCCGCGCGGCTGCTACGGAGTACTGACCGGGGCAGCGATCAGTTGGGCCGGTCCGCCGGCACGGGTGCCGGTGGCTTGCGCTCCTCGACGTTGAGGTTGATCGCGCCGATGCGGTTGCCGCCCGTCCAGAACTCGGTGATGTACACGCCGGGCTCGCCGAACATCGGCTGCAGGACGGTGACCGTGGAGATGCTCACCTCCTGTCCCGGGACGAGCCGCGCGCCCGCCGCCTGAAACTGCAGGGTGACCGGCGCGAGCACGAGCTTCCCCTGCGAGTCGGTGAGCCGCAACTCGACCTGGTGCGCCTGGCCAACGTCGGCCGCGCTGAACCGAAAGCCCGCCACCACCGCAAACGCGGCCCGGCCCGGGAGTTGCGCCATTGACAGGGCGCTGAATCCGCCGCCGAGCACGTAGAGCTTCCCGTCGGGCGGGACCACCGCGCTGTCGGCGAAGAAGGCGAAGCTCAAATCCATGCCACGGGTACTTTGGCACGCGAGCCCAGGGCGAAGCCGCGCCCGCGTGGGCGACCATTGAGCGTGATGAGCGCTCCCACGCCGCGGAATCTCCACGTCTTTGTCTGCACGACGGTCGGGCGCCACCACTGCGGCGGACAGGGGTCGGAGCACATCCTGCAGCGGCTCCGCGACGAGGTCGAGCGCCTCGAGCTGACGTGGGTTCGCACCACGAGGATGGGCTGCAACCAGCAGCACCACCAGGGCCCGATCCTCATCGTCTACCCGGACGGCGTCTGGTACGGCAACCTGCAGGTGGCCGATGTCGACGAGATCATCGACGAGCACCTGATTGCGGGGCGTCCTGTCGAGCGTCTCCGCATCGTGCCGGACGGCCCCTGGTCCGCCACGTCGCTGACCTGAGGCTGCTCGCCTCGCTCAAAAGTCCCAGGCGTGTAGGGTGGATACGAACAATCGACCCGACACGGGAGGCGCGTACGCATGGGCTACATCCGCGGATTGATGCACGGTGCTGTGGTTGGAACCGCAATCGGTCTCTGCGTCGCGCCGCAGACCGGCGACAAGACGCGCGCGCAACTGCGGATGGCTGCTGCGGTTGCACGCGGAGGAGCGAAGTCCACCGGACGCACGCTCAGCAAGGCCATGCCCATGGCGAGTGGCGCTGTGCATCTGGTGGCCACTGCGCGCCATCGCGGCGAGCACGCGGCGAACGGCACGGCGGGCGCGAGCGCCGCGACCGTCTAACCAGGGTTTCCGGCGCGCGATCAGCGACGTAGGCGCTCTCGGAGACGCCCGGGGGGTCGCCTTGCCCGGCGCTGCCGGGGCTCAGGCGGTGACTGTTTCGCTCGCTGTCCCGCCCAGCCCGCAGAGCACGCCGAGCGCGCCGGTGATGAGATCGAAGATGTTCATCACCTCGGTGAAATGGATCCCCGCGATGCTCCGGGCTTTCGTCGCCGTGTCGGGATTGACGAAGCCGATCAGCGCCAGCAGCAGCAGCACCACGCCGACGGTGAGGACGATCTCATCGGTGATGCGCTGCTCGGCGCGAAACCCCGCGTATGCGAGCGCGCCACCGATGACCAGGTCCAGCACGTCCCTGACGTAGGTGAGATGCAGGGTCATCGGCCCGATGTTGCCACCGGGCAGGTGATTGATCAGCGTGCCGGCATCGCCGGTGAACAGGCCGCCGAAGCCCACCACCAGAAAGAGGACTGCCCCGAACTGCGCGTACAGACGTGCCATCGCCGTCAGACGTTAGCGGATGAAGGGAGCCAGCGAGCCGCGACCACGGTCACATTGTCCGTCCCTCCTGCCGCCAGCGCGGCATCGCACGCGCGGGTCAGCGCGACTCCCAGGGGATCAGGCGCAGCCACGATAGCCCCGAGCACCGGATCGGACAGCGGCTCCCAGAGCCCGTCCGAGCACAGCAGGAGCACGTCGCCCGGGTTCGCGTCGACCTCGAAGATGTCCGCTTCGACCGAGTCCCCCATCACGGCTCGCTCGATGAGGTTGCGCTTCGCGTGGTGGCGTGCCTCCGCCTCACTCAGCACGCCGAGACGCACCTGGCCCGCGGCCCATGAGTGATCGTCGGTGAGTTGGCGCGCACCGTCGCTGTTCACGAGATAGCCTCGGCTGTCGCCGACATTGGCCACCGTGGCATGGGCGCCGACGATGATGGCGAGCACAAGGGTCGTACCTGGGTTGCCCCCGATGGCCACGCGAGCCACGGCCACCGCGTCATTCGCCGCCGCCACGGCCCGCAGCAGCGTCCCCGTCGCATCGTGGACGGGCTCTGCCTCGGTGAGGACGCCCATCGCCGCGGTGACCGCCGCCTCGGCCGATTCGAGCCCGCCTCTATGGCCACCCATGCCATCGGCCAGTGCCAGCACGGCCGATCGTCCGTCAGTGGAGATGCGTGCATCCCAGACGTCCTGGTTCTGCGTGCGGACCGGCCCGCGGTCGGTGATCCCGGCGATCTCGAGAGGCTGACCATCGCCGGCGATCGACCGCTCGGCGCGGTCGTCCGTCACGCTCCCGCCCCGGCCTCAGCGGCTGCGGGATGACCCAGCACACGCTGCACGACCTCGCCCGCGGCCGCGACGGGATCGAGGCACTGGATCGTCTGCATGCCCAGGGCTTGCGCCGCCTCGACGTTGCAAAGGAGGTCGTCGAGGAAGAGGCACCGTTCCGGCGCGACGCCGAGGCGCCTGCAGGTCAGGAGGTATATCTCCGGATCCGGCTTGCGCATGCCCACTTTTGACGAGTTGACGATCACATCGAAGAGCTCGTCGACGGGAAAGAGCTTGGTGAAGATCGCCTCGCCCTCGCGGGAGATGTTGGTGAGCATCGCCGTCCTGTACCCGGCGTCGCGGATCTGGCGAACGGCGTCCACCATGGCGCCGCACGCCACCATGCCCTGCCCGAACACGAACTTCTGGGCGTCGCGCGGATCCACCGGCTCATTGCCCGCCTCGATGTAGCGGGCGATCATCCGGTCGAAGAACTCGTCGTCCGAGATCTTCCCCATCTCGAGGAGATGGAGATCGTGCACGCCGGTGGTCAGGTGGTAGTGGTCGCGAAACTCGCCGAGAAAGAAGGCGATGACGCTGAAGAACTCCGGTGGCACGTCGGTCCGATGGTGAAAGAGGGGCTCGGTCATGACGCCACCCAGATCGAAGATCACGGCGTCGAACTCCCGGCTGGCCGTGCCTTGCGAGGTTTGCGCTTGCTCTGTGCTCATCGGCTCCATTGTGCCTAACCGTGCCAACATGCCCGGTCATGCTCGTTCTCAGCAAACAGGACGTCGAGCGGTTGCTTTCGGTTCCGGCGATGCTCGAAGCGCTCGAGGCGGGGTTTCGCGCGTACTCCACGGGCCAGGCGTCGGTACCCCCGCGAAGCGCCGCTCGCGCTCCGGCAGGCCTGCTCGGTGCGATGCCCGGATGGGTTGCGGATCGCGGCTTCGCGCTGAAGGCGGTGAGCGTGTTTCCCGGCAACGACGAGCGCGGGATTCCGAGCCATCAGGGAGTGATCACCCTCTTTGACGAGCACGACGGCTCCCTGCTGAGCGTCATGGATGGCGAGTACATCACCGCGATGCGGACGGGTGGAGGCGCCGCGGTTTCCACGCGCGTTCTCGCCCGTCCTGACGCCACGACGTTGACGATCCTCGGCGCCGGCGTGCAGGGGCACTCGCACCTGGCGACGGTCGCGACGGTCCGCGAATTCACCACCATCCGGATCGCCTCGCGCGACGCGGGGCGGGCCGCGGCGCTTGCGGCGAGCGACCCGCGGTGCGTGGTCGTGTCGGGCTTCGAAACCGCGATCCGCGGCGCGGACGTCGTCTGCTGCTGCACCGACGCGCGCGAGCCGATCACGCAGTACGAGTGGTTCGACGCAGGAACCCATGTCACGTCGGTCGGCGGAACCTTCGGGCCCGAGGTCGACGCCGAGACGATGCGGCGCGGCAGTGTCTTCGTGGAATGGAAAGGCGCTGCGGAGAGCGCTCCGCCGGCCGGTGCGCACGAACTGCAGGGTCGCGATCCGGCGACGATCACGGAGGTTGGTGCTGTTATCGCCGGACTCGCGCAGGGCCGCCAGCGCGCCGATGAGCTCACCGTGTACAAGTCGACCGGCAGCGGCTTCGAGGACGCGGTGGTGGCGCGAGTCGTGTACGACGCCGCGCTCGCCGCGGGCGTTGGAACGGAGATTGCGTTGTGACGGTTGTCGCCGGTATCGACGCTGGTCGCATCAGCGATATCGCGCGCGAAGTTGCTCCGCACGTGCGCCACACGCCGCTGATACCAACGCCCGGTGGAGGCATGCTCAAGCTCGAGTCGCTGCAGCCAACTGGCAGTTTCAAGGTGCGCGGTTTTTTTGCGGCTGCCCACGCGATTGAGCGTGAGCGCGTGGCGCGCGGGTTGATCACGATCAGCGCCGGCAACGCGGCGCTGGCGTGCGCGTACGTCGCGCGCTCGCTGCATGTCCCCTGTCGTGTCCTGATGTTTGACAACGCGCCGGCGCTGAAGATCAATGGAGTTCGCGAACTCGGTGCAGAGGCAGTGTTGCTGCCGCGCGAGCGCATCCTGGAATGGATCGCGACACGATCGTGGGAGCACGAACCTGAGGTGTTCATTCATCCATTCGCGGACGAATCGGTGATCCTCGGTCACGGTTCGATCGTTCCCGAGATCATCGCGGACCTTCCCGCCGTGGAGCGTGTGATCGTGCCTGTTGGGGGCGGCGGATTGATCTCTGGCATCGCGCTCGGGTTTGCTGCGTTGAAGCCGGACGTGCACGTGATCGGTGTGCAGTCGGACGGATATCCCTTGTGGCCTCAGGCGTTTGCGGTCAACGGCGCGCCAGGGCTCGTGCCCGACACGATCGCCGATGGCACGTCAGCGCCGTTCGATATGGTGATGTTCGAGCGGCTGCGTGCGCTTGTCGGTGAATGGGTTGTCGTGCCTGAGAGCACGCTGCGCAAGACCGTGGCGCGGCTTGCGACCGAGGTGAAGGTGGTCGCTGAAGGGGCCGGCGCGCTCGCGTATGCGGCGATGGTGGACGGACGATCCTCGCCGCGAACGGTCGCGATTCTGAGTGGCGGCAACCTCGACGGCTCGCGGCTGGCGACCCTTTTGACCGAGTAGCTTTTCTCGGTGTGTCTCGGGGGTGTTGCTCCCGAGGTTAGGAGCCACCGGAGATCGTGACCGGAGAGCCGCCGAAGCCATTTTGTGGGACCTGTGATGGTTGCTCGAAACTCGGTTGCTGGTTGAAACCGGGTTGGTTGTCGCTTGGCAGTTGCTGCTGCGCGTTGGACGTGGGATCGGGTTGTGTCGGTGCGGTGCTGTCAGGTGTCGTCCGGCCCGGCGCAGTGGTGGCCGCGATCAGTGAGAAGACGATGGTGAGTCCGGCTGCGCCGACACCTGCTGCGATCGTCAGGCGGCGGCGTAGCGCGAGGCTGAGATCGCGACGCAGGCGGGCAGAGTTGAGTTCACCGGGTCCGGCCATTCCGTTCAGCCTAGCCTCTTGAAACTTGCGGCGAGGTGAACGTTTGGTGCTTCCCACCGAGTTCGACTCTATACACTTATTTGTGTATACTACAGGAGTGTGTAATGCCGAGATACCTGGCGATCCGCTTGGGACGCTCATGCTCGCCATCGACCGCTACGTCGCCTCGCCTGCGCGGGAGCTGACTCCTCGCGAGTTTGGCGACGACTTGATCCGCCTTCGCCACGGCATGGATTTGTTCGAGCTCGACTTCGCGATCGGTGCGTCCAAGTTCGCGTTGACCGACGAGTACGAGGCTGCGGGCTCGGTCTCCCCAATTGACTGGATCCGGCACAACTGCCACATGACCAACATGGCCGCGGCGAAAGCCGTGAACTCCGGCGATCAGGCGGGGCAGTTGCCGGCGAGCGTCACTGCCCTGAATGTCGGAGAGATCGGCTTTGCCCATTTCTCGTTGCTGGCGAGCGTGGCGAAAGCGCTGAGTGCTCCGAAGTGGGTCGCGGCCACCAGCCTCGATGGCGCGGGTCTCGACGCTATCGCGGATGCCACGAGCCTCGACGGCGCTGGTCTCGACGCCGGGGGTGAGGCCACGGGTGGCGATGGCGCTGCCGACCTCACGGACCCGGGCAGCCCCGGCGGCGATGGCGCTGCCGACCTCACGGACCCGGGCACTCCCACGCCGCAGGTCAGCGCGCTCGGCTTCGACGAGGGGCCGCTCCTGCAGATGGCGCGCGAGCACTCCGTCGGCCGCTTCGGCATGGACTGCACCCACGCCCGCCATGCCTACGACGCCGCCGCCGTCCTCCGCGAGCACGTCGACAACGCCGAGCGCAACCGCTGCGAGTTCACCGACTGCGAAGGCGGCTTCCTCGCCGTGAAGGGCTACTTCGATCCGCTTGCCGCGGCCACCCTCAAGAGCGCGGTCTTCCCGCTTGCCAAGCCGAGCGGCGCGCGCGACACCCGCCGCTTCGAGCGTCGTCTCGCCGACGCCCTCGTCGAGGTGGCCGCCCACGCCCTCGACATCGGCGCGGTCCCCGGGAGCGGCGGGACCAGAACCCATCTCCAGCTCACCGCCTCGGTGGAGACGGTGATGGCCCTCGACGGTGCACCCGGCGGCGTCCTCGAGTACGGCGGCGCGGTCACCGCCACCACCGTGCAACGCCTCGCCTGTGATGCCGGGATCCGGCGCATCCTGCTCGGCCCCAAGTCCGCGGTGATCGAGGTGGGCCGGGAGCTCCGCCTGCCGGGTGTCGCTGCCCGGGCGGCGCTCCAGGCGCGGGCGGGCGGCTGCGAGTGGCCGAGGTGCGATCGTCCCGTGGGCTTCACCAACGCCCACCACCTGGTCCACTGGGGCCAGGGCGGGACGACCGACGTGGCCAATCTTGTCCTGCTCTGCTATCGCCACCACTGGATGATCCATGAGGGTGGCTGGCAGCTGGCTCGGGACGAGAGCGGACGCATGCTCGCGGTCGCCCCCACCCCCATCTTTCGTACCTGGACGCGCGCGCCCGATGGGGTCGGGGTCTGAGGCCGGACGGAGCGGTCGTCCAAATTTGGACGCGGGAAGCCGATACCGAGGAAGACCAGATCTTCGCGTTCATGTTGATCGGTCGCTTAACTCTCGCCGCAACCACCTTGCGTACATAGACCCGAACTCACGAAGCATCCGATCGGCGTGTCAACCGGCACGAGCCGCCAGGTCCCCGACTGACGGCCACAGAGAACTGCCATGCTGGTTGCCCCACGGGAAGGGTCGAAGGCGGATTGGGCACTGGGCGCCTGACGTCCGTCTCGCGCAGCGAGAGTGTCGGGTGAGGTGGTGAGGGGAAACGCAAAGACCGCGATGATCTGTTCCTGGCTGCTCGCCTGCACCGCGTGCGGGGCGATTGCACCGGCGAGGGTGGCGTCGCCACGCCTGAGCGAGTCGCCACGCTCGAGCGCGGCCGCCGCCGCTCCGGCTGGGCCTTGCGCTGCGGTCACAGTCACGACGTCGATCGCGCAGGTGTCGCCAGCGTGCCAGCAACTCTGGTCTTCGTACTGGGTCACGGAAGTGCCGCCAGCGAATGAGCTTGCGTTGGAGGGCGTTCCGCTGGCGCCGACTGTTGTCAACATGACCAACGGCGCGGTTTCCGACCGGACGGCACAGCACTGGGCCGACGCGAGCAACTGGGACAGCGGTTGGTGGAAGTGGGCGCAGGGCCACGACCAGCTGTTCATGCTCCGCTTCCTCGTCGGCCCTTCGATGATTCCCGCGGACGAGGTCGACGTGCTGCAGAACGGTGGAACCGTCGAACAGCCCGACTGCAACCTCTACCCGCTGAGTTGGAAGCTGTTCCCGGTTGACGCCACCGCCAAGGCTTATTTCGCGCGAAGACGCCTGCAGACAACTGCCGCGTACGCCTTCGTCATCGTGTACTCCGGACCCTGCAGCGAGACCTTGCGAAGCGCGGATGGAACGACGTCGACCATCGTCGACTTCACACAGAACACGACCGTTTTCCAACCAGGCGTCCTACGCACGGATCCGGTGCTCGGTGACATCTGGTTCGCGGATGCCGGAGGGACTTGCCAGGATCCCAACGGTCCCCCGGCTGCCTGGTGCGGGCGATGACTCGCCGGCTTCGCCCGGCCTTTGTGCTGTGCATGATCCTCGCGTTGATGCCCATCACGCCCGTGATGGCCACCGGTGGAGGCGGCGGCGGTAGCGGCAGTCAACCCGGTCCGTCAAGCGAGGGCACGGCTGCGGTTACGCACGGCAAGCTCGTCGCCGGTGCCGGAGGGACCTATCTCCCGATTTTGCCGGTGGACATCACGCCGACGGGCACGGATCCACGTAACCCGCTCGGGATCCCACCCCCGGGACCGAATCCGCAGGGAATGTCATGCCCGGAATCGCATCTTTTTCATGTGGGACCAGGATCGCCATCACCGGGCGGTGGGGTGATCGCTGCGCTCTCCATCCATCCCGAGTTTGCAAGGAACGCTGCCGGCGGCTACGACGGGTATGACGCTCAGTACGCGTACACCATCACCGACGCGATTCCCGCGGGTGGCGACGCTACCGACACCGCCCCCGGCAGCCTCGCGACGGCAGCCAACGTCGACGGACACGTGATTGCAGTCACGGCGTTCCTGCGAACGCGCGGCAGCTGGCAGGACGCGCAGTCTGTTGCGCCCTTCGGTGGACAGTGCGTGGGCGCGACATTCTCGTTCAGCCCACCGTATCTCGCGGGTAACGCGCCTCCACCGGCACCGCGTACCACCGTCTTGAACAACCCACCGTTCCCGATTGGCGCGAACCTCGTCGCTGCATTGACAAAATCGTGGGTCATCGGTGGCATCGACGTGCTCCCCGGTGGCGCCGCGACATCGCGCACCTTCGTGCACATTCCAACCTGCGTCTGGACCGATTCGACTGTGCCAGTTACTCCTGTCCCCTATCACGCGCTCACGACTACGGTGACCGGCGGGTACACGCTCTTTCTGCTCTACGACGTCACGGTCACGCCTGGACCGGTCTTGTGGAACTGGGGCGACGGGTCGAGCTCAAGTGCCGCTGGTCCGATCGAGCAAGGGCCCTCGCTTCTGCCGTCGTACGACCCGTCTACGCAGCGATGGACCGATCCGTGCGCCGTGAGTCACAACTACGCTCACGTGGCAAACGGGGTGACGATCACGGCGACCGAGTCCTTCAGCGTGACCATCACGGTGAGTTGGAGTGACGGCGTTGCAGTCCACACGATGCCGGTGGCGTGCGACGCCGGTGGAGGTGCGTGCGCACTCACGCTCGGGCCCGGAGACGGGTGGCAGAGCGGACCGCACTCTGTCGACCAGATCGAACCGGTTCCCTACCAGCCGCCCGCTGCCACGTAGAAATGCGACGCGCATGAACGGTCGTGACGAGCCGATCCTGTCGGCACGCACCGTAAGGCGGACATAGCGCAACGACTGGCACGCACCGTAAGGCGGACATAGCGCAACGACTGGCACGCACCAGCAGGTCACGTCTGCCGGCATCCGACAGCCCGAAGCTCAGGACCTCAACAGCGACCGGCCCGTCATCTCTGCCGGCACGGGAAGTCCCATCGCGTCGAGCACGGTGGGCGCCACGTCACGTAAACCCCCGCCCTCGCGGAGCGGCCCCGGCCCGGCACCCAACACAATCACCGGCACCGGACTCGTCGTGTGCGCAGTGAGCAACGACCCGTCGCGCCGATCGATCTTGTACTCCGCATTGCCGTGGTCGGCGGTGATCAGCAGGCCGCCCCCTGCAGCCTCCACAGCTCGCCGCACACGACCGAGGCACGCGTCGATACATTCCACTGCAAGCACCGTCGCGTCGAAATCGCCCGTGTGCCCAACCATATCGGCGTTCGCGTAGTTCGCGATGATGAGTGCATCACCACCTGCTTCGAGTCGCGCGACGACGGCATCGGTAACGCCGGTCGCACTCATCTCCGGCGCCGTGTCATAGGTCGCGACGCGAGGTGACGGCACAAGCAGCCGATCCTCACCCACGAACGCCGACTCGCGTCCGCCGTTGATGAAGTACGTCACGTGCGCGTACTTCTCTGTCTCCGCTACGTGGAACTGGCGCAATCCGGCCGCGCTCACCTCCTCGGCAAGCGTGTGAGCAACATCCTCACGCGGGAACGCGACGTGCGCTTCCAGATCACGCTCGTACTCGGTAAAGCTCACCAGGTCCACGTCTTTGAGCACCCGTGATCGTGAGAAGCCATCGAATTCGCTGTCGACCAGCGCGTGACTCAACTCGCGGGCGCGATCCGGCCGGAAGTTGAAGAAGATGATCGAGTCGCCGTCCTCGATGCGAATGCGTCGACCACCCTGCAATATCGCCGCTGGTGGCACGAACTCGTCGGTGATACCGGCCGCGTATTGCGCCTCGATATAGGCGACGGCATCGGTGGCGGAGCCATTCCCAGCACCGGCGATTACTTCGTAGGCACGTTGCACGCGATCCCAGCGCCTGTCCCGGTCCATCGCGAAATACCGACCCGCGACCGAGGCAATTGCACCGACTCCGACGCCAGCCAGAGCATCACCGAAACTTCGGACGAACCCTGCCGCACTCGTCGGTGGCTCGTCGCGGCCATCGAGAAACGCATGAAACCAGACCGCGTCGAGGCCGCGGCGTCGTGCAAGCTCGGCGACCGCGACGGCGTGATCCTGATGGCTGTGGACTCCTCCGGGCGAAACGAGTCCGAGGCAGTGCAGGGCAGCTCCGCGGTCGCGGGCACGGTCGACCGCATCGCAGAGTGCGGGGTTCTCGTAAAAGCTCCCGTCGTCAATTGCGCGACTGATGCGCGACAGTGGCTGGAAGATGAGTCTCCCGGCGCCGATGGTGAGATGCCCCACTTCCGAATTCCCCTGCTGACCGGCGGGCAGGCCCACCGCCTCGCCGCTCGCGTCGACCTGCGTGTGCGGCGCCTCCGCCTCCATTGCATCGACTTCGGGCGTTCGCGCGGCAGCGATCGCGTTTCCATACGGGTCCGCGTTGCATCCCCAGCCGTCAAGGATCACGAGCACGAAGGGCCGTACCCCGCTCACGGCGTCACGCTACGGGCGACGGCGTCAACCGGCACCAAGTCTCGCACACGCTCCATGGAACGACCGCTCAGCGACCGACTACGCGCCGTCGCGCTGCGCAGCGGCAGCGACGATGACGCCGAACTCCTCGGCGCGCAGGCTCACGCCACCCACCAGCGCACCATCGATGTCCGGCTCGGCAAACAGTGACGCGGCATTTGCCGCCGTGACGCTGCCCCCATACAACACACGCGGCGAGTCGGCGAGGAGACGGTCGCGCACGTGCTGCTTGATATGCGCGACGACCTCCTGCGCCTGCTCGGGCGTTGCGGTGCGACCGGTCCCGATCGCCCAGACCGGTTCGTATGCGATGACCCACGAACCACTTCCGGGCGCGCCCTCGAGCTGAGCGAAAACCGCGTCCAGCTGCCGGTCGACCACGGCGAATGTCTGCCCGGCGTCTCGCTCGTCACTGGTCTCTCCAACAGCGAGAATCACCTTGAGCCCATGAGCGAGTGAGGCAACGAACTTCTTGCCAACCTCGTCATCACGCTCGCCAAAGAGATGGCGCCGTTCGGAGTGACCCACGAGCACGAGGTCGCACCAACCGGCAAGCATCGCCGGCGAAATCTCCCCGGTGAACGCCCCGGCGTCCTTCCAGTACACATCCTGGGCACCGAGTTGCACGCCAGTGCCTCCGAGCACCGCGTGGACCGCCCACAAGTGCGTGAACGGCGGGAGCACGGCCACATCGACACCGTCAACCGGCGCGGCCGCGCACACCGCGCGAGCGAGTGCGATGCCTTCCTCCACCGTCGTGTTCATCTTCCAGTTCCCGGCGACCATGAGCCGGGACGAGGCATCGCCCGCGCCGGAGTGCGTCAACGCCGCGCGACCTCGCGATCGCGAAGCGCCGCAACGCCCGGGAGCGTCCGGCCCTCGAGGAACTCGATGGTTGCGCCTCCGCCCGTCGAGATAAAGCCGATCTTGTCTGCTACACCGGCGTCCTGGACGGCGGCGGCAAGGTCGCCACCACCGATCACCGTGGTGGCCTCGGACGCGGCAAGAGCGCGGGCGACATCGCGGGTGCCCACTGCGAACGCAGGGATCTCGTAGATGCCGAGCGGGCCGTTCCAGATAACAGTCCCAGCGCTGGCGCAGTCAGCCGCGATGCTGGCGACGGTGTCGGGTCCCGCGTCGACGACCATCCAGCCGTCGGGAATCGCCTTCCACGCAACGACCTGCGTCGGTGCGTCCTCGGCGACCTTCTCCACCACGACACCGTCAACCGGCAGGCGCAGGTCCGCGCGCCGCCCCTGCGCCGAGTCGAGCAACTGGCGCGCCGTCGCAATCTGCTCCTCCTCGACGAGCGACGTGCCGGTGCTCTCGCCCAACGCCCGATAGAAGGTGCACGCCATCGCGCCACCGACCCACAGCACGTCGACGCGATCAAGCAGATGATCCAGCACACCGACTTTCGTCGAGATCTTGGAACCGCCAACGATGGCGACAACCGGCGTGCGCGGATTGTCCATGACGCCGCCGAGCATCTCGAGCTCGCGCGCCATCAGCTTCCCCGCCACCGCCGGAAGCAGATGCGCAACCCCTTCGGTCGATGCGTGGGCACGATGCGCCGTACCAAAGGCATCGTTGACATAAATATCGGCGAGCGACGCAAGCTGCCGCGCGAACTCCGGGTCGTTGGCTTCCTCACCAGGCTCGAAGCGGACGTTCTCGAGCATGCCGATATCGCCGTCGCGCAGCGAGGCGACCATGCTCCGGGCACTGTCGCCCACGACATCCGAGGCGAGACGCACGTCCGCGCCGAGCAGACTGCCAAGGCGCGCGGCAATCGGCCCAAGCCGGGCGCTGTCATCGATCTTTCCCTTGGGCCGCCCAAGGTGCGCGACGACAATCACCCGGGCGTTCCGGGACCGGAGCGCCTCGATGGTCGGGATTGCCTCGCGGATCCGGCGATCGTCCGTGATGGCACCGTCGCGCATCGGCACGTTGAGATCCTCGCGAAGGAGGACTCGCTTGCCGTGCACGTCGATGTCGTCGATGGTCGCCTTCGACAGCGCAGCCATCAGATGCCGCCTAGAGCCGAGCGATGATCAGGTTCACCAGGTCGACCACGCGGCAGGAGTACCCCCATTCGTTGTCGTACCAAGCAAGCACCTTCACGGTCCGGTCGCCGAGCACCATCGTCGACGGTGCATCGAAGATCGCCGAGTGCGAGTCGTGGAGGAAGTCCATCGACACGAGCTGCTCGTCGGTCACCGCGAGGATGCCCTCCAGCTTCCCGCTCGCGGCCTCGCGCATCTCTCCGTTGATGTCCTCTGCAGTCGTGCCCTTCGTGAGCGTTGCGGTCAGGTCGACGAGGCTCACGTCGGGCACCGGGACGCGCAATGACATCCCGTGAAACTTGCCTTTCAGTTCAGGGAGCACAAGCGCGATCGCCTTGGCAGCGCCTGTGGTTGTGGGGATGATCGACAGCGCAGCAGCGCGAGCCCGCCGTTGATCCTCGTGCGGCGCATCAAGGATGACCTGGTCCTTGGTGTACGCGTGCACGGTCGTCATGAAGCCCGTCTCGATGCCGAACGAATCGTTGAGCACTTTGGCGACCGGCGCCAGGCAGTTGGTGGTGCACGAGGCATTGGACACGATGTGATGCTCGGCTGGGTTGTACGCCGAGTCGTTCACGCCCATGCAGATCGTGATGTCCTCGTTCTTGGCGGGCGCGGTGATGACGACCTTGCGAGCCCCGGCATCGACATGACCCTTGGCCCGCACCGCATCGGTGAAGAACCCGGTGGACTCGATGACGACGTCCACGCCGAGGTCGCCCCACGGAAGCCGTTGCGGATCCCGCTCGGCGAGCACCTTGATGACCTTGCCGTCGACGGTGATGCTGTCAGCATCGGCAGTAACAGTGCCGGGGAAGTGGCCGAGCACACTGTCGTACTTGAGCAGATGAGCCAGCATCTTCGAGGTCGTGATGTCGTTGACGGCGACGATCTCGAGCTCGGGTGAGCGCTCTCGGGCGGCGCGCAACACGTTGCGTCCGATGCGGCCGAAGCCGTTGATGCCAACTCTCACTCCCATGCGGGGCGCCCTCCAGTCTGCCGATGCTGCACGCCGGACGAGCGGCGCTCGTCCACCCTATCACCGCTCTCGCCCGCGGCGGCGACCAGGCGGTGCAGGCGACCGGCCATCGCGGGCCGGCTGCAGCCCGCGCGCTCGGCGAGCTGCGCCAGGTCGTCGTCCGGATGCCCGGCACGCAACTCGGCGGCCTCTCGGAGCGCGGCGGGCAGCGACTCCCATCGGCGTGGGTCCGCTTCGAGCACCGCGATCGATTCGAGCTGGCGGACGCCCGCGGTCGCCGTCCGTCGGAGGTTGGCGGTCTCGGCGTTGAGGCGCCGGTTCACGCCGCTCCGGACTTCGCGAATGACCCGGCCCGACTCGAACGCGAGGCGTCCCGCCTGAGCGCCGATGGAGCTCAGCGCTGCGCCCACGGCCTGGCCGGAGCGAACCGTGACCACCCAGCGTCCACGACGCAGCCGGGTCCGGGCAGGGACGCCGAGGACCGCGAAGTCATCGACCAGCTGCGTGGCGCCGGCACCGGCGGCGCAGCCGATCTCGAGGTATGGCTCGCCGTCCGGGCGCACCAGGCGGCCCGCACCGAGAAATGCACCGCGCAACCTGCTCCGGCGGCAGCACACCTTGGTCGACGACGTCTCGACCACTGCCGGCTCGATCCCGACGAGCACGTACTGGACACGACGTGCCGCGCCAACCCGCGAGACGTGCGCCGCGATGTGTTCCGCATGCAGCGCCTGCATCGCCGCGCGCACCGCGACCGGGCGCGTGGTTGCGATGGCGCCGGGCGTCGCCGTCACCAGGGCGAGGCCTTCCACGAGCGAGTGCCTGCAGCAGGAGAGGATCGGCGTATGCGGGGCGAGCTCGGCGACGACCCGCTGCGTGAAGGTGGGCGCGCTTTCCATGGCTTATTGGCCGGCCGGTGATGGCGAGCGCCGGCCGGTCGAGCGCCGCGTCAACAAATGCGCGCGTTCCATCGCTGTCAGCCACCCCAGGACGCGGCAACCCGACGCGCATTCGCGACATACGCCGTCGTTCCCTTCATCTCGTAGTGGCCGATGGCACGTCCGAGCGCCTCCTGCGCACCAGGTTCATCGCCGGAGAGGTGCAGCACCTCGGCCAGCGCGAGGGCCACATCGCCTTTGACACACAGTGCCTGGGTTGCGATGGCCAGCTCATCGGCGCGCCGCGCCATCGCGAGCGCGTCGCCGATGTCGCCGCGACGAGCCAGCACCTTAGCGTGCACCGGCAACCCCGTCAGCTGTGTGTACACGTCGAGGGATCCGCCGATCTCGAGACCCTTGAGCGCCCACGTCACGGACTCGTCATACCGGCCCAGCGCGTAGAGCGATTCGCCGAGCTGGCACGCCTGCGTCGACATCCAGCCTCGCTCCCCCAGTTGCTCGAGTTGCTCCACGCCCGCTCTCGCGACGCGCTCGGCGTTCTCGAGGTCGCCGGCAAGCATTTCAATGCGCCAGCCCACCTGCGCCGCGATTGCGGCGCCGAGCGCCATCCCCCGCTCGCCCACCCGCGCAACGGTTGCGTTGTACAGCCCGCGCGCCGCGTCGAAATGCTCCTGCGACGCGAGCAGCCACGCTTCCCAGACGGAGAAGATCGGCAAGAACGTCCCGTCCGCCGGTTGATGCAGCGCGAACCAGGCTTGCGAGTCCGCGATGCTCGTCGAGCCGTTCACAATCGCAGTCGCCGCAAGGCTCCGCCCGGACGCGACGAGCCAGGGCTCATCTGCCTGCTGCGCATGCTCCATCGTCAGGGCTGACGCGGTGAGCGAAGCATCGAACCAGCAGCGGTGATGATAGACGTAGCCCGCTGCATATTCGAGCGACCCCAGCGCACCGTGATCGCCACTCCGCTCGATGACCGGCCGCGCAGTTTCAACAGTCTCGCGCAACGTGTTCTCGTGCATTTCCGGGTCGATGGTCGTGAGCCAGACCGCTCTGATCAGCAGCGCCTGCTGCTCGCGGATCACGTCGCCTGCCGCCGCGCACATGGCCGCGACATCGCTCGGAGCGGGCGACCGCGTCATGCAGCCGGCCCGCCATCCCTAAGCCCTGAATGAGCGCCTCTTCCAGCGGAAACTCGATCTGCTGGTCGGGTAGGAGCGCGCCTGCTCGCTCGAGAAGATTGACGGCCCCCGTGGTGTCGCCTCGATCCAGCGCACGCCGGCCCGCAGCCTGAAGGTGCACGGCACCCGCCGCCGCGAGCGCACGCGCCTCGGCGTCGACCGGACCGAGCTCGGCGTGATAGCGGAACGCCTGCTCGAGGTGGTAGCCGGCAATCTCGTCGAGCTCCTCCAGATCCGCCCCCCGATCGACAAGCCACGCTGCAAAGCGGGCATGCAATGTGGCTCGCTCGGCTTTCGGCAACGAGTTGTACGCAGCATCGCGGATGAGGATGTGCCGGAACGTGAACGCGTCCTCGCCCGCGAAAACGGGACGATCTGTGCGCAGCAGATCCTTGCGGACAAGGCTCATCAGACGGCCGGAGACATCATCGTCGTCGTGCCCCATCATCTCGACGGCGCCGCGATGAAACGATTGTCCCTCGATCGATCCGCGCTCGAGCAGCCCGCGCTCATCTGATCGCAACTGGTCAAAGCGAGCAGCAAGCAAGGCTTTGATGGTCGGAGGCACGATCACGTCGTGACTGTTCGATTCGCGGAGCATCGCCACGATCTCCTCGACGAACAATGGGTTACCGGCAGCTGTGGCACGAACTCGGTCGCGGAGCTCGGCGGGGATGCCGCTGTCGTGGGGAAGTAACTCATCGATCAACCGCTCGGTGTCGGCGGCGTTGAGGGGTTCCAGCAGCACCGTGGTCGCGTTCAGCTTGCCGCCGCCCCATCCGGGCCGGCGGTCGAGCAGCTCCGGGCGGCCGAGGCAGAGGATCAGGATCGGGGCGTCCCGACTGAAATCCGCGATGTGTTCGATGAGGTCGAACAACGTCTGCTCGCCCCACTGGATGTCGTCGAAGACAACCACCAACGGTTTGGTTTCAGCCGCAGCTTCGAGGAGCTTACGAAGCGCCCACGCGATCTCCGTCGACGATGTCGTTCCGGTGCTCTCGCCAAGCAGAGTCGTCATTGCGGCAGCAACAGTCGGGTCGCTCGCCATCAGCGCCGACGCTCCCGCGCCACCGGGCATGTTGAGCAGTTGTTTGACGATCGAGATCACAGGCCAGTACGTGATCCCCTCTCCGTACGCGAGACAGCGGCCCCGCACCTGTGTCGCGTCGACGCGGTCGAGGAACTCCGTGGTCAATCGCGACTTGCCCACGCCGGCAGCACCGAGGACCGTGAACATGCTGCAGGAGCGACCATCACTCACATTGGCGAAGGCGTCGTTGAGCATGCGCAGCTGGGTGCTGCGTCCGACCAGCGCGCTGCCGGCGCGGTCGACTCTGTCGCCTGCCATCCCGAGCAATCGGTATGCGGACACCGGAAGGCTCTTGCCCTTCAGATCCATGGGCGCGAGCAGTTCCGCGGTCACGAGATCGCGCACCAGGGCCCACGTCTCATGACCGATCACGATCTCACCCGGTGCAGCCGCCTGTTCGAGACGCGCTGCAAGATTGACGGCGTCGCCGGTGGCGAGCCGTTCCTCGGTTCCGGTCACCACGGGACCGGTGTTCACCCCGGTGCGAACGGTGACCGTGGTTCCGTAATCGCGCTCCAGCTCCCCGTTCAAACCGGCGAGCGCGTCGCGCAGGCCGATGGCTGCGCGAACTGCGCGGAGAGCGTCGTCCTCATGGAGTACCGGGACGCCGAAAACCGCCATGACGGCGTCACCGATGAATTTCTCCACGGTGCCACCGTGCTGTTCGATCACTTTTCGCGCCGCGTCGAAATACCGGCGCATCACCTCGCGAAGGCTCTCCGGGTCGAGCCGTTCGCCGAGCGCAGTGGATCCGGTGACATCACAGAAGAGCACCGTTACCGTCTTGCGCTGGGCGCGAGACGGTGCCGCCGTCTTCAGTGCGGCACCGCACCCGTTGCAGAAGGCAGCATCGTCGGCGTTTTCCCGTCCGCAGCTGCTGCAGCTATTCAAAGCGTGGATCCGGCGTGTCGACGTCACGATGGCCCGCGGCAACGATCAGTCCGCCGTCGCGAAGGCGCGTCGCAAGTGCCTCGACGATCGCCACGGACCGGTGCCTGCCGCCGGTGCACCCAACAGCGACGCTGAGGGTTTGACGGCCGCGCTCCGCGTATCGCAGGGCCGACCAAAGCACCAGTGCCTGCGTACGATCGATGAGCTCACGGGCGATCGGATCCTCGAGAACGTACGCGCTGACGGCGGGGTCGAGCCCCGTGCGGGGACGGAGTTCGGCCACCCAGAACGGGTTTCGCACCACGCGCACGTCCACCATCCATTCGGCTGTGGGTGGCACGCCGAATTTGTATCCGAAGGACAGAAGCGCCACGGCGGCGGCCGCGGATTCGTCGGGCGGCGTCCCGGTGACGCTCACAGCAGGCCTTTTACGCGGAGTGCGTCGACGCCGCGCCGAGTGCAGGGCGGGGTGGCGCTACTCACAGCAACTCCTTCACCCGCAGCGCGACGGGACGCGGAACCACCGTCGTGAGCTCGTCCAGCGGCGCGTCGCGGATGGCATCGACACTCCCGAATTGTCGGAGCAAGGCGCGCCGTCGCACCGGTCCGAGGCCCGGGACGAAATCGAGCTTGGAGCGAAGCGCGGCCTTGCCCCGCCGGGCGCGGTGGTGGGTGATCGCAAAACGGTGCGCCTCATCGCGAACCCGCTGCACGAGAAAGAGTGTCGGACTGTCACGCTCGATGATGATGGGGCGCGAGCGCCCCGGTCGGTACAGCTCCTCGTTGCGTTTCGCGAGCCCGTACACAGGGACCCGTTGCAGCCCCGCCTCCTTGAGCGCCTTCACGGCGGCACCCAGCTGGCCCTTGCCACCGTCGATGAGGATGAGGTCGGGCAGCACTGAAAAGCTGAGATCCACATCGTCGGCGGCGCCACGCCCCTTCCGACGCGCGCGCTCCTCGGAGCCGTTGGCACCCGCGGGATCGAGCACCGGCACATCTTCGACGCCACCATCCTCGCGGGGCGCGAGGCGGCGGAAGCGGCGGCGCAACGTCTCCTCGATCGACGCGAAGTCGTTGGCGCCCTCGACGGTCTTGATACCGAAATGACGGTAGCTCGCGGGCGCCGGGCGGCCTTCCTCGAAGACGACCATCGATCCCACCGAGTTGGTGCCCATCGTGTTGCTGATGTCGTAGCACTCGATACGTCGCGGCGGCGCCGGCAGCTGCAACCGAGAAGCGAGATCGTCAAGCAGCGCCTCGGTCTTGGCCGCGTCGTAGTCGTCGACGATGCGCTGCTGACGCAGTGCGACGAGCGCCGTCTCCGCCGCCTGGGCGATGAGCCGTCGCGCGTCACCGCGCTTCGGCACGTGCACTTCGACGGGTCCGCCACGCTGCTCGGCGAGGAACTCCTCCAGCACGGCGCGTCCTTCTATCTCGTCGGAGATGAGCTAGGCGGCGCGGCACCGAGGTGACACTCGCATAGAACTGCGGAAGAAAGCCGCCGAGACATGCCGCAGCGTCGAGCCCGGCAACGCCTTCGAGCTCGTGTGTCTCCATGCCCATGACGCGACCCTGGCGAATGCTCAGCACGGCGGCCATGGCGCGACCTGCCTCGACGGCAACGGCGATGCAATCCTCATCGGACCGCGCACCGCGCAGCACCGTCTGGCGCTCGCTGATCCGCTCGATCGCGCGCAGACGGTCGCGAAAGCGCGCGGCGAGCTCGTAGTCGCGGTTGTCGGCCGCGGTATCCATCTGGTCGCGCAGTTCGTCGTGCAGCGTGTCGGAGCGGCCCTCCATGAACTCCTGCACCTGCTCGAGAATCTCGGCATATTCCGGCGCGCCGATCCGACCCTCGCAGGGGCCGGCACAGCGCTTGATGTGATAGTCGAGACATACACGCCCACGCGCGAAGATCTCGTCGCTGCACGTGCGGAATGGAAAGATCGTGCGCAGCGAGCGGACGGTGGTCCGCAGCGATTGCGCGCTGGTGTATGGCCCGAAGTATCGGGCGCCGTCGCGGATGACCTTGCGCGTGTAATACGGCCGCGGGAACAGCGTCGCACCCTCGGCGCTTTTGCCGCGCGGTTTGCGCACCTCCTCGCGCGCGGTACCCGGTGCCACGGCGTCGTGCACTCCGGGTCGCGGAATTTTCAGATACAGGTAACTCTTGTCGTCCTTGAGGCGAACGTTGAAGCGCGGGCGGTGCTGCTTGATGAGCGAGTTCTCGAGGACCAGCGCCTCGTGCTCGCTCTGGCACGCGATGACCTCGAAATCGAACACGCTGCCGATGAGCTGGTGTGTGCGGGGCTGGAGCGCGTCGACGCCCGAGAACCAGGATCGAAGGCGGTTGCGCACGTTGGAGGCCTTGCCGACATAGATCACGCGTGCATCCATCCCGCGCATGACGTAGACGCCCGGGCCGTCCGGGGACGCGCGCAGTCGCGCCCGGAGTTGTGCCTTGTCGTCGAGAAGGCGCTCTGCGCGCCGTGGGGCCGCCATGCTGGTCACTGTATCGCGGCTCAGGGAGACCCCTCTGCGGCAGCGAGCTCGGCCACGAATGCCGCTTCATCGAGGACGCGCACGCCGAGGCGTTCTGCCTTCTCGAGCTTGCTGCCCGGGGACGCCCCGGCGACGACGGTGTGTGTCTTGCGACTCACGCTCGAGCTGGGGTTGCCCCCGAGCGCCCGGATGCGCGCCTCGGCGTCAGCGCGGCTCAGCCCGTCGAGGGTTCCGGTGATCACCCAGGTCTGACTGCTCCACGGGCCACCACCGCCCGCGGCTCGTTCGGGGACGACGCCTGCGGCACGGAGATGCTCGAGCACGGCGCGTCCCTCAGCCGACGAGAACCAGGCCGCCATGTGAGCCGCGACCACCGCCCCGATTCCTTCGACGCCGAGCAGATCCTCCTCGGTAGCGGCGGCAAGCGCATCGATGGTCCCGAAATGCGCGGCGAGCGTTTCCGCGGTGTGCTCGCCGACGTGACGGATCGCGAGGGCGTTGATGAAGCGCGCGAGCGCCACGGTGCGGCGCGCGGCGATCGACTCCACGAGCTTGGTCGCGGACCGCTCGGCAAATCCGTCAAGGGTCAGGAGTTGCTCCGCGGTGACGTGGAACAGGTCCGCGGGTTCGGTGACATATCCCAAATCGAGCAGCTGATCGATGACGGCAGGACCGAGGCCCTCGATGTTCATGGCGCCGCGAGAGGCGAAATGGATGAGCAGTTCGCGACGTTGCGCGGGACACAGCGGGTTCAGGCAGCGCCGGACCACCTCCCCCGGTTCGCGAACGAGCAATGTGTCGCATGCCGGGCAGTGCTCGGGCATCTGCCACGGCACTGCGTCCGCGGGCCGTTTGTCGACCAGGACACGGACGATTTCGGGAATGACATCGCCGGCCTTATGCAGCAGCACCGTGTCGCCGATGCGCACGTCCTTGCGCGCCACCTCGTCCTCGTTGTGCAGCGTGCAGCGCCGCACGGTGGAGCCTGCGACGAGCGTCGGCTCGAGAATCGCCACGGGTGTCACCGCTCCGGTGCGGCCCACCTGGACGTGGATGTCGAGCACCTGCGTCTCGTACTCCTCTGGCGGGAACTTGTACGCGATGGCCCAGCGAGGCGCGCGAGAAATCGTGCCGAGCTCGGCCTGTTCGGCAAGCGACGACACCTTGATGACGACTCCGTCGGTGTCGTAGTCGAGGTCGTGGCGGCGCTCGGCCCAGTGCTCGAGAAATGCGAGCACCTCGTCGATCGACCCGGCGATCTGGCGGTGCGGATTGACGCGAAATCCGAGCGCTGTGAGCGTTTCGAGCACCTCGGCCTGGCTCTGGATTCGCCCGGGAGGGTCCAGCGCGTACATGAACGTCTGCAGGCCTCGCCCCGCGGTGACCGTGGGATCGAGCTGGCGCACGGCGCCGGCCGCCGCGTTGCGCGGATTGGCGTACCCGGGTTTTCCAGCCTCCTCGAGGCGCGCATTCGTCGCCGCGAACGCCCCCTTCGGCAGGTACACCTCGCCTCGTACCTCGATCTCCTCGGGCACATCCGCGACCGCAGCGATCGTCATCGGGACCGACCTGATCGTGCGCACATTTGCGGTGACGTCCTCGCCTTCGACGCCGTTGCCGCGAGTGGCCGCACGGACGAACCTGCCGTCCTTGTACGTGATCGACATCGCGAGACCGTCGATCTTCAGTTCGCAGACGTAGCCTCCTGGCGGACCGATCGCGCGCTCGACTCGAGTGCCGAACTCGCGCACCTCCTCGGGGCTGAACGCGTTGTTGAGACTGAGCATCGCCGTCCGGTGCCGCACCTTCGTGAAGGTGGCGGCGGGCTCGCCGCCCACACGCTGCGTCGGCGAATCGGCCGCCTGCAATTCGGGATACGCGGTCTCGAGGTCGACGAGCTCACGGAAGAGGTGGTCGTATTCGAAATCGCTGATCTCGGGCGCGTCGAGCACGTGGTAGAGGCGGGACGCGCGATCGAGTTCGGCACGCAGCACCGGGACGCGTTCGCGGGCCTGCTCGAGAGTCAGTTGGTCCATTGCACTCTTACGGCTCAACAATCGGCCACAGCGTCGCGTCGGCGACGGCGAAGATCTTCACCCCGTGGTCGTCAAATTTTATGACGAGCTCCTCGCCGCTTCGCGTCATCGTGCTCTTGAGGACCGTCCCCTCACCGTATTTCTGATGGCCGACACGCATGCCTTCGCTGTATCGCTGCGGCGCGATCTCCACCGGATTCGGTCGCGTGGCGTAGCCGACGACAGCGCGCCGGACCGTTCCAGGAGCGCGGATATCCCCCATCGACGGCGATCCCGGCCGGAGCTGCACCTCGTACATCTCCTTGGGGATCTCACCGAGGAATCGCGATGCCTCGGCGAGTTGCGGGGTCCCATATGTGTGGCGCCGGAACGCGTGCAGGAGGTACAACCGCCGGCGAGCCCGCGTGATCCCGACGTAGGTGAGGCGACGCTCCTCTGCGATGCCCGCTTCCCCTTCTTCAAGTGCGCGCGAGTGCGGCAGCAGCCCCTCCTCCATGCCGGCGATGAACACGACACCGAACTCCAGTCCCTTCACCTGGTGCAACGTGATCAGCGTGACGCCGGGCGCCTCCTCGCGCATCGTGTCGACGTCGCTCACCAGCGCCACGTTTTCAAGGAACTGCACGAGGCCGTCGGGAGGCGGAACATCCGCGTACTCGGCGGCGAGGCCGGACAGCTCGAGTACGTTCGCCCACCGATCGACCCCTTCCTGCGTGCCGTCCTGAAGCATCTCGCGGTAGCCGGTGTCGTCGAGAATACGTTCGAGAAGCACCGGGAGCGGGACCCGTTGAGCATCCGCGCTCAGCCGCTCCATGAGGTTTGCGAACGCGCGTAGCGCCGTCATCGCGGCGGAACCGATTGACTGGTCGCCCTCATCGAGGCGTTGCGCCGCCTCGAGTGGAGCGAGTCCCTTCTTTCGCGCGAGCTTCTCCAGTTCGGTGACGCTCCGATCGCCGATCTTGCGGCGAGGCGTGTTCACCACACGGGCGAAGGAGACGGCGTCCCTGGGATTGACGCACAGACGGAGATACGCGAGCACGTCCTTGACTTCGCGGCGGTCGTAGAAGCGCAGGCCGCCGACCAGTTGATACGGGATGCCGCGCCGCAGGAAGACCTCTTCAAATGCGCGGGACTGCGCGTTGGTGCGGTACAGGACTGCGCACTCTGCGAGCGAAACGCCTTCGCGACCGATGAGATTCTCGATCTCCGATCCCACCGCGAGAGCTTCCTCGCGTTCGTCGTACACGGAGAGCAGACGGACCGGGTCGCCGATGCTCTGCTCGGTCCAGAGCCGTTTCTGAGCGCGTTCCGTGTTGTTCTTGATCACCGCGTGCGCGATGTCGAGGATCGGCTGCGTCGAGCGGTAATTCTGTTCCAGGGTAACGGTTTTCGCGTCGGGAAAATCGTGCTCGAAGGACAGAATGTTGCGCACATCTGCTCCCCGGAAGCCGTAGACCGAGTTGTGCGTGACGAGTCCGTTGGCGATGAGGTTATGGGTCGGTTCGACGTCGATGTCGTAGACCGTCTGCCTCGACACATCGCTCTGGATGTCCTCGATGACATCCAGTCCACCCTGTTCGTCGAACATCACCATCCCGGGTAGCAGCGACGCCGCAGGCGTGAACGGCAGCGACGTGACCAACTCGCCACGGCCGGCGCCGGAGCCGCCGAGGCAGGCCGTGAGTGCGATCTCAGCGTCGAGCAGTGCGCGAATCTGCTCGGCAAGGCGCATCACTTCGCCGAAGTCCTTGCGCGAGGTCTCGAATCGCCAGCTCCCGTTGCCCTTGGATGGGCGGATGCTGAATCCCATGCTCTCCAGTTGCGCCTTACCCGAATCGTCGTTGCCCCCCATGGAGATGCGATGCATCGGCGTGGTACCACGGCGGTCTGCGCAGAGCGTGATGACGACTCGCCGGCGGCTGGAGTTTCGCGACCGCGGCCGGTAATGGGGATGATCGATCGAGAGATTGCGGTCCTTCAGCAGCCGCTGCCCACCGTCGAGGTCGACCACGGAGGCGAAGACGCGATCGATGTATGCCTTGTCGTGGATCAGTCCGTTGGTGCCCCGGCCTCGACGCGGGACGAACGGGATCGTCGGGATCTGGTACTGGAGCGAGAGGATCGACTCCTCGGCTCGCGCCTCATTCTCGCTGGCGTGGGTCGACACGACCCAGAGGGCGTCGGCGCGCTCCTGCTGTGACCGCTGCCGGTACCCGACGATCGGCTTCACCTGCCCGTTGGTGTGCACCTGCGACGTGCCGATTCGATAGCCCGTGCCCTTCTTGCGCATGAGGTAGGTGAAGTAGATCTGCGGCGTGGTACCGAGGTGATGTCCCGCGAAATGCGTGTGCTCGGGCGTGCTCGTGAGCGTCCGACCCTTCGCAGTCGTGAGAGTCAGGACGGAGTCAGCCACCCGCGAACGGACGTCCACAACGCGTGCCGCACGAAACGTCCCGCTCCCGTAGCCGGACATCACGCTGTCGCCGCTCCGGACGTCTTCGACGCGCCGCTGGGATCCGTCCGCCATCGTGATCATCGTCCCCGCCGCGAGGCACTGATCGTCATCGCCCACCACCGTCACGTTGCGATGCTTCGCGCCGAGAATCTTCACGAGCTCGTACTGCGCCTTGTTCGTGTCCTGATACTCATCGACGAACAGGTGCAGAAAACGGTCCTGGTAATACTCGCGAACGGAGTTGGCCTCGCGAAACAGCGTCACGGCGCGCAGCAGCAGGTCGTCAAAGTCGAGGGCGGATGCACTGTCCAGCTCGCGCTCATATGACCAGTAGATGCGCGCGATCTGCTCCTCCATCGTGTTCGGTGATACCCGCGCCTGGTAGTCGCGAGCGTCGAGCAACTCGTTCTTGGCGGCGCTGATCGCGTTCGCCGCCCGGTTCGGGGTCAGGCGCTTCTCGTCGATCCCCTCGTTCCGAATCGCGTTGCGCAAGGCCGACAGACGGTCCGCCTCGTCGTAGATCGTGTACCCGGGTGGGATCCCGATCGCCTCGCCCTCGCGGCGCAGCAGGCGCGCGCCGAGCGAATGGAACGTTCCGAGCCACATCCCCTTGATGCTGTCCCCGATCAACTGCTCAACCCGGGCGCGCATCTCCCGAGCCGCCTTGTTCGTGAACGTCACCGCGCAGATCTCGTCGGGCCGCACCCGCCGCGTGGCGATCACGTATGCGATGCGATGCGTGAGCACTCGCGTCTTGCCGCTTCCCGCGCCCGCGAAGATGAGCAGCGGTCCGTCGGGGGCCTCGACGGCCTCACGCTGTGGCGGATTGAGCCCCTCGAGCAGTGCCGTCGAGCCGATCGTCGCGCTCAGACGTGCGCTCCCGTCGCTGGAGCCGCGCGCCCGGCCGCTGCGTGATACGCGTCGGGCCGCCGATCGTTGTGCAGGTGGTTGCGCGGCGTGCGATGTCTCGCGCGTTCAACAAAGTCGAGGTCGACGTCGGCGATGAGCAACTCCTCCGCATCCTTGCTCGCCGGGCCGGACACCGGCCAGCCATCGGCGCCGACGATCATCGATGCGCCGATAAACGTCACGCCGCGTTCCACGCCGATGCGGTCCGCGCATGCCATCACCACGCCGTTCTGCGCGGCGGTCGCCATCGCGACGTAGTCACCCTGGCAATAGCCGCGGTCGTCCCAGACCGTGCGCTTGAAGGACGCAACCCAGTTGGTCGGGACCGCGATGATCTCGGCGCCCGCGAGGGCAAGCGCGCGGGCGGGCTCGGGGAACCACAGGTCGAAGCAGATGATGATGCCGACGCGGCCGAACGGCAGGTCGACGATCGGGAGCTCGTCGCCCGGCTCGAACCACGACTGTTCGTCGTAGTAGAGGTGCAGCTTGCGATACGTCGCGAGCCGTCCCTCCGGCCCCACCAGCACCGCGCTGTTGTGACGGCATTCGCCGTCGCGCTCACTGATGCCGGCGACGATGTAGCACCCGTGCGCAGTGCACACCTGACGTAGTCCGCGAACGGTCGGACCGTCGTCGGGGTCCTCCGCCGAGCGCTGCGCCTCGGCCTCATCCTGGAACACGTAACCGCTCGAGGCGAGCTCCGGGAGCACGATGAGATTCGCGCCCTGACCGGCCGCGGCCTCGGCCCAGCGCACAGCCTGAGAACGGTTCTCCTCGAGCTCGCCCACATGTGGCTCGTACTGGGCGACAGCGATGCGTACCGGTCTGCTCACGCCCTCACGGTAGCGCAGCGGGCGTGACCCCAGGATGGCGCGGGATGCCCTCCGCGATGCCGCAGAGGATCTCGTGCGGCAGGGTCCCGCAGAGCGCTCCAACCTCGTCAGCGCCGATGCGAATCCCGTCGCGCTCGCCGATGAACATCGCCACATCTCCGGCCGCGACACCGTCGACATCGGAGACGTCGATGCCGACCTGGTCCATGCTCACGATCCCGACGATCGGGGCGCGCTGGCCGTGGATTCCGAGATGCCCGCAGTTGGACAGCGAGCGAGGCAGCCCCTGCCCATAGCCGAGCGTCGCGGTGGCAATCCGGCGTGCCTCTGGCGCACGCCAGGTCCGCCCATAGCCGACGCTCTCGCCCTGCGCAACCGTCCTCACCTGCGCGATGCGGCAGAAGACGTTCATGACAGGACGGAGCGCCCCCGGTCCTGGCACGGGTGGGTACCCGTACAACGCGATGCCGGCGCGCACCAGGTCGTGATGCATCGCCGGATGCGCGAGGATCGCGGCACTCCCCGACGTATGCAGCAGCGCGTCAGGTGCCAGCGGTCGGAGCACGTCCACCGCTTCGAGGAACCGGGTGTGCTGGGCGATCGTGAAGGCGGCGTCGTCGGCGGCATCGGCGAAGTGCGTGAAGATCCCGGCGACCTCGACGCGGGCCGACGCTTCCCGAAGCGCGGCCACGAGCTCGTCCAGGGTGTCCGGCAGCGCTCCGAGCCGGTGGAGTCCCGTGTCGATCTTGAGGTGGATACGCGCTGTGCGATCTCCGGCTGCCGCGGACACGGCACGTATCCCGTCCGCATCGAGTGCGCTGACATCAATGGCTCCGGCGATCAGGGCCTCGAGCGCTGGAGGTGGGCTCCAACCGACCACGAGGATCGGGGTGTCGAAGCCGGCCGCGCGCAGGCCGAATGCTTCCTCCGGTGTGTAGACGCCGAGCCACGATGCCCCGCCGTCGATCGCGGCGCGCGCGGCGATCGCGATCCCGTGGCCGTAGCCGTTCGACTTGACCATGGCCATCACCTGCGCCGGACGCACGAGCGTGCTGATCACCTCGGCGTTGGTCGCCAGCGCGGCGATGTCGATCTCGGCCCAGCGCAGCGGCGTCGACCCGAGAGACGTCGCGGTCACGCCCCGACCGGCACGGGCTCCGGCACCGGCGCGGATGCTGATGCCGGAGCGACGCGGCGTACGAGCCCGAACGGCGTCTGCTCGTCGGACTGACCGAGCGGGTTATCGGCAATCATGGCCAGAACCGCCTCGGCCTCGACACCGACGGAGGCGAACACTTCCGCCGCCATGTCATTCGCGTCGATGATCGCCACCCCGACTCGGCGTCCGGTCCTCTGGCGCACGTCCGCGGCGATGCGCAGCGCGGCTCCCGACGGGTCGAGCGGTGACTTGGTCGCCCAGCCGTCGTACGGCGGGAGGTTGAGCGACGACGGACCGTCGATCGCGTTGACCCCATGCCCGGCAACCCGGTAGAAGACCCCGCGCATGCCAAGCGGTTTGGTCACCGCTGCGGCAGCGGCGGCCAGCAGGATCCGCGGAGCACCCGCCTCGTCGATGGCGAGTTGCATGGTGGTTGGATGCGCAAGTCCAATACCAGTCGGCTCGTGGGCCACGTATCGCGAGAGCACGCGCGCCGTCCGCGTCACCGCAATCTCATCGATGGGGTAAGAGCGACCCTGGCTGATCGCCAGGGCTTTCTCACTGACCAGCAACACATCGCCGTCCTCGACATCGATGCCATCGGTGCGCAGCCGTTCGATGCTGCCGGCAATCGCTTCGAGGATGTCGTCGCCGGGCTTGATGAGCGTCGAACGCAGCGGGAAGCGTGCCCAGATGCGGCCGCGGTCCTCGAGGAACAGATGGCGTGCCCAGTTGAGGCGCGCGCCGGCGAGCAGCGCTTCACCGTTGGCCACCTTCTTCGCCGTCGAGGCGTCACCGCGACGCACGAATCCGCCCGCATAACTGTTCTCGTCGAGGGCACGCGTCTTCCCGTCGATGTACACGCGAAGCCAGACCTCGGCGTTGACGGCGCGCCAGAAGAACATCGACTCCTCGACCTCGCCGGCACACGCGCGGCGGAAGTTTTCGGCCACTGCCGCGGCTTTCCAGTATGGACGCGCGCGAAACGACGGCGAGCGCATCAGGCTCTGGAGGACCGCGCGCTGGCGGCGATACCAGCGGAATTCCGGCGTCGTGAAGCCGATCTTTTTGCGACGCGCCTCCACCTTCGCGGGGAGCACACCGTGCAACGCCTGGCGCACGATCGCACGCGTCCAGCCGCTGTGAATGATCGCCCTGCGCGGTAGCGTGAGGATGTAATCGACGAGCTCCTGGTCGAGAAACGGCAGGCGCGCCTCGAGCGAGTGCGCCATCGAGGCGCGATCCTCGTAGCGGAGCAGCGGCGGCAGGCTGTAGGTGCGGAAGTCCTGAAGCAGACGGCGTTTGAGGTCGTCGGCGACACGATCGTCTTCCGGCGGCTTGCGTCCGCGCGTGAATGACGGCGACAGCATCGCGCCGACATCGACCCGCTGACCCCGCTCGCGCAGACGGCGGCGCACCAGCGGACTCACGATGTCGCGGAGCAGCCACGCCTCTCGCGTGAACTCGAGATAGCGGCGCTCGCGCAACAGTTGGCGAAGCAGCACGTACGGGTAGTGGTCGTACCCGGCGAGCAACTCGTCACCCGCCTGGCCATCGAGAGTCACTGTGACCTGGCGTCGTGCAAGACGCATCACCATCCACATGGCGAACGGCGCCGACGACACCATCGGCTCCTCCATGTGCCAGACCCACGCCTCGAGCTCACGGATGAAGTCCTGGTCGGTGGGCTCGACGGTGCTGTTGTCCGCTCCGGTCACCTCGAGCACGCTCTCGATGTACGCGCTTTCGTCGATGCGGTCGCCGGGGAACACGGCCGAGAACGTCTTGAGGCGGTCACCAAGTGACTCGGTGTCGCGGACGTGGTCGTGCAACTGCTGCGCCATGACCGTGCAGATGGACGAGGAATCGAGACCGCCGCTCAGGCAGATGCCGACTGGAACATCGGCCACGAGCCGGCGCTGCACGGCGCGCTCGAACATCGCGCGAAACGCTTCCGGACTCGCGTCGCCGTCCTCGGACAGCCTCGGCGTCCAGTACACCGTCTCGGAGATGGTCCCGCCCTCGATGACCGCGAACGCAGCCGCCGGCACCTGGCGAATGCCCCGGAAGAAGGTCCCGTCGTTGTGGTCGAACAGACCGAAACGCAGGTACTCGTACAGCTGCTGCTCGTCGACCTCGCGCGGAAAGGTCTCGTCCTGGAGGATCGCTTTTATCTCGGACGCGAAGACCACACGACCGTGGTGGCGCGCGTAGAAGAGGGGCTTGATGCCGAAGTGGTCGCGCGCGAGCACGAGCTTGGGGTGCTCGGCGCGCTCGTCGAGGATGGCGAGCCCCCACATGCCGTTGAAACGGCGGAAGCAATCCGTCCCCCATTCCGCGTACGCGTGGAGCACGACCTCGGTGTCGCACGTCGTCTGGAACGTATGTCCGAGCGGCTCCAACTCAGCGCGAAGCTCGCGAAAGTTGTAGACCTCGCCGTTGTAGACGATCTGCAGCCGGCCGCCGTCCATCGACATCGGCTGGTTGCCGTGCTCGAGGTCGATGATGCTCAGCCGGCGGAACCCGAGCGACGCGTTCGCGTCCTCGAAATGCCCGTCGTCATCCGGGCCGCGATGCCGGAGCGACAGGGTCATCGCCTCGAGCAGCGCTCTGTCTGGTGCGCCCCAGAAGCCGGCTATGCCGCACATATCAGCGGCTCGCCGGGGTCAACTCTGGCCGGTGCATGACCATGGCAACGGTACGACACCGATGCTGGTCACGGACGCGAGCGACGTGGAGTCCGAGGGATGCGACCCGCGCTAGAAGTCCATGTCGTCGTCGTCCATGCCCATGCCACCGCCGCCGTGCGAGTGACCGCCGCCGCCGGCAGCACCTTCCTCCCGTTCGGGTGCATCCGCGATCAGCGCGTCGGTGCTGAGCACGATGGTGGCAATCGACGTTGCATGGACCAACGCTGAGACAACGACCTTGGTGGGATCGATGACGCCGCGCTCGATGAGATTCCCGTAGGTCTCGGTCGCGGCATCAAAGCCGTGATCGCCCTTGGCCTCGATGACCTCGTTGACCACGACCTGACCCTCGAGCCCGGCGTTCTCGGCAATGATCCGCAGCGGTTCACGCAACGCGCGGGCCACGATGTCCGCACCGACACGGGCGGAGCCCTCGAGCTTGAGCGCATGCACGCCCGGGATCGCGCGGAGCAGCGCAACGCCGCCACCGACGACGACACCTTCCTCGATTGCCGCGCGCGTTGCCGCAAGCGCATCCTCGACGCGGGACTTGCGCTCCTTCATCTCGACTTCGGTGGCCGCGCCGACCTTGATCACGGCGACGCCGCCGGTGAGCCGCGCGAGGCGCTCCTGCAGCTTCTCGCGATCCCAGTCGGAGGTGGTCTCCTCCATCTGCTGGCGAATCTCGGAGCAGCGAGCCTCGATTGCCGCCTTGGTGCCGCCACCGCGCACGATCGTGGTGTCGTCCTTGGTGACGGTGACACGCCCGGCGACGCCGAGCTGGTCGTCGCGAACGGCGTCAAGCCGCAGTCCGGTCTTCTCGCTGATGACCGTGGCACCGGTGAGCACCGCGAGGTCCTGGAGCACTGCGTCGCGGCGCTCCCCGAAGGCGGGGGCTTTCACCGCCATCGCGGTGAAGGTGCCGCGGGCACGGTTGACGACGAGGGTCGCCAGCGCCTCGGCCTGGACATCCTCGGCAACGATCAGCAGCGGACGTCCCGCACGCATGACCAGCTCGAGGCTTGGCAGCAGATCGGCCACTGCCGAGATCTTGGCATCAGTGACCAGAACTCGTGCATCGGACAGGACGGATTCCATGTTCTGCAGATCGGTGACGAGATGCGCGGAGATGTATCCCCGGTCGAACTGCATGCCCTCGACGACATCGACCTCGGTGTCGATGCCGGTGCCGTCCTCGACGGAGACGACACCCTCTTTCCCCACCTTGTCGAAGGCATCGGAAATCATGGCGCCGATCACGGGGTCGCCCGAGCTGATCGTGGCCACGCGCAGGATGTCATCGCCACCCTTGACGGGATGCGATCGGGCGCGAATCGATTCGACGGCTGCGTCGCAGGCGGCCATCATGCCGAGCCGCAACTCGTTGGGCGGCGCGCCCGCGGCGAGGTTCCGCAAGCCCTCGTCGAGCATCACCCGGGCCAGCACCGTCGCGGTGGTGGTGCCGTCGCCCGCGATGTCGTTGGTCTTGATCGCCACTTCCTTGAGCAGCTGCGCGCCCATGTTCTCGAAGTGATCCTCGAGTTCGAGCTCCCGCGCGATCGTCACCCCGTCATTGCTGATGAGTGGCGGGCCGAACTTCTTGTCCAGCACGACAGTGCGACCGCGTGGTCCGAGTGTCACCGCGACGGTGTCGGCGACGATCGCCGCGCCGCGTGCGAGCGCCGCGCGTGCGGGCGCCTCGAAGCGAAGCTGCTTGGCTGGCATTCCTGCCTAGCTCTTCTTGCCGTTCTTCTCGACGACGGCGAGGATGTCCTTCTCTCCGAGGATCAGGTACTCGACATCGTCGATCTTGACTTCGCTGCCTGCGTACTTCGCGTACATGACGCGGTCGCCGACTTTGACGTCCAGTGCGACGCGGACACCGGACTGCTCGTTGTAACGACCGTTGCCGACAGCCTCGATGATGCCTTCCTGAGGCTTCTCCTTGGCGGTGTCAGGCAGCAGGATGCCGCTCTTGGTCATCTCATCGCGCTCGACCGGTTTGACAACGACACGATCGGCGAGGGGGCGCAGCTTGAGGGACATAGGACCTCCTGGATTCTTAGCACTCTGGGTGGGTGACTGCTAACACTCTACCTAACTGAGTGCCAATCCTGCAAGCGGGGTGTGCTGCACCCACTCGCTCACTGAGTGCCAATCCTGCAAGCGGGGTGCGCTGCACCCGCTCCCTCACTGAGTGCCAATCCTGCAAGCGGGGTGTGCTGCACCCGCTCCCTAACTGAGTGCCAATCCTGCAAGCGGGGTGTGCTGCACCCGCTCCCTCACTGAGTGCCAATCCCGCAAGCGCTCCCCTGAAATCGGGGGGTTGTCACACAGCTGCGGCTGGAGCCGAGGGCGGAGGTCCGACGCGCCGGCGCGCCGGGCGGAGGAAGAGCGTGAGCCCCACGATGAGAAAGACCACCCAGAGCGTGGCCTGGAGCACGGTGGGCGCGGCGCTGTAGCCGACGAGACCGTGCAGCACGTCACCGATCCCGGTGTTGTCCGGAAGGGTCCGGCTCACGTTCCAGAGCGTCATCGAACCACCCGGCAGCAGCTTGAGTTGCTGGAGGTTCTGAATGAAGTCCGCGAGAAGGCCGGCCGCCACCAGCATGAGCAGGCTGCCGACGATCGCGAAGAAGCGCCCGAGGTTGAGCCGGAGTCCGACCCGGAACATCGCATAGCTCACGCCGAGGGCGATCGCAAGGCCGATGACAGCGCCGATCACGAGCTCGATCGGCGAACTCGTGTACGCGATCGCAAGCATGAAGATCACGGTCTCCACCGCCTCGCGGCCGACCGTGACGAACGCGATCAGGCCGAGCGCGATGCCGGAGCCGCCATTCACCACCCCTGACACCCTCTCGCGCAGTTCGCGCCCCATGTCGCGGCTGTGGCGGCGCATCCAGAACGTCATGTAGGTGAGCACGATCACCGCGACCGCGAAGACTCCCGTCTCGAACCACGTCTGCCCCGTGGAGTTGATGTACCCGGATCCATGGAGGGTGACCCAGAGCAGGATCCCCGCCGCGGTTGCCAGAACCACTGCCAAGCCCGCGCCGAGAAAGATGTAGCGGAAGAGATCGCGACGACCGGCTGAGGCGAGATACGTGAGCAGGATCGAGCAGATCAGGGTCCCCTCGAGACCCTCTCGCGCAAAGATCAGCAGGCTTCCGATCACGGCCGTGGCTCCTTCGGATAGTCAGTCGTGTGGTGGCTGGCGGCGGTTAGCTTAGCCTAAACTAAGCGGTCTGTGGTGCCTCGACCCAGACAGCCCAAGCGGTGCTGTGATCGATCCGGACCTCTCGCTGGCCGGCTTGCAGCACCCACACCGCCGCGGATCTCTCGACGACGCCGACGACAACTCCCGGGACGATCTGGCACTGGTCGAGGATGTGGAGCAGTTGCGGGGCCTCGTGCTCCGCGACTTCCGAGATGCGAGCAACCCGCGCGCGCTGGCCGTCGGCGAGGTCGACGAGCCGGATCAGACGCGCGCCCGCCGGTGGCGTCCGGCCGGGGATGACGTTGCCATGCGGGCAGGTGCTCGGCCTGCCGAGCTGATCGTCGAGCCTGTCGAGGACCACGTCCGACATGCCGTGGGTGAGTTGTGTCGCCTCCAGGTCGGCGGTGGCCCAGTCGAGCCCGAGCACGTCCGTAAGCCACCGCTCCACGATGCGGTGGCGGCGCACGATCGTCGCCGCCGCTTCGGCACCTTGCTCGGTGAGCTCCACGGATCGGTCGCCCGCAATCGTCACGAGCCCATCCCGAGCGAGACGCTGGAGGGACACGGTGACCGTGGGAGCGCTCACCCCGAGCCACTCGGCGAGGCGTCCGGGACGCGGCACCTCCCCCTCGTGCTCGATGTAGTAGATCGCCTCGAGGTACCGCTCGGACGTCTCGGAACGCTGGAGTGTGGGCGCTGCGTCGCTCATGGAGATGGAATCTACGCGCACACTGCCAGCGAGGGATCGACGTCGAAGCCGGGCTCGTCCGGACCGTGGACCAGGAGCCGTTGCCACCCGGCCGCCGCGATCATCGCCGCGTTGTCCGTGCAGAGGTCGAACGGCGGTACCACGACGTGGAGCCCACGGAAACGCGCCGCGACGGCCTCGCGCAACGCGCGGTTGGCGGCAACACCGCCCACGACGGCGATCGTCGTCGAGCCGGTGCGATCGGCTGCCGCAGCGAGACCGGCGACGAGCTGATCGACCGCCGCCACCTGGAAGCTCGCGGCGAGGTCGGCGACCACCTGGGGATCCGACGGCACGCCCGCTTCGGTGAGAGCACCCGGGCCGAGATCGCGCACGAGATACCGCACGGCGGTCTTGAGACCGCTGAAGGAGAACGCCCCGTCGAGCCGCGTGCGCGGGAGCGGAAAGCGACCGGGATCTCCTGCCGCGGCGACGCGTTGGATCGCCGGCCCGCCCGGATACTCGAGGCCGAGCAGCCGGGCGACCTTGTCAAACGCCTCGCCGGCGGCGTCGTCCCGGGTTGCGGCGAGCCGCTCCGCACTGCCGTGCTCGCGGAGGACGACGCACTCCGTGTGTCCGCCGCTGACCAGCAGCGCCAGAAAGGGTGGCTCGAGCTCGGTGTCCGCAAGCCAGGCGCTGTACACGTGGCCGGCAAGGTGCGAGACACCGACGATCGGCAGGGCGCGTGCCAGCGCGGCGCTCGTCGCGTACATGGTGCCGACAATCAGGCAGCCGGCGAGTCCCGGTCCCCTCGTGACGGCGACGGCATCGATTGCGTCCCAACCGCCGGGAACGGGTGCCAGCGCGGCGTCGACCACCGTGGCAAGTCCTTCGAGATGTGCGCGAGCTGCCAGCTCGGGAACGACTCCGCCGTGGACGGCGTGCAGGGCGATCTGTGACGACACCACCGAGGAACGGATCTCACGGCCGTCGGTGAGCACCGCCGCTGCGGTCTCGTCGCAGGAGGTTTCGATTGCGAGGAGATTCAGGCGGACGGGTACTCCATCGAGGGACCGCCCCCGACCCCGGCGACGTCGAGCCCGCTGAGAATCGCGGTGAATCCGCGCTTGAACTCGGGGGCGTGGATGCTGTCGCTCCACATGATCACCGCGTCCTCGCCGTTGTCGGTGTAGTACCCGCGGCGGCGGCCGATCGCCTTGAAACCAAAGCGCTCGTAGAGGCGGATCGCGTGGTCGTTGGTGTCGCGCACCTCGAGCGTGATCCAGCGCGCTCCAAGTGCGTATGCGCGCTGCACGAGCGCGGCGAACAGCACCGTGCCGTAGCCCTTCGAGTGGTCGCCGGCGCGGACACCGATCGTGGTCACATGCGCCTCCAGCGCGACGCGCCAGAGGCCTGCGTATCCGACGATGTCGGTGTCCTGACGGAGCACGATGTACGACGCCTGCCGGTTCTGTGACAGCTCGCTCGCATAGGCGTTCTTCGGCCATGGCGAAGCGAATACCTGTCGCTCGATGGCCTGTACGGCGGCGATGTCCTCGTAGCGCATCGGCTCGACGGAGAGACGAGGGACGACCTGCATTAACACCCTGCAATCAATGGTGGAGTCGGCATCTGCATCATAACCGCGGCTTGCGGAGACGGCAGGCGCCGGGGTGACAGATGTCATGTGAGGTTGCTGACCGCCCTCACTATCGGGTGATGCGGCCTCGCCTCAGGCTGAGGACATGACAAACAGCGTCTCCGCACCGGTCTCCCCGGTTGCGAGTATCCCGACCTCCCCGGACGGCAACACGGCCGCCGTGCGTGTCGACGGTGTCACCCGGCGTTTCGGCGACGTGGTGGCCGTCGACAACCTCGATCTCGTCGTCGGCCATGGGGAGACGATCGCGCTGCTCGGCCCCAATGGCGCGGGCAAGACGACAACGATCTCGATGCTTCTCGGCCTCACGACCCCCAACTCCGGGCGCATCGAGATCTTCGGGTCAGCACCCGGGTCGGCCGCCGCCCACGCGAACGTGGGAGCGATGCTCCAGGACGGCGGGATGATGCCCGGGGTCCAGATCATCGAGTTGCTCGCCATGGTCCGGAGCCTGTATCCGGCGCCGCTGGACCTCGGCGAAGCCATTGACGTCGCTCAGCTCGGCGGCCTCGAGAAGCGGCGGGTCGACCGCCTTTCCGGCGGACAGTCGCAACGCCTCCGGCTGGCGATGGCGCTCGTGGGGGATCCGCGGCTGCTCATCCTCGACGAACCCACGGCCGCTATGGATGTGGAGACCCGGCGAGGCTTCTGGCGGGCGATGGAGGGATTCACTGCCCGCGGCCGCACGATCCTGTTCTCCACCCACAATCTCGACGAGGCCGACGTGGCGGCCGATCGTGTGGTGATGCTCGCCCGCGGGAAGGTCGTGGCGGATGGAACCCCTTCTGCAATCAAGGACTCGGTGGGGCTGCGCGTCATCCGGTTCTCGACCGCGCTCGGCAGTATTGCGGGGCTCGAACTGTTGCCGGGCGCGGTATCGGCGACCGTTCACGGCAACCGCGTTGCGTTGCGCTGCAGCAATTCGGACAGCGCACTGCGGGCGCTGCTCGCGACCCACCCCGACGCTCATGACATCGAGGTCGCCGGCATCGCCCTCGAAGACGCCTTCATCACGATCACCGACGGCCTCGCGGCCTGAAGGGAATGCTCGAAATGATCAAGTACCTCGCTCTCGAACTCCGGCGCTCATTGCGTGACCGCCGGTACCTCCTCCTCGTGGCCGGGTGGCCGGTCGCCGCGTACCTGCTCTTCTCCACCGTCTTCGGAGCGGCCGCGGACAGGACCGAGGGGTTGTCGCCGACCGTCGAGATCATGGTCGCCATGGCGTCCTTCGGCGCGATGGGTGGCGTGCTGCTGGCATCGGGCCCGCGTCTCGCGATGGACCGCCAGACCGGCTGGCTGCGCCAGCTTCGGCTGACGCCGCTCGCCCCTGCTCGAATCCTCACGGCCCGGCTGATCTCCGCGATGGCGTTGAGCCTCCCCGCGATCGTCCTCACCTTCATCGCCGCAGTAGTGGTCAAGGGGGTCACGCTCCCGCTCTGGGAGTGGCCACTGCTGGTGCTCGTGATCGCCGCCGGTTGCCTTCCGTTCGCCGCCCTCGGGATCCTCGTCGGCACGATTGCCGATGGCGACGGCGCCCAGGGGCTCACGATGGCCCTCTACCTGGTCCTCGCCGCGCTCGGCGGCCTGTGGATGCCGGTGCAGATCCTGCCGTCGGCATTGCAGACGGTCGCGAAGACCCTGCCCTCGTACCACCTCGCGCAACTCGGCTGGCACATCGCGCAGGGCGTCGCGCCCGCGTTCGGCGACGCTCTGGTCCTGCTCGCCTGGTTTGCGGGCGCTGCGCTGCTGGCCGTCGCGGCGTCGCGCCGGCTCACGCTGCGCAGCGCGTGAGGCTGGCATAGCATCGTGCGAATGCCCGGCACAGTCGAGTCGACACGCACGGTCGGCGGACCCGACAACCTGATGTGGCCGATTCCGATCGCCGCGCGCCTCGCCTGGGCGGCGATCTGGCTCGTCTTCCTCGGCTATCCGATCTCCGACGTCGTCGGCGCCGGATACTCACCCACCAAAGCGGTTATCGCGTGGATCTGCCTGGTCGGCTTCGCTGCGACGTATCTCCTCGCGATGTGGATCTGCCTGTCACTTGTCCCTCGCGTTGCGACCGGCGTGCTGCTCATCCCGCTCCTGGCGGTGTTTGTCGAAGGGATCACGCTCACGCTGGTGTTCCGCGGACAGTGGAGCGGCATCCTCGTGTACTGCGGTGTCGCAGCCGGGTGGACGCTGCGCTGGCGCTTCCTCGTCCCGGTTTTGTTCGCGCTCGGCGCGTTCATGGTCATCTCCGGTGCGCTCATCGGCTACGACTGGGCGGATCTCGGATTTCTCAGCTTCCTCACCGTCGCACTCGGCTTCACGATGCTCGCGTTCCGCCGTCTCATCGCCACCGTGATCGAGCTTCGTAACGCGCGCGCCGAGGTCGCCCGTCTCGCCATATCGGACGAGCGGCTGCGCATCTCTCGCGACGTTCATGACATTCTTGGCCACAGCTTGTCGGTGATCGCGCTCAAGGCACAGGTTGCGCGACGTCTCATGAAAACCGATCCCACTGCCGCCGCAGACGCAATGAGTGACGTCGAATCCGTTGCGCGCGAATCGCTTGTCGAAGTGCGGGGCATGGTCACCGGATACCGGCAACGCTCGCTCGCCGACGAGTTGCAGGGCGCACGTGATGTGCTCGACGCTGCAGGGATCGCCTTCGCAGTCACGCGCGATACCACGGTTCCTCCCGCGCCGGTGGACAGCCTGCTCGCGTGGACCGTCCGCGAAGGCGTCACCAACGTGCTGCGCCATAGCCGCGCGCATCACTGCGAGATCTCGCTGTCCTCGAGCGATACGGGCTTCACGGTCGCGATCGTCGATGACGGCGTGGGCGGCGTCGCAAATGCAGGTGGCACCGGATTGCACGGACTGCGCGAGCGGGTCGGCGCCGCCGGTGGGCGTGTCGATGCGGGACCGGGCGAAGGCGGCGGTTTCCGTCTCCAGGCATACGTCCCGCAGGCCGCCGCATGATCCGCGTCCTCATCGCGGAGGACCAGGGAATGGTCCGCGGCGCGCTCGCGACCCTGCTCGGGCTCGAGCCGGATATCGAGGTCGTGGCGCAGTGCTCGCGCGGCGATGAGGTTGTCGAAGCAGCGCGTGTCGCGCATCCTGACGTGGCGTTGCTCGACATCGAGATGCCGGGGATCGACGGGCTCAGGGCCGCGGCCCTGCTGCACACCGAGCAGCCGGAGTGCACGATCCTCATCCTCACGACCTTCGGGCGCCCGGGATATCTCCGCCGCGCGATGGAGGCGGGAGCAACGGGTTTTGTCGTCAAGGACGGTCCCGCGGATCAGCTCGCGGTATCGATCCGCCGCGCGGTCGCCGGTGAGCGGGTGATCGACACGGCACTCGCAGCTGCCGCATTGAGCGACGGCTCGAACCCGCTCACCCCGCGCGAGCGCGACGTGCTGCACGCGGCGTCGGGTGGCGCGACGATCGCGACCATCGCAACCTCGATGTTCCTGTCGCAGGGGACGGTGCGCAACTACCTCTCGTCCGCGATTCAGAAGACCGGAGCGCGCAACCGTCTCGAGGCAGTGCGGACCGCCGAACAGCACGGCTGGCTGTAAGGGGACCGGCGCTCATGCGACGTCGGGGCGGCCAACTCTCGTGTCGCGGCGCTCAGTCGACGTAGAGGGCGGTGAGACCCTCGGGCTCGAGCGCAGGTCGCGACAGCGCGAGTGGCACCGCACGAGCCAGTGCACGCGCGGGGTCGACCCGGATGAGGCCGTCGATGGCGATGGCGTCGCTGCTCAGGGCACGCGCGCCGGCGAGGTCCAGCGCCGCGAGCGCGATGCGCACGGGATGCGCGGCATTCCCGGCCCGCGCAACGTAGAGCGCACCGCGACCGGCGTCGGACACGAGCCAGTCGGCGGATGACGCCGGAGCATCCGCGCACGCGATGACCTCCAGAGTTCCGATGCCGTGCAGCGGCAGACCACGAGCATGGGCAACGCCGAGCGCACCCGCCATCCCGGCGCGAACGCCGGTGTACGTTCCGGGTCCGGTCACGACGACAACTGCGCCGTCGACGCGGCCCAGCAATCTGACGAGCATCCGCGGCAGCGATGTGGCCACCGGGGCGTCATGAATGACGTCGGCGTCGATCAGCTCGCCGTCCGGAGACGCGAGGACGCAGACGACCCTCGACCTCGAGGAGGTGTCGATCGCGAGCACGCTCACTCGCGGGGACCGTCCGCCCAGGCGCCGAGCAGCCGCTCCGGCGCTCCCTCCGGCGGGCTGATCACGCGCGAGCCGTCGTCATCGATATCGATGGTGAGTGACGCCGAGCCGTCCTGGTGCGGGGCGTGCTCACCCCACTCGACGATCACCACACCGCCGGACTCGAGCATGTCCTCGACATCGAGAAGGCGGATGTCCGCGCCAGGCCCCAGCCGGTACAGATCCAGGTGATGGAGGACTTTCGCGCCGGCCCGATACACGTGGTGGAGGACGAAGGTCGGCGAGCGCACGATCCCCGGATCGATGCCCATGCCGGTGGCGATACCCCGGACCAGCACCGTCTTCCCGGCACCGAGCTCGCCGCTCAGGAGGATGAGGTCGCCCGGCTCCACACGGGTGCCGATGCGCTCGCCAAGCGCCAGCGTCTCGGCCTCGGTCGCGGTGCGGACGGGCGCCCAGACGGTGCTCATGCGAAGTGCCGCGAGCTGGTTCGTGGCCGGGATGCCGGTCCCCCCTCTTCGTGATGGAGCACGACCACGGTGGCGCCCTCGGTGAGCCTGCCCACCACCGTGAGCGGAGCGAGATCCGCCGGCCACGACCCCAGCAGCCCAGTCAAAGCCGCCTCCGGGACGGTCGCCACCAACTCGAAGTCCTCACCGCCGCCGACTGCCAGATCCGGCCACGATGCCCCGAAATCCGTCACCAGGGCCGGCTCCACCGGCAACCTGTCGAGCCAGATCTCGGCGCCGCAGCCTGAGAGATCGGCGACTCGCTCGAGCTCGACGAGCAGCCCATCACTGATATCGCCGCCGGAGCGCACGCCCGCAGCCACCAGTTGGAGCCCCTCGGCGATCCGGGCCACGGGTGAGAGCTGGGCGTCGATCCAGGCCTGTTCCTGCTCGGACAGCTCGCCGCCACCGTCGAGGAGGAGCCGCAGACCGGCTGCGGCCCGCCCGAGCAACCCGGTGACCAGGACCAGGTCGCCGGGACGGCCACGGTCACGCCTGAGCGCCTCGCCGGGGACGAGCGTCCCGCCGACGGTGACGTCGAGGACGAGCGGGCCGTCGATCGCGCTGACATCGCCGCCGGCGAGGGCGCACCCCGCGGCTATCGCGGCGCCGCAGAGCCCGCGCTGGATCTCGAGGACGTCCTCGAAGCACGTGCTCGGGGGTGCGCAGAGGGTCGCCGTGCACCAGGCCGGGGCGGCGCCCATCGCGGCGAGATCCGAGAGCGCGATGGCGAGCGCGCGGGTTCCGAGACGCCGTGGGGTGATCCAGGATCGGCGGAAATCGACGCCTTCCACCAGGGCATCCTGACTCACCGCGAGATCGCTGCCCGGCTCCGGAGACCACACTGCGGCATCGTCGCCGGAGCCGATCGCAAGGTTCCCCGATGTGGTCCGGGCGATCTCGGCAAGAGCCCGCAGCAGGGACGATTCACCGACGTCGGCGAGGCTCGGCCCCCCCTCGTCGAAGCCCCGCTCGGCCATCCGATCTCCTGTCAATGTCACGCGTCCGCAATATACGTGGGCCGCCCTGGGGGTACCGTGGCCGCCAAGGCGCGGCTTGCGCTCCGCGTATCAAGCTCGCTATGGTGCGGCGGGGACGAACCGCTCGACACCTACCGGGCGAAGGCGGCAGATGAACAACGGAGGATGCCTATTTTGACGTGGAGCCGGAAGGTGGCCCTGTGTGCAGCAGGCGTCATCGCCCTTCTGGCCACCGGAATCGGAACCATCCCTGACACTCAGGCAAACACTTCATCGCAAAACGGTTCGCAGGCGCCGAGCTCTGCGATCGCAGCGCTGCAGCAGCGGCGCGCGCAACTCATCGCAGAGCTCGCCGCGATGCAACCCAGCTTGAGCGCCGCGGGCGGTGCCGTGAATTCCGCGGAAGGGATGTTCAACGCCCAGCAGCAAAAGGTGTTGAACGAACGCAACCAGCTCGCGAAGCTGAACGCGACCCTGCTCTCGCTGAGCAGCGAGTTGAACAGCAACGATGCGACCGCCGCCCAGGACAAGGCACAGCTGGCCTCGATCACGCGCGCCACGTACGAGACGAGCGGCAACGACCAGGTGCTCGCAGCGGTCCTCAGCGCGCAGTCATTCAACCAGGCGATCGACGAGCTCAAGGCTGCGAATCAGGTGTCGCAACAGGTGCTCGCCCTGGTCGAACGTCTTGCCGCCTCCAACCACGCGATCGTCGCCGAGCAGACGTCGATCGAATCGGATGCCAAATCAGCCGAAGCACTGGAAGGGCAGCTCGCAGCCCAGAGCGACCGGCTCATCACCGTCCTCGAAGACCGCAACACGCTGTTCGCCGGACTCACCGGGCCGGCGCGTCAGATCGCCGCGGAAATCGCGAACATCGATAACCAGATCGCGTATCTGGAGGCCGGTCCGCACGTCGGATCCGGTTCGTGTGGCAACCACTTCGCATACGGCTTCTGCACGTACTACGTCGCAACCCGGCGGTGCGTCCCATGGCTCGGCAATGCGAGCGGCTGGTACATCGCGGCGAGGGAGATGGGATACCAGGAGGGCAGGATGCCCGTCGCCGGAGCGATCGTCGTGTTCTGGCCAGGCGTCGACGGTGTGAGCTCGGAGGGTCACGTCGCGTACGTCGAAGCAGTCGGACCCGCCGAGGGAATCCCTGCCGGTGACTTCAAGCTCTCCGAGATGAACTTCGTGGGCTGGAACCGCGTGGACTACCGCGTGATCAGCAACACGAGCAACGACATCGAAGGCTTCATCTACGGGCAGTAGCCGCCTCGAGCGCCTGTCGGAGGAGCTCCTGAGCCGCCGGTAAGGCTTCCACCACGTCCGAAGCGAGCGCACCCGCGCGTCCGCGCCGAGCCTGGACCATCAACCCGGCTTGCGCATGCACGGAGACGCCGGCCACCGCAGCGTCATACGGTGCGAGTCCCTGCGCGAGCATCGCGCCGATGAGCCCCGCGAGCACATCACCGGTGCCGCCGGTGGCGAGCGCGACAATGTGATTGCGATCGACATGCGTGGGATGGTCAGATGCCGCGACGACCGTCTCCGCACCCTTGAGCGTGACCACGATCCCGTTCCGCCCCGCGTATTCCTCGGCGGTGGCGATGCGATCGGCCTGTACCGTCTTGGTGTCCGTGCCGACGAGACGGCTCATCTCTGCAGGGTGCGGCGTGATCACGACGCTCTGGGCGCAACGTTTCCAGTCGAACCCGGACTCCGCGACGATGTTCAACGCATCGGCGTCGACGACGGCCGGGCACCGCAGCCCGACGAGCAGATCGAGCAGTGCCTTGACCGTCTCCGGCGCGCGACCGAGCCCGGGTCCGATCACGAGCGCGTCCGCACCTTTGAGCCGCTCGCGAATCGTGGGAAGCGCGTCTGGGTGCAACACGCCCGTCCCGGCGTCCGGCAATGCCGTCGGCATCACCTCGAGGCAGCCGACGGCGACGATCGTGTGGATCGCTTCCGGGATGCAGACCTCGACAAGACCCGCACCGCCACGCGCAGCTCCCAGCGCCGCGAGCCGTGGTGCGCCCGTGAACGCCTTCGATCCCGCGACCACCACGACACGGCCGAACGTGCCCTTGTTGCCGTCGTCAGGCCGGGCTGCAAGCACCAGTTCCGCCGGAACCTCGGGGAGCGCGCGGCGCGGGCCACCGGCGCGGTTGACGGCGACCGCGATCGCGAGCCCGCCGTCGTGCGTCAGCGACAGCGCGATACCGGTCGGCTCGCCGCGAACGTGCACCTCCGGAGCGCCACCACGGCGGCGGACCACCTCGATCTCCTTGTACGTCGGGATGCGTTCGCCCATCGACCCGTAGAGCTTCTTGACCGCCTCCTTGGCGGCCCACCTGCTCGCCCATCGCTCGGACTTGGCCGCGGCGTACCGCTGCTCACCGTCGGTGTATATGCGTTGCGCGAATCGAGGATGACGCCGCAGCGCTGCCGCGATGCGATCCACCACGGTGACGTCGACCCCGACCACCATCGTCATCCGACGACTATTCCACAGTCACCGATTTCGCGAGGTTGCGGGGCTGATCCACGTCGCAGCCGCGTTGGACGGCGACGTGATACGCGAAGAGCTGCAGCGGGATGACGTTGATGAGCGGCGAGAACACTTCCGAGCAGCCGGGCACCGCGATCGGCGTCGCGAATCCGGCGTCGAACGGATCCTCGCCCTCGGTGACGAGCGCGATCACCGGCGCATCACGCGAATGCACCTCCTGGATGTTGCTCACCATCTTCGGCAGCGTCGCCGACCGCGTCGCGATCGCGACCACGGGAACGTCGGGTTCGAGCAACGCGATCGGACCGTGCTTCAGCTCGCCGGCCGCGTATCCCTCCGCGTGCACGTACGAGATCTCCTTGAGCTTGAGCGCCCCTTCCATCGCGATCGGGAAGTTGATGCCCCTGCCGATGAAGAGCGCGCTCACTGCATGCGCATACCGCTGACCGAGATCGACGAGGAGCGGCTCCAGCTCGAGCGTGCGGCTCAGCAGATCCGGAATGCTCCGCAGCTCGGCGACTAGACGCTGGTGCTCGGCGACGTCCAGCGTCCCGCGCGCATCCCCGAGGCGCAGCGCGAGCAGCAGCCCGCACACCATCTGGGTCATGAACGTCTTGGTGCCTGCCACCGAGATCTCAGGCCCCGCCTGCATGTACAGTGCGCCGTCCGCCTCCAGTGGGAGCGCACTCCCGACGACATTCGTGATTGCAATCACCTGCGCGCCGGCCTGGTGCGCCTGACGCACGGCGGCGAGCGTATCGGCGGTCTCGCCCGATTGCGACACGGCAATGACGAGTGAGCGCGGGCCTACGAGCGCCTCGCCGTAGCGAAACTCGCTCGCGGCCTCGACCTTGCAGCGGATCTTGGCGAGATGCTCGATTGCGTACCCGGCAACCATTGCGGCATACCACGCGGAGCCGCAGGCAACCAGCACCACCTCGTCCACGTCGCGCAAGTTGCTCGGCGGCCATCCCGAGCTCGGGAAGCACCACCATGCCGAGGTCGTCGATGCGGCCTCGAAGCGCATTGCGCACCGCGTCGGGCTGCTCGTGAATCTCCTTGAGGAGGAAGTGCGGATAGCCGTTCTTCTGTGCCTGCTCGGCCTCCCAGTCGATGGCGACGATTCGCGCCTCGACAGCGGTTCCGTCCAACTGCTGCAACGATATCCCGTCGGGAGTGGCGGTAACGATCTCGCCTTCGCCAAGCAGCGCGATGCGCTTTGTGTACGGGATCAGCGCGGTGATATCGCTGCTGACGAACACCTCGCCGCGCCCGAGCCCGACGACCAGTGGCGCGTTCATGCGCGCACCCACCACGCGGTCCGGCTCGTCAGCGGAGATGACCACCAGCGCGCAGGCGCCCTCCATGCGGTTGAGCGCACTACGCACCGCGCTCGCGAGGTCGCCGTGGAACGCATCCTCGATCAGGTGCGGCACCACCTCGGTGTCGGTCTCACTGAGGAACTCGTGGCCGCGCGATATCAGCTCCGCGCGCAGCTCGCGATAGTTTTCGACGATGCCGTTGTGGATGACGTGAATGCGCCCGGTGCAATCCTGGTGCGGATGCGCATTCTCGAGTGACGGACGTCCGTGTGTTGCCCAGCGCGTGTGGCCGATGCCGACGTTGCCGGAAGGTGTTCCCTCAGCGTCCACCTGGCGCGCGAGATCGGCGACCTTGTTCGTGTTCTTGACTGTGGCGACCCCACCGTCGGCGTCGATGATCGCGATCCCGGCCGAGTCGTAGCCCCGGTACTCGAGACGCCGAAGGCTGTCGAGCAGAATCGGTGCTGCGGGGCGGGGGCCGGTATAGCCGATGATGCCGCACATAGGACCTCTCTGAAACGGACGCTGCGGGAACGGGTTACGTGCCGGTCGGCGTGGGTGACGGGGATGGCGTGGGTGACGGCGGTGTCGGGACAGTCCCCATCACGATGGTGACCGCCACCGTCTTCACCGAGAGGGTGACACCCGGGGGCGCGAAGATGGCGACCGTCTGCGTGTACGTGCCGGTGATGCCACCGAGCGGGATCGCAACCGTACCAAGGGAATCGAACGAGTTGAGGAGGTCCTGCGGCCCGGTCACGACCACGGTGAACGGACTGACCACGATATTGATCAGGTAGTGACCCTGGGATGGGCTCCCGACGATCTTCGGCTCCACCGCAACGGTCCGGCTGGTCACATCGGCATTGATGGCGATGCTGATGCTCACGTCCGTCGGCTGGACGCCGACATTGTTGAGCCTCTGGTTGCTGGAGTTGTACACGAGGACGGGGACCTGCTCCTGGAAGTTCGCTTTCTGGTTGCTGAGGTTCACTGTTGCGCGCGCCTGGATGTTGGCGAGCTCGTGCTCCGGTCCTTCGACCACCACGGTCGAGGGTGACGCCTGCTCGGTGCCGCTCGCGTACCCCACCGGTGGCGGGTTGGTGATCGTGATCGTCACCGCAACCGACTTGGACGTGAAGACGTCGACATCGACCTGCAGCGTGGTGGGTGGTTCGATGAGCTCGATGTTCGGATCGCTGCTCGTGATCGTCATGGGAATCGAGTACGTGCCACCGTGATTCACCGCCGCCCAGCTCACGTTGACCGTGAGCACATTCGTGGTCAGCGAGTCGAGCGTGTCCTGGTCGCCGCCCACGCGAACCACGACGTTGTTCACCGGACGCACGAGCACGAAGCCGGCTGGAATGTTCGCCGGGCTCTGCGGGATGGGGACCGAAATCGTCTTTGTCTCCGGGGGATTTCCCGCATAGACGACACCGACCCACGTGACGAATGCGATGAAGAAGCACAGCACCTTGAGCTTCCAGTTCCGCCGGATGAACCCTGGAACTCTCACGGATGTGAACGGCGCCCAAGAGTGCGCAGCGTGCCGACACGCTGCAACGGATGGAGCATCGCCGCGCGGCCGGACCCGCCTTCCCTGGTCAGGAGTTCAACGAGCATCTCGTGCAACTTCGCCTGGTCGAGACCGCGATAGATCTTGCCGTCGTGCGCGACGCTGATCAGGCCCGTCTCCTCGCTGACGATGAGCACGACGGCGTCGCTCTGCATCGTGAGTTCGAGAGCCGCGCGATGACGTGTTCCCATCCGGCCGACACCGGGCAGCGTCTCCGCAAGTGGGAGCACGCAACCGGCAGCAACGATGCGGCTCTCACGGATGATCACCGCGCCGTCATGCAGCGGTGATCCCGGGATGAAGATCGTCGCGAGCATCTCGCCGGTGACATCACCGTCGACGTGCACGCCGGTCGCCGCGAGATTCTCGAGGCCGGTCTCGCGCTCGAACACGATGAGTGCACCAACCTTGCGCTCGGCGAGGGAGCCCGCAGCACGCAGCACCTCGTCCACCGTGCTCGCGTACGCCAGTTCCGGGTGCCGCCCCAGCACGGTACGCACGGTCCCGAGCCGCCCCACCTGGTCGAGTGCACGGCGAAGCTCCGGTTGGAAAAGAACGATCGCCGCAATCACGATCGCCTGTGTGCCGTTGTTGAAGATGAACTCCAGCAGCCGGAGGTGCAGGAGTTGCGCGGCCCAGCCGACGGCGAAGATCACACCGAGCCCAAGGAGCAGCTGCACCGCCTGCGTGCCCCGGATGAGCTTGAGCAGTTGGTACAGCAGAAATGCCACCACGAGCACGTCGAGGGCGTCGCGCCAGCTCAGGCTCTGGAGGAAGAAGTGCGCGTTGCGCAGCAGGTCACTCATGCCGCGATTCCGACATCGCTGTAGAGAAGAGCGAGGAGCGCCTGTTGCACCCAGAGGCGGTTCTCCGCCTGGTCGAACACGACCGACTGAGGTCCGTCGATCACCGAATCGGTGATCTCCTCACCGCGGTGCGCGGGCAGGCAGTGCATGACGCGAACCGCCGGCGGGGCCAGCGCCACCAGCGCGTCGTTGACCTGCAGAAACGCGAAATCCTCGCGCCGGCGTTGCTGTTCGGTCTCCTGCCCCATGCTGGTCCAAACGTCGGTGTAGATGATTTCGGTATCGCGCAATGCCGGCGCCGCCTCGTGCGTGATCTCGAATGTGGTGCCGGGCGCGCGCAGCCGGGCGGCCTTCTCGACCACGTCGGGGCGAGGCTCGTAGCCACGCGGACAGATCACCCGCAGGTGCACCCCGAGCAGCGCCGCCGCGTAGATCCAGGAGGTGCAGACGTTGTTGCCGTCGCCGATGTACGCGACCGTCGCGCCGGACAGGCGCCCGGTGACCGCGCGAACGGTCATGCAATCGGCGAGCACCTGGCATGGATGCTCGGAGTTGGTCAGCGCGTTGATGACCGGCGAGTTCGCCGCGGCGGCGATGGTCACGAGGTCGCGGTGGGAGACGAGCCGCGCCACGATCCCGTCGGCGTAGCGGTCCAGGATCCGGCTGATGTCGGCGGCCGACTCCCGCTCGCCGAGCTGGACCTCGGGGTTGAAGAGCGCGATGGGGTGGCCGCCGAGGCGGTGGATCGCCACCTCGAACGACACACGGGTGCGGTTGCTCGGCCGTTGAAAGATGAGCGCGAGAGAGCGGCCCGCAAGCGGGCTGCCGAGATCGCGCCCCGATCTGGCCGAGTTGGCCAGGTCGAGGATGGCAATGATCTCGTCGGTGCTGAGGTCCGCGATGCTGAGCAGATCGCGTCCGGCGAGCGATGGACTTATCCGTCCATATGGTTGCACCGCAGCGCCGATCGCGCGCCCCGCGCGCAAAGCCGCGCACGGAGCGTCACACGCTATACCGTGCCTGCGTGGATATCGCGGTGGTCGTGAACGGCGGGATGGCCGAGACGCTGCAGTCGACACCGCTCCTGCGAACGCTGCGAGCGGGCTATCCGACGGCTCGTATCGCGCTGGTCTGCCCGTCGACGGCGGTGGACGTCGCAGACGGCATTCCGCCTGTCGACAAGGTCGTCCCGCTCGCAGGTTTGCGCGGGCGGCGGACCGGCGGACTCCGCCTCTGGTCGACGCTCCGGAGCCTTCGTCTCGATGCCGTGTTCCTCTGCACGTCCGGCGCGGCGCCCGCCACGGCGGCGTATTTCGCCGGCATCCCGCAGCGCAGCGGGGTCGGCGGAGGCATTGGGCTGCTCCTCACGGGGCGCGTCAAGCCCAGGCGAGCGGAGAACCAGGCCGAGACGTGGCTGCGCCTCGCCGAGGTGGGAGGCGTCCACCAGCAGCTGCACAGCCCGGTATACGAGCCGGGCCCCGAAGCCAGGCGGCGAGCGGAGCAGGTGTTGCACGGTACTGGCCTCGCGGACGGCAGGCTCCTGGTGGCGATCGCACCGGGAACCGGGTACGCCGACGGCAGTACGTCGCAGGCTGCTGCCACCGCATGGGACCCGGAGCGCTGGGCGCACCTCGCGAACCAGCTCGCCCAGCGTCATGGCGCGGGCATTCTGCTCGTGGGTTCCGCGCACGACCGGGCCGCGGCGGAGCGCACCAAGATGGATTTGCGGGCATCGGCGACCGACCTCGTCGGTGAGGTCGATCTCGCGACGCTCGCCGGCGTGATCGCCCGTTGCGACCTCCTGGTCGGCAGCGACACCCCCCTGCTCCAGCTCGCGGCGGCGATGGGGACGCCGACTGTCGGGCTCTTCGGTCCCACTGACGGCGCCCGGGGTGGCGCGTACGGGGCCGCCCACCGCGTCGTCCAGGCGCTGGCTCCACCTCGCTTCGCGGATGGGATAGCCACCGCGGCGAGCATGGATCAGATCCGCGTCGAGGACGTGCTCGCCGGGATCGAGGCGACTCTCTGAGCCTCGCGACCTACCGGATGTACATGAGGGTCCGCTTCAGCACATCGAGATTGTCCAGGGCATAGCCCGTGCCCCGCACCGCGCAGAGTTGGGGCTGGCTGTCGCGGTGCACCTCGATGCCGGTCGCCGTCGCGATGGCACCGTCGAGCCCTTCGAGGCGCGCGCCGCCGCCGCAGAGGAGGATTCCCTCGCGCTGGATGTCGTTCTTCAGGCGCGGCGGCGTGTCCCCGAGGATGGCGTCGAGCGCTTCCAGGATCGGCCGCAGGTGCGCGTCGAGGCACGCAAGCAACTCGGTGGAGGTGATCGTGAGGCTCACCGCGCCCAACTCCCCGCTGCCCGTTACCTCGAGAGTGCGTTCCTCGTGCGGCCCCACCCGAGCCAGCGAGGCGATCACCTCCTCGATGGTCGCGGCGTCGAGCGTCACGCCGTGCGCAGTCCGGATGTGGTCCTCGACGCACGCGTGCAGGCGCATGCCGCCGTGACCGGGCAGGCTGCGGCCACTGACGGTCCCTTCGAGCGCCATGACCGCGACATCGGTCTTGCCGGCGCCGATATCGACGACGAGGTGCCCGTTCGGCCCGCTCAGGCGGATCCCGGCGCCCATCGCCGCGGCGAGCGGCGCGTCGAGCAGGTACGCGGTGCGAGCGCCCGCGAGGGCGGCCGCCTCCAGCAGTGAGCGCCGCTGCCCGCCGGGCAGGCTCGCCATCACCGCAATCACCACGTCCGGCTTGAAGATCCGCTGGCGGCCGGCGGCGCGAATCATCGCGTGGTTGACGAGCCATCGGGCTGACGAGGCATCGACGATCTCGCCGCCGGCAATCGGCCGGCGCAGCTGGAACTCGGTGTCGTCGGCCGCCGTCGTGAATGCCGCCTCGCCGAAGACGGCAGCCTGCATGCTGCCGTCGCGGATCGCGACCGCAGTCGGTTCGCTGGCGATCATGCCCTCGCCCTTGACGATGATTCTCGTCGTCGTCGTGCCGAGGTCGATGCCGACCTTCTTGCCCAGCACTGGTCCGAGGGTCCTCAGTCGCCGACCACGCCGGTGAGGTCGCGCACCTCGGATCCGGGCTCGTCGGTGGTGACCCGCTCGATGTCCGCACCGAGCCCTGCGAGTTTGGTCTCGAGGTCGTCGTAGCCGCGCTCGAGGTGGAAGACCTTGTCCAACTCCGTCGTGCCTTCTGCGCAGAGCCCCGCGATGACCAGCGCGGCGCCGCTGCGAATATCGGGAATGCTCATCCGTGTTCCATACAGTCGCGACGGCCCGTTGATCACGGCACTCCGCCCGTCAATCGCGATTCGCGCGCCCATCTGCTGCAGGAACTCGACGTGGCGAAAACGGTTCTCGTACAAGGCTTCACTGATGACGCTCGGCCCTGACGCCTGGGTCATCAACGCGCAGAACTGCGGCTGCATGTCGGTGGCGAACCCTGGATGCGGCCATGTGGTCATGTCGACACCGCGGAGGTGATCGCACGTGATGCGCACGTGGCTGGCGCCTTCGACGATGTCGCAGCCTGCCGAGCGGAGTTTGCTGAACAGCCAGCGCAGGTCGCTCGGCCGCATCTGCTCGACCACCACGTCGCCGTACGTCGCGGCGGCAGCAATCATGTACGTGCCGGCCTCGATGTAATCGGCGGTGATGTTGTGGGTTGTCCCGTGCAGCAGCCCGCCGCTGCCCTCGATGACGATCAACTCGGTGCCGACACCGGTGATGTGCGCACCCATGCCGATCAGGCATCGGGCCAGGTCGTACACATGCGGCTCGCGCGCCGCATTGCTGATCACGGTGATGCCTTCGGCGAGCACCGCCGCCATCATCAGGTTCTCCGTGCCCGTGACAGTCGGCATGTCGAGCGCAATGCGCGCGCCGTGCAGGCGGCGCGCGCGTGCGACGTATCCGCCTTCCTGTTCCTCGACCTCGGCGCCCATGAGGCGAAGGCCCTCGAGATGCTGCTCCACGCGGCGCATGCCGATGTCGTCGCCGCCCGGTTTGGCGATGCTCGCCTCCCCCGCGCGTGCCACCAGCGCACCGAGGAGCAGGAAGGATCCGCGCATGCGCCGGCTCAGTCCCGCATCGACCTCGGTCGTTCGCAGCGACCCCGCGTGCAGCCGCCAGGTATTCGTATCGGGATGTGTGACAGCGACGCCGACGTGCTCGAGCATCCGCGCCATCGTGGAGATGTCCTCGATGTCGGGTACGTTGCCGAGCTCGACCTCCTGGTCGGTGAGCAGCGCAGCGGCCATCACCGGCAGCGACGCGTTCTTGCTGCCCGAAATCGCGACACTCCCCTCGAGCCGTCGCCCGCCACGGATGCGCAGGAGTTCCATCTCCGCTTACCGTACTCGACGGCGCGTGCTGACCGGGTAGATTAGGGGCGGCGTCCACACGGACCACCGACACGCATCGGGAGACACCATGGCAACCGCAACGCTTCCCACGACCGAGACGGTCGAACAGCTCCTCGGCGACGACGCCACCTCGCTCCTGGAGCACGAGTGCCAGACCGTGCCCCGGTCGGCGCTGCACCTGCCCGGGCCGGATTTCATCGATCGGATCTGGACCGGCACGGATCGTTCCACACCGGTGCTCCGCAACCTCTCCTCGATCTACCAGCACGGCCGGCTCGGCGGCACGGGCTACGTGTCGATCCTCCCCGTCGACCAGGGGATCGAGCACTCCGCCGGTGCGTCATTCGCACCCAATCCCGAGTACTTCGACCCCGGCAGGCTCGTCGAGCTCGCGGTCGAGGGTGGCTGCAACGCGTTCGCGTCCACCTTCGGCGTCCTCGCCGCCATCTCACGGCATTGGGCGCACCGCATTCCATTCATCGTCAAGATCAACCACAACGAGCTGCTCACCTATCCGAACGGCGCCGACCAGATCATGTTCGGCACGGTTCGCGATGCGTGGAACATCGGCGCGGTCGCCGTTGGCGCCACCATCTACTTCGGGTCGGACGGTGCCGACCGGCAGATTCAAGAGGTCTCGCGCGCGTTCGCCGAGGCCCACGACCTCGGTATGGCGACGATCCTCTGGTGCTATCTCCGCAACCCGGCCTTCAAGAAGGATGGAGTCGACTACGCCGTTGCCGCCGACCTGACCGGTCAGGCAAACCATCTCGGCGTCACCATCCAGGCGGACATCATCAAGCAGAAGCTGCCCACCACCAATGGCGGATACACCGCGCTGAAATTCGGTAAGACCAGCGATCTCGTCTACTCGAAGCTCACCTCCGATCACCCCATCGATCTCTGCCGGTATCAGGTGCTCAACTGCTACTCGGGGCGCGTCGGCCTGATCAACTCCGGCGGCGAGTTCGATCGGCGCGGCTGACCTCGCCGATGCGGTGCGCACCGCCGTGATCAACAAGCGGGCAGGCGGGACCGGATTGATCAGCGGGCGCAAGGCGTTTCAGCGGCCGATGCGTGACGGTATTCATCTGCTCAACGCGATCCAGGACGTGTATCTCAACGAACAGATCACCGTCGCGTAGATGGGCGGCATGGACCTGTACGAGGAGATTCCCCGCAACGGCGACGAGCGATCGACACTGCTCGCGTTTCTCGTGTGGCAGCGAGCCACGCTCGCGCGCAAGTGCGAGGACCTCGATCCTGCCGACCTGAGGACCCGGTCGGCCCCGCCGTCGACTCTCTCGCTGCTCGGGCTCGTGCGTCACATGGCCGATGTCGAACTCGGCTGGTTCCGTCGCACGCTTGCCGGCGAGGACGTTGCCGACCATTACTCGGCGCCTGACGATCGCGACGGCGACTTCGACAATGTCGCTGACGCCGATGTCGACGAGGCATTCGCAACGTGGTACGACGAGTGCAACCGCGCCGACGAGATCATCTCCCGCCGCGCGCTGGATGCGACCGGGCGTCAGCGCTCAGGCCGCGAGGTATCGATGCGCTGGATCCTCAACCACATGATCGAGGAATACTCGCGGCACAACGGCCACGCGGACCTGATCCGCGAGCGGATCGACGGAGCCACCGACAAGGACGATTGACCACACGCGATTCGCCGCTCCCTCTTGAGCGCGTTTCGCGCTTCGGGCCGGTGATGGGATGGATTGCACGGCGAGCAGGGCAACTCAGTCATGACAGCGCCCCGAGGATCTGCCAGGCAGAAGCCACTGGATTCATTTCGATGACCGGCGTTCCGTCCAGGGTGTACACCCAGGTGTCGCCAGCGGCGTTAGCCGCGAAGATGTCTGCGTTTCCAAACCAACCTTCGAAGTACAGGCCCAGGTCGTAGTGACTCCGGTTGGCAACGGTGACCACTTCGATGGACGTGGTAGGGATGTCGCCGCCGCCACACGGATTGAAACTTTGGCGAAAGATGGCAACGTGGGTTCCGTCGGGACTGACATTGGCGAATGCCACTACTGATTTACTTTCTGAGTAACTCACGCCGTTGATGAGCACGGTGTGGGGACCATCGATCGGTGTGGCGACAGTCACACCGCTGCGGGCATCCTGGTATTGGTTCGGGACGCTGAAGAGTTCAGTGAGCGTGTCAGTACTCGGGTTGATTGCAAACCAGGCGATCCCCGGGAGAGCGTTGCCGCCGCAGAAGAACGGATTGCCTTGCGGGATTCGTTGCATGATGATGCCCGCATTGGTCCAATCGACCAACTCTTCGGTGAAGCCCACGGGTGCAGCCCAGCGGTACACGACTCGATTGGCTTCGCCGAGGCCGCCGACTTCGACGACACCCTGATGCTTGCCGCTGGCGTTCGGTGTCTCGTCGGTGGTCCAGGCCCACTCCGTCCCGGTGGGCGAGACTTGAAACGGGCCCATGCCGTTCACGTTGGGGTTCACCGCGGGCGCCGTGCCGAGACCCACGAGCGTGCCGGTTCGAGAGACGACAGCGACCTGGTTCGCACTCGAGGGCGTACTTTGAAAGAAGAAGTACAGATCCGAGCCGCCGATTTGCGGTGCGTTACTCCCGGGTCCGTATTGCTGGGCGGTCAGACCAAAATACTGGCCTTCCTGGGCGACGGTCAGACCCCACTGTTTCACGCCCTCTCCGTTCATGACTTCCAACTGCTGTGCAGTCGAGGCCGGCGAGGAGTCGTAGAGCACGGCCAACGGGGGCCCGGACACCGGGACCGCTGTCGGGCTTGGAGCCGAAGTTGGCGTCGCTGTGGTTGTTTCCGTCGGCGTTGCCCTGGGCGTCGGCGCGGAGGCGGGTGCTGACGTCCCGCTTCCGCAGGCTGCCACCGCAACCGCGCCGGCAATCACCAGCACGGCTCTCTGGATCCGCATCGCCGGCTCCTTTCGTTCTTCGAGTGTGGCTGCTAAACGATCACCTCCTTGTCTGGTTACGCGACGGATTCGGTGGCGAGCCCATGGAGGGGCTCGGGCAAGGGCAGACGACTCGGGCAGGTGTCTGTACGCGCCTCCGCCAAGGACACTGTCCCCGGTCGGGCATAGGCGATACGCGGTGTGTTATAGCCGCACATGGCTGCAACTTGCGACGGCCATGGACGTTGGTCCGTGTGGAGGTGGTGGATCGGTCAGCCGCCGGCGGTACTCGCAGCCTCCAGTGGCTTGCCGACATACTCGGCGAAATTGACGTCGATCCATTCCGGCTCTCCGACCAGGTACTCGAGCTGCCGCACGTAGTCCGTGTTCGTCCCGGCCCGAGCGGCATTCGCCATGTAGCTCTCGCGATCCTTGAAGTGCACCATGAGCACGATCCGGTCTGGATCAGCGTCCTCCCAGGCGATCTCGTAGGAATGCATTCCCTGCCCGTACGCCTCGGCGCTCGGCACCATCTCGCGCATCAATTGCTCGTACTCCGCGCGACGGCCGGGCTTGACCTTGGCTCGCATGATCGTTCCGAACATCCTTTCCACCTCCACGAATGCCCAGTTGATGCCGGGGAAATACCCTCGGCGAGACTCAGTCGACGACGACGCTTGACGTCCGGCTCAGCAGCGTGCCTTGCTGCCCGGCAGTATCCTCGCGGATGCCTTTCCCTGTCCAGGGGCCGAAGGGTCGCCGCTGTAGTCGCCTTCGGACGACGAGAACTTCCCGTTGACCCCGCCAAGCTTGCCGCTGCGCCCGTCCAGCATGCCGGCGAAGCGCGCCACGCCAACGAGGTCAACCCCCTTGGCTTAGCGAGGACGATGTGCGTGGCCGGTCAGACGGTGGCCCGCGCGGCCTCGAGAAACGAGGATGACGCCGGGTCCAGATGCGTCAGACCGCTGACTCGCGCGAAAGCCCGGTCAGCAGACGCAAGTAACCAGCCACGCCGCTGAGCGGACACGGCGAGCACGGCGTCGAACGACCCTAACGACGTGAGGCGCCGGAACAGTTCCAGGCCATCCAGCAGGTCACCGAGTTCGGGTTGCACAAGCGGTGCCAACCCGATCGCGTAGTTTCGTCCCAGGGTTGCGGCGTCGCGTCGCGATCGACGTTGTGCCCTGATATGTGTGAACTCCTGAATCACCTCGAGGGTGGTCGTGGCTCTGACGGAACCCTCAGCGACCAGTTCGAGAAGGTCCGAACACGGCTGCTGCAACGCGTGATCTGCCCCAACCGCGTACACAAGAATTGTGGTGTCCAAGAGGATCACGAGGCACGTCGGGTCCTGATCGCCTCACGCTCGCGGCGCAACTCGTCAGGCGCCGGCACCTCCATCAGCGGCGCGCGGAGGACAGCCTTCAGCGCAGCGCGCCGCTCCGCCGTGCTGCCCGGATAGCGTTCGTCGATCGCTTCGCGCACGAGCGTGCTGACCGATACGCTCCTTCGTTCGGCTTCGCGTTCGAGTCGCGTCCAGAGGGATTGGTCGATCAGCACCTGAAGGCGGCGATCCAACATGCTCATACAGTAGCATGTGCGACGGCCAGACACTGCTTGCGAACCTTGTACGTCGCTAATACATCCCCTGGAGAGCCCAGAAGCGATCCATTCCGGCCAGAGTTCGCGGAATGGTCAATTTGGGCACCGCGATCGCCGTGGTACTTGCCAACCGCCTTCAGACCCTTCACCCGCAGGGATGCCGAGGTGCCCCGGTCTGTCGTGAGTCCTCGGCAGAAGTTGTTGTCGAAGGCCGGCACGCAGCCGAAGCCACCCAGCAGTCGCAACCTCATTAGGTCATGAAGCGGTGGATGGCCTCGTTCGCGTGGTCCTGAAAGGACGGGTTGGCTAAGTCGGGGAAGATGTCCGTTTGGTCGACCAAGGGACCCGTCAACTTGTTGGCCGCGCTGGCGTAGAACACACCACTCGTCAGGGTGGGATCGATGACACCGTCGACCAGTCGCTTCGAGCCCACCTCAAGTTCGTGGGAAATTCCGAGGTGAGGCATGATGTGTTTGGCCGCGAAGCGTAGCGGTAGCGCCGCGCCGTCGGCGGCTTGGGTGCCCGTGGTATTGCCGGGGCTCACGGTGATAAAGCGGAGGTCGGGGTATTGGCGCGCCAGGTAGGCCATCCATAAGGCCCCGATGTACTTGACCTGACCGAAGGCGAGGTTTCGATCAAATTTTCCATCAGCGAAGTAGCTGCCGTCGATGACGGTAGTGAGTTCTTCGGTCGAGGTTGAAACAAAGGCTGGCCGTTTGAACCGTAACTTCGGAATTCCCCTCGCTGCTTCACTTGCGGCGAACACCGCCACCTCGCTAAGTCGGTTCTGAGTCAGTAGGCCTTCGAGGAGAACGGCATGACCGAGAACGTTCGTTGCGAACAGTTTGGTGACCCCGTCAGCGGTCAATTCCAACAACGTCTTGTTGCCGATTACACCGGCGTTCATGACCAGCGCGTCGAGGGACCCGCTGATTGCCGCTAGGCCGGCGCGAACCGAACCACGATCGGCGACGTCCATGAGAATAATGTCGAAGATGTGTCGGCCGGTGACGGCTTCGAGATCGACCCTTGCCGTTGACGCTCGATCTTGGTTCCGACACGCCAGGTAGATGCGGCCTATCTCAGGACGTAACGCCAGCTGCCGAGCCACATCCTTGCCGATCCCAACGTTGGCGCCTGTGATAAGCACGGTCTTTCCTGACGGTGTACTCACGCTGATTCCCCCTCACCTGCTGTGGACGTTGGGAGGCCGTCGAGCAAGCTGAAGCGGGCATCCATCGCGACACCGCGGACGTCGATCAGCTGCTGATATTCAGGCGAGTGATACCAACTGAGGGCCGTCTCATGGTCCGGAAACCGCACGATGACCCCTGAGGAAAGCATGGGATCGCCGTCGAGGATCTCCCAGTTACTGTTGGCGAGAATCTCGGCTCCGTGCTCGATTGCGGTCTTTCCAGCGCTGCCGGCGTATTTCTCACGATAGACATCCGGGTTCTTGACCGTGAATTCGACAATTACGTATGCACTCATGTTTGACACTCTTCAGTTGTTAGTTGTGATCTGTGGTCTAGGTCTTCGCCCGTTGATTTCAGATCGCTCAACGTGGTGAGCCGGCACGTTGCGCTGCCTCCGCTGCCTTCGATCTCGGCTACCACGTCTTTGGATCGTTGTTCGTTGCGCCCGACTACCAGTGCGTGAGCGCCGCGAACGGCCAAGGCGATGGCCGTAGCATTGCCTATCCCGCTTGTTGAGCCCGTAACCAGAGCGGCCCTGCCCTTCACGTCAGTCATGGCGATGTGCCTCCTGTCGCTCCAAAATGGGTTGTGCGACCCACTCTGACAGGTTCGGAATGGGTTGTCAAACTCAAAATTCTGGTAATATTGGGTACATGGTCAACGAGACGAGTGAGCGGCCGAAGCTCACTCCCAAGGGAGCACGCACCCGGGCACGAATAGTGGAGGAGGCCGCGGCCCTGATCCATGAGCGCGGGGTGACTGACACCACCTTGGAAGACGTCAAGGTGGCGGCAGACGTCAGCGGCTCGCAGATGTACCACTACTTCCCGGACAAGAACGCGCTCGTGCAGGCGGTCATCGACTACCAGGCCGACAGCATCGTCAGTCGCCAGCGGCAGGCGCTCAGCAGCGCGAACGGCGTTGAAGCCTGGCGGACCATGGTGATCACTGCAGCGAAGCGCACCAAAGCAAAGGGGGGCTGCCAACTTGGCTCACTCATTAGTCAACTCGCCGAGAGTGACCCCGAGGCCCGCGCCCGCATCGCGGCCGGATTCGATCAGTGGGCAGCCGCTATCGGCGATGGACTCAGATCCCTTCATGCCGAGGGCAAACTCCGGAGCGACATCGATCCGGACGACCTCGCGACTACCCTGCTCGCCGCGCTCGAAGGAGGGCTCCTACTCGGTCAGGTAATTCGGAGTTCCCGCCCGATCGAAACTGCGGTCAATACCCTTCTCGCCCTTGCCATTGGCAAATGAGCCCAACCCGGATTCATTCGTAGCGAACCCCGAAGTCGGCTTACAGCACTTGGACGAAAGGACGTGCATCCGCACACGCCGGTATGACGGCGGCAGGACCGAGCTGCCCAACCTGGTCTCGCTGTGCCGTTCGCATCACCGGCAGGTGCATGAGGAGGGTTGGCGCATCCACATCGTCGACGGCAGTGCCGTGGTGGAACCGCCGCCCTAGTGACGACGGGCTCAGGCGACTAAGCGCGGCCCTCCTCGCGCTTCAACTCCTCGCGACCGATGATCGAGTAGTGGACTTCGTCCGGCCCGTCCATGAACCGCGCTGACCGCGCGTACGCGAACATCTGCGTCAGCGGCAGGTCCTGGGACACGCCGGCCCCGCCGTGCACCTGAATCGCGCGGTCGATGACGGCCTGAGCGACGTTGGGTGCGACGACCTTGATCGCCGAGATCTCGAAACGCGCGCCGAGGCTTCCCTGCGTGTCGAGGAGCCACGCGGCCTTCTGGCACAACAACCGCGCCTGCTCGATCTCGATGCGCGACTTGGCGATCTGCTCGCGTACGACGCCCTGTTCCGCAAGGCGCTTGCCGAACGCGGTGCGTGACTTCGCGCGCTCGCACATGAGTGACAGCGCGCGCTCAGCGGCGCCGATCAAGCGCATGCAGTGATGCAAGCGACCGGGGCCGAGCCGTGCCTGGGCGATCATGAACGCGGTGCCCTCGTCGCCGATCCGGTTGCTCTGGGGAACGCGGACGTTCTCGAGCAGCACCTCGCAATGGCTGCCCGGATCGTCGAACCCGAACACCTTCAACTGGCGAACGATGGTGAGGCCGGTCGCATCGGTCGGCACCAGCACCATCGTGTGGCGTGCATGGCGCTCGGCGTCCGGATGCGTGACGCCGATGAGCAGGATCACCTTCGCGTTGGGATGCGCGGCACCGCTGGTGAACCATTTATGGCCATTGATGACGTAATCATCACCGTCGCGATCGATCCGGGTGGCGAGCTGCGTCGGATCGGAGCTCGCCACCTCCGGCTCGGTCATACCGATGCAGGAGCGGATCTCACCGCGCAGCAACGGCTGCAGCCACGTCTCCTGCTGCTCGGGAGTGCCGAACTGCGCGAGCACCTCCATGTTGCCGGTGTCGGGAGCCGAGCAGTTCATCGCCTCCGACGAGATGCTGCTCCAGCCCATGATCTCGGCGAGCGCGCCGTACTCGAGGTTGGTGAGTCCGGCACCGAAACGCTTGTCCGGCAGGAAGAGATTCCAGAGACCGCGCCGGCGCGCTTCGGTCTTCAACTCCTCCATGACGGGCGAGATCCGCTGCGGAATCGTCTCCGCGGAGAACCCGCGCCAGTATTCGTCCTCGGCCGGGCGGATGCGCTCGTCCATGAAGCGCCACACCTTCTCGCTGAGCTCCCGCACACGCGGCGTTTCCGTGAAGTCCATCGTCAGCCTCCTTGGGCGGCGCCCAATTTGTCGAGTGCCACGAGCCCGCTCTCGACGATCGCCGGCACCATCTCGCCCATCGTCTCGAAACCTTCGCCGACGGTCATCCCCATCAGGAACCGGGCGGTGATGCCCTCGGCGATGATCGCGAGCTTGTACGCGCCAAGCGCGATGTACCAGTCGAGCGAGGTCAGGTCGCGCTGCGTCCCCGCAGCGTAATCGCGGAGCAGGTCGGCTCGCTTGGCGAAGCCGTTTTCGACGGTGATGGCGCGGCCGTGCAACGTCCGCGCGGCCGCCTCGGAGTTGTCGTCGGCCCAGTACACGCAGAGCAGGCCGACGTCGCAGAGCGGATCACCGATCGTGCACATCTCCCAGTCGATCACGGCGACGATTCGCGATGGATCGGCGGGCGCGTACATGACGTTGTCGAGACGGTAGTCGCCGTGGACGATGCCCGGCGCCGACGGCACAGGGACGGTCTCGTCGAGGCGGCGGCGCAACGTCTCGATACTGGGCAGCTCGCGCGTTTTCGACGCCTCCCACTGCTGCCACCAGCGACGCACCTGGCGCGCCAGGAATCCGTCCGGGTGCCCGAAATCGCTCAACCCGACCGCGTCCGGTTCGATGGCGTGGAGTTGCAGGAGGGTGTCGATCAGCGCCGTCGACATCGCACGGCGCGTCTCCGGCGTGTCGGGAAACGCAGCAGGCAGCGCGTCGCGGACGACATGGCCGTCGATCCATTCCATGACATAGAAACGAGCGCCGATCACGGAGTCGTCCTCGCACAGCGCGATCACCTGGGGCACCGGAATGCCGGTTCCCTGCAACGACGCAAGCACTCGATACTCGCGCGCCATGTCATGCGCCGTGGGGAGCACGTGCGCGAGCGGCGGCCGGCGAACGACGAATCGCCGCTCACCGTCATCGACGATGTACGTGAGATTCGAGCGGCCGCCCGGGATGACCTCGCCTCGTAGGGCACCCGCGAGCCCGCCGACGCGCGGTGCCAGGTATGTGGCGAGCGCCTCGAGGTCGAGCCCCGGCGGCGACGTCACTGCTGAGGCGTGTGACCGTGACGGCGGCGGCGGATCTCCGCAACCTGCAGGCGCAGGGTGGCGCGCTCGAGCGCCATCAGCGCCTCCTCGTTGCCGACGTTCTGCGAGAGCAGTTCCTGTGCCTTCTTGCGCGCTTCCTCGGCGCGCGCCTCGTCGATGTCCTCGGCGCGCTCGGCGGCATCCGCGAGGATCGTCACCTTGTCCGGCAGGACTTCGAGGAATCCGCCCGACACCGCGAGCACGTGCTCCGCGTCCGCGTTGCGGATGGTCACGACGCCATTGCGCAGCGGGGTGAGCAGCGCGATGTGCTGCGGCAGGACTCCGAGGTCGCCTTCCACACCGGGCGCGAGCACGAAGTCAGCCTCCTCGCTGAACACGCGACCCTCCGGCGTGACGAGTTCGACCTGGAGCTTGGCCATGCCCGTTATGCCTTTGTGCTCTCGTCGGCTGCGGCAGCCTCGGCGGCAGACGACGTGTCGGCGTCGTCGCCGGGCTGCGCGGCTTCGACATCGGTGGCGAGCGCCGCATCGGTGGCAGCGTCCGCCTGCGCCGCAGCTTCAGCAGGTGCTGCCGTTGCTGCCGGAGCTTCGTTCTCAGTTTCCTCTGCTGCCGGTGCATCGGCAGGCGCGGCAGCGGCAGGTGCGGCAGCCTTCTCGTCGTCGCCCTTCAACGCGGCCGCGCGCTGCAACGCCTCGTCGATCGTGCCGCACATGTAGAAGGCTTCCTCGGGCAGGTCATCGTGCTTGCCGTCGAGGATCTCCGCGAATCCGCGAATCGTCTCCGCGAGCGGCACGTACTTGCCTTCGCGTCCGGTGAACACTTCGGCGACGAAGAAGGGCTGCGACAGGAAGTTGCGCACGCGGCGTGCTCGGCCGACCGTCAGCTTCTGGTCCTCGGTCAGCTCTTCCTGGCCGAGGATCGCGATGATGTCCTGCAGCTCCTTGTATTCCTGCAGCACCCGCTTCACGCCCTGCGCCACGCGGTAATGCTCCTCGCCAACGACGTTCGGATCGAGCACGCGGCTGAAGGATTCGAGTGGATCCACCGCGGGATAGATGCCTGCTTCCGAGATAGACCGGCTCAGCGTGACCGTCGCGCCAAGGTGACCGAATGTCGTTGCGACAGCAGGGTCGGTGAAGTCGTCCGCCGGCACGTAGATCGCCTGCACCGACGTGATCGATCCCTTGTTGGTGGAGGTGATCCGCTCCTGCAGGTCGCCCATCTCGGTTGCCAGCGTGGGCTGGTATCCAACCGCGGACGGCATGCGTCCGAGCAGTGCCGAAACCTCAGCACCGGCAAGGGTGTACCGGAAGATGTTGTCGATGAAGAGGAGTGTGTCGGCGCCCTTCTCGTCACGGAACCACTCGGCGATGGTGAGGGCTGTGAGCGCGACGCGGGCGCGCGCACCGGGCGACTCGTTCATCTGGCCGTACACCAGGGCTGTCTGGTCGAGGACCTTGGACTCCTGCATCTCGCCGTAGAGGGCGGTGCCCTCGCGAGTGCGCTCACCCACACCCGCGAACACCGAGTAGCCGGCGTGCTCGCGCGCGATGTTGCGGATCATCTCCATGACGATGACCGTCTTGCCGACCCCCGCTCCGCCGAAGAGTCCGATCTTCGAGCCTTTCGAGAAGGTGCAGATGAGGTCGATGACCTTGATACCGGTCTCGAGAATCTCGGTCTCCGTCGACTGCTCGGAAATCGTTGGCGCGGTGCGGTGCATCGGCATCCGGGCGGTACCGGTGAACGGCCCCTTGCCGTCGATGGTGTCGCCGATGACGTTGAACATACGCCCGAGCGTCTCCTCGCCCACGGGCACCTGAATCGGCGCTCCGGTGGCGCGTACGGCGTCACCGCGGCGCACACCTTCGGTGGTGTCCATGGCGATGGTGCGCACCGTGCTGTTGCCGAGGCTCTGCTGCACTTCGAGCACGAGGAGCTTGCCGCCCTCGCGATCCATCTCGAGCGCGTCGAGAATCTCCGGAAGGCGCCCTTCGGTGAATTCCACGTCGACGACCGGGCCGATCACCTGCACGACTGCGCCGGTGCCGGCCTGCAACTCCACAACTGCCATCTCTCTCTCCTCAGCCTTCGAGCGCCGCGGCGCCGGAGACGATCTCCATCAATTCTGTCGTGATCGAAGCCTGCCGCACCTTGTTGGCGGTGAGCGTCAGGTCCTCGATGAATTCGCTTGCGTTGTCGGACGCGTTGCGCATCGCGATCATGCGTGCGGCCTGCTCGGATGCGCCGTTCTCCAGGACGGCGCGATACACCTGCGCCTCGACATATCGAGGCAACAGCGCGTCGAGCACATCCTTGGGATCGGGCTCATACTCGAAGTCGGCGCTGACCGCCTTTGCATCCTCGGGCGGCACAACGGGAATCACGCGCTGCAGCGTCGTCTGCTGACGTCCCACGCTGATGAAGCGCGCATACACGATGTCGATCTGCTGCACCTCGCCGCGCTCGTACTGCTCCATCGCAACACGCGCCGCGGGAAGGACATCACCCATGGTGGGCTTGTCGCCGAGGTTGCTCTGATCCGCGATGAGGTCGCGATGCAACCGGCGGAGCACGTCGCGTCCGCGGCGTCCGATGGTGACATACGAAACCGGAACCGCCGTCTTTGCCGCGTCGCTCAGCGCGAGCCGCGTGTTGTTGCTGTTCAGCGCTCCCGCGAGGCCACGGTCGGCGGTGACCAGGATGATCAGCCGCCTCTCGACAGGACGGACCGTGAGAAACGGGTGCTCATACTGCGGCGAGCGGCGCATCAACTCGGTCATGACGCTCGCGATCTCGTCGCTGTACGGGCGCGCCGCGAGCACACGCTCCTGGGCCCGGCGCATGCGCGCGGCAGCGACGAGCTCCATCGCCTTGGTGATCTTGCGCATGTTCTGGACGCCCTTGATACGGCGGCGCAGATCGCGCAGACTGGGCATGGAGCGTCAGCCTCGGGCGGTGTGCCGCACGGCGTCTGACTGAATGCGCACGGTCATCCGGCGAATGTCTTCTTGAACTCGTCGACCGCGGAGCGCAGCGTCTTCTCGAGGTCGTCCGAGATGCGACCGCTCTTGGCGATCTCAGCCTCGATGTCCGGGTGGGTCTGATCCATGAAACGCAGCAGGCTTTTCTCGAACTCGCGGACGCGGTCGAGAGGAACATCGTCGAGAAAACCGCGCGCACCGGCAAAGATGCTGATGACCTGCTTCGCGAACGGCATCGGCTCGTACTGCGGCTGCTTGAGCAACTCGGTCATGCGCTGACCGCGGTCGAGGCGGTCGCGCGTGCCCTTGTCGAGGTCGGCGGCGAACTGCGCGAATGCCGCGAGCTCGCGGTATTGCGCGAGGTCGAGGCGCAACTGACCGGCGACCTGCTTCATCGCCTTGGTCTGCGCGTCACCACCGACACGGGAGACCGACAGGCCGACGTTGATCGCGGGGCGGATGCCGGCGTTGAACAGGTCCGTCTCGAGGTAGATCTGACCGTCGGTGATGGAGATGACGTTGGTCGGGATGAACGCCGACACGTCGTTTGCTTTCGTCTCGATGATCGGCAGCGCGGTAAGGGTGCCACCGCCCTCGGCTTCACTCATGCGCGCGGCGCGCTCGAGCAACCGGGAGTGCAGGTAGAAGACGTCACCGGGGTACGCCTCGCGAGACGGTGGACGCCGCAGCAGCAGCGAGAGCTCGCGGTACGCGTCCGCGTGCTTGGTGAGGTCGTCGTAGATGATCAGCGCGTGGCCGCCCTTCTGCATGAAGTATTCGCCCATCGCACAGCCGGCGTACGGCGCGAGGAACTGCAACGGCGCCGGATCCGACGCGGTGGCGGCAACGATGATCGTGTGCTCCATCGCCCCGTACTGCTCGAGCGTCGCCTTGATCTGCGCCACTTTCTGCGCGTTCTGCCCGATGGCGACGTAGATGCAGATGACGCCCGTGCCCTTCTGATTGATGATGGCGTCGATCGCGATCGCCGTCTTGCCGGTCTGGCGGTCGCCGATGATCAGCTCGCGCTGTCCACGACCGATCGGGATCATCGAGTCGATTGCCTTCAGCCCGGTCTGCATCGGCGTGTCGACGTTCTCGCGCTCGATGACGCCCGGCGCGACGCGCTCGGTGGGGAATGACTGTGCCGTCTCGATCGGTCCGCGATCATCGAGCTGCTCGCCGAGCGCATTAACCACGCGTCCCACGAGCTCGTCGCCGACAGGGACTTCTGCGATGCGACCAGTAGTGCGAACCCAGTCGCCTTCCTGGAGATGCTCGTACGGGCCGAGGATGACCGCCCCGACACCGTCCTCGCGGAGGTCGAGGGCGAGCGCGAGCACAACCCCTGCGCCACCCGGGCCCGGCAGCTCGAGCAACTCGCCTGCCATGGCGCGCTCGAGACCGTAAATGCGCGCGATGCCGTCACTGACCGACGTCACGACGCCCTCGTTGGCGTCGACCACAGGTGCCTCGAAGCTCGCGATGCGTTGCTTGAGAATCTCTCCGATCTCGTCACTGCGTATGGCCATCAGTCAGTCATTCCTCTCTCTCGATCAGGCAAGGGCTGCCTGGAGCTGTTGAAGGTGAGTGCGAAGGCTGTCGTCGATGACCCGATCGCCGATGCGGATCACGAGACCGCCGATGATCGATGGGTCGGTGCGCACAGTCGTCTGCACGTCGCTGCCGAGCTGCTTGCTCAGCGAATCGCGGATGCGTTGTTCGGTCGCCGCGTCAGGGGCGACCGCCGTCGTGACCTCGACACGCACGATGCCCGACGCTCTGTCCGTCAGCACGTCGTAGTGGCCAAGGATCTCTGCGGCGATGCCGACCCGGCGTCGCTCGATGAGCAGACGGGCCAGGTTGCGTGCCTCGGGCGACGCTCCATCGAGCAGGCGCAGCCCCTCAGACACGCGCGCGGAAAGGCTCGTCTTCGGGTTGCCAAGCGCATCGCTCACTCCGGGGTTGCCGAGTATCTCGGCCACGCCCGCAAGCTGCTCGCGCCAGCCGAGGATGTCTCCCGCCGCCTGGGCAAGCGAGAAGTACGCCTCGGCGTAGCGGCGGGCGATGATGCTTGCGCGAATCACGTCAGTTCTGCTGCGCCTTCGCTGCGGCGCTGTCGCCGACCTTGGTCAGGGCGTCGTCAATCAGGCGCTCGTGGTCTTTGGCATCGATGACGCGGCCGAGCACCTCCTGCGTGGCCGCGACCACGAGGCTGCTCACCTCGGCGCGGAGATCCTGGATCGCGCGGTCGCGTTCGGCGGCGATCTCGGTGCGCGCGCGTTCGATGAGGCCGTCGGCATCGGTGTGCGCTTTGGCGATCACCTCTGCCGCATCCGCGGTTGCTTCGCCGTGTGAGCGGGTGATGATCTCCCGGGCCTGGGCGCGCGCCTCCTCGAGCGTTTGCTCGACCTGCGCCTGCACGCTGGCAAGTCGCTGCTCCGACTCGGCCGCAGCGCGAAGCCCTGCCTCGATCTTGTCTTCCCGCTCCGTCGCCGCCTTGATGATGCGCGGATATGCGTACTTCCCGAGGATGAGGATCATCAGGACGAACGCGATCAGTTCCGCGAAGAACGTCCCGTTCGGCGTGAGCAGGGTGCTTGTGCTAGCGACGAGCATTGTGTCGAGCGCCCGCTATTTCGCGATGACGTAGATGAAGAAGAAGCCGAGGGCGAGGTTGATGAAGTACATCCCCTCGACGAGTTCGATGATCAGGAACATCGTCACCTGGAGACGACCCTGCGCCTCGGGCTGGCGGGCGGTGCCGGCGATCGTCGCGTTGCCCGCGAGGCCGTCACCGATTGCGGCGCCAATCGCGCCGCCGCCGAGCGCAAGACCTGCGGCGATCAGTGCTCCCATCTGAAGCAGTGCCTGGGCGGTAGTCATCTGGTCTCTCTCCTCAACTTGTTGCCGTGTGTGTTGCCGCCCCGTGGTGCTCTTCCTCGAGTCCTTCACGGGCCATACCGAAATAGATGATCGTCAAAAGCATGAAGATGAACGCCTGGATCGTGCCGATGAGGAACACGTCAAAGAGCTTCCACGCCACGAGCAGGATGACCCAGAGCGGTGACAACGCCGTCTGAATCACCGACGAGCCGGCGAAGGCCGTGTAGCCCAGCGTGAGCAGGTAGACCATCACGAGACCGCCGAAGATGTTGCCGAACAACCGGAGTGCGAGGCTGAGCGGTTTGGCGATCTCTTCGATGATGTTCAGCGGCGTGAAGAAAATGCGTCCGATGAGCGGCAGCTCGAACGGTTTCGTGAAGCGGCGCAAGTAGCCACGGAATCCCAGCACATGGATGCTGTACCACTGGACGATGACGATCACCACGATCGCCATTGCCGCGGTGAAATTCACGTCGGCGCCGGCCGGATTGACCGGCTCGGTCAGCGGAAAGAAGTCGAGCCAGTTGGCCACCAGGATGAAGATGAAAATGGTGGCCGCGATCGGGAGGATGAACGCCGTGCCTTCCTCGGAGACCATCTCCTTGGTGAGGTTGCGGACGTAGCCGAGCAGCAGCTCGAGCACTGCCTGCAGCTTGCCCGGCCGTCCATGGCTGAGCCGATACGCCACGCCAAGCCCGAGCGCAAGCGTCACCACGACCGCAATGGCGCTCGAAATCAGGGTGTCGTAATTGAACGTGCAGAAAAAGGCGTTCCCGCAGATCTGTATCGTCGGATGCGTGCCGGGCGGAGCGTCTGCGGCAATGATCATCGGAACCGCATCGACTCGCGAAGTGCAGCGGCAGCAAGCACGACCTGTGAAATGCCGAGGCCGAGGATCACGAGCCACACGTTGGCAATCCCGAACGCGAGACCGATTGCGATCCCGATCATGCTCAGGGTCACGATCCGCAGCAGGCTCGTTGCGAGGAACGGAATCGGCAGCGAGATCAGTCTCGCGGCGAGGGCGCCGTTGATCGAGCCGATGGCCAGTCCGGTCGCCAGCGCGCCGCCTTGGCCGGCGTGACCCAGGACGATGCCCACGACAGCGGAAATGACGGCCGCACAGGCGCAAACGAGCGCGGCGTTACGCACCAGGCGAAGAGCATTCGCGGTTGGCGCCGGGCGCGGAGACGTGCCTTCCGAGATCACGGCTCCCAACACTGCCTTTCTTGGACTGTCAAACCAAGGCAACGATATCAATTGGACGTCGCGAGACGATCCGGCGGCTCAGACGTACGGTCGGAGCTGGGCCACCGCGACGTAACACGAGAACGTGATCCCGACTACCAGGCCGATCAGCACGCCGAACGGGCTCGTATGCAGGAAGTTATCGACGAGGTATCCAAGGATCAAGGGAACGATCATCGCCGCGGCAATCAATATGCCCATTCCGGAGAGTTGCGCGCCGGACAGCTTCTGCGGCGGTGGCGTCCCGCTCAATCCGTTTCGCCCCGGTGATGGATGTGGGTCGGGAGGACCCGGCGTCCGTCCACCTGGACCTCGCGTTCCTCAATCGCCACGAAAGGGAGGCGCGGCACTCGGCGGCGGTTGCGCCAGATCAGGACGACGAGCGCAACCACGAGCAGTCCGAGCGCGATGAGGATGATCCGCCGGTGCCCGTAGATGGTGAGCGCGATGCACCCGAGGATCCCGGTCACCAGATAGAAGGTGAAGGCCGTCTCGAACGGGGTCATCCCCACCGCTCGGAGGCGGTGGTGCAGGTGGCCCGCATCCGGCGCTGCAGGGTTGCGGCCCGAGAGGGAACGCCGGAGGATCGCAAACGCGGTGTCACCGATCGGCAGTCCGAGCGTGATGAGCGGCACGAGGATGGAGAGCCCGACGACGATCTTGGCGACGCCGAGGATCGTGATCACCGCAAGCGCCACCCCGAGGAAGTGGCTCCCGGAGTCGCCCATGAAGACGCGTGCCGGGGGCAGGTTGAACACAAGGAACCCGATGCAGCACCCCATCAACGCGCCGCTGAGGATCAGCACCCCGCCCTGCACATCGCCGCCGGTGCCGAGGCGGTTGATCGCGGCGAGCAGGCAGACACCGGCAACGATCGCGATGACTCCCGCGGCAACGCCATCCGCACCATCGAGGAGATTGACCGAGACCTGCATGCCCACGAGCCACACGACGGTGATCGGCGCCGCAAGCCACATGAGGTCCCAGACCGACGTCGAGTGACTGCCCGGAACAGCGATCGACGTGATCGTGATCCCGAGCAGGACGGTCACGATGCCAACCCCGACCTCGATGGCGAGCTTGCTCCGCCAGGAGAGATCGAGGATGTCGTCGATGGCCATCGCGACGGTGATCGCGCCCGTGACGGCGATCACCTGCCAGCGGTCGGGTACCGCAGAGCCAAAGATGGCGACGGCGATCGCGAACCCCGCGAACATCGCGATGCCGCCCAGCCGAGGCGTCGGCTGCGCATGGAGGTGGCGATCTCCGTCGGGCTCGGCCACTGCGCCGGTCCGGCGCGCGAACCACATTGAGGCGGGCACCACCGCGATGCAGACGGCACTCGCCACCAGAAACGGCGGTAGCGCCGTCAGCCAGGGCGACGAGGCGGCGATCACGCCGTCGAAGCGCCTCTATAGGGGAGCGGGAACCGGCGGCACAAGGCGCGGCTCCCATCGCGAACCTCGGCACGGACGGCGGGATCCTCGAACCCGGCGAGCATCCGCGCAACGAGCCCTGCGATCTCGTCCATCTCGTCGGTCCCCATTCCCCGCGAGGTGACTGCCGGCGATCCCAGGCGGATGCCATTGGGGTTGTACGGCGTGCCGCCGTGACCAGGGAAGGCATTGGCGTTCACCGTGATGCCCACCTCGTCGAACCCCGCCTGAACAGCGCGTCCGCGAAGGCCGGTCGGGCGGATGTCGATCACCATCAGATGGTTGTCGGTGCCACCGGTGGTGAGTTCGAGTCCCCGGCGCGTCAGGCCGGCGGCCATCGCCTTGGCATTGGTCACCACCTGGTGCGCGTACTCGCGGAACTCGGGCTGGGCGCATTGCTGGAACATCACGGCCTTGGCGGCGATGGCGTGGAGCTGCGGGCCGCCCTGGATGTTCGGGCAGACGGCCTTGTCGATCAGGTCGGCATGCTCGGCACGGCATAGGATCGCCCCACCCCACGGTCCGCGCATCGTCTTGTGGGTGGTGAACGTGACGAAGTTGGCGTGGGGAATCGGGCTCGGATGCGCCCCGCCAGCCACGAGCCCCGCGAAATGCGCCATGTCCACCATGAGGTAGGCATCCACCTCGCGCGCGATCTCCGCAAAGGCCGCGAAGTCGAGGATGCGCGGGTACGAGCTGTAGCCGGCAACGATCATCTTGGGGCGGAACTCCAGGGCACGCTCGCGCACCGACGCCATGTCGAGGATGCCGGTGGTCTCGTCGACGAAATACGGCTCGAAGTGATAGATCTTCCCGCTGAAGCTCACGGGCGATCCGTGGCTGAGGTGGCCGCCCTGGTCTAGCGCCATGCCCATCACCCTGTCACCGGGAGCGAGCACGCTGGCGTAGACCGCCATGTTCGCCTCAGTGCCGGAATGGGGCTGGACATTCGCGTGCTCAGCGCCGAACAGCGCCTTGGCACGGTCGCGGGCGAGGTTCTCCACCTTGTCGACGACCTCGCATCCGCCGTAGTACCGCTTGCCGGGGACCCCCTCGGCGTACTTGTTGTTCAGCCACGAACCGAGCGCCTCGAGCACTGCCACCGAGGCGAGGTTCTCCGACGGGATCAGCTCGAGCGTGTTCTCCTGGCGGTCCAACTCCTCGTCAAGCAGCGCCGCGAGGACAGGATCGGTGGCGCGCATGGCGGGCTTGGCCGTGAAATCGCCGGACTGGATGCTCGGACGGATGTCGACATGGGTGCCGGTCATTGCGAGTCCTGCCCCTCCGTGGTGGTTGCTGGAAAGCCCCCAAGAAGCGAGAGCAACGCTGCGGCGCTGATCGGGCCGTCGCGCAGCACGCGAGGGGTGATCGTCGTGCAGTCGATGATAGTCGAGGCAAGTCCGGCCGAGCGACCACCGTCAACGACCGCGTCAACATCGGCACCGAGGGCTGCCTTCACTCCGGCGGCGGTGTCAGCGGTCGGTTCGCCGTGGCGATTTGCGCTGGTGGTTGCCAGCGGGCCGGTGCGCCGCAGCAGCTCGAGTGCGAGGGGATGCCCCGGCACGCGGACGCTGAGCGTCGAGCCATCGCGAGGGATCGCCCACCTGCGGCTCTTGAGCGTGCTGATGATCGAGAGCGCTCCGGGCCAGTACGCGTCTGCCAGGATGCGCGCTGCGGAACTGAGATCGACGTCTGCCTCGATGTCCTGGAGGGACGCGGCGAGGAGCGTCAACTCGAGCCCGGCGGGGCGGCGCTTGATGGCATAGATGCGGCTTACCGCAGCGGTGTTGGCCGGGTCGCAGGCAAGCCCGTAGACGGTGTCGGTGGGGATGACGATCACCCCACCGCGCCTGATCGCCCGAACCGCGGAGTCGAGGCTCACGGCACCTCGACGTCGAGGACGCGGGTTCGCGAGGTCAGGTCCGGCACCTGCGCTGTCGTCGCTCCGGGAAACGCTGCCGCGATCAAGCCTGCCACCGCATCCGCATGGCGTGGATCCACCTCGAGCATCAGGCGCGCGGTCTTCACGTGGTCACGCACCGACTGCAGCAGCGCTCGGTATGCGTCGAGACCGTCCTCGCCGCCGAGCAACGCACCGTGGGGCTCGAAGTCGCGCACGTCGCGGTCCACGCTTTCCATCTCCGCGGTGGTGACGTATGGCGGATTGCACACGATGAGATCGAACTGCCCGTCGAGCGCGCCGGCCCATGAGCACTCCACGAAGTCCACGTCGACGCCGATGGATGCCGCGTTGGCGCGCGCGACGTCGAGTGCCGCCGCACTCACGTCGGTGCCGATGACACGCATACCGGGCACCTCGGCGGCGAGCGTGATGGCAATGCAGCCACTCCCGGTGCCGAGGTCCGCGACGCGAAGTTCGGCACCGGGGCGCGCACGCAGATACGCGACCGCGCGCTCAACCAGTGTCTCGGTGTCGGGCCGCGGTACCAGGACGTCCGGGGTCATATGAAACGTCCTGCCGTAGAAGTCCCGCATGCCGGTGATGTACGCAACCGGTTCGCCCTTGCCGCGCCGCCTCACCAGCTCGCGGATCGACGACAGCTCCGTCTCATCGAGGGGCCGGTCGAACTGTAGATACAGGTCGATGCGGCGCAGCCCGAGTGCGTGTGCGCACAGCAACTCCGAGTCGAGTCGTGCCGAGGAACTCCCGTGATCACCGATGTATGTCGTGCTGAGCCGGAGCACATCCATGAGGGTGGGAGGGGGCGGCGCCACCTCAGCCGTCATGCCCGGAGGTGGAGCCGTTGCCCTCATCCTCGAGCAAGCGCCGCGCCTGATCCTCGTTCGACAGCGGTTCGATGAGCATCTCGAGATCGCCGTCGAGCACGCGTTGCAACTGATGCAGCGTGACGTCGACACGATGGTCGGTCACGCGCGATTGCGGGAAGTTGTACGTCCGGATCTTCTCGCTGCGATCGCCGCTGCCCACCATCGATCGCCGCGTCGCCTTCAGCTCGGCGTCGCGCTCTGCCTGCGCGAGGTCATACAGGCGCGCGCGCAGCACGCGCATTGCCTTTGCACGGTTCTTGATCTGCGATTTCTCGTCCTGGCACGTCACCACGAGGCCGGTGGGCAGATGCGTGATGCGCACGGCGGAGTCGGTGGTGTTGACGCTCTGTCCGCCAGGGCCGGTGCTGCGATACACGTCGATCTTCAGGTCGTTCTCGTTGATCTCGACCTCGACGTCGTCCATCTCCGGAAGCACCACCACCGACGCCGCCGATGTGTGGATCCTGCCTTGCGCCTCCGTCTCCGGGACGCGCTGGACACGATGCACGCCGGACTCGAATTTCAATTTCGAGTACGCACCTTGACCGTGCACCTCGAAGACGATCTCTTTGAAACCGTGTCCCGCGGTCTCGTTCTGGTCGAGCACCTCGATGCGCCACCGCATGCGCTCCGCATACCGCCCATACATGCGGAACAGGTCGCCCGCAAACAGCGCTGCCTCGTCGCCACCGGTCCCGGCTCGAATCTCGACCACAACGTCGCGATCGTCATTGGGATCCGCAGTCAGCAGCAAAGCGCGCAGGCGGTCGTATTCCGCCTCTGCAGCGGCGACCTGGTCGTGATGCTCCTCCTCCGCCATCGCCACCATCGCCGGATCGCTTTCGGCGCGCGCCATCTCCTCGGCCTCGCGCGCCGCTTCCTGCGCGTCACGCCAGCGGCGTGCCGCCTCGACAACCTCGCGCAATTTGGACTGCTCTCGCGAGAGCTGCTCGATGCGGTCGAGATCCTGGTACGCGTCGGGCGCGCTGAGCAGTTCCCCGAGCTCGGAGTACCGCGACTCGAGCGCGGCGAGGCGCTGTGCAAACGGAGACAGCTCGCTCATCGCGTCCCCGCCACTTCGGCGACGACGACGTCGCCGGCGCGCGCGGCATCAAGCGCGACAATCGCGACCTCGATCTGTGAGTCGTTCGGGCGTCTCGTGCTGAGCAACTGCGTCGCGAGCACGGGGACCAGCGCAACTCTGCCGATCAACGTGTGGCGGATCCGGACAAGTCCTCGAATGAGCTCGTACGAGACGGCGGCGACCAGCGGGACAAGCAGGATCTGGAGCGCGAGCCGCAGCGCAGTCGGCAACAGACCGAGCGGTGCGAACACGCCGATGCTGACCAGTGCGACGACGACGAGAAACCCCGTGCCGCAACGCGGATGGAGACGGCTCGCCGAACGCACGTGATCGACGTCGACAGCGTCACCTGCCTCGAGCGCGTTGATCGCCATGTGCTCGGCGCCGTGATACTGAAAGAGACGGCGAACGTTCGGGAGCATCCCGATGAGGAGTAGGTAGACCACGAGGATCGCTGCGCGGATCACGCCTTCGACGAGCACCGCGCTGATGGATGGTGCTGCGCTGTGGCGGATCAGGCCGCCGAGCAGGAGCGGCACGCCGATGAACAGGGCAAGCGCGAAGACAAGTGAGGCGATCATTGCGCCGCGCATTGCGCCTTCACTGATCTCTGCGTCCTCACCGAGTTGGACGCGCGCCGACCACTGCAACGCTCGCATGCCGAGGTGGATCGTCTCGTACAGGCCGGCCACGCCGCGGAGGAACGGACGCCGCCACACGCCCGCGGTGTACACGCGTGAACGGAGCACGTCGGTGCAGGTGGCAATCCTACCGTCAGGCCGGCGTGCGGCAACCGCGTAGTGATCGCGACCGCGCATGAGCACGCCCTCGATCACGGCCTGGCCACCATAGAAGAAGGTGCCCGGAGGTGCGCTGACCGCGTTCACGGCAACGGTGAGCAGGAGGTCGCGACAACGCTGGGATCTGGGCATGCACGGCATGCTAGAGGTAGTAGTCAGCGTGACCGCCGAGCCGGCGGCGACCACGGCATCCAGCGCTGCATGAACTGATCGAACATCGGCACGGTGAAACCGAGTTCTCCCCAGCGCGGGGAGTAGCAAAGCGCACGCTTGAGGAGACGGTCGCGCACCGGTCCGACAGCTGCAGTGCTCCTGCCCAGGAGATTCGCGACATCAGCCGAGCGCATCGGTCCAGGCCCCAATTCCGCCATGGCCCTGAGGTATGTGCGCTCGTTATCTGTGAGGCGCCCGGTGCGCACCTGAAAGAAGCCGCTGTCGAGTTCGGCCATCGCAAGCGGCACGGCGCGCTCAGCATCCGACGCAGCGATCGTGGTCGGCCCCTCGGCGACGTCCCACGACTGCTTGCCGAACTCTTGGATGAAGTAGGGGTAGCCTTCCGTGAGCGTGAGGACCTGGTCGAGGGCGCCGGCTTCCCACGTCACGCCTTCCTCGGCTGCCGGATCCACCAATGCGCGCACCGCGTCCGTATCCGACAGCGATCCGACCTCCGGGAACGTGAACATCCGCTCGGCGTACGACTTCGCCTCGCCCGTGAGCGTTGGAAGTGAAGGCAGGCCCGCGCCGGCAATAATCACCGGAAGCGCGAGTTGATTAGCCCGGTGCAGCCCCAGCACGAGAGCGGAGAGGACCTTGCGCGGCACGTAATGGAGTTCGTCGATCGTGAGCAGTACCCCGCATCCGTGCTCGCGGGCCACCTGACCCACCTCGACGAAAAGGCCGGCCAGATCCTGAGCAAGGTCGCCGGTGTCGGCCGGCCCACTGATCGCCTCGATGTCGACGCCAAACTCTGGGCCATCCGGAAGTTTGACGCTGAACGCCTTGAGAATCCCCAGCGCCTGGCGAGCTCGAGCCCCTACGCGTCGCCGGGCATCCATCTGGAGCAGCACCATCCGTAGAGCGGACGCGATCCGGCCGGGGAGACGGCCATCCTCCTCGACCTCGATATGGTGGTGAAAGAACCCGCGCTGATCGGCAATACGCTCGAACTCATTGAGCAGGACGGTCTTGCCGACGCCCCGAAGCCCTGAGAGCAGTTGACCGCGCCCGTCGCGACCAAGAAGGAGGCGCTGAAGCGCGACATCGAGGTCTTGGAGTGGCTTGTCTCGACCTACAAGGGCCGGGGGGCGTGTTCCGGCACCAGGGCTATAGGGATTGCGTACTGGGTCCACGGGAGAAGTTTATACCGATTTGCCGAATGTATAACGTTTAGCGTATAAATCAGGCATTCCCTTATAGACTGGGGGGCAATACTCGTGCAGATTGCAGCGGATGCAGCGCCGGGCTATTGCAACGTGAACTGGTCGGCGCTGGTGGTCGACGACTTGACACCCGGGCTGATCACAGTGACATCGGCCGTGCCGGAGCCCGGGGGGTTAATCGCATCGATATCGGAATCCGAGATCATGGTGAATGTTGCCGGTTGCCGGATCCGAAATCTACTTCCTGACGAGCGCCGCAGGAGGCGACGACTCCGCCGGATCAGGCTTTCTTGGCTTGCTCGGCGCGGCGGCGGAAGCGCTCCACCTGGCCGCCCGTGTCCACGATGCGCTGCGTCCCGGTGAAGAACGGATGGCACACCGAGCACACCTCGGTCTTCAGCTCGGTCAGCGTTGAGCCGGTGGTGAAGGTGTTGCCGCACAGGCAATGCACCTCAGCGTCGACGTGGTACTCGGGATGGATCGTGGCTTTCATTGGGGCGCCTAGGTTCACGCGGAAGGGACGATGTGACGATACCACGCTCGGCTTTGGCTCAATCCAGCGCCATGGCCACAGGCCGCGTGAAGTTGCCGTGGGTCACGCCGGGAAGCCGGTCGACGAGCTGCTGATACGCCGCCGCGAGACCTAAGCCGTCGTCGGGAAGCAGCCCGCGCGCCTTAAGCACGTCGATGAGCCAGTCGTGATCGCAGTTCAGCGAGCGCCACTGGATCTGATGCGCACCCATCTCGAGCACTGCCGAGGCCGTGCGCTCAAGCTCCGTGGTGGAATCGGTGAGCCCGGGGAACGTGAGCAGGTTCAAGCACACTTGCCCGCCGGCGCCGGACATGACCCGGCCGCACTCGACCACGTCGTCGATGGTGTAGCCGACCGGCCGGTAGTAGGCACGGAAGACCGGGTCGCTGAACGAGATGGCGCTGATCCGGACGCTGTTGCACCCGGCGTCGATGAGCCCCTGGAGCACCTTCGGGCGACTGCCGTTGGTATTGACGTGGATCGTCGCTTCGGGATGGTCCTTCCGAATGAGGGCGACGGCGCGGGCAAGCACGTCGTCGCGGGTGAGGGGTTCGCCCTCGCATCCCTGGCCGAACGACACGATCCCAGCGTCCGAGCCGCTCAGGTGGAACGAGGCCATCCCCGCAAGCTCCGCCGCAGTCGGTGCGAAGCGCATCCGGGGTTGTGGCGCAGGGGCCTCGCCGTCGGTCTGCAGCGAGATGCATCCGAGGCAGTCCGCGTTGCAGGCCGGTGAGGCGGGCAGCGCACCTTCGTAGCGGCGCAGGAAGGTGTTCTGCGCCGTGTAGCAGCGGAGATTGGTGGCGCAGTTGGCGAGGTGGTCGACGAGCCGGTTGCCCGGGAGCGCCGCCCGGGCGCTCTCGATAGCGGCGTCGAGGCCGCCGCCCGCGTACTTCCGCGGCTCCCACCATCCGAAGGCGTCGGTGCTCAACGCGGCGACCAGGAGCTCGTCGTGGTGCTCCACCACGGCGGCGTATCCGTAGAGAGGAAGCCGGCGGCTGCCCGGAAGCGGCCGGGACGCGGGCACCAGCGTGCGCAGATACCCGACGGGAAGGACTGCCGCGACGGGGAGCAGATCGGCCTCGACGTCGACAGGGCGGTCTTTGGCATCCAGAGCCAACGCCCGCCTTCCGGGTAGGTGCATGAGCGTCGTTCCCTCGGGGAGCGGGATCGTGTTGGTCAGTTCCAACTTCACGACTCGGCCGCCCGAGCGACCGGCGGGCCGGAATCCTCCGAGAACTTCGAGCTCGCCGTCAGGACGGGCGACCAGAGGACGCATGCCCCGATTCTCCCCCACGGTGCTGCAGGTCAACCCCGCACGCGTGAGCCCGTCAGGCGGAGCGCGACGGCCGACGACGCTCAGGCAGCGCGCTCGACCCGGTTTCGGCCGGCGCCCTTCGCTACGATCAGCGCTCTGTTGGCGGCGTCCACCACTTCCGCGGCCGTTGAACCGCCTTTGCAGTCGGCTGCGGCAACGCCGACCGAGATGGTCACCACACGGAAGGAATCGGGCCGGCTGTCGTGCGGGAGGGCGAGGGCAGCCACGGCGATACGAACCCGCTCGCCCACCTCGCGGGCCTCGCTCGAAGCGGTATTCCGCAGAGTGAGGATCACTTCCTCGCCGCCATAGCGATACACAAGGTCGCCAGGCCGGCACGCCGCTTTGATCGCGTCAGCGACGCGTCGAAGGGTCACATTAGCCGGCTGGTAGAGATACCGCAGGTTGTAGTTGTGAAAGAAGTCGATGTCGCACAGCACAATCGCGTAACCAGTGCCCTCCCGCTCAGCGCGCGCATGCAGCGCGGGCAGATCCTCGTCGAAGGCCGCTTGATTCAGAAGCCCGGTTCGCTGGTCATGTCGGGTTGCGTGCTCGAGGCGCTCGACGTCCGATCTGAGGACCTTCAGGGTCTTCTCCGCTTCGAGCAACGCCTCGCGATCGCGCTGGCGCCGCCGCTCCCAGCCCGGCTCGTCACCATGAAAGAAGACTATGCCGCCGCGTTTCGTTCGCTTGCCTTCATACATCGCTGTATCCGCACGATGCAGCAGTCCCGGCCAGTGATGCGCCAGGGTGGAGAGCGCCACACCACACGTAGCGGTCACGCGACGATCGGTGCCTTCCATCGGTGCATTGATCGCTCGGCACGCGGCCTCGATGATTCGTCGCACGCTCCTCCGGTTGGCGTCAGGAAATACCACTGCAAATTCGTCGCCACCGATGCGTGCAATGAGCCCGGCGCTTCCGATCGTCGCTGACAATCGCTCGCCAACCGATCGCAGCACCCGGTCGCCCATCGTGTGCCCGTACGTGTCGTTGAAGGACTTCAGGTCGTCAACATCGAACATGGCAAGGAAGGCGGGCCGCGCCACCCCATCCTTGAAGAATCCCCGTACGTGCTCCTCGAACGCACGACGATTGAGCAAGCCGGTGAGGGCGTCGTAGTCCGCCTTCCTGTTGGCGACATCGAGAGCGCGGTGCGCATCAGTGCGATTCGCCAGGCTGATCACGAGGCCATCGACCTCAGGCGAGTCCATCAGGTTCACGGCCGTCATCTCGATGAATCGCTCATCGCCATGAACGAGACAGCAGGTCGCTTCCATCGGGGTCGCCTCGGTGGGTGCTGCAACGACCTGTCGCAGGAACGCGTCGACACCCTCCTGCGACGCGGCGACGAACAGCGCGGGGAACAATCGCCCGACGAGGTCGTTATCGGTCCCGGTGAGCATCAGCGCTGCCGCGCGGGTGTGATGGCGCACCACGGCGTCGATTCCCACGACGACCATGGCGACACTCGAGGACTCGATGACCTTCCGATAGAAGGCGTCATCACGAAACAATCGCTTCCCCTGAAGAGCACATACAGCCCGCGCCGAACCCACCCGATGCTCCTACAGTCAGGCTTTCATGAAACTCACGGGTCGCGAAACTGCGCGCGACGTGTAACGGATTCATACGGAGGATGGACATGGCTGTCGATCATGAAAGCGAAGCCGCCGACGAGATGCTGCGGGACTTTCTGCGGGGTCAGCGCGAATCGGTGCTGGCGATCGTCGAGGGGTTGAGCGAGGACGACTGGCACCGCTCCGTTGTGCTCACAGGCTGGACTGTGGCCGGGCTGATCGAGCATCTGGGCGGTGCGGAGTGGCACTGGTTCCAGGGCGTCGTTGCGGGAAAGGAACCGGAGTTGCCCGGTGACGTCGACGAGGAGCTGCCCCCGTATGACCCTCTGACAGTGGTGTTCACCACTGACGAACCGTCAGCCGAGGTTGTCGCCTTCTACCGCAACGAATGCGCGGAGTCCGAGGCGGTCCTGGCAGTCACCCCGCTGTCAGCACACGTGCTCGGCAAGCACAACCTCGGTGGATTCCAGCCGCCGAATGTTCGCTGGGTCGTGCTCCACATGATCGAGGAGACGGCGCGCCACATCGGACATCTCGACATCGCGAGAGAGCTCCTCGACGGCAGGGTGCGGCTGGGCGGCCGCTGACGAGTTCCGCCTTCAGGCGACGGAGCGGCGCTGGCAGTTCCCGACGACCGCGACGGCACCGGCACCAATCGCGAAGAGCAGGCAGATCACCACGCCGATGATGGACAGGCCGGTGACGGCTCCGATCAGGCCGGAAAGCAGCAGCCCCGCGATGATCACCGCACCGAGGAAGGTCGCCAGAGTCAGCCAGTACGTTGACGGCGTAACCCAGGTGGTCCTGAGCGTTCCACTCGCGGGCTTCGAGAACATGGCGATCATGAAGGCGTCGGCGACGGGAATGACCACAGAGCCAAAGCCACTTGCAGGCGGCACTGGCGCATCCGGAACGCGCGTGAAGACGTTGGGCATGGATCCACTCTATTACGCGGCGGCGAGTTCGTCGGGGATCGCGGTCACAACGTAACTCGAGCCGGCCCGTAGCACCCTGATCACGAGGAACCGCTCGATGGGCCCGTCGACCATGAGGCGTTGCAGATCACGCGGGCTCTCGATCGGGCGCCCGTCCACCTCGATGATGATGTCGCGCGGCCGGAGCCCGGCGGATTCGGCAGGGCTTCCCTTGACGACCTCGACCACCTCGAGCCCCTTGCGGTGGCCGATCTCGTCGCCCCAGCGCGCGGGAATCGGGCGCGATGCTCCGGCGACGCCGAGGTGGGCGCGACGGACCCGTCCGTCGCGGACAAGGGCACCGATGATCCGCTCGGTGGTGGCGTTCACCGGGACGGCGAGACCGAGGCCGGTGCCGGCGAGTGCGGTGTTGATCCCAACAACGCGACCTGCGGAGTCAGCAAGCGCTCCACCGGAGTTGCCGGGATTGAGTGCCGCATCGGTCTGGATAACGTCATCGATCACCCGAACCTGCGCCCCGGACCGCGCCGGCAGCGACCTCCCCAGGGCACTCACCACGCCCGCAGTCACGCTGCCGGCGAGGCCGAGCGGATTGCCGATCGCGACCACGAGCTGCCCGACCTTGAGATTCGACGCGTCGCCGAGCCGTGCCGGATCGAGGTCACCGTGTTCGGCGACCAGGACTGCGAGGTCCGAGAGCGGATCGCGGCCGCGAACTCGGAAGCGAAGCTGCCGGCCGTCGGCAAGATCGAGCCGGCCACCGTCACCTCCTGCCACGACGTGCGCCGACGTGACCAGCAAGCCGTCAGCGCTCAACGCGACTGCCGAGCCACTCCCGAGCGGGGCGCGGCGCGCCCCACTCGACGTGACCGTGACCGCCGCCACCGACGGCGCAAGCGCAGCGGCCACCCGGGTCAGCGTGCGCGAGTATGCATCGAGCAACTCGGCATCGTCGCCCGGGTCACCCGACATCCGGGCCCTCGGCGCGTGCCTTCTGCACGGCCGTCAGCGCGCCACGGAGGCTCTCGATCCAGTCCGACTGATGCTGGCCGACGAGCCGGACGCACCACGCGAGCGCCTCGCTGCGGCTTCGGGCCACGCCGGCCTCGATGAGCGTATCGAGCACGCGCCGATCCTGAAGGCGCAGGCGGGTCATCACCGGAACCCCGAGGGTGGTGAACAGCTCCTCGACGCCGCCGCAGCGGGCGCCCCACGAGACCTTGCGACCGAAGAGACGCTCCGCGTCGCGGGCGACCCTGACGCGGGCATCGCGGGTGTCGCCGCGGAAGCGAGCGATCCGGGCGCTGCGCGCGGCGGCGCGGGCACCGTCAGCGGCATCGGCCGGGAGCTCGGGCTCGTCGATCTCGCCGATGATCAGGATCTCGTCGGGGTCGGAGGTGATGGTGGGGGCCGACTTGTAGAGGCCCTCGGGGAGGCGGCCGGCGAACCAGCCGGAGACTTCGTCGTCAGTGAGCGGAGCGGGAGCGCTGTGTCCTTTCATGGATTACATCATTACACAGTGGGCAAGTAAGTGCGAAGCATTGCGCCCGCCCCTTCACGCCAAGCAGCCCGACGGCCGCTCGTGGAGGGCCATCGGGCTGTAGGGGTCGGATACCCAGCGCGTCGAGAGAACCCAACGCGACGGGGTGGTCCGTCGTTACCGCTGCGGAGGCCCCGTGACGACATACGGAGCAGCAGGCGGGGCAGCCGGCGGCTGCGCGACAGGCGTCGTTCCCGTGTCCGTGAGCGGCGCCACGCCGCTGAGAAGGTCGTCGAACAGGGAGCGGTACTGCTGAATTGCGGTGCGCAGCGCCTCGGTATTCGCCTGACCCTGGCCGCTCGCCACAGCGATCGCGTGAGCGCTGCGGTAGTTCTCGACGACGGCCGAGTGGTCGACGGAAACGTCCTGGGCGCGCTGCTCGAACTCCGCCATTGGATAGCCACGATCAGTCATCACTTGAGAGACGAGCGCATCGGCCTGACGGACGCTCTCCACCGGCGCATCGACAAAACTGGCCTGCACCCGCTCCCATTGCGCGAGGTACTGCTGGCGAGCCTGCTCTGTGAGCGGCACGATGGCGAGCTGCTTGCGACGCTCGACGCGGCCGGCGAGCTCGCGCTCGGCCTCGCGCCGATCTCCGGTCTCCTGCACGGTCCGGTCGTATTCCGGCCCGAACGTCCCCTGCAGCTGGCTAGACCTGCGCCTGGTCGCCATGAGGATCACGCTGATCACAACCAGCGCCACGATGACGGCAACGACGATGACGGTGAGTGTCGACATTGGCATCTCCTTACATTCGATGGGTCATGACTGACCCTCAAATTTGATAGCCAGACTATCACATCATGTACCTGCGATGTGATGGCTCGTTCGGCGGGAGGCCGGGTCGTCGCTATCGTGAGAAACCCCGAGATCGAGGACACCGTGGGTTCACAGGCAGGGTGAGCGCCCCCGCAGGCCTGGAACGGACGATGGCCTTCCTTGCCAGCTGCCCTTCGACGCCGCCCCGGCGGCGGGGGCCGCCGCCGGGGTATTGCGCCATCAGAACGAGAGCAGGGGATTACGAGGTGGTGAACTCAACCGCCGGCATGTAATACGGCGCGTTGGCGGCGTGGTAGACGCCCCAGCATGCCGGAGTGCTCGGCGAATCAATGCGGAAGGTGCCCGACCCTGCCGCGCCGCCGTCGCAGTAGTCGGTTGCAGTGGAGGTGTTCCACCAGACGTACCCCGGATACGGGTTCGAGCCCTTGTTGAGATTGTCCGGGTCGTACGAGAGCCCGACGTTCAGGGAGTTGTATCCGCACTGGTCCGTCGGCGTGTGGCACGGGGTGCTATCACCGTACGGAGCGGTGCCGTAGTCGCTCGTGTTGTACGCGATCCCAAAGACAAAGGTCTGCGGAAGCGTGACGTGCAGCGAGCTCAGATTGAACGTGACGTTGGTGGCCAGCCCGGGAAAGCACTCTCCGTTCTTGCTGTCGAACCAGCTCCCCAACTCGTCACCAACGCACTTCGTGTTGTTGGCTGACGGCCGGTAAGGGATCGCGAAGGTCTTGGTGACCGAAGCGATCAGTGCGCCGGGAGCCCCGTTTCCCGGAGTGTCGGCCTGTGTTGTGGGGTTGGTGACGGGTGCCGCGTAAATGTTGAGGGTGATCGGTTCGTTGAACGTGGAGCCTGGGGTGGTCGAGCAGTCAGGGCCACTGCCGGTACCCGATTGGCAGCCCCACGAATCCATCGTCACCACGACTGTGGCGGCCTTCGCCGACCGGGTGAGCTTGATCTCGTTGCCGAACTGCGCGGTCTGTGTGGCCTCAAAACCCAGGCTGGGCAGGTTGCCCGGAGCGGGGACGAGGCTGTTGTACAGCACGTTGGACGACGCGGTGGTGGTCGCCGCAAAGACCGAAGTGGCGGGAATGATCGCGGCCAGCAGCCCGATCGATACCGCGATTGGACGCCGAAGTCTCATGGTTGTCCTCCTGAACGTTCGGAGCCGGCGACACGCCAGGATGATTGCTCTCGCTCGACCCTCGGATTGGCATCCCGGCCTGTCCTGCTCTTCGGGCCACGCTACGAGCGCTGTACCAAATACTTCGGTACGCAACCGTACGGAGGTGAGCCGCCTGGATCTGCGGCAATGGCTTCAGGACCGCGCTGATTGCCCGTCGCGCATTCAGTCCGGCGGAGTCCCACCCGGCCACGGCAGTGCCGCGAATCCAATCGTTCCCGGCCCGGTGTGTGCGCCGAACATCGGGCTGAGCGGCAGGCTCTCGCTGCGGACCACATGCACCGCCGCCCCGAGGCGTTCGGCCAGCTCGGCGGCCTCATCCGGAGCGTCCGCGTGGAACACCATCAGCCATTGTGGATCGGGACCAAGCTCGTCCACCGCAACACGCGCGAGCTGCCGGATTGAGCCGCTTACCGTGCGCGCAAGCCCAACTCGGCCGGTGCTGCCCCCCTCCACGAGGCGGAACACCGGACGCACTCGCAGCGTGTTCGAGATTCCGGCCAGGAGCGCGGGTACGCGTCCGGTGCGCGCCACGTACGCCAGTGTCGCGAGAGCGCCGTACACGCGGACGCGCTCGCAGGCGGACACCACGGCGGCAATCCAAGCGTCCGGGTCGGGAGTTGTCTCGGCCAGGCAGGCGGCGCAGCGTGCGATGAGCGAAAACCCCGCCACCGCGGTGCCGGTGTCGATGACTGTGACTCGCCGCGTCCCCTCTTCGGCCTCGAGCATGCCCGCGGCAAGGTTCGCAGTTGAGTGCATGGCGCTCCAGCGCTCCGGAATGGTCAGGCAGAGGATCCGCTCGGCGTCGGTCCTTCGGAACGCTTCGAGGTACGAACCGGGTGACGGCGTCGAGGTTGCCGTGGGTCCGCCGTTGCGCAACAGGTTGTAGAAGGCGGCGTAAGTCTCCACGTTGCCGTCATCGACGAACTCGTGGGTTCCGATGGTGATGCGCTGCGGCACCACGACGAGGCCGCGCTCGAGATCCTCCTGGAGCGCGGCGGCGCCGTCGACGACGAGCGCTCGATCCCTCAATGTTCTCCACCGTACGGAAGCGCCATGATTGGCGAATCATGATCTCCCCGTGGGTCGTGGCGGCGTGGTGCCTCGGCGCCTATCTCATCGGAGGCCTGCCCGTCGGCTGGCTGCTCGTCCGGCGCAAACGCTACGGCCTCGACCTGCGCAATTTCGGCACCGGCAACATCGGCACAAGCAACGTGTACCGGCACGCGGGGATCGACATCGCGATCATCGTCGGCCCACTCCAGTTCGTCCAGGGATTCGCGCCGGTGATCGCATCACGGCTCCTCGGTCTGCCGCTCAGCGCGAGCATGCTGATCGGTGTCTGCGCCGTGGCAGGTAACGGCTGGCCCGTCTACATGAAGTTCAACGGCGGGCGCGGCGTTGCCGTCGCGACCGGGGCAGTTGCCGCGCTCTCGATCGCCGGGCTGATCGCGCTGCTCATGTGCTTCGCCTGGGGGGCCATCCGCGGCCGGATCGCCATGGCGGTGCTCGTGGCCTTCGTCATCCTGCCGGTGGTCGCCTTCCTGTTCGGCGGCACCGAGGGATGGATCCTCGGCAGCGGCTGCCTGGCGATCCTGGCTCTGCTCCTCCTCCGCCGGCTCGAGGGCCTTCCACGCGATGCGCGCGTGTACGGCCATTTCTGGCGCCGCGTGTATCAGCGGCTGGTCTTCGACGAGCGCCCCGGACGCCCGCTCATGGGCCCGCGGACCGATCAGGGCGCGGACACGATGCGGCGCTGACCGGCGCCGGAGCCGGCGCTCGAGCCGGTGGGTCGCACGTGCGGTGCTCACGCGGCCCAGGTCACAGGTCAGGATGAATGAGCACCAGCGTGGGGAACGCCGCAGAGACCTTCCGGAAGTCGCCGAGGTTGTTGGTCATCAGTGGAAGCTCGTACGACAGCGCACAGGCTGCTGTCCAGAGATCATTGACGCCCTTTCCTTTCATCGCGTCTCTGAGCGGGTTGGCGATCTCGGCCCAGCGCTCAACGACACCCTCATCGAACGGCAGCACCACGAAATGACGCAGGGCGCGTCGAATACGGCCTGCCAGGTCGGCGGAAACCCTGGGGCTATGGGTTGGGGCCAGCGCCTCGCCGACACTGGCGAATGACATCGCCAGATCGTGCCCTTCGGCGAGGTTCCGGAATTCGTCGTGCCGGTTGGCCCTCCGATACCAGATCGAGAAGACGTCCGTGTCGACCAGCAGCGGGCCTGTTGGGACGTCCCCCGCTTTCATGCTTCGCGAAATCGGTCGAGTTCGGCAGCATAGGCATCGAGCTCGCCCACCGGGGTGTCGGCGTCATACAGGGCCGCGACGTCAACGGATGCGGTGATTCCCTGGTGCGCTTTCAATTCGTCGAAGTCGCGCCGGTGTCGGAATGCCCGTGCATCGAGGATCTGGATCGCCTCACGAGCAGGACGCTGGAGGCGGGCGCGTATCTCTGCAACATCCGCCGGCAGGAAGTGAGCCTGGCCCCCCAGGGAACGGCTGCTCGGGACAATGGTGCCGCGGCGAATGTGGCGTCGGAGGGTATCTGGTGAGATGCCCAGCTGCTCCGCAACCTGGCCGGTCGTGAATGAGCGTTGCACCGCCATCGTGAGAGTAGTCTAACTCTGCTGCACGAGATGTACGCTTTGCACGACATGCACGAGTTGGGGTCACGAGACCGAGCTCACCGCCGGTAGATCGCGCCGAACGGATACCACCACTCCGGGTTGCCGCGGATCGCGGCTTCCAATCCCGTCGCGATGCGCTGGGTCACTTCGGCATCGCTCTCACCGGGCGCGATGACGACCGGCGGATGGATCACGAGGCGATACAGCCCGCCGACGCGGTAGCAGTCCACGGGCATCACCGGCACGCGTGCCACTCGCGCCAGCCACCCGGCGGCGGTGCTGAACGCGACCTTGCCGCCGCAGAAATCAACCGTGACCGTGTCACCGCGATCCGGAATGTCGCTGAGGATCGCCGCGAACCGGCCCCGTCGCACCGCCCGGAACAATCCGCGCGCCGCGTTGGAGGACACGAGCACCTCGAGGTCCTGGCGCCGCCTCGACCACGCGGCGATCCTCGTGACGATATCGGGCCCCACGGGCGCCATCACCGCGGTGATTCGCAATCCCGAGGCAAAGCCGCACGACGCCGCGACGTCCCAGCTTCCGTAGTGGGCGAGCGCGAAGACTCCCCCGCCGTATTCCTCGAGTGCCGCGTGCGCGTGCTCGAGGCCGTAGGCGCGGAAGTACCGGTGCATCCGGTGCGGCGGCACCCCGTAGAGCCACACGAAGTCCACCTGCGTGCGCGCGTAGTTGCGGAACGACGCCAGCGCCCGGCGACGCGCGGCCGGCTCGTCGAGCGAGGGGTCGAGCACACGGTGATTCGCCACGCAGCGCCGCCTGCTCGCGGGTGAGCCCGCGTAGATGCAGGTGCCGATGAGATCGCCGAACACGTAGCGGCCGGATCCCATGGCGCGAAGTACCTGGCTCGCGGTCCACATGCCGGCACGCAGCGCGCGCGACGGGGGCTCGAGCAGTGCCGCCGAGCTCGAGGAGTCGGGCGTCAAAGGACCTTGCCGGCCTCGTCCTGCTGGAGCGCCACGTGGTGCTTGGCGATGATCTCGCGCACCGTGCCGCTTTGCGCCCGCATCACCAGGCTGTGGGTCTCCGCCCACCAGTTGTGATACCGGACGCCGCGCAGCAGGCCGCCTCCGCTGATGCCGGTCACCGCCACGGCCACCTCGCGGCCGGGCACGAGCTGCTCCATGCTCAGTGAGGCCTCCGGGTCGTAGCCGGCCTCGCGCATTGCCGCCGCCTCATCCTCGTGGCGCACCCAGGGACGGCACTGCAGCTCGCCGCCGAGGCAGCGCATCGCGCACGCAGCGACGATGGCTTCCTTGGTGCCACCCGACCCGATCATCACGTCGATGCCCGAGCCTTCCCAGGCCGCCATCATCGCGAGGCCAACGTCGCCGTCGCTCACGATCGCCACTCGCGCGCCGAGCGCGCGGAGTTGCTCGAGCAGCGCCTGGTGGCGGGGCCGGTCGAGCAGCACGACCGTGAGGTCCTGCACCTGCACGTTCATCGCGAAGGCGACCCGGCGGAGGTTGTTCTCCGGCGTGTCGCTGATGTCGATGGCGCCGCGGGCCTGGGGGCCGACTGCGATCTTGTGCATGTACGCGACAGGTGGCGGGAGCAGGATGCCGCCTGTCTCGGCGACGCACGCGACGCTGAGCGCCTGGCTGAGACCGCCGGCCACAAGGCTGATTCCGTCCACCGGGAGGACCGCGAGATCCACCCGGTCCCGGCCGGCGCCGATGGTCCGCCCGGACACGAGCCGGTTGTTCGATCCCTCAGGGCCGATCACGATGCGGCCCTCGAACGGCATCCCGAGGAGCGCCTCCTCCATCACGGCATGGCCGGCCTCACGGGTGCCGACCTTGTCGCCCCGGCCGAGCCAGCGGCCCACCGAGAGCGCGGCCGCCTCGGTAGCACGGAGGAGCTCGAGACCGCGGTTGCGACCGCGGATCGACCTCGCCTCGGCCAGAGCTCCCCGTGCTGCCGTGCTCACGTGAGCAGCGTACCCGCCTACATGACCCCGATGGTTTGGGCTGTGTCTCCGCTTGAGGTCAGCTGCGTGACGGCGAAGGTGGTGGGGTTCACCGCCACCAGGTAGGACGTGTTGCCGTCGGCGGAGGCGATGGAGCCGAAGATCAGTCCGTCCGACCATGCGCTTGGGGTGAAGTTGCCCATCTCGCGGTCGACGGTGTGGCCGGTGGCGATGTCCATCATGTGAAGCGTCACGCTGAAGTCCGAGCCGCCGCACTCGTCGGCCTGGGCGACCGGGATGGTGACGTAGCCGAGCTGGCTGCCGTCAGCCGAGAACATGGCGTCGCCCGCGGCGTTCTTGCCGGACAGCGTGTACGTGTGTGTGACCGCGCCGGCCGCGGCGATGCGGATCGCATCCGTCGCGCCGGTGTTGGCGTTCGTGTCGAAGCAGACCGATTCCAGCGCCGGTCCGAGGTCGCTGAGCGGGCACGAGGTGCTGGCGGTCAGGGTGGTCTCGCCGCCCGATATCGGGTCGATGATGGCCGAGTATCCGGACTGCATCTGAAAGTCGAAGCTGCCGCACCCGCACATGCCCTGCGGCGACCGGACGAAGCCGATGCCGGCGCCGGTCCAGCTCACCAGCGAGTACGACCAGCCACCGGAATCTTCCGAGTACACGTCATTTGCGCTGCCGACAACGCCGCCGATGACCTTCGCCGGCAATCCCGCACGGATCACGATGATCTTGTTGGCGAAGAGCGGGTCGGCCGGGTTGCTCGGCAACGGTGCCGACGTCGCATAGGCGTAGGAGGTGCCGTCGGGTCCGATCACGACGCCACTCGCACCGTTTGGCACCAGGCCGAGCTTGTGGACGGCACCAGCCGGCGTGAGTTCGTACTCGGCGCCATTCTCCGTCCAGTACGCGCCGCCTGCTCCAGCCACGGGAGCCCAGGTGGGATTGATCTCCGTCCTGGCAACGATCTTTCCGGACGGGGTCAGGATCTCGACCCACTCGTTGGCACCGCCGGCGCTGATGTTCGCGACGACGTAGGTCGGCGTTGGCGGAATGACCGGGAGCGGACGCAGGAGCGCGGTCGCCGCGATGGCTGGTGCCGTCGCGGGCAGGTGCAGCGCAACCGTGGTCGTACGGGGCGCATGTGACGCCGCCACGCCACATCCAGAGAGGACCAGCACCACGGCTGGGAGTGCAAGGGCGGCGCGGGTCGGGTTCATCGCGAAAGGGCCTCCATCAACCTTGTCGATTGACGGTGCAACGGCGACGCGTTCGGGGGGTTTCGCGTAACGAAATCGGTGGCCGCGCGTTGCGGGCCCCGGCTCAGACCGCGGTCGTTGTCTCGGTGGGAACCCCTGCGATGTCCATCGTGCTTCCCGGCTGCTCGCCGAACCGCGGATCCTGTGTGGCCGCAACCATGAAGGCCCGGAACAGCGGATGCGGGCGGCCCGGCCGCGAGCGGAACTCGGGATGGAATTGCGAGCCCACGAAGAAGGGGTGGTCGCGCAGCTCGATGATCTCAACGAGCCTGCCATTGGGCGAGGTTCCCGAGAAGACCACACCGGCTTCGGCGAGCTGATCCCGATAGTGGTTGTTCAACTCGAAACGATGCCGGTGGCGCTCGTACACAACGGGCTCTCCGTACGCCTCGGCGGCGCGAGTCCCCGGCGTCAGCTTGCATGGGTACACGCCGAGCCGCATGGTGCCCCCCTTCTCCTCGATGTCGCGCTGCTCCGGGAGCAGGTCGATGACCGGGTGCGACGTGAATGCATTGAACTCAGTCGAGTTCGCGTCCGAAGCGTCGAGCACCTCGCGCGCGATGTCGACGATGGCGCATTGCATTCCGAGGCACAGTCCGAGGTACGGGACAAGGTGCTTGCGGGCGTACTTGGATGCGAGCACCTTGCCCTCGATGCCGCGGTGGCCGAAGCCGCCCGGAACCACGATGCCGTCGACACCCTCGAGAGGCGCCATGTCCTCGTCGAGATGCTCGCTGTTGACCCAGACGAGATCGAGGTCGGCCCCGCAGTGGACCGCGGCATGGCGCAGGGATTCGATGACGCTGATGTACGCATCCGGCATCTCGACGTACTTGCCGACGACCGCGATGCGCACGCTCGGCTTGGGCGCGGCGATGCGCGCGCAGAGGTCGTTCCATTCGGTGAGATCCGGCGGCGTTGCATCGAGGTTGAGCAACTGCACAATGTAATCACCGAGCCCTGCGTCCTCGAGCATCAATGGCACTTGATAGATGGAGCTCGCGTCCGGCACGTTGATGACCGCACGCATCTCGACGTCACCGAACAGCGCGATCTTTTCCTTGAGCGCTTCGCTGATCGGCTTCTCGCTGCGCGCGATGATCGCGTCCGGCTGAATGCCGATCGAGCGGAGTTGATTGACGGAGTGCTGCGTGGGCTTGCTCTTGAACTCTTCGCTCGCGTTGACGTAGGGCACAAGTGTCAGATGCACGTAGCACACGTTGTTGCGCCCAACGTCATTCTTCATCTGCCGGATCGCTTCGAGAAACGGCAATGACTCGATGTCACCCACGGTACCGCCGACTTCCACGATGACGATATCTGGTTGTGGCAGCTCATTTTCGGCCACTCGCAGGACGCGATGCTTGATCTCGTTGGTGATGTGCGGGATCACCTGCACGGTGCCGCCGAGGTAATCGCCGCGACGTTCCTTCGCGATCACCGACGCATAGATCTTGCCGGTGGTGACGTTGCTCGCCTTGCTCAACGCAACATCGAGGAAGCGCTCGTAATTGCCGAGATCGAGGTCGGTCTCAGCGCCGTCGTCGGTGACGAACACCTCGCCGTGCTGATACGGCGACATCGTGCCCGGATCGACGTTGAGATAGGGGTCGAGCTTCTGCATCCCGACGTGCAGGCCGCGTGCCTTCAAGATCGTGCCGATCGAGGCTGCAGTGATTCCCTTGCCGAGTGAGGAGACTACTCCGCCTGTCACGAACACGAACTTCGCCATGCGCAGAGCCTCCCGGGAATGTTTGCGTGATTGTATCAGCAGCGCGTCGCGACGACGCACCGATGTTCGAATGTCACAGTCAGCCGGCTTTCGCCTCGAGGAACACGACCCGTGTCTCGTCGGTCTCGCCGGTGGAGCCGGTGAGCACCAGGCGCGGCTGGGCCTCCCAGGCGCCTTCGGCCAGGCCCATCTCCTGGGCGAACTTGCCGACCGGGTCATATTCGCCGCCGTCGCCGGCGCCGTAGCGTGCAGGCACGACGATGCTCGGCTCCACCGCATTCACGAGCTTTGCCGCGTCGATGGCGCCGAGCGCGTCGCCACCGCCCACCGGGATCACGAGCACGTCGACGTGGCCGAGGCTGTCGATCTCGTCCTCGCTGAGCTGGCGGCGGAGGCGTCCGGCCGCGACCACACGGACGTCGTCGACCGAGACCCGCATCACCGTGGTCTCGCCTGCTGCAAGCCCGAGGATGCTGATGCCGCCGATCTCGAACTCACCGGGGCCGCGGACTTCCTGCATCTCGCCTTCGCGAGGGCGAAGCGTCGCTGTGTCTGTGGTTCCCTCAGTGCGGACGATGATCCCGAGGGTGCCCTTGGCGAGACCCGGGAGCGCCGACTGCGGCGGATCGATGAACACCGTCATCTCCCTCCCCCGAAGCCTGATGGACGAGTGGCCGTGATACGTCAGTTCCATGAGCGTCCAGTGTGCCGCCTCGGGCGCATCAGCCGCTTCCGACGGTGAGTTGCAGGTTTCGGGAGGTCCCGTTCCGATAGACGGTGAGGGTCACCTGCTCGTCAGGCGCGAGCCCGAGCACGGTCGGGTCGAGCGGATGATTTGCGTCCAGCGCCGTGCCCCCCACCGCGGTGACGACATCGCCGGGAAGCAGCCCGGCGACCGCCCCCGGTCCGCCGGCGGTGACAGACAGGATGAGGGCGCCCACTGGCACTCCAGCCGCCGCGGCTGTGGCAGGGTCGATGATTTGGGATTGCACGCCGAGCGTCGGGGTCGGGGTCGCGCTGTTGCCGCTGGTCGCGGCGGTCACGAGATCGGCCGCGGCGGTCATCGAGAGCGCCACGACACCCGGCGCGGCGTTTTCGGCGTCGACGACGACCCCGATGACATTGCCGTTGCCGTCGAGCAGCGGCGCGCCGTCCTGTTGCGGGTCGGGCGTCGCGTCCACGGTGAGCACGTCGCGGAGCGGCGGTTCGGTGTCGCCAAGGGTCACGGTGATGCCGATCGACATCACGGTCCCGGTGGCCAGCGTCACGGGTGAGAACGGCGCGTGCGCAACCGCGATTGCGAGGTCGCCCACGCGAGGCGCGACGGCCGCGAAGGTCAGCGGTGTGAGCCCCTGCGCTCCCACGGCCTGGAGCAGGACGACGCCATGGGTCGGATCGGCCTTGACGATCGTGGCGGGGTACAGGTGGCCGTTCGCTGTCGCGATCTGCAGCGGCGACGCGCCCTCGACGGCATGGATGCTCGAGATGACCAGCCCGTTTGCCGAGACGACGAAGCCATCGACGACGCCGGTCGGGCCCGCGAGGAGCGACGCCGGCGTCACCGCCTTGGTGATCACCTCCACGACGGAGACCGACTTCGCCTGGGCGATCGAGCCCGCCGTGAGCGCGCCGCCACTGTTGTTGCCCGACCCCCCGACGATCGTTTGCTGCGTGACGCGTTCCACCGGCCCGAAACGGGCGTAGATGCCCCAGGCGGCGAGACCGCCGCCCACCAGACCGATCACGGCGCTCAGCACGACCGCCGCGATGAGCCGGTCGCGCGGCCGGACGGCCGTGGTCATTCGGCCGGTGCCGGAGCCCGCTGCCTCAGATAGCGCACGATCCCGGCGGCGTTGCTGTGGACGCCGTTCAGGATCTCGGCCTTCTCGCGGATCCCCTCCGGCAGCGTCTCCGGATCGAGCGCAAATGCCTCCGCGAGCGCCGCCGCGACGTCGTCGATGCCGGCGTCGGCGGCATCCTCGATCACGCGCTCGGCAACCTCCACCCAACCGTGGAGCATGTCCTCGGCCTCGGCAAGCGTGGCCTGCGCATCGGCAACCGGGCCGTAGTGGGTGAGGACCATGTGCTCCGGACGCAGCTCCGCGAAGCGCTTGAGGCTGTGCACCGCCTGCTCAAGGTCGAAGTCCGGCGGCGGCGTGGCCGGACGGAGCACGCCCAGGTCGGGCAGCAGGACCCCCACGGCGTCACCGACGAGCAAGGTGCCGGTGTGCTCGTCGAGGACCGCATGGTGGTGCTTCGCGTGCCCCGGCGAGTCGACGAGCAGCAGCGAGCGACCGTTGCCCACGTCCACGCGAAACCCGTCTGCCGCGGCGATGAGACGATCCTCCGGGACAGGGGTCATCCTGCCGTAGAGACTGTCGAGGAGGGGACCGTACACGCGCGACGCGCTGTCGACGAGCCTGCTCGGGTCGATCAGGTGGCGCGCGCCATGCTCATGGACCACGACCGTTGCGTTGGGAAAGTCGTGCGCGAGTTCGCCCACGCCGCCGGCATGGTCGAGATGGATGTGGGTGACGATGATCCAGCGCAGGTCGAGCGGCCCGAGCCCGAGCGCATCGAGCGCTGCGTGCACCGCGGGAACGCTCGACTGCGAACCGGTCTCGACGAGCGCCGGCATCGGCCCGTCAATGAGGAATCCAGCGGTGAGCTCCTCCATCCCGCCGAGCAGCGTGTCCAGCTGGCGGATCCCCGGGGCGATTTCGATGGCGTCGCTCATGGTTGCAGCCGCCTCAGGCTACGGCGCGGGAGTTGGCGACTGCTCGGCGAGCAGTTTCTGCAACGCCGACAGGTCCGCCTGCACCTTGGCCTCATCGGCGCCGTACGCGGTGAAGTTCCCCGCCATGAGTGCTGCCTCCGCGGCGGCGTTGTCGGCGACGATCTTGTTGTCCAGGGCGATGATCTGCTGCTGAATCGTCCCGGTGGGTGTCGCCGTCGGCGTCGGAGTGGAGCCGGTGCTCGGCGTCGGAGTGGGCGACGTCGTTCCGGACGGAGTCGGTGTCGGCGTTGCCGTACCGGTACCGGTGCTCGAGCCCGTGCTCGGCAAACCCGGAATCGGCATGCCGTCGTTGAGCAGGTTCGACACGGCCTGCGCGAATGAGGTGCCCTCTTGCACGGCGTTCTGGTCGCCGACGATCACGTCCTGCAACTGCGGGAAGGAGCTGCCGTTACTCGATGCGGCGGTGACATAGAGCGGTCGCACGTAGAGGAAGGAGTCGTTGTTGAAGGGCAGGACGATCACGTTGCCGAGGGTGACCGTCGATCCGTGTTGATCGAGCAGGCTGATCTCTGAGCTGATCGTCTGGTTGGTGTTGATGTTGTTGTCGAACTGCAGCGGCCCGAGCACGTTGTCGGCGTTGTTGAGGCGCACGGAAACAAGCGCCGGCTGGTTCGTGGACGTGTAGTCACACTCCGCCGCGAGCCACGCGGTCATGTTGTTCGCCGCGTTGCCGCTCCCGTTGGTCCCTGGAGAAAATGTCTGCAATAGCACAAACTGCGGACTGCTCGTGCCGGGCAGTTCCACCTCCACGTAGTACGCGGTGGTCGCCTGGTTTGTGCCGTTGACTGTTTCCTGCGCGAGGTTGAAGAGGTCCGCGCCCTGGAAGAACACCGCAGCGTTTGCCTGGTGCACCGACGCGTACGCCTGCGCCTGATCGTTGAAGTAGTCCTCCGGGTAGCGCAGGTGCGACCGCAGGTAGGAGGACATGTCGCTGAGCGGCGTGAGCAGCCCGGGGTAGATCGCATTCCACGCAGCCGTGATCGGCTCGTTCATGTTCACCGCGTACAACCAGATCTGACACGTCTTGGCGTCGATCACGGCCTTCACGGCGTTGCGCATGTACGACGTGCCATCCGACTGCTGATACGACTCGGGGAAGTTTCCCGTCTTGACGTACGCATCGGCGATCCACATGAGGTGTCCCGTCTGCGGGTCGACCACGATGTACGGATCGGAGTCGACGGTGAGGAACGGCGCCAGCGAGGTGATCCTGGTGCTGATCTGGCGGTTCACGAGTGCACGGCTGTTCGACGTCAGCGCGTCGTTGAGGAACAGGTTGAAGCCACCGAAATCCTCGAGCGAGATCGCCAGCTTGTCGATCGGGTTGGTGATCGGGATGCCGTCCTCGGCGGTGGTGCCGTGGACCGTGTTGGTCTGGCTGCCGGACGGATAGTTGAACTCCGGTTGCGTGGTGCCAGAGACCACACTCTGGGTCGTATCCAACCCGCAGTAGATCGACGGATCCGCGCTGGTGGATCCGTCGAAGGAGAGATCGGGTGGGGCGCCGGCGGTCTCCTGAGCCATCGGCTCACCGCCCACGAGCACTTCCGGCTTGCCCTCGCCGCCAACTGCGTTGACCGAGACCGCGGTGACGCCGTACCCGTGCGTGAAGTCCAGCGCGGAACTGACGAATGACGAGTTCGTCAGGTCGCCTTCGGCAATCTCGCGCGCGCCGAGCATCACCTCGACGTCCTGGCCGGTGGCGGGGTCGGGATACCGGTCCACGGTGATCGTGGAGTACGTCTGGTAACTGCGTGTGCGGTCGATCTGCGCGAGCGTGTCCGGCAGCTGCGTCGGGTCCTGGATCCGGACGTTCTGCAGCGTCCCCAGATCGGACTCGAGGTCGCTGAGCGTTGGCGGATGCGGCGTCCCGAAGTTCCGGTTCTCGACCTCCGGGTTCGAGCCGGTGCTCTGGATCGCCCATGCGTAGCGGCTCGTGTTGAGGTAGTCGTTGATCGTGTTGGTCTGGGCGCTCTGCTCATTGGGACCGACGCTGGTTGCCTGGTACACGGCTGCCGGGATGCCCTGGATCAGACCTGCCACGAGCAGCCATCCCCCGAGCATGGATCCGAGCGCGATCGCCGTTCCGGTCGAGGCGCGGCGCCAGCGAAGGATGATGAGGACCACTGTCGCGACCGCCAGGACCAGGGCGAGGACCTGGAGGAATCCGAGCACCGGCTGGACCACCGCGCGCTGCGTCGCATCCAGGCCGACGTACGGGGTTCCGGTGCCGTTCGGGCCGGTGCTGTGCTGGCTCGTCGCGAGGTGGTAGACGCCGAAGTGGGCGCCAAGGGCGGCGAGGATGAAGACGCCGGCCAGCGCGAATCCACCGGTGATGACCGCGACGCGCAGCGCGCTCTCCGGGGTGCGTCCTGGCGGCGGGTCGAGCGGCAGCGGCAGTTCCTCGGGGGCGTTCATCACCGTGATGGCGACGACGGCCATCGCGATCGCTGCGAGCAGGCCAAGGATCACGCCGCCCCAGAGCAGTCCCATGAAGTCGTCGATCGCCGGCAGCGTGAAGACGAAGAACGAATAGTCGAGGTGGAAGACCGGGTCGGTCGAACCGAACGGGACCGAGTGCAGCCAGACGAGGATGTCCTGCCACTCACCGGACAGAGTCGACCCGCCGGCGATTCCGGCGAGGATCCCGATGACGAGCCCGCTCCAGAGCACGATTCGCCGCCCGCGGCGGTCGAGATTCGCTGCTGCAGCGGCGCATCCGATGACGGCTCCGGCGAAGAGCACCGCCACGATCGCGAAGCCGATGAAGAACAGGACGATGTGCGCGATGAGCGGCGTCCAGAAGACGTTGGTGTGGCCGAGGCTCGCGTAATAGAGGTACTCGGCGCGGAGCCCGAGGAGCCACCGGGCGGCGACCAGCAGCACCACGATCGCCGCCAGGACGCTGAAGATGATGATCCGGCGCCGCAGCTGTCCCGGGGGTCGAACGATCCTGGGACGGGAGCGCCGCCGAGCGAAGATCTGCTCTGGATCGAAGCCGAAGGCACTCATGAACGTACCGAGTGTAGCCGCGAGCCTTCCCCCCGACGCTTCGGGTTCAGCGGCGTTGGAGCAGCAGCCTCACGTCGAACGGGTCGCGACGGCGCCGCACCCTGCGTGAAACCTCGGGACGGATCTGGACCATGTAGGGCTCCTGCTGACGCAGGACTTCCTCGATCGCATCGGCAATCAGCATGCCGGGATGCACCGTGGGGACTCGCTCGCTGAGCGCTTCTGCCATGCGCTCACTGACCTCGGTGAGGTTCAACTCGTGCGCCTGCTCGAGCACGTCGAGGCAGTCGTCGAGACGTCTGAGCCGAAGGCGGCGATCCTCGCCGTCCATGGAGGTCATCGTTCCACCACGTTAGCGCACCTGCTGCGTTTGCGGGGTGCGATCAGGTCGAAACCGGAACGCGCCGTCGCGGCCGCGCCGGTGCCACGCGAGTCCCCGTCACTCGGGTGACCTCGGCACGTGGCGGCGGCAGCATGCGCGCAAGGTATTCGCCGGTTGCGCTGCGCGGGTTGGCCGCCACCTGTTCCGGTGTCCCTTCGGCCACGATCTCACCCCCGCCATCGCCCCCTCCTGGACCGAGGTCGATGATGTGGTCGGCGGTCTTGAGCACGTCGAGGTTGTGCTCGATGACGATGACCGTATTGCCTGCATCGACGAGGCGATGCAGCACAACGAGCAGCTTTTCGACGTCGGCAAAATGCAGCCCGGTTGTCGGCTCGTCGAGGATGTACAGCGTGCTGCCCGTATCGCGTCGCGAGAGTTCTGTGCTGAGCTTCACGCGCTGCGCCTCGCCACCGCTCAACTGCGTTGCCGGCTGGCCGAGCCTGATGTATCCGAGCCCGACATCCTGGAGCGTGTGCAACCTGCGGTTGATCCGGGGCTGATGCTCGAAGAGCACCGCGGCCTCATCGACCGTCATCTCGAGCACGTCGGCGATGCTCTTGCCGCGGAACTTCACCTCGAGCGCCTCGCGGTTGTAGCGACGCCCTTTGCACACTTCGCACGGCACGTAGATGTCCGGGAGAAAGTGCATCTCGATCTTGATCATCCCGTCGCCCGAGCACGCCTCGCAGCGACCACCTGACACATTGAACGAGAAGCGTCCGGGTTTGTAGCCACGGATCTTCGCCTCTGGCAACTTCGCGAACAGATCGCGGATGTCGGTGAAGACCCCCACGTATGTCGCCGGGTTGCTCCGCGGAGTGCGTCCGATCGGCGACTGGTCGACGTCGATCACCTTGTCGATGTTGGCGATTCCCTCGACGCGGTCATGCGTACCAGGCCTGTGCTTGGCGCGATACAGCGACTGCGCGAGCTTGCGGTACAGGATGTCGTTGACAAGCGTGCTCTTGCCACTGCCGCTGACGCCGGCAACGCAGATGAACGAGCCGAGCGGGAACGCCACGTCGACGTTGCGCAGGTTGTTGGCGCGGGCGCCACGCACAACGAGCTTCTTCGCACCCGCGGGCCGGCGTATCAGCGGCAGCGGAATGCCGCGCTCGCCACGGAGGAACTGACCGGTGATGCTCCCCGGCGACGCCAGCACGTCCTCCACGGTGCCCGAGACCATCACGAGGCCGCCGTTCTCGCCGGCTCCGGGGCCGATATCGACCACCCAGTCCGCTGCGCGAATCGTCTCCTCGTCGTGCTCGACGACGAGCACCGTGTTGCCGATGTCGCGGAGAGCTATGAGCGTGCGGATCAGCTTGTTGTTGTCACGCTGGTGCAGCCCGATCGATGGTTCATCGAGGATGTACAGCACGCCCATGAGCTTGCTGCCTATCTGTGTTGCAAGCCTGATCCGTTGCGCTTCGCCGCCGGACAGCGTGGCGGCGCCACGGTCGATGGTGATGTAGTCGAGGCCGACGTCGTGCAGGAACCCGAGACGTTCCTTGATCTCCTTGATCACCTGGACCGCAATCGTCAGTTCGCGCTCGCTGAGGCGCAACGAATCGAGGCGCCGCAACGCGCCGCTGATGCTGTGCTTGCAGAACTCGGCGATGTTCATCCCGTCGATGGTCACCGCGAGATACTCCGGTTTGAGCCGCGCGCCTTTGCAGGTGGGACACGGCTTCTGCATCATCAGACGCTCGATCTCCTGCTTCACCCACTCGGACTCGGTCTCGCGATAGCGCCGTTGCAGGTTGTTGATGACGCCCTCATAGCCCGCTTCGAAGCTTCTCGCGTGCCCGCTGTGCGAGACGTACCGCATGCGCACCGTCTCGTCCTTGGGGAGCCCGTACAGAATGAGATGGCGTTCCTTGGCGTCGAGGTCACTCCACGCGACGTTGAGTGGGATCTTGAATCGCTTGCAGACGGTCTCGAGGACTTCCATCATCCAGTGCTGCGACGGTCCACGCGTCCAGCCGGAAAGAGCACCTTCATCGATGCTCAGTGACGGATCCGGGACGACCGCATCGGGGTCGACTTCAAGCCGTACGCCGAGCCCTGTGCACGCGGGGCACGCGCCGTGCGGATTGTTGAACGAGAAGTTGCGCGGCGCCGGCTCCTCCATCGAGATACCGCAGTACACGCAAGCGAATTCCTCGGAGAACAGCAGCTCCTGCATGCCACTTTCCGCGTCCGCGGGAATGAGCAGGATGAGCCCGTCGCTCAGCTTGGACGCCTGTTCCAGCGACTCATGGAGCCGCGAACGCAGCTCCGGCCCGATGATGATGCGGTCGACCACGACCTCGATGTCGTGCTTGAACTTCTTGTCGAGCGTGATCGGATCCGCGAGGTCGTGGAGCACACCGTCGACACGCGCGCGAACGTAGCCGAGTCGCTTCGCTTCATCGAGCACATCGCGATGCTCGCCCTTGCGACCCTGCACCATCGGCGCCGAGATGAGCAGCCGCGTCCCCTCGGGAAGCAGCAGCACCTGATCCGCTATCTGCTCGATCGACTGCTTGCTGATCTCGCGGCCGCAGTTCGGACAGTGCGGGTGACCGATGCGGGCGTACATGAGGCGCAGGTAGTCGTAGATCTCGGTGACCGTGCCGACTGTTGACCGGGGGTTCTTGCTCGTCCCCTTCTGATCGATGGAGATGGCCGGGCTCAATCCCTCGATGTGGTCGACATCGGGCTTCTCCATCTGCCCGAGGAATTGACGTGCATACGCACTCAACGACTTGACGTAGCGCCGCTGTCCTTCCGCATACACGGTGTCGAAGGCGAGCGATGACTTGCCACTTCCCGACAACCCCGTGATCACGATGAGCTTGTCGCGCGGCAGCGTCAGGTCGATGTTCTTGAGGTTGTGCTCGCGCGCACCCCGAATGACGATCTGATCGTTGGGCATTGACCGTCTAGCGTACCCAAGTGGCGCCGTTGACCAACCTGCCCCTTCTGGATCGGAGACGCCAGCCATGGCGTGTGAGCATAGCAAACATATGTTCGGCGGCGGGAGCCGAGCGGGTCGGTCCTTCCGGTCGGTCCGCGGCGGTCAGATCAGCCCGGCGGCTCGGCGTGCACGCTCGGCGGCGGGACGTGTCGGACACGCGGCGAGATGGTCGTCCACCATGCCGCACGCCTGCATCAGCGCGTAGAGCGTGGTGGGGCCGAGGAACCGAAAGCCGAGGCCTTTGAGTTCGCGCGCAAGGGCTTCGGCCTGGGGCGTCGTCGCCGGGACATCGCTCCACGCCGCCGGCGGTCTGCGTCGCGTGGCCCGGGGATCCGGCTGGAACAGCGAGAGCAGTGTCCGCCCCGAGGCGCGCAGCTGCAGGATGGCCCGCGCGTTTCCGATTGTCGCTTCGATCTTTGCCCGGTTTCGCACGATGCCGGCGTCGCCGAGGAGGCGTTCGACGTCCGCTGCACCAAAGCCCGCCACCGCATCGGCGTCGAAATTCGCGAACGCGGTCCGGAACGCCTCACGCTTGCCGAGGATGGTCCGCCAGGAAAGCCCTGCCTGGAACGCCTCGAGGCTCAAGAGCTCGAACAGCGCACGCTCATCGGCCACCGGGAAGCCCCACTCCGTGTCGTGATACCGCTCATAGAGAGGGTCTCCGTCGCCGAAGCACCGGCTCATTGGGCCCGCTCCCGAACCACGTCGGCCGGTCGCTTGTCATCGCGGAGTCCGAGGAAGCGCGGTTGCCGGAGACGGCCATCATTCGTCCATTCCGCGAAACCGATCTGCGCCACCAGCTCGGGCCGGGTCCAGTGCGTGCCGCGCGGGATGGGTTTCGCATCCACGAACGGTGGCGTTGACGACTCCAGCGATCGCAGTTGCGCGCCGAGATCGCGAAGTCTTGCTGCGTTGTAGCCGGTCCCGACCTTTCCGGCGTACCGGAGCCGGCCATCCTCGTGATAGCCGACGAGCAACGCACCGAAGTCAGTCCTGCTGCCGGATGGATCGGTGTAACCGCCGATGACGAACTCCTGCTCCCAGACGCACTTCAGCTTCAGCCAGTCCTTCGAACGCCCGGAGACGTACGGCGCGCCGGCACGCTTGGCGATGAGCCCCTCCCAACCGGATCGGCACGCTTCGTCAAACCGCCGTTGGGCGTTGTCCCGCCACGCTTCGGACAGTTGCAGCGCCGCGCTCGGGCGGATTGCGCCAGTCAATCGGGCGCGACGCTCGTCGAGAGGCAGGTGAGTCAGCACCTCGCCGTCGATCTCCAGGAGGTCAAAGACGCAGTACACCACTGGGTACGCCGCAACCTGCTCGCGTGACGGCGCACTGGTGCCGAGGCGCTGCTGCAGCCGGCTGAATGATGTCTGGTCTCCTTGGAACGCGACCACCTCACCGTCAAGCAGCAGTTCGCGTGCGTCCTGCGTCACCAGGGCGTCGCGCACTTCCGGATAGGTGCCGGTGAGGTCTTTGCCCGTGCGCGACTCGAGCCGTACGTCGCCGCCTCGTTTGCGTGCAACGCAGCGCTCGCCATCGAACTTGCGCTCGAGCAGCCAGTCGTCGCCGAAGTCGCGACGATCGGTCAGGGTCGCAAGCATCAAAGGTCTTGGCATCGGCGCATAACCTTAGTGCCCTGAGTCGGCGGCGTCACCTTGGCTTCGATCGTTCGCATCGATAGGCTGGGGCGGTGACAGACGCACTGCTCCCTGCCGACGGTCTCCTCATTGCCGACGCGCCGCTGGAGCGCCAGGTCGTTGCCCTCGAGCGGGCGGTCCGGTGCAATCCAAACAACGTCGCGGTGATGGACTGGGCTCGCGAGTTCGGCCTTCCCTCCTGGTACCTCGGGGCCGGCGCCATTGCTCAGACGGTGTGGAACGAGCTCCACGGATTCGAGCCTGCGCATGGGATCAAGGATTACGACCTCGTCTACTTCGACCCGGACGATTTGAGCGCGGAAAGTGAAGGGCGTATCGAGGCCACCGCGCGGAGCGAACTCGGGATCAACATCGACGTGAAGAACGAAGCGCGCGTCCACCTCTGGTACGAGGCGATGTTCGGCCGTGCAATCCCCGCATACCGATCCGCGGAGCACGCGATCAGCACCTGGCCGACCACTGCCTCGAGCATCGGTGTGCGTGACGTGGAGGACCGCTTCATCGTGTGCGCGCCGTTTGGCATGCACGATCTGTTCTCGATGATCGTCCGCGCGAACCCAACGCTCATTGACCGACGTGTCTTCGAAGCCAAGACAGCCCGCTGGTCGACGATCTGGCCGCGCCTTACCGTGCTTCCGTGGCTCGCGGACACAAGAACGCCGGCGCAACCCTGAGGCTGGCCGGCGTCGAGCACGCGGCTGGTCACGGACCGGCGCGTCTGAATTCTGGGTGGCTTATTCCGTCGGAGGAGCGCTCGGTGTAGCGCCCGCAGCGCTCGCTGCGACCGGCTCTGCCTTTTCCTTCTTCTCTTTGCGGATGCCCTTGGGCACGAGGCGCATCTTGACCTCGTCGTCGGTCACCTCGACGATGACCGCATCGCCCGGTCCGTGCTTGAGGCGGAGCAACTCCTCGCTCAACGGGTCCTCGATGACGCGCTGGATCACGCGCCGCAGCGGACGCGCTCCGTAGATCTTGTCAAAGCCCTCGGTGACGAGCTTCTCCTTCGCCTCATCCGAGACGGTGAAGGTGAGCTCCTGGGCGGCCAGGTGCAACGCCACCTTGGCGAGCAGCAGATCCACGATCTGGCGCATCTGCGGATGGTCGAGACGCTGGAAGACCACCACCGCGTCGACACGGTTGAGGAACTCGGGACGGAACTGCTTCTTGAGCTCGTCCATGATGCTGTCGCGCATCTTGCCGTGCTCCGACGACGAGGCACGCTCATCGGGCACCGCCGGCTGGAAGCCGAGCGACATGTTGAGCTTCAATCCGTGCACGCCGAGGTTGCTCGTCATGATGATGATGGTGTTGGCGAAGTTGACGGCCTTGCCCTTGGCATCGCTGAGCCGGCCATCCTCGAGGATCTGCAACAGCATGTTGAAGACCTCCGGATGTGCCTTCTCGATCTCGTCGAACAGCACGACCGAATAGGGGCGGCGGCGTACGGCTTCGGTGAGCTGCCCACCTTCGTCGTAGCCGACGTAGCCTGGGGGCGATCCAACCAGTCGCGCAGTCGAATGGCGCTCCATGAACTCGCTCATGTCGAGCCGGATGATCGCGTCCTCGTTGTCGAACAGGAACGCGGCGAGCGCGCGTGAGAGCTCGGTCTTGCCGACACCGGTTGGGCCGAGGAACATGAACGAACCGATCGGCCGCTTCGCATCCTTGAGGCCGGCTCGCGCACGGCGCACCGCTTGCGAGATCACCTTCACCGCATCGTCCTGGCCGATGAGGCGCTTGTGGATCTCCTCCTCCATGCGCAGCAGGCGTGAGGTCTCCTCTTCGACGAGGCGCGAAACCGGGACGCCGGTCCACGACGAGATGATCTCGGCGATGTGCTCCTCGGTCACGTCCGGAACCGTCGCACCGAGCTCGTCGCGCCACTTCGTCTCCTGCGAGACGTACTTGTCCTTGAGCTTCTTTTCCTTGTCGCGGAAGTTGGCGGCAGTTTCGTAGTCCTGCGCCGCGATGGCCTCTTCCTTCTGCGTCTGCAGCTCGCGAATCTCGCGCTGCATCGCACGCAACTCTTCCGGAGTCGTGGTGAGCTTCATGCGTACGCGCGCACTCGCCTCATCGATGAGGTCGATCGCCTTGTCCGGCAGCGAGCGATCGCTGACGTAGCGCACCGACAGTTCGGCAGCGGCCTTCAGCGCGTCGTCGGTGATCGTCACGCGATGGTGCTTCTCGTACAGCGGACGGATGCCGTGCAGAATCTCGATGGTCTCGGCGAGCGACGGCTCGTCGACGAACACCGGCTGGAACCGGCGCTCGAGCGCTGCGTCCTTCTCGATGTACTTGCGGTACTCGTTGAGTGTGGTTGCGCCGATGCATTGAATCTCACCGCGCGCGAGTGCGGGCTTGAGAATGTTCGCGGCATCGATCGCACCCTCTGCGGCTCCCGCGCCGACGAGCGTGTGCAACTCGTCGATGAACAGGATGACCTCGCGCGACGCGCGAATCTCATCGAGGATCTTCTTGAGCCGCTCCTCGAATTCGCCGCGGTACTTGGTGCCCGCGACAAGCGCACCCATGTCGAGCGTGAGCACGCGCTTGCCCATGAGCGACTCGGGAATGTTGCCGAGAATGATCTGCTGAGCCAGGCCCTCGGCGATGGCGGTCTTGCCAACACCGGGCTCACCGATCAACGCGGGGTTGTTCTTCGTGCGCCGGCTCAGGATCTGCACGACACGCTCGATCTCCATCGCGCGTCCGATCACCGGATCGAGCGAGTTCTTGATGGCGAGGTCGGTCAGGTCGCGGCAGAACTGATCGAGCAGCGGCGTCTTGGAAGGCTTCTTCTGCGCTTCCTTCGACTCCTCGTCGATGCCCGACTCGTGGAGCAGTTTGTCGATCTCGCCGCGCACCTTCTCGAGGTTGGCGCCGAGGTCTTCGAGGACGTGGGCCGCGATGCCTTCACCCTCGATGAGCAGACCGAGCAGCAGGTGCTCGGTGCCGACGTAGTTGTTGCCCATGCGCCGCGCCTCTTCAAAGGAGATCTCGATGACCTTCTTGACGCGCGACGTCGGGATGATCTGCTGGATGATGATGCGCTCGTTGCGACCGAGCACAGACTCAATAGTGCTGCGCACCTTGTTGATCTCGACGCCGAGATTATTGAGGACCTTGGCCGCAAGTCCCTCTCCTTCACGGAGCAAACCAAGCAACAGGTGCTCTGTGCCGATGTACGAGTGGTGCGAACGCTCCGCCTCCTCCTGCGCAAGCGTGAGCACCTTCTTCGCCCTTTCGGTGAAGCGCTCGAACGGGTACAAAACCGCCTCCATTGCCCTTCCGGCCCCCCCGTGGATGGTAGGGGTCAGACGCCGGGCACTGCCGTAACGTCCACCATTATGCCCGTGGCGGCCGACAGCTAAGCAACTTTGCAAATACGGGCCGGTAGCCTCGTCGAAACGACCGCGCTACGCACAACAGAAGACCTTGCCGGCTTGGTGACGGCGCCCTAGGCTTCGGGCTCTGCGGCCTCCGCGGCAGCGCTTGCTGGGGTCGCGGCGACAGCCGGGACGGCTGCTTCGACCTCGGCCTCTGCAGGCTCCGCTGCCTCCTCGACCTCTGCTTCCAGCTCCGACTCGCCGTCGCCGTCGTCATCGCCGAGCTCGTCGAACGCAGCGGCGTCGTCGGCCAGCGCGTTCTCGGTGACGATCTCCTCGGCGGTGGCCCTGCCGGTCGCCACGTCATGCTCGACTTCTGCGCGCGTGGTCCCTTCAACGCCGGCGTCGGCGAGCGCCGAAGCCATCGGCGACGGACTCTCGTCGGCCTCGCTCTCGTCCTCGTCGTCCTCGGGGTAGTCGTATGACGGCGGCGTGATCTCGTCACCCTCGCCGGTCGGTCCACCGCCGTGCAGCTGACGCAGCGAGAGGCTGATGCGGCGACGGACCTTGTCCGCGCTGAGCACCATGACCTCGACCTCTTCGCCAACCTTGAGGACGTCCTCGGTCCGCTCGACGTGGTCCCAGGACAGCTCGCTGATGTGGAGCAGGCCTTCGACGCCGTCGGCAATCTGCAGGAAGGCGCCGTACTTCTTGGTCTTGGTGACGATGCCGGGCACCGCCTTGCCGGGCGGGAACTGCTGCTCGATGGTGTCCCAGGGATCCTGTGACATCTGGCGCAGCGAGAGGCTGATGCGCGAGAGCTCCGGATCGAGCTTGATGACCTTGACGGACAGCTCGTCGCCCACCGTCAGCACGTCGCTCACGTTGTTGATGCGGTCCCACGAGAGCTCGCTGATGTGGATCAGGCCGTCCGCGCCACCGAGGTTCACGAACGCGCCGTATGACGTCACGCCACTCACCTTGCCGGTGATGACATCGCCGACCTTGAGCTTCTCGAAGAGCTCCTCGCGCTGGCGCGCGCGATCCTCATCCTGTGCGGCACGCTGCGAGACGATCAGCCGGTTGCGCTTGCGGTTGACCTCGAGGATCTTCACCGGGATCTTGGTCCCGACCAGCTCCATGAGATTGCCGCTGAACTGCCGCGCCACCTGGCTGCTGGGCAGGAATCCGCGCAGGCCCATGATGTTGACGATCAGGCCGCCCTTGTTCTGCTCGCGCACCTCGGCGTCGAGGATCTCGCCCTCCGACTCCTTCTCCGCGACGGCTTGCCAGATGCCTTCCGCGCGTGCCTTGCGCAGGCTGAGCACCACGTTGCCGTGCTCGTCCTCGGGCTGAATGATGTAGACCTTGACCTGGTCACCCGAGTTGAGGGTGACCGGCGTCTCGCCGCGTGCAGACAACTCGCGGTTCGAGATGATCCCCTCACTTTTTGCACCGATGTCGACGAGGACCTCGTCGGGATCGACGCGGACGACGACACCATCGACGATGTCACCGTGGGCCAGGGCCCTGATCGAATTCTGATCCTCCCGCAGGAGGTCCTCCATGGTGAGCGTCTCAGGCTCCTGTGCCGTCGTCGGGGTCAATGCACTCCTTTGCTCGTACTCCTGCCTTCAGAACAATCTCTCTCGCCGGTCAGGGTCGCGGGCTTTCGCCTTCAAATGATCGTGGTTTGGGCGTGAAATGGCGCGTTTGCACCGATGCCATCACGATCTCGCCGAGTGTATCACCAGAGGCAGATCGGTCCCCTTTCGCCGATTCGTTGCACACCGTTGGCGCTGCCGCGACAGTGCCATCAGCGAGGCGTCGCACACGCCGTGCGACGCTGCGCCACGAAATGCGAGTGACCATCACCTGCGAGGAATGCGGCGAGCGCCATCGTCTCGAACGACGTGTGAGCGAGCCGGGTCCCATCTGGATCGTGTGCCACAACTGCGAGCTTCCGCTGCAAGCGGTGCTCGACGGAGTGACATCGCCGACTACGGCTCCTGCAGCCCAGCCTTCACGGACTCCGTCCGCGTGGGCGGGCGTCGTCGACTTCCGCGCGGCCTGAGCGACGTCGCTCCCTCGGGAGCCCCGTCACCGGCAGCTCGAGGAGGGGGACGGAAGGATCCGATCGGCGGTGGTACTCGTGGCGAGACCTGAGCTACGCTAGGTGCCATGGCGACCACCTCAGCGCCGACGCCCACCAAGGCCCCGGCTCCCGCCAAGGCACCCGGGCGGCAGGAGCGCGATCAGCGCGAGTTCGGCTGGAACGTCATGGTCTGGAACGACCCGATCACCCTCATGTCCTATGTGGTGCTCGTCCTCCGCAGGCTCTTCGGCTACGACCACGCCACCGCGACGCGCCTGATGCTCCAGGTCCACAACGAGGGTCGCGCCGTCGTGGCGACGCAACCTCGCGAACAGGCCGAGGTGTCGGTTGCGCAGCTCCACTCCTTCGGGCTCCAGGCGACCCTGGGTCGTCCCTGAGCTGCCGGCGAGCTCGGTCTCGTGGCATCTGTGCTCCGCCGCCGCGGGCGGGTTCAAGTCAAGGTCGACAAGCGCGAACGTGAGGCGCTGATCGGGATCATCGATTCCCTGAGCCCGCGCCTCGCGGCTCCCCTCGCATCGGCACCTCGCGCCTACGACGACGCCAAGCTCCAGGCCGAGTACGACCGCTGGGTGCGGCCGGACATCGAGAAAGGCCGTGAGGCCGACCTGACGATGGTGCGTGACGCGCTGAGCGGCGGTGAGGACACCCTGCCGCTCACGGAGGCGCAGACGCTCGCCTGGCTTCGCGCCTTCAATCACCTCCGCGTCGCGGCCGGCGAGATCCTCGGGATCGAAGGTGACGGCTGGGAGGACACGGCGACCGACGCCACGAAGCAGAAGCCGGAGTACGGCATCCTTATTGCCCTGGGGTATCTCCAGGAGGAGTTGGTCGCGGCGCTCGAACTCGTAGCAGGCGCTGGCGGCGCTTCTGGAGTCCGGTTGATGGTGTCGCCCCGCCAGAGCACGCTCTGGTCGACGCTGATTTCGAAGGCATCGAGTGACTCGTCTGCGAGCACCGCGTCGATGCACGCTCTCGTGCCGCCGACGTAGGTGCTCATGAGGTCGATGTCGGTGGCGACGCACCACGCTCGGTCGCCAGGCCACCAGAGGCTCGCGCTTTCGGGCCACCGCCGGCTTGAGAAGGCCGACCCGGCGGCGCTGAGCGGGCCGCGAAGCAGCGCCATCGCCCGATGTGGCATCGCGATGAGCGGCACCGTCCCGGGCGGAAAGGGATCGTTGCCGTACCCGTCCCAGACCGCGAACCAGCAGTCGGACGGATCCTGAGTGAAGCGCTGCAGCACGTCCGCCAGGGTCGTTGCAGTCCGTTGCGGGAGTGACCCTATCGACGGTGGGTGATCCCAGAGACCGGCCTGGCCGCCCTGTGTCATGAACGTCCAGTCCCCGGTGATCGCGACCCATTCCATCCCGGCGTGCGCGACGCGCCCGTTCGCGGCCGCCACGTCAGCCCAGGTCACCTCGACCTCATCGCCGCCCGTGCTGTCGCGGAGCGCCGGGTGAAGCACTCGCGCGTACGCCTCGAAGGTCACCGGCAGCAGCGACCCGACGTCGTGCTGGAAGTTGCGCACACTGGAGACGATCCAGTCCGCGGCGCTGACGTCGTCGACGAGTTGCAGATCCCCGAATGCCCGAATGTCGCCCACGACTTCAAGTATGCGAGCCGCCCGTTATGCCGAAGGGTCGCGGTAGATGTGAATGTTGTCGCTGCCGTCGACGCCCACGCAGAACCCGTCATTGGGGCACGAGAGGCCGAATATCGCCATCTCGCCCTGTGACACCTGCACCGGAGTCCACGCGCCGGACCCGCCCGTAGGATCGGACGACACGAGGACCGACGTCGACAAGTCCCCGATGACGCAGAACGTCGTGCTCGGGCACGCCACGCTGTCGAACTGGGGCTCGCCCGTGATATCCGGGCTGACGTTCGTCAGCGTCCACGCGCCGGCGCCGCCCGTCGGATTCGTGGACGTCATCACGTTCCCGTCGCTGTCAACGGCCACGCACAAAGATGCGGAGGGACATGAGATCGCTGTCGTGTTGCTGACAGTCGAGTCGACACCGGCGCTTGCCCAAGCACCGGCTCCGCCGGTCGGATCGGTCGACGTCAGGACCTGCCCGCCGCCGTCCAAGGCCACACAGAGGGACGGGCTCGGACAGGAGACTGCCGTGAGGCCACTTGCGTTGAGCGTGACCACTTTCCAGGTGTCCGGGCCGTTGGCGGGGTCGGTGGACGTCAGGACGACTCCGGCCGGATACCCGGCGGCAGTGGTGCTCCCCACTGCGACGCAGAGGTGTTCGTCGGGGCAGGAGATTCCGCTCAGACTGGCAAGCCCATCGATACCGCTCAGCGTCCAGGCTGCGGCGCCGCCTCCCGGGTTCGTCGAGACGATGACATTCCCTCCCTGGTCCACGGCGACGCACAGTGAGGGGTCAGCGCACGAGACGCCCGTTGTCGGCAGGAGTGTCGTCTGCCCAAACACGTTGGCGGACGGGTCGACGGATGCCACCTTCCAGGCCCCTGCTCCACCGCTCGGGTTCGTCGACGTGATGACGTCGCCCTCGACGTCAACGGCGACGCAATTGTTGGGGTCGGGACACGAGACGGAGGTGAAGCTGCCGCCCAGATCCGGAATGAAGAAGGACCTCCATCGCGCGGACAAGTTGGTGGTGGGATGCGCCGTGCCAGCGGACGAGCTGCGCAGGGCGAGCGACGCACCCACGACTGCAACGCAGATCACCAGCGCGGTGGCCGTGAACACCGCAACGACTTTCCACGGCGCGGAGGTCGAACGCTCGGGCTGGGCCTGCGAGGGAATCCGCTGCGCGTCGGAAAGCAGCGCGTGGGTCTGCGCGCGAGCGCGGTCGTCGAACATCGTCGGCGTCATTGCGGATCGTCCTCAATGGCGTCCCATTGCATCTTCGCCGCGAGACGCCGGCGGGCCGCGCGGAGCTGTATCTCGACCGTTCGCGGCGAGCAGCCGAGTGCCGTTGCCGTCTGCGCAGTGCTCAGATCCTCGCCGTAGAACAGGACCACGGTTGCGCGCATGCGCGGCGGGAGGGCCTGCAGTGCCGTGTGCCAGTCGAGTGTGGCGACGCTTGGCTCCCAGGATTCACTCGGAGCGGGCTGCCAGGCGCGCGACAGACGGCGGAGCTCGCGTGCCCACGCGCGGCGTCGCTGCATCGCCAATCGCACCACCATGGTGCGAAGCAGTGGCCAGGCGGGGGCAGTGAGGTAGTCCGGTTCGCGACGCACGCGCTGAACGAGTTGCAGAAACGCATCGTGTGCGAGGTCTTCGCCCGCCGCGCCATCACCGGCCAGGACCGTCCCGAGCGCAACGAGCCGCTGAATCTCGGCGGCATATACGTCATCGAGCGACGCGCTTTCGCCGCGCATCACCTCGCCTGCCGAATCGGCCGCCATCGCTTTCCTCACTCCAGCCAGGGCGAACGTCGCAGCGTCGCTCATCACGACCTATATATGCCGCCCGAAGCGTCCACCCCTTATGAGTGTCCACCGCCTGGATGGATCAGGCGAGTGGGAATCCCCCAGCCGGCGCGCGGTAGTGCGAGGCGTCGAACACCTGGTGGTGGATGTCTTCGGACGGATGCGTCTCAATCGGTGGCCACCGTGCCCAGATCTCCGCGCTTTCCGCGTCGAACCCATCCACGAGCACCGGAACCCAGATCTCGTTCACGAACGCCTCGACCTCGACGGGCTCCGCAAACATCCGCCAGCCGCCGCCGCGCGGCGTATCGGTGAGGTGGGATTGCGGCCCCTCCATCGAGGCCTGGACCCCGAGCGCAGGGTCTGTGTGGTCCGACATCGTCACAGCCTCCTCGAAAGCAAAGGGCGATGCCTCATAGTGCAACACCGGGAGGCGTAGACACGGACCTGATGACGGAGGCGTCGCACGTGACACGTGGCATTTCGTACTGGATCCCATTCGGCACCCTTGCCATCGCAGCGGCCACGCTCGCGGCGTGCGGCAGTTCGTCTCCGGCCACAAGCTCGAGCTCCGGCTCGACGCCGACGGCTGCGGCCACAGCGCCGCCCGCCACCGCGGCCCCCACCGTCACGACGACGACCGCATCATCCTCGTGCCCGTCAGGGTCGACTGTCGCATCGGCTTTGGGCGTCGCGACGCTGCCGAACGCCGTTGGCGTCGCCGGTGGCGGGACGACCGTGCTTCCTGCCGGCGCAACCGGAATCGTGTGCGAGTACCCCGCAGAGGCGTCCGGTGTGAACGTGATCATCGAGGTGATCCAGAACATCCCGTCGTCGTACATCTCCGCGTACAGCTCGAAATTCCCCACCAATTTCAAGCCGGTGTCCGGGCTGGGCGACGTGGCCCGGTCCTTCGTGACGTCGATCGGCAACGGCAAGACCAACGAAGGCGTCGTGGCGGCACAGGGCACGACGATCGTGGCAGTCGTTGCCACGGGGACGCCCGCGACCCTTTCTCAGGTCGAGTCCCTGGTCGGCTCCCTCCTGTAGCGCATTCGAGGTACCCGCTCGCGCCGGCGCCGCTGCGGGAGGCGGCGCTCCACCGCGTTCAGCACTCTCGCGACCGGACGCGCGCCGGCGATGATCCACGTCAGCGCACCGCACGCGCTCCCAAGCGCTGCGCCGACCACGACGTCGCTCGGATAGTGCACGCCCACGTACACGCACCCAAATCCAACAACGATCACGCCGGCAACAAAGATCAGCCCCCGCCGCCCCCACGCGAGCACCCCAATCACCGCCGCGACCGCAACAAACGCCGTAAGGCTTGAGGGAAACGAGTTGTTCGGCGTATGCGGATACAACGGCGTGAAATGCAACACCACAAACGGCCGAGGCTGATACGTCACCTTCCCCAACTCATGACTGGCCCACTGCGTGACCACCAACCCAAGTAGCCCAGCAACACCAGGCCGCAACCGCCCCTCAAAAACCCAAAACAGAAAGAACCCAATCGGGCAAAGCAACAGAAAAACGACGGTCGCCCCAATAACAAGAGGCGTCAGCCAAGGATTCGCAATGGCAAACGAATGCAAAGCCGAAGCCAGCCCATCACCAATACTCAACATACAAAAACAATACGACCGCTAAGGCCCAAAGGTTTCGAGCCTAGCGAGATTTTCGAAGAACTAGATTACGAGGCCTGAGGCAGGACCGTCTGCGGGTGGCACCTCGGGGGGCAGCGCCGGCGCGCAATTAAGCGCGACGGCGAGGGGTACCCGAGGTGACAGGACCCGCAAACCACGACGCAACCTCAGTAGCGGGTCACCTTCATCGAGAAATCGAGCGCCACTGCTGAGTGTGTCAACGCACCGACACTGATGTAATCAGCTCCGGCAAGCGCATACGCACGCGCGTTGGTCACCTGAACACCACCACTCACTTCCACGGTTGCACGCCCGCGAATCAACTGCATCGCCTCGCGTACCTGGCCGCAGGAGAAGTTGTCGAGCAGGATGTGCGATGCCTTGTCGGCAAGCGCCTGCTCGAGTTCCTGGAGATTGCTCACCTCGACGTGGATTTCCATCTCGGGATATGCCTTGCGGGCTGCGCGCAACGCGGGTGTAATCCCGCCGACGAGCGCGAGATGCGTGTCCTTGATGAGCACCGCGTCGTACAGGCCCATTCGGTGATTCACGGCGCCGCCCATGCGCGTGGCGTACTTCTCGATGGCGCGCAGTCCCGGCGTGGTCTTGCGTGTGTCAAGGATCTTGGCCTTGGTGCCGTCAACGGCTTTCACGTATTTGGCAGTCATCGTCGCGATCCCGCTCAGGTGCTGCAGGAAGTTGAGTCCAACCCGCTCCGCGGTCATCATGCCGCGCGCTGGTCCGAAGAGCCGCGCAACGATCTGGTCTGCCTGGACCTTCTCGCCGTCCTTGGTTTTCGGATCGAACTGAATGCGCTCATCCACACGCTGAAACACGCGCTGCGCGATGCTCAAGCCTGCGATCACGCCGTCCTGCTTGCAAACGATCTTCCCCCGGCAGGTCATATCGGCAGGAATCACGGCCTGGGTCGTGACATCGCCAGCTCCGACGTCCTCGGCGAGCGCCGACTCGATGAGCAGGTCGATGCTCTCCGACGAAAGCGCCTCGGTGATGGGTCTAAAGGTGACGGTCAAAGCGTGCTCCTCTGTCCTTGTGCATGACGAGATCGCCATGCCATTGATCGCTTGCTTGGGGGAGATCAGAACGGAGGTGACAGCCACGGCTCTCCTCGCGAGCCAGGGCCGCGGTGCACACCAATGACGCGGTGGATGCAGCTGCGTGCAACTGCATCGTCGACAGCGTGGTGGCTCCCGCTGTCGCTGCTGCTATCGCCTCGCACTCGCGAGACGCAGCACGAAGACCGGACTTGTCACGGACCACGCCCGCGCCGCTCCACAGCGCGTCGCGCAGCGTGTTCCAGCCGTCACGAGGATCGAGTTTCGACACGACCCGGCGCGCGCGCTCCTGCGCCGGCGCCGGATGACCGGGAGGCGATTCCGCCGCCCAGCCGAGTGCCGCATGCATCGCGCGCTGCGAGAAGACGAGTGATTCAAGAAGGCTGTTGCTTGCGAGACGGTTCGCGCCGTGCACACCGGTGTGCGCCACTTCGCCGCAGGCGAACAGGCCCGGAACCGTTGTGGCGCCATCGAGATCGGTGGTCACGCCGCCAACCATGTAGTGCGCGGCGGGTGACACCGGGATCGGGTCGGATGCCATGTCGAGGCCGTATCGAGCGCACGTCGCGGCGATGGTTGGAAAGCGCATCGCGGCGCGAGCGCCCAGCGGAGAGCAGTCCAGGTAGACGCAGCGCTCGCCGGTACGCTGCAGCTCTTCCCAGATGGCGCGGGCAACGACGTCGCGACCGGCGAGTTCGCCGCGCGGATCGACGTCGAGCACGAAACGCTTGCCATCGCGGTTGACGATCCATGCGCCTTCGCCGCGCACCGCCTCGCTGATGAGGAACCGCGGCGCGCCTTCCATCGCAAGCGCCGTGGGATGAAACTGCGCGAACTCCATGCCCGCGACATCCGCACCGGCGGCGTACCCAAGCGCAACGCCATCGCCTGTCGCGGATTCGGGGTTCGTGCTGTTGCGCCACAGGCGGCTCGCACCACCGCTTGCAAGTACGACCGCAGCGGTTGACAGCGTCGTCGTGTGCGATTGCGAGTGATTCGTCGTGATCGAAACGCCGCAGGCGACCCCGTCGGCTGTGGTGAGGATCCCGGTCACGTCGGCATGCTCGATGACCCGTGCACCGCTTGCGCGCACGCGCCGTATCAGGGCAGTCTCGACCTCGAGCCCGGTGCCATCGCCGCGCGCGTGGAGGATGCGCGGGCGCGAGTGCGCGGCCTCCTGCGCAAGCAGCAATTCGCCGTCCTGCGTGTCGAATGCGACGCCCCAGTCGATCAGCTGGCGGATACGCGCGGGGCCTTCCTCGACAAGCACACGAACGGCTTCGGGACGGCAGAGTCCACGGCCCGCTGCCATGGTGTCCTCGTAATGCAGCTCAGTGGAGTCGCCATCGCCGACTGCAGCGGCAATCCCACCTTGCGCATACCGGCTGCACCCGTCATCGAGTGCGCCCTTGGTGACCACTGCAACGCGCGCATGCGGCGCTGCCGTGAGTGTCGCTGAGAGTCCTGCGATACCACTCCCGACGACGACAACGTCGTAATCCGTCGGTGTAGCGCCGTTGATCACGCGACCACTCGCTCGCAGCAATTGCTACCGGCGCACATGGGAATTGGCGCAGCAGTGCATGACCCCTCCGTGTCGAGGCCCTCTCGCGTATCGGAAACGCGGTGGACATTCGACTGCATGATGACCCGCTGCATGATCTCCCCTAGACGCCACGACCTACGGGCGCTGTGTCGACCCCCAGCCGAACGACATCAATCAACCGTGTGCTCCCTATTCTAGCAGCCAGTACGATTTGGTTTGTAGGGACAGCGGTTTCGGCCTCCGAGAAGTCATCAGCCCTTACCACGGCAACGTAGTCAATGTCCAGCCCTTCCTTATCCAGATGGGACCGAACAATTGTTGCCAGCGCTGTCGCATCGCGTTCGCCGGCTTCAAATCGAGCCAGGGCAAGGGTAAGACTGGTTGGAATGGCCAACGCCCGCGCTCGTTCGTCGGCGCTGAGGTAGACGTTTCGGCTCGAGATGGCGAGCCCGTCCGGGTCCCGAACCGTTGGACACACAACGATTTCGACGCCCGTGTTGAGGTCGCGCGCAAGGTGGTGAACGATCGCGCACTGTTGTGCATCCTTCTGCCCGAAATACGCTCGGTCAGGAATCCCCGCGACGAGCAGCTTGGTGACGACCAGGGCAACCCCGTTGAAATGGCCGGGGCGACTCGCGGCTTCGAGCCGCTCACCCAACGGCCCGGAGATCGAGAGCCCGGTCACGCCATCGGGTGGATACATGGTCTCGACACTCGGGACGAACGCGGCGTGCACCCCGGCGGCGGCGAGCATGGCGAGGTCGGCGTCGAGCGTCCGGGGATACCGGGCGAAGTCCTCGTGGGGCCCGAACTGCGCCGGGTTGACGAAGATGGTCACCACCACCCTCTCGTTCTCCGCAACCGCGCGGTCGATCAGCGATCGATGCCCGGCGTGCAGCGCCCCCATGGTCGGCACCATCCCGACGGTCTCCCCGGCCGCATGCCAGTGCGCCGACCACCGGCGGAGCTCGGCTGGGGTGGCGAGCAGCTCCGGGAGGTCAGTGGAAAGAGTGGGCATCGTCCGGGAAACGGCCTTCACGGACATCGCTTGCGTATGCGCGTGCCGCGCTGACGATCTGCTCGCCCAGGTCGGCGTACGCCTTCACGAATTTCGGTGCCGTGCCGCGGAGGTGGCCGGTGATGCCGAGCATGTCGTAGATCACGAGGACCTGCGCGTCGCAATCAGGGCCGGCGCCGATGCCGATGGTCGGGATGGTCAATTCACTCGTCACCTGCGCCGCGAGCCCGCGCGGCACCCCCTCGAGGACGATCGCGAATGCGCCCGCAGCCTCGAGCGCGTGGGCGTCGGCGATGATCCGCTCGCGGTCGCCCGCACTTCGTCCCTGGACCTTCATCCCGCCGAAAGCGTTGACCGATTGCGGCGTGAGACCGACGTGGCCCATCACCGGAATCCCCCGCTGGGTGAGACGCGCCACGGTTTCGACCGCCCAGCCGCCGCCTTCGAGCTTGACGGCGTGCATCCCGGCCTTCAGATACTCCACCGCGTTGTCGATCGCGTCGCCGCAGGAGCGCTGATACGTGCCGAACGGCAGGTCACCGACGAGAAGTTGATTCGGAGCACCGCGGGCAACGGCGCGGGCGTGATGGAGCATCTCGGTCATCGTCACCGGGATGGTGTTGGGATACCCGAGCACGTTGTCGGCGAGGGTGTCGCCGACCAGCAGCACCGGGACCTCAGCCTCGGCGAGCAGCTGCGCCGTCGGGTAGTCGTACGCGGTGAGCATGACGAACCGCTTTCCCTCGGCCTTCCACGCCGCCAGATCCTGGATGGTGATCGGCACGGCTAGGCGACCTGCGTTGCGGAGTCGGTGGCCACGGGCTCGGCGGCGACGAGGGCTTCCATCGCCCGCGTGAGATGCAGGTAGAGGTCGCGCGCGTCCGGGTGGGCCGCGAGCGCGTCGAGGTGGGCAGCGATCGCCTCGTTGTCGCCGCGGGCCACCGGTCCGGTGAGTGCGGCCGCCGCCCCCGCACGCCGGGCGTTGTGGGCGGCTCCCTCGAGCAGGGCCGCGAGCGCGTCGTGCGCGGCGTCGGCGCTCACGCCTGCGGCCTCGAGCAGGCGCGTCGCCTCCGCGAGCAGCGCCAGCGGCGCGTTGCCGGCCAGCACGGCCGCGGCGTGATACAGCGCCGCGTTCGCTGGATCGATGTCGAGCGGTGTCGCGTGGAGCGCTGAGACGAGTCCCAGCAGCCACTCGTGGAGCAGACCGGACGAATCAACCCGGAAATACGCACCATCGAGCAGCGCTGCGCTGTCCGGTCCCGCAAGCGCCTGGAGCGGATGGAGCACGCCGACTTCGGCGCCGCGGGGACGAAGCGAGCCGATGACGTCGCGACTGAAGCGCGCACCCAGGTGGACAACACCTCTTCCGCGCAATGACACGCCTGAAGCCGCGATTGCTTCCGCCACCGTCGCGATGGCGCCGTCGGGCACTGCCAGCAATGTCAGATCTGCAGCAACCACCGCATCGAGCGGTGTTGCCACCGCAACGGCGCCGACGGTGCCGGCCAGCCGAGCCGCCATCTCACCACGACGGCTCGCGACGGCGGCAACGCGATATCCGGCGTCATGCGCGGCAATTGCGAGCGCGGAACCGGCCCGGCCCGCGCCGATGATCGCCACCGTTGGCGAGCCTAATCCCTCCACGTCTCGGTCCTCCTGGGCGGATCCAAGCGTTCTGTCGAAAAGGCCCATCAACACCGCCGCCGGCAGGTCGCCTCGAGGCGCAGTCACGCGTCCCCGGGTTCGCATCGAGCCGTCGACGGCCCAAATGGCCCGTCGGCCGAAGTGTACCCCTACGCTCCGGCTGCTGCCTCTGCGGGCGGAACGTAGTCCGGCGGTGCAGGCGGCGCTTCCGAAGCGGGCCCACTGCCGTTGGCCGACGCGACGCCGTTGGGCGACTCCGCCTCCTTGATGATGCGGGCCATCTCCGGCGCGTCCATCGTCTCCACCTCGACCAGGCGTGCGGCCAGGGCGCGGAGCACGACTTCACGCTCACGCAGCACCTTCTTCGCGCGCTGGAAGGCATCGGCGACGAGCTGATGCACTTCCTGATCGATCTCTGAGGCGATGCCTTCGGAGTAGTTGCGCTGCTCGCCGAGGTCGCGTCCGAGGAAGACCATCTCCTGGCGCTCACCAAACGTGAGCGGTCCGAGCTTGTCGCTCATGCCCCACTCGGTGACCATCTTTCGGGCGAGGTTCGTCGCCTTGCGGATGTCGTCGGATGCACCCGTCGTGATGTTGTCCTCACCAAGGATCAGATCCTCAGCGCAGCGTCCGCCCAGGATCTGCGCGAGCTGGTCGACCAGTTCGGCCTTGCTCACCAGATAGCGATCCTCGATCGGCAGGCTCATCGTCCAGCCGAGGGCCTGGCCGCGGCTCACGATCGTCACCTTGTGCACCGGGTCGGTGTGCTCGAGCGTGGTGCCGACCAGGGCATGGCCCATCTCGTGGTAGGCGATGGTCAGCTTCTCCTTGTCGCTGATCATCCGGCTCTTGCGCTCCGGGCCGGCGATCACTCGCGCGATCGACTCTTCAAGGTCGTTCATGACGATGACCTTGCGATTGCCGCGCGCAGCCAGGATGGCCGCCTCGTTGATCAGGTTGGAGAGGTCGGCGCCGCTGAAGCCTGGGGTTTGCTTGGCGAGCACTTCGAGGTCGACACCCGGGTCGAGCGGCTTGTTGCGCGCGTGCACCTCGAGGATGGCGCGGCGGCCGCGGATGTCCGGCCGGTCGAGCATGACGTGGCGGTCGAAGCGCCCCGGGCGCAACAGCGCAGGGTCGAGAACGTCGGGCCTGTTGGTGGCCGCGATGACGATGACATGCTGGTTGGTCTCGAATCCGTCCATCTCCACGAGGAGCTGGTTGAGGGTCTGCTCGCGCTCATCGTGGCCGCCGCCCAACCCGGCGCCGCGCTGGCGGCCGACCGCGTCGATCTCGTCCACGAAGACGATGCACGGCGAGTTTTTCTTGGCCTGGTCGAAGAGGTCGCGCACGCGGCTCGCGCCGACGCCGACGAACATTTCGACGAACTCCGAGCCGCTGATGCTGAAGAACGGCACACCCGCCTCACCGGCGACGGCCTTGCTGAGCAGGGTCTTGCCAGTTCCAGGAGGGCCGACCAGCAGCACGCCCTTGGGGATGCGCGCGCCGACGGCGACGAACTTGTCCGGGTACTTGAGGAACTCGACGATCTCGTTGAGCTCCTGCTTCGCCTCGTCGACACCGGCCACGTCGACGAACGTGATCGCCGGCTTGTCGCCGGCGAGGAGTCGCGCCCGGCTCCGGCCGAAGGACAGCGCCTGGTTGTTGCCGCTCTGGGTCTGGCGGAAGATCCACAACAGGATCAGGGCCATGAGCCCGAAAAGAATCAGGTTGGGGAGGATGACGCTCAGCAAGAAGTTGCTCCCGCCCGCAGAATCGACCGTGTAGTTGTAGAAGTGGGCACCCTGGAACTCCTTGGCGACGACGTCTGCGGACGACTCTATGGTGGTGTATTGCGTGGTGCCGACGTACCAGGTGACGGTCTGCCCATCGCTCTGGATCTCCGCTGGATACGCCGAGCTGTCGTTGATCACCGGGCCGCCGCCGCTCGAGCTGCCCGTCTGCTCGGCTGCATAGTTCGCGATGGCCGAATCGAGGTAGCCTGCCGGCTTGCTCGCAGCGCTGCTGCTCGGAAACGTCTTGTAGAGAACAGCCGCAAGCACGATCACGGCCAGTGCGATGACGATGTAGGTGACGCTACGGCGAGACGTGGGCACGAAATCAGTCTACCAGGGGTCTACGATCTCAACCCCGCCCGCCGAGTTCAGCAGCCGCCGCTGCCGCTCCGCGAGCACGACCAGGCGGCGGCGCGCGGCGGGGAAGACGGCCTCGAGCGCGGGGATGACCTGGTGACGGACCCTGCTGCGCAGGAATCGCGGGTCCGCGTTGCTCGGGTCGTCGAGCGCCTCGATGCCGAGCGCGGCGCAGTACGCGATGGTCGCGTCGCGCCACACACGAAGCAGCGGGCGCACCAGTCCCCGCTCACGCTCACCCATCGCGATGAGGCCCTTGGGCGACGCGCCGGCGAGCGCGCGCATGAGCACAGTCTCCGCCTGGTCGTCCGCGGTGTGGCCCAGCGCGATCAACTGGGCTCCGACCCGTGCCGCCTCCGCACGCAAGGCACCGTGACGTGCGGAGCGTGCTCGGTCCTGGAGGGAAGCTCCCGCCGCGACGCTGACGCTGAGCGCTCGGAATGGCAACCCGCGCTCCCTGGCCAGCCGCGCCACGCGCTCGGCCTCGGCACCAGAGCCAGACCTGATGCCATGGTCGACGTGCGCGACCGAGAGGTGCCAGCCTCGAGGTGGCGCGAGCCGCGCAAGCGCGTCGAGCATCACGCTCGAGTCCGGTCCACCGCTGCACGCGATCAGCACATGCTCGCCCGGCAGGATGACGGCGCGACGATCCACCGCGGTCGTGACTGCACGCCGCACCCGCGCAACGGCTGCCGTGCGCTCGGGTGGCGTGAGCGTGCTGAACACTCCGTACATGGTGGCGGTTCCTGGATTCGAACCAGGGACATACCGGGTATGAACCGGCTGCTCTACCACCTGAGCTAAACCGCCAGGCAATGTGCCGGGGAATGAAATTGCGGCGGTCGGATTCGAACCGACGACCTTCGGGTTATGAGCCCGACGAGCTTCCACTGCTCCACGCCGCCCTCAGAGGATACCGCAGGTGGCATTGCGTCCTCGACGCAAGCGGCAATCAGTGCGGTGTCGGCGTCGGGCTCGGAGTCGGTGTTGGCCCGTGACTGGGACTGGGGCTCGGACTGCTGCTCGGTTTCGGAGTCGCCGACGGTGTCGGTGTCGGAGGCGCAGGGACTTTGAAGGTCGGGATCGGCACCGACACACCGCCTGACGACGTGGTCGCGCCCCCGGGCGGAACGAGCACGTAGAGCTTCTCGCCGGGGAAGACGTATCCCAGTTGGCGCGCCTCTTCCTCGAGCCAGGCGACCGTCTGCGCGTCGGCGATCTCGCGTTCCCGATCGGAGATCTGCTGCGTCAGGGAGACGTTTTCGGATGCGAGCGCCGCCACCTGCGAGTCGAGATGACGGGTCTGCGCGACCTGTCCATATACCGCGAACGCAACCAATCCGCAGATCCCTGCAATGAGCACGACTGCAATCCGGCGCAGCGTGATGGGGCTGTCGATCGAAGAACGCGGCGTGGGACGGATGGTGCTGTCCTCTTCCCGGCGGCGTGTGAGACGAATGGTGGGATGTGGCGCCGGGTGCCGGGATAGGATGCGGCCCCGGGCCAGTTTTGACAAGTGACCATCAGGCCCCGGTCAGCGGCCAGTCGCCTCCCAGCGCTCGCGCCAGCCGGCGTCGTCGAGCTCGTGAAGGTCGACACCATCCGCTCGCGCTTGCGTCTCGAGGGCACGGAACCTGCGTGCAAAGAGCATCGTGCGTCCGCGCAGCGCCTCCTCAGGGTTGACCCGCAGCCGGCGAGCAAGCGCCACGACCGCAAACAGCAGGTCCCCGATCGCGACCTCCGGGTCGCCGGCTTCCGCCGCCCAGTCCTCGCCGCGCTCCGCCTCAGCGAGTCCGTCCGCGATCTCCTCGATGTGCGTGAGCGCCTGCCGGACGGTGGCGAGCGCTCCCGGAACGGTGGGTGTCTCGTCAAAGCCGATGCGCGCGGGACGTTTCTGCACGCCTTGCGCGTGCGCCAGCGCTGGGAGCGCGGCGGGCACGCCGTCGAGCAGCGAAAGACGCTCGCGCTTCTCCGATTTCTTGAGCTTCTCCCAGTTGACGACGACCCCCGCGGGTCCGTCCACGGTGACGTCCCCGAAAACGTGCGGATGCCGGTGGATCATCTTCGCGCGCACATCGTCGGCAACATCGCCGATGTCGAAGCCTCCATCGGCCTCCATCGCGATGGCGCTGTGCATCAGCACCTGGAGCAAGAGATCGCCGAGTTCCTCGCGCAACGTCCCGGGCTCGAGACTGTCGATTGCCTCGAGCACTTCGTAGGTTTCCTCGAGCAGGTACGGACGAAGACTGCGATGCGTCTGCTCGCGGTCCCACGGGCATCCACCCGGGGCGCGCAGTCGCTCCACCACTTCGTTGAGCGCGCGCAGCGCGTCGACTGCCTCGTCACGCATGCGAGTTCGGCGCCCCCACCGGAACGCGCTGCTGCGCGCGCGTGAGCCGGCCCAGCTCACGCAGCACCGGGGTCAGCGTCGTCTGCCACGCATCGCCGAGGTGCAACTGCGACGGTGTTGCCGTGATCCCGCGGAACTGCGAGGCGACGCTCTGCAGGTCAAGCCCATGGTCGAGGGTGAGGCGGATGACAACACCGCGGCCGCGCTCCGTCTCGACGCCGAGCGCACCCGCTGCGGCTGCGAGCAGACGCACCCGCAAGGAGTTGATGAGTGCCGAAGTCGGTGCGGGCATTGGACCGAATCGATCCACAAGTCCGCGCGCCCGTTGCTCCAGCTCCTGTTCGCTGACGCACGCGGCGAGCTCCTGGTAGCAGCGCAGCCGCAGCCGTTCGTCCGACACGTAGTCCGCAGGGAGGAATGCCGCGATCGGCAGCGTGACGGTCACCTGCGCCGGCGACTCGAGGATGGGCTTGCCCTGCAGCGAAGTCACGGCATCTGCGAGCAGATGGTTGTACAGCTCAAGGCCAACTGCTGCGATCTCTCCATGCTGCTCCTCGCCGAGCAGATTGCCGGCACCGCGAATCTCGAGATCGCGCATCGCCAGCTTGAATCCGGCGCCGAGATCCTGCAGGTCGCCGATGACGTCGAGGCGCTTGTCGGCCTTCTCGGTGAGCGACCGCGCGGGCGGATACATCATGTACGCGTAGGCGCGTTGCCCCGCTCGCCCAACCCGCCCGCGCAACTGATACAGCTGCGCAAGGCCGAGCCGGTGCGCGTCATCGATGACGATGGTGTTCGCGTTGGGAATGTCGAGTCCCAACTCGATGATGGTCGTGCACAACAGCACGTCGATCTCGCCATCACCAAAGCGGCGCATCACCGACGCGAGCATCCCCTCCGGCATCTGCCCGTGCGCAACCTCGATGCGCGCTTCCGGCACCAGCTCGCGGAGCCGGTCCGCCACAGCCTCGATGCCCGCGACACGGTTGTGCAGGAAGAAGGTCTGGCCGCCGCGCGCAAGCTCGCGCGTGACCACCTCGCGGATGAGCGAGTCCTCACGCGCTGTCACGTACGTCTTGATCGGCTGGCGTTCCTCTGGTGGCGTCTGGATCACCGAGAGGTCGCGGATTCCCGCGAGCGACATGTGCAACGTGCGTGGAATCGGCGTCGCGGACAGTGACAGCACGTCGACCGCAACGCGCAGCTCCTTGAAGCGCTCCTTCTGCAGCACGCCGAAACGCTGCTCCTCGTCGATGACGACTAGCCCGAGGTTCTTGAACTCCACGTCTTTCTGGAGCAGGCGATGCGTCCCGACGACGATGTCCACTGCACCGCTGCGCAGCCCGGCCAGAGTGGCGGCGATATCGTCGTCGCTGACGAACCTCGAAAGCTGGCGCACCGTGATGGGAAACGCCGCCAGCCGCTCGGTGAACGTGATGAAGTGCTGCTGGCAGAGCACTGTCGTGGGCACGAGCATCGCGACCTGACGGCCTTCGATCGCCGCCTTGAATGCGGCGCGCACTGCAAGCTCGGTCTTGCCGAAGCCGACATCGCCGCACACCACGCGATCCATCGGCCGCGACGCCTCCATGTCGCGCTTGATCTCCTCGAGCACGAGCATCTGGTCGGGTGTTTCCTGATATGGGAACGACCCTTCCAGCTCCTGCTGCCACGCGCCGTCGGGAGCGTATGCGTGACCCTGCGCCTGCTCGCGCCGCGAGTACAGGCCGAGCAATTCGCGCGCCACTTCCTCGGTGCGCTCCTTGACACGACGCCGCGTCCGCTCCCACTCACCACTCCCGAGTCGCGACAGCTTGGGATGCGACTCGGCGCCGCCGATGTAGCGGTCCACGCGGTCCAGGTGTTGCGTGGGCACGAAGAGCCGGTCGCCCTCCGCGTACTCGAGGAGCATGTATTCGTGGATGGCGCCGCCATCGTCGGTGACCGCGCGCATCTCGACGAATCGCGAGATGCCATGGTCGCGATGGACAACGAGATCACCCGGTGCGAACTGGAGGACGAACGCCTCGCGTGCTGCGTTCCCGCTGGCGGCGCGACGCGAACCGCGTGCCGACGTGGAGATGGCGCGTCGCGAGCCGCGCGCGAGCACCGAACGGCGTCGCTTGATGGCGCCGAACAGCTCGCCATCCGTGTACACGTGCACCGATCCGTCGGCAACGGCAAACCCCTGCGTCAGGTCGGCCGATGCAACGACGATCGCGCCGCCGGGCAAGGGTGTCGATGCTGCCGCGAAATCGCTCGCGTCCACGGTGTCGGCGCCATGCTCGGCGGCGAGTTCCTCGACGCGATGGCGCTGCCGCGACACGACGAGCACGCAGCCGCGGCCCTCGCGCTCGTGGATCGCCTCACGAACGAAAGCGTCGAAGCGCCCGACGTAGCTGTCGACCCCGCGCCAGCCCAGTTCCGCCACCGGCTTCGCGCCCGGAGGCGCCTCGCGCACCAGCTCGAACCCCGGGAACGCGTCGAGCGCTCTCATCAAGACCTCGATGTCGATGAGCCCCGTCGCCGCGCCGTGGGGCAGCTCGCCGCGCTCCTCCTCCTGGACACGGAGATTCTCGATCTCCTCCGCATGACGCTCGGCGGCCGCAATCAAGCGTTCGCGGCCGCCGTCGAGCAGGACGATGGGATTGTCGAGGTGGTCGAGGAGCGTGCTCGGCGGGTCGCCGCCGAGATACGGGAAAAACAGGTCGAGACCTTCCTCGTAGACGCCGGCCCGGAGCAGGTCGCAGTCGCTCTCCCACTGTTCGCGGACGTCATCACGCAGGGCGGCGTCGTCGAGCTTCGCCACCGATGCGAGGGCACGGGCGACGGACTCGCTGGTGAGGTCGAGTTCGCGCGCCGGCCACACCTGCGCCGCTTCGAGCTTCGAGATCGACTCCTGTGTGGCCGGGTCGAAGACTCGCAGATCCTCGACGTCATCGCCGAACCACTCTGCACGCCACGGACGCGCGCGATCGACCCCGAACACGTCGACGATGCCGCCGCGCACCGCGAAATCGCCAGGAACCGAGACCGCGCTCTCGCGCCGGTAGCCGAGCTCCACGAGACGGCCGACAAGCTGGTCGCGCGGCAGGCGTGCGCCTCGTTTCACCTCCGTCAAGCCGGCCTCGACGACGGCGCGCGACAGGGTGGGTCGGAGCAGTCCGCGCGGTGAAGCGACGACCAGGAGCGACTCCGATCGCGAGTGCAACCGCATGAGCGTCGCGAGCCGCGCTCGCGTCACCTCTTCGGACGGCGGGACTCTGTCGAAGGGCGGCGTGTCGCCTGCGGGAAAGATCGCGGATCCGGTGCCGCCGGACCAGACGAGCGAATCGGCGTAGACGCGCTCCAACTCCGACGAGACGACCAGGATGGTGCGGTTGGTGGTCTCGCGCAGCCACCACGCAATCAGGCCGATCGATCCCGACGGAACTCCTGCCACGACGCCGGTTCGACCGCTCGCGAGCGCGGCAAGCTCGGGCAGCGCGTCGAGGCGCTCCCGGAGCGTCGCCGACGCCACCGCGGTCGAGGTGCCGCCGGAATCAGTCCGCGCCGGCACGGTTCCAGACATTCATCGCCGCGGCGACGCCGTCGCGCATGATCGCGATGGCCATGACCGCTGCTCGCGCGATCGCCGCGTCAGCCACCGGGCGCTCATCGGGAAGGAACGGATCGAGCACGTGCTCGATGAGGTCGTTGCTGTCGCCGTCTCTGCCGACGCCGATGCGGATCCGCGGAAACGCGTCGGTCCGCCACGAATCGATGAGCGACTGCACGCCGCGGTGGCCGGCCGCGCTTCCTCCCAACTTGATCTTCACGCGTCCAAGTGGGAAATCCGCCTCGTCGTGAATGACGATGACGTCGCCCGGCGGAGTCCCGTGCTTGCTCGTGAGTTGCGCGGCTGCCTTGCCGCTCAGGTTCATGAACGTCTGCGGGCGAGCGCTGAGCACGTCATAGCCGTCGATGGTGCCCTCGCGCACACGCGCTGCGCCCTCGCGCCGTTCGCGGCCGAATTTCCCGCGCCGCTCGAGCTCGTCCAGGCACATCCAGCCGACATTGTGCCGGGTTCGCGCGTATTCGCCCCCCGGGTTGCCAAGGCCGATGATCAGCTGGGTCACGACCGCCCGACAAGCTCGACAGTCATCAGCTCCGGGACATCGGCGTCGGGCAGCAGGTTCCGCGTGGCAGCGGTCATCGCGGCTGCAGGCTGCGGGAGCGCGTGATCGTGGCCCAGGCAGTGGAGCAGCCCGTGCACGGCCAGGAGACGGAGCTCGGCGACGCCGTCAGGAGCCTGGACCATCGCCCGCTCCACGGATATCGCGACATCGCCAACACGCGAGCGCTCGTCGCTCGGGAAGGCGAGCACGTCGGTGGGCGCGTCGATGCCGAGGAAGCGCGCGTTGAGATCCTTGAGCTCCGCGTCGCCGGTCAGGCGCAGGCACAGCGATGCCCGAGCTGGAACCTCCAGTCGATCACCGCAGCCGCGGAGCAACTCGCCGAGGCGTGCCTCCGCGACAACACGACGTTGCCGCTGGCTGAGGCACGGATCGCGGATGACGCTCACCCGCATGGGCGCAGATGCGTCAGGTGCTCTTGACGCGACGCTTTCGCGCTGCAAGCAGCTTGCGCTTGCGGCGCACGGACGGCTTCTCGTAGTGCTCGCGTCTGCGAACCTCGGAGAGGATGCCGTTCTGCTTGATCTTCTTGTTGAACCGTCGTAACGCGCTCTCAAAGGTTTCGCCTTCGCGAACCTTCACTTCCGACACGGTCGGAATCACCTCCTTTCGGCTGGACCCGCGCATCATCGGCGCGGACCTTGAATTCTACCTTGAGTCCCCGTCGCCAATGACGGCTGCGGCCAGCTGGGACAGGAGATCGCCGGCCCGGCCCGACAGAATCAGGGTGGCCATCCCGTCGAGGTCAGTGGCTCCTTCGTTGACGATCACCAGCCGTGCGCCGCTTCGGACCGCCTCCACGGGGACGCCCGCCGCAGGCCAGACGGAGAGCGTCGACCCCACCGCGAGGCAGACGTCACACATCCGGGCTTCCTCGACTGCTCGGGCCACGTCGGCGGCGACCATCGGCTGGCCGAAGCTGATCGTGGCGGTCTTGAGCAGCCCACCACAGACTTCGCAGCGCGGATCCTCATCGCCCTCGCGGACTCGATCGAGGACGACTTCGATAGGCATACGCCGGTCGCAGCCCAGACACATCGCCTCCGTCGATGTGCCGTGCAACTCGATGACGTTCACAGTGCCCGCCCTCTGGTGGAGGCCGTCGATGTTTTGCGTGACCACCACCGGCGCGAGCCCTGCCTGCTGAAGACGCGTCACCGCCAGATGAGCGCGGTTCGGCTCTGCGTTCGCGAACCGTCCCTCCAAGCGTGCCCGCCAGCGCTCGACGCGTACCTCCCGATCGCTGACGTAGCTCTCGATCGTGTAGCGCTGCGGGTCGGTGGTCTTCCACACGCCGTTCGGCCCGCGAAAGTCGGGGATTCCGGACTCGGTCGAGATGCCTGCACCCGTGAAGACCAGGATCCTGCGGGCGTGCCGCAGCCACGGGAGTGCTGCCGCGAGGACCGGGTCCATCGTCTCGGCCGGGGATTGCTGCGAGTCCATGCTCGGATTGTCCGCCGACCACGACAGCCTCATGTCGCCATCTCGGCCCAGAATCGACGGCGATGACCCTCATTTTTGCCCCCGACGCTGGTCCGGCCGCGGCGCTCGACGACGAGCAGCGCATTGCCGTCGAGCATGGCGACGGCCCGTGCCTCGTGCTGGCGGGTCCCGGCAGCGGCAAGACGCGGATCATCGTCGAGCGATTCCACCGCCTCTCGGCGCTCGGCATCGGCGCGCAGCGTCAGCTCGTCTTGACGTACACCCGCAAGGCCGCCGACGAGATGCGAGTGCGCGTCGAGCGCGCGCACGGTGGATTCGCCGACGACGCGCCGCTCACCAACTACCACTCCTTCGCGCTTCGCGTCGTCCGTGAATGGGGATGGTTGCTCGGCATCTCGCCGGTGCTCCGTATCGCGGATGCCGCCGAACGCTGGCTGCACGTCGAAGCCGTGCTCGACGAATTGCGCCCCGCGCTGCTGTGGAACCCGCTGCGCCCGCACGACCTCATGGACCCGCTGCTCGACATCATCGGCACGGCCAAGCAGGAGTTGGTGACACCTGATGCCTATGCGGCGTGGGCGGCGGTGCGACTTGAAACGTCCGAGGATCCGGCAGAGCGCATCGTCCTCGAACGCCACGCCGATGTTGCTCGCGTCTACGCGCGCCTCGACGAGCGCTACCGGCGCGCCGGCGTCTTCGACTTCGACGACTGCATCCTCTACGCGGAGCGCCTGATCCGCGAGCAACCGGCGGCACGCAGCGCCGTCGCGGACCGCATCACGCACGTGATGGTGGACGAGTACCAGGACACGAACTACGCGCAGGCCAAGCTCGTGGAGACGCTCGTGTCGGGCCATCGCAACCTGTTCGTGGTCGCTGACGACGACCAGTCGATCTACAAGTTCCGCGGAGCGAGCCGCGCCAACCTCGACCGCTTCTCGCGCGAGTACCCGGAGCATCGCCAGCTCGTGCTCACCCACAACTATCGGAGCACCGACCAGATCGTCACGGCATCGCGCGCGGTCATCTCCGTCGCGAGCCCGGCCACGCGCATCGAGAAGCACCTCATCGCCGATCGCGGCCCCGGTGCTGCCGTCGAGGTCTGGCAGGCACCCGACGAACGCAGCGAGGCAATGGCGGTCGCGCGCGAATGCGCGCGCCTCATCGCAGCCGGCACGAGACCCGCCGACATCGCATGGCTGTTCCGCCAGCACATCGACATGCAGCCGGCGATGCGCGCGCTGCGCCAGTGCGGCGTGCCGTACCAGGTGGCCGGCGGCCGCGGATTCTTCCAGGAACGAGAGATCAAGGATGCGCTTGCGCTCCTCGCGGCAATCGATGATCCCGAGGACGGACAGGCGGTGCTCCGCTGCCTGACACTGCCGGCGTGGGGTGTCACCACCGCGGGTCGCGTGGCACTCGTGCGCGCCGCCCACGAGCACGATCTCCCGCTGGTGCAGTTGATCGCCGAGGCAGCCGTCGAAGGACTCGACGAAGCGGATGTCGCGGCAGCGAAGCGCTGCGTCGAGGACATCATGAATATGCACGCCGAGGCGCAGCGCGAGGATGTGCGCGACCTTTTCCAGACTGCGCTGGAAGCGAGCGGCTTTCTCGGCATCATCGACGAGGAGTCGGGTGTCGCGCGCCTGCAGATGGGCGCCAACCTGAACAAGCTCGGCGAGCTACTCGAGGCATTCGCGGACTGGAGCGACGACCGCCGCGTCAGCACGACACTCCGCTACCTCAGCGTCCTGCGCGACAGTCGTGAAGCCGGTGAGCTGGCAAGCATCGAGCCCATCGAGGACGGCGTGGTCCTGCTGACCGCGCACGGGTCGAAAGGACTCGAATGGCCGGTCGTGGTGCTGTCGCGCTGCACCGAGCGTCGCTGGCAGGGTCGCTCCGCGTCGTCCTTCGACCTGCAACTCCCCGATGACCTGGTGCCGGAGCCACCGCCACCGGGCGATCACGCCGTCGACGAGGAACGCCGCCTCTTCTATGTCGCGTCCACGCGCGCACGCGACCGTCTCATCTACACGTGGTCGCGATCGTACGCGCAGCCATTCGGCGACGAGGCCTGCACCTCGTTCCTCACGCAGGCGATGTCGTTTCGCGGCGAGATCCTCGCGAAAGAGGTTCCCGTCGACAGCACGATCGCCGTGCGCGCACCTCGCGCAACGGGAACTCCCATGCTCGAGCGGCTCGCCATCGCCGTGTCAGACCTCGGTGTCTTCCGGAGCTGTCCCCGCCGCTACAACTACCAGCGACGCTGGCATCTTCCCGTGCGTACGGACGCGCGCACTTGGTACGGAACGATGATCCACGAGGTCCTGCGCTCCGCGGCCACGCAGCGGATGGCCGGAGAGGCCGTCACTCCCGACAGCGTTGCTGCGATGTGGCACACCGCGTGGGAGCAATCGCATGGCCCCAAAGGCCGGCATGCCGACCTGCGCGCGCATGGCGACGAGCAACTTCGCCGCTACGTGGAGTCGCCCGGTTGGACCGACACGGTGATCAAGAGCGTCGAAGAGCCGATCACGATCAGCCTCGACCACGCCGACGTCGCCGGCCGCTTCGACCGCGTCGATACGCGCTTCGACGGACTTCCGACGGTCATCGACTACAAGACCGGACGGCCGAAGGATGAGGGCGCACTGCGCGCCGATCTTCAATTGCGCGCGTATGCGGTGGGACTCGCGCAGCGCGAACAGGCGCAGGAAGTCGCCATCGAGTTTCACTACCTGCAGGGCGCCGTGACTCGAGTGATTGCCGACAAGAGCTTCCTGCGCAAAGCGCACGGCCATCTTTCCGCCACGGCACGCGAGCTGGCTATGGCGTCGAGCACTGGGTCGTTTCCTCCCAAGCCCTCGCGGTGGCAGTGCCAGCGCTGCGACTTCCGAACCGTGTGCGACGAGGGACGCGCCGCCGCCCTCGCTGATTAGCCGCAGACGGCGTGCTCTTTGGCGATCAGGGCGCGCACGAGTGAAACGGCCAGCGACGCCGGGTCTGCATCAGGGCCCGAATCGATGCTCAGCGCGTAGATCACATCTCCGTCGCGCACTTGAATGTCCGTGTAGATGTGCCCGACGAACGGGCCTGTGAAGGGACTCGAGTTGTATGGCGCGCCTTCGTCGATCTGGTACAGCAGCGTTTCGTCGCCCAGGGTGGGCGTCTGTTGCACCCGCTCGACACCGTTTCCATACATGGGAATGTCGTTCGGCTTGTTGCTCTGCTCCTGCCCGGTCATCCACCGTTCCGCCGTGGCGACGGTCCCGTAGTCAGTCACCTCTTCAGCGAACTGCGAGACCTGGTTGGCAGGTGCGGCTTTCGGCGATTCGAAAGTGATCGCCTGGAAATACTCGTGCGCGTTTCCGACGGATCCGTCGGTCCCACTGTCGAGCAGACCCTGAGGGCCCACCTCACTGGATGCCGGTCCCGTCGGCGTGAGATTTGGCGGCACCTGACTTTGATTCAGCAGCCCGAGCGTTTGGATGGAGCACGGGCGGGCCGAGAGGTTGACATCCGGGTCCGGCTTGGTGGTTGGGCCGCCCGTTTCGCGGACGCCAGCCGCCACGCCGCATCCGGTGAGGAGCGCCGATGCGAAAAGGATCACGATGACCGGTGCCTTCCGCTTCACTCAACGCCTCACAACGGTGCGGTCTTACCATGCGGGTCGCAGGTGCGGCCGCTAGCAGTACACACCTAAACGCTGTCGCGCGGCGTTCGAGGAACTTTTGCCTCGGTAACAATCCGGCATCGGTGAATGCGGCGGCGGGGAGTTGCCTAAGGAGCAGGACCAGAACGCACCGCGGCTGCCGCAGCGCGATTGAACGCAATCCCGTCTGCCAGTACGGAGATCGCATACGCGCGGTCATACGGCGCACCGCCATCGCGAGCCCGAGCCAGCTCGGTGTCGTCCCATCCGCTCAGGTCAAGACGACCACACGCAGCCGTCGCCACGACGGGCACGAGTGGCCTCCCATCCTCGGCCATGAAGACGAAATCGCCAGCCGCTTCTCGCTCAATCCGGAACCGCCCCTCGTGATGCCGCCGGTGGTGAAACCGGCACAAGGAGACGAGGTTGTCGAGGTCGGTCGGACCGCCATCGTGCCAGTGCTGGACGTGATGGCCATCGGTGTGTGCCGGCGGCACCGAGCATCCCGGATACCGGCACCCCGCATCCCGGCTCTGCATCGCCAGGCGCAGCCGCGGCGTGATCAACCGTTTCACTCTCCCCACGTCGATGGGAAGTCCTTCCCGCTCGGTCACCGTGACCACGTCGGCGTCGCAACTCAACCAGCGCACCGACGCCGGCGAGAGCCAGGGTCCGTTCTCGACGCGGGATTGGCCGCCGCTGCGCTCGCCACCGAGCGCGTCGGCGTCGACGTGGACCACCACCTGGGTGGTCGGCGCCACCACCGGCGTGGCCGCATCGGCGGCAACCCACGACTCACAGACACGAATGAGCGCATCGGCGCGGAGCATCGGCTGGGTCCGGTGTTCGCCCGCCAGCTCCGGCCGGTCCGGCGACGGGATCTGCTTCTCCTGGGTGGCGATCACGTGCGCAGCAGCCTCGATGGCCGCCGCGACGATGGCGCCGTCCTCGGGCGGCAGCACGGCCATGAGCTCGAACATCCCGTCGTCACGCCACCACGTGCGCACGCCACGATGCACGAGCGCATCACCGGCCCGGCGCGGATCGTCCACGTCAAGGGCTTGTCTGACGCCGCGGCAGATCCGCGCGAGCTGCGCCCCGGACGCATGCAGCGCCATCGACGTCCACACCTCGTCATCCGCAGGTGTCGCCACCTTGGTGACCGCACGGATCTTGTCGAAGGACAGGCGTCCGTCCTCGAATGCGGCACGCAGCAACGGCAAGGTTTCGAGCGCATGGCCGGCGCGAACCATCTCGCCGCCGGTGTACAGGTCAACGCCGATATTGATCGACAACCAGTGCGCACACGACCGCATGCCGGACTCCGCCCAGGCACCATCGTCGTCCAGCTCCGCCGCTAGCTTCACGAGCTCTGCAGTCGCCGCGTGAATGCGTGCGGCGAGCACACCGATGCGTCCTTGAAGCTCCACACCGGCGACGTTTTGCATGGGCCACATTGTACCAAACATGCGTTCGGGCTAGTACGCCGAAACGCCCGCTTCGTGTCATGGCAAACGCACCGGTCCATCCCGAATGTGTCAGCCACGTTCGGCTGCCCGCTGCAATGCCCCGCGGCAACGTGGCTAGGATTGGGATCGCGCCGTCAGATCGTCCAGCATCGAGAACAAACGGTCACCGACGCGCTTCGGATCCACGCGATACGCACCGTGCTCGTACTCGTTGGTGATCCACGGCCTGCAGTTGCCAAGCAAGGAAACAGTTTCCAGCGCCATGGTGCGCTCGACATATTCATCGTCCCAGTACACGGTGCCCACCACCGGCACGGCGTTCGCGCGCAACCTCGCCACGTCATACAGCGGAGGCCAGCCGTCGATTTCCGCAAGCACGTTCGCCACATCACGCAACGGCTGCAACTCGCGTAGCTCCTCGAGCATCCACGGAAAGACGGCTTCGCCCGTGAAGTACGGCGCCGGCTGCGCATCCGCCGCGTAGCGAGGATCGGCAAGCCGCGCGCGCTCCGCAGCCCACCGTGTTGCGGGGCCACTCGCGTAGCACGCTTCGTGCAGCACCGTGTAAATCGGGTTGGTCGCCGGCGACATCATGCACGCAACCTCCTCGTGCACCGCACCACCGAGCATGTGCAACTGATCGAGATCGTTGTCGGCGCGTTCGATGACGCCATGGAGGGCCGCGTACCCGTGCTGCGTGCCGAGCTTGGCTCCGAGCATGAGAAACCGTCGCGCGCTCAGGCTCTGTCCGCGCCCATCAACCTCCGTCCCGGTCCCGAGGTGGTCGACAATGCGCCGCACACGCGCTGCGTCGTCAGGAAACCGCGCATAGAATTCAGCGTTGCGCGTCGCGACATGGTTGAACAGCCGCGTGCACACTTCTTCGGTTTCATGCAGTACCGGCGCGAATCCGCCCGTGATGATCACGCCGCGAATGTGCTCCGGCAGCAAAGACAAATAAGTCAGTGCGCAGAACCCGCCGAAACTCTGACCGAAGACATACCAATCCGCATCCTCGCCATACAGCGTCGCGCGCAACCGATCCGCGTCGCGCACGATCGAGTCCTGCCGGAAATTGCGCAAGTACGTGGCGAGCGCAGCGGGATCCGACACCGGCAAAGCGCGTGCCTCGAGCGGCGTGCTCAGTCCGGTGCCGCGTTGATCAAGCAGCACCACTCGGTATCGCGTCAGTAACTGCTCGAGCCAGCTCCCGCGATGTTCCGGATACGCAATCTCGAACCCCGGACCGCCCTGGAACCAGACAACGGCGGGACGCTTCGCATCATCGGCGTGTTCCGCCGAAACCACCTCACGGGCATGCACGCTGATCGCCGGCCCACCCGGATCGTTCCAGTCCAGCGGAACCTGGATCCGATGCCCGGTGACCACCATCCGATCAACCGCAACCCGCGAACTCATCCGCGGATTGTGCAGGTAGAAACGTCAAAAGCGTCGGGGCACCGACGGTAGGAGACAGCAGGGCGAGTCTGAGACAAGGAGGCGCGGACCGCAGAGAGGGAGCGCACTTAAGTGCGTGACCGAACGAGGACCGAAAGCCGACGCCGTATCAGGCCGGCCTGGTGTCTCCTACTTATGGATGGAGGCGGAATTCTCTCCAGAAGCCCACCAACGACGCTTCGTCGCCTTCGGGCTCGACGTCCTCCGGGAGTTGCGTCCGCCACGGGAGCATCAGGTCGAACACGACCTCCTGGATCGTCCAGAGGATGTCCATGACCTCGGTGATCTTGACCTGGCGACGCGCGAGGGCCGTCTCCACAGTCGCCAACGCATCGACGTCGCCAGTCTTGCGGACGGCGCCGCGAGCAAAGACGAACACCTTGTGCGCCCGCTCGGCGACATCCGGTGGCACCTCTTTGATGCCCTGGAGGTGCGTTTCCTCGCAGAGCTCGATTGCGCTGTCGACCCGCTCGACAAGCCGGCGCAGGCGGGTCCGTTCGACAACCTCGCGGCGATGCCTGCGACGGGCGGCGTGCACTTCTTCAGTGGCGCTCTCGATGAGAAGCCCCGGGTCGACTACCTGACTACGCTCCAGTACCTCGGGTTCTCTAATCACGTGGCTAAGCCTACCGGAGGGGGTCATTGACATCAACAGCACATTTGGGGTGAGATTGATGCATGGACCGCATCAATGCCGACCTTCTCCGCACTTTTGTCGAAGTCGCCAAGGTCGAACACCTCAGCCGAGCCGCCGAAGCGCTGCAAGCTGATCAATCAACCGTATCGCGAAAGATCGCCCGGCTGGAGCAGGAGGTCGGGGTGCTGCTCTTCGAGCGCATCGGCCGGAACATCCGTCTCACCCAGGCCGGCCGGCGTCTCGTCGGACGGGCGGAACGGATCCTCGACGACCTCCGAGACGCCATCGCGGAGGCCGAAGGTGCGGTCGCCGCCGAGAGCGGCAGGGTCTGCGTCGCCTTCCTCCATACCGTCGGCGCGAGATGGCTCCCCGAGCGCCTCGCCAGGTTCCTCGAGAGCTATCCGGCGGTCAGGTTCACGCTCGAGGAGGGCACCACCGCCGAGGTGATGGCAGGCGTTCTCGGCGGCGACTACGACCTCGGCATCCTTGGCCCCCCGCCCACCGGCGTGGTGGACCTCGAGATCCATCCACTCTTCCGTGAGCGCGTCGCCGTTGTGGTCCCGGCCAACCACCGGCTCGTCGGGCGCAGTTCCTGCACGCTCGAGGACGTCGCAGGCGAACCACTGATCCTGCCGCGGTCCCGAAGCGGGCTCCGACGCGTCATCGATGCCGCCTTTGCCGCCCAGGGGCTCACGACGCACGTCGCCTACGAGGGAGACGATTTCACCATCGTGCAGGGACTCGTCGAGGCCGGCCTGGGGACCACGCTGATGCCGATGCCGCTGCCGGTCCCGAGCACCCGTGTGGCGGTCATCCCGCTTCGCGACCCACCGATCGCGCGTACCATGGCCCTCTGCTGGGATCGGCGACGCACCCTGCCTCCCGCCGCCAACCTCTTCGCCCAGCGGCTCATCGCCGAGGCAAGCGACCCATTCGACCTGGCGGTCAGTGCCTGACCGCTCTCCTCTGAAACCACTCCACCCATGATCATCGCAGCCGTTCTGATCGTCGTCGCTGTGATTCTGGTCGCCATCGGCGTGGCCGTCCTGGTCAACGCGCGGCGCCGTGCTCCGGAGGCCGCGGGGATGCCCGTCGTCAGCCAGAGCCTCGCGGATGCGAATCAGTCCGCCGCCACGCTGATCGCGGAGGCGCGCACGGCTGCGCTCCACTCGCACGAGGCGGCGATGGAAGAGGTCAAGGAACGGCTCGCCGCCGTGGAGGGCCGCGAGGCGGTGATCGCCGAGCGCCACAAGCACCTGCGCGAGCGGCGCGAGATCTTCGACGACCGGCGCTTCGCATATCGCAAGCGCCGCGACGAGATCGAGGAGCGGCGCACCAAGGTGAGCGAACAGGGCGCCCAGATCGAGGAGACCCTTCGCGCCAAGGCCGCCCTCGATCGCGACGCCGCTGCCGTGCTGGTGCTGGACCGGGTCCAGTCGGAGCTCGTCGCAGAGCGCGCCGCGCTGGTCGAGGCGACGATCGCGGACGTCATCGGCGACCGCGTCGAGACCAGCGCCAACGACCTGATCGTGCAGGCGGTGGAGCGTCAGGACGCGTCCAACGTGGACAGCGCGCCACGGATGTCGCCGATCTCCCTCGAGGGGCTCGACGATCACGCTCAGGAGCGTTTGCTCTCGGCACTGGGGGTCATCGCCGAGCAGACCGGCGCCGAGCTCGGCATCGACACCGAGAAGCATCAGGCGACCCTGCGGACGGTGGACCCGATCGGGCGCGAGATCGCTCGGCAGGCCGCCATTGAAGTGGTGGACCGCCGCATGCAGGCAACCGAGGTCCCCCCGCTGATCCAGAAGGCGCGACGGACCACGCAGCGCAAGGTCATGGATGTCGGCGAGCGGGCGCTGTGGATGATGCAGATCGAGGGTCGCCCCGAGCTCGCGGAGCTGGTGGGAACGCTCCACCACCGCTTCTCATACGGCCAGAACGCACTCCTGCATTGCGAGGAGACGGGACATCTCTGTGGCGTGCTCGCCGCCGAGCTCGGGTTGCCCCAAGGCATTGCGCGCCAGGCAGGCATGCTCCACGACATCGGCAAGGCCGTGGACCACGACGTCGAGGGCGTGCACGCGATCATCGGCGGCGAGCTGCTTCGGGTGCTCGGCGTCGACCCCGGCATCGTCCACGCGGTCAAGGCGCATCACTTCGACGAGGAACCGTCGACCGACCTGGCCATGCTCACGATCTGCGCGGACGCCATCTCCGCATCACGCCCCGGGGCTCGACGCGACACGCTGGCGACCTACCTGCTGCGCCTCGAGCAGCTCCAGACCATCGCCACACGGCATGGCGGTGTCGACCGGGCGTTTCCATTGCAGGCGGGCCGCGAGCTGCGCGTGTTCGTCAAGGCGTCGCAGGTGAAGGACAGCGAGATGCCGCCGCTGTCGAGTGAGATTGCCCGCGAGATCGAGTCCGAGATGCAGTATCCCGGGGTCATCAAGGTGACCGTGATCCGCGAGACGACCGCCACCGCTACCGCCCCGGCGCAACTGGTGCCCGTTCGCGCGGCCGCGGCCGAGCACACGAACGGCGGCGCCAACGGCAACGGGAATGGCAACGGCCATCACGAGCCGGCTGCCGACGATGTCCCGGATGGCGACGACGACTCCTCTGACGAGAGCTGACCAGCAGCTATCCGGCGCGCCGGAGATGCTCGGTGATCACGCGTACGGTTTCCTCGGGACGCTCGTGAAAGAAGAGATGCCCGCATCCGTCGAACGGCCGTAGTCGCGCGCCGGGGATCTGTCTCGCGAGGAGCCGCGCGTTCTCAAAGGGAATCACCACGTCGTCGGTCCCGTGCATGACAAGTGCCGGCACGTGGACGTGCACAAGTGCATCGAATGAGTGATCCGGCTGCCACATCGCGCCGTACTGCGCTGAGAAAACTCGCGGGCGCACGGGATGACGCGCTCGCTCGCGGATCTGCGCTTCGATAAAATCGGGATGGGTGCGCTGAAACTGCCGCGAATACAGCACGGTGCACGCGATTCTGTATGCCTCCTCAGGCGTTTTCGCGCCCTTGCCAAGCAGCGCCGCCGAGTCTGCCGGCGCGGCGTCGACGCCGTCATTGCCGCCTGGCGCGGTTGCGGCGAGGATGAGATCACTGACACGATTCGGGTGATCGACCACCAGGTGCTGCACGACGAGTCCGCCCATCGAGGCGCCGAACACAGCCGCGGCCGCGGTGACGCCGGCGGCATCGAGCACCGCCACGACGTCGAGCGCCATCGCCGTCAACGTCGTGTTGCCGCTGCCTTCTGAGTCGCCGATGCCGCGTGGGTCGAAGGTGATCACGCGGTGCGTTGCCGACAGATCCGGCACGAGGTGCTCGAACGCCGAACGGCCGGCACCGAGGCCGGGGATCATCAGCAACGGATCGCCCGATCCGTTGACGACGACGGACAGGCTCGCGCCGTCTGCTGTCAGCGCGGCGAGACGCTCTTCGGCCACGCGCCCACCATACCGGGACACGGGTGCCGCACCATGCACGCTGCCGTGCCTCGATTCTTCGTCGACCCCGACCAGGTGCAGAGCGGTCGCGCAACGCTGCTGGGGCACGATGCGAACCACCTCTCGCGAGCACTGCGTGCGGCACCCGGCGAGACCATCGTCATCGTCGAGGCAGGAACCGTTGAACACGGGCTGCGGCTCGATGAGGTGACACCGGCGCGTGTCTCCGGATCGATCGTCTGGAGCAGACCGGCGACTGGAGAGCCAAGGCTTGCGGTCCATGTCCTCCAAGCCGTGCCCGCTCAGGCGATGGACGCGACCGTCGAGGCGCTGACCGAAGCGGGAGTTGCGACGATCCGTCCGGTCCTCACGCACCGGACCGTGTCGCGGCCGGACCCAACGCGAGTGATCCACCGGCTCGAACGCTGGCGGACCATCGCACGAGAGGCCGCGCAACTCGCCGGGCGCGCCCGTCCGCCGGAGGTGCACGCAATGCTTCCGCTGCGCGAAGCGCTCCAGGACTTGATGCCCAACACGCAGATCCTTGCGTGCGTCATCAGTACGGACGCCGTGCCAATATCGAGCGCGGTGACGGAGCAGACAGCCGGCGTCGGACTGGTCATCGGCCCGGAAGGTGGGCTCGACGACGCTGACCTGCGCGCGCTCGCCGAATGCGGCGCCTCACATGTCCATCTCGGTGCGCGCACGCTTCCGAGCCGCCTGGCAGGAGCAATCGCAACGTCGTTGCTGCTGGCAGCCGCAGGTGATCTCGACGCAGCGGCAGCGCCGCCACCGTCATGACCGTGCAGTCCGCCGCCCCGCTTCGCGTCGCGCTCACCGTGCTTGGGTGCAAGGTCAACTTCGCCGAAATGGCAGACCTGGCAGGCAGATTGGCCGCCGGCGGATGCGATGTGGTTCCGGAACACGAGCCCGCCGACGTGCGAGTGCTCAACTCCTGCACCGTGACGGCGCAGGCAGACGCGACAACGCGGCAGCGCATCCGGCGGCTGCGCAGGCTCGACCCCGGCGCGCATCTCGTGCTCACCGGCTGCAGCGTCGATGCGAATCCGGGCGCATACACGACAGTCGACTCAGTCTTCGCGAACAAAGACAAGGACAGCATCGCCGAGCACATCCTCGCGATGTCGCGCCCTGACGCCATCGCTCAGGACGCTCCATTCCTGCGCTCGCGCGCCTTTGTGAAAGTGCAGGATGGCTGCGACCATCGCTGCACGTACTGCATCGTCTGGCAGGCGAGAGGCGCGTCATCGAGCATCGCACCGCGCGCCGTGCACGAGCGAGTCCGCGCCGCCGTCGACGGAGGTCACGCCGAGATCGTGCTCTGCGGCGTCGACCTCGGCTCGTACGGACGCGACATCGGGACCGACCTGCCAACACTCGTCGCGTCGCTGCTCAACTCGTGCGGCGACACCGCTCGCATCCGGCTGAGCAGCATCAACGCGAACGACGTGAGCGCCGGGATGATCGCGCTCAACGCGCATCCACGGCTCTGCTCGCACTGGCACATGCCGCTGCAGAGCGGGAGCGACCGGATCCTTCGAGCCATGCACCGTGGTTACCGCAGGGCGCAATACCTGCGTGTGGCGCACGGGTTGCGCGACATGGATCCGTTCACCGAATTCACGACCGACATCATGGTCGGCTTCCCCGGCGAGACCGAGGAAGACCATCGCGAGACGCTCTCACTGGTGGACGAGGTTGGTTTCCTCCAGGGTCACGTGTTCCGCTGGTCACCCCGTCCGGGAACGCCCGCATCATCCCTCGACACCCGTGTCGACGAGCAGGTCGCTCGGCGGCGCAGCGCCGAGGTGCGGCGCGCGACCCGACGCTCCGGCGCCCGCTCGCTTGCGGCGGCGTGCGGGCGCATGCACGAGGTTGCGTGGGACGCTGTCGAGGGGCACTTTGCCCACGGGCTGACCGCCGGGTACCACGAGATCACCGTCGACGATGCTGCCGGCGTCCGTCAGGGCGGCCTGGACCTCGTTCGCGCCGATGACGTCCTGGGAGACCGTCTGCGCGGTACCCTGCTGCGCTCATGAGCGATTGCATCTTCTGCGCCATCTCGTCTCACGAGCTCCCGGCCACGTTCGTCCGCGAGGACGACCGGGTGATGGCAATTCGCGACGTCAATCCGCAGGCGCCGGTTCACATCCTCGTCTTGCCTCGCGATCACATCGAATCGGTGTTGGAGCTCACGCCGGCACAGGATGGCCTGTGGGGGCGGATGCTCCATGTCGCCCAGTCGATCGCTGAAGACGAGGGGATCGATGAGACCGGCTTCCGGCTCGTCGTCAACACCGGAAAGCAGGGTGGACAGACCGTCGGCCATCTGCACATCCACCTGCTCGGTGGACGGCAGATGACCTGGCCGCCCGGTTAGGGCGACCAGGTCTGAGAGGGGGGCTCGACTACGCTGTCGCGGTCGGCGCGTGCTCGACGATCTTTTCCGGCTCGTGCTCGTCGCCGTTGGCGACGGTCACCGGGATCCGCTTGGGCTGCGCCTTCTGCGCGCGGGGGATGGTGATACGAAGCACGCCGTGCTCGAACGATGCGGTGATGTCTTCCGCGCGCACCTCGGCGGGAAGACCGACCTGACGGAAGACCGCTGTGACCCGGCGCTCGCGGCGCAGATACGTGGCGTCTTTTGTCGTTTCGCTGGTGGCGCGCCGGCCGGCGATGGTGAGGACGCCATCCTCGAACGTCAGCTCGACTTCACCCGGCTTGAAACCGGGTACAGAAGCCTCGACGATGAAGGCGCCGTCGGTCTGCTGAATGTCGACCGGAAGGCTCGTGTACTCGACGCCATTCCGGGAGGCTGATCCGGGCGTCAGTTGCTGAAACAACTGATTCATCTGGTCGTGCGCATCGAACAGGTCATTCCACGAATTCCAACGGACGATAGCCATTTCTCCGTTCTCCTGTAACGAGTTCTGCTGTTGTCGCGGCTCTCGCGACACATCATTCGTACCCGCTCCCGCGACGCGATAAACGTCGTCAGGGGAGACGCGCAGACTCAGCTCCTGAACGCGTCGCGAAGCGAGTCGAAGAAGCCCTTCTTGACCTCGGCCGGCTTGCCTTCGCGGCCGCCGAGTTGTTCGTAGAGCGCTTTGTCCTGATGCGACAGGTGGCTCGGAACCACGACACGCACGACGCAGATGAGGTCGCCGCGCCGTCCGGTCCGCACATGCGGCACACCGAGTCCGTGCATCTTTATCTGGCGTCCCGGTTGCGTGCCGGCCGGTACTTCCACCGGGTGCTCCCCGTCGACGGTCGTGATGGCGATGGTGTCGCCCAGGACTGCCTGGGTCACCGAAATCGGGAGTTCGTACAGGAGGTCCTGCCCGCGCCGGACAAGGTTGGGATGCGGCTTGACACGGAAGCCGAGGTACAGGTCGCCGGAGGGGCCGCCGCGCGGTCCCGGCTCACCTTCGCCGGTGAGTCGCAGCGTGACGTCGTCGTCGACACCGGCAGGAATCGTGACCTCAACGGTGTGGCGTCCCTGCACCCGGCCCTGGCCGCGGCAGATGGGACAGGGATCCGCGATCACCGATCCCTCCCCATGACACGTGGGGCACGGGGTCACGCTCGCGACCTGACCGAAGATCGACTGCATCGTCCTGCGCACCTGGCCGCTGCCCGAGCACGTCGCGCACTGCGTTGCGCTGGTGCCGGCCTTCGCGCCCGACCCGTTGCACTCCGCGCACAGCGTCGCACGCGGCACCTCGACGGTGCGCTTGGCGCCGAACACAGCCTCCTCAAAGGTGATCTCGATGTTCATGCGCAGGTCGTCGCCGCGCTGCGGACCCGTATGCGCGCGGCGGCGTCCGCTGCCACCGAAGAACATGTCGAAGAGGTCGAACGCCGAGTCGAACGAGAAGTTGCCGAAGTCCGGTTGTGCACCGTCGGCAACGTGGCCGTACGCGTCGTAGCGCTGCCGCTTCTGCGGATCGCTCAGCACCGAGTACGCCTCACCGACCTCTTTGAACTTTTCCTCCGCAGCTTTGTCGCCGTTGTTGCGGTCCGGGTGGTACTGCATGGCGAGCTTGCGATACGCGGCTTTCAGCTGCTCGGGCGTGCAGTCGCGAGCGACGCCGAGCACCTCGTAGTAATCGCGTTTAACAGTCGCCATTCGCTCAGTTACCGGACGGTGTGCTACGTGGCCGGACGACGCGGACGATCGCGGGCCGGAGCAGGCGGTCGTGGAGTCTGTAACCGGGCACGAGCTCCGCGATCACGGTGTCCTCGGTGACGTCGTCGGATTCGTCGGCGGCGATCGCGTCGTGCATCGCCGGGTCGAAACGTTCGCCGACTGCGGGAACGGGGACGACCCCGATGCGCTCGAGGGCGGTCTCGAACTCCCGGACGACCAGCTGCAGGCCGCTCACGAAGAATTCCTCGGCGCCCGCCTCACTGGCGTGCTCGACGGCTCGGCGCAGGTTGTCGAGCACCGGGAGCAGCGCCAGGGCTGCATCCTCGCTCTCGTACCGGCGCACGTCGGCGATCTCCTGCGTCTTGCGTCGCTTGAAATTCTCGAAATCGGCGGCAAGACGGAGGTAGCGCGCGTCTCGCTCGTCCGGCTCCGTGGAAGCAGCTTCTGCCCGGCTGTCCGAGTCCGGTTGGAAGGCAGACAGGTCTGGTTCTTCAGTCATGCGCTCACTATGCCCACGGTCAGCTCAAAGCACGCCCGACGGCCCGGCCGACCCGCTGGGCGACGTAGCGCACCCGCGGACCGACTTGCGCGTACGCCATCCGGGTCGACCCGAGGACGCCAATAGTGCCGCGGCGTTCGGCGCCGGCCCGGTACGTGGTGAGCACCAGGCTGCACCGCGACAGCTCGGCCATGCCGCTCTCGCGCCCGATCATGATCTGGATCCCGTGGTCGAGATCGGCGGCGCTGATCAGGGCGGCGAGCATGCGCTCCTCCTCCACCACCTCGATCACCTGCTGGAGCAGCTCGACATCGCCGAACTCGGGCTGATGCAGGAGGTTGCGCACGCCGTCATGGAGGATCAGTGTGTCCTGCTGGGCGTCGCAGACCGTCATGAACGCGATGATCTGGGTGAGGAGATCGTGCTCGAGCGATGCGTGCGCACCGATCGACTGGGGCAGCCTCGACATACCCGCTGCGTTGAGGCCGACCACCACTGCGTTCAGCCCCGCGGCGATGGCGCTGAGGACGGACTGGTCTGTCGGAGCCGTCAGGTTGAGCGCCTGCTGGCGAACCAGGTTGCCTTCGAGCACGAGCACGAGCAGCGCCTGCGTGTCGTTGAGTTTGACCAGGTCGAGATGCTTGACCCGGACGCCGAGCGCGCGCGGGGCGGTCACGAGGCTCACCGCGTCGGCGGCTTGGGCCAGCGCCGTAGCGGCGATCTCGAGGATGTCCTCGACGCCGGTCGGCATGACCGCAAAGAAGGGGTCAACCTGGCGACGGACCCCTGCGGGAACATCCTCTTCGTCCATCAGGAAGTCGACGTAGTACCGGTAGCCGAGGTCCGACGGCACCCGGCCGGCCGAGGTGTGCGGCTGGATCAGGTACCCGACCTCGCTCAGCGTCGCCAGCTCGTTGCGGATCGTCGCCGACGACCACGTGGCGAGGTGGACGGCAAGCGACGCGGATCCCACAGGGACGCCCGTGCGCGTGTAGTCCGCGACGACGGCCTTGAGGATCTGTTGCTTGCGCTGATCGAGAGGGACTGGGTGTTGCACGGCTGACCGGAGGCGACGAGGCGTTCGCGGCCGGGGCACCGGCTCGTTAGCACTCGTCAGGGTTGAGTGCTAAGGGTACCAGCTACGCGGCCTGGTCGCCCACGAGACGAAGCGTCACCTGGTTGAGCACCGCCTCACCGCGAGCGGTTGCGCGGACGCGATCGCCATCGATGACAAGGAGCCCGAGGCCTTCCAGGGCGCGTGCCTCGTCCAGGCTCGATGCGCCGACGCGCACCCCCTCGCGAAGGCGGAGCCCAAGCATGACCCGCTCCTGTTCGCGCATCTCCGGGCCGACAAACTCCGAACCCACCACGGCGAACTCTCCGGCCCTGATCGCGCGCCCATACGCGGCGATGCCCCGTCCGTGCCAGTGCCGGACGGAGACGGCACCGTCGGCGACGGCCAGGCCGATGGCGGCCGCAGCGTCCGCGGGCAGATTTCCGTGCGCGCCAACTCCGGCCGCCGCGTAATACCCGTTATGCCAGTACACGAGGTTGTGCCGGCACTCCTCGCCGGGCACGGCGAAGTTGCTTACCTCGTACTGCGCGTAGCCGGCGGCTTCGAGCAACTCGACGGCGATGCGGTGCTGGCGCATCGACCGGGCGCCGTCGACCGGCGTGACCAGTCCGCGGCGGACGCGAGTGTGCAGCGGCGTGCCTGGCTCGACGGTGAGCTCGTAGCACGAGATGTGCGTGGGTCCGGCGGCTGCCACTCGCTGGAGCGTTCGCCGCCAGCGCACGTCACCGAGCCCCGGCACCGCGTAGATGAGGTCGCAGTTGATCGAGGTGAAGCCGGCTTCCTGCACGTCGGCAATGGCTGCGATGGCGCGATCGGCATCGTGTACGCGGCCGAGGAACTGCAAGGCATCGGCCTCGAGGCTCTGTACGCCGATGCTGATGCGGTTCACGCCCGCGCCGAGCCAGATGCGCGCTCGTTCGGTGCTGATGCTCGACGGGTTGGCTTCCATCGTGAACTCGGCGCCGGACGCGACCATGAAGCTCGATCGCACGGTCGCGACAAGCTCCGCAAGCAGCGCCGGATCCACCAGTGACGGGGTCCCGCCACCGATGAACACGGTATCGAGAGTCAGCCTGCCGAGACGCTCGCCGATGCGGCGCACCTCGGCGCCAAGCGCCTCCATGTACGCGCCCGAACCCGTGTCGCCGGCGACGCTCGTGAAGTCGCAGTACTCACACTTGCGCTCACAGAAGGGAATGTGGAGGTAAAGCGAGCGAACCTCGCTGCAATCCGGAGTCAGGGGGTGGCGTCCTTCGCCGTGGCTTCGGAGGTCTGCTTTGCCTCCTCCGGCTTCGGCTTGCGCTGCTGTGCGGTGCGTGGCGGCGGGCGCCGGCGCATGAACTTGTACAGCGGCGGATAGCCGTAGAACGCTGCGACGTAGCTGAGGATGTCGATGATCACCAGCCCGACGATTGCTTCCGGCGTGGCCGAGCTCGACGCTGCGGTCGCGGTGGAGTTGAAGCCACCGATGACGTACGTGAGCGCCACAAACAGCGAGAGCCAGACGAAGTACTGGACGATCCCGACGATGATCGACTCCATGAAGCGGAGCGACCGCGGTTCCTTGGTGATGAACTTCGCGATCGGTGCCGCCAGGAGCGCGGCGGCCACGGGGAGCAAGGGCTGGTAGCTGACCGCCAGCAGGAAGATCCCGAAAGGCGGCGGCGCCGGCTTGCTGCCCGAGATCGTGAGGTAGTAGACGCCGCCGATCAGGACTTCGGCGATGAAGAGCACGCCGACGAGCACGGCGTACGACCGCTTCGCCCAGGGGACATACGGTTCATCGATGCGCCGGCCACGCGTGCCGGCTGCGCCCTTGACGACCGTCCGGCCCTTGGCCGCCGGTTGTGCCTTCGCGTTCGACTGCCGTTTGCCGTCGGCCGACCCGCTCTTTTCCTTGACCTGCGCTTCCTGCTTGGCAAGCGTGACCTCGGCGCGAGCGCCCCGTTCGACGGCGTCCGGACGCCGGCGAGGCCGTTTGCGGGGCGGGTTCGGGCGTGGCATCAGACGTCCACCCTACTGCTCATCCATCTTGAGCACGGCCATGAAAGCCTCCTGGGGAATCTCCACGTTGCCCACCCTTTTCATGCGGCGCTTGCCCTCGCGCTGCTTCTCCAGCAGCTTGCGCTTCCGTGTGATATCCCCGCCGTAGCACTTGGCAAGCACGTCCTTGCGCATGGCGGACACAGTCTCACGGGCGACGATCTTGCCACCGATCGCTGCCTGGATGGGCACTTCGAAGAGTTGCCTGGGGATCAGCTTGCGAAGACGCTCGGCGAGCTTTCGGCCGTGCGCATTGGCCCGATCTCGGTGGACGATCATGCTCAGGGCGTCGACGCGCTGGCCGCCGACCAGGATGTCGAGCTTGACCAGGTTCTCGGCACGGAACCCGGTGATCTCGTAATCGAGCGAAGCGTAGCCGCGGCTCCGTGACTTCAACTGGTCGTAGAAGTCGTGAATGATCTCGCCGAGGGGCAGGTCGTACGTGAGCGCGACCCGGTCGCCCGGTTGGTAGTCCATGTGCTGAAACTCGCCGCGCCGCTCCTGGCAGAGCTCCATGATCGCGCCGACATACGCGCTCGGCACGATGATCGTCGCTTTGGTGCGTGGCTCCTCGATCGCCTCGATGTTCGACGCATCCGGGAGCATCTCCGGGTTGTCGATGGCGATCACCTCGCCGTTGCGCAGCCGCACGCGATACTCGACGGTCGGGGCGGTGGTGATGAGCGAGAGGTCGAACTCGCGTTCCAGGCGCTCCTGCACGATCTCCATGTGCAGCAACCCCAGAAACCCGCAGCGAAACCCGAAGCCGAGAGCTGCTGACGACTCCGGTTCGAAGATGAGTGATGCGTCGTTGAGGTTGAGGCGCTGCAACGCCTCCTTGAGGTCGGTCACGTCATCGGAGTCGACCGGGAAGATGCCCGCGTAGACCATCGGCGTCACCGCGCGATACCCGGGAAGCGGATGTGTCGTGGGGTGTGTCGCGTCGGTCACCGTGTCGCCGACCTTGCTGTCGCGCACGTTCTTGATCGACGCGATGAAGTAGCCGACCTCACCGCAGAGCAGCTCGTCGACGGGAGTCATCGCCGGCGCGAACACCCCGACCTCGTCGACGACGAACTCGCTCTTGTTGTGCATCATCCGGATGCGCATGCCACTCGCGATGCGCCCATCGACGATCCGGACATACACGACGACACCGCGATACGCGTCGTATTTCGCATCGAAGATGAGCGCCCGCAACGATCCATCGCGATCCCCCTTCGGCGGTGGCACGCGTCTCACGATCGCCTCGAGCACCAGGTCGATGCCGATTCCCTGACGAGCGCTCGTGAGGATCGCGTCGTCGGCGGGAATGCCGATCACTTCCTCGATCTCCCGCCGGACCAGCTCGGCATCCGCGTTGGCGAGATCGATCTTGTTGATCACGGGGATGACTTCGAGGTGGTTGTCGATCGCCTGGTACACGTTGGCGAGCGTCTGCGCCTCGACACCCTGGGTTGCGTCAACGACAAGCAGTGCGCCCTCGCATGCTGCGAGCGACCGCGACACCTCGTACGCGAAGTCGACGTGCCCCGGCGTGTCGATGAGGTTCAGCTCATACGTGATCTTGTCTGACGCCGTGTATGCGAGGCGAACCGCCTGTGCCTTGATGGTGATGCCGCGTTCGCGTTCGAGGTCGAGCTGGTCGAGCACCTGGTCCTGCATATCGCGCAACGCGACAGTCCCGGTCGCCTCGAGCAACCGATCCGCAAGGGTGGACTTGCCGTGATCGATGTGCGCGATGATGCTGAAGTTGCGGATCCGGTCAAGACGCATGCGTCACGGAGAGGATGCCTCAGTCCTGCGACGCGCCGTTGCCGTCGTGCGCGGTGCGAAGAATCTCCGCAAGATCGGTCAGCCCGCGTCGGCTCCCCGAGAGCCCGGGCTTGACCCTGTGCGCCAGCACCATCGGCGCGACATGTTCGACGTCGTCGATGCCGACGGCGGCTCGATCCTCGTGCGCGGCCAGTGCTTGCGCGGCTTTGCGCGTGACGATGTCGGCGCGATGGCCGTCGACCTCGAGCTCGATGCTCAATGCGGCGATCGCCACCAGGATGTTGCGGTCCACGACAACATCGGACAGCACTGACATCGCTCGCGCGATGCGGTCTGCCTCGGCCTGCTCTGCGGGCTCGAAGCGCGCGGCGAACGCGGTCGGATCCTCTTCAAACGCCTCGCGTCGCTCGACGATCTCAACGCGCTGACGCACATCGCGAATGCCCTCGACATCGACGCACAAACCGAAACGGTCGAGCAGCTGCGGACGCAGCTCACCCTCTTCAGGGTTCATCGTTCCGACGAGGATGAAGCGTGATGGATGCGACACCGACACGCCTTCGCGTTCGACCGTGTTCTGGCCCATCGCCGCTGCGTCGAGAAGGACGTCGACGATGTGGTCGTCGAGGAGATTCACCTCGTCGACGTAGAGGATGTTGCGGTTCGCTTCCGCGAGCACGCCGGGCTCGAACTCTTTCTCCCCACGCTTGATCGCCGCCTCGATATCGATCGCGCCGACAACGCGGTCCTCGGATGCGTTGATGGGCAGTTCGACGACGCGCATCCGGCGGCGGCCGCGCGGGAGCGTCTCCCCGCTCTGCACGCGCACGGTGCACTCCGTGCATTGCAGATCCGCGTCATCGGGGGGGCATCCGTAGCGACAGTCAGCGACGACGTCAAGTCCTGGAAGGAGTTTCGTCAGCGAGCGCACCGCTGTGGACTTTGCGGTGCCCTTCTCGCCGCGAATCAGCACACCGCCGATGGCGGGGTTGATCGCGTTGAGTATCAGGGCCTGTTTCATGAGGTCCTGTCCCACGATTGCGGTGAAAGGGAAGACTGTTCTGCCTGTTTGCATCACGGTCATTGTGCCATGCGACCTCGAAGCGTCTTCTCGACGCCCTCGAGGATCGCTCCCTGGGACAGGTCGTAGAGGCCGAGATATTCGCCTCCCGCGCGATCGGCGAGGTCGCGGCATGCGTTGAATCCGTAGCCGCCGAAGAGCGGTGGCCTGCCGTGACCTCCAACGCGCGGCATCGGTCTACTCGTGTGATCGCGCGCGGAGTTGATGACCAGCATGTGCACGCCATCGGCGCCCAGTTGCTCGGCGACGCGCTGCGCTTCGACGAGCGGTTCCTCACCGAACAGCGAGATGTTGCCGCGGCCGTCGCTGATGAGCACGACGAGTGGATACACGGTTGGGTCCCGGAGCCGCTCGGTGCGGACGATGCGGAGCCCGGCGACGAGCCCGTGCGTCAGCGGCGTCGTTCCGCCGACCGTGAGGCGCTGAAGACGTTGCTCGGCGAGATCGACCGACGACGTGGGCTGGAGGATGACGCGTGCCGCTCGCCCGGAGAACACCACGAGCGACACCTTGTCGCGACGCAGATATGCGTCTCGAAGCAGGGAGAGCACAGCGCCCTTGGTGGCCTGCATGCGCTGCTCGGCGTCCATCGAGGCGCTCGCGTCCACCACGAACACGATGAGGGTGCCCGTGCGACGCCGGCGCACCTTCTGGCGGAGGTCCTGGCGCTCGAGGTGCAGCGCCGGGCCAGCCCTGCCCTCGGGTTCCTCGGCGCGCCGGCGCACTTGGTGCGGCGCTGCGGCCCGCATGGTCGCGTCGAACGCGATGTCGGTCGTCTTCTCCGTCTGGGTGGCGCGGACGTAGCGCCCGCGCTTGTCGCTGCTCTGGGATGAGCTCCGCTTGCCGGTGGTGGAACGGCTGCGCCGGTCTCGTGGGAGCGCGATCTTGCGTACCGGGAAGATCTCGCCCTCGAAGAGCTGCTCGGCGCTGCGCCGGGTCACGGCCTGCGTGGCCTGCTCGCTTCCCTGCACCTGCCCCGGGCTCTCACCCTCCTCACCGCTGCCGGAGTTGTCGGGCGGCTGCTCTCCCGATTCGGCAGTCTGCTCGGACACCACGGCCGCCTCGGCCTCCTGCGCGATCTCCTCAAAACGCTCGCGGGCGCGCTCTGCTGCAGTGCCGCCGGGTTGCGCAACCCCGTCCTGGCGGCTCCGACGGCGATGCGCGAGCGCGAGCTCGGCGGCGGTCGTCGCGTCGGCGGTCGTGACCACCAGCCGGTCCGCCACGTCGGCGGGCATGCCGGCCGCGTGGGCGCGCACCAGGCGTTCCGCCTCATCCCACGCGCGCACCGTCCGGGCGGCGCTGCTCACGACGATGTCGGCACGATGGCCGAGGGTGCCCGCATCGATGCAGACCAGCGCGATGAACCAGCCGATCGTCGGGCTGATCTCCACCCTCGGGAGCAGGCGTTTCGCCTCCTCGATCACCGCTTTGAGGTGGTCCTCAGTCTCGAGGAACTCGCGCTGCAGGCCGGCGCCGTCGACGTTCCGGTGGGCGTCGCGCTCCATGATGCGAACCCGGTCATCGACGTCCCGAAGTCCGGTGATGTCGACGCAGAGCCCGAAACGGTCGAGGAGCTGCGGGCGAAGGTCGCCCTCCTCCGGGTTCATCGTCCCGACGAGAATGAATCGCGAAGGGTGCGAGAACGAGATGCCCTCGCGCTCGACGACGTTCCAGCCCATCGCCGCCGCATCGAGCAGCACGTCGACGATGTGATCGTCGAGGAGATTCACCTCGTCCACGTAGAGGATCCCCCGGTTCGCGTCGGCAAGCAGCCCCGGCTCGAAGCGCCGCTCGCCGAGCTTGATGGCGGCTTCAGTGTCGATGGTGCCGACGACGCGATCCTCCGACGCGTTGACGGGCAATTCGACGACCCGCATCCTTCGCCGCTCGACGACGGGAGTAAGGCCGCCGGTGAAGCGAGCCTGGCAATCCTCGCACCACGCCGCCGGCGCGGCCGGGTCGTCCCGGAAGCGGCACCCGACGATCACGTCGATCTCCGGGAGGAGCCGCGCCAGGGCTCGCACCGCGGTGGATTTGGCGGTGCCGCGCTGCCCGCGGATGAGCACGCCACCGATCCCCGGATTGATGGCGTTGAGGACCAGCGCGGTCTTCATCGCCTCCTGACCGACGAGTGCGGTGAACGGCATGAGGGAACGGGAGTTCGGCATCAATTCCATTGTGCCAGCGGTGCCGAGCGCCGAGCCTGCTACAAAGCCTCGATGCAGAGACCACTTCGCGTCCTGCTCGAGGCGAGCTGTCTTGGCGACGGCCGTCGCGACGCCGGGATCGGCCGCTACGCCAGCCAGCTGATCGAGGCGCTGCAGGGCGTGCCCGATCTCGAGGTCATCCCGTCGGTGCCCGCGTCATCGCCCTGGAGCGAGGCTCGGCCGGCGCGATTCCTCCGCGCGCAGCCCCACGTGCTCTCAGACGCCATGGCCCGCCATCCCCACCTCGTCCATGGCCTCGGCGGCGAGCCCGTCCTCGGCTTCCCGATGAGCCGCCAGGTCGTGACCGTGCACGACGTCGAGATGTGGCGCGCCCCGATCACGCCGGGACCGTCCGGGGCAGCGCGGCGCCTCTACGGAAGCCTGCTGGCGCCGGCGATCCGAGCGTGCGCCGGGATCATCGCCGTCAGCGAGACGACCAGGAAGGAGGCGATCGCGGCGCTGGACCTCGACCCGGCACGCGTGCACGTCGTTGCCCACGGCGTCGCGCCCGTCTTCTCGGCACGCCCGAAGCTGCGCGATGCCCGCATCGCCGAGGCACTCGGGCTCGAAGAGCCGTTCGTCCTCTGGGTGGGCAGTCTGCGCTCGCGCGATCCGCGCAAGGGACTGGACACGCTGCTCGAGGCGATGGAACGTGGTGGCGACGACGGCGGCCCCACCCTTGCGCTGGCCGGCGCGCTCGGGCCTGAAGCCGACCGCCTCGCTGCGGAAGCGTGGCGACGACACGTGCCGCTCGTCCTCTGCGGACCCGTGGAGGACCATGACCTCGCCTCCCTGTACCGGCAGGCGGCGGTCGTGGCCCTGCCGTCCACCCACGAGGGGTTCGGCCTCACGGCGCTGGAGGCCATGGCCTGTGGAGCCCCGCTGGTCGCCAGCGCCGTCGGGAACCTTCCCCATCTGACGCTGGACGTCGCGATGCTCATACCGCCGAGCGATCCCGCCGCTCTCGCCGAGGCGATCGAATCCGTGCTCACCGAGCCGGTCCGCGCTGCGCGGATGCGCCACGCGGGCGTCGACAGGGCGTCGGGGTACACGTGGGAGCGGACCGCCGCGCTGACGGCAGCCGTGTACGAGGAGGTCGCGCGCCACAGCGCCGGCGCGACGTTGACCGGGACGGCGTATCGCGACGTCGCCGGGCGCCAGTCAGCCCGCCACTGACCGTGGCGCGGTCAGAGATCGGCGACGATCGCCTGGCGCTGCTCCTCGTCGAGTTGCACGAGCACGGTGAGGTTGGGATGGTCAGCCCCGACTGCGATTGCGGCCCCAGACAGCACCGCGGTGCGTACCCCGGGCTCCAGAGCGAAGCGCAGGTAGTGCGCCGGGGCACTCTCGCCCGGCGGCGCGACAGCCTCAGGAACCCCGCGAACGCGAGTGCCGGCCACCTCGAGAAAGACCGTGTGCTCGATGCCCTCGATCGCAGCCGCTGCCGCCGCGAGATCGGCCGGATCGGCGACTTCCAGAAAGAGCATGGCAGCGAGGTCGCCACGCGCCGGGACCACCGCGTCGAACGCCGCGCGCTCGGCCGCCACCCGTTCCGGGTCGTCGATGCGCTCCGTGCGCAACGCCTCCTCGAGCGTCGAGCGGATCGTCTCGCGATTCTCGAAGACCAGCGTGACCGTCTCGCCGAGGCGGACCCGGCGCACGCGTTGCAACTCGCCGATCCGGTGACGCTCCTCGCCGCGCACGTACTCGTAGTCCGCACCGGCACGAACGTCGAGGTCGAGTTGCACCGAGCCTTCGAGCGTCACGATCTCCTCCAGAAGCGTGGGCTGAACGACGCCGACTCTGGCACGTCAGCCGCCGGCCAGGGCCGCCACATGAATACCTGACCTGCGCGGTATGATTTCGCCGTGGCAATCGTGGCGTTCGACCGCAGCGTCCTCAAAGTGAATCAGGCGATCCTGATGACAGTCATCGTCATCGGGTACGTGGTCGGCCTGGCATACCACCCGATCGCCTGGGCCCTCCCGGTGCTTGCCGTGATGATGCTCGCCGCAGTCGCGTCCCCTTCACTGAATGTCCCGCGCCTGCTCTACCTCCGCTGGCTCAAGCCCGCCGGCATCGTCAAGCCTCGGGTGGTCCAGGAGGACCCGGCGCCCCACCGCTTCGCGCAACTGGTTGGCGGCGTCTTTCTCGCCGCGGCCAGCGTGTTCGTGATCTCCGGGCTCCTACTCGTTGCGTGGGTGCTCGCGTGGATCGTGGCAGCGCTGGCGTTCCTGAACTTCGCGTTCAACATCTGCGTCGGCTGCATCATGTACGCGCAGCTCGTGCGCATCGGGCTGCTGCCCCTCTCGCGCCAACCCGCGCGATGATCCTCCTGCTTGCGCCCTTGATCGCCATCGCGGTGGTCGGCGGGGCGGCGCTGCTGCTTCGGAGCCAGAAGGGCGCCCAGCGTGAGCTCGTCGGCACCGTTCTCGAGCCGGCGGTGACACACGGGGATATGCCGTCCGTCCTGTATTTCACCGGCGAGGCGTGCACCATCTGCCACACCGCACAGCGGCCGGCGCTTCGCGCGCTCTCGGCGACGCTCGATCCAGGCATCGAGATTCGGGAGATCGATATCGCGGTCGAGCCAGAGCTGGCTCGCCGGTATCGCGTGATGTCGCTGCCGACGATCATCGTGCTCGACGCCGCGGGCCAGGTGACCGATATCAACGTCGGGTTCACGACCGGCGAAGTGCTCCGCCGCCAGCTCGTGGACGCGGGAATGCCAGTCGCCGCCTAGCCAACCGGGTACTCTGAGCGCATGGCCGTCACTGAGCGCGCCCCGAGGACGCGTGCGCTGGTCCCCTCGGATCTCTTCGCCATCGATGACCTGCTCGGCGACGACGAGCGCCTGATTCGCGACACCGTTCGCGCCTTCGTCCGCGAGCGGGCGCTCCCGGTGATCCCCGAGCACTTCGAGGCGGGCACCTTTCCGCGCGAGCTCATCCCCGAGGTCGCGTCGCTCGGCCTGCTCGGGATGCATTTGCATGGATATGGATGCGCCGGCACATCCGCCACGGCATACGGCGTCGCAAGCGAGGAGCTGGAAGCAGGAGACAGCGGGCTGCGCTCGTTCGTCTCGGTGCAGGGGTCGCTGGCCATGTTCCCCATCTCCGCATTCGGCAGCGAGGAGCAGAAGTCCCGCTGGCTGCCCGAGATGGCGGCCGGACGCGCGATCGGGTGCTTCGGCCTCACCGAACCCGACGCCGGATCGGACCCCTCGTCGATGCGCACCAATGCGCGGCGCGACGGCAGTGACTGGATTCTCAATGGCACCAAGATGTGGATCACCAACGGCTCGATGGCCGACATCGCCGTTGTGTGGGCCCGCACGGACTCGGGCATTCGCGGCTTCCTCGTCGAGCGCGGCATGCGCGGGTTCACGACGTCGGACGTGCACAACAAGCTGTCATTGCGCGCGTCGGTGACGTCGGAGCTGTCGTTCGACTCGGTCCGGCTGCCCGACAGCTCTGTGCTCCCTGATGTCTCCGGGATGCGCGGCCCGCTGTCATGCCTCAACGAGGCGCGCTTCGGCATCGGCTGGGGAGCAATGGGTGCGGCGCGCGCGTGCTTCGAGTCAGCCCTCGAATACAGCAAGACCCGCCACGCGTTCGGCAAGCCGATCGGCGCGATGCAGCTTACGCAGCAGAAGCTCGCGAACATGGCCACGTCGATCGTGCAGGGCCGGCTCCTCGCGCATCGTCTCGGCACGCTCAAGGATCAGGGCCGGCTGCATCCGGTGCAGGTGTCGGTCACCAAGCGTGCCAATGTGCGCGCGGCGCTCGACATCGCGCGGAGTGCGCGGACCATCCTCGGAGCCAATGGCATCACGCTCGAGTACCCGGTCGCGCGGCACATGGCCAATCTCGAATCCGTGCTCACGTACGAGGGCACCGAGGAAGTGCACACGCTGATCATCGGGAAGGAACTCACCGGCGAGAACGCGTTCGGCTGAGATTCATGCGGCCTCGTCCCATCCTTCTGTTTCCCGAAAGGAGTGGTGGCCGCGTTTCGCGACGATCAGGTGATCGAGCACGGGGACGCCGAGCAGCGCGCCCGCGTTGCGCAGCGCGGCAGTGACGACGCGGTCGGCGCGACTCGGAGCCGGATCGCCGCTCGGATGGTTGTGGCCGATGATGACTGCAACTGCATCGCTCCGCAACGCCGGTCCGAACACGTCGCGTGGTTGCAGCCGCGAAGCGTTGATGGTCCCCACAGCCACCGTCTCGAGCCTGATCGGGCGGTGGCGGGCGTCGAGCAGCAGGACCACCACCTGCTCGCGACGGGCGCGACGGAGCCCGTCGAGCATGAGCAGCGCGTCTCGCGGCGAACCGATCGCCGGACGGTCGTCCTCCGTCCATCGTTCCGCGAGCTCCCACATCGCGGCGAGCCGTTCGGCACGCTCGCGTGGCACCCCGTGCTCGCGGGTGAGCCCGGCTGCATCGAGCGCGCGGCGCTCCCACCAGGGAATCCGCGCAACCCGGCTCGCGACGGCGTTGAGGTCAGCGGCCGGCGACGAACCGCCGAGCGCGCGGGCGAGCAGTTCCGCCTCGCCAACTCTGCCGTCGGGTTCGCCCTGCACTCCGCGATACTACCACAGATTCGTGTAGTCGCCGCCGCATAGTTCAGTGCCGGAAGAGGAGCATCCCGATCACGAAGATCGCGACGATCACGGCACCCGCCACCGCAACCGGTATCCAACCTCCCGCAGCCCCGAGTACGGACGGCGACCGCTCGACGGCCGGAGGCGCGGATGCGGGCGCCGGTGCATCGAGGATGTCCGCGGGGGCCGCGACGGCGATCAGCCTCACGCGGCCTGGTGCGTCCTCCGGCAACTCCGCCGGGTCAAGGAGCGCCGGCGCAACGGCGACGCTTCGCCTTCGCCGCTGGGAGCGGACCTCAGACACCACGCTCACCCTCGGCGATGAGCGCCGCAAGCACCTCGTCGGCGAACGAGCGGTACGCCGCGGCAGCCTCCGAGGATGGCGCCATGACGGTCACCGGTTCGCCGGCGAGCGCGGATTCCTGCAGCCGGACCGTGACCTTGATAATTGTGTTGAAGACGCGCAGGTTGGGAATGGCCCGTAGCCCGTCGAGAAGATCGCGTGAGAAACGCGTGCGCATCACCACAAACGTCGGCAGCAGACCGAGCACGCGCAGGTCCGGGTTCAACTGCTGGCGCACGTGGTGCACGGAGCGAAGCGTTTCCTTGAGCCCCTTCACCGCGTATCCCGACATCTGCATCGGGATCACGATGAAGTCCGTCGCCGCAAGCACGCTGATGGTGTGAAACGCGAAGCTCGGCGGTGTGTCGAAGAGGATGAAATCGTAGTCCCGGCAATCGCGATCGAGCGCGCGACGAAGCCGCGTTTCCGAGTCCAGCGACGTTGGCAGTCCCGCTTCGACGGCACTCAGGTCAGGGTTTGCCGGCAGCAGGTGCAAGCCCGGCCACTTGGTGCGGACGATGAGCTCGTCGACCGACTGGTCCGGTTCGAGGATCGCGTCGGCAACCGTGTGCGTGAGCGAGTACGGGTTGAATCCCAGCCCCGACGTGAGATTCGACTGCGGGTCCATGTCCACCGCGAGCACGCGCCGACCACGTTCTGCGAACACAGCCGCCAGGGAGGCGCAGGTGGTTGTCTTTCCCACCCCGCCTTTTCCGGAAATACAGGCGATCGAAACAGCCACCGCGACCGGTTAGTCTAGTGCAGGCCGTCGGAACCGGCACACGAGAGTGGGCATGACATCGACAGACCCGGTCAGCTTGGAGCCATCCTCACTGTCGGGCGCACCGCTGGTGCAGCCGCCATGTCGTCCTCCCAGGCGCGGTTGAGACGTCGTTGTGTGATTGCCATGAGGATAAGGCCTCCGGCAATGGGAAGCAGCATCCAGAAGATGACGCGTGTCGGGCGCAGCTGCACGTCGGTGGTGCGACCCATTCGATCTTCGACGATCCGGACACGCTCGAGGGTCATCACCGCGGCAACGGCGCTGAAGGGCAGCAGCAGTTCCAGGTACGGGATGGCGAGGCCACCAAGCAGCAGACCGTAGGCCTGCAGAACGCTGAAATGCGGGTTGAACGGCAGCGCGACATTGGCGACTGCCAGCACGATCCGGATTGCGCCGACGATGCTCACGAGCCATCCGATCGCCCACGGAATCGCCACGGCGGCAGTCGACCGCCCGGGGATGACGTGCATGCGCGTGTCGAAGTTGCCGACCTCGCGGTTGACGCGGTGGTACCAGACGAGGCTGTAGATGCCGAGCGTCAGGACCGACAGCACGACGATCGCGAGCGTCGAGCGACGCTTGCCTGGCGGCCCGAACGACGTGACCTTGGGCAGCGCTTTTTCCGGCGTGGTGATGGCCGCGACGACGGTCACCTCGGTGGGATCCGCCTCGAGCGTCTCGACGGGCGGCGGACTCGCCGTCAGGTCGAGCACCGGGTCTTCAGAACTCGGTTGTGGCCTCGCCCTTTGGCGGGTGAGACGGCGGCACCGACAGGGGCCATGCCCACGCCGGCTGTGTCGCTGTCGTGTCGGTCGGGGCAACGCCCTCGGTCTCGGGCGCGGTCAGGGTCGCGACAGCGGGCGTGGTGCCCGGCCGCGATGCGGTCTCGGTCATCCCGTGTTCCTCGTGTACGGCACCGCCTCGGGCGATGCCGCGTGCTGCTAGTGGGACGTCGACGCTCCGGGTACTGGATTCGAACCAGTGGCCTTGCGGTTAACAGCCGCCTGCTCTACCGCTGAGCTAACCCGGATCATGACTCAAGTCTACCTGCCGTGACGCACCGTGCCCTCACGTGCACGAATCGTCGCGGCCGGCGACCGAACCGTTCCGCCTACTCGAGATAGTCCTTGAGTTTCTTCGAGCGCGACGGATGGCGCAGCTTGCGCAGCGCTTTCGCCTCGATCTGGCGGATGCGCTCACGGGTGACCCCGAAACGCTTCCCGACTTCCTCGAGCGTGCGCTGGTGTCCGTCGATGAGGCCGAAACGCAGTTGCAGCACACGGCGTTCGCGCGGTGTGAGCGTGTCGAGAATGTCCTCGACCTCGGTGCGCAGCATGGTCAGCGACGCCGCGTCGGAAGGAGCGGTTGCCTCCTTGTCCTCGACGAAGTCGCCGAGATGCGAGTCCTCCTCCTCGCCGATCGGCGTCTCGAGCGACACCGGATCCTGCGAGACCTTGGTGATCTCCCGGACCTTTTCCGGCGTGATCCCCATCTCCTCGGCGATCTCCTCGTCGTTGGGCTCCCGACCCAGCTCCTGGAGCAGACGGCGAGAGACACGGACGAGCTTGTTGATGGTCTCGACCATGTGCACCGGGATGCGGATGGTTCGCGCCTGGTCGGCGATCGCGCGCGTGATCGCCTGACGGATCCACCATGTGGCGTACGTCGAGAACTTGTAGCCCTTGTGATAGTCGAACTTCTCGACTGCGCGAATCAGGCCCATGTTGCCTTCCTGGATGAGATCGAGGAAGGACATGCCGCGGCCGATGTACTTCTTGGCAATGCTGACCACAAGGCGCAGGTTTGCTTCGGTGAGCTGGTTCTTCGCTTCCTCGTCGCCCTGCTCGATCAGCTTTGCGTAGTGGACCTCCTGCTCGGCCTTGAGCAGCGCCACACGGCCGATCTCCTTGAGATACATGCGAACCGGGTCGTCGAGCGACACGGAGTCGATTGCCTCGGCCTTGGCGATGAGCTCCTCGTCGATCTCGTCGACGGTCTCGAAGTCCTTGTCACCATCGCTGACTTCGATGCCCATCTCACGAAAGACATGGAAGATTCGTTCCAGATGATCCGGCTCGACATCGATCTCGGGAAAGGCGGCGAGGATGTCATCGGGCGTGAGATATCCATGGTCCTTGCCCTTGATGATCAGCGCCTCGGCGGCGGAGACCAGCAGATCGGCGCCCGAGGGCGGCGGCAGGGTGGCTGCTCTGGATCGGGTGGTGGTGGCGGTGGTCATCTCAACTCTGTCTCACGCGGCGCAGGCTGACGCCCGCTTTGCGAGGTCCGCCGGACGGATCGGTACAACGACAGTGTTCACAATAATTGTCGAAGCCGTCTGAGTGTGCCAAATTCGGGCGATCGGATAGGGGGATCCACTCGGGCACGAGAGTGATGGTGGCTCGCGACGGCATGGATCAAACATGCGCGCGCGATCGCCGGTGCGCGTGGGATCAGCGGATCGCCAGGGTTCGGCGAAGGTGCGGCGCGTCAGCGGCAAGGCGGCTGAGCTTGTCGGCCAGCGCGTCCGCATCCGCGGTCCGGCCCTCATCTCTCGCGCGATGCATCTCCGCTGAGATGCTCACGAGCGCGCGACGCACGCTGTCCTCGTGGATGAGCCGGACGCAGTCCGCCATGAGCTGCTTGATCGCCTCGGGGTCGGCCTCGTCCGCGAATTCCGGCACCTCACGCACCAGGAGTCCCGCAGCGCGGCGCTGATCGCCGCCGGTGAGGCGCCGCAATGTAAACCCAGAGGGGTCGGTCGAGGCGGCGTCGTAGATGCGGCGAGCGGTGGCGTTGGTGAATTCGTCCGGCCCGAGACCGCCCTCGGTGCGCAACGCCGCCGCCAGCTCCGGCCGGATGAGGACAACCCTCGCGAGCTGCGCCTCCCACGGCGGGATCGGGTCGTCCGCATCGGCGGGCTCGGGCTCGTCCACCACCGCAGGAGCCGGTTCTGCGGGTGCCGCGACGACGATCCTCGCCGGGCGCCGGGTTCCGTCGCGCATCGAGCTGGTCAGGTCGGTCGCAAGGGATCGCGCGCCGATGTCGAGACGGCGGGCAGCCTGCTGCAGATAGAGCTCGCGTGTGGTCGCCTCCGGGATGCGGGCCAGCACGGAGACCGCTCGTTCTGCGGCTGCGCGGCGGGCGTCGACACTGCCACCTTCACCCGATGCGAGCGCGACGTCGAGGAGCACCTGCCACGCGGCGGGCGCCTCGGCGATCACCTGCGCGAACGCCGCGGGGTCGCCGCGCACGAGCTCGTCTGGATCCTTGACGCCGGCCGGGAGGCGGCAGATCCGCGCCTGCAATCCCTCGGCGGCGATGACGTCCACGGCGCGCGTGGCGGCGACACGCCCGGCATCGTCGCCGTCGAAGCAGAGGATCAGTGCGTCCGCGATACGGCCGAGGCTGTGCACCTGCTCTCGTGTGAGTGCAGTGCCGCTGCTCGCGACGGTGTGTTCAACACCCGCCACGTGAGCAGCGATGACGTCGAAATATCCCTCCACTATCACCGCTGTGCGCTCGCGCACGATCGCGGCGCGAGCGAGGTCGAGACCAAAGATCGCCGACGACTTGTGATACGCGGCCGAGTCCGGGCTGTTCAAATACTTCGGTTTCGCGTCGCCGAGCGCGCGCGCCCCGAAGCCGAGCACTTCGCCTCGCTCGTCGCGGATCGGGAATACGAGCCGGTCGCGAAAGCGGTCACGCACCCTCGCGCCACGCTGCGGATGCACCAGTCCTGCATCGACCAGCTCGTCGACCGTTGCGCCGCCTTTGCCGGTCAGATACCTGGCGAGCGCGTCCTCGCCGGCGCCACCGGCCGGCGCAAACCCGATCCCGAACGTGCGCGCGACCGTCTCGTCAACGCCACGCTCGCGGAGCAGCACCCGGCCGGGCTCGCCGGCGGGCGCGGACCAGAGGACGTGCTGGTAGTACGCCTGCGCCCTGCCGTTGAGCTCGATGGACCGGCGACGGCGCCGCCCCGCGCCCCGAGCTGCGGGGCCGCTCTCGAGCTCGACACCGGCACGATCGGCGAGCATCTCCAGCGCCTGGCGGAAATCGATGCGCTCGATCTGCTCGATGAACTTGAAAAGGTCGCCACCGAGGTGGCATCCGTGGCAGTACCAGACCTGACGCTCGGGACTGACGGTGAAGGACGGCGACTTCTCGGCGTGGAATGGACACAGTCCGGTGAGCTCGCGCCCCGCGCGGTGCAGCGTCACGTAGCCGCCGATGACCTCGATCAGGTCAAGCCGCGACTTGACCTCCGCGACAGCGTCCCCAGCCATGGCCCGCCAGCCTCGACCGCGCTAGCGGCTGAAGAACCAGCGCTTGCGCCTGCCGGACACGTCCTGCGGATCGCCGGCACCGGCCTCGAGGTCGCTGATCCGCCGGTCGCGCTCGGCAAGACGGCGATCCTTCTCGGCCTGCGCTGCAGCGTGCTCGGCTCGGGCGGTCTGCAACTCCAGTTGGAGCTGCTTCACCAGGTTCTGGCGAGAGTTCAACTCGGCTTCAAAGCGCTGGCGCTGCTCCGAATAGATCCGCTGCTCGAGGGTCCGCTCCCAGCGATCAAGGAGGCCCGCGACGAGCTCGCGTGGATCGAGCGACGTCATCGAGGCCACGTCGCGGCGCGGCTCGTTGGATCCGATCTCGATCATCGACCCAGCGCGCCCATGCGAGGTCGCTTCTGCGGCGAGCTCTTCGGCAGGAGGTGGGACGACCTTGTCCGGCCACGACGAGGGCTGCGCGATTCCGACCACATCGACGGTCGGGGTGGGGTCGGCCGGCGTCTCCTCTTCGACCGCGGCGGGAGGCGGAGGCGGTGCCGGCGCAACAGGAAGGTCGCTCATGGGGCTCTCGATACCGAGGTCGCCGAGGCGCACGAGGTAGCGAACGCCGTCGGGACCTTCTTCGCGACGCGACGGGACGTCACCCGCTTCGACGCGTCGAAGCAGAATACCGAGCGGGAGATCCAATCTGTGCGCCACTTCCTCCACGGGAAGATATGGCTCGTCACCCGGCGCGGTAGTGGTGGCTGCGGGCATGGAAGTCTGCGGCCAGGACATCACTTCAAAGAGTAGGCGAAACGGTATACCACGTGGGCAATCACCGGTGATCCGTTACCCGTGACCTAGTGTCCGACGACCTCGATCGCATACTTCGAGTTGTCGGTCAGCAGGACGATCCCGCCACCGTGCTCGGTGATCACTGCCCGAACAGGTGATGTCGCGAACACATCCGGTGCGTCCTCATGTTCGGTCACGGTACGGCGCACGGCATATGGCATCCCGGGAATCGGCGGCGACAGCTCGTCGCCCTCGACGACGTGACCGTCGTCCAGCATCTCCGGACGTCCGTTTCGCGTCGCGATCTTGCGAATCCTGACGTGCTCGCTCACTCCGACATCGCCTTCATATCAATGGAGAGTAGCTGCACCGTGGGGTCGCCGGTCAGGCCGGTGGCGACGTGTATCCGTAGAACAGCAGCTCGTGATCACGAAACACTCCAGTTTTGTCGATGGTCCCGCCGAGCTTCTCGGCGACGCGTCGCGATGCCACGTTCGCTGGGTCGATCAGGCTGATCACGTGCGAGACGCCGAGTTTCGAGAAAGCCTGCCGGAGCGCCTCGCGACCGGCTTCGGTTGCATAGCCGGAACCCCAGTGTTCGCGCCCGATCACCCAGCCGGCCTCTATTTCCGGCCAGCCTTCCGGATACCAGACTCCGGCCCGGCCCACGAGCTCACCCGTTGTCTTCACCTCGATCGCCCAATGCCCGTAGCCGCGAAGTATCCAGATCCCGGCTTGCATTGCCATGTGCCGCCACGCCTCCTCGCGAGTCGGCGCAACGCCGCCGCCGATGAACCGGAGCACCTCGGGGTCGGACAGGATGCGGAGATACGCCTCGAAGTCGGCGTCGCGAAATTGACGGAGCACGAGTCGCTCCGTCTCGACTTCGCGGGGAAACGTGTGATCAGCCTCGCTCAGCGGTCGCGCTCCACGCGTGCAAGACGGGCATGCGCCGCCGCCAGACGTGCGGCCGGCACCCGGAACGGCGAGCAGGACACGTAGTCGAGCCCGAGCTCCTCGCAGAGCGCGATCGAGTCGGTATCACCGCCGTGCTCACCGCAGATGCCGACGCTCAACGACGGTCGCACCGCGCGACCCTCTTCGACCGCGAACCGCATGAGGCGTCCAACGCCGTCGCGATCGAGCGTCTCGAACGGGTTGCGCGGCAGGATCTTGTCCTCGACGTAGCGGAGCAGGAACGTGCCTTCCGCGTCGTCGCGCGAGACACCAAAGGTCATCTGCGTCAAGTCGTTGGTACCGAAGGAGAAGAAGTCGGCGGACTGCGCGATCTGTCCCGCGGTGAGCGCCGCGCGCGGCACCTCGATCATCGTCCCGACGAGGTACGCAACCTTGCTCTTGGTCTCCTTGAAGACCTCCTGCGCCGTGCGGTCGATGACCTCGCGTGTCCTGCGCAACTCTTCCAGCGTGCCGACCAGCGGCACCATGATTTCAGGGCGCACGTCGACGCGCTCCTTCTTGAGCGCGACGGCGGCTTCGATGATGGCGCGCGCCTGCATCTCGATGATCTCGGGAAAGAGCAGTCCGAGCCGGCACCCGCGGAGCCCCAGCATCGGGTTCTGCTCGTGAAGGTTCTGCACCGCGGACAGCAACTCCTTCTTTGCGCGATACGACTTCTCGGGCTTGCCGAGCGCTTGGTCGCGCGTGACTTCGACGAGCAGCTCGTCGAGTGACGGCAGGAACTCATGCAGCGGCGGATCGATGAGCCGGATGATCACGGGCAGTCCGTGCATCGCCTTGAGAATGCCGTGGAAATCGTCGCGCTGCATCGGCAGCAACTTCGCCAGCTCGACCCGGCGCGACTTCTCGTCAGGCGCGAGGATCATCTTCTGCACGATGGGCAGGCGTTCCTGCTGCATGAACATGTGCTCAGTGCGGCAGAGCCCGATGCCCTGCGCGCCGAAGTCGCGGGCACGAACCGCGTCGTGCGGGTAGTCACCGTTCGCCCAGACCTGGAGACGGCGGAATGAGTCAGCCCAGCGCAGCAACTCCTCGAGCTCGCCGGAGATCTCCGCGTCCAGCATCGACACCTGTCCGGCGATGACGTTGCCCGTGGAGCCGTCGATGGTGAACGGCTCACCTTCCTTGATCGTCGTGCCGCCCGCGGTGAACTGTCGCTTGACGAGGTCGACCTGCACCGATCCTGCACCGGCAACACAGGGCTTGCCCATGCCTCGCGCAACCACTGCCGCATGCGAGGTGCGGCCGCCGCGTGAGGTGAGCACTCCTTCGGCCGCGATCATCCCGTGCACGTCGTCCGGGTTCGTCTCGATGCGCACGAGGATGACCTTCTCGCCCTTCTTGGCCCGCTCCTCGGCACGATCGGCGTCGAACACGGCCGCGCCGTACGCCGCGCCCGGCGACGCGGCGAGTCCGGTTGCGAGCACCTTGACCTTCGCCTTCGGATCGATACGCCGGTGGAGCAGTTGATCGACCTGACCCGGCTCGACGCGAAGCACGGCCTCGCGCTTGGTGATCAAGCGTTCGCGGACCATGTCGACGGCGATCTTCACCGCCGCCTCGGCGGTGCGCTTGCCGCTGCGCGTCTGCAGCATGTACAGCGTGCCGCGCTCGATCGTGAACTCCATGTCCTGGACGTCGCGATAGTGCTTCTCGAGCTTGCGTGCGATCTGCTCGAACTGGCGGTATGCCTTGGGAAGGTCGCTCGCCATCGCCGCGATCGGCTTCGGTGTGCGGATGCCGGCGACGACGTCCTCGCCCTGCGCATTGGTGAGGTACTCGCCGTACAACTTGCGCTCGCCGGTTGACGGATCACGCGTGAATGCGACGCCGGTCCCGGAGGTGTCGCCCATGTTGCCGAAGACCATCGACTGCACGTTGACCGCGGTGCCAAGATCGTGCGGGATGTGGTTGTAGTTGCGGTAGTCCGTCGCGCGTTTGTTGTTCCACGACTCGAACACGGCGCCGATTGCCGCGCGCAACTGCTCCATCGGATCCTCGGGGAATCCTGCCTTCGAGTTGCGCTTGACGATCGCGCGATATTCGGTGATCAACTCCTCGAGCGCCGCCGCGCTGAGGTCGGCATCCGTCTTTGCCTTCTTGCGCTTCTTGATTGCGTCGAGGGCGTCCTCGAAGAGCTGGCCGTCGATCCCGAGCACGATCTTGCTGAACAGCTGGATGAAACGGCGATGCGCATCGAGCGCGAATCGACGGTCCTTCGTGAGAGCTGCAAGCCCCTCGAGCGTCGACGTATTGAGACCGAGGTTGAGGACCGTGTCCATCATGCCCGGCATCGAGAATTTCGCACCGCTGCGCACGCTGACGAGCAGCGGATTGCGCGCATCGCCAAAACCCTTGCCGGTGGTCTTCTCGACGCCGCGAAGCGCCTTCTCAACCTGCTCCCAGAGACCGTCCGGGAATTTCGCGTCCTTCGCATAAAAGGCGTTGCACGCCTCGGTGGTGATGGTGAATCCAGGTGGCACCGGAAGCCCGGCGCGCGTCATCTCGGCGACGCCCGCGCCCTTGCCGCCCAGCAGGTCGCGCATCGAGGCACTCCCCTCGTCGAAGCGATACACCCATTTGTGGGCGCGTGGTGTGGCGCCGTTCTTGGATCCGGTGCTTCGGGCGGATGTCTTCCGCACCGCTGCTTTCTTTGCCGGAGTCTTCGACGACTTCTTGCCCCGGGTGCCTACCGCCATTCGCCAGACCTCATCGTGGTGTGGATGCGCGGGCGATTGCGCCGCGCGAGGCGTGAGCGTAGCATCGGGCCGCCGCTGGGCCGAACCGCGTTGCTGCGCCCCGACGCACGCAGGGCCCGATGCGAGCCGTCAGACCTTTTTGGACGCCTTCTTCGGCGTGTGGTGCGCCCTTGGCTTGCTCCATTCCGCACGCTTCGGCGGGCCGGTGACTCCCGCCGTGGCGAGCGCCGGGCCAAGGCGCGTGTTCATGAACTCATCCTGGTCGGCCTGGGTCTCCCAGACCTCGACAACGAGCCATCCGCCGCCCTCGGTCGGGCCGGCGAGATGCGTGTGAAGACCGGCCGGCCAGTCGCCTTCGCCGGTGTCCTGGTTGATGCCGAGCACCTCGTTGACCCGGTCGTAGTCTTTGGCGCCGAAGCCCTCGAATTCGAGGATCAAGAGTTCAGTCATCACGCTCTCCGTGCTGCACCTGGAGCCCGCCCGCGGGGCTGCCGGGATCATGTCAAAAAGCCGGCCTCTGCCTACAGGATGAGCATCGCGTCGCCGAACTCGTGCCAGAGGTAGCCGCGTTCACGGACCTCCGCGTATGCGCGTTCGAGCAGGTCGGTATCGAGCAGCGCCCCGAGCATGTCGAGATGCGTCGCAGGGGGTTCGTGGAGGCCGGTGAGCAGGGCGTCGACGGCGCGCAGCCTGGTGCTCGGCTTGATCACGAGGTCGGTCCAGCCGTGCATCGCGTGCACGGCACCGCGGTCGTCGACTGCCGTTTCCAGCGTGCGGATCACGCTGGTGCCGACGGCGATCACTCGCGTCGCACGGTTGATGCGCTCCGCTGCACCTGCCCGGATTTCGAACCGCTCCTCGATGAGCGGCTTGTCCATGTCAACGGCGTCGTCCTGGAAGGAGCTGAGCCCGCAGTGCAGCAGGATGTCGGTGACATCGATGCCGCGCTGGCGAAGGTCGCCGAGCAACTCCCAGGTGAGATGGCGTCCGGCGGAGGGTGTCTCGACCGATCCGGGAGCGCCCGCGTATACCGTCTGGTAGTGCTCGAGGGGTACCGGGTCGGGGACGTACGAGTAGCGAATCGGCTCGCCATCCGTGAGCAGGGTCTGGACAAGGTCACCGCTCTCGACGGTCATACGCCAGAGCAGCGGCGCATCCCGTCGAGGCTCGAGCACACGGAGGCGGAGCCCTCCCGCAGCGCGAAGCGTCTCGCCCGGGTGCAGCGGGACGTTGCGGTGCGGCGGCGCGGTCTCGACGGCCAGCGCGTCCCATTCGCCGTCTCGCAACGCACCCGGGCGTAGCTGGACCGGCTCGCCACCACTACGGCTGACACGCAAGGCCGCTGGAAGGGTGCGGCTTGAGTTGACCACGAGCAGATCGCCCGACGCGAGGTGTTCACCGAGGCGCGCGACGCTCGTGTGAGTGATCCGGCTGGTGGATCGATTCACCACGCACAGCCGGGCGCCATCGCGACGCAAACCACGAAGCTCGGCGGGGAGGGCAGCGCGCAGTTCGCGCGGCGGCGAGATCATGCGAGCCGCGACGCTTCGAAGCGGTCGCCCTCAGGGACGCGGCCGGCGATCAGCGGTAGCAGACGCTGGGCCACATCCTCGGTGCGGAGCAGGTCATCGGGGTCCGCCTCCGGGTCGGCCGCCATGTGCATCTCGGTGTACATGTCGCCGGGGTCGACGCTGATGACACGCACCGCGGTGCGCTGCAACTCCGCGGACCAGCTGCGCGTGAGCGCGTCCAGCGCGGCTTTCGACGCGCTGTACAGACCGATACCGGCAAACCCGATCACCGCGGCGTCGGTACTGATGTTGATGACGAGCCCGCGGTTGCGAAGCAGCATGCCGCCGATCACGGCCTGGGTCAGGCGCAGCGGGCCGAGCACATTCGCCTGCAGCACGTGTTCGAGCGCGCTTGACGGTGCGTCGGTGAGCTCGGATAACGGCAGCGGGCCGAGTTCGGCCGCGTTGTTCACGAGGACGTCGACACCGTCGAAGCGTTCCAGCGCGGATGCGGCAAAGCGTTCGACGTCGGCAGCGTTCGACACATCGGCGAGCACCGCGAGTACATGGGCGCCAAGCGCACGGCATTCCTCTGCAACGGATTCGAGCGCCGGCTCTTTTCTGGCGCAAAGGGCAAGTGAGGCGCCTTCGCGGGCCGCCGCCAGCGCAAGGGAGCGGCCAAGGCCTCGCGAGGCGCCGGTGATCATGACGGTGGTTCCAGACAGCGTTCCCATGCGCTCAATCCTGCGCGCGCCGGCAGCGGAGCGCATCGGCCTTAAGCCGCACCGCCGCATCCGTCATTGGGCGGACCGTCAGTCGACGAGACCCTCTCGGATGGCGAGGACCGCGGCCTGCGTTCTGTCCGCCACGCCGAGCTTTGCCAGCACGCGGCTGACGTGGGTCTTGATCGTCTTCTCGCCGATACCGAGGCGCCGGGCGATCTGTTTGTTGGCCAGCCCCTCCACCATCAGCCGGAGCACGTCACGTTCGCGCGCAGTAAGGTCGTCGTGCGTGATGCGCGGTACCGCCCCCTGGCGCATCAGCCGCGCGGCGACGGACGGATGCAGCGCGGGTCGCCCAGCGTCGACGTCACGAATGGCGTCCGCGAGCGCCTGCGGGTCGATGTCCTTGAGCAGGTAGCCGGACGCGCCCGCAGCCATTGCCGCGAATATCTGCGCGTCGTCAGCGAAGCTCGTAAGGACGAGCACATGGACCCCGGGCACGACCTCGATGAGCCGGCGGAGTACGCCGATGCCGTTGCCGTCAGGCATGACGAGGTCGAGGAGCACCACATCGGGAGACACTGCTCCGGCAAGATCGACTGCCTCTGCGGCGCCGGCGGCCTCGCCCACGACCTCGATGCCCTCCTGGAGACGAAGAAATCCGCGCAGCCCCTGACGAACGACTGCGTGGTCATCGACGATGAGCAAGCGGATCGCCGTGGTCATGCGGTCAGACCTCCGGGACGCTGACGGTGACCGTCGTACCACCGCCGGGACGCGTGCGGATGTCCAGTTGCGCGTCGATTTCGTGCGCACGCTCGCGCATCGTTGCAAGCCCCATACCGCGTCGCGTGCGCGGCAGCGCATCGATATCGAAGCCCGGTCCGTTGTCTTTGATGCGCAGGGTCACCGTCTTCCTTGCGACGCGCAACGTCACGCGGACCGTCGAGCCCGGCGCGTGGCGCATCGCGTTGTGCAGCGCCTCTTGCGCGATGCGGAGCAGCGCGTGCTCGGTCTCGAGGCGGAGATGAATGCCGTCGGCGGCATCGACCACCACGTCCGCGCCGCTGGTGCGCAACGCGTCGGCATGGTCGCCGAGGGTGGCGGCGAGCCCGTCACGCTCGAGGCTCTTGGGACGCAGCGCATGCACGAGCCCGCGCAACTCCTGCAGCGCTTCGGTCGTGCGCTGCTCGAACCCGAGGATGGTGGCGCGCGTCTCCTCATCACGCGTCGAGAGCGCCGCGGCCCTCGCGGCGAGCACAAGGCTGAAAAGCGTCTGCGTTGCGGCGTCGTGCAACTCACGCGCCACGCGGTTTCGCTCCTCCACCACCGCGAGCTGCTGCGACCGGGCGTACAGCTCGGCATTCGCAATCGCCACTCCGGCATACGCCGCAAGGGTTTCCAGCTTGCGCGCATCAGTCCGGGTGAAATGCCCAGACGCGTGCCCGCTCACGAACAGGTTACCGAGCACGGTTCCGCGGTGCGTGATCGGCACGCCGAGGAAATCGGTGAGTGTTGGGTGATGCGCCGGGTAGTACGAGAAGCGCGGGTGCTCGCGGATGTCGTCGAGCAGGATCGGACCCTCCTCGAGCAGCGCTCCGAGAACGCCGTGGGTCCTCGGCAGCTCGCCGATGGTTGCGGCCACGCGCTCGCTGATTCCCGACGTCACGAATCGGGCGAAACCGCCGCGGCCGTCGGGCACGCCGATCGCGCCGTACCGCGCCGAGACTTGACGCCGCGCCGCGCGCACGATCCGCTCGAGGACGGTGTCGAGATCCTGGGTCTCGCCGAGGGCGAGCAGGTCGAGCACACCGGCGGCGACCGCATCGGCGTCACCCCGAGCACTCACCACGGTTGGATGCTACCCGCCGTTCGCCCGCTCGCGAGCCCGCGCACGACCGGCGTCGAGCTGGTCGCGGAGCGCCTCGCGGAGTTGTTCGATGGGCACCCGGACCTGTGACATCCCGTCGCGTTCGCGAATGGTCACGGCCTGGTCGTTGAGCGAGTCGAAGTCGAAGGTGATGGCAAGCGGCGTGCCGATCTCGTCCTGGCGGCGATAGCGCCGGCCGATCGCCTGCGTCTCGTCGTACATCGTCGCGAAGTGCGGCCGCAGCTCGTGTTCGATCCGGCGCGCGGGCTCGGTGAGCTCCGCCTTCTTGGAGAGCGGCAACACCGCAACCTGCACGGGGGCCACGTCGGGATGCAGATGGAGTACCACGCGCTTCTCGCCGCGCACCTCCTCCTCGTCGTACGCGTCCACGAGGAGCGTGATGAAGATTCTGTCGGTGCTCACCGCCGGCTCGATGACGTAGGGGACGTAGCGCTCATTGGTCTCAGTGTCGAAGTACGAGAGGTCGCGCCCGCTGTGCTCCATGTGCGTCTTGAGGTCGAAGTCGGTGCGATCGGCGACACCTTCGAGCTCGCCCCAGCCGAACGGATAGTGATATTCGATGTCGCTGGTCGCCGTGCTGTAGTGCGAAAGCTCTTCCTTCGCATGCGCGCGCAGACGGAGATTCCCTTTGCGCACACCCATCTCGTCCACGTGCCAGCGCATGCGCTCGGCGCACCAGTACTCGTGCAACTCCCGGTCACTGCCGGGTTTGCAGAAGTATTCCATCTCCATCAGCTCGAATTCGCGCAGGCGGAAGACAAAATTACCGGGCGAGATCTCGTTGCGAAATCCCTTGCCCTGCTGGGCGATTCCGAAGGGCAGCCGGCGCCTCGTCGAATTGACCACGTTCGCAAAGTTCACGAACATCCCCTGCGCCGTCTCCGGGCGCAGCCAGATCTGCGCCGCGTCCTCCTCGACCGGGCCGATGAACGTCTTGAACATGAGGTTGAACTGCCGCGCAGCAGTGAGGACACCGCCGCACTCCGGGCAGCCGGGCGCGTCTGCCGGCTTGCCACGCGCGCGCCGTTCATCCGCGAGGTGATCCTCACGCCAGCGCCTCTTGCACGGGCCCGTGCAATCCACGAGCGGATCGGTGAAGCCGGCGACATGCCCGCTCGCGACCCATACCTCGGGGTTCATGAGGATCGCCGAACTCGATGCCTTCGACATCGTCACGGAGATCCACCATCGATTGCCACCAGCGGTTGCGGATGTTGCGGCGCAGGCGGACACCGAGCGGGCCGAAGTCGTATACGGCGTTGAGGCCGCCGTAGATCTCGCTCGACGGGTAGACGAAGCCACGCTGCTTGCACAGCGAGACGAGCTTCTCGATGACGTCCGCTTGCGCCTGATCCTCAGCCATGGCGGGTCAGTCTACCGGCACCCTCACCGCACCCCGCCCTTCGATCGCACGGAGGACATCGATCGAGCGCAGGCGCCGGTCGAGGTGGTGGGCGAGTTCTGACTCGACGATGCGCTCGAGGGTCTGCAGCGTCGGAGCGTCAAGGCGGAGCCGCAGCCACAACTCCTCATCGCCATCCGCCGCGGCGCGCAGCACCTTGATCACCCGCACCGAGCATTCGATCGCCTCGGGATCACCCGGTGCGCAACGCGCGCAGAGCAGCCCCCCGCCGGGGGCGCTGAACCACGCCGGCTCCTCCGGCAGGCGCCGCTCGCAGCTCACACAATCGTGCAACTGTGGCGCGTAGCCGAGCCGATCCACCATGCGGCGGGCGAACCAGACAATCGCGGCGCGCGGGTCGCGCTCGGGGTCGGCGCACGCGGTCAGTGCGCGTGCGACCAGCGCATAGATCTCGGGGTCGGCGTGATGACTCTCGAGCACACGGTCGGTCAGCTCCGCGCACAGCGATGCGCAGGCGGCTCGGCGCGCGTCGCTCCGCAATGGCGTGGCGGCAACGGTTTCCGCCTGTGTCAGCACGTCGAGCTCACCGCGCCCGCGGGCGAGCTGCATGCGGCTTCGGGTGAAGAGGTCGGTGCGAGACGCGAGCCGGCTCTGACTCTTGCGCACGCCTCGAGCGATGACACCAATCTTGCCGTGCTCGAGCGTCAGCACGGTAAGGATGCGGTCTGACTCACCGTAGTCGATGCGGCGGAGAACGATGCCCTCGTCGCTGTAGGTCGGCATCCGACCATCATGGGGACTACTGACGGCGAGCGTGCGAGGACTCCTCTTGAGCGTCTCGTTGACTGTCTCGTGCTTCATGCCCGTCCAGGTCGGCGGGGCGCGCGCCGCGCTCCCTCACCAGCGGCTCGGGGCTCGTGATCCGGACGCTCTGGATGCCCTGACGCCGGACAGCCTCGACGGTGAGGGTTGCATTACCGAGCTGGATGGTGGCGCCGACCTTCGGAATCTCCTGGAGTTGCTCGTAGACGAGTCCACCGACCGTGTCCGCGTCCACATCCGGGACCTCGATGTCGAGCGCCTCCTTCAAGTCATCCACGGGGAATCGAGCGCTCACCACGACCTCATGGTCCGAGACGATCTGCAGCTCCTCGACTTCGCGCATGTCGTACTCGTCTCGGATCGGGCCGACGATCTCCTCGATCAAGTCTTCGAAGGTGACGATCCCCGCGGTGCCACCGTGCTCGTCGACCACCACTGCGATGTGCACTTTTCGCTCCTTCATATCGCGGAGCAGTTCGCCGACATGCTTGGCCTCGGGTGTGTAGTAAGGCTCGCGCGCAACGGCCTTGAGCGGCCGTTGATCGTCGCCGACGACACCGTGGCGGAGCAGATCCTTCGCGTAGACAACGCCGACGATGTTGTCGATGTTGTCCTCGTAGATTGGAATCCGGGAGTACCCGTACTCGATGATCACCTTGATGACGTCGGCGATCGCGTCGGTGGACTCCGATGCGACGACGTCGACACGCGGCACCATGACCTCGCGGACGGTCTTGTCGGTCATCTCGAGGATGCCGTGGATCATCTCGCGCTCCTCCTGCTCGACGATCCCCTCCTGCTCGCCGACGTAGAGCAGCAATTTCAGCTCCTCCTCCGTCACGAACGGTCCGCGCACACTGTGCCCCCTCGTAGCGGCGCGCACGATGAGTTGCGAGAGCGCGCTCAGGCCGCCGACAAACGGTCGCAGCAGCCGGGTGAGGAGTTGCACCGGACCCGCGAGCACCAGCGCAACGCGCTCGTTGAAGCGCAGCGCCAGTGATTTCGGCGCGATCTCGCAGAAGATGAGCACGATGATCGAGAGGACGATGGTGCCGACGGCCTGTGGGATGTTGCGCCAGTAGCTGCCGATCAGCAATGCCGTCGCTGTCGAGACGACGATGACCGCGACCGTGTTGAGGGTGAGGATCGTCGACAGATAGGCGTTCGGATCGGCATGCAGGCGCGTGACAGTGCGAGCGCGTTTGTTGCCGTCCTCGGCAAGGCTGCGCATCCGGATCCTGCTGACGCTCGTCAGCGACGTTTCCGCCGCGGCCGCGAACGCCGCGATGACCAGGCCGACGACGATGACGATGATGAGCGGGGTCATCGCCTCGGGGACGGCGGAGGGTCTGAGCCGCTCACCGGAACAGTTCGCTCACGCTCCGACCCTCGTGCACACGCACGATCGCCTCGGCGATCAGCGGCGCGACCGACAGGATGCGAAGCTTGGGAGCGTCGTCGAAACTGAGGCTGCCGTTGTGGTACGGGATCGTGTCCGTGATGCAGATCTCGTCGATTGGAGCGGCGTGGAGTCGCGCCACGGCGCCATCGCTGAGCACGCCGTGCGTTGCCACGACATCCACGGACTTGGCGCCCCGTGCGAGCAGCGCAATCGCCGCGTTGACCAGTGTGCCGCCGGTTGAAATCAGGTCGTCGACGATCACGCAGACAGCGCCTTCGACGTCACCGATGACGTTGACGACCTCCACGGTGTCGTCGCGCGGACGGCGTTTGTCGATGAAGGCGATCGGTGCGTCGAGGATTCGCGCGAGGTTGCGAGCACGGTTCACGCCACCGGTATCCGGGGACACCACCACGACGTCATGGCCGTGGCGTTCGCGCACCCGCCGGGCGAGGATCTTGGTCGCGATCAGCGCGTCCACCGGGATGTCGAAGAAGCCCTGGATCGCCTCGGCGTGGAGGTCGACGCAGATGACCCGATTCGCGCCCGCGAGCTCGATGATGTTGGCCATCAGCTTGGCGCTGATCGGGTCGCGCGCCTGGGTCTTCTTCTCCTTGCGCTGGTACCCGTAGTACGGGATCACCGCGGTGATGCGCGACGCGGAAGCACGGCGCAGCGCGTCGAGGATGATGAACAGTTCGATCAGGTTATCGCTGACCGGGTTGCACGTCGGCTGGATGAGGAAGACGTCGTGGCCGCGCACGGACTCGCGAATCTTCACGTCGAATTCCCCGTCCGCGAAACGGGTGATCTCGCATTCCGCAAGCTGCACGCCGATCTCGCGCGCGATTCGCTCGCTGAGCTCGGGATTGCCGCTTCCGGAAAGCAGCAGCAGCTCGCCGTAGGGGTTCGAGTCCGTCATGGCTGCATCGGCCTCTGGGTCGCCCATCCTTCGATATTGCGTTGCCTGCTCCTGCCGACCGCGAGCGCGCCTGCGGGCACGTCGTGGTCCACGAACGAGCCGGCGCCGACGTAGCACCCGTCGCCCAGGCGGACCGGCGCCACCAGGGTCGAGTTCGTCCCAACGAAGACACGGTTGCCGATCGTCGTCCGGTACTTCGCCTCACCGTCGTAGTTGCAGGTGACCGTCCCGGCGCCGATATTCACCGCCTCTCCCACGTCGCTGTCGAGCACGCACGAGAAGTGGCTGATATGAGTTCCAGCGCCCACGGTGCTGTTCTTGACCTCGGCATGCGTCCCCAACTCTACCCCGGACGCGAGCACGGTATTCGGACGGACCCTGCAGTACGCTCCAACCCGAACCTTGTCACCGAGTTCGCACCCGTCCAAACGGGACTCGCCGATCACCACGCCTTGCCCGGCTCGGACATCGCGTAGAACCGCCATCGGACCGATCTCGCACTCCGTTCCGAGTTGGGTCGACCCGGTGAGAGTGGTCATGGAGTGGATGACGCTGTCCCGGCCAACCTGGACGCCTGGTTCCACGTACGTGGTAGCGGGATCCTCGATGGTCACGCCCGAGAGCATCAGGGCATCCAGGGTCCGGCGGCGAAGGGCACCTTCGGCCGCGGCGAGCTGGCGGCGATCGTTGATGAAGATGAACTCGTCGGGATCGGGGGCGACCAGCGCCTCCACCGGTCCGGTGAGGAGTTCGATCACGTCTGTGAGATAAAGCTCGCCCTGGGCGTTCGCACTCGTGAGGCGGTCAAGCGCCGGCCAGAGTTGCGAGCCGTCGAACACGTAGATGCCGCCGTTGCACTCCATCGGCACCGGCTCGCCGGGGGGCAGATCCCGCTCCTCGACGATCCGGAGCACATGCCCGGCGTCGTCGCGTACGACTCGACCCAGCCCGGACGGATCGGCGGGGACGCCGAGGAGCAGCGTGCAGGCGCGCGGCGAAGAGTCGTGCGCCGCCAAGAGCCGCCGGAGGGTGTCTGCCGTGATGAGCGGCGCGTCGCCCACCAGGACCATGACCGATCCTGGGTCGCGCAATGCTTCTGGGACGCTCCGCAGCGCGTCGCCGGTGCCCAGCGGAGCCGCTTGCGCGACGCAGACCGCGGCATCGCCGAGCACGTCTCGCAGTCGCGTATCCCCGGAGCCTGTAACCACGATGGGTGGGCTGCCGGTTGCCGTCTGGGCAGCCTCGACCACGTAGAGGATGAATGGGCGACCGCCAAGCGGATGAAGCACCTTGGGGAGAGCGCTGCGCATTCGTTTGCCCTGCCCAGCGGCGAGGATCACCGCGTGGGGCCCGTCACCCATGTACCCGCGAGTATACGGGCTTGGCGGAGCCGGGCTTCCCGGCGGCGTCCGTACGATGGATGCCATGCAATCCTCGATGCTCGACATCGAAGGCCCCATCTTTGTGGCCGATTTCGGGGGCAGCGGCCCCGTGATGCTGCTCGTCCACGGACTCGGCGGGGCACACCTGAACTGGATGTCGGTCGCTCCGCAGCTGACGGCGCACCATCGCGTCTACGCGCTCGACCTCCCAGGCTTCGGGCGGTCGCCACTCGCGGGACGCCGATCGACCATCGCCGCGAACGTCGACCTTCTGACGCGCGCGATCACCCGGCTGTCGCCGGGTCCGATCGTGCTGGTCGGCAACTCGATGGGCGGGCTGCTGTCGCTCGGGGTCGCTGCGCTGCACCCGACACTTGTCGATGCGCTCGTGCTCGTGGACCCTGCGGTGCCGGCCCCGGGGAGTGAGTTTCCACCGCGGCTCGACCGCGTGTCGAGAACGTTTATCGCCACTGCGTTCATCCCGCGGTGGGGCGCGAAACGGCTGAGCCGCGCCGTCGCCGCCCTTGGTCCGGAGAGCCTGGTGCGCGAGACGATGCGTCTTGTGAGCGCGGATCCGAGCCGGATCGAGCCGACCGTCGTCGACGCGCATATCGCGCTTGAGGCCGAACGGCTGGCCGAGTCGGCCTGGCACGAGTCCTTCTACGCGGCGACGCGCTCGCTGGTGGCCGTGCTGGCGCTCAAGCGAAAGGTCTTTCGGTGGGTGGACGAGGTCGTGGCGCCGACGTTGTTGCTCCAGGGCGACCGTGACCGCCTGGTGCCCGTCGCGTCCGCCCGGAACGTCGCGTCACTGCGGCCGGACTGGGAGTACCACGAGTTCGCCGGTGCCGGCCACGTACCCATGCTCGAGGTGCCGGCCGCGTTTGTGGAGGTGGTCAGTGAGTGGCTGGAGCGGCAGGGGGCGGCGGTTGCCGCACCTCGTCGCGGCTACTGGGGCCGGGGCGCCCGCCTGAGGAGTGCAGTCCTCAGGACGATCCACAGGTAGGATCGACATGCCACTGGGGAGTCGCCAAGTGGTAAGGCAGCGGACTTTGGATCCGCCATCCGAAGGTTCGAATCCTTCCTCCCCAGCTTTCGCTGTGTAGGTCCGGCCGAGTCCCTGACAAAAGGATTCGACTGATCCTTGACACGAGTTCGGTTGATGGTTGACACCGGTTTCGGCTGACTCTTGACACTCGGTCAGATGTGATGTGTTCATGCGGCGAGCCAGCAGGTAGTCCGCCGACACGAACTGTTACTGCCGTACATGGCGAGAACCTGACACGGACATGGTTTGTCCGTGTTGAGCGCGCGGTGCGGTGGCGAACAGATGTTTGGTAGAATGTGGGCATGGAAGCACACGCATTCACGGACACGCGCACGCGGTTGCGTGAGGCTGCCGACGCACTCGTCGCCGAGTTCGATCGACGGTGTTGCGACGTCCGAGTTGGGTGCCGACATCATCGAGATCCGGCTCGCGGTCGATCGACTCGAGGCGGAGTGCCTGCGTCGCCTCCACCGTTTTCATGCGGATCGCGGCGCCCTGTCCGATGGCGGCGGCACCACGGTGTCCTGGCTGCGACGCTCCTGCGGGATGACCGCGAAAGCGGCGGCGTCTCGGGTGCACTTGGCTCGGACACTCGGGGAGTTGCCGGCCACGCTCGACAGCGCGCGTGCGGGTCGCGCCTCCTTTACCAATGTCGCCATGATCGGACACCTCGCCGGCGCCGTCGGCGTGGAGCAGGTGCAGGAGTTCGAACACATCCTGCTGCCCGCGGCAGAGGCGCTCGATCCGGGCCGGATGCGCAGGGCGACCGAGTCCACGCGCCTGACCATCGATCCTGACGGCGTGCTCGCCGATGCCAATCACGAGCATATGCAGCGCTGGTTGGACTGCGACCAGACCTACGGGGGCGTGTTCATCCTCAATGGGCGGTTCGATGCCGAAGGCGGTGCCTTGCTCAAGACCGCGATCGACGCGCTGAGTCATGGGCTGTCGAGCGGGGACCACCGGTTGCCGTCGCAGCGCCGCGCCGATGCGCTCGTCGAGATGGCGGCGACGCAGTTGCGCTGTGGGGAGCACCGCGATGTGCACGGGCAGCGGCCGCATCTCACGCTTACGGTGAGTGCGGACGCCCTGCGCGCGGACACGCGAGGTGCAGACGCGGGAGCTGACCTCACCATCCGGGGTCCGATGTGGCGTACCGGTTCGGAGCCTGACGACACACTCCGGGTCGTTGCCGTTGCGCAGGCGGCGGAGTTGGGTGGGGTCGGGCCGATCCATCCTGAGCTCGCACGCCGGATCGCCTGCGATGCGGTGCGGACGGTGGTGACCGTGGCACCCACTCCGAATGATTCCTCGTGGATGCTGGGCACGCCTCCGGTGCCGCTCTCGGTGGGGCGGGCCACGCGCACCATCCCGTCCTCCATCCGCAGGGCCCTGGTCATGCGCGACCAGGGATGCCGGTTCCCGGGATGCGATCGACCGCCGGCGTGGACCGACGGTCATCACATCATCCACTGGGCGGATGGCGGGCCGACCGAGCTTGCGAACCTGGTCTCGCTGTGCCGTTCGCATCACCGCCAGGTGCACGAGGAGCGTTGGCGCATCCACATCGCCGACGGCAGCGCCGTGGTGGAACCGCCACCCTGACGCCGCCTCTACGTGGGTTTGCGATTGATCATCAGCGTTCGATGAGTTGCATCTGTTCTTCGCTGTGGTGGGCGCCGGCAGCGGGTGTGATGTTGGTGAGTTTCTCGAGTTGTTCAGGGCTCAGTCGTACGGCGTCTGCGCCGCAGTTCTCTTCGACCCGGGTCGTGCGTTTTGTACCGGGGATAGGGGCAATGTTGTCGCCTTGGGCAAGCACCCACGCGAGGGCTACCTGAGCCGGGGTTGCGCCGACTTCGGTTGCGATTGCTTTGACGTCGTCGACCGTGCGCAGGTTGACCTCGAAGTTCTCGCCCACGAAGCGGGGGTTGTTCTTCCGCGAATCGTTGTCCGCGAAGTCTTCGGTGGAACGGATCGCTCCGGTGAGGAACCCGCGGCCCAATGGGGAGTAGGCAACGAATCCGATGCCCAGTTCGCGCAGAACTGGCAACACCTTTGGCTCGGGATCGCGAGTCCAGAGTGAGTACTCGGATTGCACGGCAGTGATGGGATGGATTGCGTGAGCCCGACGAATCGTGCCGGCTGCTGCTTCGGACAGGCCGATGTGGCGGATCTTGCCTTCGGCGATCAACTCCGCAAGCGTGCCGACGGTTTCTTCGATTGGCGTCTTTGGGTCGACGCGGTGCTGGTAATACAGGTCGATGTGGTCGGCGCCGAGTCGCCGCAGCGAGCCCTCGACCGCGATGCGGATATTGCTCGGGCTGCTGTCGCGGTTCCACGGTCCGTCGTCGTTGTGTGAGACGAGTCCGAACTTCGTTGCCAGAACGACCTGGTCACGCCGATCTGTGATCGCCCGGCCGACGAGTTCCTCGTTTGTGTACGGGCCGTAGATCTCCGCGGTGTCGATGAGCGTGACGCCCAGGTCTATCGCACGGTGGATGGCGCGGATCGACTCAGCGTCGTCAGTGCCGGCGCCGGTGTACGAGCCCGACATCCCCATGCAGCCAAGGCCAATTCGGGCAACGTCAAGTTTTCCGAGCTTGATGTGGTTCATCGTCAGCGTCCTCTCTTCAATCCGATTCGTCCAGCGATCATTTGGGTGCGAGTTCTCCGTAGAAATACGAAGCGGTGACGCCGCCGTCCATGAGGAAATCGCTCCCGGTGATGAATGCTCCGTCTGCGCTCATGAGCAGCGCTCCGAGCGTTCCGACCTCGTCTGGCGTCCCCCCGCGTCCGGCGGGCGAGAGTTCGATCATGCGCCTGTATCCCTCGCCGCGAGGGCCGGTCAGTTCGTCCCTTGCCAGCGGGGTGAAGATGATCCCTGGACTGATGGTGTTGACTCGCGCACCGCGCCTGCCCCAGCGGACGGCCTCTGCCATCACGCGAAGCGCGTTGCCACGCTTGGCGATCTGGTAAGCGTTGAGCGGGTCTGTCACCTGATCAGGCTGAAGCATCGGAAGCTTCAGCAAGTCGTCCGTGGGAGTGGTCGCCAGCGCGGTGTTTTGTTCGACGGCGAGGGCACCGAGGCGGTGCCCGGACTGCGATGCGACCACAACTCCTGATCCGCCCGCGGCAATGACGTTGCCGAACTCTTCGAGAACCAGCGCGGTTCCGTACAAGTCGACCGCGAGAATGGTTGCCGGCGATGCCTGGCTCGGTGACACACCCGCGGCATGGATAACGCCGAAGACGTTACCGAAACCCGTAGCTGTCTCAACCAGTGCGTGGACGGATTCCCGCGCTGACACGTCAACGGTTGCGGTGCTCACGTCAAATCCCGCGTCGCGCATCACCTCCGCAGCGGCGTCGGCGTTGCCGATATTGAGATCGGCCAGGACGACGTGTTTCCCCGCACTCACGCGCCGCGCGATGGCCTGACCAATCGACCCGGCTCCGATGACGACGATCACCTCACTCATCACGTATTCCTCGTTGTTGCTCTCAGTGCTGTTCCGCTGTCGGAACCAGGCGCAGGGTCACGCCGTGCGCGCCAGTTCCAACGACATGTCCAACGATGCTCGGACCGTACTGGTCGTACTTGACGTGGTAGGCCTGATCGATCGCTTCGTGCGCATCGACGGGAGCGTCGCCGAACGTCACGTTGCGCTCGATGCCGCCTGCGCGGATGCGCCCAGCGCCACTCGCCCGGGCGTGCCGATACCAGAGGCGATCCGGACCGCCTGCTGATCGCACATAGATCTCCCCGTCGACGCGAACATCCCACATCGTCACGAAGGGCCAGAGGCTGCGATCGCTACGCGTCACCGCGAGCTGCACCTCTGTGGCGTCACCGATCCGCTTGAGCTCGTCGTCAGGCCACGTTGCCATCAGACCGACCCCACTCGCACGAGCGACTTGATCGCACGGCGTTCATCCATCGCGGCGTAGGCATCGGCGATCCCGTCGAGGTTTGTCTCGAAGTCGAAGACCCGCCCTGGGTTGATGGTGCCGTTGAGCACATCAACGAGCAACTCCGGGATGTACGCACGCGCCGGTGCAACACCGCCCTGCCAGCCGACGCCGCGCCAGAAGTTAGCGACGAACGGGACGTCAGCGCCGTGAGGTGCGCCCACGACACCGACGGTCGATCCGGCTCGTGCGATGGCGAGCGCCGTCGCCATCGACTCGCCCGTGCCGACGCACTCGAGGGCCGCATCAACGCCGAAGCCGCCGGTGAGGTCGAGCACTGCAGCGGTGGCATCGTCACCTCGACTGGCAAGGATGTCGGTGGCGCCAAACTCGCGCGCAACCTGTTGCCGCGCGGGGTTTCTGCTCAGAGTGATGATCCGTGTAGCGCCGAGACGCTTCGCGGCAAGGACCGCGGAAAGTCCGACGGCGCCATCGCCCACAACAGCGACGGTGTTCCCCTTGCTCACTCGAGCGCACACCGCCGCATGGTGGCCGGTGCACATCACGTCGGACAGCGCGAGCAGTGAGCGCAACGTCTCATCGGAGTGGTCCTTCGGTGCGCCAGGAACAGGTACGAGGCTGCTGCCGGCGAGGGGAACGCGCACACGCTCGCCCTGCCCGCCGTCAATGGTTCCGTTGCCGAACGCCCCGCCGGCGACGCAGTGTGACGTGATCCCCGAGACGCATATCGGACACGACATGTCGCAGTACACGAAGGGCGCCACGACGAGCTCGCCCGGAGCGACGCCCCGTACCTCGGAGCCGATCTCCTCGACGATGCCGATGAACTCGTGACCGATCGACCCGACGGCGTGCGGCGCTTCGCCCCGGTAGTACCAGAGATCCGAACCGCACACGCAGCCGAGCACGACGCGCACGACGGCGTCGGTCGGCGCCTGGATAGTGGGGTCGGGTCGTTCGCCCACAGTGATGGACCCGGGGCCGTTGAAGATGGCTGCGCGCATTGGCAATTCCTTCGTGTGTTCTGCTCGTCGTTCGTTGCGATGTCCTGGCATCAGTAAACGCCGTGCGGGATCGAGCAGAAAGACCCTCCTGGTACAGGTACTGGCAGGGCCTCCCTCCGATCGCGAGCGCGCCGTACGCTGGTGGCCATGGACAACCGCAGCGAGGCTCGCGACTTCCTGGCATCGAGGCGGGCCAGGCTCACGCCGCAGGAGGCAGGCGTGCCGCTGTTCGGCACAAACAGACGCGTACCGGGGCTGCGCCGGGACGAGGTCGCCGTACTGGCGGGAATCAGCGTCGAGTACTACACCCGCCTGGAGCGCGGGAACCTGGCAGGAGCGTCTGAAGGTGTGCTCGATGCAGTGGCCGGTGCGCTGCACCTCGACGACACCGAGCGTGCTCACTTGTTCGACCTCTCGCGCACGGCGAACATGCCGGCCAACAAGCCGCGCCGGCCGACGCCGCAGCGGGTGCGGCCGGGCGTGCAGCGCGTGCTCGACGCGATGGTTGCCGCCCCGGCCTGGGTGCGCAACGGACGCTCGGACTTCCTCGCCGGCAACAGACTGGGCCGCGCCCTCTACGCACCGATCTTCACAGACCCGGTCCGGCCGGCCAACACCGCCCGATTCACTTTCCTCGATCCTCAAGCGAAAACGTTCTATGCCGACTGGGATCGGATCGCCAACGACATGGTGGGTGTCCTGCGCGCCGAGGCAGGCCGCAACCCATACGACCGCAGCCTCACCGACCTGATCGGCGAGTTGTCGACGCGCAGCGAGGGTTTCCGCGTTCGCTGGGCAGCCCACAACGTACGGACGCACCAGACGGGGCAGAAGCGGTTGCATCACCCTGCCGTCGGTGATCTGGATCTCACATTCGAGGCGATGGAGCTGCGGGCGGATCCAGGACTGACGCTCCTCGTCTATACCGCCGAGGTCGGCTCCAGGACGCAGGATGCGCTCAACCTCCTCGCCACCTGGTCGGCAACCTTTGAGCAGATCAACGATTCGCAGGCTGCGCGCGTGTCGGAGTCATCGGGCGGTGGCGACTTGGCCATGAAGGCCGAGCGCGACGGCTGAACTCTCGGAGGATTTGCGCGGTGGCGACGTCGCCATGGAGACGAAGCGCGACAGCTGAACTCTGGGGCGCCTTTCTCGGTACGCGGGCCGGGGCGCCGTCCTACGCCACGGATTGATCGGAGTCACACTGCTGGGCGGTGGACACAGCCAGCCTCTATCACGGGCCGCTCGAAGACTTCGTATCGCGCCGGACAGCGCTCGCGCGCGAGCTTCGGCCCACCGACCCGAATGGTGCCGCCGCGCTCGGCAAGCTGCGCAAACCGCCGGCCTCGGCGTGGGCCATCGATCAACTGGCTGCCGGCAACCCCGCGCTGATCGCCGAGTTGCTTGCGGCCGGAGCCGACGCGCGCGACGCCCAGTGGAGCGCTGCAGCCGGATCTGTCAGTCGCGAGGATCTGCAGGTCGCGAGTGGCCGGCTGCGCGACGCCGTCGAGACGGCAGCCCGAGCCGCAATTGCGCTTCTTGAGCGCGACGGGCATGGAACCAGCGACGAGACATCTCGCCGGATCCGTACAACACTGCAGGCCGCCGCAACCGGCAGCGCCGCCGACCGGCAGACGCTGTGGGCCGGGACGCTGAGCGGCGATCTCGACGTGGCCGGCTTCGGCGCGATCCAGGAGCCGGAAGCGGATGCAGCAGAAATCGCCGCGGTCGTAGCTCCGATGCGGCGACCAACCTCGGCGAGGCCATCGTCGCCTCCGACGGGCCGAGCATCGGAGACGGTCGACCTCGTGGCGAAACGCGCAGCGGAACGGAGCGCCGCCAACCTGGTCGTGGCTGCCGAGCGTGCACGAGAGGCCGCAGTGGTTGCGCGGCGCGAGGCCGATCGGCTCACGGAGGAAGCACGCGTCGCGGTCGAGAGAGCGTCCGTCGCCGAAGGGGTTGCCGATGTAGCCGAAGCATCAGCCCGGGCCGCACGCGCGGGTCTCAACGGTTGACTGCTTGTTCGGTATCGACACGCCGTTCCGGCGAGTGACGCAGTCGTCTCGTCCACCGTACGCGAAAGATCAGGAGCTGCCGACCGGATCCAGCGTCAACACGACGTTGCCGACTTTCTGGTGCGTTTCCACGTACTTCGTTGCCTCGACCACCTGCTCCAGCGGATAACGCCGGTCGATCACCGCTTTGTATTTCCCCGTATCCATGAGCGTGGCGAGCGTCACCACATCCTTCTTCATGAACTTCGGCGGCAGATCGAAGATCACTTTGCGATTGCCGATCCTCGACGTCCACGCGGCGATCGCCACGTTGCGCATACCGTCGGTGGGCAGATAGACACCGCCCGGTTTGAGTGAGTTCTTGCAACCCGCGAACGTGAGCTTGCCGGCGGCATCGAAGACCGCGTCGTATGTCACGCCGTTCGAAGTGAAGTCGGTCTGCGTGTAATCGATGACCTCGTCGGCGCCGAGCGATCGCAGCAACTCCTTGGTCTTCGCGGTGCACACGGCGGTGACGTGCGCGCCCAACGCTTTCGCAAGCTGCACGCCCGCGGTGCCGATGGCCCCCGACGCGCCGTAGACGAGGATCGACTGGCCGCTCCGAAGCTTCCCGGGACGGAGGCAGTTCAGCGCAAGAAGAAACCCGTCGGTGACCGCTGCGGCCTCATCGAAGGTCACTGCCGTTGGGATGTGCGTCAGCGCAGCGCTTTCCTCCATGCAGATGTACTCCGCGTGCCCGCCGAACTTCCAGGGCTTCTCGCCGAAGACCCTGTCTCCGGTCTTGAACTCGGTGACCGCGGGGCCGGCAGTTTCGACAGTCCCCGCGAACTCGCTGCCGAGCACCCGCCGGCGGGGGCGGCGAACGCCAGTGATGAAGCGGGAGAAGAACGGTTCGCCCGCGCGTAGCGCGCAGTCCGTTCGATTGACCGTGGTTGCGTGGATTCGGATCAGGACCTCGTCGTCCTTAGGAACAGGCGGATCGATGTCCTCGAGGTGGAGCACCTCGGCAGGCCCGTACCTGTCGTAGACGACGGCTCTCATGGCTGCCAACCTGCCGGCTCCAGGACTGAGTTGGCGTCAAGGAGATCTGTCAGCACGCCACCATCATGGGCGCCCGGTGTCGCCCAGACAAGGAACGCCCCGGGTTGTTCACTCTCGGTGAGTGTGTCCGGATCTCGTTCCCGGGGACCTGGACCCGGCTCAGACGCAGATTTACCTTCTCAACATGACCCTGGCGGCGCACCTGGAATTGGACTGATATCCGGTGCAACCCACGCAGCTCGGGCTGCAGGACTCGTGAGCACGTCCTTCGTGTAGTGCTCGAGAAGCAGATGCTTGTCGAGGAGACGGGGATGCTCATCGATGAAGCCGGTGAACGTCGTTGACGATGAGTGTCCCATTGCGGCGGCGACCGCGTAGACCCATGCTCGCGTGATGGTGTCGTGATACAGGGTGGGAACGCCATTCTGTTGCGCGAGGTTGCGAATACCGACAGCCGCTTTGTCAATAGCCTGTTCGGGGCCGAGGTTCTTCACGTACAGCCAGGCCATGCGCAGATGCGCACGATGCGGAAAGCCGTTGCCGGGGAATCCGCCGCGCTCGAAGACCGCGAGGAACTCCGTGTCCGGCATGACGAGTGCCGGGATCTGATCGCCGGTGTGGTGCATGGGATGGTCGGTCACCGCAACTCCCTCGATACTTCGGCTACGAACTATCCGCAACCGTAGCGCATGCTCGGCCCGGACGTCAATAGAGTGCCTGTCGCGAACTATTCCGTCTCGTAGTATCGTGAAGGCATGGCGGAAGAACCTCGTCCGCAACGCACCCGCAAGACCGTCCCGAGTCCGGCGACGCTACTGGTCATTGAGTTGCAGCGCGCAACGCATGTTGCGGGCGTGCGCCTGGAAGCGCTCCTTTCCGAACTTGGCATCTCGCAAGGGGAAGCGCACGTCCTTGCCCTCCTCGTCGACGGCGCTGCACACACGGTTGGCGAACTCCAACGGGGCCTCGCGCATCGCCCGTCGACGTTGAGCGGCATCCTGGACCGGCTCGAGTCGAGGAAGCTGATTCGAAGAGCGCTCAATGGCGCGGATCGGCGCTCGTTCCTGGTGAGCCTGACGAGGTCGGGCCGCGTCGCCGCCCGGGCGGTGGTGGCGGCTCTGCAATCCGTCGACGATCAAGCCACGAAGGGTGTTGCAGCACGCGATCGCGCGGGGTTTCTCGCGGTCGCGCGTGCATTCGAAGACTGACCGCGTCTCGAGGCGAGCGTCCGGACGAGCGCTGAGCAAGGCCGGCCTCAGGCGCCCCTGTAGGCTCCGGTCAGCCGTTTCCGGCGGCCCACTCCGGCAGCTGCTGCAGCGACCAGGTGTTGCCGTCCGGGTCGCTGAACGTCACGAAAGACCCCCACGGCTGCACGTCGATCTCACTGGCGGCGACGCCGTGGCTCACGAGCTGCTCGCGCGCGGCCGCGACATCGGCGACGACCATCTGTATGCCGCGCTGGGAGCCGGGTGCCATGTCGGTGATGCCGACGCCCATTACCACGGAACATGCCGACCCTGGAGGTGTGAGTTGCACGAAACGCAAGCCCTCGTGCACCACTTGGTCATGGTCGGCGTTGAACCCAACCTGGTCGACGTAGAACGCCTTGGCACGGTCCACGTCGGTCACCGGGATCGGGACGAGTTCGATCTTCCAGTCCATGCGCGTAGTCTAGCGAGACCACACAAGGAGCTCATATGCAAAAGCGATTGGTCACTCGCTACGCGACAAAGTCGACAGAGGCAGCCGACGAGAACGAGCTGCGCGTCAAGGGCGTTTTCGCTGAACTCGAGGTGAATAAGCCGGACAACGTGAGCTACATCGTGTTGCGGCTCGACGACGGTTCATTCGTCCACGTCTCATTCCACGACCACGGTGATGACGAGGTCAACCCGATTTCATCGACTGCCGCGTTCGCGCACTTCCAGGACGGGCACGGCGAGCGGCGTGATGGCGGCGTCGACCAGCACAAGGCCACGCTCGTCGGCGCGTACATCAACAAGATCGAGTAAGGGGGGGCGCGCAACCTAGATTGCGCGCATCCGATTGTTCCGCGGATTGTGCTCGACCTCGGCGAGGCCGAGCGCCTCCATCAACGGCGGCACATACATGCCGAAGCGGCCGCGCAGTCCCTTCTTCAGCCCGTACCACCCGCCAACCGGATTGTCCGGCGAACGCCCCCAGGCCTCGACGGTTCCCTCGGCCGCAGGCTTCTGCTCGTCGGCGCTGCCGAGCGGGACCCAGTCGCCGCGCTCCTTGAGCATCTGCTGCAGGTCGTCGAGGCATCGAAGCTGATACCGAAGTTGCGTCGTCCCGACGGTGCAGACGAGTGCCGGCGGATCGAGCGACTCGTCCCGGTACATCTGGTACGACGACGTCCCGCTCGGCGTCGTGAGTTGCCATGGATCGTCTCGGGTCCCGCTTCCTTGTGCCACGCTCGCTCCTCCATTCGCCGGCAGACCGGACCAGTCTAGGGAGCACCGGCCGGCGTGACGACAGCTACTTTCTCGACTCCCGTACGGCTCGCGTGATCTGCTCGGCGTGATCGTGGCAGTGGGCTGCGTAGATCTCCAGCCACATCTCGACCGAGTACGGGCCGCTTTCGCTGTGCGTTCCGGCCCGACGCCAATCGGCTTCGGTCAGGCATTCGAGGATCGACGCCGACGACTCGCGACTCGCGCGCACCGCAGCGAGTGACGCCGCGATCGGCCGCTCGCGGTAGTGGAGACGCCGCGAGAACTCCATCTCGTCGTAGCCCCGGATGTCGGCGTTCTCCTCGGCCAGGAGCTTGCGCAGACGGATCGCCGACGTCAGCTCGCTGTCGGCCGTGTGGTGGACCACCTCACGCGGCGACCACCCGCCGTCGCGTGGCAGGTAGTCCAGCTCGGCGTCGGAGAGCTCGCGAGTCGCGGCCTCGAGCTCATCGGGACCTTCCCGGTAGCGCTGCAGGAGCACCTCGCGATCCACTGCCCGACGATATGACAATCCGGCCTCGCGACGGCCTGCGCTCAGTCGCGCTGGACCATGCGGAAGCGGTTGCCGTCGGGATCACGGAACGTGAACATCGGCGGGACGTACTCGCCCATGCGAAGCACGTCGGCATCTGCGTCGACACCGCGCTCGAGGAGCGTCGCGTGGTCGCTGTCGGCGTCATCGGTGGCGAGGCTGATCACCATGCCGGCAGCGTCGCCGTCGGCCGTGGGGACCAGGGCAATCGTCGTCGCGGCACCGGGCGGCGCAACCTCGATCCACCGGCCACCGGGGCCGAACGGTGCGTCGAGGCGCTTCTCGAATCCGAGGACGTCGACGTAAAAGGCAAGTGCTCGCTCCTGGTCGCTGACTGGAACGATCACGGTGCCGATGCGAGTGATGCGTGTGGCGTCTGTGATTGCGTTTCTCCTGACGGGCCGGGTATCGCGGATGATGCGCGGATGACCGTCATCGCGTGGATCGCCGCCGTCCTCGGGTTGGTCATCGTGCTCTCGACACTGATGAGCGTGGTGACCTCGCTCGTCCTGCCCCGGCGCGGCTCTTCGCGGATCCAGAACTACGCGGGCAGGGGCATGATCAAACTGTTCTCGAGCGTCTCCCATCGCTTCGAGACATACGAAGCGCGCGACAGGTTCCTCGCGCTCCAGGCTCCCCTCTATCTCATTGTCATCCTCGGTGTGTGGCTGGCTGCGCTGCTCATCGGCTTCGCCCTGATGCTCTGGCCGTTCATGCACACCGGTGGGCTCGTCCATGCAATCACCGTGAGCGGATCCTCGTTGTTCACGCTCGGATTCGCAGCCGAGTCCGGGGCTGCGCCGCGATTTCTCGTGTTCTGTGCGGCGGCGGCCGGATTGACGATCGTCGCGCTGCAGATCGCGTACCTGCCTGTCCTCTACGGCGCATTCAACCGGCGCGAAACACTCGTCACCATGCTCGACAGCCGGGCCGGCTCACCGGCGTGGGGCCCGGAGCTGCTCGCGCGAAGCGAGTTGGTGGACAACGTCAAAAGCCTCGCGACCCTCTATGTGCGATGGGAGGAGTGGGCGGCCGACGTCGCGGAGACGCATTCCTCGTATCCGGTGCTGCTCTGGTTCCGGTCACCGCACCCATACCGTTCCTGGGTCATCGCGCTGCTCGCTGTTATGGATGCGGCAGCGCTCCAGCTGGCGACACAGCCGCTGCTGGCTCCGTCCGAGGCACGCGCGTTTCTGCGCATGGGATACGTGTGCCTGCGCGATCTCGCGGTGGTGGTCGGCCTCGACTTCGACCCCGACCCCAAGCCGAACGATCCGATCACGCTGACCGAGGACAACTTCCAGGACGCCATCCACCACCTCGAGCACGTTGGGTGGACGATGCAGCGTGATGCCGCGGAGTTGTGGGTCCATTTCCGCGGGTGGCGCGTCAACTACGAGTTCGAACGCGTACAGGATCGCCGACGCGGTGAACGCTCCGCCGGCGCTCTGGGCCGGCCCGCGAAGGAACCTCCCGCCACGCCTGCAGCCACCGGAGCGGCCACCGCACCGCGAGCCCACAGCCGAGGTGGAGACCATTCGCAAGATCACCCAGAAACGCCGCTCGACACGCGAAACCGGACAGCCCTGAGACACGGCGTCACGACTGTTACAGGGTCGCCATAAGGAGCATCGAGCGCCGCCTAGCATGGTGCGACATCGAGCAATCCGCCCGAATAAGACGTGGGTCATGAAATGCTGAGGTGGCGAACAGGCGCGACCGAGCAGCGTCCCGCTGCCGGCCGGGACGACTCAGTGCGCCACCCGGAAACCGTTGCGGGCAATCAGCCGTGCTCGGCGCTGCGATGTTCGTCACTCGTGGGCATGCCGTGCTGCTACGTCGATCGCCGCGGCCGCCGCTGCAAGACAGCGTGGTGCCCGGCGGATCGCAGTGTGGTGGACGGCAAGATCTACTGCGCGCTTCATGCGCATGCAATGCAGGCGATCGAATGGGAGTTCGGCGCGGCCTCGCACCCCGACGTCGACAGCCGGACGGTGCCGATCCTGCAATGGATTTCGTCGGCAGCGGCCGATGAGGTGATCGCGACTCTCAACGTGTTCTGCGCGCTGAATGGCGAGATGCTGGTGGCCGAGCCGGTGCGGCGGCGGTTCAACCCGGTGACCCACAGCAGGGTCTGGGAGAAACAGTGGAAAACGCTCTCGCCGACAAGCGTGACCATCCGTGTCTGCATCAGCTCTGACGAAGACCGGCCGACGGAGATTCGCATTCAGGTCAACGGCCACGATGTCAACGTCGTCCCGCCGCCATTCAACCGCGAACTGAGCACGCCGACGGAGGCGGACATGCAGTGGCTCGACCAGGAGGTCCTGTCGCCGATCAGTGCCGGAGTGGCCCGATGGATGATGAAGGTCGCGGACAGCAAGGATCTCGGATACATCCCCGTGGGTGACGGGCTCGAGGATGTCGATGCGAGACTCGTTGCGCGGCCGGCGACGCAGAGTCAGGCAACGGCCGCTTCCGCGCCGCAGAACGACGTCGACGACGCCGCGCTCGACGAAGTCCGGCGCGCGCATTTCCTCTACGGACTCGAGGAGATCCAGGCGGTCGCAGACGCGACCGCGCAGGCGAGCTGACCCTCCCGCGTCAAGCCTCCACGCCGCTACCCTCGACGGGTGAGCGATCCCCCGCAACGTGACTCCGGTCTTCGCGTCGAGCAGTCCAACACGCCCGAGATCAGCGCGAACATCATCGAAGAGGTGGCTGCCTGGGGAACTTCGGAGGGTTATCCGAACTGGATTCCAGGCTCCTTCGCCGGCCCTGACAGCCGGGGCGTCTCGCATCTGCTTGGCGACATCGCCGTCGGCGCCCTGTATCTCGTCTGGCGCGGTGATGAGGCGGTGGCGACCATCTCGTTGCTCGAGGTCGATCCCATGTTCTGGCCGAATGCGGGCAACGACGCGCTCTACGTGCACCGCTTCGCGGTGCGGCGCGCGGCCGCCGGCGCGGGCCGGACCGCGCTGCTCTGGTGCACCGACGAGGCGCGGCGGCGCGGACGCTCGTTCGTCCGGCTGGACTGCCTTCGCGACAACCCGGGCATACGCCGGTATTACGAGCGCTTCGGCTTCGTCGCCGTTGACGAGAAGGTCATCAACGGGACGTCGTATGCACTGTACGAGATTGCTGTCTCGCGAGAACTCATGAGCGGGCAGTGTTCGACGCTCGGGCGATGATCGCTTCCACCACCTCGGTCTTGGCGTCCGCGTACTCCTGCACGTAGTTCCAGTGCCGGGAAGCAAGCTCACGCTTGGTTTCCGCATACAGCGCACAATCGGTTGGGCTCGAACGCAGGTGATCGCGGAAGCCCAGCATCCGTTCGATCTCGACGCAGCCGGTCGAGAAGACGTGCAGGTTGATGTTCGTATCCGGGCCTTTGAAGAGCCGGTGTTCGTACCAGTCCGGCTCGCGGATGCGCAGCACGTACCCGGCCGCTTCCATCGGCGGCACGTACGCGTCCTCGCGCCCGGAGTCCGCGACAACCAGCAGCATGTCGATGATCGGCTTGGCCGGAAGTCCCGGTACCGACGTTGATCCGACGTGCTCGAGACGGAGCACCTGGCGGCCGAGGGCGGCGTTGACGCGTTGCGCTTCGCGATCGTAGAGCCTCGGCCATGACACGTCGTACGCGCAGAGCTCGATCGGTCCGTCAAGGCGTTGCGGCTCGCCGATGGTGGCGGCGCGAATGCGTGTCTCCCCGGCGCTCGGAGTGTGTGCTTCGACGCTCTCCGACTCAGAATCTGACATTGTCGGCCCAAACCTGGAGCAGGCGTTCGTCACCGGAGACCGTGAGGCGTTCCGTGCCCTGCCGGTTCATCGACCAGAGAAAGAGATCGGACGCCGCGCCGCGGAGCTCGCACTGTGCGCTCCCTCGCACATCGGCGACGACCTCGACCTTCTCCCCCAGCCTCACGTTCCAGGTGGTTGCATCGTCGGTGGCAACGAGCCGGATGATCCGTCCGTCGCCATCGGGCGCTTTCGCGCGCCGGACGGCCAGACCCAACCACTCGTCGATGGCGTCGGCCGCGTCGACGGTCGCGAGCGGGGTGATCGGGCCGCGTGCCAACTCGGCGTCGACACGGTGCACCGCCGTCTCGTTGGCCTGACGTCGCGCCCAGAAGGCCAGCGCGTTGGGCGCGGGTCCCCAGAACCAGAACGCGTCGTCAGGCGATGCCGATTCGAGCGTCTCGATGAGCGCTCCGCAGCCGTCGCGGTACCACTCGAGGAGCGCTTCGCGTCCGGACGGTCCCTCGAAGTCGCGGCGCAGGCGTTCCTGAACGCGGTCCCGCACGATGGTGGCCGCCCAGCGATGCACATCGCCGATGTGGCGCACCAGTGCCTCGACGTCCCAGTCCGGGCAACCCGGGACACGCGCATCGAGCGGTCCGGCCTCGGCCGCCAGAGCGAGCGCTTCGCCATCCGCCCGGATCCGCACGATCTGTTCCTCGATGTCCATCAGCGATGGGAGTTTGGCATCACCGGCCCGAGTGTCTGCGTCAAATTGACTCCATTCCGGAGCCGCAGGAAGATTGCTTCCCGGACGCTCGCGCATCGGCGCCGTGGGACCGGCACTCGTCGTCGTGGAGGACTGGAGCCATGGATGGTGACGTGATCCGAGAGGTCATCCCTGAGCAGGTGACGCCGGGCAAACGGCTCGGCCGGCATATCGTCCACGACCCTCGCTCGCGCGATTTCCCCGCAGACGGCGCAGCCGCGATCACCAGCGTCGTGCATCAGGCGTTCGGGCTGCCGCTCAACCAGGGCGACATCGGCTCGTGCACCGCCAATGCCCTCTGCGGGGCGCTGAACTCGTCTCCCGACTTCACCGGCGGCGCGCCACGCACCGAGGCGAACGCGATCACCCTTTACGAGCTGGAGACGAAGCTCGAGGGCGATCCATATCCGCCGAACGATCCCGGGGGCAGCGGCCTCGAAGTCTGCAAGGCGGCCAAGCAGCTCGGCTGGATCTCGTCATACAAGCACGCGTTCGGCATCGAGAACGCGCTGCTCGCCCTGGTGCTCCGGCCGGTGATCACCGGGATCAGCTGGTACACCAGCTTCGACACGCCGTCGGCAGACGGGCTCGTCGTGATCGCTCCCGGGGCTACGGTACGTGGCGGACACGAGGTGGTGGCAGACCAGATCGACGCGCCCAACAAGCTGGTGTGGTTCTGGAACAGCTGGGGCACGGTGTTCGGCGTCGGCGGCAGGTTCTGCATGTCGTTCGACACATGGGACCAGCTCCTCCAGCAGAACGGCGACGTCACGGTGCCGCTGCCGTAGGGGTTCCGCGAAGTTTCCACACCCTCATGTGGATAACTCACGAGATCATTCCCCCGTCCGGAGACGTCCGGGACCAGCCCGGGTGTGGAAAAACTCCCGACCGTCGGAGTCAGGGAATCAGGTCTCGACGCGCGCCTGCGACGTGGAGTGGATCGATGAGCTCCGAGTCCTCGCGGGCGAGGCCGCGTCGCCGTGCCTCACCGCTCACCGCGGCAGCGACTGCCGGTGCGACCTCCCTGTTGAAGACGGACGGGATGATGTATTCGGGGTGGAGGTCGGCGCCGACGACACTGGCGATCGCGTGCGCCGCGGCGAGTTTCATGCCGTCGGTGATCTGCCCTGCGCCGCAGTCGAGCAGCCCCCGGAAGAAACCTGGAAAGCAGAGGACGTTGTTGATCTGGTTGGGGTAGTCACTCCGCCCGGTGGCGATGACCGCGGCCAGCCCCTCGATCGCCTCGGGCTGCACCTCGGGCTCCGGATTGGCAAGCGCGAACACGACGGAACCGGGTGCCATCAGGCTGACGAGTTCCGGGTCGAGCGCTCCGCCGACGCTGGTACCGATGAAGACGTCCGCGCCGATGAGCGCCTCGCGCAAGCCGCCGGTCAGGTGTTCGCGGTTGGTGATCGCCGCGTAGTCCCGTTGTGCCGCGCTGAGATCGGGCATGTCCTCGCTGAGGATCCCGATACGGTCGACGCCGATGATGCTGCCGACCCCGGCTGCCAGGAGCAGTTTGGAGACCGCGGTTCCCGCGGCACCGACGCCGAGCGAGACCACGCGCACGTCCTCGAGACGCTTGCCGACGATCCTGAGCGCGTTGATGAGCGCGGCCGTGACCACGATGGCCGTGCCGTGCTGGTCGTCGTGGAACACCGGAATGTCGAGCAGTTGGGTGAGGCGGCGCTCGACCTCGAAGCACCGCGGCGCGGCAATGTCCTCGAGGTTGATGCCGCCGAAGATCGGCGCGATGTTGACCACGGTCTTGACGATCTCGTCGACGTCCTGGGTGGCGAGGCAGATCGGAAACGCGTCCACGTTGCCGAACTCCTTGAACAGCATCGACTTGCCTTCCATCACTGGAATCGCGGCATCGGGCCCGATGTTGCCGAGACCGAGCACGGCACTGCCGTCGCTGACAATTGCGACTGAGTTCCGCTTGATCGTGAGGTTGCGCACGCGTCTGGGATCCTCGGCGATGGCGAGGCAGATCCTCGCGACTCCCGGCGTGTACACCATGGACAGGTCATCGCGCGTTCGGATCGCTTGGCGCGGGGTCACCTCGATCTTGCCCCCGAGATGGGCGAGGAAGGTGCGATCCGAGTACTCGAGCACCTCGACGCCCTGCACCGACGACATCGCCTTGATCAGCCGCTGCGCGTGATCCGCGTCTGCCGCAAGGACGGTGATGTCGCGAACGATCCCGCTCCCCTCCACACGGACAATGTCGAGCGCGCGGATATCGCCGCCGATGCTCCCGATCGCCGACGTGAGCTGCCCGAGCATTCCGGGCCGGTTGACGATGCGGCAGCGAGCGGTGAACGCGAAGCTCGCGGAGGGATGCTGGATCACGGCGCCGCCAATGGTGACGGGAACGGGGGCGCGACGAGACGGCGCCGTGGCGCGCGTCGCATCTGCCGCGAGGGCTCAGCTGCCTTTGGTCAGACCGAACACGTTGCCATCCGGGTCCGTGAACAGCGCCAGCCAGGTCACACCGGGGATCTCCGTTGGCGGCATCACCACAGCGCCACCCAGGGCAACGGCTTTGTCGAGGGTCGCCTGGAGGTCGTCCACCTGCGTGTAGACGGTCACGCGAGGCTTGCCGTCGTCGGACTGCCCGATGCCGCCGGCGAGACCGCTCGACGCGCCGTCGATGAGCCCGTAATTGCCCATGTCGGGCATCAAGTCACCGATCTCCCACCCAAACAATTGCGAGTAGAACTCCTTGAGCCCGGCGGCGTCCTTGCCGATGAGCTCGAAATGAACGATTGGGCTCCCCATGATGTGTTGCCTCCCGCTTCCGGCTCGTCGATACGGTAGCGAGCCGCCTGGTCCGACCCGCGACTTATACCCGATCGTCGCGACACCGCGTGACCGGCGAGCGCGTCGCCCGGCGTCGCATCATCGGCGGTCATGATCGACACCGGCAGGAGCGCCCGTGCCATCGAGCAGCGGTGCAAGAAGGCTGGAAACGCCGAGCGCGCGGTGGGCGAGCGTGCCTACCTGAAAAGCGACCTCGAGTTCTACGGCGCGAGCGTCTGGGAGATCCGGCGCGTCGCCAAGGAGTTCGTCGCCGACCACGAGGACCTGAGCCACGACGACCTCACGGCACTGATTCGCACGCTCTGGTCGCGACCGGTGCATGAGTGCCGGATGGCCGCGGTGATGCTGCTCGAGCTCGATGCGCGGTTGCTCGGTGCGGAGGATCTCGAACTGATCGAATCGATGATCCGTGGGTCGCTGACCTGGGCATACGTCGACGACCTCGCCGGCCACGTCGCCGGATCACTCCTCATCAAGTACCCGGAGCTCGGGTCGCGCATCGACGCGTGGGCGGTGGACGCGGACTTCTGGATTCGCCGCTCGGCACTGCTCGCGCAGTTGCTCCCGCTCAAGCAGGGCGCCGCCTTCGACACCTTTGCCGCTTATGCCGACGCCATGCTGGAGGAGAAGGAGTTCTTCATCCGCAAGGCGATCGGCTGGGTGCTGCGCGAGACCAGCAAGCGCCGGCCCGAGGAGGTCTACCGCTGGGTGCTCCCTCGCGCGGGCCGCGCCTCCGGAGTGACGCTTCGCGAGGCGGTCAAATACCTGGAGCCCGCACAGCGCGAGGCCATCCTCGCCGCTGCCGGAAAGGCGAACCGCTGACCGCTTGCCATAAATACTTCATGTGATGTATTATGTGCGACATGAAGGACCGCGCGGTGCTCCTCGAACGCCTGATGACGGCTCAGGGCGAGCTTCGACGCAGGTTCATTGACGCCTCGTCACCGAGCCTCCAGGCGGAACTGGCCGAGGTAGGCGGCACCACCATCCATCAGATGGAGGTGGTCCGGCGGCTGCTCAGTGGCGACGTCATGAGCATGCGTGATGTCGCGGAATCGCAGGGAATCGGGCTGAGCGGTGCGACCCAGCTGGTCGACCGCCTCGAGCGCAGCGAACTCGTGACCCGGGTGCGTGACGCTCGAGATCGCCGGGTGCAACACGTTGTCCCAACCGAGCGCGCAAAGGATCTCGCGGCCCGCTTCAAAGCAGGGATGCGCAGAGCATCGATGGAAGTGTTCATGAGCCTGACCGACGACGAATTGCTGACATATGTCGACCTGACCGAGCGCATCGCCGCGACAACGCATGGCGACGATGCCGGAGAGCACCTACGGAGGGCAACCGCATGACGCAGCGCCAGATCTATGCAGTCCTCGGCGCCCTCATGCTGGGGATGCTGCTCGCGGCTCTCGACCAGACGATCGTCGCCACGTCGCTGCCGACGATCGTCGGCGACCTCGGCGGGCTGAACCAGCTCTCCTGGGTGGTCACCTCCTATCTGCTGGCATCGACGGTCTCCACGCCGCTCTACGGCAAGCTCGGAGATCTGTACGGCCGGAAGTTCCTGTTCCAGGCGGCGATCGTCATCTTCATCGTCGGCTCGATGCTCGCCGGCCTGTCGCAGAACATGCTCGAGCTCATCAGCTTCCGCGCCGTGCAGGGCATCGGTGCCGGTGGTCTGATGGTCGGAGCCCAGGCGATCATCGGCGACGTTGTTCCACCCCGCGAGCGCGGTAAGTACCAGGGATGGATGGGCGGCGTCTTCGCGCTCGCGAGTGTCGCCGGGCCGCTCATCGGCGGGTTCCTCACCGACGACGTGTCCTGGCGCTGGATCTTCTACATCAACGTGCCGATCGCCGCCGTGGCGCTGTTCGTCACCGCGACCGTCCTCAAGACCTCGACGCGGCGCATCTCCCACAGCATCGACTGGCTCGGCGCCTTCTTCCTTGCCGCCGGCGCCTCGTCGCTGATCCTTTTGACCACGTGGGGCGGCACGCAGTACGCGTGGGCGTCGTTCCCGATCATCGGGCTTGCCATGCTCGGCGCGGCGATGCTCGCGGCTTTCGTCGTGACCGAGCGGCGCGTCACCGAGCCGATCCTGCCGTTCCGGCTCTTCCGGATCCAGGTTTTCAACGTCGCGAGCAGCGTCGGTTTCGTGATCGGCTTCGCGATGTTCGGCGCGATCACGTTCCTCCCCGTCTTCCTGCAACTGGTCGACGGCGCGAGTGCGACGAGCTCCGGGCTCAACATCCTGCCGCTGATGGCGGGCCTGCTGGTCGCGTCGATCTCGAGCGGGCAGATCATCAGCCGCCGCGGGCGATACAAGATCTTCCCGGTCATCGGCACAGCCCTCGCGGCAATTGGTGTCTTCCTGCTCTCGACCATCGACCCGACGACGCCACGCGTCTTCCTCTCGCTGTACATGGTCGTGCTCGGCCTCGGACTCGGCTGCGTCATGCAGGTTTTGGTCATCGCCGTCCAGAACGCGGTGGAGCAACGGGACCTCGGCGTGGGAACGAGTTCAGCCACCTTCCTGCGTTCGATGGGCGCGTCCTTCGGTGTAGCGATCTTCGGTGCGATCTTCAGCAATCAGCTCGCCTCCAACCTGAAGAAGAACCTGCCGGCAAGTGCCCTGCATTCCGGGATCAACCCAGCATCGCTCGAGGGCAACCCGGCGCAACTGGCACACCTCCCACCGGCGATTCACACAGGCCTCGTCTACGCGGTCTCGGAGTCGCTGCACGTCGTGTTCCTCACAGCGGTGCCCATCCTCGCGATCGCCTTCCTGCTGACGCTGTTCATCAAGGAAGTCCCGCTGCGGACCAAGGCGCGCGGCATCCCCGCGCAGGAGGAGCCCGTCGGCTCGGAAGTGGCCACGGACCTCGGCGGTCCCACACCGGTCGAGGTGGAGGTCGGATCCGGGCTGCTCTGAGCCCGGACTACGCCCCGAACAGTCGCGGCCAGGCAAGACCGAACGCGACACCCGCGACGAACAGCACGTAGCGCAGCAACCACGTCATGAGGCCGCCATCGCGCTCGGCGACCTGGCGCGGCGCGTACACGAGCATCGCGTAGAACACCGCGGAGAACGCCAGCAGAAACGCGATCGCCTCGACAGCGGTTTGCGAATCCGACACCGCAGCCGCAGGCGTTGCGGATCCGGGCTCGCCGGAGAGCGCGGCGATGAACGTCCAGAAGAGGCCCCCTGAAACCATCACGAACGGGGTGATCAGCGCGCGGCGGTACGGGGGGCCGAGCGGTGGCACCGCCTCGTGCACCACGACCATCACGACCACAAAGACGGCGATGACGGCGACACCGACTGCCGAGTTGGCATCGAGGGCTGTGAAACCACTGATCGCAACGAGGAGCATGCCGCCACAGAGCGGCCCCACCGCACCGCTGTTTGTCAGGGAGCGTCCGCGCGGCGTCGCGCTCGCGGGATCCTGGCGCGCGGCAATGCAGACGAGGCCACCGAGTACTGCGCCGAGACGGAGCGCGCCGAGCAATGGCGCGCCGCCGTCAAACGGCCCGGATCCACCCTGAACGCGGAAGAGGATGGGCGACACGAACGCGATCCAGCCCGCGAGCAACCAGTCCTCCGCAACGAGCATGGCCTGGCGCATGCGGACCGGCGGGGGTGGCGTCGAACCCGGGTCGCCCAATGACAGTGGATTGGTCGTCATCGCAGGCGAGATTCTCACCGATCACGACGCCGGCCACGGCAGGGAACTTCAGCACACGACGAACCTGCTCGCACGGGTTCGACAATGACGCGGTGGACGAACAACAGCAGTTGTTGCATGCGTTCAAGATCACGCGCGCCGATCTCGACGCAAACCGGCTCGGCCGTCTCGGCGGCGGGGAGCGCCGGCGCATGCTGGTCGCCTGCTCCGTCGGCGTCGCGCTGGGCGAGGGATTCGGCGTCTGGATGCTGCTGGAAGCCGTCAACAGTGCTCGTACGCCCGGAGTCGAAGCGCAGAACTGGATCATCCCTGCTGTCATCGCGGTCATCGTGGCCGCGTTCACGGCCATCGCGGCGCGGGCGTACCTGCACACGATGCGTCGCCCCGTGGAGTGCGTGACCGGGAGTGTGTCGATCGGACTGGTCCGGGCAGGTCGCAGCGCCGTGCCGACATTGGAGGTCGCCGGTCGCGCGTTCACGCTCCCCAGACCACCGCACGTGTCGTCCGGCGTCATCGCGGCCTACAGCGCGATCCTCACCGACCGCCCGTACCGTGTGTACGTTCTCGGGCGGCGAGTGCTTGCCATGGAACCGGCACCGGAGTCGCTGCTCGATCGCGCGCCCGATGGCCATGAACACCCTGTCGCGACCGGGGTAACGCGTTTCCAGATCCGCCTCAATTGGTTCAGCAAAGCCTGTGTGGCGTTCCTGATGCTAGCTGCACTGGGCCTGGCAGCCGGGGGTGTCTCACTCGGGGTCGTGCAGTTCACCGGCACGCCGGCTCGGGCGACGGTCACGGACTGCGTTGCGGACACGGACGCCACGCAGTCCGACACCTCATACGACTGCACTGGCACATGGGTGACCGGCGGCAGTCTGGTCGGCGGCAACGGGCAGGTTGTAGTGGGCACGATTGACGGCGTCGACGTGTCCGACGTCGACAGGACGATCAACGTCAGGCTGTCAGGTGGTGTGCCTACGCCGAGTCACTGGTAACGCCGGTCGTCCTGACCTTTCTGGGCGTCGCGCTGTTCGCGCTGTGCGTCTTCACGCTCGTGCGGGCTCAGCGATACCGCCCTCGGACGACCTGAAGGTTTTCAAGGGTGAAGCAGACTGGCTAGAATGCCGGTGCCCGTGCGCTGGCGGGTCGTTCTGGAAGACCGCTGGAGGGAGAACGAACATGAGCGTCATTCCTCAGGATGCTCCCCGCTCCGAGGACGGGCAGTGGTGGTGGGACGGATCGCAATGGCAGGCCGTTGAAGGCGGCGACGGCGTCGCCGCCGCCGCGGACGCAGGCGATGGCATCACCGACAATGGTGACGGCACCTTCTCCAACGTCAACCCCGATGGTTCGACAACGGTCTCGAGCGAGGACGGCTCGGCCGCGACATACGGAACCGACGGTGGCATCACCCACACCGACGCGACCGGCGTCACGACACACACGGACCCGGACGGCGGCGTGACCAGGTTCGACGCCGACGGCGGGTACACGTACACCGGCACCGACGGCACCCAGACGCAGGGAGGAGCGGACGGCAGCTATACGACCACCGATTGGACGGGCACGGTCACGTACACCGACAGCGCGGGGAACACCACGACACGGAACACCAACGGCTGGTCGACGACCACCGATACATCGGGCTCGACCACGACCACGGATCCGACCACCGGAACCTCCTATGGCGACGCGGAGGTGGCGCAATGAGTGACAACCCGCCGCCCCCGGCGCACCTGCAGCATCTCCAGCACGGAGGCCCGAAGACGCAGCCGAGCGTGCATCACCAACAGGCCCACGCGCAGCACATCGCCAAGCGGCAGGGACAGATGTCTGCCGCAGCGCCGGCGCCGGCGCCGGCGGTCACCGCGCCGCCGCGACAAGCCGGGGACAGCGACCTCGACGACGAGCGTCTCGCAGCGGGGATCTTCGAGTTCGAGCTACAGATCCTTTCGTTCTGGTTCATGGCCCTGACGTCGTTCGACAAGGTGCTGACAAGTTCGACTCGCGCCTCGGCGGCGCCGCACTTTGCCGAGGCCGTTTTCGAGATGTTCGAGGAGAAGGTGCTCGGAGAATTCGCCAAGGCGACCAAGTCCGACCTCGTCATCGACGCGTTCAAGGCGATCATCAAGGAGGGCGACCGAGCCAGGGCGGCGATGACCTCGGCCAACCTGCGCGACTTCTACACAAGCCATGTGCAGGCCATAGCGAGCGCGGAAACGGAATTGACGCACGGCAAGGAGCTGTTCGTCCAGACCGTCAAGAACCGGTCCGAACAGTTGATGCGCGAGGACCCCGACTCGTACGGGATGTTCCGCATGGACCTGCTCGAGCACTACCAGGAAGCCGATGCACGCCTCCAGGCGACGACGCAGGAGGAGTTGTTCTCGGACCTGACGACGCAGTGGATGCGGCAGTACCAGGACACCGACATCAAGGTCAAGATCTGGGAGGACGATCTCTCCGTCTTCGGCGTGGAGGTCGACGCGCCGGATGGGGAGCAGATCGCGGAGGAGCTCCAGCAGGTCGGCGTCAACCTCTGGCACATGAAGGTCACGCGCCAGTACGCGTTTTACGAGCGCGGCGGAAATGGGTGGCCGTCCGGCCTCGTGCACGTCGACGCAAACAACCACCTGATCAACTCACAGGCTGCGCTGGCGCAAGGGGGCAACTTCCGGCAGGTGTACGAGCGGCTCCAACGCCAGTAGGGCGGCTGCTCCGGCCGTGGCTGCGAGGAACTTCACCTAGACTGACCAGGATGTCGGCGGAACAGCGACGGCGGATCGTGCTCGCGGTCGGCGCGGGCCTGCTCGTGACGGTCACCGTGACCCGCGTTCTGGCGTTCCGGCGATCGCTGGCCGCGGAGCCGGACGCTCACGACGCCCCGCGCGGATTGGCGCTCGCGCGTGACAGCGTTGCCGTGGCGGGAAGCGCACTCACCGTCGAGAGTTCCGCCGTCGCCGGGAGTGTGGCGACGAGGCGCTCGACCGCCGTCGCCGGCTCGGCCTCCACCTCGTACTCGTCTGCCGTTGCAGGGTCAGTGCTCACCAGCGGATCCGCCGCCGTGGCCGGAAGCGCCGCGACGGCACTCAGCGCGGCGGTGGTCAGGAGCACGGTGACCGTCGGGAGCGCGGCCGTGGCGGGCAGCATCCTGACGTTCTTCAGTGCGGCGATCCGGCGTTCGGTGCTCACCATCGCCTGCCTCCGCTGCACCCGCTGCATCGCGTGTGTGGCGTGCTCGGACTGCGTCGACTGCACCGGGTGCATCGGCTGCCGTGGCCTGCGGGGAGCGGTGGGGAAGTTCGGGGTCAGCGCCCGGTAACTGCTCCGAAGCTCGCTGACGAGACGGTGGCCGCATATTTGGCGAAGACCCCGGTCGCCCAGCGCGGCGCGGGCGGCTTCCAGTCGACGAGCCTGCTCGCGATCTCCTCGTCGTCCAGCTCGACATCGATCCGGTGCTTGGTGACGTCGATGCTCACGATGTCGCCGTCGCGCACCACCGCGAGCGCGCCCCCGAGGGCAGCCTCGGGCGCGATGTGAGCAACCATGAACCCGTGCGTCGCGCCTGAGAAACGTCCGTCGGTGATGAGCGCCACCTCGTCGCCCAGGCCCGCGCCCACAATCGCGCTCGTCACGCCGAGCATCTCGCGCATACCCGGTCCGCCAACCGGCCCCTCGTAGCGGATCACGACGACATCACCGGCGTGGACCCCGCCGTCGCGAACCGACGCGAAGGCGTCCTCCTCCGAGTCGAAAACACGCGCGGGGCCGCGGTGGGTCTCGCGATCGTTGCCGGCGAGCTTGACCACGCAGCCGTCGGCTGCGAGGTTGCCCCGCAGCACCGCGATCCCACCGTGGTGACGAAGCGGCGCATCGGCAGGCCGGATCACCTGCTGCCCAGGCGTCTCTGTCGCAGCGGCCGCAACCTCGGCGATCGTCCGCCCGTCGACGGTCATCGCGTCGCCATGGAGCAGCCCGAGCTCGAGCATTCGCTGCATCAGCACGGCGAGGCCGCCCGCCGCGAAGACGTCTGTCGCGACAAAGCGACCCGCGGGCCGGATGTCGACGAGGATGGGTGTCCGAGCGCAGATGGCGTCGAAGTCGTCGATCGCGAGCTTGACGCCGGCTTCCGCAGCAATGGCAAGGAGGTGGAGCACCGCGTTGGTCGATCCACCCGACGCCGAGAACGAGGCGACCGCATTCTCGAACGCATCGCGGGTCGCGATCGAGCGCGCGTTGGTCCCCTCCTCCACGAGGCGAACGGCGAGGCGCCCCGCAGCTTCCGCAACCGCCGCCTTGTCCGGATGGGTCGCCGGGACGGCGTTGCTCCCTGCCGGCGAGAGACCGAGAAACTCGAGCGCGGTGCTCATCGTGTTTGCCGTGTACTGACCGCCGCATGCGCCCGCACCCGGGCACGCGTGCTCCTCAACAGCCCGCAGTTCCGTGGCGTCGATCTTGCCGGCGTTGAAAGCACCGACGGCTTCGAAGACGTCCTGGACGGTGAGATCGCGCTCCCGCCACCGCCCCGGCTGGATGGTGCCGCCATACAGCACGAGCCCGGGAATGTCCATGCGGCACAGGGCCATCGCGGCCGCCGGAATCGTCTTGTCACACCCGACGATGAGCACGAGACCGTCGAAACTGTGCCCTCGAGTGACGAGCTCGATCGAGTCGGTGATGACCTCGCGAGAGACGAGCGACGCCTTCATCCCCTGCGTTCCCATCGTCACGCCATCACTGACGGCGATCGTGCTGAACTCCATCGGCGTGCCGCCCGCTGCGCGAATGCCTGCTTTCACCTGCTCCGCGAGTTCGCGATGATTCCAGTTGCACGGCATGGTCTCGATCCACGAATGACCAACGCCGATGATCGGTTTCTCGAGGTCCTCGCGGCTGAAGCCGATCGCACGCAGCATCGCCCGCGCGGGCGCGCGGTCGGGTCCATGCAGCATCACGGAGCTCGGTCTGGTCGAAGCTGAATCAGGCATGCGCGGAAGCATACGGTGCAGCCGTCACAGGTCCGTGCATTGACTGGAGAGCCGTGCAGGCCGTATTCTCTCGCCGAGATGTTGTACGGCTCCGCCCTGGTCCTGCTGGTAGGCCTGCTCCTGATTAGGAGCGGGGCTTTGATGCTTCAGGCCAGGCGCGTGCGCAGGTAGGCACACCACCAAGCCGGAATCAAGCAAAAGGCCCCCTCCCACGAGGGGGCCTTTTTTTGTACCCGGCGCACACCACTCGGAGGAACAGTCATGGCCGGCCCCGGAAAGGCACCCGCCCCGTATGACGGCATGGGGACACCGACTCGCTGGGACGCGAGAACTGGCGACGATCGATCCCAGTCCGAACGCCTCGACGCTGCACGCGCGGATCGTTTCGCTCCCGGGACGCCCCGGCACGACGAGAGCGAAGAATTCGTGCGCCGATCGCTCAACCGCTATTACCAATGATCACCGCCCGAACGGATCAACGCTCGAGTGCGGCTGCGACGACAACAGCAAACCCCGACGGCCTGGCGGAGCCGCCCCGGATGCTCACCGGCGCGCAGGTCGCCCTCGAATCGCTCATCCGCGAGGGTGTCGACACGATCTTCGGATACCCCGGCGGCGCCAATCTCTGGCTGTACCGCTATCTGCCGGAATACCCGGCGCTCCACCACATCCTCGTGCGTCACGAGCAGGGTGGCGCGCACGCCGCTGACGGCTATGCGCGCAGCAAGCGCGGATCGGTCGGTGTGGTGTTCGCGACCAGCGGGCCCGGCGCACTGAACCTGGTCACCGGACTCGCCACGGCCTACATGGACTCGGTTCCCGTCGTCGCCATCACCGGCCAGGTGCCGTCGACGGCAATCGGGACCGACAGCTTCCAGGAGTCCGACGTCATCGGCTCGACGATGTCGGTGGTCAAGCACTCGTACCTGATCACGCGCGCCGAGGACATCGCGCCGACGATCCAGGAGGCGTTCCATATTGCGCGGACCGGCCGCCCCGGCCCGGTGCTCATCGACTTCCCCAAGGATCTCCAGGCCGCGATGACCGCGTTCAACTACCCGGAGACGCCCGTGCGGCGGCGGTCATACCCGGCGCCGCCCAGGCCGGATCCCGCCAAGCTGCGCCAGATCGCCGAGCTCATCAAGGGCGCGAAGCGTCCCGTGATCCTCGCGGGCCGCGGCGTGCTCATCGCCCGCGCCGAGGAGGAGCTTGCGGAGCTTGCGCATCAGGCGCACATCCCGGTCGGCTGGACGCTGCTCGGCACCGGCGCATTCCCGGTGACGGACCCCATGGCCCTGCAGATGGTGGGATTCATGGGCGCGGGATACACCAACAAAGCGGTATGCGAAGCGGACGTGCTGATCATGATCGGCATGCGCTGCGACGACAGGGTCACCACCCGGCTCGAACTCGTTCGCACCGCGCGTCGAGCATCTCGTGCATATCGACATCGACCCTGCCGAAATCGGCAAGAACGTCGTTCCGCACGTGAGTGTCGTGTCCGACGCGAAGGTTGCGTTGCGCGAGCTGAACCTCCTCGTCGAGCCGAAGCGGGAGCACGCGTGGCTCACGCAGATCGATCAATGGCGGGAGGAGCACCCGGTGCGCTTCACGAATCACACCGGCCTGCTCCAGCCGCAACAGGTGCTCGAGGAGATGTACGCGCGCTGCGAGGACGAGGCGATCGTCGTCGCGGACGTCGGCCAGAACCAGATCTGGGCAGCGCTCTGGTTCAACTACAGCAAGCCCGGACTCTTCCTCAACTCAGGCGGGACCGGGACCATGGGCTACGCATTTCCCGCATCCATGGGCGTGAAGCTGGCGAATCCTCGTAAGACCGTGTTCTGCGTCACCGGCGAAGGCGGCTTCGTCATGAACATGCAGGAGATGGCGACGATGGTCGAGAACAACATCGACGTCAACGTCGTCATCCTCAACAACTCCTCGCTGGGCATGGTCCGCCAGTTCCAGGACGACTTCTACGACGGCGTGCGCTCTGCCGTCGACCTGACGTTCACGCCGGATTTCGTCAAGCTCGGAGACGCCTTCGGGATGAAGGCGCTGTCCACCGACCGCATCGAGGACGTCGGACGGTTGCTCGACGAGGCGATGGCGCACAAGGGACCGGTGCTCCTGAACTTCAACATCGACCCCAACGCCAACGTCTACCCCATCGTGCCGCTCGGCAAGGGCATGCTCGACTTCGTCGAGGCGAGCTGATGACGCAGAGCCGTCTGCTCTCGGTGCTTGTCGACAACAAGCCCGGGGTGCTGCAGCGCGTCGCCTCGATGATCCGGCGGCGCGGATTCAACATCGACTCGCTCTCCGTCGGGCCCACCGACGACGACTCGATCTCGCGGATGACCATCACGGTGCACGTCGGACGGCAGCAGGCGGAGCAGGCAACCAAGCAGCTCGCCAAGCTCATCGACGTCATCACCATCGACGACATCACGGGATTGCGCAACGTCGCGCACGAGTTGGTCCTGGTGCGCATGCACGCGCCACCAGGTGAGCGCACGGAGCTGCTGAACCTGGTCGACATCTTCCGTGGCCGCATCGTCGACGTCGCCGCCAGCTCGGTGATCATCGAGGTGACCGGCAGCGCCGAGAAGATCGACAACTTCATCGAGCTCATGCGCCCGTATGGCATCAAGGAACTGGCGCGCAGCGGCGTCGTCGCGCTCGTGCGTGGCGACCAGGCGCGCATCCGACTCATGGACTTCGCGATCGACGGCGATGAGCAACAGACCGATCCGTCGCTCGCCGCAGGCGTTGCGGAAGACAACACCGGCACCGTGTGAATACCCGTAGAGGAGGCAGCGATCAATGACCGCTCGGATGTACTACGACGCAGACGCCGATCCCGAGGCGTTGTCTGGCAGGCCAATCGCGATCCTGGGGTACGGCTCGCAGGGCCATGCCCACGCGCTGAACCTGCGTGACTCGGGACACGACGTGCGCGTCGGGCTCCTCGAGTCGAGCAAGAGCCGCGCCGCAGCCGAAGCCGAGGGGTTGCGCGTCGTGACGCCAGCCAAGGCGAGCGAGGAAGCCGACGTCATCATGATGCTGACGCCGGACACCGGGCAGCGCGCGCTGTACGACGAGGCGATCGCACCGAACCTGCATGCGGGCAAGATGCTGATGTTCGCGCACGGCTTCAACATCCGCTACGAGCTGATCGACCCGCCCGCAGGCGTCGACGTGAGCATGGTGGCGCCGAAGGGACCAGGGCATCTGGTGCGCAGCACCTTTGCCGCGGGTCAGGGCGTCCCCTGTCTGTTCGCGGTGCACCAGGACGCGACCGGCAGTGCGCGTGCGCGCACGCTGGCCTATGCGCGAGGCATCGGCGGTACGCGCGCCGGCGTCCTCGAGACCACGTTTGCGGAAGAGACCGAGACCGACCTCTTCGGCGAGCAGGCAGTGCTGTGCGGCGGGATCACGTCGCTCGTGAAGGCAGGATTCGACACCCTCACCGAGGCGGGATACCAGCCTGAGCTCGCGTACTTCGAGGTGATGCACGAGCTGAAGCTCATCGTCGACCTCATGTACCAGGGTGGCCTCTCATACATGCGCTACTCGGTGAGCGACACGGCGGAATACGGCGATTACGTCAGCGGGCCGAAAGTGGTAGATCAGCGTACGCGCGAGACGATGCGCAAGCTGCTCACCGACATCCAGGACGGCACGTTCGCAAAGGCCTGGATCGCGGAGAACGAGGCCGGACGGCCGAATTTCGTCGAGTATCGCGACGAGGAGATGCACCTCCCGATCGAGCGAGTCGGCGCCGAGTTGCGCTCGAAGATGGGCTGGCTCGACAAGAAGACCGCGCCGGGCATGGACAAGGTGCTGGCCGAGTCCGATCGCGAGGAGGCGCGAGTATGACCGAGAAGTTGACGATTCTCGACACGACATTGCGCGACGGCGAGCAGTCGCCGGGCGTCGCGCTCAACGCCGAGGACAAGCTCCAGATCGCGCATCAACTCGCGAGACTCAAGGTCGACGTCATCGAGGCCGGGTTCCCGCACAGCTCCCCGGGCGACTTTGCCGCGGTGAAGGCAATCGCCGAGCAGGTCGAGGGACCGGTGATCGCCGGGCTGTCACGCTGCTTCGAGGCCGATGTCCGTGCTTGTGCGGCAGCGCTCGAACCGGCGGCAAATGCCCGCATCCACGTGTTCATCGGCACGTCGCCGATTCATCGCGAAGGCCAGCTCCGCATGACGCAGCGCGAGGTCTTCGATCACGCGGTGCAGATGACCGCGCTCGCGAAGTCGTTTCGCGAAGACGTCGAGTTCTCCCCGATGGACGCGAGCCGCACCGAGCGGGACTACCTGGCGGAGATCGTCAACGGCTGCATCGAAGCAGGTGCGACGACGATCAACCTTCCCGACACCGTCGGGTATGCGACGCCAGACGAATGGCGCGACCTGATCGCGTGGATGTATCTCCAGGTACCGGCGCTGCGCAACGTCGTGCTGTCCGTCCACTGCCACAACGACCTTGGCCTCGCCACGGCCAACTCGTTGGTCAGCGTGCTGGGCGGCGCGCGTCAGATCGAGACCTGCGTCAACGGCATCGGCGAGCGGGCCGGCAACGCCGCACTCGAGGAGGTCGCGATGGCGACGCGCCTGCATCCGGAGGTGTATGGCGTCGCGACGCAGCTTGACCACTCGCAGCTGTACCGCACGTCGCGTCTGGTCTCGCAGCTCACAGGCATGCTCGTGCAGCCGAACAAGTCCGTGGTGGGCGCCAACGCGTTCGCGCACCACTCCGGCATCCATCAGGACGGCATGCTCAAGGACCGCAGGACCTTCGAGATCATGGAACCGGGTCAGGTTGGCGCGGGATCCACACTCGTCCTCGGCAAGCTGAGCGGACGACACGCGCTCCGCGACCGCCTCGACCAGCTCGGGTACAAGCTCGACGGCGAGGAATTGCAACGCGCTTTCGTGCGCTTCAAGGAGCTCGCCGACCGCAAGCGCGATGTCACCGACCGCGACCTCGAGGCGATCGTCGCCGACGAACGCCAGGGCAGTGAGGAAACGTTCCGTCTCGAGCATCTGCAGGTGAGCTGCGGCACCAACCTCCGCGCAACCGCCACCGTCCGCATGCTGCTCAGCGATGGTGTAAGTCACGAAGCCGTCTCCATGGGCGACGGCCCCGTCGACGCGACGTACAAGGCCATCGACTCACTCGTTCAGGTCAAGGCAGAGCTCGAGGAGTTCGCCATTCAGGCGATCACCGAAGGTATGGACGCCGTCGGCGAGGTGAGCGTCCGCCTGCGCCGGGACGGAGCGTTGAGCTCGGGCCACGGAGCCGACACCGATATCCTCGTCGCTGCGGCAAAGGCATACGTGCATGCGCTCAACCGCTTGACGGCGCGCCTCGCCGCGGGACCGAGAGTCCCACCCGAGCGCATGGCGGCGATGGAGACAGCCGCGGAGGCGAGCGCCGTTGGCAGGCCGGCGGCCACACCCTCGGGGGTGGAATGACACCACGAACGCTCTTCGACAAGATCTGGGACGCGCACGTCGTGGCCGGTGAGCCCGGCGAACCGTCGCTGCTCTACGTCGACCTGCATCTCGTCCACGAGGTGACCTCGCCACAGGCATTCGAAGGCCTCCGGATCGAGGGCCGGAGGGTGCGCCGGCCGGGACTGGTTGTTGCCACGATGGACCACAACGTGCCCACCGACGGTGACGGCGTCACCGGCGCCGACGCGATGAGCGTGGCGCAGATGGACGCGCTGCGGAAGAACTGCGACAACTCGGGTATCGCGTGCTTCGGCGCCGGCCATCGCTGGCAGGGCATCGTCCACGTGATCGGACCGGAGCTGGGGTTAACCCTGCCGGGCACGGTCGTCGTCTGCGGCGATTCCCACACCGCCACCCACGGGGCTTTTGGAGCATTCGCGCTCGGCATCGGCACGTCCGAGGTCGAGCATGTCCTGGCCACGCAATGTCTTCGTCAGTCACGTCCGGCGACCATGGAGGTGCGCATCGAGGGCACGCTGCCCGTCGGTGTCACGGCGAAGGACGCCGCGCTCGCCGTCCTCAACGCCATCGGCACCGCCGGAGCGGCCCACCATGTCGTGGAGTACACGGGCTCCGTCGTTCGCGGGTTCTCGATGGAACAGCGAATGACCCTGTGCAATCTCACCATCGAAGGCGGTGGCCGCGCCGGCATGATCGCCCCCGACGAGACAACGTTCGCGTACATCAAGCGCCGTCCGTATGCCCCCACTGGGGAAACCTGGGACGAGGCGGTAGCGGCGTGGGGCGAACTGCGCAGCGACGAAGGTGCCGTGTACGACCGTGTGGTCCACATCGACGCGGCGACGATCGAGCCGACGGTGACGTGGGGAACGACCCCGGCGCAATCGGTGCCGGTGACAGGACGCGTTCCGGACCCGGAGTCCTTTCACGATGCGGCTGAGCGCGAGTCGGCGGTGCGCGCATTGGCATACATGGGCCTCGAGCCGGGTACCGCGATCGAGGACATCAAGCTGGACACGGTGTTCATCGGCTCGTGCACCAACGGCCGTATCGAAGACCTGCGCGCAGCGGCTGCGATGCTCGACGGCCGGCGCGTCCACGACGGCATGCGAGTCCTCGTGGTTCCGGGTTCGGCGCAGGTGAAGGCGCAGGCCGAATCCGAGGGACTCGACGCGATCTTCACGAGTGCGGGCGCCGAGTGGCGCAATCCCGGGTGCTCGATGTGCCTCGGCATGAATCCCGACATCCTCCAACCCGGCGAGCGATGCGCGAGCACCAGCAACCGCAACTTCGAGGGCCGTCAGGGGCGCGGCGGACGGACGCACCTCGTGTCTCCGGCGATGGCTGCTGCAGCCGCTGTCGAGGGACGATTCGTCGATATCCGCCGCATGCCGGTGGCGGCGGGACGCTCATGAGACCGTTCCACCGCGAGGAAGGTGTGCTGATTCCGCTCGACCGCTCCGACGTCGACACCGACCAGATCATCCCCAAGCAGTTCCTCAAGCGAATCGAGCGCACTGGCTACGGTGAATATCTGTTCAACGACTGGCGGCGCGACGCGTCCGGCGCCGTCAAGGAGGACTTCGTTCTCAACCAACCCGCGTATGCAGGCGGTACGGTGATGGTTGCCGGCCGCAACTTCGGATGCGGCTCGTCGCGCGAGCACGCGGTCTGGGCGCTCGCCGACTATGGGATGCGCGCCGTCATCGCCGAGTCCTTCGCCGACATCTACCGGACCAACGCGCTCGGCAGCGGATTGCTCCCGGTGACGCTTCCGGAGCACGAGGTGCGCGCCTTGCTGGACCTCGCCGCCGAGCAACCGGGCATCACCGTCGCGGTCGACCTCGAGGCGCAGACGGTGACCTGCGGCGACTTGAAATTCAGCTTCACCATCGATGCGTTCGAGCGTCGCCGCCTGCTCGAGGGGCTCGACGACATCGGCCTGACACTCGAGCACGAGGCCGAGATCACCGCATTCGAAGAACGCCGCCCCGCATGGATGCCGGACCTGGCGCGCACCGGAGCGACTTCGTGAAGGCGAATCTCGTGGTGTTGCCGGGAGACGGCGTCGGCCCCGAGGTCGTCAACGCGGCGCTCAGCGTGCTCGCCACGGTGTGCGAGGCAGATGGCGCCGAGGTGAGCATCGATGTGCATCTGATCGGCGGGCGCGCTATCGATGAGTTCGGTACCCCATTGCCCGACGAGACACTCGAAGCGTGCAAGGCGGCTGACGCCGTGCTTCTAGGAGCGGTCGGCGGACCGGCGTGGGATCACCTCCGTGGCGAGCAGCGCTGCGAAGCGGGCCTTCTGAAACTGCGCCGCGAGATGGATGTCTTCGCAAACGTCCGTCCCGTGAAAGTCCATCCCGCACCTTGTGGATCGGACAACGCTCCGCCCCGAGGTGGTGCGCGGCACCGACCTCGTGATCGTTCGCGAGTTGACGGGCGGCGCGTACTTCGGGCAGCCGCGTGGCCGCACCGGCACCGGCGCGGATGAGATCGCGCGCGACAGCATCGTGTACAGCGCGGCGGAGATCGAGCGCGTAGCTCGTGTCGCATTCAAGCTTGCGCAATCGCGACGCGGCGAGCTCATCTCGATCGACAAGGCGAACGTGCTCATCACGAGCCAGCTCTGGCGAGAGATCGTGACCGGTCTCAGCGCCGAATATCCGGACGTCGCATTGACGCACGAGCTCGTTGATTCCTTTGCGATGCGCCTCGTCCGCGAGCCCGCGACCGTTGACGTCGTCGTCGCCGAGAACCTCTTCGGCGACATTCTCAGCGATGAGGCGGCCGTGCTCGCCGGCTCGCTCGGCCTGCTGCCGTCGGCGAGTCTCGGTGCGTCCGACCAGGGGCTGTACGAACCCATCCACGGGAGCGCGCCGCGTCTCGCCGGTAAGGGCATCGCCAACCCGTACGGCACGATCCTCTCCGTCGCGATGCTGCTCCGCCATTCGCTGCACCGCCACGACCTCGCCGTGGCAATCGAATCCGCGGTCGACGTCTGCATCGCCGAGGATGTGCTCTCGCCCGACCTTGGCGGGACGTCCGGCACCGAGGATGTCGCAGCCGCGGTGGCGCGCGAGACGGTGCGCCAGTTCACCGCGGTGGGGGCAGCGTCGTGAGCATCGAGATCTACGACACAACGTTGCGCGACGGTGCGCAGGGTGTCGGCATCAACTTCTCGGTGTCCGACAAGCTGCGCATCGCGGATCACCTCGACACGCTGGGAGTCACCGTCATCGAGGGCGGTTGGCCGGGCGCGAATCCCACCGACACCGAGTTCTTCTCGGCCATGCAGCACCACCCGCTTCGCAACGCCACGCTGGCGGCGTTCGGCGCGACACGCCGTCCGGGGCTGGCGGCGCAGGACGACCTGCAGCTGCGCACGCTGCTCAACTCGATGGCGCCGATCATCACGCTGGTCGGCAAGGCGTGGGACCGGCAGGTCGCTGACGTGTTGCGGACGACCAACGATGAGAATCTCGCGATGATCGGCGACTCGGTGCGCTGGTTTCTCGACCACGGCCGCAGAGTCGTCTACGACGCCGAGCACTTCTTCGACGGATACAGCAGCAACCCCGATTACGCGATGCGCTGCCTCGAGGTGGCGGTGACCGCCGGCGCCGAGCGCATCACGTTGTGCGACACCAACGGAGGCACGCTCCCCGATCGCGTGGAGACAGTGGTCCGCGACATGACCGCGCGATTCGGCAGCATCGCCGGCATCCACTGTCACGACAACTCCGGGTGCGCCGTTGCCGCAACGCTTGCAGCCGTGCGTGCAGGGGCGGTGCAGGTGCAGGGGTGCATCAACGGATACGGCGAGCGCACCGGCAACGCGAACCTCTGCACGCTGATTCCCAACCTCCAGCTGAAGATGGGCGTCCAGGTCATCGGCGATGCGCAGCTGGCACGGCTCACGGAAGTCGCGCGTGACGTGGCGGAGATCGCCAACATCGCGCCGCCGATCTCGGCGCCGTACATCGGCCAGGCGGCATTCACGCACAAGGGCGGCCAGCACATCGACGCGATGAGCAAGGCGTCCTACGCGTATCAACACATCGACCCGGCCCGTGTCGGCAACGAGCGGCACTCGGTGATCACACAGCAGTCAGGGCGTGGCACCGTGCTCGAGAAGGCGGCGGCGTTTGGTGTCGATCTGACGGAGGACCGAGCCCTGGCGCGGCGGGTCGCCGACGAGGTGAAGCAACTGGAGTTCAGTGGTCACTCGTTCGAAGGTGCCGAGGCATCGTTCGAGCTGTTGGTGCATCGAGCTCGCGGCAATCCGGCGCCGTTCACGCTCATCGATTACATCGCGCTGGTCGAGCAACGCGAAGGTCGTTCACTCGTGTGCGAAGCGACCATCAAAGTGCAGGTGGGCGATACCGTCGTCCACACCGTCGCGGAGGGCAACGGACCGGTGAACGCGCTCGACGCCGCGCTGCGCAAGGCGCTGACGCCGAGCTACCCGGAGATCGGCGCCACCCAGCTCTTCGATTACAAGGTGCGCGTGCTCGATGGGCGCGATGGAACGGCCGCCGGTGTTCGTGTGCTCGTTGAAAGTGGCGACCACCACCGGCGCTGGAGCACGGTGGGCTGCAGCACCAACATCATCGAGGCGTCGTGGAGCGCGCTCGCCGACGCGTTCGAGTACGCGATTGTGGCGACGCGAGAGCGATCAGCTCTTTCGGGCGAGCACCTGGAGGTAGTCTGACTCGAGGGTCAGGCCGCCGCCGGAGACCTGGTTCAACTCGGTGAAGAGCTTTTTGCCTTCTTCACGGAGTGAGGCCACGCGCTCCTCGTCGAGCAACGCGAGGATCGCCCTGAACGGTGGGTTGGCCCGCTCCCAGAACTCCCATCCGGCGTCAAGGGAGTCGAATTCGAAGGTGAGTGCCTGCGGATAGATCTCGATCGACGCGGTGAGTCCTTTGAATCTTCGGTGCACCTCGTCGGTGACGCCCCACTCGAACGGCGAGTGCATCCCCGGAGGCGGCGGCGGCCCGTATTCGGCCAGCAACGCGGTGAAGCGTCCAAGAAATCCCTTCGGGCCATAGTTGGCCATGGCCACGAGGCCGCCACGTCTGGCGACGCGGAACAGCTCGAGCGCGACCCGCTCCGGGTCCGGCGCGAACATCGCGCCGAAGACCGACGCCACGACGTCGAACCGCTCGTCCGCGAATGGAAGGTGCTCGGCGTCGGCCTCCTGCCATTCGATCGGGAGCCCGAGCGAGCGGCTCCGCGCCTCGCCCATCTGGACCATTGCGGGCGTCAAGTCGGTAGCGACAACTGTCGCGCCGAGGCGAGCCGCGGCGATGGCGAAGTTGCCGTTGCCTGCGGCCACATCCAGCACTTCGGATCCCGCCTGGATGCGGCTGCGCTGGGCGAGCTCGATTGCATGTGGCTCGAGGTGCGCGGCGACAGCGCCGTAGTCGCCGAGCGACCACATCCAGCGGGCAGCGTCCTGTCTCGTCGCGTTGTCCGCCACGGCCAACCTCCTATGCGGCGACGTCCCGCCGCGCCAGCGCAACGCCGGCAGATCCAAAACCCACGACCACGATGACGAGCATCGCGATCAGCCCACCCACGAACACCGGTGTGATCAGGGGTGTGCCGTACAACTGAAAGACTGACAGGTTGTCCGCCCACGACGGCCATTTGAAGAGCGGCCCGAGTTCGAAGACCAGATACGAGATCACCGCAACCGTCGAGAGGATGACGACGGCGGCCCTCGGCCGCCAGCCCGCAAGCAATGCGCCCGCCGCGGCGAAGGTGAGCGCAAAGGGGATGAGCAGCAGCGTGGCGATGGCCAGTTTCCCCACGTCAACGACGACCCCCTCGGAGGGTGCCAGGGCGAGAATCACGGCCATCGCGACGAAGGACGCCACGGTCACCGTGAGGGTCAGTTCGACGGCGCGCTCAGCGAGGACTCTCCAGCGCGGCAGCGGTTCCGCAAGCTGCATCTCGAGCACTCCCGACGAGTCGTCCGATGACCAGCGGGAGACGGTGGTGATAGAAAGAATCGCGAGCAGTGCCTGGGCAAAGCTCAGCCAGATGAGCGCAAGCAACACCGTGTGCACGTCGCCTCCGAGCCCGCGGAGATACGGTCGCAGGCTCGGCGTTGACGCGAAGAACGTTGCGGTGGCATTCACCAGGAGCACGACCGCTGCGGCAGTCACGCCCATGCCCACGGTCCAGCCGATGCCGCCCGCGCGCCGGATCCACAGCCCGCGAAGCACGGGGATGCGCAGCAGCGGATTGGAGGACGCATCGTGGACGTCGGACGCGCGCCGTGGACGCGGGCGGATCAGTCCTGCGCCGACGTCGCGACGGACAAAGGCCGCAGCCGCGATGACAGTCGCGGCAACGGCCACCACGAACAAAAGGATTGTCGCGGTGATATCGAATGTGCCCCCGGGAGCCACCGCATTGGACTGGTTGAAAAGGGAGAACACGGAGACGTATGTCAAGGGCGACCGATTGACGCTTGATCTTCCGATGCTGTCGATCAGAAACATGAGGAGCAGCAACGCGCTCCCGGACGCCGCCGCCGACCGGAAGTCGCCGGCGAGTTGCGCGACGACCAGCCCGATGCCGAAGCATGCGAGTGTCAGCCCCCACAACGCGACGCTCTCTCCGATCAACCCCGCAACGTCACCCGGGGTTCCCCCGATCATGCAGCCCAACCAACCGGCCACCCCCGTCAGGAACACGATCCCGCGCTCAGTCCCGCGAAAAACACGCTCCGGGTTGCGAGCAGGCGAAGACGCGAGATGCCGGACGAGAGCCAGGTCTCGACGAGACCTCTGTCCTCGTCACGCCGCACGGCACCGCACGCGCTGAGGACGGCCCACGCGGCGAAGATGATCGCGAAGAACCCGTAGCCGCGCCACTGCAGATAGCCGGCTGGGGTATCGGGCCGAACCGGCACCGGCAACAACCAGGCGAAGGTTCCGCCGAGGATGGTGATCGAATGCCCGAACGCCTCCTGCGCGGCGCGTGTCTTCCCCGCGATGATCGGAAACGCCGCGCTGTTGACGAGGACGTAGAAGATGCCGAAGTACGCCATCGCGATCAGGCCGATGCGATGCAGGCGCAGCAGGAGTCGCGGCGACATCACTGCTTGTAGTAGCTGAGGAACAGCGTCTCGAGGCTCGGCTCCTTGCTGACCATGTCGATCACCGTGTGCCCGCTCAATGCCCCGAGCAACCCGTCGAAGCCACCGTGGACGGTGCAGGTGACACGCGTGCCGTCCACCGCCACGTCCTCCACGCCTGCGGCGGCGCGAATGGCGGCTTCCGGGATATCGCCGCTGAATTCGACCGTCACCTCGTGGAAGCGGAGGTCGTGGACCTTGTCCATCGTCATGTCCGATACCAGACGGCCGTCGCGGATGATGCCCACGCGCGAACACGTCTCCTCCACCTCCGACAGCACGTGCGAGGAGAGAAAGACCGTCGTCCCTTGAGCCTTCACCTCACCGACGAGCTTGTGGAAGGTTTGCTGATTGAGTGGATCGAGACCGCCCGTCGGCTCGTCGAGGATGAGCAGCCGGGGACGGTGCATGAACGCCAGCACCAGGCCGAGCTTCTGCTTGTTGCCGCGCGAGTATTCGCGAAACTTCCTGCCGAGGTCGAGTTCGAGGCGTTCCGAAAGCTCCGTGACCCTCGGCTTGTCGATGTCGCCACGCATGCCACCGAGGTACGTCACCACCTCACTGCCGCGCATGCCGCCGAACTGCGGCAACTCACCGGGGAGATAGCCAACCTCGCGTTTCACCGCAACGGAGTCGCGGTCGCAGTCGAGGCCGAAGATCGTTGCGCTACCGGCCGATGCATGGATGACACCCATGAGGAGCCGGATCGTGGTGGTCTTGCCCGCGCCGTTCGGCCCGAGGAAGCCAAAGACCTCGCCCTCGGCAACTTCCAGGTCGAGGTCGAACAGTCCGTGGTCCGAGCCGTAATCCTTGGTCAGCCCGTGCATCACCATCGCACTGGTCATTTAGTCCTCCGCTTGTCGAGCCTGCGAATCAGGAGGGGAAACTCCTTGATCAGCGCGTCACACCAGTCGGCCATCACCTCCATCCGCTGCCGGCTCTGCGTTCCGGATGCGGCGCGCGCTCCCTGCCGGAGCCGGGTAACCAGCTGATGCATCTGCGTCGTCCGCGCTGACGTCATCGCCTCGAGGTTGTCGAGCGGCTCGTAGAGGACACGCCGGCTGCCGGGCTGGCCGGCCGCACGCGCGAGCCCGAGCTGCACCAGCCGGCGCGCTGCGACGCTGGCGCCACTCTTCGCGATGCCGAGCGCGGCCGCGATGTCATCGAGGGTCGCGGGCTCTTTCTTGAGGAGGAGATACGCGTAGATCCGCCCGCTCGTTCGCGCGATCCCCCAGCCGACCATCATCTGGCCCATGTCCTCGATGAAGGTGCTCTGCGCCTTGCTCGTGGCTTCACTCATATTCAGTAAATTCAGAATATCACGACGCACGCAGGAGGAGATGACAGGTCCCTGAGCGCCTTCCGTGGTCGCGTGGACCGATTTTCGATCGCTGTGACCGATGACCCCTTGGCGCTGATCCCGTTCCGGCCTCCTGCCGGGACCTTTGGCCTGCCACTCCTCGCCTGCCGGCTTCGATCTCATGTCTTGTGGCACTGGCGGCGACATGCCCCGACACCCAGGATGAGGTCCAGGTCAATCAAAACATCGCATGAGGAGACACCCACCATGACCAGTGGATTGCGTTGGCGGATTTTCGTACTGCAGATCGGACTGATCGGCATCCTTGGCTTCGTGAGTGGGTTTGCCTTCTGGGCGAGCAACTTCGCGACCTCGACCGTGCACGATCAGCTCGCGGCTCAGCAGATCTACTTCCCAGTTGCGGGGTCGCCTGCGCTGACAGCACTGCCCAAGAGCGATGACGTGGCGATGACCCAGTACGCGGGCCAGGAACTGCTCACCGGTCAGCAGGCACAGGTTTATGCCAATAACTTCATCAACGTGCATCTCGGCGAAATCGGTGCCGGCCAGACGTACTCGCAGCTGAGCACCGCGGCCCAGGCCGACCCCACCAACGTCAAGCTCGCCGGCGAAGTGGCAACGATCTTCAAGGGCACCACGCTTCGCAGCATGTTGCTGAACGCATACGGCTGGGGCCAGATCGGAATGTTCGCGGGCTACGCGGCAATCGGCCTTCTGATCGCCGCGATCGTGGTCCTCGGAGCCTTCGTGTTCGAGATCTGCAGCTTTGTGGGCTCGAAGAAGCGGGTATCGACGACCCGGGTGTCGCCGGCAGTCCCGACCACCGCACGGGGCGTCGCATAACAACCCCCCGGAGCTAATCACTCCATGACCCATCGGCTCGCAGCCGGTGGGTCATTCGCGTTAACGCAGCAATCCGCATAGCCCCGTCATGGATTTGACACGGCGCACTCGTATGATCGGAGGATGCGCGTCTTCTATTACTACGGCGGGCCATTCTGGATCGGCTGGGTCATCTGGTTGATCGTGCTCGTCGCGATCATCGTCACCGTGGTGCTGCTTGCGCGCTCATCCCGGCGTCGCGCGGTGTACCAGCGGCCGTGGAGCGGCGGCCCATGGCAGGGGCACTGGCACGGTGGCTGGCAAAGTCCCGGCCTCCATGAGCTCGACATCCGTTATGCGCGCGGCGAGATCACCCGCGACGAATATCTCCAGCGGCGCGCCGACATGCTCTCGCATCCCCTGGCACCGCCTCCCCCCACCGCGCCCGGCCCGCAGGGCTAGCGTGGAGGGTGCCGGGGATCCCGGCAGCCGGGCCTAGCGCATCCCTACGGGCTCGCCCCCGAAGCTGCGCACGGCCCACGCCACGGCGCCGATCAGGCCGGCGTCGGTGCCGAGCGCCGCGGAAACGATCTTGCAGCGGCGATATGGGATCTCGAAGGCGATCTCGGTGGCCGCGGTGCGCGCAGGCTTGAGGAGCAACTCACCCGCGTGGATGAGGCCGCCGCCGATCACGATCACATCCGGGGCCAGCACGTTGATGAATCCGCCGATTGCCCGGCCGAGCGCGTGGCCGGCCTCGTTGAACACCTGGAGTGAGAGCGCATCGCCGGCATTCGCAGCCGACACGATGGCGCGGGCGTCGATCGTGGCGGGATCGAGGGTGCTCAGGGACGACGGCGTTCCGGCCGCGATCGCGGCTCGCGCACGGGCGGCGATCGCCGTGCCCGACGACATGCCTTCGAGGCAGCCCGGATGCCCTTGCCCGCAGCGGGGTCCGTTGTCGCTGATCGGTGTGTGCCCGACCTCGCCGGCGGATCCGGTGGCGCCGTCGTACAGGTCGCCGTCGATGAAGAGCGCACCGCCGATGCCGGTGCTGACGGTGATGAAGAGCAGATGGCGTGCGCCACGTCCGGCGCCTGCTTTCAACTCTGCGTACCCGGCGGCCGCCGCGTCGTGACAGATCACGACTGGACACCCCACCCGCTCCGAGAGCATCGCCGCGGCAGGGGTCTCGGTCCAGCCGGTCATGTTCGGGGCGTCATGGACGATGCCTGCTCCAGGGTCGAGCGGACCGGGAATGCCGATTGCCAGGCCGCGGATGTGCGCGCTGCCGGCGGCCTCGCGAGCGCATTCCGCAACGGCGTCGAGCACCACCGCCGGGCCGTCACGTGATGGCGTGTCGCGGATCACGGGCTCGCCGTGCGTGACTTCGCCGATCGCCACAGCGGCGCGAATGCTCGTGCCGCCCAGGTCGACGCCGATCAGGGCCGGGGTCATACGGCAGCGACCGAGTTGTCCCAGTGGCTCGGGCTCGCGATCCGCGCGGCGTCTTCGGGCCCCCACGTACCTGCCGGGTAAAAGGTGATCGGCGGCGGCGCCTCGATCACCGGCTCCACCGCCTTCCATCCGTACTCGACCTCGTCCTCACGGATGAACAGCGTGTGATCACCGTTGAGTGCATCGTGGAGGAGGCGCTCGTACGCTTCCGGGGGCGATGTCTTGAATGAATCGCCGTACTTGAAGTTCATGTCGACGGACTGCGCGGTGACATCCGGTCCCGGTTGCTTGGCGACGAACGACAGCGCGATGCCCTCGTCCGGCTGGATGCGAACTACCAGGCGGTTGCGATGCAGGGTATGCACGCCGGCCGTCTTGAACAGATGCAAGGGCACGTCGTGGAAGGTGATCACCACGCGCGTGTCGCGTGTGGGCAGACGCTTGCCCGTGCGCAGCAGGAACGGCACGCCGGACCAGCGCCACGACTCGAGGTGCAGGCGAAGCGCGGCGTACGTCTCCGTGATCGACGTCGGTGAGACGCCCGGTTCCGCGCGATACCCCACAACTTTCTCGTTGTCGATCATCCCGGCCGTGTACTGCCCGCGCACGACGTCGTGCGGATGGATCGGCTGTATCGACTGCAGGACTTTGACCTTCTCGTTGCGGATGGCCTCCGCGTCGAAGGAGAGCGGCGGATCCATCGCCACCAATGACAGCACCTGGAACATATGGTTCTGGACGATGTCGCGTATGGCGCCGATCTCCTCGTAGAGCTTGCCGCGCATCTCAACGCCAAGCGACTCCGCAACCATGATTTCGACTCGCGAGATCGCGTCGCGATTCCAGAGTCGCTCGAAGAGCGAGTTGCCGAAGCGGAAGACCAAGAGGTTCTGGACGGTCTCCTTGCCCATGTAGTGGTCGATGCGGAAGATGCGTTGCTCTGGAACGACATCGTGGAGTGTCCGGTTCAATTCCTCGGCGGATTGCAGGTCGTGGCCGAACGGTTTTTCGATGATGATCGACGTGCCGTCGGCGAGACCGCTCGTCTTGATGCCTTCGATGAGCGACGTGAATGCCGACGGCGGCACCGCGAGATATGCGATACGTCGGTCGAGTGTCGTTGCGGTCTTGACGGCGCTGAGGTTGCCATCCGCCGGGAGCGGAACGAACTTCAGCCGTTTTGCGAACGACGCGAAGATCGTCTTCTGCAGCGGGGTGCGCGAGAACTCCTTCACTGCCGTCTCGGCGAGGTCGCGGAACTTCTGGTCGCTCCAGTCGAACGGCGCCGCGCCGATGATCTGGCCCTTCTCCGGCAGCAACTTCTGGCGGTGCAGGTTGTACAGCGCGGGAATCAGCTTGCGCTGCGCGAGGTCGCCGGTGGCGCCGACCATGACGATGTCCTGGTCAGGCGGCGCGTGGAGCGGCATGAACTCCTTAGCGGTCCGTTATCTGCCGCTGAAGTGACGCACGGTGACGTCAACGACCTTGATCACGACGGCGACGATCGCGCTCGCGAACGCGACCAGCACCACAGGGAACTCCGCGCCCGGGGTTGAGTACGTATACGTCGCGAGCACTGCTGCAAAGAAGAGCGCCACGACACAGACGACGAGCAGCCCGACCACGGTGCGCGTCACAGCGTCGAGCTCGGGTTTGCCCCGCATCGATACCGCAGCACTCGGACTGAGTTTCTCCGCCGGAGCGAAATACCGGATCGCCGCGACCAGGAGGCGGAGCGCCACGACGCCAACGAAGATGAACACGATGGTGAGCACGAGCGGAAGCTCGATGCTCGGCGTGCTGTAGGCGAGTGTTGCGAACAGTCCTGCGAACAACAGCCCGACGAGGACGGCCACCATGCCGAGCACCGTCAGCCACGTGATCGCGTCCCAGTCCGGCAGCGTGACTGTGGGGAACTGGATGGGCCGGATGACCGACTCGCCACCGGTCAACTGATCGATGAACGCCGGCTGTGCGGTCAATCCGGAAACACGCGCCTGCATGCCGTAGTGCACGCGTTCCGTCGCCACTGGCGATGCGGCGGCGAGCAACCCCGGTTGCGGGCCGGGGAACAGGCGGCGCTCCTCGGTGCGGCCGTCCGGGTAGCTCAGCCGCAGCAGACCGCACACCTCGCAGTGCCACGCGCGGATGGGCAGCCCACCGACGATCGGCCCGTAGTACGTGACCGTCCGGCGCAGCCCCTCCGGACCGACGGCGCCCTCGTAATGGGCGAACTCGTGCGCCATGATCCCCGTGACCGGAGCCGGGTGGTCACAAGTGTCCGGCGTCGGCGGCGTGACGGAAGGTGCATTGGCGACAGCCACTGAGGATCGGATTGTAGTGCTGCGGGCGTCAGCCGACGGTGCGGCACGCGCGGGCGGTGTACCCAGCCTGGCGCATCGCTGACGCGAGCGCTTCGGCGGTGGCGTGATCGGGCGTCACGGAGAAGACGGCACCGCCGCTACCGGTGAGAAACCACGCCACGCCGGCGACGACGTCACGTGCTCGTTCGAGGGCATCGGCAAGCGCGGGATTCGCACGGCACGCTGCAGCCTCCAGCGCGCTCCCCAGCAACGCCGTATCGGGCGCATGACCGGCGTCGAGCAGCCGCGCCAGCCGGGCCGACCGGCCGTCCTCCCGGATCTCGTCGATGGCGACGGCGGCGTATGTGTCGGCAGTGGAACTGGGCGTCGTCGAAGCGATGGCGAGATGGAGTTGCGGGGCTCGGACCGGCTCGAGACGATCGCCCCGGCCGCGGACGCGGTGGGCCGACAGGGAGAGCAGCGCCGGCACGTCGCTCCCGATACCGAGCGCGAGCGCTGCCAGATGATCGGGGTCGACCTTCGTACCCATGTCCGCCAACCAAACGGACCCGGCACGAAGCACTGCCGCGGCGTCCGCCGATCCTCCGCCGAGGCCGGCGCCGTGCGGGACGCTCTTGGAAAGCCAGACCCGAGTAGAAAGCGGGCGTCCGGCGAGTTCCTGGAGCACGCTCGCGGCTCGAAACGTCAGGTTGCCCTCGCCGCTTGGCACCCCGGCAGCGGCCGGACCATCGACCTTCAACTGCTGACCCGCGGTGTCAGCGGCCTCGACGCTGAGCCCCACGAGATCGTGCCAGTCGATCGGGACCAGGACGCTGTCGATGTCGTGCCATCCGTCGTCGCGACGGGCGATAACCTCGAGCGCGAGATTCAGCTTTGCGTATGCGGGGACGACCCGCCAGGAAAGTCGAGACACGGTCGCTGATATACTGCTGGCTTCGTGCGTCCCTGGCTCGAATCTGCCCGGGGGGCGCGCACCAGTTATCGAAAGATCTAGAAGAGCGAGCATGGCCAACTCCCGATCCGCGCGCAAGCGCATCAGGTCCAGCGAGCGGAAACACATCCGCAATCGCGCGGTGAAGTCCGCGGTCCGCACCAAGGTGATCAAGGCTCGCCACGCCCTGCTTGAGGAGGGCGGCGCCACCGGCGAGGCCGAGTTGCACGCAGCCATCAAAGCTCTCGACCGCGCAGCGGAGAAGGGCGTGCTCCACAAGAACAACGCGCGTCGCCGCAAGTCCCGTCTGGCCTCCATGGCTGCTCGCCTCGCGAACGTCGCCGAAGGCTCCGAAGGGGCCGCGGTGCGATCTGCCGCCGCGGGCGGCGCCAAGGGACGGAGCGCGAAGCAACCTGCCCGCGCGTCTGCGGCGAAATCCGCGGCCAAGACGGCGCCGAAAGCGCCGGCCGCCAAGGGCACCGCACCGAAGGCGGCCGCGACAAAGGTCGCCGCGCCCAAGGCGGCTGCCGCCAAATCCGCCGCAAAGACTCCGAAGAGCAAGTAGCGCCCGGGGCCTGAGCCCCTATCGGCGGGGCTTGCCGCGCTCGGCAGTGACCTCGGCGGCCGCGCGCAGCACCGCCAGTCGCAGGCCGTCGGTTTCCGAGATCTCGCCTGTCTTGAGCTTCCGGTCCACGTCGTGAAGCGCCGCGAGCCACCCGGCGACCAGTGTCGCCGACACGCTCCTTGCCTGGCGGCTGAGGCGGTCCGCCTGCCAGTCCGGTTTGCCCAGAGCAGCAGCGAGACCCGCGCCCGAGCCGTGCTGCCGCAGATACGCCTGCGCGAGCACGAGATCGCGAATCTGACCGGCGAGTATCGCGAGCAGATACGGACCGGCCCGTCCTTCAGACAGCAGCCGATCGATGGACTCGGCGCCCTTGGCCGGCGTGGGACCGAGCAACTCGCCGAGCGTTTCGTACAGCCCGGTGGCTTCGTCGCCGGCGACCGCGCTGCGCACCTCGCTGATCGAAAGTGGTTTCCCGTCCGCGAACGCGACCAGCTTGTCGAGCTCCGATTCGATGCTTCCAAGGTCCGGCCCGGCGACCCGAATCAGGTGATCCACCGACCCTGCGGCAAGCCGCAGCCCGTGTTCGGCGATCTCGCGCTCAACCCAGGATCTGAGCTCTCGGCCTTTCACTGCCGGGTGAAACGTCACAGTCCCACCGCGAGCTTTCACAGCGGCAAGGACGGCGTTGCGGTCCGGGATCTTTGCATGCGCGGCGATGCAGAGCACCGTGGTGGGCGCCAGCTCGCCGAGAATCTCGACGAGCCGTTCCGGAGGGTCGGCACCGCCCCGTTTTGCAGACCCGGTGACCTGCGGCGGATCGCGCAGCAGCAGCGCCCGCTCCGGATCGAAGAGCGGCATCTCGGCAACCGCGTGGCGGAACTCCGCGAGGCGTCCGGGGCCCTCGAACACCTCGATGTCGAGCTGCGGTGGCCGGGCACGATCGCGCCAGGCTTTGACCGATCGATCCACCAGGAAGCGGTCCTCGCCATGGATGAGCGTCAGCTGATTCAGGGGAGCTGTGGCCGCCATCGATGCAGTATCGCAAGCCGGCTCACGTGCTCTCCACGAGGCCGCCGGCGCCGCCGGTGTAGCTGAGATCGCCATCGGTACTGGTGCGGTCGACGGCGTATCCGGGAGGTGCCGGTACGGCGGGGACACCTGCCGCGATCGGAACCGCGAGCGCATGCGGCTCAGCGGTGAAGAGCAGTACCGGCGAGATCGCGCCACCGGGCGGCGTGACGACTAGGTCGGCGTCGAGGGCACTGCCGTATACCGCGCAGAGGTTCTCCTGGTCCGCGGTACCGGTGTCGCCAAGAACAAGAAGGCGTCCTGTCGGGTCACGCACGCTGAGCGCGCACATCTGGCGGGCGGTGGCCAGGGCGATAAAACCGAGACATCGCCAGCTCGCTCCTCCAAACGACCAGGTTCCGCCGTCCGTCTCGAGGACATTCGCACCGGTGGTCTCGAGCGATGCCACGACATTGTTGCCACCGGGGTTGAGTTCGCCGGAGACGACGACACTCCCCACCGTGTAGTGGCCAGGAAGCCCACCGAGCCCGTCGACGGCGGCCTCCTCTCCGCCAGTGATCACCACCATGTCGAGGTGGCCGGTTGCCGGAGGCAGGACTCTCCCGAGGGCAGCGAGTAATGCGGTCGCGGACGCGCCGCCATCGATGAGCACCGTGCTCCCGTCGCCGGTTCTTACGAGCACGGCGGTGGAGGATCCGGTGTTGAGCACCGTGACATGCATTCGCCCGTCGGGCCGCGACGCGACGACGAACGCGCCGCCCGCGGCCAGGACGCCCGCGAGCACGGAAGCAATGAGGACGCGCGGATTCACCGGACGAGTACGGTCCTTCGCGTCATCACTGCGAGCGTTACCAGCGCAGCGACGACGCCTGACGCTTCAGCGATCGACCACGACGCAGGCCAGTTTCCAACCTGGATCGCGGCGCCGGGAAGAGCGGTCAGCACGCGAGCAACCGTGGTGACAAAGGACGTCCCGAGCCCCGTCACCTCCAGGAGCACCCAGCCCAACGCGGGGTTGACGGTACTGAGGAGTGCGCCAACGGCACCCGTGACGATCATCACAGGAAGAAGCGGCAACACAACGGCGTTCGCGATTGGACCGGCGACTGAGATGACACCGAATGTCCCAGCCATCACGGGCAACGTGGCGAGCTGCGCAGCGAGTGTTACGGCGAACGGTTCGACGATCAAGCGCGGCCCGGGAATTCGCGCGGCGATCGGTGCGGCGAGCAACAGGATTCCCGCGGTGCCCAGAAACGACAATTGGAATCCCGGATCCTCCACGAGGTTCGGCGAGACCCCGAGCATCAGGCTCGCAACAAGCGCGAGCATCGGCACCGGATCGGTGCGACGCGCACCTGCTGCAGCGAACATCGCGGCACTCGCCATGAGCGCGCTGCGGATGGCTGCCGGACCGGCGCCGCTGATGAGCACGTATGCGGCAACGAGGGGCAGCGCAACAAGCAATGTGCGGCGCCGCGACCATTCGAAAACCCGTGCAACAGCGCCGACGAGACCGAGAGCAAGCACGATCTTCAAACCACTGACCACGACAATGTGAATCAGCCCGGCGTTCTGCAGCGATGTGCGGACGTCATCGCTCAGTGGCTCGTGGATGCCGAACGCGATACCGAGCGTCAGCGCGGCACCCGGTTCCGGGAGCGCCTGATTCACCGCGGACAGCAACCGGCCCTGCACCCACGCAATCCAGCGCGCCGGAGACGGACCACCAGCGGCGGTGACGAACACCTGCGGAGACGTTGCGATCGCCTCGACGTCTTCACGTTCGAGCGTCTCCGCCGAGTCGGCACCGGGACGGCGATATAACGGCCGAAGACCGGAAGCGTCGATCTCGACCTTGTCGCCCGGTGCCAGTGCCGGAATCAGCGGCCCGCTAACGAGGACTCCGCCACTGACGCGTGCATCCGTGTCGGCGTCCGAGAGATGGCTTGCGTCGATGATGGCCGTGGTTCCGCTGCCCGGGTCTGCGCTTCGAACCGTGCCCTCGATGACAACCGCGCGAACACCGAGATGGCCGTCGACCGTTCCGGGCCCGGGCGTCACAACAGCCGTCGCGCCCCGAAGGAGTCCCGCGACGATCGCGACGCTCACCAGCGCGAAACCAAGAGCGCGGCCGGGTATCAGTGCCGCCAAGATGAGCGCCACGGCGACGGACACGCACGCAACCGGGACGACCCAGTTCGCCGCCAGCGACGTCGCGAATGCCACGCCACAGCCCGCGGCGAAGGCGCCCCACACGAATGACGCCCACCGGCCGGTCTTCGATCCGGCCAGGCGGGTCACTGCTGCTGAAGCACGACCCTCAGGTAGTGCTCGAGTCCGGTGACCGTCGCCGAGTCGACGCCGAGGTCGGCGTGGAGTTGGCTCATCGAGGTGAATGGCCCCCACTCTTCGCGGTACTGGACGATCTCCGCGGCGAGACCGGGCGGCATTCCGGGCACCGAGTCGAGGTCGGATTCCGCCGCGGTGTTGATGTCGAGCTTGGCCGCGGTCGTCCCGGCTTTCATGAAGGGAACGTTCACCTGGCGCCCGTCATTCACTCGCTCCGCCATGTTCGGAAGATGGCCGGGGTCGGCCAGGGTCGTGAAGCCGCCAGCGGCGGCGATAGCATCGGCGACACGCGCGTCCGGGCTCAACTCGTAGAGACCGGGATGCGCGACGGCGCCGCTCACGAAGACAAGGACTGTCGGCGGGGCCGGAGGATCGACCGTCTCTCCGACCGGTGCGGGTGCCGCCGCGGACGCCTGGCTCATCACCGACCAGCCGGCCACGCCGGCAAGCACGAGCGCTCCGGCGATCGCCAGCGCCAGCCATCGTGGATTGATTCGCATGTGTGTTTCTTCGTTCGCAAGCATGCAGCGCAGTGTATATCAACGCCGATCCGCGAGGGTCTCGATGGAGTGCCGGCCCGACGGACGGCTTAGGGAATCAGTTCGGGCGTGGCGTCGAAGGCAGCCGGTACCGCAGCTGGCCGTCGTCGCCAACAACTGTCGCAGCGCCGGCTCGTTCGGCAAGCCAGCGAACAGCACGCCCCGACACCTGGTCGCCGAAGCCACTCAGCTCCTTGGCGATCTCGGATGCCGAGGCGGATCCGAGCTTGCCGATCGTGGCGAGGACGATATCCGGGGTTACCGACGCCGGCGTCGCCCGTCCCTTTGGGCCCTTGCCGCGGCGGCGGCTCTTCACGTGCCTCGCCGGCGCGGCCGCCCGACGCGTCACGCGCAGCGGTGCGGCGGCGTCGCCGGCGCGGTCGATCAGGGCGAGGGCTTCGCGCACCTCTCGCCGCAGTGTCGCGTTGTCCGCCTTGAGCTCGGCAACCTGAGCAACCAGGGCCTCGATCCGCGACACGAGACGCTCTGCCGCCTGCACGATGGGCGAATTGGCGCCCGAGGCCGGGTCCCTGTCGAAAGCGGCTGCGTCGGGCATGAGGTCTCCTGGCGTCGAAATGGTTTTTGTGCAGTCCCGCTGCCGAAATCGCAGCACGGTACTGGCATCCTCATTGTCCGACACAACCAGTCCGGGCCGCAATTGGCCCATTCATCGACTGCAATCCCGTTGCTTGTCACTCGCGGCCGACCGCGTAGGCCCGGTACCATGGCGCGGGGCCATAGCTCAGCTGGAAGAGCGCTTGCATGGCATGCAAGAGGTCGGGGGTTCGAGCCCCCCTGGCTCCACCAGGCGGTCCTCGCGACCAGCCGGTCCGATCCCTGGTGTGGTGCCGCTCAGGCCAGGTTGAGCGCCGCGGCGACGGAGGCTAGATACTCGATCTGGCCATCGATCGAGGTCAGGCCGAGGCCCATCGTGACAAGCGCAACGTGAGACCCGCCTGCCTTGCGCCAACCGTCGACCTCGGCCGTGAGATCGTCGAGACCACCCCGCGGGAGCACCACATACTCCCGGCCGAACGCTTCGACCGATCTGCCGAGAGCATCCACGCGGACGCGCATCCGTTCCCAGGCATCGACGGCATGCTCGAGGCCACCTCCGAAGAAGATGAAGCCGTCCGCGAGCCGGGCCGCGCGGTCGAAGGCAGCCTCGCTCGATCCGCCGAGCCAGATGGGGATTGGTTGCCGTGGCTTCGGGACCAGGGCCGCTCTGTCCACGCGGTCGAAGCGGCCCGAGAAATCAACGACAGGCTCCGTGAACAGCCGGCGGAGCAACGTGATCTGCTCCTCCTGCCTCGCGCCTCGGGTGGTGAAGTCCTCCCCAAGAGCGTCGTACTCGACGTAGTTCCACCCGATTCCCACTCCGAGGCGAAGGCGACCCCCAGACAGAAGTTCGACATCCGCAGCCTGGCGTGCGACGAGCGCCGTCTGTCGCTGGGGAAGCACCAGGATGCCCGTTGCAAAACCGATGCGCTCGGTGATGCCTGCCAGGTACGCGAACATCACGAAGGGGTCATGGAAGGGGTCGTGCTCGGTGTAGGGTCCCGTCAGCTCGCGATCTCGATTGGCGTGAACGGCGCCGAGCACGTGGTCGTAAGCGAGGAGATAGTCAAACCCCAGGTCCTCGACAGCCTTCCCGATCTGCCTGACAGCGGCAGGATCTCCGCCAAGCTCGATCTGCGGGTAGACGACGCCGATTTGCATCGCTGTGCAGTCTGACAATTGAGCTCAGGAAGGCGCGCCTGAAGAACGCTCCCTTATACGGCCACAACGTCCAGGGGTAGCTCCCGTTGTGTGAGGTCTCGAGACATGGGCGAGGTGTAGCCCTGGGTGCTACGAACGACGCCGCTGAAACCAGGGTCGTCGCAACGCAAATAAGATGGGTGCGCATCCGCACCGGCGATTCCTGGAGAAGCCATGAGCGACACCGAGCAGCGACCCCGCATTCTCTACACCGCAGAGGCGACCGTGCAGGGCGGGCGTCGTGGCCACGGGAGAACCTCCGACGGCGTCGTGGAAGTGGACTTCACCTCGCCCACCGAACTCGGCGGTGATGGCGCTCGCGGGACGAACCCCGAGCAGCTCTTCGCACTGGGATTTGCGGCGTGCTGGGAAAACGCGATGCTCGGCATCGCGAGACGCAAGGGCCTCGACGTCGAGGATGCGGTGGTCACGGCGCGAGTTGGCATCGGACGCATCGAATCCGGACGACTTGGCCTTGCTGTGGAACTGTTGATCACGTTGCCCTCGCTCCCGGATCGCGAGCAGGCAGAGGCACTCGTCGCCGAGGCGGAGCAGCGCTGCCCGTACTCCAATGCGGTGCGTGGCAACGTCGAGGTCACGCTCACGCTGCTCTGACGATGACGACGCCTCGCTCCGGCACGGCGCTGTCGGCTACTGTCGTCGCGTGAAGCATCTCTGGGCGCCATGGCGCATGGCGTACGTCTCGGGGGCGCCGCCGGACAGCGACGGGAGTTGCTTTCTTTGCGCGGCCGCCAACGGCAACGATCCGCTGGTGGTGGACCGCGGTGAGCTCGCATACGTCCTCATGAATCGGTATCCGTACACCAGTGGCCATCTGATGGCCGTCCCCGTCCGCCACGCGGCGGGGGTGCTCGCGCTCACGCCAGGGGAGGGCGCCGCGATCTTCGCGGCGACGCAACGTGCGATCCGCGTGCTCACCGACGCGATGCATCCGGATGGCTTCAACATCGGTGTCAACCAGGGCAGTGCCGCCGGCGCGAGCGCGGAGCATGTCCACGTGCACGTGGTGCCGCGGTGGGCCGGCGACACGAATTTCATGCCCGTGCTCGGCGACGTCAAGGTGCTCCCGCAGGATCTCGAGACCACCGCCGCCAATCTGCGCGAGGCCTTCGCTCGCCTCGGGCCGCTATAGTCCTTGCCAGATGGGTTCTGTAATCAAGAAGCGGCGCAAGAAGATGCGCAAGCATAAGCATAAGAAAATGCTGAAGAAGACGAGGTGGGCTCGCCGCGGTTAGCCGCGTCGATGTCTCCTCCGATTCTCTTCGCGTCGGTTATCCATGGTGGAACGTGCGAGCACGCCTGCGTCCACCATGGATGCTCCACACGTTCACTGCGTCCGCGGACGCGCTGAAGTAACACGAGAGAACCCTGAAACCGGCCGCGCGAAAGTGCCTGTCAGGCGCGAGCGTACGAGTGTAGCCCTGCGATCCAGAGGTTGACGGCGTAGAGCGTGAACAGGATTGCGGCGAAGCCAAACGCCGTGATGATGGCCGCGCGCTTCTCTTTCCAGCCGTAGGTCACACGGGCGTGGAGGTAGATCGCGAAGATCACCCACGTGATGAAGGCGAACGTCTCCTTCGGATCCCAACCCCAGTATCTGCCCCACGCGTGCTCGCCCCAGATGGCGCCACAGATCACTCCGAACGTCCAGATCGGGAAGCCGATCATCACGAAGCGATAGCTCCACGAGTTGAGCAATCCGGCCCTGGGGAGCGCGCGCTGCAACCAGTTCGCCAGCGCGTGGTTGCTGCCGGCACCACCACCGCCCGATCCGCCGCCACCAGTCCTCGTCAGAGTGGCGACGCCGCCACCACTCATGGTCATGGTGGCCACGCCGCCGCTGCTGACGCTCGCCGGAGCCACCGCGGGGGCAACTGCCAGCAGCCGCCCGTCAGCCCAGCGACGCGCGAGGTATGCCATCCCGAAGAAGAACGAGAAGCTGAGGATCGCCGACGACGTGGCCATCGACGTCACGTGGATGGTCAGCCAGTAGCTGTGGAGCGCCGGGACCAGCTGACCCGGCGGCACATAGAGCATGTACGCCACGCCCATCAGCGCCACCGTGACGATCATCGCCGGGAGCCCGATCAAGCGCATCTTGGCTCGGACCATGAGGATGACGCAGACGGTGACGATCACGAACGCGATGCCCGTGGAGTACTCGTACATGTTGCCGAGCGGCCAGTGGCCGGCCTTGAGCGCGCGGGTGAAGATCGATGCGAAATGGATCGGCCAGCCGATGAGGACCAGGGCCATCCCGATGTCGCCGAAGATGCGCTTGCGGAAGGCCAGATGGAGCACAAACGCCACCACTGCGAGCGTGTACGCAGCGACCGCTATCCCGAACAGAACCAGGGACGCCGGGGTACTCGACATGCCTGCGGGCGAGTATAGCCACCGCGGGTCCCGGGGCGGCCGCGCCACCGGCTGAGTACACCTGGAATCTGCCCTGTAAAGGAATGGACGCGAGGCATCCGTTTCCGCGGCGCGTGCTTACCATGGGGGCAATGTCCCGGCCGCGCGTTCTGCTCGCCGACGACGATCCGCGCGTGGTGTCCGTCGTCTCCCGCTACCTCGCCCTCGAGGGGTACGAGATGTCCATCGCCACGGACGGCGAAGCGGCCGTGAGGATCGCCGAGGCCGACCGCCCGGATCTGATCATCCTCGACATCATGATGCCGGGAATCGACGGCATCGAAGCCTGCCGCCGGATCCGGGCCAACGCCGGTACGGCGCAAACCCCGGTGCTCATGTTCAGCGCCTTGTCCGAGGAAGCGGAGGCCGCGCGCCTCGCCGGCGCGGACGGAATGCTCCCCAAACCATTCAATCTGCCGGCGCTTGCCGAAGCGGTGAAATCCTTCTTCGCGACCCGGACCGCCTCGTAGGCGCTTCCGGCGCCCGGCCTATACTGCAAAACGCCTCGCCTGACGTGGTCTCGGGGCGGTAGCTCAGCTGGGAGAGCGCTGCCCTCGCACGGCAGAGGTCAGGGGTTCGAATCCCCTCCGCTCCACCACTGTGATGTCGCAAGACATCGTGGACACATGTCTCACGACATCGTGGACAGTTTAAGGCGGCCAGGGCGCACTCCTCGGGGCTGATAGTCGCGTCGTGGGTCGAGGGTGAGTTGACGGAGCAGCGAGCCGTCCTCGGCCAGGACGCGGATGTCTTTGTTAGCGATCAGCAGCGTGATGGGCTGGTGCTTGTACGCGCAGCCGATGCCGATGTGATGGAGCCGGCTGAGGTAGCGCACCGTGACCCGGCCTGACTTGTCGACGCGGTCGTGGCGCACGCGGTAGTGGATGGGTGGTGGTGCGGCGGTGGGAGCGGCCTTGATGCGGGCGTGATAGGCGTGCAGAGGGGTTTCGCCGTCGAGGGCGCGATGGGGGCGGTGCTGGTTGTAGTAAGTGCGGAATGCGTCGAGTTGTGCCTGGAGGACGGCCACGGTCGATGCCGGCGCCTGCTTGTCGAGGAACTTCTTCTGGGTCTGATGGAAGCGTTCGACCTTGCCGCAGGTCTGCGGGTGATACGGCGTGGAGTGTTTGGCGACGATGCCGAGTCGCTCCAGTTCGGACTCGAGGAGCACCTTGCCTTTGCGCGTCTTGCCACTGAAGACAGCCCCGTTGTCGCTCAGGAGGGCGGCGGGGTAGCCACAGATCTCCCAGGCGGTGTAAAGGCTTTCGACGACGTCCGCGGCCTTGATGGTGACGAAGGCGTCGGAGACCACGAGCAGTCGGGAGTGGTCGTCGAGGCAGTTGAGGATCTCGACGCCGGTGCCATCGGCGAGCTGCCAGTGGGTGCTGTCGGTCTGCCAGAGCTCGTTGGGCAGATCGGCCTCGAAGCGGATGAAGGACGACTTCGGCCGCTTGCGCGGCTCCGGAGTGATCAGGCCATGACGAGCGAGGATGCGCCAGATGGTGGCCACCGAGGGCGCCGTGCCGAGCTCGAGGCGGAGGTGGTGAGCGATGGTGTGTGGCCCGCAGTCATGGCCGGCGTCGGCGAGCTCCTGACGCAGGCGGACGATCGCGTTCTGGATCTCCGGCGCGGCTGCGCGGGAGCACGATCGAGGTCGTCGTGAGCGAGGCTCGAGGGCTTCATAGCCACCTTCCCGATAGCGGGCGATCAGCTGATAGATCCGGCTTCGTGAGATCCCGTGCGAGCGAGCGAGTTCAGTGGGGCTGCGCCCACCGAACAGCACCGCGTCCACCACATAGCGCCCCAGAGCCATAGCGACACCCCCGCCAAACGTGGGTGTCCACTATGTCTTGAGACATCCGTCCAATATGTCGTGAAACACGACACCTCTCCCT
>CAWBLV010000001.1:0-689594 GCA_963789735.1 Candidatus Dormiibacterota bacterium | reverse complement strand
AGCTCCCTCTTTTGATCGAGAGTTGAGTTGCAGCAAGGAAACTTTCATTTAGCTCGCGCTCACCCCAAAAGACCTCAAATGCGTTGGCCTGAAATATTCGGCCAACTTACCAAACTTTTGTGCCCTAAATTTGAGATGATGGGAGCATGCCTCAAGCGCCAATGCGACCCCGCCGCAAGGGCGGCGACTGGAAGACCGTCCCGCTCCCGAGGCCCTCGATGGGGACCACCTGGGACGACGCGGTCGGCGCTTTCCTTCGCGACGCCCGCGCTCGCAACTGCAGTCCCGCCACGCTCACGGGCTACAGCGGCTATCTGACCGGGCCTCGAGCACGCCAGTTCGTCAAGGACTACCGGATCGAGAGCGTCGCTGACGTTACCCCCGAGGCGCTGAGGTCCTTCCAGATGGAGCTGCTCGACGCGGGCCTCTCGGCCGGCACCGCCGCGACCTTTCATCGGATCCTGCGCAACTTCCTGGGCTTCTGCCGTCGTGAGGGATTCGGAGTCCCCGAAGCAGATTCTCGGGATTCCGGCCCCACTGCAACCGGTCATCGCTCCCGAGATCTTCAGCGATACTGATGAGCGGGAGCTGCTGGAAGCCTGTCGCAACGAACGTGACAGGATGCTCATCGAGTTCATGATCAAGACGGGCCTGCGACGTTCCGAAGTCCTCAACGTGCGTGTTGACGACATCGTGGATGGCAACGACGGTGCCTACGTGCGCGTCCGCCAGGGGAAGGGGCGCAAGGACCGCATCGTGCCCCTGGACACTGCGCACGACCGCTTTTCGCGGAAGCTCCTTCGCTACATCCGGACGAGTCGCCCGCAGGACGCCGGCGATCCGCACCTCTGGCTCTCGACGCGGCGGAATGCGCACACCCGCACATACACACCGTTCGACGTCCGCGGACTCACGTCGATGCTGCAGCGGCTCAGCGAGGCTACGGGCGTCCATGCTCATCCGCACAAGTTCCGGCACACGTTCGCATCGCGCGCCCTGGCCGCCGGGATCGACTCTCTGGTTCTCCAGCGTGCGCTTGGTCATACGACGCTTGCGATGGTCAATCGCTACGTCCACTTCCAGAGCAGCGACATGCTTCGCGCATGGCAGGCTCGGTCGGATTAGCGCTGCAACCCGGGTCTCGCTGGTGCAGTCGCTGCCAGCGCGACCGTCGCGCCACCGGTGGGGGAGCTACGCTTTCGCCGCTGATGGCGAGTGGCCAGCGGGGTCGCTCTTGTGCGTGGCCTCCGACCCTGGGATGCTGATCCAGGCATCGAGCTCGGGGACCACTGGAGCCGCCGCAACCGCCCTCGACAGCTTCAGGGCGGTCGCGACATTTACGGGATCTCCTCGTGCCGCCGCGCTCGCTGTCGCCAACGCGATGCCCGCGCCGCGTGCCACTGCGGTCAATGTGAGACCGCGGATCTGCACCGCGCGCGTGAACTCGGGGCCGAACCGGAACCGAGTTCTCACGGGAACCCGAGTTGCGCTTGCGGAGGGACACGACGACGGCTGGACGCAGCGTCGTCGGTCGTGTGGGGCGCTGGCTCGAGCCACTCGACCGATGGCCGCGTCTGTAGCGTCGCTGTCACCATCACCCAAATGATGACGGCCAAACGCTTACTTACTGCTTACAGTTCTCGTCGTAGGAGTCCGTGTAAAAGTCCGGCAGATACTTGACACCGCAGGTCCAAGAGATGCTTGACGGTGTAGGCGCATCCGCCCGGGGAGCGTACGCACTACGTTGGGACGCTTCCCGCGGTGAAAGCTTGATCAGCGGCCTTCGCGCCTTCCGCGTGTTATGCGAATGGGGCTGATCGCGCGAACTGCGCGCACATCGCGATTCCGGCGCACATCGCGATTCCAGCGCGCGTCGCGCATCCAGCGCACTGCGCAAGGCTTCGCGAGGCACGTCGCGCATCCAACGCACTTCGCGAGGTTCGCGCACGTCGCGCTATTCGCTCACGTCGCGCTCTTCGAGCGCACCGCGCGATACGCGTACGTCGCGTCCGCTCGTGCTGTGGACTCATCTTGCGGTCAGCGCCAATTCGGTCCGGGCTGCTCACACCCGCGACAGTAGGGGCAGCCGCGCCCGCGAGGCTTCGGCAGCGCCTCGGGTTCCTCGACATCATCTCTCAGTCCTCCACCAACCGGCCATCTCCTCTCCACCTCCGACAAACGCACCTGCATCACACCTCTTGTCACCGCCTTCACGACCTCGCGCACACGCATCGACCACCCTAAACCGCACACAGTTGCATCGCTGATTTCTTCCAGATCAAACGTTCCGAAAAAGTAAGCGCTCTGTAGGCGTTTTCTCCCTACGCTGAAGCCCGTGCAGGACGGGTTTCCGCGATGATCTCGATCGGCAAGCTCACCAGCGTCGAGCAGGCGGTGCGGTACCTGCGCGAGGCGGTTGCGCAGCAGCAGATCGAGTACTACACCGCCCGCGGCGAGTCGCCAGGACGATGGACCGGACCCGGTGCGGAAGTGTTGGGTCTGCGCGGCGAGGTGACCGACACCGACTTCGCCGCGGTGCTCGCCGGCACACATCCGCGGACGGGTGAGGAGCTCGGCAAACACTGGCGGAGGCAGACGGTCGTCGCCTTCGACGTGACCGTGTCCGCACCCAAGGACGTGAGCATCCTCTACGCGCTCGGTGACGAGCGCACGCGGTCCACCATCCTGCGCATCCACGGCGAGGGAGTCCAGGCCGCCGCCGAGTATCTCCAGGCCAACGCCGGCTGGGCGCGCCAGTACAACCCGGACACCAAGACCACCGAGGCGGTGCGCGCCAAGCTGGTCATGCCCGAGTTCGTGCATCGCACCGCCCGCCCGGTCACCGATCCGACCACCGGCATGGTCACCGTCGACCCGCAGCTGCACACGCACATCACCGTCCCGACCTGGGTGCAGCGGCCCGACGGGAGCTGGAGCCAGCTGCACAGTGAGCCCCTGTACCAGCACGCCGCCGCGGCCGGCGCCATCGCCCAGGCGGAGTGGCGCGACCGCCTGGTCCGCGAGCTCGGCATCTCCACCGTGGTCGACGGCAAGGGCTGCTTCTCCATCGTCGGCATCACCGATGCCCAGCGGCGTGAGTTCTCGCGCAGGTCGCTCCAGATCGACGCCGCTGCGGCCGCGTATGACGTGACCACACGCTCGCGGGCGCGAGGTGGCCACCCTCGACACCCGCGAGGGCAAGCACGAGGTTGCGGCCACCGAGGATCTCTTCGCCCGATGGCACGAGCGTGCCGCGAGCGTCGGGCTCGACGGCGAGACGGTGCAGGCGGTGTTCGGCCGTGAGCCCGGTGCGCTGGAGCCGCGGCGCCTCGACGTGCAGCGATCGGTGGACATCCTCGGCGTGCACGGGCTCACCGCCCGGCAGGCGACCTTCACCCGCCGCGACCTCATCCGCGCCGTGGCCTCGCATGCGCCCCTGGGCATGAGCCGAGCGCAGCTGGAGGCGACCGTCGACTGGATCCTCGCCGACCGTGACGCGGTGCAGCCCCTGCCACCCCGGCTCCGCGACGGCGAGACCGAGCCCGAGGCGATGCTGCGCTGGACCGAGACCGGCCATGACCTCCGCTACACCACGCCGGAGATGCTCGCCCTGGAACGGGGCATGGTGGCGACGGCCCAGGCGCGTGCCGGCGCGGGCGTCGGGATGGCCCGCGCCGACACCGTCGCGGCGGCGATGGCTACGCGTCGGACGCTCACCGCGGACCAGAAGGCCATGATCCAGGAGATCTGCCTCAGCCCCGCCGGCGTGCTGGTGATCGAGGGGGACGCCGGGGTGGGCAAGACCTACGCGCTGGAGGTCTGCCGCGAAGCCTTCGATGCCTCCGGCGTCGAGGTGGTCGGCTGTGCCCTGGCCGGACGTGCCGCCGAGCTCCTCGAGGAGGGATCGGACATCGCCTCGACGACCGTGGCCGCGACGCTCCACCAGCTCCAGGTCGAGCGCCTTCCCTACGGCGGCGTGCTCGTGGTCGACGAGGCGGGCATGCTCGGTGACCGCCAGCTCGCCGAGCTGGTCTCCCTGGCGGCACGGGACGAGGCCAAGCTGGTGGTGGTCGGCGATCCCTTCCAGCTCCAGCCCATCGAGGCGGGCGCACCGATGCGCACCCTGAGCGATCACATCGGCAGGGTGGAGCTGCACGAGAACATCCGCCAGCAGTACGACTGGGAGCGGGCGACCCTGCAGCTGCTCCGCGACGGTGAGGCGCGCGAGGCGTACCGCGAGTACGAGCGCTACGACCGCATCCACGACGCCCACTCGGTGGCCGAGCGCCGGGTCCAGGTGATCGAGGATCACGCCCGGCTCGAGGCCGGCGGGCTCGACACGGTCATCCTCGCCCGGCGTCGTGACGAGGTGGCCGCGCTCAACGAGCTGGCCCACGCCCGGTCGGTGGCCGAGGGGAGAGTCCACGGCCCGGCGCTCACCGTCGGTGACAAGGAGTACCAGGTGGGCGACCGGGTCATCTGTCTCGCCAACGAGCGCAGCGGTGCGGTCAGCAACGGCACCCGCGGCGTGGTCACCGCGGTCGACGTCGAGCGCCAGACGCTCACCCTGGAGCGTCCCGACAAGCGCCAGCTGACCCTCGACACCACCCACTACGACGCCATCGACCGCGGCTACGCGCTCACCGTGCACAAGGCGCAGGGGATGACCGCCGACATCGCCCTGGTGGTGGGATCCGAGGGTGCCACCCGGGAATGGGCGTACACCGCGATGTCGCGCGCCACCCTGGCCACCCACTACTACGAGGTGTTCAAGCCGCCGGAGCGGGACACCCTCGGCGTCGAGCACTGGAAAGAAACAAGCCGATCCGCCGAGGAGCGGACCGTGCAGGCGTGGACCCGCAGCGAGTTGAAGGAGTCGGCGCTCGACTACCCGGAGCGCTACGAGACGCCCGAGCGGATCACCGTCGAGGACGACCTCCGGGACCTGGCCACCGATCGGCAGCGTGCCCTGGTCGAGATGCTCGGCGGATCCGAGCTGGCCCAGGAGGCGACCCGGGTGGAGGCCGGGGAGGAGATCGACCGCCTGGTGGCTCAGCGTGCCTACGACCAGGCGCAAGGTTGGTTGCGTGAGAGGGGCATGTCCGAGGAGGCGGCGCACGAGCGGCTTGCCCGCGCGGTGGACCGCATCAAGGCGGAGGACGCCGCCGGCGGGCCGCACAACCACCCCGGGGGCAAGGCCGTCGCCGGTTGGCTCACCCCCGAGATCGATGCGCAGCTGGAAGCTTCGCAGCTGGAGTTCGAGCGCGAGCAGGGGCTGTCACCCGAGCTCACGGCGTGGTGAGACTCGCTCGTTCGAGTGACTGGTGTCGGCAGCCTCACCAATAGGTACCTGCGAAACCGGATCATCCGCCCCCCGGGATCGATGCACACGATCCGCACGGCGGTGATTCATCATGGCGCGTGACAGACGCCGGCCTCGGAGGGATCGTCCTCCGGCAAGTGCGGCTGCGCATCGACAGTGCCCTGTGCACTTCGCGACTCGTGACGGCTTGATGGTGCCCCGCCAGTGATGTCCCCTCATTCGGCCGGGCTCTTCTCATTCGATCGGGGGATGTCTGTGGCGGCCGATTGCGAGTCATGATCCGGGCCATGGCCTCGAAGGGAATGTGGCGGATGATCGGGCGGCAGGTACGCTCGCGCCGCGATCGGTCGATCGCCCTCGGCGCGGGAATTCTTGTGGCGTCAGTCAGCTTCTCGCTCTTGACCGCCGCGGCAGCAACGAGCCAGCTCGAGGTGCACGGGACGGTGGACGCGGCATCGCGTCCCGCGTACGACATCCTGGTGCGTCCGAAGGGTGCCGCTGACGCTATCGAGACCCAGGACAACCTGGTGAGGGACAACTTCCTCGCGGGCACTTTCGGTGGCATCTCCATCGCCCAATGGCAGAAGATTCTCGACCTGCCGAACGTCACGGTGGCCGCACCGATTGCGAACATCGGCTACGTCATCCCGCAGGCGACGGTGGTTGTTCCGGTGGTTCCGGTTAGCAACTCAGACCCACACCAACTCTACCGAGTGAAGTTGATCTGGAAGGCGGCCAACGGTTTGTCCTCGTATCCCGGTGGCACGGACTATGTCTACGACACCCCAACTGATCGTTTCGTTTACGTGCCAGCCCCGGAGTGCTGCGCTTACGACGTGGCGGAGGTCGTTGCCGGAAACGCCAAGCCAGTTGCGATATGCCCGTATGCCCCATCCTATCCGACAGGTGTGAACACCGGCGCCGAAGAGAGCCTTTCGTGCTTTTCGAGCCAGAATCCCACCGTCAATACAGCGGCCGAGTTTGGTGTGCGCTCCGGGCCTGGTGACATCGTGACCTTCAGCTTTCCGATGATGCTCTCGGCCGTCGATCCGGTGGAGGAGGCGAAACTCGTCGGATTGCCCCAGACCATGGTCGCTGGACAGTACCTCTCAGAGACCGAGGGTTTGGCATTTCCAAACGCTGGTGCCAATGGGCTCCCCGTGATCGCCGCCTCGCGCACCTTCCTCGACGAGTCCCTTGCGGCCGACGTGCAGCAACTCACGATACCAGCCGGCGTGAATGTGGTCCAGCAACTCTCCGACCCTGCGGTTTCGCAAGTCTTCAAGTTTCTCGAGAGCCTTTCGGGAACCGCCGTCGAGCGTCCCACACTGTCTGCACAGTCCAGCTATACGACCTTGCTCAGTCAACTGCAGCACCCTGGCGTTTACCTCAACAACGCGAACGGCAATGGGTACGCGATTGTCGATGGGAATGTGGTGGACTACTGGTCATCGTCAGGGGTCAACTACAGCGATGCGGGCGGCGTCCTCGCGCCGACTAAGACCTCGAACCCCGCGTCAGTGTGGGACGTTGGGACCGATGAGGGCGGAGGTCCGATGCTCGCGCCGCCAGGGAATGAGGACTCGCAGTTCCAACAACTGACCGTGCATCAGGGCGGTCTTGCCTTCAATCTCGTAAATGGGTATTCAGGGTACGTAGCGCTCAAGCTGGTCGGACAGTTCGATCCAGACAAACTCCCGGGATTCAATCCGCTGAGTGCGGTGCCGCTCGAAACGTACTACCCCCCGGTCGTGACGGGCGCGAATGCCACGTCACGGAAGGCGCTTAATAACGAGCCGCTCGGGCCTACCATGAACCTGGGCGGCTACGTAAGCCAGCCACCGCTGCTGCTCACGACGCTGACTGCGATGGAGCAGATGCTGTCCCAAGCCTGCTACATCCCGTCCAGCAAGGAAGTCCCACAGTGCGCTCGCTACGCCAACACGGACATCGCCACTCCCATCAGCGCAATTCGGGTCCGAGTGGCGAATGTGCACGGCTTCGAACCGATCGATCGTGCTCGCATCCTCGCGGTAGCATCGGCCATCAAGAAAGCGACCGGTTTGCAGGTTGACATCACCGCAGGGTCGTCACCAACCACCGTTGACGTCGATCTTCCCGCGGGCTGTTGCGGCGAGCCGGCGCTCACCGTGGCAGAAGGCTGGGTGCGCAAAGGCGCAGCGCTCGTGGTGCTGAACGCTGTCGATGCGAAGAGCCTGGTGCTCTTTGTGCTCGTGCTCGTGGTTTGCGTGCTCTTTCTCGCAAACGGCGCCTACGCGAGCGTGCGCTCGCGACGCACCGAGCTCGGAGTGCTTGCGTGTCTCGGCTGGGGCCGGGCCGCGCTCTTCCAACTCGTCCTCGGTGAGCTTGCCCTGGTCGGTCTGGCCACGGGAGTGATTGGCGCAGCATTGGCCGAAATACTGGCCTTGGCGCTGCGCTTGGACCTGCCGTGGTGGCACGCACTGCTCGTGGTGCCGATCGCCCTTGGACTCGCCTGCGTCGCCGGGCTCGCGCCTGCGTACGCCGCAACTCGGGGCCGTCCACTGGACGCCGTGTACTCAGTTCCGGGCGGCGGCGGACGTCACCGCGCTGTTCGCCACGTCTCCGGGATCGCGCGTGCGAACTTGCTGCGTCGCCCGGCGCGGTTGATAACCGGTGCACTCGGCTTGTTCATCGGTGTCGCTGCCTTTGCCGTATTGCTCGCCGTACAACTGGCATTTCAAGGCCAGGTGGTCGGGACGGCACTGGGCAACCTCGTCAGCGTGCAGGTGCGTGGCGTCGACCTGATTGCAGCGGTACTCGCGCTGCTGCTCGGTGCCTTCAGCGTCGCCGACGTGCTGGCCGTGAACCTCCGCGATCGCGCCGGCGAGCAGGCGGTGCTCGCGGCGACCGGGTGGCGGCCGGCGACGTTGTTCCGCCTCGCCTTCACTGAAGGGATGGTGGTTGGGGTCGTCGGTGCCATTGCCGGCGGTGCGGTGGGATCTGGGGCTCGCTGCGCTGCTCACCGGGTCGGCGCTCGCGGTGGTTCCTGCGGCGATCCTGGCTGCGGTGATCGGGCTCGCTCTTGTTGGCGCCGTGCTCATGGTCCCTGCGTGGCAGGCCTCGCAAACCGCGCCCGCCGCAGCATTAGCGGAGGACTGATCGATGCCTGGCGTCGCCGTCACCGGCCGTGGATTGACGCGCGATTACCCCGCCGGCGAACGCTCGCTGACAGCACTGGACCACGTGGATATCGACATCGACGCAGGTTCCCTGGTCGCAATCACGGGTCCGTCGGGTTCGGGAAAGTCCACCCTCCTGCATGTCATCGGCGGCATGGACATCCTCACCTCGGGGACGCTGCGAGTTGGGGACACCCAGCTGGATGAATTGCCACCGCGGCGGATGGTGACGTACCGACGGAAGGTGGGATTCGTGTTCCAACGGTTTCATCTGCTACCCGCACTGACAGCGGCAGACAACGTGGCGGCGCCGTTGTTGCCCTACGAAGCGGGAAAGAAGCTGCAGCAGCGAGCTCGCGAGCTCCTCGAGCAGGTGGGCTTGGGTGACCGGGCCGATGCGCTCCCTTCCCAGCTGTCCGGAGGTGAGCAGCAGCGGGTGGCGATTGCGCGGGCGCTGATCGTGGATCCGCCATTGCTACTTGCCGATGAACCCACTGGAAATCTCGACTCTTCGACCGGCGAGACCATCATCGAGCTGCTGCTCGAACTGCATGCCCGCACCGGGGCGACCCTCCTGGTCGCCACGCACGATCCGGCGGTGGATGCGCGATGCGATGTGCACTTGGCGATTCGGGATGGGAAGGTGGCGCCCCCGACAGCTACCGCAGCGCGAAACAGCTTCGCCCGTCCTGAGACCCCATAAGGCCTCGAAACGCTCAACGCCCGGCTGTCTGCCGCGTGCGGTCAGTCAACTCCCTTTCTCGGCAGTCTCGGCGGCCGCGGGATCAGCGGGCGGTGCCGGTTGAGCCCGAAGTTAGACCTACGTTAGACCCTGCCCTAAGAACCTGAAATACGTTGGCCCATAAGCCGCGTGCGGCCGATTCTGTATTCGAAATCGCCGATTTTCTGGCCGGCATCTTGGTAAGGCGTAGGCCGTGAGTTCAATCCTCACCTTGGGCTCCGCCCGAACGGCAGTGGCTCAGGAAAGCGCCACCTCGGGGGAGCGGTGGGCACAGTGCCACGCCTTCCGTGCCCCAGCCCTACCTCGAGATCGTCGCGGTTCCGTCCGCTGCGATGTCCACCTCGACGGAGTTGGCCTTCTCGCTCGGACCGCTCGGGTCCACGGTAATGCTCATCGTGACGTGGTCCGGCATACCGCACTCCAGCGTCAGGTAGTGCGCGCGGGCTTGCCCCGCCGTGAGTCCCGTCGTCAGGTCATAGAGTTGCGCCGACCTTGTGTCCGCGCCTTCCACCTTCCCGCTCACGTTCAATCCCGCCGGCACATCGCTGTCGGACTGCAGGTCGTAGTGAACCCGGAAGAGCGCCCCTACGACGTGTTCCACGCGGGTGATCGTCACGGTGAGTGCGTACGTCTGTGAGTCGTCGAACGTAGGCGCCAGGGCCACTGCGCCGGCCACCGTCACAGACATGTCCTCGCTCGTCGCGAGTGTCTGCCCGGTGGTTATGTCGTTGATCGCCACCCAGACCTTCCACGTGCCAGCGTCAGCCTGGACAGGCGAATGGCCTTGATGCTCTTCCCCAGGTGCGATGGCGGCCGGGACCTCGCCAAGGTAATACGCAGCGGCTTCTGCGGCCGCACCGTCACCCAGCACGTAATAGCCGACCTGCAGTCGGCCTGAACTCGATCGGGATGGTCCCGGTGTTGGTGATGCTGAAGTTCACGATGATCGCCGGGGTGCCGTCGGGTGCCGTATGCGCCTCGGCCGTTGCGTGTCCGAATGTCAGTGCGATGTCACTCGTCGCGGGCGTCGCACCCGCGGCATCGGCCTGGACGGGCTGCCACGCCATGCCGTCCCATCGCCACTGGCCGTCGTCCGACAGCCGGCCGATGGCGTCCATCGCCGTCTGCGTTGTCTGGTCGTCAGCAGATTGCGCAGGCGCCGGGGTGCCGGCATCCTGCGCAACCGGCTGCCACTGCGCTCCGTCCCACCACCACTGGCCGTCGTCTGATCGAGGTGCGTCCGCCGGCATGACACTCATCGATGGCTCCTCCACACGCAATCGACGCCACGCGCGTGCCTGAGGGCAGGCACGTCCTTACTGCCGGGACATTGTCGTCGCTTGAGTCCAGGCGCGGCGCGGTTCGCGCACGGCGGTGTGCACGGCATCAACGCGCTGTGCGTATCAGTCGAGCGCGTGCGTCGGCGAGCGCGGTAGGCACGTTCTCGGGCGCGGCTCCGGGTCTCGTCACGGTGAGATGCCGCTCGCGGACTGGTGGCCCCGCAGGCAGTGCAGCCGGACGTGGGAGCGGTGCAGTTGCAACGAGGTCGAGCGAGGGACGTGGCGTGACTCCGAGCGCGCCCCAGAGGCCTGATGGTGAAGGTGCGTCTGACGGGAGCGCGACCGACAGGAACACCGGCAATGCTTCGCTTGCGAGATCGCCGGTGACGTGCTCCACGGGGATACGCGGCTCATCGGCCAGCGCACGCAACAGCTTCGACAGCAGCTGATGCTCGGACGCTGGGGATTTTGCCCACGCTGTCACGAGGTATCGCAGACGGTAATGGTGGAGGGGCGGCCGGTGCCCGGTGATTCGACCCTGCTCATCACGCACGTCTTCCCAATCGCCGCGGCTCCGCGACACGTCTTCGCGAATGTCCCAGAGGTACACATTGACCACTTCGCTGGTGAGTCCGTCGACCCACGCTCGCGTGGGCGCCTCGAAAACGATCTCCACCTTGGTATCTCGCAGCGCTGTTGCGCGCAGGAGCGAGCCCAACGACGCGTCGACGTCCGCGATCATCACGCCGACGATGCACCGGCGTCCGGCGCCCCACAAGGGCGGAATGGGCCGCCAGAGGGGAAGCGCCACTTGCACTTTCGGGCAACCGCATCTTCCCCGACGGTGACCCGAGTGCACCTCGCGCGTGATCGGTCCGTGTGCGACTCTCGATCGAACCACGTGTTCCATCCGTGAGGAGACTGCGCATGCCAACGTATCTGTCGCCTGGCGTTTACGTCCAAGAGGTATCGTCGGGTTCGAAACCGATCGAGGGAGTCGGCACCGCTGTCGCGGCGTTTGTCGGACTCACCGAAAGGGGTCCGGCCAACACACCGACGCTGGTCACCAACTGGACTCAATTCAACACCCAGTTCGGCGACTTCGTCGAGGGGTCGTACCTCGCGCATGCGGTGTACGGATACTTCCTGAACGGCGGAGGTTCCGCATACGTGGTTCGCGTCGGTTCCGACGGCGACGGCGAGCAGCCCAGCGCCCGCGCGGAACTGGCGGCGAAGGACGAGCCCGGCCGGCCCGTGTATCGAGTCACCGCCGCCGAAGGCGGCCCGGCGGGTGATGACATCAGCGTCGAGATCGGCGATCCCGGCGAGGCGGGAGAGGACACCTTCAAGGTCACCGTGTCGCGCGGCGGGAAAGTCGAGGAGACGTTCGACAACCTGAGCACAAAGCGCGGTTCCAACAACGCTTCGACGGTGGTCAAAGCCCGGTCCAAGCTCATCCGTCTCGAGGAGATCGGGAGCGGCGGAACGGTCACCGTTCCCGAAAAGGCGAGCGTCAAGCTGAGCGGCGGCACGTCTGTCACGCAGGTCCGCGTGACCGCAGACGATTACGTCGGCAATTCCGCGGATCGCACGGGCTTCGCCGGGCTCGAGGCCGTGGATGAGATCACCATGCTGAGCGTCCCCGACGTCATGGCGGCGTATCAGAGCGGCATCATCGATCTCGAGGCTGTGCAGGCGGTGCAGCTCGCGATGATCGCGCACTGCGAGCTGATGGGCGACCGCGTCGCGATCCTCGATGCGCCGCCGTCGCTCAATGCGCAGCAGGTCAAGGAGTGGCGCCAGGACAAGGCGGGGTACGACTCGAAGTACGCGGCGTTGTACTGGCCGTGGATCAAGGTGTTCGACCCGCTCAAGGGCCAGGGAATGCTCATTCCACCGAGCGGGCACATGGCCGGCATCTGGGCGCGCAACGACGACACCCGTGGTGTGCACAAGGCGCCGGCAAACGAAGTCGTGCGCGGCGCCATCAGCCTCGAGCTGCAGATCACCAAGGGTGAGCACGATCAGCTCAATCCCTCGGGCATCAACTGCATCCGCGCCTTCCCCGGAAGGGGCGTCCGCGTGTGGGGCGCACGAACCATCTCGAGTGATCCGGAATGGCGGTACCTCAACGTCCGTCGACTCTTCAACTACGTGGAGGAGTTGATCCTCGAAGGCACGCAATGGGTCGTGTTCGAGCCCAACGACTCGCGCTTGTGGGACGCGGTGAAACGCAACGTCTCGGCGTTCCTGCGCCGGGTCTGGCGTGACGGCGCGCTGTTCGGCACCACCGCGGCAGAGGCGTTCTTCGTCAAATGCGATGCCGAGAACAACACCCAGGACACGATCGACATCGGCCAGCTGATCATCGACGTTGGCATCGCACCCGTGAAGCCGGCCGAGTTCGTCATCTTCCGCATCGCACAGTTCGCCGGCGGCGCAGCCGTCAGCGAGTGAGGGGATAGAAATGCCAGCTGGTCTTGGTCCGAGCATGCCGAACGACGCCATCTCGGCGGCGCGTTTCTCCATCACCGTGGACGGCTACGAAATCGCCCAATTCTCCGAGCTCACCGGAATCACCACCGAAGTCGAGGTCATCGACTTCATGGAAAACGGCTCCAGTGGAGCCAATATCCTCAAGAAGCTTCCTGGCAAGCGCAAGCCACCGACGATCACGTTGCGTCGCGGCAAGAACACGTCGATGGAGCTCTGGGCGTGGCACGAGTCCGTCGTGCACGGCGACATCGTCGGCGCACGCAAGAGCGGCTCGATCGTGATGTACGGGTACGACGGGACCCCGGTGGCGCGGTACCACTTCCACGACGGGTGGCCGGCGAAGATCGCGATCAGCCCCCTGAAAGCGGGGTCGAGCGAGGTCCTCATGGAGGAGGTCACGATCGTGTGTGAGTGGCTCGAGCGGGTGGCTCCGTGAGCGTTGCCGCGAGGGAGATGGCGATCCGTCCCGAGTTGACCACGGAATTTCCTTTCGTGCTGCCTCGCGGATATGTGGATCGCAAAGGCGTCGTCCACCGCGACGGAGTCATGCGACTCGCCACCGCGCGAGACGAGATCGGCCCGCAGAGCGACCCGCGCGTCCGGCAGAACGCCGCCTACATGACCGTGCTGCTCCTCGAGCGGACGGTGACGCGTCTCGGCACGCTCACCGAGGTCGATTCGTACGTGATCGAGGGTCTCTTCGCGTCGGACCTGGCGTTTCTGCAGGACCTGTACCGGCGCATCAACCAGGACGGCCATACCGAGGCATTCGTGAGTTGTCCCTCGTGCCACAACGAGTTCACCGTTGACATTGCCGGTGACCGACCGGGGGAAGCATGACGTACGCGGTCGACCAGCTCTTCGAGGAGGTCGCGTACGTCGCCTACTATTTCCACTGGGAACTCGACACCATCCTTGACCTGCCGCATGCGATGCGGTTGCGCTTCATCGAAGAGATCGGCCGAATCCATCGGCAGATAGGCGAGACGGGTGAGTTCTGATGCGGTTGCCATGGCAGCGGCGTGTCGTCGGGCGCGGTGAGGTCGAGACGGTTGTCGCCCCGGCAGCGGCGCAGCATGCGTGGAGGAAACTCCCGGCGCTGCACACGGGAATCGACACCAGGCCACCGCTGACAGCAGGATCGGCCGAGCTCGCCGACAGCGTGAGCCGGCGCCTGCGCTCGACAAGCGAGCGGCCCCGTCTCATCCACCGATCCGGGCTTCCGGAAGCGGCGTCCGGGACTGTGCGCGGCCTGGCTGTCGCATCGGGCGGGTCGGTGGCGAGCCGCTCGTCGCAGCACGAGCCAGGTGCGCAGGATGCGGCGGAGCAGGAGCCCGAACCTGCATACGGGGACAGCGTCGATGAGTCCTCGCGTCAGAGAGTCGTTGCCCGCCGGCGCTCGAGCGGCCTGACGACGGCAATCGATGTCGCGCGAGCAGCGACGGTGCAGCACACGATCGAGCCGGACCCGCCTGCCCGCGACGACGACCCCGAGCCCGGCACCGACCGTGATCGCGTCGCGGATGTGGCTCCGGCCGCGTTGCAGCCCGGCCTGCAACACACCGTCATCCGCCGCCGTCCTGGATCCATGGCTCCGCGACCGATCGGGCTGCAGGCGCCATTGACCTCCGAAGACGCTCGCCAAGCAACGATGGACGCAGCACTCGCGCAGTCTCACGAATCCGAGATGCCGGCGCACGAGACAGCGGCGCGCACCGTTGCTGCCACGGTCGGCAGGCTGCACCGCGCTGACGTCACGGATGTACGAGTACGCCGTGACCGCGAGGCGGACTTGCTTGCCGCGTCCGAACACGCTCGCGCCGTCACACGCGGCGGCGAGGTCTTCATTCCTGCCTCGGAAGGCCGGCTGGACTCGGGGTCGGGGAGTGGCCTGCTCGCACATGAGTTGACGCATGTCATCCAGCAACGCCGGTTGGGAAGATCCGTCCCGCTCGAGCATTCCCCCGGAGGCCGGCGCCTCGAGGCCGATGCCGCGATGACCGAGCGGCACGTCCGAGGCGATCCTGGTGCGCCGGCGCCGCAGCCCACCGCGGTGGAACCAACTCCCCCGGTCGTGACCGCTTCGCAGCAGGCGACCGACGAGTTCGACGCTGCGGCCACGGCGCGTGACATTCAGGAGGACCTGGTCGCCTCCGGCCGCGCGTTCCGCATGCCGGACGGATCCCTGGTCTTTCCCGGTGGGGGCGGGCATCTGCCCGAGCAGCAGGCAGTACCGGTGCAGAGCGAGGTTGCGATCCAACGAGCGCCGGAGGAGCCCTCATCAGCGGATTCGCCAGGGGCCGCACCATTTGCGGCACCCGATGCGGCCCCGGCTGCCGGCTCGAGCCCGATGAGCGTTCCCGCGCCTGCGCAGTGGTCCACACCCTCCGCGCCGTCGTTCACTGCGCAGCCGCCGCCCACGGCCGCACAGCTGCCGCTCGAGAGCGGTGCGTCGTCCGCAGTTGGAGCGCCCGCCTCAGCGACCCCGACGGACGCCGCGGGAGCAGCCCGAGCGACGGAGGAGGCCGCGCCCATCGATCTTGACGATCTCGCCCGCCGCGTCTACGGGCAGGTGCGAACCCAGTTGCGATCCGAACTACTGATCGACCGCGAGCGCGCGGGACTCTTGACGGACTTTCGATGAGGACACGAAATGGCAAGTGACGGCACGTCTTTTGGTCTCGCACTTCGATTCACGGTCGACGTCGGCAACACCAGCCTCGGGACGTGGTCGAAGTGCGAAGGCATCGAGTTGAAATTCGACACCGTGTCGTACCAGGAGGGTGGCGCGCCGGGAGCGACTTGGAACTACACCCACTATGCGACCGGGCGAGCGAAATATCAGCCGATCAAGCTGACCCGCGCTGTGACGCCCCAGGCCTCGACTGCGCTGCTGAAATGGCTGTCACAGCAGGCAAGCTCGCCGGCTGCGCCACAGCCCGCGACGATCACGCTGCTCGACACGAACGGCCAGCAGGTGCAGCAGTGGACGTTCCAGGAAGTCTTCCCGACGAAATACAGCGGTCCGCGCCTCGACGCGAGTTCACGCCGAAGTCGCGACGGAAGAGCTCGAGCTGACCCATCAGGGATTCATGTGATGCATTCCCCCTGCTGTTGGGAGGGCTGAGGATGCCTCCCGGATCCAACACGCCTCGCGGACTCGCAGCCCGTTTCCAGGTCACCATCGACGGTCAGGATCTCGGTGCGTGGTCGAGCTGCAAGGGTCTCGAAGTCGACTTCCAGCACGAGACGTACGAAGAGCTGGGCAACAACCAGTTCGTCCACTACTTCCCAAAGCAGGCCAAATTCACGCACATCACGCTCGAGCGGGCATGCACACCGGGGGAGTCAAGCGCACTCCAGAGCTGGCTCAGCAAGATCGCGGTCCAGCCGACCCGAGGCACCGCGAGCATCACCCTCTACGACGCCAATCAGAACGATGTCATCACCTGGACGCTGAGCGGCGTCTTCCCATCGAAGTGGACAGGGCCGCAGCTCGACGGCGGGGTGAGCAAGATGGCGATGGAAACGCTCGTGCTTGCGCACGAGGGTTTCCTGAACTGACGCAATGGCATCGTCGCCGCTTGTCACCGGTCTCGAACATGCCAGTCTCGAAGGCGCGGGAATTGTCGTGCCGTTCGGCTTGAACCCGACGTCGATCAGCATCACGCGGGGGGCATCGTGGAAGGCTCCGTCGAGCCGCAGTCCCGGCGCTCCCTCGCCGGCGAGTGCAGTGGCCGGTCTGATCCTCGGATCGGTCCCTGTCGGCCACGGCCAGCTGCAGTTCACGCAATCGCAGGCGGCCGTCCTTTCCATGGTGGTCTGGTTCGACGCGACGTTCGAGGAAAACGGCACGATCGACTTCGAGATCAATCAGCTCCAGAACTGGACGTGCCCAACGGAGCCGGTTTCCCCCGGACTGAACAGCCCACCACGTGTCTCGTTCATCTGGCGCAGCCTGGAGTTCGTCGGTGTCATTTCGCGACTGACCCTCAAATACAAGAAGTTCGGACTCGATGGGCTGCCACTGCGTGTTGAGGCCAACATCTCGATCACGGAGAACCCGTTTCCCGTTCCCTTCACCAACCCGACGTCCGGCGGGATCTCCGGGCGCCGTGTGCACGTGGTCTCCGCCGGCGACACGCTCCACTCCGTCTCGTATGCCGAATACGGCAGTCCCGGGCTCTGGAGGGTGTTGGCTGAAGCGAATGGGATCGACGACCCGCTCCGGGTCGCCCCCGGAACGACGCTGCTCATCCCCCCGGATCCCCAGGCGGATGGGACCCAGTGACCGCCGATGCGCTGACGAGCTGGCCGGGCGTCGACATCGATGGCAGCCCGCTTCCCGACCGCCTGCGAACGGGGCTCACGGGCGTCGTCGTCGACAACCACAGCCATCTCCCCGACATGTTCACCATGATCTTCGACGACCCTCAGCACAACCTCCTCACCGAGGCCGGCGTGAAGGTCGGCTCGCTGGTGAGCATCAGGGCGTCGAGTGTCGGTTCCACCACGCCCCAGCCGCTCATCGGCGGGGAGGTCACGGCGCTCGAGGCAAGCTACGAGGAAGGCTGGGATCGCACCATCGTTCGCGGCTACGACCAGTCGCACCGGCTGCATCGCGGGCGTCGCACCGAGACATACCAGAACGTGAAAGTGTCAGATGTGGCACAAACAGTTGCGACTCGGGCCGGGCTCGACGTCGGGACGATCGACGACTCCGGCTCGGTGCTTCCCTTCATCTCGCAGGTGAACATCAGCGACTGGGACTTCCTCAAGGCGCGGGCACGCGAGCTCGGTTTCGAGGTCGGCGTCCTCGACGGACAGTTCTACTTCCGTAAGCCGGTCGAGTTCGACGAGCGGCCCGGAACCGGGCGACGCCGACTTCGAGGGTCCGGCGCAACTCGTGTATGGGCGTGATCTCGTGAGCTTCCGGCCGCGGGTGACATCGTCGGCGCAGGTGACGCGGATCAGCGTGCGCTCGTGGGATCCGGTCAACAAGGCGGTTCTGGTCGGTTCGGCGGACCCGGCCGCGTCCAGCGCGGACCTCGCCGATGATCCCGCCACCCTTGCCCAGAACTTCGGGTCGCCCGAGTACGTGGTGCACGACCGCCCGCTGCCGTCACAGTCCGACGTGGACGATACGGCCAAGGCGGTCGCCGAGCATCTCGGCAGCTCGTTCGCTGAAGCTGAGGGTGTGGCCGTCGGCAACGCGAAGCTCCGTGCCGGGGTTGCCGTGAGCATCGCCCAGGTTGCCGACACGTTTGTCGGCAAGTACACGCTGACGCGGACGCGCCACGTGTTCGACGATGACGGCTACCGCACGGAGTTCGAGATCAGCGGTATGCAGGACCGCTCGACGCTCGGGCTGATGTCGCTGGGCGCGACGAACGGCGCCGCGGCCGGTGGCGCTCCGCCGATACCGGGCGTCTTCATCGGGCAGGTGACCAACAATGACGATCCCCAGAACCTTGGCCGCGTGAAGCTCAAGTTCCCGTGGCTCTCGGACAGCTACGAGAGCGACTGGGCGCGCGTCGCCTTCGTCGGCGCCGGTCCCAACAGCGGCGTTGTGTTCTTGCCGGAGGTGGATGACGAGGTGCTGTGCGCGTGCGAGTTCGGCGACCTTCGCCGCGTCTTCGTCCTGAGCCCGTTGCACAACGGCAAGGACAAGCCCAGCCTCGGCGACGGCCTCGTCGACGGCGGCAAAGTGAAACGGCGCGGCATGGTGTCGCGCAAGGGCCACAAGATTGTCTTCCTCGATGACGACTCGAAGTCGGGCATTGCGCTGCTCAGCAGCGACGGCAACCTCAAGGTGTCGCTCAACGAGACCAACAGCGAGATCACCATTCACTGCAAGGGCAAGGTCACGCTGCAGACCGACAGCGACGACATCTCGATCAAGAGTGGCGCCGACGTGACCATCCAGGCGCAGGGGAACGTCAACGTCTCCGGGTCGGCCGGCGTCAAAGTGGATGGCGGCAGTGGCGAAGTGGCGTTGACCGGCTCACTCGTGAAGCTCAACTGACATGGGAACACCCGCGATCGTCATGGGCGATCAGATCATGGGGACGTGCGCGATCCACATGATTCCGAACCCGGCGACGGGCGCGCCGCAACCATCGCCGCCGCTGCCGTTCAGCGCGCCGGTCATGGTCGGCGTCTGCGCCACGGTGTTGATCGCCGGCAAAGCCGCCGCGGTGGTGGGATGCACCGGCTACAACACGCCGCCGCATGTCGGGCTACATCCCGCCGACCCGTACATGGTGCCGGTCATGCAGGTCGGCACCATCATCAGCGGCAGCGCCACCGTGCTGGTCGGCGGCCAGCCCGCCGCGACCGCGTCGTCGTCGTCCACCTGCTGCGCCACTCCGGGGTCGATCACTCCCACAGTTACCAGCGTGCTCATCGGGTGATGTTATGGCTAAAAGTGACGATTTCATAGGATCCGGTTGGGGCTTCCCGCTCCGCACCGACGCCACCGGCGGCATCGCGCTGGTCTCCAGGGAGCGCGAGCTCGAGGAGGCGATGCGCCTGATCCTGGCCACAGCACCCGGCGAGCGCCCGATGCGTCCGGAGTTCGGGTGCGGCGTGCACGACTACGTGTTCGCCGGCGCCGACGCGAGCTCCGCGCACGCCATCGCAGCCGAGGTCCGCAAGGCGCTGCGGCGCTGGGAGCCGCGCGTCATCGTCCAGGACGTCGAGGTCGTTCCCGATGACGATGACGCAGCGCTCCTCTACATCACCGTCCACTACCGGCCGAAGGCGACCAACGACCCGCGCAACCTGGTGTTCCCCTTCTACACGATTCCCAGTGAGGGCGAGGCATGACCCTTCCAGTCCCCAACCTCGACGATCGCCGCTTCCAGGACCTCGTCGACGAGGCGAAGCGGATGGTGCAGCAGCGCTGCCCGGAGTGGACCGACCACAACGTCTCCGATCCCGGCGTCACGCTGATCGAGACGTTCGCATGGATGACCGATCAGCTCGTGTATCGGCTCAACCGGGTCCCGGACCGCCTCTACGTCAAGTTCCTCGAGCTCATCGGTGTCCGGCTCTTCCCCCCGACGGCCGCACGGGCGCCGCTCACGTTCTGGCTCGCCGCGCCTGCCGAACTGGCGCAACGTATCCCGGTGAACACCAAGGCAGCGACGATCAGGACCGAGACGGAGAAGGCGATCGTGTTCTCGACTGCCGAGGACCTCGACCTGATTCCCTGCTCGCTCGCTTCGATTGCCACCCAGGCGGCAGGGACGGAGGAGCGGGTCGACCGCACCGAGCAACTGCAACGTGGCGGGAAGTTCGCGGCCTTCGCAGCAGTCCCGAAGCCTGACGATGCCCTTGTCATCGGCCTCAGTGACGCCGTGCCGCGTTGCGCCATACGCATTCGCATGCGGTGCACGATCGAAGGTGTCGGCGTGGATCCCAAGGACCCGCCGCTCGTGTGGGAAGCGTGGGACGGCGAGGTCTGGCATGCGTGCGAGGTCGAGGGCGACGACACCGGCGGCCTGAACCGAGACGGGGACGTGGTGTTGCACGTCGCGCGCGAACACGCGGCCGCGCTGCTTGACGGCCGTCGAGGCGGCTGGCTCCGCGCTCGCGTCGTGGCGTCGGCAGGCGGTCAGCCTTCGTATACGGCCTCCCCGCAAATTCATGCGATCGAGGCGGCCACGGTCGGCGGCACCGTGGACGGCGTCAACGCGGAGATCGTGACCGAGGAACTGCTCGGCATCTCGGACGGAACGGCCGGACAGCGATTCGCGGTCCGCCAGGCCCCGGTGCTCGCCGGCATGGGCGCGCCGGTGCTGGAGTGCAGCAGCGACGATGGATGGGAGCCCTGGGCGGAGATGCAGGACTTTGCGGCGTCGGGGCCCGAGGACGCGGTGTTCGTCCTGGACGCGGCGGTCGGCGAGGTGCAACTCGCACCCGCGGTCCGCCAGCCGGACGGGTCCATGCGCCGCTACGGTCGGGTGCCTGCGAAGGGGGAGCAGCTCCGGATACGTTCCTACGCGACCGGTGGCGGACGCGGTGGCAACGTCAGTCGCGGAGCCATCTCCGTCATGAAATCCTCGATTCCCTACGTCGCACGCGTCGAGAACCGGGAGGCAGCCCGCGGCGGGGTGGACGGCGAGGAACTGGAGAACGCGAAAGAGCGCGGACCGATCCAGCTTCGCACCCGAGCGCGTGCAGTCACGACAGAGGACTTCGAGCAGCTGTCGCGCGAGGCCGCACCCGAAGTGGCGCGCGTTCGCTGCCTCGCTGCCGGTGAGGGCCTCGAGGCCGGGTCGGTGCGGATCCTGGTCGTGCCGTCGGCCGCCGACGACCGCGGCCGTATCCGGTTCGAGCAGCTCATCCCGGGTGAGGAGACGCTCCGGACGATTGCGTCCCGGCTCGAAAGCTCGCGAACTCGTGGGCACGCGCGTGCTCGTCGAACCCCCGCTGTATCAGGGAGTCACGATCGTCGCGCGGCTGCGCTCGCGCCCTCGAGCCAGCGTCAGCCGCGTCGAGGCGGCAGCGCTCGATGCCTTGTTCCATCTGCTCAACCCGGTCAGCGGCGGACCCGACGGTCACGGGTGGCCGTTCGGCCGGCCGGTGCAGGCCGGCGAGATCTTTTCGATCCTGCAAGGAGTTCCCGATGTGGAGCTCGTGCAGGACGTGCGCATCTTCGGTGCAGACCCGACCACCGGCGCGCGCGGCCAGGCGACTCAACGCCTTGACGTCGCCCCCAACTCGCTGGTGTTCTCGTATGAGCACCAGGTGCGGGTCGAATCCGCGTGACCGCGATGCGCGCCCTCGTCCCCGGCCTGCCGACGCCGCACCCCCTCGGCACATTCCTGCCTGCCCTGTATCAGGAAGACCGCTTTGCCCAGGCCCTGACGAGCGGCCTCGACGAGGTGTTGAGCCCCCTGATCGCATCGCTGGACAATCTCGCCGCGTACCACGACCCCGGCGTGGCCCCAGACGACTTCCTTGCGTGGCTGGGGAGCTGGGTTGGCATGGAGCTCGACGAGGACTGGCCCGAGGAGCGCCGTCGCGCGCTCGTGCGGCGAGCCGTCGAGATCTATCGGGTGCGCGGAACCGCCGACGGACTGCGAGCGCACATCGAACTGGTCACCGGTGGCCGAGTCGAGATCGTCGAGTCCGGTGGCGTCGCCTGGTCGACTGAAGCTGGAGCGGATCTCCCCGGACAGCCCGAGCCGCGTATGACAATACGGGTGTATGTGGATGACGCTGCCGCTATCGACACGCGCGCGCTCGACCGGTTGGTCGACGCGGCGAAGCCCGCGCACGTGATCCACGCATTGGAGCTAGCGACGGGAGGTTGAGCGACGATCGATGATCGTCTGCAAGAAGTGCGGCTTCAACAACTCTGATGCCGACGCGTTCTGCGGCTCGTGCGGTGCGTTTCTGGAGTGGACGGGTGAGAAGGTCACCCCGGCCCCTGCTCCCGAGCCCGCGCACGTAGCTCCGGAGCCCGCGGCACCCGTGGAGCCGGCGCGCCGCGGCGGATTCATGGCGCTCGTGCAACAGGTGACGGCGATCGGCGTCCCGAAGAAGGAAGCGATCGATCCGCCTGGAACCACCGCCGGTGCGCCCATGTCCTCGCCCGGGATCGGCGCTCGTCCGTCGACCCCTGCGGCTCCCGCCCCGCTCGGGGCGCCGACGCCCCGGCCCCTTGGCCCCACGATCACACCATCGCGTCCGGTGCTCAGCGCACCTGGCTCGGCGCCACCGTCCGGCCCGCCGCGGAGCGCTCCTCCGAGCTCGCCGCCGCCATCAGGCCCACCGCTGAGCGCCCCGCCCACCTCACCGCCACCTGCAGGCCCGCCTCGGAGCGCACCGCCAAGCGGTCCGCCCTCCGGAGCCGCGGCCGCCACGAGTTCGCCGCCGACCAATGCACCGCCGACGAGCCCGCCGCCGTCTGGTCCACCCATTTCTGCCGTACCGCGGAGCGCACCCCCGATCGGTCCCCCTCCCGGAGTGACTCCGGCACCGTCGTCACCGGCGCCGGTCGCGCCGAGCCTTCCCAAGCCGACTCTGCCGCCACCGACGCTGCCGGCACCCACAGTCGCCCCCGTGGTGATCCGCGTGACTCCCGAGGCTCGCTCATCCACGATCCCGCCGGCGAGCTCGTTGCAGGCCCCGACGTCCATAACCCCTTCAACGCCCGCGGAGCCTGCAGGCGTTCAGCCGACGGCAGTGCGATCGCGTGTCCCACCAACAGTCACCGCTGCCCCGCCAACGAAGGAGTTGAGCGCCGGAGACCTGGTGTGCGGTCAATGCGGCGAGGGCAACGAGCCGGTCCGGAAGTTCTGCCGCCGCTGCGGGAATTCGCTTGCGACCGCCGAGGTTGCATCGACATCCGGCACGCGGAAGAAGGCGAAGCGGTCCGCAAAGGTGCTCGCTGCCGGCGAGCGGCCGGAACATCGCACGTTCCACTTCGGCTCCGTGGTTCGCATCGGCGCAATTGTGGTGGTGGCGGTCGTGCTCATCGGTGGCATCGTGTACGGGGCGGTGCCTCAGGTGCGCAGCGACATCAACAGCACGATCCAGTCGGTGACCGGCACCGTGACGCGTCCTACGCCCGTGCAAGCGGCGTCGCTGACGGCCAGCTCGGCGATCGCCGGGCACCCGGCAGCGCGAGCGATTGACGAGTACAGCAACACGTACTGGGCCGCATCCCTCAAAGCCAACTCGCAGCCGACGCTCACGGTGTCCTTCGCGAAGGCCGAGAACGTCAGCGTGATGCTGATCATCTCCGGCTACACGTCCGACGAGGCATCCGTGGTGCTGCCGAAGGCGCTGCACCTGGTGTTCTCGAATGGCGCGACGCAGAACGTCACGCTCGCCGACAACGGCACAACACAGCAGATCAGCATCAACGGCGCGCAGGGCATCACCGGAATGACCATCCAGATCGCGTCCGTCTACGGCTCGGCGAGCAGTGACCCCGTGGCGCTTGGCGACGTGGAGTTCTTCGGGACGCAGTGACCCGCCAGGGCACCGGCGCTCGACGTACGGTGCGCTAGATGAAGCCCTGGCGAAGCGCGTATGCGACGGCGTGCGTGCGATTGCGCAGATGCAACCTGCTCGTGATGTCGTGGACGATGTGCTTCACGGTTCGCTCCGAGTAAAAGAGCCGTTGCCCGATCTCACCGGTGTCGAAGCCGTCCGCCATCAGGCGGAGCACGCGCACCTCGCGTTCGGTGAGCCCCGAGAATCGCAAACCGCGTGGCGCGAGCACATCACGCTGCAAGCGCCCGACGTGGTCGAGGAGTTGTCCAAGCAGATCCGGTGACATCGCCGCTGCTCCGCGCGATGCGGCTCGGGTTGCATCGACGATGCGGTCCGGCGTCGCTTCGATGCGTCGCAGCACACTCGAGGCGCCGGCCTCCACGGCGCTGAGGAGGTCGCCGTCCGTGAGACGCGTCACCACCAGGACGACGCGGCTTTCATCACCGACGCGCGCGGCGCGGATGGCGCCGAGCGCTGCTTCGTCGACCTCATCAGCGAGTACCACGGTGACCACCGCGGACGCGTCGTCATCGGCGTCGAGCACCAGCACCTCGGGGCGATATGCGAGCTGCGCTGCCAGACCGGCGCGCGACAGGGGGTCTTGTGTCCTGATGGCGAGAGCGATTCGCTGCACGCTGGGGAGGGCGACCACGGCAGAAACGGTGACACGCACGTATTGACGGGCACTCAACGTCCACTCAACGTGCGGTGGCGATGATCCCTTCCGAGTGAGTCGCTTCGGAGTCGTGGACGCCGAGCTCCAGCAACACCTCGCCGTACCGGCGCCGAGCCTGCGCCGCACCGGCGTCATCACCACGCTGCTGCTGCACGGCGATGAGCAGCCGCCACGCCGGATCGAGGTAGCGATCGACGCTCACCGTCTCCGTGCAGATCGCGGCTGCGCTCGCGGGATCTCCTTCGAGGGCGGCGCGTTCGGCGAGCTGTAATCCCGTCGCTGCGGCATCGGCACGACAGCGCTCGCGGATCACCTCGGCCCATTCCGCCGGTCCTTCCTCGGGAAGGAGTCCGTTGCGCAGCATCGACGCCGCGGTGGTGAACTCGGCTGCTGCGGCCGCGGGAACGGTGGCCACGGTTTCCCGAGCGTGCGAGAGGAGTGTGCGATACGTGACGACATCGCACGTGGATGCGCCGGGAAGTGCCAGCCGGTACGAGTTGGCGTCGCGAACAATGAGCGCACCACCGCCTCTGCTGACCCCTGGTTCCAACAGGCGCCGCAGCGAGGAGACGGCGACCTGCAGGTTGTGCAGACCGGTGGTGGGATCTGCCTCCGGCCAGAGCGCCTCGCAGATCACCTCGCGGTGCACAGGAGCGCCGCCTTGCGCTCCGAGCAGGCGGAGCAAGGAGCGGACCCTCGGCTTGACTGCGTTCAGGTTGATGACGTGCCCGTTGACCGTCGCGCTGAGTAGCCCGAAGCACCGCAGATCGATCACCGGCCCCGCCGGCGTTGACGGCATCGCAGTGGCCCGAGATGTGACCGGAGCCTCCCACGCTCGGCCAGGTGGCCACGAGCCGGCCTCGACCTCGCGCGCGAGACGCTGGAGGCGCGCCGCGCGCAACTCGTGGAAACGGTCTCCGGCCTGAAGCAGCAGCGACGACGCCGAGGGATCGCCGCGACCACGGCGTCCGGCCCCCTCGCAGAGCAGCGCGATCGCGGCTCCCCAGCGATCGCCGTCCTGGCTGCAGAGCTCCGTCACCGCGGCCGCCGCATCCGGAGGATCGCCGCAGGCGGAGAGCGAACGTGCCGCCCGCGCGAGGCGCGCGATCCATCCGGCGCCCGCGCTTTCAGCCTGGTCTTCCGCGTGACGGAGGTCGACGAGGCCGGCTGGGTCGCCGATGCAGAGCGATGCAGCACCGGCGATCACCAATCCCGCCGCAGCGATGTCATGGGTGGCGTCAGGGGCAAGCGCGAGCTCGAGACCCCGTTCCCGGGCCTCGGTCAAGCGCCCGTCGACGAGATCGGCGAGCGACGCGATCAGGGCAGCGAGCGCCCCTCGGATCTCAGACGGTCGGGTGCTCCGATTCTCGCCTCCAGTCTCGAGGATCGCCCGCAGACCACCCGACCAGTGGCCCTCACGGGGGTGCGTGGACTCTGGCGTCACCCATGACTGCAGACGCAGCCGCTCGTCACGGCAGACATCCGCGACGGCACGTCCGGCGAAACCCGCCTCGGCACGGCGATACGCGTCGAGTGCGGCGTTGGTATGCCCGCCGGCTCGGTGGCGTCGGGCGAGCGCGAGGAGGAGCCACGGATCGTTCTCAAGGAGTGCCGGAGGCAGGCTCTCGAGCCAGTGCCCGGGGTGATCCGCGAGCGCAGCACCCTTGCGCCCAAGCAAGCGCGCCACAGCGTCTGCGTCTCCGGCGCGCGAGTATGCGCGGAGCGCCTCCGGCACGGCGCCAACCTCCTCGAGGAGTGAGCCGGCGCGATGGCACGCGTCCTGCACCGCCTCTTCTCCGACCTCGTCGACGAGCACGCCTTCGAGGTGTGCGCGCAGGACCTCGTGGTAACGGAAGCTGCTCTCACCATCGAGCGCCTGGGTGAAAAGGCGGCGCCGATGCAGTTCGAGAAGGATCGCCTGGCTCCCCTGGCGTCCTGAGATACCAGTCGCAGAGCTGTCCGTTCAGCACTCCGAGCACGGAGGTCGCGACGAGGAACTCGCGCAGTTCACTGGGCAGTTGGTCAAGGACATTGCTGGTGAGGAACTCGCGGATCATGCGCGAGCGCGAGCTGAGTGCACCAAGCACGCTGCTGCGTTCGTCGCCGCTGCGATTGCGTGTTGCGAGATGGAAGAGATGCAACCCCGCGGCCCACCCGTCGGTGCGGCGTGCGAGCTCTGCCAGCTCGTGCGGACCCATCGGTTGCCCATAGAAGTCACGAAAGAGCTGCTCAACCTCCCACGTCCGGAAGCGCAGGTCGTCGACACCGAGTTCGACCACCCTGCCGACCACACGCAGCCGGGGCAGGTTGAAGTGCGGTTGACTGCGGCTCGCGACGAGGATGGCAAGGGCCTCCGGCGCGTACTCGATGAAGCGCTCAAGCACGGTCTCGGCAGCCGTTCCCTCGATCGTGTGGACGTCGTCGATGACGAGCAGCGCCGGTGCGCTGATCGCTTCCTCCAGCGATGCGACGGCCTCAGGGAGGGTCATCCAGGGTCCCGCGACTTCAGGAAGCGCCCGGCGCAGCGCCGACTCGAGATGGAGCAGGAGCGAGGCCTCGTCGGCATCCCACGCCTCCACGCGGTACCAGGCGACCGGCACACCGGCCGACGCGGCGAACACCGTCATCGCCGTCGTCTTGCCGTAGCCGGCCGGGGCGACGATCAGTCCGAAACGTTGTGTCCAGAGCGCGCCGAGTTGGGTGGCGATACGTTCGCGCGGCAGCGCCGGCGCGCTGGGCGCCTGGATCTTGCTCGCGATGACGGCGCGCGAACTCAGCAACGTGTCGCCTCTCTCCAGCTCCCACTCAGCAAACGCACGCTGCCTCCGAGCAGCGAGGCCATGCTGACAGGCCACAACGCATCCGGTCAAGAGCGCGGACGGTTAAGCTGGCGCCGTGGACGGAGGTCTTCAGCACGTCGTGCGCCAATCGATGCAGAGCGCAGCCCAGTTGCGCGTCGCGGTCCGACTGGCCGGCCTCGCCCTCACCGTCGCGGCTGCGACCGCGTGCGGTGCGAGCACCGTCAATGTCACGGCGGTCGCGAATCAGGTCTCGCCAACACCGGCGCCGACTCCCACACCGTCGCCCACGAGCTCGGTGCCCGTGAACCAGTTGCTGTCGGTGTGTCCGAAGACACGGAGCTTCTCGTCACTTCCCGTGTTCGCACAGGTACCGAATGCGAGCGATCTCGCCGTCGCCGCCGACGGCAGTGTGTGGGTCTCCAGCGAGTCGGCAGGTCAGGTCCTGCACCTCTCGTCGACTGGGGCAACGATGGTCACGTTCAACGAACCAAGCCCAACCGGCGTCGCTGTCCTGCCGAGTGGCAACGTGCTGATCGCGGAGCAGAGCCATGACCTCATCGTCGAGCTCGACCCGTCCACGCTTGCGGTGACTTCGTTCCTCCAGTTGACGCCCGATCCGCCGCATCCACAGATATCAGGGCTGGGGCTGGACGCAGCCGATCAGCTCGTCCTGGTGCCGGATACCGCGCAGTCGCGCGTACTCACCGTGCCGTTCGCAGGCGGCGCGCCGACCGTGCTCATCTCAGGCATTGGCACGCCGGACGATGCGGCTGTTGGAGCCGACGGCGCCATCGAGGTCTCCCAGGCCGCGGGCAGCGGCATCCTCAGTGTTCCGCTTTCGGGGGGCGGTTCACAGAAGTTCGCGACGCCCGGCGGCTTGCTGGGTCTGGCGGTCAAGGATCTGCTGTTCTATGTGACACAGCCCGCCTCGCATTCGGTCCTCGCATTCAACCCCGCGACGGGTCACACGTACCCGCTGATCACGGGCGTCGACCGTCCGGAGGGAATCGCGGTCACGAGCGATGGGCAACTGCTCATTGCGGATTCCACGAGCGGAACGGTGGCGATCGCACCGACCTGTTAGTTCGTCAGCGGCCGGCTGCGATCACAGCACCTTGGCGACGTCGTCGGGCGCTGCGTCAGGATTCAATGTGAGCGCCATGAGGACCTTGCCCGCCTTCCACGCGTCGCCCGATTCGCCCGGGTATGTGGCGTGGTAGAGCTCGACACGCCGCTCCCACCACGGGACATCCGCGTTGACAGCACGGAGGTAGTCACCCACGTTCGTTGTGGGCTCGATCTTGTCGAGCAAGTGCAAGAGGCGTTCGGTGTCGCTGTCCATGTCATGGAAGTACAAGTCCGCTGATACCCGATTCAGCTCGTGCTGGAACTGGGCGTCCAACTTCGTCGTGATGTGGTAATCGATCATGCTGACGCGCGGATCCACGAACCCCATGTGGTCAGAGATCAGGCCGTAGTTCTCCTGCGTCGCATCGACCCGCTCCCACCCGGGATGGGCGGCGAGCACCTGCGCCGCGGAATGTCCGAGCAACGGGGCGGCGCCTTCCTCGGCGGCCTGTGCGGACTCCGCGGCGGCATAAGCGAGGTTGGTCGCGATTCGCCGCAGTTCCGACTTCGCGTTGTCGAGCCTTTCCTGCGCCGACTGCGCCGAAGCGCGATCGACACCATCAACCCACGTGTCGACGAACCCCTTGAACGCTTCCTTACCGACCTCTTCGGCGATCTTGTAAGCGATGGCGGCTTCCTCGGCGCCAGGGATGGCTGCGATCGCGACGTCGACAAGGACCTTGAACAGCGCTGAACCCATGTCCGAGTCGGACTTCCCCTTCAGGTCCTCCGTGGCGTCGTGCGCCCGGCTGTTGAAGTCGTTGACCGACTTGTCGATGTCCTGCCTGATCATCACGAGCCGTCCGCGCGCCTCGTTGATCGCGCCGTCGATCAGCGCCTGGCGGTTGTCGGGGACGCCGGGCTGCGGATCGATCTCAATGCTCGCCGCCTCCTGCGCCGTCAGCTGCTGAGCGCCACCGCCCTGCGCATCGACGGGCTGCCAGGTCGAACCGTCCCACCACCACTGACCGTCATCTGAGCGGGGTGCATCAGCGGGGATAGCTGCCACGTCCTCGTCCTCGTGCCTCTACGCGACGTCATTGGGCGGCCAGATTCTATCAACGGCCAACTGCCGCCGAGGATGAATTCGTCGCATCGAACGCCGTGTACACTCTGCCGTCCATGGGAGTGCGCGCAGTCATATCCGCGAACTCACTGCCGGTGCAGCCGGGCGCGAGCGCCGTGGTCACGGTGACCGTTCGCAACACCGGCACCGTCGTGGATCACTTCCACGTCGACGTGCTCGGCGACGCGATGCCGTGGGCGACGGCCACGCCCGCAACGCTTCCGCTGTTTCCCGACGCCCAGGGTGTTGTCACGATCGAGTTCCGTCCGCCGAAGTCGCCCACCGTCCGCGCCGGCAGCGTTCCATTCGGGGTGAGGGTTGCATCGGAGGTGCACATCGGGGACTCGACGGTGGAGGAGGGGACTCTCGAGGTCGGTGCCTTCACGGGAATGCACGCCGAGATGGTCCCCGAGATCTCCCGCGGCCGTGGTGGCGGGCGCCATGAGATCGCAGTCGACAACCTCGGAAACACACCGATGACGCTTGCGTTCCGCGCCACGGACCCGGAGAACACGCTGCGCTTCGACTTCCGGCCACCCAATCCGGTGGGACAGCCGGGGACGGCGACGATCGTGCGCGTCCGCGTGCGCCCGCGCCATCGCATCCTGATGGGAAGCCCGCGCACCTATCGATTTCAAATCGCCGTCCAACCGAGGGACGGCGAGCCGACCATGATCAGCGGATCGCTCGTGCAGATGCCGGTCGTACCCAAGGCGCTCCTGGGCCTTGTCGGGCTGATCGCCGCCGGCGGAGTGGCAGCGGCGGTGTGGGTCGGTCCGCTCCACTCGGGGAAGCCGGCGTCGCCGGCGTCGACACCGACCGCCGCGCCGTCATCCACTCCGTCAGCGACGCCGTCACCTACGCCGAGTCCCTCTCCGTCGCCGAGTCCAAGCCCGTCGCCGACGCCGTCACCGACACCGGTTCCAACGGGGAATCCGATCCTCCACACGTTCTTCCCGGTACCGACCTTCGAGATCTGACGGCTCGCACGCGCTGCGGGATCGCAGGTTGGGATACTCCCTGCATGTTGATCCAGGCGTGCGTGAACGGATCGCGGCCCGCCGGCGAACACCCGCGCTTGCCCGTGACGCCCGAGCAGATTGCGCGTGAAGCAGTGAGCCTGCAACGGGCCGGTGCGGCCTGCCTCCACGTGCATCCGCGACGCGTCGACGGGACCGAGTTGCTGGCCGGCGCGGATGTCGCCGCTGTGCTCCAGGCTGTCCGCGAAGCGTGCCCGGGGATCCCTGTGGGAGTGACCACCGCTGCCTGGATCGAGCCGGATCTGCTCCGGCGCCTGTCGAACGTCGACGCCTGGTACGTGCTTCCTGACTTTGCGTCCGTGAATCTGAGCGAAGAAGGGGCGCTCACGATTGTCGACATGCTCAACGAGCGTGGCGTGGGTGTCGAGGCCGGCGTCTGGAATGTCGACGACGCTCGAGTGCTCCTCGACAACGGGCTCGACGACGCGTGCGCGCGTGTGCTCGTCGAAGTGGAAGCGGAGTATGACCCCGACGATGCAGTCCGTCTCGCGGCGGCGATCGACTTCGTTCTCGACGACGGGCTCTCGCAGGCGCCGCGATTGCATCACGGCGGAGGCTTGGCCACCTGGAGCGTGCTTGCCGCGGCAATCGACAAGGGACACGATGTGCGCATCGGCCTGGAGGACACGCTCGTCCTTGGGAATGGGAGATCGGCGATCGACAACGCCGAGTTGGTGACCGCCGTGGGGGCAATGGCGATTGCGTGCGGTCGCGCGATCGACACTATCCCGTAGCCCGAGGCAGGTCGGCGAACACGTCGCGCGCGTACACGTCAACCTGCAGGAGCCCCACCGTGCGCACGTATTCCGGCCTCGGGAGGCTCGCGAGATTGGCGGTGTCGATGCAAAGGTCATCGCCGTCGCACGAGCCGCGCAGCACGATGACGAACACCGGCTTTGACTGTGCTTGATACAAGGCGGGCGGAGCATACGCATAGCGGCAGAGCTGATCAGTTCCCGCTTCGTCCGCGCAGGTCTGCAGCGGCAGCGCTGAAATGTGTTGATCCGTCTGCCAACCGATTGCATACGACTCCCAGTACCCGCCGTACCCACGCGTGACGCCGAGCTGTTGCAGAGTCGCGAGCAATTGCGGCGCGTCGGTGTAGTCAGGCCCTTGAAACGGAAACGCCGTCAGGCGCGCGACGCCGAAAGCACTGAGCAACGTCAGCACGGCAACGACTGCGACGAGTGGATTGCGCCACGAGCGTCCCGAGCGCAGTACCGCCGGCACCAGCGCGGCGATCGCGAACCACAACCCGTCGAGATAGTGTCCCTGGTAGTTCACCGGTGACTTTTGGATACCCAGCCCGGTGAAGCAGAGACTCGCGACTAACGCGCCGCTCGAGAGCACCCAGAACATCACGTACATCGATCGCTCGGGTGCTGGTGGTGTGCTTGCGCGGGTGACACCGCGTACCGCGAAATAGACGAGCACGAAAAACAGTACGAGCGCTGCGATCGTCACGATGCTCGGCACGACGTCGTCGTACCAACCGCCCGAGAGCATCTGCCCCAGCGTTGACGCCGTCACGCGGAGCCCGGCGGCGACGCCCTGCAGCGAAAGGGCGTTGACGGCAAGCCTGCTCGCAACAATGCCGTTGACGCTGGCGATCGTCGCAACCGCAAGACCTGCGACAACCGCGCCGCCGGCGGTGATGGCGAGCGCGACCCGGCGTTCTGGTCGCTGCCGCGCCAGCGCGAACGCGCAGATGAGCCACGGGCTAACCGCCGCGGCGAGAGCCAGCGTGTCGCTGACGACGCAGACCCCGGCAAGCACGCCTACAGCGAGCGACGGCCAGACCATGCGACTGCGGGCAGGTTGCGACAGCGCCACGACGTGCCACGCGGCTGCCGCCGTCACGACCACCGTGGTGATGTGCGCCAGTGGACTGAGCGCCTCCCACCCCACGACCGGCGGCGCAGCGATGCACAGCACCCCGACGGCGAGTGCGCGATGTGCGCCGATGACACGCTGCGCCGTCCGCACCATCAGCGCGGCAGCGGCGAGCAGCAGTACCCCGCCGAAAGCGACGCCGGCGACGACGCTCCCGGTCACCTGGTCGAGCAGTCCGACCAGCCAGAGAGGACCAAGTCCCGACTGCGATCGAACCAGCAGCCCCTGCCCCCAGCCGCCGTGGAAGACGGCGCCGGCAAGTTGCAGTGCGTTCGGGAAGTCGCTGTACAAGTAAAAGGAGGAGAGCAGCCCGGGCAATCGGAGGGCGACCACCGCGACGAATACGAGCGCCGCGACGCCCGGCACCACGATGCGCGGATCGGACCACCAGGGCCGGCGCGGCGATGCAGGGCGCGCAACGACGCGAGCCCGGCCGAGGAGTTCGGTCCACTCGGCGTTCGGGGCGAGTTCGGCCGAGCCTTGTCGGAGCCTCGGGCGACCTCGGACGGCCGCCGTTCCACTCCTGCGCGAAACTGTCCCCACAACCCCTTCCCTGATCGCGTCAAACCCTTCTATCGACGCTCCCGCAGCGTAGCAAAGGGGGATCCGAAACGCCAGCCGAGGCGGTTCGTGACGTCCCTCGGAGCGGGATGTCCTCCGCCCGTCGCAGGGTAGTGACGCGCCGGGGGCAACCAACCGGGCTGGTTACCCTCGAATGTGGTGATCACAGCCGCCCCGACCGCCGAATTCGCGGACACGATCGAAGCCGCCCGCGCCATCGCGCCGTTGTTCGGTGCGGACGTGCCGTCGGGCGACGGTGACGGCGTGGTGGCTCGCGTCCTCGCCCTGGCTCGGGTGCATCTCGGGCTGGACATCTCGTGGTTCTCACACTTCACAGGCGACGTGCACACCCTCGAGGCCGTCAGTGGCGAGACCGAGCGATTCCGCATCGCCCAGGGATCCACGAACCCTGCGTTTGCGTCGTACTGCTCCCGGGTCATCGCCGGTGAGCTGCCCAACGTCATTCCCGACGCGCTGGCGGATGAGAGAACCCGTGATCTGCCGTTAACGCAGCTCGTGGGGATCGGCGCCTATGCGGGGGTACCGGTGGTGCTTCCAGGCGGCGAGGTCTACGGGATGCTCTGCTGCATCGGTCGCGATGCGCACCCTGAGATCGACACCGGGGATGTGCGCTTCATGCGCGTGCTCGCCAGCCTGCTGTCTGACGAGGTGGAGCGCAAACGGCCTCTCGAAGAAGTGCGTGCGGAGACGGTGGGGCGCATCAACGCGGCGATCGCCGGGAACGGCCTCCGCATCGCGTATCAGCCGATCGTCCGGCTCGACACCTACGAGATCGTTGGCGCGGAAGCACTGAGTCGTTTTGACGGTGGGCCGCCGACGCCGGATCGATGGTTCCGCGAAGCGGCGGGCGTCGGCCTCCAGACCGAGTTGCAGAGCGCGAGCCTGCGGATGGCGATCGCAGCGTTGCCGGAGTTGCCCAAGGATGTGTATCTGTCGGTCAACGCGTCGCCCGAAGTCATCAATTACTGGTCGCATCGGGCGCTTCCCGACGGCATCCCGTACGACCGGCTGGTCCTCGAGATCACCGAGCACGACCCCATCGAGGACTACGACGAGCTGCTCAGGTCGCTCGCGCCGCTCCGCGAGCGTGGCGGTCGCATCGCGATCGACGACGCGGGCGCGGGCTATTCGAGCTTTCGCCACATCCTGCTGATCAAGCCGGACGTCATCAAGCTCGACATCTCGATCACGCGCGCCATCGACCAGGACACCTCCCGTCGCGCGCTCGCGGCCGCGCTGCTCAGCTTCGCCGCCGAGATCAATGCGAGCCTCGTTGCCGAAGGCGTTGAGACCATTGCAGAAAAGGAGACCCTGCAAGAGCTCGGAGCGACGCTCGGGCAGGGATATCTGTTCGCTCGACCCGGGCCGCTGCCCTTGCCGGCGCTGCACGCGTAACTCGATCGGCAACAATTGCGGCGTGACCGAACGCACGTCCTACATCCCCGCCGAAGACCGATACGAATCGATGATCTACCGCCGTTGCGGGCGCAGCGGCCTGATGCTTCCGGCGGTGTCGTTGGGGCTGTGGCAGAACTTCGGAGACAGCCGTTCCATCGACACCCAGCGCGGCATCCTGCGGCGCGCATTCGACCTCGGCATCACGCATTTCGACCTGGCCAACAACTACGGTCCCCCGTACGGGAGCGCGGAGTTGAATTTCGGCCGAGTGTTGCGCAGCGACTTTCGCGCGCACCGCGATGAGCTGGTGATTTCGACAAAAGCGGGATGGGACATGTGGCCAGGACCGTACGGCGACCTCGGCTCGCGCAAGTACTTGCTTGCGAGTCTCGATCAGAGCCTGCGCCGTATCGGTGTGGACTATGTCGACATCTTCTATCACCACCGCTTCGATCCCAACACACCGCTCGAGGAATCGCTCGGCGCGCTGCATACCGCGGTGCAGCAAGGGAAGGCACTCTACGTCGGCATCTCCTCATATTCCGACCGCCGTACGGCCGAGGCCGTCGCCATCCTGCGTGCGCTCGGGACTCCGTTGCTCATTCACCAGCCCTCCTATTCGATGCTCAACCGCTGGATCGAACAGGGCCTCCTCGACGTGCTCGGAGCCGAAGGTGTCGGTTGCATCGCATTCTCTCCACTCGCCCAGGGGATGCTCACGAGTCGATACCTGCATGGCATCCCCGAAGGTTCGCGCGCTGAGCAGGATTCGTCGCTGAGTAAGGAGATGCTCAACGATGCGAACCTGAACCATGTGCGCGGCCTCAACGCCATCGCCGAACGGCGTGGTCAGAGCCTCGCCCAGATGGCCCTCGCGTGGGCCCTGCGCGACCCCCGCGTGACCTCGGTGCTCCTCGGCGCGAGCAGCGTCGCGCAGCTGGAAGAGAACGTTGCGGCGCTTGGGCATCTCGACTTCTCGGACGCCGAGCTCGCGGAGATCAACAAGCACGCCGTGGACAGCGGCATCGACCTGTGGCGGGGTCCTTCTACCAGTTGAGTTGACGTGCGTCCGGGGACGCGTCGGCGCCTTCTGACCTTGCTACCGTTGAGGTCGCATGGATCCGGCCCGACGTTCCTGGCTGGTGGGGGCCATCGCCCTCGGCGCATTCGTGGGCATGCTCGACGCCACGATTGTCGCGGTCGCGCTCGATCCGATCACGCATCACTTCGCGCTGCCGCTGGCGTCCGGGCAGGAGGTCATCGCGATCTATCTGGTCGTTGTCATGGCCACGCTGCCGACGATCGGCCGCCTTTCCGATCGGTTCGGGCGCCGGCGGGCGTACATCGGCGGATTCGTGCTCTTCGGCATCGGATCGGTGGTCGCGGCAACGGCGCCGTCGTTCGCGCTCCTGCTCATCGGCAGGATGGTCCAGGCGGTCGGCGGAGGAGTGCTCATGGCCGGCAGCCTCGCGCTCATCGCCGAGCACGTCCCTCGCCGCCGGACCGGCCGGTCGGTGGCAGTCATGGTCACCACCCAGGCAATCGCGGGGCTGATCGGCCCACCGCTCGGCGGCGTGCTCGTGGCGATCGGAGGCTGGCAGGCCGTCTTCTGGGCCGGACTGCCACTCGCGGTGATCGGGATCGTGCTCACGATCGTCGCGGTCCCCGCGAGCAGCGCTCAGCGCGACAGCAGCATCGACATCCCCGGTGCCGTCCTGCTCTCGTCGATCTTCCTCGGCGTCGGCGCGGGCATCTCGTCCCTCGCTGCGCCGGTGTTCGGCCAGATCCCGGCCATAGCGTGGTTCTCGGTCGCCTGGATTGCACTGTTGCTGCTCTTCCCGGCCGAGATGATCGCGCGGCGGCCGTTGGTGGATCGGCGCCTCTTCCGGCAGCCGAGATTCATGTCCGCCACGATCGCGACTCTGCTCAGCACCGGGACGCTCATGTCCTGCTTCGCGATCCTGCCCTTCTGGCTCGAGCAGGCGCACGGCGTCACCCCCGTCATTGCCGGACTCGCGTTCCTCCCGATCGGGATCGGGGTCGGTGCCACGTCGCGGGCCGGTGGCCGGCTCGGTGACGCCAGCCGGACCGGATTGGTGACCACGGCAGGCATGGGCATGGCGGCCGTTGGCTTCATCCTCGCCGGGCTCGCGACTCACGACGTCGTCTGGCCGCTGCTGCTTGCCGGGCTGTTCCTCGTCGGGTGCGGGAACGGGCTCTTCTCTTCGCCGAATACGTCGGCCGCGATCCGGCTCGCCCCGCGGGACGCGCTCGGCGGGGCGGCTGCGCTGCTCTCGGCGGCGCGCAACGCCGGCGTGATCACGGGCCTCGGGATCACCGGAGCGATCTACACCGCCGCTGGAACCAGGAATGCCGATGGAGCAGCGGCGACGATCTTCTGGGGCGCGGCGGTGATCTGCCTGGTGGTCGCCGCGATCGCCGCTGTCACGTATCGCAGCGCGCCGGTGCCAATCGATTCGCCGGTTGGGGAGGCTGCGCTCGAGGGAAGGGCGGTTGGCGCCCGGTTGAGCACCGCGGCAGCAGGCGACGCGTCAGGGGTACCAGTCAGCGACTAAACGTTTTGTCAGTCGCACGAGGACTGGCTCACGATCTCGGCTGGCAAACTACGCCTTGAGCAGGCATATACCATCCATAGGGACGGAACACCATGTCACGCCGCGAGATTGACGCCTATCTGGAAGCCTCGACGAGCCGAAACGGACGACGCTCAGCCAGATGCGCGACACCATTCTCAGCGTGATCCCCGACGCCGAGGAATGCATCTCGTACACGATGCCCGCGTTCCGGGTGCGCGGAAAAGTCGTCGCCGGATTCGCCGCGTTCTCGAACCATCTGAGTTACCTGCCGCACAGCGGGTCGGTGTTCGCGCAGCTCGAGAGTGAGCTCTCCGGCTACACGCAGACCAAGGGTGCGCTGCACTTCCCGGTCGACACGCCGCTTCCACGGGCGCTGGTCGTGCAGCTGATCGATGTCCGGTTGCGCCAGGCGTTCGGTGCCGGCCTGGAGCAGCGGGCGACCTAGAGAAGTCCGCTCCTGTGGACGGTGATCCAGGCATGATTCAATGCCCGCGATGACCACTGTGCTGCGCGCCGAGGCAATCGGCGCACCGACGCAACTGCTCATCGCCGGCGCATGGGCGGATGCCTCCGATGGTTCGACGTTCGGGGTTGATGACCCGGCTACGGGTGAGGTCATCGCCGAAGTGGCCAATGGGACGGTGGAGGACGGCCTTGCGGCGGTGACCGCGGCGGCCGAAGCGCTCCCCGCGTGGGCGGCGACGGCGCCCCGGCAGCGAGCCGAGATCCTCAGGCGAACCTTCGAGCTGATGACCGAGCGCGCCGAGGACTTCGCGCGCCTGATTGTCCGCGAGAACGGCAAGGCGCTCTCCGACGCGCGCGGCGAGGTGACCTACGCAGCCGAGTTCTTCCGCTGGTTCGCCGAGGAAGCGGTTCGTGCCGAGGGACATCTGCAGACGGCGCCTGCCGGAACCAACCGCATCCTCGTGGTGCGCCAACCGATCGGCGTCAGTGTCCTCATCACACCGTGGAACTTCCCGGCGGCGATGGCGACACGGAAGATCGGTCCGGCACTTGCCGCGGGATGCACCGTCATCCTGAAACCCGCGTCGGACACCCCGCTGACGGCACTCGCGATGGGCGCGCTGCTCACCGAGGCCGGCGTTCCGGCGGGCGTCGTCAACGTCCTGCCTTCGCGCCGTTCGGGGCCGGTGATCAGCGCGATGCTCCACGACCCGCGAGTGCGGAAGCTCTCGTTCACCGGGTCGACGGAAGTCGGGCGCGGGCTCCTGCGCGAGGCGTCCGATTGCGTCGTGAACTGCTCGATGGAACTCGGGGGCAATGCGCCGTTCGTCGTCTTTGACGACGCGGACCTCGAAAGCGCCGTCGCGGGCGCGATGGTCGCCAAGATGCGCAACGGCGGGGAGGCGTGCACGTCCGCGAATCGCTTCCTTGTCCAGCGCGGGATTGCCGACGCGTTCAGCGAGCGTCTCGCTGCGGCCATGGGTGCCCTGCGTGTCGGGCCGGGCCTTGCCGAAGGGACCCAACTCGGGCCGCTCATCAACGCTGCCGGGCGCGACAAGGTGATGTCGCTCGTCGCCAGCGCGGTTCACGACGGGGCGCGTGTCGCGGTCGGAGGCACGGTTCCCGACGGGCCGGGATTCTTCTACCCGGCCACCGTGCTCGTCGATGTGCCCGTGGGCGCGGGCATTCTTCGCGAAGAGATCTTCGGACCAGTCGCCCCGGTGGTCGTGTTCGACACCGACGAGGAGGCAGTCCGTATGGCCAACGACACCGAGTACGGCCTCGTCGCGTACGTCTACACCCGAGATCTGGAGCGTGGCCTGCGATTCAGCGAAGCGCTCGAATCGGGCATGGTGGGGCTCAACCGTCCGATAGTGTCCGACCCCGCGGCGCCCTTCGGCGGTGTCAAACAAAGCGGGCTCGGCCGCGAGGGTGGGCACGACGGACTCCTCGAGTTCATGGAGAGCAAGTACATCGCCGTCAGCTGGTGAGCGCGCGGCGCTCCGCCGCGTCTCTTTTTTGCGGAGGATCGGAATTGTTCGAGAAAGTGCTGGTCGCGATCGACGGATCGCCGTACACGGAGGCCGCGCTCAGCGCTGCGGAGGGCCTCGCTGCCAAGGCCGGCTGCGCGGTCGAGGTGATCCACGTGCACGAGCACGATTTCATCCCGTCCAAGGCCGGCATGGCTCCTGACCTCGAGCGTGACGACGAAGCGCAAGCGCTTCTTGACGGCGCCATTGCGCGGCTCAAAACCCAAGGCGTGACCGTCACCGGCCGGCTCGTGCAAGCGCAGACGCGAGACGTGGCCCGAGCGATCATCGAGGCAGCCGACGACTGTGGTGCGGACATGATCATCGTCGGTCGCCGCGGACTCTCCAGTCTTACGGCCATGATCGTCGGGAGTGTGTCCAACAAGCTCATCCACGTGGCGAGAGTGCCGATCATGGTGGCGCACTGGTCAGACCCGAGCGATGAGGTGTCGAGTGGCAACGAAGCCCGCCACCAGGCGGAACTGGACAACGATGTGTTGAGCGCGCAAATCCTCGAACATGGCGGGCCGATCCGTTCGATATGACCTTTTCCTGCAGGAAATCTGGTTGCGACGTTGTTGTTCGAACGGCCATCTGCATGGAGCATCGGATGTAGACTGGGGACGTCTAGAAAGGAACCCCCAGATGGCCTGGATTTGGTGGCAGCAGCGTCGCGCAGATCACGCTGAATGCCGAGCGATCACGAGGTATCTGCAGCAGCGAGACACGTCCCGCGTGCTGTCAGAGTTGGTCGTGGCAGCACGGCGTGAGGCCGACGCTCGACTGCGTCTCGAAGCAGCCCTCCAAGCGGAAGGACCCACCGCCTGACAATCGGTCCGGCGGCGCGTCCGAACGTTTGACACTGCCTTTCCGTCGCGGGCGACCGCGAGTCATGGATGAAGACACATCCTCAGTGGATGTGGATCGCTAGCGCGCCGGAGTCCGCTCCGTGCGAAAGCGATCGACGGCCATGAAAATGCTCTCGTCCAGCCACTGGTAGAACTTCTGACGCTTCTGGTCGTCCGTCGAGAGATCGCCTTCCTCTGAACGGCGCACGATCCATGGTGGGACGCCGTCAGCGATCACGCCACTTCCGACATGAACACGCACGAGGGTGTCGTTCTCCTCGAACACCTGGATGGTGACTTTGAGGATGAGCCCCGTATGGTCGACGAGACGCCAGCTCTGCTCCCATCGCGCGTTGCGGTTGAAATCACGAACCACCCGCACCGTCTCGTCAGCGATGACACTCTCACCACGGCCGGCGGATGCATCAAGGAGCCGGCGGACGTTGGCGTCGAGATCGCGCGCGATCCAGTGCACCAGCGACGGTGCCCGGTTGTCCAGGTCGGGGAGCCCGCTTCCGGGCGTCGCCACCGAGCCGACGGCGCGGACAACGCCCGCGTGTCGCCGGCAGTAGAAGGCGCCATCGACCGAGGTGCCGTGCTCCGGGCAGTACGCGGTTGGGCAGGGCCGGCCGCGCCCGTCCAGGTAGGTGCACGGCACCGCGTTCTCGTTCGTGCAGCCCGCCAGCGCGCAGGCGACGCCCGACGCGGATGCGGGACTCGAGACTGACTTCGCTGCGGTCGAGGGCGTGTTTTCGGTCCGGGTACGCCGGAAGAACTGACTCATCGGTGTAATGAAACGCATGCGTGGCGCGTCTGCGCTGCGATATCGGACGCCTCGCGAAACCGTGTTACACACCGGTCACCAGGTTCGGAGTTTCGGTTGCTCCGCCTGCGTATCAGGGCGCCCCGGCGCGCAGCTACCTCGGGAACTCGCCGCCTTCGCGCATCGCGAGCCGCTGGCGGCCCTGGCGCACGTCGACGACGCCCTTGCCAAACACGCGCCACACGTCCCCATCGGTCGCGATCGCTGTGTTCTCGGCGACCCCGATGAACCGGACCGCGGCTGGAACACGCCGCGGCGCGAGGTCGCGGAGCCAGCGGACCCACCACCCCGACAGGGCGTCCCAGTGCACGCCGAGCGCATTCGTCGGGAGGAGTCCAAGCCCGCTCGAGAATGGGAAGCGCATGCCCGTGGCGCCGGTGATCATTGCGCCGGCACTGCACCCGGCGAACACGCCCCCTCGCTGAATGAGGCGTTGCACGCCGTCCCAGATCGGCGTGCCCTTGATCGATTCCGCGAGGTATTTCGGGCTGCCGCCACTGAAGAAGACCATGCTCGCGGCATCCAGATGCGCTGCCAATCCGCTGTCGAGCGCATCGACACGGTTGCGGACCGGCAGCGCCTTGGCCGTGATGCCGAGTGCCGCGTAGTGGGCGAGGCCCATCGCATTCCACCGCTCGAAGACGGCATCGCCCTCGCGTCCGCACGCGGTGGCGAGGATGGCAACCGAGCCGTCACCCGTGGCCCCGGCGAGCGCGAAACGTTCCGCTCCTTCAGACCAGGGTTCGAACTCGCCGGAACCGAGGAGCAGGAACCTGCCGAGTTCGCTCGTCATCTAGTGCGCATCCTGCGCCACCGGAATGCGCCGGCGAGAGGCATCGCGCTCGACGCTGATCGCCGGCACGCCATCCGGCGCGCGAAACAGGTCGCAGGTCACGAGTGCGACGCAGACGGCGACCAGTACGGATGACGTGACACTCGCCGCCGCTGCCGCCGCGCCGGCCGGCGACGTCGTTGCCGCCATGACGATGAACACGTCGATGGTGAGGAGTACCGGGACCACCACTCGCCAGTTGAGCGCTGTGCCGGGACGCGCCAGCCACCAGAGCACGGCGAACACGTATGGCTCGAAAAGGTAATACGGGAACACGCTTTTGGCGAGGAGCGGGACGCAGCACGAGGCGACGGTGACGAGCCCGATCACCCCAGCGTGCGTGGTGCCGATTGATGGTCTGTGCCATAGCGTTACGGCCACAAGCGCAACCGCTACCGCTGCCCCGAGGGACACGTCCGACGAGCCCACGAGACCCGCCCACGACGCGTCACGCGCGACGATCCAGAAGGAGCCGCCGCTGATCGGAAGGCCGGCTCGGTAGGTGATGAGTGCGTGTACCGTTGCCTGCGCGTCGGCCAGCACGAATGGTGTGAGCCCCACGGCAATCGTCACCAGAGACGCGACAGCGATGGTGGTGGCGGCCCGAGGCTGTCTCCTTGTCAGAGCGATGAGCACCAAGGGGATCACGCAGAAACCCGCAATGGTGCGCGCAAGGATTGCTGCACCAAGCGCGATGCCGGAGCGAGCGTTCTTGTGGCGCAGTGCACAGGTGATCCCGAAGAGAACCAGGCACAATTCCACCGGCTGTTCGATGTGACCGTAATCAAGGATCGCGATCCAGAGTGCCGGCGCGAGCAGCACGGTTGCTGCGATGCCGAGCGACCATTTTGTGTTGCCGCGCGCGGCTGCGACAAACTGCACCACCTGGTATGCGAGCAACAGCACGATGAGCGAGGCGACCCCGCCCGCGAGCGCCGCGCGCCCGGTCAGGCTCATCGCCCATCCCAGCGAATTGGCCAGCGCGGCAATCGGCACCAAGGGCACGAGCCCAAGCGGGCCGTTGTCGTTCATGTACAGCGAATTGCCGTTCGCGGCATAGATGAGCAGCGGATGTCCGGCCACGACGGTCTCCGCCTGCGGCCATAAATACAGATCGAGGTCGGACGGCGCTGTCTTCAACACGAGTGGAAGAACCGTCGACGCGGCGACGTAGAGCACGCCGAGTCCCGCGGTCAAGCCCCGGGTGGTCACCGCGACATTCTGACCGCCGCCACTGTGATTCCTCACCATGGGCTCCCATGCGGTTCGATCTCGCAGCACCTCGATGACACCCGCGGTCGTCGTCTGTGCGCCGAATGCCTTCAAGGGCACACTCACGGCGCGCGCAGCTGCAGCCGCGATGGCTCGAGGAGTTCGTGACGTGGGCGCGGTCGCCGTGGAGATACCTGTGGCGGACGGCGGTGACGGCACCCTGGACGTCCTCCTCGCGACGAATGGATCCAGCGTGCGTGTCACCCGCCACCGAGTCACGGGCCCGATCGGGCGCAGCGTGATCGCCCGCCTCGGATGGCTGTCAGGCGACGAGGCCGTCATCGAGCTCGCCGAGGCTTCCGGGCTACGGCGCCTCGGGACCGCCCCACTCGATGCGCTCCACGCGACATCGCGCGGGACTGGCGAGCTCATCCGGATCGCAGTTGAGGCGGGTGCCAAACGCATCGTTGTGGGGGTGGGCGGCAGTGCATGCACCGACGGTGGCGCGGGCTTGCTGGAGGCGCTGGGCGGCCGGCTCACCGACTCGAGCGCCGCCGAGATCGGTGCCGGCGGCGCCGGTCTTGCCGATCTCGTGGCCCTCGATCTCTCCAAAGTTCGGGACGTGCTGGCCGGCTGTTCCATCGAAGTCGCCTGCGACATTCGGGGTCCGCTCCTCGGCCCGAACGGAGCTGCCGTGATGTTCGCGCCGCAGAAGGGGGCATCGCCGGCGGACGTGCAGCGCCTGGAACAGGGCCTGGCCCGATTCGCGACACTCGCGGCCGCCTCGCAGGGCAGCGATCTGTCGGACCTGCCGGGAGCAGGCGCGGCGGGCGGGTGCGGATTCGGCCTCGCGCTCCTGGGGGCCCGGCTGGTGTCCGGCGCCTCCCTGGTCTGCGACCTGGTCGGTCTCGATGCAGCATTGGGCAGGGCGGACGCGGTGCTGACTGGCGAGGGAAGGCTGGATGCTCAGACCGCGGAAGGCAAGGCGCCGGCCGAGGTCGCGACCAGGGCTGTGCGGTTCGGGATTCCATGCATCGCGATCGCGGGAACGGTGCTGGATCCGTATCCGGCGCTCTTCACCTCGACGATGTCGCTCGCAACGCTGGATCCAGCAGTGGACTCGCAGCGACATGCGAAGGCGTTATTGCGCCGCGCCACGAGGCTTGCCGTCGCCTCCAACCAAGCCCTACTGACGGCGAAGGTCCATCGCCCGAATCCACGCAAGACTTGACGCAGTGTCGATCAGCGGGCGATATTCCAACCCCACGAACCCGTCATAGCCGAGGCGATCAAGTTCGCGCAGAAATGCGGCGATCGGCTGGACGCCGGTTCCGGGCTCGTGACGGCCCGGAGCGTCGGCGATCTGGACGTGCGCGACGATCGGGAAGTACGTCCGGAGGCACTCGATCGCATCTTCGCCGGCCATCGCCGCGTGGTACTGGTCGAGTTGAAGCCGCACGTTGGGGTGGTCGACGGCCTCCACCAGCCCGGCCGCGACGGCCACCGTCCCGGCCCAGTACCCGGGGATGTCGACGTTGTTGATCGCCTCCAGCAGCAACGTGACGCCGGCGTCCTGTGCGAGTGGCGCGACCCGGTTGAGATTGGCGATCACCGTCTCTCGTGCCTGTTCGTTGGTGACGCCTGCCGGCGGGATGCCAACCAGGGTGTTGAGCCGGGTGGTGCCGATACGGTTCGCGAGCGCAATTGCGTCGCGCACGCCGTCGAAGAACTCCTGCTCGCGACCCGGCAGCGCGAGCAGCCCGCGTTCGCCGCCCGACCAGTCTCCCGGGTACGGGTCGAAGTCGACCATCTCGAGGTCGAGGTTCTCGAGCGTGATCGCAAGGCGATCCGCGTCGAGTTCGTGCGGAAACAGCATCTCGACCTGCGCAAACCCGACAGCGGCGGCGGCATCGAAGCGCTGGAACGGACCGAGGTCCGGCCAGAGCATCGAGAGGTTCGCGGCGAAGCGAGGCACGTCAGGTCACCGGTCCGGAGTTGTTTTCGCTGCCCTCGCGATCCCAGAATTTCACGAGCGACGACATGTCCTCTCCGGCCCAACCGCGAGCCTTTGCCTCGAGATAGCACTGCTCGACCAGTCCGCCGAGGAGGAGGGGCACGCCGGCAAGCGCCGCCTCGGAGTGAATGATCGACAGGTCCTTGGCGATGAGCCCGACAGGTGTTGCCGGGCTGAAGTCACGGGCGATGTAGCGCGGCAGGTTGCGCAACAGCATCGCCGAGCTCCCGAACGACGTGCCGATGACGTCCTGCACCGTGGCGAGGTCGGCGCCGAGCTGCACGGCGAACGCCGCGGCCTCGGACGCTGCGAGCGTGTGCACGGCGACCAGGTACTGGTTGACGAGCTTGATCGCCTGCCCCGCACCAACCGGTCCGCAGAGACGGATCTTGGCGCCGAATGCCTCGAAGACGGGTAGGGCGCGCTGGAACGTCGCCTCGTCACCGCCCACCATCACGGTCAGCGTCCCTGCCTCGGCGCCGGCCGGTCCGCCGGACACTGGCGCGTCGAGAAACGCGGCGCCGCGGGCGCGCAGCGTCTCGGCACACTGCCTGTTCAAACCGGGGCTCACCGTCGAGTGATCCGCATAGAGCTGCCCGGGTGTGGCGACCTCTGCCATCTCCGTGTAGACGGCACGCACGGAGTCCTCGGTGGGGAGCGCGGTCAGCACGAAATCCGACCGGACGGCCAGGTCATGCGGGGAGGGCGATACCGTCGCTCCCTTGTCTCGCAGCGACTGCACCGCGGCGCTTTCCGACCGGTTGCAGACGGCGACCTCGTGACCGGCGGCGATCAGACGATCCGCGATCGGCCGTCCCATCTTGCCGATGCCGACGACGCCGACCTTCATGCGAACGCGCGACGTCTGGCGTGCACCACGGACGGATTATTCCGCGTCCACCGTTCGTGCCGTGGCGCACGCATCCATTCCGAGCGGGGTGGCACCATCACCCGGCACGAGTCCAGTCAGAGGAGACCCGCAGTGAGTACCGTCGTCGATCCCGTCCAGAACCCGCAGGCCTATCAGAGGATGCTCATCGAACTGGTCGGTGACGACGATCCTGCCGTCGTGCAGGAGGCCACCTCCGCGACGCTCCGGGAGGCCGTTGCGTGCCGCCGGCGACCATCTGCGCATCAGGCCCGCGGAAGGGGAGTGGTCGGTGATCGAGTTGCTCGGGCACATGGTCGACGCCGAGATCGTCTCGTCGGCGCGATATCGCTGGGTCATCGCGGAAGAACGGCCACCACTGATCGGCTACGACCAGGATCGCTGGGTGGACGCGCTCGGGTACGCCAACGCCGATCCGGCGGAGCTGCTCGCGACGTTCGATGCGCTGCGTACGGCCAACCTCGCGCTCTGGCGTCGCTCAACCCCTGATCAGCGAGCGCGTGACGGCCTCCACGCCGAGCGTGGTCCCGAGAGCTTCGACCTCATGTTCCATCTCATCGCCGGGCACGGTCGATTTCACATCGACCAGATGCACCGGACTCTCGATGCGGTGCGTGCGGTCGCGTCCACGCAGACCTAGAGGGTCACGCGCGCTACCCGGTGTTCTGCAATCCCGCGGCGATCCCGTTCACCGTGAGGAGCAGGAGCTGCTCCAGGCGTCTGCGATCGGCGTCACCGGCGTCGCCGCTTCGCAGCGCGCGCAGCGCCCGAAGCTGGAGATGGCAGAGCGCATCGATGTAGGGATTGCGCAGCTCGACCGCCCAGGACAGTACACGCCGCTTCTCGAGGAGCCGTGATTGGCGGGTGACCGCGAGGATCCCGGCGATCGTGCGGTCGTATTCGGCCAGGATCATGCCGGCGATGTGCGGTTGTCCGCCAAGACGCAGATATTGCTCGGCCATGAAGCGGTCCGTTTTGGCAAGGCTCATCTCCGCGTTGTCGATGAGGACGCCGAGCAGCGGCCACTCGTCGTACGCGACACGCAACTCGTCGAGGTTCGCCGCCGCGATCGCGCTCCCGATCCCGTACCAGCCCGGAAGGTTCAGGCGAATTTGCGACCAAGCGAACACCCAGGGTATGGCGCGGAGCGATGAGAGCCCCGTATCACTGCCACGACTCGCGGGACGCGATCCGAGGTGAAGCCGCGCGAGCTCTCGCACAGGGGTCACCGCCGCGAAGTACGCCCCGAATCCGTCGATGTCGACGAGGTCGCGATACGCGGAACGGGCGGCCGCGTCCAGAGTCCGTGCGAGCGTTTCGAAACGAACGGCCGCGCGCTCGGTGCGTTGCCGCGCCGCAGGAGTGGATGTCATCAGGACGGCCGAGGTCACCTGCTCGAGATGGCGTTGCGCGAGGGTGCCGTTGCCGTACCGGGCAAAGATCACCTCTCCCTGTTCGGTGACCTTGAAGCGGCCCGACACCGAACCGGGTGCCTGCGCCATCACCGCGCGGTTCGCGGGGCCACCGCCGCGCCCCAGCGCGCCGCCGCGCCCGTGGAACAGCGTGAGGCGCACCTCGCGTTCGGCGGCCCACGCCGCGAGGTTGGCCTGCGCGGCGTACAGGGCGAGTGTGGCCGAAACCGGACCGCTCTCCTTGGCGGAGTCGGAGTAGCCGAGCATCACCTCGAGGGCGCGGCCCGTCGCCGCCATCCGCCGGCGCACCGGCTCAAGCTCGATCATCGCGTCGAGGGTCTGGCGAGCGGTCCTCAGGTCGACGACAGTCTCGAAGAGGGGCACCACGTCGAGCTCCGGAGCCGGATTCGGCGCGCACGCCAGTTCCGCCAGCGCGTACACGGCGGCGATGTCGTCGGCACTCCGGGTGAAGCTCACGACGTAGCGATGGCACACGCGCGCGCCAAAGCGTTGCTGCAGCAGCGCGATCGTTCGGAGCGTCGCCACGACCTCATCCGTCTCGGGCGTACGCGCGCCGCCGGCTGCGATCTCGGTAAGCGCATTGCGATGCACGCCACTGTGTTGACGGATTTCGAGATCGGCGAGATGAAAGCCGAATGTCTCCGTCTGCCAGATGAGCTCGTGCACTTCACCGTATGCCTGACGCGGCGCGCCGGCCTTGGCGAGCGCGGCCTGCAGGGCTCGCAGGTCTTCGAGCAATTCCTCCGGTCCCGAATAGGCGAGGGAAAGATCGCCGCGCCGCGTCGCCGCGATGCGCTCGGCGCACAGCAGGAGGAACTGGCGGTACGGCTCGCCCGGTGCGCGCGCCTCGATTGCGATAGCGTGATCGCCGACGACCTGCCGGGTCGCGCGGAGCCGGGTGAGAAAACGGTCGTCCGGCGGCGTGGTGTCGGAGTCGGCCGTGAGCCCCGTGCCGATGCGGGTGGCAGCCGCTTCCAGTCCACGAAGGATGTGCTCCGACTGGATGAGCAGCGTCTCGCGCGTGACGTGGGCGGTGATGTGCGGGTTGCCGTCGCGGTCGCCGCCGACCCAGCTGCCGAATCGGAGAAACGCCGGCGCCGCCGGCGGCCGCGTGCCGTCGTCAGCATCGTCGAGTGCAGCCGCGAGCTCGCGGTAGACGGCCGGTACCAGCCGGAACAGCGTCGTGTCGAAAATCCCCATCAGCGTGCGGACCTCGTCGAGCGGCTGCAGTTCCTGGCTGCGCAGTTGCGCTGTTCGCCAGAGCGCGTCCACTTCTTCGAGAAGCCGGCGGCGCGTCTCGGGCTGCGCAGTCGCCACCACCCGCGGATCGGCGAGGACTTCGAGTTGCCGCCCCACCCGCTGCAGCGCAGATGTCACCGCGCGGCGGCGCGCTTCAGTGGGATGCGCGGTGAAGACGGGATGGACCCGCAGCGTCGCGAGTTGCTCATCGAGGCCGGCGTCCCCCAATTCGGCCCGAACGGTCGCGAGCGCGGCGGTCAGTGCTTCGGCCGGCCCTGAAGCGCCGTAATCGGCCTCGCGGAGTGCGCGAGCGCGATATCGCTCCTCCGCAAGGTTGACGAGATGGAAGTAGCACGCGAATGCGCGCGCAACCTGTTCGGCCCGGTCGAGCGACCACGAGGAGACGAGCTTGTCGGCGGAGTCGGCCAAGCCGTCGCGTGTCCCGTCCTCCGCTCGCGCCCGGATCACCGTTCTCCGCAACGCCTCCACGTCTGCGAGGAGTGCGGCGCCCCCGTGTTCGGCGATCACCTGCCCAAGCGCATCGCCGGCGATCCGGACTTCCTCGCGCAGGGTGCGCGGCATCTCCTGGCGCGCGGTGTCCCGCACGCTTCGGTCGGTGGTCTCGCGCTCGGCCGGGCTCGCCATGTAGCAACGACCATACCGACGCCCCGGCATTCGCCGCATCGTGCGCCGCGGACAAACGCGGTCAGATCTGTGCGTCGACCAGCGTTTCGCTGACGCGGTTCAGGATCTCGGTCAGCGTTTGCTCCGGCTCCTGCTTCGATGTATCGAGCCAGAGACCGATGCGTGGCGTCGTGGCCAGGAGCTCATCCAGGGCCTCGATCGTGGGCGCGCCCTCGCGATACGCGACCTTGCCCGTCTTCTTGCGTCGCGCGTTCTCTCGGGCCGCAACTGTGGCGACGGACGGCCGCAACACGACGAGGTGACGGGGACGTGCGGCGATGCTGCTGAGCCAGCGAACCACATCTGCGCCAAAGATATTGTCTTGGACGACGACGGCAAAGCCCTCAGCCGAATACTCGTCGGCCACGCGCGCTGACAACCTGTAGCGGAGATCGAGGAGACGTCTTGCCTCGCTCGCAGGCTCACCATCGACGTGCACCCAACCGCTGACCACCCACCGGTAGAACTGGCCGCCCCGTATATGCACACCGCGTTCGAATTGCGCCGCAAGCAGGTCGGCGACGGTCGACTTCCCCGCTGCCTGCACCCCGGTGACGAGCCATATCCCCGAACCCATGCTGGAATTGTGCGAGTGCATCGATCTCAGCGACATCTTGGCGCCCTGAACCCGGCCTCCGTAGACTAGCCCCGGTGATGACCAGTGGCCTGCCCGCAACAGTGGGCGTGGTTGGCCTCGGCCGGTTTGGACGCCTCTGGGCGTCGATGCTGCGGGCCGACTTCACTGTCCACGCATACGACTCCAACCAGCTGCAACGCGCGGCCGCCGAGCGCGAAGGGATCGCGCCGGCGACCCTGCTCGACACGCTGTCGTCGGACGCAATCTTCTACTGCGTCCCGATCTCCGCCTTCGAAGCGACACTCGAGGAGCATCTCCCGTATTTCCATCAACTCGGCGGCTCGCGAACCCTCATCGACGTGCTCTCGGTCAAGCTGCACGCGCGCGATGTGTTTGCGCGGCTTCTGCCGCTGGGATACGAGGCACTCCTGACGCATCCGTTGTTCGGCCCGGACAGTGTTGCGGCGAGTGGCATGGCGGGTCAGACGATCGTCATCGACGGGTTTCGTCTTTCCCCCGAAGCACTACAGGCGTGGTCAGCGTACTTCGCGTCGAAGGGTCTCGTGGTCGTACCCATGTCTGCTGACGAGCACGACCGACTCGCCGCGGAGAGCCAGGGCCTGACGCACTTCGTCGGTCGGACACTCGAACGATTCGGCTTTGCACCGACGCAAATCGACACGCTTGGCACGAAGCGGCTGCAGGACGTCACGTCGCAGGTGAGCAACGACACATGGCAGCTGTTCGTCGACCTGCAGACGCTCAACCCGCACACCAAAGCGATGCGACTTCGCCTTTCAGAAGCTCAGGATTCCGTCTTCGACCTGCTGCTGCCCAACCGCGTCGCAACCGATCGCGTGCTCGTCGGCATCCAGGGCGGACGGGGGAGCTTCAACGAGGACGCAGCCCGGTATTACTTGAGCCGGACTCCCGATGTGCCGAGAGAGATCGTGTATCTGCATACAACCGAGCGTGTCCTGCGTGCGCTGCACGAGGGCGAGATCGATCGCGGAGTCTTCGCCATTCACAATTCCGTGGGTGGCATGGTCGGGGAATCGGTTGCCGCGATGGCCCGATACCGCTTCGCGATCGTCGAGGAGTTCGCGATCAAGATCTCGCATGCGCTCATGACTGCTCCCGGCGCGGATTTCTCGAAAGTCGACACCGTGATGGCGCATCCGCAGGTGCTGCGTCAATGCCGGACCAACCTCGAGAAGAAGTATTCGAATCTCCGGCAGACGAGCGGGGAGGGGGACCTGATCGATCAGGCCAAAGTCGCGGAGCTCCTCGGCAGTGGCGAGTTGAGCGACACCATCGCGACCATGGGGAGCCGGACGCTCGCCGACATCTACGGTCTGCGGGTTGTCGAGGACAACCTGCAGGACCTCGACGAGAATTTCACGAGCTTTCTCTGGGTCGAGCGACCGCGCCAGGGTTAGGCAGTCCCGCCGACCGTCTGCAGGCTTCGCATCAGCGACAGGAATTCGGGAAACGACAGGCTCTGCTCCGCGTCCGAGAGTGCCTGGTCTGGGTCCGGATGCACTTCGATGAGCAGTCCGTGCGCGCCGGCAGCACGCGCCGCCTTCGCCATCGGCGGGACGTACGCGCGGTGACCGGTCCCATGACTTGGATCGACGATGACCGGTAGATGGGTCAACTCGCGGAGCACCGGGATCGCGCACAGATCGAGCGTGTTGCGCGTTGTCGTCTCGAAGGTGCGGATGCCGCGCTCACACAGCATGACCTGCTGATTCCCGATCGCGAGAATGTATTCCGCGGCACCGAGCCATTCGTCGATGGTGCTGGACAGACCGCGCTTGAGCAGGATCGGCCGGTCGACCTTTCCGAGCTCGCGCAGGAGGTCGAAGTTCTGCATGTTCCGCGTGCCGACCTGGAGGATGTCAACCATCTCAGCCATGCGTCTCACCTGGTCGACGGCCATGACCTCGCTGATGATCGGCATCCCCGTCGCCCTTCCGGCCGCGGCGAGCAGTTCCAGGCCCTCCCAGCCGAGGCCCTGGAATGCGTACGGTGACGTTCGAGGCTTGAAGACGCCACCACGCAGAATCTGAGCGCCTGCCTCGCGAACCGCGCGAGCGGTGGCATTGATCTGCTCGGCAGACTCGACCGAGCACGGACCCGCCATCACGAGGAATCCGCCGCCACCGATGAGCAGGTTGCCGACGGGGATCACGGTATCGTCGGCCCGCGCGCCACGCCCGGCGAGACGGTAATTCTTCGACGATTTCGTTGCCGGCCGCGGTGGCAGCACGGTTTCGAGCACGTCGTTCTCCACGGGCACCGGCACGAGCGGCGTCGCGTCTCCCGGTTGCGCGTCACCCCTCGTGGTCGTGGCCGGATAGCTGCCGAGCACCTTGAGGTGCAACGCCGTGGAGCGAAGATCATCGAGCGCGTCGGACGTTCGCGGCTCCGCGACGTTGCCCTCGAAATCGATGAAGAACATGTACTCGAACGGCCGTCCGGGGCGCGGACGCGACTTCGAGCTTGGTCATCGAGTGACCGCTCGCCACGAGCACACCGAGTGATCGCATCAACGATCCGTGCTCGTGCCGGGTGATCAGGATCAGGCTCGTCTTGCAGGGCGCGTTGAGCTCCACGGGCACCGGGTGCCGGGCGAGGACGACGAAGCGCGTGTAGTTCTCAGCATGGTTCGCGATGCCGCGCCGGAGGACAACGAGGCCGTGCGCGGCCGCGGCTTCGGGCGCACCGATCGCGACCTGCGTGGAGTCGCCGGCTGCGTGCACCAGTCGCATCGCTTCGCCGGTATCGAAGTGCAGGACCTGTGACGCGTTGGGCAGTGACTGGAGAAAGCGCGAGCACTGCTCGAGTCCGTCCACCGCGGCGAGCACCTGACTGATCGCTCCAAGCGGGACATCGCTGACACCGCAAAGGCAGTAGTCGACGCTCGATGTCTCCTCCCCGACGATCGACACCTCATGCTCGCGCAACAGATCGTAGGTCTCGTCAATGCTGCCTGCGGCGGTGTTCTCGATGGGGAGCACCGCGAGATCGACCTCGCCGGCCTGGAGCGCATCGACAGCAGCCTGGTAGGAGCGGGTGACGACGAGCTCACTTTCGACGTCGTGGGTGGCGAGATACTTCTGCGCCGCCAGAAATCCAAACGAGTGCTCACCGCGCACGGCGACGCGAAGCGCCACCTCGCGATGCAGCCCCGACCGGCTCGAGACCTGCCGGCTGACCGACTCGGCGAGGAGGTCTCGGTAGATCCGCCGCACGAGGTTGACCGGCGCCCCCTCGGTTCTCGCGATGTGCTCCACGGCGGCGAGCACCTCACGTTCGCGACCCGGGTCTCGGATTGCGGCGTCGGACGCGGCCTTCTCTTTCGCGACATCGCCGACGACACGGAAGCGTTCCGCGATCAGCGCCACGATTCGCTGGTCGAGATCGCCGAGGCGCTCGCGGAGCGCTGCGAGCGCAACGTCAGGCTCTGGCACGCACCGAGTTCTACGTGCCGCCGGTCAGGAGGCTGCCGGATCCTCGAGGACGGCGAGAATGTTGCCGGCTGGATCGAGGAACCACGCGATCGTCGGACCGCGATCGCGCATGATGCCGCGCTCGTCCTGATTGAGCCCGTCATAGCGCTCGAACTGAATGCCGGCTGCCGCCAATTCGTCGACCGTTCGCGAGACGTCGTCCACGGGGAAATTGAGCACCGTGAACGACGCGGGCACGTGATTCGGCTTTGGATACACGACCACTCGTCCGCCGCCCGCGAGGTGGAGGTTCAACGTACCGTCGGATGCGGTGATCTCAAGGCCGAGCGTTTCGCCGTAAAACCTTCGGGCCGCGTCGATGTCGTTGGTCGAGAACCCCGAGAATCCGTGACTGTCGGCGAGCATACGAGCCTCCTGCCTGCTGCGGTTGGGTCGTTCCCGGCAAGTGTGCGCCGGTCAGGTCTGGGCATGGGATTCGGGCCAAACGGTGGGTTCTGCCCTAGGATGACCTGCGACTCACCACTCGGGCGGCGGCGAAGACCGAGCCGCATATCAAGGAGGCGTCCATGCTTGCGTTCAACGCGTTCGGTACCAAAGAGATCGTCGTCTACGTGATCGTCGTCGTGATCGTGCTTGCCATCATCGGTTGGTATCTGATGCGTGGCCGCTCCAAGGCGTAGCACGATCGACGCCGCTTCGGTCGTGACGTGACCGGAGCCCGAATCGCGACGGCCGTGACGCTCGTCGCGACGGTCGTGGCCTGTGGCTCGACGACGCAGCAACCGCTCGAGTTGTCACCGTCGAGCACCGCAACGCTGATTGCACAATCTCCCGCGCCGCGCTCCGAGCCGCACGTGATGGTGATCATGGATGAGAACCGCGGGGTTGCTGCGACGCTCGGCCACTGTTCGTCCGATCCATATCTGTGCTCGCTTGCGGTTGATGATGCTTCGCTGACCGAGTGGTACGCCATCACGCATCCCAGCGCGCCGAATTACCTCGCACTGGTGAGTGGCGCCACGCAGGGCATCACATCGGACTGCACGCCGGATGGGGGAGGTTGCGGACCGTTCAACGTCCCGGATCTCGGCGGTCAATTGACGGGCGCCGGCATCCCGTGGGTCGCGTTGATGGAGAGCATGCCCGCACCATGCGACCGGGTGAGCAGCGCGGGCGAGTACGCCGAGAAGCATGATCCGTTCATGTATTTCGACGACGATCGTGGCGCAGGATGCGCGACCCATATCGTTCCGTACCCCGGCGTGGCCGCGTTGTCGGCCGCACTCGATGCATCGACGCCACCCGATTTTATCTGGATAACGCCCAACCTCATCAACGACATGCACGATGGCACCGTCGCGCAGGGTGACGCGTGGTTGGCAGCCAATCTCCCCGCAGTGCTCGCATCATCGTGGTTCGCGGACGACGGGACGGTGATCATCACGTTCGACGAAAACGACGAGTCCCCGAACGGATCCTGCTGCGGCACCGCGAAAGGAGGCGTGATACCGATGATCGTGATGTCCGCGAAAGCGCGGGGTCACGGGTCGATCGGCACTGTCGGCGATGACTACGGCACGCTCCGCGCTATTGAAGCGGCATACGGTTTGCCGCTGCTCGGCAACGCCGCTTCGGCATCGACCGGTCTTGGCGCGCTCTTCGGCTAGCTCGGTGGCGGGATGGCGCTGAACGACGGCATGAGGTGGCCACGGATCGCAGCGGCGACGTTCTCGGCGTCAGGTGTCGTGACGACGAGCCGCGAGTAGGCGGCGCCGTCGAGGTCGACCACGACCGCGATCTCCTTGCCGTGCACGACAGCGAAGTCCTTGCCAAACGAGCCACGCCGCGTGCCGACGGCGATCACGCCGGGAATCCCGGTACCGGGCGCACGAATGCCGCGCAACTCCGGCCATGCGTCCTCGACCACACGTACGGACCGTACCGCCGAAAGCGGGACATGCACATCCGGATGCACGGCTTCGAACTTCTCGACATCGGACATCTTGACGACGACGTTGCTGCCTTCCACGAGGACTGTTGCCATAGATCGATCTTACGTCGCCTCTCCGCGAGGAGGACGTGAACCGCTCGAGAGGCACGGTCGCGGGTTCCTCGTATCGTTTCGGCATGGAGTTGACTTCGCTGGGTCGTGACGGACCGGCGGTGAGCCGCATCGGCCTTGGTCTGGCCGCAACAGGCAGGCCGGCGTACATCACCACGAACCGCAACGGCGACTTCGGCAGCGATCGCTCGATCGCCGCGTTTCGCGCGAGGACATCGGAGCTCCTCGACGCCGCGTACGCCTCGGGCATTCGCTACGTCGATGTCGCCCGCTCGTATGGTCTCGCGGAGCAATTTCTCAGTGAGTGGCTCGCGGATCGTGGTGATGTTTCGGACCTCGTGATCGGCTCCAAGTGGGGATATTCATATGTCGGGGCATGGGATCCGGAAGCACCGGTCCAGGAGGTCAAGGACCTCTCCGTGGAGACATTCGAGCGCCAGTACCGCGAGAACTCGCGCACTTCTCGGGGAAAGACTGCGGCTGTATCAAGTGCACTCGCTGACGATCGAGTTGGGAGCCCTCGACGACCAACGTCTGCTGGCAGCGCTCGCGCGTGTCCGGGGACAGGGCCTGCTGATCGGGATCACCACGACCGGCCCCAGCCAGGCGGACACCATTCGCGGCGCGCTCGACGTCCAGATCGATGGCCTGCCGCTGTTCGGATCCGTGCAGGCCACCTGGAACCTGCTCGAGCCTTCGGCAGGCCCCGCGCTGCGCGACGCCGCGGACGCGGGGTGGGCGGTCATCGTCAAGGAGGTGGTGGCCAACGGGAGGCTGACGGCGGTGGGCGATGCGGGCAGCCCGGACAGCATCCTTGGTCGTGTCGCGGCTGCGTCGGGCAACGATCCGGACGCCCTCGCCATCGCTGCCGCGCTCGCGCAGCCCTGGGCTTCGGTCGTTCTCAGCGGGGCAGCGACACTCGAACAGCTCGCGAGCAACGTCCGCGCGCTCGAGGTGGCGGCGCCTGATATCCCTGACCTTGCCCAGCCGGCGGGGGAGTACTGGGCTGCGAGGTCGGCGAGACCCTGGAGCTGACCGCCCTACTGCTGCTGTTGCTGCTGCTGCCAGTGCACCCCGGCGTGCGGCTCCACGCGGGCAACCTGCTGATTCGACATCCGCGCGATGCGCACTGTGACCTCGGGCGGTGCGCCCGAAGCCGCGCCGAAGAAGAGGCCGTGATGTGGGGCCACGTCGCCGTAGTCACGCCCGACGGCGAGTCGAAGATGGTGTGCGCCGACGTGCTGTCCCAGCGTCGGGTCCAGACCGAGCCAGCGTCCATCCGAGCCGCATACCTCCACCCACGCGTGTGATTGCCCCTCGACGACTTTCTCCTCGTCCACCGGGCCGAGGTAGCCGCTCACGTATCGCGCCGGCCACCCGGCTTCGCGCACCATCGCCAGGAACAGGTGCGTGAAGTCCTGGCACACGCCGGCACCACCTTCCAGCAGATCGTCGATGCTTGATTCGACGGTGGTGGCGCCGCTCACGTAGCGAAACTCCTTCGGGATGCGCTGGGCTGTCGCCAGGACACTGTCAAAGCTCGTGTCGTCGCCGTTCCACTCGTGCCAGAGCGCTCGCGTGTTGGACGCGAGCGGGACTCGCGGGCTCGGCAGCACGAACTCGAGTCGCGGGTCGCTGGCAAGCGCGTCCTGATCCCATTCGGCAAGCCGGCGGCGGCGCGGCTCGCTGTTCTCGACGACGGCGTCGACCGTGAATTCGAGGAGTTCGTGCGGCGCCGTGATGTCGAGACGGTGCACGAAGTTACCGTAGTAATCGATGCGGCTACGCGGAACAGCCCACGGTGTGCTCACCAGCGCGAACGACAGCGTCCGCTGTGATCCGCGGTCGCGCGCACGCATGCGTACCTCGTTGTACGAGAGCGTCACCGTGGTCGAGTAGCGGAGCACGGTGCGGTGTGACACCGAGTAGGTCAGCGTGTCAGTACCCATGTGTCCTTGCTCCCACCACCCTGGGACGAGTTGACGACGAGCTCATCGGGGTCCCCGGCGACGCGCGTGAGGCCTCCGGGGACGATCCACGGACGCTCGTCAAGCAGTACGAAGGGTCGTAGGTCCACGGCGCGTGGCTCGAATCCACCTCCCCCGCGGAGGCACACCGCGCGAGACAGCGCGACCTCCTCCTGCGCCAGCCACTGTCGCGGACTCGCCTTGACCTCATCCAGGAACGACGCACGTTCATCGGACCCCATCAACCGGCCGAAATGGATCCCGTAGCCGCCGCTGGCGTCCACCGGCTTCAACACCATGGTGTCAATGTTGGCCACAACGTGCGCCTGCTGACGCTCGTCGGTGAGGTCATACGTCGGGACGTTGTCCATCAGCGGCTCCTCGCCGAGGTAGTAGCGGATCATCGCCGGCACGTAGGGGTAGATCACCTTGTCGTCCGCGACGCCCGTCCCCGGCGCGTTGGCGATGGCGACGTTCCCGCGGCGCCATGCCTCGATGAGTCCCGGCGCCCCGAGCATCGAATCGCGGCGGAACACCAACGGATCGAGCCACTCGCTGTTGACGCGGGAATAGATCACGTCGACGCGTTGCGCGGCGCCGTCGGCGTCGCGGCGATAGACCTCGTCCTCCACGACGATCAGCTCATGTCCCTCGACCAGCGTGGCGCGCATCTCATCGGCGAGGAGTTGGTGCTCGTAGTACGCGGCGTTATACGAACCGGGCGTCAGCACGACGATGTCCGCATCCCACTGACGCGGCGCGATTCGTTGGAGGATGCGACGCAGCCGGCCGGTGTACCCGTGAATCGGGCGGACCGGGGCAAGCTCGAACCAGTCGGGGGCCAGCGACTCCATGGCGCGTCTCGATTCGAGGGCGTAGGCGATGCCGCTGGGAATGCGCACGTTGTCCTCAAGCACGAGGAACGTCCCATCGACTCGTACCACATCGATTCCCGACACGTGACACCAGGTCGCGCGCGGCGGGCGGATGCCGACGATGTCGCGCAAGTAGCCGGTGCTGCTGTACACGAGCCGTCCGGGGACCACGCCGTTACGAATCGCTCGTTGCGCGCCGTAGCAGTCCGAGACAAAGAGATCGAGGGCCATGGCGCGCTGCGAGAGCGCTTTGCTCAGCGAGCGCCACTCGCCCGCGGAAAGGACGCGAGGAACCGGGTCGAAGGGAAAGATCGGCGCGACGCCTTCGGAGGGGACACCGAAGGTGACCCCCCGGTCGGCGAACCATTGCTGCGCGTCTCTTCGGATCCTGGGAAGAGAGGCTGCGGCCTGTTCAAGCGTCGCAAGCAACTCCGCGTATGGCGGCCGTACGGCGCCATCCGGCTCCATGCACTCGTCGGCCCCGCGCGGCAGTCCGAGGGCGACGCCGCGGGCGGTGCCAGCCTCGGTTGTCATCCATGGACAGTACTCCCCGCATCCGCCACGTCGTCATTGGTCACGGCGCACAAGGAGCGGGTTTCGCGATTGTGCAACGGGGTGGGTTCACACCCTGCAGATCGGCAGTACAGTGAGGTTCGTGATCGACGCCCCCACGAGCGATCGACGGCTTCGCGTGGGCTGTGAATTCCTCCATGACCTCGAGTGGCCGGTCACCTTCGTGTTGCAGGTGGAACCGCGCCGGGATGCTGTGCGGTCACTGACGAGTGCAGGGGTGGAAACCTGGCCTCCGACCGTGCTGCACGAGTACACCGACTTGTACGGCAACACCTGTCAGCGCTTCGTCCTCGGGCCCGGGAGCGTCCGCATTCGCTACGAGGCAGAGGTGGCCGTGGATAGCGGCATCGACGAGGTCGACTACACCGCGACACAGTCCGCCGTGGCCGATCTGCCCGACCCGACGCTCCACTTCACGCTCGCCAGCCGATACTGCGAGTTGGACCGGCTCGGCAACACCGCCTGGAAACTGTTCGGCGATGTGGCACCAGGATGGCAGCGCGTCCAGGCGGTGGTCGACTGGGTGCACGACAACATCGCCTTTCGCCACGGGAGCAGCGGAACGTCAACGAGCGCCGTGGATATCTATCTCCAGCGTGCGGGCGTCTGCCGCGATTTCGCGCAGCTGGCCGTGACGTTCCTGCGAGGGCTGAACGTCCCGGCGCGATACTGCTTCGGGTACCTGCCTGACATCGACGTTGCGCCTGCAGACGAGCCGATGGACTTCGTCGCGTGGCTCGAGGCGTACGTCGGCGATCGCTGGTACACGTTCGATCCTCGCAACAACACCCGTCGCACCGGTCGAGTGCTCATCGGGCGCGGCCGCGACGCGCTCGACATCGCGATGATGACCCACTACGGCGCGGCCCCCCTGACCGCCATGCGTGTCGCGGCGGAACCGATCGAGGACGCACCGTGGTCGAGCTCCTTCCCCGCCGTCGTCGGGGAGTTCCCCGGTCCCATGCAATGACGACGATGATCGGACAGAACTGGTCGGCCGCTCCATTGGAGTTGGACTGGAATCGCGTGGAGCGGACCCGGTATCGGATTCAGCAGCGCATCACGTATCGCTATGAAGGTCCGGTGCGATCGCTCGAGCAGCGCCTCGTCGTGCAGCCGCGCAGCATGCACGGGGATCAGCGCCGCATCAACCGGCGCCTCACCGTCGTCGATGCCACGCCGCGCCATGTGGATGTGAACGTCGACGAATTCGGGAACACGGTTGTCACGCTTGCCATTCCGCGCGTTGAGCGGGAGGTCACCTTCGTCACCTCGAGCATCGTCGAGCGCGATGCCAGGCACGGTCCGCACCTGGTGCCGGCAACCATGCTCGACGATCGCCGCCTCCTCGATACGACCCGGCTCACCGAGGCCGATCGGACCATCGATCTGCTCGCCGAGGAGTTGCGCGCGAGCGGGCTTACCGGCGCTGCGCTTGCGTCAGCCGCGAATGAGTGTGTCCACAACGCGATGTCGTACGAACACGGCGCCACGTCGGTCCGGACCACCGCGGCCGAGGCACTCGCGAAGGGCGCAGGCGTCTGCCAGGACTACGCGCACGTGCTGCTGGCTCTGACCCGCCGTCTCGGCCTCGCGTCGAGGTACATCTCGGGGCAGATGCTGGGATTCGGCGGCTCGCACGCCTGGGTCGAAGTCATCGTGCCCGACGGCCACGGCCAGGCTCGCGTGGTCTCCCTTGACCCCACGCACGGCCGCGCCACCGGGTTCGAGTACGTCACTGTCGCGGTCGGGCGGGACTACGCCGACGTGGCACCGCTCTCGGGGACGTACAAGGCGCCGTTCGCGGGAACGCTGGTGGCGACCAAGCGGGTGTTCATGACAGCGATCGGCCCGGACGACGGCGACGAGGCGGACCTCCGCGCGATCGCCTGAGCCCGGCACGCGCCGGCGCTCAGCTCAGTCGGCGACGAGCTCGTAGTACGGGTTCAGGATCGCCAGACGGCGCCGCCAGCGGCCGACCATCCCCTCGACGAGCACGCGCGCGCCCAGTTCGATCCCGGGGATACGGCGCCGGCCAGGAAAGACCAGCAGGAGGCTTCCGGCCTCGTCGCCGATCTCGCAGCCGAGGCTCGGCCCCGTCTCCGTTTGCTGGACCTGCAGGGCTTTGACCGTGCCCGTCGCACGGATTCGATTCCGCCAGCGGGCCTGATTGATCGGCTCCGTCACTTCCGGAGACGCACTCACGGCCAGCTCCCTTGCACTGATGTCGATGCGACGAAAGGCTGCGTGCATGGGTGCCATCACCGCATAACGATGTCAGAGGCCGCGTCGTGAAACTTCGTCCTCGGCGCACACATCTGGGTGATCACGACTGTGCGCTCGGCCTCAACCTGCAACGGACTCGACGGCCACCAGGGCCGGCGCCTCCTGCTCATTGGTGCTCTCGATCTTGGCGACATCACTCTTTCGCACGGTGGCTCCGAGGATCACGGCGGCCGAGAGCATCAGGCCGGCGCCCACGATGAAGGCGACGTGGAATCCAGAGACGAGCGCGCTGACGCCTTCGGCCGCCGTCGGAACGTGACCGAGTGCCGAGAGCGTGTTCGCGGTGGTGTTGGCCGCCAGCGTTGAGAGGACGGCGAGGCCGATAGCACCACCGAGCTGCTGCGCCGTGTTGAGCAGACCAGACGCGAGACCCGCGTCCTCGGCCCCGACATTCGTCGTGGCGATCAAGGTGATGGGCACGAAGGTGAGCCCCATCCCGAACGCCATGATCATCAGGCCGGGGAGCAGATCACCCAGGTAGGTGCCGTGAACGGGAATCCTGCTGAGGACGAGCAGGCCGATTGAGGCGATCGTCATGCCGCTGATCCCGACAGCCCGCACACCGACCCGCCGGATCAACAGGTTCGAGAGACCCGCGCCCGCGATGATGCCGAGTGTCACCGGAAGGAAGGCGAGTCCCGCGCGGAGCGCGCTGTATCCGAGCACCTCCTGGACGTAGATGGAAGCGAAGAAGAACATCGCGAAGAGTCCGCCGGCGATCAGCAGCATCGCGGAGTTGGCGCCCGTGATCGACCGCATCCGGAAGATGCCGAGGCGGATCAGCGGGTGGCGAAGACGCCCCTCGAGGATGACGAAGGTCGCGAGCAGCGCAATGGCGATGGCGGTGAGTCCCAGCGTCTCGACGGAGATCCAACCCGCGGTCTGCGCGTTGACGAGCGCATACACGAGGACGACGAGGCCGCCCGTGACCGAGACGGCGCCCGCGATGTCGACACCGCCACGGGCATTCGCGATCCGGCTCTCCGGCACGAACCGGATCGCGAGCGCGATGGCGATCACGCCGACCGGGACGTTCACGAAGAAGATCCACTGCCAGGAGAGCAGGCTCGTGAGCACGCCGCCGAGCAGCAGGCCGACCGCGCCGCCACCGACCGCGATGGCGCTCCAGACGCCGAGAGCGGCCGTGCGCTCGCGACCTTCCGCAAACGTCGTGGTCAGTACCGAGAGTGCTGCCGGCGTGACGAGTGCACCGCCGAGCCCCTGGACCGCGCGGCCCGCGACGAGGATCCCGGCAGAGCCCGCGAGCCCGTTCATCAACGAGGCAGCGGAGAACAGCACGATGCCGATCAGGAAGAGGCGCCTGCGACCGACGAGGTCCGCGGCGCGGCCGCCGAGCATGAGAAAGCCCCCGAACGCGAGGGTGTACGCATTGACGATCCACTGCAGGCTCGCGGGAGAGAAGTGCAAGCCGCGTTGAATCGACGGCAGCGCCACGTTGACGATGGTGTTGTCGAGGATGACCATGAACTGGGCGATCCCGACAACCACGAGGACGAGCCAGGGGTTGACACGCTTCGGTTCCATATGTTCGTCCTCTTTTTGCGCTAGAATCGGAGCGTGGGCTCCGGTTATGGAGTACTATACGGAACGATGGTTCCGTTTGTCAAACTCACGCAGGACGACCGATGAGCACGGGGACAGTTGGGAGAGCGCAGCCGGAAGCTGCCGTGCCGAGTGCAGTCGATCGACATCTGCGCGCCGACGCGCAGCGCAATCGGGAGCACATCCTCGAGGCGGCAACCACGCTGATGGCGACGCAGGGAATTGACGTTTCCATCGACGCCATCGCCGAGCTTGCTCAGGTTGGCGTCGGCACCCTGTACCGCAACTTCCCGACCAAGGGCGCGCTGTTCCAGGCGCTGCTCATGGCACGGATCACGCCTCTTGTCGAGCAGGCCCGGGCGGCAGCGGATGCGGCCGATGCGGGCGACGCCTTCGTCACGTTCGTACGCCAGCTGTGCGATGAGTTCGCCGACTTCCGAGCGCTCGCCGATGCGATGGCCGCGTCAGGTGTCGATCTCAGCGTCACCAAGGAGGCGGTCTCGGGCGAGCTGATCGAAGCGGTTTCGATACTCCTGCGACGTGCCCAGGATGCCGGCAGGATCCGGCCGGATGTGACCATTACTGATGTGTCGGCGATGATGGCCGGTCTCAGTCACGCGGATCCATCCTTCATGGACGCCCCGCAGCGAAGGCGATGTGTTGCGCTTGTCTGCGACTTGCTCCTCGTCGGCGCACGGAGCGTGCTTCCTCACGCAAAGGCGGCGGTACGGCAGGTGCGCGCTCCCAAGGCCGCGCGCTAACCCTCAGGACGGGCCGTCGCTGCGGCGCAACTCCCAGGCGAGGCGGTCGATCGCACGGTGCTTGCCGATCGGGATTTGCAGATATCGGTATCCGCGGCCGGAACGAACCTTGAGGTCGATAAGCCAGGTGCCGCGCTCGCCGCGCGACAGCAGCACGTCATCGATTCGCATCACCGCTTGCCCCGTGGGGGATTCCTCGACGACAGATCGGGCAGCGCGTTGTTTCATCGTGATCACCCGTGTACCGGTGTGGGCTGTGCATCGGCCGTGACCAGCCCGGGTTGACGGTGGTCGAGTCCGTAGGCTCGGTAGAGCAACTCAATCGGGTGCACCGCCGTTACGGAGGCACCGTGCGCGATCTGCCAGCGGCAGGTCTCGCTGTCGCACGCGGCGAGGTCGGAGCCCGTGGCATTGATATCGCTGAAGAGGCGCTTACCGACAGCCATCGAGATCTCGTACTTCTCCTTCTTCAGGCCGTACGTTCCGGCGATCCCGCAGCAGTCAACATCGAGCTCGATCATGTGCAGGTCGGGCACCAACGCGAGCAGATCGAGCGCCGGCTTGCCGATGCCGTGGCCTCGCTGCTGACAGGGTGCGTGGTATGGGACCGTCAGCGGCAGCGAGCCGAAATCCGTGCGCAACTCGCCGCGGTCGTGCAGGCGCAGCAGAAATTCGCACAGATCGAACATCTGCGAGCTCACCACCTTGAGGTCGTCGTCGTCGATGCCGAGGATCTCGTGCGCCTCGCGTTTGAGCATGAGGCCACAGCTCGTCGAGTTCGAGACGATCGGCAAGCCCGCGCGCGCATGCGGCTCGAGCCGGGCGACGAGACGTCGCACGTAGGTGCGCGCCGCCGGGAAGTTCCCGTTCGACTGCAAGGGGAGTCCGCAGCAGTCCTGCTGCGGCACGATCACGCGATACCCGTTGTGCTCGAGGACCGCCACGACCATCTCGCCGACGCGTGGCTCGTAGTAGTTGGTGCCGCAGCCGTGGAAGTAGACGACCGCCTTTGCCTCGGCATCGGGTGACGGATGCTTGCGCGAGCGGCGCTGAAATGTCGTGCCCGCGAAACTCGGCATCGGCGCCTCGCGATGGATGCCGACAAACGTCTCGACGAGCCCACGCACGGCGCGGTTGTGCAACGCCCAGTTGGCAAGCGGTGCCACCGGAGTGCCAAGCCGTCCGATCACCGTTGGGCGCGCGATCATCTGATTGCGCAGCGGCACGCCTTTCTTCGCCCACATTTGCGCGCGCGCTCGTGAGTTGATCTCGGCGATCTTCACGTCCTGCGGGCACACCTGCGTGCAGATGCCGCACCCCGAGCAGTAATCGACGGACGCGTCTACCGACGCACCCGCACCGCGATATCGCTCGGCCTGAGGCCCCGCGTACTTGGGCCCGGGGAACGACGGTGTCACCTGTGCGACGGGACAGTGCGTCTCACAGATGGTGCACTTGACACAGTGGTCAAGCGAGTCGCGGATGAGATCGATCATCGGATCGCCTCTGTCACCAGGTGTGGAGCGGGGGCGACGATCGCGTCGGCCGCCGCGTAGCCGGAAGCGACGCTGATGCCGCTTCCTGACTTCTCTTTCCAGGGCACCGCACCACCGAGGATGGCGCCGGCGGCGTAGAGGTTGGCATAGACAGGCGTTCCGTCCGCGCCGACCGGCCGCATCTGGTCATCGGTGGCGACCCCTGCCGTGGCAAGCGGTTGCTTGTCGAAATACCCGGGAGCAAAACGAACGCGATCGACGCTCGACACGCCGATGAGCGGCAAGTCGAAGACGGTCTCATGCGTTGCCCCAAAGGAATCGAGCTCGAGACCGCCGCTCGCGAACCCGCCGGAAGCGAGCACGACCGCGCCGGTCGGGTGCGACACCGGACCGGTCGCGTTTGCCACGTCGAGCGCTTCGATACGACCGGTGTTGATGCGCGCGCCGACGACGCGCACGCCGAGCACGATCCGCGTTCCCGCATCACGCAATTGCCTGGCAAGCGCCTCGTAGAGACGGATGCCGGGTATCGACGGCGGCAGTGTCGCGACTTCGAAGATGCTGCGGCCGAGCCTGGCCTCGAGCGCCTGCCACGTCGAGTCCGCGTTGCGCAGGCCGAGCACAGCGGGAACGCCGATTCGCTCATCGGCGTCGACCTTGCCGTCAAGGGCGCTGACGATCCAATCGCCGAGCTCGCCGGCGTCGAACCGCCCCGCCATTACGCGGCCGCTGAGATCCCCACGGCGGCTCGGCGGCGGCTCAAGGACCAGCGCCCGAGCGGTGACCGGTGCCGCGAGCTCCGCGCGAGTGAGATTGTCCGCGAGCAGCGATGGATGAAAGTCCTTGAAACCCTTGAAGCCGACGAAGACGAAGCGGCCTCCCGCGCGAAGGTCGCCGCCTGCCATTGTCTGCGGCACCAGCGCCGACGGCCTGGCGACGCCGATTGCCGTTGGCAGCAGCGTGTTGGCGTTGAGGCTCCCGGTGTAGCCGAGCTTCTCCGTGTGCGCGCAGAACCACGTGAGCGCAGCGGCGATTCGGTCGGCGCCAAGGTGCGCGTAGGGATGCTCCGGCTCGCCGCCGAGCAGCGACGGCAATGCGACCGCGGGGCTCTCGACGCGCGCATCCGCCACGTATCCAAGAACGTCGATCGTCGCCGGCGCAAGGTGCGTCGCGCCGATGCCGCGAGCAACCACCATCACGCGCTGCCCGTGTTCCGTCAACCGCAGGGCGGCGGTCAACCCCGCTAATCCCGCGCCGACGACGATGGTGTCGTAGCTCATGCCGGAAGGTGCTCCACGTCGAGGATGCCCTGAAAGATCCAGTCGTCGAGCCGCGCCTGGCGGAGCTGGTCGCCGTGGAGGATCGGGTGCACTCCCTTCCACCGCTCCTCGAGGAAATCGCGGAGCGCGTCGTTCGCCGCCGCGTGGTCGACGGTTCCGCCTTCGTGCAGGATGCCGGTTGCGCGGTAGATGCAGAACCCACCCTGACACGGGCCCATCGCCAGCCGGAGGAGCCGGCGGATGTCGTCGAGGCTGGTCGTGTCGCGTTCCTTGATCGTCGCCTCGAGGCGTTCGCGCGTGATCAACTCGCACTCGCAGATGAGTTCCTCGGCCTGGGGAACGGGCTCGCGCGCGGCGAGCCGGTTGCCGATGTGGTACATCTCGTGCTTCTCGGAACCCGCGAGCGGCACCTCGGCCGTCCTGCACGGACGGGGTCCGCCGAGTTGCAGGCACGCTGCGTCGACAGCCGATTCGGCCATGAGCCGGAACGTTGTCGTCTTGCCGCCGGTGATGGTGAGGAACCCCGCGATGCCTTCACGCGACGAGTGGTCGAGCAGCGCATGCGAGCGGGTCACGTCACGGGTTTCGGCGACCACGGCCGTATCCTCGAAGAGCGGGCGGACGCCCGCCCAGGCGTGCAGGGCACGCGCTTGACGGAACCCCGGGACGAGCTTCTCGCCTTCATCGAGCAGGAGGTCGATATCCGGCTGGCGGATCTCGGTCTCGTCCGGGTCGGGCACGAAGACGTCGGTCGTGCCGATCACGCATGCCGTGCGGAGCGGGAGGAGGATGTCGCCGTCCGCCGGCCGCTTGCACCGATTCACGCACATGTGCACGAGGCGGTGATTCATGGCGATCATCAAGCCCATCCCGGCACGGACGTTGACGGTGCAGTTGGCGAGCTTGGCGATCTGCCCTGCCCAGGCACCGGCAGCGTTGATGACAACTCTGGCACGAATATCGAGCTCCTCGCCGCTGCGCTCGCTGAGCACGTGCGCGCCGACGACGCGATCGCCGTCGACCTCGAGGTCGAGGACGCGGTGATAGGGAAGGACGCGAGCCCCGTGCTCCTCGGCGGAGCGGGCGCAGCCCCACACGAGCTTCCAGGGGTCGAGCGCGGCATCGGGGACGAGGAATGCGCGGCGGATCTCCGGGTTGACGCGCGGCTCGCGGCGGAGCGCCTCCGCAACCGGGATCTCCTCCGCCGGCACGCCGGTCGCGCGGCACCCCTCGAGGAACTGGTCGCCGTACTCCGGGTCGTCCCACGGCGTGGACACGAACATCCCGCCCGTGTCCTCGACACAGTCGGCCGCGGTGACGCGAAGAATCCGGTTCTCCGCGATGCATTCGCGCGCCGCGGACGGATCCTTGACCGCGTAGCGCCCGCCGGAGTGGAGGAGGCCGTGAAACCGTCCCGTGGTGCCGTCGGCGAGGTCGCGGCGCTCCACCAGGATGGTGGAAAAGCCCCGCAGTGCGGCGTCGCGCGCGACGCCAACGCCTGTCGAGCCGCCTCCGATCACGAGCACGTCAGCCTCGAGTGAGCGCATCGGCGTGTTGTGCGTTGCCATGGGGTTGAGCGTATCGAGTCAGCCCGGTTCGGACGCTCGATCACCCGGTGAACCCGATTCAGCCCGGATGCGTGTGCTCCTCCTCTTCACCTTCGGCGAAGTCGCCCCTGTTCCCCGGGTTCTCGGGATGATGGTCCCTCGTCTCCTGGCCCTCGGCGAAGCTCCCCTCGTGGGTGTCCCTCGCCTTCTCCTCGCCGGTCGCGAAATCGCCTTCCTCTTCCTCTCGCTCCGGGTGATGCTCTTCCGTCTCCTGCCCAGTGGCAAAGGAGCCCTGGTGCCCGTGCTCGTGGTCGTCCGCTGCAGGGACGCCTTCGGTTTCCTGACCCTCGCCAGCCATGGTGGACCTCCTGTTCGGCCTGGCTCTCGCCAGTCAAGTCGGCTACGGACCTCCGGGGGCCCGGATGACGCCGACACCGGCGCCTCCCGGGCTCCCGCGGAGGCCGAAATCAGTCTGCTGCATCTGCCCCGGTGCAGCGTTACTCAGCCCAGTCGAAGGTCCTCGTGACAGCCTTCTTCCAGAGCGCGTACTCATGGGCGACGGCGTCTTTGTCCATTGACGGGGTCCATTCCTTGTCCTTGCCCCAGTTCTCGCGAAGATCCTCGACCTGCGCCCAGAAGCCCACAGCGAGCCCGGCCGCGTAGGCGGCGCCCAGCGAGGTGGTCTCGGCCACGGTGGGTCGTACCACCGGCACCTGGAGCACGTCCGACTGGAACTGCATCAGCGTGTCGTTGTAGACCATGCCGCCATCCACCTTGAGCGCGGTCAGCGCGACCCCGGAGTCGGCGTTCATGGCGTCCAGCACCTCACGCGTCTGCCACGCGGTCGCCTCGAGGACCGCACGTGCGATGTGACCCTTGTTCACGTACCGGGTCAGACCGGCGATGACGCCGCGCGCGCTGGCTTTCCAGTACGGCGCGTACAGGCCCGAGAAGGCCGGCACGAAATAGGCACCGCCGTTGTCGTCGACGGTCTTGGCAAGCGCTTCGATGTCCGACGACTTCTCGATCATGCCAAGGTTGTCTCGAAGCCACTGAACGAGCGCGCCCGTGATGGCGATCGAGCCTTCGAGGGAGTACACCGCGGGTGCGCTGCCAATCTTGTACGCCATCGTGGTCAGCAAGCCGTTCTTTGACTGGACGGGCTTCTCGCCGGTGTTGAGCAGCATGAAGTTGCCGGTGCCGTATGTATTTTTAGCCTCACCGACCGCGAAGCAGGTTTGCCCGAACAGCGCTGCCTGCTGGTCGCCGAGATCGCCTGCCACCGGGATGCCCGCAAGCACGCCCTTGGCCGTTCCATACGTCTCGCTCGAGGCGCGGATCGTGGGAAGCATCGAACGCGGTACGCCCATGATGCTCATGATCTCTTCGTCCCATTCGAGGGTCTCGAGATTCATCAACATCGTCCGGCTCGCGTTGGTCACGTCGGTGACATGCACGCCACCATCGGTGCCGCCGGTGAGCAACCAGATCAGCCACGAGTCGATGTTGCCGAATGCCAGCTCGCCCGCATCCGCCTTGGCCCGCGCACCGTCAACGTTCTCCAGGATCCACTTCACCTTGGGACCGGAGAAGTACGTCGCCAGGGGCAGTCCTACCTTCGCGCGGAAACGGTCCTGACCACCGGAAGCGGAGAGCTCCTCGACGATCTTGTCGGTGCGCGTGTCCTGCCAGACGATCGCGTTGTACACCGGCTTGCCGGTGGTCCGGTCCCACACCACCGCGGTCTCACGCTGATTGGTGATCCCGACCGCCGCGATGTCCGAGATCGAGACCTTCTCGAGCCCAGCTTTCACGACTTCCTGCGTGCGAGTCCAGATCTCGAGCGGATCGTGCTCCACCCAGCCCGGCTTGGGGAAGATCTGCTCGTGCTCCTTCTGGTCGACAGAGACGACCTTGCCACTGTGATCGAACACCATGAAGCGCGTGCTCGTGGTGCCCTGATCAATTGCTGCTGCGTATTTCGCCATCAATAACTCCTTTCGCCCAAATCTCTTTTCGGCATCGGTCAGCGTTCGGTGACGACCGCTAGATGGGGAGCTGGTGCGCAACCACTGCGCCGAGGATGCCGCCGATGATCGGACCCACAACCGGAATCCACGCATAGCTCCAGTCGGACGTTCCCTTCCCGGGGATCGGGAGCAGGAAGTGTGCGATGCGCGGCATCAGATCTCGGGCGGGGTTGATCGCGTATCCGGTCGGACCACCCAACGAGAGGCCGATTGCGAAGACGAGGAGGCCGACGAGCAGCGGGGCGAGGCCACCGGAAAGGCTGTTGCCCTTGGAGGTGATCGCGACCACACCGAAGACCAGCACGAACGTCCCGATGATCTCGCTGATGATGTTGAACAGCGGGTTGCGGATGGCCGGGCCCGTCGAGAAGACGGCGAGCTTGAGACCAGGGTCATCGGTCTCCTTCCAGTGATGGCTGTAGTGCGCCCACACCAGGACGGCCCCGATGAACGCTCCCACCAGCTCGCCACCGATGTACTGGGGAACGTTGGACCACGACGTGCTGCCGATGACCGCCAGTCCCAGAGTGACGGCGGGGTTGAGGTGCGCGCCGTCGAATTGGCCCACGGCGTAGACGGCCATCGCAACAGCCATCGCCCACCCGAAGGTGATCACGATCCAGCCGCTGTTCTCGGCCTTCGACTTGGACAGCAGCACCCCGGCGACAACGCCGTCTCCCAAGAGGATCAGTAGGCCTGTCCCTATGACCTCCGAGAAAAAAATGTGGTTCGGCATGAGTGCCTCCTCCTTGGCGAGCTTCTACCCCTGATTGGGTGTGCGGACACTACCCTCGGTCGTAGGGCATTGTCAATCACCTCTGGCAATAGCCCTTTTTGCCCTATTAAGGAATTGGTAGGCTTACCAACCTCGTGCCCAAACCCATCCAATCGATCGAACGTGCCTCTGCCATCCTCAGGCTGCTCTCCGGGCGCACACGCCGGCTGAGCCTCGCGGAGGTGGCGGGTGAGCTCGGGCTACCCAAGGGCACCGTGTACGGGATCATGCGGACGCTGCTGTCGGTGGGATTCGTCGAGCAGGACCCCGAGTCGGGCAAGTACCGGATGGGCGCCGCGCTGCTCCACCTCGGGAGCAGCTACCTGGACGGCAACGAGTTGCGGACGCGTGCGCTCAACTGGGCTGACTGGCTGGCCGCGCGCACCAACGAGAGCGTGCGTCTCGGCACGCTGCATGACAGTCAGGTATTGCTCGTGCATCACGTGTTCCGTCCTGACAACAGCCCGCAGGTGCTCGAGGTCGGCTCATTGCTGCCGATCCACGCCACCGCGATGGGCAAGGTGCTGCTCGCATATCACCCGTACCTGACCGCCGAGCTCGGTAACGGCAGTCTGCCGCGTTTCACCAACTGCACCATCACCGACCCGAGGGTCCTCGCGACCGAGATCGGCCGCGTGCAGGAGCAGGGATGGGCGTCGTCGGTGGAGGAGTTGATCGAGGGCGAGACGTCGTTTGCCGCGCCGATTCGTGATCGTCAGGGTGTCGCCGTCGGTGCCATCGCCATCTCCGGACCGACCGAGCGACTCTGCGACGCAGGGCAACCGCGCAGCGACCTCGTGTCATATGTACGGGAGGGCGCTCGCACGATTTCACGCGACCTCGGAGCGGTTCCGTGGTGATCGTCATGCAGCATCATTCGCGTAGGAGGACAGGCTCGTGAGCGATCGATACGTTGCCGCGATCGACCAGGGAACGTCGTCGTCGCGCTGCCTCGTGTTCGACGAGCAGGGCCGCATCGTTTCTCTAAGCCAGAAGGAGCACGAGCAGATCTTTCCCCGCCCTGGATGGGTCGAACACGATCCGCGCGAAATCCTGCGCAACGTCATCGAGGTGGTGCGCGGTGCGCTCGACAAGGGCGGCCTCCAGATGAGCGACCTCGTCGCGGTCGGCATCGCAAACCAGCGCGAGACGACTGTCGTGTGGGATCCACATACCGGCGAGCCCGTTTGCAACGCGATCGTGTGGCAGGACACGCGCACCGATGCGCTGTGCCGCAAGCTCGCCGCCGAGCACGGACAGGATCGCTTTCGCGACCGGTGCGGGCTGCCGCTCGCCACGTATTTCTCGGGACCGAAGGTGAGCTGGCTGCTCGACAGCGCGCCGGACCTTCGCCGGCGCGCCGAGCAGGGGGAGCTGCTTTTCGGAACGATGGACAGCTGGCTCGTGTGGAATCTCACCGGTCGCCATGTCACCGACGTGACCAACGCAAGCCGGACGATGCTCATGAACCTCGAGACGCTCGACTGGGACGACACGCTGCTCGACGCCATCGGAGTCCCGCGGGCGATGCTGCCGGTGATTCAGCCCTCATCGCAGATTTACGGCGAGGCCGGCGATTCGCTGGGTGGTGTGCCGATCGCGGCTGCACTCGGCGATCAGCAGGCGGCGCTGTTCGGTCAAACCTGCTTCTCGGCAGGGGAGGCGAAGTGCACGTACGGAACCGGCAGCTTCCTGTTGCTCAACACCGGCACGCGTCCCGTGCTGTCGCAGCACGGGCTCCTCACCACCGTCGGCTCGAAGATCGGCGACGAGCCTGCAACGTACGCGCTCGAGGGTTCCATCGCCGTGACCGGAGCACTCGTGCAGTGGTTCCGCGACAAGGTCGGCCTCATCGGAAGCGCTCCAGAGGTCGAGACACTCGCGCGAACCGTCGATGACAACGGCGGCATCTATTTCGTCCCCGCGTTCTCGGGATTGTTTGCGCCGCACTGGCGCGGTGATGCGCGCGGTGTGATTGCCGGTCTGACCGGTTACGTCACCAAGGGCCACATCGCTCGCGCCGTGCTCGAAGCCACCGCGTGGCAGACGCGCGAAGTCGTTGACGCGATGAATGCCGATTCGGGCATCGAGCTCAGCTCGCTCAAGGCCGATGGTGGGATGACCGCGAACAACCTGCTGATGCAGTTTCTTGCCGATGTCCTCGGCGTGCCGGTCGTCCGGCCGAATGTCGCGGAGACGGTATCGCTCGGTGCCGCATACGCAGCGGGTCTCGCGGTTGGTTTCTGGCCGGATGTCGAAAGCCTGCGTGCCCACTGGCACAAGGCAGCGGAATGGATTCCGAAAATGGACGAAGTCCAGCGCGAGCGCGGCTATCGCAAGTGGAAGAAAGCAGTCCAGCGCACGCTCGACTGGGTCGACGACGACGACTGACCTGTCGCGCCGCTAGATGATGAAGCGACGGTAGCGCCAGAGATAATCCAGCCCGCTCGCGATGGTCGCGATGACGGCGATCCAGATGAAGACCACGGCGGGCAGCTCGAGGACGGGATAGGGCTGCGCAAGGATGATCAGCAAAATCATGCAGTTCTGCGTGAATGCCTTTCCTTTGCCGAGCTGCGTCGAGCTGACCACGACACCCTGACCCGCGGCGACGGAGCGAAGCCCGGTGATCAGGAACTCGCGCGCGGCGACGACGACAACGACCCACGACGGCAGCAGCGATTGCGAGGCGAGGATCACCAGGACGGTGATGACCATGAGCTTGTCCGCGAGCGGATCGAGGAACTTGCCGAGCTCGGTCACGAGGTTTCTGCTGCGGGCGATCCGCCCGTCGAGCGTGTCCGTCGCGGCGGCGGCCACGTACGCTGCGGCGCTGATCTGGTAGTGGTCGGTGAAGTCGATCGCGAGGACGGCGCCGATGACCGGGACCAGGAGGATGCGCAGGATCGTCAACTGGTTCGGAATCGTCAGGTGGCGGGTCACCGCTTCAGTGCGCATACGCCATCTCGGACGGGTCGGCGGCGTGTGTCAGGAATTGCATCTAGAATCGGTAGGTGAGCCTCCTGACCATTGTGCTTTTGGGGGTGGCCGGATACGTGCTCGGGAGTCTCCCATGGGGATACTGGCTCTCGAGGTTCGTGACCGGGAAGGACATCCGCGAGGTCGGAAGCAGGGGGACCGGTGCCGCGAATGTCTGGCGGCACGCGGGTTTCAAGATGTTTTTCATTGTCGCGCTCCTCGACATCGGCAAGGGCTCTGCCGCGGCGGCACTCGGGATCCTGGTGGGCGGACCGACGGGCGCCGTCGTCGCGGGCACCGGCGCCCTGATCGGCCACTGGCGGCCGCTGTTCCTCGGATTCCGGCGCGGCGGCAAGATCGTGGCGACAACAGTCGGTGTCGTGCTGGTGATGGCTCCGCTCGCCTCGGTGGTCATGGCCGTGGTCTGGTGGCTGGTGTTGCTCGCGACGCGGTACACCTCGGTCGCCTCGATCACGGCATCGGTCGTGCTGCCGGCGCTTGTCCTGGTGTTCGGCGGGACCTGGGCGGAGGTGTTCTTCACGCTCGGCGCCGCGATCGCGATCATCGTGCTGCATCGCGCCAACATCGAGCGGCTCCTGCACGGGAACGAGAATCGATTCACGTTGCGGCTGCCAGGACTGCACCGGCGCTCGCCGGCGCCGGTCGTCGTGAGCGACCCGACCCGACCGGCACGCTGAAGCGCCGTCAGGCTGTCGCCGCCCGGTCGCTCGCGGAATCGGTGAACCGGGGCAGCGGCCGGGTGATCAGTCCCTGAGCGAGATACCAGCTGATCGTGCGGCGCATGGTGTCCTCGATCGGCGTGTAGACGAGTCCGAGTGCTGTGGCGGCCGGCGCACCGTCGTACGGCGCGCCCTCAACAAGCGTTCGGACCATCTCGCGGCAATAGCGGGTCGGCTTGCGCCGGATGCGGGCGATGACCTCGATGCACGCCGACGCGCCGAGAGCGAGCCTCGCGGGGAGGAATCGAGGCGGGTCGTCGAGCCCGGTGAGACTGGAGAGCAGCGCGAGCCCGGTCCGCAGCGTCATCGAGGCACCGCACAGGAGATACCGCTGGCCGGCAACCCCGCGCTCCTCGGCGAGCAGGTGGCCGCGGGTGCAGTCCGCGATGTCGATGACGTTCAGCGGCCCGTCGACCGCGGCCGGGAGTTTGCCGTTGAGATAGCCGATGAGCAGGCGGGCCGTTCCGCTGGTCCGCCCGGGTCCCTGCACTGAGGCGGGGTTGACGCAGATCACTGTCAGGCCGGTGGTCGTCGATGCTTCCATCACCACCCGCTCGGCCTCGAACTTCGAGCGGGCGTAGTCGGACAGGAAGCGCCGTCCCCGCCGCGCCGACGGAGGGGCGACGTCGAGCGTCGCGGCCGACGACGTGTACACCACGCGCGAAACGCCGGCTGCGGCAGCCGCCCTCACGACCGTCCGCGAACCGGCGACGTTGACCTCGAACATCGGCCTGGGATCCGGGACGCAGAACGCGTTCGCCCCGGCGACGTGAAACACCGTCTCGCACCCCGCGAAACCGGCCTCGAGCGACGACCGGTCGCGCAGGTCTCCGCGCACCGGTTCCGCGCCGAGCGCGATCAGCCGCTGCGCCGAGCTGTCAGATCGGGAGAGGGCTCTGACGGGACGTCCCGTGGCCACCAACTCCTCGACGATCGATCGCCCGAGGAAGCCGCTCGCCCCAGTGACGAATGCCCTGCCAGCCATGCAGGAGCGAGCCTACGCCGTCGCCCGCGCCGGGCAACGGATCGGTGCAAAACGCAGCTTCCCCGAAGGCGTCGCACCATCGCGACAAGCCCATTGACATCACCCTCGGAAAGAGAGTAATTTCCGACCAACGTTCGATAATGTCGAATCACAGGAGTGCCGAGTCATGGCCACAGCCACCAGGCGCATGCGAAAAATCATCAACGAACCGGATCAGGTCGTCAAAGAGTCGCTTGCCGGGCTCGCCGCTTCCGTTCCGGACATCCTCCGGTACGACGTCGAGAACCAGATCCTCGTCCGGGCGGGCGCGCCGGTCAAGGGCAAGGTGGCGCTGATCTCGGGTGGCGGGTCGGGGCACGAGCCGCTGCACGGTGGCTTCGTCGGTGTCGGCATGCTCGACGCAGCGTGCCCGGGCGAGGTCTTCACATCGCCGGTGCCAGACCAGATGCTCGCCGCGACCAAGGCAGTGGACGGTGGCGCGGGCGTCATCCACATCGTCAAGAACTACACCGGTGACGTGCTCAACTTCAAGATGGCGGCCGACGAAGCCGAGGAAGACGGCATCAAGGTCGAGGCCATCGTGATCGACGACGACGTCGCGGTGCAGGAACTCGCTGTACACAGCCGGCCGCCGCGGTGTCGGCGCGACCGTTATCGCCGAAAAGATCGGTGGTGCCGCCGCCGAGCGCGGCGACTCGCTCGACAAGGTGGTCAGCGTCATCAAGCAGGTCAACGAGCGCGGCCGTTCGTTCGGGATCGCGCTGTCATCGTGCATTCCGCCGGCCTCCGGCAATCCGATCTTCGATCTCCCGGAGGGTGAGATGGAAGTCGGCATCGGCATCCATGGCGAGCCTGGCCGCCGCCGCGCGCCGCTTGGTAGCGCCGCCGAGATCGCTGAGATCATGGTCGAGGCCGTGACCTCCGACCTTGCTGCCAAGTCTGGCGCGAACGTGCTGGCCTTCGTCAACGGCATGGGTGGCACGCCGCTGCTCGAGCTCTACCTCCTCTACGGAGAAGTGGAGAAGCGTCTGCGCAAGCTCGGCCTTACGCCGGCTCGCAACCTCGTCGGGAGCTACATCACCTCGCTCGAGATGGCCGGAGCCTCGTTGACGGTCGTTGAGCTCGACGACACCCTCACAGCCCTCTGGGACGCGCCCGTCCACACGGCCGCCCTGCGCTGGGGAGGCTGATGCTATCGTGGCGGTCGCTATAGCGATGGATGCGCAGACCGTCACCGCGTGGATGAATGAGATTGCCGCATCGGTCCGCGCCGAGCGGGACTATCTGGTCCAGCTCGACGCGGCGATCGGCGATGGCGACCATGGCATCAACCTGAATCGCGGGTTCGATGCCGTGACCCTCGCCTTGAGCACTGAGCCCGATGGCACGCCGGGCAAACTGTTGATTCTTTCCGGCAAGACGTTGATATCCACCGTGGGTGGCGCCAGCGGGCCGCTGTGGGGTTCGGCGCTTCGCAAAGCGGGGCGCGCACTGGGCGACGGAGCGACGTTCGATCTTGCGCAACTCGTCGATGCCATGGCTGCCGCGCTCGCATCCGTGCAGGACCTGGGGGCGGCGGTGCCCGGCGACAAGACGATGGTGGACGCGCTGGAGCCGGCGGTGAACGCGATGCGAGAGGGGCTGGCGCGGGGGGCGTCGAGCGGGGAGATGCTCCGCTCCGCCGCGGAGGCGGCTGAAAAGGGTATGCGGGCGACCATCCCGATGCAGGCGCGCAAGGGCCGCGCCTCGTATCTCGGTGAGCGCTCCATCGGGCATCAGGACCCGGGAGCGACGTCGACGGCGATGATCATCCGCGCCCTGGAACGGACGGTAGCGAGCACTCCTTAAATGAGCGAGCGAGTGCTCGCTGGCGTGCCGGCGTCACCGGGGACAGCATTCGGACCGGTGCGTCGCCTCGACGTCGTCGGCGAGATCGACGACACCATCCTTAATGAGTCAGCTCGTCCCGCCGCGGCTGCTCACGCCCGGGGAGCGCTGGCCCGAGCCGCTCGCGAGCTCGAGGAACTTGCCACGAGGCTGAGGACGGACGGCAGGAATGACGAGGCGGACATCCTCGACGCCGGGATGATGATGGCCGAGGATCCGATGCTTCTCGACGCTGTCGGGAGTGCCGTGCTCGATCGAGGGCTCCCCGCCGCGAGCGCGATCCGCGTCGAGGTGGAGTCTGCCGCGGCGCTGCTTGATGCCCTCGGCGACGAGGAGCTCGCGGCGCGCGCGTCGGACGTGCGCAGCCTCGGCCGGCGCGCCTTGCGGATCCTTTCGCACGAGCCAGTGCGGGTCGACCGCGCGAGCGTCGGTGACTCGATTCTCGTCGCGACGGATCTCGGGCCGGCCGATGTCATCGAGCTCGGCGGCGACGTCCGCGGGATCGCGCTCGCCGACGGCGGCGTCACGGGCCATGCGGCAATCGTGGCCCGAGGTCTCGGTTTGCCCATGGTGGTGGGGGTTGGCTTTGATCTGATGCGACTCCATGAAGGGGAGACCTGCATCGTCGACGGCGACCAGAGCATCGTCATCGCTTCTCCGGACGAGCGGCGGCTGGAGGCGGTTCGCACCGCGATGATCGCTGCCGCGTCGGCCCGGGATCGCGCGATGGCGTCTCGAGCATTGCCGACGGTCACCCGTGACGGGAGGACCGTACGCGTACTGGCCAACGCGGCAACGCCGATGGAAGTCCGTGCGGCCCTTGAGGCTGGAGCCGACGGGGTCGGCCTGTTGCGCACCGAGCTTGCCTTCCTCGAGGCAAAGCACTGGCCGTCGGTCGCCGAGCACCGGCGCACGCTCGACCCCGTCCTGGCGCAGCTCCACGGGCTCACGGCGACAGTGCGGCTGCTCGATTTTGGCGGCGACAAAACGCCCCCCTTCCTTAAAGGAGTGTTCGGACGTGGCGTCGAACTCCTTCTGGAAGATACCGACGCGCTTGCGGCTCAGCTGGAGGCGATCCTCGAGGTGGGCAACGCGACGGAGCTTCGAATCCTGATCCCGATGGTGACCGAGCCGGCTCAGGTGCGCGCCGTGCGGGCGGCCATCGAACCCATCGCTGCGAGGAGGCGGAGCCGTGTGCCGCTCGTGGCTGCGATGGTCGAGGTTCCGGCGGCGGCGGTCATGGCGGACCGCATCGCGCCGGAGGTCGGCATGTTCAGCATCGGCACCAACGACCTCACCAGCTTTCAACTGGGCATCGACCGGACCCGCCCAGGCGGTGCGCCGGCGCATCATCCCGCTGTGCTCCAACTCATCGCCGACACGGTCGACGCCGCACGGGTCGCCGGCATTCCGGTCGAGGTCTGCGGCGAGGCCGCGTCGAACCCTCTGGTCATGCCGTTGCTCGTCGGGCTCGGGGTGGACGAGCTGAGCGTCGGCGCCGCAGCGGTCGCCCGGGTTCGCTCGTGGGTTCGCGCCCTCGACTACGAGGAGGCCGCAGCTATCGCGCTCCGCGCGCTCCGTGCTGAGTCCGCGACCGAGGTGGAGTCGCTCGAGCGCCCGCTGCGCGCGCTACTCGACGACGCCGGCGAGTGATTCGGCGAGGGCATCGAGCGCGGCAGCCGCATCCTCCCCGTCAGCGCGCACCAGAAGCGTCGTGCCGGCAGTGGCACCGAGGCCGAGCACGCTGAGAATGCTTTTCGCGTCGGCCTCGCGTCCGTTCGCCGACACAACGATCTTCGACTGAAAGCGCATCGCCGTCCGAACGAACAGAGCGGCCGGACGCGCATGCAGGGCGACACCTTCGGGAAGGGTCATCGTGGCTTCAGAGCTTGCGAGCATCGCGAGCCTCCTCCGCGGAACGTGCAACCTCATCGAGTGGCGCACCGGATGATGCGATCACTGCCGCAGCGACTGCGCCTTCCACGAATGGGGCATCGACGAGCCGGATGTGACCGTCACCATTGCCGTCGAGCACCTCGCGTACAGTGAGGATGGCGCTGCCGAGATCGCACAGCAGCAACACTCCGTCCCCCTGATCGGCGCGCGCAATTGCCGCGCGGACCAGTTCGTCGGACGTCCCGAGCCCACCATCCTGGTCGCCGCCGGCCGCCTCGATATGGACGTCCGGCCCCGCCATCTGACCGGCAAGGAGGGTCAATCCAGCAGCCAACTCGGCGCTGTGTGACACCAGTACAATCCCGACGGCCACGACTTCCCTCGCTCTCACGCGGACGGTTGAGAATTCCAACTAGTCTACATCCTCGACCATAATTCAGCAATGCCGAATAGCCGGCGTCCGACCTCGATACAGTCCGTCGACCGCGCCGCGGCGATTCTCAAGGCGCTTGCGGGCGGTCAGGGACGTCTCGGGGTCAGTGAGCTCGCCGACCGTCTGCACCTCGCACGACCGACGGTGCACGGATTGCTCCAGACACTGCTCGCGCAGGGATTTGTCGAGCAGGATCGCGTCTCGGAGAAATATCAGCTGGGTGCGGGGTTGTTGCAACTCGGCTACTCGTATCTCGACGTCAACGAGTTGCGCTCGCGGTCGATCACCTACGCGGCGCAACTTGCGGTGCGCACGAAGTTCGCGGTCCGGGTCGGCGTCATGCACGGCACCACCGCCGTTGTGGTGCACCACGTCTTCCGTCCCGACGCGACATTGCAGATTCTCGAGGTGGGCTCACAACTTCCGCTGCATGCGAGCGCGCTCGGCAAGGCGCTGCTTGCGTTTGCGTCGACGGACACCATCGACAGCTTGCTCTCCGTGCCGCTGGAACGGTTGACGAAGCGAACGCCCACTGCCGGCGCGCTGCGCATCCAGCTGAACACCATCCGGCTGCAGGCAATCGCGAGCGAGCGAGACGAGGCGGTGCTCGGTGAGTCGAGCATCGCCGCGCCGATTTTCGACCGCGAAAGCAACGCCGTGGGTGCCATTGCGATTGTCGGCGATACCGACCGCGTATACCCGCGTGGCCCGGCGCGCGGGCTCTCGACCGCGGTGGTCGAGGCGGCGCGGGGCATCTCGCGCGAGCTCGGCGCAAATCGCTGGCCGTTCGCCGGCTAGCAGCCGCAGGCACAGCGGCTATGCTCTGCGCGTTGTCCAGGCGTGGAGGAACCGGGTGAGGCGCTGCATTGATCACCATTGAAGGCAAAGAGGTCTTCACCGAACTCGCCGAGCTGGTCGACCCCGCGCACACAGCGCTCCTGCTCATTGACATGCAATGCGATTTCGTCGAGCCCGACGGTGCCTTCGGGATGCTGGGGATTGACCTCTCGATGTACCGAGAAATGCGTCCCCGGCTGGCCGGCCTGCTTGACGCGGCCCGTCGTGCTCCAGTTCTCGTGGTACACGTGCAAAACACGACGTTGCCGGGCCGGCTGAGCGATTCGCCTGCGCAGATCCGCTTCAACCTGCGCATGCATGAGGCAAACCGTCGTGACGCTGCGCCGCTGCGCTACTCGGTTGAAGGGACGCGCGGTCACGAGATCGTCGAGGAGTGCAGACCGGGGGCTGGCGAGATCGTTGTCAAAAAGCACCGCTCCAGCGCGTTCTGGGGAACCGATCTCGCCATGTTGCTGCGAAGCAACGGCGTTAAAACGGTCGTGATCGGTGGTTGCACCACCGAGGGATGTGTCGAGTCCACCGCACGGGACGCCATGTTCAACGACTTCTACGTGGTCATCGCGCTCGATTGCGTTGCCAGCGATGACAGAGAGCAGCACGACGCGTCGCTGCTGCTGATGCGTCATCGCTTCGACCTGGCGACAGCAGGGGAGATCGCATCGATATGGCGCGTAGCCGGCGCAGGCTGACGGCTCAATGACTCAGCACATCGCGCACGAACGTCGATGGTGATTGCCGGCGTTCTCGCGGTCCCAGGGCGTACAGGCTTCTTCGCGGACGACCAGGCGGCGATTCGCGCTGGATCCCTACACGACGGATTCACGTACAGCGGGGCGCCGCTCACTCCTGGATTCCGAACGATCCGCCAGCCCGGCGAGGCAGTTTCGGTGCTCCTTATCTTGAGTGATGGTCAGGTCGCGCACGGCGACTGCGCGGCGGTGCAGTACTCAGGAGTTGGCGGACGCGCACCCGTCTTCCAAGCGACGTCCGCAGTTGCAGCGATCGAGCGCCACGTCGTGCCGCTGCTGCGAGGGCGCGCAGTGACGACGTTTCGTGACGCGGCCTCAGAGATCGATGGCCTCGTCGTCGACGGTGAACCGCTGCACGCAGCGATCAGGTACGGCGTCACCCAGGCGTTGCTCGATGCCGTCGCACGCACTCGCGGCGTGACCATGGCGGAGGTGGTTCGCGACGAGTACGAGACGGGAATCCCGATTGCGCCGGTGCCGCTCTTTGTGCAGTCCGGCGACGACCGGTACACCAACGTCGACAAGATGGTGCTCAAGGAAGCAGACGTTCTGCCGCACGGCCTCATCAATGAGATCGACACGAAGCTCGGCCGCGAAGGCGAGAAGCTGCTGGAGTACGTCGCATGGGTGCGCGACCGCATCCTCGTACTCCGCACGCGACCGGACTACATGCCACGCCTGCACTTCGACGTGTACGGAACCATCGGTGTCATCTTCGATGGCGATATCGATGCTGTGGCTGGGTATCTCACACGTCTCGGCGATACGGCGCAGCCGTTCGGTGTGTGCGTCGAGCACGTCATCGACGCGGGGAGTCGCGATGCGCAGGTTCGCGTGTCCGCAGCGCTGCGCAATGCGCTCAGCAATCGGAACAGCCGTGTGAGGATCGCCGTCGACGAGTGGTGCAACACCCTCGAGGACATCGAGATATTTGTTGCCGCGGGGGCGGCCGATGTTATCCACGTGAAGACTCCCGACCTCGGAGGCATCAACAACGCGATCGAGGCGCTGCTGCTCGTCGCACGCCACGGACTCGCCGCGTACTGCGGTGGCACTTGCAACGAGACCGACCGATCCGCACAAGTGTCGGCGCACATCGCGATGGCGTGTGGCGCCATCCAGGTGCTCGCCAAACCGGGCATGGGTGTCGACGAGGGAATGATGATCGTGGGAAACGAGATGGCCCGGGTTGCGGCACTGGTTGGTACGCGGAATCGCAGGCCGGCATGAGGCCCCTCGCGGACATTCGCATCATCGCCATCGAGCAGTACGCGGCCGGGCCGTTCGGCAGCGTGCAACTCGCGGATCTCGGCGCCGACGTCATCAAGATCGAGGACCCGGAGACGGGTGGAGACATCGGGCGATACGTCCCACCGGTGCAGGAAGGGGAGGACAGTCTCTTCTTCGAAACCTTCAACCGGAACAAACGCAGCATCAACCTCGATCTGACCTCGACGGGAGGCCGCGCCGTGTTCGAGGACCTCGTGCGCGTCAGCGACGCCGTGTATTCCAATCTGCGCGGCGACGTACCCGCAAAGCTTCGAATCAGGTACGCGGACCTCGAGCACCTCAATAAACGCATCGTGTGCTGCGCCCTGACCGGGTTCGGCATGAACGGGCCACGCAGCCACGAGCCCGGGTACGACTACTTTCTGCAAGGGATAGCGGGATGGATGGACTTGACGGGCGAGCCGTCGGGACCGCCGACGAAGTCGGGCCTCTCGATGGTCGACTATTCGGCGGGGCTGGTCGCCTCGGTAGCGATGCTTGGCGGAATTCACGCGGCGCGTCGCGACGGCGCCGGAATGGACTGTGACCTCAGTCTTTTCGACACCGCGATCGGAATGCTGACGTACCCGGCAACCTGGCACCTCAACAGCGACTTCGTCCCCACTCGTACGCAACACTCGGCGCATCCATCGCTTGTTCCATTTCAGGCATTCGAGACAGGCGACGCGTGGATCGTTGTCGGATGCCCGAAAGAGAAGTTCTGGCTTCGCCTCGTCGACGCCGTGGGGCTGCCTGAACTCGCTCATGACTCCCGGTTCGCGACATTTGCGGATCGACGCCGCAACGCCGCGACGTTGCTGCCGATGCTCGAAGCCGTCTTCCGGTCTCGCACCGCCGCGGAGTGGCTCGACATTCTCGGTCGCGCCGGAGTCCCGTGCAGTCCGATCAACACCGTGCCCGAGGCGTTGGAGGATCCGCAGACCATCGCGCGCCAGATGATCGTCGACATCGAGCATCCGCGTTTCGGCATGGTCCGCCAGCTCCGCAGCCCCGTTCGGGTCGGGCCGGAGGCATCCGAGTACGTTCGCGCGCCCCAACGCGGTGAGCATCAGGACGAGGTGCTTGGCGACGTTCTCGGCTATGACCGGGAACGCATTGCCGAGTTGCGCGAACTCGGGTGCCTTCGGGACGGCCTGAAAAATGCCGGGGTGAATCGGCGGTAGGATCTCGCCGTGACCACCGACGGTGGAAGTGGCGATGGGGCGTTCGTCGGCAGACGCAACGAGCTGGCCAGCCTGCTTGCTCAGGCCGCCGAGGTGCGTCGCGGTCATCCGCGAGTGGCGCTCCTGACCGGCGAACCGGGGATCGGCAAGACCGCGCTCGCGCATCGGTTCGTGAGCCAGGCGCAGGGATTCCAGGTCTGGGAGGCGAGCGGAGAGGAGGCGGAGCAACTGCTCACCTTCGGGGTCATCGAGCAGCTCGTCCGCGCGTCGCACGAGGCACCCACCGGGGCGCTCGCCGACCTGGGCAATCTCGACGTGGATTCGCGTGACCCGATCTGGGTTGGCGCGGCGCTGCTCGACATGCTGGGTGCGATGCAGGCCGCGGGACCGGTGCTGCTGCTGATTGACGATGCCCAGTGGGCTGATCGCCCCTCGCTCCAGGCGCTCATCTTCGCGCTGCGCCGGTTGCAGGCCGACCGCGTGCTCACGCTCATCGTGTCGCGAAGTGGCTCACCTCGCGGGCACCTTGCCGGATTCCACCGTCTCGTCGAGCACGGCCACGGCGCCTGGGTGCGCGTTCGTGGTCTCGACGCGTCGTCGATTCGAGACCTCGGCGCCTCGATGGGCGTTGACCATCTCTCTTCTCGAGCCGCCGACCGCATCCGATCCCACACGGGTGGCAGCCCCCTGCATGCGACTGCGATTTTCGACGAGATCCTGCCGTCGATCCTGCGCGAGCCGTCCGACCTGCCACTGCCATCGACCGCTGATTTCGGGGCGCTGGTGCGCTCGCGGCTCGACAGCCTCAGTGCCGACGCGCGTCTGCTCGTGTGTGCGGCATCGGTGCTTGGACTCTCGTGCCGCCTCGCGATCGCAGGTCGTCTCGCGGAGCTTCGCGAGACGCTCGTACCCCTGGAACGCGCAATCACCGCGCACCTGCTCGAGGAGCACGGCGCGCCCGCCGACCGGCTGATCGCCTTCCCGCATCCGCTCGTGCAGGCGGCGGCATACCACTCGCTCGGGCCGGCGCATCGGGCCGAGCTCCACGAGCGCGCGGCGACGCTGGTGCCGGATGAAGCGTCGGCGTTGCGCCACCGCGTGGCCGCGGCTCGCGGGGCGGATCCACAGCTCGCGGCGGACCTGATCATCTTCGGGATCCAGCTCGCGCGGCGCGGGGCATGGGACGCCGCGGCCGACGCCATGCTCTCTGCGAGCCGGCTCACCGCGGACGGTCCTGAACGTGACCAGCGCACGCTGCTGGCCGCGGAATACATGCTCCTCGGCGGCGCCGTCGACGATGTGCTGGCCCTCGTCGACGAGATCGAGCGCCAGGCGGCGACCGCGCGTCGCGGATTCGTGCTCGGCAGCCTGGCGATGACCGGCGGCAGATACGACCGGGCGCAGGAGCTGCTCGCGTCCGCATACGACGCCTGCGACCCGGTGCGCGACCATCCACTCGCCGAGGAGATCGCCGCGCAGCTCGCGCGAGTGCACATGGGCCGGGGTCACGGCCCCGACGCCGCGCTCTGGGCGACGCGATCGCTCGATGCCAAGCGCCCGGCTTCGCCTGTGTCCAACTCGCTGTCCGTTCTGGCAATCGGGCTGCTCTTCGCGGGGCGGGCTCCGGAGGCCGCGGCCGCGGTCGCCGAGCTGCCGCCGGCCGACACCCTGGCGGACGATTCGCCGCTCGACGGATATCTCGGCCGCGGCTACGTCCGCTGCGTCACCGACGACCCTGCGGCGGCTCGCGAGGACCTCGCGCCGGTGGCAGAACGGCTGCGACGCCGAGGCCCCGCGCACCAGGCGATCGAAGCACTCACGATGCTCGCGACTGCCGAGTACCGGATGGGCGACTGGGATGACGCCTCGGTGCACGGGCAGCTTGCGGCGTCGCTCGCCGAGGACGCCGATCAGACCTGGTTGCTCGCCGGCGCCCATGCAGCCGCATGCGCGCCACTGGCCGGGCGTGGCGACTGGGATGCCGCCACTGCTCACGCCGATGCCGCGCGGCGAGCTGCCGACGTTGCCGGCGCCGAATTCGCCGGCATCGCGCAGGCGGCGATGGCGGGTGCGTTCATCGCCCGGGCGCGAGGCGACCATGAGTCCGTGATCCACGCGCTCGAACCCTTGCTCCCGCTGGCCGACCTCGGCGGCATCGGCGAGCCCGGCATTCTCGACTGGCCGATCCTTTACGCGGAGGCGCTCGTCAGTCTCAACCGCCTTCGGGATGCGGAGACAGTGGTGTCGCGCTTTGCGAGGGTCGCCCGCGAGCGCAACCGCGCGCAGTCCATCGCCGGCGCCGACCGGATCCGCGCCATGCTCGACGCGGCGCTCGGCAGGGCGGACGACGCCGAGGTCGCCTTCGTCTCCAGCCTGGCAACGCTGGACGACGTCCATCTGCCGTTCGAACGAGCGCTCACCGAACTCGAATACGGGCGGTTCCTCCTGCGCGAAGGGTTCAACCGCGCGGCGGTCTGGCAGCTCGAAGCGGCTCGCGAGCGCTTCGCCGATCTTGATGCGCGGCCATTTCTCACGGAGTCCGTCACCGCGCTCGTGCGCTGCGGCATGGCGCCGTCGGCGGAGGCAGGTCACGCGCGCTGGCGCTTGACACCGCAGGAGGTGTCGGTCGCCCGGCTCGTGTCAACGGGGCGGACCAACCGCCAGGTGGCCGACGAGCTCGTGGTGAGCATCAAGACGGTCGAGTATCACCTCGCGAACGTTTACGGCAAGCTGGGGATTCGCTCGCGTCAGGAGCTGGCACCGATCTTCGGACCCGTGGACACAGGACGTCTGTCCAGGGTTGCGGTGCGCGCATCCAAGGGTGTGTTCGCGGGAAAAGACTAGGGTCGAACCCTGGGGTGAATCGAGCACGAGCCACGTAGAGTCGATGTGAGCGACCAGCCAGAGGTATGACGTGAGCGGGGACTTCAGACCTGATCGCCCGGCCGCGTTGTCGGTTGGGTTGCTCAGGCCGTGCATCCTCGCCCATCTGATCGAGGGCCAGTCCGTCTACGGGTACGAGTTGCATCACTGGCTGCTCGGCATCGGCCTCGAATGCGACCTTGGCACCGTCTACCGGGCTCTCAACACGATGGAGGCCGAGGGTCTGCTGCACTCCACCTGGGAGCGCACCTCGGGTGGGCGCAGCCGGCGGCGGTACGAGCTCAATGACGCAGGACTCGACATGGTCGATGCCTACGTGGCGCCGGTGGAACAGCTCTGCGCCGTCGCTCAAGAATTTCTCGCGATGCGAAAGGCGGGGGCAGCGCGTCAGGACTCGCAGACGGCATCGCAGCAGGCATCGCCGTACACGCCTGCGAAGACGTCGCTGTCAATACCCGCGCGCCGCGGATAACCGCGCAAGACACGGATTGACGACCCCCACGTGGGTCGCCACAGTCCGTGGGCAGGCGGACGTCGAAGGGACGCGATCCGTCATGCAGTCGCCGCTCCCAATCGCTCACAAAGGAGGAGGTTGGATGGCCACGGATACCGTGCCGTATGGGCGCAAGACCCAGAGGGATTCGCCCGTCTCTGATCTGCACATCGTGTGGGTCACGGCGGGACTTGGTTGCGACGGTGACTCGGTGTCGATCACCGCTGCCACGCAGCCGAGCATCGAAGACGTGCTGCTCGGCGCCATCCCCGGTCTGCCCAAGGTCCACCTCTACAACCCGGTCCTCGCGTACGAGAACGGCGAGGAGTTCATCAAGTCATGGCACGCAGCGGCTGACGGCAAGCTCGATCCGTTCGTGCTCGTCATCGAGGGATCGATTCCCAACGAGACGATCAAGAAGGAAGGCTACTGGGCTGCGGTCGGCACCGATTCGGCAACCGGCCAGCCGATCACAACGTGCGAGTGGATCGACCGTCTTGCACCGCGGGCGCTGGCGGTTGTCGCATGCGGCACGTGCGCGACTTATGGCGGCATCCATGCGATGCAGGGCAATCCGACCGGCGCGATGGGTCTCGCGGATTATCTCGGCTGGGACTGGAAATCCAAGGCCGGCCTGCCGATCGTCAACGTCCCGGGTTGTCCCGTGCAGCCCGACAATTTCATGGAGACGTTGCTGTATCTGCTGTACATGGTCGCAGGGCTCGCGCCGATCATCCCGCTCGACGATCAACTGCGTCCGAAGTGGCTGTTCGGAGACACCGTGCACGACGGATGTGATCGTGCCGCGTCGTACGAGCAAGGTGATTTCGCCGGCGACTACAACTCCCCGCGCTGCCTGGTGAAACTCGGTTGCTGGGGGCCGGTCGTCAACTGCAACGTTCCGAAGCGCGGATGGATGGCCGGCATCGGCGGTTGCCCGAACGTCGGCGGCATCTGCATCGGCTGCACGATGCCCGGTTTCCCCGACAAGTTCATGCCGTTCATGGACGAGCCTCCGGGCGCGCATCTGTCAACCGGTGTGATCGGCGTGTACGGCACGGCAATCCGCGCATTGCGCAAGGTGACCAACACAACTGTCAACAAAGAGCCGAGGTGGCGGCACACGCGGCCCGAGCTCACCACCGGCTACCGGCCGACCACGTACTAGGAGAACTGAGCCATGACAGTGGTCGAGAAGGACCCCACCAGGACCAATGCCCCGGTCCTCACCGAAGTCTCCTGGGATCCGATCACCAGGATCGTCGGCAGCCTCGGTATCTTCACCAAGATCGACTTCGCCAACCGTGTCGTCGCGGACTGCCGGAGCACGTCGTCGATCTTCCGTGGCTACAGCATCTTCATGAAGGGCAAGGATCCGCGCGACGCGCACTTCATCACGAGCCGCATCTGCGGAATCTGCGGCGACAACCACGCGACCTGCGCGACGTACGCGCAGAACATGGCCTTCGGCATTCGCCCGCCTGCAATGGCGGAGTGGATCGTGAACCTCGGCGAGGCGGCCGAGTACATGTTCGACCACAACATCTTCCAGGACAACCTGCTCATGGTTGACTTCTGCGAGCAGATGGTGAAGGAAACCAATCCTGCGGTTCTGGCCCGCGCGGAGAACACGCCTGCGCCGCACGCGGCCGATCACGGCTATCGAACGATCGCGGAAATCATGCGCGCGCTGAACCCCTTCACCGGGGAGTTCTATCGCGAGACGCTGCACGTCAGCCGCTACACGCGTGAGATGTTCTGCCTCATGGAGGGACGCCACGTCCATCCGTCGACGCTGTACCCAGGCGGTGTCGGCACGGTCCCGACGGTCCAGCTTTTCTCGGACTACCTCGTTCGGCTGATGCGTTACGTCGAATTCATGAAGAAGGTCGTCCCGCTCCACGACGACATCTTCGACTTCTTCTACGAGGCGCTTCCCGGTTACGAGGAAGTCGGCCGCCGCCGCATGGACACGGTGTGCTGGGGCTCGTTCAACGATCCGGACGAGTGCGACTACACGTACCGGCATATGACCAACTGGGGTCGGTCGATGTTCGTCACCCCGGGCGTCGTCGTCGACGGCAAGCTCGTGACCACGGATCTCGTCGAGATCAACCGCAACATCCGCATCCTGCTCGGGCACTCGTTCTACGAGGACTGGGCGGACGACGGAGAGGTGTTCGTCGAGAAGGACCCGCTCGGCCATCCGATCGACAAGCGCCATCCGTGGAACCAGACAACGATTCCCAAGCCCGGCAAGCGCGATTTCGACAAGAACTACAGCTGGGTCATGTGCCCCCGTTACCTGCACGAGGGCGAGCACCTCGCCATGGACACGGGTGGCGGCGCCTTCGCTCGCCTGCTGGCGACGTCGCTGGCCGGGATCGTCGATGTCGGCTACATCAAGGCGACCGGCACCAGCACCAAGATCTATCTTCCGAAGACGGCGTCGAAGCCCGAAGTGGAGTTCGAGTGGAAGGTGCCGAAATGGAGCAACGCCATCGAGCGTGACCGCGCGCGCACGTACTTCCAGGCTTATGCAGCGGCGGCTGCACTGCACTTCCTGGACAAGGCGTTCGCCGAGCTCAATGCGGGACGCACCGACACGTTCACGCCGTTCACCGTTCCGGACGAGGCAATCGGGTGCGGATTCCACGAGGCCGTGCGCGGCGTGCTCTCGCACCACGTCGTCATCCGTGACGGCAAGATCGCCAACTACCACCCGTACCCACCCACTCCGTGGAACGCCACTCCTCGCGACATGTACGGCACACCTGGGCCGTACGAAGACTCGGTGCAGAACACGCCGATCTTCGAGGAGAACGGACCCGACAACTTCAAGGGCATCGACATCATGCGGGCCGTGCGCAGCTTCGACCCCTGCCTGCCCTGCGGTGTGCACATGTACCTCGGCAACGGCAAAGTGCTGGAGACTCGGCACTCGCCGAACTTCGGCACGCAACCATGAATGGCAGCGCCCACCCGTATTGTTGAGGAGCGAGAGCTCCAGAAACGACTCGCCCATGTCGATACGCTGGTCGGGGAGCTCCAGCAGCTCCCCGACCCTGCGTCGCGTGCGCTTGTCGAGGAGTTGCTCTCCACGGTGCTCGACCTCCACGGGGAGGCGCTTTCGCGAATGCTCGAGGTGCTCGGCCCGCGCGGGGATCCCGCAGCGGACCGGTTGCTCGAGCGCATGGCCAACGATGATCTGATCAAAGGCGTGCTGCTGCTCCACGGGCTGCATCCCATGGACCTGCGAACTCGCGTCGAGGCAGCCCTGGAGTTGGTGCGCCCATACATGCGATCGCACGGCGGTGGCGTCGAACTCCTCGGTGTCGCGGGCGACATCGTGCGCATCCGGCTCGAAGGTCACTGCCAGGGGTGCCCGTCCTCGATGGTCACGCTGAAACTTGCCGTTGAGAAGGCGATCTACGAGGCGGCACCTGACGTTGCGGACATCGAAGTGGTGGAGCCCGATGACGCGAAGCCCGCCGGCCCTCCGCAGATCTCCGGTCTGCTCACGCTGCCGATGGTGGCGTCGCCCGGTCCCGTCGCGCGCCCGAAGGACCGTGCTGCCGCCATGCCTTCGGGCGACTGGGTCACCCTTGCGGCGCGCTCAACACACATCGACGACGGGAGTGTGCTGAAAACTCGGGCTGACGATGACAGCGTGCTGATCGCTCGTACCGGCGACGTGTTCTACGCGTACGTCGCGACGTGTCCGGCGTGCGACGACACGATGGAGCGTGCCTCTCTCGACGGAGCCGTCCTGGTGTGCAACGTGTGTGGTGCCCGATATGACATCCGCCGCGCAGGTGCCGGCATTGGTTCGGACTTCCGTATCGAGCCCCTGCCTCTTCTCGAGGACTCCGGGGTGCTGCGTGTTGCGATTCCGGCGCGGCCGGCATGAGCACCGTGGCTCGTGCTCCGGGGTTGCGCGGGCTCATTCGCACACGAGCACCCGCCGAACGGTGCGAGTTGTGCAGCGCGGAATTGTCCCCGCATCCGAACCACGAGCACCTCTTCGAGCCGTCGTCGCGACAGATCCACTGCAGTTGCACCCCGTGCGCGATCCTCTTTCCCGCGGAGGCGGAGAAGCGCTACCGCCGAGTCTCGCGACGCCTTGTGTATCTGCAGGACTTCGCCATGGACGACATGCAGTGGGAGTCGCTGGCAATTCCCGTGAACATGGCGTTTCTCCACACGAGCACGAGCTCCGACGGAGTACGCGCGTTCTACCCCAGTCCAGCGGGTGCCACCGAATCGATGCTGAGCCTCGAGGGCTGGAGCCAGCTGGTGGCTGAGAATGCACTCCTGACGACGCTCGAGCCGGACGTTGAGGCGCTGCTCATCAATCGCGTGAGCGGCGCTCGCGATCACTACATCGCGCCGATCGACCGCTGCTTCGAGCTCGTGGGGATCATTCGCATCAGCTGGCGCGGACTGAGCGGTGGCAAGGAGGTCTGGGAGCGCATCGACGGCTTCTTCGCCGAGCTGCGCGGGGCTGCGCGCGTGAGGGTTCGAACCAGTGCCTGACCTGGACCTCGAAGTCATCTCCGCAGGCGCAGAGCCGGACACGCTGATTCCGATTCTCAACTTCCGGGTGCGTATCCGCGAGGGCGAGGGCCGGCGCGTCGACGCGATCTCGTTGCGGTGCCAGATCATGGTCCAGGCGACGCGCCGGACGTATGCGCCGGGCGAGCAGGACGCGCTGCTCGACCTCTTCGGGAAGCCCGCGAGGTGGGGGACCACGTTGAAGACGATGCTCTGGACGCACGCGAGCACGGATGTATCGGGGTTCACGGGCACGACGGAAGCGATCGTCCCGGTGCCGTGCACACACGACCTGACGGTCACGGCAGGCAAATACTTCTTCGCGCTGGAAGCAGGGGAGGTGCCGCTGATGTTCCAGTTCAGCGGCACGATCTTCTGGCGCGACGACGATGGAAGCCTGCAGGTCGCGCCCATTCCATGGTCGAAGGAGGCGGCGTTCCGGCTCCCGGTCTCCACGTGGCGAGCTCTCATGGAGGAGCACGATCCCGACAGCGCCTGGCTCTGCCTGCGTCGCGACACGGTCGACCGCCTCAACCGCTACAAGGCGCATTCGGGTGTGCCCGGATGGGACGCAGCACTTGCACGGCTGCTCGCCGCCGGCGACGACCAACTCCCGTTGGGAGGAACGCCGCAGTGAGCCAGTCGACGCTCGACCGCATCGTCGCGGCGACGCTCTACGAGGGGTACATCCTTTACCCGTACCGGCCGTCATCCGTGAAGAACCAGGTGCGCTGGACCTTCGGCGGCATCCATCCGCGTGCATGGAGTGAGGCGACCGGCGGGAGCGATCCCTGGATTGCCCAGACGCAGTGCCTGATTCGCGCCACCGACGCCACGTCGATCACGGTCCGCGTCAGGTTTCTGCAGCTCGTGACCAGAACCGTCGCGCGCCTTGACCCGCCGGCCAGAGTCCTCACCACCGACGCACTCGCTCGCTTGGAGGACGTCGACGAACTGCGCGCCCGCGGCGTCAACCATCGCGCCTGGGACGAGGCAACCGAAATCGCCATCGACTGCGGGACCCATGCGTTGACTCAGCTGCTCGGACGCGAGGTGGTGGTGGAGCATCCCATCGCGGGCGGCGACGAACTGGAACCATTGCTCGACGAGCAGGACCACATCGTCGGCGCCCTCCAGCGCGAGCGACAACCAATGGTTGCCGAGGTGACTCTCACTGCAGCGAGCGTGGGTGCCGATCTCGTTCGCGTCGGCGTCGTGATCCGCAACGTCAGCGCATTTCGCGTTGACGGCAATCGCGATCGGGCGCTCCACTCGTCACTGGTTTCGACACACGCAATCCTCACGGCGGAGCACGGTGCATGGCTCTCGCTGGCGGACCCTCCTGCGGATGCGGTTGACGCCGCCGCGGCGTGTCGCAACGTCGGTCTCTGGCCCGTTCTTGTCGGGGATGCGGGCGCGTCGGACACCGTGCTGGCGTCGCCAATCATCCTCGAGGATCATCCCCAGGTTGCCCCCGAATCCTCCGGCGATCTCTTCGACGCCACGGAGATCGATGAGATCCTGAGCCTACGCATACTCGCGCTGACGGACGACGAGAAAGCCGAAATGCGTGCCTCCGATTCGCGCGCCCGCGCGCTGCTCGATCGCACCGAGGCGCTCACCGGCGACGACCTCATGCGCATGCACGGCACGATCCGCGAAGTGCGACCGGTTATCGGAGACCGCAGGTGACCGCGTTCGATCTCGGCGCCTGGGACCCGGAGGGCACGGGTGGCACCACCGAATCGGTGCGCTGGGGTGAGGGCCATCTGCACCTCGGTGACCGCGTGCGGATCCACCCACGGAAGCAGGCCGACATCATGGACATCGCCCTGACTGGGCGTACGGCCGTCGTCGAGTCCATCGAACGTGACTACGAGGACATCGTGCACGTCGCGCTTCTCGTGGACGACGATCCGGGGAAGGATCTCGGCGCGATGCGCCAGCCGGGACATCGCTTCTTCTTCCGCCTCGACGACATCGAACGGCTCGAGCCGGCGGAGGTACGGCCGTGAGCGACGCGACGATCCTCGTTGCGGGAATCGGCAACATCTTCCTCGGCGATGACGGATTCGGCGTGGAAGTTGTCCGCCAACTTTCGGCGCGGCCACACGCGGAGCACGTGCGGGTTGCCGACTACGGCATCCGGGGGTTCGATCTGGCCTTCGCGCTGCTCGATGACCCGGAGGCGACGATCCTCATCGACGCCATGCCGCGTGGCGGAGCGCCGGGCACTGTCTATGTGCTCGACCCCGACCTCGACGCCGGCGCGACGACGTCGCAACCGGACCACGCGGAAGGATCCTTCCAGGGACACGCGATGACCCCCGATTCGGTGTTCGCGCTGGTTCGAACGCTCGGCGGTACCCCGCATAACGTGACCATCGTTGGCTGCGAGCCACTGACGTTCGGTCCTGAGAACGAGGGGAGCATGGAACTGAGCGAACCGGTGGCGAATGCCGTTGGGGAAGCAGTCACGGTGGTCGAGCGACTGCTCGCGCAACTCGTCCCGAGTGGGAGTGCTTCCTGATGCACGAGCTCGGCCTTGCGGAAGGCATCATGACCGTCGCCATCGACATGGCCGATGGACGCACGGTTCGGCGCATCGTCGTGCGCATCGGGGAGGACCAGCGAATCGTTCCGGACAGTCTCGAGTTCGGCTTTCAGCTGCTTGCCGAGGACACCATCTGCGAGGGCGCAGTGCTCGAGTGCCTGATCGAACCCGGCGCGAGCGTTCTCGTTGACGAGGTCGAACTCGACGGCGACCCGCCGACCATCCTCCGCCGTCCCGGTGCGCCGGTCGTCGAGCGCCCGCACGACCACCCTCATCACGGCCACGACGGCGTCAGCATGGCGCCGGTCACGTCAGCACGCACGCAAGGAGGAACGTAGGTGTCGCTCATGCTCGGTAGCCAGAAGAGCGGTCTGCGCACGATCGCGCAGTGGTTGATCCTCGGCGCCATCGTCGGCGCGGTGCTCAACTCGAAAGATATTCAGCGGTATCTCAAGATCCGGTCGATGTAGGTCGGAACGAGAGCTCGCCGTGCCCCGTTTTCGCGTCAACACCGCCCAGTCGACGGTCAAGGTCGGGCTGCGGGTCAACCTGCACCCGTCGCACATCAATGCCAACGCGCTGAGCGGCACGATCGAATGCGAGGTCGACGAGCAGGGAAACCCGCGTCTCGATCAGCCGTACAGTGCGGCCCTGACGCTGCCGGTCGATGCCATCAAATCGGGCAACGGGTTGCAGGATCGCGAGATGCGCCGGCGATTCGACGTGTCCAAGTACCCCACCATCAGCGCGACCGTGACGCACGGCGAAACGCTGCCGGGCCAAGGCAAATATCGTGCGACGGCGAAGCTCACGATGCACGGCATCACCAAGGAGATCGCCGGAGATGTCCAGCTCAGCGTCGACGGCACGACGATGACGATCGACGGTCAGCAGGTGATCAACGTCAAGGAATTCGGCATCGATCCACCACGCCTGATCATCCTGAAAGTGGAACCCGACGTTGATCTGCAGGTCCACATCGTGGCCGAGCTGCAGTCATAGCGATAACGGCATTTGGAGTGGAATGCAATGCTTGAGAAGCTTGTGATCTTCGGGATCGGTTATGTCCTCGGCACCCGAGCCGGCAAGGAACGGTTCGACGAGATTGTTGAGACAGCCAAGAAGTTCGCCGCCCGCGACGACGTGCAGATGGTGGTGAGCCTTGCCACCGGATACCTGGAGGAGCGCTTCAGCTCGACCACGGAGCATCTACGCGCGGCGTGACCCCATGAGCGTCGCAACCCAGCCGCCGAAGACCCGTGCGAGTGCGCCCGCGCGGATCCCTCGCGAGCGCCGGCGCTTCGCGGTGCACGGCGTTGTGCAAGGGGTTGGGTTCCGTCCGTTCGTCTGGAACCTGGCCAGCCGCTTGCAACTGAGCGGGTGGGTTCGCAACACGTCAGGCGCAGTGATCATCGAGGTCGAGGGTGAGCGCGCGGTCATCGAGACGTTCGCGACATTGCTCTGCTCGGAGGCACCACGTCTTGCCCGTATCGAGAGCGTCGGCACGGCCACGATTGACACAACCGGAGAGCCGGGATTCGAGATCGTGGAAAGCCGCGCTGTCGAGGGGGAATACCAGCCGATCGCTCCCGATGCGGCAACGTGTCCCGAGTGTGTCAGCGACGTGCTCACACCAGGGAATCGCCGCTACGGCTACCCCTTCACCAACTGCACCAACTGCGGACCTCGGTTCACGATCATCGAGGACATCCCGTACGACCGGCCGCTGACGACGATGCGCCAGTTCGCGATGTGCGAAGCCTGCATTCGCGAGTATCAGGATCCGCGGGATCGGCGCTTTCACGCGCAGCCGAATGCATGTCCGGCGTGCGGACCGCGTCTCTGGTATGCAGACGCCAGTGGCGTCGAGATTGCGGGCGATCCCATCACCCTCGCCGCAGCATCGATTGGCTGGGGCGAGATCGTCGCGCTGAAGGGACTGGGTGGTTTCCAGTTGTGCTGCGACGCGACGTACGGCGCGGCGGTGACGCGCCTGCGTCATCGCAAACACCGCCCGGCAAAGCCGTTTGCCCTGATGTGCGCGGATATCGCGGCGGTCCGCCGGTTGTGCGTCGTGAGCGACGAGGAGGCCGCTTTGCTGGAGGGGTCGGTGCGTCCGATCGTGCTGCTCCGGCGCCGCCAGGATGCCGGCGCGAGTCACGTCGCCGACTCGGTGGCCCCAGGGATGGCGGAACTCGGCGTGATGCTGCCGTACACGCCGCTGCATCACCTGCTCCTGCGCGCCGTGTCGGTGCCGCTCGTCATGACCAGCGGCAACGTGAGCGAGGAGCCGATCGCGAAGGACAACGGCGAGGCGGTGCGTCGCCTCGGGACCATCGCCGACCGATTCATCCTTCACGATCGAGAGATCTACGCGCGGTACGACGATTCGGTGATCCGTCTCGTCGACGGGAGGCCGCGGATGATCCGGCGTGCACGCGGATACTGCCCGCTGCCGATACGCGTCGCGGCGCCCGACGACAACGTGCTTGCGCTTGGCGCCCACCTCAAGAACACCTTCTGCGTCCTTCATGCCGGCAACGCGTTTGCGGGTCCGCATGTCGGTGACCTCGACAGTCCGCAGACGCTTAGTCACCACGACGAGTTGCTGCGGACGTACCTGCGCCTGTTCCGTACCGATCCCGCGATTGTCGCGGCCGACCTGCATCCGGACTACGCGTCGACGCGTCTCGCACAGGGGTGGTGGGATTCCGGGGCCCGCGAGGTCCGCGTCCAGCATCACCACGCGCACATCGCGAGCGTCCTCGCCGAGCACGGCCTTCGGGGCAACGTCCTGGGTGTCGCGTTCGACGGCGTCGGTCTCGGGCCGGATCACTCCATCTGGGGTGGCGAGTTCCTGCTCTGCGATGAGCGCGAGTTCCGCCGCGTCGGCCACATCGCGTCTGTGCGTCAGCCGGGCGGCGACGCCTGCGCGCGTGACGGATGGCGAATGGCAATCGCATATCTCGCGGCAGCCGGCGAGTTGCGGGAAGCGCCCCCCGGCTGGTTCGGCGAGACGAACGGCGCGCCGGATTCGCGGCAGTGGCGACTCGTTTCCCGTGTCGCCGCCTCCACGGCGGCGCCGGTCAGCACGAGCGCCGGCCGGCTGTTCGACGCCGTTGCAAGCCTCATCGGCGTCGCGCACGTCTCGACGTTCGAAGCGGAGGCTGCCATGCGTCTCGAGGCCCTCGCGATGTCGGCCGGCGCTCTTTCGCCCTTTGATGCACCGGATGTCTCGTTCGATGGGGATCCGATGATCCTCGACACCGTCGAATTGGTCCGGACCCTCGTCGAGGCACGCCGTCGCGGCGTCCCCGCTGCACTTCTCGCCGCGATGTTTCACGAGAGCCTGGCTCGAGGCATCGCCAAAGTGTGCGTGCATCTCAGCGGGCAACTCGGCGTGCAGCGCGTCGCCCTCAGTGGCGGCGTATTTCAGAACGCGCTGCTCCTCGGTCGGGTCGAGCGCCTCTTGCGCGAGCGTGATCTGTTCGTGTACACCAACCACGAAGTCCCAGCCAACGACGGCGGTATCAGCCTGGGGCAGGCGCTGATTGCGGCATCACATAGCCAAGAGGTGCGGGAATGACAGTGCAAATACGCTCAGACCGCGACGCGTCGCTTGCTGCCGGACGCGTGTTGCTCGAGGAGCGGGTCGCGGCATCGAACCGCTCGGGTGAAGCATATTTCGAGCGATATGCACGCGCCATAGCGGCCTGCAGCGCGGCGATGGCGGATCGCTTCTTCGCGGGCGCCACGTTGCTCGTCTTCGGCGCGGGGCCACATGCCACCGACGCACAGCACAACTCCGTCGAGTTCGTCCACCCAGTGCTGCCCGGATGCCGTGCTCTTCCGGCGCTTTCGCTCGCGAACGACCTCCCGACAGTGACTGGCATGCTGCAGGGCGATGCCGCACTCGACGTGTACGCGCACCAGCTGCGAGTGCTTGGACGTTCCGGCGATATCGCGCTCGCGTTTGCGCATGCGCCGGTGCATCCCTCGATCACTCGCGGACTTGAGGCAGCCGAGGCGGCCGGCATGCTCACCATCGCACTGACGTCGAGCGACACTGAGGAGGAAGGCGAGCAGGCGGACTTCGCCTTCCACGTGCCCGGGACCGACCGGAGCTGCGCGCACGAGTTCCACCTCGCGACGTATCACATGCTCTGGGAACTCGTCCACATCGTCCTCAATCACCGTGGCATCGGAGAATCGTCATGAGCCCCGAGTGTCATGACGATGTGTGCATCACGTGCTCGGATCAACTGCTCGCGGTGCTGGTGACGGGCGTTGACACCGAGGCGGGGACAGCCCGCGGCACGATCGACGGATCCACCGTTGAAGTGGGCATCGACCTTCTCGACGGGGTGACCGTCGGTGACGTGTTGCTGTGCCATGGGGGGGTCGCGCTTCAGCGCGGCATACCTGCGGAGGTGGGCGCATGAGCGAATCCGGGCGCGACCCGTTCTCGCAGTTGCTGTATCCGATGTTGAGCGCGCAGCCCGCTGCGGGTGACTCGCTTGTCCTGGAACTCGCGCGCGCGCCACTCGAGAAGTCGGCGGAGAGCAACCGCCTCCGCCTGCTGCTGCTCGAGGAGTTCGGCGACGAGATCGTCAGCACGGCTGCCGAGATGGCGGTGGCCTTCCGCAATGGTGGGCGGCTCCTCGCACTCGGCAACGGCGGCAGCGCCACGTCGGCTGCGGACATCGTCACCGAGCTGCTGGTCCCCTCGGGAGGGGCTCTGCCGATTCCCGCGCTCTGCCTCACCAACGACATCGCCGTCGTGACCGGCATCGGCAACGACGTGGGGTTCAACGACGTCTTCGTTCGCCAGATCATCGCCCTGGGCCGCGCCGGCGATGTGGTGCTCGCGGTGTCGGCGAGCGGAAATTCGGAGAACCTCGTACGCGGCCTCGGCGAAGCACGACGCCGCGACATGACCACGATTGCGATCTGCGGATACGACGGCGGACGGCTTGCTCGCGAGCAGGTCAGCGACCACTGTTTCGTCGTCCGATCCAGCAGTGTTCACCGTATTCAGGAGGTCCAGATGACGCTGTATCACCTCCTCACCGACCTGGTGCACCGCGCACTTGAAGGAGAGCCCGCATGTGCCTAGCGATTCCCGCGCGTCTGGTCGAGTACATCGGCTCTGACCGCATGTACGGCAAGGTCGAGCTCGGCGGTGTGCAGCGGCGCATCAACACCTCCCTCCTGGTGGGGGAGGACGCGACCGAGCCGGGCGAGTACGTGCTGGTGCACGTCGGCTTCGCGCTGAGCCGTGTGAGCGAGACCGAGGCCGCGGAGACGCTCCGGATCCTCGAGGAGATGGGCCCGGCATATACCGACGAGGTGCAGCAGATCCGCGAGTGGCAGGCGATGGAGGAGGAACTCGTGGGCGCCAACTACCGCGAGGGAAACGGGACCACGGCATGAAATTCGCAGATGAATTCCGCGACGCCGATCTGGCGAGGGCTCTCGGTGCGCGCATCGCCGCCGAGGCGGGCGACAAGCACTGGAAGATCATGGAGGTGTGCGGCGGGCACACGCACACGATCTTCAAATACGGCATTGAGGACCTGTTGCCGAGCAACGTCGAGCTCGTGCACGGACCCGGATGCCCCGTATGCGTCATTCCGATGGGGCGTCTCGATGACGGCATCGCGGTTGCCCATCAGCCTGGTGTGATCTTCACGTGTTTTGGCGACCTGATGCGGGTCCCGGGTAGTGACGGCAGCCTCCTCGATGCGAAAGCTGCCGGCGCGGATGTGCGCATGGTCTATTCGCCGCTCGACGCGCTCAAGATCGCGCAGCAGAATCCCGACAAGAAGGTGGTGTTCTACGCCATCGGGTTCGAGACCACTGCGCCGTCGACTGCGCTCACACTGATGCGGGCGAAGGCCGAAGGCATTCGCAACCTCTTCGTGTTCTGCAACCACGTCACGATCATCCCGCCGATGAAGGCGATCCTCGACTCGCCCGATCTGCAGCTCGACGGCTTCCTTGGCCCCGGGCACGTTTCGACCGTCGTGGGGATCAGGCCGTTCGAGTTTGTCACTCGCACATACAACAAGCCCGTCGTCGTGGTGGGATTCGAGCCGCTCGACATCCTCCAGGGCGTGCACATGATCATCCAGCAGATCCACGAGGGACGCTGCGAAGTCGAGAACCAGTACAAGCGCGTCGTCCATGACGACGGCAATCCCAAGGCCCTCGAGGTGCTTGCCCGCGTCTTCAAGCTGCGCTCGCATTTCGAGTGGCGAGGCCTCGGATTCATCAGCCAGAGCGCGCTCGAGTTGCAGGACGAATACGCGGATTACGACGCCGAAAAGGTCTTCTCCGTGCCCGGTGTACGCGTTGCGGATCCGAAAGCATGCCAGTGCGGCGAGGTGCTGAAAGGCGTCCTCAAGCCCTGGGAGTGCAAGGTGTTCGGCACCGCATGCACGCCCGAGACGCCGATTGGCACGTGCATGGTGTCGTCGGAAGGAGCCTGCGCCGCGTACTACAACTTCGGGAGATATTCCCGAGCACGCGAGCGCGAGCGCGTGCTCGCGTCGGGTGAGCACACCAACGGCAACGGCCACGCCAACGGAACCACTGTCGAGCACGACCTCGTGCCCATCGCGGTGCAAGCGCGATGACCGAGACCATCGTCGAACCCGGCAGTGGCGCTGCGATCAAGGCGGCGTCGGCGCGAATCGCCGACCCGGAGCAGCGCGTGCTCGAGCGCATCGCGGAGATCCGCAAGCGCAAGCCGTCGTTGCGCGAGGACGCGATCACGATGAGCCACGGGGCGGGAGGAAAAGCCAGCCACACGCTTGTGACAGCCCTCTTCGGCGACATCCTCAGCAACCCGGTCCTCGATCAACTCGGCGACCAGGCGGTGCTGCCCGTTCCCGGCGTGGATCACCTCGGGCTCGCAATGACCACGGACTCCTTCGTGGTCAGCCCGCTGTTCTTCCCCGGCGGCGACATCGGCGAGCTCGCGGTGAATGGCACCATCAACGATCTCGCCGTCGGCGGCGCCACGCCGCTCGGCATCTCGGCAGCATTCATCCTCGAGGAGGGCCTCGACGTCGCCACGCTGCGACGCGTCGTGGAGTCGATGCGCCGCGCCGCGGACCGCGCGGGAGTCAGCGTCGTCACCGGCGATACCAAGGTGGTGCCGCGTGGCAAGGCGGACCAGCTCTTCATCACGACGACCGGCATCGGGTACGTGGCGATGCCGCAGCGGATCGCGATACAGCGAATCCTCCCAGGAGACGCGGTCATCCTCAGCGGCGCGATGGGCGACCACGGCAGCACCGTCATGCTCGCGCGCGGCGACGTCGACCTCGAGGCCGACAACCTGCGCAGCGACACCATGCCACTGCATCGACTGACAGCAGCGCTCCTCGACGACGGTATCGACGTGCACTTCATGCGTGATGCCACGCGCGGTGGCGTCGCCACCGTGCTCAACGAGATCGCCCAGGCGGCTGGTGTGGCTGTGGCGATCGACGAGGCGTCGTTGCCTGTGCATGACGAAGTCAGAGGCGTGGCGGAGATCCTCGGGATCGATCCGCTCTACATCGCCAACGAGGGCAAGCTCGTCGCCATCGTGGCGAGGGAGCACGCACCGCGCGCGCTTGCGCTGATGCGCGCTCGCGAGGAAGGTACCGAGGCGGCGGTGATCGGCGAGGTGATGGCCGAGCCGGAGGGGATGGTGTTCATCCACACCGGATTCGGCGGCACTCGCGTGGTGGACATGCTCATCGGAGACCCGCTGCCTCGAATCTGTTAAGGCGGTGACCCTGGTGCTGACGTGGGGCCGCGAGAGGCGTAGTCTCGGTGATCGCGCATGGATCCTCGGCCGCAGCGAGAGCCCGACGATTCGGAGCCGGCAGACGCCAAGCCGGCCGATGACGTGCGTATTCAGGCAGTGGCCTGCGGCCGCTGCGGCTGGCCGAACGCGTGCCGAGTTCAGACGGGAATGCGCACCCTTCGCTTCATGTGCCAGTGGTGCGAGCGCATGACCACCGGAATCGTCGACCCCTCGATCAAGCGCAACGTCATCTTCTAGGTACTCCTCGGCGCGCAGATGCTCGGTGATGACCGACGTTGAGCGCGCGCATCGTGCGGTACGTCATCGTATCGGCCGTGACGAGTGGTTCCCGGCCGGACCCCGTTGGCGCAGGACGGGCCGTGGTCTTCGATCTCGGCGAGACCCTGAGCGACGAGACCAGGTCGTGGGGTGCCTGGGCGGATTGGATGGAGATCCCGCGCTTCACGTTCTTCGCGCTCGTCGGATCGCTCATCGCCGAAGGGAGGTCACATCGCGACGTCTTTCCGCTGGTGCGGCCGGGCGCGGACATGGAGGAGGAACGGAAGCGACGAGCTGCCGCCGGAGGCTCGGACGGTTACGAGGTGATCGACCTCTATCCCGACGTCATTCCATGCCTGCGGCAACTGCGCGCCGACGGCTGGCGCCTCGGCGTTGCCGGCAATCAGCCGGTCTACGCAGAGAAGGCGTTGCGCGCCGCCTTGCCCGACCTTGACCTCGTCGGTTTGTCTGCAGTGTGGGGCGTCGAAAAACCAGCCCCGGCCTTCTTTGCGCGGGTTGCCGCCGAACTTGGTCTCGAGCCAACGCGCATCGTCTTCGTTGGGGATCGGCTTGACAACGACGTTCTGCCCGCACAGCGCAGCGGGATGACCGGCGTACTCCTGCGCCGGGGGCCGTGGGGGTTCAGGGATGCGGTGTCACGGGAAGCCGCCGGTGCTGACGTGCGCATCGACGGTCTCGACGAGTTGCCAGGAGTGCTTCGCGCGCGATGAACCGGGCTGGGTCACCCAGCGGACGCATCGGCGTCTGGAGCCTCGGTGAACCAGCGGCTCTTGTAGATGTCCGCGGCATCGATGCGCATCAGATCGTCGCGACCAAGCAACCTGCCGTCGGAGACGAGGCGGTTGGCCTGCCGGAGGCGGGCTCGTTCCAGGGCATTGCGAACACTGCGCGCATTCGCGAATCTGGGCTGCGTCATGCGTCGTGACATCAACTCGCGAAATGCCGGCTCAGCCTCGCTTGCGAAGGCGTAGTGCTGACGCTCGAGCATGATTCGCGCGATCGCAACCAGTGAATCCAGGTCGTAGTCGGGGAAGTCGACGTGGTGTGCGATGCGTGATCCCATCCCGGGGTTGCTGCTGAAGAACTGGTCCATGCGGTCCTTGTAGCCCGCCAGGATCACCACGATGTCGTTGCGCTGATTCTCCATGACCTGCAACAGGATCTCGATCGCCTCCTGACCATAGTCACGCTCGTTCTCCTGACGGTGCAGGTAATACGCCTCGTCGATGAAGAGCACACCGCCCATCGCGCGCTTCAACACCTCGCGCGTCTTGGGCGCCGTGTGCCCGATGTACTGCCCGACCAGCTCATCGCGCGTGACGGCGACGAGGTGCCCCTTGGCGAGATATCCCAGGCTGTGCAGGACTTCCGCCATGCGCATCGCGACGGTGGTCTTCCCGGTGCCGGGACTCCCCGTGAAGCACATGTGGAGGTTCGGGCGTTCCGCCTCGAGCCCGAATCGCCGCCGCGCCATGTCGACCACCAGGAGCGAGGCGATCTCGCGGATGCGCGTCTTCACCGGCTCCAGGCCGACGAGCTCGCGATCGAGGGCCGCAATGACATCGAAGACACCCGATGCGCGTGCCTCCGCTTCAACGTTGATGCGGGCGGCATCCTCGGACGGCTGCGCGGTGGCGTCGTGTGCGTGCAGGCCGTTGCCGGTTCCGGGCTCTGGCGTCGCGTCCGCGATTTCGAGTACCGAAGGATGCGGCATCCCGAACGGGACGTGCTCCTGGGTCATCGGTCGTAACGCTCTCCGGAGGGTCGATCGGTGGCGTACGCGTGCAGGGTGTACCGAACCTGGCGGTCGGCGCCCTCCTGGCGTTCGAGACGGAAGCCCGGCTCGTTGGCGGGGCGCTGCACGATGAAGCTGAGCGCGGTCGTCTGACGGCCGAGCCGCCGGTCATACGCGTTGACACGGACATATCGGGACGGGTACGCATCGCGGCAGCGCTGCATCTCGAGCAGGATCGCCGCGGGATCGCGCATGTCGAACATCGGCAGTCCCCACATGTCCCAGAGGAAGTTGCGCGGATGGGGATCGTCGGTGAACTCCACCGACAGCGCCCATTCGTTGTCGAGCGCGTACTGCACCTGTGCCCGGATCTGGCTGTCCGTAAGGGGCGGCAGGTAGGAGAAGGTTCCCTGCGTGACGTGCATGTCTCGCTCCTAGGCGGGCGTCGCGGTGGTTGCGACATCCGGCGTGTCGGTGGATTCGTAGTTGAAGCTGATGTCGCCCCACACATCGAGAGCTGCGCGGAGCGGTGCGCACCACCGGCCTGCGGCGCGCAGGATCTCCGGCCCTTCGCGGAAGTAATCACGGCCCTCATTGCGGGCCTGCACGATCAGCTCCACCGCCGTGCGGTTGGCAGTTGCGCCGGCCGCGACCCCCATCGGATGTCCGATCGTGCCGCCGCCGAATTGCAGGACCGTGTCCTCGCCGAGATAGTGGAGGAGTTGGTGCGTCTGCCCGGCATGGATGCCGCCCGACGCCACCGGCATGACGCCCGGCATGGAGCCCCAGTCCTGGTCGAAATAGAGGCCATGCATGGGATCCTTCGGCACGAACGCCGTGCGAAGCGTGTCGTAATAGCCACGCACGATGTTCGGGTCGCCTTCGAGCTTTCCCACGACGGTGCCGGCGTGGATGTGGTCGACGCCGAGGAGCCTGCACCATTTCGCGATCACGCGAAAGCTCACGCCGTGGGTTTTCTGGCGTGTGTACGTGCCGTGTCCGGCGCGGTGCAGATGGAGCAGCACGCCGTTGCGCCGAGCCCATTTGGCCATCGACGTCATGGCCGTGTAGCCGACCGTGAGGTCCATCATGATGATGACGCTGCCGATCTCCTTGGCGAACTCGGCGCGCTCGTACATGCTTTCCATGTCGCCCGCGGTGACGTTGAGGTAGTGCCCCTTGATCTCACCGGTCTCGGCCATCGCCTTGGTCACCGCTTCCATTGAGGCGAGATAGCGGTCGCGCCAGCGCATGAACGGCTGGCTGTTGATGTTCTCGTCATCCTTGGTGAAGTCGAGACCACCGCGCAGCGCCTCGTACACCACGCGCCCGTAGTTGCGCGCGGAGAGTCCGAGCTTCGGCTTGGTGGTCGCGCCGAGCAGCGGCCGTCCGTACTTGTTGAGGTATTCGCGCTCCATGACGATGCCGTGCGGCGGTCCCTGGAACGTGTTCACGTAATGCAGAGGAATACGCATGTCCTCGAGTCGCAGCGCCCGCAGCGCCTTGAAGCCGAAGACGTTACCGATGATCGACGAGGTCAGGTTGGCGATCGAGCCTTCCTCGAAGAGGTCGAGGGCGTATGCGATCAGCGCGATGTACTGGCCGGGTGCTCCGGGAACGGGATCGACCTTGTACGCCTTTGCCTGGTAGTGCTCGTGCGCCGTGAGGCGGTCGGTCCACACCACCGTCCACGTGGCGGTGGATGACTCGCCGGCCACTGCCGCCGCAGCCTCTTCAGGGGGGACGCCGTCCTGCGGGGTGATCCGGAATGCGCAGAGGATGTCCGTGTCCTTGGGAACGTACTCGGGCTCCCAGTACCCCATCTGCGCGTAGGGGATCACGCCCGACGACCAGCGGTCGGTGGCGGCGTCTCTCGGTGGCGTCTCGGTCATGGTCATCCGCGTATCTCCGTGGAGCTGACGCGAGCGGCGGTCAGCCGGTTGCCCATCGCCGCGTAATCGTCAGCCTTGACACGAACGAGCAACGACTTCTGGGCGCTCAGGATTCGATGGGCGAGGATGAGCTGGGTGAGGCCGAGCGGGTCGCTGTGGCGGCGCCCGTGCGGCTCGTCATATCTGCCCAGCTCCCGCTGCCTCAGATGGTGCAGGTGATGATGCCGCTCGCTCGCGTGGTTCCAGACGGCGTCCTCGACGCGGGCGGCGTCATCCGCCGAGATGCGCCCGTCGATCTCGACGATGTCGCTCTCGCGTCCATCGTCGTCGGTGACGTTGTTGCGCAAGCGCACGGTGGTGCCGTTGTCGAGGCCGTGCTCGAATGCGAGCTGCGGCATGGAATGGCGCTGCGTCAGACGGACGCTGAGATGGTCTGTCGCTGCGGGGGACACATCGTGTTCGGGAGATGAGAAGCGCACCACCAGATCTGCCTGGGCACGCTGCGGCTGAATGTGTGCCTCCGCGTCAGCCCGGCGCGCCTCGATCTCCGCACGCACCTCGGATTCGTCGTATCCACGCTTTGCGACATCGCGCTGCAACTTCCATTTGACGCGCAGCGAGGTCTCGGGATCGAGCCACACTTTGAGGTCGAACGCCTCGCGCACGCCGGGGAGAAGGAAGGGATGCAGCCCCTGGACGATCACGACCTCGTTCGGCTCCACGCGCACCGGCGCCTTGAACGTGCCGTCAGCGTGGTCATACACGGGCTTGGTGATCGCCTCGCCCCGCTTCAGCGTCCACAACTGCTCCTCCATGAGAGCGAAGTTGTTGGCGCGCGGGTTGAGCGGAGTGACCCCGATGAGCGCGCGCTCCCGTCGATCGAGGGAGTGGTAGTCGTCGAGGCACACGGTGGTGATCCGGTCCGCGCCGAGCAGGTCGTAGAAGGCGGCGACGAGTGTCGACTTGCCACTGCCGCTGTCGCCGCCGATCCCGACGAAGATCGGAGCGGTCTCAGCAGCGGATGTCGCTCATCGGCATGTCGTCCACCGGCGAGGATCGTGAGGAGCCATGCGGCGACGATAGCGGGGGCCTGTCCTGCAGTCCAATGCATAGTTCTTATTGGTTCAATAAGATGTGCTAATGGAAACGAGGCTCGAACGGAGCATCACGCTTCGCCAGCTACGGATCTTTACGAGCGTCATCGAGCACCGAAGCTTCACCCGAGCAGCGGAGGCGCTTTCGCTGACGCAACCGGCGGTCACGCATCAGATGCAGGCCCTCGCGCGGGCGGTCGGGCGCCCGCTGCTCGATCCCGGCAGCCGTGCTCCGGTGCTCACCGCTGTCGGCCGGGCGCTCCACGATCGCGCCGGGCGCATTCTGGCGATGGTGGGCGACGCCCAGGAAGCGATGGATGACGTCGCGGGGCTCCGCGCCGGACGGGTGCACGTCGCCGGCGACACGACGGTCGGGATCTACGTGCTTCCGGATGCCATGGCGGCCTTCCACCGCGAGCATCCCGGGGTGGCGTTGAGCCTGGACGTCGTCAATCGGGCACAGGTGCGTGAACTGCTGCTCGAAGGCATCGCCGATGTCGGCGTCATCGGGACACTGTGGGACGACGACGTGCTCGACGCCGAGCCGTTCCTCGAGAACTCGTTGATGTGCTTCTGCGCGCCCGGCCATCCGCTCGCCGAGCGCGAACCGCTCCAGCCGGTCGACCTGCTCGACGGCCCGCTGCTGCTCCGTGAACCCGGGTCGGGGACGCGCGAATCCGCGGAACGGATCCTGCGGGACGCCGGCGTCGAGCCCGTCCCGGCAATGGAGATGGCGAGCAATGGGGCGTTGAAACGCGCAGTCGCCGGTGGCCTCGGCGTCACGGTGTTGTCGACCTACGCGGTTCGCCTCGAGCTCCAGGTCGGGCTGCTGCGGCCGCTTCGCGTCGCCGGGTTCCCGGTGGAGCGAATGTGGCACGTGACCTGGACGCGAGAGCGCCTGCTCAGCCCGGCCGCCGCTGCGTTTCGTGCCTTCCTGCACAGTCCCGACTGGCGCGCGTCGCTCGCGATTCCCCTCGGCAGCGAGTAACGAGAGGTCGCCTTCGGGCGATTTCGTCATCCCGACTAGACTTGCCCGCCGCCGTGCTTTCGCAAATTCCGCTTGCCAATCCTGGGGACCCGGATCTTCGCTCGCCCCTCCGGTTCCTTCTTTGGATCGCGCGCGGGCAGCGTCGAACCGTCATCGGCGGGGCGTTCTTCGGCGCCGTCTGGATGGGAACCCAGGGAGTGATCCCCGCCGCGCTCGGACAGGCGGTCGATGCGATCACGCGGCGAAGCGGGCCCGACCTGATCCTCTGGGCGTCCGTGGTGTTGGGACTGGGCATCGTCCAGGCCGCTGCCGGTGTGCTCCGGCACCGCCGGGCCGTGAGCAACTTCCTCGAGGCAATGGTGCGGGTGCAGCAACTCATCATCCGCGCGGCGATCCGGCTCGGGGCGGGGTTGCCCCGGCAGGTCGGGCGCCGGCGAAGTCGCGAGCCTTGGCACCACCGATGTCATCCGCATCGGGCGGCTGCTTGACCTCACCGCGCGCGGTACCGGCGCGGTCGTGTCGATCGTGATCGTTGCGGCCATCCTGCTCAGCACTTCGCCGCAGCTTGGCCTCGTGCTGCTCGCCGGCGTGCCGATCTCTGCACTGCTCGTGCTCCCGGTCATGCGACCACTCGAGCGCCGGCAGCGTGCGGAGCGTCGACAGCGCGGCGCCGCCTCGTCTGTGGCGGCGGATACGGTGGCCGGATTGCGAGTGCTCCGCGGGCTTGGCGGCGAAAGTGACTTCGCCGCGCGGTACACGGTGACGTCGCAGGCAGTGCGGCACGCAACTGTCCGCACGGCGTTGCTCCAATCGATCCTCGATGCACTCCAGGTCCTGCTTCCGGGCGCGATCCTCGTGACCATCACGTTTCTGGGTGCGCAGCTGGTTCGCAGCGGCTCGATTCCACCCGGCGAGCTCGTCGCCGACTATGCGTACGCGGCGTTTCTCGCGCTCCCGATCCAGACGCTCATCCAGGCGGCGAGCGTCTGGTCCGCGGCGACGGTCGCGGCCGGTCGGGTGATCTCCGTGTTGCAACTCGACGTGGATCTGAGCGTCCCGAATGCGCCCGTTTCACCGCCCGACGACGGTGATCTCGTCGATGAGGAGTCTGGCCTGCACATTCAGCACGGCCTCATGACCGCGGTCGTGGTCGTCGACCCGGACGTCGCCAGTGCGGCTGCGGCACGGCTCGGGCGCCTGACGGATCCCTCTGGCGTGAGCCGCGTGACACTCGGCGACGTACCGCTCGACGAGGTCTCGATCGCGGAGGTGCGCCGGCGCATCCTTGTCGTGGATCGCGATCCGCAATTGCTGGTCGGCACGCTGCGCGACGCCGTGGACGCGCCGAGCGCGCGCCCGCGCGACGACGACCCACGCCCGAGCGTTGACGAGGCGCTCGCGGCGGCAAGCGGATCCGACATCGTCGGCGGCCTGGACGAGGGACTCGACTCCATGGTGTCGGAGCGCGGGCGGTCGCTGTCGGGCGGCCAGCGTCAGCGCGTCGCACTCGCCGCGGCGCTGCGAGCGGACCCGGATGTCCTCATCCTCGACGAGCCGACCAGCGCGGTGGACGCGCACACCGAGGCGTTCATCGGCGACCGTCTCGAGTCGCTGCGAAAGGGTCGGACCACGGTCATCTTCACCACGAGTCCGCTGCTCCTGAGCCGCGCAGACCGCGTGGTGTTTCTCGACGAGGGCGGCGTCACGAGCGGCACGCACGCGCACCTTCTCGCGACCAACGCTCGCTATCGCCTCGTCGTCACCCGAGGAAACGAATGAGCCGCGACGCCGGATCGATCCTTCCGGTTGCGAGTGGGCGCGCTGCGTGGCGCAGCCTGCAGTCCAGCCTTTCCGAGCGCCGCGGCCTCATCGCCGCAGCCATCGCTTTGCAGATGGCCGCCAGCGCCGCGGGACTTGTCGGGCCGCAATTGCTCGAACGAATCATCAATTCGTCCGGCGCGCTCACCAACGCAACCATTCAGAGGACCGCGCTGCTGTTCACTGGAGCGCTCGTCGTTCAGACGCTGTTCACTGCCGGCGCTCGGGCGTGTGGCGCGCTGACCGGCGAGTACGTGCTCGCGCGGCTGCGTGAGCGCTTCATCGCCACTGTCCTCGCGTTGCCCATCGGCATCGTGGAACGTGCGGGCACGGGCGATTTGATGACGCGAGCCTCGACCGACGTCGACGACATGTCGCAAGCCGTACGGCGCGGTCTTCCCGAGTTGCTCGTCGCTGCTGTCACGTGCGTTCTCGCCATCGCGGCGCTGGTGTTCACCGCTCCGATCCTTGGCCTGGTGATCGTTCCCGTCATTCCGTTGCTCGTGTTCTCGACGCGTCGTTATCTCCGCCGGGCGGGACCGGCGTATCGGCTGCAGATGGCGGCCGAGGCCATCGTCAACGCGGACCTGCAGGAGACGGTCAACGCTGCGCGCACGATCGAGGCGCTCCGACTCGGTCCGCGGCGAATCACGCAGACCGATGACGACATTCGGGAGTGGATCGCGTGGGAGCGCCGGACGCTCCGCATGCGCACCACGTTCTTCGGGAGCTGCGAAGTCGCCTACGTCGTTCCGCTCGTGCTGTGCCTGCTTTTTGGCGGTTTCCTCGTCATGAATGGTCACCTCACGATCGGCGCCGTCGCTGCCGCTGCCTTGTACACGCAGCAATTGGTTTCGCCGGTCGACACGCTGCTCGCGTGGCAGGACGAGGTGCAGCTCGCATCCGCATCGTTGTCACGCGTGGTGGGCGTTTCGGAGGTACCGCCCGCTGAGACGACGGAGCAGGTGCCCGCAGGCCAGGAACTCGTCGCGGACGACGTCCACTTCGCGTACAAGGAAGGCTCCGACGTGCTGCACGGCATCGACCTCGCGCCGGATGTCGGTGCGCGGCTCGCCGTGGTCGGTCCCAGCGGTGCGGGGAAGAGCACCCTTGCGTTGCTCCTCGCCGGCGTTCATGCGCCACGAGCTGGAGCGGTGGAGGTCGGCGGCGTTCCGCCCCACCTCATGCCTCCCGACCGCCTGCGCCGCGAGGTCGCACTTGTCACGCAGGAACATCACCTCTTCGCATGCTCCCTGCGCGACAACCTGCGCCTCGCGCGACCGGAGGCGACTGATGACGAGCTCATGGCGGTGCTCGAGACGGTTGACGCCGGGCCTGCGGTACGAGCGCTTCCCGAAGGCCTGGCTACGATCATCGGATCGGGGGGTACGTCGATCAGCCCAGGCTTCGCCCAGCAGATCGCGATCGCGCGTCTGCTCCTCGCCGACCCGCACACGCTGGTGCTCGACGAGGCAACGTCACTGCTCGACTCACGCGCGGCGCGTCATCTCGAGCGCTCGGTTGCCGTACTGCTCGAGGGCCGAACGGTGATCGCCATTTCGCATCGCCTCCATGCCGCGCACGACGCCGAAGTCGTTGTGGTGGTTGAGGATGGGCGCATCAGCGAATATGGAACGCACGCCGATCTGCTGAGCGCCGGGGGCGCGTACGCCGAACTCTGGAAGACGTGGCGCGAGGATTCGGCCGGCGCGAACGGCTAGGGGAGCGCGGGATACGGCCCCGGGGGCCCGAGCGCCGAGAACGGGGACAGGATCGGAAGAAGATAGACGCCGCCGTCAGAACAGAAGACCTGGCTCTCCTGCAGACCGTCGACACGAAAAGCGACAACGACGGGTGTCGATGACCCAGGGATGGCAACGCGAATGCTGGCGGCGGTGACGCATGGCTCGAGGACGTCGTTACCCGCAATACTCACGTATGCGGCAGGGGTGGAAGCGGGCGCGCAACCCCCGGCGCCCGCGCACGGAGCGAGACTGATCGTCCGAAGGATCGCGCCTCCTGAAAAGTCCGACATAACCTTCAGCCAGTGAGTAGGGACGAGACCGCCTGAGGCATTGAGCAATTGCACCGTCGCCCAGCCGCGCAGTGTGCATGGCCGGTTCCCGAGGTTCCAGATACCGAGCGCGACGACAAAGCTCCCCGCGGCGCCCCCGCCGAGCCCAGGCGAGTCAGCGAGCTGCAACTGCGAGGCGGAGCATGGCCTCTCGCCAGCCGTCACGATTACAGGCGACGGAGACGGCGTTGGTGGCTGAAGCGGGGAGACGAGTGGCACGGCAGTTGGCTCCGGCGTAGGAGCAAACGGGGAGGGAGTTGGAGTTGGCGATTCCGAGCGCGCCGGCGGAATCGTTGTACATGAAGCGAGGAGCGTGATCATCACGATCGCCAGCGCGCCCCCACCCCATTTCATCCGGCTGGACTCCATGCTTGGGAATGCATTCAAACGTCGTCGCATGACTGATGTGGTAACGCCCCGCGGGCGATGAGGGTTCCTGCCGAGATTTCCTGGTCGCTCAGGGCTGAACAATTGTGGGCGCGAGCGCCGCCCAGGTCCGGCCACCGTCCGTCGTCCGGAGCAATTGGGGTCCAGAAGGCGGCTGCTGGATGTCGCTCGCGTATGCCCAGCCGATCTGCGGCGTCAGGAAGTCGAGGTCGAGGCCGCCGAGCTCCGTGTTAAGTCCGAGGTCGGTCCACGTCTGCCCCGCGGTGTGCGTCACCCAGAGCGACGAGTTGTGATCCGAGGTGTCCGCTGGTGTCATGAGCATCCAGCCCTGCATCGCATTGATGAAGTCCGACGCGTCGAGGACACTCTCGGGGGAGCGCCGCTGCGACCAGACCTGACCTCCGTCGCTGGTCACGAAGAGCACCACCGTCGGAATGACCGCGCCTTTGATCCCGATCATGTAGCCATTGCTCGGTGAGACGAACTGCGGGGGATACGTCTGGTATCCGTACTCCGAGTACGTGCTGCCAAGTGACTGCGGTAGCCAGCTGACGCCACCGTCGTGGGAGACGTACAGGAATGCCGAGCCACCGTTGCACGATGCCGTGATCCATCCCGTCGAGGCGTTGATGAACACGGCTGGGTTCTTGTCGCAACCGAGCGGAATGTCACTCGTCTGACCGGGTGCCGGCATGAAAGAGGTCGCGACAACGTGCGTCCACCTGGCGCCGGCGTCCTGGGTCCGATAGACGTCCATCGTCGACGATCCGCCGGCCCCCTCGCTGAGCGAGAACCAACCGTCCTCGGGGTCCACGAAATCGAGGCTTCCGGCGGGGAGATTCGCCGGGACTCCGTCGCCCACGAAGCTCCCTTCGCGGGTCCATGTCATCCCGCCATTCCCAGTCACCCAGGCCTGAACGGTTTCGCTGTTCCGGTCGGCCGCAGCTGGAACGATCGCGGTGAGGAGACGGGCGACCTCGGTATTGACAAACGCCGCAGCGATGACGTCAGCGCTGCCGATGTCCGGCATCGTGACGAGCCAGTGTTGGGCACCGTCGGTCGTGCGCAGGATCGCGCCGTCCGACTGCCGTTGTGCCCATCCCGTGACCGGCGTGAACATCGCCAGGCTATTGATGACCGAGCCTCCCGACTCCGATGACGTCGGTTCTGCGGAAGGAGTTGGCGTACCCCGCGGAGTAGGGCCTCCGACGATGGGCGGGGTCGGAGATACAGAGGGGGCGTGTGACGTCTTGCCATGCAGGATGCTCGTTCCGGCGATTCCCGCGCCCGCGACAACCACGATCGTTGCGATCAGCACCGCGACCGTGCGGCCTGCCGATCGACGCCGGGAATCCATCGCTCGCAAGGGATCTTGTTCGCAGACCTCGATCAAGCGTCGTGTCAGCGATCGAGCGGAGGCATCAAAGCCCTCATCCAGGCCGGTCACGGGGTGTCATCCACGTCACTGAGGGGCTTGAGCGCGTCGGCCAGCTTGCCGCGGGCGCTGTGGAGGTTGTGTTCGACAGTCCGTGGAGAGCAGCGGAGCTCGCGAGCCACGTCGGCGACGCTCATGTCCTCGCCGTAGAACAGCACGGCGCACGCTCGCATCCTTGGCGGGAGTGCTCCCAGCGCCGCGTGCCAATCGATGAGCGCCGGATCCGGGTCCCACCACTCACTGTCCGGTTGCTGCCAGAGATGACCGAGTCTGCGCGCCTCGCGAGCTATGGAGCGGCGGCGCTGAATGGCGAGCCGCACCAGCACTGTGCGAAGCAGGGGCCACGCGGGCGAGCGCAGGTATCCCGGCTCGCCGCCGGTGCGGCGCAACACCTGCAGAAAGGCATCGTGCGCGAGATCTTCCCCGGCTGCGCGACTACCCATGAGCACGCTTGCGAGCCCGATCATCCTCCGGATCTCGGCTCGGTACACCGCGTCCAGGTCAGGCGCGCCGGCGTCGACGTTACCCGCGTCGGCGCGCGAGATTCGCGTCGCGAAGTGGATCGCCATGGCGGACATGCTCATCCCAGTCCATATACGGCACCGACACTGATCGCCCCCTATCTGAGGACTCGATCTCTCATGCAACGCTGCCCACGGGCAGACGTTCTGCTAAGTGGTCGGTCGTTTCAGAACGTGCCGATAACCACGAATCCCGCGATCAATCCAACGATGGCTATCAGCGAGCAAAGCACAGGCCAGAGCCACGGTCTGGCGCCTGGGAGTGGCCCCGTGGTTCGCGCGGCCGTAGCAAGTAGTCCCGTCGTGATCAGCAGCGCCAGCCCGATGCTGAAGATCGCGAGGAAACCGAGCGTTGCACTTCCTGCCGCAGCCGCGAGGAACGCTGTCTTTGCGGCGGTGATCCGACCGGCTAGCGCAAACGCGAGACCGATCAAGGCAGCCACGGCGATGGCAGCGATGTATCCGCTCACCAATCGCACGGTCCCGACAATCGGATCCGATCCGCCCTGGTTGCCGATGAGCCCCAGGTACGCGTAGTCCGTCGCCGTCGCGGCAGCCGCGGCAAGGAGCGCAAACGTCACTTGCCGTCGCCGCTGGCTTCCTTCCATACCGCTGACATCACCTTAGTCGAGAGCTTCGATCTAGTGACACTTTCCGAGCTCGGGGCCCGTATTAAGCCGTGACCACATTGACTAGGAGGGTCAATGACGTCTGTCCCGAGCCGCAAGGACGCGGCGGATGTCATGACCGCCTGCGACGGCGACGCTGATGCGTTCGAGGCCGAGCTTCGCCCCCTGCTCGCTGAGGCGGTGCGGCTCGCGACCGGCATGCTGTTGAATCCGGTCGACGCTGAGGATGCGGTGCAGGACGCGTGCTTCCGCGCGTGGCGTCGGCGCGCCAATCGCCACGAGGGCTCCGACTTGCGTCCGTGGTTTCTCGGCATCGTGGCGAATCAGTGCCGAGAGATGATGAGGGGGCGATGGTGGCGGGTTGCCCGCACCGCCGAGCCCGAGAGGCGCGCAGAGCCTGGGAGCAGTGACCCTGCTGCGCTCTTGGACCTGCGCGCGGCGCTGGCGCGCCTCCCATATCGTCGCCGTCTGGTCATCGTCCTTCGCTATTACCTCGACCTCCCCTTTGAGGATGTCGCTGAGGCCGCGGGCTGCTCGGTTGATGCGGCCAAGGCACTGGCACGTCGTGCCACCAGCGAACTGCAACGGGCACTCGGCGGGGAATCGGTCTGATGCCGGTCACGTCCGACGAGGAACCGCTTGCTCGCGCCCTCCACGCGGCGATCGACGCGGTTCGACCCCGTGCCGGCGTGGAAGAGCGCGTGCTGGAAGGCACGCGACAGCGCATCGAGCGAGAGACCTCATCTCCGTCACCGGTGCGGGGATGGTTTGGTGGTGCGCTCATCGCTCTCGCCGTCGTCGCCGTCCTCGGAGGAGCTCTCGGAATCACGCTCGCACAGCGGAAACACGTGACACCGGCGACGACGCCGGCAGTGACGCCTCTGCCACGTCATCTCCCGACCCCTCCGGCCGTCACCCCATCCCCGACTCCTTCGGCGGCAGGTGACTTCGGATCGGCTGCATACAGCTTCTCAAGCCCATCGGACGGGTGGACCCTGGGAAGCGCGTGCGACGTTCAGAACACGTGCACCTTTGGCATCTACAGGACCACCGACGGCGGTCAGCAGTGGATGCATGTCGCCTTCCCGTTCAGTGTCGATGCCGGCAACGCCACTCTCAACGTGACCGCGAGTTCCAGCAGCGATGCGTGGGTCTGGGGCTCGCCGTCGAGCGGCCTCAACGTTCTCGATTCGACACACGATGGTGGTCAGAGTTGGCAGCAACTGACAGTCGGCAGCGCGGAGGTCGGTGACATGGTCGTGTCGACCGATACGGCCTGGGCGGTGACGACGTGTGCAACAACAGTCCCGTGCACCGCGCGTCTGTTCTCGCAGCCGGTGACCGGGGGTGCATGGACCGATCTCGCGTTGCCTGCCTCGGTCCAGGAGCCAATCGACAACAACGCAGATGTGCTGCTTTCGCAGGTAGTGCGGGAAGGTAATCGGATGTGGGTCCTTGACGCCAATCAGCACCGTCCCGCGCTGGTGCTGACCGACGATAACGGGCGCACGTGGGCATCGCTCCCAGCGCCGCCATGCGTCTCCGGGGCCACCATGATCCTCGGCGCATCATCGCCCGATCACATGATGCTCGCCTGCGCGAACGAGGGTGGGTGGCCGGCCCCGCAGGAGGTGTGGACCTCCGACGACGGCGGTTCGCACTGGACGCTCCGGAGCCGGGAGGATTTCGCGCCGATCTCCCCATCGGAGCCGAATGTCGGATCCATCAACAGCGAGGGCGCACCGATCCGCCTCGTCGTCCTGAACAGCACAACCGCATGGATGGCCAATGACCGCGAAGACGACCTCGTGACTCACGACGACGGCGTGACGTGGACGCATGCGGCGCTCCCCCCGGACTCCTTCGGCGGTGGCGGCGGAGCTGAAGGCATCGGCTTCACCGACGCGTTGCACGGCTGGACATTTGTGCCGTCTGGCTTGTGGACGACGAGCGACGGCGGAGTCACGTGGCACGAGCAACCGGGGATCAACGTGCCTCCGGCCTGAGCGCCTTCATCCTTCCGCGATTTCCTTGAGGTGCGACGCCAGCTCAAGCATCGATTGCCGATGGATCGAGGTTCCGTAGCTGATCCGCGCGACGCCCATCTCCGCGAGGGTGGCGTTCGACGCTGCCGCAGGTACAGCGAAGATATTCACTGGAAAATGCACGGCGTCGAGGAACGCGGTGATGACGTCGACGTCGTGCAGCAGGATGGGAAAGACGCAGTCCGCGCCCGCGCCGATGTACTCGCGCGCACGGGTGATCGCGTCGTCCAGCAGGGCGGGCGTCTCCTGCTGCTCCTGGCGGATGAAGACGTCGATACGCGCGTTGATCACCAGCCCGTAATCGCGAGCAATCGCCGCACGGCGCACTTCGGACAGCCACTCCGCGTGCTCACGCGCGTCGACGAGGCCACCACCCAAGTGGTCAGTGTCTTCGAGGTTGCATCCGGCGGCGCCAATGGCGAGGAGACGATCGACGAGTGCCTCCGGAGTGAGCCCGTAGCCGGCCTCGGAGTCAACCGTCACGGGCACAGCGACGGATCGCACGATGCGTGCGGCGGCGGCGTACATCTCCTCGACTGGTGCGTCTTGGCCGTCTTCGTACCCGAGAGTTGCGGCAACGCCGCCACTCGTCGTCGCGACCACGGGGAAACCTGCGGCGACGACAGTTCGTGCCGACGCCGCATCCCAGGCGTTCGCCAGCACCAGCGGCGTACCCGGGACATGCAGAGCCCGAAGCAGCGAGCAGCGCTGATCAAGGAGAGCGCGATCAATGGGCATGCTCAGCCTCCTGCTTTGTCGATGACATCGAAAATGTTCCCCTCGGGGTCCTGCAGGGTCACGAAGTCCTCGCCGAACGCGGCAGTCCGCGGATACCGAACCGCCCCCAGCGCGAGGAGCCGTGCCACCTCGCCCTGCTGGTCCTGGGTGTACAGGTCGAGGTGGAGGCGATTCTTGCCAACCCGACGCTCTGGGACGCGCTGGAGCGACACGTTGACGTGGACCCCGTTGGGATCGCGGAGCACGGCCCACCCGTCGTCCGGCGGATCTCGGGGAACGTAGCGAAGCGCCTCGATCCAGAACGAGTACATCGCGTCGAAGTCGTTGCAGTCGATCACCACGGATCCGACGTACATGCGGAATCCCTCTGAGACAGGTTGCTCACGGAGTTGACAGAATGCCGCAGTCATGATGCGTCCGTAATCCAACCGCGATGGGGGACGAGCAATGCTCGCGATCGACGTCAGGGACAGCGACATCATGGAGACGGCGCCGCAGCGCCCGGGCGGCGTCACGAGGATGCTCGCCGCCCTGCAGGACGCGGGTTTGCGGGTCATCCGGATCGAGCCCCGCATGAATGAGAGCGGCATGTACCGCGTGACGGTGAAGGACAGCCCGGAGTTTGCCGTCCGCATCCTCGAGGCGATCCGGCGCAGGGTCAGCCCGTCGATGTCGGCGGCCGCCGGCTGAGGGCGGCTCGAAACGGCACTCGCGCTACGCTGATCGCGCCCGATTGACTCGCTGAGGATTTACCGACGACCAACGAACGCGGTTGAGCGAAGCCCCGAATACGCCCGGTTGGGTCCGGCGCCTCTGGGGCTACATGCTCCGGCACCGGCGAGACGTCGTGCTCTCCGTTGGTGCCGCGGTGCTCGGCAGCGTCTGCCAGACCGCCGTTCCCCTCGTCGCCCGGCAGATCGTCGACGGCGTCATCCTCACCCGCACCTCGGCGCTGTGGCCGTGGTTGCTTCTGCTCATCGGTCTCGCTGCGGCGAGCTTTGCCTTTGCCTATGTGCGCCGCTATCGCGGTGGCCGGGTTGCCCTCGAAGTGCAGTACGACCTCCGCAACGACATGCACGACCACCTCCAGGCGCTGGACTTCGACAACCTCGGGCGCATGCCGACCGGCCAGCTGGTTGCTCGCGCCAACTCCGATTCCACGCTCGTCCAGGGACTGCTCAGCTTCTTCCCGATCATGAGCAGCAACATCCTGCTGCTGCTGCTCTCACTCGGCGTGATGCTGTATCTCTCGCCGTTGCTGGCGTTGGTGAGCGTCGTCGTCGCGCCGAGCCTCCTCATCGTGTCCTACCGCATGCGCTGGCGCATCTTTCCGGCGACGTGGGACGGGCAGCAGCGCGAGGGCGACCTGGTCCAGATCGTCGACGAGGACTTGAACGGCGTTCGTGTTGTCAAGGCGTTCGGCCAGGAGCAGCGCGAGGTCGAGCGCGTCGCCGCCGCGGCCAAGACCGTCTACGGATCACAGATGCGCGCGGTGCGGCTGCAGTCGCGGTATCAGCCACTGCTCGAGGCAATCCCGATGCTCGCTCAGGTGGCGATCCTCGCCCTTGGCGGATGGCTGGCCCTCCAGCACGACATCACGCTGGGCACGTTCCTGGCGTTCTCGACCTACATGACCCAGCTCATGGCACCCGCGCGTCAGCTGGCCGGCGTCCTGACGATCGGCCAGCAGGCGCGTGCGGGAGTGGAGCGGATCTTCCAGCTCCTCGATCTGCCACCGGCGATCACCGACAGTCCCGACGCAACCGACCTTCCCGCGCTCCGCGGAGACATCCAGTTCACGAATGTCCACTTCCGCTATGGCGACGCTGACCCGGTATTACAGGGCGTGGATCTCCACATCGAGCCCGGTGAGCGCGTTGCCGTGGTCGGGCCGAGCGGCAGCGGGAAGTCGACGCTCGCGATGCTGGTCTCGCGTTTCTACGACCCGACCGAAGGTGCTGTGTTCATCGACGGGCACGACGTCCGCGGCGTCACGCTGCGATCGCTCCGACGCCAGGTTGGTGTCGTCTTCGAGGAGAGCTTCCTGTTCTCGGACTCGGTCCGCAACAACATCGCGTACGGACGGCCCGACGCGACGGACGAGCAGATCGAGGCGGCGGCCCGCGCTGCGCAGGCCCACGAGTTCATCACCGAGCTGCCGCGCGGGTACGACACGGCGATCGGAGAGCGCGGACTGACGCTCTCTGGAGGGCAACGCCAGCGCATCGCCCTCGCGCGGGCAATCCTTTATGACCCGCGCATCCTCATCCTCGACGACGCGACGAGTGCCATCGACGCGAGGGTCGAGGCGGCCGTGCACGATGCGTTGCGCACGGTGATGGCGAGGCGCACCACGCTGCTCATCGCGCACCGGCAGTCGACGTTGCATCTCGCCGACAGAATCGTGGTGCTGTCCGGTGGTGTCGTCGTCGAATCGGGCACGCACGACGAACTCATCGCCCGCAGTGCCCTCTATCGGACGCTCGTGTCGGGGCTCGAGGAGATCGACGCCACCAAGATCGGTGACTCCATCGAAACGCTGGCAACCATCGCGTCCGCAGCGGGCGCCGACGGCACCACCGCCGCGGCGTGGGCTGGAGACTGGCAGCGTTCCGGTAGTCGCATGGCAGCGCGAACCATCGGCGCTCCGACGCTCGGCCCAGGTCTCGGCGGCGGTGGATCCGGGTGGCGGCTCAACCTCGCGCCGACACCTGAGTTGCTCGCGCGTGTCGCACGGCTGCGACCCGTACGCGACGTCGCGCGGGTGGACATCGAGCGCGAAGCGCGCCACGACAAGCACTTCACGCTGCTGCGCCTGCTCAGCGAGTTCCGCAAGCCGCTGCTGCTCGGGCTCGTGCTGGTGATCATCGACGGCCTCATGACGCTTGCGGGACCCGTGCTGGTCAAGACAGGGCTCGACAGCGGCGTTTCCAAAGGATCATCGACCGTGCTGTTCGCGGCCGCCGGGGTGTTCCTGCTCGTCACGTTCATCGACCTCATCGACGAGATCGCCGAAACATTCGTCACGGGTCGCGCCGCACAGCGGATCATGCTGTCGCTCCGGATCCGTATCTGGGCGCAGTTGCAGCGCTTGTCGCTCGACTACTACGAGCGCGAGATGGCCGGGCGAATCATGACCCGGATGACCACCGACGTCGACCAGTTCGAGTTGTTGATCGAGAACGGCCTGCTCAGCGCGCTCGTGTCGATTGTCACGTTTGTGGGGGTCGGTGTTGCGCTGGTGGTCATCAACACGGAGTTGGGCCTGTGGACACTGTCGGTCGCGATCCCGCTGGCCATCGCGACCGTGATCTTCCGGCAGAAAGCGGCACGCTTGTACAGCACCTCGCGCGAGCGCATCGCCATCGTCAACGCGGACTTTCAGGAGAGCCTTTCCGGTGTCCGCGAATCGCAGGCTTTCGTGCACGAGGGCGCAGCGATGGCGCAGTTCCACCGGCTTGGGCGCTCATACCTGGACACGCGGGTCGCGGCGCAACGCCTCGTCGCAACGTATTTCCCGTTCGTGCAATTCATGGCAGCGGTCGCCGACGCGATCGTGCTCGGTGTTGGCGCGCGATTGATCGAGACCGGTCACCTGACCTCCGGCGCGTTGATCGCGTTCCTGCTGTATATCGACCTCTTCTTCTCGCCGATCCAGCAGCTGTCCCAGGTGTTTGACGCGTGGCAACAGACGCGCGTGTCCGTTGGTCGAATCGCGGAGTTGATGCAGCTCGACACACTCACGCCAGACGCGGTTGCTCCGGAGGATCCGGGCCGGCTCCACGGCGATATCTCGCTGGACCACGTCCGCTTCTCGTATCCGGCGCCGCTCAGTCGTGCCGGTTTCGAGGGGGGACGCCCCGTCGATCGGCGCGGTCCGCAGGACCCGCGCTTTCTCCAGTCGCGCGACGCGGCGTGGCGGAAGCCGCCCGAAGCATTGCGCGGTATCGACCTGCGGATCGCCTCGGGCGAGACGGTCGCACTCGTCGGCGAGACCGGCGCCGGCAAATCGACGGTCATGAAGCTGCTCGCCCGCTTCTACGACCCCGATGAGGGGAGCGTCGATGTCGACGGTCACGACCTCCGGTCGCTCGATCTCCACGACTTCCGGTTGCAGCTCGGCTACGTGCCACAGGAAGCGTTCCTGTTCTCCGGGACAGTGAGGGACAACATCGCGTACGGCCGCCCCGAGGCAAGCGACGCGCAGGTGGAGGCTGCGGCGCGCGCGGTGGGCGCGCACGACTTCATCGCGCGCCTCGCCGGCGGGTATCACCACGAGTTGACCGAGCGAGGACGATCACTCTCTTCCGGTCAGCGTCAGCTCATCGCGCTAGCTCGCGCGGAACTCGTCGACCCGGTGCTGCTCCTGCTCGATGAGGCCACCTCGAACCTCGACCTCGTGACCGAGGCGCACGTCGCGGCCGCGATGCAGGAGGTGTCGCAGGGGCGCACGACAGTGGTGATCGCGCACCGGCTCCAGACCGCGAAGGCGGCCGACCGCATCATCGTGCTGCATGCCGGAGCGGTTGTGGAGGCGGGCACGCATGACGAGCTCCTCGCGCTGCGCGGCACGTACGCGTCGATGTGGGACGTGTTCGACGTGGTGGGCGGCACAACACCGACGACGCAGCGCCGCTAGGCGGCACCTACGGTTGCGCCGCTGCGGCGGGCGGCGGCGAGGCCGCGGGATTCCAGGTGGGCTCGAGACCGGTGGCCAAGGCGCCGGCGGCAAGGGCGAGGAGGAGCGCCCAGACGATCACTTTTTCCGGTCGGTTGATGACGGTGGCGGCAAGACTCGTCGCGGACGCTCGCAGCGCCTTGCGCAGATATACCGCGAGATGCACGAGCACGACGATGCCGAGCGCGATCACCGAATCGGTGTGAATCGCCGCCCAGGTTCCGTGATCGGTGCCCTGCGCCCACAGCACCACACCGCTCGTGGTTGCGAGGACGGCGGCGATTGCCAGTGGGACGGCGATGAGCCGCGGCAGCAACCACGGCGCACCGGCGGCGCGGTATCCGCCACGCCGGAAGTAGTAGCTGATCGCCCGCCATGCGGTGCTGGCGAGCTTGACCACAAGGATGGGAATGAGCGCGAACCCGAGCGCGAAATGCACCGGTCGCAGTGGGGTGAACGCCAGGCCGCTCAAGTAGAGGAGGACCAGCGCGAACAGGATGATCAGCCCCGCATGCGAGGTGAGAATCAGGTTTCCCACGACCTGCGGGCGGCGCGTGGGATTCGGGCCGTCTTCGAGAACGTCGAGCGCGTGACCGAGCCCGCTCCGCGGAGCTACCGCCGCGTCGTCGTCCGGCGTGCCCGAGGCTGTCCCCACCACCAGACTGTACCGAGAGTGGTGTCTCGGACCCCTCGCCAGAGGGCGGTGATTACGCGGCGATCGTGAGCGCCTCGTCGATGAATTCCAGGAGCCGGCCCTTCGACAGGAAGCCGATCGTCTGACGAACCGGCTCGCCATTGACGAAGAGCAGGAGCGTTGGCAGCGACATCACGCGGTATCTCCCTTGCAGCACGGGGTTCGCATCAACGTCGACCGTGCGCACCTGCAATCCGGCCGAGCGCTCCTCGGCGACCTCATCGAGGATCGGCGCGAGCATCCGGCACGGAGGGCACCAGGCGGCACCGAACTCCACGAGCACGGGCGCCTGGGAGGCGAGCACATCGGTTTCGAATGTGGCGTCGTCGACGGTTTTGACCATTGAGGTTCTCCTGATCACTGGCGGGTGGTGACCGCCTTGTAGGCGGCGCAATTCGAGAAGGTGTGCGTGGCGGTTCTGGCGCGTGGATGCCGTCCACGCGACGGTGGCGGCGGGTTGTGATCCTCGGCGGCGTACCGATCCCACACCGACTGGCGCGACATGCCGAGCAGGCCGGCGATGTCCTGCCAGCTCATGCCCTCGGCTCGAGCCGCGAGCACGGTGGAGGCGCGCCGCGATCCGAGCAGCACGGCGACGGAGCGAAGCGCCACCAGGCGGTCCTCGGTCGCCAGACCATTGAGGGTTTCAAGCACGGACGCCACTGCCGCGTCAGCCGCCGGCGTCGATCTCGCATACGTCATATGTCAACTATACATGACATACAGCCGAAATCAGCCGTTCACGCGGCTCCTGCTGGCGACACGGCGCGGGAACCGCGCGCCTCGTGCGATCGCGACGCCCGCGAGGCAGAGAACGCCGCCGGCAAGGGCCAGGAGCGGCGGGACGTCACCGAGGATCAGCCACCCCATGAGGATCGCCAGCGGGGGAACGAGGTACCCCATCGCGCCCATCCGTCCACCGCTCGTCCTCGCCAACGCGAACGCCCATAACGTGAAGCCGATCGATGTCGGGAACAGGCCGAGGTAGATCATCCACGCGTCGGCCCCGGCATTCGATGAGCCGAGCTCGTGCACCAGTTGCGGCGCAAACGGGAGGCAGACGACCGCTCCGATCGTGCACGCGAGCCATGTGACGGTGAGCGCCGAACTGCGCCGAAGCAGGGGCTTCTCCGCGGTGACCCCACCGGCGTAGGCGGCGGCGGCCACGATACAGAGGACAGCGCCGAGACTGGCCTGGAGGCCATGGTCCGACGTGGCGAATCCGATGACAATTGCTCCGGCAAACCCGATCGCGCAGCCGACCACGAGACGGCGCGGAAAGCCCTCGCCCAGGAACAGCCCGCTGAGGATGGCGACGAATACTGGGCCGACGTTGACGAGCATCGCGGCGGTGCCCGCGTCGACCGTCCGCTCCGCCTGGTTGAGGACCAGGTTGTAGACGCCGAACCAGAGCACTCCGCACAACAACAGTCCCGGGAGATCGGCGCGCCGTGGCATCGACTCGCGGCGCAGGAGCGTGAGCGTGCCCAGTGCGATGCTGCCGACCAGGAGGCGACCGAGGGCGAGCGATCCCGGTGAGAGCACCCGGCCGGCAGCGCGGATGCCGACGAAGGCCGATGCCCAGAGCACGACTGTCGCCAGTGCCGCAGCGAGCGCGAGGCCGCGCTCGGACTGAGGGACCGACTGGACTGCTGGCTCGGAAACCATCCGCGAAGCCTATCCCGCCAACAGTTCGGCGATGGCCGAACTATCCGGGATGTACGGTTCCCTTATGGGAACCGACTTCGCCGCAGTCGGACGGCTGTTGAGCAGTCCGGCTCGCGCTGCCATGCTCGAAGTCCTCCTCGATGGCGGGACCGCATCGGCGAGCGACTTGGCAGCAGCTGCTTCGGTCAAACCGTCGACGGCGAGTGGCCATCTCGCTGCTCTGGTCGACGGCCGTATCGTCGACGTTTCGGTGCGCGGACGGCATCGCGACTACCGGCTCGCGAATCGCGACGTGGCGCTTGCGCTCGAAGCCCTCTCGCGGATCTGCCCCGATCGCCGGGCGCACTCGCTCAAAGCCGCTCGGACCATGGACGTGATGCGGGTCGCGCGCACCTGCTACGACCACCTCGCGGGCAAGCTCGGTGTCGAGATTCTGGATGCAATGCTCGAGCGCGACTGGCTGATCCCGCGCGATGACGGATACGCCGTCGCGGAATCCGGTGAGCGAATGCTCATCGCAATCGGTGTCGATGTTGACGGCGCGCGCCGGCAACGCCGTAACTTCGCAGGCCCATGCATCGACTGGACGGAGCGACGCCCACACCTCGCGGGCGCGCTTGGGGCCGCCCTGTGTCGCAGCGTGCTCGCCGCCGGATGGGCGTGCCGGCGGCGCGGCGATCGGGGGCTCCTCGTCACGGCAATCGGTGCCACGCAACTCCATGAGACATTCGGAATAGCGCTCACCGTCGGGCGATGAGCCCCGCGAGCAACCTCCCGATCCAACTCGCGGCTCGGGCACTCATCGTCGACGCCGCGGGCCGCGTGTTGCTCTTCCGCGGCGAGCTTCCCGATCGTCAGCCGTGGTGGTTCGCACCGGGCGGCGCCCTCGATCCCGGCGAGACCTACGAGGATGCCGTGGTCCGCGAGGTATTCGAGGAGACGGGGCTCGTGGTCGATATGGACGCCCTTTCGTCGCCCGTCTGGTCGCGTGATGTCGCGTTCGTGTGGGACGGCGTCGTGGAGCGGCACGTCGAACGGTACTTCCTGATTCGCGTCGAGGTGCATGACGTCGATACCGCGCGGTTCGAGCGCACGGAAGCCGCCGTGATTCGGGCGCATCGCTGGTGGGAGACCGACGAAATCATCGAAAGTGACGAGGTGTTTGCGCCGGCAGACATCGGTGCGTTGCTCGCTCCGATGCTGCGCGGGGAATTGCCTGAGAGTCCCGTGGTGGTGGGGGAGTAGCCCGGGCTCAGCCGCGCCTCATAGCGAGGTCAGGAGCAAGCCGAGGGCGGCGACCGTCATCACGCCCGTGGTGAGCCAGAGCAGGACATTGCTCAACGCGCCATTCGTCTGGTCCCCCATGACCTTCCGGTCGCGACCGAGCAGCGCGATGAGCGCGAGCATCGGCGGCGCCACGATGCCGTTGATGATCGCGGTGACCACGAGCGCCTTGATCGGGTCGATATCGAGCAGGCTGATCACCAGCCCTCCCGCAAGCGCGACCGTGAGCACCGCGTAAAACGCGGGGCGCGACCGCGCCTTGTCGGCGAGCGTGCCCTTCATGCCGAAAAACTCTTTGACGGCATACGTTGCCGAGCCGCTGAGGATCGGGATCGCCAGCAGCCCGGTTCCGATGATCCCGACAGAGAAGAGGAGGAACGCAAAGGGGCCGGCAAGTGGTTGCAGTGCCTGCGCCGCCTGCGCCGCGGTCGCGACGTTGGTCTGGCCGGACGCATGAAGCACGGCAGCGCCGGTCAGGATGATCGAGAACATCACCACCTGCGAGTAGCCCATCCCGACAAGGACGTCGATACGCGCATCGTGCATCTCGTGCTTGGTCACGCCCTGGCGTTCGACCTCGGTCGCGAGGCCGCGATCGACCATCTCGTCAACCTCCGAGCTCGCCTGCCAGAAGAAGAGGTACGGCGAGACTGTCGTCCCAAGAATCGCCACGACGATCCCGATGAATCCGGCATTCAGCTCGATGTGCGGAATGAACGTGGATTCGATGGTGGTGAGCAACGGTGGATGCGAGACGAAGACCGTTATCACGTAAGCGAAAAGTGCGAGCGTCAGGAATTTGAAGACTCGAAAGATCACTTCGTACGAGAGTTCGTACTGGAGCACGAGGATGATCACCGCCAGCGGCCCGAGGAACCACGCCGCGGCCACATGGCCACGAGTAAGCAGCGATCCCGCTGCCGCAACCGCACCCAGGTCCGCACCGACGTTGATCATGTTGGCGAGAAAGAGCGCAAGGATGCAGGCGCCGACCAGCCGACGTCGGGAACTTTCGTCGCAGTGAAACCCCAAGCCCGACGCCGGTCTGTAATGCGATTCGCGCGCAGGCTTCCTGCACCGCGAGCATCAGTGGAAACGTGAAGAGCGCGGTCCAGAGGAGGCTGTAGCCGAACTGGCTGCCCGCCTGGCTATAGGTGCCGATGCCACTTGGGTCATCGTCACTCGCTCCGGTGATGAGCCCCGGACCGAGGATTTTCAAAAGGCCGAGCACGCGATTGACCGGGCCGCGCCGGGGTGACTGCGTCACCGGATCTGGCATCGCTGTAGAGGTCTAGGGTCTGCCTGCCCCGGACGCATGCGCAGCGGCAGCGTCCAGTGCGTGACGAAGCACGACCAGTGAGTGCGCCTGCAGCGGTACCTCGTCGCCCTCGTGATATGTGCTCGATCCGCGGTGGCCCTCGGGGTCGTCCGTGTCCACGACCATTGTCCATCCGTCTTTCCACCCCGACGGCATCGTCCACGTGATCGGCACGTCGCCGCTGTGGAGCAGGATCATCAGCGAGTCACCCGAGATGCGCTTGCCGCGAGGATCGCGGTCAGGGATCGCGTCGCCGTTCAGGATCATGCCGATGGAACGCTCGCCGTCGTTGTCCCAGTCGGCGTCGGTGAACTCCCTGCCGTTCGGGAGCAGCCACATGATGTCTTTGCGGCCGGAACGTCTGATCGCCTCGCCCGAGAAAAAACGTTTGCGACGAAGCACGGGCTGCTCGCGTCGGAGTGCGACCACGCGTTGCACGAACCCCAACATTACCGAGTCCGTCGCCGCCCAGTCGAGCCACGACAGCTCGTTGTCCTGACAGTAGGCGTTGTTGTTGCCCTGCTGGGTCCGACCGATCTCGTCGCCGGCGCAGATCATCGGACAGCCCTGTGACAGGAGGACGGTCGCGATGAGGTTGCGGCGTTGACGGTCACGCAGGGTGCGGATGCCGGCGTCGTCGGTCTCGCCCTCGACGCCACAATTCCAGGAGCGATTGTCGTTGGCGCCGTCGTCGTTGTCCTCGCCGTTGGCCTCATTGTGTTTCTCGTTGAATGAGACGAGGTCGCGGAGCGTGAAGCCATCGTGGGCGGTGACGAAATTGATGCTTGCCCAGGGCTGGCGGCCGTCCCATTCGTAGAGGCTGCTGGATCCGGTCAGGCAGTTCGCGATATCGCGGACACCCCCTGCCTCGCCGCGCCAGAAATCGCGAACGGTGTCACGGTAGGCGCCGTTCCACTCCGCCCAGCGCACCGGGAAATTGCCGACGTGATAGCCGCCTTCGCCTACGTCCCACGGCTCCGCAACGAGCTTGACCCTGGAGAGCACCGGATCCTGGTGAATGATGTCGAAGAACGCGGAGAGCCGGTCGACGTCGTAGAACTGGCGCGCGAGCGCAGCCGCGAGATCGAACCGGAACCCGTCCACATGCATCTCGGTGACCCAGTATCGAAGGCTGTCGGTGATCAACTGCAGCGTGATCGCGCTGCTCACGTTGAGGCTGTTCCCGGTCCCCGTGACGTCGAAATAGAACCGTGGCTCATCCTCGACGAGCCGGTAGTACGAGGGATTGTCGATGCCTCGAAAACTCACGGTCGGCCCGAGATGGTTGCCCTCCCCGGTGTGGTTGTAGACGACATCCAGGATCACCTCGAGTCCGGCTCCATGCAGCGCCCGCACCATCGCCTTGAACTCGCGGACCTGGTCACCGTTGCCACCGCCCGCCGCATAGCGGCTCTCGGGCGAGAAATACCCGATCGAGTTGTACCCCCAGTAGTTCACGAGGCCGCGATCAACGAGGTGGCCGGCATCGATGAAATGGTGCACCGGCATCAACTCAACCGCCGTGACGCCGAGGCGTTGCAGGTATTCGAGCGAACTCGGATGCGCGAGGCCGGCGTACGTTCCGCGCAGCTCCTCCGGAATGTCCGGATGACGCATCGTGAACCCCTTCACATGCAACTCGTAGATGACGGTATCGGCCCAGGCAGTGTCGGGCCGGCGGTCATCACCCCACGGAAAGCTCTTGTCGACGACCACGCTCTTCGGCATGGCCGTTCTCGAATCGATGTCGCTGGCGTCGAGATCGTCGCCGTCGAACGAATATCCGAAGAGCGCCGGGCCCTGCAGGAATCGACCCGCGATCGCCAGCGCGTAGGGGTCGAGGAGCAGCTTTCGCGGATTATGGCGAAGGCCGCGACGAGGGTCATAGGGCCCGTGAACGCGGAGCCCGTATCGCTGTCCCGGACCGACCTGGTCGATGTACCCATGCCAGACCAGATCGGTGCGTTCCTGGAGCTCGTAGACGGCGGTCTCGGCACCCTCATCGTCGAGCAGCACCACATCGACGGCCTCCGCCGATGCGGAGTACACGGCGAAGTTGGTGCCCTCCCCGTCCCACGTCGCGCCGAGTGGCGACTCACTGCCGGGCCACGCCTGCTGACGAGGGTGCGCCCGATGTGTGGCGTGGCGTCTAGCGGTGGTCATTGCGGCGCAATGATGGCGCACCGAAGAAAATTGATAGGATCATCTGCATATATGTTGATAGTGGCGCTGATACTACCTGAATTCGTCCGGCTCGGGATCCACGCGTGAGGACGGATCCCGTCGCCACCTATCGGGTGCAACTCCGGGCGGAGTTCGATTTCGATGCCGCCGCGGCGATCGTCCCCTATCTCAAGGAGTTGGGGATCTCACACCTTTACTGCTCACCGTACATGCAGGCAGCAGAGGGCAGCACCCACGGGTACGACGTCGTCGACCCGACCCGCGTAAGCGGCGATCTCGGGGGCGATGCCGGGCTCCGCCGCCTGGATGGAGCGCTCCGACGCGCAGGGATGGGTCAGCTCCTCGACATCGTTCCGAATCACATGTGCATCACCGACCGCATGAACGTGTGGTGGTGGAGCGTCCTCTCTCTGGGGCAAGCCAGCCCACACGCTCGGTACTTCGATATCGACTGGGACGCACCGGCCGCGCATGGACGCGTGGTCCTGGCGGTGCTCGGCGCACCCCGCGCAGAGTTGCTGGCCGAAGGCGGCCTGCAGGTCGCCCGTGGTCCGGGTGAGCGGCTCGAGCTGCACTACATGGGTCGCTCGTTTCCTCTTGCCGCCAACACCGCAGTGAGTGTCGGGCCGGTCTCCCTCGCAACGCTCGAAGCGCAGCACTACATCGTCGAGGACGCTGCCACCGGCTCCGCGCATCTCAACTACCGACGTTTCTTCGATGTTTCATCCCTGGCGGGCGTTCGCGTCGAGGATCCGCAGGTCTTCGATGCCGTGCTGTCGCGGGTGCTCGACCTGGTCGCTGCCGGCACGGTCGATGGTCTCCGTGTTGACCACATCGACGGCCTCCGCGACCCGGCGGGATTCGCCGACCGATTGCGATCGGCAGCCCCCGGTGCGTGGCTGATCGCCGAGAAGATTCTCGCGAAAGGGGAGTGCCTGCCTCGCGACTGGCCGATTGACGGCACCACCGGGTACGAGTTCGGATCGCTCCTTACCTCGCTCATGGTTCGCCCCGACGGCCTGGCGGAGCTCGACGACTGCTACACGGAGTTCACCGGTGATCGCGACGACTTCAAGGCGCACTCGCACCGTGCCCGCCGCGAGATCCAGGAAGCACTGTTTGGCGCCGAGCTCGCACGGCTCACGCGCGCTGCTGACGCAGCTGGAATCAGTCAGGCGCATGGAGAACTCGTCGAGCTCATCGCCGGGATGCCTCGTTACCGGGTCTATCCGCCGGCTGGTGGTGCGCTCACGCCGGACGACGATCGTGCCATCGATCTCGCGTCAGCGTACGCGCTTGACGCGGGACGGTGCGATGCAGCACGCCTCGCTGCAGTGATCTCCGTCCTTCGTGGCGACGGATCGGTGTCCGTCGAACGATCCGAACTCCGTGAGCGATTTCAGCAGGTGGCGAGCGCCGTCATGGCGAAGGGGGTGGAGGACACCGCCTTCTATCGCTACGTGAGACTTGTTGCACTGAATGAGGTCGGCTCGGACCCGGACGCGACGAGCACGCTCGACGCCTTTCATGCCATGTGTGTCTTCAACCTGCGCGAGCAGCCGGCAACGCTGCTCGCCACGACGACGCACGACACGAAGCGCTCCGAGGACGCCCGAATTCGCATCGCGATGTTGTCCGAAATCCCACAACGCTGGAGCGAGGCCGTTGCGGTCCTCCACGAGGTGGCACTCCGTCACGCTCGCGACCGTATGCCCTCGCGCCAGGCTGAGTATCTCCTGTATCAGACGCTCGTCGGGTCGCATCCGCTGCCCGCGGATCGTGCCTGCGCGTACATGCTCAAGGCAGTGCGCGAAGCGAAGGTCGAGACGAGTTGGATCGAGCCGAATGAGCGGTATGAAACAGCCCTTGAAGGCTTCGTCAGGGAAATGATCGCTGACACGGATGTGCAGAAGGAGATCGGCGCCGTCATCGAGTGCATGACTCCCGACTGGCAGATCGCGTCGCTGTCGCAGGCACTGATCAAGCTGACGGCGCCGGGCATACCGGACATCTACCAGGGCTCAGAACTCTGGGATCTGAGGCTCGTCGACCCCGACAATCGCACGCCCGTCGATTTTGAAACTCGCCGCCGGCTGCTGCGTGACGTCACGAGCGCGGACGGTGGCACGTTTCTCTCAGGGATCGAGGATGGCGCTCCCAAACTCCGACTGATCGCGGGAGCCCTCGCGGTGCGCGCTCGTCATCTGGACGCGTTTGGCAGGGACTCGGGATATCAGCAAGTACCGGCTTCCGGGTCGCGAGCTGAGCACGCGATCTGCTTCGCGCGAACGAACGCCGATGCTCAACCCGTGACCGTGACCGTCGCTGTGCGGTGGCCGATCCTGCTGCGCTCCGGTTGGTGGGACACGGTCGTGCAGCTCCCCGAGGGACGCTGGCGTGATGCATTCACCGGGTCCGAAATTGACGGGGGTGAGCAGCGGGTCCAGGCAGTGCTGGCGCAAGCGCCCGTTGCCTTGCTTGAGCAGATGTGACCACACGCCACGTCCGCGTTTGGGCACCAGAAGCCACAAGAGTTGACGTGGTGGTGGGTGAGGAACAGCTGCAGATGGAGGAGAACGGGCGAGGATGGTTCGAATGTACGGCCGCGCTTGCTGCTGGGAGTGACTACGCGTTCAGCGTTGATGGCAGCGATGCGATGCCGGATCCGCGCTCGCGATTTCAACCCGAAGGTGTCCACGGGCCGTCGCGTCTCGTTGCGCACAGGTCCGCGCGCGGGCTTGACGGGTGGCGAGGATTCCCGCTGCGTGACGCGATCATCTACGAGCTGCACACCGGTACCTTCAGCGCGGAAGGGACATTCGACGGAGCGATTCGCCACCTGCAGCATCTCGTCGATCTGGGAGTCAACGCGATCGAGGTCATGCCCGTGGCGGAATTCCCCGGCCGGCGTGGATGGGGCTACGACGGCGTCGACCTGTTCGCGCCGCACAGCGCGTACGGCGGACCGGCCGGACTGCGTCGCCTCGTCACGGCGTGCCACCGACGTGGTATCGCGGTGATCCTCGACGTCGTCTACAACCATGTCGGTCCGGAAGGCGATTACCTTGCTTCGTTCGGGCCGTATTTCACCAGTCGCTACGAGACGCCCTGGGGCAGCGCATTCAACTACGACGGCGAGCACTCGGACGAGGTCCGTCGCTTCGTCCTCGACAACGTGGAGATGTGGGTACGCGAGTACGGTGTCGACGGTCTGCGGCTGGATGCGGTGCACGCGATCATCGACACATCGCCCCTGCATATCCTCGAGGCGATCACAACACACGTGGACGAGCTTGCGGACGACCTCGGTCGAGAGCTCTGGGTCATCGCGGAGAGCGACAGCAATGACCCGCGACTTGTGCGGGATCGAGACGATGGCGGGTACGGCCTGAATGGGCAGTGGAACGACGATTTCCATCACGCACTGCACTCGGTCCTGACCGGCGAGCACCATGGGTACTACGAGGACTTCGGGAGTCCGCACGAGGTGAGCACGGCGTTGTTGCGGACGTTCGTCTACGCCGGCCAGTACTCACGGCACCGCAAGCGCACGGTCGGTCGTGACGTGGGCGATCTCCCGCAACGCCGATTCATCGCGTACTCGCAGAATCACGACCAGGTCGGGAACCGCGCTGCCGGCGAGCGCCTTTGCCACCTCGTCAGTGACGGCCGTGCTCGCATGGCCGCTGCACTGACGCTGCTCTCGCCGATGGTCCCCATGCTGTTCCAGGGCGAGGAGTGGGCCGCGAGCACGCCGTTTCAATACTTCACCGACCTTGGCGATTCACATCTCCGCAAGGCGGTGACCAACGGACGCCGGCGTGAGTTCAAGGCTTTTGGCTGGCCGGCCGACTCCGTCCCGGACCCGCAGTCGCCGGCGACCTACGAACGCTCCGTGCTGCAATGGGACGAGGTGCATGAAGGCAGCCACGCGCGCATGCTCGCGTGGTATCGAGCGTTGATCAAGCTTCGCCGGTCTCGCCTTTCGGTCGCGGACCACGAGCGCCTGACTACCAATGCGCGGTACGACACCACGCGCAACCTGTTGCTGTACTCGCAGAGCGAACTGCTCGTCTGTTGCAACCTCGGTGACGTGGCAGCCCCCGTGCCCGAAGCGTCTGGGGCGAGCCTGCTCCTGTCAGCGGACGATGCCGTTGTGACTGATGCGACCCTCGCCGCCGGCGAGGTTGCCATCTGGAGCGTCGCCACGGTCCCCGGTCGTTAAGAGGGATCAGCCGGCGGCGACCGGTTCCGGAGTCCATAACGGCAGCTCCAGCACAAATGACGCGCCGCCACCGGGCGTCGACTCCGCGGTGATATCTCCTCCATGGAGTTGTGCGAGTTCGCGTGAGAGATAGAGCCCGAGTCCCGTGCCGGAGATGTGACTGTTCTCAGGGGTCACAAGGCGGCTGAACCGCGTGAACAGGCGGTGCATCTGCTCTGGTGGGATGCCGAGACCGTGGTCCATCACCCTGATGCTCGCAATGCCTTCAATCACGCTGACCTCGCAACTGACCTCGCCTCCGGCCGGCGAGAACTTGATCGCGTTGTCGAGCAGATTCCGCAGGACAGTCTCAATCCTTCCCGCGTCGACATTGACGATAGCGTCATCGCTCGGCAGACGCACGTCGAGCCGATGTGCAGCGGTGAGCTGCGGCTGGATCGCCGACGTGGACGCAGTGACGATGGCCCTCAGGCTTTGCGGCTGGCGGTCGAGGCGCGTGATTCCCTCTTCGAGACGCGCGGCCTCGAGCATCTCGTTCACCAACGCGTTCATATCATTGAGCTTTCGTTCGATGATGGGCATCGCTCGTTCGAGCGCCTCGCCGTCGAGCGATTTGTCGGCCATCATCGAGAAGTACCCGCGCACTACCGCAATCGGCCCGCGCAACTCGTGAGATGCGAGCCTGAGGAAGTCGGAGCGCATCTTCTCCATGGATCGTGTGCGCTCGATGTGCTCGTGCAGGCGTTTCGCCTCAGCATCGCCAAGGGCTCGCATTCGGTTCTCCGAAGCCTTGATCTGCCAGACGAGTCCGGCGGCGAATGCGGCGAGCTGCAGCGCCCAGGTGTCCTCATCGCTGAAGCCCCGCGCGTTGATCGGCTCGTGAGCGGCGAGGACTCCGAGGCGAAGTGCTCCCGCACGCCACGAGACGGCCATCGTGTCGACGGCCTCCGAACCATCATTTTCGACGGGCACGGTCGTGCCAAGCTCGCTCGCGCGCCCGCGAAACACCGCGTCGCCGAATACAACGCGGTCGCGATCTGTTGTGCCGTCCGGATCGCACGGAACCGCTCGCAGCGCCGCGAACTCCGCAGCGGTCACGCCGTGAGCTCCAGCTGCCGGGCTCAACCGGCTGCGATCGTCGCTGAGTTGCCAGAGCATCACGCGACGCGCGCCAACGACCTCCGCCACGGTGCCGGCGAAGCGCGCGAACAAATCGACATCCGACGAGGCTGCATCGAGGTGGTCGGAGACATTCAGCAGGACGCGCAACGCTTTCTGCTGCGCCTCCTTGGTGTCCGCAAAGAGGCTGGCGTTCTGCAGCGCGAGTGCCGCCGAGAGCGCGATCTGCTCCAGGTTTTCCAGGTCAAGTTGCGCGAACGGCTGATTGGAGCGACGGCTCACCGCGAGAATGCCAAGCGCACGGCCCCCAGTCCGCAGGGGGAGGATCACCCGCCTGCGAACATCCGAGAGCTGTTCCTGCATATCGGCCGGCATTCCGATGACGTCCGAGAAACCCTCGAACGCGGCTTCGCCGCTCTCGACCGCGGCGCGAAACTCAGGTGTGAATTCCCATCTCGCCCCGATCCGCGCCGGGACTCGATGACGGTCATACCCGGCGATTGCCTCGATGGAATCCGGCCAGAACTTGGTGACCGTGATGCGGTCGACATCCACCTGCTCCGCGATGCGCTCGACGATGGCCTGCACGACATGCGACGGGTCAAGCGACGCAGAAAGCTGGCGGGTCGACTCGCTCATCAGGCGCAGGCGATCGACGAGATGCTGCGTCGATTGGCGTGCATCATCACCGAGGACGATGATGCTGATCAGGCGCGTGAAGCGATCCATGATGGCGCGATCGATATCCGTGAAGGGACGGCTCTCAGCGCGCCAGAACCCGACGACTCCCGTTGCGACACGTCCGTCTGGAAGTGGCGCGCCAACGGACATCGGCACCAGGCGTCCGACCCGGATATGCGAATTGAAGACTTCCGGAGCGGCACTCTCCGCCGCGGCGTCGGTCGTCTCGATGGGGATACGACGAAGCATCGCCCGGCCGTGCAGCATCCCCTCGTTCAGCGGCCACTCCTGGCCGATGAGGCCCTCAGCCCACGGTCCGGAGGCTGCGATGACCTGAAACACGTCCGGATGCGCCGCAGCCACGATCGAAATCACGCACTCGGTGTCCGGCACGACGAGGGTTCCCTCCCTCGCCATCATCTGGAGGGCGTCGCGGAGTGGGAGCGGCTGGCGTGGATCAGTCGGAACGTCATCCAGCAGTCGCCCGATCAGGCTGCCGATGGCCGCGTCGACGCCTCGAGATGCCTCGTCGACACCGGAAAGCCCCGAGAGAGGCTCCGCAACTCCAGAAGGCGATTCGCTCTCGATCCCTTCGGGCACGACTAGACGACGCTTGGACAGGCCATTTTGCTGATAGCGACTATATCACTCATGCTCGCCGCGAACTCACTCTCGTCCGCAGAACGCCCCAATAAGCTACACTATCGCTATAACTTTTGGTGACAATGTTCGACGGCTCGACACCCCATTCGTATGTGCCCGACGAGAGGCCTGTGGACCTCGCCATCCGGAGGCGGCGTGATGACCCGATCGCTGCAACTCGAGAAGCCGCTGTATAGCCTCACTGTCGCGGCAGAGATGCTCAGCAGTCAGCCGCGCACCCTGGTCCTCTATCAGGAGCTTGGAATTGCTCATAGCGCGGCGGCCGGGGTCAAGAACTGGCGTTTCACGCTTCGGGACGTCCTTTCGTTCCGAGCAGTCTCGCGGTTGTGCCGGCGTTATGAGATGAACGTCGCCGGCGCACGTCAGCTGATTCGTTGCCTGCAACTGCTCGACGCGCATCACATCCCCCGTCCCAGCGAATTGCGTGGCTTCGATCTTGAGCACGTCTCCGTCTAAGCGAGCCGCCTCGGCACGTCGCAGTTCCGATGTCAAGGGCCGAGCGGCGCCTCGCGGGGTGCGTTCGACCGCGACCGCGCCGCGACCGCGGGCGCATGCACTGCTCGAGTCCCGTTCACTTCGGGCGCTCGTGTGGCTCGCGATCATCCTCGCGCTCATCTGGATCTGTGAAGGCGCGTCGTTCATCCTCGAACATGTCTTCAACGTACTGTTGCTCTTCATTTTTGCGGGGATCATCGCGCTGATCCTGACGCCGCTCGTGGACCGTCTCGAGCGGGTGCCCCCCTTCCGCGGGCATCGTTCAATCACCGTCCTGCTCATCTACGTCGTCGGACTCGTGATCGTCGCGGGCGGCGTCATGTTGCTGCTTCCGACGCTTCTTGCTCAGGTGAAGGGAATCCCGACGTTGCTGCAGACCATCGAGACTCAGCTTCGCCAGCACGGCATTTCCTTCAGTGTTTCGTCACTCATCAAAGCCGTGAATGGGCAGCAGCTCGGCGTCGCGATCGGGGTGGCCACAGCGTTCATCTCGGGGCTGGTGAGCGTTGTGCTCATCCTGGTCATCTCCATATACCTCCTCATCGAAGGGCGGGCCGTGGTGGCGACCGCACGCAACCTCTTTCCGAACCGTCAGCGCGAATTCGACTTCGCGGCGCTCGCGGTCGGATCGACGGTCGCGGCCTACGTCCGCGGACAGATCGTCATGTCATTCCTGATTGGCGCATACACCGGCGTTGGACTGACGATCGTCGGTGTCAAATACGCAATTCTGATTGGCATCGCCGCGTTCTTCCTCGAGTTCGTGCCGATCGTTGGCGCAGTTGTCGCGATGGCGCTCGCCGTGGTGGTTGCCCTTGTGCAGAGCCCCGTGCTCGCGATCTTCGCAGCGGGCGTCGGCCTGATCGGTCACGCACTCGATGCCTACCTGTTGGGCCCGCGTGTCTACGGTCGCGTGACGCGGTTGCATGCGCTCGTCGCGATGGCGGCGCTCCTGGTGGGCGCGGAGCTGGGCGGCATACTCGGCGCGCTTTTCGCCGTTCCGGTGGCCGCCGTCGGCAACATCTTCCTGGGGGCTCTGTACCGCTCGCGGCGCGGTGAGCAGGCGATGAGCACCGCCCCGGATGAGTTGGTGAGCGTTGAAACACTGCCCCGCCTCGGCGAAGAGGTGAGCTCGGTGGAGGAGGAGGGAGTCGCCAGAGAACCCGTCCCGCACGGTGTCTAGGCGCGCGACGGCCGGTTAGTGCGGAGCGTCCGACGAAGTCGGTGCTTGCGACCCGCGCGTCTGTCCGACCTTCGTGGACAGCTGCGACGGTGTCGTGTCCGCTTTCACAAGAAACTCGAGGGCGCCGAGCTTGAGGCCGCGCTCGCGCAACTCGGGCTCGCCGTAGTTGCTGAGGATGATCACCGGGATGTGCGTCGTCGCCGGCTCTGCCCGGAGGTGCTCGAGCACCTCGAATCCGTCAAGACCCGGGAGGCGCAGGTCGAGGTAGATGAAGTCGGGATTCTCGTCCGACGCCATGCGCAGCCCTTCCTCGCCATCACGTGCCACCACGACCGTGTAGCCGTCTCCAGCAAGCCGCAGCCGGTACATCTCCGCAGCAGCCTCATCGTCCTCGATCAACAGCACCTTGACGTCGTCATCCACCAGGCTCTCTCCTACGACCCCCTCCATCGGTGCAAATCCTGGTATTCAGACCGGGCGCCCCACGTGGATTTTCGGGCTCACTGCTCATCCGTTCGTACGGTAACGCAGAAACCTCCGTGCCCGCGATGATCCCCCACACTACATCGTATAGCGACGCTATCAGAGAAGTTGACAGCATGTATGACAGAGTGCTACTCTCGATGGACGGTGGATCGCCCACCCCGCAACTGGAATTCCCCCTCCCCAAAGCCCACCCCGCCGGGGTTCTGCCCCGGCTGGGGTGGCCCAACCTGGAAAGCGACGGAATGCTTTCTGGGCCACCTGTGCGCGGTATACACTCGCGCTGATGACTGCGTTAACCCAACGCTGAGCTCGTCGATGGCGATGACATCCGCCCGCCCGGCGCTGACGCAGGATCCTGGGTCCGCATCCGACCCCCGAGACCGCTGTCCGTATGGACGTGACTTCGATCGGGACAGGGTCGACTGTGCGGCCTTTCAACGCTTGTCCTTTGTTGCGGCGACTTCCTATGGCAAGCCGCTCGGCACCCATGTAGCGTGTTCACACCTGACGGTGGGCGAACTGGCGACCAACCAGTTCTATCCGCGGTGCTCGCTGGGCACGCACGTCGAGAAGATGCGTTGGGTTGCGAGGATGGGCCCACGGCGCATCGAATTGCTGCGTACGCTCAACGCCGAGTTCGAGAGGTCCTATGCGAACTCGCTCCGAGAGCTGATCGCGGCCAAGGCACTCGCGCTCGCGGAGCCCGAGAATCGCTCGGCACACGATGCGCTCGCGACCGTGGTTCGCAGATTCGTCAATGACTTCACCATATTCGTCAACGAGCACGCTGATCGCATCAGCGAGATCGGGATCTCGCCATCCGATCTCACCGATCGAGCGGCAAGCGCTCTCGTAACGTGGCAGCACAGCCGGCGTCTCGACCTGCCCGGGCTCGACGACCAGTCGATGCTGCGTCCGGACGGTCCTCAACCGTCCAACGGTGACTCCCTCGATGCGGCCCGGGAGCTACGTCAGCAGTGACGCGCGCCGCTGTGACGAACAGCGCGACACAGGTGATGAATCTCGACAAGCCGCTGTACACCATCGGGATTGCGGCGGAAATCCTGACCACCCATACGCGGACTCTGATGATGTACGAACATCTCGGTCTCGTTGTCCCCAGTCGTACCGCGACAAATCGCAGGCTGTACTCGCAGCGCGACATCATCACGCTCGGTCTGATCCAGCAACTCACACGCAAGTACGGGCTCAATCTGGTGAGCGCGAGGTATCTGATCCTCTGCCTGCAACTGCTCGACGCACACGGTGTGCCGCGTCCCACCCTCCTGACGGATCTCGACGTCGAAAACGCGCACGTCTGAAGGCGCCCTACTGTTCGATGCGGTCGGATCGATCCCTGAAGCGGGCCACGGCGTCGGAGATCGTCTCCTCGAGATATCGATAGAACAACCGGCGCTGCGAGATGTCGATTGCCGCTTCGACGTCCTGACCCTCCCTGCGTCTCGCGATCCATGGCGGGACGCCGTCGGCCACCGTCTCGGTGCCGACCCGCACATGCACGAGCGAGTCGTTGTCTTCGGTGACGTGCAGTGTCACGTTCAGAATCGGGCCGGTGTGCTCGACGAGTCGCCAGCTGCGCTCCCAGCGCGTGTTGCGACGAAAGTCGTGCGTGCGGCGTGCCGATTCGTCGGCGAGCACGCTCTCGCCTGGGCGAGCGGCGCGTGCCAACAGTCTCCTGATGTCTCTGTCGATGTCGCGACCGATCCAGTCAACGAGCGATGGCGCGCGATCATCCACGTCCGGGTGCCCGCTCTGGTCGAGTGCAAGCTCGCCGATGGCCTGCACAGTGCCGGCGTGCCGGCGGCAGTAGACAACGCCGCCGAGCGAGATGCTGTGCGCGGGGCAGATGGTTGCCGAGCACGAGCGCTCGCGACGATCGCGATATGCGCACAGCTGTGCCGACCTGTTGGCGCATCCGCGCATGGTGCACACAAGCGCTGAGGCTGGACGAGGCGCCGGCAACGGATGCTCGCGGCGACGGAAGAGTGCTGTCGCGGGGAGCGCTCCGAGTCGTCGAAGTGCGCCCGATTCCTTTCGGGGAGTCTCCACAGTCAGCACGTCACGTGTCCTCCAAGCCCACTCTCTTGCGCGTCCACCCTCGATCGCGCCACTGGGGTAATCAGACCCTACAGGCGGCGCTGAGTTGGCCCTATGCGACGGTTTGCGATGCAGCGTTTACACGCGGTGACGCGGGGCAACCACGTCGCCAGGAGTTATGCGGGTTCGGTGCCGGATGCCTGAAGTTCGACGATTCGTCCTCGCCAGAAATCAAGGCGTCGCTCGAAGCGCGCGGCTTCTGCTTTGAGCACTTTGAGATCCGTTTCCTCGACCTCCAGGCCCGCGTCGTCATGCATGAGCGCCACGTGTTCCTCGGCAACCGCAAGGAGACTGCGCTTGAAGTCGAGGAGCTCCAGGTAGACCTCTGCCCAGTGCACGGCGTCATCGAGATACGTCGTGTCCTCATCTTCGCCGTCGAGCAGACGCTCCGGCTCGACGGCTTCCAGCGCGGCCTGTCGCGCCTCGAGCGGTTCGGGTGCGTCGTCAACCGCCTCATCTGTCGCCGAGTGATCCGGCGGGCCGGGGGTTGTCACGAAAGCAACTGTCGCGTTGCTTCAGCGAGTGCCGCCGGCGGCGTGTGCGCTTTGACGAGGTAGTCACGCGCACCCAGCGCGCGTCCGCGCTCAACCAACTCCGGCTCGCTGTAATTCGTGAGAATGACTACCGGGATCCGCGAAGTGGCAGGGCCGTTGCGGAGTTGCTGCAGCACGTCGAACCCATGCATCTCTGGTAGCCCGAGGTCGAGATAGATCAGGTCGGGGGCATCCGCTCCGGCGCGGATGAGGGCCTCCCTGCCTGAATGGGCGGTGATGACCTGAAATCCGTGTGCCGCAAGTTGCATCTCGTACATGGTCGCCACATCAACATCGTCGTCGACCAGCAGCAAGCGCATCCCATCTGACCCATCAGGCATCGATTCTCCCGCCTTGGCGTTGACGTCGTCGAGGCAAACGAAGCGTGAATGTACTCCCTTCACCGACCCGTGATGTGACGTCAATGTCCCCGCCCTGCGCTTGCGCAAGGCCGCGCGAGAGATGCAAACCGAGGCCTGTCCCCTGGATTCCCGCAGCGACCGCGTCCGGCAGACGGCCGAACGGTTGAAACAACTTCGGGAGGTCCGCTTCTGCGATACCGTCGCCGTGGTCGGTCACGTCGACAGCCACCCAATCCGGCTCGGTGCGCACGGAGATCGTCACCTCGCTCCCGGCAGGGGAGTACTTCAAAGCGTTGGAGACGAGGTTGCTGAGGATTGTCTCGACCTGCTCCGGGTCGGCGCGAATGCGGACCCGACCCGTTGACTGTACTCCGACCGTTCGCGCGGGTCGGCCCGAACCCGGCACGCTGGCTGAGACGGCGACAGCCCGCGCGAGGGCGTCGACGCTCACGTCCTTCAGGTTATGGCCGCGGGCGCGAATCTCCATCCGGCTCGTGGTGAGCATCCGGTCCACGAGCTCGCTCATGTGTCGCATGCGCGTCGCCATCAGCGGCACGACTTTCGCGGCCGGCGGCGGCAACTCACCGAGCGACCCTTCCTCCAGCATCGAGAGGTATCCGCTCACGAGCGTGATTGGTGCGCGGAGCTCGTGGGAAGCGAGTTGGAGGAACTCCGACTTCTGGCGTTCCAGCTCGGCCATTCGATGCGCATGCGTCTCGAGGCGGTCCAGTTCGGCCGCCTGCAATCCTTGTGCTCGTTGCTCCGCCGCGTAGCCCTGCCACACGAGCGCCGAGGAACGAGCCGCCAGGCGGATGATCCATTCGTCCTGGTCGCTGAACCCCGTGCTCGAGTTCCATGCCGCGAGGATGCCGAGAGGGATTGCAGCGGTGCGCCATGGGACGGCCAGCACGTTCCGGGCTGACAGGCGCGCGATCATGGAATTGGGATGCCCCGCAAGGTATGACTCACTCCAGCTTCGACGGACCGCGTCACCTGACAGAAGGAGTCGAACCAGATCGCTGTCGCCTCGGGGGTCGAGCACGCCGGGTGATTCGTGGCCGGAGTCCCGCGTCTCATCGGCGACACCGGCCCGCTGCATCGGAATCAGGTCATCACCGGTGAGCTGCCAGAAACCGGCGTGCTCGGCCGATACGAGCCCGGCGACCGTCTCGCTCATCTTTTCGAAGTAGGTTGCGGGCTCCCCACTCGATGCGACATGCCGGGACATCTGTGTCAACGCGTCGAGACCTCGGCGCTGCGCACTCTGGACCTGCTCGACGAGGCGGGCGTTGCGCAACGCGAGAACGGCGAGCGGTCCAACGTGCTGCAAGCCCTCGAGTTCCCGCGCGACGAACGGGCGGTCGCTGCGCCGGCTCAGGATCAGGACGGCGCCTACCGTTTCACCGATGGCGAGCGGCACGATCGCGGTGTGGCGTATCGAGAGCAATGATGGTGCGAGATCGGGGTCCGTCCCCTCACGGTCGCCAAGGCTTCCGCCGAAGACGATCTGGCCGCTCGTGACAGCCTGATTGATCAGCGGCTGCCTCGCCAGCCAGGACATGGGGTACTCGTGACCGACGAAGTCGGGCCGGCCGCCCGGCTCGTAACTTGCCTCCACACGGAGCACGTCCTGATCGAGGCTCGTGAGAGTGCAACGGTCGACCGCGACGCTCTCGGCCGCAAAGCGCACGAGGCGCTCCATGATCTCGTGCGGGTCGCCCCGGGACACCAGTTCCGAGCCGATCGATCCCGAAAACGGCGCCGGCTCCGGCAGTTGGTGCGGATCTGACTCAGAGACGAACGTGCTCGATGTCAATCCCAACGAGCTCCGGCGGCCGGGGGATTCCGTGGGCATCGAGGAGCTGGAGGCATTTGATGACGTACCGAGCTCCAGCGATGTTCAAGCCGTGCTGGCGTGTCAGTCGTTGAATCGCGCTGAGCGTGAGTATGTCCCGCTGCGAGTAGCGCCGCCGGTTCGTCGCCGTTCGCTCCGGAACGCCGAGACCCATCGTCTCGTACATCATGAGCGTGCGCGGATGGCTGGCCAGGATCTCGGCGGCGACGCTGATGGTATAGAGCGGCTTGTCGAGATCGAGGAGCCGCTCTGAGGTCGGAGTCCTTGCCTCAGCAGGCATGTGGCTCACCGGATGCGGACACCATCACCGCGATTCTATATGGCCACCGCCGCCGTGCCCGGTTCGGACGATCCCCTCCCGATCGCGTCAGACGAGGCTCGCGCTGGTTGCGGACTTCTGCCGAAAGAACTGAACCCGGCAGCGATCGCAGCGGAATACCAGACGCAACCCCAGCCGACCGAGCACGTTGGTGATGCGGGAACTGCACTGCGGGCACGTCGCGGCCTCCTCCAGGTAGGGACCGATGACCGGCTTGACATCGAGCTGAATCGGCTTGTATTTGCGAGCCATCAGGCACCTCCAGGTTGTCGTCGCGGTTGCTCCACTCCTCGCCACCCAGGAATATCCTATCACAAAACATGATAGCGGTGCTATTCGGTATCATGTGACGACCATGACAGAGATCGTCTCCCCGGAACGTGGGCGAGTGCCGACGACCCGGCCGCTCCGCTCCCTGAGGAGGAGGCGGCGGCCCGACCTCCGCGCTGTGGCCACCGGCGTCGCACTGGTGCTCGCCGCCGCCTGGACGATCGTGTTCGGGGCGGGCATCGTTCTTCGCTGAACGGGCGATCGGCTCATCGGGGCGGTGCATCGGTCCGAGCGGGTTCCGCCATCACGAAGTCATCGATGGCGAGGGGCAATTTGTTTGTTACCGTACTCACGACGTCGTTGGCATTCGCCGAGGGAGCGAGCGCTTCAGCGGCCAAGGAGGATCGAGTGGTGGAGGATGACGTCAAAGTCCTGCTGATAGAGGACGACGTCGATGCTGCGGAGATGTACCGTCTCCGACTTGTCGCTGACGGCTACTCGGTGGTCATCGGGCACGACGGGGAGGAGGGGCTCCGCCTGGCGTCCGAGGCGGCGCCGGATTTCATCTATCTCGACCTGCGCATGCCTGGCCTCGACGGTTTTGAGGTGCTGGAACGGCTTCGCGCAGAACCATCCACGGCGAACATCCCCGTGATCATCCTCACCAACTACGGCGAGCCCGAGTTGCGCGAGCGGGGCATGCGACTTGGGGCCCTCGAGTTCCTGGTCAAGGCCGACACCACGCCGGCGCATCTCTCGGAGAGCGTCGAACGGGCGGTCACCCCGCGAGCCCTTCCGTCAGCCTGAGGTCGGCGGCCCTCAGCGCTCCGACACCGTGAGCAGCGCAGGCGATCGTCCCTGGATGGATGGCGACTCGAAGGCGTTCCTGCTCGAGGCCGTCCAGATCGCCGCACGGCTGGGCTATCGAGGAGGCGGGCGCCGGCGGGCGTCAGTGCTCCTCCTGGACGGCGATCTCCTGACCTGCGTCGCGACGTCCGTTGCGCCGGAGATGGAGCTTCCGGGAACGTATCGAGTTCGCGGATGACCCGGCCTTCGGAGACGCGATCAGAACCGGGGAAATCAGGGAGGGCCTCGACGCCGTCCTCGTGCCGGTCCGTTCCGACGGGAACATCGTCGGCCTGCTGATGATCGCCGGCGCGCCCCGTCCTTCCGAAGATGAAAGGGATGCGTATCTCAACCTCGCGGGCATCATCGCCTTTGGGATCAGGCACGCGGCGACTGTCGACGAACTGCAGCAGGAGGCAGAGCGTAGCCGTGGCCTCGAGCGCCTCAAGGGCGAGTTTCTGAATATCGCCGCCCATGAGTTGCGCAGCCCGCTCGGGATCATTCGCGGCTACGCCTCGATGCTCGGAGAGGGAATGGTCCCCGAGCCTGACCGCGCCACGGCGGTCGCTCGTATCGCCGAGAAGGCGGAGGAGATGGCGCGTCTCATCTCCGGCATGCTGGAGACAGCGCGCCTGGAGACCCTCGGCCTCGAGTTGGAACTCGAGCCGGTGGATCTCGTCGAAGTCGTCGAAGCCGCACTCGCGGAGATGCGCCCGCTCCTCGGGGTCAATCATCGATTTGCGCCCGTCAAACGGCGCGAGGCGATCGTGGTTGTTGCCGACCGCATGCGGCTGACCACGCTGCTGACCAACCTGATCGACAACGCGATCAAATACTCGCCGGCGGGTGGCGCCATCGAGGTGGACTGCGAACACGACGACCACGCGGCGCGAGTGGTGGTTCGGGACCATGGGATCGGAATCAACGAGGAGCAGGCGCATATGCTCTTCACGCGATTTGGGCGCCTGGTGACGCCGGAAACCAGTCACATCCGCGGCACCGGCCTCGGGCTCTACCTCGCTCGCGAGACCGCTCGCCTGCACGGGGGCGATATCCATGCGGAACTCGACGCCGGGCGGTGGGAGCACCTTCACCGTGGTCCTCCCACTCGTATAGCCCGGAGGGCGAGCGGTCGACACGCGCCAGGGTTATCGTCCCGGCGGCGCGTTTTCCTCCACGTATTCCTCGGGGTCCTTGTCCTCGATGGTGATGCCGCGGGCGCCGGCATGTTCCGTCTCGAAGGCGGCAAACGAGGCGGCCAGCTGAGCCTGCTCCTCGGATGACGCCGCATCATCGAACTCGATGAGCGGCCCCTTCTCTTCCTCATCCATGTGTTCGGTGTTGGCGTCGTCTGTGGCTTTGACGGCCGTCCACCACGCGTCCTCGCCAACCACGTGCTTCTGAGCGTCGGTGATGCCGTCGCGAATCTCGTTGTGATCTTTGATGGCGTCCTTCGTGTCGTCGATGGAGTCGGCGTCGTCCTTGAGCAGCCGCGGGTAGAAGAGCGTTTCCTCAGCTGCGGCGTGAACCTCGAGGCGGGCCGAGAGCACCGCCCAGATCGATGTGAGTGAGGCGTTGTCGTCGCGGGCTTCGTACAGCGCCGCGAATTGGCTCCGGAACCAGACGTGGTCCATGCGGATGACGTCGGTCACGCGGTTGGCCTGCATGTGACTCCTGATGATCCAAGGTGGTTAGTGATACTGACAATATCAGATAGAGCCACATGAGGATGGTACGGATAGTGCAGACTGGTGGACATGAACATTCCGATGCCGCCACTGACCCAGCCGACACCCGAACCCGAGCCTGAGCCGGAGATCAGAGAGCCCGGTCTGGACGAGCCCGAAATCGAGGATCCCGATCGCTTGGCGGAGCCGGAGGAACCCGACCCGCACCCGGACGGGGGCTGATTCCGAAGCGCGCTAGAGCGAACCCAACCGCGGCCTGATGCCGCCCTGAGGAATGCCGGCGTTCCGCGCCGGCACTGCGTCGATGTGGGCCGACTGCCACTTGTTGGGAGCGAAGATCCCGATGGTCGTTCCGCCGATCGAGTCCCTGATGATCAGATGACCGTCCACGACCTCGATGTACCGGCCGGTCTGGTACTGGTGCTTGTCACCGCCCGGGTCGACCACGATCACCATTCGCTGCGTTGCTCCAAGAATGCAAAGGCGCGCGAGATCGCGCGTTCGGCCGGAACATAGCATCGGGAGATCGCGCGGAACCCCCGCGCACTCGATCGTCGCCTAGATGTTGAGGTTCTTTCGCAGAAAGGCGAGCATCCTCGGCAAGGCATCCAGCCGGTTGACCCGTTTGGCCAGCCCGTGACCCTCGTCCTCGTAGATCAGGAGCTCGCTCTGGACGCCCCGTGCGACCAGCGACGCGTGGAGCTGCCGCGCCTCGCCCACTGGGACCCGCGGGTCGTTCGCCCCGTGGATCAGCATCAGTGGCGCGCGGATGGCGTCGACGTGCGTCATCGGCGAGGCCTCGACCAGGAACTCGCGATCGGTATCGAGGAACCCATATTCGACCTCACGAACCCTGCGTCGATAGGGTGAGGTGTTCTCGAGGAACGTCACCAGGCTGCTGATCCCCACAGTCGCGATTCCCGCTGCCCACAGGTCGGGATAGAAGGCCAGCGCGGCAAGGGTCATGTAGCCGCCGTACGAGCCGCCCATGACCGCGACTCTCGTGGCATCGACGGCCCGTTGCGCAAATGAAGCGTGCACTGCCGCGAGGTCGCGCACGGAGTTGAGGCGCAGGCGGCGATCGTCGAGGGAGACAAAGCGACGCCCCCAGCCCGCCGAGCCGCGCACGTTCGGGGCGGCGACGGCGATGCCTTCGGAAACGAGCCGGATGATGAAGGGGTCGTATCGAGGCGCAAAACGCGCCTCCGGGCCGCCGTGGACGACCACCACCACAGGAGGATTCTCGACTGCCGGCCTGTAGAGAAAGTACGTGATCTGCTCGCCGTCGAAGGAGGCGATTGTCTGGAGCTCGGGCGCGACGAGGCCCGGCTCCACCACCTGATCAATCGGCAGCAGCGGTGCCGGTGCCGTGGTCCCGCCGATGTCGACGCGCAGCGGGTGCAACGGTGTGTCGGTGGTGGTGAAGGTCAGCAACGCGCTCCTGCCGTCAGCCGAGAGATGGGGACGCGCAACCAGTGGGAGTCCGAAACCGGTTCCAACCCCTGGGAGCGGGATGTCCCGAAGGTGTGCAAGTGACACCCCGTCGTGCAGGTGCGCCCGCGTGATCGCGTTCTCCGCGTGCACGATCAGCGCAGTCCGGCCGTCACTGCTGAGCATCGCCTCGCTGTCCCACGCTGTCTCCAGGACGTAATGCCACGCCGCCGTTGCGATGTCATACCGCGCGATGGAGGCAACGTCGCGGCCGGAGTCCGTACTGAAAAGGAATGCCGACGAGTCCGGATACCAGGTTGGTGCGATTGCGCTTCCGGGACCGGTTCGAGTGACCACCATGCTGGTCTCTGCGTTCTTGACGTCGACCACCATCAGGTCGTTGCTGAGCGCGAACGTCGTGTCGAGGCGGCTGACGGCAAGCCAGCGTCCGTCGGGCGAGAAGCACTCGACCCGATTCCAGCCGCCCTCGAGCACACTGCTGATCCTGCCGTCACCGCGGTTGAGGACGTACACGTCGATGTCGACGCCGTTGCGCTTCGTCGACGTGAACGCAATGAGGTTTCCATCGCTGCTGACGTCGCCGAGATCGTGCTTGATGTTGTCCTCGACGATCAAGGCTCGTGGTTCACCGCCGCTACGATCGACCAGCCAGAGTTGATACACCTCGTTACCGCCATGATCGACAGCAACAACGATGTCGTCGGTGCCCGGGATATAGCGTGCCGCGGAGACGGGTTCGGCAAGGAATGTCAGCTGGACGAGGTCGCGACCGTCGGCTTGCAGGCGGTACACCTGCAGGCTGCCGGTGTCGTCGCATCTGACAAGCAACTCCCTGCCGTCTGGTGACACGTCGGCGATGACGGCGGTGCGCGCTCCCAGAAGGCGCGTCAGGAGTTCGTCAGCCACGGGGCAGCAGCGACTCGATCAGCGCAACGACGTCGGGTGCATCCGGGGCCGTCTTCGGGCGGAACCTCGCAACGATCGCACCGTCCGGCGAGACGACGAACTTCTCGAAGTTCCACTCGACATCACCGGCCTTTCCCTTCGCGTCGGCGACTGTGGTGAGCTCGGCATAGAGCGGGTTGCGGTCTGGTCCATTGACCTCGATCTTCTCGAACATCGGAAAGGTCACGCCGTAGGTCAGCGAGCAGAAGCTCGCGATTTCCTCGGCACTGCCGGGCTCCTGCTCACCGAATTGGTTGCACGGAAACCCGAGCACCGTGAATCCCTTGCCCTCATAGCGGTGCTGCAGCTCCTCGAGCTGCTTGTACTGCTTCGTGTAACCACACTTCGACGCCACGTTGACGATGAGCAGAGCTTCACCTTTGTAGTCAGCAAGCGACGCCGGGTTACCCTCCAGCGTTTTCACGGGAGCGTCGTAGACGGACACGGGTTCCTCCTGGGCACGGACCGTTGCGGCACGATCGAGCCTAGCATCGAGCGCTGACCGATCAACCTGTCCAGGTCGCGGCGCCGTTGGAGTCGCCCTCGATCATCGTGGCCAGCTGTCCGATGAGCGCGCTGCTGCGAATGACGAGGCCGAGCTCGCGGTTGTAGAGGAGCGACTCCGTGGAGAAGTTCTGCGACCCGGCGATCGCCTCCTCATCACTCGACCCCGGGTCACGGACCAGTACCTTGGCGTGGATGTAGAGTGCGGCGTCCGGCGAATACACCCGGAGATGAACGCCCGCATCAACGAGCTCCCTGAACGCTGAGGTCCAGCTGCTCGAATTCGTCATGCAGACGACGACGTCGACGCCGCGCCGCGCGGCCGCGACGAGCGCGTCGGTGATGTCCGAGTTGGCCATCTCCTCGTTCTCGACATACAACGAGCGCGATGCCCCGTCGATCAGTCCGAGCAGGCTGTGCAATGCCGTGGTCGGTGACCAGACGAGATCGGCGCCGGAAGGGGGCGTGATCGCAGCGCCGTCGTAATCGGCGTTGAACGTCGCCTGAATCGCCGCGATGTCAGCCGGCGATCGATCGATCACCGCCACATCGCGGGTGTCGTAGTAATACCGGCTCGTCCAGTTCAGGGTCATGACCACGCTGACCGTGGTGTCGATGACCAGGGTCTTCTGATGTGTGAGTGCGTATCGCGAACTGGCCCAGCGCACGTGTACCGCATGTGCCTGGAGGTACGCAAACGCAGCGTCGTTCTCCGAGCTCGTATACGCACTGTTGAGGATCACCCGAACATCGACGCCGCGCTCGGCGTCAGCGGCGAGTACGTCCTCGGCATGAGTGTCCTCGAGCTCGTACATGGTCAGGTCGACGGTGTGCCGGGCCGATGCGATGAGCGAGTACATCTCGCCCATCCCGGCCGCCGGCTCGATGAGCAAGGAAAGCGACGGCAATGGAAGGGCGACCGCCGTTGCCCGCGGTGTCGCGCGCGCGGGCGACGGCGAAGGAGATGGGGTCGCCAAAGCCGGAGTAGTGGTTGCCGTAGCCGTGGGCGCGGCACCGCAGCCCGCCAGCGCCGCCAGCACGATCAGTGCGAGCACCGCACCGCGCGGAGACGTCATCCAGGCAGTATGAGCACCGGTGTGGCACGGGTCTCGGGACAGTCCTGAGATCCCCGAGGGCCGGGCGGAGCGCGAGGGGATCATCTGGAGCGTTCGGGTCGAACGAACCCGGACGTCGTTCCCTATGCGGCGACCACACGTCGGTGGGCCATGATCTGCCCGTGGATCAGGGGACGCGGCCGGTCACGGTCATCACGGGAGCGGGGAGGGGAATCGGCGCCGCAACCGCCATCCACCTCGCCGAGCTGGGGCATGACGTCGTGGTCAACTACGTCCGGGACCGTTCGTCCGCCGCGCGAGTCGTCGGCGTCGCACGCGAGGCGGGAGCTCAGGCTGTCGCCGTGCAAGCCGACGTCACGTCCGAGAATGACGTCACCCGTCTCTTCGCCGTCGCGAGCGAAACGCTTGGTCCGGTGCGCTTTCTCGTGAACAACGCCGGTGCGACGCTCCATATCGGCGATCTTGCGGACACGCCGGTCGAGACGATCAAGGCGGTCATCGACGTCAACCTGCTGAGCGTCATTCTCTGCGCCCGTCGCGCGGCGCAAGTGATGTCGACGAACCGTGGCGGCGCGGGCGGGGCCATTGTCAACGTGTCCTCTGCGGCGGCCACGCTGGGCAGTGCGCACGAGTACGTGCACTACGCGGCGGCGAAAGCAGGCGTCGATGCGCTGACCATCGGCCTCGCCAAAGAGCTTGCAGAAGATGGCATCAGGGTCAATGCGGTGGCCCCGGGGCTCGCGCTGACGGAGATTCACGCAGCCGCTGGTGCACCCGATCGCGCGCAGCGCGCCGCACGCAGAGTGCCGCTCGGCAGGCCCGCTGGCGCGAGGGAAATCGCCGTTGCCATTGCATGGTTGCTCGGCCCGGACGCCACATACATCACAGGCGCCGTCCTGCGCGTAGCCGGCGGACTCTGAGCGGCATATGACGGCTCACCAGTCCGTGCGATGCGTCGGCGTCCAGCGAACGCGATAGTCTTCCGGCCGTGACACTCGCATCACGCCAGATCGCCGATGCGGTGGAGGTCGCCCGGGGGTGGATCCGCTACCAGGCAATGCGCTCGCAGATCCCCGGAATCTCGTTCGGGCTGAGCCACCGGGGCCAGGTCGTCCTGCTGGACGCGTGGGGCACCGCCGATATCGCATCGGGGCGGGCGACAACCCCGGACACCACGAGCTACCGCTGCGCTTCGATCACAAAGACGATGACCGCGACGCTCGTGATGCAACAAGTCGAGGCGGGCCGGTTGCGGCTCGACGAGTCGATCGCCACGTACCTCGGATGGACGCGGCGGCTGCCACACGCGAAAGACATCAGCATCCGCCACCTACTTGTCCACGGGAGCGGGGTGATCCGGGATGGATCGAACCGCTGGAGCGACGATGACTTCCCCGACCGCGAGACGGTTCGCAGAGAAGTGCGGCAGCAACTCAGCTTTGCCGAGCCGGCAACGACCTTTCGCTACTCGAACATCGCGTACGTGTTGCTCGGTGAGGTGCTCGAAGCGGTCACCGGCAGGACTTTCGAGGCGCTCCTGCAACGCGACGTCCTCGGCCCGCTCGGCTTGAAGGGAAGTGCGGCCTCACTGCTCCCGCGTGTCCGTAAGACGCTTGCCACCGGCTACTTCTATCGACGTCCCGGAGAGGAGTTGCGCCCCACGCGGCATAGCGAAGCTCGAGCTTTCGGACCGGCGGGAGGCCTCGTCTCCACTGTGCCGGACCTGCTCATGTATCAGCAGGCACATTTCCCGGGCGCCGGTTCACTTATCTCCGACCTGTCGCGACGAGAGATGCAGCGGGTGCAGTGGATGCGGCACGAGGAGCCGAACCACGGGCTCGGATGGATGATCTGGCACGTCGACGGCATCACGGTGCGCGGACACAGCGGCGGGTATCCGGGATTCACGACGAAGATCGGGTTCTCGCCCGAATGGGGTATCGCCGCGGCAGCGCTCAATAACACCAACAGCTCTGTGCCGAGCCTCGCGGTCGACGCGATGTTTCACAGCGCTGCGTGGGTGGCGCGGCGGTGGGGGGATGCGGCCGAGACCACTCGGGGCCACTCGCGAACGACTCTCGGACGCTTTGCAGGCCAGTACAGCGGCGAGGTCGGTGAGATGACTGTCGTCCGCATCAACCGGGCGCTCTATCTGATCGATCCCGACGTGATCATGCCGCTCGCGTCAGCGGCCCGATTGCATCCGACCGGCGCGCGGCGATTCACCATCGTCGAAGGCGATGACTACGGTCACTACGGTGAAGAGGTGAGCTTCGCAGTGGACAGCCGCGGGCGTTCAACAGCGATGCGATACGGACCGCACGCGCTGCGGCGGGCGGACATCTAGGCGCGCGGGCCGCGCTAGGTCGCACCTCGATCCGCTGCTTCGACGAGGTCGTGGAGTCGCTGGAGACGGCTCACCCGGTCCTGGACGAAGCGTGTGATGCCCTGGAGGATGTAGGCCGTGGTGAGGTGCGCCTCGTCCATGACCTCGTCGACCGAGCCGCCCGTGCGCCAGCGATCGTCCCAGTCGGCGCCCATTGAATACTCGGCCGCGAGTGGGCCGTCGACCCAGTCGTGCATCAGCTTCACCGTTCTGTTGGTGATCGCCATCGCATCGAGCCTGTCGGCAGCGCCGAGCACACGCTCACGGTACGAAGCGGACTCGAGCCGGAACAGCTGCGGGCTGATTGCCGCAACGACTTTCACGTTGAGGCCAAGGTTGTCTAGATCAGGCAGAATCTTGACGATGTTGGCTGTGGTGAGCGTGCCCTGGACGACCACGGTCCCCATGGCAGGCAGGTCGTTGCGGAAGGGGCGGAGCACGTAAGCGCCGTGCGCGGCCTCGAAGTGACTGGGCATGTTGAGCGCGTCGCGGTCGGGGAGTTCGACGGCCGGTCTCGTGAGATGGAGCGCGATGATCGGGATATCCGTCGCCAGCGCAGCAGCGAGCACGACCGGAACCTCGTTGTACTCCCACGGGTGCAAGTCCACGACCTTGCCTTCGGGGAAGAGTTGTGTCACGCCCGGTTCGTAAATCCCGAAATGGGTGCGCGAGTCCTCCGCTGTCTCGGGACCTGAGTGGCCGGCGACCCAGAGCACCTTGCCGACCTTCAACTCACAGTCCTGCGCGAGCTGGCTGAAGAGTCGCATCTCGCCGTACTTCAAGTAGCTGAAGGAGCCATATGTCGAACAGGCGCCCCAGAATCCGGTGAAGGACGTGAAGGGATCCTCGGCCATATTCACCGTGGCGAGCCCGGCCATCATTCCAGCGTTGGTGAACTCGGTGATTTCGGTGGGGAGCAGGGAGCCGTCAGGATTCGTGTCTCGCTGGTACCAGCCGGACCCGGGCATGTCGCCGAAGTCCTTTCCGAAGCCGGAGAGATTGGTCGAGTTCGGCAAGGTCGGCAGATGCGGCGATGAACAGTGGGCGTCCATAGTCCTGCAGGGCCATCGCGTTGACCCATGAGCTCCAGGCGCCGAATGCAGTGCGGTTGGCCTGGCGCTCCCCCGGCTTGCGATACATCGCTGCGGGATAGTTCCGGAAGTCAGTCAGACGCGGGTCGGAGAACACCTGCGCGCCACGCCCGCGCACGGACACGCCGGCTATTTCCTCGGGTACCTCGCGCGCGAGCGCCGCGAGCCGATCGGAGACCGCATCGACGGTTGCGGTGTGGCTCGCGAACACTGCGGCCGCGCGGCGCAGATTCTCCGCGCCCTGCGCGAGCACGGCTGCCGGATCAGCGGGCGCCGCCTCGTCGACGCCGGCGTACTCGATGCCGTATTTCGCCATGAACGCTTTGCGCAATTCCCAGAACAACTCACTGTTCATTGCGTGCGGCGAGCCATGACTTTTGTTGTCGTACTTGAGGTATCCGCGTCCCTTGCGAGTGCGGAACCAACCAACCGATGGCACGTGGGCGGGGTTCTCCCCGCGCGCCGCATCAAGCACGGTTTTCGTGACCGGCGCCCATTCACTGCCGTCCATGGTTCCGCTGACCCGCCAGTCATAGGCGCCGAACCACGTTGCCGGCGTTCCAGGCACCACCGACGACGCGGCGAAGTCGTCGATGCCGAAATCGTTCCAGTCGACGAGGAATACGAGGTTCGAGAGCCCGAGGCCCCACGCTGCGTTGCGCGTCTCATGGCTCGCACCGGCAGTCAATCCGCCTTCGCCTTCCACGACGAACACGCGAACATCGCCTGCTCCGGCGAGCTTGAGCGCGAGCGCCTCACCGGCGGACGGCGGCATGCCGTGCCCCGACGGCCCGGTGTTGAACTTGAAAAAGAGTGTTTTGCCCGCCATCTCCGGATGGCCGGCGAGACCGCCACGACGGCGCAGTTGGAGGAGGTCCTCGAACGTCAGCGCCCAGCGACCATCATCGGGAAACGCGAATGCCGGATCCGGATCGCGAGACGCGCGGACGCGCAGCACCTCGTTGAGCGCCGCGAGTGTCGCGTACACAACCGGAGCTGTGTGTCCCGCCGAGAGGACGAAGCGGTCCGCATAGGGCAACCAGGGCCGGCGGATGTCCCAACGCATCGCGCCAGACAGCATCGTCGCGAGCAACAGATGCACCTTCGACCGCGATCCCCCCGGGTGCCCGCTCTGGCGATAGTTGAGGGCGAGGTCGATGAACTCGTCGACCACGTCCTTGACGATTTCCCAATCCGCGAATGACGCCTCGGACTCGGCGTACAAGCGCTCGACGGAATCGGCTTTCAGCGCCTCCACGCGGGCAGGATAGCCGGGTTGATCGCGCCCGAGGTGCGCACCTCGGGCGCGCATCGATCAGCCGGTGGTGCGCCGCCGGTAGAGGTGTGTCGCGAGCGGCACGAACACGACCAGAATCGCGACAGACCATGCCAGCGCCGCCAGCACTGGGTGTTGCATCGGCCAGACGTGCAATGTCGCGGACGGGTTGGGGTTGCCGAACAGCGTGCGCGCGGCCGCCGTCACCGCGCTGACCGGGTTCCAGTTGGCGATGACCTGCAACCAGGCGGGCATACCCTGGGTCGGCACCAAAGCGTTGGAGACGATTGCCAGCGGGAAGAGAAAGATCAGCCCGACACCCGCCGCGGACTCCGGCCCTTTCGAAACGAGGCCGAGGCACGCGCATGCCCACGAGAGCGAGTACGCGAAGAGCAGCGGGATGGCGAGCCCACCGAGGATCGAGAACACGCCCGCGTCCGGCCGCCAGCCGACGACCAAGCCGGTCGCGGCGACGATCAGGATGCACAACGCCGCTGAGAGGACGTCCGCGATCGAGCGCCCCATCAGCACGGCGGAGCGCCACATCGGCAGGGTGCGAAAGCGATCGATGGCGCCCGTCGACAGGTCACTGCTCAAGCCAACTGCCGTCCCCATCGCTGATGTGGTCAAGTTCATCAGCATCAGCCCGGCGATCGCGAAGTTCGCATAGCCACCGGGGATCGGCACGCCGGAGCCGAACACGAACACGAACAGCAGGGTGAAGAGGATTGGCTGCACGGTCACGTCCGACAGCTGCAGCGGCTCACGGGTGATGTGGATGATGTTCCGGCGCGTGAGCGCCATGACGTTGTGCCACTTGGCATTCAGCCCCCTGCGCAGCGGTTGCGACGCGACCGGCCGCGACGTGATCGTTGCGACACTCATGCCGATACCTCCTGCAGTTGGCGTGTCGGTTCGCGGTGAATGGTTTCGTCATCAGCGGGACCACCCGTCAGCGCAAAGAAGACGTCGTCGAGCGAAGGCGGCCGAACCTGGACGTCGTCGACGAGCACGCCGGCGCTGTCGAGCGCGCGCACGACCGCGGTTGCCAGCCCGGACCCGCTGCGCACCGCTGCTTTCAGCTGCTTCCCGTCCAGGCTCACTTCCACGCGTCCGTCGACAAGCGGTGTGAGCGCGGCGAGGGCGGCCGGGTGCGCGGCGCTGAGAGTCACCTCGAGGCGGGCACCGCCGGTCGCGGCCTTCAGCTCCGCCGGGGTACCTTCGGCAATCACAGAGCCGTGATCGATGACCGCGATCCGATCGGCCAGCGCGTCCGCCTCGTCGAGGTATTGCGTCGTGAGGAGCAAAGTAGCGCCGTCACTGACGAGGTCGCGGATGATCTGCCACATCTCGGCGCGGCCAGTGGGATCGAGTCCCGTCGTGGGCTCATCGAGGAAGAGGACCGGCGGACGCATTACCAGGCCGGCCGCGAGGTCGAGGCGGCGGCGCATGCCACCTGAGTAGCCCTTGAGGACACGGTCTGCCGCATCGCTGAGCTGGAATCGGGCGAGCAGGTCGGTGGCACGCGCTTTGGCGTCGCCCCGGTGCAGCCCGCTCAACTCGCCGACCATGACAAGGTTCTGCCGGCCGGTGAGCAACTCGTCGAGCGTCGCGTCCTGCGCGGTGACGCCGATCGTCCGACGCACCGCAGCCGCCTCGGTGACGACGTCGAACCCCGCGATCCGTGCGTGCCCGCTGTTGGGGACCGCGAGGGTGGTGAGGATGCGCACCGCGGTGGTCTTGCCGGCGCCGTTGGGGCCGAGCACGCCCAGGATTGACCCGGCTGGGACCCGGAGGCTGACCCCCGCGAGAGCCTGGGTCTGCCCGTAACGCTTGGTGAGGGCCTCCGCCTCGATCATCATTGCTTCCGTCATGGCGAACCTCGGGTGGTCGGTCGTCCGGCTTACTTGCCGTATGGTAAGCAGATTACTTACCGGTCGTCAAGTATGATGAAAGACGTGCCTCGCAGGACCCGGACCCCGAGTGGCCGCGCGCGGCCCCGTGGCGCTCCACGCCATCGGGTGCCCGAAGTGCCGGTCGAGCAGCCGGTGAGCACGCGCGATCGCATCCTCGACATCGCGATGGATCTCTTCATCGAGCAGGGCTTCGACAAGACATCGCTTCGCGAGATCGCCGACCAGCTCGGCTTCTCGAAAGCGGCGATCTACTACCACTTCGAGAGCAAGGACGAGATCCTGCTGGCGCTGCACATGCGCCTGCATGAAATCGGACGCCGCGCGATGGAACGTATCGGCGAGATGCCGGCGAGCCTCGAGGCGTGGGCGCAGCTGCTCGACGGGCTGATCGACGAGATCTTCGCGAACCGGCGCCTCATCCTGATGCACCAACGCAACAGCTCGGCGTTCCGGCTCCACGACGCGGAAGAGCACGAGGAGGCGAACCAGGACATCGAGGAGTTGTTCCGGCACGTGTTCTCCGACCCGGCTGTACCGCTCCGCGACCGAGTGCGCATGATCTCCGCCGTGGGCGCGATCATGGCCTCCTTGGTGCTCTCCGGTGACATGCTCAAGGACGTCCCGTCCGAGGAGTTGGCTGATCTCGTTCGAGACGTGATCGGTGACATCCTCGTCAGCAGGCCAGCAAGAAGGAGACGACGATGACCACAACCAGCGCGCCGGACCTGCGCACATCGATCCACGACGCGACGCGAGGCTGCCAGGACGACCTGCTCACTGCGTCACACGCCATCCATGCGCTGGCGGAGATCGGCTTCGAGGAGTTCGAGTCATCGCGCCTGCTCAGTGGACTCATCGAACAGCGCGGATTTGTGGTGGAGCGCGGCGTCTCCGGCATGCCCACGGCGTTCGTCGCGAGGCGGGGAAACACCGGGCCCCACGTTGCGTTTCTCTGCGAATACGACGCATTGCGGGGACTCGGGCACGCGTGCGGACACAACCTCATCGCAACCTCGTCCGCGGGAGCGGGCATCGCCCTCGCGGAGTCGCTGGGCGCAGCGGGCGTCGACGCGCGCGTGACCATCGTCGGCACACCGGCGGAGGAGGGTGGCGGCGGCAAGATCCCGCTCTGTCACGACGGCTTGTTCGACGACTGCGATGCCGTGTTGATCTTCCATCCGTCGGACCGCACCGCATCGGTCCAGTACGCGCTAGCTTGCACGCACTGGGAGTGGACGTTCCGCGGCAAGGCCGCGCACGCCGCAGGACATCCGGACCAGGGCATCAACGCGCTCGACGCCTTCGTGCATGCGTACAACGGCATCTCACTCTGGCGTCAGCAACTGCGCGACGATGCGCGCGTGCACGGCTTCGTCATCGAGGGCGGCACGGCGCCGAACATCATCCCGGAGCTGACGCGCGGCGAGTACCTGACGCGTGCACGCGACGGCGAATATCTGCGCACGATGAACACGCGCTTTCGTGCCATCTTCGAAGCAGCCGCGCAGGCAACGGGATGCACGCTGCAGCTCGACGAACGCGAGACGTACCTGGATCTGCGTTCCAATCCCGTGCTTGCAGAGCTGGCGAGCGTGCATCTTGCGGGGGTCGGGCTTGCCGAGGATCGAGTGACCCCGTGGGAGCGCACCGGGTCGACCGATGTGGGCGACGTGTCGTATGCGGCGCCGACGCTGCATCCCGAGTTCGCCATCGCCGACGACGGCATCGGCCCGCACACACACGCGTTTCGCGAGGCGGCGCTATCACCGAGAGGCGAGGAGGCGATGCTGAAAGCCGCCGAAGTGCTCGCGCGCATCGGCGCGGATGTGATCCTCGACTCGGAGGTGCGTCAGCGGGTTCGCGACGCGTTCCTGACGCAGCCCCAGCACCGCGACGCGTGGAAGGGCTCCGGCGCGTAACCGCCGGCCAGGGCTCTGCAAGGCCCGATCACGGGCCAGGAGAGCCTGGCGGATTACAACGCGGCACGAATGGCTCGCTCGGCGCATTCCTCAGGCGGGCGTGTCGGGTTTTCGAGCCCGGCTTGGCGCGACCCGAGACGGCTCGTTGGGCATCTTCGGGTACTGCGGCGGCCATGGTGCGTCGGGCAGCCCTGCTGCTGCATCCCGCTCGTGGAGCGCGAGTACCGGCTCGAGCGACTGGGGGGCGGACGACATCGGCAGCCACGGGTCCCCGCCCGCGGCGACTCGCGGCGGAACGGTGGCAATCGTGAGCACGTCCGGCGTGATGTCCTCCAGCTCATTCCAGGCGAAGGGTGTCGACACCTGCGCCCCCGGCCGCGCACGCACCGACCATGCGCCGAAGATCGTCTTGTGCGGCGCGTTCTGGTTGAAATCGATGAAAACCCGCCGGCCGCGTTCCTCCTTCCACCAGGCGCAGGTGATGAGGTCCGGCCGCCGCCGTTCGAGCTCGCGTCCGACTGCAACAGCCGCTGAGCGCACGTCGTACGAGGTCCAGCGGGGCTGCAGGCGAACGTACACGTGAATGCCGCGGTTGCCGGTGGTCTTCGGCAGACACATGACGCCGAGCTCATCGAAGAGCGCCCGCACCTCCACGGCTGCCTCCCGCACCATCGCGAAGGTGACTCCGGGGCTCGGATCCAGATCGATGCGGAGCTCGTCGGCATGATCCGGATCCGACGCCAGCGAGGGCCACACATGAAATCCGAGGCACCCGAGGTTCACCGCCCACAGCACGTGCGCCAGGTCTGCCGCCACCAGCGCCAGGGACGTGGTGCCGTTCGGTGTGCTGACGATCGTCGTCTCGAGCCATTCCGGGCGCGTATCCGGGACGCGCTTCTGGAAGAACGATGGACCGCTCGCGCCATTCGGGAAGCGCTGGAGGAGTACCGGACGGCCGCCCATGGCGCGCATGAGCGGCTCCTCGACCGCCTGGTAGTACCTGACGAGATCGAGTTTGGTGTCGCCGCGCTCGCTGAAATAGACCTTGCCGGGGTTGGTGATCGGGACTTCGCGGCCCGCAGCATCGATCAGAACGACCTCGTCAGCCATCGATTGCGAGCATAGACGCGGTTGCCTCGCTACGCCCACGACCGCGCTTCGGGGACAATCCGGCCTCGATGGAGGAACACGGCGTGGCCCAGGAATCTCCGGAGCCCCACAAGCCCGACGAAGAGCAGGACGGCTCGCAGGACTTCGCGGCACTCATCGACTTCCACCCCTATCGCGACCGCTTCGAGGCCAACCACCGGATCCCGGCCGAAGCGCGGTCACGGGAGAGCATCCTCGCCGAACTCAGTGCGATGGCGACCGAGGAGGACCAGATGGGAAATGCCGGGCGCGTGTCGGGCTCCATCTATCACGGCGGTCACGATCACTACCGGTTCCTCACCGAGGCGTACGCGCTGTTCGCCCACGCCAACGTGCTGCAGCGCGACATGTATCCAAGCGCAACCAAGCTCGAGGGCGAGATCGTCGCCATGACCGCGTCGCTGCTCCACGGTGAGGCCGTCGCGCAACACCACCAGGGCGATGAGGTGTGTGGCGTCGTCACGTTCGGCGGCACCGAGAGCCTGATCAACCCGATGCTCGTCTATCGCGAGCGCGGACGCATCGAGAAGGGGATCACCGCCCCGGAGGTGATCATCCCGATCACCGCGCACGTCGCATTGCAGAAGGCGGCGCACATGCTCGGGATCACGCTGCTCCAGGCACCGGTGGGCGATGACTGGCGCGCCGACGTCGACTGGATGCGTGACCACGTGACCGAGAACACGGTCGCGATCGTCGGGTCGGCGGGGAACTACCCGCACGGGCTCATCGATCCCATCGAGGAGATGTCGGCGCTGGCGCTCGAGCACGACCTCGGGCTCCACGTCGACGGGTGCATGGGCGGCTTCATCCTGCCGTGGGCGGAACGCCTGGGATATCCGATCCCCACCTTCGATTTCCGCCTCCCGGGAGTCACGTCGATCTCCGCAGACACGCACAAGTTTGGATATGCGCTGAAAGGGACGTCGGTGCTGCTGTATCGGAACAGTGCGTTGCGCCGGTATCAGTACTTCAGCTACCCGGACTGGCCAGGCGGCATCTACATGTCACCAGGGCTTTCCGGCAGCCGTTCCGGCGGGATCGTTGCCGCCGCGTGGGCCGCGATGCTCAGCCTCGGCGAGCAGGGATACATGGAGATCGCCGAGCGCATCTTCGAAACTGCTGCGACGATTCTCGCCGGCGTTGCCGAGATCCCGGAGTTCGAGATCTTCGGCGATCCGACGTTCATCATCGCCTTCCGCGGACGGGGCATCGACATCTATCACGTCAATGATTTCCTGATCAGCAAAGGCTGGCGACTCAACGCGCTGCAGCTGCCGCCGGGCCTGCATTTCTGCGTGACCCGGCCAAACACAGCAGACGGTGTCGCCGAGGCGTTCCTCGCGGACCTGCACGAAGCGGTGGCGTACGCGAAGACGCCGGGGCTCGGTCCGGCTCGGAGCGGCGCGCTGTACGGGCTCGGCGGCTCGCCCGAGGGCAACGAGGCCCTCGACATGCTGTTCGCAGCCGCGCTCGACGCGATGTACGACGTGGTGCCGTAGGGGAGATGGCCGCACCCTGGATCCTCGCGGTGGATCTCGGAACGGGTGGCCCGAAGACCGGCGCCGTCACGCTCGACGGCGAACTCCTCGCAGTCGCTCATCGCACGGTCGGCACGACGTACACGGACGATGGCGGCGCCGTCCAGGATCCCGCAGCCTGGTGGGACGGCATTCGTGAGGGGATGGCTGAGGTCCTTGACCAGGGCGTCGCCGGCCGCGATGCGGTTGGCGTCGGCATCACCGGCCAGTGGGGATCGACAGTCCCGGTCGGCGCGAATGGCGAGGCGATCGGGCCGTGCATCCTCTGGTCGGACACGCGCGGCCGTGCGCTTGCCGCCGAGCGGTTGGGCGGGCCGATCAGCATCGTGGGCTATTCGCCCGGCAATCTCGTGAGCTGGTTGCGCATCACCGGTGGCGCGCCGTCGCCCGGTGGCGCCGACCCGCTCGGCCACCATCTGCATCTCGCCACGCACGAGCCCGAGCTGTACGGCCGCGTGGAAACGCTGCTCGAGCCGCTCGACTATCTGGGCATGCGCTTCACGGGACGGCGCGCCGCAACGCAGGCTTCGATGATCCTGTCCTGGCTCACCGACAACCGCCCGCGAGGCACGGGTGGGTACCAGCCGGCGCTGATCCGCCGCTCGGGTCGCGAGGCGGCAAAGCTGCCGGAGCTGCTGCCGACCGGGACGGTGCTCGGCGGTCTGCTCGCCGACGTCGCGGCGTCCCTCGGGCTGCCTGAGGGCATCCCGGTGGTGGCCGGCATCCCGGATCTCCACACGGGGTATATCGGCTCCGGTGCGGTCACGCCGTACGCGGGCCACCTGACCATCAGTACCACCGCCTGGATCGGATGCGAGGTGCCGTTCAAGCGGACCGATGTCTTCCATCAGGTGGCGTCCGTCCCGGGGCTGCGAGCCGGGTCCTATCTCGTCGCCAACAACCACGAGACCGCCGGGGTGTGCCTGCAGTGGCTGCGTGACTCCGTCGGCGCCGGCGACGGTCTGGACCCGGCAGGGCACGCAGGGTACGAGCGGCTCACGGCCCTGGCGGCAACCGCCTCCGCCGGGGCCGGCGGCGTGATGTTCACGCCGTGGCTGAACGGAGAGCGTAGCCCGGTGGACGACCGGACGCTACGCGCTGCGTTTCTCAACGTGTCGATGACCACCGGGCGTGCGGACCTGGTGCGCGCGGTCCTCGAAGGTGTGGCGTTCAACGCGCGCTGGCTGCTCGATTCCGTGGAGCGCTTCGTCAAGCGTCCCATGCCGGTGCTCCGCATCCTCGGCGGCGGTGCATCGTCCGATCTCTGGTGTCAGATCCACGCCGATATCCTCGACCGGCGCATCGAGCGCGTCGCCTCGCCGATGTACGCGAATCTGCGCGGCGCCGCGCTGTTCGCGTCGATGTCGCTGGGAAACATCGACCTCGCCGGCGCTGCGGCGCGTGTCCGCGTCGACGCGTCGTTCGATCCGGATCCTCGGGCGCGCGTCGTCTACAAGCCCATGTACGAGGAATATCGGCGCCTCTATCATCGCCTCCACGGTGTGTACGAACGGTTGAACGCATGAACACCACGCCCGCGCGCCCGCCGGCAATTCGGTGGGCGATCCTCGTCGTCTACGCCGTCCTCGCCGCATGCACGCAACTGCTCTGGCTCACCTTCGCGGCAATCGACACCGACTCGGCCAGGGTCTTGCACACCGACGTCGGTACGGTCGGTGACCTCGCCGCGATCTTTCCCTTCATCTACGTGGTGCTCGCTCTGCCTGTCGGTCGCTGGCTGGATGCGCGGTTCACGCATGCGCTGGCAATCGGCGCGGTGCTCACGGGCGTGGGCGCGATCGTGCGGGTCATTGCGCCCACATCGTTCGGCATCCAGCTCGCGGGCCAGGTGGTGATCGCCGCGGGGCAGCCCTTTGTGCTGAACAGCATCACCAAAGTTGCCGCGCGATATTTTCCCCACGCGGAACGCGCGACCGCGATTTCGATCGGCAGCGTCGCGCTGTTTCTCGGGATCCTCGCGTCAGTGCTCATCGCTGCACCGCTTTTCTCAGCAGGCGGTCTCCGTCTGGTACTGACCGTGGAAGCAGTCCCGTCGGTGGTTGCCGGCGGACTCATGCTGCTGTTGCTGCGAGTCCCCGCGATCTACCCGGATGACGCCTCGACGTCAGTGAGCATGCGCTGGCTGATCAACGACAAATTCATGTGGCTCCTCGGTGGACTCATCTTCATCGGAATGGGTGTGTACAACGCGGTCGCCACGTGGTTGCAGCCGGTGCTCGCGAATTTCGGCGAGGGTGGCGCGGCCGGCAATCTCATCGCGGTGCTCACCGCCGGCGGCATTGTCGGCGCCGCGATTCTGCCGCCGATTGTCGCCGCGCGCAACCAGCGACGCACCATGCTGGTGGTGGCGCTCGCCTTCAGCGCAGCCGCGTTCGTCGCCACCGATCTGCAGCACGACGTCGTCTGGCTCGGTGTGTGGTTCTTCGCCACGGGATTCGCGATCATGACCTGCCTGCCCGTCGTCCTCGACTGGTCGGCGATCCACGCCGGGATGGCGCGCGAGGGCGCCGCTGCCGGTTTCCTGCTCATGGCGGGCAACCTCGGGGGTGTGGTGCTCGTGCTCGTGATTCAGGCGGTTATGGGCAACGCCTACGTGCCACTCGCGGCGCTCGCCGTCATCGGCCTGCTCGGCTTGCCGCTCGCCCTCGCGCTGCCCGGCCGGTCAGTGGCTGTGCGTGCCCCCGCCGTCGCGACGCTTGACGGCGATCGCTGAGATGGCCTCGAGCAGGCATCGGTGTGCGTTCTGCGAGGTGATCTCGGCCCAGTCGTAGGGTGGCGACACCTCCACGACATCCATCGCAACGACGTCGGTACGCAGCACGATCTCCCGAATCGCGCGGAGGAGGTCGACCGGTTGCATCCCACCGGGTTCTGGAGTTCCGGTCCCGGGCGCAAACCCGGGATCGAGCACGTCGATATCGACGGACAGGTAGATGTGCTCTGGACCGTCGAGCGCCTGTGCGATCGCGTCCGCGATGACTGGCACGACGCCGCGATCGCGGAGCTCGCCCATGAGGTGCCATCGCATCCCCTGCGCGCGCATCCAGTCGAAGGTGTCCTTGGGCGGCCAGTATCCGCGCAGTCCAACTTGCACGAAATTGCGCCCAGGAACGACACCCGACTCGATGAGGCGGCGCATCGGGGATCCATGCGAGTACAGGTTGCCCCACTGGTTGTCCCCGGTATCGGCGTGCGCGTCGAAATGCACGATGCCGAGACTTCCCGGCGGGTACGCTGACGCAACGGCTGTCGCCGACGGCCACGTGATGGAGTGATCACCGCCGATCACGAGCGGCATGATCGATCGCTGCGCGACCTCGCCGACCCGCGCCCGGATCGCTGCGTGTGACGCCTCGACCATGCCGGGGAGACAGAGCGCGTCACCATAATCGACGACGCGAAGGACCTCGAGTGGCGCCACTTCGAGCTCGAGGTGCCACTCGGCGGACTGGTACGTCGCCGTACGCACGCTGCGTGGACCGAAACGCGCCCCGGGGCGGTAGGTGACGCCTTCGTCCCAGGGAGCGCCGACGACGGCGATATCGGGCTTGATCGCGTCGAGCTCCGCCCCGGTCGTCAGCAACGGGAGCTTGCAGAACGTCGTCGGTCCGAGGTATGCAGGGCTGTCGGCGTATCTGTCCATCGCGGCGAAGACTATCGCTTCGCAACCGCGGTCAGAGCCTCCACTCCGTCTTGCTCACCCAGGCCGGCGTGGCCCGCGGCGGCACGAATGCCGTACAACTGCGGCGATGAGGCTCACCGACGCAGACGCATTGAGTTTCGATTGCTACGGCACGCTGATCAACTGGGAGGCGGGCATCGCCTCGGTGCTGTCGCCGTGGGCGAGTGCGCATCACCTCCACCTCAGCGTCGAGGAACTGCTCGAGCGCTACGCGGTGGTGGAGGCGCGCCAGGAGGAGCTCACGCCGCGCGCGCTCTATCCGGACATTCTCGATGCGGCGATGCGCAGCCTCGGGACGTCACTCGGCATCGATGTCAGCGACGAGGAAAGCAAACGTCTGGCCACATCGGTTCCGGATTGGCCCGCGTTTCCCGACTCACCAAGTGCGCTTGCGAAGCTCGCGACGCGCTACAAGCTGGTGATTCTCTCCAACATCGACCGCCAGTCATTCGCCGCGAGCAACGCGCGCCTCGGCGTCCATTTCGACGCCATCCTCACGGCCCAGGACATCGGATCGTACAAACCATCACCCAGGAATTTCGAAGTCCTTGTGGATACCGTGCATGCGCTCGGTGTTGGCGACGGCCGTCTGCTGCACGTCGCGCAGAGTCTCTTTCACGACCACGTCCCGGCGAGACGGCTCGGGTTGCCGACCGTGTGGATCGACCGGCGTGGCGAGCGCGCGGGATGGGGTGCGACGCCTCCGCCGGGGATTCCGGTGCAACCGGATTTCACGTTCTCGTCGATGGCCGACTTCGCGGCCGCCTGTTTCGCGACGGACAACGAGTGAGGGATGCCGGCCGAAGCCGGCACCCCTCGTCGATGTCGCTAGGCGGGTCGTGGGTTTCGGGTCAGGACCAGCGCCAGTTCTCCGGGTAGATCTGCAACAGCGGATCCTGAGGATCGGTGCCCTTCAGATCCTTGTTGATCTCAGAGAGTTGCGCGTATGCGACGGGTAGCCAGATGACCGGGAGCTGCTTGGCGAGGTAGTCCTCGTACGTGTACATGGCCTGCACGTTGCTACTCGTCTCGGTTGCGAGGATGTCGCTCTCCGCCTGCGGGTCGCAGTAACCGCCGGAGTCCGAGCCCGCGTACTGGACGCTGGCGCCGGAGCCGGTGCACGACCAGAGCTCATCACCCGTGGGTTCGTAGTCGGGTGCGTAGATCCAGCCACCACCCCAGAACTCCATGTCCCAGGTGCACGGCGAACCCGTCTTGCAGGGCTGCGCATTACCGATGACCGTGTCAAACGGGGCTGTGGTCAGATCGATCGCGATACCGGCCTGCGCGAAATCGGTCTTCAGCTGCGCCATCTCCTGGTCGAGAGAGGGCTGTCCGCTCTCGTACTGGAGTCCGAACGACGCCTTGGCCCCCTGCGGGATATCGGCGCCGCACTGACCCGCACCAGTGCCGGGGTTGGTGCACGTGCTAGTGCCATCAGCATTGACCGTCCATCCGTTTGCCTTGAGCAGCGAGATTGCCTTGCTCGGGTCATACGGGTACGGATTGCTCTTCTCGAACGAGTCGACAAAGTTCGAGGTTGGCTTGGTCGGCACCGGGCCGTACGTCGGGTAGGCGTACCCGAAGAATGCCTTGCTGATGAACGTGTTCTGATCGACCAGGTCTTGCATCGCCTGCCTGAAATACAGCTGCTTGAAGATCGGCCCACTCACCGGATTCGTGAAGTTCTCCGGGAAGAACAGCACCTGCCATCCCGTCCACGGCTGGAAGTTGTAGACGTTGCTGAGCGAATTCTTCTGCAGCGCGTCGTTGGCCGGGAGATAGCCGTAGTCGACGATGGTGTTGGTGACCGACGTGGCCGCCTTCAACTGGTTGAACTCGGCGCCTGCCTGCGTGAACGGCACCTCGAAGAATTCCTTGAGCGTCGGCTTGATCGGTCCGCCGTATTCGGGGTTCGGGATCATCGCGACGTTGCCGGCGGTGTCGAGCGACTTCAGCTTCCACGGACCCGAGACCACCTGCCACAGTGGGTTGGTGTTGTAGGTCGAGATGGACTTCGACTCCGAGTCGAGGTACTTGAAGACCGCCTGCGCGCCGGCCGGCGTGTCATCCCAGTTGCCGACCGCACCGGTGGCCGATTCCTTGTCCCAGACGTGCTGGGGGAGCGGCGTGATCTGGCTCAGCTCGTTGTACGTGAAGAAGTACGAGCCGTAGGCCTGGCTGAGATTGAACGTGATCTGCAGCGGGTTGGTCGGGTTGATCGTCGTGCTGAGGACGTTGTCCGGATACTCACCAGGGGAGTAGCCCGCCCAGTTCTCCTTGTTCGCGGTGACCATGTTCTGCCAGAACTGGATGTCACGCGCGGTGATCTGCGTCCCGTCCGACCACTTCCAGCCCTTGAGGGTGATGGTGACCGACTTGCCGTCCGCGGAATACACGGGCGGATCGGCGAGGCTCAGGCTGGTGTTCAGCTGGACCTGGCCGTTGTCGCCGAACCAGTACAGCGGCCGGTACATGAGGTACTGGAACTGGCTGAGGTTCGAAACGCTGAAGTACGCCAGCGAAGCGAGCGGGAAGATGTAGTTGGGCTGGGACCCCGGGCCCTCAGCGAACGTCGCCGTGGTCTTGGTGACGGCGGGACCGGTGGCGTTGCTGGTACCGCCGCATGCCGCGAGCACGACAGCGCCGAGTCCGACGACAGCAACAATGGTTCTCCGTTCCCAGACGTGTTTTAACGTCATGCGTACCTCCTCGATACATCGAGTGACTGATGGTGCGAACGACGATACGGAACGCCTCCGTGTGAAACGAGTGTCGTGCGCTTAATTCACTCCAGTGGGGGAACGAGCAATTCACGCATCGGCGCCGAATGGTCTGCGTCATTCAGAGAAAAGTGGTACGCAGGAACGGTTATCGCGACAGATCGCGCTGCGCGAACAAACTCCGTGTGCCTTGGTGTCAGACGAAATGGACTGACATGGGTGTGCAAAAGATCACTCTGTTGGGTGATGAGTATCTCCCAGCAAACGCACAGAATGGGACGATGGGGCATGCACGAAATGGCACACGCGAATGGCGTGGGCGAGACGTGCGGAAGTGGTACTCGCGTTTTCGCCGCGCACGCATCACGCTGATAACGCTTGGCCGCCGGCGTGACGTCAGTCTCTGCCCCGAGACGATGCAGGTATCGCCTTCTTGGTCCCCGGCGGCCAGGCACTCCAGGTTGTCGTGGCGATGAAGGCGGCCCCCACAGCAGGGCTCACGCCGTACATCCCATTCGATCGCGCGTCGGGAATTCCCTTCTACACACAGATCTATGAGGGCTATCGCACGGCCATCCTCTCCGGCCGGCTCGGACCGGGACAACGCCTCCCGTCCACGCGCACGCTCGCCGCCGAGCTCCGGATCTCACGTCTTCCTGTCCTCAACGCGTTCGAGCAACTGCTGCACGAAGGCTATCTCGAAGGCAAGGTCGGTTCCGGGACGTACGTCCGCGATTGCATCCCGGATGAGGTCGCGAGGCCGATGCGCTTGCCGTCGCCGATACCGGCGCGTCCCCGGCGAGTGCTTGCCCTCGCTCCCGGCGCGACTCGCAGCCGCCGCGACGATGGCTCCGGAACCTTCAAGAGCCTCCCCGCGCTCGACCACTTTCCGCATGAGACGTTTGCGCGGCTGATTCGCAGGCATGCCGCGCAGCTCAGCGATGACCTGCTTGCATACGGTGATCCAGCAGGGTATGCGCCGCTCCGTGAGGCAATCGCGGCGTACCTGCGCACGGCGCGAGCAGTCGACTGCGATCCGGAGCAGGTGATCATCGTCTCCGGCTCGCAGCTCGGCCTGCGTGTTGCCGCCATGGCCCTTACCACTGCGGAATCGGTCGCGTGCATGGAGGAGCCGGGATATCGCGGAGCACGGCAAGCACTGGCCGTGTACGGAAAGAGTGTCGTACCGATCCCAGTCGACAAGGAGGGCATCGACGTTGCTGCGCTGACCCGGGTCGGCGCGCAGGCGAAACTCGTGTACGTCACACCGTCGCACCAGTACCCACTCGGTGTCTCGCTTGGTGTGTCTCGACGGCTCGAGCTTCTGGGTTGGGCAGAGCGCAACAACTCGTGGATCCTCGAGGACGACTACGACAGCGAGTTTCGATACTCGAGCCGGACTCTCGGCGCGCTGCAGGGGATGGACTCCAATGATCGCGTCATCTACCTCGGCACCTTCAGCAAGGTACTCTTTCCCGCACTGCGCCTCGGCTACCTGGTGGTGCCGCACGAGTTGATCACGCGTTTCGTGCGAACGCGCGAAACCCTCGATCTGTGCTCGCCCTTGCTCTATCAACTCGTGCTCGCGGACTTTCTCAACGAGGGACACTTCGCGCGGCATCTGCGACGTATGCGCGCGGTGTACCTGCGCCGACGGGACGCGGTCATCGCGGCCGTTCGCGAGCACGCCGTCGATGTCATGACCATCGACAACACCGACGCCGGGCTTCATCTGCTGACGTTCCTGGATGACACGATCGACGATCGTGCGCTCGCGCGCCGCGCCGCGCAGCACGGCCTGTATCCCGCGTCGCTGTCGGCACTCTATGCGGGAACACCCTCGCGATCGGGTCTGATCCTCGGGTTCGGCGGATCTGATGAGCAAACGCTTGCGGAAGGGGTTCGCACGCTCGCCGGCCTGATTCGAGAGACCGCGTAGGCTGATCCGCGAGCCCTCGTACGGGCTCACCCGAGCGCTCCTGATTCGGCGCCGCCGCGCCCTGTCGCGGTATGATGCTTGCCAGCAAACAAGTATCTTTCGGACGGGAGTTGACGAGGGCACATGGCAAAGACGGTGATGCTCGCGGGGCCGGCGACCGCGGTGGGCGAGGGGTCGGACCTGAACACGGCGCGCCTCCGAATCGCCATCGCGCGCGTCTCGCGACGGCTGCGACCCACAGCGGCTGCAGGCACGATGACCACGACCGAGGTGGACCTCCTGGTCGCCATCGATCACCACGGGCCGTTGCGCCTGTCGGACCTCGCCGGATACGCGGGACTGAATCCGACCATGCTCTCCCGGCTCATCCCAAAGCTCGAGGTGGCGGGGTTGATGCGGCGCCTGGTCGCGGAAGGCGATCGGCGGGTCTGCCGCGTTGAGGTCACGGCGAAGGGACGCAGGCTCCTCGAGCGCATCCGATCGGAGCGCAACGACTCGCTGTCACGCCTGCTCCGCGATCTTGATGACGCAGACCGGCAGACGCTGGTCGCCGCGGTCCCGATCCTGGAAGCGCTCGCCGAACGCATGCTGGAGCACACCCCGGCCGCACGGATGGCCGGCGGGTGAGCCGTATCCTCGCGGTCAGCCGGCGGACGTTCTCCGCGCTCTCGATCCCGAACTTCCGGCGGTACTTCTTTGGTCAGAGCACGTCGCTCATCGGCACGTGGATGCAGTCGGTTGCGCAGTCGTGGCTGGTGTTCACGGTCACGCATTCGGCGACGGCGATCGGCTTCGTGCTGGCGTTGCAGACGCTGCCGGTGCTCCTGCTCGGGCCGTATGGCGGTGTGATCGCCGACCGGGTCGACAAGCGCCGGCTCATGATCGCGCTCCAGACACTGATGGGGGTGCAGGCGCTTGTCCTCGGACTCCTCGTCGTCACGCACGTCGTGGTGTTCTGGGAGATCTGCGTGCTCGCCGTGGTGCTCGGCCTCAACAACTGCTTCGAAAACCCTGCCCGCCAGTCGTTCGTGCGTGAGATGGTCGGCGCCGAGCAGGTGCGCAATGCCGTGAGTCTCAACTCGACGATGGTGAACGCCGCTCGCGCGGTCGGGCCGGCAGTCGCCGGTCTGCTCATTGCCACTGTCGGCGTCGGGGTGTGCTTTCTTGTGAACGCTGTCAGCTTCATCGCCGTCGTCTACTCGCTCGTCTCGATGGACACGACGGCGCTCCGGCCGAGCACGCCGACAGCACGGGCGCGGGGCCAGCTGCGTGAGGGCATCCGCTACGTCGCGCACACGCCGCGCCTCGGCGTGCCGCTGCTCATGATGGCGATCGTCGGCACGCTTGCCTACGAATTCCAGGTGACCCTGCCGGTGCTCGCGAAAGTGACCTTCGGCGGCAACGCCGCGACCTATGGGTTTCTCACCTCCGCCATGGGGGTCGGCGCTGTCGCCGGCGGCCTCGTCACCGCGACCCGGGGGCGTACTGGCCTGCGGCCGCTGACGATCGCGGCCTGCACGTTCGGCGTGGCGATGCTCTGTGCGGCACTCTCGCCGGTCCTTGCCGTCGCATTTGTCGCGCTCGCCGCGATGGGATGGACCAGCGTCACCTTTCTCGCCACTGGCAACACGACGCTCCAGTTGGAGGCCGCACCAACGATGCGCGGACGCGTCATGGCGTTGTGGGCAGTCGCCTTCATGGGGTCGACGCCTGTGGGCGGGCCGATCATCGGATGGGTGGTCGCGCTTGCCGGCGCGCGCATCGGCCTCGGTGTCGGGGCGATGTCAGCGTTCGTCGCGGCCGCCATCGGGCTCGTCTTCGCGATCCAGCTCGGGACGCTGCACGCGCACAAGGACGTCGCGTCGCCAGGCGTGGATGGTGTGCTCACGGTCATGGATGTCGTGCCCAGGGACGCCGATGGCGCACCCGACGTCGCCGAGGTCGCGGAAATCGCGGTCTAGGCCCGCCGGTCGCGCTCGTCGCGCGTATCGTTGCGCAGCAGCGCGCACGAACTGACAACCGCTGACGAGGAGGTCGATGAGCATGCTGTCCTATGCTTCGGGTCCGAGTGCACTCCCACTCCTCGGCGAGACGATCGGGGAGAACCTGAGGCGAACGGTGGCGCTGCATGGGGATTCCGAAGCGCTCGTTGTCCCGCATCAGGGTTACCGGGCAACGTACAGCCAGCTCTGGGACGACGTCTCGCTCGTGGCCCGCGGTCTCATCACGCGTGGTGTCAGACGCGGAGATCGGGTTGGCATCTGGTCGCCGAACCGATTCGAGTGGGTGGTCACGCAGTACGCCACGGCGCGCATCGGGGCGATCCTCGTCAACATCAACCCGGCGTACCGGACGACGGAGCTGGCATACGCGCTCGAGCAATCCGGCGTTTCATTCCTCATCCTCGCCCGGGCCTTTCGCCAGACCGACTACGTGCGCATGCTCGCCGAGGTTCGCGGGCAGTGTCCGGAGCTGCGTGAGGCGCTCGTGCTGGAGGACGGCTGGGACGCGCTGATCCGCGACGGGCGTGGCGTTGGCGAGAGCGCGCTCGCGGCCGTCGAATCGACGCTGCAGTTCGACGATCCCATCAACATCCAGTACACGTCCGGCACCACAGGGTTTCCCAAGGGCGCGACGCTCTCGCACCACAACATCCTCAACAACGGGTTCTTCATCGGCGAGGCGATCAAGTACTCCGCGCTCGATCGCGTGTGCATCCCGGTGCCGTTCTATCACTGCTTCGGGATGGTGCTCGGCAACCTCGCCTGCACGTCGCACGGCGCATGCATCGTCGTGCCGGGGGAGGCGTTCGATGCGGACACGACACTCCGTGTGACCGAGCAGGAGCGCTGCACATCGCTGTATGGCGTGCCCACGATGTTCATCGCCGAGCTCGATCATCCGGACTTCGACACGCACGATCTCCACCTGCTGCGCACCGGCATCATGGCGGGTTCCCCGTGCCCGGTGGAGGTGATGAAGAAGGTGCAGTCGCGCATGAACATGCGCGAGGTGACCATCTGCTATGGCATGACCGAGACGTCCCCCGTGTCCACGCAGAGCGCGCTTGACGACCCGCTCGACAAACGAGTGGGCACCGTGGGTCGAGTGCATCCGCATGTGGAGGTCAAGGTGGTCGACCCCGAGACCGCCGCGATCGTCGAGCGCGGCGCATCCGGGGAGCTCTGCACGCGCGGCTACAGCGTCATGCTCGGCTACTGGAACAACGACGCCGCGACCCGCGGTGCAATCGATGCCGCGCACTGGATGCACACCGGAGACCTCGCCACGATGGACGACGACGGCTACGTGAACATCGTCGGGCGTATCAAGGACATGATCATCCGCGGTGGGGAGAACATCTATCCGCGAGAGGTGGAGGAGTTTCTCTACGCGCATCCGGATGTCAGTGACGTCCAGGTGATCGGGGTCCCCTCCGAGCGGTACGGCGAAGAGGTCATGGCCTGGGTCAAGCCGAAGGAAGGCGCGACGCCGACCGTGGAATCGCTCGAGGCGTTCTGCCGTGGCCGGATCGCGACCAACAAGATCCCGCGCTACTGGAAGTTCGTCGACGCGTTTCCGATGACGGTCACCGGCAAGGTGCAGAAGTACCTGATGCGCGAGGCCTCTGTTGAGGAACTCGAACTCCAGGCTGCCGCCTCGGTGACAACCGCCTGAGCATCGCGCTGGCGCTTGCGGCTGCAGCGCTCTGGGGCAGCGGAGATTTTCTCGGCGGTCTCGCAAATCGTGCTGCGTCGTTGCTCTCGGTACTGGTCATCTCGCAGGGTGTTGGACTCGCCGGCATGCTGCTGGTGGCCCTCGTGCTCGGCGGTCATCCGGGCGGAGCTGATCTCGGCTACGGAGCTGTTGCGGAACTCGCCGGCGCTGCCGGAGTTGCGATGCTGTATCGCGGCCTGGCGTCGGGATCGATGTCGCTCGTCGCGCCGATCACCGGGGTGGTGGCAGTCGTCGTGCCGATCGCGGTCGGGGTGGGCGGTGGTGAGCGGCCGGCCACGCTGCAGTACGCGGGCATCGTCGCGGCCGTCCTGGCAGTTGCACTGCTCAGCGGCGGTGGGACCAGGACAGGACGTCTCGGCCGCGGCACCCTGCTCCTTGCAATCGGTGCCGGCCTCGGGTTCGGCCTCTTCTACGTCGCCATCGCAAAGACATCGATGGACGCCAACCTGTGGCCACTCGTCGCCGCGCGTGGCGCATCGGTGATCGCGCTGCTCGCCGCGGTGGGAGCGACACGGCGAGCGCCGAGTTTTGGCGCCGCCAATCCGCTCGTGATCATCGGCGCCGGCGTGCTCGATGTCTCCGCAAACGCACTGTACCTGCTCGCGGTGCACGGCGGTCTGCTCAGCATCGTCGCGGTGCTCGTCTCGCTCTACCCGGTCGCGACGGTGCTGTGTTCGATGATCGTGCTCGGGGAGCGGCTGCGTGCCCCGCAACTTGCCGGTGTGGGAGCCGCGCTTGTTGCCGTGGTGCTCATCACCGCGGGCTGAGTGCTCATTGCCGGCTCCACGCGATCTCGTTCAGTCGAGCGCTTGCGCGAGGTCCGACTCGAGTTGCATCCTGCCGATGGCGCGTGCCTGCATCGCCGTGCTGAACAGCCGGTACGTACCTTTACCCGCCGCCTTGGCGCTGTACATCGCCAGATCCGCGTTGCGCAGCAGTTGATCCGCGTGCGCGGTGTGGTCGTAGCTGAGGGCCACACCGATGCTCGCGCCGGGGTCGATCGTGGTTCCCTGGATGTCGACCGGGGCCACCAGCGACGCCATGATTCGCTCGCACGTGCTCATGACGCGTTCCTCGGTGCCGATATCCTCGAGCAGAATCGCGAACTCGTCACCGCCGAAACGAGCGGCGCTGTCCGACGGGCGTAGCGATTCGCGAATGCGACGGGCGATGACGATGAGCAGTTCGTCGCCGCCCGCGTGGCCGAGACCGTCGTTGACGGCTTTGAAGTTGTCGAGGTCCGCGAACAGCACCGCAGTGGTGTGTGCGGTCCGTCCGCTGCGTGCAAGTGCCTGCGTGACGCGATCCACAAACAATGCGCGGTTGGGGAGCCCCGTCAAGGTGTCGTGAAACGCAAGGTGCGCCATCGTGTCGGCGATACGCGCGTTGGTCAGCGCGACGCTTGCATGCGCCGCAAACGTGATCAACATCTGTTGCTCGGTCAGGCTGTACGTGCGCCCGTGCCGGTGGGTCGCGACCGTCAGAGCGCCGATCACGGCGCCGTTCTCCTCGACCGGCGCCGACATCGCCGCCTCGAGCCCTTCGCTCCCGAGGATCTCGAGCCGGTCCTTGTCGTTCTGATAGTCCTCGATGACGACGAGACGCCCCTCCGTGAACGCACGGCCGACTGCGCCTTCACCGGTGCGGATCCGCGCCATGAACGGCTCCACTTCCTCCGAGTACCCGCGCCCGGCCACTCGCAGCAGGTGGGTCGGGTCGGCGGTATCGAGGAGGCGGAGGTTGACCGTCTCGTCCCCGATGAGCTCCGCCGCGGCGTCGACGATCGTGTTGAGAACGTCCTGCAGTGGCGCCCGTTGTGAGAGCGCGCGCTGGATCCCCGAAAGCTGATCGATCAGCGCGTCGCGGTCGCGGAGCTTGCGCCGGAGGCGGGCGCTCTCGAGATCGTCGGACCCGGCTCGCGCCCACCCGCCTTCGCGCTGCAAGAGCGCCAGCCCGGCCTCGGTGTAGACCACAGCCGATGCGAGCACTGCTGCAGTCGCGCGGTCGTGGTCCGTGAAGGGCGAGTCCGCGGCTCGCTCGAGGCGCAGGCTGCTCTCCCGGCGAGAGCGCATGCCGCCCGCTTTGATGACGATGCAGGCACCCTGCAGTGGCGTGGCAGCTGGATCGGCCGCCCGCAGATGCTGCTGTGCCCTCCCCGGGTGCCCGGTCGGCGAGCGCGCGTGCAGGGAGATGACATCCTCGCCATGACGAAGGAGGGTCGCAACCTCGAGATCGAGCGTGTCGATCGCGAGTTGCAGGACACCGGTGATGGCCGAGGCGTTCTGGTACGTGCCGAGCTGGTGGCGGATCTCGCGAGCACTAGCGGGCACGATCACCGTCCACGGTGAGAAGGACTGTGACCATCTCGCCGAGCGTAGCCGTGGTCCACATTGGCGAACACCGCGTCACCGCCCTGCGACCCTCAGCCATCCGAGTCGGTGCGACGCGGCGCCCGGCGCTGCGCGGTCGGGCGACCGACTGGATCAGGCAAGACCCGCCTGATCGCCGCGATCTGCGCTGGGGTGCCGTCGCTCTCGTAGCGCGAGTGGAGATCGATCGCCACATGCTCGCCCTGCGATATGGCGGATGTCACAGTGCCGAACAACGGCCTCGTATGTACGCTGACGAACCGACCGCTCATCGTGCGATGGCGCAGGTTGCACGAGACGGAAGCGGAATGAACAACCTCATGGCGGTGTTCGCGGTGTGGCTGCGGCAGGCGCGCAGCATCGCGTTCACTGGCCATGTGCCCGACGGCACGAGGGTGACCCGGTGGATGCTCCGAGATTGCTCGTCCACTGCATGCGTTCGGTTACGAACCGGAGCGAAGGAAATCGTCGACCTATGCTCCGCCGGTCGGGACGCGCCGACATGAGTTGCACGAAGCTTCGGAGGTGAACGCGATGCTTGCTGCGGGCCGCGGGCGCAGGACGGCACGGAGTTCTCCCGGTCTTGCGTGCTGTGCGTCCTGCGCGTGGGGAGCAACCTGAGATCCTCACGCGTCGCTCTGAAGCAATGGGACGGATCCGAGCGACTGCCAGTCACCCCATCCAAAGGGAAGAAGGGGTCATCGAGCGCGCTCAAGCAGGAGGATCTGCGCTTCGTGCGCGCTGCATTCGGGACGATGCGCGACCTCGTCGCAGTATGCGATCCATACGGCCGGATCACGTTGATCAACCATGCGATGGCAGTGTTCTCGGGTATTGACTCGAACGGCGTACTCCCGGAGTTGTGGACCGAATACGGCGAGATGTTCCGTCTCGACGGCGAAAGCATCGCCGATGGTGCGGACCCGATGAGCCGAGCGATTCGCGGTGAAACCGTGCGCGACGTCGAGATGATCATGGTCTCGAAAACAGGTCAGCGCCGGAAGATGACCATCGATGGCGAGCCGCTGTTCGACGGCACAGGCGAACTCCTCGGCGCGATCGTTGTCTGGCACGACATCACCGACAGACGGCTCGCCGAAGACCAGCTTGCCTTTCAGCGCCATCACAACACGCTTACCGGTCTGCCCAACCGCGACCTTTTCACCGTGCACATCCGCGATGCCCTGGCTAGAGTGACGTCGCTGCGCGGTTGGACCGCGGTGCTGGCAATCAATATCGATCACTTCGCCGATATCGCGACGCGCCTCGGAGACCGGTCCGGTGATCACTCCGGCGACGCCTTTGTCGCCGAGGTCGCGCGCCGTCTTAAGTCATCGTTGCGGCGTCGCAACGAGTTGCGGCCGATCGACCTCCTGGCGCATACCGGCGGTGACCACTTTCTCGTGCTTTGTGAGGACGTGGCCGACGCTGCTGCCGCACGAATGATCGCTAGAAGGATCGCCGGCGCGCTCGTGGCGCCGATGTCCATCGCTGCAGAGGAGCTCAGCGTCACCGCATGCGTGGGGATCACCCTAACCCGCGATCCCGGGCGCGACGCCGAGCCGCTCATCCGCGAAGCCGAGGCGGCGATGCAGCGTGCCCAGCGTCGCGGCGCCGGACGCCACGAGATGTTCACCGGGGAGATGCACTCGCAGCGACTCGTCAGGATCGCGAATGAGTCGTCACTCCGGCAGGCGCTGGTCCGAGGCGAGTTCTATGTGGAGTACCAGCCCAAGGTGTCGCTCGTCACGGACAGGACAAGCGGTGTCGAGGCGCTCCTTCGTTGGATGCATCCGGAGCGTGGCCTCATCTCGCCGCTTGACTTCATCCCGCTCGCCGAGGAGTCGGGGATCATCGTGCAGATCGGAGCGTGGGTGCTCGAGCAGGTGTGCCGGGACGCCGTCCGGTGGCGGACCGCGTTGCCAGGTGGTCAGCCGCTTATGGTCGCCGTGAACGTGTCGCCGCGACAGTTCGAGTCCGACCTTGCGGAGACGTTCGGGGGCATCATCGGGCGGTCGGGAATCGACCCCGCGACAGTGTGCCTCGAGGTCACCGAAAGCATGGTCATGCAGGACGCCGAGCTTGCGATTGCGACACTGCGCGAGCTGAAGTCACTCGGGCTCAGCATCTCGGTGGACGATTTCGGCACTGGGTTCTCCTCGCTGGCATACCTCAAACGGTTCCCGCTCGACGAGTTGAAGATCGACAAGTCGTTCGTGGACGGTCTCGGCCACGATTTCGAGGCAACCGCAATCGTTGCGGCGGTGATGGGCATGGCGCACGCACTCGACCTGCGCGTCGTCGCGGAGGAAGTCGAGACCGCGGATCAGGTGGTCAGGTTGCGCACGTTGGGCTGTGACGAGGCGCAGGGATTCTTCTACGCGCGCCCTGGTCCCGCATCCGCGATCGATGAACGGCTGCTTGCAGAGGCTCACGCGCACGTCGGGGGCACCAAGCACGAGCGCAGACGCGCCGACAGTGCGCACATCGGGAAGATCCTCGTCGTCGACGACGCCGACGATGTCCGGCAGCTCGCGCGCTCCAGCCTCGCCGCCGTGGGCTTCGAAGTACGCGAAGCCGCAAGCGGCGAGGACGCGGTCACCATGGCGCGCCACTTCAAACCGGACTGTCTGGTGCTCGATGTGAACCTTCCCGGAATCAGCGGTTTCGATGTGTGCCGGATCCTGCGCGACGACCCCGCCAACCAGCGCACGACGATCGTCATTCTCACCGGCGACGCCGGTCCGAGCGAGAAGGTCATGGCCTTCTCGCTTGAAGCGGATGACTACATGGTCAAGCCGTTCAGCCCTCGCGACCTGGTGGGCCGGGTTACCGCCGCAATCCGGAGGCGCGGCGAGATGTTCGCGTCGAAAACCTCGTGATTGCAACGCCATTGCTGTCGCCGTTCAAGCCCACGGAGGCTTAGGAGTGATCATCGTCGCCGTCGCCATTTCGGCCGTCGCCACGCTGCTCCTCGTCGGCCTTTTCGTCGCCACGGCCGGCCCCGTGAGCCGCCGGTTCCGAATCGTGCGGCTGGCGACGCCGACGGCACCTGTTGAAACCTCTCCCGGGATCACGCTCCGCGACGAGGTTGACGAGCTCGCGCAGTTCCTCGCGGCATGGCAGCGGGTGACCGTCGACCGCCTCAGTGGGCGCGTCGAGCAATCGGAGGTGCTCGACAAAGGACTCCTCGCGCACGTGGCGAAGCTGCTCGGCGCCGAACGTATCGTCATCAGCCTGCTGGACCCAAGTGGCCTGCGTATCGTCGACGGTCACCCGGATGTCGAGGAGTTGGTCGTGGCAGGCGACTCACCGAGCCGGCGCGCTGTACAGAGCGGTCAGATCTTCATCGGCGATCTCGGAGCTGAGCCGTGGGGTCAGGACACCATCAGCTACCGTGATGCGACGGGCGCCGGGCCTGTGATGGCAATCCCGATGGTGAGCGGCGGAGAGAGCATCGGCGCAGTCATGGTGCTTCGCAGTGCGGGCGAGACTCAGTTCACGCGCGTCGAGTCAGACCGCGCGCGAATCCTCGTTCCGCCGCTCGCGGGCGCGGTGCGCCTCAGCAGCCTTTCCGACCAGTTGCGCAGCGACAACCTCGCCGCGGACGTTGAGCGCACACGGTTGTCCAACAGTCTTCGCATGCTGCTGGAATCGGCAGGTGAGGGCATCTACGGCATCGACGCCGATGGCCGCTGCACGTTCATGAACACTGCGGCGGCTGGGGCACTCGGCGTCGATGTCGCAAGCGTTATGGGCGAACTCACACACCCGCTGTTCCATCACAACCGATCCGACGGCTCGGTGATCGCCTTCATGGACAGTCCCATCTACAAGGCGATGCATGGCGGCGGCAGCTGTCGTGTCGCAACCGAGGTGATGTGGCGCAGCGACGGCAGCTCGTTTCCAGCCGAGTATTCGGCGTTCCCGATTGTCGACGAGGCAGCCGTGACCGGGGAGGCAACCGGCGCGGTGATCACCTTCAACGACATCACCGAGCGAAAGCGGATCGAGGACGATCTCGCGGTCGCGCATGCTCAGGCGATGGAGGCTTCGCGGCTCAAGTCTGAGTTCCTTGCCAACATGAGCCATGAGATCCGTACACCGATGAACGGCGTGATCGGGATGACGGGCTTGCTGTTCACCACGAGCCTGAACGGCGAGCAGCGCGAGTATGCGGAGGCGATCAGCCAGTCGGCCGAGTCACTGCTCACGGTCATCAACGACATCCTCGATTTCTCGAAGATCGAAGCCGGAAAGATCGACATCGAAGTGATCGACTTCGACCTCCGCGTTGTGGTGGAGGAGGCGGCCAAAGTGGTTGCGCCCAAAGCGGATGAGAAGGATCTCGAGCTTGCCGTCATGGTCGATCCACAGATGTCCATGCGGGTTCGGGGTGACCCGGGGCGGATCCGTCAGATCCTCATCAACATGCTCGGCAATGCCGTCAAGTTCACCGACGCCGGTGAGGTCATCCTCAGGGTTCGCAAGGAGTCGGAGCACGAGCGCTCGGTGGGTCTTCGCTTCGAGATCATCGATACCGGAATCGGCATTGACGCCGCGCAGCAGGCGCGCCTTTTCGAAAGCTTCATCCAGGCCGATGCCTCAACGACACGACGGTTCGGCGGCACCGGCCTCGGCCTGGCCATCTGCAAGAAGCTCGTCGAGCGAATGGGCGGACAGGTCGGCGTCAACAGCGAAGCAGGGAAGGGGAGCACGTTCTGGTTCACGCTGACCCTTGAAACCGCAAGTCGCGCATCCGGCCGGGCGGCGCCGGCGCGCGACGCGCTCCAGGATATTCGCGTCCTCGTCGTCGACGACAACAGCACCAACCGCGTGATCCTCGAGCAGAACCTCCGTGTGTGGGGGGCTCGCTCCGCGAGCTTCGAGGACGGTCCCATGGCCCTTGCCGGCCTCCACCACGGAGTTCTCCGCGGGAGACCCCTATCGCCTCGCCATCCTTGATTATCAGATGCCCGGAATGGACGGCATCGACCTGGCGAGAGCGATTCGCCGGGATCCGAGCTTCAACGGCCTGGGCCTGGTACTCCTCACTTCCTCATCGCGCCCGGGCGACACGCAGGTGGCGGAGGACGCCGGCATCAATGCGTTCCTGACCAAGCCCGCGCGTATCGCGCATCTCTACGACTGCCTCGCCACCCTGCTGGATCGCCAGGAGGAAAGTGCCGAGCCGGTCCTCACCCAGAGCATCCGATACTCGTTCACCGAGGTGGAGCCAGACATGCGATCACGGCTCCTCGTTGTCGACGACAACCCGGTGAACCAGCGCGTCGCGGTGCGCATGCTCGAGAAGATGGGCCATATCGTCGATGTGGCGGACAACGGTGTCGGTGCGCTCGCGGCGCTGCTGCGGGTCAAGTACGACGCTGTCCTGATGGACTGTCAGATGCCGGAGATGGACGGCTTCGAAGCCACGCGCGAGATCCGCCGGCGCGAAGGTCCGGACCGGCACACGATCGTCATCGCCATGACAGCAGGCGCAATGGCGGGGGACCAGGACAAGTGCCTGGCCGCCGGCATGGACGCGTACCTGAGCAAGCCGGTGAAGGCCGACAAGCTTGCGGCGATGGTCGCCCTGTGGACCGATAGGAACGCGAATCACGAGGTCGCAGCAATGGTGGATCACCCCTCTGAAGGTCTGCTCGATCAGAGCTACGTCGAAGGGCTGCGCGAACTCGGCAACGAGGAGTTCAACAAACTGGTCCGGCTGTTCCTCAAGGACGGTCAGACGCGTGTCGACGGTCTTCGCGAAGCGCAGGCTACCGGTGACAAGGCTGCCATGGTGAAGTTCGCGCACAGCCTGAAGGGAAGCGCGAGCAGCTTTGGAGCCGGAACACTGGCGGCGCGTTGTGGTGAGCTTCAGGCCCGCGCACGTGCAGCGGACGCAGAGGAAGACGCGCGAATGATCGACTGTGTCGATGCGGAGTTCGCGCTTGCCAGTGCGGCGTTGCGCGAGGAACTCGATGCAGACAACTCCGGAGCCGAAGAGGCTGTCGCGTTGACGACTGGCGACCACTTCACCGACGGGTGAGGAAGTTGCCTTCGGGTCAGTTGAGGGAGTGCGCTACCCGCGGGCGCAGGGCGCTCAGCGCAGCGCGTTCGGAGAGTGCCGTCGTGACATCTTCGACATCCGCGGCCATCGTGGGCTTGCCGAGACCGAATCCCTGACCGAGCCTGATGCCGCCGGCCTTCATCATATCGGCGACGAATTCGTTCTCGACACCTTCGGCGATAACCACCGCACCGCTGACCCGCGCGAACGCCATCGTCGCATCCATCGCGGCGCGTGACCCGACCTTGGTGGAGGTCATCGTGAGACTGCGCCCCAGCTTCAGGAACTCGCTGGAGGACGCCGCAAGAAGTTCCAGCGTGGAGTGGCCTTCGCCGACGTCGTCGAGTGCGAAGCGGATGCCCTCGGCCCGGTAGGAGGCGAGGACCCGCGCCAGGATGTCGTAGTCGCGGATGCGCTCGTGCTCGGTGATCTCGAGCACGACGCTGGTGGGTGCCCGGCCCGCGTTGCTCAGCAGCAGCAGGAGTTGATCGACGCCATGGACGGGGTCGAGCAGTGCTGCGGCACTGATGTTGAGGAACAGCGGCTTGCCCGCCGGAAGGCGCATGGCTTCTTCGACGGCTCTGACGCCGGCACAGCCAGTCAAGGTCGCGAATCTGCCCTCCGATGCGAGCGGCCTCAAAGACCGGCTCGACCGAGTCCATCGCAGCGAATCCTTCCGGACGGGCGAGCGCCTCGTAGCCCATGACCTCACCGTCATCTAGGCTGACGATCGGTTGGAACATGGTGGTGATCGGGCCACCTTCGAGCAGGCGCGTCACCACGTCGGAGTACGACCGCTCAGCAATGTCGGCGGCCTCGCCGCCTTCATAGGACGCTCCTGCGATCCGATCACCCCCGGCACGCTTGGCGTGGTAGAGGTACTCATCGGCGCGCTGCCACACGGACGCGGGATCCGCACCCGCAGGTGCAGCGCTCCATCCGACGGTGATCCGCACCGGCCCGGTCGCGAGCACGAGTGAGTGCATCGCGACACGCATCCGCTCGGCGACCAGTTGCGCGCCGAAGACGCCGATCTCGGGAAGCAACGCGGCGAATTCGTCGCCGCCGATGCGCGCCATCACGTCCCAGCCACGAACGAGCAATCCCAGCGTATGACCGACGACTCGGAGCAGCGCATCACCGGCGGCGTGGCCGTGCGAGTCATTGATGTCCTTCAGGCGGTCAACGTCCACGGAGAGCACGGCAAACGGGAGCCGCGGGATGGTGCGCAGCGCCCGGTCGAACTCACGCCGGTTCTTGAGGCCCGTGAGCGCGTCGGTGGATGCGAGGGCCGCGAGCTCGATGGCCGCAGCCTGGACTGCCGCCTCCGCGCGGGTTCGCTCGATGAACCGCGCGAGGTGATGGCAGATCGTGGTCATCGAAGCCAGCACTCTGCTGTCCGGACGTGCCGCCGGCTCGCGGAAGACTGCAAGCACGCCGACCATGCTGCCGCTGCCGCGGATCGGGAACGTCACCGCTCCGTGAATGCCCGCCGCCGCGGCTTCCGCGACACGGCCGCCCTTGCCCCCGGCGACCACCGAGGCGCCTGCAGAGCCGCGCCCGGTCCGCACGACCCGGCTCACGAGCGCCGGTCCCGTACCGATACCAAGCGCCCGACCTCGCGCCTCGAAGGCCGCGACATCGTCAGCGCCGTCAGACGATGAATAGTGCAATTCGACATTGCGAGCCGCGCCGTCGCGCAACCAGATCTCGCCGATGCGCCCGTCGAGTGCCGCGGTGAGCATCGTCAGCGCCACACCGAGCGTGACGTCGATGTCGGTCAACTCATTGAACAGCGCAAGGATCGCGATGAGCAACTCCTCCGATGAGGAGACTGCCGGCACCATCGCGTGCCGGTCCACGAGTCCGACCACGCCGCGATGAGCAATGCCGGCGGCATGCACGACGGCGTCGTCAGGGACCGCTGCGTCCGACGCTTGTATGGGCAGGACCGACACTGTGCATCACCTGGAAGCGGACGAAGTTACCCTCGTCCTCCACGTTGCTGGCGTCCAAATACGTGGTCTGTACGCGAGCAGACTTATGCCTGCAACCGCTACAGCACCGCCATGTTCGGTTGCAGAGCGGTCATCTGCAGCGCACGAGACATGACAGCGCCGTAATACGCGAGCGAGGCGTCGCGGAAGTGATATTGGTCGGGGATGAGAGGGAGTCCATGGCGGGTACCATGAGATGCGATGGACGAGGCATGCAGCGGGACCGCCATTTCCTGCGACCGAGCCCTCACGTCGGTCTTCTCGGTGCTCGGCAAGCGCTGGACCGGCGTGGTGATCGGAGTGCTGCTCGAGCGTCCAGCCCGTTTCGCCGAGATCGCCCGGGCGATCCCGGGGATCACCGAGAGCATGCTCTCGGCGCGCCTCACCGAGCTCAAGGACGCCGGGCTCGTGACTCGTGAGGTGATCGAGGGCCCTCCGATCGCGTCGTTGTACCGGCTCACGCCAAGCGGGGAGGCGCTGCGTCCGGCACTCGTGGCGCTCGGTGAGTGGGCAGAGGCACACCTGGCCACACATGCATGAGTGACGCACCGCCGACCGTCGACGGTCGCATCGTCGCGACGGGCCTCACCAAGGTCTTCGGCGACATCAAGGCAGTCGATGGACTGTCCTTCACCGTCGAACCGGGATCCGTCACCGGTTTCCTCGGCCCCAACGGCGCCGGCAAGACCACGACGCTGCGCATGATCCTCGGTCTTGCGGCACCGACGTCAGGGACTGGGACGATCAGCGGCGTGACCTACGCGCACCTGCCCCATCCCGGGCTCACCGTCGGCGCGGTCCTGGAGGCGACGAGCTTTCACCCAGGGCGCTCGGCACGCAACCACCTCCGTGTCTTCTGTGCGGCAGCCGGGCTGCCCGATCGCCGCGCCGACGAGGTGCTCGACATCGTCGGTCTCAGCCAAGCAGCGCGCTACTCGGTGGGAGGGTTCTCGCTGGGCATGCGCCAGCGGCTGGGCCTGGCGACGGCACTGCTCGGAAACCCGCGAGTCCTGCTCCTCGACGAGCCTGCAAACGGGCTCGATCCCGAAGGCATCGCCTGGCTGCGCGGCCTGCTTCGCTATTTCGCGGACAACGACGGCAAGACGGTGCTCGTATCCAGCCACGTCCTTTCCGAGGTCGAGCAGACCGTTGACCGCGTCGTGATCATCGCGCGGGGGCGGCTCATCTATGAGGGCAAGCTCGCGGATCTCGAGGGAGCGAGCGCCGGGGTTGTGGTGCGGACACCCACACCCGATCAACTGAGCGTGGCGCTGGCCCCGCTCAACGTCAAAGTCAGTGCGCGGGCCGACGGTGCGGTCGCCGTCGTCGGTGCAACTCCTGAAGCCGTCGGGCGCGCGGCATGGCAGGCGCACGTCGAGCTGCACGAATTGCGCGCCGGGAGCTCCAGTCTCGAGGAGACATTCCTCCGTCTCACCGCCGATGCCCCGCCGCCTGAGGCGCCAACCGCGTGATCAATCTCCTCCGCTCCGAATGGCGAAAGGTCATCACCGTCAAGCTCGGATGGGGCATGCTCCTCGGCGCCATGGCGCTCGCGGCCCTTGGCGTTGTCGCGCAGATCGCCAGCAACGGCGTCGCTCGAAGCGCGGCACTGCCACTGACTTCGGAAGCGACGCAGAAGTCGGTCGCGGCGTCCGCGAGTTCTGCCTATCTGTTCGCGGTCGTGGTTGGCATCATCATCATCACGACCGAGTTCCGACACTTCACGTCGCGCCCGACCTTTCTCATTGAACCGCGCCGCGGACTGGTCATCGTCGCGAAGATCCTCGTCGCCGCATTGACCGGCGTTATCTACGGCATCGTCTGTGCGGCGTTGACGGCGGCGATCATGATCCCGTGGTTCGCTGCGAAGGGAATCACCATCGGCTGGATCAATTACGGCGTGCTCCAGTCCCTGATCGGCGACATCATCGTGATCGCGATCTTCGCCGTCGTCGGCATCGGTATCGGGGTACTGGTGCGCAACCAGATCGCCGCGGTGATCGGAACGCTCGTGTATCTCTTCGTGCTCGAACCGTTGGTCAACATCGTCCCGGTAATCCAGAACGCCTACCCATACCTCCCGGGCGCGGCGGCCGCCGCGATTACGGGCGCCACCCGCGGCGCTGGAAGCTCACCGCTCACCGCGCTCGAAGGCGGTCTCGTCCTGCTCGGCTGGGGCCTGTTCTTCGCCGCCGCCGGCTGGATCTTCACGATCCGCCGCGACATCCCCTGACAGCGATCTCAGCGGCCGGAGACGACCTTCGGCGCGCTCGGGCGTGGTGGCCGGCGGCGCGGGAGCGTGATGATCCGGGCCTGCTCTCCGGCAGAGGTCGCACTCACCGAGCGGTCCCGGCCCTCGTGCTTCGCGGAGTACATCGCGCGGTCTGCCGCGCCGAGCAACTGATCGAGCGTGGCGCCGTGGTCGGGGTATGTTGCGATGCCGATCGACGCCGTGAGTCCTTCGAGGATGCCGCCATCCGGCATCACGACATCGCGAACCGCAAGACGCACCGCCTCAGCGGCGATCCAGGCACCTTCCGCGGAGCACTCGTTGAGGAGTACGACGAATTCCTCGCCGCCGAGCCGTACGACAGCATCGGCGCCGCGCACGGTCGTGCGCAGTTGCGCTGCGACACGCTGAAGCACGACGTCGCCGATCGCATGCCCGCTGCTGTCATTCACCGCCTTGAAGTGATCCAGGTCGACGAGCAACAGGGAGAGCGCTTTGCCATCGCGCGCGGCGCGGGCAATATCTCGTTCACCCGCATCACGCAACCAGCGGCTGTTGTACAGACCGGTCAACGGATCGGTCATCGCGGCGTTGACGAGTTCGCCATAGAGTTGCGCGTTGCGCCACGCTGACGCGGCCACGTGCGCGAAGAGCGATGCTGCCTCGAGTTCGCTCGCGCTGAACTGGCCGCTTCCGAGACGCCAGCAGTTGATGATGCCGAGCTTGTGCTCCGTGGCGACGAGCGGTACCAGGAGCAGCGACTCCTGCACGTACGACGTCCCGGGGATCTGTCGCGCGAGTGGATGTTCCGACGTGTCGGGAATGTTCTGCGGAGTCCCTTTCGCAAACGCCCATCCCGTGATGCCGGCGTCCAGCGCCATGCTGTCAGCCATGATCTCGTCGCGATCGGGCCCGGTTGCGAGCACCGGGACGAGGCGGAACGTCTCGTAGTCGGCGACGAAGATCGCCATCTCGGTGACTGGGACGACACGTCCCATCTGCTCCGCCATGACTCCGAGAATGCGCATCGGATCGTGCTCGCTCTGCAACGCAAGCGCCGCGTCGCTGAGTGCCCGCGCCAGCTTTCGCCGCGGGCGAGGGGTCGAGCCGGAGCTCGACACAACGACGTCCGCGGGCGACTCCGGATCCGGCGCATGGGAAGTCGCGACGCGAGTGGGGGATACGGTGTGCTGCGCGAACCAGGCCGCATCCACGACCTGCATGGACGTATCCCCCTGGAGTGCGTGCTGCAGGACCGGTCTGCCGCACAGCCATCCCTGACCGAACTGGACGCCGAGCGATTGCAACGTCTCCTGCTCACGCTGCGTCTCAATGCCTTCGGCGATGACGCGCGCCCCGATATGACCGCTGAAGGACAGCAGGGCGACAACGAGCGCGCGCCGAGCCCGGTCTGCATCGATTGCCGTTATCAGCGAGCGGTCGACCTTGATGAACTCCGGGCGCAGCTCGGCGATGACGCGCATGCTCGCGTGGCCGGCGCCTGCGTCATCAACCGCGATGCGGAATCCACGCGCGCGCAATTCCGCGGCGATACGCTGCAGGAGTGCGAGGTCCGGGACCGGCTCACGCTCGCTGAACTCGAGCACCACTGCTGCCGGATCCACTTTCGCGTCGGAGACCGCTCGGTCGAGGGCGGCAACGCCGCTGTGGTCGACGAGGGTACCGATGAGCACGTTCACGAAGAGATCGGCCTCGCCGATGTTGGACGCGGCCTGCAGGCCGGCGCGGACGCACGCGAGATCCACGGCCGATTGCATGTTCAGCGCTGCGGCCGCACCGAAGAGGTGATCCGGGGTGCGGATTCGTGCCCGTTGCGGGAAGCGCGCCAGCGCCTCGTATCCGATGACGGTGTCATTGACCAGGCGCACGATCGGTTGGAGCGCCGCGACGATCTTGCCGCTGGCCAGCAGCGCCGTGACCGTTTCACGGAGGCGGCGATCCGGGGCGGGGAACGCCGGGCTGTCGAAACGCTCCGCCGGCGGCTGGGCTTCGGCGGACCACGCGCCCGCGAGCATCGCGGCCACAGCCTCGAGGATCGGGCTCAACGCCGGGGCGCACCCGGGCCCCCAGACGGTGAGCACCGCCACGACCTTGTCGCGGCTGGTCACGGGTACCGCGACCACGTCGCGCTCATCGGCGGCGTTCGGCAAGGCCTTCGCAAAGCCGGAATCGTTGGTGAGGCGCCGCAGCGTCTCGGCGGCATCGGCGCCCCCGAAGTACGGGCGGCGGAGCCGGACCGGCTGGCGGAGCAACTCGACCCCGTCGAGCGGAATGCGCATGCCGACCATCGACGCCGCCTGCTGCTGCGACATCCGATCGACCAGTGAGGCCGGCAGGTTGACCGCCATGACCACCGCCATGTCGGACTCCACCGCGCTCACGGTGGCGGCCACGTCGAGGCCGGCGAGCGCCTGGACGACTTCATTCGCCGCCTCTTCTGGACGGCGGATGCCGGGGAGCGAATGGCCAAGCCGGGTGAGGACGGCCAGATGCAGGTCGGAAGACCGTGGAGCCACGTCCGAGAGTGTGCTTCGTTTCGGCGTGACCGCTGACAACGGATCGGTCGCTTTCCATCGGCAAATCGCCATATGTCGGTGACCGTTCCCATACTCGAGCGCTCTTGGACGGGCACCTCCGCGTCCGCGAGGCGGGCCTGGTTTGGGCGCCGGGAGCGCGGCGTACTCTTCCGGAGATGAGCGGCGACGCCGATCCGGGTGCGCGCGAGGTGCTGCTGGCCAAACGAGCCGAGATCGTCGCCAGGGTGGACGCGCTCGGTGAGCACGATCCGGCCGAGGTGGCGAACCTCGGGTTCGGAAAGCGGATCGGCGACGCCACCAGCTACGCGGTCGGGCGGATGACCGACGCCTACCAGGCCCGGACCATCTACGCGACCGTGGCGGACATAGATCAGGCGCTCGAACGCCTTGAGGCGGGGACCTACGGGCTCTGCGTCACATGCGGGTCGCCGATTCCCGCGGAACGGCTCGAGGCCGTGCCCTGGGCCGCACTCTGCGTGCCCTGCAGCGCGAAGCCGGCCCGATCTCGACCGGTTCGCTGACCCGGCGAAAAGGTGACGACCGGCACCCTGGCGCGGAGAATGGTCTGCGATCACACTGCGTGACGGTTAACGCGGCAGTTACACATGGAGGGCGTGGCATGGACGTGATGAGCGTGCAGGATGCGGCGTTCCTCCACATCGAGAATGGCAACAACCCGATGCACATCGGGTCGGTCGCGGTGCTCGAAGGCCCGGCTCCGGCATACGGCGACCTGGTTCGCCTGATCGCGTCCAAGCTGCCGCTGGTGCCGCGGTATCGCCAGAAGGTGCGGTTCGCGCCGGGTGGCGTCGGGCGTCCTGTCTGGGTGGACGACCCGCACTTCCAGATCCTCTATCACATCCGCCACACAGCGGTTCCCCCACCGGGCGGCCGGGACGAGCTTCGCAACCTCGCCGGCAGGGTGTTCGCCCAGACGCTCGACCGCGGCAAGCCGCTCTGGGAGATCTGGATGGTCGAAGGTCTCGATGACGGCCGCTGGGCTGTGATCTCCAAGGTGCACCACTGCATGGTGGACGGCGTCTCGGCGACCGACCTCATGACGGTGATGTTCGACGCCACCGATGGCCCGACGCTCGACGCAGCGCCGGTCGAGTGGGCACCGGAGCCCGAGCCCGGCGCGTTCAGCATCGCGGCCCAGGGTGCATTCAGCGCCATCACCGATCCACTCGGACGCCTCCGCGACGTCTCGGGAGGCTTTCAGCTCATCGCGCAACCGAGCACGCGGATCGCCGAAGGCGCTGCCCTTCTGCGCTCACTCGCGGAATGGAGCCGGCGTTCGGCAACGTCGCTCAACGGTCCGATCGGGCCCCACCGGCGCTGGAGCTGGGCAGAGGCAAGCCTCGAGGACGTGAAGACGGTTCGCCAGGGTCTTGGCGGGACCGTGAACGATGTCGTGCTGGCAGCGATCACCGCGGGTTTCCGGTCGCTGCTGCTGCATCGCCGTGAGGACGTGTCGAATCGCGTGGTGCGCACGCTCGTGCCCGTGTCGGTGCGGGCGGATTCGGAGCGGGGCACCTATAACAACCGCGTCTCCGGGATCTTCCCCGGACTTCCGGTGTCGATCACGGATCCGGCGGAACGGCTCAGCGCGATCTCGGCGCAGCTCTCGATGCTGAAAGGGTCGAAGCAGGCCGTCGCGGGCGACGCACTGGTGAAGCTCGCGGGGTTTGCGCCGCCGATGCTGCTGTCGGTCGGCGCGAGGCTCGCGGCACGCACGCCGCAGCGAGCGCTGCAGACCGTGACCACCAACGTTCCTGGCCCGCAATATCCGCTCTACGTGGTCGGGCGTCGCATGGTGTACTCGTATCCGTACGTCCCGATCATGGGCAGTGTGCGGATCAGCATTGCCATCTTCTCGTACTGCGGGCGGCTCTTCTTTGGGATCACCGGCGACTACGACACGGTCACCGACATCGACGTGCTGCGCGATGGCATCGAGGATGGGATGCGTGAGCTGGTCGCTGCCGCCGGCGGCGCAGCGGAAGTGGCGGGTCGGAAACGCGCTGCACGGTCGCCGCGGCATTCACGCCGTGGCACCGCTTCCCCGAACGGTCAGGCGGCGGTTCGCTCCGGGAAGAGGTGACGCGCGTATGACGGCGGGCGAAACGGCTGCCAGACCCCTTCGGGTTGCGCGAGGCGGTCGGCGATCACCCAGAGCACTGACGCGTTGTGGCCCATACCCAGATGACTGCTGTACACGGCGACGTTCTCGCTCTGCGCCCCGGGAGTGTTCATGCAGGCCTGCCACGGCACCACGCCGTCGAGGCGTGAATACACGGCGGTTGTCGGGACCGGGATCGGCCGCGCGAGCCGCTCTCGCCGGGGCAACGAACCCGGGCTGACATGGAGGACGCCGAGACGCCGGTACGCGGTGCCGGCGCGGCTGTCAGCCGGATCCGCGAGATCGAACGGGCTGCCGAGGGTGATCACCTGACGGACGGCTGATGGCCGCGACCGGGCCAGCTCGCGGGCGAAGATGCCCCCGAGGCTCCACCCGACGAGGCTCACCGAACGGCCTGAGGCCGTCTGCAACGCCTCGAGACGCGAGGTCATGCCGCTGAGGATCGCCGGCGTTGGGCCAAGGTTGCGTCCGAGTCTCCAGCCGTGGACGGCGTAGCCGAGAGAGCGCAGATAACGCCGCATCGTCGCCGTGGAGGCGTCTTCCGCAAGCAGCCCGGGGAGGACAAGGACCGGGTGACCGTCGCCGTGCGGAGCACGCAGCAGGAGTGGCGACGCCGCCAGCATTGCGCCGTAGTCCGCGATGGCGCGCCCTGGCTCGCTGATGAACAGCGCGAGCGACGGACGCATGGACGCGGTCACCAGTGCTTCATACCACCTCGAGGTGGCCCGTGAGCGGTGTCGCGGCGCGCCGATTCAGGAGGGAAACAGGTCAGAAGGGCGCGATGCCCCACGTGCTGGTGTGGAGTTCGCCCGGCTCGAGCACGATGAGCCCCGCTCCCGAGTTGAAGGCGTCCGGGGCGCAGGTCATCGGCTCGATGGCGAGGCCTCGACGACGGCGGGAGACGTCGCCGAGCGTGTCGCCGCTGTAGATCATCGCGTATGGGTGGGCAGCGTCCATCCACACGGTCACGCCGCCCCTGGCGTCGGCTGTCGTCAGGGAGATCCTGGTGATACCGCCGGCGCCGGCCGTCAGGCCGGTGAATGCGGTGTCGAGGACCTGAGTGCCGATCGGTCGCGGACTCCGAAAGTCGAAGCCGGTTCCGGCCACCGGATGCTCGACGCCAGTGGGAATGCCGCGATCATCGGCCTCGAGCGTCGCCGACGCGGGAATGTGGAGCAGCGCGTCATCGATGGAGCCGCCACCTGCGAGGCGCACGTATGGGTGGGCACCCGCGCCGTATGGGCATGCGCCGTCGCCTCGATTGGTTGCGCTCACCGTGACGCGCAAACCAGCGTCGCCAACCGAGTACACGGCGCGCAGGTCGAGCCGGAACGGATACCCATCTTCAGGCAGCAGTTCCAGTCCCAGCGTGACCGTCGACTTCGACATGTCGATGCGCTGCCACGGGAGGTTGTGCGTCAGCCCGTGGATGGCGCAGCCGGTTCGCGGCTCGGTGACCGGGAGCTGCAATTCGTGCTGCCCGAAGTGGTAGCGGGCGCCTGCGATGCGATTCGGCCAGGGGAGGAGCAGTTGCCCCCGGCTGCCGTCGGCGGGCTGGTCTTCCGAGAAGCCGTCCACGAAGGGCACCGCCTCGTTGCCGTATTCGCGAAGTCCCGCACCGCGCTCGACAACGACCGCGTGCTGCGACCCGTGGGTGATTCGGTACTGCTGCCCCGTGGGAAAAGGCGTCACAACGCCGGACGAGGATCCTGCGGCTTCCGAACGGGTGGTTGGTGCTGCCCCGGCGAGACGACGCGTTCGAGCTCGTTCCGGATCACCGCGTAGCACTCGCATGACACCGCCTCGAGGCCGGCTCGGTCGACGATGGTCACGTGGCCGCGGACGTAGCGGATGAGCCCGGCTCGCTGCAGGATCCCGGCCGAGACCGAGACCGTCGACCGACGGGCTCCGAGCATCTGACCGAGAAACTCCTGCGTGATGATGAATTCGTCGGCGCCGACTCGATCGTGGCTCATGAGCAACCAGCGGCTGAGGCGCTCTTCACTCGAATGGAGCCGGTTGCACGCCGCCGCTTGCGAGATCTGACCGAACAGCGCCTGCGTATAGCGCTCCACGAGCGCCTGAAATGCACGAGATCGATCGAAGAGGGAGAGAAACTGTGTTGTCTCGATGCGCAGGCTGTGTCCGGCGACCTGCGAGATTGCACGGACCGCGAGGCCACCGAGCGGCACCACGGGCACGCCGACGATACCCTCGTTGCCGATCGTGGCGACCTCGACGATCGCCCCATCGTGGAGGGGCGTCACCAGCGAGATGACGCCGTCGGTCGGGAAGTACAGCGCGTCGATAGCAGCCCCGGGTTCAAAAAGAACCGTTTTCACCGGCAGCGTGATGTTTCTAACAAGACCGAACAGTTCCTCTCGATCCGAGGAAGGAAGTGCAGTAAGAATCCTGTTCTCACCAACCGGGGCGACCCGACCGGCCGCGTCCTGGTTCATGACTCCACTCTTGCTGATGCTCGACCTATGTGCGCTGCGGGACAGACGCAGTAACCGCGCTGAGGCAGATTATGCGGCAACAGAAGGGACGAGAACAGCGCGCAGTTCACTGCGATCAAAGGAGAGACTGGCGCGTGTCTGCAGAACGCAGCTACCTGGAGCCGGGGGTGCTCGATCCGGGCGATCAGCACTGGCTCGAGGCGATGGCAGATGCCGTGTTGATTCTGTCGCCTGTCCATGATCGACGCCGATATCTGACCGACTTCCGCGTGGACTACGCCAACGCTGCAGCCGCCGAGCTCTCCGGTGATGCACAGGACGATCGCGCCGAGGTCGGCTCGCTGGTCGGCGAGCATTTCCTCAGCCTGGATGAGCCGGCGGCGACCGTGCTGCGCGCTGCATTCCGTGAAGTCCTGCTCACCGACGTTGCCGCCGCCATCGACGGGCTGCGCTATCGCGTTCCCCGTGCTGGTGTTCTGACCGATCAGGTGCGTGACGTGCGCATCAGCAAGCACGGTGAGCGACTCCTCGTGACGTTGCGCGATGTCACCGAGCGTGAGCACTCGGAGCAGGGCGTGCGGAGCAGCGAGATGAGCCTCCGGGCCCTCGTTGACGGCGTCTTTGACGAAGCACTGATGACAGTCGACCCTGCCGGCAACGTCGTCAGCTGGAACACTGGCGCAGAGCGGATCTTCGGCTACTCCGCCGCAGCGATGATCGGACGGCACTATTCGGTGCTGTACCCACTCGGATGGCCGCTCAGTGGACCGCTCAACGCGGCGGACACCCTCGCAACGGAGCGCCTCCACGAGACCTGGCAGGTCCGGCACGATGGACGACGCTTCTGGGCCAGCGTGGCGATTACGGCCATGTATGGCGATAACGGTGAGCTGCGGGGTTTCCTCTCGGTCACTCGCGACCTCACCGAGCAATCCGAGCAGCGGCGCCGAGCCCTGCACTTCTCCGTGGTTCGCGCACTGGCGGATTGCGCCGATGTCGACACTGCCGCAGAAGTAATACTGACGATGACGACGCTCGGCCTCGGCGCCACGTTCAGCGAGATGTTCGTTGCGCGGCAGGAGGAGGGTCGCCTCGACTCGACGATGCGGCACGCCTTTCCGCGCTCGACCCTTGATGCACTCGACGTCGCTGCCAATGGTGCCCCCGGGCCTGTCGATGCGCTGATTGCCCGCGTTCGCACCACTGGAACGCTCGTCACCGTTTCCGACCTCAACGAGCTGGGAACGTCCGCGCAGGTTGCCGCCGCGGTGCGCCTCGGCGTTCGATCGGCAATCGCGTCCCCGATCACAACTGCAACCGGCATCGTCGGTGTACTCGCCTATTTCTTCGAGACGCTGCCGAGCGTTGAGACATTGACCGAGGAATCGATCGCGGAGATCAGCGCCGAAGCGGCCCAGGTGATCACGCGTATTCGTGCCCAGGGTGCGCTTCGCGCCGAAGCGCTCCGTATGGCGGAGCTTGCGAGCACTGACCGTCTTACCGGGCTGAAGAACCGCCGTGAGTTCGATCGCATTCTCGGGACGATCCCTCGCCAACCGTTTGCGGTCCTTGCCATCGACGTCGACCACCTCAAGCACGTCAACGACGAGTTCGGTCACGAGGCAGGCGACACCGTGTTGCGAACGGTCGCGACGACGCTCTCGCTCATGTTGCGCGGGTGGGACGTGATCGCGAGAGTAGGGGGAGACGAATTCGCCGCAATCCTCCTCGACGTCGATCCGTCGGAAGCCGCGTCAGCAGCGCAGCGGCTTCGTGCTGCGATGCACCTCGTTCCAACCCCGGGCGGACGGTCGAACATCAGCCTCGGCTGGGCGTCCGCGACAGCCGGCACCGACCCGATGTCGGCGTGGCGTCGCGCCGACGAGTGTCTGTACGAGGCCAAGCGCAGCGGTCGCGACCGTGTCGTCGGTCGTCACGTCGATGGCGCCGAGCAGATCACGCCGTCGGGATCATCGGTGACGGAATTGATCGGCGAGTTGGTCAACGGATTGCCGCTTCACTCGGTGTACCAACCGATTGTCGACCTCAACGATGGTCACGTCGTCGGCTACGAGGCACTCGCGCGTCCCGAAGGATTCGGCGCATCCGACAGCGTCGAAGCGCTGTTCGAAGTCGCGCATCGCTCCGGTCACATCCGCGATCTCGACTGGTTGTGCCGGCGTGCTGCGTTGAGCCAGGCAGCCTCTCTTCCCGCCGGAATTCTCCTCTTCATGAATGTGAGCGTTGCCGCGCTGCTCGACCCACTCCACGACGTCGATCAGCTGATGCTCCTGCTCGAGTGGACCGGCCGCTCACCACATCGCCTGATTCTGGAGATCGGCGAGCACGAGAGTGTCCGCGACCTGGACAGGATGCGAAATGTGCTCAGCGCATATCGCAAAGTGGGCATACGTTTTGCCATTGACGATCTCGGTGAGGGTTTCGCAACCACCGAGCTGCTCGACACGGCAGAACCCGAATTCGTGAAGCTCGCGCGCAGCCTCACCATGAACGCGGCCCGTCGGAGCACTCGTGTCGCGATCAAGACGGCGCTTGGATTTGCCCGTGCCCACAAGTCGATCGTCATCGCCGAAGGTGTCGAGAACGAGCTCGTCAGCGATCAGATCCGATCGCTCAACATCCCGCTCGGACAGGGTTTCGGCCTCGGGCGGCCCACAGCCGCGGCGGACCTCCTCGACTCCGCGGCCGCGTGGCGGACGCGCGACACGTTGCGGCCGCTGCGGCCACGCAACGTGCAGGCGCGATCCCACGGCGTCTTGTCGGCGCAGGAGCGCGACGGGTCCGAACGTGATGGTGGCGTTGGCCCGCCACAGAATGCCTCGCGCCGGTCGCTCGACGCGAAGCCACGCCGCACTGTCAAACGATCCGATAACACGTCGTCTGGGAGGGCTTCGTAAATGAGCGGACGTCCGTCGAAGAGCCGGCAACAGCCGCTCGGGCCCGATGAGACTTTCAGTGCACTGGTAACGCGCCTGATCATCACCAACCGCGCGGAGCGAGCCGTGCGGGACAAAATCGGCCCGACGCTTTCAGTCGTGCCCGATCCGGTAGGCGATCCCCTTCGCGAGGCGCAGGGCGGCGCCTGAGCCGATTCCGAGGAACAATGAGGGTTCGGCGAGCTCGAGTTCGAGGAGCAACGGGCTGCCGTCGTCCCCTCGAACCAGGTCGACGCGTGCGTAGAGCAACGTCTCGCGCGCCCAGGGAAGGGCGTCCAGCACCGCATCGGCGAGAGCCTGTTCATCGGCGTCCGGTGCGCGAGGCGTGATGTCCTCGCGCGCCCAGAGCTCGTCGGTGGTGACGCCGGGCGCGCGCAGCAGTGCGCCCTTGCGGATCGCGTGCGAGAAGGTTCCGTCGACGTAGATCAGCCCGGTCTCGCCCGTGGCGTCGACCGATGCCACGTACGGCTGCACCATCACTTCGCGGCCGCTGTCCAGCAACCGGGCGACATGAGTGCGCGCTGCTTCGTGGTCGTCCGGGCCGTACCGAGTTGTGTTCTGCGCGCCGGACGAGACGGCGGGCTTCACCACCAGGTTGCCTTCGGGAAGGCTGATCCGGTGATCACCGGAGTCCGGCTCGAGCCACGTGGTCGGGACCGTGGGAATGCCGGATCCGGCCAGATCGCGAAGATACGTCTTGTCTGTGTTCCACGTGATGACCGGGACGGCGTTGAGCACCCGCGGTACAGACGCCGCCCATTCGAGAAACGCGTCGCGTCGCTCCGAGTAGTCCCACGTCGACCGGATGACGACGACACGGAACGCATCCCAGCGGACAGCTGGATCGTCCCAGACACGAGGCGCAGCGGACAGTCCGCAGGCTTCGAGGGCAGGGATCAGCTGCTGCTCGTCGGAGTCGAGGTTCGGGAGCAACGAGCAGGTGGCGAGAGCGACGTCAGGCAGGTCGATCTCCTCCGATGAGTTCGGCGACAGGGTCGGGGTGCGAGGGCGAAATCATGACCGCCACGGTGCGGAAGCGGCGCTCTGTACGCCAGCGGACCGCCGCAACGACCCCTGCTGTGGCTTTAATGACGCCATTGATGCGAGGCGACCAGTCTTGACGCGCACCTGGCCGCCGGGGTCTCGTCGAACCGCGGCGTTGACTCCCAGATGATGGAGGAGCGGTTCACGACGATCCGCGGCCAGAAACTTCGCTACCTTGTCGGCGGCCACGGCAAGCCGCTGGTGTTGTGCCACGGTTTCCTGAGCTCGGCGGAGGAGTTCGGCGGTCGCTTCAGCGAGCTCGGCGCCTACCGGACGCTCATCATTCCGGATCTCCCCGGCAACGGTGCTTCTCCGGCCTTGAAGGGACGTCATTCCTCCGGAGCCATGGCCGATCTGCTGTTCGACCTCCTCACCCAGTTGGAGATCGATGCGTTCGACGTCGGCGGTCTCTGTCTCGGGGCGACCGTCGCATGTGCCCTCGCCAAGCGCGCCGGGAGCCGGGCGGAGCGTCTCGTGCTGCACACGCCGCTCCTTTCGCCGGATCTCATGCGGCGGCGCTATCGAGATCAGGTTCGGCTTCTCAGCCGCAGGCCGATGTGGGATGGCGTGGTCTGGCTGAGCCGGCAACGCTGGATCAGCGACCTCTACAAGCGATTCGTGATCGTCGAAGGTGACGTCGACAATCGCACTGCGGACATCAACTACGAGAACCAGCGACGCGCCGATCCTCGAGCCGCGCGCGAGTGGCTCAACGACTGCCTCCGGCGTGACGATGTCGAGGTGGTCGCGGCCCGCGCGGATCGAACCCTGATCATCGTCGCCCATCACGATCGCCTCGTGGACGTGGAGCGGCTCAAGGTATTGATCGCGAAGCTCCCCAACCTGCAGGTGTTCACCGACAACGACCAGGGTCACGGGTGGAACGAGGCGGCGGTGCATCGTCAGCTCGAAGTGCTCAAGGCGTTCTTCGGCAACTGCCACGGCAGCGGCCACCCGGCCAACGGTCAGACGGCGCCGGCGCCACTCAGCAGCAACGGCGCTGCGAACGGCGTGCCCCACGGACGCGCCGCCCTGCTCGACACGGTCACGATCCCGCTCTCACCCGCCTGAAGGGCCGCGACCCCGCCGTGAACGCGCCCTCGAGCTCCAACAGGCGCTGCTTGCGCTCGAGCCCCCAGCCGTATCCCGTGAGATCGCCGCTCGCGCCGATCAGCCGGTGACAGGGCACGACGATCGAGATCGGATTCTGGCCGTTCGCGGCACCGACGGCTCGTGCGCCCCGGGGCCGGCCGATCCGTTCAGCGAGGTGCGAATAGGTCGATGTCTGCCCGAATGGCACCTCGATCAGCGCTGACCAGACCGCGATCTGAAACGGCGTCCCCTCGAGCCGGAGCGCGACGTCGAATCGCCTCCGCGCGCCGCGAAAGTACTCATCGATCTGGTCGGTGAGAGCCCGCATCGGCGCTGCGGGGCCGCCGTTCCGGCCGATCCGGGGCGGGGTCCGGGCGTGGCCGTCGAAATGCAGACCCACGAGGTCGTCCCCCGCGAACACGACAAGCACCGGCCCGAGCGGCGTGGCCACGGAGTCGAACGACCGAAGCGGCGACGCGTCATGCACGGGGCAAGCCTGATCCCCGTCCAGCGCAGGAATCTGGCCATATTCGGACAGATCCGCTGCGTTGTCCGGATATGGCCGGTGCCGCGCCTGGGGCACGCTGTACAAGTAAGGCGCCATGAGCGGATTCTCGGCGGTGGTCACGACCGGCATCTACTGCCGTCCCGGGTGCTCGGCACGGCCAAATCCAGGCAACGTGCGCCACTACGATCTCGCGGCCGCGGCAGAGGCCGCCGGGTTTCGGGCATGCCTGCGATGCCGTCCATATCGCGCGACGGTGCCAGTCGGCGGCGTGGCATCCGAGGTGGTCTGCCGCGGGATCCGCCTCGTCGTCGACGGCGGACTGCGGGGTGACACCGAGGTCGCCGTGGCGCGACGCCTCGGGCTCTCGGTTCGCCACCTGCGCCGGCTCTTTGTCGACCAGGTCGGGGTCACTCCCGCCCAGCTTGCGCGCTCGAGCCGGGCGCACTTCGCTCGGCGGCTGCTCGATGACACCGATCTTTCCGTCACGGAGGTCGCGTTCGCCTCGGGCTTCGGCAGCCTCCGCCAGTTCAACCGCACCATCACCGACGTCTTCCGTGCCACCCCGCGCGAGCTCCGCGCCCGGCGGCGTGCGGCCGACCGATTGGTGGCCGACGGCGGGCTGCGCCTCCGGCTCGGCTTTGCCGGCCCGCTCGACTTCCCCGCGATGCTCGGCTACCTGTCCACGCGAGCGATCCCGGGCGTCGAACACGTCTCGGATGGCGTGTACCGGCGGACGATCCTGATCGAGGGAGACCCGGGCGTCATCGAAGTCGCGAATGGAGGTCCGGATCACCTTCTGCTCACCGCGCATCTGCCGCACTGGGGCGGCCTGATCCACGTCGTCCAGCAGGTGCGGCGACTGTTCAACCTCGACTTCGATCTCGAAGCGGCCTCGGCGGCGCTCGGCGACGACCCCGTCCTCAAGACGCGCATCGCGTCACTTCCGGGGCTTCGAGTGCCGGGCGCATGGGATGCCTTCGAGGTGGGCGTGCGGGCGATCGTCGGTCAGCAGGTCACCGTTGCCGGCGCCGGAACGATCATTGGCCGCGTGGTGGCGCGCAGCGGAACCCTCGTACCGGGGCTGGCGCAGTTCGGCCTCACGCACGTCTTCCCCGGAGCGGAGACCCTCGCCGCCGCCGATCTCGCCGGCACTGGACTCACCGGTGCCCGGATCGCTGCGATCCAGAGCTTCGCCAGGAGCGTGGTCGACGGCACCGTGCGGCTCGACAGAAGCCAGACGCTCGACGAGCAGGTGGCCACGGTCGCAGCCGTGCCCGGGCTTGGCCCCTGGACGGCGCAGTACCTGGCGCTCCGCCTCGGCGAGGCCGACGCATTTCCCGCAGGCGACCTCGGCCTGCGGCGATCGCTCGAAGCAGTGACCGGCGGCTCGCTGACGCCGCGCATGGTGGGCGAGATGGCCGAGCGATGGCACCCCTGGCGAGCATTGGCGGCCATCCACCTCTGGCTGACCCCGCGCGCCATTCCGGCGTAGCGCTCCACCCGAGTTCGGGACAATCCGTTCGCAAACGCGGTATTTGCCCGATCATGTGCGCCGTGGTTGCGAAGCATTGCCGTGCGGCCTGGGGGCCGCGCCCGGTGGCCGTGTGAACGTCGTCGATCCCCGTCACGGCAGCGCCGAGGAGGTGCTTTCCTGGACGTACAAGCGATTTCGGCGCGTCGCGCTCGTGGCCAGCTTTCAAGCCGAATCGATGGTGCTCATCGACATGGCATGTGGACTCGTGCCTGACCCGGAGGTCCTGACACTCGACACGGGGCGTCTCCACGAGGAGACACACGATTTCATCGAGCACGTCCGCCGGCACTTTCCGATCCGCCTGCGCATTCTCTCGCCCGAGTCCGGCGAGCTGGAAACGATGACCGCGATGCACGGGACGATGCAGTTCCGCCGCTCGCTCGCGTTGCGCAACGAGTGCTGCGCCGTGCGCAAGGTGAACCCGCTGGCGCATGCCCTCAGGGACTACGACGCGTGGATCACCGGGCTCCGCCGCGAGCAGACCCCGACTCGCACTGCCACGCCGGTGGTGGCCGGCGATCCGGGCCATGGCGACATCACGAAAGTCGTCCCGCTCGCCGGCTGGTCACGCGCGCAGGTGTGGGAGTACCTCGAGGCTCGCGGCATTGACCATCACCCACTCTACGACCGCGGGTTCACGTCCATCGGCTGCGCGCCCTGCACCCGGGCGACCGAGCCCGGCGAGCACGAGCGGGCCGGCCGCTGGTGGTGGGAAGGGGACTCCGACAAGGAGTGCCTGCTGCACCCACCGTTGCACGGCGAGGAGCAGATGGCCTTGCGAGGGAGCCCGGTCAGCGTCCCGTCGGGAGGAGTGCGCTCAACTTCGCGCCCATGAGCACCGAGATCGCGTCCTGAGCGTCATTCACCAGGCGTGCATCCTGAGCGGGGGTGATCACACCCTTGACGACGCCGAGCTCGAGCCCGGCCTTGACCTCGGCGAGCGCATCGGCCTCGACCTTGGCGGCGTGGGTGCCGGCGATCTGATCAAGCGTCTCCCCGCGAAGCACGTCGGCGCCGATCTGCTGCCAGGTGAGCTTCGTGTCGGTGGTGAAGAAATCAAAGACGCGCGACGCCTCGTCGGTGACCTGGCCGCTGGCGGCAAAGCCGCTGGACAACAGGAGCGAGTTCGCGGCGGTGGATACGGCCGCCAACGAAGGGGACGGAGGGCTGTTGGGCGCCGACACGAGCGTGCCGGAATTGTGTTCGACGATCACCGCGGTTCCGAGGCCGACCACAGCGGCTCCGAGCACGGCGATCACGATATTCGTGGGGCGGAGCAGCGGGTGCATGATGGTGTTCCCCCGGGATGGACGGTTGCTTCGCACCTAGCGTAGTCCGAGTCGCCCGACGAGGAGTTGGCGACCCGGTGACGATCCGCTCCCGATGATCTCGCGACGGACGCTGTGGCGGGCCTCCTGACCTGTGGTAAACTCGACGGCGACCTAGCGCCGCTAGGTCTCTTTTGTGTTTGAGGCATTTGTCACGTGGCCACGGCCAAAGGCGGTTCCGCGATCATCACGTTGCAGTGCAACGAGTGCAAGGAACGCAATTACACGACGGTCAAGAACAAGCGCAACGACCCGGATCGCCTGGAGCTGCGCAAGTTCTGCAAACGTTGCCGCGTGCACAGGCAGCACCGCGAGACCAAGTGACCGAAGGGGCGTAGCTCAGCTGGTTAGAGCATCGGTCTCCAAAACCGAGGGTCGCGCGTTCGAATCGTGCCGCCCCTGCCATGACCCACCCAGTCAAGCCCGCCCCGGCATCACCACCAGGAGAGATCACCCTCAATGGCCAAGGCTCGAATTGCCCCGAGCAACCAGCGCCCGCAACGCCCCGCCCTGCCTGCGGGATCCGGCGGCTCTGGCCGCAGCGGCCCGCTCGGCTACCTGCGCGGTGTATGGGAGGAGCTGAAGAAGGTCGTCTGGCCGGCGCGGGACGAGCTGTTGCGCATGACCGGCATCGTGGTTGCGACCGTCATCATCTTCGCCGCACTGGTGGGGGGCACGGACTACATCCTCAGCCTCGGCGTCGCGCGCGCTGTCGCGGCACAAGCAGCAGCGGCAACTCCGACACCCGCGGCGACCGTCGCCCCGTCAACAACGCTTCCGGCCGCGACTGCGGCCCCAACCGTAGCTCCAACCACCGCCCCAACCGTGGCTCCGTAGCCGTCGTGGGAGAATGAACATCGCTGTGAACGCCGTTTCCGCAAAGGACGCCCGCTGGTACGTGGTGCACGCGTACTCCGGCCATGAAGAGAAGGTTCGCGCGAACCTCTTGAAGCGCGTCGAGTTCGATGGACATGCACGACCAGATCTTTGACGTCCTCGTGCCGACAGAAGAGGTCATGGAGATCAAGGACGGGCAGCGGCGCAAGGTCAGCAAGCGGATTTTCCCCGGCTACATCCTCGTGAACATGGTCATGTCCGACGAGTCGTGGTACGTGGTCCGCAACACGCCGGGCGTCACCTCCTTCGTCGGCTCGGGCAACAAGCCCGTTCCGTTGCAGGAGCACGAGATTCGGGGCATCCAGAAGCAGGTGAAGGCCGAGGCGCCCACCAAGGTCAATGTCGAGTACGAGGTCGGCGAGAACGTCCGCGTCATCGACGGGCCGTTCACGGACTTCCATGGCAAGGTGACCGAGATCAACGTCGAGAAGGGCAAACTCAAGGTGCTCGTGAACATGTTCGGTCGCGAGACCCCCGTCGAGCTCGACCTGCTCCAGGTCGAGCGGCTGCGTTAGTCACGAGTTCAAGGACAGCATGAGCAAGAAGAAGATCAAGACCGTTATCAAGCTGCAGTTGCAGGCCGGCAAGGCGACGCCTGCGCCGCCGGTCGGCACAGCGCTCGGTCCGCACGGGCTCAACATCATGGAGTTCTGCAAGGCGTACAACGAGCGCACGGCGAATCAGACCGGGGTCATTCCCGCGCAGATCACCGTGTACGAGGACCGTACGTTCAGCTTCATCACCAAGACACCGCCCGCTTCCGAGCTCTTGAAGAAGGCCGCGGGCGTCGAGAAGGGGTCGGGTGTCCCGAACCGGGACAAGGTCGGCTCGCTGACCGCCCAGCAGGTTCGCGAGATCGCGGAGATCAAGCAGGCCGACCTCAATGCGCACGACCTCGAGCACGCCACGAGGATCATCGAGGGCACCGCTCGATCCATGGGTCTGAACGTCAACTGAGCCACGAAGTGGGAGGACGCACCGACGCGTCCGCCAACACCACAGGAGAGTGCAATGCCTAGACAGCACGGCAAGAAGTACCGCGAGGCCGCGAGCGCGATCGAAGAGGGGAAGTTCTATCCCCCCGCCGAGGCGGTGACCCTGGTCCGTCAGACCGCAGTCACGGCCTTTGATTCGTCGATCGAGGCCCACGTTCGCCTCGGCATCGACCCCCGCCACGCCGACCAGGTGGTGCGGAGCACCGTCACGCTCCCGCACGGCACCGGGAAGACGCGGCGCATCGCGGTCTTCGCGACCGGCGAGAAGCTCCGCGAGGCAATCGAAGCAGGCGCGGACGTGGTCGGTGGCGAGGACCTCGTCAAGAAAGTGCAGGCGGGGGAGATCGATTTCGACGTCGCGCTGGCCACCCCCGAGGTGATGGGCATGGTCGGCCGCCTCGGCAAGATTCTCGGTCCGCGCGGCCTCATGCCGAACCCGAAAGCGGGCACCGTCACGTTCGATATCGCCCGCGCGATCCAGGATGTCCAGGGTGGACGCGTCGAGTTCCGCAATGACAGAACGGGCATCATTCACACCGCAATCGGTAAAGCGTCGTTCGATGACGACAAATTGCGCGACAATTTCGCCGCGTTGATGGATGCGATCGTTCGAGCCAAGCCGTCAGGTGCCAAAGGCACCTATGTGAAGACCGTGACGATCGCGGCGACCATGGGGCCAGGCATACCGGTCGATCCGGTGCAGGCAGCACGACTCACGGTGAGCTGAGGTAGCGATCGATTTGATCAGGCTCCTCATCGTCGACGACATCGCGAGTACTCGGGACAACCTGCGCAAGCTGCTCGGGTTCGAAGAGGACATCGAGGTCATCGGCACCGCCGGCGATGGCAAGCAAGGGCTCGAGGAAGCGCACCGCCTGCTGCCGGACATCGTGCTCACCGACGTGAACATGCCGATCATGGACGGCATCCAGCTCACCGAGCGTCTGGCTCAGGAGCTGCCCGCATCGCCCGTGATCATCATGTCGGTGCAGGGCGAGCGCGACTACCTCCGCCGCGCGATGCAGGCGGGAGCGCGCGAGTACCTCATCAAGCCGTTCAGCCACGACGAGCTGGTGGCCGCCATCCGCCGCGTCCATCAACTCGAGGAGAAGAAGGGCACCTTCGCGCGTGCGATTGCCCCGGACGGCACCCAGGCGCCACGAGCAGCGGCGCTCGGCGAAGTCATCGTGCTGTTCTCCGGCAAGGGCGGTGTCGGCAAGACCATGCTCGCCACCAACCTGTCGGTGGCGCTGGCGGTCGAGACCGAATCACGGGTTGCCCTCGTCGACCTCGATCTGCAGTTCGGGGATATCGGCGTGATGCTCAATCTCGACCACAGCCGGAGCATCACCGACGTGGTCAACTCCGAGACCCTCGAGCCGGAGATGCTCAACGAGATCATGGCCCAGGGCCCGAACGGCGTTCGCGTGCTGCTCGCCCCGATCAGCCCTGAGCTCGCCGACCTGATCACCAACGATCACGTCCGCATGGTCATGACCGAGCTGCGCAAGACGTTCGACTACGTCATCGTCGACACGTCCTCGCACCTCGCCGACTTCAACCTCGAGGTCATCGAGTCCGCGCAGCACATCCTCGTGGTCACCGCCTTGACGATTCCGGCGATCAAGGACGCGAAGCTGGCGCTCAAGGTGCTCGAATCCCTCACGGTCGACCCGGCATCAGTGCTCCTGGTCGTCGACCGCAGTGACTTGCACTCCGACTTCAACAAGGATTCGATCGAGCAGAATCTCCGCCACAGCGTCGGAGCGCAGATTCCGTATGACCCGCGGGTCGTCGGCGATTCGATCAACAGAGGGATCCCGTTCGTGACCTCCGCCCCCGAGTCCGACATCAGCCGTTCGATCCGCGAGCTCGCCGGAGCCCTCGTGCCGGGCGGCGGCCAGCCCGTCGGCGCGGGCGTTGCGGCCGGCAAAGCTGACGACAAGCGGAAAAGGCGGATCTTCGGGCGCTAGTCCGGGCAGCCGCGTCTTCGGATCCTTTCGTGCCGCACACGGGACGGAGGAGACCCGTCCTCCGGCTTCAAACCGGACTATTCGAGCCTCCGGCCGGGTCTCCTCCGTCCCCCGCTCAGCTCCGACGAAGCCGCTGGCGGCCCAACTAGTCGCGGGCGAAGCCAAGCCTTCTCCGGCTTCTCTTCTTGCCGGCGGGCTCGGCTGCGGAGTCGGGGGCGGCGTCGCCCGTGAGGGCGGAGGCGAGGCGTTCGAATGCTGCCGTCGCGGGGGACGAATGTCCCGCGATGACGACGGGGACGCCTGAGCTGACGGAGCCGCCGATGGCGGTGGCGTCGTAGGGGATCTCTGCGGCGACGGGGTGGCGGAGGAAGTCTTCGATTCTTGCCTTGTCCATGCCGCCTGCGAGGGGGGCGTCGCGGTGGTTGGCGACGACCACGATGCGTTCCGGGTCGACCTGGAGGACGCCTATCACGGACATGATCAGTCGGGTGTTCTTGACTGACGTGACGCTGAAGTCCGTGACCAGGACGATGTGATCGGAGTTCTCGAGAGCCTCGAGGGTGATCTCGGAAAGCTGCGAGGTGGTGTCGGTCACGACGAGGTCGAAGGTGGAGCGGAGCTCGGCGACGAGCGAGCGCAGGTGCGCGGTGGTGACGTAATCGGCGAGTTCGGGGCTCGGTGGCGCCGCGAGCACCGTCAGGCCCTGGGGCCCGAGGCTGAGCGCCTGCTGGATGACGTGGCGGTCGGTCATCCCGGCGTCGCTGGCGGCGAACTCGGCAATCGATCCGTCAGGGGTCATGGCCAGAAGCGCCGCGATGTCGCCGAACTGCAGGGAGAGATCCACCAGGACGACGCTGCCAGGGTGGGGCCGGTTGAGAACGAGCGCCAGGTTGGTGGCGATGATCGACTTGCCAACGCCTCCCTTGCCCGAGACGATCGTGATCATCCGTCCGTCGCGGCGGCGGCCGCCATCCGGGGCGGCCGGTCTGCCCTGCTCCGGCTGGCGGACTGACTGTGCGGCCCGCTTGCGGGCCTGGAACGCGTGCACGCGGTGGATGGCGGCGACCATGTCATCCCCGGTGAACGGCTTTTGGAGCACTTCCCGTGCTCCGGCGAGCATCGCGCGGCGGAAGAGCTCGCTGCCGCTCTCCATCGACATGAGGATGACCCCGGCCTGGGGCGCGTACTCCGCGAGCATCTCTGTGGCCTGGACACCATCGAGGCCGGTGAGACCCGCATCGAGGATGGCGATGTCGGGGACCAGGTGCAGCGCTTCCTGGAGTGCCTGCTCGCCGTCCTCGGCAGTGCCGCAGACGGTGATGTCCTCCTCGGCAGCGAGGCGGCGGAGGAGGTTGGCGCGAATTCGCTCGCTGCCGTCGGCCACCAGGACGCGGATCACGGCGCCACCTTACCGCCGGCCCAGGCTGAATCGGCGCCGGTAGGTCGGTGGCGCGGGTGCCGGGATCTCCGCGGTGCGATCGTCGGCGCCCGCAGCGGGCACGGCAATCAGCTGCGAGAGGCCGGCGAGGCGGCGGGCGAGCTCGGCACGCGGCTGCGCCAGTACGATCGGCGTGCCCGAATCGAGCGACGGATCGACGCGCGGGTCGTACGGGAGGTCGACGAGGATGCTGCGGCCGAGGATCGTCTCGATGTCCTCGCGGCGGTAGTTCTCGCGCGGGCGGGTGTGATTGAGGACCACGTCGACGCCATCCATGTCGACGCCAAGCGCCTCGAGCAGGAGCAGCGTTGCCTTGGTGCCGCGCACGGCGCTGAGATTGAAGCTGGTGACCAGGAGGATGCGATCGGCGAGCTCGAACGCCTCGAGCACGCGCTCGTCGATGTGGGATGGCGTGTCGATGACGACGTACTCGTGGGCCTTGGCGGCGGCCCGGATGATCGAGCGAAGCGTCGACGCCGCGATCATCTCGGATAGCTCCGGGCTCGCAGGCGCGCGCAGTACTCGCAGCTCGGCGGGCCCGGTCGCGAGGACGTCGTCGAGAAGCGCGACCTCGAGGTTGTCGCCGTGGGCTGCAAGGTCGGCGATCGAGAGCGGGTGGTGCTCGACGTGGAGCATCCCCGCCGCATCGCCGAACTGCAGGTCGACGTCCACCAGCGCGGCGCGGCCGGCAACGCCGCCCGCAAGCGCCACGGCCAGGTTGGTGGCGAGCATCGACGTCCCAGTCCCGCCCTTGCCGGAGAAGGCCACGACCACGGTTGCCCTGCCCCTCGGAGCCCGGATCTCGCGGCGCGGGGCGTCAGATGGGGAAACGCCGAGGCTCGCACCACCGGGGGGCACGTCGCCGGCCGCGATCCGGATGGCTTCGAGGAGTTGCGGGCCTTCGGCTGTCGCGCTGACCGCCGCGCCGGTCCATGCGTCGGCCGCTGCGGGTGCGTTGCCGGCGGTCATGAGCAGCACGCGCGTCGACGGTGACACCGACCCAAGGTGCGCCGCGAAGTCCGCCGGCGGGAGCTCCGCGAACCCTTCGTGGAGGACGAGGACGTCGGGTTGACGCAGCCACGCTTCCTCGATCACCGCGGACGCCTGGTGCGCAACGCCGCACACGTCGATGACATCACCGTACGGCGCGAGCTTCTCGAGGTCGCCAACGATACGCGCGATCTCGTCCGCGATAAGTACGCGGATCACATGCGCCCCCCGCACACCAAGTGCATCGGTTCGCATGGTACGGCGTCCTGACGACAAGCGGTCGTGGGGTACACCGATGCGACAGGGCGTTCACATCGGTAATAAAAAGAGGAGCCGACCCGATGGCCGGCTCCTCTTGACTGTCCTGGTTGCTTGTAAAAGCTACGAGGCCAGGCCGTTGCTGATGTTCGAGAACACGTTGTTGACCTGCTTGCCGACGACTTGCAGGATAACGATAACGACGATGGCGATAAGGACGAGGATGAGCGCATACTCAACCATGCCCTGGCCTTCCTCAGCCTCCTCACGCTTGCGAGCGATGAACTCTGTTGCGCGAAGGTACAGGGTGCTCAGCATATCCATTCTTTTCACCTCCTTTCGGGTTGAATTCTCGGACCGAGATGTTTGCTCGGACCCGACTGATGCGAGTGTGGGCCCCTGCTGCCGCAACGGAATGGCCTGCGTGCTAAATATTGGTAACGAAGAATCGGACACCCCCCGGACAGTGCCGGGACAACGAGAAATCGTGGTGATTCGATGACAACCGCGCTACGGGAGCGTCGCCGCAAATACGCCTGACCTAGACTGCGGCCATGGCCGAGGCGGTCGCGATTCCAGCACGCCGTGGCGACCTGGAACGTCGCGTCGAAGAACTCCGATTTCTCGTCTTCGGACGTTCGCTTCCGGCTGTGCTCTTCGCGTTGCTTGGATGGCGCGTGCTCCTCAATCTGCTCTCGCAGGTGCGCGCCCTTCCCGTGCACGCCGGACCTGGCGACTACCTCGCCGGGCCGCTGACCACGGGCGTCTACCTGGCGTTCTGCGTCATTCCGGTCGGGATCTATCTCGTGCGTCCGCGACCCCGGGCTCGCGACGGACGGATGATCGCGCGTGCTGCCGGACTGGTGGGCACAACCATGCTGCTCGTTGTCGGCGCCTTCCCCAACCCGGTGGTGTTCGTGCCACCCGCGTTCATCCGCGATCTGTCCGCGCCGCTGGCCTTCAGCGCATTCGTCCTCGCGGTCTACGGACTGCTGTATCTCCGGCGCAGCCTCAGCATCATCCCCGAGGCGCGCCGCCTCGTGACCGGCGGTCCCTACCGCCTGATCCGGCATCCGCTGTACGCGGCAGAGATACTCGCGGCGTGCGCGCTGATCCTCGCCCGTCCCGGGTTGTGGGCGACGATCACCATCGTTCCGTTTATCGCGGTGCAGATGTTGCGCGCCCACTTCGAGGAGGGCTTGCTCTCCCGGACGTTTCCCGAATACGCGCCTTACGCAGCCCAGACGCGAAGGCTCATTCCCCTGGTGTGGTAGGTGGCGGAGGTTCGCACGCGGCCGACCGATGCTAAGGTGGATCAAGTGCTGCCCGCTGCCCCGACGCACCCCTGCACACAGGGCGGATGCACGTCCGCCGACGGTGTTCCGTGCGCGTACGTTGATCGCCGCGGCCGCGAATGCCGTACCGCGTGGTGCAGCGAACACCGCGTCACCATCGAGGGCCGCGTGTACTGCCGCCGCCATGCCGGCGTCGTCAGCGCGCTGCCGAGCCTCGACAGCTCGGTTGCCATCTCCCTTCCAGATCTGGACAATCGCGCGCCCTCACTGGTCGGGTGGGTATCGCGGCAGATCGACGGCGACGTATGGCGACTCCTCCTCAAGGAGCTCGCTTCGGGCGCCGGCGCCCAGCTCGTCGCAGACCCCGTCACCCTGATCTTCGTCGGCATCGGACGGAAGCGGGCGTGGGAGCGGGCCTGGCGGCTCGACAGCCACGTCGGCATCGCCTTGCGCGTCAGCATCGTGGTCGAGGAGAACGACGACACCATGGTTACGGTCAAGGTCGGCGCGAACACGGTCGAGCAACTCGTTCCGCCGTGGATCCAGCATCGCGTGCGTGGCGAGGCGGTGGCTCCTGACGAGGACCGCAAGGAGCGCGAGGAGTTCTACCAGCGTGTCCTCGACTCCATCGAGCGCGGGCTCGGCCACGAACGCGATCTCTCGCAGTACACCGTCGGTGGAGCGGGGGCATAGGATGACGCGGGGAAGCATCCTCATCGTCGACGACGATCCGAGACTCCTGCACATCGTCGCGATGTATCTCGGCATCGAGGGCTACGACGTGTCCACTGCGGAGAACGGCGAGGACGGCCTCGCGCAGGTGGAGGCGCGCGCGCCCGACCTCGTGATCCTCGACATCATGATGCCGGGCATGGATGGCATCGAGACCTGCAAGCGCATCCGCGGGAACACACCGACTGCCGAGATACCGATCGTGATGTTCAGCGCGCTTTCGAGTGACGACGACATCGAGCGGGCGCGTCTCGCCGGCGCGAATCACCTGATCACCAAGCCCTTCAACCTCGTGGGGCTCGGCTCCGTCGTCAAGACCTTCTTCCCAGCGGACGTCGGCTCAGCGCGCTGACGTCGGGGCGCCTCAGACGGGGGGTGTGATGATCACCGCGTTCTGGGAGAAGTGGGTCGTGAGGTTGGACGGGAGCACTGGCCCGAACAGCGTGCTCACCGTTGGCGCGAGCTTCATCACCTGACCGCTCAACGTCGCGGAATGGATGTCCTGCGACTGCGTCGGGGTCGTGGCCGACGGCGGTCCGCTCACGGAGATGGCGACGAGGAAAAGGATCAACACCTCGGTGAGCCCGACGAGCACGCCGACGATCAATCCACCAATCCGGTCGAACGCAGCGACAACGATTTTCTCGAGTCGCTCGTTGAGGAGCGTGCCGAGCACCTCGAAGACGATGACCACGAAAATGAACACCGCGACGAATGCCCACGCGTTCGCCTCGACGTTGTGCGCATGAATCAACGCCGCAATCGCGTTGCCCAGATTGGTGGCGGCAAAACACGCGAGAAAGACGCCCACCGCGGTGAAGATCCGGCGGATCAGTCCGTGACTCCAACCCAGGTACGCGTTCACCGCAACGGCGACGACCAGCAGTGCGTCTGCGAAAACCTGGCCCGGAGTGCTGTCGATAGATGCGGCTATCGCGCCCACCAGATGACCGTAACACGCGTTCGCCACGCTGGAACGGGGGATTTCGTTACAGAATTGCTCTGTGCAACCCCTCCTGCGCACGTCCCGCAGCGACGTATCCGCTCGCAAGACGTATGACCTGCTGGACGAACCGACCGGCCCGGACTACGCCGGCCTGCTCGAGTGCGCCCTCGTCCAATGCACCACTGCAGTGCTCACGGTGCCGCTCGGGGAGATGGATCCGGAGGGACAGGCGACCGTCGAGAGCCTGGCGCGCTTTCAGCAGGCGAAGAGCATCACCTCGGCGGGAAGCCTGGTTCGATACGCGCTGAGCAGGGAGAGCGTCACGGTCCTCCAGGAGGCGACCGGCGGCCTCTATGGCTGGCAGCACCCCGGCTTGCCGGACAACCTCTGCCTGTATCGGGGTGACGGCAGCCCGTGGCTGGTGTCAAGCGCCGGCGCCCACATCGGGTACCTCGAGGTCTCGCCGTTCGAGAAGCTGCTCATCGGGCGGACGGCGCCTGGCCTCATCGCAGTGCTCGCGCACCAGAGCGCCCGCGACGCGATCCTCGCCTACATGGAGCGGCGCTTCGAATCGAGCGTGTCCTCCCTGACCGAGCAGCTCACCGAGTACGCGCGCATCGTGGTCGCCGACGGACGCGAAGGCCTCGTCGACGCCCTCGAGGACTGGATGCGCTGCGGCGAGGAGGCCCGCATCTCCGCAGCGCTCGAAGTAGCCCGCTCGCTCAGGCTTGTCGAACTGCGCGAAACAGTCGCCGCGATGCTCAGGACATCCATCCAGGAAGACGCCCCAGTCCCCGACGTCTACCGCTCAGTCCCCGCGCTGAGAGCCCGCTGGAAAATCGCCCGAAGAAGGCAACTGGAGCGCGTCCTTAGACAGCTGTCGTAAGGCGCCCGACGGAAACCGGCAGAGGCGAATGGCCAGTTCGGTGTTGAGCCCAGGACGGAGGAGACCCCGGCGGAGGCTGAATAGTCCGGTTTGAAGCCGGAGCCGGGGTCTCCTCCGTCCGTGTGCGGCGCAGACCTTACTGGGCTAGAGGCCGGCGCGAAAGGCTCCCGACGGTATCAGCCGCCCCCTGAGCCGAACTGGTGCGCGACCTCGATGACCGCAGGTCCGAGCAGGACGATGAAGAGCGTGGGGAAGATGCAGCCGACCATCGGGAAGAGCATCTTCAGCGGCGCCTTCTGGCCCTGTTCTTCCGCGCGCTGACGGCGCTTGCGGCGGATTTCCTCTGACTGGATGCGCAGCACGTTGGCGACGCCGACACCGAGCTGTTCCGACTGGATGATCGCCTGGATGAAGTTGCTCAGCTCCTCGACCTTGCAGCGACGGCCGACATCATCGAGCGCCTCGAGACGCGGGCGGCCGAGCCGGACTTCGTTGAGCATGATCGTCAGCTCGCGGGAGAATTCGTTGTTGTACTTGTCGACGACGCGGGTCAGCGCGGCATCGAAGCTGAGGCCCGCCTCGACCGAGATGGTCAGCAGGTCGAGCGCGCTCGGGAGTGCGAGCAGAATTTCCTTCTGACGCTTCTTGATGCGACGCGCGACCACCATCTGAGGCGCGAGGTATCCGAGGATCAGACCGCCGAGTGGGACGACGGCGAACAGCGGCATGGTGAGCGCGCCGAACAACGCGAGCGCGAGTCCGACCGCGGTGAAGAGCAGCATGGAGAGCAGCCGGAGCGCGAGGAATCCGGATGCGTTGAGCCCCATCGGACGACCCGCCAGGTTCAGCTTCTCCTGGAGCGCGTCGGTGCTGCCCTGGCCGGCATTGCGGTTGAGGCGGTTACCGACTTTGTCGAGGAACGGGCGCACCACACGGTCGAAGAGCGGCAGCGACATCTCGACTTCGGCGAGCGTCGCAGGCGCGCGTCCGGCCTCGGCGAACTGCGCGAGGCGCGCCTCGAGCAGATCACCCTGGCGAGGCGATACCGACATCGCGAGCCCGAATGCGATGAGTAGGATGCCGCCGCCGAGGGCTGCGGCAAGACCGATAGCAAGCAAACTCACGTCAAACCTCGATCTTCACGATCTTCTGGATCGCGACGGCGCCGATTGCGATCGAGAAGATCGCCACGCCGAGCATGATGTGCCCGAGCGGGTCGGTGATCATCGGATCGAAATACGACGGGGAGATGAGCGCCAGGAAACCGGCAAGCGCGATCGGCAGGATCGTGATGATCCATCCCGATGCGCGTGCCTGCGCAGTGAGCGTGCGGATCTCGCCCTGGATGCGGACGCGCTCACGAATCGTGAACGCGATCGTGTCGAGAATCTCGGCGAGGTTACCGCCGACCACGCGCTGGATCTGCACTGCGGTGACCATGAGGTCGAAGTCCTCGGACTTGTTGCGCACGACCATGTGGTTGAGCGCTTCGTCGACGTTGATGCCGAGCGCGATTTCACGCGTTGCCCTCGCGAATTCCTCGGAGATCGGAGGGTTGGCGTTCTTCGCGACCGACGCGAGCGCCTGTGCAAACGAGTGCCCTGCCTTCAGCGCGTTGCTCAAAAGCATCAGCGTGTCGCCGAGCTGATTGTTGAATGCGCGTGTGCGTCGCTTCTGGCGGAACTTGAGGAAGAAACCGCTCAGGAAGTAGATGACGATGGGGCAGGGGATGAAGGCGATCGGCGAGCCGTAGCGGAACGCGACGAGCAGACCGACCAGGACGCCCAGGCCGACGACTGCAAGCAGCCATTCCGACGACTTGAGCTTGAGGTCGGCCTTCTGCAGGTCGTCCGCGAGCTTGCCGGTGTGCGACGTCCGCGAGAGGAGCGGGTTGAGGCCGCTCGTGAGTCCGTCGAGAAGGTCGCGGATCGCGTTGCCCGTCTTCACACGGGGCGGCGCGGTGGAGATCACCGTGTCACCGCCGTACTGATTGAGGCGCCGCGCCATCTCCCCAGCCTGGTTCTGACCACGGCTGAGGAGGAAGGCGAAGATCGAGAGGACTGCCGACGCGGCCAAGGCCGCTGCGACGACTGCGGCTGGCGTCATTACTGTCTCAGCCGCCGAAGAGACTGTCCAGCGTGCTTGGCGTCACGATGGTCTGCTTCACCACGGGGATGCTCGGGTCGCCGGCATTCTCGTAGTTCGGGGTGTAGCCGGTCGCGGTGAGCTTGCCCCACTCGGACTCAGGCCGGAGGACGTACTTGACCACGAACTCGTGTCCGTCGCCGATGATCAGTGCGGAAAGCAGCGGGGCCTGGGCGCGCGGCACCTCGACGAGGAGGGTGTCCGGCGCGGCGTTCGCGGCCGATCCCGAGTCGCCGACGCGAAGCACGATGAGGTCCTGGAAGGTGTAGCGCACGCCGAGCGTTCCGGTGGTGGACTGCACGAGGATGTCGATGTGATCACCAGGCAGGATGTAGTCGCCGGCCGAAACGAGCGGTCCGGTGAAGTTGTTCTGCTGCAGGGTGGTCAGCGTGGTCGGGAGCGCTGCATTGGCCGGAATCGCCAGGGCGACATATCCCTTGGTGATCTGCAACTCCACATCGGTGATGGTGGTGCCAGTGCCGCTCGACGTGATCGAGAGCGCGGGAGTCGAGAAGAAACCAGGAACGATCGGCGTGTTGTCCGCGAGCGCAACCTGCGTCACCTTGCCGACAACAGCGACAGGATCTGTGTATGCGTCACCGGGCTTTGCACTTACCGGGACCTGGGTCACGATAACCATTGCCGGCGTCAAGGTCGTGCCTGCGGGAATCGATGTGTCGGACACGACAACATTGACTTCATTCGCTGGTGCATTCGAGCGCACCAGGAGCAGCACGGCAACCGCCGCGGCCGCAGCCAGCACGACTCCAAGAAGCAAGAAGATTCGGCTGTTCGGTTTGTTCGCCTGGATGGCCACCTGTTCTCCTCGGTTGTCTCAGTTGGTGTCGGTCACGCGGTTGCGGCGTCGCTCATCCGGCGCAGCGATGCTGACGTGGATGACGGCCGCACCCGAGTGTGGATCGAATCCGCCCTGCCGTTCATCGCCTTTCGGTAACAAACGCATCGCACAGCGGACGAGCTTGGCCACGTAACGCGTGACTGAATGTTGTCCATGAACCGTTATTCGTCGAAGCGACCGTTGGCCTGAGCACGCATCAACATCGCGAGGATGTCGTCCCGGTACGGTGCGATCGTGACGATCTTTCGGTACAGCTTCAGTGCGCCCTTGTCGTCATTGCGCAAACGGCGAAGACGTGTGACGCGCTCGAGGTACGACACTGCAAGATCGATGTCGTGGTCGTCGATGCAGATGTCGGCAAGTCGCAGCAATGGGGTCTCGTGCACGGGGTCCGCGCGTGACGCCGCGAGATAGCAGCTCAGTGCGGCATTGCCCTTGCCGAGTGCGCGGCATCGGTCACCGGCGTCGAGTGCCAGCTCCGCGAGCGCACGTCCTCCGACGTCGTTGGCGAGTCGCTGCAGCAACGCCGCGGCCTCATCGCAACGCCGGCGGCGCAGACGATCGTTGATCTCCAGCCGCGCTTCGACGACCTCCGGGTCGGTTTCGAAGCGGCTGTCCTCCGAGTCGGTGCCGGCGTTGAGGTCGTGGGCCTGGTCCGCGTCGTCGTCGCGGAGGCGCCAGCCTCTGGCGGCCGCGCCGCTTGCCGCTTCACGTGCGGGCTGTGCGGGCGCAACCTCGGGCTCAGGCTCAGGCTCTGGCTCGGCCGCCGTGAACTCGGGTGCCGGCGCAGCGGCAACCTCGTCGATGATCTCGGCAGGTGCCTCGGCATCCGGCTCCACGGGGGCGGTCTCCGCACGTTGGACGACAGCGAAATCAGCCAGATCGCTGAGGTGGAAGCCGTCTTTCGGTTTGACGAATGAGTCGGCGTCCTCGGCGGACGGAGCCGCATGGGCGCTGGAGCCGTTGGTCGCCGGTGCCGCATGCTCGGCGGCCCGCTTGCCGTTCGAGGCAGGGGCGGCCGGCTCCACTGGCGCGGTGGCATCCGTATCGGCGATCGTCTTCGAAGCGGCGGTGCCGTTGCGGCGGAAGAGCGTGAACGCGGGGCGGGTCGACACCGGCTCCGGCGCTGCTTCGGCCTCTTCGACATCGGGCTCGGGCTCGGGATCGGAGAAGTCCTCCGGGGACAGATGCGAGTCGAGTTCGGCGAGGCCGGCCTCCACACGGTCTGCGGCAGCCGCAGTGGCGGCGGGATCCGGTTGCGCCTCGACCACGGGATCAGGCACGGCTTCGGCGACGGGCGTCGCAGTGGGCTCGGGCTCGGGCTTCGGAGTGGCTTTCGGCGCGTGGAGCGGCTCTGCGACGGTCTTGGTATGGCCGTTTCGCCCGAGCGCTGCGACCTCTTCAGCCCCGATCAGCGTGGTGTCCTGGGCGCCATTGCCGTTGTTCCCGTCGCGGCGCACCGGGGGCTCGGGAAGGGCGTCGAGAGAGAGCAGGTACTCGTACACCGCACGCTGGAGCCGCCGCGTGAGGAAGTACAGCTCCTCGGCGGGAAGCGAGTCGGCAGCGGCGGAGGTCACCTCTGTGACCACGCGAAGGAGCGACTGCTCGTCGAGGCGTTCGTCGATGACCGCAGCTTCGAGGCCGTGCTCGAGGAATTCAGGCAGTGTGTCGAGGCCGGGAGCCAGGGCGGAGGCAGCGTCGAGCCAGCCCTGGCGCAGGATCTCCACGTTGGTTGTAGTCATGGTCATGCGCTGCGGCCAATTGTGGTCGGCACCGACCCCGGTCTCTGGCACCATGGCGCAACAACTCTGTGACCGCTCGTCATACAGGGGAGACACTTTCGGTGACAGCCATCGTCGTCGACGGTTTGCGGAAGTCCTACGGGGAGATTGAGGCCGTCCGCGGAATCTCCTTCAATGTGGAAGAGGGAGAGGTCTTCGGACTCCTCGGACCCAACGGCGCCGGCAAGACCACGACCATCGAGATCCTCGAGGGGTATCGGGCTCGCGACGCCGGTAACGTCACCGTGCTCGGCGTCGACCCCCACAGCGGCGGGCGCAAGCTCCGCGAGCGCGTGGGGCTCGTGCTCCAGGAGGCGGCCGTCCCGCCAATGCTCTCGGTCACCGAGCTCGTCGAGCTCTATCGCGGTTACTACCCGGCCCCGCGTCCAGCCGCGGAGATCATCGAGCTGGTCGGGCTGACCGAGAAGGCGGGGGAGCGGGTCCGCAAGTTGTCTGGTGGGCAGCAGCGCCGTCTCGACGTCGCGCTTGGCCTCGTAGGCGACCCCGAGCTCATCTTTCTCGACGAGCCGACGACGGGCTTCGATCCTTCCGCTCGCCGCGCCGCCTGGGAGGTGGTGCGCAACATGCGGACCCTCGGCAAGACGATCGTGCTGACCACGCACTACATGGACGAGGCGCAGTACCTCGCGGATCGCATCTGTGTCATCGCGCAAGGGCTCGTCGTCGCGCAGGGCACACCGGAAACGCTGCGCGCCGGCACCGATCAGTTGACCCATATCCGCTTCGAGATGCCGAGCGGTGTCGACCCCGCGGCGCTCCCGTTGCCCGTGCGCTTCGAGGAGGTCACCGCGATCATCGAGACGAAGACGCCGACGCGCACGCTGCACGACCTCACGACATGGGCCGTGGCGCATGGGCTCGAGCTGCCGAACCTCGAGGTCACGCGCCCATCACTCGAAGACGTCTACCTGGAGTTGACCAAAACATGAGTACGAGCGGCATCGCGGCACGCCAGGTCGTCTTCGAGCAGAAATCGTTCTGGCGCAACCCTGCAAGCGCGTTCTTCGCGTTCCTGTTCCCGATCATCTTCCTGGTGGTGTTCGCCACGCTGTTCAAGGGTCAGCACGTGCAGATCGGCACCGTCAGCACGACGTATGACAACTACTACATCCCGGCGCTGGTCGCGTTCGGCGTCATGGGTGCGTGCTTCACGAACATCTCGATCGGCCTGTCGCTGCGACGGGATAACGGCATTCTGAAGCGGCTGCGCGGAACGCCCCTTCCGACATGGGCATTCATCGCGGGCGTCGTCGGCTCGTCGATCATCGTCAGCGTCGTTCTCGCGCTGCTGACGACCGGATTCGGGATCGTTGTTTACGGCATCGATGTCCCGCAACACATCGGCGCCGCATCGGCGACGATCGGCGTCGGCGCGCTCGCGTTCTGCGCACTCGGCATGGCGATGACGATCGCGATCCCCAATGCCGAGGCTGCGCCTGCGATCGTCAACGGCGTGTTCCTGCCGATCGTGTTCATCTCCGGAACGTTCTTTCCGGTGCCGTCCTCATCGATCCTCGCGCAGATCGCCGAGTGGTTTCCAGTGCGTCACTTCATCGACGGGATGTTCACCGCGTTCGATCCCGGACACCAGTCCAGCACTGGTTTCAACGGCACAGACCTGCTGATCATGGCTGCGTGGGGCGCCGGGGCGGTGATCCTGTGCGTGTTCCGCTTTCGCTGGGAGCCCCGCAAGAGCTGAGTGCTCGGCGCTGGGCGCGGCCGGAGGAGACCCCAACTCCGGAGCGGCCGGACGAGACCCCGGCTCCGGCTTCAAACCGGACTATTCAGCCTCCGCCGGGGTCTCCTCCGGCCTTGGCTCAGCTTCAGCCTCCGGTGGGGTTTCCTCCGTCCTCCGCTCAACTGCAACTCTCCTTCCGTGTCTCCCTCCGGCGTCATCCGACAGGAGTCGAACTCGTTTTGGGTTTGCACGCCGGCGAGGATGAGGACGTCATCGAGGCGCGTGCCGCCATAGCGACCGCGGGCGATGATGATGTTGACAAGGTTGCCGAGTCGCCATACCACGGTGATCTCCACCGCCTGCAGACCGCCCGATGTCGTGCGCACCACGCTGATCGAGTGGCCTTCGTCGCCGAGTGGTCCGGTCGACGTCGGCACCGCGCCGGACAGGGCGTCGAGCTCCTTGACGTTCGCGCCGTAAACGCTTGTGGCGCCTGCGATACTGGCGAATCGCATGACGGTCGCCACGACGTCGAGCGGGCCGTTGCTGGTGCTGAAATCGATACCGCGCTGATACTCGACACTCGCGGCTGATTGCAGTCCCGAGGCAGTGATCGCGGCCGCCAGTGATGCGTCGCCGCCGGCGAGCGTTGACGCATTGACGTGTACCGCGGGACTGCTCACGGTGAAGTCAGGCGCAACGAGTTGGTCGAGGGTGATCAGGTCGTGGAGCGGGTCACCGGTCGCCAGCGACGAACCATCGCTGCCACAGGCGGTCAGCGCCATCGCGACGGCGACGACAACGCAGCAGCACGCCCCCCACCCGCCGGTGCGGCGCACTGCTACTCGTGGCGCAACGCGCTGAGCACTGACGTCCGCACGGCTCTGCGAGCCGGCCCAATTGTGGCGACGACGGCCGCCAGCACGACCACGAGGATGAGCACGATCACGGTTTCCAGGGGGAAGACGAAGCCGGGCGCAAACGTGGGCGTGGTGCTCGCCTGGAGCATCGGGACGGCGATGAGACACCCGGCGGCCACCCCGATCAGTGTCGCCGCCGCGGCGAGCAGTCCGGCCTCAGTGAGCACGCGGCGCATCGCCTGGCGGCTTCCCAGGCCGACTGCTCGGAGCAGCGCGAGCTCGCGAGTCCCCTGGCGCACATTGACGAGCAGCGTGTTCACGACCGCGAGCATGGCGATGAGCACGGAGATGATGGCCACTGCGAGCACGAGCCCGATCGAGTGTTGTAACGCGTCGCGCGCATCGCTCTCGATCACGCTCACCGGCACCGCCTGCATGCCGTAGCTGTTTGCGGTGGCGGCAATGGTGGTCTCGGATCCCCGCGTGGTGACCACGAGATCATCGAACCCGTCCGCTGTCGCCCCGAAATACGTGCGGGCGAGGTCGTCGGCCATGACGAGGCTCTCGCCTCCGTCGCCGGCGGGGAAGGAGTGGCTGATCACACCGACGATCGTGAAGTACACGAGGCCCTTTTGCGTGACGACCGGGAGTTGCGTGCCGACGGTCCACCCCGTGGCGGCGGCGAGCCCTGCGGGCACGAGAAAGCTCGGCCCATCCTCGAGTGCCATCAGGGCCGTGCTCCGGTCCCCCGAGACGACGTCGAGGCCGCCGAGCGAGTTGTACGCGGCAGGGTCGATGGCCGCGATGCCCTCCGAGGCACCGGCAACGCTCTCCGAGAAAAAGCGGAGCGGTGTCGCCTGGGCGACGCCTGCGCTGGTGGCGACCGCCGCCTCCACCTGGTCGTCCTGCGTGACAGGGCTGGTCACGAGCACGTTGCCCGCGAAGAGATGCGATACCCAGCTGTCGCTCGCCGTCAACGCTCCGGCGCTCAGGGCGCTCACGCCGACAGCCGTCGCCACGGCGATGGCCAGTCCGGCGGTGGTCATGGCCGTCCGGTTCCGCGCCCGTACGAGGTGGTCCGCTCCGGACTCGGCCCCCGTGACAAGAGGTGAGATCGCCAGCGCGAGCAATCGGATGACCAGCGGCGTGATGAGTGGCAGCGCAACCACCACTCCGAGCAGGAATGCGACGACACCGAAAGCGACGAGCCCGCTCGCGCTGCTCAGGAAACAGATGGCGGCGATGAGGAGCAGCACCGGGCCTGCGGTCCGGAGCACGACGCTTGCGCGCTGCTGCTCGCCGATCGGATGCGGTCGCAGCGCCTCGAGGATCGGGAGGCGAGCGGCGGCGAAGAGGGGCAGCAGGCCGCCGACCAGCGCAGCACCGAGCCCGGCGGCGATGGCCGCGATGACCTGGCCCACCTGGGGCATCAGCGACGGCGCCGCGAGGTCGGCCGGGGTCAGGCTGCTGTTGAAGATGGCCCCGAGGATGAGGCCGGCCACGACGCCGACCGGGACGCCGGCGGCCGCGATCGTGGCCACCTCGACCGCGAAAAGTCGGAACACCTGGCGCGACGAGGCGCCGGCGGCGCGAAGGAGCCCGATCTCGCGTCGTCGCTCGTACGCGGCGAGCGCCGCGCTGTTCGCGGTGACGCCCGCCCCGACGATCAGGCTCAGGACCGTGGCGAGCACGAGCAGGGGCTCGAGTTCCTGCAGCGGAGCGCCTGCGCTGGAACGGGGGTCATAGGTGGTGACCGAGGCGCCGAACCTGGCTCGCACCTCGCTCGAGACGGCCGCCACTGTCGCCCCCGGGCCGAAACGGAGTGCCACCAGCGGCGTGTGCAGGCCAAGCGCGAAGGGGCCGAGCATCGCCGCGTCATCCACGAAGACCGCGTCGTGAGTGAATGACGGCCCACCGCTCGTTCCCGATGTGAAGCCCACCACTGTGAAGAGGTCCGGCCCTGTACTCGTGATCAACTGGATCTTCTGACCGATCCGGATGGGCGAACCGAACCCCCCGGTGAGGGCCGTGCTCAACCCCTGGTCGATCGCGACCTCCGAAGTGCTTCCCGGGAGCGGCAAGCGGCCGGCCGCCACCGAAACGCTGCGCAGGGCGGCGCTCGAGTCCTGAAGCCCGACCAGCGTCACCGTTTGACCCTCCAGCGCGCTCCCGGCAGGGCCGGCGGTGACCTGCTTCTCGTAGAGCGGCACCGCCTGCACCACGCCCGGTAATTCGGAGAGAACGGTGACCTGCGCGGGCGTGAGCCCGGCGCCGTTATCGACCCGGACGTCGAGCGACGAGGCGCCGGCCTGTTCCATCTGCGCTCCGGCCGCCTGGGCTGTCAAACCCTGGATCGCGATCTGGACGGCGAGCACGACAGCGACCCCGAGCGCCACTGCGCTCGCGGTGAGGATGCTTCGCAGCGGGCGCGCCCGGATGGCACGAACCGCCAGCAGCCAGAAGTCGCTCACAGTTGCAGCTGGGCGAGCCTGCTCACGAGGATGGAGGGATCCGGCATCGCATCCGGCGCGTGTCCCGCATGGCTGATCGGGACGTCATCGATGATCTGGCCGTCGCGCATGATCAGGACGCGGTCCGCATAGGCGGCCACCCTCGCGTCGTGGGTCACCAGGACGGCGGTCTGGTGCTCGTGCCGGCAGAGCCGCGTGATGAGGGCCATCACCTCGTGGCCGCTGGTCCAGTCGAGGTTACCGGTCGGCTCGTCAGCGAGGAGCAGGGAAGGGGAGGTTGCGAGCGCGCGCGCAAGCGCAACCCGCTGCTGCTCACCGCCCGAGATCTCCTCGGGACCGTGGCCCTGAAGACCCCGGAGGTTGAGTTGCACCATCAGCGCGTCGACCCGTGCGCGGATCGCCTCGCGGGACAGCTTCTGTCCGCGCCGCCCGGGTGCCTCGTTGCGAAGGCGCAGCGGCAGAGCGATGTTCTCCGCCGCGGTCAGGGTGGGGAGGAGGTTGAAGAACTGAAAGACGACGCCGATGTGATCGCGCCGGAATGCCGATCGCTCCTCATCCCCGAGGGCGTAGACGTCAATGCCCTGGATCGTGACCGAACCCTGGTCGGGCGGTTCGAGGCCGCCGAGCATGTGGAGCAACGTGCTCTTGCCGCATCCGCTCGGACCCATGACCGCGACGAAGTCGCCCGCGGCCACGTTCAGTGACACACCACGAATCACTTCACGTGGCGGACGGCTGACGCGGTAGATCTTCTGGAGACCGGCGGCGACGACGATGCTGCCATCGAGGTCGCCCGCAGACGCTTCGACGGTGCTGAGCTGAGTCAGGGTTGCTGCCCCTTTAGAAGTTGAGAAAGGCTTGGAGGATGGACTCAATGGTGTTGGGGTACAGCCCTTCGTATTGATCGACCGGCGGTGCCGGCAGATCCTGGGGGAGGCTCCCGGTCGGGATCACCAGCGGGGTCGCGGTGGGCGCGGGAGTTGATGGGAGCGGCGCCGTCGTCGCCGGGGCGACCGCGGGTTGTGGCGGAGCCGGGCTGTTGCGCGCTGCCGGTTTGGGCGACGGCGTCTTCCTCGGCGGCGGCGGGGATGAGGCGCCCACCTGGGCGAACTCCTCGCTGAACATCCACACGTTCTGCTGCCCGGGCGACACGCCGGTCCAGGTCACGCCAGGGGCGCTCTCGTCGGAGCCGGCGCCCATCTCGGTGTAGTTGGAATCGAGGATGTTGGCTCTGTGGTCCGGGCTGGCCATGAAGGCGCTGTTGATGTAGCTCGCGGGGTTGCCGGCCCCCGCCTCCCAGCCGATGTTCTCACCGGCCGACGAGTAGTGAACCCCGTACGCCTGCATCATCGAGAACACGTACTCTCCGCACCCGAGGATGGGGTGGGCGAAATAGTTCCGCTGGATCATGTCGTCAGAACGACCGTTGACGTGGACACCTCTGCAGTTATAGGACGCACCCTCCCCGATGTTCTCGAGTGTGCCGCTGAAAACGAGCGAGTGCACGCCGTTGCTCGCCCGATCCTGGTTGGTGAGCGAGAAGAGCGCCGAGTCCTGGCCGCTGTTGGCGCTGACGAGCCCTATGGTGGTGGCCATGTGCATCACCGCAAATCCGCAGGCCGTCAACAGCACCGCTCCGATCGTGAGGGGACGGATGGCTTGACGGAGACGCTGACCACGACGCGTCGGGGTTGGACGCTGGGCCGGGGTCGCGCGCACCAGTGACGCGGTTCGGACCAGTTCCTCCCACGCCGACGGCGAGCGACAATCCATACGGCGTTCCTTCACATATGGGTCCTGAATATGCCTGACCCGTTTCGGTCGGCCCTTATCAAACCTCCTCAGAGCCCCTGGGACGCGGTTTCGACAGGATCGTTGCACCGTTGCGCGTGCATCCCGGAGATGCTTGATCCCAGCCTTCGGGCAGGTATTCGAACGCGATCACACGAGGTGGTTTGAGCTCACATGTCGTTGCTCGACCGAGTTCAGCGGAAAGCAGAGGGCGGTCCTCTTCCCTCCGCCCCCAGCGCGCCATCGTCCCCGGCCCCGTCAGCTGCGCCAGAGCGCTCCGCCGACGACGCCGAACGCTTTCCTCCTGCCGGATGGCAGAACCGCCCGGGAGGCGTGTCTCCGGCCCCGCCGGCGACGCCGGTCGTGCCAACCCCGGCGCCGCGCCCAGCTTCATTCGAGACCGAGCGTCCGTCTGCTGCGCCTGAGCCCCAGCGCGCGCCGACGCTGCTTGCCCGCGCCGGCGGGGGGCTGGCGCGCACGGGAATGACCAAGATGGGCGCGCACGCGAACACGCACGTCGCACTGCGCGGCAAGGTGCATCAGCGCCTCGTCGAGGAGCTGGCCCAGGGCACCGATTCAGTGCCGCCGGAGGTGGTGCGCCAGCGCATCGCCGAACTGCTCAACGATGTGATCACCGAGCAGAACATCACGATGAGCCGGCCGGACCGGCTTCGCCTCGTCGAGATCCTGGTCAATGACGTGCTCGGTCTCGGACCGCTCGAGGAGCTCCTCGCGAGCGAGGACATCACCGAAATCATGATCAACAGCTACAAGCAGATCTACGTCGAACAGCACGGCAAGCTCACGCTCAGCCCGGTAACGTTCGAGAGCGATCAGCAGTTGATGCAGGTGATCGACCGTATCGTCAGCAGCATCGGCCGGCGCGTCGATGAGTCATCGCCAATGGTTGATGCGCGTCTCCAGGACGGGTCCCGTGTCAACGTCATCATCCCGCCGCTCGCGTTGCGCGGCCCCACCATGACGATTCGAAAGTTCGCCAAGGAAGCCCTGACCATTGACGACCTCATCAAATACGGGTCCATCACCGAGGACATGGTGCGGTTCCTCCGCGCGTGTGTCCGCGGCAAGATGAATGTCGTCGTCAGTGGTGGTACCGGCTCGGGAAAGACGACAACGCTCAACATCCTGAGCAGCTTCATCCCGGAGGACGAGCGCATCGTCACGATCGAGGACGCCGCAGAACTCCAGCTCCGCCAGGATCATGTCGTCACGCTCGAGACCCGTCCGGCCAACGTCGAAGGTCGTGGACGGGTCTCGATTCGAGACCTGGTCATCAACTCCTTACGTATGCGACCTGACCGCATCGTCGTCGGAGAGTGTCGTGGTGGGGAAGCGCTGGACATGCTTCAGGCCATGAACACCGGCCACGATGGATCACTCACCACGTTGCATGCGAACAATGCGCACGACTGCATCAGCCGTCTCGAGACGCTCGTGCTCATGGCCGGTGCGGAGTTGCCGTCACGCGCCATCCGCGAGCAGATCGGATCCGCAGTGAACGTTGTCGTGCAGCAGTCCCGCCTTCGCGACGGAACGCGGAAAATCGTGAGCATCACCGAGGTACTCGGCTGCGAGAACAACGAAGTCAAGCTGCAGGACATCTTCACCTACAAGCAGGCCGGCGTCGACGAGGATGGCAAGGTTGTCGGCTCGTATATGCCAACCGGCATCATCCCGACCTTCCTCGAGCACCTCACCACGTCGGGTGAAGAGTTGTCCGAAGAAATCTTCCAGCCCATCCACGTGATGGACGGAGTTGGATCCGCCTAGATTCCTAGCGCTGCGCCTGGGACATTCCCTCGTAGTTGAGGCTTCCGGGAGCGGCGCTCAGGTTTATCGTCGTCGAGAGACGGCTGATCCCACCGCTCGCGTCGAGCAAGAGCAAGTCGCCATCCACATCGACCATGAACGACGCCCCGTCGGGGTAGGCGATCGCAGTAACCGGCGGTAGGTTCTCGCCGTCGATCGTCACGCCACGAATGGTGGCTCCGTCAGCGCCGCCGACGAGATCCATTGTCAGCCGCGACCGCGACGCGTTTTCAACGGTCCAGAGGATGCGAGTACCGTCAGCACTGACTGCGGGCAGGTTCGCTGAACCAAGATCGGCAGGTTTGAGCATTTCGCCTCCAGATGGAATGTCGACCACCGCGACGCCGCGGGTGACGAACTCGGCTGCGAGCGCGCCATTCTTGGAGCCGTACCAGAAGGGCTCACCAACCGCGACCGTCTTGTCGGCCTGGTAGATCAAGACCGTGCCGTCGGACATCCGGATCCCCCACAAGGCAGCGTCCACCGTATCGACGCCGTTCTCCACACAGGACGCCGCTGGCGGTGCACACTGCTCCGCGTCAGCGGGGATGTAGCGATAACGTGCGACCACGGCGATGTTGCTCTGCGGATCGCAGGAGAGCACTGAGCTATTCAAGAACCCTCCGGGTACCGTAGCCACGCTGTCGGCAAGTGACCCAATCACGCGACGCGTCCCGTCGAGGTTATACAACGCCAGCGAGAGACGCCCACTGATATCAGTCGCAGCGCAGACTCCAGCGCCATCGCTGGTCCAGCGAGGCGTGCCGGCAAAGTTCTCCAGATCCGGAATCGCTCCCACGACTGCGCCGGTCTCGTTGAGGACGACTCCGTCGCTCAGGAGGGCCCGGGTGCCGTCTGCAGAAATGGTTTCAACGGCCGGGATCGTACCGGGGTCCGCGCTCGACGGGGTGATCGTGAAGCGGTAGCGGACAGCTCCTGTCCAGTCGAGCACGACAACACGCAGCCCCGTGACGGCGTCGCCCGGCTGGGAGCCGGGCGCCGGCGCTGGCCCGCCCTCCGACGCGGGGTTCGGCGCGGTTGGGAGCGAGTTCGTTCCTGTGAACCACACGAATGTGTTCCGCGGATTTGCGACATTGCGGGCCGGAGGGCCGCTGAAGAGCGTTGTTGCGTTGGATTGCGCGGTCTGCGTGCGTGAGCGCAATCCGAATTCGACACCAAGAACCACGACCAGCGCCGCGATAATCGCGAACGCGAGGGCGGTCCCGCCGACGCCGCGCACGGCGCTCGCCGGGGGCGCCCATGTCCTGCGCGCTCGCCGCTTCGTTCCGGAAGCGGCCATATCGCGAGTGGGCATCGCAAACGTCGCGTACCGGCCGAGGTATTCGACGAGGCGCGCGTTGATTAGTTCGTCACTCATCAACAAGTTCCCTTCTGAGCCGCTTGAGACCGCGGGCAAGGTGCTGTGACACAGTCCCGGTGCTGCATCCCATCAATTCGGCACACTCGGCGAGTGTGTATCCGTGCTGGTAATGCAAGGTGATCACTGCGCGCTGCCGCACTGACAGCTTCGTGTAGGCGCGATCGATATCGATGTAGCGCCCGCCGTCTATCAGGTGCTCGTCAGCGGCCTCGCGCAGATCGCGCGCGGCATCGTCGACGAATGCACGGCGCGAGAGCCGGCGGCGCCGATCCAGGCAGAGGTTGACGCAAATTCTCGCGAGCCACGCGGCGGACTTGAACTCGTCGTGAAGGGATCGCCATCGTCGCCACCCGACGAGTCCCGTCTCTTGGACGGCGTCCTGCGCATCCGCCGGGTCACGGAGAATCGAGAAGGCGATGGAGAAGAGACGGCGTTGCTCCGCCTCGAACGCCGACTCGAATGCTCTCGAATCTGCCGCATGAGCGTCGAACGACCGAGTGGACGCAAGGTTCATGACGTCCAGGCGCTCGCTTCATCGGTCGCAATCCTCACGTGCAGCATCATCGTCACAGGTAGAGACGCACGCGAGCGTTCTCTGCATGACAGGCCGTTAGTCTGCCTGCGTACAGATGTTTTGGCGGAGAGAGCGCAGGGTGGGGCGATGCCAGCCGCCGAACATCGTCTCGCTCGCTGCCCCAACTGCGACGGATCCGGTGACCGACACCGAAAGGTGGAGTTCCGTCAGGGCACTGTTGGCGCCTGGGCGTCGAGAGCAATCCCAAGCGATGAGTGCGCCCGTTGCAGCGGCGACGGGCTCATCTACGAGGCAGTGAACCTCCCGCCACCGTCGGCGATGCAGTAGTGGGAAGCTCGACTACGGCGTCGAGGAGACTCGACTGTAGGTGTACACATCGCCCTGGGTGTCGGACTCGGTGAGCGCATTGCCACTGCACGTGTAGTCGAGGCTGAGATAGCTCGCTTGCGGGACCGTTTTCGCCGCGCCGCCATTGATGGACATGGTCAAGCGTTCGTCGGATGAGTTCGATCGGTTCCACCGTCTCTCGACCGTAGAGGAACACGACGGGTGAGCTCAGCGTGCCGCTTGCACGCATGACCACGCGGTACCCGTGCGCGGAGCCCGTGAATGCGCTGCCCGCCAGGTTTTCCACGACGGTTCCACTGCTGAAGTAATGATCGAGCTCGCCGACGCCGCCGGAGACGGAAACGGAGACAACCCCTTGCGGCGTTTCGATCGGGATCACCAGCGTGTCCTTGAGGACTCGCCACGTTCCAATCGTGCACGCGTCGCCGATTGCCGGCCCGGGTGTGGGTGTTGGTGTTGGCTGCGGCGTGCTCAGCGTGGTCGGTACTGACGCGACGCTCGCGACTGCCGGCGTGGATGCCCCACCGCAGGACGCGAGCAGGGGCAACGACGCCACGGCCAGGCCCAAGGTGACGGCGCGCAGGGGACTACGCGACTCCGCTGAGGTGACCATTCTGCTGGCCGTTCTTCTCGGCGGCGACACCAACCTGGCGGCGGTCCGGGAAAATCTGCGCGAGGCGCGGCGGCAGCGCGATGCCCATGTCGAACAGCCTGTCGATGATCCGCGGGCGGATACCGGTGGGCTCGAAGTCGCCGATGATCTTTCCGGTCGATGGATCGGCGCCGCGCGACTCGAACTTGAAGATTTCCTGCACGGTGATCATCTCGCCTTCCATACCGATTACCTCGGTGACGGAGACGACCTTGCGCGAGCCGTCCTTGAGGCGGTTCAGCTGGATGATCAGGTTGATCGCGCCTGCGATCTGCTGGCGAATCGCCTTGAGTGGCAGGTCGAGTCCCGCCATGAGGACCAGCGTCTCGAGCCTCGAGAGCGTCTCGCGAGGGCTGTTCGCATGGATCGTGGTCAGCGAGCCGTCGTGGCCGGTGTTCATGGCCTGAAGCATGTCCAGAGCCTCGCCGCCACGGCACTCTCCAACGACGATTCGGTCAGGTCGCATGCGCAGTGAGTTGATGACCAGCTCGCGAATCGCGATGCGGCCTTCACCGTTGACGTCGGCGGGACGAGCCTCGAGGCGGCAGACGTGCTCCTGGTGGAGCTGCAACTCTGCCGCGTCCTCGATCGTCACGATGCGCTCGTCGATCGGGATGAATCCCGAGCAGACGTTGAGGAGTGTCGTCTTACCGGTACCGGTTCCGCCGGACACCAGGATGTTGGCTCGCGCGAGCACGCATGCCTGGATGAATGCAGCGGACTCCTGTGTCAGCGTGCCGAATCCGATGAGGTCGGAAACCTGGTACGGATCCTTGCTGAACTTACGAATCGTGAGGATGGGACCGTCGAGCGCGACCGGCGGAATCGCCGCGTTCACGCGGGATCCGTCAAGGAGGCGCGCATCCATGAGTGGCGTGCGCGAGTCGATGCGGCGGCCGACTGCGGCGCCGATCGTGTCGATGACGCGCATCAGATGCGCTTCGTCGTCGAAACGAATGTCCGTGAGAAGGATCTTGCCCTTGCGTTCCACGTAGACCATCTCTGGTCCGTTGACCATGATTTCGGTCAGGCTGTCGTCATCGACGAGTGGACGCAGCGGACCGAGAGCCTCGAGATAGCGGCTGTCGAGTTTCTGCGGGCTGGCTGCCATGCTCACGTGGGGATGCTCCTTGGATTTTCAGACGGAAGGCGGTTCCGCGCCGATTGTGTGCGCCACGACGCGGCGATCTGCCGGGGGCAACCGGTTCGATACACGTTCGATTCCAGCAGCGTTCCAGACATCCACGACTCGTTAACTCGTCCGGGTACGATCACGTCGTTGTGATAAGTACAGGGGCGATGGCGACAGTAGGGAGCGCCTCGATCCAGGACGACGAATGGTTCGGAGAGGGGAGCGCCTTCGATTCCGGTGAAGACCTCGCCGCTGCGCTCTTCGCGCTCGCGGGAACGAGCGTCAGAGCATCGACAACGGCCGCGGCCGTTCCCGCGCCCGAGATCAGCTGGCCGTCATTCGTCGCTCCGGACGCCGATCCCGTCTTCGTCGAGGTGGAGCGCCCCGCCGGTCTCGATGGCGCCAACCGGCCTGGGTCGCAGTACGGCGGCGGAAGCGGCGTGGCTTCCAGCTCCAATACCTGGTCGGTTCGATCCCCCGGTGAACAGTTGCTTCCGCCGACGATGTCCGGCCGCAAGGGGTGGACCATTCGCAACAGCGTCGCGGTGCTCCATCGCACCGAGGACGCCATCGCGAAGCTTCGTGAGGAGGCAGTGGCAATGGCATTCCTGGCCGCCGCCGAGGCCTGCGGCCGGGGACGGCCCTCCTCGCTCGAACGCCGCGCCCACCCGAGGTAGCGAGCCTCAGCGCTCAGCGTTCGTACTGGCGGAGGCGCTCCTCGACCTGAGCGCTGCTGAGCGACGTCGTCGCTGCGGTGGCGCCGCGTGCAGGACCGTTTCCCGCTGCGCCAGCCGGCGCTGAGGACCCGTTGCCGGCAGCGGCCGCTTCCTCGTCCTGCGCCGCGCTCTCGCTCTCCCGCCGCCGCATCATCGCGTAGACGTTGTCGAGCGTCGGGGCATGGCCGAGGCGGAGCAACGCCAGCACCGCTTCGGGATCGATTGCACCAGGTGCCGCAAGCGCTGCGGCTCGAGCCGATTCCAGTGCCGCGGCCTGTGCGGCTTTCATCTCATGGCGTGCGTGGCGCGCCATCCGGAGCAACGCGAGACAGATGATCCCTTCGACGACGGCGAGACCGGCCAGGATCAGTACCGAGTGATCCTGGATCCAGCTCACCAACTGGTTGGTCACCGGGTCATGCCCCGCACAGCCGCTCTGCAGCCTGCTGGTGCATCTCTCGGGCCATCGCCTGGATCGACGCGGGATCCTGGCCGTCCACGTGGAGGCCACGGATCGTGTCGATGGTGGCGACGAAATCGTCGATCGTCGACCGCGTGCTGCTGAGCAGCGCTGTCACCTGGACTGCGTTGGACTCGCCGAGCCAGACGATGCCGATCTGCACCAGCTCGTTGCGCACTTCGTCGAAGTCCACGTACTGCGATCCGACCGGTTCGTCGCGGTGAAAGAACCCCGGATCCGCGCTGTCGGCCGATGCGGACGCGGCGTCCTCGTAAGCGGACGCCGGCACCGCGGCGGGCTCGAGTTCGGCCTCGTCCGGCTCACCCCAGGAAAGCGGCGATGCCGAGCCGGTGTCGCGGGACTGGTGGATCTCTTCGTCGGGTTCCGCGAGCGGCCAGCTCCAGGGGCCTGGGGTCCTCAGCACTGGGGCGGCTCGCGGCACTGCAGGGTCGTGGTCGGTTTCGTCCTCACCCGCGGCGGCGTCGGCTTCAGCAAGCGCGTCGGCGAGCAACTCGATGTCCGTCGAAGCCTCATCCGTGACATCCGAGGGAGAAGTCGACCCGTGAGCTGTCGCGGCGAAGCCCCAACCCGCGTGTTCGGGCTCGGGTACCGCGTCGTGGTCCGGTTCCACGTGGTCCTGCTCCGAAGTGGCCTCGTTGTTCCAGTCGGCATGCACCGACTCGAGCGCCGGTGTGCCGGACTCGGCAGCAGGCTCGGAGGCCTCGTCGGCTTCCGGAGCACCATGCACGACGTCGTCGAGCCACGACGATGACGCCCACGATGCCGGCGCAGCCTGCGGCGCAGGGTCCGGCTCGGTCGCGGGCTCGTCGAGCGAGACAAAGTCGAATGGATGCGCCTGCTCTTCGGCAGGTGGTGCCACGGCGTGGTCGTGGGCATCCGAGCCGTGGTGCGTGAAGTCCGGCTGCAGCGTGGTCTCAACCGGAGCCGGCGACGCCGCTTCCGCGTCTTCGCCGGCGACCGCCGCCCCGGCGTCGACGGTGGAAACCTCGCCGGTGGCGTCGGGAGGTGCGTCGGCTACGGAAAACTCGGCGGCGGCTTCGGGGGCGTCGACGGTGGAAGCGTCAACTGGGGCCTCGGTGTCGTCCTGACGGCTTGCCACCGACCAGGTGGGTGTCTCCGTGGTCTCACCGACGTCCTCGGCCTCCGGGGGCGGTGGAGGCTCGTCAGCGACCGTGTGGGACCGCAGCCAGATGGGCTGGGGTGTCTCACTCGGCTGCCGGACACTCCATCCGTCGAATTTGGGGGGTTCGGCGTCGCCGGCGAGGCCGGACACGCCGGCGAGCGCGTCATCGACAGCTTGCTTCTCGGCCTTCGACTTCCGCGATCTGCCGAATCCCCAGCGCGAACGCTTTGACTTCTGTGTGGGCTGGGTGGAAGCGGGAGCGGGAGGCGGCGGTGTCGCGTCGCCGGCGTTCGCCACGAGCGCCTCGTCAGGTGGTGGTGGAGGAGGAGCGATCGCATCTGCAGATGCTGCCGCCGCTGGTTGTTCTGAGTCTGAGGTGCTGTCAGCGGCGACGGTGTCCGTCTCCGAGGAGGCAGCGGCGTATCCCCATGAAGCCACGGGCTCGTCGTGTTCGTCCGTTGCGGCCTCGGTGATGTCCTCGTGGTCGGCCGCGTCGCGTGGCGCAGCGGCCAGCGACGCGTCAGGCGCGGCTACGTCGGTCTCGACAGACGCGGTCGTCGCAGGCTCGGCGTCCTCACTGTGCGGGGCTTCGTCGGTGGTCGCCGATTCCGCTATGACACCCGAGGTGTCCTCGTCGACCACGGCCGCCGCCGCTTCATCGCTCGTGTCAACGGCGGGAGCAACAGCTTCCTCGAAGTCATCGGCCGTCGCAGGGACGGTTGCAACCTCGAAGAACGCATTCGCGCTGACTGGAGCCGTTGTCGCATCCGCGGCGACGGGGCGTGGCTTGCGCTCCATGACGGTGAGGCGGCCGCGTGCCTGTGAGAGCAATGACCGGAGACGCTCGGGTGATGCAACCGCGGAGCGCTGCGTCTCCGAGTAGACGGCCACCAGGCCGCCACGACTGAAGAGCGCGATGCCGCGCACCGGCGCGTCGATGACGAGCACGCGATCGAGCCCGTCGGCGCGGAAGGCCGCGAGCATCGAGGCTGGGTCGAGCCATGCGAGCTCGACGCCGCTGACGGCGACAGGAAGACGCCAGAGCATGGTCAGCGCCTCGGCGACTCTCGGGTCATCGAGCGCGTACCCGGCGAGGGATCCCTTGGTTGCGCCGAGCAGGGCCATCCCGGCAGTCTCGCCGCGAGCGTGGTCGTCCGAGTCGAGCCACACGGCGTCGATCAGGTCGCCGCCGCTGACGACCGCAGCAGCACGAAGCTTTGCTCCTGTAAGGATGAGGATCGAGGGCGGCAGCTCGGACAGACGCTCCGAAAGATGCACCTCATCGGGGGAAGCCTCGACCCACAGCGGCCGTCCGCCGGGGAGCAGCGGAAAGTCAGAAAGTCCGAAAGGCAGGTCCGGCGCATCGTCGACGGCACTCCACCATTCCGGGTCTTCCTCGACGACCGGATCGTCGGCGTATGAGCCGGCAAGGCGCACGAATGGACCTGCAAGCTCGTCAATCGTGATCGAAAGCGTCTCGTGCGGTGACATCGCGCGACGCCAGTCGGACACGTAGAACACTCTTGGAAGAGCGGCGAGAAGCGCATCAATCGCTGCTTCCCCTTCGATCTGTGCTTGATCGGTTTCGAAAACAGCGTGGCTTGGCCGTCCGAACACAAGGAAGAGCGTCGCCTTGGCTCCATCCCAGGAAATGTCGAACGCGCCGCTCAAATAATCGTCTTTGGCGCTGGCAAGCTGTCGCAGTAGCTTGACGTGGGGCGCCGCGGTGGCCATGTGCGGATATTCTACGGACGTGCCTGCAGAAGTCATCACGATCGCGTCGCTAAAAGGTGGTGTCGGAAAGACAACCAGCAGCTATGCGCTGTGCGCCGCCGCGGCGGCTGGTGGTCTCAAAGTCATCGCAATCGATCTCGATCCCACCGGTGGATTGAGCAACGCGTTGGAGCGGGCGAAACGAAGCGTCACCGTCATTGACGTCCTGCACGGTCGCGTCACCCTGCGCGATGCCCTGATCGATCATCCCCTTGGTATTCGAACGGTGGCGTCGCATCGCGGTCTGAACGACGAGTCGCCGTCGAAGGAGCAGCTCGACGAGATGCTGGCCGATGTTCGTGACGACTGCGACATCATCCTGCTCGACACCCATCCGCATGAACCGTCCCTCGTGGGCCCGATGGGTGCGGCGGATCGAATCGTGATCCCGACGGCGCTCGACATCCTCTCGTTGCGAGCGGCCGCGCTCACGGTCGGACTCGCCCAGCAACTCGAAGTGCTCGACCGGATTCGGGGCATCGTCGTCACAAACGCGAAACGACCGCTGTCGCGGATCACCAACTCCCTGCTCAACGGGCTCACCTTGAGTGGCCTCGCGTTCGAGACTGTCCTCTGGTACTCACCGGGCTGGGTGGTCGCGACCTCAGGCCGGGGAGAGTTGCCGGACGCTGAGCTGCTCGCGGAGAGCAAGGCGCTGTTGCGCGAGGTCGCGACGCGCCCGTCGCCCACCGAGGCGCTGCGTCAGTTCGTCGGCATGGCCCAGGGGAGGCGTCCCAAGCCCGCCGGAGCCGCTACTCCCTGATCCGCTGCCACCAGCTCTTGCGACGTCCCTTGGGAGCTGTCGCCTTCGGTGCCGGCGGTGCCGCCGGTCCCCGCTTTGGAGCGGCCTCGGGCTGAGACACTGCCCGGGGAGGCGCCGCGGGTTGCACTTGGGGAGGGGCCGCCTCGGTTGGAGCCGCAGCCACGACCGGTCTTGGATCGGCAGCCACCACCTGTGGCCAGGGCCGGAGAGGCTGCAGACGGGACCGTTCCTCGGCGAGAGCCCGCTCTGCGGCCACGCGCGCCAACTCCGCGGCTTCACGGCTCGACTCCGCTGCCATGCGCGCCTCTTCGGAGAGGTCGATGCGCCGCAAGAGCGTGGTGCGCTCGTCCTCGAGCGAGGTCACACGTTGCGTGAGGGTGGAGATCTCGTCCAGGTAGTGCGAGTCGGGAGCGACCATCGGGACGACGGCGTCGTCCTCCTCGGGATCCTGGATGCCCGATTTCAAGCTCGCCGCCTGACGATCGACGAGCGCGTCGAGAAATGCCCACTGCTGGCGGAGCTCTTCCTCGGAGTGGCGCGGGACAGAGCTCACCGCACCAAAGCGACCAGGCTCACTCCGTCGAGGGCGGCGAGCGCTGCGGTCAGCGCCTCGGGCGCCATCAGCGGGAGCACGTCAGCGTGGGGCAGCTCGAACGCGATGTCGGCGGCGAAACGACGTGGGCGCGACAGTGGATCGGGCCGGAGCACGAACGCAGGAGCGTTCGACTGCGCCGGCAGGGCCGCGTCGGGCGAGGTGTGATCGGCGAGCACGCGGGTCTCGTCCTGCGTGAACCCTGCGGCGAGCAGACGCTCGCTCAGGGCTGTCCGGTCGCCGGTGTGCTGGCGTCGCTCGACAGTGGTCCATGCGGCGACGAGCAGTGCCTCACGCTCCGAAAGCTCGCGGACGATCGCAGGGACGTGCGATTGCCCCAGTTCGCGAGCAGCGCGCAGGCGACGCGAGCCGCACACCACTTCGAAGCGGTCACTGCCGCGGCGGCGGAGGAGGAGCGGCTCGATGATGCCCCGGGACGCGATGCTGGCTCGCAGCGCTGCAAGCGTTGCGGCGTCCACGTCACTGCCGGGCCACCACGGGCGATCGTGTACGGCGTCGATCGCGATGCGCTCGACCCGCGACTCCGATGTCGGGGCCAGCCAGCGCGCCATCGGTCCGGACAGCGGCGGCCCGCTCACGGTCTGGGGCGGGCGCTCGCCGATCTCAGACATCGGCGGCCGGCTCCTCGCCGGCGATCTCTCCGGCGAGCTCGCGGTACGCGGCTGCGGCTTTCGAGGATGACGCGTAGGCGGTGATCGGGATGCCGGCGAGGGACGTCTCCTGGAGCTTCACGGTCGGGGTGATCACCGTCGCAAAGACGCGAATGTTGGCGAGCTCGCAGAGTCCGTCGAGGAGCTGGCGGCTGAACCGCGTACGCAGGTTGACGAAGGTCGGCACGATCCCGAGGATGGCGAGATCCGGGTTGAGCCGGCCCCGCACCAGGTGAACGGTGCGCAGCACCTCCTTGAGACCGCGGATCGCGAATCCCGACATCTGCACCGGGATCAGCACCTCGCCGGCCGCGGCAAGCGCGCTGATCGTCTGGAAACCGAAGCTCGGTGGCGTATCAAAGAGGACGTAGTCGAACGTGGCGCGGATGCCGTCGCGCCGCAGCGCGTCGCGCAGCACGAGTTCCTTGTCGATCGACGATGCCAGCTCGCCTTCGACCGCGGACAGGTCGGGCGATGCCGGCAGCACCCACAGGTTGGACCAGCTCGTCTCGGCGATCGCGTCGCCAGCTTCGACGTGGCCGCCGATCACTGCGGAAATTCCGGGACGCTCGTCGTAGGGGTCGAAACCGACGCCGCTCGTCAGGTTCGACTGCGGATCGCAATCAACAAGGAGCACGCGCTTACCCCGCTCGGCGAGCGCGGCGCCGAGGTTGATGACGGTCGTGGTTTTGCCGACGCCGCCCTTGCCGGAAACGCATGCGATGGAAACAGTCACCTGAACACTGCACGATAGCTTGGACCGCCCTTCGCTGGCCATCGGCCACCAGAGCGCGAGCGGGACCTCAAGACACGATGGTGGTCTGTGACCTGCGCGTCACGCAGGGTCCGAGCCCTCGGAACGAAACGCGTCAATACTTTCAAACGATGATCAATGCACAAAGTGCAGGGCATCACGGAGAGGTGGAACGTTTCCAGTTGCGGCGGGGGGAGATGTATCGAATCTCGTACACCGTGAGAACCCCGCAGCAGCGGCGAGTGACCAGGAGCCTGGCTGTCTACTCCGGCTCCTCGAAGCGACGCCTGTGGGACGGCCGCGAAGCGGTCTGCTTTGAGTTCCAGCGACCTCACGGACGCCCGCTCTCCCTGCTCCGGGGACAGATCGTGGAAGCGCGTCCGGCGACGTTGAACGATCGTGGTCAACTGGTGCTTGTCGACGAAGCCGGTCAGCGGCGTCCGCTGCCGCGCAGCATGGCTACACGAGGTGCATGGTCGACACCCCCGTGGTCAGCTGGCTAGACCGGTCTCCTCGCCTCCGGTTGCACTGCGCGACAACCGCTCATTGAGGCCGCGGCGCTCGAATCGGTAGCCGATTCCGGGGACTGCGTGGATATACGTCGGACGCGGGCCCGAGGGCTCGATCTTGCGGCGCAGGCGGTACACGTGGGCGTCGACGCTTCGAAGATCGAGATCCGCGCCCTGGCCCCAGACCTTCTGGATCATCTCGGATCGCGAGATCACGCGGCCCGGCGAGGCCGAGAGCAGCGCAAGCAGATCGAACTCGGTCGGGGTGAGGTTCACCGACTCGCCGTCGCGAAGTACCTCGTGCCTGCCGATGTCGACGATGAGGCCGGGGAACTTGAGGCGGCCCGGGCGCACCTGCGACTGGGTCGTCCGTTGCCGGCGCAGCTTCGCGTTGACGCGCGCTGCCAGCTCGCGGATCTCGAAGGGCTTGGCAATGTAGTCGTCCGCGCCGATCTCGAGCGCCACGACGACGTCCACGGTATCGGTGCTGGCGGAGAGGATGATGATCGGCACCTCGACACCCGCTCCGCGGAGCCGGCGGCATACGTCAAGGCCGGGCATTCCGGGAAGGCTGAGGTCGAGAAGGATGAGGTCGACGTCGCTCTGCTCGGCGAGGCGCAGCCCTTCGGCGCCGTCCTCGGCGAACTGCAGGCCGAAGCCATGCTGCTGAGCCACCGTGGCGAGGATGTCGCGCATCGCCGGGTCATCGTCGATGACGAGCACGGTCGCCTCGGCGGGCGCGCGTACGACGCCATGACCCAGTGGCGCGAGGATCGATTCCGTGAATGTTGTCATCGGTTCCTCAAGATGCGGCGATCGCACCAATCATGCCCATTGGCGCAACCTAACACCGCCTGAGCGGATGGTTTGCGGCGGTTACGGACGCGTTGCCCGTCTTTACCCATCTGCAACCTTCGGGAGCAGTCGGAGCTCATTACACGTGCACCGGGAGGGTGATCTGCATCACACATGCACCGGGAGCGCAACCACGAACGTGTTGCCGCGTGCGCGTGAGTTGTCGATCCAGATCCTTCCGCCCATGCGCTCCACGAGCTGGCGGGCGAGGTAGAGGCCGACACCGAATCCGCCACGTTGACGGAGCAGCGGCGACTCCACCTGATAGAAGGACGCAAAGACGCGGTCGACGTCGCTGTCCGGGATGCGGCGGCCGTTGTCGCGAACCTCGACATGCACCTTGTTCACCGCGCGGTACGTGGTGACGCGCACCGGCTCGGAGTCCGGCGAGAACTTCAGCGCATTGTCGATAAGACACGCGACAACCAGTGCGAGACGCTCGTGATCCGCAAGCACGCGTTGCGCGTCGGGGGCGACCGTGATGGCGAAGCGGTCGTGATCAGCGGATTCGACGAATCGTGCGATGACCTCACGGAACACGTTCTCGAGGTCGACTGCCGCGGTCTTGAGGCGGATCTCACCCGACTCGAGCTGCGCGATGCAGAGCAGGTTGTCGGTAAGCCGGGCAAGGTGTTCGGCTTCGAGGCGCAGCTCGTGCAGACCTTCGTCGCGCGCATCCTGCGGCAGACGATCGCCGGCATCGTGCATGAGCGTGAGCCACGCCTTGATCTTGGTCAAAGGTGTCCGCAACTCGTGCGACGCCAGCATCATGAACTCGCTCTTGATGCGGTCGACCTCGCGCAACTCGGCGAATGCCGCGTGCTCGAGCTCGATGGATCTGCGCACCTGCGCGTCGCGCTCGCCCACGAGTTCGCGCGCGAGCAGGTTGCTGCTCAATGCGACGACGAAGAGCAGGAAGAGTCGTGAGACGAGCGCATCGACGAGCGTGGTGTCGAGGTGATGATTCGCAACGGTGAATCCGACGACGAAGTACGCGATGCCGGCGACGAACGCGCACGCCATGCTGCCGACGAGCCCGAAACGCAGGCTGCTCGCGATCACGACGATGAAGAAGGTGACGGCGAGGTCGGAGTTGTAGCCGCCGGTGAGATAGACGAGTCCGCTCGCAACCGCGAGGTCGAGCACGATCGTCGCGACCTGGAGGCGGCGACCCGGGATGCGATTGGCGAGGAGCATGACGGTGGCGGCGAGGTTGAACACGCCCCAGGCGCCGAGCACGAGATTGACCGCTGCGGTGGACTGCCCGGTCTTGAGGCCGGGGAAGTTGTTGGCGACCGCGGCGAAGATGAGCACCATCCAGCGGCTCAGCTCGATCGTCCGCTCGATGCCGGCCCTGCGGTCCCGCGCGGGCATCGACGTCGACTCGCTGCGCGGCCGGCGAGTTGGCAGCCGGCCCGCCGGGCGGTCCGCCGGGCTGGCCATCGGACGCGCTGGAGCGGACTGCGTGAGCTCCCGGCTCACTGCCTCAGCCATGCTGACCAGGTTCGTGCGTACGGTCGCAGATCGCCTCGCTCACTCTGGTGAGCCTAGCGGCGGTTCACGCTTGCCAGACGAAGGTCTCGTAACGATGCCGCACCACCCACTGTTACAGGCGAACAGATGCATGCCTCGGTCCTGGAAACTTCAGGTCAGCCGTGTCGCTCCCATCGAACGCCGCTTTGCACCCGGATCGCCCGGATGAGCTTGCCGCCGGCGCGGCCGCCCTTCGGGACGGTCGTATCGCCGATGCGGTCGCCGCGTACGACCGCGCCCTGGAGCGCCTCTCCGCTGATGGACAGCCCGAGCAACGCGGTGCGGCGCTCCTGGCGCGCGGCCTCGCGCAGCAACTCCTCGGCGAGACTTCCAGCGCGACGGCGGACGTTCTCGCAGCGCTGAACGCCTGGTCGCTGGCCCGCGCCGACTGGGCGTCGAGCGCGATGTCCGATCTCGCCGCAGCGCTGTCGGGCGCGGGAAACCTTGCCGCTGATACGTACTGGCAGGCGGCGCTCCGCCTGGCGGAGCGCAGTGGCGACGTCATCCTCCAGGCCGCCGTGGCCGGCGAATGGGGACGGCACGCGGCGCGTGCGGGGGAAGCGGTCACTGCTGTCGCACTCCTCGAGAAGTCCGCAGAGCTCGGCCGCCGTGCCGGTGATGACGGCATCGTGGCCAAGGCGCTCGTGAATCTCGCTCGTGTCGAGCTCGATGCGGGCAGGGGCGGTCACGCCATGCGGAATATCGGCGAGGCGCTCGCCCGCGACCAGCGCGGCGACCTGCGCGCGGCCACCGCCGGCCTCCTTATTGATGTGGCCGCCGGCGCGTTCCACTCCGGGGACACCGCGCACGCCGAGCTCTGCCTCGAGCAGGCGCTCTCGCTGAGTGGCAGCGACCGGCAGATTCGCGAACGGACCCTGGCCGCGCTCGGCGGGCTCGCGAGGGCACGCAATGACTACGTCACGGCCGCTCGCTACGGCGAGGAGCTCCTCGACAGCGCCCGGCGTGGTGGCGACCTCACGGTTGCCGCCGAGTCGCTCCACGACCTGGGGAGGATCGCGTTGCTCGCCGGCGCACTGGACGACGCGGCGCAGCGCCTGACCGAGAGCGTTGTCATCGCGCGCAGCCTTGGGCTCGAACTCACTCGCGGCTTCCGGATCACGGGCCCTCGCGGAGGTGGCGATCCGTCGCGGATCGCTCCTGCGCGCGTTGGGCTACGCCGAGCAGGCGGTGATCCTCTCCATGGGACAGGACGACCTCGAGGCATGCGCCGCGACGCTGCTGCTCGTGGCAGCCGAGGCGAGCCGTGCCGGGTTGGAGGATGTCGCCACGCCTGCCAACGCCGGTGCCGCCGAGATCTATCGACTGCTCGAGCGCGATGACCTCGCCCAGGTGTTGACAGGAAGCTCGCAGGCGACGGGTCCGGGCGCCGAGGCGCGCACCGATCGGCTGGAAGCGGGCCTCGAGGCCGCACGGTCGGTCGTCGACCCGAACGGAGCCGGCGATCCGATCTGACCCGCGGTCAGCAGTCCGGAACGCCCGGAGGCGGAATCACGAGACCACTCTGGGGAGGGGCAGTTCCACTCGGCGGCGCTGACATGACGAGGCTCTGGCTCGTCGGGTCGTAGCAGTTGACCATCCAGCCGAGGACGTGCAGTGCCGCGGCCTCGCGTGCGTCCGACGGAAGGATCGCGTGCTGAATGCCTTCAGTCGTCAACACGTGGATCCAGTTGGGGTCGAGCTGATCAATCGAGTCGTACAGCTGCAACGCGCTGTTGCCGAAGACTGCCGGCTCGTCATAGAGGAAGACAACTCGGCCGGTGGGGAATCGGTAGGCGAGGTATCCACCCCAGGTGTCAGTCGTGTAGAGACGCTGCCCCGGGAAGTGCTCGCCCGCGTAGGTGGCGGCAGCCTCGGGGTACGTCTTCGCCTGGTAGGCGGCGGCGGCCGAAGCGCTGAGCCGGGGCACGAGGAAGACGGCCATCGCGGCGGCCATCGCAAGCAGCGCCACGCTGGCCACGACCGGATGGAGGTGACGGGTCGTGATGGCATCGGACTGTTGCCCGAGCCGCGGCGCCACGTGCAGCGACCAGGCCCTCGATGCGTGGACCGCGAGTTGCGGCGTGACGACCACGGCGAAGAGGCCGAGGTTCTCCTGCGCGAAGAGCGTTGCGATGAGCAATCCGAAAGCGGTCACAACCCCGAAGCGGTCGGGTCCGCCGGAGATCGTCCAGAGCAGGACGAGGAGGACCACTTCGGCTTCGAAGAGCCGCGCCCACCACTCGTGGAAGTCGGGCGAGCCGAAGCCCGCGAGCGCCTGCGCCACGCCCGGGTTGAACACTCCCGAGAGGATCGATGCGTAGATCCCAGGACCCACGGGGTTGGCGAGTGCCGCGACAACGCTGATCGCGAGGGCCGCGCCGAGCTGCCGGCGGCCGCTCGCGTGCCCGGCCGGGGAGCGGATCAGCAGCAGGGCAGCGACGAGCAGGAGGAGCCCAGCCGCGAAGCCTGCATCCATGTTCGCCCAGAGCAGGAAGAGCGGCGGCAACCCCCAGACCGCGGCGGTGCCGCCGTCGCGCCAGCGGCTGATGACGAACAGCACGATCGCGACTCCGAGCACCGAGATGACACCGCTGCTCACGCCGGCAACGCTGGTGAGCACCACGCCCGTGATCACCATCGCGAACGCGAGCCACGGCCCGCTGATGCGCGCGGCTCGTGGCACCGACAATGCGGCGAGCACCACGGCAGCCACTGCGGCGAGGCCCATGACCAATGACGCAAGCCCTGCGCCGCCCGCTCCGACAAGTCCGGCGAGGGTGACTTCGTACAGCCATTGCTGGCCGACCCAGACGTGTGCGGCCGGCAGGAAGCTGAACGGCTCGTGCGCCGGGATCCCGCTTGTGGTGATGAGCCGTCCGAGTGCGAGATGCCACCAGACGTCGGTGTTGCTGAAGGGCTGCACAGTGAGGATCAGCACGACGATCGCAGCAGCGGCGATCCACGCAATCCGGCTCGTCGCGGCGCGACGCTGCTCGGCGGGACCGGCGATGACGAGGAGGTCAGGTCGTTTCACTGGTTCTGTGCTCCGGCATTCGGGGCGGCCTTTGCCTGCTCGGCGCAGACGCTCCCCGGTGCCCAGTGCGGAACCGGCGGGAGTTGCAGCGTCGAGCCCTTGGGTACGAACGCCACGCTCAGGCCGTCCTGGTACACCTTGGTCCAGTCGGCGGCGTGGTCCATGACGTCTGCGAGGGGCGTGTTGACGTCGTAGAGGACGATGTCCGTGCCGAAGCGGCGGATGATCGAGTCCCAGCTCGGCGTGACGGTTTCGACGGACGCGTACGTCAGCAGCATCTGATCGCCCATGAGCGCTGCGTCACCGAAGATGAACACCTTGTCGTCGTGGGACGAGAGCGTGTATGCGAGATACCCACCCTCACCGTACTGGTTGAAGATCTTCAATCCGTCGGGTGCGCCGGCGAGCCATTGCGCTGCGCACACGGGGTACTCCTGCGCGTAGGCGAGGGAGTAGGGCTGCAGTGCCATCTTGGGGACCAGCCACGCCACATAGACGCCGCCGAGTCCAGCGACGAGCAGTGAGCTCGCGCAGATGCGGAAGAGCAACGGTGGTTGCGCGCGGGTCCGCACGCGCGCGGCAGCCCTCGCGCGCCGAAGGCCGCGCACCGCTGCACGCAATCGTGGCGTCGCAAGACCGAGCTGATCGATGTATACCGCCGTCGACGCGGCAACGAACAGCTCGATGTTGCGTGCGGACTGCAGTGACAGCACGGTCGTCACCAGCACGAGCGCGACGTCCCGTGCGCGGATATGTCGATTGAAGACAATCAACATCGCGAGGGTGAGCAGCATCGCCCCGTAGACGAGCACCTCCCAGTCGTGGAAGCTCGGCGAGAACCACTCCTCGATGAGCGACTGCTGCGCAGCAGATGCCTGCGTGCCGGCGGCGTAGAAGAGGATGCCCGGACCGTTGAGGTTGATCATGCTCGTCGCAGCGCAGGCGAGCAGCAGCCACAGCAGCGGCAGCAGGCGTGAACGCGGCGCGGAGTCGGGCATGTGCAGGTATCCGCCGATGAGCTCCGCAATGAGGATCACCGCGATGAACCCGAGGCCGATGACGAACTCGCCGTGCAGATTGCTCCACAGCACAAAGAGCGGAACCATGATCCACATGGCTTTTCCGCCGCGCAACAGATATCGCTCGACCAGCAACAGCGTCAGCGCGGAGAAGGCAAACGTGACCATTTGCACCCGCGGTCCCCAGATGGGGAATCCCGCGATGACCCCGATGAGCATGCCGATGCCGAGCACTGCACGTGTCGGATGGCGCAGCCGCGCCTTCTGCATGATCGCGAGCAAACCGAGCCATGTGACCGCGGACAGCACCAGGACGATGAGCCCGAGTCCGCCGATGGCGAATTCGACGGCGAACACCACTTCGTTCAACCACTCGTGCATCGTCCAGTGATGCGTCGGCACGGTGTACGTGAACGGGTCGTTGCCGAGCAGGCCGCCGTGCTGAATGATCAACTGGCCGGCGCGAAGATGCCACCAGAAGTCAGGGTCTTGAATGGTTCGCGTGACCGGCAGTGCCATGATCACGAGCACCGCGACGAGGAAGAGTCCACTCGGTTGCGTCAGTGAATCGAGGCGCTCGCGGAATCCACTCCGCCGCTTCTGCACCGCCTCAGCCGCCACGCTGCTCATCACCCGCCGCCCGCTACCTGTCCGTCAGCTCTGCGATGCTCCCGAGATCACGCGGGCTGCGGCTGCAGTACCCGGTTGTTCGAGCCCGACCGACGACCAGAGCATCTTCAGCAGATGCGCAAACTCGAAGGGCTTGCCCATGTATGTGATCCCGCCGAGATCCATAACGGCTTGAATATCTTCGTCGAAACAGCGCGCGGTGAGCAGGATGATCGGGCACGTTGCGGTCTTGGTCTGAGCACGCAGCTCACGACAGACCGACAACCCGCTCAAGCGCGGCATCATCACGTCACATACCACCGCATCAGGCAGCCAGCCTTTGATCACGATCTCCAACGCTTCCATGCCGTCCTCGGCGCAGCGCACGTCGAATCCGTCACTCGCGAGTCGCAGCTCGAGGAGACGGCGAAGGGAGTCGTCGTCTTCCGCGATGAGAATGCGAGGTGGGTCGCCGTGCGTCATATGCGTGTACATTCCTGGATCGGTGGTTGGACTTCGATCTGGTTATACGCTGGCCGCAACTTGCAGCCCGGCGTGCAACAGGCCTGTCACAGCCATTTGTGAACTACACCCACGGTGCGACTCTGCGGTGACATGATGACCACGGTGAGCGAAGTCGAAGTGGCCCCCACCATGAACCCAGGGGCACTGTCCGGTGTCCGGTTCCTGGTGACCAAGCGCATCGAGGACCTCGACGCGACTGCTGCTTCGCTCGACGACGAGCTGGCTGCGGTCGCGACCCGCCTGCAGGAGCTCCGAACGGCACAGCACGAGGCTGAGGGCCGCTGGGGCGCGCTGCTGAGCGTGTTGCCGGCTGGTGATGTCGACGAGATTGACAGTGCGTTTCGCACCCTCGCCAAGATTCGTGCCGATCTCGCCGCCACCGAAGAGCGTCAGGTCGAGATCGGCACCCGGCTCACAGGCATCCGTGCCGAGCAGGAAGTGCTTCGCGCGGTGTACCGCAGCCTCGACGACCTGCTTGCTGCCAACGCCGGACCCACCAACGGCACCGCTCGGTTGCGCGACGCGTCCCGCCAGGTCTTTCAGATCATCGAAGAGGAGCGGATGCGGATCGCGCGCGACATGCATGACGGCCCCGCGCAGTCGATGGCGAACTTGGTACTCCAGGCGGAGATCATCGAGCGGCTCATCGCGCGCGACCCGAAGATGGTCGTGAGCGAGCTCGCCGACTTCAAGAACGGCGTCCGCGCGGTCCTGGACGACACTCGGCGCTTGATCTTCGACCTCCGGCCGATGACGCTCGACGACCTCGGCCTGGTGCCGACGCTGCGCAAGTTCGTTGCCGAGTTTGGCGAGCACAACTCCATCAACGCCCACCTGCGCGTCGTCGGCGAGGAGATCCGTATGGGCGGTGGGCTGGAGCAGACGTGCTTCCGAATCGTCCAGGAGGCGCTCAACAACGCCCGCAAGCACGCGAAGGCGTCCAACGTCGAGGTGGTGATCACCTTCCTGCCCAAGCAGGTGAGTGCCGTCATCCGCGATGACGGCGTCGGCATGGACGTGGAGGCGACGGAGGCGAGCGTGGACAAGACCCGCCACTTCGGGTTGCTGACCATGCGCGAGCGCGCTGACGGCGACAAGGGAACGCTCGAGATCAGGTCCCAGCTCGGCAAGGGGACGGAGGTCCGGGCGACATTCGACCTGTGACAGCGCCCGTCCAGGAGGCTCGAAGCCTGGATCGGTACGTCCCCACGACAATGGAAGCGATGCGGCACCGTGTTCTTGCATGCGACTACGACGGAACGCTCGCCACCGAGGGGGTCTGCTCTGACCGGACGGTCCAGGCGCTGAAGCGCGTCGCGGCCGCCGGTATCCGGCTCGTGCTGGTGACCGGGCGGACCCGCGAGGAGCTCGCCGACGTGTTCGATCCGGGCACCCTGTTCGAGGCGATCATCGTCGAGAACGGCGCGGTGGTGATCGACGTCAAGACGGGAAAAGAGGAGTTGCTCGGGCCTCGACTCCCGAGCAGGCTCGTCGACGAGTTCGCGCGCACCGGTGTTGACCCCTTGGTTGTCGGCCGGGTGCTCTTTTCAACAGCCTGGTCGCAGCATCACAAGCTGTCCGCCGCGATCGCCAAGATCGGCGTCGACCGCCAGGTCGTCCGCAATCGCGATTCGGCCATGGTGCTGCCCGCAGGGATCAGCAAACGCACCGGTCTCGAAGCAGCCCTGCGGGCGCTTGGGGAGTCGGCGTCTGCCACAGTCGCGGTCGGCGACGGCGAGAACGACGTAGCGCTTTTTGCGGTGGCCGGTGTGTCCGTGGCAGTCGCCAACGCGGTGGACGTTCTCAAGGCCCGTGCCGACGTCGTGCTCACCGAACCCAATGGCAAAGGATTCCAGTCGCTTGCGGATGCCATCGTGGCGGGCGATCTCGGAGTCCTGACGGCGCTGAGCCCGCTGGCGGGCTGACTGCTCAGACGGGCAGGATCGGGGCGCGGATCACAGCGCCGTCGCCACGCAGCCAGGCTGCGATCGCGACATCGTTCTGGCGGCGACCCACTGCCGCCTGACGGGCCGGCTGAAAGTCCAGGGGCACGACTTCAATGGCTGGTGCCGTCCGTCGGCATCACGGCAATGAGCGCTTCAACCATCTCAGGGTCGAACTGCCGGCCGCTCTCGCGGCGCAGCTCCTCGAGGATCCAGTCGAAGGAGCGGGCCGGTTGATATGGGCGGCCGGTGCGCATGACATCGAACGCGTCGACGACGGACACGATGCGCGCGCCGAGCGGGATCGCGTCCCCACGGAGGCCGTCCGGGTAGCCGGCGCCGTTGAAGTGCTCGTGGTGATGGCGAACGATGAGCCGCACGTCTTCCCACGTGTCGATGTCGGCAAGGATCGACGCGCCGATCTCCGGATGCGTGCGCATCACGTTGCGCTCGGCGATGGTGAGTGCTTCCGGTTTGCGCAGCAACGCCTCCGGAATGGCCACCTTGCCGATGTCGTGGAGGCACGCCCCAAAGCGGATCAGGCTGCGCATGCCGTCGCCGATGCCGAGGTGACGCGAGATGGCGTCGGACATGCCGACGAGCCGGGTCGAGTGCTCCTGCGTCTCGTAGTCCTTCAACTCAAGCGCATTGGCGAGCACCATCGTGAAGCGCTCGAGCATCGGCGCCAGAAACCGCAGGCGAAGCGCTTCGTCGGCGAGCTCGCGGCGCTCCAGCGCGCGGTCCAGCACCGTCAGCAGATGCATCGACTTGAACGGCTTCGGGATGAATGCGACGGCTCCTGCCTGCATTGCCTGCATGGCAAGGTCGAGGTCGCGAAACGCCGTGACGACGATGCACGAGAGCATCGGGTCCACGCGTTGCGCGTGGGCGATGAGGTCGACGCCGTTGGCGAGCGGCATCGCGTAGTCGGTGATGATGGCGTCGAAACAGCCCGGGGCGTCGACGCAGCCGATCGCCTCGGCGCCGTTGGTAGCGCTGGTCACCTCGTGGCCGGCGTACTCGAGGGTCTCCTCGATGAAGCGCCGCGTCAGCGCATCATCTTCGGCAACGAGGACGCGAGCCAACTGGTGAGTACCTCCGAGTAGTGCCCTTCCGAGCCCGTGAGAGGATCGTGGTCAGCCACCATCGTCGCCGATCGCGTCAATTCGGCGGTCCCCGTCACACGTCCGTGCGAGACCGCTACAACTGGGGTTTTGGCTCTGGTGCGGCGCCGAAGGGGAGCCGTAGCGTGTGCCGCCAGTGGGCGCGAACGGCGCGCTGCACCTGGAGGTCGGTCCACCAGATCGGTACTTCCGCGCTCTGGTCGTGATCGACGCGAAGGTGCTTGCAGAGGACCTTGCGCTTGACGGGCATTCCGAAGTCCTTCCGTCCGGTCATCACGACCTTGTAGACGAGATAGACCACAACCCAACACACGAGTGCGCCGGTCGCCGCGAGGTAGACGTCGCCCGGGATCGATCCGGATTTCGAAGAATGCGCGGCAGCGGCAAGGAGAAGGAGCATCGAGCACAGCCTAGACTGCGCCTGCAACGCAACAGTTCACGATCCGGTAACAGCCGTGAGGCCGTCACCGGATCGTGTGTGCTGTATGCGTTGTGCCGGCCCGCTTTACGCGACGGGGTCGGGCTGCGGCTCCGGCTCGAGTGACAACGCCACCTCGGCGTCGGCACCCATGTCAAGTCCGATGTAGTCCGGATCGCCACCGCCGGCGGCCGCTGCCTCTTCCTCGTAGAGGCGGAGCGCCTCGTCACGAAGCTTCTGGTAGTAGTCGAGGCCCGTCCCGGCGGGGATGAGCTTGCCGATGATGACGTTCTCCTTGAGGCCACGCAGCCGGTCGATCTTGCCCGAGATTGCCGCTTCCGTGAGGACGCGGGTGGTCTCCTGGAACGAGGCAGCGGACAGCCACGACGCCGTGTTGAGCGCCGCCTTGATGAGTCCGAGCAGCACGGTCTGCGCGATTGCGGGCTCGCCGCCTTCGCTCAGCGCCTTTGCATTGGCCTCTTCCCATTCGAGCTGCGAGACGATCTCGCCGGGCAAGAGGTCACTGTCGCCCGCGTTGTCGATGCGGACCTTCCGCATCATCTGCCGGACGATGACCTCGATGTGCTTGTCGTTGATATCGACGCCTTGCGTCCGGTACACGCGCTGCACCTCACGCACGAGGTAGTTCTGCACATCGTCGCGACCGCGAACGAGCAGCAGTTCCTGCGGGCTGATCGAGCCTTCGCTGATCTTGTCGCCGGCGCTGACGTGATCCCCGTCGCGGACCTTGATCTGTGACGACACGGGGATCGGGTATTCGCGCGAGTCGTCGTCGGTGCTGCGCACCAGGATGCTCTTGGCGTCGACCTTCACCGTTCCCGCGTAGCGGGCCCGGATCGAGACTTCGTTGCCGTGCTCGTCGACGCCACGGATGAGCTCGGTGCCCTCCGCGACGTGACTGCCGTCCTCGACTGCAACAGCGTGCTTGGACGGAACCGGGTACGTCGTGTCGAAGATGTCGCGCGAGGTCACCTTGACCTTCTGCGAACGGTTCTCGCCACGAATGACCTCGACGACGCCGTCGATCTCGCTGATCAACGCCTTGCCTTTCGGCACCCGAGCCTCGAACAGCTCCTCGACGCGGGGGAGACCCTGCGTGATGTCGGAGCCGCCAGTTGCGACACCACCGGTGTGGAACGTCCGCATGGTGAGCTGGGTGCCCGGTTCGCCGATGGACTGCGCTGCGATCACGCCGACCGCCTCACCGATCTCGACCAACCGGCCCGTGGCCAGGTTGCGCCCGTAGCACATGCGGCAGACGCCCTCGCGGGCCTTGCACGTCATGATGCTGCGCACCTTCACCCTGCCGACCGTGTCCTTCGCGGCCATGATCCGGCGGGCGGTCTCATCGTCGATATCGTCGCCCGCGCGCTTCACCGTCTCGCCGTCGATGGCGATGTCCTGCGCCGCGATGCGTCCCTGGAAACGATCGATCGCGCGTTCCTTGAGCTCGTCGTCGGTGAGCTCGATCCAGATGCCCGCGGTGGTCTCGCAGTCCTCGATACGGACGATGACGTCCTGCGCCACGTCGACCAGACGGCGGGTGAGGTACCCGGAGTCAGCGGTACGAAGCGCGGTGTCGGCGAGTCCCTTGCGGGCTCCGTGCGTGGAGATGAAGTACTCGAGGACGGTGAGGCCCTCGGAGAAGTTGGCCTTGATCGGCAGGTCGATGATCCGTCCTGTCGGGTCGGCCATGAGTCCGCGCATACCGGCGAGCTGCCGGATCTGCTGCTTGCTGCCTCGGGCTCCTGACTGCGACATCATCAGCACCGAGTGGAAGCGGTCGAACGAGCTCATGGTGACCTCGGTCACCTTGTCCGTCGCGTTCGTCCAGATGTCGACGGTCTTGAGATAGCGCTCGTCGTCGGTGATCAGTCCGCGGCGGAACTGCAGGTCGACCTGTTCGACCTCGTCCTCGGCCTTGGTGATGATCCCGGCCTTCGCGGGCGGAGTCTTGATGTCCATGGCGGCGACGGTCACGCCCGCGACCGTCGCGTAGTGGAAGCCGAGGCGCTTGATGTTGTTGACCAGTTGCGCGGTGGTTTCCGCGCCGTGCAGGTCGTAGCACTCCTTGACGAGGTGCGAGAGCTTGCCCAGGTCGAGGAACTCGTTGCGGAACGCCATCGACGGAAGGTCGTTGTCGGCTCCGGCATCACCGAGCGGGAGCACCTCGTTGAAGATGACCCTGCCGATGGTGGTGGTGATGATCTCGGTACCGGTCGGATCCTCCTCCGACGCGCGATGCGCATGCACGTTGCGCTTGGGCATACGGACCCGGACACGCTCATGCAGGTTCACGACGTGGTGCTCGAACGCGAGTTGCGCCTCGCCCGTCGATGCGAAGACGTGCAGGTCGCTCTCCGGCCGCTCGTCGTCCGCGCCGCGCTGGGTGAGGTAGTACGCACCGAGGACGATGTCCTGGTGCGGTGCGACCACCGGGCTGCCGTTCGAGGCGCTGAGGATGTTGTTTGACGACATCATCAGGTTCTTCGCCTCGGCGACGGCGCCGCTGAACAGCGGCACGTGCACCGCCATCTGGTCTCCGTCGAAGTCCGCGTTGAACGCCTTGCACACCAGTGGATGGATCTGGATCGCCTGGCCCTCGACGAGCACCGGCATGAACGCCTGGATGCCGAGTCGATGGAGCGTTGGCGCGCGGTTGAGGAGCACCGGATGCTCCTTGATCACGCCGTCGAGCACGTCCCACACCTCGGGACGCACGCGCTCGACCATGCGCTTGGCGCTCTTGATGTTCTGCGTGCTGTTCTGCGAGACCAGCTCGCGCATCACGAACGGCTTGAAGAGCTCCAGCGCCATCTTCTTGGGCAGTCCGCACTCGTGCAGCTTCAGCTCCGGCCCGACCACGATGACCGAGCGTCCGCTGTAGTCGACGCGCTTGCCGAGGAGGTTCTGCCGGAACCGTCCCTGCTTGCCCTTGAGCATGTCGGAGAGCGACTTGAGCTTGCGGTTGCCCGTGCCAGTGATGGCACGGCCGCGGCGCCCGTTGTCGATGAGCGCGTCCACCGCTTCCTGAAGCATCCGCTTCTCGTTGCGCACGATGATTTCCGGCGCACCGAGCTCGAGGAGTCGCTTCAGGCGGTTGTTGCGGTTGATGACGCGGCGATAGAGGTCGTTCAGGTCGCTTGTGGCGAATCGTCCGCCGTCGAGCTGCACCATCGGGCGCAGCTCCGGGGGGATCACCGGGAGCACGTCAAGGATCATCCACGCAGGTGACGTGGACGACTTGCGGAACGCCTCGACAACGCGCAGGCGCTTGATCGCCTTCTGACGGCGCTGGCCGCTCGTGGACTTGGACTCCTCGCGGAGGCGCGTTGCCTCGTCGGCGAGGTTGATCTGCTGGAGCAGCTCCCGAATCGATGCAGCACCGATTCCCGCCTTGAAGACCTTGCCGAACTTCTCCGCGTACTCGCGATAGTCGGTGTCGGTCAGCAGGTCGCGAACGGTGAGCGACTCGAGCTTCTCACGCTGCTTCTGCACGTCGTTGCGCAGTGCGTCGAGCTCTTCCTGCGCGCTCACCTCGCGCTCGGCGCGGCTGCCCTGCAGGTCGGCGCGCAGGCCGGCGATTTCCGCCCCGGCGGCGTCCTCGGCTTCCTGGATGCGCTGCGCCATGCTGGCGCGCAACTCCTCCTCGCGTTCGGCAGCGCGGCGCTGCACCTCGACCGCGAGGTCTTCCTCGAGCAGCACGCCTTTCTTGGCGACCACTTCGGCGATGACGGAGTCGCTGAGCGTGAAGTTGGCGACGGCCTTGTGGCCTTTCGCCTCCTGGATGCGGGAGTCGAGATCCGCTGCGGATTCACGCAGCTGGGTGATCCGGTTCTCGAGCTCCTCTTCGAGGCGGGTCTTCTGCGCGGCAAGCTCCACCTCGCGCTCCGTGATGCGTGCCTCGATCTCGGGCTTCTCGTCCGCGCCACCGGAGCTCATGCGCTCCTTGAGCGCGATGATGCGCTCGTCGGTGTTCGGGTCGAGCTTTGCGAGCAGCTCCGTCCGCGCCTTCTCATCGATCGACGTGACGATGTAGTTGGCGAAGTACAGCACCTTCTCGAGGTTGCGCGGGCTCATGTCGAGCAGCAGTCCCATGCGCGAGGGGATGCCCTTGAAGTACCAGACGTGCGAAACGGGCGACGCAAGCTTGATGTGACCCATCCGCTCGCGACGCACTTTCGCGCGGGTCACTTCGACGCCGCACTTGTCGCAGATGATTCCCTTGTACCGATAGCGCTTGTACTTACCGCAGTGGCATTCCCAGTCCTTGGTGGGACCGAAAATCTTCTCGCAGAACAGACCGTCGCGTTCCGGCTTCAGGGTCCTGTAGTTGATGGTCTCCGGCTTGGTGACCTCACCGTGCGACCAGGACAGGATCATCTCCGGACTGGCGATCGACAGTTTCAGCGCATCGAAGTTTTCGAGTTTCAGCATGTGTGTCCTAACTACCGATTGCTGCTATCGAATGTCGTCCACGTCGTCGCGCTCGTCGCGCTCGAGGTGGATACCAAGATCGAGTGGGATGTCGGGGATGTCCTCCTCACCGAGGAGGATCTGGTGTTCGTCGTCGGACTGAATCTCGACGCCCAGCGCGAGACCTTCGAGCTCCTTGACCAGCACGCGGAACGATTCCGGGATGCCGGCTTCGAGCGTGTTCTCGCCCTTGACGATCGCCTCGTATGCCTTGACGCGACCCACGATGTCGTCGCTCTTGACGGTGAGGATCTCCTGAAGGATGTGGCTCGCGCCGTAGGCCTCGAGTGCCCACACCTCCATCTCGCCGAAGCGCTGGCCGCCGAATTGCGCCTTGCCGCCCAACGGCTGCTGCGTGACGAGCGAGTAGGGACCCGTGCTGCGCGCATGGATCTTGTCCTCGACGAGGTGATGCAGCTTGAGCATGTAGATGTAGCCGACGGTGACCTCGCGGTCGAAGTACTCGCCGGTGCGTCCATCACGCAGACGCTCCTTGCCACTGCTCGGGAGTCCGGCACGCGCCAGCTCATTTTCGATGAGCTCCTCCGACGCGCCGTCGAAGACCGGTGACGCGACCTTGAGGCCGAGCGCGTGTGCGGCGTACCCGAGGTGGGTTTCCAGCACCTGGCCGAGGTTCATCCGGCTCGGCACACCGAGCGGGTTGAGCACGATCTCGACGGGGGTGCCGTCCGGCAGGTACGGCATGTCCTCGATCGGCATGATTCGAGCGACAACGCCCTTGTTGCCGTGGCGTCCGGCCATCTTGTCGCCCTGCGCGATCTTTCGCTTCTGTGCGACGTAGACCCGAACCAGTTCGTTGACGCCGGGTGGCAACTCATGGTTGCTCTCGCGGCTGAACACCTTGACGTCGACCACGATGCCACGCTCACCGTGCGGGACACGCAGCGATGAGTCGCGAACTTCGCGAGCCTTCTCACCGAAGATGGCGCGCAGCAGGCGCTCCTCCGCGGAGAGCTCCGACTCTCCCTTCGGCGTGATCTTGCCGACAAGAATGTCGCCTGGGTGGACCTCCGCGCCGACATAGATGATGCCGCGCTCGTTGAGGTTCTTCAGGGACTCTTCGTTGATGTTGGGGAGGTCGCGTGTGATCTCCTCAGCGCCCAACTTCGTGTCGCGCGCCTCGATCTCGAACTCCTCGATGTGAATCGAGGTGAACTTGTCCTCGCGCACGACGGATTCACTGATGAGGATTGCGTCCTCGAAGTTGTAGCCCTCCCAGGGCATGAACGCCACCAGCAGGTTGCGTCCGAGCGCGAGCTCGCCGGTGTCGGTCGACGGACCATCGGCAAGCACATCGCCCTCGCTGATGCGTGCGCCGCTGCGGACTGTGATGCGCTGCGAAAGGCACGTGCCCTGGTTGCTGCGCACGAACTTGTGGACGCCGTACCACTGGTCCGGCCCACCATCGTCGGGACGCACCAGGATGCCGATGCCGCTGTCCTGTCCGCTGAGGATCTTCTCGACCGAACGATCGTTGTCAGCCGGCTCCGGCCAGCCGACACCGACGACGGTTCCGGCCTTGCGTGCCAGCACCATCTCGCCGGAGTTGCGAGCTGCGTGGCCTTCCATGCCGGTGCCGACGATCGGCGATTCGGCGACGAGCAGTGGTACCGCCTGCTTCTGCATGTTCGAGCCCATCAACGCGCGGTTTGCGTCGTCGTGCTCGAGGAAGGGGATGAGTGCGGTTGCGACGCTGACGATCTGCTTCGGTGAGACGTCCATGAAATCGACGTCGCCGATGGGCAGGTCCTTGAATGTGTGACGGGTGCGGCAGGCGACGTGCGCCACCGCGAAGTGACCCTTCTCGTCGACAGGCGCGTTGGCCTGCGCAACGGTGTACTTGTCCTCTTCGTCAGCGGACAGGAACACGATCTCGTCGCTGACCCACGGCGTGCCCTTCTCGTCCTTGTACACGCGCCGGAACGGCGTCTCGATGAAGCCGAACTCGTTGACACGCGCGAACGTGGCCAGTGATCCAATCAATCCGATGTTCGGACCTTCAGGCGTCTCGATCGGGCAGATGCGGCCGTAGTGGCTCTGGTGCACGTCTCGTACGTCGAATCCGGCGCGCTCACGGGAGAGGCCTCCTGGCCCGAGCGCCGACAGGCGCCGCTTGTGCGTGAGCTCGGCGAGCGGGTTGGTCTGGTCCATGAACTGCGAGAGCTGGCTGGACCCGAAGAACTCCTTGATCGCTGCGACAACCGGGCGCGCATTGATCAGGCTCGCGGACGTGATCGTCCCCGAGTTGCTGATGGTCATGCGCTCCTTGATGATTCGCTCCATGCGGATCAGGCCCATGCGGAACTGGTTCTGCAGAAGCTCGCCGACCGCGCGGACGCGGCGGTTACCGAGGTGGTCGATGTCGTCCGCCTCACCGTGGCCGTTGTTCAGCTGGATGACCTTGCGGATGATCGACACGAAGTCCTGGTTGTCGAGGACGCGGCGATCCTTGTCCCACGCGCGTTCGCGCGCCTCTTCCTCACTGATGCCGAGGTTCTTGTCGAGCTTGAACCGGCCGACTTTCGAGAGGTCGAAGCGGCGTGCGTTGAAGAACAGCGAGTTGAGCAGGTTGCGCGCGTTCTCGACAGTTGGCGGATCGCCCGGGCGGATCTTCCGGTACAGCTCGACGAGCGCTTCCTCGACGCTGGTGGTGTTGTCCTTCTCGAGCGTCGCGTTGATGTACTGGTGATCGGGATCGAGGTCGACATCGGCGAAGAACGCGCGGATGTCGTCGTTGCTCGCGTAGCCGATCGCGCGCACCAGCGTGGTGACCGGCACCTTGCGCTTGCGGTCGATCTTGACCGTGAGGATGTCCTTGCTGGAGGTCTCGACCTCGAGCCAGGCGCCACGGTTGGGGATGAGCTTGGCGGCGAACAGCAAGCGGCCGGTCGTCCGGTCCTCGCTGCTCGTGAAGTACACGCCAGGCGAGCGCACGAGCTGCGACACGACCACGCGCTCGGTGCCGTTCACGACGAACGTTCCAGCGCCGGTCATCATCGCGAAGTCGCCCATGAAGACCTCGGCCTCCTTGATCTCGCCGGCGTTCTCGCCAGTCTTGATGTGGAGCCGGGTCTGGATGCGAAGCGGGGCGGAGAAGGTCATATCCCGCTGACGGCAATCCTCTTCGTCGTATTTGGGCTCGCCAAATTCGTAGTCGAGGAACCGGAGTTCGTAGTTCTTTCCGGTGTAGTCCGTGATTGGGTTGATCTCGTTGAAGAGCTCCCTGAGCCCTTCTCTCTTGAACCACTCAAATGAATCAAGCTGGGTCTGGATCAGGTTCCCGACCTCGAGCTTGTCTGCAATCTGGCCGTACGACTTGCGGGCGGCAGTAGTGGAAAGAGAAAGCACCATATGCTAGAGTTCCCCCGAGAAGGAATGCGCGCGGGCACGCGCGGCGACGGGCACAATCCCGTATCGTAGCAAAAACCCGCGCAAAAAGGCCTTCACCGCCCGTTCGCGGCGCTTGATGCGCTTTTGAAGCGGGCTTGATCTCGGGAGTTGTTATCTACCCGGATGCGCCGGATTTGAAGCGTCCGGCTCCTGGGAGCCGGAATCGCCTCAACCGGTGTAGCTCAGACGGAGCTACTTGATCTCCACAGATGCGCCGGCCTCTTCGAGCTTGGCCTTGTGCGCGTCGGCCTCCGCCCTCGGGATGGCCTCACGGACCGCCTTCGGAGCGGCGTCGACCAGGTCCTTCGCCTCCTTGAGGCCTAGACCGGTGATCTCACGGACGGCCTTGATGACGTTGATCTTGGCGTCGCCCGGGTGGGTGAGGATGACCGAGAACTCGGTCTGCTCCTCGACCGGGGCGTCGGCCGCGGCGGAGGGGGCTGCGGCGGCGGCGACCGGCGCTGCTGCCTTGATGCCGAGCTTCTCCTCCATGAGTTTCACGGCGTTGACGACGTCCAGGACCGTCCAGGTCTCGAGCGCGTCAACGAACTCCTCGGGGGTGAGTGTTTTCGTTGCCATGTGCTTCTCCTTAATAACGATGGGGTGTGATCAGGCGGCGAGCTTGTCGCGGTAGGCCTCGAGGGTCGCCGCGAGCGTGGAGTTCGGGGAATCGATCGCTGCGGCGAGCGAGGACAGCGGTCCCAGCAGCGCTGCGGCGAGACGGCTCAAGAGCACGTCTCTCGGCGGCAGTTCGGCGAGAGTCCGGACCTCGTCGCCGTCCAGCACCTGACCTTCGGCAAGCCCGGCGACGAGCGGCAGCGTCCGGGTGCTGCGGAAGTGCTCGAAGAGGATGCGCGCGGGAGCGGAGAGATCGCCGTAGCCGATTGCCAGGCCGACGGGACCGACCAGGACGTCGGCGAACCCGGCGGAGCCCGAATCCACGGCCGCGCGCCGTGCGAGCGTGTTCTTCACGACGATGTAGTCGATTCCCTCAGCGCGGAGGCGTCCCCGCAGGTCCTCGAGCTGGCGGACCGTCAGCCCGCGGTAGTCGGTGACGACCGCCGAGGTCGACCGCGACAGCATCTCGGTCAGCTGGTGGACGGACGCGACCTTGCGCGATCCGGCCCGCGTGACCGTGGGCTTGCCGGTACTGGTTGGTGCCATGGGCTGCCTCCGTCGGGGCCGTGCCTTCCGCCGATGGAGGGATCACGACCGGCGGAGCGCGCTCCGGCAGCCTTGCCCACCTGCGCAGGAGATTGAGCGGGGCCCGGCCCCACGCCTGCGGTCTTCGGCGAACGGACGACGGCAAGTCGTCTTTCTGGAAGGGCGACAGCGTAACAGGCATCGCCCGCTTGCCGCCCTGGCTGCTGCGGGTGTCACGGGTCGTATCGCGGTTTGACGTGTGAACTCAACGTCTGGTAGGCTTTCGCTTCGCTCCACGAGCTTTCCTCGTATTCGCGCGCGCTGTTTCGTGGCAGGGCGCAATTCTCACTAAACGGACGGTCGTGCCTACCTTTCAGCAGTTGGTCCGCAAGGGCCGCACCAAGCCGACACACAAGACGAAGGCCCGTGCGCTCAAGGGATGCCCCCAGCGCCGCGGCGTCTGCGTTCGTGTGTACACGACCACGCCCAAGAAGCCCAACTCGGCGCTCCGCAAGGTGGCCCGTGTCCGTCTGACCACGAAAGTCGAGGTCACCGCCTACATCCCTGGCATCGGTCACAACCTGCAGGAGCACTCGGTCGTGCTCATCCGTGGCGGCCGCGTTCGCGACCTCCCCGGTGTTCGGTACCACGTGATCCGCGGCACGCTCGACGCTGCCGGCACCAAGAACCGCAAGCAGGGCCGTAGCAAGTACGGCGCCAAGCGCGAGAAGAAGGCGAGCTAACCGAGATATGCCACGCCGTGCCCGCGTTCAGAAACGCGTCATCCTGCCCGACCCGATCTACGGGAGCGTCGGACTGGCGAAGTTCGTGAACTGCATCATGCTCGCCGGAAAGAAGAGCATCGCCGAGAAGATCGTCTACGACTCGTTCGAGAAGATCCGGCGCTCCTCCCGCAAGGAGCCCCTCGACGTGTTCGACCAGGCGATCCGCAACGTCACGCCGATCCTCGAGGTCAAGCCGAAGCGTGTCGGCGGTGCCACCTACCAGGTGCCCGTCGAGATCCGCCACGACCGGCGGCAGGCGCTTGCGCGCCGCTGGATCATCCGCTACGCGCGTGGGCGAGGCGGCAAGAGCATGTCCGAGAAGCTCGCCGGCGAGCTGATGGACGCTGCCAACGGCGTCGGCGCCTCGATCAAGCGCAAGGAAGACACCCACAAGATGGCCGAGTTCGAACAAAGCCTTCTCGCACTTCCGGTACTGACGTGTCGGTGGCAGTGGCGGCGCGCGCCTTCCCTCTTGAGAAGACCCGGAACATCGGGATCATGGCCCACATCGACGCGGGCAAGACCACGACGACCGAGCGCGTCCTTTTCTACACCGGCCGCATCCACAAGATGGGTGAGGTCCACGAGGGCGCCGCGACCATGGACTGGATGGTCCAGGAGCAGGAGCGCGGGATCACGATCACCTCGGCGGCAACAGCAGCTGAGTGGCGCGGCTACCGAATCAACATTATCGATACGCCCGGGCACGTGGACTTCACCGTCGAGGTGGAGCGCAGCCTCCGTGTTCTCGATGGAGCGGTGGCCGTCTTCGACGCTGTCGCAGGCGTTGAGCCGCAGTCGGAAACCGTCTGGCGCCAGGCCGATCGCTACGAGGTCCCGCGGATCTGCTTCATCAACAAGATGGACCGGATCGGGGCCGACTTCTACGCAGCCGTCGCCTCGATCAAGGAGCGTCTCGGCGCCCACGCCGTGCCCATCCAGCTCCCGATCGGCGCCGAGTTCGAGTTCAAAGGAATGATCGACCTCGTCACCGAGGAGGCGATTGTCTACACCGACGACCTCGGCACCAGCCTCCGCCGCTCGGAGATCCCGGAGTTGATGCGCGAGCTCGTCGCCCAGTACCGGCACGACCTGCTCGAGGCCGTCGCCGAGTTGGACGACGAGCTGATGATCAAGTACCTCGATGGCGAGACGCTTTCGACCGCCGACATCATTCGCGGGCTGCGCGCCGGCACCGTCGGCACGAAGCTCGTCCCGGTCCTCTGCGGCTCGGCCCTGAAGAACAAGGGCGTCCAGCCGATGCTCGACGCGGTCGTCGACTTCCTCCCGTCGCCGCTCGACCGGCCGTCCGTCGAGGGGGCCGCCGCGGAAGGAGAGACCGCCACGGTGCGCAACGCCAGCGACAGCGAGCCCTTCGCCGCGCTTGCCTTCAAGATCGCCACCGATCCCTTCGTCGGCAAGCTCACGTTCTTCCGCGTCTACAGCGGCGTGCTGCGGAGCGGCTCATACGTCTACAACGCCACCAAGGGTGAGCGCGAGCGCGTCGGCCGCCTGCTGCAGATGCACGCGAACCACCGCGAGGAGATCGAGGAGGTCCGTGCCGGCGACATCGCCGCAGCCATCGGCCTGCGCAAGACCACCACGGGCGACACCCTCTGTGACGAGAAATACCCGATCGTGCTCGAGCAGATCACGTTCCCCGAGCCGGTCATCTCGGTCGCCGTCGAGCCGAAGACCAAGGCCGAGCAGGACAAGATGGGCATCGCCCTTCAGAAGCTCGCCGAGGAAGACCCCACGTTCCGCGTGCGCACCGACGAGGAGACCGGTCAGACCGTCATCTCAGGGATGGGCGAGCTGCACCTCGAGATCATCGTCGACCGCATGCTCCGCGAGTTCAAGGTCGATGCGACCGTGGGCAAGCCCCAGGTCTCGTACCGGGAGACGGTCACGGCAAAGGCGCATGGCACCGGACGCTTCGTGCGTCAGTCGGGCGGCCACGGCCAGTACGGCCACGTCGAGCTCGAGATCGAGCCGAACCCCGGCAAGGGCTTCGAATTCCTCAGCAAGATCACCGGCGGCACGATCCCGCGCGAGTACATCGCGCCGACCGGGCGCGGCATCGCGGACTCGCTCTCCAACGGCGTGCTTGCCGGCTACCCGGTTGTCGACGTCAAGGTGACGCTGGTCGACGGCTCGTACCACGACGTCGACTCGTCGGAGCAGGCCTTCTCGATCGCCGGCTCCATGGGCTTCAAGGACGGTGTCCGCAAGGCGAAACCCGTGCTCCTCGAGCCGATCATGCGTGTCGACGTCTTCATGCCCGAGGAGTTCATGGGCGACGTCATGGGCGACCTCTCAGGACGCCGCGGGCAGATCCTCGGCATGGAAGGTCGTGCCGCATCGCATATCGTTCACGCTGAAGTTCCGCTGTCTGCGATGTTCGGCTACTCGACGGACCTGCGCAGCATGACCCAGGGCAGGGCCAACTACAGCATGGAATTCCATCATTATCAGCAGCTTCCCGCGAGCCTCGCAGAAGAGCTCGTCGCCAAGGCCAGGGTGTAATTGAGAGCAGGAGTTCAGTAGAGGCACGAAATGGGCAAGAAGAAGTACCAGAGCACGAAGCCACACGTCAACGTCGGAACCATCGGTCACATCGACCATGGCAAGACAACGTTGACGGCCGCCATCACCAAGGTTCTTTCCGAGAACGTCGGTGGTGACAACGCTTTTGTTTCGTTCGACAAGATCGACAACGCGCCTGAAGAGAAAGCGCGCGGTATCACGATCGCGACAGCGCACGTCGAGTACGAGACGGCGACGCGTCACTACGCGCACGTCGACTGCCCCGGCCACGCGGACTACATCAAGAACATGATCACCGGAGCCGCCCAGATGGACGGCGCGATCCTGGTTGTCGCCGCGACTGACGGACCGATGCCCCAGACCCGGGAGCACATCGTGCTCGCGCGCCAGGTCGGTGTCCCGTACATCGTGGTTGCGCTCAACAAGTGCGACGCCGTCGACGACGAGGAGCTGCTCGAGCTCGTCGAGCTCGAGGTTCGTGAGCTGCTGAGCCGCTACGACTTCCCCGGCGATGACATCCCTGTTGTCCGCGTCTCCGCGCTCAAGGCGCTCGAGGGTGACAAGGACGCCGTTGACGGCGTGCTGAAGCTGATGGACGCGGTCGACACCTACATCCCGGTGCCGACCCGCCCCGTGGACAAGCCCTTCATGATGCCGATCGAAGACGTGTTCTCGATCGAAGGTCGTGGGACCGTGGTCACGGGCCGCATCGACCGCGGCATCGTCAAGGTGAACGAGCCGGTGGAGATCGTCGGCATCAAGGACACCGTCAAGTCGACGGTGACCGGCGTCGAGATGTTCCACAAGCTGCTCGACGCGGGTGAGGCCGGCATGAACGTCGGATGCCTGCTTCGCGGCATCAAGCGCGAGGACGTCGAGCGCGGACAGGTGCTCGCCAAGCCGGGAACCATCACCCCGCACACCAAGTTCAAGGCCCAGGTCTACGTCCTGAGCAAGGACGAAGGTGGACGTCACACGCCGTTCTTCACCGGGTACCGTCCGCAGTTCTACATCAGGACCACCGACGTGACGGGTACCATCGCGCTCCCGGACGGCCAGGAGATGTGCATGCCCGGGGACAACGTCGAGATGGGCATCGAGCTGATCACTCCGATCGCGGTCGAGGATGGCATGCGCTTCGCAATTCGCGAGGGCGGCCGGACCGTGGGTGCCGGCGCCGTCACATCGATCGACAAATAAGCACTCGATAAGCAGAGCAGAGGAACCACAGGACCACCGTGCCCCAGAAGATTCGCATCCGCCTCAAGGCCTACGATCACCGCGTCCTCGACCAGGCCGCGTCCAAGATCGTGGAGACCGCGACGCGTACGGGCACGCGTGTTGCTGGACCGGTGCCTCTGCCGACCACCATCAACAAGTACACCGTCGTGCGCTCACCGTTCATCGACAAGGACTTGCGCGAGCAGTTCGAGATGCGCACGCACAAGCGGATTCTCGACATCCTCGACGCCAATCCAAAGGTCGTCGACGCGCTCATGCGTCTCAACCTGCCGAGCGGCGTCAACATCGAGATCAAGCTGTGAGCAAAGGGATTCTCGCTCGCAAGGTGGGCATGACGCAGATCTTCACGCCGCAGGGAACGTCGGTTCCCGTCACGGTGCTCGAAGCGGACACATGTCGCGTCGTGCAGCGCAAGACCGTCGGCGTCGACGGCTACGAGGCCGTGCAACTCGGCTTCGGCGACAAAGCGGTGAAGCGCACCCCCAAGCCGATGCGCGGCCATTTCAAGCGCGCCGGTCTCCAGCCGCAGTACCGCCTCAAGGAACTGCGCGATCCCGGCGATGTCACCGTTGGCGACCGGCTCACCGTCGAGATGTTCGCCGAAGGCCAGCGCATCGACGTCACCGGTGTGAGCCAGGGCAAGGGTTTCTCCGGTCAGCACAAACGCCACAACTTCCATCGCGGTCCCGTGTCGCACGGCTCGCACAACATCAAGCAGGCCGGATCGATCGGATCGACCGACGCGGCGCGCGTGTTCAAGGGGCTGAAGATGGCCGGCCAGCACGGCGCGACACAGGTCACGGTGCGAAACCTCGAAGTGGTTCGCGTCGACATCGAGCGCAACCTGCTGCTCGTGCACGGGTCGGTTCCGGGACACAAGAACCAGGTCGTGATGATCCGCGACAGCGATCGCACGGCGACGATCGGAGCGCAGCAATGAGCAGCGCGCGCCTGGTCGACCAGACGGGTGCCGAGACCGGCACCGTGGAACTGCCCGAGGCCATCTTCGGCATCGAGCCCAACCTGCCCGTGATGCACCAGGCGCTGATCCGTCAGCTCGCCAATGGACGCCAGGGCACGTCGTCCACCAAAACGCGCAGCGAAGTGCGAGGCGGCGGACGCAAGCCGTGGCGCCAGAAGGGCACCGGTCGAGCCCGCCAGGGTTCCACTCGCGCACCACACTGGGAAGGCGGCGGCGTTGTCTTCGGACCGCATCCGCGCTCGTTCCGCATCGACATGCCGCGCAAGCAGCGTCGACTCGCGCTTCGCAGCGCGCTCTCGGCGAAGGCGCAGGATGGCGGGTTGCTCGTGCTCGAGAGCTTCGAGATCGAGGCGCCCAGGACGAAGGCGGTTGCCGACCTCATCCGCGGTGTCGATTCGCCGCGCAAGGTGCTGGTCGTGCTCGGCTCGCACAACGAGATGTTCGAGAAGAGCGCTCGCAACATCCCCGAGGTGCGACTCACGCTTGCGGGAAACCTCTCCGTTCGCGACATCATTGGTGCGGACAAGGTGCTGATCACGCGTGATGCCATCGAGCACATCGAGGAGGCGTTCGCATGAGTGGCGAGCGCAGCTTCGAGCAGATTCTCGTGCTCCCTGTCATCAGCGAGAAGTCGTACGCATCGATGGCGGCCGGACGCTACGTGTTCCGCTGCCACCCACACGCAACGAAAATCCAGATCCGGCGCGCCCTCGAAGAGGCGTTCGTGGATCAGAAGATCACTGTGATCGACGTGAACACGATCAACGTGCACGGCAAGAAGCGTCGCCGCTCGCGGGGTCAGACCCGGGTGCTCGGACAGAGTCCCGACTGGAAGAAGGCAATCGTGACTCTCGGCGCAGGCCAGAAGATCGAAGGCCTCTTTGAAGGCGTGTGATGACTTTGCCACTCATTTCCGTCCAGCTCGTCGTCGGCACCTCCGCCGGCTCAGTCACGGACTCCAGTCCGCTCCCTCGCCTTGCTCGGCGCCTCCTAGATCCGGACGGCCTGAGCGGCAAATTCATTCACACGCAGGCGTATAGCTGACATGCCAACGAAGAAATACAAACCAACGAGCCCGGGCCGCCGATTCATGTCGGTGAGCAGCTTCGAGGGCGTGACCAGGAGCGCGCCGCAGCGGCAGCTGGTCGAGCACCTCAAGAAGCACAGCGGACGCAACGCGTCGGGTCGCATCACCGTTCGCCATCAGGGTGGTGGACACAAGAAGACCTATCGCCTCATCGACTTCAAGCGCCAGAAGGACGGAGTCCCCGGCAAGGTGAAGACGATCGAGTACGACCCGAACCGCAGCGCGCGCATCGCGCTCGTGGTCTACGCAGACGGAGACAAGCGCTACATCCTCTCCCCGCACGGCTTGAGCGTGGGCGATGTCGTCAGCTCCGGTGATGCCGCGGAAATCCGACCGGGTTGCGCGCTGCCCATCACGAACATTCCTCTCGGTACCACGATCCACAATCTCGAGGTCAAGCTCGGTCGCGGCGGCCAGTTGGTGCGCAGCGCCGGAACGGCCGCGCAGCTGCTCGCCAAAGAGGGCGCGTATGCGCAGGTGCGCATGCCCAGCGGCGAGGTGCGCCTCATCGACGTGCGCTGTCGCGCGACGATCGGTCAGGTCGGCAACGTCGACCACGAGAACGAAGTGGTCGGCAAGGCCGGCAAGTCGAGATGGCGGGGCATTCGCCCGTCGGTTCGTGGCATGACCATGAATCCCTTCGATCATCCTCACGGCGGCGGCGAAGGACGGAGCGGTGCGGGTGGCAACCCGCAGACCCCATGGGGCAAGCCCGCGCTCGGTTATCGCACCCGTCACAACAAGAGCACTGATCGGATGATCGTGCGCCGGCGGGACAAGTAACCATGGGTCGCTCGCTCAAGAAAGGACCGTTCTGCGATGACCACCTTCTCAAGAAGGTGCAGCAGCTCAACATGTCGCGCGAGAAGCGGATCATCAAGACCTGGTCGCGCCGCAGCGACATCTTCCCGGAGATGGTCGGTCACACCATCGCGGTGCACGACGGACGCAAGCACGTTCCCGTGCTCATCACCGAGACGATGGTCGGCCACAAGCTCGGTGAGTTCGCTCACACCCGCCGTTACCGCGGGCATGGGCACCACACCGAACGCAGCACGGCGCTGAAGTAGGACGAGATGGAAGTAGTCGCAACCGCGAAATGGGTTCGCACCACCGCTCGTAAAGCACGCCTCGTCTCGGCGATGGTCACCGGCTTGCCTGTTGCCGAGGCACTTGTCGTGCTCAACTACTCGCCGCGCTCGGCCGCTGCCGATATCGCCAAGGTGATCAAGTCCGCGGCTGCCAACGCCGAGCACAACTACAACCTCGACGCTTCGTCGTTGCGTGTTGCGCGCGTCGAAGTCGACGGCGCGATGATCATCAAGCGCTGGCGCGCCAAGCCGCGCGGCATGGCGGGGAGCATCTTCAAGCGGACGAGCCATCTGCGGGCATTCGTCACCGACGACGAGGCCCCGGCGAACGTTCGCCGCCGCTCGGCAGTGAAGATGCCTCGCACCGTGGTGCCGACCCCCGTGGTCACTCCGGCCGCCACCCCCGCTGCGAGCACCGACAAACCCGCGGCCAAACCACGCCCGGCACGCCGCCGCGCACCGAAGCCCACAACGGAAGAGGCTGAGTAGATGGGCCAGAAAGTCAATCCGATCGGTTTCCGGCTCGGCGTCTATCGCAACTGGGACGCGCGCTGGTACGCCGACAAGGACTACACGAAGCTGCTCCATGAGGACATCGCCATGCGGCGCCTCATCAGCAGCCGCCTGCGCAATGCGGGACTCGCGCGCATCGAGACCGAGCGCAGCGCCAACCAGCTCACCGTGATCATTCAGACGGCGAAGCCCGGAATCGTCATCGGCAAGCAGGGTGCTTCCGTCGACGCGCTCCGCGACGAGCTCGAGCGGATCTCCGGCAAGAAGGTGCGCGTCACCATCCATGAGATCAAGACGCCGGAGCTCGATGCGACCCTCGTGGCAGAGAACGTGGCCTCCCAGCTCGAGAAACGCATCGCGTTCCGCCGCGCGCTCAAGCAGACGCTCATGCGCAGCATGCGGGCCGGCGCGAAGGGCGTGAAGATCCAGGTGAGCGGCAGGCTCGGCGGCTCCGAAATGTCGCGCCGTGAGTGGGATCGCGACGGTCGCGTGCCGCTGCACACGCTGCGCGCGAACATCGATTACGGCAAGGCGGAGGCACGCACAACCTTCGGACGCATTGGCGTGCAGTGCTGGCTCTATCTCGGTGACTTCGTGACCGCAACCGGCGAGCCGATTGCCCCCGGCAAGGATCGCGCGGAGGACCGCGGCCTCGAGGATCGCGTGCCTGTTCCCGCTGCACGCATCGCCGAGGCGCCTGCCGAAGAGGCGATCGTCATCACCGAGGCTGCCGATATTCCTGACATCGATATCGAGGACGTCGCGACCGAGGACGTGCCCGAGATCGATGAGGACGAGGAGGTCATCGCGGCCGCCGGCGTCGATCCCGCCGCTGGTGGCGAGAAGGTCGAGAAGTTGACTCCCAAGCGGGCTCCGGCGCGCCGCAAGCCGGTTGCCGCAAAGAAGCCCACATCGGTTTCCCGCGCGCCGAAAAAGGTCGTCAAGAAGACCGACGGACCTGCCGACGTCGTCGAAGAAGAGGAGGAGTAGCGATGCTGATGCCGAAGCGAACCAAGCATCGCAAGCTCCATCGCGGACGGAGGACTGGTGCCGCGCAGCGTGGCAACAAGCTCGATTTCGGGACGTACGGGCTCCAGGCCGTCGAGCAGTGCTGGATGACCAACCGTCAGATCGAAGCAGCGCGGCGCGCCATGACCCGGCATGTCAAGCGCGGCGGCAAGATCTGGATTCGCATCTTTCCCGATCACGCGTATACCAAGAAGCCTGCGGAGACCCGGATGGGAAGTGGCAAGGGCCAGCCCGAGGGCTGGGTCGCCGTGGTGCTTCCCGGACGCGTGCTCTTCGAGATGGCCGGCGTGACGCGCGAGACCGCGCAGGAAGCGATGCGTCTCGCCGCGTTCAAGCTGCCCATCAAGACGCGCTTCCTCATTCGCGAGGAGACCGGGTCGGATCTGGAGGCGGCGACGCTGTGACCAAGCAGACCGATGCGCTCAACGATTTGCGCCGCATGACTGTTGCGGAGTTGGACGATCATCTCCTCAAGCAGCGCCGGCGTCTCTTCGAGGTGCGCTTTCAGCAGGCAACCGGCCAGGTGGAGAATCACCGCCAGGTTCGCGAGATCCGGCACGAGATCGCCCGCGCGATGACCGTCAAGATCGAGATCGAGCGCGGTCTCCGTCCGGCGTTCGTCGAGCAGGTGGCTCACGTCGCCCCGGCGAAGCCCAAGGCCGTGCGCGCACCGCGAGCCAAGCCGGCCCCGCGTCTCGAGGTCCCGGCCGTCGTTCCCGCAGCTGTTCCCGTTGCAGAGCCCTCTGCGCCAACCGACGCCGTCGCGGAAACCGTCGACGCCAAGGAGACTGTCGATGAGTGACGCGACCCAGCCCACGGTGACGCGCACGCGCCGCAAGGTTCGTGACGGCGTTGTCGTCAGCGACAAGATGGAAAAGACGGTGATCGTGCTCGTGCAGATCAGCAAGCCGCATCCGCTCTACAAGAAGGTCGTGCGTCACAGCACGCGCTTCAAAGTGCATGACGACGAGAGCTGCGGCATCGGCGACCGCGTGCGGATCGTCGAGACGCGCCCGATCTCGAAGGAGATCCGCTGGCGCGTCGCCGAAGTCCTGGAGAAGGCCCGCTGACATGATCCAGCAGGAATCCGTGCTCAAAGTGGCGGACAACAGCGGCGCGCGCGAGTTGCTCTGCATCCGCGTGCTCGGCGGCAGCTATCGCAAGTACGCGTCGGTCGGCGATGTGATCATCGGCACCGTCAAGGTTGCGCAGCCGAACGCCCAGGTGAAGAAGGGCGACGTGGTTCGCGCGGTCGTGGTGCGAACCACCAAGGAATACAAGCGCCCCGACGGCAGCAACATCCGCTTCGACGAGAACGCCGCCGTGCTGATCACGCCGCAGAACAACCCGCGCGGCTCGCGCATCTTCGGCCCGGTTGCCCGCGAGTTGCGCGAGCGCAACTTCATGAAGATCGTCAGCCTCGCGCCGGAGGTGATCTGACATGGCCACGAGAGTCGAACGCAGGCACCGCATGACGCTGCAGCACGAAGGCTGGGCGCATGGACACCTCCGCCCTCTCGACATCCGCCAGGGTGACAACGTCGAAGTCATCGCCGGCAAGGACAAGGGCAAGCGCGGAGTTGTCGAGCGGCTGCTCCCCGAGCAGCAGCGCGTCGCGGTGCGCGGCGTGAACCTGTTGAAGCGCCACACCAAGTCGGGCGTCAAGGGCAACATCCAGGGCGGCATCGTCGACTTCGACGGGCCTGTCGCCTACAGCAACGTCATGCTCGTCTGCAACCGCTGCGACAAGACCACGCGAATTGCGCACGGCGTGAACGAGCTGGGAAAGCGCGTGATCGTCTGCAAGAAGTGCGGCGAGAACTACGAAAGGGCGCAGGTCTGATGGCTGCCCAGACTGTCGCCGAGCTGCCCCGCATGCACCGCCGGTACATCGACGAGATCGTGCCCGCGCTGGTTGCGGAGTTCCGCTATCTCAATGCGATGCAGGTGCCGTCCATCGAGAAGGTCGTCATCAATATCGGCCTCGGTGAGGCGATCACCAACGCGCGCGCCATCGACGCCGCCATCATCGATTTGAAACTCATCACCGGCCAGGCGCCGATCGTCATCCGCGCAAAGAAGTCGGTGGCGGCGTTCAAGCTGCGCGAAGGAATGCCCATCGGTGTCAAAGTGACGCTGCGAGGGCGGCGGATGTTCGACTTTCTCGACAAGTTGTTGAACGTCGCGCTCCCGCGCATTCGAGACTTCCGCGGCGTCGATCCCAAGGCGTTCGACGGGCACGGCAATTACACCCTTGGGTTGCGCGAGCAACTCGTGTTTCCGGAGATCGACTACGACAAGATCGACAAGCTTCGCGGGCTGGAGGTGTGCATCGTGACCACCGCGCGTACCGATGCAGAAGGCCGTTCGCTGCTCACCGGGCTCGGAATGCCCTTCAGGAAGAACTGACCGATGGCTAAGAAATCCCTGATCGCCAAGGCGAACCGGCCCGCCCGGTACTCCACGCAGGCGCATCACCGCTGCGGTGTCTGCGGCCGTCCGCGTGCCTACATGCGCAAGTTCGGCATGTGCCGCATCTGTTTCCGTCAACTCGCCAGCATCGGACAGATTCCTGGCGTTCAAAAGAGCTCGTGGTGACCCGATGACCAGTGACAGCATCGCCGACATGCTCACCCGCATCCGCAACGCCAACCAGGCCCATCACCGCACCGTGGAGATCCCGGTGTCGAAGATGAAGGTCGAGATCGCGCGCGTCCTCACCGAGGAGGGCTTCGTCGACGGGTACGAGGTCTCCGGCGAGGCGCCGATGCAGTTGCTCACGGTCACCCTCAAGCCGGGAAGCCCGCGTGGACGCGCGCTCTCCGGCCTACGCCGGATCAGCCGTCCCGGATTGCGCGTGTATGCGCGCAAGTCGGAGATCCCGCGCGTCCTTGGCGGCCTCGGTGTCGCGATCATCTCGACCTCGCGTGGATTGATGACTGGACGCGCCGCGCAGCGCGCCGGATTGGGCGGCGAAGTCGTCGCGTTCGTGTGGTAGGTCGGCACTGATGTCGCGCATTGGCAAACTGCCGATTCCCGTCCCCGAAGGGGTTGAGGTCGCTCTGGAAACGGGCAACCGCCTCAGCGTCACGGGCTCGCGCGGAACGCTGGAGCGCACCCTCGCGCCGTCGATGCTCATCAATGTCGAGACCGGGACGATCACCATCGATCGTCCTTCCAACGCGCGCATCCACCGCTCCCTGCACGGCCTCACCCGGACGCTCGTGGCGAACATGGTGCAGGGCGTCAGCGGCGGGTTCACCCGCGACCTCGACCTGGTCGGCGTCGGCTTCCGCGCCGCGCGTCAGGGCGGCGACCTCATCCTGACCCTGGGATACTCGCACCCGATCCGCTACACGCCACCCGAGGGGATCAACATCGAGGTTCCCGTTCCGACGCAGATCTCCATCAGCGGTTCGGACAAGGAAGTGGTGGGTCAGGTGGCCGCCAAAATCCGATCCTTCCGCAAGCCCGAGCCGTACAAGGGCAAGGGCATCCTGTATCGGGGCGAGAAGCTCCGCCGCAAGGCGGGCAAGTCCGGCAAGGCCGGCAAGACCAAGTAACGAGAACGAGTAACAAGTAGAAGGCTGATCAGATGTTCACGAAGCACGATCGACGCGCCGCCCGCGCTCGACGCCACCGCCGCGTGCGCAAGCACGTGAACGGCACGGCCGCGCGTCCACGTCTCGCGGTTTTCCGCAGCCTCCGCCACATCGGAGCCCAGCTTGTCGACGACGCGACGGGACACACGCTGGTCTCCGCGTCCACCACCGAGCCGGCGCTGCGCGCGGTGCTCGGTGACGCCAACGCGTGCACCACTGCCGGAGCGGCGGCAATCGGCAAGACGATCTCCGAACGCGCCAAGGCGGCAGGTGTCGACACCGTGGTGTTCGACCGTGCCGGCTACCTCTTCCACGGCCGCGTCAAGGCCCTCGCCGAGGCAGCCCGCGAGGGCGGGTTGAAGTTCTAGATGGGTATGCGCATGGATCGCCGCGATGATCGCGGCAGCGAGTTCCAGGAAAAGATCGTCTCCCTCAACCGCGTCGCGAAAGTGGTCAAGGGTGGTCGCCGCTTCTCGTTCAGCGCGCTCGTCGTCGTTGGCGACGGCAAGGGCCGCGTCGGCGCGGGACTGGGCAAGGCCGGGGAAGTGCCGGACGCCATCCGCAAGGGCGTTGACGACGCCAAGAAACACATGATCGCCGTGCCCATGGTCGGCACCACGATCCCGCACGAGGTGCGCTACAAGCTCGGTGCGGCCAAGGTGCTGCTCAAGCCGGGCGTCCCCGGAACCGGGGTCATCAGCGGCAGCTCGATGCGCGCCGTGGTCGAGGCCGCCGGCATCAAGGACATCCTCACCAAGAGCCTCGGGACCGACAACCCGATCAACGTCGTGCGCGCCACTGTTGCGGCGCTCGCGAGCCTCCGCACCCTCGCGTCCGTCGCGGAGCTGCGGGGTAGGACCCCCGAGCAGATCGTCGGGAGTCGCAAGATGGCCGACCGCATGCTCGGCCGGATCCCTGCAGTGCCCGAGACACCGGCGGTCGAGGTCGTCGCTTCATGAGCACCGTTCGCGTGACCTACCGCAAGAGCGCCATCGGCTACGCGTGGGACCAGAAGGCAACGCTTGGGGCGCTTGGCCTCAAGAAGCTGAACCACACCGTCGAGCACGAGGCGACGCCTTCGATTCTCGGCATGGTCCACAAGGTCAGGCATCTCGTCGCCGTGAACGGCGAGCCCGCGGATCTGCCGGCCGGCGTGGCGCTGCTCCGTGATCTGGCTGTGGAATCGGAGAGTGCGGCGTGAAACTGCACGAGCTGAGCCCGGCCAGGGGCAGCCGGAAAGCACGCAAGCGGGTCGGCCGCGGCCAGGGCGCCGGCCAGGGGAAGACGAGCGGTCGTGGTCAGAAAGGCCAGGGATCGCGGTCGAGCGTCGGCCTCCCGACCGGTTTCGAAGGCGGTCAGATGCCGCTCAAGCAGCGGCTCCCGAAACTTCGCGGCTTCCACAACCGCTGGCGGCGTGAGTACGTCGTGGTCAACGTTGGCAAGCTCGTCCGCTTCGAGAAGGACAGCGTTGTGGATCCCGACGTCCTCACCGAGGCAGGATTGATTCCGCGGGCGTCGTCGCAGGTCAAGGTGCTCGCGGCAGGCCAGCTTCGGCACGCGCTCACGCTTCGCGTCCATCGAATCTCCGCTGCCGCTCGCACCGCGGTTGAATCCGCCGGCGGGTCGGTGGAACTGCTTGGCGAACAGCCCGCACCGGCGGATGCCGAGCCCGTGGGCAAGCGCGCGTTGCGCAGAGCTGCCGCAGTTGTGAAACGCGCCGAGATTCTCGCCCGGCCGAAGACGCCCCGCGTGTCGGAGCCGAAGCCGGATGGCAAGAAGACCACAAAGGGAGCGGCCGCAACGCGAGAAGCGAAGCCAGAGCAGGTCCGCTTGGAGCGTGCCAAACGCAAGGCTGCTCAGGAAGCAGGGTTTGACACTTCCGATGGCGAGCAGGACGCACCACAGAGCAACGAGGCGGGGACCGAGGACACGGAGTGAACCTCCTCGAGGCGCTCGGTCAGGCGATCCGGATCCCGGAGCTGCGGCGCAAGCTGCTCTTCACGCTCGGGTTGCTGGGCGCATTCCGGATCCTCGCGGCGATCGCCATCCCGGGTACGAATCCCACGGCGCTCGCGGAGCTCTTCTCGGGGAACACGCTGCTCGGGCTCCTCAACCTCTTCAGTGGCGGTGGATTGCAGCGCTTCACGCTGGTTGCGCTCGGACTGAATCCGTATATCAACGCCACGATCATCATGCAGCTCATGACGGTCGTCTCCGTCCGACTCAAGGAACTGAGCAAGGAAGGCGAGATCGGGCGCAAGAAGATCACGCGCTACACGCGCTGGCTCACCGTGCCGCTCGCGATGCTTCAGGCATTTGGATATCTGGCCCTGTTCCAGCAGCCTGTCGGCAACGCCGGACCGATCATCGCGAACCCGACGGCGGCGACGGAGATCAGCATCATCCTGACGCTCACCGCCGGCACGATCATCGCGATGTGGCTCGGTGAATTGATCACCGAATACGGCGTCGGCAACGGCGTCTCGCTGATCATTTTCGTGGGCATCATCGGGCGGCTCCCCGCGGCCATCGTCGGCTACGGCGGCACCGGTGGCGCGGCGCACATCGTGCAGATCGTGGTCATGGCGCTCATCGCCGTCGCGGTCACCGCAGGTGTCATCGAAGTGCAACAGGCGCAACGCAAAGTGCCGGTGCAATCCGCGCAACGAGTCCTCAACGTGCGCACTGGTCAGGCGTCGCAGGGGCGACGCAACTTCTTACCACTTCGAGTTAACGCCGCAGGCGTCATCCCGATTATTTTCGCGATCTCGATCATGACGTTTCCGACGATCTTCGCCAACCTCTTCGCGAGTAGCGGTGGTTGGACGCAAGCAGTCGCGTCATGGATCTCCACCAACTGGCAGGCGACCGGCGGCAGCATCTTTCTGAACATCGTCTACAACGCCATCTATTTCCTGCTCGTGATGGGGTTCACGTATTTCTACACGGCGATCGTGTTCGACCCCGTCGACGTCGCCGACAACCTGAAGAAACAGTCGACGTTCATTCCGGGCATTCGCCCTGGCCGAAGTACGGCCGAATACCTCGGCAAGGTCATGGGCAGGATCACGCTCGCCGGCGCGCTCTTCCTCGCGCTCATCACCGTCGTCTTGCCGCTCATCACCGCGGTGCTGACCGGGGTACCGTCGACCAGCCTCTACCTCGGTGGCACGGCCATCCTGATCGTCGTCGGCGTCGCACTCGACACCATGAAGCAGATCGAGACCCAGTTGCTGATGCGCCAGTACAAGGGATTCATCAAATGATCGCGTTGATGTTCGGACCTCCCGGCAGCGGCAAAGGCACGCAGGCGGCGCGCGTCGCGGTGCAACTCGGCGTGCCGCATGTGGCAGCCGGCGACATGCTGCGCAGCGAGGTTGCGCGGGACACACCCCTGGGACGCGAGGCCAAGCCGATCATGGACGCCGGCGGGCTCGTTCCCGATGACCTGGTGGTCCGGATGATCGATGCGCGGCTCAACGAGCAGGACGCCAAACGCGGTGTGCTGCTCGATGGCTTCCCGCGAACCGTGCCACAGGCCACGACGCTCGACAGCATGCTCGCGGGGCGGAAGGAGCGTGTCGCCGAGGTGATCTCGCTCGAGGTTCCTGACGAGGAGCTGAAGACCCGTATCCTCAAGCGGGCCACCATCGAGGGCCGCAGCGACGACACGGCCGAAGGGCTCGCGCAACGCCTCGTGGTCTATCGCCAGGATACGGCGCCCGTGCTCGAGCACTACCGCGAGGCGGGAACCAACATCGAAGCCATCGACGGTGTCGGCGATATCGACGCCATCACCGAACGAATCATGCAATCGCTGCAGCACAACGGCGCGCCGGTGAGAAGCGCATGAGCGACCACGGCATCGTCGGCTTCCGCTTGAAGCGACCGGAAGAGATCGAGAAGATGCGCGTCTCCGGACGCATTCTCGGGGCCTGTCTTGCCCAGCTCGCAGCCTCGGTGCATGCCGGGATGACGACGCTCGATCTCGACCGCGAGGCCGAGACCTTCATCCGCGACCACCACTGCATACCGGGATTTCTCGGTTTCGAGGGATTCCCCAACTCGCTGTGTGTGTCGATCAACGACCAGGTGGTGCACGGCATCCCCGGCCCGCTGGTGATCAACGACGGCGATCTCGTCTCGCTCGACTGTGGCCTCATCCTCGACGGCTGGTGGGCCGACAGCGGTCTCTCGGTCGCGTGTGGCGAGGCCTCTCCCGAGGTGCAGCGGCTCATCGACACGACCCGCCAGGCGCTCGACCTCGGCATTGCGGCGGCGAAGCCCGGCAACCACATCGGCGATATCGGCGTCGCCGTCCAGACGTTTGTCGAGGCCAACGGGTACTCGGTGGTGCGGCAGTACGTCGGTCACGGTATCGGCCGGGACATGCACGAGCTCCCGCAGGTCCCCAACTACGGCCGCCCGGGCACCGGCAACCTGATCAAGCCCGGCTACGTGATCGCGATCGAGCCCATGGTCAACGTCGGCCGCCCGGAGACCCGGGTTCTCGACGACGACTGGACGGTGGTCACGTCTGACGGCAAGCTCTCCTGCTACTTCGAGCACACCATCGCGGTCACCGAATCGGGTCCCGAAGTGCTGACCCTGCGGCCCGACCATGTTCTGGCGGAGGTGCCCTCGTGAGGACCCTCGATTTGCCTGCTGGACGGGGCGCGGTTTATACTCAACACCTCGGGCTCTCGCATGAGCCTGGTTCGGCGCGCACGCAACGGGGTACCGCCGGCACCAGCGTCACGGATCGCCCCGGGACGCATCGAGCATTTGCCATCGGCTGCCTACGCCGCCAAACCATGAGGAACCCGTCACCAGGATGAAGGTCAGAGCATCGGTCAAGCGCCTGTGTGAGCGCTGCAAGGTCATCAAGCGCCACGGCGCCGTACGAGTGATCTGCGAGAACCCGAAACACAAGCAGCGGCAGGGGTAACGCCAAGCAATGGCACGTATTGCCGGCATCGACGTCCCCCGCGACAAGCGGATCGAGATCGCCCTCACGTACATCTACGGGATTGGCCCCACGACTGCAAAGCGAATGCTGTCGCTCGCCGGTGTCGCACCAGACACGCGCACCAAGGATCTGAGCGACGCCCAGGTCGGCAAGCTGCGTGACGTCATCGCCAAGCAGCTGCAGGGGAGGGTCGAAGGCGACCTCCGCCGCCAGATCGCGCTGAACATCAAGCGCCTTACGGAGATCGGCACGTACCGCGGCCTGCGCCACCGTCGCGGCCTTCCCGTTCGCGGGCAGCGCACTCGTACCAACGCTCGCACCCGTCGCGGTCCGAAGAAGACCGTTGGTGTGCGCCGCAAGAAGGCGACGAAGTAACCCATGGCCAAGAAGAAGAAAGTCGTCCGAACCCGGCGCCGCGAGCGCAAGAACATCGCGGTGGGTCAGGCGCACGTGCTCGCGACGTTCAACAACACGATCGTCAGCCTCACCGATCCCGACGGCAACGTCATCGCCTGGGGATCGGCCGGTGCGCAGGGCTTCAAGGGTTCGCGCAAGAGCACGCCGTTCGCGGCGCAGGTCACCGCCGAGGCGGCCGCTCGCCGCGCGATGGAGCATGGCCTGAAGTCGATCGAGATCTTCGTCAAGGGCCCGGGCGCGGGACGCGAAGCGGCGATCCGCAGCCTGCAGGCGAGCGGGCTCGACGTCAGCGCGATCTCCGACGTGACGCCCATTCCTCACAACGGCTGCCGCCCGCCAAAGCGGCGGCGGGTCTAGGGGGATTCGATGGCCAATCAAGCAGGTCCCGTCTGCCGTCTCTGCCGCCGTGAAGGCGCAAAGCTCTACCTGAAGGGCGCCAAGTGCGTCACGAACTGCACGTTCGACAAGCGCAGCGGGTTGCTCCCCGGTCAGCACGGGCTCGCCCGCCGCCGCAAGGCGAGTGACTACGGCATTCAGCTCCGAGCGAAGCAGAAGGCGCGCCGCATCTACGGCGTTCTCGAGACCCAGTTCCGTCACTACTTCGAGCGTGCGGAAGGAGCCGAGGGCGTCACCGGCACCGTGCTGCTTCAGCAGCTCGAGCGCCGGCTCGACAACATCGTCTACCGCCTCGGGCTCGCCAGCTCGCGTCGCGAGGCGCGCCAGCTCGTGAGCCACCGGCACTTCAAGGTCAACGGCCGCGCTCTCAACATCGCTTCCGCGCAACTCCGTCCAGGAGACGTGGTGGAGGTCCGGGAGCGGAGCCGCAAGATGCTCGTGCTCGAGAACGCGCAGTCCCTGGTGTCCGGTCGCTCGGTCCCGGACTGGCTGACCCTCGACGCCGCGGCGCTCAAGGGCACGGTCACACGTTTACCCGAGCGCCATGAGATGGAACAACAAATCGAAGAGCAGCTCATCGTGGAGTACTACTCGAGATGACCATGCTCCGCGCCGGGAACGGCGCAACGTCCCTGTCCCCTGTTGAGGAGTCCTGAATGGCAATTGACATGATGACCACCCCCGCGGTCAAAGAGATCGAGAGCAGCGCCGATTACGGCAAGTTCGAGATCGAGCCGCTCGAGCCCGGATTCGGCGTCACGCTGGGCAACTCTCTTCGCCGCGTGCTCCTTTCCTCGCTCCCTGGCGCCGCCATCACCTCCGTGTCGATCGAAGGCATCGCCCACGAGTTCAGCTCGATCGAGAACGTCAAGGAAGACGTCACCGAGATCCTGCTCAACATCAAGGAGATCAACGTGCTCTCCCACAGCGCCGATCCGGTGCGCATCAGCCTCGACCAGCACGGCCCTCGCGAAGTCACCGCCGGTGACATCGAGTGCCCGAGCGACATCGAGATCCGCAATCCCGGTCAGCACATCGCCACTCTCGACTCGCCCAAGGCGCAGCTGCGCATGGACCTCATGGTCGAGCGCGGCAAGGGCTATGTCACCGCCGAGCGCAACAAGAAAGAGGGCCAGGCAATCGGGGTCATCCCGATCGACGCCATCTTCACGCCGGTCCGCAAGGCCAACTTCTTCGTCGAGAAGACCCGCGTCGGTCAGGAGACCGAGTGGGACAAGCTCGTCGTCGAGGTCTGGACCGATGGAACGCTCGCCCCGGTGGAGGCAGTCAGCCGCGCCGCCGGGCTGTTCACGGACCATCTCGGCCTCTTCGTGCGGTTCGGCGACAACCTCGCCGCTCCGCAGCAGCGTCAGGCGCGTGGCAACGACCTTCCGAGCCGCCTCGCCGACGTGCCGATCGAGGACCTCGAGCTCAGCGTCCGCGCCCTCAACTGCCTGAAGGCAAACGACATCACCAAGGTCGGGCAGCTGGTCGCGATGAAGCAGGAAGAGCTTCTGACGCTTCGCAACTTCGGTCAGAAGTCGCTTGACGAGATTCGCGAGAAGCTCGTGCAGCGTGAGCTGGTCACGCCCGAAGAGCTGGACACGCTGTTCCAGCCGATGGCGAGGTAACCGGAGCCTCTCATGCGACATCGCATTGCCGGCCGCAAGTTCGGGCGCAGCGCTGCGCATCGTCAGTCGATGACGCGCAATCAGGTGACCTCACTGCTGCGCTACGGCCGCATCACGACCACCGAGGCGAAAGCCAAGGAGTTGCGCCGTTGGGTCGAGCGTGTCATCACCGACGCCAAGCCCGACGACCTCAACGCACGCCGCAAGGTGGCGCTGTACGTGAACGACCGCGATGTCTCCAACAAGCTGTTCTCGACGTATCTCGAACGCTACAAGGAGCGCCCCGGCGGCTACACGCGAGTCGTGAAGCTGCCGCCGCGCAAGAGCGATGCGTCGCCGATGGCGATCATCGAGCTGGTCGAGTAGAAAGCCGAAGCTCGTGCCTACATACAGCCTCACTCTCGAGTACGACGGCACTGATTTCGCCGGATGGCAGATCCAGCCGACCGCACGCACCGCTATGGGCGTGTTCAAGGACGTGCTGCACACCGTTTCCTCCGAGACACCCGCGCTCACCGCGGCGGGACGCACCGACGCCGGCGCTCATGCGCACGGGCAGGTGGTGGGCTGCACCCTCGAGCGCGCATGGGAGCCCGCGACGCTGCGTCACGCGCTCAACGCAACGCTTCCCGCCGATATCGCCGTGCGCGATGTGGCCGTCCGCGACGCGAGCTTCGATGCGCGTCGCGACGCCGTCGAGCGAACCTATCGCTACGTCATCGTCTGTCGCGACGGCAGGTCTCCTGTCCTGCGCCGCCACGCGTGGACCGTGCGGGGCCCGCTCGATGTCGATGCAATGCGCAGCGCAGCGGACTCGCTCGTCGGCCGGCATGACTTCGCGGCATTCGGGAGCGCACCGCGCGCCGGTGGCAGCACCGTGCGGCACGTCGCGGCCGTGAGCATCGAACGCAACGAAATCGGCAGTGACACCAACCCGTGCGTCATCGACACCGTGGTGATCACCGTACACGCAGACGCGTTTTTGCGCGGCATGATGCGCTCGTTCACCGGCGCCCTTGTGAAGATCGGCCAGGGCCGCGCCACACCGGAGTGGCTCGCCTCGCTTGTCGACACGGCAACCATGCGGGATCCGTCGGTCGCAGTCGCACCTGCACGCGGCCTGCACCAGTGGTCGGTGCGCTACGAACCAACACCCGAGGAGCTTGCCGCATGACCACCATGCTCACGTACCAGGCCAAGCCGCAGGAGCTCGAGCAGCGCTGGTTCCTCGTCGATGCACGCGGGCAGACGCTCGGCCGTCTCGCCGCGAACATCGCGCGCGTGCTGCGCGGCAAGCACCGCCCGCAGTTCACGCAGCACATCAACACCGGCGAGCACGTCATCGTCATCAACGCGCGCGACATCGTCGTGACGGGTCGCAAGCGCACGCTCAAGCAGTACGACCGTTACTCCGGATACCCCAGCGGCCGCCGCGTGCGGACCTTCGATGAGGCGATGGCCGTCGATGCGACGTTCCCGATCATGCATGCCGTCCGCGGGATGCTGCAGCACAACACCCTCGGTGCCGAGCAGCTGACCCACCTTCGCGTCTACGCTGGAGCGGAGCACAAACACGAGGCCCAGCGACCGCAGCCGATTACGTTCGGCGAGCTAGGGGAGATCATCGTTGCCCGCAACAGTTGAGGCATACAAGCAGGCCACCGGGCGTCGCAAGACGGCGGTCGCCCGCGTGCGCATCGTCCCCGGTGACGGCGTCATCGTCGTCAACAACCGCCCACCGAGCGAGTACTTCGGACGCCGCGACCTCGAGACCGTGGTCACGCAGCCGCTCCGCGTCACCGACACCACGGGCCGTTTCGAGGTCTCGGTCAAGGTCTTTGGCGGCGGCATCGCCGGCCAGGCCGGCGCCGTGTGCCACGGGATCGCTCGAGCGCTGATCGCCGCAGACCCCGAGCTTCGCCCGGTGCTCAAGGCGGCGGGCCTGCTCACTCGCGACTTGCGCGAGAAAGAGCGGAAGAAGTACGGCCTGAAGCGAGCACGGAAGGCGCCGCAGTACACCAAGCGGTAGTGGAGCCGCCGCCCGTCACGCGAACGACGGTGCGGGTTCGTGTTCTCGGGTGCCCGGTCGATGTCGTCGATACGGCGACAGCCGTGCACGCGCTCGTGGAGATCGTGGAACGGCACCGTTCAGATGAGACGTCGCACCCGGCGGTGGTCATCACACTCAACCCCGAGATGGTCATGCTGGCGAGGCGTAGCCCGGCGTTCAACGCGGTGGTGGACTCCGCAACCCTGGTCGTGCCGGACGGCATCGGCCTGGTCCGGGCCATCCGGCGACGCGGTCACCCCGAAGCGGAGCGTGTCGGCGGAGCCGATCTGATCAACGCGTACCTGCCTCAGGCCGCACGCCGTGGACACCGCATCGCCCTCGCCGGCGGAGCGCCGGGTGTCGCCGCGGCGGCAGGGGAGCGCATGACGGCGGCACATCCCGGGTTGCAGATCGTCGCCGTGAGCGACGGCCGTCCCGGCAGGGCCACCGCCTCCGCGCTTGAAGCATCGAAGCCGGATCTCGTCCTGGCGGCGTTCGGCGGCGGGCGCCAGGAACTCTTCCTGGACCGCTACCTCGGGCCCATCGGAGCTGCGGCAGGCATCGGCGTCGGCGGCTCGCTGGATTACCTCGCAGGGCGCGTTCGCAGAGCACCCGCCGGCGTCCGCCGGCTGGGCCTCGAGTGGGCCTGGCGCCTCGCGATCCAACCCTGGCGTCTGCGCCGTCAGTCAGTGCTGCCCGTGTACTGGTGGCTCGAGCGCCGTGAGGCTGCCGCTACGGGCGCCGGCCGGTGAGCGGCTCGTGCTGAGCATCGTCGTCCCGGCCTTCAACGAGGAGCAGCGGCTCCCGGCGACCCTCACGCGCATGCGCGCGTATCTCGACGGGCGCAATGAGGACTACGAGGTGCTCATCGTCGACGACGGCAGCAGCGACAACACGCTTGCGATGTCTCGAGACATCGCGAAGGAATGGCCCCAACTCCAGGTCCTTGCGCTCGAACGGAATACCGGCAAGGGAGCCGCAGTGCGCCTCGGCATGCTCACGGCGAAAGGTGAGCACCGCGTCTTCAGCGACGCCGACCTCAGCACGCCGATTGAGGAAGTCGAGGAGTTGCGTGCTCGGCTGGTCGGCAACTGTGCCGTGGCCATCGCCTCGAGAGCGCTTCCGGAGTTGCAGATCGATGTCCACCAACCCGGCAGGCGCGAGGTGATGGGCCGGACGTACAACCGCCTTCTGCGTGTGGCTGCACTTCGTGGGCTGCACGACACGCAATGCGGATTCAAGGCCTTCACCGCTGACGCCGCGGTGGCGTGTTTCACGCCGCTCAAGACATTGCGATTTGGATTTGACGCCGAGGTGCTGCTTCGCGCCCGCCGGCTCGGCTGGACGGTTGCCGAGGTTCCGGTCCGATGGGAGCACAAGGAAGACTCGCGAGTGAGCGCGATGCGCGATTCCGTGGGCGTTCTTTTCGATTTGGTGCGTCTAAGGTTCGTTGTCCGGCGATAATCGCTCAGTGAGAACCGCGCAGCGAGCCGCGACGTCTGGCCACATCGACGTCCGGGTCGCGGGCACTCCGCTCGTCGGGCTCCGATTTCACCTGGACGCGCGCGCCGCGGACCTGGACGAGCAGGTCGCCGTCCTGGAACGCCAGTTGATCGATGTCGGCGCACGTCGCGCCAATCTCCTCATACGCCTGCGCCGTGCCGAGGAGGCCCGCCAGAAGGCCCTCGAGGTGCTTCCGGGACTGGCGTCGCGGGCGATCCTTGACGACGTGGCATCGACGTTCAGCGAGGAACTCGAGATGAGCACCGAGCTGACGCGCCTCGAGACTCGCGCCGACGGCATCAAGACGCGCCTCGCGGACGCCACGGCCGAGCAGTCGGCGCTACGCTCGATGAGCCGCCAGCTCACCCAGGTGCCTGGATACGCGGTCGCGGATGCGCACCAGCGTGCGAGCCGGTACAGCCAGGCCGCCCGGCAGATCTACGAGATCGCCGACGTGGAGCACGCCGAGACCGCGCGACTCATCCTTGAAGGCCCTATGCAGCGCCTCGCCGACGCGGCGCTGGAGGCAGAGCTGATCGGCCGGAGCCTTGTCCAGGAGCCGGCAACCGCAGTAGGCGCCAGTTCCCGCTGCCGGACCGCGGCCGCGGATGCCTCGGAACAGCTCAGTGACGTCATCGCCGGCCTCCAGCCACTCAGCGAGGGGCGTGGTCTGGTGGGCGCGACCCGAGATCTCATCGCGGCGTGGACCGGGCGGGGGAACGTGCTCCTCCACGTGCTGGGCAGCGAGCGCCCCATGCCACAGCTCGCGGAGATCACGATGTACCGCATCCTCGAGCAGGCCATCGACAACGCGCTGGGCCATGGACGCCCGCAGCGCGTGGACACGATCATCTCGTTCCTTCCGCGCCTCGTCGTGGGCGTGGTGAAAGACGACGGCGACGGATTCGATGTGACCGCCACCGACGCGCGGCTCGGTCGGACTGCCGGGCTCGGGCTCATCCAGATGCGCGAGCGCGCCTCGCTCGTGGGTGGCCGGGTGCAGGTCCGCAGCGGTCTCGGCCTCGGGACGGAAGTCCGCGTCACCATCCCTGACAGCCGCGCGACGACCTAGCGACGGCGACGACGAGCCGCGAATCGCGGGCTAGGATCGCGGGCATGTCCTCGACCCAGCAGCAGTTCCGGTTGACCACATCAGCCGGGACCACCATCGCCGGAGCCGTGGTGATAGCCGACAACCCGTGGCAGCGGTTCAAGGGCCTTATGGGCAAGCGCGAGCTTGCAGCCGGCTCCGGGCTCTGTCTGCGTCCGTGCAGCTCCATCCACATGTTCTTCATGCGAATCCCGCTCGATGTCGTGTTCATGGATGGGGACGGGGAGATCGTCCACATCTGTCACTCGATCAAACCGTGGCGTATGAGCCGGATCGTGCGGCACGCCAAGGCGGCAATCGAGTTGCCGGCCGGGACGATGGACCGCCTCGGCGTCAAGAAAGGCGACGTCCTCCAGCTCGCGTAGAGCGGTCCGCACGCTCCGTCCAGATACGCTCCTACGCCAGCACCACATCGCGTGACTGGAGGACTGACGTGTATCAGGGACTGCTTGCGGAGACGGTGACCATCACCGGGTACCACGACGACGAAATCGGCGCATACCTCGCGCGGCCGCTCGGCCCGGGCCCGTTCCCCGGCGTGCTGGTCATCCACCACGCACCGGGCTGGGACGGCGGATCGAAGGAGATCGCCCGGCGGTTCGCGGCTGAAGGCTACGTGGCGATCTGTCCCAACCTGTATCACCGCTACGGACCGGATCTGGCCCCCGACGACGCCGCTGCCGCCGCGCGCGCTGCCGGGTGGCTCACGACGGAACAGTTCCTCGGTGACGCCGGGGGCGCCGTGCGTTTCCTTCGTGCGATGCCGGTCACGAACGGCAAGGTGGGCACCATCGGGTACTGCTCCGGAGGGCGGCAGTCATTCCTATGCGCGTGTGAGTTGCCGGTCGACGCCGCCGTGGACTGCTACGGGGCGTTCGTCATCAACACGCCGCCGCCGGAACTGCCGTACAAGATGGAGCCGATCATCGACCGCGCACCGAAGATTTCGTGTCCCATCCTCGGGCTGTTCGGTGTGGAGGACAAGAATCCAGCTCCTGAGGAGGTCGCGAAGATCGATGCCGAGCTCACCCGCCTCGGCAAGGAGCACGAGTTCCACACGTTCGAGAACGCCGGCCACGGTTTTTTCGCGGTCGACCGGCCGATGTATCGAGTGGAGGCAGCCGTCGAAGGCTGGAAGCTCGTCCTCGATTTTTACGGCCGCACGCTGCACTAGGAGATTTGTGATGTGCTCGTATGTCGTCGAGAAAGCGGCGCTCACCGGATGCGCCAAAGCGGACGGAACCTGGCGGCCCATCACCGACGCTGTCGTTGCGGTGGACCACCCGTCGCATGCGACGCTCGATCACGCGTTGATCGTCGACTTCGTGAACGCAGGGCGCCCCGTGAGCGAGCGGGTCGCGCTGGAGTTGAGCGTCGCATCGGCGCGCGACCTCATCCTCGCGATGCAGGCCGCGTTGGACGCGTTCGGCGAGGGCGCATAACCCGAACCGTCCCCCAGGCGTCCGCGCGGACGCGGCATACCTCGTCGCATGCTCGCCGCCCTTGGGAAGTTGCTCCTCGACGCCGTCGCGCCACGGCGTTGCGCGGGCTGCGACGCCGTCTCGGACCCACCGATCTGTCCAGCGTGCACCGTCGCGATGGACGCGATGCCGAAACCCCCGGCGCGCCGGATGCGCCATGGCACCGCCCACGCGGGATTCAGCTTCGAGGAACCCGTCCGAGCCGCGCTGCATCGCGGCAAATACGGCGGCGACCGCGGGGTCCTCATCGATCTCGCCGCCATGACCGCGAGACGGCTCAGCGGGCCACGTTTCTTCACACCTGACGCGGTGGTCGCGGTACCTCTCGGCGCTCGCCGGCGACGACAGCGCGGTTACAACCAGTCGGACGTGATCGCATCGGTCCTTGCCGAGGCGCGGGATGTGCCCGTGCTCGACCACCTCATACGCATTCGCGAGACGCGGCCGCAGACTGCTCGCGATGAGGCGACCCGCCGCAGCAACGTCGCGGGCGCCTTCGCGTGGTCGGGCGCCGAGCTGGCGGGCGCCTACCTCTGGCTCGTCGACGACGTGCTCACCACAGGCGCCACGGCGGAGGCTGCGGCCACTGTCCTGACGCATCGGGGAGCAGCGCTGATCGACGTCATGGTGGTGGCAGCGGTTTCGTAAAGGGCGCGGGCTGCCACAATGAAAGGACCCATGTCCATCTTTCGCAAGCCGCTCAACAAGGTCCTCGGCGATCCCGTCCAGCGCGAGATCAAGCGCTATCAGGGGGTCGTTGACCTCATCAACGAACTCGAAGCGGAGATGTCGGCCCTCACCGACGAGGAGCTGCAGGACAAGACCCGCGAGTTCAGGGAGCGCCTCGGCGTCGAGGCTGCCGACATCACCCACGGCCAGTCGTTCGCCGCCGGCCTCGGCGAGGAGACCGAGGAGATGGCGATGGAGCGCGCCGAGGAGGAGATCCGCGAAAGCGCTCGTCGTCAGGCGCTCGACGACCTGCTTCCGGAGGCGTTCGCGGTGGTCCGCGAAGCCTCGAAACGCACGCTGGGCATGCGCCACTTCGACGTCCAATTGATCGGCGGCATCGTGCTCCACCAGGGTCGCATCGCCGAGATGAAGACCGGCGAAGGCAAGACGCTCGTCGCCACACTCGCGCTGTACCTCAACGCGCTCGAGCGGCGTGGCGCGCATCTCGTCACCGTCAACGATTACCTCGCCCGACGCGACGCCGGGTGGAACGCGAAGCTGTACCACTTCCTTGGGATGTCGGTCGGTGTCATCGCCGGGCAGGACCTCTCGTACATCTACGACCCCGATTTCACCGACGAGACCCACCCGGATCCGCGCCTGCAGCACCTCCGCCCCGTCACGCGCCGCGAGGCGTACGCGGCAGACATCACGTACTCCACGAACAACGAGCTCGGCTTCGATTACCTGCGCGACAACATGGCGCAGAAGCTCGATCGGTGCGTGCAGCGGCGGCTGCGTTTCGCGATCGTCGACGAGGTCGACTCGATCCTCATCGATGAGGCGCGCACACCGCTGATCATCAGCGGCCAGGCGAGTGAGGCGACCGACAAGTTCTACACGTACGCGCGACTGATCCCGCGTCTCGTTGCCGAGGACGACTACACCATCGACGAGAAGACCAAGTCCGCCACGCTCACCGAGGAAGGCGTCGACAAGATCGAGAAGTGGACCGGCATCTCCAATGTCTACGAGATGGAGCACGCCGCGGAGGCGCACCAGATCAACCAGGCGCTGCGCGCGCACGCGCTCTGGCTGCGCGACAAGGACTACATCGTGCGCGACGGCGAGGTGATCATCGTCGACGAGTTCACTGGTCGCACGATGCCCGGCCGGCGCTGGTCGGACGGACTGCACCAGGCGATCGAGGCCAAGGAAGGCGTTGCGGTGCAACAGGAAACGGTCACGCTCGCGACGATCACCTTCCAGAACTTCTTCCGCCTCTACGACAAGCTCGCCGGCATGACCGGTACCGCGCTGACCGAGGCCGAGGAATTCCACAAGATCTACAAGCTCGAAGTCGTGCCGATCCCGACCCACCAGCCGATGGTGCGTCTCGATGAGCCCGACCTCATCTACAAGGGTGAGGACGGCAAGTACCGCGCGGTGGTCGATGAGATCGCCGAGCGATACAAGAAGGGCCAGCCAATCCTCGTCGGTACGACGAGCATCGAGAAGAGCGAGCGGCTCAGCCGACAGCTCGACAAGCTCGGTGTGCAGCACTCCGTGCTCAACGCCAAGCTGCACGAACGCGAAGCCGACATCATCGCCAACGCCGGCCAGATGGGCAGTGTGACCATCGCGACGAACATGGCCGGGCGAGGCACAGACATCGTGCTTGGTCCAGGTGTCGCGGACGTCGGCGGCCTGTACATCATCGGCACCGAACGTCATGAATCGCGGCGCATCGACAACCAGCTGCGAGGCCGTGCGGGCCGTCAGGGCGACCCCGGAGAGTCGCGATTCTTCCTGTCCTTCGAGGACGACCTCATGCGCGTGTTCGGCGGCGAGCGCATGCAGGGGTTCATGGGCAAGCTCGGTGTTGACGACGACACGCCGCTCGAGTCGAAGATGGTCTCGCGCCAGATCGAAGGTGCGCAGGCGCGCGTCGAAGGGCAGAACTTCGACAGCCGGCGTCATGTCGTCGAGTACGACGACGTGATGAACAAGCAGCGCGAAATCATCTACGGCGAGCGCCGCAAAATTCTCGAGGGAACGGACACGCGCGCGAACTTCGTCGAGATGGTCGACCACGTGGTGGCGACCGACGTGCCGACGTATTGCGAGAGCAGGCACCGCGAGGCGTGGGACTTCGAGGGGCTCTGGGCGCAGATGCACACGCTCGCGGCAGGACTGCCGCAGTTCTCCGAGATCAGCACGGACAGCCTTGGTGACTCCGTCGAGGAAGTCGTCGAGACACTCAGCGGTGAGCTCGTCGGGCTTTACGAGGAGAAAGAGCAGGAGTACGGCGCGGAGTTGCTCCGCGAGGTCGAGCAGAGCGTGATGCTCCAGGTGATCGACTCCCGCTGGCTTACCTACCTCACGCAGATGGATCACCTCCGCGAGGGGATGGGCTTCCAGGCATACGGGCAGATGGACCCGCTCGTCGAGTACAAAGCGGCAGCGTTCACGGCGTTCCAGGACCTCACCGAGGACATCCAGCGCGAGATCGTCCGTGCGCTGCTCAATGTGCAGATCCGCCGCGTGGATCCGAATGAGACGCCGGCTGATCCCGATGGCGGCGTCCCCAGCCCCAATGGTGGTGCGCCTGTTGCGCCGACCGAAGGCGCTGCGGAAGCGACGGCGCCTGCATCGCCACGAGCCGACCGACCTGGGGGCGCGACCGACGGGGCCATGGTGCCTCCCGCGCGTCCGGCGGCCGCGCTGGCGAGCGGTGCGCTGGCTCGTGCCACCGGGACCCGCGTGTCAGCGCCGGTGGTCTCGAAGCCGATCGTGCGCAACATCGTCGAGTCGTCTTCGGCAGGCACGCGTCGATCCGAGGCCAACGGCAATGGCAACGGCGCTGCGGCGACCGGGACCGTGCAGGGCAAGGTCGGCCGCAATCAGTCGTGCCCGTGCGGCTCGGGGAAGAAGTACAAGTACTGCCACGGCAAGTAACGCGGTCAGCGCGCGTAACGGTTAGCCGCTGATAGAGCGGCTTGGCGCACTGCCAGCCGGAAGGACCCAGAGGTCGACTGAACCCTCGGTCGGGTGAACGGCTCCCCAGTGCAGTTGGAGGGCCCAGCATCCCGGCGAGGGAAGGTCGACGACGGACGGCGTCTGGTTTCCGGCTGTCGTTGGGTACTCGAGGGTCACTGTTGGGTTCGTGGCACCCAGAGGTCGCGCAACGATCGTCAGGTCGGTCGTCGGCGTCTGGGTGACCCAGAGAATCTTGTTGCTGCTGCCGTCCGGCCGTGCGCCCTTCGCCACCAGTTGCACGGCGAAGAGAATCGCCACTGCGGAGGATGGCGCGCTCGCAGCCCATCGGATCCCCGGCCATCCGCCGAAGCCGCCCAGCGCCCAGGCCGGAGGTGGCGATGCACCGTCCGTCACCTGAGTGGCGCCGCACCCTCCGTACGCCGTTGGCGTAATGGTCGAGTCCGGGACCGGTGGCTTCGCCGTGGGGACGTGAGGAACCGCAGTGCAGCCCGCGAATGCGCCGACGAGCACGACAGCCAGAAACGTTGTTGCCAGCTTTGTCACGTCGGACCCAACTCCGGAACCAGCGTCACATGTGACCTCTGGGCACTAGGCCTGAGGCAACTCAACGTTTACCCCGCAGACGATGATCTCCCAGGTCGTCCCCGCGTCAGCCTTGACCACGAGTGAGATCGGGACACCCGGCGTGTCCTCGCCACCGTCGCCGCTCCCGATGCCCTGTCCCTCACATGACTCCTGCATGAATGTCGAGCTGTCGGATCCGATCATCTCGAGGGATCCAGGACCGGAACAAGTGAGAGCGCTATTGTAGAAGAGGGTGGTCGGAGTGAAGGTCGGCAGCGTCACCGAGCCCTTCCCGTGCGTGACGGGAATCAGGGATACCGCGCCCGCAGGGAGCGTGAAGTTGACCGGATATCCGGGGGCCGGCGTCGGTGGCACGATCTCGTAGGGATGCGGTGTCGGGCCGCTGAACTGCAGGACCCGCATCTCCCATTCCGTCGACGATGTCGTTGTGATCCGTAGGGATACCGGTTGCCCCACAGCCTGGGTCTGAGGCACAAAGAGGCCGTTGATGCCGGGTGTTGTGTTGCAGCTTTCCGACGTGTAGTGCACAGAACCGTCGGACGAGGCGACGGAGATGCCGCCGCTTCCCATGCACGCGTACTGAATCGAGTAGGGCTTGGTCGGAATGAATGTCGGCAGGGACGCTGATCCTGTGGCATACGTGTCGCCAACGAGGGGTGGGAAGACGGACTCCGGAAGGAACGGACTGAGACTTGGAAACGTTCCGGTCAGGCCGCCTTCCGCAACGACCAGTTCCCACGTCATCGACGTCGCTGCCACGACCTGGAGCGTGAGTGGACTGCCCGTTTCGGGCTCCGACACTGCGACCGTGATCGGTTCGGATGATCTCGGACAGGACAGGACGTCATCGGCGAACGCATGGTCAGTCGACTTGATCTCGAAGGTGCCGGGTCCGGCGCAGTCGTACTGGACGTACAGCGCTTGCTCGGTGGTGAAGCTCGAGAGTCGCGCTGATCCTCTTCCGTGAGTGGCGGGCACGACGACGTGTGCCGAGAGCGGAAGCCCTGACCCACCGATCACAGGGAGCGCGGCGAGCGCGTGCGGTGCATTTGACGGTGTCTGTAGTGCGTTTCGCAGATGTCCGCTCAGTTCGAGTCCAAATGTCGCGATGCCCGCAGTGACAACGGCGGCGGCAGCCACAGCGGCGATCACATTGAGGACGCCGCGACGCGAGGGGTCGATCGCCGGGCCGGGATTCGCGGGAGTGGGGAGCGCGTCCCCTGCACCCGCAAACTCGCGCGCTGACGCAACTGTCCTGACGACGGATGATGCGCCCACATCGGCTCTCGCTCGAGCGCGCGTGACCACGCCTGCCGGCACGGGGCGCCTCAACGCCGTCAGCCGCTCACTCAACGATTCCGTCAATTGCGAAGCGGTCATCGATTCTCCTCAAGCAGCTTCTGCCGCAACGCCTTCAGTGCCCGGTGTGTGGCGACGGTCGCTGCGCCGGACGAGATTCCCAGCGCGGCTGCCACGCCCCCGTAATCAAGATCCGCGCCGAAGCGCAACGCGAGCACGGAGCGTTGACGCGGTGTGAGCGTGCGGACGGCCTCGAGGAGCCGATCGTCGTCGATCCCAAGCGGGATGTCGTCGTCCGCAGTCCAGCCCCAGCGAAGCCGGACCAGCCGGTCCCACACGCGTTGACGGCGCGCCGCAGCTCTCCCGGCATCTCGCGCGACGTTGACGACGATGCGCCAGAGCCATGCTTCGACGTGACCCTTCCGGCTGTCGAACTGCGGCAGGCCGCGTAGAGCCCGCTCGAGCGCGGACTGGGCGAGATCCTCGGCCTCGAGGTCGCTACCAGCCACCATCGTGGCGAAGTGATAGACACGGGCTGCGTATCGGTCACAGAGCTCGCCGGCTGATAGCGTTGCCGGTATCTCGCTCGCCGACGGACGGTCGGCGGCCACTGACGCGACGGTGGCGGATGTGGTCACGTGATCAATACGCTCGAAGCCGAGCAAACATTACCGAGGTCGCGCCGCTGCCTGCCAACCGGTCAGCCGGAAAATAGGCCCGCCATCGTTGCCGGAACTTTTAGGATGCCCGCGTGAGTGAGTACTCGGTCGAGGTCGTGAGCATCACAGCCCGTCCGACGGCAGTGTCGCGAGGGGTGGCGACGAGCTGGCCCGAGTTCGCTTCGCGGTGGAGACCGATGCTCGACGGTGTCTGGGCTTTCCTCCGCCAGAGCGACCTGCGGAAGGACGGCCACAACGTGATGATCTATCGGAACGAGGTGCCCAACCTGGAATTCGAGGTTGGAGTTGAGGTGTCATGTACCTTCGAGTCCATGGGGCCGGTTCTTGCGTCGCGACTCCCGGAGGGTCGCGCGGCACACACGACTCACACGGGCGACTACGCGGGGTTGGGCGGCGCACACGACGCCGTCATCCGCTGGTGCCGGACGAACGGGTACACGACGACCGGGACTCGGTTGGAGATCTACGGCGACTGGGACCCAGACCCTGACAAGGTGCAAACAGATGTCTACTGGCTGCTCGAGGACTGACCGCGGGCGCACCTGGACCCACCGAACGGATCCTGGCTGACCTCCGCGAGCAACCCGCCGAAAGCACGACTACCATCAGAACTCCCGCTAGACATGAGGAGGACGTGACCATGTCGTTTGATCCAGCCAAGACCGCCGTCGTGCTCATCGAGTACCAGAACGACTTCACCTCGGAAGGTGGCGTCCTCCACGGCGCCGTCCAGGGCGTGATGGAGAAGACGGACATGCTTGCCAACACCGAACGCGTCGTCGAGGCGGCTCGCTCGGCCGGCGCGACGATCATGCATGCACCGATCACCTTCGCCAAGGGATACAACGAGATCAGCGCGCACCCCTACGGCATCCTCAAAGGCGTGGTTGACGGCAATGCGTTCGTCAAAGGCACGTGGGGCGCCGCCATCACCGAGGAACTCGATCCACAAGAAGGCGACATCGTCATCGAGGGCAAGCGCGGGCTCGACACGTTCGCAAGCACGAACCTCGACTTCATCTTGCGCAGCAAGGGAATCTCGACGATCGTCCTCGGCGGGTTCCTCACCAACTGCTGCGTGGAATCGACGATGCGCAGCGGCTATGAGAACGGCTACGAGGTCATCACGCTGAGCGATTGCGTCGCGGCCACGTCGGAGGAGGAGCACGAGAACGCGCTCAAGTACGACTACCCGATGTTCTCCAAGCCGATGACGTCCGCCGAGGTGATCGCGGAGCTGAGCTAGCGCGTGCGAACGAAGCTCGCGTTGCTGCGGTACTCGTGGAGCGTTCGCGCGTTCATGTACGACATCGAGCTGCGCAACCCGGCGACGTACCGCTGGATCACGTCGGTGACCCTGCCCTTGTAGGCGACGATGGACTCCGATCCCTCGATGTACTCCGGATCCGCGCCGGCGAATTCCTGCTGCACGGAGAAGGACGCGGCGCCGCGCATGATCTTGTACTTCTTGCCGTCGACGACGATGACGCGGCCGGGCGCCTCGTAGGTACCGGCCAGCGCGGACCCGACCATCACGCAATCCGCGCCAAGCGCCAGGAGCTTGCACATGTCGGCAGGGCTGCGGATGCCCCCGTCGGCGATGATCAACGCGTGCCCGCGCGCTTGTGCGCATTCGTAGACGCTGTAAGGGGTTGGCGCGTGAACACCGGTCTCGGTGCGGGTTTCGCATACCGACCCGCCCGCGATGCCGACGCGAATCGCGTCGACGCCGTGATCCTCGAGCCATACGAACGTCTCCGCAGTCGCGACGTTGCCCGCGATGAGGAACACCGCGGGGTCCTGCTCGCGAACCCAGCGCACCGCATGCGCGACCTGGTCGTGCGCGCCGTTTGCCGTGTCGAGACAGACGATGCGGCAGCCGGTCTCGACAATTCGCGAGAAGCGCTCGCGGAAGTCACCGGTGACACCCAGTGCCGCGGCCACCGGACCGCCCGCCGCCGCAACCTGCGAGAGCTCGACCGCCTGCTCGCCGATTGATTGAAAACGCGGCAGGATGCCGAGTGCGCCGTGCTCGCCGAGCGCCCGGCACATGTCCACGCCGCAGACGTCCGGCATCGGCGATCCGATCAGGGGAACCGTCAGACGGACGGGTCCAAAATCGACCGCGGGCTGCGCTTCGCTGCGATGCGCAAGTGTCGACGGCGCGCGCGGCACCATCGACACGTCATCGAAATCGAAGGCGCGCGGCATGTCGGCGAACGGGTCGCCAAGCGCGTCGGACGACACTGTCGCAGCGGTTTGCATGAGTTCATTGTGGAATACTCCGCAAATGAGCGAGCTTGCAGACCGCGCCACCGACGTCGCCGCCCGTATAGCCGAGCTCCAGGGGCATCTTTGACCTCGCTGGAAAACGCCTCCGTCTGATCGAGCTCGACCAGGAGATCTCCGCACCAGATCTCTGGGACGATCCGCGCAACGCCGCGGCGCTCAACCAGGAAGCCTCGCGAATCCGCGATGACCTGACCACGTGGGAATCGCTGACGCACCGTGCCAGCGACACCCGAGAGCTCGCGGCGATGCTCGAGGACGAGCCGGACGATGCGATGACCGCGGACCTCGAAAAGGAGTTGCGCGCTCTCGAGAAGGAGATCGGCCGCCGCCAGATCGATCTGCTCTTCAACGATCCGTACACGGACCACGTCGCGCTCATCGGCATCCACGCCGGCGCGGGTGGCACGGATTCCCAGGACTGGGCGCAGATGCTCCTGCGCATGTACCTGCTCTGGGCCGAGGAGCACCGCATGCCGGTGGAGTTCCTCGAGGAGTCGGTCGGCGATGAGGCGGGCATCAAGTCCGCGACGATCCGCATCTCCGGCGCACGGGCATACGGCCTGCTCAAAGGCGAGCACGGCGTGCATCGCCTCGTGCGCATCAGCCCCTTCGACGCAGCGCATCGCCGCCACACGTCCTTCGTGCTCGTCGAGGTGACGCCTGAGATCGAGGACACCGTCACCGTCGAGATCGATCCCGACGACGTGCGCACCGATGTCTTCCGCTCGAGTGGTGCGGGCGGCCAGCATGTCAATAAGACTTCATCGGCGGTCCGGCTCACGCACATCCCCACGGGCGTGGTGGTCACCTGCCAGAACGAGCGATCGCAGCAGCAGAACCGGGATGTGGCGTGGCGAGTCCTCCGATCGCGGTTGCTGGCGCTCCAGCAGGCCGCCCACGCGCAGAAGGTGGCCGATCTCAAAGGCGAGTTGATCGCTGCCGAGTGGGGAAGCCAGATTCGCTCCTACGTGCTCCAGCCCTACACGATGGTCAAGGACCACCGGACCAACGTGGAGGTGGGCAACGCCCAGGGCGTGCTCGACGGGGACATCGACCCTTTCATCGAGGGGTACTTGCACTGGGCGGCACGCGAGGGTTCAGAATCGAAGGCGTCCTGATCAGAGGGTCGCTGTGAATCCCTGTTCCGAAGTGACCAATCTGTGAAATATCGCGGGAGTCGGCCGGAACCCGGGTCTATACTGGCCGCCGACCCAGTAGCGATCTCAGAAATCAGCCTATGAAGACTTCGCCCCAGGGGGCAGCCTGGTGAGCGTGGCGGTCGCCGAGAGATCTGCGGCCCCCCCTCAGCACGCGCTGCGCCCGGTAATCTCGTTTCACGGCGTGAGCAAGGTCTACCCGAACGGAACGGAGGCCCTGCGCGACGTTGATCTGGCGATCCATCAGGGCGACTTCTGCTTCCTGGTGGGCCCGAGCGGCGCCGGCAAGTCGACGCTGGTTCGCCTGCTGATCCGCGACGAGGCGCCGTCAACGGGACGGATCTTCATCGACGGGCAGGAGGTGAGCCGGATGTCGCACCGCAAGCTTCCAAAGCTGCGGCGCAAGTTCGGCATCGTCTTCCAGGACTACAAACTGCTCGAGCGGCGCACCGTCGCCCAGAACGTGGCGTTCGCCCTCCAGGTGACCCGCCCCGGCCAGCGCCACATGCGTGAGAAGGTGGAGGAGGTCCTCTGGATCGTCGGACTCGAGGACAAGCTCGACAAGTTCCCGGACGAGTTGAGCGGCGGTGAGCAGCAGCGCGTCGCGATCGCTCGCGCCCTGGTGCACCGGCCGCGCATCTTCCTCGCCGACGAGCCCACCGGGAACCTCGACCCCGACACGTCGTGGGGCATCGTGCAGTTGCTCCTCCAGATCAACCACCGGGGCACGACGGTGCTGATGGCCACCCACAACCGAGAGGTCGTGGACCTCGTCCGCCGTCGCGTCATCGCGATCGACAACGGCCGTGTGGTTCGCGACGAGGCCGAGGGCCAGTACCTGCGCGAAGGAACCGCCACGCTGTGAGGCAGATCTTCGCGTCGTTGTGGTTCGCGCTCCACAGCGCCGGGCAGAACTTCCGACGCAATCTCGGCGTGTCGCTCGCCGGCGTTTTCACGATGGGGCTGATCATCTTTCTCGTGGGTGGTTCACTGCTCTTCACGCACTCCGTTGACACAGTCCTCCAGGGGCAGGAGCAAAACGCGAGCCATCTGAAGATCTATCTCTCGGACAACGCGTCGCTGGCGGCGATCACCAATTTCGAAAGTCGACTCAAGCACGATCCGCGGGTCATCTCGGTCACCTTTGAGACGAAGGACCAGGCCGCGCAGCAGGCGTCGCAGAACCCCGATATCGAGCAGGCGCTCAACGTCCTCGGCAGCAACCCGCTGCCTGCGTCGCTGAACCTCGACGTCAAGAAACTGACCGACCTCAGTGAGTTCAACAACGAAGCCAAGATGACGCCGATCGTCGACAGCACGACCCCGACCGACTACAACTCCGACGTCATCTCCAAGCTCAACACGGTGATCACGGTCATCCAATGGGTTGGGGCGATCATCGCGATCATCCTGCTGACGATCAGCATCGTGATCATCATGAACACGATCCGGACCGCGGTGTACTCGCGAAGAACGGAGATCGAGATCATGAAACTCGTCGGAGCGACCGACTGGTTCGTGCGCTGGCCGTTCATCCTCGAGGGCATGCTCGGGGGCTTACTTGCGGCGATCTTCTCGGGGGCGATCGTCTTCGGCGCGTACCGGTTGTTCGTGCAGGCGGCCCAGGGCAATCTGCTGAGCGTGCCGTTCGATGCGCGCTACACGATAACGCTGCTCATCGTGCTGTTGATCGGCGGTGTCGCGGTCGGTGCCTTCGGCAGCTTCCTCGGCGTGCGCAGGTTCCTGCAGGCCTGATCTCGCGGGCGCTCGCGCCCAGCACCCGGCTCTCGGGCGAACGGACTCGGCTGGCACCGAGTGCCCCGCCGATATACTCAGAGCCTGTGGCCGAACGAGTTGACATCGCCATTCTCGGGGGCGGAATGGGCGGCTACCCCGCGGCGATCCGCGCCGCCCAACTCGGCCTCAGCGTGGTGCTGGTGGAGGAGGACAAGGTGGGTGGCACGTGCCTCCACCGCGGCTGCATCCCCGCCAAGGCATTGCTGCAGAGCGCCGCGCTCCTCGACGAACTGCGTCATGCCGACGCCTTCGGCGTCACGACTGGCCACGTCCATTTCGACTACGCGGTCGCCGGCGGCCGTCGGGACTCGGTGGTCAGCCAGCTGCACAAAGGCGTGCAGTTCCTGCTGCGCAAGAACAAGGTCAGCGTTGTCAACGGACGCGGACGCCTGGATGGGCCCGGTCGCCTGCTCGTCACGCCGCGCACCGGCGATCCTGTCACGGTCGACGCAGGGGCGGTCATCATCGCCACCGGATCGCGCCCGAAGCAGCTTCCGGGCATTCCCGCAGATGGCGAGGCGATCCTCACGAGCGATGAGGCGCTGAAGATGAACCGCGTTCCCGCGTCGGCGATCGTGCTCGGTGCGGGAGCCGTTGGTGTCGAGTTCGCTTCGCTCTACCGCAGCTGCGGAGCGGACGTGACCATTGTGGAGCTCCTTCCGAGCCTGGTGCCGCTCGAGGACGCGGCGGTCGGCGTCGAGCTTCGCAAGCAATTCGAGGCGCGGGGCATCACGTGCCTCACCGGCCACCTGCTCGATCTCGGCTCCGTCGAGCGCAACGAGGGCGGTGTCACCGTCACGGTCACCGACCAGGAGGGGAAGGAGCAGCGCCTCCAGGCGGAGATCCTCCTCGTTGCCGTGGGTCGGGCGGCCAACGTCGAGAACATCGGCATCGAGGGGACAGGGGTCGCCGTCGAGCGCGGCGTCATCCTTGTCGACGCGATGCTCCGAACCGGAGAGCCCGGCGTGAGCGCGGTGGGCGATGTCGTCGGCGGCTTCCAGCTTGCGCACAAGGCGCTCCACGAGGGAGTGCTTGCTGTCGAAGCGATCGCCGGGCGCAACCCGCACCCGCTCGATCCCCGCCTCGTCACCCGCACGACGTACTGCACCCCGCAGATCGGATCGATGGGGCTCAGCGAAGCGGAGGCGCAGGCGGCCGGCTACGAAGTCGCGGTTGGGGTGATGCCGTTTCGCGGCAATGGTCGAGCGCTGATCTGGGGTGAGACCGGCGGGTTCTGCAAGGTCGTGGCGGACAAGTCGGACGGGACCGTCCTCGGCGTCCACATCATCGGCCACGAGGTGACCGAGCTCATCTGGGGACCCGCACTCGGCGGCCTGCTCGAAACGACCGCGTTCGAGATGGGCCATGCGGTGGCGCCACACCCTACACTCAGCGAAGTGCTCTCAGAAGCCGCCCTGGCCGTGAGTGGCGAGGCAATTCACATTTGAGCTGCTGTGGGGGACATGAGCACCTGCCGGCGGTGTCAGCTTCGTTCGGAGGGATGATCGACACGTGGCGATGACTCGAACCGAAACCAAGGCGCGCGCCGGCCTCGACGCGGAAACGCTCCGGCTCATGTACCGGCACATGCTCCGGTCCCGTCTGCTCGACGAGCGGCTCTGGGTGCTCAACCGCCAGGGGCGTGCTCCGTTCTGGATCTCGGCAGAGGGGCACGAGGCCGTTCAGGTCGCCTTTGGCATGAATCTGAAGCCGCAGTACGACTGGATCGCTCCGTACTATCGCGACCTTGCGCTCACGCTGGTGCTCGGCATGACGCCGAAGGACCACATCCTCTCGGTGCTGCAGCGCGCGGCCGATCCCAACAGCGGCGGACGCCAGATGCCGGCCCACTACGGTTGCCGGCGGTTGAACATCATCAGCACCGGATCTTCGGTCGGAACGCAGCTCATCCATGCATGCGGCATCGCGCTCGCTTCGCAGATGCGAGGTGAGGACGCGGTGACTTTTACTTCGATCGGCGAAGGTGGGACGAGTGAAGGCGATTTCCACGAGGCGTTGAACTTCGCGGCAACCAAGAAGCTCGCGGTGATCTTCCTCGTGGAGAACAACGGTTTCGCCATCAGCGTGCCGTGGCAGAAGCAGATGCCGACGCCGGATGTCGCCGATCGCGCGAAGGGATACGGCATCCCCGGTGTCATCGTCGACGGCTGCGACGCCATCGCCTGCTACCGGGTGGCTCGCGAGGCGATGAAGCGCGCTCGTCGCGGTGACGGCCCGACGCTCATCGAGGCGAAGGTGCTCCGGCTCACATCGCACAGCTCCGACGACGACCAGCGTCGCTACCGCTCCTCCGAGGATCTCGAGTCCGACAAGGAGCGGGACTCCTTGCTGCGCTTCAGGGCGACCCTCGAGGAGCTCGGCGTTCTTGCTCCGGGTGACGCTGAGGAGATGCGCGCAGAGTTGGTGATCGAGCTCAACGAGTTGACGGAGGCGGCCGAGGAATCGCCGTTGCCCGCCGCCAACACAGCGATGCTTCATGTGTATGCGGAACCGGGTGACTGGCGTGGCTGAGAAGACATATATCGAGGCCATTCGCGACGGCATTCGCGAGGAGATGCAGCGCGACGATCGCGTGATGATCCTTGGCGAGGACGTCGGCGCCAAAGGAGGCGTCTTCGGTGTCACCGAGGGTCTGCAGAAGGAGTTCGGCGAGGCGCGCGTGCTCGACAGCCCGCTCGCGGAATCGCTGATCGTCGGCGTCGCAATCGGCGCGGCGATGAACGGGCTGCGTCCGATCGCTGAGATTCAGTTCCAGGACTTCATCATGCCCGCTGTCGACCAGATCATCAGTGAAGCCGCGAAGATGCGTTACCGCAGCAACGGGGATTGGGGTGTGCCGATGGTGTTGCGCTCACCGTTCGGGGGCGGCGTACACGGCGCGCTGTATCACTCGCAATCGATTGAGGCGATTTTCGCGCACATACCCGGACTTCGCGTTGTGGTGCCGTCGAATCCGTATGACGCCAAGGGGATGATCGTATCGGCGCTCCGTGACCCGGACCCGGTCCTGTATTTCGAGCACAAGCGTTGTTATCGCGCCATCAAGGGCGAGGTGCCGGAAGGCGAGTACACGGTGCCGCTCGACCGCGCCCGTGTCGTGCGCGAGGGCACCGACATCGCGGTATTCAGCTACGGAATGATGGTGCACAGTTCCCTGGAAGCGGTCGATCGCCTTGCAGCAGATGGGTTTTCCTGTGAGGTCGTGGACCTTCGCTCGCTGCGTCCGTTTGATCGCGACGCGATCATCACGAGCGCGAGCAAGTGCGGCAAGGTGTTGATCGTGCAGGAGGCGAACCTAGCTGTCAGCGTTGCATCGGAAATCGCTGCGATCATTGCCGAGGAATGCTTCGACAGGCTCGACGCCCCCGTGATGCGACTCGGCGGACCGGAGATTCCGGCGATGCCGTTCGCGCCACCGCTGGAGCAGTTCTACCTGGTGACACCGGACAAAATCGAGGCCAGGCTCCGCGAGCTTGCCGCGTACTGAATTCGAACACGAGGAAGCTCGCGAAATGGCACTGACCGTCACGATGCCGCAGCTCGGTGAGAGCGTTACCGAAGGCACGATCGCCAAATGGCTCAAGCAACCTGGCGATGCGATCGCCAAGTACGAGTCGATTGCCGAAGTGATCACCGACAAGGTGAATGCCGAGATTCCGGCGCCGGCCGACGGCGTGATGTCCGAGTTGATCGCTCCGGAGGGCACGGTTGTGCCGGTCGGTCAGCCGATCTGCTCGATTGACACGGCGGACGGCGCCGGAGCCGCGACCCATGGTGCCGCTGCCGCGACGCCGGAGCCCGTAGCGGCGACTGCGGTTGTCGCCAGTGCGCCGGCGCAGCCGGTGGCGGAGGCGCGTGCCGAGGTACAGGCTGGTGGCGAGTTGGCTGTTGCGCCGATTCAGGAGGCGTTCACCGGGACAGTTGCGGATGCGGCCGGCGCGGCTCCTGTCGAAGAGGTTGCGGAAGTGGCCGTCGAGGGCAATGGACAGGCGCTCGGGTACCACGTGACGCCGGCCGTGCGGATGCTCGTTCGCGAGCACGGCGTGGATCTGTCGCAGATCACCGGGAGCGGGATCGGGGGGCGCATCTCCAAGAAGGACGTTCTCGAGTACGTGCAGCGGCGGGACGCGGCTGGCGGGGCTGGCGCGTCTGGCGGGGCTGGCGCGTCTGGCGGTGCGCGCACGCCGGCCGGGGTGCCTGCTCCGGCAACTCCCCGGGCTATGTCGCCTACTCAGGCACCCCAGCCGGCTCCGGCGGTACCCGTCGCGCCAGCGCCGGCAGCGGCTTCCGCTGCATCGGCCTCCTTCACCGGAGCCGGAGGCGGTGAGGGGGATTCGGTGGTGCCGCTCACGCAGGTGAGGAAGGCGATTGCCGAGCACATGGTGCGGAGCCGGCAGACGTCGCCGCATGCGTACGTCATGGTCGAGGTGGACATGTCTGCCGTATGGCGGATCCGGGATCGTGAGAAGGCGGCGTTCGAGGCGCGGCACGGCGTCAAGTTGACGTTCTTGCCATTCGTCGCTCGGGCCGTTGTTGAGGCGCTGCAACGGCATCCCACGCTCAATGCGTCGTGGAGCGATGCGGGCATCGTCGTCAAGCGGGCCATCAACCTCGGGATCGCCGTGGCGCTCGAGGACAACCTCATCGTCCCCGTCGTGCGTGATGCGGATCGGCTTAGCATCACCGGGCTCGCGACCACCATGGCCGACCTTGGTGCGCGTGCGCGGAGCAATCACCTGAAGCTTGATGAGATTCAGGGCGGGACGTTCACGCTCAACAACACTGGCGCGCTTGGAGCGGTGATGACGCAGGCGATCATCAATCAGCCGCAGGCGGCGATCATGACCATGGACCTCGTCGTGAAGCGACCGGTCGTCGTGGGCGACGCGATCGCGATCCGGCCGATCATGGGCCTCGGTCTGTCCTTCGACCACCGGATCAACGACGGCCTCCAGGCCACTCGTTTTGTGACTACAGTGCAGAAGCTTCTTGAAGGACTGGACCCGTCGGGAACCCTCGTTTAGCCCGTCCTGGCTATCATCAGGAGGAACGATGATCGAGCAAGGCGCTTTCGATGCGTGGGGGCTTCGCACCCCGCCGGCCTGGGCGCAGCGCGCTCTCGCGAAGGGCATCATCGACGAGAGCAGGTTCCATGCCCTGATCCGGGTCGCGTCTGAGGATCCGTCGATCCAGCGGCGTACTCCGCGGCACCCTGGAAGCTGCTCATGCCGGCGGCGGCCGACGCGCTCCTGCACTCGGTGGCGGGCTTAGTCAGCTAGTCGGGCACCGGCGGGCTGGGTCAGCTAGTCGGGCCTCGCGGGCTTAGTCAGCTAGTCGGGCACCGGCGGGCTTAGTCAGCTAGTTGGGCACTCGCGGGCTTAGTCAGCTAGTTGCGCACCGGCGGGCTTAGTCAGCTAGTTGGGCACCGGCGGGCTTGCGGATTTCATCCCAGGCACGTGTCGACGTAGCGAGGCGCCGACTCGCCACCTACACGCCCGACCCCATCGGGCGCCCGCGTCCAGGTACGAAAGATGGGGGTGGGGGCGACCGCGAGCATGCGTCCGCTCTCCTCCCGAGCCAGCTGCCAGCCACCCTCATGAATCATCCAGTGGTGGCGATAGCAGAGCAGGACAAGATTGGCCACGTCGGTCGTCCCGCCCTGGCCCCAGTGGACCAGGTGGTGAGCGTTGGTGAAGCCCACGGGACGATCGCACTTCGGCCACTCGCAGCCGCCCGCCCGCGCCTGGAGCGCCGCCCGGGCCGCGACGCCCGGTAGGCGGAGCTCCCGGCCCACCTCGATCACCGCGGACTTGGGGCCGAGCAGGATGCGCCGGATCCCGGCATCACAGGCGAGGCGCTGCACGGTGGTGGCGGTGACCGCGCCGCCGTACTCGAGGACGCCGCCGGGTGCACCGTCGAGGGCCATCACCGTCTCCACCGAGGCGGTGAGCTGGAGATGGGTTCTGGTCCCGCCGCTCCCGGGGACCGCGCCGATGTCGAGGGCGTGGGCGGCCACCTCGACGAGGGCATCGGCGAGACGACGCTCGAAGCGGCGGGTGTCGCGCGCACCGCTCGGCTTGGCAAGCGGGAAGACCGCGCTCTTGAGGGTGGCCGCGGCAAGCGGATCGAAGTATCCCTTCACGGCGAGGAAGCCGCCTTCGCAGTCGGTGAACTCGCAGCGGTTGCGCTCGGCGTTGTCGACGTGCTCGCGGAGGACGGCGGCGGCGTCGTAGGCATGGCGGGCGTGGGTGCAGTCCATGCCGAAGCGGCCGACGGAGTGCTCGCGTGCCATCTTCAGGAGCGGCCCCTCATCGAAGCCGAGCGCGCCGACCTGCGGCGTGGGAGTGCCCGGGTCCGTGAGGTCGGGAGCGCCATCGCCGCCGGGAGTGCCCGGGTCCGTGAGGTCGGCAGCGCCATCGCCATCCGTGGCCTCACCCCCGGCGTCGAGACCCGAGCCCTCGAGCCTCGTGGCACCAGCATCAGCGTCGAGACCCGCGCCATCGAGGCTGGTGGCCGCGACCCACTTCGGAGCACTCAGCGCTTTCGCCACGCTCGCCAGCAACGAGAAATGGGCAAAGCCGATCTCCCCCGCATTCAGGGCAGTGACGCTCGCCGGCAACTGCCCCGCCTGATCGCCGGAGTTCACGGCTTTCGCCGCGGCCATGTTGGTCATGTGGCAGTTGTGCCGGATCCAGTCAATCGGGGAGACCGACCCCGCAGCCTCGTACTCGTCGGTCAACGCGAACTTGGACGCACCGATCGCGAAGTCGAGTTCCAACAAATCCATGCCATGGCGAAGGCGGATCAGGTCGTCGCCGAACTCGCGGGGAGTCCGCTCCCGCGCAGGCGAGGCGACGTAGCACTCGATAGCCCGCAAGAGCGGGACGAGGGGATCCGCATCCGCCGCTTGGACATTACACATTCCTGTAGTATACACAAGCAAGTGTATGCAGCAGCAGCCCGCCGCCAGCCGAACGCGAAGCGCCCGGCGCCCTACACCGCGACCCCGAACGAGCCCGCCGTCAGTCCGGATCCTGGTGTGGATACCGCCAGTCGGTCGGCGGCACGAACGTCTCCTTGATCACTCGCGGCGACACCCACCGAAGCATGTTCAAGATCGACCCGGCCTTGTCGTTCGTCCCGCTCTTCCTTGCGCCACCGAACGGCTGTTGACCCACGACGGCGCCTGTCGGCTTGTCGTTCACGTAAAAGTTCCCCGCGGCGTATCGCAGATGCGAAGTCGCCTCGTCGACCGCCGAACGATCGTCGGCGAAGATCGCGCCCGTGAGCGCATACGGCGAGGTGCGGTCCACGAGATCGAGCACGGAGTGCCAGTTCGCGTCGGGATACGGGAACACCGTGAGAATCGGCCCGAAGAGTTCGCGCTGCAACAGGTCGTGGTTCGGGTTCGACGTGGCGAGGATCGTCGGGCGGACGAACCACCCCTCCTCGGCGTCGCACTCGCCGCCGGCGATGAGGGTGAGATCGGGATCGCTCCGCGCGGCGGTCAGGACGGCCTCGTGCTTGCGATAGCTCGCCTCATCGATGACCGCGCCCATGAAGGTGCTGAACTCGGCCGGATCTCCCATCGGGATCGCCTCGGTCGATGCGGCGAGGGGCTCGCGCAGGCGCTCCCACACGGAGTGAGGGATGTAGGCACGCGAGGACGCCGAGCACTTCTGGCCCTGGTACTCGAACGACCCGCGGAGCAGTCCCACGAGCAGCGCGTCATCCGATGCTGACGGATGCGCGAGGACGAAGTCCTTGCCGCCGGTCTCACCGACCAGGCGCGGGTACGTCCGGTACGTGCCGAGATTTGCCGCCACCGTGGTCCAGAGATGCTGAAACGTGTCGGTCGACCCCGTGAAATGAATACCCGCGAGCGCCGGGTGCTTCACCGCAACCTCGGACACGGCCGCTCCGGGACCGGCAATCATGTTGATCACCCCCGGGGGCAGCCCGGCTGCCTCGAGAATCTCCATGATCACCTGGGCAGCGAGCAGCGCGGTGGTGGCCGGCTTCCAGACCACGGTGTTGCCGACAATCGCCGGCGCCACCGCGAGGTTGCCCCCGATCGACGTGAAGTTGAAGGGACTGATCGCGAGCACGAAGCCCTCGAGCGGGCGGTGATCCATGCGATTCCAGGTCCCGGCTGACGACACCGGCTGCGTCTCCTGAAGCTGCTCGCCGAAGTGGACGTTCCAGCGCCAGAAATCGATCAGCTCGCAGGCAGCATCGATCTCGGCCTGGTGGACGCTCTTGCTCTGGCCCAGGATCGTTGCGGCGTTGAGGCGGTCACGGTAAGGGCCACTCAGCAGATCTGCCGCCCGGAGGAACACCGCGGCGCGCGTCTCCCATGGCGCCGTGGACCAGTCGTGGTGCGCCGCGAGGGCTGCGTCAACCGCCGCCCGGACGTCGTCTGTGGTCGCTGTATCGGTCTCCACGATGCCCAAGGAGTGCCGGTGCGGCGCGCTGACGGCGAGGTGCTCGCCGTGCCCGTGAACGGAGCGCCCACCGATATGGAGCGGCACGTGATGCGGCGCAGCGGCCTGCATCTCGTCAATCATGGAGCGGAGGCGGGCTCGCTCCGGCGACCCCGGGGCATACAGCAGAACTGGCTCGTTGCGCGGTGGCGGTGAGGTCATCGGGGCGATTGTGGCGCAGTGAGTGTGTAGAGTGAGAGAGCGCCATGGACCAGATCCGCTTGCGGCCCGTTCCCGTGGCCGATTCCCGGCCGCTGCACCAGCGGCTCCTCCCTGAAGGTGTTGATCGGCGCCCCGAGTGGCTCACGGTCAAGCTCCCGGCGGGCGACGGGTATTCGCAGATCAAGGGGATCATGCGTGGCCAGAACCTCAACACCGTGTGCGAGGAGGCCCGCTGCCCCAACATCGCCGAGTGCTGGGGGCACGGCACCGCTACATTCATGATTCTCGGCGACGTCTGCACCCGGGCATGCGCCTTCTGCGCCGTCAAGAGCGGCAAGCGCGGCGGCGACATCGACTGGGACGAGCCGCGCCGGGTGGGGGAGGCCGTGGCGACGATGGGGCTGCGCCACGCCGTGGTGACCTCGGTCGATCGCGACGATCTCGCCGATGGTGGCGCCGGCGTCTTCGCCGCGACGATTCGATCGATCCGGGCGCTCTCGCCCGGCACGACGATCGAGGTGCTGACGCCGGACTTCCAAGGCGACCACGCGGCCCTCGCGACCGTCATGGACGAGGTACCCGAGATCTTCAATCACAACGTGGAGACGGTCGGACGCCTCTACCGGCGGGTGCGCCCGAAGTCGGAGCTCGACCGCAGCCTCGAACTCCTGCGGGCGGCCAAGCGCATCGAGCCGAAGAGCCGCACCAAGTCGGGCCTCATGGTCGGCCTCGGTGAGGAGATGGACGAGGTCAAGGAACTCCTCGACCAGATGCGCGCTCACGACATCGAGATCATCACGATCGGCCAGTATCTGCGGCCATCGTTGAAGCACCACCCGCTGATCCGGTACTGGCATCCCGACGAGTTCGCGGAGCTGAAGGCGTACGGCAAGGCGCTGGGCTTCAAGCACGTCGAGTCCGGGCCACTCGTCCGCTCCAGCTACCACGCGCACGAGCAGGCGGTCGCCGCGCACGCCGGATGAGCGAAGGGAGCGGCGTCCCCACGCTGCGCTGGGCGTGGCTTGGGACGGTCGGATATCAGGACGCATGGGAGCTCCAGCGGACCGTCGCGCTGGCTCGCAGAAGCGGCGAGCTGCATGACGACGCAGTGTTGCTGCTCGAACACCCGCCGGTCTACACGATGGGCCGCCAGGGTGAAGCCCGGCATCTTGGCGAAGGCAGCGGATCGCTCATCGCGGCCGGCGCAGAGTTCCTCGAGGTCGATCGCGGCGGCTCGGTGACGTTCCACGGCCCCGGGCAGCTCGTGGCATATCCGATCGTGCGGCTGGCCGGTATCTTCCCGATCCCGCGCCACCCTGCGCACGGCGATGTCGACCACTACCTTCGTGCCCTCGAGGCAGCACTGATCGCGACGGCCGCCAATTACGGCGTCGAGGTGACCCGCCGCCCGCCTTACACGGGCGTGTGGACGGGCAATGACAAGCTCGGCGCGATCGGGGTGAAGCTCGCGGGCGGGGTGACCAGCCACGGCGTCGCGCTCAACGTGGCGACGGACCTCCGCTGGTTCGATCGCATCATTCCCTGCGGCATCGACGGATCCCGGGTCGCCAGCCTCGCTTCGCTCGGCGCGCCGGGCCACACGCCGGAGCAGGTCGCGCCGGTGCTCGCGAGGTCCCTCGCGGTGGCGTTCGGGCTCCGCCTCGAGGACGCCGGCCCGCTGACCGCGCTGCTCCACGACAGGAGCCCGGCCGCAAGCACTGCCTGATCGAAGGCCCACTCTCGACACACGCCGCCTCAGGGCTTTCTCAGCATCGTCACCGCTCGGTCTAAGGTTCGGAAACGTCCCCGATGGTTGGATGAAGGCATCCCCCTCGACAACCAAGGAGACACCCGATGCCCCATCTCTCGGCGCTCAGGAACAGCGTCCTGTGCGGCTTCGCCGTCGTGGCGGTCGCCGGATGCGGCGCCGCTCACCTGACCGTCGCGGCGCCGCCGGCGACTGCCCCGGTCAGCGTCACCACCGCTCCCACCCCCACGCCGGTCGCGACACCGGACACGAGCGACATCTCCCAGCAGGTCAGCAGTATCGACAACCAGCTCAGCACCATCGACGGGCAGCTGAACGCCGCCAACGCCGGGCTGAGCACCAGTGAAGGGAATCCAGCCCAGTGAACACGCGAATCCTCGCCCGCAGCCTGGCCACGCTCACTGTGACCGCAGGTCTCGGCCTTGCCGGATCGGTCGCCGTAGACGCGTCAGCGCTTCCAAGCCCCACGCCGACCAATGCGACCAACCCGGCGCTCCTCAGCGGCGTCAAATCGCTCTGCAACATCGGCGTGCAGCGCCGCCTCGCCGTCCTTTCCGCGGACGACACGTTCGTCGAGACGTCGGTGGCTCTCACGAGCAGCGACCAGTCGGCGCTCGAGGGACAGATCAGCGCTGACAAGAGCGGGCTCACCGCGCTCGACGCGACGATCCAGGGCGACACGACCTACGCGAAGGTTTTCGCCGACTGTGGCCTGATCGTGACCGATTACCGCGTCTACGTCATGGAGGATCCGAAGATCCACGAGGTCATCGCGGCTGATGGCATCGGCAAGGTGGACAGCGCGTTCGCGACCGTGATCCCCGAGTTGCAGAACCTCATCACCACGTCGACGATGTCCGCGACGGTCAAGGCGCAGGCGCAAGCCGACTTGAACACTCTCACGGGCAAGGTCACGTCATCGCAGACCTCGATCTCGGGCGTGAGCGCCTCCGTCATCAACCTCGTGCCGTCCGGGTGGCCTGGCAACCAGGCTGACCTGAAGAGCGCGCGCACGAACATCGCCAACGCGAGCACCGATCTCAAGGGCGCGTGGAGCGATGTCAACACCATTCTGACCCTGCTCGGATAACGCGTTCTCCCCTCCAAAGCGAAAGGGCGGCTCCACGTGCGGAGCCGCCCTTTTTGCTGTTTGCGACAGCGAACATGTGTTCCGCTATGCAAATGGCCCACAAATCGGTAGGATCGCGACCACAGGACGTCCATCTGTTCGGTCCGACTCACCCTACGTCACATCAAACCCCCGAACCCGGTGGACGCGCCGAGGGGAGCGTCATGGCCACCTTCGTCCGAAACCGCGTCCTCAATCAATTGGTGTGGTCAGCAGAAGAGGAACGACAACGGGTGCAGCGACGCGAAACGCTGTGCGAGCTCGATGGGCTGTTGACACAGCTCGAGGAAGTGAATCTTCGCGGCGGTCCCATCCCCACGCGGGTCCTCGTGTCACTCAGGCGGCGCGGAGTCTCCTTTCGTCCACGTACCTCGGCAGCCGAGCTCATCGAGGCGGTCTTCGTCGTCCAGGAGCGCTTCATGCGCCAGCCGGACGGGCTCCATCGCGACGCCGTCACCACGACATCCGGCGAACTGAGCAGACGACTCGCGTCCTGACGGGTACGCTGCTCGCGTGGACGTCGACGCCGCACGCCGTGCGGCAGGTGAGGCCGCGGTGCCGCTTGTCGAGGATGGCATGCGCATCGGCCTTGGGACTGGGACGACGGCACGCTGGTTCATCCTCGGCGTCGCCGAGCGAGTGCGCCAGGGGCTGACCGTTCGCGCCGTGGCGACGTCGGTCGCCAGCGCGGAGCTGGCCCGCGAGCACGGCATTGCGGTGGAGGAACTCGGCGCCGAGGGCCTCGACCTCGACGTCGACGGCGCCGACAGCGTCGATCCGGCGCTGCATCTCATCAAGGGCAGGGGCGGCGCGATGCTGCGCGAGAAGATCGTCGCCGCGGCATCCGCGCGTTTCGTGGTTATTGTCGACGACAGCAAATACATGTCCCATCTCAGCGGGCGTGTTCCGGTCGAGGTCGTGCCATTCGGGTGTGAGCGGACCCTGCTCACGCTTGCCGAGCGCACATCACTCGACTTCACGATGCGCGTGGATGCGACGGGAGCGCGATTCACCACCGACAACGGCAACCTCGTCGCCGACAGCGACTTCACCGATGTCCTGGACCCGGCCGCACTCGCGGCACTGATCGGATCGGTCCCCGGAGTCGCCGGCCACGGGCTGTTCATCGGCATGGCCGGCCTCGTGTTTGTGGGCCACAGCGACGGCAGCGTCGAGCAATTGGCCGCTCCTGGCGATACAGTCGGTGCGGGCGGATAGCTCAGCTGGTTAGAGCGCCTCGCTTACACCGAGGAGGTCGCGGGTTCGATCCCTGCTCCGCCCACGCGCCCCGAGCGACGCCGTGAGCACTGGTCGCTGAGCGTCCGCGCGCCGTCACTCTCTCGAAAGGATGCCGGCGCGACGATCGTGGCGGTCGGTCGCTGTCGTAAGGATTTTTGGGAGTCGTTCAACGTGAGACGTCGCTTGCTCAGCAAGCCTTTCATCATCGGCATCGTCGTTGTGCTCATCGCAGCGGGCGCAGGTGCGTTCCTGCTGACACGCGGTGATCCGTCGAGCGTCTCGTACCGGACAGGCGTCGCAACGCTGGGCACGGTGACGCAGACGGTGTCGCTGTCTGGGAATCTCGCTCCAGACGGCGAAACGGACCTCGATTTCGAGGGTGGCGGCAAGGTCACGTCCGTCAACGTGCAGCCGGGACAGACCGTCACCGCCGGCGAGGTGCTCGCCACCCAGGATCCAACCACGGTCGATGACAGCCTCGCGCAAGCGAATGCAACTCTTGCCGGAGCGGAGGCGAATCTCTCGCTCGCCCGTGCGGGAACTTCGGCCTCGAGCCTGTCCCAGGCCGAAGGCCAGGTCAGTACCGCGGAGGTGTCGTATCAGTCGGCGATCACGAACCTGAATGACACCAAAGCGGTCAATGCCCAGCAGACAAGCCAGGCATATAACGCGTACACGGCGGCGCAGACGCAGGCCACCACCGACGGATGCACACCGAGCGACACGACGCCGCCGTGTCCGCAGGACGAGGCGGCAGTCACCCAGGACTACCAGCAGTGGCAGGCATCCGAGGTGAAGGGGACCCAGGGCGACGACCAGGCCCAGGACCAGGTCAACGCCGACAAGGTTCAGTGGGACAACGCGAAATCGTCACTCGCGGCGCTCGAGGACGGGTCCCCGTCGACGTCCGCGCAGATCGCCATGGACGAGAGCCAGGTGGAGATTGATCAGGTCAATGTCACCAGTGCGCAAGCCGCCGTCAACGCCGCGACGCTCAAGGCGCCGTCCGGTGGAATCGTCGAAGAGGTAAACGTCACAGACGGTCAGGAGATCGCGACCGGGGGAACCGGCGGCACTTCTTCCGGCTCGAGCGGCACCTCGACGCACGCCATCGTCATCATCACGCCGGGCGTCTTCGAGGTCACCGGTTCGGTGAGCGACACGCTCGTCAACGAGATCGCCATCGGCCAGCCCGCCGAGGTCGTCGCTGCGGGGTCGAGTGACGCCGTGCCGGGCAAGGTCACGGAAGTTGCAGAAGAAGCGACGGTCACGTCTGGCGTGGCGAGCTTCCCGGTGGAGGTTGTGCTCAGCGGTGCGAGCCCGTCACTGCGTCCGGGAATGTCCGCGTCGGTGAGCGTGATCATCAACCAGGTCATCGGGGTCACAACCGTCCCCACGAGCGCAGTGCACACCACTGGCGCTGGGAGCACCGTGACGCTCTTTGTCAACGGCAAACCGGACCCGGTCGCCGTGACCGTCGGTGCCGCTGATGCAACGCTCACACAGATCCTCACCGGCGTGAAGGTGGGTCAGGAAGTCGTGATCGCAACCATCACGAGCACGATTCCGTCATCAACGACGGGAACCGGGCGCAGCCTCACCGGCGGCTTCGGTGGCGGCTTCGGCGGGGGTGGATTCGGGGGTGGCGGCGGCGCACGCGCCGCCGGCTGACGTGGCCGCGGAGATCATCCGCCTCGTCGACGTGAGCAAGGTGTACGGCGACGGCGATGCGACAGTGCGAGCAGTCGACGGAGTGTCGCTCCTCGTCAAGGAGGGCGATTTCCTCGCGGTGATGGGGCCGTCGGGTTCCGGCAAATCCACGCTCATGCACATCCTCGGATGTCTCGACGTCCCGACGAGCGGTGAGTATCTCTTCGCCGGCGAGGACGTCGCGAGCATGAACGAGCGCGAGCTCGCGAGCATACGCAACCGTCGCATCGGCTTCGTGTTTCAGCAGTTTCATCTGCTCTCGTCGATGTCGGCCTGGCGCAACGTCGAGTTGCCGCTGCTGTATCGCGCTGCACGCGATCGCAAGCAGACGGCGCTGAACGCACTCGCCCAGGTGGGACTGGCCAGTCGCGTGCAGCACCGGCCGAATCAGCTCTCGGGTGGTCAGCAGCAACGCGTGGCCATCGCTCGTGCACTGGTGACCGACCCGACGATGATCCTCGCCGACGAGCCCACCGGAAACCTCGACTCCAAGGCAAGCCGTGAGGTGCTCGACATTCTCACCGGGCTACACAAGTCCGGCCACACCATCGTCCTGATCACGCACGATCCGAATGTCGCGAGCGTTGCCGAGCGTGTCGTCGAGATGGCTGACGGCCACCTCAGGGATCGGGTTGCGGCATGAGCCTGCTGCGCACGTTCGACACCGGTCTTCGTGGCCTCCTCGGTCACCGGCTGCGCTCGATCCTCACCACCCTGGGCATTCTCTTCGGCGTCGCGGCAGTCATCTGCACGGTTGGCATCGGTACTGCTTCCGCCAATTCAGTCAACTCCCGCATCGCCGCGCTCGGCACCAACCTCCTCACGATTTCCCCTGGCAGCACAACGAGTTTCGGCGTTCGCGGCGGCTCCGGGTCGGCGAACACGCTGACCATGCAGGATGTTGCCGGGCTCGAAGACAAGGCTGACGTGCCCGATGTCGCCGCAGTTGCGCCCGTCGTCGAAGGGACGGCGACCCTGGTGAGCACGAGTTCGAACTGGTCCACGACAGTGCAGGGCAGCAGCCCTGGGTGGCTCATGGCCAACGCGCGAACGTTGTCCGAGGGAGTCTTCTTCACGCAGAAGCAGGTTGATCAGCACGCGCAGGTCGTCGTGCTCGGTCAGACCACCGCCGAAGAGCTTGGCGCGACGGTCGGATCACAGGTGAGCATCTCCGGTGCGCCGTTCGACGTCATCGGGCTGCTCACCGCGAGTGGCAGCACTGGTTTCACGAACAGCGATGACCTCGCAGTCGTGCCGATCACGACAGCGCAGGACCAGATCACCGGCGGGAGCCCGGACTCGGTGCAGCGGATCCTGCTCAGCGCGACCAGCTCGGCAACCATCGGCTCCGCGTATCTCGAGGCGGATCAACTGCTCCTGCAGACGCACCACATCACCAACTCGGCGGCAGCGGACTTCAACATCACCTCGGCGTCCACGCTGGCCAGCACCGCCGCATCGGTGACGACGACGCTCACGATCCTGCTCGCCAGTGTCGCAGCGATCTCGCTGCTGGTCGGTGGCATCGGGGTGATGAACATCATGCTGGTGTCGGTCACCGAGCGGACCCAGGAGATCGGGCTCCGCAAGGCGCTCGGCGCGACGCCGAGCGACCTGCTTCGCCAGTTCCTCATCGAAGCCGCCACATTGAGCTTCGTCGGAGGCGTGCTCGGCGTGGGCGCCGGGCTGCTGGCCGGATTCCTTGTGCCGCGTCTCGCCGGCATTGCCGTGACCATTACGCCGACGCCGGTGATCATCGCCGTCGTAGTTGCGGCCGGAGTTGGCCTGATCTTTGGTGTCTACCCCGCCGCGCGTGCCGCTCGCCTCGCGCCGATTGCCGCACTGCGAGCCGAATGACCTCGAACGCTGTCATCCTGTTGGGAGGAACCACCTCATGAATCGTGCCTTTCTCGGTGCCGTCGGCCTCGCCGCCTGCCTCGGCGTCGTCGCCTGCGGCAGCGCCGCAGCCAGTACCGGTTCGACTCCGTCGCCCTCCGCGTCGGCCCGTGGTCGCGGCGGATTCGCCCGCGGCAACGCGGCCTTCGGCCAGCTCGTGCAGATCAACGGATCGACGCTGATCTTGAGCGGTACGACGGGTGATTCGACGGTGACACTTGCGTCCAGCACCACCATCACGCAGACAAGCAGCGGCACGCTGGCGGACATCACCGCGGGCTCGTGCATCACGGCCACTGGCACGAAGGACGCAACCGGGACGCTCACCGCAACCACGGTCATCCTCAACAAGCCGGTGAACGGCTCCTGCGCCACAACTGGATTCGGCGGGGGAGGAACCTTCACCCCGCGTCCCGGCGCCTCACCGCGGCCGAGCTTCTCGCCGCCGGCGGGTGCTGCCGGTTTCACGGCCGCACGCGGCCAGGTGACGTCGGTGACCGGGACGTCGGTGACGCTCACCGAGGCTACTGGGACAACCGAGACCATCACAGTTCCGACCACCGTGAAAGTGACCACGTCCACGGTCATCCAGGCCACCGCGCTGCAGACCGGTGAATGCGTGACGGCGATCGGCACCAAGGACACCTCGGGCGCTGTGGCAGCTCGCGCGCTGACGATCTCGCCCGCGACTGCCAATGGATGCACGGCCGGGTTCGGCGGCTTCGGTGGCGGCGGCTTCGGCGGCGGTGGCTTCGGCGGTGGCTGGGTTTGGTGGCGGCGGCGGCGGCGGCACGAGTGCTTAGCTGGATCACCTGATGCGTGTCCTTGTTGCCGAAGACGATCGCGGGCTCCGGGAGGTCCTCGCGCAGGGCCTCGAGGAGGCCGGTTACTTCGTCGACGCCGTCTCGGCGGGGGACGAGGCGATCGATCAGCTGCGCTTCTACGAGTACGACGTCGCCGTGATCGACTGGCGGATGCCGCGCGTGAGCGGCCTCGAGGTGGTGGCCTGGGCCCGGAAGAACAACCGGCCCACGGCCATGCTCATGCTCACCGCTCGCGATACCCCGTCCGACCGGATCGAGGGCCTCGACGCCGGCGCGGACGACTACCTGATCAAGCCCTTCGACTTCGGCGAGCTCGTCGCCCGGATCAGAGCGCTGCAGCGCCGCCCGCGCACCGTCGACGGCCCGTCGATCAGTCGCGGCGCACTCACCCTGGATCCGGCCCGTCGCGAGATCGAGGTGCGTGGCGCCTCGGTGAACCTGACGTCGACGGAATTCAACATCCTCGAACTGCTGCTCCGGCGGTCGCCCGCGGTCGTCGATCGCAAGGCCATCGCCGAGCACGCCTGGCGTGACGAGACCCAGCCCCTGGGATCCAACGCCATCGACGTCCAGATGAGCCGCCTGCGCGCCAAGCTGCCCAACGCGGGCGTGAGCATCGTCACGGTGCGGGGGGCTGGCTACCGACTGGAGGAGGCGTGAACCGGCGGCTCGAGCGGGTCAATGTCGCCTCGCTCCGCGTGGCCCTGATCAGCACGGGGCTGGTGGCGGTGGTGTACGCGATCGTCGCGGTGATGGTCGTGGTGTTCGTGACCAACAACCTCACCGCCCAGGTGGACGCCAAGCTCGCGAACACGCTGGCGTATTACGAGGCCCACCCTCCACGCTTCAACACGGCCAATGGCGTTGGCGATCAGGGCCAGGACGGGCTCGCTTCGCCGCCGCTCATCTGGGAGATCTTCCCGCCCGGCGAGCTCCCATTCGGCACGACTCAGGCGACCAGCGTCAGTGACGGGACGCCACTGCCCGCCGGCGACGTCGACGTGACCGATCCGATCACGACCGATGTCAAAGGGGTCGACGTGCGGATCATGGGAGCGTCTGTCGGCCAGGATCGTCTGATCGTCGGCTTCAACGTCGACTCCGTCTCACAGGCGCGCTCGTCACTGATCGTCACCGAAACGGTGGCCGGCCTTGGCGTCCTCCTCCTCGTGTTCTTCGGCACGCTGCTTGTCGGCCGTCGGGTCGGCGCGCCCATCGAACTCGCCCGGCAACGCCAGCTCGAGTTCACCGCCGACGCCTCCCACGAGCTGCGAACGCCACTGGCCGTGATCGAGGCGCAAACCAGTCTCGCGCTCAGCCAGGATCGCGATCCCGGCTGGTACCAGAACGCCTTCCGGCGCATCGGGTCCGAAAGCGGTCGAATTCGCCGCCTGGTGGACGACCTGCTCTGGCTGGCGCGTGTCGACACGCCCCAGGGTCGTCCGAATGCCGAGCCGGTGGAACTGGGCGTCATCGTGTCCCAGGCCGCCGAGCGGTTCGAAGCAGTCGCCGAGAGCCGCGGGATCACGCTCCAGATGTCCATCGGCATGGGTCCGCTCGTGGTGATGGGTTCCTCGGAGTGGCTCGACCGCCTGCTCGGGGTGCTCCTCGACAACGCCTGCAAGTACGCGCCGAAAGGCGGTGTGGTGGCCGTCAGCGTCGGCGCCGAGGGGAACCGCGTGCGGCTGGTCGTCGATGACTCGGGGCCGGGCATCCCTGAGGACGAGCGCTCCAAGATCTTCGATCGCTTCCATCGTGCGATGGACCAGGGCTACGGGTCCGGGCTCGGACTCGCGATCGCGGATGCGGTGGTCCGGCACACGCATGGTCGCTGGGAAGTGACCACCTCTCCGCTCGGCGGCGCTAGGATGGTGGTGAGTTGGCCCCGCGCCCTGGCCGGATCCAAGGATCAGCCGGACGAGGATCCAGCCGTCAGCTGGAGCCGCGCAGCCGCGGTTCCGCCTCCCGTCACGGACTGAGGGAGCGGGGCTCCGCGAATTCGAGGAGAGGGAAACCTCAACGCCAAATGGCACAATTTGCTCAGTTCGTGCCATCATCTTCCGAAACGAAGCCGAGTTTGGAGGAGGCCGGAGCATGACCAAGGGAGCTATGGCGGCGCTGAGCGCGGGGGTTGCCGTCTTCGGGTTCGATCCTGAGCCCGGGACCCCGGCGAGCCGGGCGTTGCATGTGCTCACGCTGAAGCGCACGCTGCCGACGGGCGATCTGGGCCCCAAGGAGCGGTTCGCCGAAGCGGCGCTTCGAGCCGCCACAGAGGCAGGAATCGATCTGGGAGTCCGCCGCGGTACCCGCGGGGGGCAGCGCCTCCACCTGGTGGGTGTCGAGGATGATCCGGCGCGCACCCGCAGCGTCACTGTCTGGTACTACGCGGCCGCGCCGTTTGGTGCAATCCCTGGCCCCGGCGTCTGGTCGGCCACCGGGCGCGGCCTCCATCTCGACGCACCTGGCGCCGCCGCGCTGCGCGCCGCCCTCGACCGCCTTCGCGCTGATACCCGGCAGCTCGCCGGAGCGGCCGCGCTGGTGGGGGAGGTGTTCACCGGTGACGACCTGCTCCGCCTGCACGTGGCGCTCCACGGCGGCCCCGAGGGCAGCGAGCGGACCTTCCGCCGGCGGATCCAGGAGCTGCGCGATTCCGGCGTGCTCCGGCCCGTCCGTGACACCGAGGTCGCGGCCCTTCGGCTCAGAGTCCCGCGGTTCCGGTCGCCTGCAGGCACCGGCGGCCGCCCGCCCGAACTCCTGCGCTATTCGGGTGCAGGCGGTGAGGACGAGCAGCTGGCGGCGCTCCGGGCACGCCGCGCGGGCTGATCCGGGCTGCTATCCGGCGTCGGCGGGCCAGTCCGGCTCGGCGCTGGTCAGGACGAGGGTCACGGGACCGTCGTTGACGAGGTCGACTGCCATGTGGGCGCCGAACGTGCCGGTCTCGACGTGGAGTCCAAGCTCGCGCAGGGCTGCGACGAAGGCCTCGTAGAGATCGTTCGCGAGTTTCGGGGGTGCCGCTCGGATGAAGGACGGGCGATGGCCGCGTGACGTGTCGGCGTGCAGCGTGAACTGGCTCACGACCAGGACGGCGCCGCCTGAGGCCGCCAGGTCGAGGTTCATCCGGCCATCGGCGTCCGGGAAGATGCGGAGGGTCGCGATGCGGCCCGCGAACCGCCTCGCCACGGCGACGTCGTCGTCCGGGCCGACCGAGAGCAGGACGCAGAGGCCGGCATCGATGGCACCGACCGTCTTCGAATCGACGTCGACCCTGGCCCGGGAGACGCGCTGGACGACCGCCCTCACTCGAGGAAGCGGAGCCCGCGCCACATCCGCATTGCCTCCGCCTCGGCTTCGAGGAAGCTCGGCCGCGAGTCGCGCATGCCGTGGACGAGGAAGCTCCAGGCCCTGCGCTCGCCGTCGGCGCCCTCGACCGTCCCGAAGGCGCTGCCGAGCGCCCGCGGCGGGTACATCTCGATCCGGTTGCCGTCTCGCATGCGCTTGAAGATCGGGCGGCGCACCAGGATCAACTCGAGGGCTCGCTGATCGGCGAGCCTCCCGTTCGCGAGGTCGACGACGCGGAGCTTGGCGATCGGGTTGTCCGGGTCGCGGATCCCGACCCGGCAGGCGAAGCGTTCGGAGAGATCGCGCAGCACGAAGACGAGGGCGAGAGCGTCGGTCTCATCACCGGCGACACGGATGAACCCGGCTGCGGAGAGATCCGTCAACTGCGGGTCATCGCGAAGGTCTGCCGTGAGGGCCTGCTCGAAGAAGAGTTGCCGGAACAGGTCGGTCGAGCCGCCGTCGGCCAGCCAGGGGAGCTGATCGCGCCATTCCCGGCTGCTGATCAACTCGGAGAACCGGTCCTGTAATCGATCCCGGTCGGCCGCCGCGACCCCGCGAACGCGAACGTGGATGACCCGGGCCATGCCCTGATTGTACGGGCGGCCCCTGTTGGTCAAACGCGTTGTGGGACTGGTCGCGCGCCCCGCAACTATCATCCGCGGGACGATGGTGGGAGATTGGTCGACGTTCTTCGCCGCGCAGGTTGGAGCCGGGGCGGCGCTGACCGGGCTGGTGTTCGTCGCACTCTCGATCAATCTCAAGCAGATCCTTGCGTTCCCTGGGCTGCCGAGCAGAGCCGCGGAGGCGATCATCCTGCTGATGCAGCCGGTGCTCATCGGCGCTGCCGTCCTGATCCCTGGGCAGCGCCTCGTGGCACTGGCCATCGAGATCCTGGTCGTCGGCGTGCTGACCTGGTATCAGATCACCAAGATGATCTGGCAGGCGCGCACGCTGCTCGTCAAGCAACCGCCGTTTCAGCGATTGACGCGAATCGGCCTTGCCGAGGCGGGGACGGTTGCGCAGCTGGTTGCCGGCGGCATGCTCGCCGCCGGCGTCGGTCAGGGCCTGTACGTCGAAGCTGGAGCGCTGTTGATGTGCATCATCGACGGCGTGGTCGACGCGTGGGTGCTGCTGGTCGAGATCCTGCGCTGAGGGGTGGCTCCGCAGTCTGCCGTTACACTGCGTCGCGGATCGCCGAGGTAGCTCAGTTGGTAGAGCACAGGTCTGAAAAACCTGGTGTCGACAGTTCGATCCTGTCCCTCGGCACCACTTCTTGGAAGACAAAATCGACCCTCCACGGGCGCGCCGCGATGGAGACGCCCCGAGGTTAGGGGAGTCACCACGGGTGAGGGCGCCTCCCGTGAACTTCACCGCATGCTCGATGCTGTCGCTGCCTCCCACCATCTCAGAACTCGCAGCGCCCGCAGAGTCACCCAGCGAGAAGGCTTGCTCGATCCGTCGTTGACCTCGAACCAGACGCGGCCGGGCAGGCTCCAGTCGAGCGGCCATGCGCCTTCCTTGAGGCGCCTGCAACTCACGAGGTCGATTGCTTCGCCGAGCCTCGGGTCTGGCGCGGCCCCTGTCACGGCGGCGGCGGACCAGAAGTAATTGAGCCCTCGGAGGACGTCGTAGCGCCATCGGTTCGGATGCAAGAAGTGCAGAAACCGCTCGTCGGCGACTTCGTCAGTGCTGAGACGACGGAATAGCTTGCGCTCCAAGAGATATTCCTCTCCCGACCTGCGCGCCTCTCGCGATTCCGGCGTGCCACCGGTGGCCTTTTCGTACTCAAGGAGCCCTTCCAAAACGTTGATGGTGGTGGCGAATGACGACCGAGCGGACCCGTTGATCCGCTCGCAGTTCCAGCCGCCGTCTTCGAGCCGCTCGTCCTACCAGTCGCCCGACAATGGCCGAGACGTCGACGCCGAAATAGGCGCCATCCGCAACAGTCCGGCCGTTGACGCACTCCTCGACTTCGCCTTCCCAGTAGGGCTGGCCGCCCTCATCCCAGCGTGAGTTGGCGCCGATGAGTTCGACGGCTCGTTGAGCTCGCTCCGAGGAGGGATCGAGGCCGAACTCGCGAAGCTGCGAGAGTGAGAAGGTCGTGGCCGTCCAGGGCTGCCCGACCTTCTCCCACTCGCCGGCGTCGAAATCGCTTGGGAGAAAGGCGCCTCCTGCCCATTGCCCATCTGCGTCCTCGTAGGAGAGGAGCCTGGCTCCCCAACCTTCGGTCTGCACTTTGGCCCGCTCCGCGCTCCATTCGGACTCCGGGGCGTCGAGCACATCGCGCATCAGCTGCCAACGTATCGAGGGGTCGGAGTCGAGAAGCCAGTCGGTGACCGTGGTGAAGCCAGGCATGCGGCGAATCTATCAACTGCGTGTTTCGCCGGGCGCATCCCTAGGCGCCCACGCGTCGCAGGTAGGTGGGGCGGACATTCAGCAACGTCACCGTACCAGCGCGCGTGGCGCCGTACGGCCGGGCAAACGGCTCGTGACCTCCCCCGGTCGCCGAAGTGGGTCTCCCGGCTTGCGGACGTCTCGCTGAGTGACGTGTGCCTTCCTCACACGACGGTTCCCTCACGTGGTGGCCAGCGTCTCGCGGAAGCGCCGACCTGGACATCCTGGTGCTGCTCAAAAGTCAAGGACGTCCGTAGGTCAGAGGAATACCATCTAGGCCGAGAGTTCATCTTGGTGGCCGCGGCGATGTTCGCGCCGCCAGGCGGCTCGTCACCGGAGCGCAACAATCGTCCGGTTGACTGGGTGTAGCTTGGCGGCCATCGCCAGCCGTCAGCAAAGGTGGTCGTAGATGACCGATGAGAGCATCCCTGAGTGCCCGGAGTGCAAGTCGCGCGAGGTTGTCCTCCACAAGCACAACGTTGCAACGCTTGGCGAATCCGGCCAAAAGTACGTTGCCGACTTCGAATGCATGGAGTGCGGTCGGCAGTGGCGCCCAGCCGCTGAGGTCAAAGAGCGCGACCTGAGCGGCGCAGTCCAGCGAACCCGATTGCAGTCGACACAGCTACCGAAGTGAGGTAATCGCCTAGGACAACCACAGCCCGAAGCGTCTGTCCCCGAACTCCTCTAGCGAGTTTGTGGGCGCGTTTTGAGTAGTTGCAGATGCTAGCGCGCCGTCCTGACTTCGGTCGAGGAAGCTCACGGTTCCAACGACCAGCATCCTTTCCTTAGCTCCCCGGATCAGTGGGGTGAGGTGCACCCGGGGGTCCCCCAGGAAGGGAATGTTTCTCGTGTCGATCCCGGCGAGTGCTGCTCCGTACGCTCGCGTATAAAACTCGCAGGCCGGAAACTACTGCGGCCTCGGCACTTCGTCACCGAAACGTACGGGTCGATCGGGAGCCACTGATCGAGCGGACGCGCTCGCGGGCCGGATCGGCAAATCTCGAGCCCGCCGTTAGCCGTAACCAACCACAGGCACCGCGGAACTTCCAACCGTCCTGAACATCGAGTTGACGGAGTCGAGCGGGGCCGGATTGTACGCGTACGCCGTGATCCCGCACGGCTACCGTGCCGCGTCAGGATTGGAAGCTGCGCTTCAGCAGCAGGGGGTTTCCGAACATATCGCTCGACTGTGATCTCTTAACTCTTGCTCACCGCAGCGTGCAATGAACACACTCGACGATTCTGCGGGCTATCACGGGTGTCTTCGACGTGAGAAGGATTCCCGCGTGAGGATCGAAATGGGGTGCCCGCCACCCCTTGGGACGGGTGCACGCCTCATTTGAAGTGCCGTCATTCACGGATACGATCCAGCCATGACCACCGAGGAGATCGCTCGAGCGCTATTCGAGGATCAAGAGCGGAGCGTCCGTAAGCTGGAGGATCGCGTCCCTTCACGCAAGGAGCCCGCCTCGCCGGCCGTGGTGGGGACGATCTGATGGCAGCCGTGCGCTCCCCGAACTCGCGAACGACGGCAGTCGCTTGGACGCTCGCCGCAGTCGAGGTCGGCTTGTTCGCGCTGTTCACCGTCATCTACCTCACGCCGGTCACGCCTACCGTCGTGTTCAAGGAGGCAGGTGGCCTCACCACGTTGTTATTCGTCTTACCCTTCAGCGCGCTCGCCTGCGCCGGCGGGCTCGTCGCGGCACGGCGGCCCGAGAACCTCGTGGGTTGGTTGGTCCTTGGTGGCGTCGCCGGCATCGCCCTCGGATCGTGCTCGGACCTCTTCGGATCGCTCCTGATCCACGCGCATTGGGCAGCGGGCCCATGGGTCGCACTCGGTGGCATCCTATGGGTGAGTGGCGTGACGCCCGGTACGGCCTGCTTCGTCACAGCCATTCTCGTATTCCCGGACGGGCGGCTTCGCTCCCCGAGGTTGCGGTGGGTGGTCGGCACCGCAGTGGTACTTGCGGCGCTGACTGTGGCCGTCGGTATCGTCGATCCGGGCAAAGGTGCTTTCGGCATCGGGTACAGCAGCGACTTCGCCGTCAACGCGACGAGCCCACTCGCCGTTGTCGGCCTGGCGGGCGTCGTGAACGGCTTCATCACGATCTCAACCCTCGCCGGCTATGTGCTCGACGTTGTCGCCTTCGTGTCGGTGTTCCTTCGCCTCCGCGGCGCAGACGCCGACGAGCGTCATCAGATCAAATGGTTCGCCGCCGGCGCCATCACCACAGTCGTGTGCAATGTCATCCCCGCCTTCCTGCCACCGCCAACGTCAACTGACGCTCTGGTGCCGGTAATCGTCGGAGCTTGCGGCTTGATCGGTGGGCTGGCGCTCCCGCTTGCGATCGCAGTGGCGATGCTCAAGTACCACCTCTACGACATCGACGTGATCATCAGCCGCGCGCTGGTGTACGGGGCACTGGCGGTACTCATCACTGCGGTGTATGTGGGCATCGCGGTCGGCATCGGCAGCCTAGTTGGCAGCGGCGGGAAACCCAACCTCGCCCTCTCCATCCTCGCTACCGCCGTTGTGGCGGTCGGCTTCCAGCCGGTGCGTGAGCGTGTGCAGCGATTGGCCAATCGGCTCGTCTATGGGAAGCGCGCGACTCCCTACGAGGTCCTCAGCGAGTTCTCGGAACGCGTCGCGGAATCGTATGCAGCGGACCAGGTGCTGCCTCGGATGGCGCAGGTGCTGCAGGAGGGGACAGGAGCAGAGTCGGCGACTGTATGGCTGCGCGGCAACGCGGAGTTGCGCCCGGCGGCGACCTCTCCGGATAGGTCACCGTTGCACGAGCCGCTCGTGATCCGCAACGGGACGCTGCCGGCACTGCCGGGAGCGACCCGTGCCGTGGAGGTGCGCCATCAGGGAGAGCTGCTCGGGGCCTTGAGCGTGAGCAAGCGGCGCGGTGAGGCGCTAACGCCGATCGAGGGGAAGCTTTTCGACGATCTCGCGCACCAGGCGGGACTAGTGCTTAAGAACGTGAGCCTGAGCGCGGACCTGCAGGTGCGCCTCGTTGAGCTGCGCGCCTCCCGGAAACGGTTGGTGAGCGCCCAGGACGTGGAGCGGCGCCGCCTGGAGCGCAACCTCCACGACGGCGCCCAGCAGCACCTGGTGGCCTTGAAAGTGAAGCTGGGGCTGGCGGAGATGCTGCTCAGGCGTGATCCGGCGGAGGCGGCCTTGACCCTGGAGCAGCTCAAGCGCGACGCCGATGAAGCTCTGGAAACCCTGCGCGACCTGGCGCGCGGGATCTACCCGCCGCTGCTTGCCGACAAGGGGCTCGTGGTGGCCCTGGAAGCGCAGGCGCGCAAGGCGACAGTCCCGGTGCGAGTGGAGGCGGAGGGGGTGGAGCGGTACGCCCAGGACGTGGAGGCGACGGTGTACTTCTGTGTGCTCGAAGCGCTTCAGAACGTGCAGAAGTATGCGAAGGCGACGCGCGTCGCGCTGACCCTGCGCGAGGAGGGCGGGGCCCTCCGCTTCGAGGTGGCCGATGACGGGGCCGGGTTCGACAGGACGGCAGCGAAGAAGGGAGCCGGGCTCACTAACATGGCCGACCGCCTCGAAGCGCTCGGCGGCAGCCTTGACGTTTTGTCGGAACCGGGCGCTGGAACGCGCATTCGTGGCGCACTTCAAGCAACTGCGCGAATGACAACGCCTTATCGGACTGAGTTACTTGCGACTCCTACCTCGTAGTGACGTTGGCTTAGGGTGAGGACAAAGAGGGCAAACACCAACCCAAAGAACGATGCTGTGACTGACGTCACGCTCAGCTCAGGCGCGTCCCTACTCCGCAATGTAGCGATCAATCCCGAGAACGGCTACGCCTACATCTCCAACTCTGAGAACAACGTTGTCGATGTCGTACATAGATCGGAAATGGCTCAGTCGCGCTGGTGAGACAGGCTACGCGACGGAGTTGCCGGCGGAGGGGAGGTCCTCAAAGCGCGATGACGGTATGTCGAGGTCGCGCGCGGGCATCGGTTGGCTGATGTAGTAGCCCTGCGCAAAGTCACACCCGATCGCGGCGAGCATGTTGAGAGCGTCGAGGTCCTCGATGCCCTCGGCGACGACCCGCATGTTCAGCTTGTGCCCCAGCGCAATGGTCGCGCGAACCAGCGCGAGATTTCGCTCCGTGTCTCCGGTGGCGAGCCGCGAGAGGAAGCTCCGATCCAGCTTGAGTTCGCTGGCGGCGAGACTCCCCAGGTACGCAAGCGAGGTGACGCCGGCACCGAAGTCGTCGATCGACACACCGAGACCGAGCGCGCGAAGCTGCGTGATGACGTGCTTGCAGAGTTCGAAGTCTCTGATGATGGTGGTCTCGGTGATCTCCAGGATCAATGACGATGGATCGAGGTCATACCGCGCGAGCGTGGCCATCACGAAGCCGCTGAATCCTGCGTCGAGGAGGTTGGTGGCCGACACGTTCACGGACACGGAGAGCTCCTGACCGGCGGCGCGCCAGGCGGCGCACTGCTCCACGGCTCGCTCCATGACGAGCGCGGTGAGCGACTGCATGAGGCCCGCGTCTTCAGCCAGTGGAATGAAGTCGAGCGGTGCGATGAGCCCCAGCCGCTCGTGGGGCCAGCGAACCAGGGCTTCCATGGCGGAGCGCTCACCGGTCACCAGGTCGATCTGCGGTTGGTAGTACACCTCGAGATGCCCGCCGACGATGGCGTCGCGCAACTCGTCGACCAGGCGCAGACGGTTCCCGTCGTCGTCGACCTCGCGGCGGTAGATTTCGTACGGCTCCGGTCCGACCTTTGCCCGGTACATCGCGAGATCGGCGCAGCGGAGGAGTCCTGCGCTGGTGGTCGCGTCGGCCGGCGCGCTCGCAATGCCAATGCTGGCACCAACTCGGACGCTGATCGTGTCGAGATTGAACGGTTGGTCGAGCTCGGTGATCAAGCGTTGCGCGACCACCGCCGCGTACTCGGAGTCCGTATCAAGGATGAGGACCGCAAGTTCGTCGCCACCGACGCGCACCAGAACGTCCGACTCCCGAAGGCGAGCGATGAGGCGCGGCCCAAGCTGCCGGAGCAGTTCGTCGCCGGCGGAATGTCCGAAGGAGTCGTTGATCTCCTTGAAGTGATCGAGGTCGACGTAGAGCAGTGACAGGTGCCGGTCGATCGTTTCCGGGTCCGCGAAGTCGGCGAAGAACGCGTCGAGCAGATTGAACAGCTGCCGTCGGTTGCCCAACCCGGTCAAGTCGTCGGTGATGGACTGTCGGAGCCGTTTCTCTGTGAGGAGCCGCAAGCCGCGCACCGAGAGTGCCAGTCGAATGCCGACGGCTATCAGGGTCGCGGTCGCCAGCCCGACCGCCACGGGCGTGACCTGATGAACGGTGTCGACGACGAGAATCGTGAGGCCGGCCGCGGCGCCGAGTCCAGGGAGGACGAATCCGGGGGTCGCCTCGATGGACAGCGGGTTCCGCTGAGGCGGACGTGCCCAGACCGAAATCGAGATGAGAAGAATGGCGCACGGCCACGCCATCCCGTTGAAGATCGTCCCGACGTGCGACGGTGTTCCTGAGCCGGAAAAGAGGTTGAACGTATCGCCCACCGCGGTGATCGCGATCGCGCCGGCGACCAGCAGCCATTGCGTTTTGTTCCGGCCCGTGATGACGGCTGTACCGCCGACCGCGAGGATGAGCAGCAAGCCGTCGCCAATCGGATAGGCGAGATTGGTCGCAACCGACGCGGGACTCCCGCCGACGGAGTGCAGGATGGTGTTGAAGGCAAAGCAGGAGCAGAGGGCGGCCGCGCCGAGTCCGGCCACCGCGCCGTCGAGCAGCGTTGTCGCCCCGAGCCGGTTGAGGTGCTTGCGCGTCAGGAGAACGAGCGCGACGTAGACGAGCGGGTAGAAACAGAGATAGAAGAGGTCCGCAAGGGAGGGGACAGGAGGAGTCGCGCCGCCCTGCGATTCCGCAGCCAGGGTCGCATCTCCGAGAGTCCAAGCGAGAATCCCGAAGCCGAGCAGGAGCGGGACGGTTCTCTTGCGTGCGGTGAGCGCTCGCCCCAGACACAGGGAGCTCGCCAGGAGTTCGAATGCGGCGACACCCCAGCCGTCGACGAGCGGTATCGACTGCGTGGGACCGCGAACGAGCAGCGAGATCAGGTATGCGGCAAGGACGAGCCCTAATCCCACGTACGCGACGCGTATCCCCCGAGGCGTCGGGGAGCCGTGAGCGCGTGTGTTTGCCGAGCGAAACTCAGGATGCGCGATAGCCACCCGAGCAGACTAGGTGCGGCGGTGCCCGACAGGTGCCAACAGTTGGTGGTCCATTGGTAACAGAAGCGCACAGATCCGTGGCTGGAGTTCGGCTACGGAGCGATCGTCGCCGTCGCCAATGATGCCTTCGAATCGTCTGGCGTGCGCCGGCGCACGCCCACGCTTCCTGGATCGACGCCGAACGAGGCGAGTGCCAGCAGAAGCGTCGCCGCAACGACGTAGTAGAAGTTGAACCGCGCGTATGACGCAAAGATGGTCGACACCAGGAAGAGAAACGCGGCGGCGACGCACAGATCCGCCGTATCTCTTGGCTTGCGCCGCAGGATAACCACGCAGCTCGCGACGACGGCCGCTGGAAAGACCCACGACGGCATTGCGCCCCAACCCGCCACGAAGACGCTCGCGCCGACGGTGAGGCCGTCATAGTGCGTCGGCTCCCAGATGTGGCGCACCACTGTGTCGAACCAGAGCGCTGGGACGCCCACGCCGATGCTGAAGACGAACATCACGCCAAGTGCGACCAGTGAGCCCGCCAGGATGCGCAGCCGCCAGGACGGAGACCACACGAAGAACGGGAAGAAGAGCACCAGTGCGGTCGGGACAACCAGGAGACACGCGGCGATCGCCATCACCATCCAGACCGGATGGCGACGGTGCAGCGCGATGCTGAGCCCGAACATCGCGATCAGCAAGGTCTCCGGCCACGCCGTTACCACCATCGTTGGAATGAGCGGGGAGGCAACCGTGAGAAGCAGCAGCATCCGCCTGCTCGAGAGTGAGAGACGTGACTGGCGGGCCAGGAGAATAACCACGGCGCCCGCGCCAATCGCCCACAGGATCGACGCCAGCCGGATATCGCCGAACAGTGCGCCGGGGAGCGATGCCACAGGGACAAGCGGGCCGAACGGAAAATGCTCGGGGCCGACGGCAAGGACGCCCGGAGCAATCGGTACGCGGTCATAGATCGTTGCGCTGTATGGGTTTCCGCCATGCAGCAGTCGCGCGGCCGCGGCTGCCTCGACGTAGAAGACATCGAAGAGACCGACACCCCAGCGCCAGGGCTCGGTGGACGCAACCAGCGACGCTGCAGCGACGATCGCCACGCCAACGCTGAAGCGCCAGCGGAGCGCGAGCATCACCCCGATCACGACAACGGCGGCGAACAGCACCTCGGTGTTTCCGAAGAGATCGGCGTTGAAGAAGAATGCGATCGAGCAGCACCCAATCGCGGCAACCCACGTGGCGTTCGACGGTTCGGAGGGGACCAACGAGCGACTGGCGACGAGCAGCGCCGCTGCGATCCCCATGAGTAGCAACGCACCGGGATTGCGCGATCCTGCACTGATCATCAGCGCCAGCACCACCGCCACGATCGCGATCAGCGTGGCATCGCCCGAGCCGACCGCAACCCGAGATGCGTGCCGGGTCGCCGTGAGCCTTGAAGCCGGGACGGTGCCATTCATGGGCGCAGTCTCGCCCTGCAGGGGTGTGTCGACCCTAGGCGCGTCACCGGAGCGTCACGGCCACTCGCCGCTATAGCCCGAAGTGGTTGCTACTCGTTGAGACCGAGAGCACGGCGCGATCGCTTGAGCGCGCACCGACGAAACCTGGGGTCAGTGAAACGCGCAGACCTGGATTGGTCAGCCAAGTAGCTCAGCAGCCCGGATTTTTGCGAACTGCTCCCGCGAAGGCGCCAAGAGTGGTCGAGCCAACCGATCCGTACTGCGCATCACCACCGAAGGTTTTGCCGTTCGACATGTTGCCGAACTCCCAGACGCACTGACCGCCGACCGACGCCAGCGTGAAATATGGGTAGAAGTTGCCCGGGCCCTTGGGAGGCAGCTGGCAGCCCGCTCCCGAGGTGAGGTTGCAGTTGGTGTTGAACTGCGTGGCGCTGGAATCAGTCATGAACTGGATCTGCGGATAGACCTGGCCTTTCGAGGTCGGCTGCTGCTGCAGGAACGACGTGGGGAAAGGCCCGGCAGTCGTCGCATCAGGCCAGTCGGGCCAGTACGGCTGCCCGTCGTAGTCCAGGTCGCCGATGGCGTCGAAGAAGACGTCGCAGCCGGTGACGAGGTCGGGCGCGGCGGTCCCTCCGTGGGTATCTCCCTTGCGATAACAGGGCGAGTTGTCGGGTTCGTTGTCCCCGTTGTTGTCAGCCGAGGTCTCGTACGGGCCGTGGCACTGCTTGTAGTAGGTGTCCGTGAAAGACCCGATGGTGTCTGTGGCAGCACCCGAAACGGTGGTGCACGCCTCCCAATGCCCGATCTCGTATTCCGAGTTGATCATGTACGGCCCGATCCCCCAGGGGATGATGTTTTGCGGGCTCGCGGTTGCGTACTCGGGTTCGAAGTTGAACGGTGTGCCCGTGCAGTCGAATGGGTTCGTGTTCATGAACCCGTTCGCTCCCGAGGCGATCATGTACCCACTACGGCCGGTCGTCAGGTCCTGCTCGCGTATTTCCAGCGCGTGACCGCCCGGGATCGTGCCGTCGAACATGTGGACAGTGATCTTGTCCCCTGGGTTCATGAGCAGGGTGTGGGCGTTCGGGCTGAAGGTGGCCGGATCTGAGAGTTGCGGGCTGGGCGGCCCGGTCGGCACCCCGTTGGTCTGGATGAAGGCGAAGTTGACCGGTTCCACGCAGTTGTTGTTGCAGTTGCCGGACCCGTTGCCCTGGCACTCGAGACTGTCGATATTCAGCGCGGAGCACCAGTGTGTGTCGTCGCAGCTGGTGGCGTCGGCAAAGGGGGCGAAGCCCGGTGGATAGAACTGCAGCTCCACGAAGGCGGCACCGGCACCGGGGTACTTCCCGTGGGGTGCGTTGGCATCGGAGCGCGGCGTACAGGGGAGAAGAGGCGCCGAGTTCGGGTCGCAGACGACGGTCGAGAACCACGGGGCCACGCTGAGCTCGAACCAATCGGTGACGTCGTGTCCTGGGTCGGCGACGGTCGGGGCCGCCACGGGGTCCACCGGCAGGGTCTCGGTGATCGAGAAGTCGTTGCCGGAGCCGGGCGCCGACGACAGGAAACGGACCGACGGCTCGTCGTGGCCGATGTACTTGCCGTTCTCATAGAAACGGCCGGCCCACGACCCGCGGGGATCAGCGCATGCCAGGTCGGCCTTCACCGCAGCCTGGACAGGGCTCAGACCGTTGCAGTCAAGTTCGCCGGCCGGGTTGGGCGGGACCGCGGCGGCCCGGCCGACGGCGCCCAGGGTGACGGGCGTGCTGAGGAGGATGGTTGCGGCCATCACAGGCCCCGCCAAACGCACAACCAGTCGACGCGGCAAACGAGTCCTGGACATGGCGAGTCCCCCCATCAATCGTCATCGTGTCAGCGTGAGCGCACGATAGCCCAGCGACAACGCTGCTGTCATCTGGGGTCTGCGAGACGCGGATGTCGAGCGTGCGGATGCCCGAGAGCCACCAGAGCATGCCATTCGCAGCCGATCTCACAATCACCATCGTGAATATGCGTACGGCGATTCGGCATTGCCAGTAATTCACGGGTGATGCCCGCAAGCAGCCTGACCGAGGCACGTGTGACGCGCCATCGATCCGCACGTGGTGCCGTGCTGACCATGTTCTTCGTCAACGGCGCGGCTCTGGCGACATGGGTGCCGCTCATCCCGGCCGTGCAGCAGAAGCTCGCGTTGAATACCGGTGAGCTCGGCATCGCCCTCCTCGGTGTGGCGGTCGGTGCGGTGATCTCGACTCCGTCGACGGGATGGCTTGTCGGACGTGCGGGGGGCCGGCGAGTGGTGACCGTTGCCGCAGTGGTGGGCTGCGCCATCCTGCCGATCCTGCCTGTGGCGCCGACGCTCCCGCTGCTCGCCGTTTCGTTGTTGGTCTTCGGCGCTGCCCTCGCGACGATGGATGTCGCCATGAACATCCAGGGCTCAGTCGTCGAGGCTTCCTATGAGCGGCCGTTGATGTCGACGTTCCACGGCTTCTACAGCATCGGCGGGTTCGCGGGCGCACTCACTGGCGGGGCGCTCGCGGCACTCGGCTTCACGCCGTTCGACCGCGCCCTCGGACCAGCGGTTCTTCTCGGCGCAGTCGCCATCGCGGTGCACCAGTGGCTTCCACCGACACATCCGCACACGTCGAGCCGCACACCTCGGGCCCGCCTGCGGTTGACGGGGGTGTCCTTGCCGCTTGCTGCGCTCGGGCTGATGGCTTTCTGCAGTCTCATGGCGGAGGGAGCCAGCGCCGACTGGAGCGCCATCTATCTCCACAAGTCGCTCGGGACGGATGCGGCCTTTGCGGCAACCGCATTCGCGGCGTTCTCCGTGGCGATGGCCGCGGGACGCTTGAGCGGCGACTGGTTGACGAGCCGGCTGGGCGCAACGCAACTCGTGCGCAGCGGAGGTGCGCTCGCTGCGCTCGGCCTGGCCGCCACGTTGCTCGTCGGCCGGCCGGCGTTCGCCGTCGTCGGATTCGGTTTGGTTGGTCTCGGGCTCAGCAACGTCGTGCCAACCATCTTCAGCGCTGCCGGACGATCGATATCCCTGGCGCCACGACTTGCCATCGCCGCAGTTGCATCAACGGGCTACGCGGGGCTCCTCGTCGGCCCTCCATTGATCGGTTTCGTCGCGCAGGCATTCACCCTGACGCGCGCGTTGATCGTGGTGGTTGTCTGCTGTGCGTTGATTGCGCTCCTGGCGCCGATGGTCCGTCGCTCGGTATGACCGGCGGCCTCCAGTGAATCTCGACGTTGGTCGCGGCTTCTGGATGCTCCGTCAGCCACTTGCGCGCAAAGACGCAGATCGGCACGACTGTCAGATGGTCGTGTTCCGCCCAGTCGAGCGCCGCCTTGACGAGCTTGCCCGCGATGCCGTGGCCGGCCAATTCGTCCGGGACGCCCGTGTGTATGAGGAACAGACGATTGCCTCTGCGTCGATAGACAAGCTCGGCCTCAGTGCCGTCCTGCTCCCAGACCAGACGGTCGTGGGCAGCGTCGCGCACGACCGTCTGATGCGGGGGATCGACTGCCATCGTTTAACACTGCGGCATGCGGGCGAAGCACTGCTCCGCGCCCCAACCGCTGTCTCGTGGTCCGAACGGGACGTTCGCCACGTGGGAGAAACGCGACGATCCCGCGGTGCCTACTCGATACCGCTCGCGTAGCCGGCGTTACGCAACAGGTTGCGGATGTCGACCAACTGCTGGATGTCGACGTCCTTGTCGCGTGGTTGCTCCAACGTCAGCGTTTCGCTCCCCACGGTCACAACGAACTTCCCGTCGTGGCGATCCTCGACAGAACCGACCGCTTCAAGCAATGACACGACATCGTGCCACTCGATGTTGTAGCTGCCTTGATGCTGGAACAGACGCGAGAGCGTGTTTCGGTGGGCGCTGTCGAGGTGCGTCGATTCTTGTGTCATGGGCACGAGGCTCCTCTGCAATCTGGTGCGCGCGAGCAACCGAGTGTACGTCGAACCATCTGCCCGGCAACAGGGCGGTTGGCCTATCATCGCAACGCATTGGCCCGCCGGCTGAGTTTCTTTGCGCGAGCATCACGCGGATAGGAGGCTGAAGATGTCCCCTGACACCAACGGTAACGCCGTCACGTTCGCGGCTGATGTCAAGCCGCTCTTTCGTGAGCGGGACCGCGCCTCGATGCTGCATCACTTCGACCTCTGGTCGTTTGATGACGTCAGTGCGCACGCATCTGCGATCCTCGCCCGACTCGAAGACGGCTCGATGCCCTGCGACGGCGCGTGGCCCGCGGAGCGAGTTGATGTCTTCCGCCAGTGGCTCGCGCAGGGGACCGCGGCTTAGACGCGCGACTTGTTGTTACCGGCGTGCCACGCCATGAGCGTGTGTCGCCGCTCAGGCTGGGGCCATGGCAGCTGCTCAGCGCGTTGTCGAGCGACCCCAAAAGAGGCGCTCGCGAACAAGCACGATCACTCCCGGTCACTTCGTCGGCGCCCTGCTTGTTGGCGGCGGCGTGGCACTCCTCGCCACCGCCTGCGGCAGTTCGCTTGGCTGGAACACACCGTGCTCGACCTGGCAATCCATGGATAACGCCGATCAGCAAAGCACGATCGTCGCCATCAACCAGCAGGCCGGCCTGGCCACGCCAAACAGCTCGGACTTCTCGCAATTTCAGCGTCTGGCCGACGACTACTGTTCGGACCCCTTCTCGAACATGCCCACCATCGAGGGAATGCTCAGTAGCCGGCCGTCCTGACGCGGAGTCACGGCCCAGCTTCTGGCCGTCGACGAAACGCCCATGCCACCATAAGCGGAAACTCTGCTCGCCACAACTTGGCGCCGTGGGACACCTCACGCTCGCTCATCACAACCTCGGCGCCGGCATCACGTAGCGCGTTCGCCCACCGCGTCGCGTTATCGAGAAAGAACGGCTCGAGCGTGCCGGCAAAGAGGTACACGCGCGGCAGCGAATCCGTGATGTCGCCAGGCGGTGTGTACCCGCCGCCCGGCGAGCCGGAGAAGACCGCACCGTAGATATCCGGATGGCGAAGTCCAAGCGCGAGCGCGAGTTCTCCACCTGCTGAGTAACCGAACACCGCGGTGCGTTCGGCGGGGAGTGCTATCCCAAATTGCGTCCGCACCCATTGGCGGACGTCGTCAACAAAGAACCGCTCATGTGCCGCGAACCGGTCGGCGTCGAACACCGGCGAGTACTCATGCAGCCGCGGCATCTCGTCGGCCAGCCCATGAACACCGACGATCATCGTGGACGGCACGTCGCCCTCTTCGAGGAACCGACCCCACTTCGAGAATCCCTGACCGTCGGCGGCGAAGACGAGTGCCTCGGGTGGTTCCGGGGGGACGTACACCGTGACCTGGCGCCCTCCGTCGTACCCCGGCAGCGTCTCGGTGACGAACGCTCCAGCTACCGGATGAGCGCGCATGGACTTCTGTAATGGTTCGAGAGCGCCCGCCCCGCCGGCCGTGTGGTCATCCATCGCCAGGCTGCCGCCGCCTTCCCGGGCTGGTCAGGACTCGCGCGTCACCGGTTGGTGCGCCTGGCCGATCAATTCGACTTCGGGTGCCCAACGGCAACCGCACTCGACGCACTCGTAGCCGGAAACCAGCGTCCGTGTGGTGGCGCCGAGGGCTGCCCCACTCGGCTTGTGCACGACCACCTCGATTGACCTGCACTCCGGGCATTCACGGATTTCGCCATCGCCCATGATCGTCCACCTCGTGCTGACGCGCTGTGGGTGCCGACACCCTACAGCCCAACCTGCGCCTCGATATTGCATCCCTGTGAGGATGCCCGTTCATCGATCGGCATCGTGGCTGAGCGGCCCCCTAGGGCACGATGGTAGATCCTGGCCGCCTCGGCCTGCCAGAGCCCCCTCTCGGACGTCCGCTCGCTACGACTCTGCGCAGTCCTCGCACAAGGCGTAGCGTCCGTTGCCTTCGGTACGCTCGTTCTCGGGGATCTTCCGCCCAGCCTCGCATGTGTCGGTGTTGTGATACCGCCGCGCGAGCAGGGGCTTGTCCTCTTCCTTGACAGAGCGGAACGCGCCGACCACCGCCATCACCTACCTCCTCTGGTCACGAGCCATGTCCATTGGTGTGAGGCTCGACCGTGAGGATCGCCGAGCCCACGCAACCAAGGGTGGCAACCGACCCTGTACTCAGCCTTAATTCGACGTGACAGAGAGCTGGACGACGGCGCGCAATCCGCGGCCGGGATGCTCGAGGTTGAGGACGCCGCCGTGCTCCGCCGCGATGGCCGCAGCAATCGAAAGCCCCAGACCAACGCCGCCGCTGCTTGACGAGGCCCCATCTCCTCGCCAGTGGCGGTCGATGTTCCCTGGGCGTTGCTCCGGGGGAAAGCCGGGCCCGTCGTCCTCGACGACCACGGTGCACCGCTGGGAGCCCCCGCTCGTCGAGACTGTGATGGAGGACGTGGCGTGCGTGAGCGCGTTGTCCACGAGGTTGTCGAAGAGACGTCCGAGCAACACAGCGTCGCCCTCGAATTCGACGCCGGTGTGGCGCGAAACGTCCAGCGTGATGTGCGCGTGCTCCGCCGGGTCGCGCCAGCGGTCGAACAGTTCTTCCATGACGTCGTCCATCGACAGGGGTTCGCGGCGCACGTAGAGGGACTTCGTGTCGCCCCTGGCGAGGAGCAGCAGCCCGTCCGTGAGCACAGTCAGCCGGGTCGCCTGGTCTCGGATCTGCTCGAGACTTCTCGACGTACTGGCCCGGCGCTCGCGGGCGCTGCAAGGTGACGTCCGCGGTGTTGCGGATCGTGCTCAACGGCGAGCGCAGCTCGTGGGCTGCGTCGGCCGTGAAGCGCGTGAGTCCGTCAAGCAGGCGCTCCTTTTCGGTTCCCACTCTGACCAGAACCGTCACGGTGAGCGTTTCAACCGCGGTGACGATGGCCACGGCGATGAACTGAAACTCGGCGGTCAAGCTGCGCCACTCGCCGACTTCGAGCAGCACGACCGGTTGTGCCAGCGCCGCCGCGGCGACAAGCAATCCCGCCCATCCAGGCAGCAGCCACAACCCGATCACGACGCACAGGAGCGGGATCCCTCCGAACGTCTCGTTCTGGGGTGTGTTCAGCTCCAGCGCGGTGTCCGCGGCAAGGACGCCGAGCAACCCCAGCATCACTGCGATCACGGGGCCGGTTCGCTGCAACGAGCGCGGCCGAGTCAGGAAGCCGGCGACCGTCTCGCGGCGCGCCGGCTTAGCCATCTCCGGCCCCGAGGCGATATCCCACGCCGCGGACATTCACGATGCCGACGTTGGACCCGGCGGCCCCCAACTTCTTGCGCAGGCGGCTCATGTACACGTCGACGAGGCCTGAGTTCGGAGTGTCCTCGTACCCCCACACGTGGTCGTGGACAACCTCATGGAGCACCACTCGCCCGGCATGCTGTGCAAGCAGTGCGAGCAGGTCGAATTCCTTGCGCGTGAGTGAGAGCCTGGTGGAACCGACGGTGGCAATTCGCGTGATTTCATTCACCGCGAGGTCTCCGACGGCGGTGTCACGTGGCTCGTCGTTCCTGCGCGCAAGCGCTCGAAGTCGAGCAAGCAACTCTGCGAACGCGAACGGCTTGACGAGATAATCGTCTGCTCCGGAGTCCAAGCCGGCGACGCGATCTTGAATGCCGTCGCGAGCGGTCAGCATCAAGACGCGGCTGTCCACGTGCAGGTCACGGAGGCGGCGGCAGACGGCGAATCCATCCATGCCGCCTGGCAGCATCACATCGAGGACGATCGTGTTGTAGCTGTAGTGCTCGGCTTTGGCGATCGCGTCGTGTCCGTTGTGGACAACATCGGCAGCAATCCCGACCTCGGACAGCCCCCACTGCAGCGCCGCGGCAGCTTTCTTGTCGTCCTCAGCCACGAGCACTTTCATGGCGGGCATTATCCTGCGATCCGAGAACGCTCGATGCCTGCTCGGGCACCGATGCCCTATCCTCGTGCGTCCATGAACGTCACGACGCCCGACGTGGCCATCGAGGTCTCGGGGCTGCATAAGTCCTTCGGCAAGGTGCATGCGCTGCGTGGGATCGATTTCTCGGTTCCTCGCGGCAGCGTGCTCGGCATGCTCGGGCCCAACGGTGCCGGCAAGACGACTGCCGTGCGCGTCCTCACCACGTTGCTGCACCCTGATTCGGGGCGAGTGATCATCGAGGGATACGACGTGGTCCGGGATGCCGCCGCCGTTCGTCGCCGGATCGGTCTGGCCGGTCAGGCAACAGCGATCCAGCTCGAGCTGACCGGGCGGGAGAATCTCGAGATCATGGGCCGCCTCAACCACATGCCGCGATCGAGTGTCAAAGGCCGCGCCGCCGAGTTGCTCGAACGCTTTGAAATCGCCGATGCGGCAGATCGACCCGCGAAGACGTATTCGGGCGGCATGCAGCGACGCCTCGACCTCGCGGCAAGCCTTGTCGCGGAGCCATCGGTCCTCTTCCTCGACGAGCCGACGACCGGCCTGGACCCGTATGGCCGCCTGGGGATGTGGGCCATCATCCGCGAGCTCGTCGGCCGCGGCACCACGCTCCTGTTGACCACCCAGTACCTCGAGGAAGCGGACGAGCTTGCGAACACCATCGTCGTGGTCGACCACGGCGAGGTGATCGCATCGGGGACGCCGGACCAGCTCAAGGATCAGGTGGGTGGCGATCTCCTCGAATTCACCGTCCCCGACCGCACCCGGCTCGACGACGCGGTACGCGCCGTGGCCGGGCTGTCCAACGCCGCGCCGACCGTGGAGATCGACTCCCGGCGCATCAAGGTGCCAGTCGGGAGCGGCGGATCGACAGCGCTCGTCGAGGCGGTGCGTCGGCTGGACGCCGCCGGCGTGATCACGGAGGATCTGGCCCTGCACCGGCCCTCGCTCGACGACGTGTTCCTGGCGGTCACCGGCCACGCGGCCGAAGCTTCGCCGGACGGAGCGCCAGACGGGCGAAAGAGCCAGGCCGCAGGAGTTGCCTCATGACCGCGATCGCGCAACCGGTGGACACCAGGACTCGGCCCAGTGCGGCGCAGAACGCCCGCTGGGCGATCAGTGATGCGCTCGTCATCACCCGGCGCAACCTCCTCGTGTGGATGCGCGTCCCGGCCTATCTGGTCTTCACGGTGGTGCAACCGGTGATCTTCGTGCTGCTGTTCCGCTACGTGTTCGGCGGCGCAATCCACGCCCCTGGCGCCGGCGGGTACGTCAGCTACCTGATGCCCGGCATCATCGGACAGACGGCCGCGTTCGCAACCTTTGCAACGGCAATCGCACTTGCTCAAGAGGCCAAGAAGGGAGTCATCGACCGATTCCGCGCCATGCCGATGGCGCGGTCGGCAGTGCTGGCCGGTCGTCTCATTGCGGACTCGATTCGCATGCTCATCGTGATCCTCGTCATCGTGGGCGTTGGGTACGCCGTCGGTTTCCGATTCCAGAACGGCGTCGCCGGCGCTGTCGGCATGGTGCTGCTCGCCGAGGCGTTCGGGGTGACCGTCTGCGCCGTTTCGGCGTTCATCGGGCTTGCGATCAAGGACGAGGAATCGGTGCAGGCCTTCGGTCTCATCTGGCTCTTCCCGCTGACGTTTGTCAGTTCCGCGTTCGTGCCGATCGCGACGATGCCCAGCTGGCTCCAGGCGTTTGCCAACAATCAACCGGTGACGCTGGTCATCAACGCCATGCGTGCCATGGCGCTGGGAGGCCCGGCGTTTCCGCTGAACCCCGCGCTCTGGGAGAGCCTGCTGTGGCTGGCGGGCGTGCTGTGTGTCTTCGTCCCTCTGGCGGTATGGAGCTACCGGCGAGTTGGTTAGCACAGCAGCGGAGACGCGGCGGACCCGGATGACGGACCTGTTTGATCGCGCCTCGTGGGCGCTCGCACCCGGCGTCCTGCACCTCAATCACGGCTCGTTCGGCGCCGTGCCCAACGCGGTCCGAGCGGCCCAGGACCGCTGGAAGGACACCATCTCCTCGAATCCGACGGGCTTCGTCTCGCGTCGGCTCCCCGAGGAGTTCGATGCCGTCCGAAGCGCCGCAGCGTCGTTCCTCCACGCTGACTTGCGCGGCCTCGTGCTCGTTCCCAACGTGACGTGGGCTGCCGCGATGGTGCTGGCGTCGGTGCCGCTCGAGCCCGGCGACGAGGTACTCATCAGCGAGGACACGTATCAAGGTGTGCGTGCCGCGGCCGAGGCTGCATGCGTGCGCACCGGAGCGCGTCTGATCAAGGCGCGTCTGGAAGGCTCCTTTGGGAATGGCGCGGCGATCACCTCTGTCATGGAGCAGGCGCTGACGCCACGGACCAAGCTCGCGATCATCGACCACATCACGTCGCCGACGGCTACGTTGATCGACCCGTTGCCCTTCGTTCAGCGGTGCCATGCAAATGGCACGGTGGTGGTCATCGATGGCGCGCATGCGCCGGGAATGCTCGCACTCGACGTCGACCAGCTCGGCGCCGACTTCTATGCCGGCGTGTTTCACAAGTGGTGCTGTGCGCCGCTCGGAACCGGGTTTCTCGCTGTCGCCCCCGAGTGGCGAACCCGCATGGTCTCTCCTGCCCCTGGTTCGGAGTCCGATCAGGAATTTCCGGCCGGTCTCGAGTGGTGGGGCACCATGGATTATTCGGGTCTGCTGTCGACACCAACCGCGCTCGACTTGCTCCGGGCAGCCGGTGTCGACCGCCTGCGCGAGCGCAACGCGACCTTGGTCAACGCAGGTGCGGCGTTGGTGTCGCGGGCACTCGCGCTGGAACCCATGGCCCCTAGCCCCATTGCGATGGTGACGCTCGAATTGCCGCCCCGGATGTCGACGGATGCGGCCGGATGTCGTGCTCTCCGGGAGCGGATCGCCAGGGAACTGGGTGCGGAAGTTGTCATCACGATGGCCCGGGGACGAACGGTGCTGCGCCTGTCCGCACAGGCGTACAACCGCGAGGACGACTTCCGGCAACTCGCGGCCTACCTCGCGGCGTTGCCACGACCATCCGCCTAAGTTCGAGCTCTGAGCCAGGCCACGATGGCTGCGACGGTCTCGCCGTCCAGCACGCTGTCGGGCGCGTTGTATCCGGCTGCCACCTCGGCTTGCTCGAGGCTGTCGCGCGGCCGCTCTTCATGCTTGAGCACGTGGTTGGCGTCCTCGGGAAAGAGAAACTCGATGTCAGTCCGGCCCGCCGCGGCCCGCTGGAGTGGTTCCCCGTCGGCATGCCAGTCGACCTGCACGTCCTTCTTGCCGATGATGACGAGCACCGGGACGCGTACCTCGGCGAGCGGTGCCGCAGCGTCGGCGTTCCAGAGTTCGCGGGCAAAGGGAAGGTTGTACGGGTTCTCCAGTGCCGAGATCAGGCCGCGCACGCCCTCCGGCAAGGCCGGATCGGGTGCCGCGGGCTCACCGGCCAGGAATCGGGCGACGGCTTCGTCGTACAGAGCGAGCAGGTGATCGCCATTTGGGAACGCCTTGGCTTGGACCGCAAGCTGCATACGCGCGACAGCACCCACGGAGCGCCCGGGAGTTCCGGTCAGGATCAGGCCGGCGAGCGGAATTGCCGGCTGGTGAACCTCGTAATTGAGCGCATGCAGCGTCCCCTCGCTATTGCCCAGCGCAAAAAGCCGGTCGGGGCGCACGCCCTCCTGCGCAGCGAGGACTTGCACAGCGCCCGCGAGTTCATCCACGTGGCTCTGCATGGAGATCTTGCCAAGCAGGAGCGGGATCGTCTCGCGCACGTGCGGGCCGGAGGCGCGCTTGTCGTAGCGGAGCGACGCGAAGCCGGCCCGTCCCAGTGCCTCGGCGAGCAGACGCCCGCTGCCATTGGTCCCGGGGAGGAGCGGGGATTCCCAGTTTCGGTCTGTCGGGCCGCTGCCGGCCACCAGAACCACCCCCGGAAACGGACCGGCACCATCGGGCATCACCACGGTGCCGTACACGGTCGTGGGTCCGAGGGGCCAGCTCACCTCCGAGCTCGTGCCGAACGAAGCGCTGTCGGCCAATGTTGACGTCCTCCTGATGTGCGCTCTCGGTCCGGCAGAGTCGACGAGCGAGCTGCGAATTCGGGAAGAATAAGTCCCCGTGGATTACGGGACGACTGTGATCGCCGAGGACTTGACTTCGCTCGAGTTTCGCCGGCCCTCAGGCAACGCCGCTGCGGTGTACGACCAGCCAATCGGCCTGCATCTGCTGTACGAAGACCCGGCATCCGGCGGAGAGCACTACGTTGTCCGGTACCCCGCGGGCGTTCGGTGCCGCGCACATACGCATACCGCGGCACACACGATCGTCGTTATCGATGGCCGGCTTGAGGTCAACGGCCGTGTCATCGGGGCGGGTTCCTACGCCCACTTCCCGGCGAACGAGCCGATGCGCCACCAGGCTGCGGGCGACGCGCCGTGCCATTTCATCCTGATCTTCCACGGGCCGTTCGACGTGTCGATCGTTGACGAAGGCGCCTGAGCAGATCGCCGACCTGGAGTTGACAATCACTACCTAGTTATATTACCTTGCGGTAATGGCTACCGCAGATCCGCTGAGCCGAGCCTTCGCAGCGCTGGCAGACCCCACCCGCCGGGCAATCCTCCAGCGCCTCGCGGCAGGGGAGGCCGGCGTCGTCGAACTCGCAGCAGCATCCACGCTCACGCAGCCCGCCATCACCAAGCACCTCAAGGTGCTGGAGAACGCTGGGCTCATCGGCCGGGGTCGTGATGGTCAGCGCCGCCCGGCGCGACTGCAAGTCGACGGCCTGGTCCCCGTGGACGACTGGCTCCGCCGCGCCCATGCGGAATGGACCGACCGCCTCGACCGTCTCGACGCACATCTTGCCGCCCAGACTGCAGCAACCACGAAGGAGGAGAACCCCAATGCCTGAGACCCGCGTCGCTGTGGACGTCCGATCTGCGATTCCCACCAAGCAGCTCGTCATCGAGCGCACCCTCAAAGCCTCGCCGGAGCGGGTCTTTGACGCGTTCACGGATCCGGAGCAGCTCAAGCAATGGTGGTGGCCCAACGGCTTCACCTGCCCCGCTGCGGAGGTGGATCTTCGTATCGGCGGCACATACAAGATCGCCATGGAGTGGCCCGATTTCATCCCTGCCGAAGCGCAGTTCTCGCACTACCTCGGCGGTGAGTACTACGAGATCGATCGCCCACACCGTCTCGTCATGAGCGGCCGCGCTGTCAACGACACCGAGGGTGAGCTGTTCGCCACGCTGATCGAGCTGACCCTCGAGGCGTGCGATGGGGGGACCGCGCTGACCATGCGGCAGTCCTATTTCGAGCCGATGCCGCCCCCGGAGGCTCTGGCCGGCGCCGAGCAGGGCTGGTCCGAGCAGCTCGACAAGCTGGAGCGATTGCTCGCGGGCTAAGCGACCGGTTCGCCGAACCAGCGCTTGATGCGGCTGGTGCCGAAGTCGATCTTGTCGATGGCGAGAGCGTGCGAAGGACCCTCGAGGCCACCAACGGGTGTCTGTCCCTTCACGAAGGTGACCTCGACCTTCGCCACCTCGTCGTTCCCGAAATCGAGGTAGCAAATGCCACGGCCGTCGTACTGCGATGACGGGTTAGCGCCTCGGATCAGTGCACCGATCTGATCGGCGACGACGCTCGCCTGCCCTTCAGCGAACACTCCGGCTTTCGGGGTTCCGACGCTGGTGACGTCGCCGACGGCATAGACGCCGGCGAATGCGGTCTCCAGCGTGAGCGAGTCAACGGGTATCCAACCGTCGTCTGTCAGCCCCGATTCCTCGACGACGGCCGGTGCCCGATGCACGGGAATGCCAAGAAACAGGTCGAAGTCGAGGCTCGTGCCGTCGCTGAGGAGTGCCGTTCCTGCGCGCAGGATCGAGCGCGCGCACCGACCGATCGCCGTACCAGTCGATACCCCGCTCACCGAACGCCCTCAGCAACGCTTCGGACGCTGCGGGTGACGGTGGAATCGGCACGCCCATTGGCATGACCAGCGAGATGTGCGACTGCTCGCGACGTCCTCGCTGCGTGAGGTAGTCGTGCATCATGAGCGCGGTTTCGCTTGGCGCAGGCGGGCATTTGAACGGTGTCGACGTGACGCCCACAACGACACGACCGCCGGCGAAATCCGCCAGTACATCGCGGAGCGCGAACGCGCCTGCGACGGTGTAGAACTCGTGGCCGGCTTCGACCAGGCCAGGAGTGTCGGCGGGGTGCAGATCGGCTCCGAGGGCCACCACCAGGACGTCTGCGTCGAACGATCCGTCATCGGTCACCACCCGTTTCGCCACCGGATCGATTGACCGAATGGTCGACTGCACAAAACGTACGCCCGGCTTGACGATGTCGCGGTACGCGTGTCGCACCGCGGCGGGCTGCGCCCGCCCGAACATGACGTCCAGCTTGGAGAACCCGAACACAAAGGTGTCGCTCTTGTCGATCAGGATGACGTCGACATCGTCACCGAACTCTTCGGACAACCTGGTCGACAACTCCAGGCCGCCGAACCCCGCACCGAGCACCACCACACGCATGGCGAGAGGATAGCGTTGCGTACATTCGGTGCAATACTCAGCCCATGGTGACGCCCCGGATGGCTCGCTATCTGCTGGTCGGAGTCGTGGCTGCATGCATCTCCGCGACAGCCGCGGTGGCGATTCGCGATGCGGCGCAACCGCCTCCGGCCACCCCGGTGGCGCAGCCCTCGCAGAGCGTTCAGAACTCCGGAAACAGCGACAGCGACCTCCCGATGGTCATCATCGGATCGGGGCAGGCGGTTGCTTCGGGCGGCCGGGTCACCCTCCTTCCGGACGTATTGCCGGGCGGAGCCTCGCTTGCGCCGGCTCGCGTCCCAGGCTCCTAGTCGTCCACTCGTTCGAGATGCTCGGCGCGCACGCCGTGCGACGGGCCACCGGGATAGCCGCTTGACTCCCGCATAACCTCGCTGGTACATTAGTCAAGTAATGAACCAGATAACGCGGGTGTGCTCCGAGCGGGGGGTGTTCGGTGCTCGATGAGGGAGCGCCGCTCTTCACGCAAATCGCGGAGCGCCTGTCCGAGGACATCGCTGAAGGTGTTCTCGCGGAGGGCGAACGGGTGCCGTCAACCAACGAACTGGCCGCCTACTACCGGATCAACCCGGCGACCGCAGCCAAGGGGATCAGCCTTCTCATCGACGATGGCCTCCTCGAGAAGCGGCGGGGGATCGGGATGTTCGTCGCGGAGGGCGCACGCGCGCGGCTGCTCGCCGCTCGTCGCAGGCAGTTCGCCGAACGCTATGTAGAGCCGCTGATCGCCGAGGCCAGCCGCCTTGGGATTGACACCGATGAGCTGGTCGCGCTGATCAGCAACGCCAGTCGCGTGCAGGAGGGAACCAGGCCATGAGCGCAGCGATCTCGGTTGCGGGGCTGTCGCGGCAATACCGCGGTCAGCTCGCCCTCGACAACGTGAGTTTCGATATCGAGCCCGGATCGATCACGGGGTTGCTCGGCCGCAATGGCGCCGGCAAGACCACGCTGCTTCGCATCCTCGCCGGCGCGGAGTTTGCGACCTCGGGCCAGGTATCGATTCTGGGGGCGAACCCGGTGAAGAGCGACGTGCTGTTGCACCGGATCATCTTTGTCCGCGAGGATCAGCGCTACCCGGGCTATGGGTTGCCGGGAGGCTTCAAGGTCTGGCATGCGCTACGTGCGGCGTCGTGGTTCTATCCGGACTGGGATACGGCGCTTGCCGATTCGCTGCTTGCCGACTTCCAATTGCCGCGGAACAGAGCGGTCAAGGGCCTGTCCCGAGGGATGCGCTCGGCCTTGGGCATCGTGATCGGCCTCGCAGCCCACGCAGAGGTGACGTTGTTCGACGAGCCGTACGCCGGGCTCGACCCCGTGGCCCGGCAGCTCTTCTACGATCGGCTGCTGGCCTCGTTCGCAGAGCACCCCCGGACGATCCTCCTGTCGACGCACCTGATCGACGAGGCCGCAGGTCTTCTCGAACGTGTCGTCGTTATCGACGCCGGCCGGGTGGTGCTGGATGCGGGCGCCGACGAGATTCGCGGCGCGGCAACGAGCGTCAGCGGCCCCGCCATCGCGGTGGCCGAGTTCACGGCCGGGCGCACAGTGTGGAATCGACGCCGGATCGGCTCGCAGGAGTCGGCGGTGGTTGCCACCGCCCTCGACGACAGCGACAGAGCTCGCGCAGCCGCACTTCGCCTGCACCTCGAGCCGCTGACCATGCAACAGGTGGTGGTCCAGGCATCAACCCGGATCCAAACCCACGAAGCAGAAGGGACACGCGCATGACTACCTGGATAAAGGTCGCCCGTTTCCACCTCGTCGACCGATTCAGCTACACCGCGATGCCCTGGGTGGTGCTGGCGATCGACTTCGCGATCTGGCTTGCCCTGGCGAGCGCAGAAGGTGGCGGAAAATCCACCCAGGTGGTGAGTGGAGCGGTTGCCGCCATCTACATTTTCTTCCTCGCCATCGGTGTGCTCGCCATCAACCAGTCGATGCCCTTCGCGTTTGCCCTGGGTGTCAGCCGGCGCTCCTATTACGCGGGCACGGTGCTGCTCGCGGTGAGCCTCTCCGCTCTATACGGCTTGGCACTGGCGGTGCTTGGGGCCATCGAGCAGACCACCGGCGGCTGGGGCGTCGGTCTGCATTTCTTCCGGGTTGCATACATCCTTCCCGGGCCGTGGTACCTCAGCTGGCTCACAGCGTTCGTCCTGCTGTCGCTGACTTTCATCCTCGGCATGTGGATCGGGCTCATGTACCGCCGCTGGGGCATGTTCGGCCTGCTTGGTTTCGCGGTCCCTGTGTTTGCAGCACTCGTCGTCGCGATCCTTGCCGTCGCGCGCGCACAAGCATGGCCATCCGTGGGCCGGTTCTTCACGACGCTCAGCACCGTCGGGTTCACCGGGTTGCTGGCTGGCCTTGCCCTGGTGCTGCTTGCAGGCGGCTACGCCACCATGCGTCACGTCACGGTCTGATCAGATCGCCGTCGGCTGGATAGCGTCACCGTAACGCCGCTTCTCGTTGTCCGGATTCTCCGATACGCTGGATCGGAAGTGGTCATCAGCGAGCGGCAATGAGACGTCACTGGATCCTCGGGAGCGCCACCGGATTGGCTCTCGTCGTAGCGCTTGTCGTCGCCCTCCAGATCGTTGGGACTGGCAACCGGGTCATCTGTCCGGAGTCGACCAACCCCAACTGGAATCCGTATTCCGGGACCGCGGCACAGGCGACAGCGTGTGGGCTGACGGTGTATCCGCTGATCGGCACCACGAAGCTGCCCGACGGCGGCACGAGGTACGTGTATCAGGAATCCGGGGGAAATACGACCACCGAAAACGTTCCCCCGAAAGGGTTCAACGCACTTGACGCGAGTCCATCCGAGAGGGCGCTCTACGGCATCCCATCGGAACCGCCGCTCACCGACGCGACAGCGTACGCACACTGGCTCGAGGAGGTCGCGGGTATGAAGCATTTCGTGCAACCGCCTCCCTTCCTGTACAGCGTCCCGGACATGATTAATCCAGGCCTGCAACAGTCGGGTTCCTGACGGTGTCTGGAGGTTTGCGCGCGGTCGCCCGTCCGAATTGAGACGCCGGTCAGCGGCCAGTCATTTGTGCCCAACACCGTGCGAGGCGCCTGACCGCTTCTGTCAGCGTTGCAGGTTCTGCGTAGTAGGGAATTCGAATCCGGTCCGTCGCCCGCCCCGGCCGGCAGCAGAGCAGTGGCCCTGCGATGACGGCGACGCCCTCGCGGAGTGCTCGGTGGCTGAACTCAAGCGCGTTTGTTCCGGGCAGCCGTATCCAGAGAATCGGACCGCCAGACGGAGCGTCCCATTCCGCCGCCGGCATCGATGTTTTCAGCGCCGATTCGAGTGCCGAAAGTGAGGTGCGCAATTGCTCGTTTCGCCAGGCACGCGTGGATTCGTGATGGTGGTGGAGCAGTTCTGCCGCGATCATCTGCATCGGTGCGGACGTACCAAGGTCGCTGCCCGCCTTGTGTTCGATGAGGCGATTGATCAATGACGCTCGCGCCCTGATCCATCCGAGGCGGAGACCGCCCCAATACAGCTTCGACATGCCGCCGATCGTGACCACGTTTGCCTGATCGTCAAATGATGCGAGGGGCGGCGGCGCGGTGGCGCCGAAATCGAGATCGCTGTGCGTGCGATCGTCGATGAGCACGACGTTTTCTTCCTGCGCGACGCGTACGAACCGGCGCCGTGTTTCCGCCGACATCAGCGCGCTCGTCGGGTTCTGAAAATCCGGCCCGATGACTGCCACGTCGACGCGATCTCGATGGCACGCAGCAGTGAACGCATCGATGTCCGCTCCATCCTTGCCGACGGGAAGGAGGTGGAGGAGTGCGCCTGACCGCATGGCCAGGTCCACCACACCGGGATACGCGACCTCCTCAAGAGCCAGACCACTTCCTGGGCGTGTCAACTCCGCCATCAGCAGCGAGAGCGCCTGCTGGACGCCGTTGGTGATCAGCACCTCTTCGGGGCGGGTCGGCAGGCCCTGCGCGCCGAGGAGCGCCGCCACTGCCATGCGGAGCCGCGGATGCCCCGCGGCGTAGTAGCCGTGTCCTTGTGTCAACACGCTCGGGTCGACCATGAGCGAGCTCGGATCGGCGATCGAACGCGCGACGATCGGTGCCGCGCCTGGCGCAGCGACGGTGAGATCGATCGTCGTGGTGCCGAGGTCACGGAGCAGCGTGGCCATCACCGAATCCGCACGATGGACTGCAGCGTCTGACGTGCGCGCGGTGGCGATTCGTGTCGCCGATCCTTGGCGGGCTTCGATCCAGCCATCGGTTCTGAGCAACGCGTACGCGGCAGTCACCGTGTTGCGGCTCACCGCCAGCGCCTGGGCGAGCTGGCGCTCGGGCGGGAGATGACTGCCGTCGACGAGGTATCCCTCCTCGGCGAGTCGCCGGAGTCCATCGGCGAGGCGCCGGAACAGCGGGCCGTCGCTGTCGTCATTCCAGCCGAGGAGCGTTGCGATCTGGCGTAAGTCGATGGTCATCACCGGCCAATTATCCCCAATTGGCTCTTTTCGACAAGTGCCAATTACCAGACCATCACAGTCGATGACCCCCACCGCGCCACTGCCCCGCACGACCCGCGTCTTCCTCGCCGGCAACACGGTCTCCATGGTCGGCACCGGATTGGTGCTGCCGTTCATCCTCATCTACCTGCACCAGGTTCGGGGCATCGCACTCCCGGTCGTGGGGGCACTCCTCGCAGGTGCCGCAGTCTCCGGCCTGGTTGTCGTGCCGCTTGCCGGAACGATCATCGACCACGTCGGCGCGCGACCCGTCCTCGTCGCGATCATGGCTGGGCAGTCACTCGCGGACGTGCTGCTGGCGTGGGCGCACAACGTCCCGACCGCTCTCCCGGCGGTGCTGCTGTACGGCGCCGCGTGGGCTCCGATGTTTCCAACACTGGCCACGATGATCGCCGGGTTGACCCCGCATCCGGTCACGCAGCAGCGCGCGTTCGCGATCAACTTCACCTTGCAAAACGCGGCGCTTGGCATCGGTGCCGCAATTGCCGCCGTCGTCGCCGGCGCGCAGAACCCCACGTCGTTCGCGGTGCTGTTCCTCGCCAACGCGCTGTCGTGCCTCGTTTTCGCGGTGGTGTTGTCGTTCGTCCCGAATCCACACCGTACGAGGCAGCGCAGTGACGCGAAGGCTGGATACCGCGACGTGCTGGCGCATCCGGGACTGCGGCTGGTGATCCTCGCGTCCTTGCTGCTGGCATTCACCGGCTATCCGGCGTTCAACTCGGGCTTTCCGGCGTTCGCCACCGTGGCGGCGCACGTGTCGATCCATGTCGTCGCGCTCTCGTTCACCGTGAACACCGGATTGATCGTCGTGACGCAGCTGCTCGTGCTCCGGCTCATCCGGCGACACCGCCGAAGCACGGCTATCGTCGTGACAGGGCTGATCTGGGCTGTGTCGTGGGCGGTGCTCGGGGTCTCGGCACTCGCGATTCCGTCGTCGGCGCGAATTGCGTTGGTGCTCATCTTCACCGGCGTGTTTGGTCTCGGCGAGACCTTCCTCGCGCCGACGATGGGTCCCCTGCTGAACAGCCTCGCTGACGATCGGATCCGTGGGCGTGCGAACGCAATGTCGGGATTCACCATGTCGCTCGCCTTCATCGCGTCGCCGGCGATCGTCACCGGCTTTCTCTCGGCAGGTGCAGCCGCGGCATGGATCGGTCTTCTGTGCCTCGGATGCCTCGGCACTGTCGGCATCGGTGCCGTACTCGGTCGAAAGCTCACTGCCCAGCAGGACCGCGTCGGTGCCAATGTGCCGGAATTGGCTCTTTCCGAGTAGAGCCAATTCTGGTTGCATGTCTGACATGGCACATCCATATCCCGCCGAGCGACTCGCTGAAGAACACCGGAGAGACCTGTTGCGCAGCGCCGAGCGCTGGCGGTTGGCTCGGATGGCGGAACCCGAGACGGCGAACGATGTCGCGTCGACGCGACGCATCTCGGGTTGGCCTGGGAACCCCATCAGGCTTCCGCGGCCACTCGTCTTCGGCTTGCACCGCCGCCGTGAAGCCGCGACGGCCCTCTGCGCCTGCTCGTGCCCGCCGCGAACCTGATTCGTGCGATGCGCCACGCCGGTGCCGTGAGCCACGACACCAATGCCTAGCGACTCGTCACGCGCTCGCGCGCTGACGGGGATGGCACTCGCGGGTGTCGGCGTCGTGCTGTTCTCCGCAACATTTCCTGCAACGACGATCGCCCTGCGCGGCTTTGATGCGGTGTTCATCGGAGCCGGGAGATCCGTCGGCGCAGCACTCCTGGCCGGCAGTGACGCTCTGGCTGACGAGATCCCCGCTTCCAACGCGGCGCCAGCTCATGATCCTGCTCGCGTGCGTCCCCGGCGTTGGCGTCGGGTACGGCGTGCTCACCGCTCTCGCGCTCGAGCATGTGACTGCTTCGCACGCAGCGGTCGTCACGGGCTTGCTTCCGGTGGCGACGGCCACGGTCGCCACGTGGCGCGCCGGTGAACGCCCGGGACGGCTCTTCTGGGTTGCCAGTCTCATCGGGGCATGCGCCGTGATCGCGTTCGCGCTCAGCAGCAGCAACGTCGGCAGCGTGCACGCCGCAGACGCGTTGTTGCTCGTTGCCCTGCTCCTGGGAGCCGTCGGCTACGCCGAGGGCGGGCGTCTCGCGCGCGAGATGCCGGGATGGCGCGTGATCTGTTGGGTGGTGGTGCTGGCGTTGCCGATTTCTCTGCCCCTGACCGTTGTCTCCGGCATCGCCAGCCCGCCACATCCCGACTTCGCGAGTGGTCTCGCGTTGCTGTATCTCGCGTCGGTGACGATGTTCGTGGGGTTCTTTGCCTGGTACAGCGGGCTTGCGCGTGCGGGCATCGCGCGAGCGAGTCAGTTGCAGCTGACACAGCCTTTTCTCACCATCGGTATCGCCGCGCTCATCCTCGGCGAGCGGCCCGGTCCGATCACGTACGTCGCAGCCGCAGTGGTGCTCATCTGCGTCCTTGCCGCGCAGCGCGCGCGGTTCGGCCACAGCAGCGTGCGACGCGCGTCTCCGAAGGCAGTCGATGCGATCCAGGGACAGGGGTTGGATGGACGTAAGCGTTTGCGGTGGCCACCGCTCGCGTGAACGCGCGCCGCTCAGCCCGGAAAGACGAGAGGGGCCGGCGTGTGAGCCGACCCCTCTTGATTCCGTTTCGTGGGCCGATGCGGCCCGCACTCGCTCGTCGCTAGATGCGTGCGAGCTCGTGGATGAAGCCCGGTCCCGCGGTGCCGAGGCCCGTCATGCTGTCGTATCCCGGCGTTATGGTGAGCAGCACGTTGCGCGACTGGCACGAGTGCTTGGTGACGCAGTACGTCTCAACACCGGTGTACGCGAGGATGCGCGTGCTGTACTCGAGACCGTCCGAACCGTTGACACCGTTGATGTAGTCGACGCGAGAAAGCGCCTGCTTGCCGCCCGAGACAACGTCGTAGATCGCTGACGGATCGTGCGTCTCAACGCTGTACAGCGCTGGATTCAGGAAGCCGAGCGAGCCGCCCGCAGCCTGGTCGGCGTCTGCGACCACACCGGCGAACAGTGGCGACGACAGGCTGGTCCCGCCGATGCGGTACTGGCCGTAATGCACGCCGTCGGGGAACGTCTGGGTCTCGCCCTCGAGGAAGCCCGTCGTCGGATCGGCGTCCATCGAGATATCCGGGACGACGCGATTCGCCTCACCGGTTGTCCCCTTGTTGCGGTTGGCGAGTGAGGCGGGAACGACGCCATGCTGGTACGCAGGCTCGGCATATTCGTAGCTCACCCCACCGCCGCCACCGTAGTCGTACGCGGTGGGAAGCCACGTGTGCAGCGTCTTCGCCGAGCAACCCGGCTCCGCGCCAACAAGCGAGGTGGTGCACAACACGCTTCTCGCAGTCGACCAGCCGAGCTCGCCGACGCGCGCGCCGGTGGCGCCGACCTGGAGGCTCGTGCCACCGACGGCCGTGATGTACGGGCTGGACGGTGGATAGTCCGCCGAGACGAAGCCGACCGTCGTGAACTCATCACCGTCATCGCCCGCGGAGAACAGCACGCTGATCCCGGTCGAATCGGCGAGCATGAAGACGTCGTCATACGCGGCACGATCGCTTGCGCTGTCGAGCAGATCGCCTGCGTCATCGCCCCACGAGTTCGGTGATCACCTGGGCGAGATGCCCGTCGATGACCGTTCGCAGGCTGTCGAGCAATCCGTTCTCGCAGTTCTTCGCGCCGACGTAGAGGATCGTGGCGCCGGGCGCCATCGAGTGCACGGCCTCGAGGTCGAGCGACTGCTCGCCGAACCAGCCGTTGGCGCCGCACACGCGGATCTCGTTGTATGACGCGGGGACAAGCTCGCTGAACTGCGACGAGGTGATCGGATGGCTCGGGTCGTTCAGCGTGAAGTAGCGCTGGGCATCGGAGAGCAGGGTCGGCGACGTGTACGCATCGATGATCGCGACCGTCACGCCTGCACCGTCGTCACCGCTGGCGACTTCGCCGGCAACGTCGTATGCGGAGCGGAGCTGTGGCGGGGTGTATCCGCACAACTGATACGGCAGTGGCGACGCATATCCGTGGCCGTACGCCGGGCGCGTGGTGTCGACCTTCTGCCCGTAGTACGTCGAGCACGGCGGTGCATTCCTGAATGCGGCGGGCTGTGTGATCTTGTCGCCGGTAGACGGCGCCGAGGTGTCTGCACCGGTAGTCGATGCCGTGGTGGCAAGCGTCTGGTTGAGTCCCACGGCCCCGGTGACCGCGCCGGCGAGGACGGCAGGAATCGTGAGCTCCGAGCTCTCGAGCCGGAGTGTCTGCCCACCAACACGGTAATTCGCCAGAGTGGTGGAGAACGCGTGGTCGATCTGCGCGACAGTGCCCGTCACCGGAATGGTCATCCGGTCCGCAGGAATCGCGCCGACCTGGAGGCCCTCCTCCTGCAGCCACGTTTTCGCGGTGGCGATCGTTGAGATGGAGGGCGAGAAGCGCGCCTCCCACTGCGCGGCCGTGAGGTAGTGCCGGTACGAGGCGTTCCCTGGCGTGGAGACCGCTGTTGCCAGCGCTGCCGCGCCCGCTGCGTCACGAAGCGACATGACCAGCTCAAAGCTGACGCTGCCCGCGCCGCTGAGGGCGCCGGCGAAATGTGCGCGCGTTGCGGCCGACGACAGCGTGCCGCCGAGCACCGTCGTGCTCGGGGAAGCGGCCTGCGCCGGTAAGACGGCTCCTGCTAGTCCAACAGTGACCAGCGGAAGTGCTGCCAGGCTGCGCGCCCAGCGCTGCGTGCCACGTGCCCCCATCTTGAGTTCCCTTCGACTTGAACCGGACTGGATCTCACCCGTCGTCAGCGAATGCCGCTCGACGGTACAACAATCAACGATGCAAAGACTTCAATCGCCCCTTGTGTCGCGCGCGTCAACCCGGTGCTCGGGGATGACGGTTTGACGCCCTGACGATCGGCTGGCAGAGTGGCCGGATGGCTGTCGACCGTGCGCGGCTTGCGTCCCTCGTCGCTCGGGAGCGTGCCTCATATGCCGGCGCCCACACCGGGTCGGCCGAACTCTTTGAGGCTGCCAACCACCTCTTCGGCCGGGTGCCGATGACGTGGATGGCCAAGTGGAGCGGCGGGTTTCCGCTCTACCTCGAGCGCGCCGCGGGCAATCGGATCGTGGATGTGGACGAACTCGAGTACGTTGACTTCGCGCTCGGCGATACCGGTGGCATGGCTGGGCACAGTCCGAAGCCCGTGGTCGACGCCGTTGCCAAGCGTCTCGAACAGCTCGGCGGCGCCACGACGATGCTGCCCACCGCCGACGCCGAGTGGGTTGGTGGTGAGCTCAGCCGCCGCTTCGGACTGCCGCTGTGGTCGTTCACGTTGACGGCAACCGACGCCAATCGCTGGGCGATCCGGCTCGCGCGGCTGGTCACCGGACGGCCGAAGATCCTCACCTTCGCCTACTGTTATCACGGTTCGGTGGACGAGGCCTTCGCAGTCCCCGGACCGGACGGCGAGGCAGTGTCGAGGCGCGGCAACGCCGGAGCGCCGGTGCCGCTGCACGTGACCACGCGCGTTGCGGAGTTCAACGACCTGAGTAGCGTCGAGGCGCAACTGGCGCACGGCGACGTTGCCGCGATCCTCACCGAACCGGCGCTCACCAACATCGGGATCGTGTTGCCCGAGCCCGGCTTTCTGGACGGTCTGCGTGACCTGGCCACACGATATGGCGCGCTCCTCATCATCGATGAGACGCACACATTCTCTGCAGGACCGGGCGGTGCAACGCGGCTCTGGAGTCTGCGACCGGATATCGTCACGATCGGGAAGAGCATCGGCGGCGGTATCCCGACCGGTGCATACGGCATCAGCGACGACGTGGCGCACATGGTGGATGCGCACCCCGAGGCGGATCTCATCGACGTGGGCGGCGTCGGCGGCACGCTTGCCGGCAACGCGTTGTCGGTTGCGGCGATGCGCGCGACGCTCGAGTCTGTGTTGACCGACGACGCGTTCGTGCACATGATCGACGTGGCGACGACGTTCACGAGGGGAGTGCAGGACGCTATCGACCGCAGCGGATTACCGTGGTCAGTCAGCCAGCTGGGTGCCCGCTCGGAGTATCGCTTCGCATCCCCGGCTCCACGTGACGGCAGTTCGTCTGCAGCCGCCGGCGATGAGGAGCTCGAAGAGTTTCTCCATCTTTATCTTGTCAATCGCGGCGTCCTCATCACGCCGTTCCACAACATGGCGTTGATGTGTCCGGTCACTTCCTATGGGGACGCGGAGGTGCACACCCGGCTGTTCGGGGAGGCGTTGGACGAACTCGTTGGCACCGGGAGCGTCTGACCAAGAGCCGGCGTCGCCTCGTTGGTTCGCTTTCTCATTCGGTTGGGGGATGTCTGCGCGAGCCAATCGGGAGTCATGATCGCCGCCATGGCCTCGAAGGGAATGTGGCGGATGATCGGCCGGCAGGTGCGATCACGCCGCGATCGGTCGATCGCTCTCGGGGCGGGCATCCTTGTGGCCTCGGTGAGTTTTTCGCTGCTGACCGCCGCGGCATCGACGAGCCAGCTCGAAGTGCATGGCACCGTAGAGAATGCGCCGCGGCCCGCTTACGACATCCTGGTGCGTCCGAAAGGCGCAGCAGACGCGATTGAGACGAAGGACAACCTGGTTCGGGACAACTACCTCGCAGGAACCTTCGGGGGCATCTCGGTTGCGCAGTGGCAGAAGATCCTCGGACTGCCAGGGGTCTCCGTTGCTGCACCCATCGCCAACATCGGGTACGTGATCCTGCAGGCAACGCTGTCAATCCCGATCGGGTCACTCATCGGGTCCGCGCCTGAACAACTCTTCCGGATCAAGCTCACGTGGAAGGCAGCGAACGGATTGTCGTCATATCCGGGCGGCAATGATTACGTCTACTACACCCCGACGGCTCGCTTCGTCTTGACCGAGAACATGTACGGGGGATACGACATCAACCAGGTCGTCCCGGGACAGTCGAAGCCGCTCCACATGTGTCCCTATTTCTCGACGCCAGGCGGTTTGAACCTGGGCGAATCGGTGCAGCTCTTCTGTTTCTCAGGCCTCACACCAAAGGCGAGTACAGAGGTGTACGCCCTGAACGAGCCGGCAGCCACGGTTACCTTCAGCTTTCCGGTCATGCTCTCGGCAATCGATCCGGCCCAGGAAGCCAAGCTTGTCGGTCTTCCCCAGACCATCACCTCCGGGCACTACCTCTCCGAAACGCAGGGGTTGGGTTCGCCGATCAGCGAAAGCGACGCACTCCCGGTGATCGCGTCTTCACGCACCTTCCTCGACGAATCCCTGACCGCATCAGTGGAGCAACTGTCGATTCCGCCTGGTGTGGATGCCGCAGAGCAGCTCGCGAATGGGACAAGTGTCATGGCCTTCCTGGCCGGCCTTTCGTCGGCGTCCGTGAAGGATCAGACGGTATCGCCCCAGTCGAGCTACACCACCCTGCTCCATCAGATCGAGCAACCAAACACGCCCGGCGTCTACGGCAACGCGATATTGAATTACTGGACGACGTCAGAAGTGCAATACCGAGACAACGGCGGCGTGCTCACACCGAGTGAGACATCGAACCCAGCGTCGGTGTGGAATGCAGGCGACGATGAGTTCGCGTATCAAGTTCTAGCGCCTCCAGGGAGTGCGGATACGCAATTCGAGAAGCTGTCGATCAACCAGGGCAACGGCGCGTACAACTTCACCACCGAAATCGCTGGCTATGTCACACCGAAGATCGTCGGGGAGTTCGATCCTGACAAGCTCCCCGGCTTCAATCCGCTCAGCGCCGTCCCGCTGGAGACGTACTACCCACCAGTGGTGACAGGAGCTGATGCCGCCTCGCGGAAGGCGCTCAAGAATCAGCCTCTTGGACCGACGATGAATCTCGGTGGCTACGTTGCTCAGCCACCGATGCTCCTGACAACGATTACTGCGATGGACCAAATGTTGTCCCAGGCTTGCTACATCGCAGCCAATAAGGAGGTGCCTTCCTGCACGCGCTACTCGCCCACGGATGTGGCGGCGCCGATTAGCGCCATCCGGGTCCGCGTCGCAAATGTTCGTGACTTCTACCCGATTGATCGCGCCCGCATCCTCGCAGTCGCAACGGCGATCAAGAAGGACACCGGGCTGCAAGTCGACATCACTGCCGGATCGTCGCCGACAACGATCGACGTCGATCTTCCCGCGGGGTGCTGCGGTGAGCCAGCGCTGACGGTTGCTGAGGGCTGGATATCGAAGGGCGCCGCCCTTGCCATCCTCAAGGCAGTCGACGCGAAGAGCCTCGTGCTGTTCGTGCTGATTCTGGTGGTGTGCGTGCTTTTTCTCGCCAACGGCGCCTACGCGAGCGTTCGGTCCCGACGCACTGAATTAGGAGTATTGGCGTGTCTCGGTTGGGGCCGCTCCGCACTCTTCAAACTCGTCCTCGGTGAGCTCGCGTTGGTCGGCCTGGTCACGGGGGTGATAGGCGCAGCGTTAGCGGAGATCCTCGCGCTCGCGCTGCAATTGGACTTGCCGTGGTGGCATGCACTCCTTGTTGTACCGATCGCCTTCGGCCTCGCCTGTGTTGCGGGCCTCGTGCCGGCATATTCGGCGACTCGTGGCCGTCCACTCGACGCCGTGTATTCGGTGCCGGGCGGCAGGGGACACCACCGCCAGGTGCGCCATGTTTCCGGGATTGCGCGCGCGAACATCCTTCGACGTCCTGCGCGGCTCGTCAGCGGCGCACTCGGACTCTTTATCGGCGTGGGTGCGTTTGCAGTGTTACTCGCCGTGCAACTAGCTTTTCAAGGGCAAGTGGTTGGGACGGCGCTCGGCGATATCGTCAGCGTGCAGGTGCGCGGCGTAGACCTCATCGCCGCCGTTATGGCGCTGCTCCTTGGCGCCCTCAGCGTGGCAGATGTTTTGGCGGTGAACCTTCGTGATCGCGCTGGCGAGCAAGCGGTCCTTGCAGCAACGGGATGGCGGCCAGCGACCCTGTTCCGTCTGGCGTTCACCGAAGGAATGGTGGTTGGAATCGTTGGCGCCGTTGCCGGCGGGGCGGTTGGTCTCGGGCTCGCGGCGATTCTCACCGGGTCCGCATTCGCCGTCGCTCCGGAGGCGGTCCTCGCAGCCATCATCGGATTACTTCTCGTCGGCGCTGTGCTGATGGTCCCCGCCTGGCAAGCGTCCCAAACCGCGCCCGCGGCAGCCTTGGCGGAAGACTGACCGATGGCAGCTGCTGTCACCTGCTTCAGATGCGGGCGCACATGAGATCCACGGGCCTGTTGCGAATGATCGGCCGGCAGGTACGCTCGCGCCGGGATCGGTCGATCGCCCTCGGGGCAGGCATCCTCGTGGCCTCGGTCAGCTTCTCGCTGTTGACGGCGGCGGCAGCCGACGAGCCAGCTCGAAGTGCATGGGACCGTGGATGCGGCATCGCGCCCCGCGTACGACATCCTGGTGCGCCCGAAGGGCGCAGCCGACGCGATCGAGACCCAGGACAACCTGGTCCGGGACAACTTTCTCGCGGGCACGTTCGGGGGGATCTCGATCGCGCAGTGGCAGAAGATCCTCAATCTGCCCAACGTCACCGTGGCCGCACCGATCGCGAACATCGGCTACGTGATTCCGCAGGCGACCGTGGTTGTTCCGGTCGGTCCGCTCAGCAGTTCGGACGCCGCAGCAGCTCTTTCGCGTCAACCTGACCTGGAAGGCCGACAATGGCCTGTCGTCATATCCCGGCGGCACCGACTACGTGTACTACACCGCCGACCCATGGATTCACTCTCGTTGAAGACAATCGTTCGGGGAGAGTACATGTAGCGGAGGTTGTTCCCGGCCAGTTGCAAACCGGTAGCAGATCTGTCCCCCGTTCCAGTTCTTGAACCCACCGACGCGGTCTGAACACTGGCGCCGAATTGGCCTCGTCTGCTACTCGGGCGCGACGCCGACGGTCAACACCGCCGCAGACTCCTACGGCCTGCACATCTGGACCGGCGGACGTTGTCACCTTCAGCTTTCCGATGATGCTCTCGGCGATTGACCCGGTGCAGGAGGCGAAACTCGTCGGGCTGCCGCAAACGATGGTCGCTGGGACAGTACCTCCCGGAGACGTGAGGGTCTGACCGCGCCGGTCAGCGATGTTCAGTGGACTCCCGGTCATCGCGGCGTCGCGCACTTCCTCGACGAATCGCTCACGGCGATCGTACAGCAACTGGCGATTCCGCCTGGCGTGAATGCGGCTGAGCAACTTGCCAACCCGGACGTCACCACAGTCGAGAGTTTCCTCCGAGCCTCCCCGGGCCGTCGTTCGGAGGATCAAACCGTGTCGGCGCAGTCGGCTACACCACGCTGCTCAATCAGCTGCAGCATCCCCTCACTAGACATCCACGGGCTATCAGGAGCGATTACAACGTCATACGTGAATTACTGGACCACGTCGGGAGTGCAGTATCAGACGACGGGACGGCGTCCCTTACGCCGATCACAATCATCGAATCCGCACGACGGTATGGGATCGCGGGCGACAACGAGTTCGAGTATCAGATGCTGGCGCCTCCCGGCAATCGAGGACACGCAGTTTCAGAAGGTGACGGTGCACCAAAGCAGTGACGTCTTCAATTTCTCCACCGGGGTATGCGGGCAGTGTGACACCCAAACTCGTCGGAGCAATTCGATCCCGACAAGCTGCCGGGCTTCAACCCGCTCGAGCGCGGTGCCGTTCGAAACGTACTACCCGCCGGTCGTATCCGGCGCGAATGCCGCGTCGCGGAAGGCGCTCAAAAATCGAGCCCCTAGGCCCAACGATGAACCTGGGCGGATACGTGACCCAGCCGCCGTTGCTGCTCACCACGCATGAGCGCCATGGAGCAGATGCTGTCCAAAGCCTGCTACATCCAGACCAACAAGATTCGCGACATCCTGTACTCGCTACGCCAACACGGATATCGCACGCTCCCATCAGTGCCGATCAGAGTTCGAGTGGCGAATGTGCATGGCTTTGAGCCGATTGATCGCGCCCGCATCCTCGCCGTAGCCACGGCGATCAAGAAAGCCACCGGGCTCGCAAGTCGACATCACCGCCGGTTCTTCACCGACCACCGTGGACGTCGACCTTCCTGCCGGGTTGCTGTGGCGAGCCGGCACTGACGGTTGCTGAAGGCTGGGTGCGCAAAGGTGCGGCCCTCACCGTGCTCAACGCAGTCGACGCCAAGAGCCTCGTGCTCTTCGTGCTCGTTCTCGTGGTCTGTGTGCTGTTTCTTGCCAATGGCGCCTACGCGAGCGTGCGGTCGCGACGCACGGAATTAGGGGTATTGGCATGTCTCGGTTGGGGCCGCTCCGCACTCTTCAGACTCGTGCTCGGTGAGCTTGCCCTGGTGGGTCTCGCCACGGGGGTGGTGGGCGCAGCGTTGGCTGAAGTCCTTGCGCTAGCGCTGCGCCTGGACCTGCCGTGGTGGCATGCACTTCTGGTGGTACCGATCGCGTTTGGACTCGCATGCGTGGCCGGTCTCGCGCCCGCATACGCGGCGACCCGCGGCCGCCCCCTGGATGCCGTGTACTCGATTCCGGGCGGCGGCAGCCATCATCGCCAGGTGCGTCATGTGTCCGGGATTGCGCGCGCGAACATCCTTCGACGTCCGGCGCGGCTCGTCAGCGGCGCGCTCGGACTGTTCATCGGCGTGGCTGCGTTCGCCGTGTTGCTTGCCGTGCAGTTGGCCTTTCAAGGGCAAGTGGTCGGGACGGCGCTCGGCGACATCGTCAGCGTGCAGGTGCGCGGGGTGGACCTCATCGCCGCCGTCATGGCGCTGCTCCTTGGCGCCCTCAGCGTGGCTGACGTCTTGGCGGTGAACCTTCGTGATCGCGCCGGCGAGCAAGCGGTGCTCGCCGCGACCGGTTGGCGGCCCGCGACGTTGTTCCGGCTGGCGTTCACGGAAGGGATGGTGGTCGGAGTCGTGGGCGCCGTTGCCGGCGGGGCGGTCGGCCTCGGGCTCGCGGCGATTTTGACCGGGTCTGCAGTCGCCGTCGCTCCCGCGGCCGTGCTCGCAGCGGTCATTGGGCTGATACTGGTTGGCGCTGTGCTCATGGTCCCCGCGTGGCAGGCGTCACAGACCGCACCAGCTGCAGCACTTGCGGAGGACTGAGCAATGCCAGGTGTCGATATCACCGGACGCGGTTTGACTCGCGAGTACCCGGCCGGCGAGCGGTCGCAGACCGCGCTCGACCACGTTGACATCGACGTCGCGGCCGGATCGCTGGTCGCGATCACCGGTCCATCAGGATCAGGGAAGTCGACGCTCCTGCACGTCATCGGTGGCATGGACATCCTCACGTCGGGCACGCTGAAGGTGGGGGAGACGCAGCTTGACGAGTTGCCGCCGAGGAAACTGGTCACGTATCGCCGCAAGGTGGGATTTGTGTTCCAGCGCTTTCATCTCCTCCCTGCACTGACCGCTGCTGACAACGTCGCCGCGCCGCTGCTTCCGTACGAAGCCGGGAAGGCGTTGCAGCGTCGAGCTCTCGAATTACTCGAGCAGGTGGGCCTTGGCGACCGCGGCGATGCATTGCCATCGGAGCTGTCCGGCGGCGAGCAGCAGCGGGTTGCGATCGCGCGAGCGCTCATCGTGGATCCTCCGCTGCTGCTCGCGGACGAGCCGACCGGCAACCTCGACTCCGTGACCGGTGCGGCCATCTTCGATTTGCTGATCGATCTGCATGCACGCAACGGCGCCACATTGATCGTGGCGACGCACGACCCGGCAATCGACGCTCGCTGCGACCATCACTTGGCGATCCGCGACGGAAAGATGGAACCGCCGTCGGAGGAGAGCGCGGCGCGCAGCTTCCAGCGCCCCGCCTCGGCCTAAGGCCGTGACCTGCGTCAGTCCAGGCCGCTGGGCAGATCGATCTCCGCGGCTGACAGAAGACCGGGATCGGGGCGCTTTGGTCGCACCGGCATGGCGGCTCCCTCTGTCGGGGGCTGCCGCTCGTCGTATCCAGGAACGGTGAAACGACGTCGACCCCGAATGCCGAGGATGGCTCCGACCAAGCGACGAAGCGGTCCCGGTCCGCGGAACACCATCGAGTTCAAACCACGCCGGGCGTTGGGTGTCGCTCATCGGAAGATCGTCGGCCACGTCGAGAGGATCCTACGCGCGGGCCCAGTAACGCATTGATCCCCGGCGACTATGCACTCGGCGGAGGTGGCAACCCCAGGTCACTGCGGACCCGCGCGAAGTCGGGGGCGGCTCCTTCGTCAACCGCCTCGGCTTCGCTCATGTAGTAGCCCACGGCGCCACCTTTCGTTTGCGACGCCTGGTACGCGTCCGCCAGGTAGCCCGTGTATTGCACGTTGTCGGCAACGACCGTGTCGATGTCGGCCGCGATCGCCGGCACCTCGTTCTTGATGTTCTGCAGCACCACCTGGAGCGCCTCGGTGTCCTTGTTCAGCGTTGGGATCACCGAGAGCGCATCCTCCCGGACCTCGAACTCACCTGGCGAACACGTGCATGGCAGGCCCTCGTCAGCGAGGAGCGCCGCGTGCAGACGACTGCCGTCCGCGTTCACGGGCGCCACGGCCGCCAGGTACTGCTGTCCGGCCAACGTCACGGCGGCGGACACAGGCGTCGCGGACGACGTCGGTACGTTCGCGGGGCTTGGGCGCTCTGTCGGAGGAGAGATCGAGGCCACGGCCGGGCGATGTCCGACGAAGAAGAGGATGCCGACAGCCACGACGGCGAGGAATCCAAGAGCTCCGAGAGTCCAGCGCAGCGCGTGGGATTGCCCCGATTCAGTTCGGTACGCCGGTGCCGGCCACGCAGGTGGCTCAGGAGGCAGCGGCTCGAAGGGAGGCGGCAGTGGCGGCGGCAGCGCACCGAGCGGGGGCGGCTGTGGATCCATCCTGCGGCGGACGCTAGCACCTCCTCGACTTGAACCGAGGCCGACGATGGAAGATCGTTGCAGTTGAGGCTCCGGCGCCTCGAAGGAACCAGGTGTCCGCGGGGACCGTCAGGACTTCGCGTTTCTTCCAGCCCGCAGCCACTTGTTGGATGCGCCTCATTCCCCGCTATCGGGGCGGCAGAAGAACCCGCGATGGTGGCTTGTCACGCCCACGATCCCAAGATCAGTCGCAGCGGGGTGGTGGGTGGTCTGGATCGAACTCAGACAGGGGTGCTCGAATGGGCGAACAGGACGAAAACCAGGATGATCGCGATGCCCATAACAATGCCGATCAGCACCTTGATGATCAGCGCCCTCATGCTGAGATTCTGATCAGCCGTGGCTGTTGGTGGTGGGGCGAATGAGCTGCCACATCATGAGTACCGCCCGACGTACGCCCGCCCTATCGGCGGGTTCCACGGTCGGTCACCGGAGGTCGGCTCCGCTCACAGGCGCATTGCCTAGTCGATAATCCGCGTCATGATGGGGTCGGCGACCGGGCTCGGGGACGCAATCACCCATCTGAGTTGGCGGCGCTGTCGAGCATGAGCACGGTGGATCAACCGCGGGCCATCGCGCTCCCGGTTCCGGGTCCGGCAACCCGTGAGAGCCCGGGGGACATTCAGGATGTGGCCCCGGCGTTCGAGGCGCAGGGCGTCTGGCGGTTGGCCTTCAACGTCTTCGTGCAGAACCGCCTCGCCGTGGTCGGCGTCGGCATCGTCGTCTTCATGTTCCTGTTCTGCTTCATCGGTCCGCTCATCTATCACACGGACCAGGTGGACACGAACCTCGCGAACGATTTCCTCGCGCCGTCCGCGAAGCACATCCTCGGTACCGACGAGGACGGGTTCGACATCGTCGGCCGGCTGATGATCGGCGGCCAGACCTCGCTCGAGATCGGCATCGCCGCGGCCTTGATCGCCACGCTGTTCGGCGTCCTGTGGGGCGCTGTCGCAGGCTTCTTCGGCGGCTGGGTCGACAACCTGCTGATGCGTTTCGTCGACATCATGCTCGCGATCCCGGCGTTGTTCCTGTTGCTCTTTCTCGCAGTCGCCTTCCCGCGCAACGTGGCAACGCTGATCATCGTCGTCGCAGTCACCGCGTGGCTCATCCCAGCCCGTCTCGTGCGTGCAGAGGCGTTGACGCTGCGAACCCGAGAGTACGTACAGGCCGTGACCATGATGGGCGGCGGCGGGTTCCGGATCGTCCTCCGCCACATCATTCCCAACTCGATCGGCACGATCATGGTCAATGCGACCTTCCAGGTCGCCGACGCGATTCTGGAAGTCGCCGCGGTGAACTATCTGGGCCTCGGCATTGCGCCGCCGGCCACCAACTGGGGCGCGATGCTCTCGGACGGGACGACCTACATCGCCAACGGCTGGTGGTGGTTGATCTATCCGGCGGGCCTCGCGATCGTGCTCACGGTCGTCGCGTTCAACTTCATCGGCGACGCGTTGCGCGACTCGCTGGAGGTCCGACTCCAGAAGCGCTGAGGCCAGCTGTCGAAGCCCTTATCGCAACGGCTCGACCACCGACAGATCATGGGCGAGGAGAATTCGCCGGGGATCGAATTCGAGCACGCGGTCCATCCAGCCGCGGTATGGCGGCACCTCGGAGTCGCCGCGCTCCCGGGCCATGACAGCCGCGCGGAGGTCTGCCGCGAACTCCGTTGCGGTGTCGTGCGCCTGGCCGGCGAGGACGACGCTCCCGTCGTCGCACCGCACGGCGATCGACTGGTGGCCTGCCGTGTGCCCCGGCGTCGGGAGCACCCAAAGACCCGGCAGCAGCTCGAGCTCCCCGGCGATGACCTGGTACTTGGCGTCAGGGAAATCAACCGTCTCTGGAACGGTGTAACCGGGCTGCCGCGCGCCGTCCAGTTCGGCCGACTGCACGATGATCGGCCGGCCCGGAAACGCGGGATTGCCGCCGCAATGGTCGAAGTGAAGGTGACAGTTGACGATTATCTGCACGTCGTCCACGGCAGCGCCGGCGCCGTGCAACGCGTCGCCCAGCGATCGCCGGTGCGGACGGTAGTGGGCCTCGGTCTCTGCGTCGGCAAACCCGAGCCCGGTGTCGAAGAGGACCAGTCCGCCGGGGTGGTCGACGAGATAGCCGAGGAGCGACTCCACGCGGGTCTTCCCCGTTCCGGTCTCGGAGGGCGGGCGGAGGAAATAGCCGAAGTCGACACGACGGATGTCGCTCGCCTGCATCGAAGTCCTCTCCAGCGGTGGAACCTGTCCCGTTTGCGCAGGGATGATGCTGTCAGGGTGGAGGGGGAGCACGCATCGCGCACGCACACGGCGCCGACCGCCGAGCACTTACCCTCTACGCGACAACGTCATTCGCACCCAGGCAGGGGAGACAGTGCGGGAACACGGCGGAATCGAGGTGCTCACAGCCGAGGACCGGCCCGATCTGTGGGAGCGCTCACGGTCGCTCTTCACGACGAACTGGCCGGAATACAACAATCACGGCAACCGCACGCAGCGGTATTTCAGCACGCTCATCCCGAAGCACGCGCGGTTTCAGGTCCTGCTCTACGACGCCGGCACGGATGCGATCGTCGGCCGCGGGAGGACGATTCCGTTTCGATGGGACGGCACCCTCGAAGACCTTCCCGCAGGCATGGATGCCGCTGGCGACAGGGCGCTCGACGATCCCGGACCACCGACGGCGCTTTCGGCCCTCGCGGCTGAGGTGGCCGAAGACCGGCAGCGCCAAGGGCTCAGCAGTCTGATCATCGAGTCGATGGCGGCGGCTGCACGGCGCGGTGGCTTGTCGCCGCTCGTCGCGCCGGTGCGTCCGAGTTGGAAGGACCGATATCCGCTCACGCCGATCGAGCGATACGCGCACTGGGTGCGCGCCGACGGTTCGCCCTTCGATCCGTGGCTACGCGTGCATGCCCGCCTTGGCGCGACGCTCTTGCGCACAGAGCCGAAATCGCTCCAGATCGAAGCGCCCGTGAGCGACTGGGAGGCGTGGACCGGGATGACCTTTCCTGAAGACGGCGAATATGTGTTTCCGGCAGGGCTTGCGCCGCTGCATGTCGAGCAGGGTGTCGGGTCGTACTGGGAACCGAACATCTGGATGCGCCACGAGGTATGAAGGGCGAGCAATGGGCGAATCCCCGATGACGGAAGCGCGCGAGCGTCTTCAGGTATTGCTCGGCGAGTGGACCCTGGAAGCGGGGCCATCTGGCGGACCGCCGTGGCCTGGCGCAGGACGCGTCACATTCCGATGGCTGGACAGCACGCCGCTGTTGATCATGCGTACGCACGTCGATCTGCCTGCCGCACCCGACAGCGTTTCGGTGATCGGCTGCGACGCAGCGAACGGCACGTATTACCAGCTCTACACGGACGATCGCGACGTGCAGCGTATTTATGAGATGAGCCTCCGCGACGGCGTCTGGAAGCTGTGGCGAAGCGGAGCACCATTCGCGCAGCGATTCACGGGCACGTTCTCCAGCAATGGGTTGACGATTGCCGGACGATGGGAGCGCGCCGACGATGGGAAGACGTGGACCACGGACTTCGACATCACGTACACGAAAGTCGCATGACGCTTGCAAATCGATGACGCTGTACACACCGAGTTGGCCGGTCTACACCGAGCGGTTGCTGCTCCGGCCATTCGAGGACGGTGACCTGCAGGCGGTGTACGAAATGCAATCCGACGAGGCGGTCGTGCGCTACCTCTATCACGACGCACGATCGCTTGACGAGGCGCGCACCGCGTTGGCGCGCAAGATTGCAGCAGTCGGGATCGCGGGTGAGGGAGATGGACTTGGCGTCGCAGTCGTGCTGACCGAGACCGGCGAGGTGGTTGCAGACCTCTCGCTCTGGTGCGTCAGCGAGGGCCACCAGCAAGGGGAGATGGGCTTCATCGTCCATCCGGCCCACCAGCGCAAGGGATATGCCACCGAAGCAGCGCGACCGATGTTGGATTTCGCCTTTGGAGTTGTCGGATTGCACCGCGTGGTCGGACGTACCGAGGCGCGGAACGTCGGATCCGCGCGCGTGCTCGAAAAGCTCGGCATGCGACGCGAGGCGCATTTGATCGAGAACGAGTGGGTAAAGGGCGAGTGGCAAAGTGAGCTTGTGTACGCGATTCTCGCCAGCGAGTGGGCGCAACCGGAGGGCACGGTTGCTGCCGATCCGTTGTCAGGCGCAGTCGGAAAATCGTCTGTGACGATGACGCACGACGGTCGGAACTCGGTCGATCGGTTGCGAACCTGACTCAAAACCTGTGAACTCGGCGCGCCACGAGCGACGCCGGGTGACAATCCCGGTCATGACCGACCGTGGCGCTGGAAGGGCGGCTGTCCGTTCCGTGGGTGGGATCGTAGCGGCCTTTCTGCTCGTGCTGGTCCCGATGAGTGCGCTGGCCGATGGCTGGACCATCGTCGCCTCGCCGAACGTGGTCGGGCCTCTCGCAACAAACCAGCTGAATGCCACGACATGCGCAACGTCGATGGAGTGCTGGGCGGTTGGCCAGTATCTCGCCGGCACCGGCATCGATCAGACCCTCATTCAAGAGAGCGGGGGTGGTGCCTGGTCCACGGTCGCATCACCGAACGTCAATGACGCCGGCACCCAGTCGAACCTCCTCGACAGCGTGACGTGCGCGTCGCCGTCTGAGTGCTGGGCGGTCGGGGCCTACGGCACGAGCCCGGACCAGCAAACGTTGATCGAGGAATGGAATGGCGGCTCATGGGTCGTCGTCGACTCTGCAAGCACCAGTCCAACTCAGAACAACGTCCTCTATGGCGTCGCCTGTGCAAGCGCGTCACTGTGCTGGGCTGTCGGCTGGTACCGGAACGGAGGCGGCGTCATACAAACGCTGATCGAGCAATGGGACGGAACGTCGTGGGCGATTGTGGCCTCACCCAATACTGCGACCACGGCGGACAGCGCGCTCAACGACGTGACATGCTTCGCCTCGACTGAGTGCTGGGCCGTCGGCGGCGGACCGGAGCAGCCGCTTATCGAAGAGTGGACGGGCTCCACGTGGGCCATTGTTACCTCGCCCGCCATCGCGACAAGCGGCAACGACGGCCTCTACGGTGTCACGTGCGTCAATGCGAATGACTGCTGGGCGGTGGGGGTCTACGGAGGCAACGCCAACGGTGACAATACGCTCGCCGAACACTGGGACGGCGCGTCATGGACCGTTGTGAGCACGCCGAATCCGAGCACCACGGAATCCAACATTCTTCGGAGCGTGACCTGCACCTCGGCCAGTGAGTGCTGGGCGGTTGGGTGGACCAACGAGTCGACACTCGGACCCGCACTCATCGAGGAGTGGACCGGAGCTGCATGGGCGACCGTCAGTGTCAGCGGTGCGGCGGAGGCGGGCGAGCTCACCGGTGTGGCGTGCTGGTCGCCCACGGGGTGCTGGACGGTAGGGGCGACCTCCTTGGGCGATGCACCGGGTGCGACGACGCTGATCGACGCGTGGGGCGGGAGCGCATGGATGGCAACAGCATCGCCGAACAGTACGGGGGCGGCCGTCGCAGATAACCAGTTTTCTGACATCACCTGTGTATCCGCGTCCGAATGCTGGGCGATCGGCAACAGCGACATTATCTATGGCTACTACGGTCCGTTCATCGAGGGATGGAACGGGAATACGTGGCAACTTGCGCAGGCGCCGGTAACTCCTTTCGGCCGACTCTCCGGAGTTGCATGCGCGTCGTCGACGGAGTGTTGGGCAGTGGGGAATTCTTACACCGGTGGGACCGGCCCCGCGCAGACACTGATCGAGGAGTGGCAGGCGGGAGCATGGACGGTCGTCACGTCGCCCAATACGACCTCCAGCCAAGGCAACTCGCTCGACGGCGTTACCTGCGTGTCGGCAACCGTGTGCTGGGCGGTGGGCACTTCTTCGAGCGGCGGTATCGCGCAGACCCTCATCGAGGAATGGGTGAGCGGCGCGTGGACCATTGTTACCTCACCTGACACAGATCCCAGTCAGAACAACGACTTGTCCAGCGTCACGTGTGCCGCGGCCGGCGAATGCTGGGCGGTCGGGACCACCAACACCAACGTCGATGATTACCAAACGCTCGTCGAGGAATGGACGGGGAGTTCCTGGACTGTCGTCTCATCGCCCAACAACGGTATCTACAACAATGGCCTCAATTCGGTGACTTGTGCATCGGCAGCCGAGTGCTGGGCCGTTGGTCAATACAACACGGTGACCAACGGAGATCAGCAGTCGCTGATCGAGCAGTGGGATGGTGTGTCATGGAGCATCGTGAATTCACCCAATGTGAACCGTCCGTACGGCAACGGTCTTCAGGACAATCAACTGTCGGGTGTCGCCTGCTCCTCCCCATCTGACTGCTGGGCCGTTGGCTCGTATTTTTCATTTGCCGCAAGTGAAGATCAGACAGTGATTGACTCGTTAACCGGCGCATCGTGGGAGGTGGTGAGTTCGCCAAACAGCACAAGTCCGGGAAACAGCGATCTCGGATCGGTGGCGTGCGTGTCCTCCGCGGAGTGCTGGGCGGCGGGTGCGTCGGGCCCTAGTGGACCTGCCCAAACGCTCCTCGAAGAGTGGCTCGGCAGCGGCTTGCCAGCGATCACGTCTGTTGCTCCTGCGGCAGGGCCGGCCACGGGAGGCCAGGTGGTTTCCGTCGCAGGGACGGGTTTCGTCGCGGGGATGTCGGTCAATATCGGCGGAGCGTCCGTGACACCCACGCACATCACTCCGACTTCATTTCAGTTCACGACCCCTGCAGGTGTCCCGGGCCTCGCCTACGTGACCGTGACTGTCGCGATCGGGAGCAGTCCGACAGGCTCTGGTTCCGGGTACGTCTACACCCCACTGGCGAGCTACTTCCCGCTGACGCCGTTCCGCATCCTCGACACACGGAGTGACACGTGCTTTCAGTGTTCCGGCGGCGCCCTCGGCGCGGGCGCTACCAGGACCATCCAGGTCACTGGCTTACTTGGTCTCAGTGGGGGAGCGGATGTGATCCCGCCGACAGCCACAGCCGTGGTTCTCAATGTCACCGCTGTGAACGACGCATCCAGCAGCCTGTTGACGATCTACCCGACGGGGACAGCGCGACCGCTCGCCTCAAATCTGAACTTCACGCCGCATACGGCGTCAGCCAATCTCGTGACCGTGGCGCTCGGGCAGACGAGCCCGTCGGACGCGAACCGCGAGATCAACATCTTCAACGCTGTGGGGACCGTGGCGGTGGTCGCGGATGTGCAAGGGTACTTTGCTCCCCAGAGCGCAGCTGCTGTGGTGGGTGAGTTTCATCCGATCGCGCCCATTCGCGAATGCGACACGCGGGCGCACGTGACGGCGAATCCCTGCAACGGGAATGGGAGCAACAACGTCGACAGCACGCTGGGGGTGGGTGGCATTCGCGAGGTGAACGTCGGTGCGGTGACCGGTGCCGGCGGCTCGATTCCGACGGACGGCAGCGCCGAAGCCGCGGTGCTCAATCTCACCGCTGTGGCGGGGACCGTCGCGACGTATCTCAGCGTTTTCCCACCGGATGCGCAAGGCCACTGCACCATTCCGGGAGGGGGCAGCGCGCCACGCTTCTCCACGCTCAACGTCGGACCGGCGGTAGCCCTCGCGAATCGCGTCATCGTTCCGCTCGGGCCGGCCAGCCTCGGAGGCAATGACACAGACATCTGTGTCTACAACTCCGAGGGAACCATCAACATCGTGGTCGACGCCAACGGATGGTTCGGCAGCCCCAGCGCTTCCGCGGGAAAGCAGTTTCAAGCGACAGGGCCATCGCGCGTATGCGACACCAGAGCGGGTTCCGGAACGCCGTGCGCCGGGCGGATGCTCGTCCCTGGCGGCGTCGATACGATCGCCGTGGCAGGAGTTGCCGGCGTCCCCGTGACCGGTGCGGTCGCGGTGATCGCGAATCTCACCGCCGTGGACGGCAGCGCGGGTACGGTGTTCACGCTGTATCCCGCGAATCTGCCGAGACCGCTTGCCTCGGACCTGAACGTCGGGCCGAGTGTTGCGCTCCCCAATCTAGCGGTCGTGGAGTTGGATACAACGGGCGACAGCACGGCTGGAGCAGTGAAGCTCTACAACGGTCTCGGCGATATCGACGCGATCCTCGACGTCGAGGGTTGGTTCCAGTGACCGCCGAGCCCGCGTCGCGTGAAATGACGCTATCGAGCACCAAGACCGAGAGAGCAGAGAAGGTCATCGGTGGCGCGGCCGCGATGCTCCTTGCCGTCGGACTGGCTGCATGCTCCCCTTCGCCGGCGTCCGGCGCCGTGAACTTCGGGACGAACGGCGCCAGGCACTATCTGGAAGGCGGCACGTATGCCGTGAGCGTTGCCGACGATTGCGGCAACCCCGTGAGGACGGTCGCCGCTCAAATCGGTTCGGGAGACTGGACGGATCCGCTGCTCGATGGAACGCCAATTGCCATTCCGGTGTCGGGGTACTACACGGTGGTCGATCCGATCGGCAACGATCTGATGGGAAACGTCCCGGCGTGCTCACTGGCGCTCAGTGTCGACCTCACGCCCGTGAAGGGCTAGGTTCAACGCCGTTCGCGTTGGCGTGACGCCGCTAGTGGGTGGCTTCCAACCCCACGGCGACGAGGATTTCAAAGATCACGGCGCCGCCGACCACACCGGCGAGCACGACGAGGGTCCAGATGACTGCGGACGGGACTCCACGGCGGGGCTGGATCACCTCGGGTGCCAAAGGCACGACGTGCCACTGATCTCCGTCGAAGAAGAAGCGCCCGTCAGGCGTCATGGTGTTGGGGGCCGCCGTGGCGCGCGACTCCACCGCGTCCCGACCCTCTCTCACGCTCATGCGATCGATCCTATCGCGTTGATCACACCTCCGTGTTGCCGCTTGCCGGCGGGCACGGAGCGTCGCTGGGACCTGCCCAAAGGCCCCCTAGGTGCAAGACCGACAACATCACCGCGCAAGTGGCACCGGATGGACGCGATTCGAGCGACTCACCGCCACGTAACGGGGTAGCCACGGCACCGGGCGCGCAGCAACGCACGAATAGACTGCGACCAAAAGATGGATGCGCATGAAGGCATTTCCAGCCCGGTAACCGGTACTGTGTCGGAGATCCGAGCCGACGGCGATGGACCCTCGATTCGCTCGGTGCTCGGCGCGACGGCTGCGTTGCAGCTGCTGATGCTGCTTGCGGTGTGCTCCGTGGCGGTGTGGGTTCCGCCACTGCGGATCGCTGCCCTCATATGGCTCGTGTTTGTTCTCGGGTTCGTCGCTTTCGCGGTGATCCGTCTGCGATCAATATCCCGCGGCACGCGCCAACGCACGAGGCTCGAGCTCGATGGACTGCAGATTCGATACACGGACTGGCAGGGGCATCAGGTTGCTTGTTCGCGGGCCGCAGTACGCCGCGCCGAACTCCTGTTGATTACCGACAAGAGCCGCACGAGCAATCTCATCGTGTTCCAGGACGCTGAGGGCGCGACGCTGATGAGCATTCCATCCGGGCTCTTCACGGGCGACGCAGTTGACGGACTGTTGACCGAGCTGGGTGTCGGCCCGATGGGCCGGAGATTCGTCAATTCGAAAGCCGAACTTGCGGCGGCGGCACCGGGCCTTGTCCTTGCGGGTTTTTATGTGGCCGGTAACACGCCCTTCGATCGATCCCCGGCGTCGCGTCGGATCGTCCTCGGTTTTCTCGTCGCGATCGTTGCGTTTCTGGTGATATTCGTCATTCTCGCAAGCCGAACATAGCGGGTCGGCGCCTCGGGCGACGCGCAGGACACACCGTTCGGTCGGGCGCCGCGTGGCAAATCTGTGGCCGCCTCTGGCACTGTACGCTCGCGAGCCGGAGGCTGACCGGCGGGAGGCACAGATCGGAGTCAGCCCGAAGAGGTAGCACTCATGGACATGAGACTTGAGGTCGTTGTCCTCCCGGTGTCGGACGTCGACCGGGCGAAGGCCTTCTATCAGTCGCTCGGCTGGCGGCTGGATGCGGACTTCGCGAAACCGGACGGCTTCCGGGTCGTGCAGTTCACGCCTCCAGGTTCGGGATGCTCGATCGTCTTTGGCAGTGGGCTGACGGGGGCAGCGCCCGGCTCCACGGAGGGTCTGCAGCTCGTCGTCAGCGACATCGACGCTGCGCGGGCTGAACTGACCTCAGAAGGCGTTGTGGTGAGTGACGTGTTCCACGACGCCGGCGGGGTGTTCCACCACGCGGGCAACGCCTCGCGTGCAGCGGGGCCCGCTCCCGACCACCGGAGCTACGGATCGTTTGTGTCGTTCAGCGACCCCGACGGCAACTCCTGGTTCGTCCAGGAAGTCACAACGCGCCGGCCCGGCCGCTGACGAGGAGGATCAAGCATGTCCGCTACGTATGAGTCCGCACCCGTGCTTGCAGCCGCGCTTCGGCGCGCCGCGGAGGCGCACGGACAGCACGAACAGGAAATCGGCCACGACGACCCCAACTGGCCGGACTGGTATGCAAAGTTCATGGTGGAGGAGCAGGCAGGGGCCGCCGGCGCCGGCGGCGAAGGGGCGGCGACGTGAGTGACTACGACGTCATCGTCGTTGGCGCCGGCTCCCCCGGTGAGCACTGTGCCGGCGAGCTCGCGGACGGCGGCCTGCATGTCGCCGTCGTCGAACGCCGGCTGGTCGGTGGCGAGTGCTCGTATTACGCCTGCATTCCGTCGAAGACGCTGCTGCGACCCGGCGAGGCCGTCCAGGGCGCGCGCGACGCCACCGCCAGTGCGCAGATCGATGTTGCGGCCGCGCTGGCCTGGCGCGACTACATGGTGTCGGACTACTCCGATGCGGGCCAGGAAAAGTGGCTCGCAAGCAAGGGGATCGACCTGCTTCGGGGCACCGGAACGCTTGCCGGTCCGGGCGCCGTCGAGGTCGATGGCGTGCGTCACACCGCCACCCACATCGTCGTGGCAACCGGCTCGGACGCAGTGATTCCGCCGGTGCCGGGACTGATCGGCCTCCCGGGGATCTGGACCAACCGCGAAGCGACCAGCATGAAAGCAGTACCGAAGCGGCTGCTCGTGCTCGGCGGGGGACCCGTCGGCGTGGAGATGGCGCAGGCCGTGCGCCGCCTCGGCGGCGACGTGGCAGTCGTCGAGGGCGCCCCACACCTGCTCGCTCATGACCCGGCGCCGTTGGGCGAAGCGCTGGCGGTGGCGTTGCGACGCGACGGTATCGACCTCGTCCTCGGCGTCAAGGTCACCGGAGCCCGCCGCGACGGCGACGAGTACGTCCTCCAACTCGAGGACGGCACCGAACAGCGCGGCGATCAGTTGCTCGTCGCCACGGGCAGGCGTCCACGTGTGGAAGGAATCGGTCTCGAGACGGTTGGCGTCGAAGCGAATCCTCACGGGGTTCCGGTGGACGCGCGACTGCGTCTCGCCGATGGTTTGTGGGCAATTGGCGACGTCACCGGTGTGCGCTTGCTCACGCATGTCGGGAAATACCAGGGCGAGGTCGTCGCCTCGAACATTCTCGGCGAGCAACGAGACGCCAATTACGAAGCGATCCCGAGCACCGTGTACACCGATCCGCAGGCCGCGTCAGTCGGCGTTTCGGAGGACCGTTTCAGCGCCACCGCGCAGCTGGTCGACATCGCCAAGACCGAGACCTATTCGCGCAAGTACGCCGAAACCAACGGGTTCCTGACCGTCCTGAGCGACGGGACCCGACTGACCGGCGCCTACGCGCTTGGACCGGAGGCCGGCGAGTGGATGCAGCAGGCGACGCTTGCCATTCGCGCGCACGTGCCGCTCGACGTGCTTCGGGACACGATTCAGCCGTTTCCGACCTTCTCCGAGATCTTCGTCGGCGCGCTCAAGTCGTTGCGGAATCAGATCGCTGCGGGCTGACCTCTGACTGAGCGAGCGTCACGGCCGCACTGCAACGATCGTCGGCGGCTCATGGTGTCCTTGCATCAGTCCGACTCGGTGCAGACGCATCTCGCGTGCGTTTCCATGAGGGGCGAACATGTCAGTAGCGCCTCACACAACAGCACGGCGCAAACAATCTGGGAGGCAGGGGATGATCAAGGAAACCGCAACCAGGGCAGCGTGGCGGCGCTCAATGCGCACGGCGACCGGAGTAGCCGCGGCAGGTGCGCTCATCGTGCTCGGATCCCTTCCGGCGGCCGCTGCCAGCGGCACGCAAATCGTCACCGGCTCCACGTCGAGTGGCGTCCTCAGCATTTCCGCTCCAGGTGCACTGACGCTACCGACATTGGTAGCCGGCAGTTCGACTGCAGCAACCAATCTCGGGAGCGTGACCTGGACCGACACGATGAACGATTCGGCTGTGTCGAGCGTCACCCTCGCTGCGACGAATCTCTGGCACGCCGCGGGTGCCGGCCTCTACATCCCGTGGGCGGACTTCACGATTTTGGTTGACCCTACGATCGTCGCCAACGCGATGAATGCTGGTGCCGCGGCGGTCGTGCCACCGGGCAGTCCGTACGTACTGACGGGGACGCCCACCACAGACTTCGGGACGTACTCCACTCCCATAACCCTCGCCACCGCATCGGCGACGAGTGAAGGCACGTGGACATTGGTCAACAACCAGATCGTGGTCGCAGTGCCGGCGGGCACGACGCCGGGCACTTCGTTTGCGGCGACGATCCAGTACACCGTGACCGGTTAGCCCCAAACCCCCTCCCCAAGGAGTGGCCGGGCGATCGAGCAGCACTCTCACACTGCCGGTCGTCCGGGCCTCTTCGATGACGAGCAAGCTGGCTGCGATCTTCGGAGCCTTATCCGTGAGACGTTTCGTCACAACTTCCTGAGGTTCGTGCCTCTTTGTGACGGCGACTACCGGGGAACACGGTTAGGCTGAGACCTCATCCGTTTCGAGGAAGAGTTGAAATCCGAGCCGCACGTACGTTTCATCAAGTCCGCGCGCGCTCGTGCGGTGTTGATGGTCGGCATCATGATCATCGCAGCATTCGCAGTCGATCTACAGATCACTGCGCTTGCCGCTGACGAGTCACCGAGCGCGGCGACCGCGCAGCTCTTCGGTGTGCACCCCGTAGAAGAAGGACGCACGACGCTGCCCGGTGGCCACTTCAATTTCGCGCTTGTCGCCGGGCAGCGCATCGCTGATGCGATCGTGGTGGAAAACTTCTCGGATCACGCTCTGCGTTTCGACGTGTACGGTGCAGATCTGCTGACTGCAGCGGGCGGCGGCCTGGCGCCTGCCCAGCCGGCTGCCACCATGCACGCGGTCGGCGCCTGGATCACCGTCTCCGTGCCGACAGTTGCCGTAGCCGCGCATGCGCAGTTCACAGACAAGTTCACGCTGACGGTCCCGGCGTCGGTTTCCTCCGGTCAGCATCTCGGCGCCGTCGTCGCGGCGGCCGACACTGGCGTGACGCCGCAGGGAACTCCGATCCAGGCGCGCGCGGCGTTGATTGTCGTCGTCACGGTCCCAGGCGCTGCCGACGCATCAGCAGGCCTGACGGCACTCCGCGGATCGGATGCGACGCCTGGCCAGGTTGGGTTCGCGCTCACACTCTCAAACACCGGCAACGTGCTCCTCACGTTCGCGGGCGTGGTCACCATCGACGACGCCCAGGGACAACGTGTCGCCACACTGCCTCTCACGCCGTCCGATACGTACGTGGTTCCCAATGGTCGTGTGCCACTCGCTGCGGTTTGGACAGAGCCGGCTTCGTTGGCGGACATGTACCGCGCACAGGCGAGTGTCACCGTGTTCGCGAATGGAAAACTGGTTCGGACGATCATGTCGCAAACCCTCGCTCTGCGTTTGGAGTCGGGTGTTCCGGCGTACGTCCCGCTGACGCTCGGCCTCGCCATCGGGGCTTTGATCGTTCTTGCGTTCTGGATCGGTCGGAGCGTCGTGGGGCGACGGCTGACACGCGCTGCGCCGCCCGTCCGCCGCACGGGATCGGTGGTCTGAAATGGTGGAAGGCGTTGTCCGCCCAACCGTCCTCATCGTTGATGACGATGACCGCATGCGCGACGCGACCGAGCGCATCCTGAAGAAGGCCCACCATCGAGTCGTGCAAGCGGCGAGCGCCGGGGAGGCGCGCCTGATGTGGGCGGCGCACCATCCTGAAGTTGCACTTGTGGATCTCGAACTCGGTGGGGAATCCGGAGCAGCACTCCTCAACGAGGCATGGGTTCGGGATCTCGACACTGCAGTTGTCGTGATAACGGGATCCGACGACGTCGACATTGCGAACGAGTCATTCGAACACGGGGCGTCGGGCTATATCGTCAAGCCGTTCAGTCCCAACGAACTCCTGATGCAGGTCAGCAGCGCGCTTCGGCGGCGTCATCTCGAACGCGCGGCTGCCGAGCACGTGCGGGAGCTCGAGCACAAGGTGATCGAAAGCACCACCGGAATCAGCGATTTGCGAAGGCGCCTCGAGACGGTCACGTCGGGATCGTCACTCGATGACGAGCGACTCGTCCGGCATCTCTGCTCGGCGGTGTGCCTTCGCGACGATGACACCGGCCGGCACATCGAGCGAGTGAGCGTCACTGCTGCTGCGCTTGCTGACTGGTGCGGATTCGTCGTCGACCCCGCGCCCGCCCTCCGCCTTGCAGCCGCACTGCACGATGTCGGCAAGATCGGCATCCCCGACTGGGTGTTGCTCAAGGCGGGCCGGCTGACTCCTGAAGAGCGAACGATCATCGAGCGCCATTGCGAGCTGGGTCACGCGCTGCTGGGCGGTTCGACGAGCCCCGTCCTGATCCTTGCGGCCTCTGTCGCGCTCAACCACCATGAACGCTGGGACGGCAACGGATACCCGAACCGCCGGCGCGGGGAGGACATTCCCCTTGAAGCGCGCATCACCGCCGTGGCCGATGTCTTTGATGCGCTGACGCGGGATCGAGTGTACCGAGCAGCATTGCCCATGGACACGGCGATCGACGTCATGCAGCGAGATCGCGGCGGCCTCTTCGATCCGAAGTTGCTTGATCTTTTCCTCGAGCATCTTGACGACGTGCTTGAACTCACCAAAGCGCTCCCTGACCCCGAAGTGGCTCGCGTGACCCGGCTCGTCATCGCCGGCGATGAGCCCGTTCTGGTCGAGGGACTGCTGCGGTTGATGAACCGAAGAGGCGAGACCCGCGTCATCGGAAGCGCGCAGACATGGGCTGAGGCACTCGAGACGGTTCGGAGGCTGCGCCCTGACGTCTTACTGGCCGCCTACCGGATGCCGGACGGTGATGCCGCGGCGTTGACCGAGATCGTGCTCGCCGAACGTCCAGAGACGAAGGTGATCGTCCGTGTGGACACTGCGGCACCGGACGCCGCGCTGCGATGCATTTCGGCTGGGTGCTCCGGAGTGATTGCCAACACGGCGTCGGTGGATGACGTCGCGAGCGCCATCCGGCGTGTGCACGACGGTGAGGTGGTGATCCCCGCGGAACTGCTGCCTCAAGTGGTTGCAGGACTGCGCCGCACAGAGCATCGTATTGGCGACGACATGACGCGTCGAGAAACCGAACTGCTCGGGTATCTCGCACGCGGTCTTTCCCTGATCGATATTGCGTCGGCGATGTCGATCAGCGCCAATACCGCGCGCAACCATACGCAGCGCGTCATCGAAAAACTGGGTGCGCACTCCAAGCTCGAGGCTGTCGTGATTGCGATCCGCGAGGGCCTCGACGTGGTGCCCAAATGACTGCGTTCGATGTATTCGGCGGTGTCCACTTCGATGCGATTCTGGACACGATTCCCGAGGCAATTCTTGGTATCGATGACGGCGGCGGCATCGCCTTCGCCAACGCCGCCGCGGCGGCACTCTTCGGCTTTGACCACGACGCGTTGATCCATCAGCAGGCCGACCGCCTAATTCCACGGTCCTTCCGCGAAGCGCTCTCGCAGCAGGGAGACGCCGAAGTGGACGGCGCACCGATTCGAGCGGGAGGCTCGCCGACGCAACTGCTTGCCCGGCGTCAGGATGGGTCGGAGTTCGCTGCCGAGATCATGCTCACGACGACGCCGACAGACGGCAGATCAATCGTGACGCTCGCGATTCGAGACGTCAGCGAGCGACGCCGCGAACCTGCGAACTTCCGCGGCGTGCAGGAGGTCTCGGAGGACGCGGCCGTCGCCGTCGACCAGAGCGGACGCATCGCCGCCGTCAACGCAGAGGCCGAGGAGCTGTTCGGATATACCAGCGCAGAACTGATTGATCACCCCGTCGATATCCTGGTGCCGCAGCCTGCGCAGAACATCTCCGCCGAGAGCGAATCCCGACGTGCCACGGGTCAGCAATCCGCGCCGCGCGGCGCTGCATCGCCACTGGAAGGCCGACGAAAGGATGGGTCGGAGTTCCCGGTGGAGATATCGCTCTCGACAATCGACACGAGCGATGGCCCGCTCGTTTCGGCGGCGATCCGCGATGCGAGCGACCGCACGGTCACCCGGCGCGAAGAAGAGCGGGCAGACGTGCAGCTTGCGCGCGACCTTCTCGAGACGCGGCTACACCAGTCCCACCGGCTTGAGAGTCTCGGTCAGCTCGCAGGTGGCGTCGCGCACGACTTCAACAATCTCCTGGCAGCGATCCTGAATTACGTGGCTTTTGTGTCAGACGGTATCGGCGAGGAGCTTGAAAGCCGCCCGATCGAGGCACGTGTCCGTCTGACTTCCGTGCTCAGTGATGTCGCGCAGATCGGAGCTGCAGCGGAGCGAGCCGCCGGCCTGACGCATCAGTTGCTTTCGTTTGCGCGGCGAGAGGTGCGAAACCTCGAGGTGCTCGATATGAACGACATCATTGGCGAGGTCGAGACATTATTGCGCCGGACAATCGGTGAGCATGTGGCCCTGGTGACGCGTGTCACCAGAGACCTCAACCCCGTTCGCGCAGATCGAGGACAGATGGAGCAGATTTTCCTCAACCTCGCCGTGAACGCGCGTGATGCGATGCCCAATGGCGGCACATTGACCGTCGTGACCGAGAACTTCAAGGTCGATGACGAGTTTGCGTCACTACATCCCGTCATCGACGCCGGGCCCTTTGTTCGTATACGGGTCAGCGACACGGGCGCTGGCATGGATCGGGAAACGCTCGATCGTGCATTCGAGCCTTTCTTCAGTACGAAGCCCAAAGACAAAGGAACCGGCCTGGGGCTCGCGACCGTATATGGGATCGTGAGTCAGACGGGCGGTCTCGTGGAAATCCATTCCGTTGTGGGTGCCGGCACCACAGTCACGATCCTCCTCCCGAGCGTCGCTGCGGCGGTGACCGTGCCCGAACCGCCTCGACCGGTACAGGGACATCGGGGAGGGGAGACGATTCTTGTTGTCGAGGATGAGGAACTGGTCCTCGACGTGGCCAGCCGCATTCTGTTGCAGCACGGTTATCACGTCCTCGTGGCGCGCAGCGGAACGGAGGCTTTCGGGCTGCTGAAGCGCCATCGCCAGACGATCGATCTCTTGCTCACCGATGTTGTGATGCCGGGGACCACGGGCAAGGAAGTCGCGGAGAGATTTTCCGAATTACGCCCCGGGATAAGGGTGCTGTACATGTCGGGATACCCAGAGTTGGTGGTCGCATCGCAAGGAGTTGTCGACCAGGGAATTCGCCTGATGTCCAAGCCATTCAACGCGGCGGATCTCCTGGACCATGTGCGTGCGGTCCTCGACGCGTGACCCCAAGGTCGTAGTTCCGTCGATGGTCAGCCGGTCGGATGGACGAGAGTCGGCCCTCGATCGGACTTTCCCGGCATCACCGGCAACCGCGCGCTGTCTGTCTCTCTAGCGCTTCGGGGTCGCTCGGTCCCGCCGAAGGCGGTTGTCAGACCGGCTCGACGATGAGCTTGCGGGTGTGCCCTGTCGACGCGAGGGTAGCGAGCAGCCGGCGGAGCATTCCGCCCGACGGACTGGGATGTGCCGTGCAGGCAAGCCAGATCTCACGATCCTCGGCCATTGCGGCGGTGGGTTCGCCACAGTCGCAAAACGGGGTTTGGCGCTCGGCACGCTCGATGAGCGCGACAATGCGGGTGTTGTCTTTCGTGGTCACGTTGTGTTCTCCTTACATCGATACGATGCGTTTCGTATTATAGCTCAAGATGCGAATCCAGCGCCCTCAGCCGACCCAACCAGCCGTCGCCGGCGCTGATTCCACGCGTGTCGGCAGGCCACGCAGCGAGCGCGTGCACCAGGCGATCCTCACGGCGGCCCGCGAGATCCTGATGGAGGAGGGCTTCGCCGCGATGCGTCTCGAGCACGTCGCCGCGCGCGCAGGTGTCGGCAAGACCGCGATCTACCGGAGATGGCCGTCGAAGCAGGCGCTCGCGCAGGATCTGCTCAGCCAGCTCGCTTCGCCGCACATCGCCGTCGCCGATACGGACAACACGCACGACGAATTGCTCGCGGTGGTCACCAACCCGATGCGGGCGGTAACGGAAACCGACTTCGGGCCGGTCATCAAGGCGATGCTTTCGCAGATCGCGAGCAACCCGACAATCGGCGACCCGTTTCGCGCGACGGTTGTCGAGGCGCGGCGTACCGAGGTTGCCCGGGTGGTCGAGCGTGGAATCGCGCGCGGCGATCTCCGTCGGGACGTGGACATCGCCGTCGCCACCGAGCTGCTCGTCGGTCCCGTGTATTTCCGCCTCATGTTCGGCGGGGTGCTCGACCTCGCGTTCGCGGAGCAGATCGTGGACAGCGTGATGCGCGGCTACAGCGTCTGACGCGAATCCTGCCGCAGGCTCCGCGAGACGTGGACGCGGGATGGCTCGATTGCCCTTAGAGTGTCGCCCTGCGGCTGCCAGAGTTGAAATCCGAGAGGGAGTTATGAGATGAGCGAGTGGTCCGAGCAACCGAAGGACATCGGTGCGGTCACGTTGTTCGTCGACGATCTCGGCGCGGCGAAGCACTTCTACCAGGACGTTTTCGACCTGCCCGTGTATTACGAAGACGCGAACTCAGCGGTGTTCCAGTTCGGCAGTGTGCTCGTCAATCTGCTCGATATCGCGGAGGCAGACGCGCTCATCGCGCCCGCGACCGTCGGGGCGAGCGGCGCGGGCGCGCATTCGCAATTCACGATCCGTGTCAGTGACGTGGATGCGGTCTGCGCGACGTTGCGGGAGCGTGGCATCGCGCTCCTGAACGGTCCGATGAACCGGCCCTGGGGGATCCGCACGGCCGCGTTTGCCGACCCGAGCGGGCACATCTGGGAGATCGCGCAGGAATTGTCCTGACGTGCCCCAGCCTTCGCACCCACCCGGACAGGCCTCGCCGGCGCGCACCGGCGGGAGCTACGCCGCGCTGCTTCGCGTGCCGCATGTCGGCAGCCAGGCCGTGCTGGGCCTGCTGGCGGAACTCACCCAGGGTGCTGCGCCGGTTGGCCTCGTCCTCGTGGTGCACAAAGCCACCGGCTCACTGATCTCGGCCGGTGCCGTGAGCGCCGCGCTCTGGCTGGGAGCTGCCGTCGCGCGCCCGATTCAGGGTCGGCTCATCGACCGGCACGGCACGCGGATCGTGATGCTCGCCTGCGGGCCGATCCATACAGCCGCGCTTGCAGGCGTCGTCCTGGTGGCGTGGGCGGGTGGCGCGGTCTGGGCGATGGTGCCGTTGAGCGCCGTCGCAGGGCTGGCGCTTCCGCCGGTTTCGGTCGCGATGCGGGTGGAGTGGGGCCGGCACGTGCCCCCGAATGAACGCACGGCCGCCTTCAGCCTCGTCTACCTCACGCAGGAGATCGCGCTGGTGACGGGCCCACTGCTCATTGCGGCGATGCTCGGATTCGGGGCTGGGGTGGGGCTGATCACGGCAGCGATCATCAGCGGCGTGGCAACAGTCGCATTCGCCGCGCTCGGCACGAGTGAGGCGACGGTCCACGAAGCACCGGCGCAGACGGCTGGCGGGCGAGCAACGTCCCTCCCAGCGGTGCTGGCCGTTGCCTTTCTGCTCGGCTCCATGCTCGGCGTCTTCCAGGTCGCGGCGCCATCGCTCGCCATCGCCCGCGGCCTTCCGGCGATCGGCGGTGTCCTGATCGCGGCGGTCTCCGTGGGCGGGATCAGCGGAGCGGTGCTCTACGGGGCATTCCGCTGGAAAGCAGATCCGGCCATCCGCTTGATCGTTCTCCTGGCGCTGCTTGCTGGGGCGACCACGGCGCTCCTCGCAGCGCTCCCCCTCGCAGCCATTGGGCTACTGCTGGCGGTGGGCGGTCTCGCGCTGAACCCGGCGTTCGCGACGACGTCGCTGCTCATCGATCGCCATGGTGGGTCCCGTGGCGCTGAAGCGTTCGGATGGATGTCCACCGCGGGCGGCAGTGGGACCGCGGCCGGGAATGCCGTTGCTGGTGCCCTCGCGCAACACAACGGCTTTCCGCCGGCATTCTTCGCGGCTACGGTCGCGGCCTACGCCGCGGTGCTGATCAGCTGTTCAGCAGCTTGGCTTTCTCGGTCGCGAACTCCTCATCCGTGAGGACGCCCGCGGCGTGCAAATCGGCGACCTTCTTCAACTGATCGAGCGGGTCGGGCTTGGCGGCCATCGCTGATGCGCCCATCATCTGGCCGCCGATGATCACGTTGCCCGGCATCTGACCCTGGGCCATGGCCGCCTCCTGCATCCGCGTCACCGCAGCGACGTCCACACCCGCGCCCTTCAGGGCGGCCGCGATCATGGGATTCGCGGCGGCCATCTGCTCGACGGTGCCCTGCTGAAAGGTGCCGTTCCAATCGATGGCCAGGTGGTCCGCCTTCTTCGGATCGACGAGGACTTCGCAGACGCTCCCGCCCGTCATATACCGGATCTTCGGGCCGGGAACGGGCAGCTTCACCGTCGCCTCGTACGGCTCGCGATCGGGCAGTTCCACGTGGAGGCGGAGCTTGTATCTGGTCATCGTCAGGTCTCCGGTGAGCAGACCCTCTTGTTTCCGCGTGCTCATGTATCCCGAATACGACATGCCGCCTTCCATGTCCGCCTGCTCGACGGTTGCCTTGCCGCGGATGCCGTTCTGGAGCAGATCGTCCGAGACATCCGTCTTGTGCGTCAGAAACCCCATGGTGGAAGCTCCTCAGTCGCTGGGCCACCTGGTGGCGACCATGTGCCGACAGTATGCTCGGGCTCACGAAGCGCAGAGGCCGTACCCGCCGGCGCAGGACACTTCCGCAGCAGCTGCATCTTGCCGTGTCGGGCTATTGACACTAGCCATTTAGCTAGCTAGAGTAGCCATCATGGAAACAGACACCGCCGCCCGCAGCACGGACACCTGCTATCTCACCGGTCCCGAAGGACGGATCGCATACGACGTCGACGGCACTGGACCGCTTGTCGTCCTCGTGCCTGGCATGGGCGATCTCCGGGCCACCTATCGATTCCTGGCGCCGGCGCTGCGCAACGCGGGCTATCGGGTGGCCGCCACTGATCTGCGCGGCCATGGCGACAGCGACGCGTCGTTCGCGACATACGGCGACGCGGAGACCGCGGCGGACATCGCCTCGCTGATTGCGGAGCTCGGCGGACCGGCAGTCATCGTCGGGAACTCGATGGCCGCGGGCGCTGCGGTCATCACGGCTGCCGAACATCCCGATCTGGTGCGCGGCCTCGTGCTTGTCGGACCCTTCGTGCGCAACGGCAGCACGAGCGCGCTCCAGCGTTTGCTGTTCCGGGTTGCGATGGCACCGCTCTGGGCGCCGGCGATGTGGAAGTCATACCTCCCAAAGCTCTATGCGGGACGGAAGCCTGATGACTTCGCCGCGTACCGAGATCAGGTGGTTGCGGCCCTGCACCGCCCGGGACATGCCAAGGCGTTCTCGCGCACGACGCACACCAACCACGATGTGGCCGAGGCTCGCCTCGGAGAGGTCAAGGCGCGGACGCTGGTGGTCATGGGCGCCGCCGACCCCGACTTTCCCGATCCGAAGGCCGAGGCCGACTGGATCGCCGCGACGCTGCACGGGTCCGCCGTGATCGTGCCGGAGGCCGGGCACTACCCCCAGTCGCAGCAGGCGGAGACGACCAACGAAGCGGTGATTGCGTTCATCCGCGATCTCGGTATCGATGCCTAGAGCGGGGCTCACCGAGACGCGGGTCGTCGAGGAGGGCGAGCGGATTGCCGACGAAGTCGGCCTGGCGAACCTCACCCTCGCGGCGCTGGCGGAGCACCTCGGTGTCCGCCAGCCATCGCTGTACAAGCACATCGCCGGAATCGATGGGCTGCGGCGCAGCATCGCGTTGCGCGCCAAGCAGGAGCTCGCCGGAGTGCTCGGCCGTGCGGCAGTCGGTCGCGCGAGAGGCGAGGCCGTCACCGCGATGGCGCGGGCATATCGCGCCTGGGCGCACCAATACCCGGGGCGATACTCCGCTGCGCAGCGCGCTCCGGTCGTTGGTGACGTTGACGATGAGATCGCCAGCGCGGCGTTGGTGCAGGTGGCGTTTGACGTCATGGCCGGCTACGAGCTGCGCGACAACGACGCCGTGGACGCGATCCGTGGCTTGCGCGCGGCGCTCCACGGATTTGTCAGCTCTCGAGGCGGAAGGCGGTTTCGGGATGCCGGTCGACATCGACAGAAGTTTTGACCGGCTCGTCGGCGGACTCGCCGCAGCGTTTGCAGGCGGGAGCGGAAGTTCCGCGGCGTAGGCTCCGCAGCCGGCACCGCGGGTCGTAGGCTGCTCCGAATGGAAACGTGCACCCGCTGCGGCCACGTCAATACGGCCGGTGCCCGCTTCTGCAGTGGCTGTGGCGCTCAGCTCGACGTTGCGGAGAGCAGCGAGGAGCGCAAGATCGTCACGGTCCTCTTTGTGGATCTGGCCGGTTTCACCGCACGTGCCGACCAGCTCGATCCGGAGGACGTGCGCGCAATTCTCACGCCGTATTACGCACGCCTGCGCTCCGAGATCGAGGCCTACGGTGGAACGGTCGAGAAATTCATCGGCGACGCGGTCGTGGGTGTGTTCGGGGCACCGGTCGCGCACGGCGATGACCCCGAGCGCGCGGTGCGCGCAGCGCTGAGCGTGCGGGCTGCCATCGCGCAGATGAACGCGACCGACGAGCGCCTCGACCTGCAGGTGCGCATTGCCGTCAACACCGGCGAGGCGATCGTGTCACTCGGGGCGCGGCCGGACCTGGGGGAGGGGATGGTTGCGGGCGACGTCATCAATACCGCGTCGCGCCTGCAGAACGAAGCGCCGACCGACGGCATCCTGGTTGGTGAGGCGACCTTCCGCGCAACGCGGTCGATTGTCGAGTACCGCGAAGTCGATCCCATGACCGTGAAGGGAAAGTCCACGCCGGTGCGGGGATGGCTTGCGCTGCGGACAACCACTGCGCCCGGTGAACGCAGTGTCGCGACCGTGCCGATGGTAGGCAGGGTGCGCGAAACCGCCATCCTGCAAAGGGTTTTCGAGGGCGTGGTGGCGGAGCAACGGCCGCACTTGATGACGGTCTTCGGCGAGGCCGGCGTCGGCAAGACGCGGCTCGCATCGGAGTTCTCGGCCGAGCTCGAGCAGGCGGGCGTGCAGATTTTTCGCGGCCGGTCGCTTCCCTACGGTGAGAAAACGCTGCACGGCCCGTTCACCCAGCACGTCAAACAATTCGCGGGCATTTTCGCGAGCGATGACGTCGATGCCGCGCGCGAGAAACTCCGCATCGCGCTCGAGTCGCTGCACCTCGGCGAGGCGACGGATCAACTGGCGTCGCACCTTGCGCTCTTCATCGGTCTCGGTCACGAGCACGAGGTCGGCGATCGACAGGTGCTCTTCTTTGCTGCCCGTCAGTTCGTCGAACTGGTGTCGCGGGACCGTCCAACCGTGTTCGTGTTCGAGGACCTGCACTGGGCTGACAACGGCACGTACGACCTGCTCGAAGTGCTCGCCTCGCGTGTGCGGCACGCGCCGGTGATGCTCCTGGCGCTCGCGCGCCCCGACCTGCTGCTCGCGCATCCCGGCTGGGGCGGTGGGCTCTCGACGTACTCGGCGCTTTCGCTCGAGGCGCTCGGCATCGAGGACTCGCGGCAGCTCGCGGCTGGGCTGCTCCGCACCGGTGTTGACGGCGAGGATGCGAGACACGTTGCCGAGACGGCGGAGGGCAACCCGCTGTTCATCGAGGAACTCGCGGCATCGGTGGCAGAGATCCCGCTCGTAGCCGGCCAGCATCTGCCGACCAGCATCCGCGAACTCGTCTCCGCGCGCATCGACGCCCTCCCCATCACGGAACGCCGCCTGTTGCTCGCCGCGGCCGTCGTCGGCAAGGTGTTCTGGAGCGGAGCCCTCGAGCGCATGGAGCACATCGACGACCTTCCGGAAGCGCTTGATTCCCTCGAGGCGCACGACCTGATTCGGCGCGAATCCTCGTCATGGATCGAGGGCGACGAGCAGTTCACCTTCAAGCACGTGCTCATCCGCGAGGTGGCATACGCGACCGTGCCGCGGGCGACGCGCAGTGAGCGCCATGCCGCCGTGGCGGAGTTTCTCGAGGCCGCGACGGCGGGTGCCGGCGCAACGGCGACAGCCCTCGCCGCGCACTGGCGGGAGGCCGGTTGGGACGCCCGTGCGCTCACGTACCTGCTCGCCGCGGCGGACGCCGCGGGACGCGGATGGGCGAAGGAGGAAGCGGCCGCGCTCTACCGCGAGGCGCTCGAACTCATCCCCGCGGCCGACACAGCGCAGCGAGACAGCGTTGCGCGACTGCGCACGCTCGCGCTGGTCGCGGCCAGCCACGCAGCCGACGCGCGCCATCTCCAGCGCGGAAGCGACGCCGCTCCAGCAGAGGGATAGCGGGGGTCAGAGCGGCGGGAAGTCTGCGGGCGTCACCTCTCCCGCGATCTCGTAGAGCGCGAGGATCTCGTGGAACCCCAGTTGCTTCGCGTGCTCGCGAACCATGTCCTCGGTGGGCGCGCCGTAGACACAGAACGTCTTGACGCCACCCTTCTCATCGACGGTGACGTGGCTGTATTCCCACGTGATCTCCGGGAACGACTCTTCCACGATCTGCCGTGACCGCCGCCCGATATCGGGCATCTCGTCCTCTCGTATCTCGAACCGTCGCTCGATCAGGTATCTCGGCATCGTTCCTCCTCGCGATCAGGTTCCGGTCAGGCGAGTGCCGGACTGGTGCCTGACACTCCCATTACTACGCTGGTCTCGATTGTGGGCGCTGCCCTGAGTGTCTGCAGGACCACGCAAAAGCGCTCGGTCTTCTCGATGAGGGAATCGATCTGCTCCTGGCTTGCGGCCGGGGCCACGATCTCGAAGCGAAGCCGGATGGCTTCGAATCCCACCTGCACGTCGCGGGACAGGCCGAGTGTTCCACTCAAGTCGAGATCGCCGTCGACCGTGACCCCGATCTCCTCGACCGGCAGCTCCATCGAGGCGGCAACCATCTGGCACGTGATCTGTGCGCACGCGGCAAGCGCGCCGAGGAGCAGATCCCCCGAACAGGCGCCAGTCCCGGCACCGCCGACGCCGGCGTGCGCCTGGGCCGCGTAGATCGCTCGGCCGAGGTCAACGGAGCAGGAGATCGGCGCGTCGCCCTGACCGCCGCGCGCGACGAGCCTGATTCGCGATGAAGCCGGATCCTCCCGGTAGTGATCCTTGAGCGGCTTCTGGACTTCCCGCAGATTCATCCGGCCCCCTCGGTAGCGCTCGACTGCTGATGCGTTACCGATTCTGTCGCATTCGCGCCGAAGGGATACGGCATGTCGGCCCAGCTAGATGCGTTTCGGGCGGCGCGTCTCTGCGAGAAAGGCGAGGACGAAGCCGAACGCGAGGAGCAGGAGGCCCCAGAGCATCGGGGCCTCGACGGCGCCCGTGCTGGGGACGGTCGTTGCCGCGGCGGCGACGTCGAGCGCCACGTCCGCCGGAGCGGAAGTGAGATCGCTCGCGTCGGTCACCGTGTACTGGACCGTGATGTGACCGCTGAAGCCCGGAGCCGGCGTGAAGGTGATGGCGCCGGTCGTCGCGTTGATGATGACTGTCCCGTCGGCCGCGGGCGGCAGGGATCCGGGAACGAGTTGATACGTGAAGGGTCCGGTGCCCACCGGGGGAGGCGGTTGCACGGTGATCGGATCGCCGGGCGGGCCCGTTCCCGCGGCGGGCTTGCCGAGTGGCAATACGTCCACAGCGACATCGGCCGGCGCCGAGACCTGATCGTATGCGTCGGTCACGGTGTAGGTGAAGGGCGGTACCGCGCCGCTGATGTCGAGGGCAGGCATGAAGGTGATCGCTCCGGTTGTTGCGTTGATCGTGGCGGTGCCTTCAGCCGCGGAGGGGACAGTCGCGAGCGCGAACGTGAACGGTCCTGTTCCGGTCGGCGTCGCCGGAGTGATCGTGATCGCCTCGTTGGCCGGGGTCGTGCCGCTCAGGTCCATCGTTGTCGGGGGAGTTGGCAATCCGACGCTGAGGTCGATGTTGGCTGGAGCGCTCACATCCGCATCCCCGTCGGTGACGTCGTACGTGAAGAGCGGCACGTTGCCGTGGAATCCCGCTGCCGGCGTGAAGGTGATCACGCCGGTGTTGACGTTCATCGTGGCCACGCCGTCGGCGGCCGAGGGCGTGGTGACGAGGTGATACGTGAATGGCCCGGTGCCGATCGGTGTCGTGGGCGTCAGCTGGATCGCTCCTGGCCCGGGACCCGATCCGGTGACATCGAGGGCCACCGGGTTGACGGTGATCGCGACCGTGGCCGTCGTCGTGCGGCCGTATTCATCGGAGATCCGGTAGGTGAAACTGTCCGGGCCCGAGTAGTCCGCGACCGGGGTGTAGACGAATGATCCGGTCGCGCTCACGGCGACACTGCCGGCGGGCGGCGTCACAATGCCGGTCTCGGCGATGCCGGCGCCCGTGTCATTGGTCAGAAGCCCGCCGGCTGCAGCCTGAGTCAGCGCGCCGTCCGCCGCGACGGAGTACGCATCGTGGTTGGCCACAGGTGGCGCCGGCTCGGTGATGGTCAGCGAGATGGTGGCGGGTGCGCTGTTGGAGAAGGCGTCGGAAGCCGTGTACGTGAACACCGGAACCACGCCGAGGAAGCCGAGCGCGGGAGTGAACGTGATCTGACCGCTGGAGGGGTTCATGACAGCAGTGCCGTCCGCGCCGGGTGGAGTGCTGGTGAGCGCGTACGTGAATGGACCGGTCCCGACGGCCGGAGTTGGGGTGACCACGAGTGCGGCCGGTCCGACGCCGGAACTTGCGACGTCTGCGGCGACTGGACTCACGAGGAACGTGACCGTCGCAGTGGCAGTGCGCGAGTACTCGTCAGTGATTGTGTAGGTGAAGCTGTCCGGGCCGGAATAGCCGGCATCCGGTGTGTAGACGAACGAGCCGTCACCGGCCAGGACGACACCGCCGTTGGCCGGGGCCGTGTTCGCGGTGACCGCGATGACCGTTCCGGTGTCGTTGGCAAGCACCCCGCCGGCCGCGTTCTCGGTCAGGGGCGTGCCGGCAGTCAACGTGTAGGAATCGCTCACTGCGTCCGGCGCCGGCGGAAGGGTGATTGTGACGGTGTCCGTCGTGAAGGAGATGCGATTGAACGGATCCAGGATGACGTAACTGAAACTCCCCGCCGTCGTGGAGCCGTTGGTCGGCGTGAAGACGAACGAACCGTTGCCCTGCATCAGGATCGTGCCCCCGGTGACAGCGTAGACGGCGCTCACCATGATGCCGGCGCCGACATCGTTGGCCATCACACCGTTTGCGGCATTCTCTGTGAGGGCGGTGTCGTATGGCGTGGCATACGTGTCCGGATTCGCGACTGGCGCCTCGAACGGATTCGCGGCGTTCTTGCAGGCGGCGCCGTCGTTATTGCCGGTCGTTATGCCTGTGACCAGCAACGTGGCACTGGGCATTGGTCCCGCAAAATCCTGGATGTCGTAGATATGGCCGGTGTTGTTGTCGCTGAAGAAGAGGTCGTTCGGGTTGTCCGACCACGCTGCGCCGAACGACCCGCTGACCACGCCTGCCACAGTCGCGCTCGTCGCGACGTCAGTGCTGAGATTCACCGCGTACAGAGTGGTGCCGTTGAGTAGATATGCGACGTCGTTGATCCAGACGAGGTCGTTGCCGGCGTCCGCGGCCCCGGTGATCGTGAGCACCGTCGCAACGTCAGTCGTGACGTCGATCGAGTACCACGTCGCGGCAGTGCTCCGGACGATCAGATTGCCGGCGTTGTCGAAGTCGCCGGCGACATAGTTCCCTGCTGGAAGGTTCGTCGGGAGTCCCAGGTCGGTGATCGACCCGTCGTCGGCGATCTGGAGCAGGTCGCCCTGGGTGCCGGCAGACGTGCTGAGCGCGTAGAGATAGTTGTCGAGCGTGTCGTATCCCATGGCGTTGTACGTCGAGTACGTGGGATTCACCGTGCCGATATCTGTGTACGTCCCCGTGACCGGGTTCAACTGCTTGAGCTGTCCAGAGATCACCTGGTAGAAGCCCGGAGCGCACACGAACGGTCCCGGCGCGGCTGAGGCAGGATGCGCAGGAAGGGCGACGACGAACGCGCCCGCGACCAGCGCGGCTGCGGCAACCGGCGCCAGCAGCCGGCGTCGAATGAGCGATGTGTTGATGGTGGGGCTTCCTGCAGGGGCGTGGAACGAGACGGTGTCGTGCCCTCGGACAGGCTACTGACGCGCGACGAACCAAATCCGAGCGTCGCTGCCGCGTAACCCGAAACAAGCGGGACAGTACCGGCCGTCAGATCCAAGCGTGCGTCGATCGACGGGGCCGCAGCGCCCGTCCCGCGGCGATCGGGCCGACCGGACCCGCGGACTAAGCTACCCGCCAGTGCGAGTGGTCCCCCGATGAGCATGGTCGCCGACGCGGCGTCCAACCTCGGCGCAGCCCGCGCCCAGATGGGGCTTTCACTGGGCTGGCACATCATCCTCGCCTGCCTTGGCGTTGGCCTTCCGGCGCTGATTCTCATCGCGGAGTGGCGGGGGATCCGAGGCGACGCCGACTCGATGCGGCTCGCCCACACCTGGGCGAAGGCGGCCGGGGTTCTCTTCGCTGTCGGAGCCGTGTCCGGAACCATCCTGTCGTTCGAGATGGGGATCCTCTGGCCCGGCCTGATGGGCAAGTTCGGTGCGATCTTTGGCGTGCCATTCGCGCTCGAAGGGTTCGCGTTCTTCATCGAGGCGATCTTTCTCGGCATCTACCTCTACTCGTGGGATCGGCTCACACCCAGGCGTCACCTCCTGTCAGGAGTTCCCGTCGTCGTCGCCGGGGTGGCGTCGGCGTTCTTTGTCGTGACCGCGAACTCGTGGATGAACGACCCGCAGGGATTCACGCTCGTGGACGGGAAGGTCACCGACCCGAATCCGATCGTGGCGATGTTCAACCCGGCGACGCCTGTGGAGACCACGCACATGATCCTGGCGGCGTTCATGGTCACGGGGTTCCTTGTCGCGAGCGTCTACGCGGTGGGGACGCTTCGCGGCAGGCGCGACCGGTATCACCGCGTGGGGCTGCTGCTCCCGATGATCGTCGCCGCCATCCTGACGCCCGCACAGATCGTCGTCGGCGATATCGCCGCGCGCGAGGTTGCGCAGAACCAGCCGATCAAGCTGGCCGCGATGGAGGGGCTTGCGCAGACAACCGTCGGAGCCGGCGAGCACATCGGCGGCCTCTTCTACGGCGGCACTTTGCACTTCGCGCTCGTGATCCCCCACATGCTCGCGTTCCTTGCCGACGGCAATGCGAACGCGACCGTGCCCGGGCTCGACAGCGTTCCCGCCGATGACCGGCCCGAGGCTGTTGCCCTGATTCACCTGGCGTTCGACACCATGGTCGGCATCGGGTTCCTGCTTCTCGGCCTTGGACTCTGGATACTCGTTCGGTGGCTCAGGCGGCGCGGGCCGCCATCGTCGAAGTGGTTTCTGCGCGCCGCCGTCATCGCGGGGCCGGGTGCCGTGGTGGCGATGGAGTGCGGCTGGATCACGACCGAGGTCGGACGCCAGCCGTGGATCGTCTACAAGGTGATGCGCACCGCCGACGCGGTGAACCCGGCTCCCGGGCTGTACTGGGGCCTCGTGGCCCTCATCGTCGTGTACTCGATCCTCAGCGTCGTGACGCTGCTGGTGTTGCGCCACCTGGCCGTTTCCGGTCGCGCGAGCGCCGAGGCATAGGCGAAGCCATGCTCGCCAACGTCGTCCTCGTCTTTCTCTGGGGCGGCATCACGGCCTACGTGCTTCTCGGCGGAGCCGACTTCGGCGCGGGATTCTGGGATCTGCTCGCCGGATCCGCAACGGTCGGGAAAGCGCGGCGTGAGCGCATCGCCGAGTCCATCGGCCCCGTCTGGGAGGCCAATCACGTCTGGCTCATCTTCGCCCTGGTGGTGACGTGGACCGGCTTTCCCACCGTGTTCGCTTCGATCGCCTCGACGCTCTATATCCCGATGACGATCGTTGCCTTCGGGGTCATCCTCCGCGGCTCGGCATTCGCGTTCCGGAAGACGGTGACCGAGGTCGCCATTCAGCGGATCTTCGGCGTCTCCTTCGCGCTTTCATCGGTGATCACGCCGTTCTTCCTCGGCATGATCGCCGGCGCGATCGCGTCCGGACGCGTCCCGCTGGGCATCGCTCAAGGCGATGTGATCGGCAGCTGGCTCAATCCGACATCGGCCATCGGCGGAACGCTCGCGGTCGAGGTCGCGGCCTATCTGGCGGCCGTGTACTTGATTCGCGATTGCGATCGGGCGGGCGACCTCGAGATGGCGACATATTTCCGCACTCGCGCGCTCGTCATGGGCGTGATCACCGGTGTTACCGCGCTGCTCGGCATCGCCGTGCTGCACGCGGACGCGCCGTTGCTCTACAACGGGTTGACGCACCACGGCTTGCCGCTCGTGGTGTTGAGTGCGGTGTTCGGAGCGCTCTCGCTCGTGCTGCTCCTGCGGGGGAATCACATCGCCGTCAGGGTCACCGCGGCGCTCGCTGTGGTGAGTGTTCTCTGGGCCTGGGGCGTCGCGCAATATCCCGACATCCTGAGCGGCACGGTGACGGTGAGCGCCGCTGCGGCTCCGCAGGCGACCCTGGTCGTGCTCGTGATCACGCTGGCGGTCGGGACGGCGCTCCTGATCCCGTCGCTGTTGCTGCTGTACGGTTTCCAGGCGACGCCGACCGCTTCGTCTCGGGGCTGATCGAGCCCTCCCCGGCGGACTAGGATGGTCGAGTGACGACGGGGGGCGACAGTTCCACGCGCTGGCCGGCGTGAAACGTATTGGGTTGGGGTCCCGCTCGGCGACCGCTGCATGTTGCCTTGCTCTCGGCGTGGCGGGAGCTCTCGGCATCGCCCCGACCATCGCGGCAGCGGCGCCTGGGTCGCTGCAGGTGGGTGCGGCTTCCCTTCGGGAGTGCGATTCCTCGCCGCTGACGTACTGCGGAACGCTCCGCGTCCCGCTCGACTGGTCGCAGCCGTCAGGGACCCGCATCGACATCTGCTATCGCTGGTATCCGGCGACCGATCCCGCCGAGCCATCCCGCGGGACAGTGGTCCCGATCGAGGGCGGACCGGGGTATCCATCGATCGGTTCGGTCGCCCCCGACGGCTACCGGGCGATGTACGGACCTGTCCTGCGCGATCACAACATGCTCGCCGTCGATCTTCGCGGGACCGGATGCTCGACACCGCTCGACTGTCCGCAACTCCAGGACTACACAGGACAAACCGGCACCACGGCGTTCGCTGCCGTCGTCGGTGACTGCGCCAGTGCGCTCGACCATCGCTGGCGTGGATCGGACGGCCACTACATCCAGGCGTCGTCGCTGTTCACGTCCGCGCCGTCCGCGGCGGATCTGGCCGCTGTCATCCGCCACCTCGACGTGCCGTTGGTCGATGTGTACGGCGATTCATACGGCTCGTGGTTTGCGCAGGTCTTCGCATCGAGGTATCCGTCGCTCGTGCGGTCCGTGATCCTCAACTCGACGTACCAGGTTGTCGGGCTCGATCCCTGGTACCGAAGCACGATCGAGACCATGCCCGCGGACTTCGACGCGGCATGCGCGCGGAGCACGGCGTGCGCCGCGAATCCCGGCAGCTCGTGGCAGCGAATCGAGGCGCTCGCCGCCCGGCTGGGGAGCCATCCGGTCAGTGGGATCGTCCCAGGTCCGTTCGGGCATGACGAGCACGTCACCATGAACGTCGTCGCGCTCGTCAACCTCGTCAGTGACGCGGCCGAGGATCCGCAGATCTATCGCGGTCTCGACGCGAGCGCTCGAGCGCTGCTCGACAACAACGATCCAAGCCCGCTGCTGCGCCTCTTTGCGCAGCGCCTCAACATCGACGAGGCGTACTTCGGCCTTCCCACCAGCGAGTATTCGGTGGAGCTCTACATGGCGGTGTCGTGCCTCGACTACCCGCAGCTCTTCTCGTTGCTCTCTCCGCCTGCCGCGCGCCCGGCGGAGCTGGCGGCGAGCATTGCGGCGCTGCCGAGCACGACCTTCGCGCCGTTCACCACCGCGGAATGGCTTGCCATGGACCAGAACACCGAGAACTACACCGCGTGCCTCGACTGGCCGGTGCCCGACGAGTTCACGCCACCAGTGGCAGCAACGCCACCGCTGCTGCCGAAGACCATGCCGGTGCTCATCCTCGGCGGCGAGTTCGACACGTGGACCCCACCCGTCGGCGTGCCTGCGGTGGAGCGCCAGATCGGCGGACACAGCCGTTTCATCGTCATGGCCAACTCGACGCATGTGGTCGCCGAAGCTGATCTCTACGGGTGTGCCACGAGCATCGTGCGCGAGTTCGTGAACGACCCGGCGGTGCTCGACAGCATCGGGGCCGCCTGTGCTGCGCAGGTGCCGGCGATCAGAAGTGTCGGCGTGTATCCCGACAGCCTGGGGCAGGTGCCCCCGTTGACGGCCTCGTCCGCCACCCCCGGCCGCGACGTCCTTGCGCTCGCCGCGGCCGGCGTGCTCACTGCGGGCGACGCCGAAGCGCGGTACCAGGCGATCGGGCTCCGGCACGATCTCGGTCTCCACGGCGGCACTGTCACCGCCTCCGGGAACGTGCTGACGTTGCAGGACGACGTGCTCGTCCCCGGCGTGACCGTCAGCGGTGACGTGACGCTCACTGGGACGGTGGTAACTGCGCACATCCAGTGCGCCGCCGATGGTCATACGACGACGCTCCTTGCGACGTGGCAGCTGTACGGCGGATCGGCGACGGCGTCGATCCACGGAGGGGCCGATGGAGTCAGTTACGCGGGGACGATGTCAGCGCCGTGATGTGATGCCGCTGGGCAGTGGTGACGCTACGAACGAGGCGCTGACACATGCGAAGCAATCGCATATGCGGCTCAGTCTCATCGCTTGCAATGATCGATCGTCAACGCCACTCGTGCGAGGAAAGCCCTGATACAGCATGGGTGAAACGCGATGGAGTCGTGCAGGCAGGCGGGCTAGGCATACTTAGCATCGCGAAAGGGGTCGCTGCGGCACTGGCAGGACCGATGGCACTTGGAGGATGACAATGACGCTCTCGCTCGGCAGCACGGCTCCGGACTTTGAGGCGGAGACCACGCAGGGGCATATCGCATTCCATGACTGGATCGGCAACTCCTGGGCGGTCCTGTTCTCCCACCCGAAAGACTTCACGCCCGTCTGCACCACGGAGCTCGGCTACATGGCGAGCATCGAGCCGGAATTCAAGCGCCGCAACGTCAAGGTGATCGGCCTGTCGGTCGACGGCATGGAACGGCACGAGAAGTGGGCCGACGACATCGAGGAGACCCAGGGTTCGCGCCCGACGTATCCGATCATCGCGGATGCGGACTTCAACGTCTCGAAGCTCTACGAGATGCTGCCTGCCAGCACCTCGGGCGACGCGACGACGCGGACGCCGGCGGACAACCAGACGGTTCGCAACGTGTTCGTCATCGGGCCCGACAAGAAGGTGAAGTTGATCCTGGTGTATCCGATGACCACCGGGCGCAACTTCGACGAGGTGCTGCGGGTGATCGACTCGCTCCAGCTGACCGCCAAGCACCGCGTGGCCACCCCCGCAAACTGGAAGCAGGGCGACGACGTGATCATCGCCGGCTCCGTGTCGGACGACGAAGCCAAGGAGATCTTCCCGGGCTACCGCTCGCCCAAGCCGTACATCCGCATCACCCCTCAGCCCGAGTAGGGGAGACCGCGCGGGGCTCCAACGGGGGCTCCGCGCGGACCCCCTTTTCTGTAACTCGTCGCAGTACCTTGGACGTGGGGTGGGTGCGACGACACCCATAACGAGCGGTCGGTACCCGCCTCGCCGAGTGCGCGCCGGCATAGCGCGCAACGGTTGGAGGCGCCAGGCATGAACGCCATCACCATCGCTGCGATCGTTGTCGCTGCTGTGATCGTCCTCGGGGCGATTCTTTCCATCCGCGTGGTGCAGCAGTACGAGATGGGCGTGCACTTCCGGCTTGGCCGCGTGATCGGCATTCGCAAGCCGGGATTGCAGTTCATCGCGCCGATCATCGACAAGCTGCCCCGTGTCTCATTGCGCATCGTCACGATGCCGATCCAGTCGCAGGGGATCATCACCCATGACAACGTGAGCATCGACGTGTCGGCCGTGGCATATTTCAAAGTCGTCGATGCCGTGAAGTCGGTGGTGGCTATCGAAAATGTGGCCGCTGCCATCAATCAGATCGCGCAGACCACGTTGCGGAAAGTGGTCGGTCAGCACACGCTTGACGAAACCCTCGCCGAGACCGACAAGATCAACATCACCATTCGCGAGATCCTTGACGTGGCAACGTCGGATTGGGGAGTGCTCGTCACCCTCGTGGAGCTCAAGGACATCCAGCTTCCCGACAGCATGAAGCGGGCAATGGCACGTCAGGCGGAAGCCGAACGCGAGAAGCGGGCGAAGATCATCGCCGCGGAAGGCGAGGCGCTCGCAGCAGACAAGCTCGGCGTCGCGGCCGACATCATGATGGCCCACCCGGTTGCGCTCCAGCTTCGCAACCTTCAGAGCCTTGTGGAAATCGGCGTCGACAAGAACACCACAGTCGTCTTCCCCGCGCCGATCATGAGCACCATCGAGGAGCTGGGCAGTTTCGTCTCGCGAGAGCGAGACGCCGCCAGGACGGTCGGCGGCCCGTACACGGCGGCCCGCAGCGAAGGCGCGAAGGGCTGATCGGGATCAGGCGGGCGCGTCCGGCAGGGCGTCGAGAAACCCTTGCGCGGGAACGAAAAAGAGGGCGCCGGTGACAGCCGTGGAAAAATCGAGAATTCGATCGTAGTTGCCCGGCGGATCGCCGATGAACATGTTGGTCAGCATCCGCTCGGTGATGCTGGGAGTGGCTGCGTAGGCGATGTAGTACGTGCCGAACTCACCGCGCCCGACTCGTCCGAACGGCATGTTGTCGCGGAGGATCTGCAGCTGGGTGCCTTCAGCATCGGTGATGACGTTGAGGGCGACGTGTGAGTTGCTCGGCTTGACGTCGTCGGGCATCTCGATATCGGCGAGCTTGGTGCGTCCGACGACCCTTTCCTGCTCCTCGACGGCGAGCGCATTCCAGGTGTCCAAGTCATGGAGATACTGCTGGACGATCACGTAGCTACCACCGGCGAAGTTCGCGTCCTCCGGTCCAATGGTGACGGCGTCGAACGCGGCGCGCCCCGTCGGATTCTCGGTCCCGTCGACAAAGCCCAGCAGATCGCGTTCGTCGAAGTATTTGAATCCGTGAATCTCCTCGACGACCATGACCGCGCCGCGCAGCCTGTTCATGATCTGTCCGGCCAGCTCGAAGCAGAGATCCATCGCGCCGGCACGGATGTGGAAGAGCAGATCGCCGGGCGTGGACACCGCGTGATGGCGGTCGCCGACGAGCTCGCGGAACGGGTGCAGCTCGGCCGGCCGCGGTCCTGTGAACAATCGATCCCAGGCCGCCGATCCGATGCCGACGACGCAGGTGAGTCCCGCGTCCGGAATGCGAAATCCGACGGAGCGTTGCAGTGCGGCGCAATCGGCGATGAGGTCGCGAGCCGTTGCCTCGCCACCCGCATTGATGGTGACCACCATGAAGATCGCCGCGACGGTCAGCGGGCTGAGCACCGGTTGGGCGATGGGATCGGCTCCGCCATTGAACGACCCGGGCACTCCGGATACTCCTCGTGGTCTCAGGGGCACGACCCGCGAAGTGTAGGACGCGCAGGGCCACGGTCAAACGGCCGGGTCAGCCCTCGCGCCCCTTCACCTGGATCCGTCCGGCTCGCTTCCGCGTCTCGAGCGTCGGCTGCGGGAACGTGGCGGGACCGCCAACAACCGCGCCATCGGTGAGCCGGAAGCGCGAACCGTGCCACGGGCAGACAACCGTGCCGCTCTCGAGGGATCCTTCGTTGAGCGGGCCGCCTGCGTGCGAGCAGGTGTTCTCGAGTGCGCACACCTTTCCGGCTACCCGAGTGAGCAGGACTTTGCGGTCGGCTACCTCCACAACAGAGAGGGCCCCGTCGGTGACGTCGCCGTCGTCAGCGACATCCGTCCACTCCTCCGGGCCTGCCAGCGATGCGGTGTGGTTGACTGTGAGCGCGCGGTCGAGGATGAGCTCGCCGCCGAGGTAGGCGGCGGCAAGTCCCGCTGCGAGGCCCACTGCGGAGAGCATCCGACCGCGTCCCGTCCGGCCACGGACTCGCGCCGAGAGCGACCCGAGTTGAATGACGAGCACGGCCGAGTTGGCAAGCCCGTGGACCAGCGCCAGGCGCCGGTCGCGGCCGTACGTGACGGTCCAGTCCGCCGTCCCGGTCGCGGCGGTTGCTCCCGACGCGAGGCAGCCGACGGCAGTGAGCATGATCGCGCCTGCTTCGTCGCCGATGAGATCGAGCGCGGGGACGCTCATCCACATGCCGAGGGGCACGTCACTCAAGGCTGGATGGAGCGCGTGCCCAAGCCAGCGGCCGTGGAGGAGATCCATGAAGCTGCGCTGCCGCGTGATCGGCTCCAGGGCTTTGACGATCCATTCGCTCAACGGCTCGAGGCCGGGAATGCCCTCGAGCGCGGCGATCATCTCCGCGTACGGGGGCTGGGTTCGCTCTGCTTGCTTGGCCACTGTGCGCACCCTCGAAAACGTGTCCTACACGCGCGTTGGCGTTGCACAAGCCTACATTCCGGGTACCTGTCGGTCGCGGGGATCTCATGCGACACTCGGCTTGATGAACGCCCGGAGCCGCCTGCTTGTCTGTCTCGCGGTCGGCGTCGTCGGGTTTGCCGTCAGCTTTCCCTTCACCGAGTGGCAGATCGCGGTGCTGACCGGATGGTCCGTGACCTCGGCCACCTTCATTGCCATCGTGTATTTCGGGATTCGCGGCAAGAACAGCGCGCAGACGAAGGCGGCCGCGATGCTCGAGGACGATTCAAGGACGGCAGCGGAAGCGATTCTCGTGGGCGCGAGCATTGGCAGCCTGGTCGGCGTGGGCTTCGCGCTTGTTGCCGCGAGCAACACGCACGGCGGCGTCAAGTCAGTGATCACCACCCTGGCGGTGGTGAGTGTCGTGCTGTCGTGGGCGGCCGTGCACGTGGTGTTCACGCTGCGGTACGCGCGCCTGTACTACGCGATTGGGGGAGGCATCAACTTCCACTCGGATGACGAGCCCGACTTCAGAGACTTCCTCTACATCGCCCTGACCATTGGGATGACCTTCCAGGTATCCGACACGGATATCGGCGCAAAGCCGATCCGCATGGCGGCGTTGCGCCACGCGCTCCTGTCATATCTCTTCGGGGTTGTCGTGGTCGCGACCACCATCAACGTGATTGCGACGCTGCTCACCAAATAGCGCGTCGAGCGCCGACCGGCGGTATCATCGAACGGATGTTCGAGTGGTTGGAGCACCTGACGGTGGCGCAACGCAGCGCCGTGACCCACGAAGGCGGACCGCTGCGGATTCTCGCCGGCGCCGGCACCGGGAAGACCACGACGCTCTCCGCGCGGGTCGCCTGGCTCCTGGCCACCGGCGTATCGCCCGAGCGCCTCCTCCTGCTGACGTTCACGCGCCGCGCCGCTCGTCAGATGCTCGCGCGGACGTCGTCACTCCTTGGTGTTGCGGGTCTCGACCGTGGCGCAGCCTCGCCCGCGGGCCGAGTGGTGGGAGGGACGTTCCACGCGATTGCCCACCGGACGCTCCGGCGCTACGCGAGCACGCTCGGGCTGCCCGAAGGCTTCTCGGTCCTCGACGCATCTGATGCGGCGGATGTCATCGACATGGTTCGCGACGAGCAGGGTCATGCCACCTCGACACGCAGGCGCTTTCCTCGCAAGACCCTGCTCGTCGACCTGTATTCGGCGGCGGTAAACACGGGCCGCCCGCTTTCGTCGGTGGTCCCCGAGATCGCGCCCTGGGCGGAGGAGTGCGTCGACGAGATCTCGGCGATCTGCCGGGGCTACGTGCAGCGGAAGCGATCGGCGGGGCTCGTGGACCTCGACGATCTGCTGCTCTTCTGGCGGGCGGCGGCGCAGGACGATCGTCTCGGTCCGCGTCTCGCGGGCTCGCTCGATCACGTGCTCGTGGACGAGTACCAGGACGTCAACGGCCTCCAGGTGGACATCCTCACCGCGTTGCGGCGCGATGACCCGCGGATCACGGTGGTCGGCGACGATGCGCAGGCGCTGTACTCGTTCCGCGCCGCGGAGCCGCGCCACATTCTCGAGTTCGACCAGGTGTTTCCGGCGTCGACGACCGTGATTCTGGAGACCAACTATCGCTCGAGCCAGCAGATCCTCGATGTCGCCAATGCCGTTGGAGCGGATGCGACCGTCGGGTTCTCGGCGGTGTTGCAGGCGGCACGGGCGACGGCGGGTGCCGGCCCGCAACTCGTGCGCTGCGCAGATGAGGACTCGCAGACCGACGCGGTCTGTGATCGTGTCCTGGCGCACCGCGAAGCCGGGGTGCCCCTGCACGAGCAGGCGGTGCTTGTCCGTGCGTCGCACCATTCGGCTCTGCTCGAGCTCGAGCTGGGGGTGCGCCGGATTCCCTTCGTGAAATACGGCGGCTTGCGCTTCATCGAAGCGGCGCACGTCAAGGACATGCTCGCGGCGTTCCGGCTCGCGGACAACCCGAACGACGTGGTCGCGTGGTTCCGCCTGCTGCAATTGATGGTGGGGGTCGGCCCGGCAACGGCGCATCGAGTGGTCGCGGCACTCGGTTTGATCAGCTCGGATGACGCCGCCGCCGAGGGAGACGTGCTCGGCGCGTGGCCGCAGGCAGCCTTGCAACTTCCCGTTGCAGCGCAACCGTCGGCGGCTGCGCTCGTGGCGGCGCTTGCACCGCATCCTGGCGAGCACATCGCCACCCACGCCGAGCGGCTGCGCATCGCCGTGGCGCCGCTCGTCGAAGCGGCATACCCCGAGGCGCCGGCGAGGCTCGCCGATCTCGACACGCTGGTCGCCGCCAGCAACGGGGTTGCGCGTCTCTCGGACGTTGCGGCCGACCACGTCCTCGAGCCACCGAGATCCACCGGGAACCTGGCGGGACCGCCGGTGATCGATGAGGACTGGCTGGTCATCTCGACCGTGCACTCCGCCAAGGGGTTGGAATGGGATGTCGTCCATCTGCTCCACGTGACCGACGGAAACATCCCGTCCGACATGGCGCTCGGCTCACCCGAAGGTCTCGAGGAGGAGCGTCGAGTCTTCTACGTCGCCTTGACGCGAGCGCGCAACACGCTGCACCTCTACGTGCCGGAGCGGTACCACCACCATCCGTACGGGCGCGACGACAAGCATGGCTGGGCGCAGCCGTCGCGCTTCCTGTCCGATCGCGTCCGCGCACGGTGTGAGGAGTTGACCGAGGGCCGCCGTAGGCAGGACTTGTTCGATGCCCTTCCGGCCGTCGATGCCAGCCGAGCGCGTTGGCGTGGCGCTCGAGGGGCTCTGGTCATGAGCTCCGCGGCACGAGATCGGACCACGGCCTATGCTGGTCGGACGATGAGTGACCAGAAGCAGCAGGATCCCAACCCCGACAACGAGGCAACCATGGAGCAGGGTCAGGCGGATGACCGGCGTCGCAAGGACGCGAGCGAGAAGATCGAGCGCGATCGTGCGGATGCGGCCGGCCGCCGGGCACGCGAGGGCACCTGACCGGACTCGATCAGTTCGGAGCCTTCACGTAGCGGATGCGCGGATCGACGGCCGCGTAGACGAGGTCGGCGATGAGTGATCCCAGCGTGGTGAGCACCCCGGCGATCAGGATCACGCCCAGCATCGTGTAGAAGTCGTGGCCGTTCGCTGCGCTCCACAGTGTGGTTCCCAGTCCGGGATACGCAAACAGCACCTCCACGACGAGCTGCGCACCGAAGATCTGCGGGAGCCGCGTCCCCAGCAGCGTGATGATCGGCAGCGACGCATTTGGCAACGCGTGGCGCAAGCTCACGCGCGAGCGTGACGCTCCTTTGGCGCGTGCCGTGGTGATGTACTCCTGGGTCAGCTCCTCCATCGTCGCTGCCCTGAGATAGCGGCTGAAGAGGGCCACGGTCCCCGCGGAGAGGGTGAGCACCGGAAGGATCAGCGCCCCGGGATCGGCGAGCACATCGCCGGTGGTCCAGTCCGGGGCATTCAGGTCGAGCCAGTGCAGGTCTGTGGCGAGCCACATGATCAACAGCGTCCCCAGGAGGAACGGTGGGATCGAGTAGATCGTCATCGACACGATGTTTGCGATGTGGGCGCCGCTCCGCCGGCGCCGCGCCGCCTCGTACAGGGCGATCGGCACCGTCACGAGAACCACCAGCAGCGTCGAGAGCCCCGCGAGGATCAGCGAGTTGATCATCGGTCCCTGGACGAGGGCTTGAAGGTCGAGGTCGACCTGGACATCCTCGATCGGATCGATCTGATTTGCGAACCCGGGGGGTGTGAACGCTATCTGCCCGTGGAGCAGATTCCTCAGGAAGTCGAAGTACTGAACGGGGAGCGGAAGGTCGAACCCGTTCTGATGGTCGTAGATCGCCCACTGAGCAGGACCCGAGCGCGGTCCGAGCATGAGCCGCCCCGGGTCGCCGGGCATCAGGCGCTCGAGGAAGAAGACGACCGTCGCGACACCGATGACGACGACCACCGCCTGCAGGACGCGGCTCACGAGATAGCGGAACACCGCGCCCTACGATCTCAGGTTGGTGCCGTGGCAGTGCTTCCCGGAGCGGCGGCGGGCGTGGCGGGTGCTGCTCCCCGCGCCAGCAACAACGACCCGATGGTTGCGGGAATGAGCGTCAGAACTCCGCCGGCAACCAGCGCGGCTGCTTCGGCGGGACTCAGCAGACCGGTGCTCAACCCGAGGCTCGCCGCCGCCGCGGGCATCCCGAGTTGGGCCGACGCGGCCATGCCGGTTGCGATGTATTTCTCGTGGCCGGCGATCCGCGCCGCGATCAAGTGCGTGACGACCGCGCCCGCCGCCAGCCCCAGCGCGAGCAGGATCCGCGATGGCGAGGTGAGCAGTGCGCGCAGGTTCAGCTCCGCACCCAGCAGAACGAAGAAGAGCGGGACGAAGAACCCGTTCGCCACGCCGGTGAACTGGACGACGAGCCGGTCCGACTCGTGCAGCCGCACCAGGACCATCCCGGCAACGAACCCCGCGACCAGCGTGCTCGCGCCCGTTTTCTGGGCGATGGCCGAAAGCCCGAGGAGGAGGACCAACGAGATGCGGACCTGCCATGCCCAATCGCGCTGCAGCGACTCGTTACGGAGATCCTGCGAGATCCGGGTGTTCCGCGTCTTCATCGCTGCGACGAGAGTCAGCCCCCCGGCGGCGATGATCGCCAGGTCGCCGCCGATCGCCTCCAATGGGCTACCGGATTTGGCGAGCGTGAGCGGCATGACAACCACGGTCACCGAGTTGGCGAGCGCCACCCATGCGATCAGGAAGGCGACGTTCGGGCCGGAGAGGCCGCGCTCCTCGAGGATCGGGAAGGCGATCGCGGCGGAGCTCCCGGTGAGGATCACCGCGATCAACGCCGGGTGGCCGATCGCAAGCGCGTGGTCGAGGAGGAGCCCGATCGGCACGGCGGTGACCGCGACCAGGGCGAGGGCGAGCACGCCCCGGGCGAATCCCTGACGAATCGCAGGCGACCCGATATCGACGTGCGTCCCGGCGGTGAACATGAGCATCGCAAAGCCGATGCCGCTCAGAACCGGGAGCGGCTGTGCGGCGGAGTTGATGATTCCGAAGCCCGTCTGGCCGAGAATGAATCCCGCGATCAGCTCGCCGATCACCACAGGAATGAGCCCCCGCTTGCCGAAGGCGAGGAGCGGCCCGGCAAGCCCGGCGAGCACGAGAATCGTCAGCTGAGCGAACATCGCGAGATCATGCCCCGAAATTCGTCGCTCGTGTCTATCGTCGCCGCCACCCGGAGCTATGAGTCCTGGGTCGGCCGCCAGGTGCCGCTGGTCCGGCCGGACCTCAACTTCAAGCACGAGCAGATGGCGCTCGCGCCGTTCCCGTTCCTGCGCTCCACCTTCTACCGCTGGGTGCAGGCGTGGGAGGAGACCTGTCCGGATCTTGCGAGCGCGCCCTCGGTGCTCGCGGTGGGCGACCTGCACACCGAGAACTTCGGCACCTGGCGCGACACCGAGGGGCGGTTGATCTGGGGGATCAACGACTTCGACGAGGCGTTCCCGATGGCGTACACCAATGACCTCGTTCGCCTCGCGACGTCTGCACGGCTGTCGATCTCAGCCGGGACGCTCGTCCTCACGCCGCGGGCGGCGTGCAACGCGATCCTCGAGGGCTATCGCAAGTCGATCGAATCGGGCGGGCGGCCATTCGTCCTCGCCGAGGAACACCGCGTGCTGCGCCGCGACGCACAGTCGGAGTTGCGCGACCCGGTACGGTTCTGGGCGGCGATGGTCGATCTCCCGCCTGCGCGCAAGCCGGCCGCCGCCGCGGTGGCGCTGCTCAACCGCGAATTCCGTGGGGCGGACGATCCCCGGTTCGTGACGCGTCGCGCGGGACTCGGGAGCCTCGGGCACCCGCGCATCGTGGCCATCACCGAGCACCGAGGCGGTTGGATCGCTCGCGAGGCCAAGCAACTCGTTGCATCTGGAGTTGCATGGGCGAAAGGCGAAGGTGGCAGCGCGCCGATCCACTACCCGACCATCGTCCGGCGCGCGGTGCGGTGCATGGATCCGTTCCTGGAGATCCGCGGCCGTTGGGTGTTGCGGCGGCTCGCGCCGGACTGCAGCCGTATCGAGTTCACCATTGCGCGCCTCGCCGCCGAGCAGAGCGACCTGCTGACCGCCATGGGTGCCGAGACGGCAAATGTGCATATCGGGTCAGGAGCACGCCGGATCGCCGCAGTGAGCCGGGATCTCGAGGGCCGGTCGCCCGACTGGCTCAAGGTCGCGTCGCGCGCGATGGAACGTTCGACGATCGCCGACTACGTCTCGTGGCAGCGCTCGCAGCGCGGCTGAGCCTCAGACCCGCAGCAACGCCACCAGCGAACGCCCGGCCACCGTCACCTCTTCGCCGTGGTGGTGGTGCCGGGTCGACGGGGTCACCTCGCGCTCCGCGGTGTCGACGAAGACGGACCAGAGCGCGCCCCAGCCGTTGGGGATGGTCCATGCGATCGGCTCCTCGCCGGCGTGGAGCAGGACCATCAGCGTGCCGCCGCGAATGCGCCGCCCGCGCGGGTCGCGGTCCGGAATCTCGTCGCCGTTGAGGATCATTCCGAGAGAGCGCTGCGACTCGTCGAACCACTCCGGGTCGCCAACCTCGTGACCGGACGGAAGAAACCACGCGATGTCCTTGCGGCCGGAGCCGTGAATTGCCTGTCCGGAGAAGAAGTTGCGACGGCGAAGGACCGGATCGCTGCGACGCAGCGCCACGATTCGCGCGACAAAGGCGAGCATCCCTTCATCGAGATGCTCCCAGTCGATCCACGACACCTCGTTGTCCTGGCAGTACGCGTTGTTGTTGCCGTGCTGCGTGCGTCCGATCTCATCACCGGAAAGCAGCATCGGACACCCCTCGGAGAGCAGCACCGTCGCGATGAGATTGCGGCGTTGGCGCGCGCGTAATTCGAGAATCGCCGGGTCATCCGTGTCGCCTTCGACGCCGCAGTTCCAGGAGCGGTTGTCGTCGTTGCCGTCCTCGTTGTTCTCGCCGTTGTCGAGGTTGTGTTTCTCGTTGTATGCGACGAGGTCGGAGAGTGTGAAACCGTCGTGCGCGGTGACGAAGTTGATGCTCGCGGACGGCTGGCGGCCGTCGCCCTGGTACAGATCGCTCGATCCCGTGAGCCGGTACGCGAGGTCGCGGATGCCGGTGGCACCGCGCCAGAAGTCGCGCACGGTGTCGCGAAACGCGCCGTTCCACTCCGCCCAGCGAACCGGGAAGTTGCCGACCTGGTAACCGCCCGCGCCGACATCCCAGGGCTCGGCAACGAGCTTCACCCGCGACAGCACGGGATCCTGATGGATGATGTCGAAAAATGCCGAGAGGCGGTCGACGTCGTAGAACTGGCGCGCGAGCGCGGACGCGAGGTCGAAACGGAAACCGTCCACGTGCATCTCGTTGACCCAGTATCGAAGGCTGTCCATGATGAGTTGCAACGTGTGCGGATTCCGGACATTGAGACTGTTCCCGGTGCCGGTGACATCGAAATAGAAGCGAGGGTCCTCATCCTTGAGCCGGTAGTACGCCGCGTTGTCGATGCCGCGAAAGCTGAGCGTCGGACCGAGATGGTCGCCTTCACCGGTGTGGTTGTAGACGACGTCGAGAATCACCTCGAGTCCCGCTGCGTGCAGCGCGCGCACCATCGCTTTGAATTCGCGCACTTGTTCGCCGTTGGTGCCGGACGACGAGTAGCGCCCTTCCGGGGCGAAGTAGCTGATCGAGTCGTAGCCCCAGTAATTGACAAGGTTGCGTTCGACGAGTTGCGTGGAGTTCGAACCAGTGATGCACGGGCATCAACTCCACCGCGGTTGCGCCGATGCGAGTCAGGTGCTCGATGGCAGCGGGATGCGCGAGGCCGGCGTATGTGCCGCGGAGCGCTGCGGGAATATCGGGATGGCGCTTCGTGAATCCCTTGACGTGGAGCTCGTAGATGATCGTGTCGGACCACGGCGTGTTGGGGCGGCGATCATCACCCCAGGGGAACGACTGGTCGACGATGACGCAGCGTGGCATCGCAGGCGCAGAGTCCACGCCGCTGATGCGCATGTCGTCGCTGCCGAGCCGATACCCGAACAACGACCGTCCGTGGCGGAAGCGGCCGGCGATCGCACGCGCATACGGGTCGAGCAAGAGCTTGGCCGCGTTGTGGCGCAGCCCCTCGTGCGGCGCGTAGCGGCCGTGCACGCGAAAGCCGTAGCGCTGCCCGGGTCCGATGTTGGCGATGTAGCCGTGCCACACAAGGTCGGTGCGCTCGACGAGCGGATGCGTGGCGGACTCCGCGCCGCGCTCGTCGAAGAGCACCAGTTCGACCGCCTCGGCGCTCTCCGAGAAGAGTGCGAAGTTCGTCCCCGATCCATCCCAGGTCGCGCCGAGCGGAGCATCCGTCCCCGGCCAGGCGTCGAGGCTGCCGGGCGCGCGACCGGCGGCGGAGGGCTCTGGAACTGTCATCACTCCACTCGGTACACAGATCTCGGGCTCCCGACATGACCGGAGCGGTTCGTCGTGGCCGGCCGATGCTGGGAGTCCAGAGAGAGTACGTGGATGCGGGCGGGACTCGCCGCCGTGTCAGTCCGGAGCATCTGCGCGCGGTGGAGGCCTGCCTGCAGCCGCTGGGCGAGGAACACGTGCTGCCGGCGTTCGTGCGCCCGGGCGGCCCTCTGCCGCGCGGTGTTCGGTCGGTGGAACTGGAAGCCGGCGGCGAGCTTGCCGGCGGCGAGGTGCTGAGTGCCCATGCACCGTACGGTTACCACCGCCTGGTGATGCGCGACGGGAGCCGCCGTCAGCTGGTGACCAGCCCCGGGCGGTGCGCACTGCCCGACGCGCTGAGCGGGTGGGGCTGGGCGGCGCAGCTGTACGCGGTCCGCTCCCGCGACGGGTGGGGGATCGGCGATCTCGGCGACCTGCGGACGCTCGGGTCCTGGTCTCGGAAGGCGGGAGCGGCGATGCTCCTGGTCAACCCGCTGCATGCCGTGCATCCGGGGACGCCGCAGGAGTCGAGCCCGTATTTCCCGTCGAGCCGCCTGTATCGCAATCCCATCTATCTGCGGATTCAGGATCTGCCGGGGGCTCGCGAAAACGCCGTCATCGGCAGCTTGGTCCGCGAAGCGGACGCGCTACGAACGGCGCCCCTGATCGATCGCGACCGGATCATGCCGCTGAAGTTGCAGGCGCTCGAGGCGCTCTGGTCCGGCTTCCGTGGCGATGCCGGATTTGACGCGTACGTCGCTCGCGAAGGGTGGCTGCTCGAGCGCTACGCCTGCTTTTGCGTGCTGGCGGAACGCCACGCTGGATCGTGGGCGGCCTGGCCGGCGCGCTACCGGCGTCCGGACGGCAAAGCCGTGCGCGACCTCCTCGAGAGCGACCGCTCGCGGGTCGACTTCCATCGCTGGCTCCAGTGGTCACTCGACACGCAACTCGCGCGTGCCGGTCGCGCCCTGCCGCTCGTGCATGACCTCGCCGTCGGCTTCGCGCCCGATGGCGCCGACGCGTGGCTCTGGCAGGACGAGGTCGCCGGAGCCGCGCGGATCGGAGCGCCGCCCGACGACTTCAATCCTGCCGGCCAGGACTGGGGCGTGCCGCCGTTCGACCCCGCCCGTCTTCGGGCGGCGGGATATGCGCCGCTCGTCGCGACGCTGCGGCGGATGATGGCCGCCGGGATCGCCGTGCGCATCGACCACGTCATGGGCCTGTTCCGGCTTTGGTGGGTGCCCTTGAGCGCCCACGATCCGTCGGAAGGCGCCTACGTCCGGTATCCCGCGCACGAACTGCTTGACATCCTCGCCCTGGAGAGCATGCGAGCGGGATGTGGCGTGGTGGGCGAAGACCTCGGCACGGTCGAGAACGGCGTTCGGGCGGAGCTGCACCGGCGGGGGCTGCTGTCATACCGGCTCGCCTGGTTCGAGGCCAAGCCACCCGAGCGATACCCGGCGCAGGCACTCGCAGCACTGACCACCCATGACCTCCCGACGGCAGCCGGTGTGTGGACAGGCGCGGATCTCGTCGAGATGGAATCAACGGGCCGACCCGTCAACCGGACTGCCGAGTTGGGCGTACGCCGCCGACTCAAGCGCCTGGCCGCGGTCGGCGATGACGCCGGTCCGGCTCAGGTGATCGAGCGGGCATACGCCGCGCTCGGGCGCGCGCCGAGCCGGCTCGTGGTCGCAACCCTCGACGACGCGTGTCAGGCCGAGCGGCGGCCGAACATGCCCGGCGACGTCGATCGCGCCAACTGGTCGATCCCGCTTCCGAGAACGCTGGAACAGCTCCGGCGCGACGAGTTACCAAAGCGCATCGCCGCGGCGCTCAACGCACGCCGCTGACGGCTGCCCTCAGTCCTGGGTGCCGATCTTTCCCGGTGCGACCGAGACTGCGGCGGCGCGCGCGGCGGCAACAGCCGCCGTGGGATCGTTGCCGATCAGCGCCACGCCGGCGGTGAGGGTCAGCTCGAGCTTGAGGCGGGCCATCTGCCCGAGGACGCGTTCGGCCAAAGCTTTTCCTGACGGGATCCCTCCATCCATGACGAGGACAAGGGCGGCTCCGTCATCAAGGACGCAGACCGGCTCATCGGCGCGCGAGTACGCCATGACGAGCGAGGCATAGCCACCGCGGGCTGCCTGCGGGATCGACGGGTCGACGACGAAGGCGCAGCAGGCACTCTCCTCGAGCCCCGAGGAAGCTTTCTCCGTGAACTCCGTCAGCGTCACCTGCCAGGGCAGGAGCGATATCGTCCGCGGCTCGCTCATCGCGGTGATCGTCCCACGCGCGAGAAACCGGCCGTCATGCGCCGACGAGGAAGATCTGTTCGAGCTCGGCAAGCGCGGCGCGGCGATCCGGGGCGGGGCTGCCGCCGGCGTCGCGCCAGTTGAGCAGCGCCTCGACGGCCACCACGAGATCGCGGGCGCGGAGCGGCTTGCTCAGCGCACCGACGCCCGCCCGTGCCGGCCGGCCGTCGCGAATTGCCCCGGTCACGAAGCTGATGCCGACTCGGTCGAACGTTGGATCGTCGAGGATCGCCCGGGCCAGGCGGATGCCGTGCATGTCGGGAAGGATTCCGTCGACCAGGATCACCGCGACCGGCGTCGTGCGAAGGACCGCCATCGCCTCCTCACCGCTGCTCACGCCGAGCGCCGTGTGGCCGTCGTTCTCCAGGGCGAAGGTCAGAAACCCGCGAACGGCGTCGTCGTCCTCGACGACGAGGACTTGCGGGGCGTCATCTTGGACCATGCCGGCTGGATCATAACCGGCACCCGCAAGCGGAATGCCACTTCAGCACACACCTTCATCGACCCGTGACGGTCTGCGACCTGCGGTGGGCGCAGTCATTGGTGTTGTGGTGACAGCCGCAGGTGTCCATGGTTTCGAGCAGCAGGAGGTCGCCCGACGGGAAGTGGACGACCGGCACGCCATTCGGCGGGGTGCCGTTGGCCACGCGGGCTGCGCTCACGTACGCGGCGCGACCGTCACGCATTACCCACGGGAGCATATTCGGCGCACCCGCCCTGACCATGCGCTCGGCCTCCTCGGCGGATCCCGCCTCCTCGAGCGAGCGGTGCCCGATCGACGTGCGGTACGACGAGATGGACTGGTCGAGCTCGATCCCGGCCGCGTCATGCAGCAGGCCGTCGATTGCCTTGGGCAGCAACGGCATCCCGGCCTCGACGAGACGTTTCGTCAACGTCCCGGCGGTGTCGTCGGCGAGGATCGGCACCCGCGCCTGGGCGAGGACCGGACCCGAGTCGACCTTTGGCGCCGCCTTGTGCATGCTGATTCCGGTCACCGGGACGCCGTCGGCGATCGCCCAGTACACGGGCTCGGGTCCGCGAAATGCAGGGAGCAGGCTCGGATGAACGTTGAGCCATCCGTGCTTCGGCAACGCGAGAGCGCGCGCTCCCACGATCTGGTCGAAGCTCGCCATCACCACCGCGTCGAGGCCGAGCTCGTCGAGCTCGAAGCGGGAGTGCTCGTCGTTGATGCGCCACGCCCGGATGAGCGGGATGCCGAGATGGTCGGCGATCCGGCTCAGTGCGTTGTCGCCGAGGATGGCAGGATGTGCCCCGGGCGACGTGATGATGCCGACCGGGTGGACATCGAGCTGGAGCAGCCGCAACAGGAACGCCAGGCTGAAATCCGACGGGAAGCCGGCGAACGCGACGCGTGGTCCGTCGCCCGGCGTGATCGTGTCGGGGGGCGCCGGGAGATCCCGATCCGGGATGAACGTGAACACGTCGCGCGCCCACAGTTCCCGCCCGACCATGTCGAGGTATTCGGAAGAGGTGGCCACGTCAATTGATCCTAACCATGCGCGGGGTCGGACTAACCAATCCTTCGTGGACGAGGGTGTCGAGGACGTAGGCGACGTCGTTCGGCGGCCTTCCCGCCGCGGGCGCTCCGGCTCGCGACTGCAATTCAGCAATCGACGCGGGCGGGGGATCGGCGAGCATCGCGCGCAGCACGGCGCCGCGCAATTCTCGAGTGCTCCCGCGGAATGCCGGCTGCCGCCGTCCGGGCGCCGGCGACGCGTCGGCGAGCCGCTCGCGCGACAGGCACGTCGCCGCGAGCGGACAGCCATGGCACAGCGGCTTGGCCTTGCAGTGGAGTGCGCCGGCATCGAACAGCGCGTACGTGAAGGTGCGCGCTGTCATGCCTCTTGGCTTGCCGGCGGCGAGGTGCTCCTCGAGCATCGCTTGGCGGACGTCGCCCGGCTCCTTGCCGAGCGCGGCCCGAGCCGTCACCCGGGCGATGTTGACGTCCTGCGGAGGGACCGCCGAATCTCCGAACGCGAGCACGCGCAACGCTCTCGCGGTGTATCGACCGACGCCGGGGAGCGCGAGGAGACCGTCCTCGGTATCGGGCCACCCACTTTTGGCGACGACGGTCGCCGTGTCGTGCAACCCTCGCGCACGCCGCGGATAGCCGAGCCCCTGCCATTCGCGCAGGACATCGGGTAGTGGCGCAGCGGCGCAGGCACCGGGCGTCGGCCACCTCTCGAGAAACGATTCCCACCGTCCCGCGACGCGCGCGACCTGCGTCTGCTGGAGCATCACCTCACTGACGAGAATCGCCCAGGGATCGGCGGTCGCACGCCACGGAAGGTCATGCCGCCCGTGCACCTCGTACCAGCGCGCGAGCCCACGGGTCCACACGCGGCGCAGTTTGTCAGACTTCCTTCGTTCAGCACTTGAGGAGAGCAGCAGCATGGCGCGACACACGATCACGTTGATCCCCGGCGACGGCGTCGGCCCCGAGGTGAGTGACGCCGCGCGCCGCGTCATCGATGCCACTGGCGTCGAGATCGACTGGGAGGTGCACGACGCCGGGCTTGGGGTGATGGAGGAGTTCGGCGATCCGCTCCCGAAACACGTGCTCGACTCGATCCGCCGCAACAAGGTGGCGATCAAGGGACCGCTCACGACGCCGGTGGGCAAGGGAATCCGTTCGGTCAACGTCGCGCTCCGTCGCGAGCTCGATCTCTATGCGCTCGTGCGGCCCTGCAAGTCATATCCCGGTGTGCGCAGCCGTTATCAGGACGTTGACCTGGTGATCGTGCGCGAGAACACCGAAGACCTTTACGCAGGCATCGAGTTCGCCGAGGGAGAGCCGGGAACGCTCGAATTGATCGCCGATATCGAACGCCTCGGCGGGCGCGCGATTCGTCCCGACGCGGGCATCAGCATCAAGCCCATCACCATCTTCGGCACGCAGCGCGTGTTCCGCTTCGCCTTCAAATGGGCGATCGAGAACGGCCGCCACAAGGTGACCGCGGTGCACAAGGCCAACATCATGAAACACACCGACGGGCTCTGGCTGCGTGTCGCGGAAGAGGTCAGCAAGGAGTTTCCGGAGATCGAGTTCGAGGATCGCATCGTCGACAACATGGCGATGCAACTCGTGCAGAAACCAGAGCTGTACGACGTGATGGTGATGCCGAATCTGTACGGCGACATCCTCAGCGACCTCTGTGCCGGCCTCACGGGTGGGCTGGGTCTCGCTCCCGGGGCGAACACCGGCGATGAGGTCGCCGTCTTCGAGGCGACGCACGGCAGCGCTCCGAAGTACGCGGGCCAGAACAAGGCGAACCCGATGGCGATGATGCTGAGCGGCGTGCTCATGCTTCGGCACATCGGCGAGGGTGCGGCGGGCGACCGCCTGGAGCAGGCAATCGCCCGTGTGATCGCCGATGGCCGGAGCGTCACGTACGACATGAAGCCGGAGCGCGACGATCCCACCGCGGTCGGCACCTCGCAGGTCGCCGATGCCGTGATCGAGGTGCTGGAAGGCTCCTGATCGGGCGCTGACTTCACAAAACGGTGAAGTCGGGGGAATTGGCGTACCCGGGATCGATACTGGCGGTGCCTTGAGCACTGCGACCATTGTGCTGTCGTGGGTTCTGGGGGGCGCCTGCATCCTTTTGGGCGCACTCACCTGTGAAGGGTGGCTGCGTCAGCGTGATCGAACACGCGCATTGCTCGCCCTGTCCATCGCGTTGCTCTGTGGCTCCGGCGTCGCCGTGGCAGCGACCCTGCTCACGCGTGACGAGGCAATCGGGACGAGTGACCTCGCCGTCTCGCTCTTCCTCGCCTCCGGGATGGCGTTCTTCGCATTCCGCGCATCGATGATGAAGCTGGCCGTCGGGTTCACCGCGGTCGTCTGCAGTGCGGTGCTCATCACTGTGGTCATCGTCTGTATCGCCCGGATCCCGCTCGAGGGCGCGCAGACGCCGGCGCAGCGCCTGGTGTCCCTCCTCATCCTGGTGGTATGGCTCGGGTGCGTGGTCGAGCCGGCCTTCCGCCTCTGGGACATGAGTGGGGGGATGCCGCGCGTGCAGCGCGCGAGGCTACGGTCGATCACGCTCGCGTTTGCCGCGGTCTTCGTGGCGCTCATGCTCTCGGTCTGCGCCGATCTTGTCTTCGGCAAGGCACACCCGGAGATCACCGTCGCACTCCCGGCGTTCGCGGCGCTCCCGTTCTTCTACGTGGGGTTCGAGCCGCCGCGCTGGCTGCGGAGCTTCTGGCGCCTGCGCGAGGAGGGGAGTTTCCGGGAAGGCTTCACCGATCTCGTCCTGTATTCCCCCGACCGCCAGCGGCTCGCGGATCGAGCGGTTGAGTGGGCGGCCCGCCTGGTCGGCGGCGACGGCGCGGTCATCGCGACCGAGGACGGTGAGGTGCTCGCGGTGTATGGCATCGACCGGGCGGCGGGATGGAAGCTCGTCTCCGAGATGACCGGCTACACCGGTGAGCGGGCGGTTGCCAAGCACCCGACGAATTCACCCGGTGTGATCCGGGTGGCCCTCGAGGCGCAGCTGAGCCGGGGCATCATGGCGGTCACGTCGGGCCCGCTGACGCCGCTGTTCGGCGACGACGAGGCAGTCCGGCTCGCGCAATATGGGACGGCGCTCGCGCCTGCCCTCGATCGCGTGCTGCTCGTCGAGCGCATGCGCCGGAGCTCGCAACTCCTCGACCTCGCGTATGACGCGGTCACGACCTGGAATGTGCGAACCCAGCTCATCACCTTCTGGAACAAAGGGGCCGAGGAGCTGTATGGCTGGGGCACGAACGAGGCGATCGGTCGCGATCCCAGCGATCTGTTGCAGTCCGAGCTGCCGGAGAGCCCCGAGACGATTCTCAAGGTGCTTCGCGCCGTCGGCCGTTGGGAGGGCGAGATCGTCCAGACCACCAAGGCCGGCAAACGAATCAACGTCGCTGTGCGCTGGGCGCTGCAGAAGGACAACGTGGGCTGGCCCGACGCGATCATCGAGATCGGCCGCGACGTCACCGCCGACAAAGTTGCCGCCGCCGAGCTGCGTGAGGCGCGTGACGTCGCCGAGCAGGCGTCGCAGGCGAAGAGCGAGTACCTCTCGCGAATGAGCCACGAGCTGCGCACGCCGCTGACCGCAATCCTCGGATACAGCGACCTGCTCGAGATGCGCGAGCCCCGTGAGGATCAGACGGAAGCCATCGCCGCCGTGCAGGAGGCGAGCGGCCATCTGCTCAGCCTCGTCAACGACGTGCTCGACATCGCGCGGATCGAATCCGGGCGTGAGTTGTTCGCGCTCGAGCCGGTGGCGCTGGAGGCAACGGTGGAGGAGTGCGTGCGGCTCGTGGCGCCGTCGGCGCTCAGCCGCCACATCAAGATCACCCGCACGATGGAGCACTGCGCGGGCGACTACGTGCTGGCCGATCGCCAGCGGCTGGTCCAGGCGCTGCTCAACCTGCTCTCCAACGCCGTGAAGTATTCGGGCAACGAGGCGCACATCTATGTCGAGGCGGCGCGCGAATGGGACGCCGTCGGGTCCGCGAATCCGTTGCCGGCGAACTCGGCGAGCACCGAGTTCATCCGTATCTCGGTTCGCGACACCGGCCCCGGGTTCACCGAGGACGAGAAGGCGCGTCTCTTCCAGCCGTTCGAGCGTCTCGGCGCCGAGCGCACGACGGTCCCGGGCACCGGTCTCGGTCTCGCGCTGACCCGCAAGCTTGTCCAGGGCATGCACGGCAGCATCGGCGTCGACAGCGAGCACGGGGTCGGCAGCACCTTCTGGATCCGGCTCACTCGTTCGCCGGTCGCCGCGCCCAAGCCCCGCATCCGTCGCAAGCCACCGGTGCCGGCACCGATCGTCGACTGCGAGCGCACCGTGCTGTACGTCGAGGACAACCTGGCAACCATCGGGCTCATGGAAGAGGTGTTCTCGATGCGTCCGCAGATCCACCTCCTGACAGCGATGCAGGGCGGACTCACCCTCGAGCTGGCCCGCGAGCATCACCCCGACCTGATCGTGCTCGACCTCCATCTTCCGGACATCCAGGGCGACGAGGTGCTGGCGCAGTTGCGGGCGGATCCGCGCACGGCCGGCATCCCGGTGGTGATGTGCAGTGCCGACGCAACCGAGCGCCGCCGCAAGCAACTGCTCGCCGCGGGCGCTCACGCATACTTGACCAAACCCGTGAAAGTACAACGCTTTCTGCGCATGCTCGACGGGGTGCTCAACAGCATCCCCGTCATTCCCGCTTGAGCATCTGACGGTGCCGCCGGACTATCAGGTCCTGAGCGACTCCGCCACCGGCGATCCGGTTGGAGCAGAAACTCCGTACGGCCGGCCGCTGCGCTTTCCCGGGTCGCCACGGCCATATGTCATCGCCAACTTCGTCGCTTCCATCGACGGCATAGCTTCGCTGGGACTCACCGACGGCAGCGACTCGACGACGCTGAGTGGCAACTCGCGCGCCGACCGATATCTCATGTCACTGCTGCGCGCAAGCGTTGACGCAGTGATGATCGGCGCCGGCAATCTGCGCGCGACACCCGGTCATCAATGGACGCCGGCAGCAGTGGCGGGCGAAGACGCGGCAGCGATTGACGCGTACCGATTCGAGCGAACCGGTGCCACAGAACCGCCGGCGCTCGTCGTCGTGTCGTCGAGCGGCGATCTTCCTGCCCACGTCGCCCTGGATCGCCCCGCGACGAGTGTGGCGGTGGTGACGTCGCGTGCCGGAGCGGACAAGGTTCGCGCGGCGCATCCGCGTGCCACGGTCATCGAAGCCGGTCACGGAGGGGCACTGAGCGGGGCGGAAATCGTGGCTGCCGTGGCGGCGGCGATAGGTCCCGGGCTACTGCTCTGTGAGGGCGGGCCGTCGCTCTTTGGCCGCCTCCTAGCGGACGGTGCCGTTCACGAGCTGTTCCTGACCATCTCGCCACGAGTTGCGGGACGCGATCACGCTGAGCCGCGGCCGGGGATCGTCGACGGCTGGGCGGCGCCCGCGAAGGCGCTGCTCGGGGCGGCGATCGCGTCGGTGCGGCGGTCCGACGACCACCTCTTCCTCCGATATCGCCTCGAAGCCTGATTTCCAGATCCGAAGCACCGCGTCGGCGAGGAGGTCCTCGACCCGCTGGCCGGTCTCACCGGCGCCGCGCCTCGCGAACTGAAGCAACTCGGGGTTGCTCCGGAGGAAGCGGGTCGCGGCGTCGATGATCACGGCGTTCTGGGTCATGTCCCTATCGTCGTGGCCTCCGGCGACAGGTGCCTGTCGTCAGTCCTCGGTCTTTTCGGACGGGGACTCACTGCCCGCGAGGAGCAGATAGAGCTTGCGGCGAGCTTCGTGGAGGATCTTGCGTGCCTCGGCGATATGGGCCGAATCCCCGGAACGGCCGACCTGGGCCGTGGCTGCCAACAGCTGAAAGATCTGTTCACGGAGATCGCGATGATCGCCACCGACAGAGCCGGCAGCCTCCGCCCACGGTGCAGGACCGGCGGCAAGCTTCGCCGCTTCTTCCTTGCCGGTGTCGGTCAGTTCGAAGACGCGACGTCCGCCGTCGGCCTCGACTGCCCGCACGAGCCCTTCATCCTCGAGCTGTTGCAGGGTGGGGTAGACCGATCCGGGGCTTGCGCGCCAAGCGCCTTCGCTGCGCCGTTCAAGCTCCTGAATGATCTGGTACCCGTGCGACTGCTTCTCGGCGAGCAGCACGAGAATCGCGGCCCGGACGTCGCCACGTGCGGCACGCCTGCCGTGGCCACCGAAGCCTCCGGGACCACCGAAACCGGCGAATCTGGGGTCGCCCGCCAACCTGGGATCGTCGAATGGGGACCATCCACCCCGGTGGCGGTCGCGGCCGCCGCGCTCCAGGTGCTCGCGGACGTGATGATGGAAGCGCCCGGCGGCTTCCCGAAGACTGTCCGCGGGCTCCTGATGGCGGCTGTGGTGGGTTCGTTCTCTGGTCATATGTACGCTCCTTGGCGTTGATCCGATGTGCCAACGATATATCGAGAGCGGTCGCTTGTCAATTCCGCCTCAGGAGCTGGCCGCCCAATTGAGATTCATCTGATCAAGCATCGCCGCGGCCACCAGGGGGGCGGAAGGAAGCTCGATGTCGAGCTCGTGGTTGCGCGCGAAGCCTCCACCGGACCAGTTGGCGCTCCCGAAGAGGACGGAGGTCGCGTCCGCAACGATCGCCTTGGCGTGAAGCAGCTCGCCTCGGCTCCGATACCAGCGCACCTGAATCCCGTCGCTCAGGAGCGCAGCGTACGCAGGTTCACTCGACGGCTGCGAAGGGTCGAGCAACACGCGAACCGCGACGCCCCGCAGGGACGCTGCCTCGAGGGCGTGCACGACGCCGGTGTCGGTGAGGACGAAGAGCTCGAGGTCGAGCGTGTGCTGCGCGCCGTCGATGAGTCCGAGGGCGAGCGGGCGGATCTCCGCGCCGGGCAACGTCGCGGCGACGTCGATGGAGGAGTCGCGCACGGCGTCAGCGACGGCCATGTCGCGCCCGCACGTGACGAGATCTCGCAAGAAGACGCGATCGAGGTTGTGGACGGCAGGGCCGCGAAGCTCGGCGTCGTAATCGTGGTTGGCCGGCGAGTTCACGCCCCAGTTGATGCCACCAACGACCGCAACCTGCGCGTCGACGACGAGAAGCTTGACGTGGTCGATCATCTCCTTACGCACCGGATAGTCCACAACGTCCACGCCGGCGGTCCGCAGGCGCGCGGCCGTGGCAGCGCTGCTCAACTCCGACGGATCGTCGATGACGGTGACGGCCACGCCGCGCGCTTCCGCAGCGATGAGCGCATCGGCGAGCCCCTGCTGCCCGAACTCGTAGATCTCGACGTGGATGCTTGACCGAGCGGCGTTGATCAGCGATTCGATGCGGGCGAACGTCGCCGGCCCGCTGCGCAGCAGCGTCACCTGGTCGGCGCCCACCATGACCGGGGGCGCCGGTCCCAGCAGCGGTGCGGGCGCGGGAGTGCGCACTGCCGACGCCTGGATCTGGGCGCATCCGACAACCAGTGCTGCCGCGGCGACCGCGCCAATCGCGCAGCGCCAGATGGACCCGACGGACATATGCGGCGCAGACATTTCGTGGACACACTACCACACAGGAGCGTAGTTCTCGGGGCGCGTCGAGACGCCGCTGCGCCACACCCGATACGCCACCGCGGAGGAGCGGGTCGCGTCAATGCACCTATACTCGGGCCGATGCATTGCCAAGGAGGCGTTGTTGCGTGAAGACGGCTCTCACCGTGGCCCAAGTGGTGATCGGGGTCCTGGCGATCCTTGGCATCCTCCTGCAGACCCCGAAGTCGACCGGTCTTGGCGGCACCATCGGTGGTGGAGGAGACTCGGGCGGCGGGTACCGTCGCCGGCGCGGCCTCGAAGCCAGCCTGCTCCGGTTCTCCGCGGCGATGATCGCGCTCTTCGTCATCGTCTCGGTCCTCGCCACCTACGTCACCAAGTAAGGTGGCTGCCGCGGCATCGACCGATTGAGGTCTTCGCCGGGACGCTGCTCGCGATCCTTGCACTCGGGGCGATCGGCTTCGCGCTCTCCCTGCATTTCGGGCTGATCGGCGGCCCGCAGTTCACCGAGGGCCTGGTGGTCAGCGAACGTCCGATGTCGCTGAACCCACTTGTGGATGCTTCCGACCCGGCCGTCGTCGACGTGGGCCATCTGCTGTATCGCTCGCTGCTGAAGCTCGACAGCACCGGCTATCCGACGACCGATCTCGCAGAGTCCTATAGCGTCAGCACCAATGGCCTGGTCTACACGGTCGTGCTCAGGCCCAACCTCGAGTGGTCGAATGGGACACCGATCACCAGCGCCGATGTGGTCGCGACCGTCTCATTCGCCCTGTCGGCGCAGGCAAGTGACGCGACACTGCTGACGGCGCTGCGAGGAGTGACCGTCGCCGCGCATCCGTCGTCCGTCACGTTCACGCTGGCAGCGCCGCGGGCCTCATTCGCCGCAACGCTGACCCAGCTGCCGATCCTTCCGTTGGGACCGCTCACCGCGACGCAGGTGGAGGAGGCCGGAGCGCATCCGACGACGCCGATGCCGACGTCTGGCATCTACGACGTTCAGTCGGCGGCAGCGCTGATGCTCGTGCTCCAGCCGAACCCGCACTCCGCAGCCCATCCGTCGATCACGAGCTACGAGTTGCGCCTCTTCCTCACCTTCGCCGATGCAGCAGGCGCGTTCGCGCAGGGGAGCATCAACGCACTCCTCGCGAGCACGCCCGAGGAGCTGTCGACGCTAATCGCCGTCAAAGGCGCCCAGGCGGAGAGCATGACCACGCCGGACTTCGTCGATCTCATGTTCAACGAGCGCGTTCCCGCGCTCGCGAACTCCGTGGTGCGCCATGCCATCGGCATCGCCATCAATCGTTCCGCGTTGGTGACGGGCGCGCTCGGAGGCAGCGGCGGCGAGATTCAGACGAGCCCGTTCTCCGCGGGGATCCCGTGGGTCGGACCTCCCTCGATCGAGGCGATCTCACCGAGCGTCGCGGAGTCCGTCCTCCAGGCCAACGGATGGACGCCCGGCTCCGACGGTGTGCGCGCGAATGGCCCGACGCAGCTCGCATTCACGCTGGCAGTGCCGGACATCAACCCGCTCCCGGTCGTCGCGCGCGAGGTCGCCTCGCAGCTTGCGGTGATCGGCGTCCAGGTGACCGTGGATCCGGTGCTCCCGCAGACCTTTCTCAGCGGGACGCTCGAGAGTGGTCACTTCCAACTCGCGATCGAACTCATGGAATCCACTCCCGGACCCCGACGTCAGCGCGTTCTGGCGGTCCAACGCCAATCCGCCGCACGGCTACAACGTGTCGGCCGGCACACCCGACCCGTTCCTCGACGCCGCTCTGGATATGCTCGCTGAGTCGCCGGTGAAGGCCGTCCGCGTCAGCGCTGCCGCGCAGGTCGCCGCGCTGATCGCGGCGGACGCCCCGGCCGTCTTTCTCTACACGCCGAGGATCTCCATCGTCTTCCGGTCACCCGCGCCGACCGCACCGATACCGGCGCTCGGTCCAGAGTCCGCCCGCTACGACGAGATCGGATCCTGGGAGATCCATTAGGCGTGGGCACCGCCGGGAGGCGCTGCTACTATCGACGGGCACCTGGCCGAGGTGGTGGAACTGGTAGACACGCAGCGTTCAGGGCGCTGTGCTCGTAAGGGCGTAAGGGTTCGATTCCCTTTCTCGGCACTCTTGTGATGTCGCAAGACATCGTGGACACATGTCTCACGACATCGTGGACAGTTTAAGGCGGCCAGGGCGCACTCCTCGGGGCTGATAGTCGCGTCGTGGGTCGAGGGTGAGTTGACGGAGCAGCGAGCCGTCCTCGGCCAGGACGCGGATGTCTTTGTTAGCGATCAGCAGCGTGATGGGCTGGTGCTTGTACGCGCAGCCGATGCCGATGTGATGGAGCCGGCTGAGGTAGCGCACCGTGACCCGGCCTGACTTGTCGACGCGGTCGTGGCGCACGCGGTAGTGGATGGGTGGTGGTGCGGCGGTGGGAGCGGCCTTGATGCGGGCGTGATAGGCGTGCAGAGGGGTTTCGCCGTCGAGGGCGCGATGGGGGCGGTGCTGGTTGTAGTAAGTGCGGAATGCGTCGAGTTGTGCCTGGAGGACGGCCACGGTCGATGCCGGCGCCTGCTTGTCGAGGAACTTCTTCTGGGTCTGATGGAAGCGTTCGACCTTGCCGCAGGTCTGCGGGTGATACGGCGTGGAGTGTTTGGCGACGATGCCGAGTCGCTCCAGTTCGGACTCGAGGAGCACCTTGCCTTTGCGCGTCTTGCCACTGAAGACAGCCCCGTTGTCGCTCAGGAGGGCGGCGGGGTAGCCACAGATCTCCCAGGCGGTGTAAAGGCTTTCGACGACGTCCGCGGCCTTGATGGTGACGAAGGCGTCGGAGACCACGAGCAGTCGGGAGTGGTCGTCGAGGCAGTTGAGGATCTCGACGCCGGTGCCATCGGCGAGCTGCCAGTGGGTGCTGTCGGTCTGCCAGAGCTCGTTGGGCAGATCGGCCTCGAAGCGGATGAAGGACGACTTCGGCCGCTTGCGCGGCTCCGGAGTGATCAGGCCATGACGAGCGAGGATGCGCCAGATGGTGGCCACCGAGGGCGCCGTGCCGAGCTCGAGGCAGAGGTGGTGAGCGATGGTGTGTGGCCCGCAGTCATGGCCGGCGTCGGCGAGCTCCTGACGCAGGCGGACGATCGCGTTCTGGATCTCCGGCGCGGCTGCGCGGGAGCACGATCGAGGTCGTCGTGAGCGAGGCTCGAGGGCTTCATAGCCACCTTCCCGATAGCGGGCGATCAGCTGATAGATCCGGCTTCGTGAGATCCCGTGCGAGCGAGCGAGTTCAGTGGGGCTGCGCCCACCGAACAGCACCGCGTCCACCACATAGCGCCCCAGAGCCATAGCGACACCCCCGCCAAACGTGGGTGTCCACTATGTCTTGAGACATCCGTCCAATATGTCGTGAAACACGACACCTTTCTCGGCACTCTTTTCCCGTTGACGGAAAACGAGGTTTCAGCTCCGTACCCTCATTCGTACCCTCATCACGTGGCGTTGTCTCGCCGCTGATGACCCGGACATCGTCACGGACGTGGTGGCGGGAATTGATCGCCTGCGTCAGCGCGTCAAGACTGACATGGGTGACGTGCGCATACACCCCAAGCGTGGTGGCGACCGAAGCGTGCCCGAGCATCGCGGCCACGACGTGCGGCGAGATGCCGTCCTCGAGGGCGAGCGTCGCCGCTGTGTGCCGCAAGGCATGGAAATTGACCGGGCGGATGCCGGCTCGCCGCCGCATCGCCGCCCAGCGCGTGCAGAACGATGAGGCTGGCATGGGGTCGCCCCCGGATCCCGGCCAGACCAGCTCGCCCCGGCGCTGCGTGCGCATCAATGCATCGATGGCGACCTCGGGCAGCCTCAGGGAGCGCTCGTCTCCGCCGGCGCTCGGTGCTGCCATCACCCACATCCTCCGCCCCGCGTGAACCAAACGCGCAACACGACCGATTCTGCGATCGACCTGCGATCCCCTCTGCATACGGTCCTCCTTGTTCGCAATCGGCTTCGACTTTGGAGGCGTGTCATGCTCGGGTTCAAGACAATCACCACCGCGGCCGCTGTCGCGGGATCGCTGCTACTCGCAGCATGCGGAAGCGGCGGCCAGACCGGAGGCACAACACCGACAGGACTTGGAGGCTCGGGCGCGACGGCAGCCCCGACAGCACCCGGCGGCACCAGCTCGACGCCGACAGCTTCTGGCAGCACGAGCTCGACCCCGCCCTCCAGTGATCAGGCTGCTGCTGCGCCGGATGTGTGCACTGTCCTGACGGCGGCACAAGTTGCGGCGATACTCGGTGTGGCATCCGTCACGACCTCCGGCACCCCCTCAACGATCGCGTCCATCAGTACGTGCAGCTACTCGCCACCGGCCGACGGCCCGCACCCGTCTCCGGTCACGGTCAGCTTGGACGTCAAAGACGGTTCTGCGTCGACCTTCGGGTCAATCGAGCAGACCCTGGCGCCCACCACGGCCATCCCCGGCGTCGGTGATGGGGCATTCAGCTACTCGGCTGGTATCTATGCGCTGTCCGGCACCAATGTGATCCAGATCACTGGTCCGGCGGGAGCCATTCTCTCCGGCGACTTCTCGGCGGACATCGCGATCGCCAAAGACCTCATCGCGGCCCTGCCATGACACCGAACTCGAGCATCTCTCGCTGACGCTGACTTGGCAGACGTACACAAATCCGTATTAGTCTGGTGGTTGTCCGGACTCTGATCTGGAACGGGGGGAGGCGCGACCGACGACCGAAACACGAGGCGCTGGGCCAATACTGGGCCAATATCTCTGTCCAATCACGGCGTCACTTGGCGCTTCCTGGCCGCTCCCTCGAGTTCGGACGGCTCTTCTTCCGATCGTTTTGAGCAAGCTAAGGAGGGTTCGATTCCCTTTCTCGGCACTCTTGTGATGTCGCAAGACATCGTGGACACATGTCTCACGACATCGTGGACAGTTTAAGGCGGCCAGGGCGCACTCCTCGGGGCTGATAGTCGCGTCGTGGGTCGAGGGTGAGTTGACGGAGCAGCGAGCCGTCCTCGGCCAGGACGCGGATGTCTTTGTTAGCGATCAGCAGCGTGATGGGCTGGTGCTTGTACGCGCAGCCGATGCCGATGTGATGGAGCCGGCTGAGGTAGCGCACCGTGACCCGGCCTGACTTGTCGACGCGGTCGTGGCGCACGCGGTAGTGGATGGGTGGTGGTGCGGCGGTGGGAGCGGCCTTGATGCGGGCGTGATAGGCGTGCAGAGGGGTTTCGCCGTCGAGGGCGCGATGGGGGCGGTGCTGGTTGTAGTAAGTGCGGAATGCGTCGAGTTGTGCCTGGAGGACGGCCACGGTCGATGCCGGCGCCTGCTTGTCGAGGAACTTCTTCTGGGTCTGATGGAAGCGTTCGACCTTGCCGCAGGTCTGCGGGTGATACGGCGTGGAGTGTTTGGCGACGATGCCGAGTTGCTCCAGTTCGGACTCGAGGAGCACCTTGCCTTTGCGCGTCTTGCCACTGAAGACAGCCCCGTTGTCGCTCAGGAGGGCGGCGGGGTAGCCACAGATCTCCCAGGCGGTGTAAAGGCTTTCGACGACGTCCGCGGCCTTGATGGTGACGAAGGCGTCGGAGACCACGAGCAGTCGGGAGTGGTCGTCGAGGCAGTTGAGGATCTCGACGCCGGTGCCATCGGCGAGCTGCCAGTGGGTGCTGTCGGTCTGCCAGAGCTCGTTGGGCAGATCGGCCTCGAAGCGGATGAAGGACGACTTCGGCCGCTTGCGCGGCTCCGGAGTGATCAGGCCATGACGAGCGAGGATGCGCCAGATGGTGGCCACCGAGGGCGCCGTGCCGAGCTCGAGGCAGAGGTGGTGAGCGATGGTGTGTGGCCCGCAGTCATGGCCGGCGTCGGCGAGCTCCTGACGCAGGCGGACGATCGCGTTCTGGATCTCCGGCGCGGCTGCGCGGGAGCACGATCGAGGTCGTCGTGAGCGAGGCTCGAGGGCTTCATAGCCACCTTCCCGATAGCGGGCGATCAGCTGATAGATCCGGCTTCGTGAGATCCCGTGCGAGCGAGCGAGTTCAGTGGGGCTGCGCCCACCGAACAGCACCGCGTCCACCACATAGCGCCCCAGAGCCATAGCGACACCCCCGCCAAACGTGGGTGTCCACTATGTCTTGAGACATCCGTCCAATATGTCGTGAAACACGACACCTTTCTCGGCACTCTTGTCGAGCTGGGCCTGGAGGCCGGCCCGCGCTGATGCCGGCGTTTGGTTGTCGAGGACCCGCTTCCGGGTCTGGTGGAAGCGTTCGACATTTCCGCAGGTCTGGGGGTGGTACGGCATGGAGTGTTTGGCGAGGATGCCGAGGCGCGCCAACTCTGATTCGAGGAGCACCTTGACCTTGGGTGATTTGCTGCTGAAGACGGACTAACGGCGAAGTAAGCTGAACATCTGTAAACGGAGGCAAGGGGATGACAGTCGCGGGTGTGGATGCGCCGCACAACTCCACGACGAGCCGAGCGGGGCTGCGGAAACTGCTGCTCACCGCCGGAGCGATCCTCGGAGCCTGGCTCGTCTTCGTCACGATGGGGCCGAGCGTGCTGGCGCCGCTCTCCAAGGTGAAGGCTGCGCCAGCACTCGCGACCGCAGAGTTGCGAAGCTTCCCCGTCCTCGCCACTGCCTCCGGCGTGCTGCAACCCGGCAAAGGCACGACCCTGGTTCTACGGGCGGCGTTCAGCCAAACCGACGATGTCCAGATCAGGGTGGGGCAATCAGCCACAGTCACCGTTGATGCGACACCCGGTTTGACGCTTCCCGGGGTGGTTTCCTCAATCGCGACGAGCGTGACTCAGGTGGGCGGTGTCCCCGAGTACTTCGCGGAAATCCAACTCGGCGCGTCAGATCCACGGCTGAACGACGGTCAGTCGGGATCGGTGAATGTCACTGTGGCAACTGCCAGCAACGTACTCGCAGTCCCGTCGATGGCATTGTTCACCGGCGCGAATAACCAGACCCAGGTTGACGTTTGGTCCAATGGGCAGGCGTTCGCAACGACGGTTGCGATCGGGCTCGTCGGCGATACGCTGACCCAGATCACGTCGGGGCTTGAGCCAGGCGAGCAGGTCATGTTGTCTCCCGCGGGTGCGACACAATTGCCGGCCGCATCGGCCCGATCTTCGACTTGATCGCGGCCCTGGGGCGACGCCCGTAGCGCGGTCATCCCGGTGGACGGCCGCGCCCGTATTGTGTGCACCGAAACGGACAACTGCGGGGCGTCGTTCCGCGACTGCAGCGACGCGCCTATGTGCAACTTTTCGTACTAGCATGCGCGGTCGAGGTCCCGGCTCCGGGGTAGAAACTCCAACGGACGTACAGCGTCTTCCCGTCCGCCCCGGGCGTTTCGAAAACAAACGACGCGGAAGTGCTGGCGTAGTACGTCCAATCGCCATTGAGCGAGTAGCGGAGGTCGATGCTCCAGCTGACCTGCTGTGTCGACGAACGCACCTGCCAGTCGTAGCCGCCGCTTGCGGCCTCGCACAGCGGAAGGACCGTCGGCGGCGGGAGCAGCGCGGGGTCACACATGTCGCTGTCGGCGTTCGTGCCACTGGAAATGCCTGCCGCTGGGAATGAATCCCACCGCACGAGAATCAGTTGCTGGCCGAGCGCGTTTGGTGTATCGAATGTGTATGGCTGTGTCGCGCTTGTCTCTTCCTGCGTAAAGCTCGCTCCGGCGGTGAAGCTGAGATCCACGTTGTAATTGCTCTCGGGTTCCGGGAAGCTCACCTGCCACGCGAACTCCATAGGACTCGGCGCACACAGTGCGGTGAGCGTTGGCGGCACCGTCGGCGGCGTGAACGGCGCAGGCGTTGGTGTGGGTGGCACAGGCGTCGTGGTGGACGCCGGGGTTGGAGTGTCCGTCGGCACAGCGGTCGATGCGACGCTTGGGGAGACAGTCGGCTCCAGCGTTGGAGAGGCATGCGGCGCGGCGGTTGCGCCGCAGGCTGCGAGGGCAACGACCGCGACCACGGCGCCGGCGATGGTTGCGACCTTCATGCCCACACAACGGGAACGCATGATCATTCGTTACACCGCACCAAATGCGTCGAATGTCATCCCACGGCGGTAGGCCGATGCGCGGGGATGCTATGCGCCCGTTCACTGGACTTGCCGGCACGGTGCGGATGCGTCTGTCTCGGCATGTCGGAGGCGAGTCGCTTGCCCAGCATGTCGATTCCGGTGCCATGTACCTCAGCGGGAACCACGATGAGGGGTCGCCGTGACCGGTGCGTGAGCTCGTGGGCGACGGTTCCCAGGAAGAGATCACCTGTTGCGTCGTGCACGCCATTGCCGACAACGATGAGATCAGCATCTTCCGCATCCGCCACACTGAGAATCGCCGTGGCCGGATGGCCTTCAACAACCACGATCCGATGGTCGACCGTCGATGCCGCAAGAGGTCCGAACAATTCGCTCTTCACGCGCGAGCGAATGGGGCCTGACAGATAACCGAATTCTCGAAGGCGAACTTCCTCCACGGTGGAGTTCATGTCGTCGCCACGCGCCGGCCTGAGCACATGCACCGCGACGATCTCGGCACCCGAGGACCCTGCCTCCTGGACGGCCCACGCAAGCGCCGCATTCGACGCCACCGAGCCCTTGACTCCCACCACGATCTTCTTCAGGTTCATCGGGCGCACCTCAGGCTTGCCACAGGATTGCTTGGTACTCACAGTCAAGACCTGACTCAGACGACTGTCCAGGGCCGTTGGTCCCGAGTTTGCACCTGGATGCGCGCGATTCCGACCTCCGATGAGTGCGCGATCATCACCGGGACGGGTGCAGTATGGATGGGCTTGTTTGACGCGCTCCCGAGCGGCATGCCGGCGAACTCAGACAGTACTCATGCCGGCCACCGGCTGCTGCATGAGCAGATCACTCGCGCGAACCCGGAGTATTTGCCAGGCTACGACGTCCTCGGCATCAGTGACGAGGCCCTGACTCGGATGCATGGTTCGTGCCCGTTCGTCACGATGGTTTTGGGACCTTAGCCCCTTACGGTGGCGGGGAATCCACTTTCACCATAGAAGCAAACCCACGGACACGGAGGAGCTGAAATGGTGCAGCAACTCGTCGCCACAATCCCTGAAAGGCGAGGCGGAAACGGGGATCCATTTTCGGTGGCCGGTCGCAACGCGTTGGTCACCGGAGGTGCCAAAGGAATCGGTCACGGCATTGCCATACGCCTTGCACAGGCGGGCGCCAACGTGCTCATCGCCGATATCGATGAAACCGCATCACGCGCTGCGGCGCAAGCACTCGCAGGGGCGAGCGGCAGGCCGGTGGCCACGCGGCTCGACGTCAGCGATATCGCGTCGTGCGCAGCAGCAGTGCAACGGTGCGTTGATGAATTCGGCTCGCTGGACGTCCTCGTCAACGACGCCGGCATTTTCCCGACGAGCTCGGTGCTCGAGATGTCGCCCGAGTTCTTCGAACATGTGCTGTCCGTCAACCTGAAGGGTCTCTTCTACATGTCGCAGGCAGCCGGCTTGCAGATGGTCAAGCAGAGGCGCGGCGGCAAGATCATCAACATTGCCTCGATCGATTCTGTGCATCCTTCGATGCAAGGGCTCGCCGCGTACGAACTCGAGCAAGGGCGGCGTGCTCAGCTTCACGAAGAACTTCGCGTTGGAGATGGGTCCTCACAACGTGACCGTCAACGCAATTGCTCCCGGAGGGATCACGACAGAGGGCACGTCGCAGCCGCTCGCGGGAATGACCGCCGACCAGACGGCCGCGATGATGGCGGCGTTCACCCAGCGTATCCCGCTCCGACGCATGGGCGTGCCGGACGACATTGCCAAGGTGGCGCTGTTCCTGGCGTCTCCCGCGGCGGACTACATGACCGGGGCACTGGTCATCGTGGACGGCGGCATGCTGCTGTCGTAAGAGCATCGGCGCCGGCTTACCGGACCCGACCCGAACAGGTCTGGCTCCCGTCACTGTAAGCCGGCGCCATCTTTGGGTTCTTTGCGCCTCCGAATCCACGGAGATGACCCACCAAGAGCCAGAAATAATTTTTCCTGGCTCAGCGCGGCCGGAGAGTGCGACCGGGCGAGAGCGAGAGCGCCTCCAGCATCGCGCTCATCGGGTTGGTCGGGCTTTCCGCGGCCAGGGCCACCTCGCGACGAAACCGGGCGATGGCATTCCGGCGAAGTGGCCCGACCTGCCGCTCGATGTCTTCGGCTTCGAGCCGCCACAGCAGGGACTCCGCTTCGAGGATGACCTCGTGTGCAACTCCCTGCGGCGCGAGCTGCATCGCGTCTTTGATGCTGATGTGCTTCCGCCCGTCAGCATCGACGAGCCACCAGCCCAAACCTCGACGCCAGTCCTCCTCGAGATGGAGAAACGATTCGTTCGCACAGAAGAGGTCAAGCGCAGGGACGACCTCCTCGCCATCCGCTGGCGCGGTCGTTGTCATGAGTTCAAATATGCGGCTCGATGCGTCAGTCGTATACGGACGAATGGCACGAATCCTGTGGGTCTTAGGTCGGGATAGATCGCGGAGTCGTCGGCAATGAGGCCGGGTCGGGGGTCAGGTACCGTTCGAGAGTGGGAGCGACCCATGCAACGACCGTCGAACGGTCAGCAGACGCCAGCGGTTCGATGCGAAGCACATATCGCGCAACGGCGAGCCCGACGAGCTGGCTGCCCACCAACGTGGCGCGCAGTGAGGCATCCGGCGTGCCGAGCAGATGGGCGACGCGCTCGACGAGCGCTTCGCTCAGGAACTCGCGGAGGGTTTGCGCGGCGGCGTCATGCGTGAGCGCGGATCGGAGCGTGGCGAGGAGCGGTTCACGTGTGGTTTCGTCCTCCCACAGCGCCAGGAAATAGAGGCAGATCCGCTCCCCAAGCGAATCCCCGTCGCCACTGGCGATGATCGTTGCGATCGCCGCTGGGTCGAACGACACGTGCATCGCGCTGCGGAACAGCGCCTCCTTGGAGCCGAAATGGTGAATGATGAGCGCCGGGTCGACACGTGCTCGCTTCGCAATACCCCGCAGTGTTGTTGCTGCGTAACCGCTCTCCCCGAACATCGCGCGAGCGGCGGCGAGGATTTCACCTCGGGTGTCACTGCCGGCGACACGCCGGCCTCGACGTTGGGTCATGCCGTCCGACGTTGCAGCGTCGCGGCTCCAAGTCCGAGCGCCAAGGGAATGCAGGTCGCGACGATGACGAGGTCCTCGACCAGCGAACCGGTCCATGCCGTCGACGCGGCAGCGCGGGTGACTCCATCCACCGCATACGTGAGCGGAAACGCGTCGGCGAGGCCTTGGAGGACTCCCGCCATGGTGTCTCGCGGCGCGAACAGTCCGCATACGAGCAGCTGCGGGAAGACAACTGCGGGAAGCAACTGCACCGCCTGAAATTCAGTGTGCGCCAGCGCGCTGAGCCAGAGGCCAAGCGCCATACCAAGCAACGCATCGAGAACTCCGAAGAGCGACAGCACGATGACCGACCCCGAAACGCTCACACCAAGTGGTCCCAGCACAACGGCGATGACGAGCGCCACCTGTATGGCAGCCACCGCTCCAAACGCAAGGGCATAGCCGACGAGCAGATCGAGTTTCGCGATCGGCATCGAGAGCAGGCGCTCGAGCGTGCCGCTGCTGCGCTCGCGGAGCATTGCCACCGACGTGACGAGGAACATCAGAACGAACGGAAAGACGGCGATGAGGATGGGCGCGACGTGGTCAAAGATGAGCACCGTGCTGTCAAAGGCGTATCGGAGCAGGATCATCAGCAGGACGGGCACCACGAGGAGCATTACCACCGTGCGTGGATCCGCCCGCAACTGGGCGAGCACTCGGCCGGCGGTTGCAGCCGTTCGCCTGGCGCTCACGTGCCCGCCTCGCGCTGCTGAATGACGTGGAGAAACGCCGCATCCATTTCCAGCTCACCGGTTCGCTGCAGTAGCCCGTGTGGCGTGTCGTCGACGAGCAGCCGTCCGTCGCGGAGCAGCAGCACGCGCTGGCAGCGCATTGCCTCCTCCATGACATGGCTGGAGATGAGCAGCGTCACACCCGAGGCCGCCAGCCGCTGAAAGAGCGTCCAGAGATCCTCCCGAAGCACGGGGTCGAGCCCGGCGGTTGGCTCGTCGAGGATGAGGACGCGGGGTTCACCGAGCAATGCGGTCGCGAGTGAGACGCGCGACTGCTGACCACCGGAGAGGGTGCTGACCCGAGCCTCCGCCCTGTCCGACAGCGAGACCTCCTCGAGGACCCGGTCGACTCGCTCTCGCTTCACGCCGAGCACCGCTGCGAAGTACCGGAGATTCCCGCGAACCGTGAGGTCGCGGTACACGGAGAGCTCCTGCGTGACATATCCCACGCGCGGACGGAGGGTCGCGGAGCCCGCCGGCAAGCCGAGTACCCGCACCGATCCCGACGTGGTCTTCTGGACACCGACGATGGAGCGGATCAGCGTTGTCTTCCCCGAGCCGCTCGGACCAAGAAGGCCGGTAACGCTGCCCTCTGCTACCGCCATCGAGATCTCACCCAGCGCGCGACGACCGCCTCGGATCACGGTCAGCCGATCGATCTCGATAGAATTCACCGCACGATGAATTATACTTGGACGGCAAGCGGCTGGATGGGATCCGAGCGGCGCAAACGACCGCGCTCAGCCGACAAGCGCCACGACCCGGCGATCCTCCCTGACCGCCTCGAGTTCCGGTTCGGTCGCGACACGTGCGCGCAAATCCTGGTTGAGCGTCGCCGCGCGTTCGAGCGCAAGGACCGCTTCCTCGGTCGTACCGAGGGTCGCGTACGTGCAGGCGAGGCTGAACCACGCCATGCCCTGCGAACTCAGCCGGAGCGTGCAGATACTCCGCGAATGTCACTGCGTCGCGTCGCAACGCGACGCCCCGCTCCGTCATCCCATTGGCGACATACCAGTCACCCACGTGTCCCAATGGGTGCCAGAAGCCGCGGACGATGATCTGCAGCCAGAGAGGCCGGCCGCGAAGCCACTCGTGTCTGCTGGGATCGATCAGGTCGTCATCAGGCAGGCGCAGCAGCGCGTCGACGAGATCGTCCGTGGTTCGCCGGCTCGTCTCGGCAACGAGCGTCGGACTGAGGGCCGCGAAGGCACGATAGGTGGCCTCGGACGCGTGGTCGACGGCGGCGAATTCCGGCGGCATTTCGTGCCGCAGGATCGCGTCGAGACGAGCAACCTGCTCGCGTTTGAATTGGGTGTTGTGGGCAACAGTCGGTGCCGGTGCCCAGCGTTGCGCGTCGCCGGCATCGTCATGGCCTGAGGTCGAGATGAGGAGCAGTTCGTCTTCGATCGCGGCGCGCCGGATCAACCCGACCATTGCCGTCTTCAACGTTCGCGTATCGGTCATTTCGTTCCCTTCGTCACATGGCGAGGCCATTCGGTGGTGATGCGGTTTGTCGTCACCACACTGACCACGGTCGGTGTGACCTGCAAGCCCGTGGCCTGACAATCCCTGTCGCGAGAACGACAACCCGCCGTGGTCACACGAGCGGCCGACGCTACTTCGCGCGAAAGTAGGCCGTCGGCGTCAGTCCGACTTCGCGGTGAAATGCCGCGACGAAAGCGCTCGTCGATTCGTATCCGACCGCGGGCGCCACGTGACTGATGGCCCGCCCGGAAGCGAGCAACGGGAGTGAGGCATTGAGCCGGGCCAGCGTGCGCCATCTGCTGAACGGCACCCCCGTCTCAGCAAGGAATGCTCGCTCCAGCGTCCGGCCGCTCGCGCCCACCTGCCGTCCCCAGGAGGTGAGCGTCCGGCTCTCCGCGGGATCCTGCAGCAGTGCCTCGGCGACAGTCCTCGCACGAGCGTCCGCCGGCAACCGCACCTCGATGGTCGTCACCGCGAGCGGCTCGAGGAGGTCCGCGAGCAGCGCGGCGGCTCGCTCGCGTCTGGCACTGCTCAGCGTGTCATCGCCGAGATACTCGACGAGGTCGAGCAGGAGCGGCCGTGCTCCGACAACTGTTGGGATCGTCCAGTCGATCGCGAGGAGCGCTGTCTTCACATAGAGGGATCGCATGGTCGTCGTGCCTTGCGCCCGCACCTCGTGGCGCACGCCTGCTGGAATCCACAACGCACGCGACGGTGGCAGCAGCCACGTTGCTGTATCGGTGACCACGCTGATCACACCGCGCGACGCCCACGCGAGCTGATCGTCGTCATGCGTGTGCCAGTCGAACGTATCCCCGGGCGCCATCGGAAACATGCAGGCGGCAATTCCATGCACCATCTCTGGACGGGCGCCTGCTGGATTGTCGTTCTTGCGACACGGCTTGTCAGCGTACGCGCTTGCCCGCCGGGAGAGCGCCTGTCAACTCGACACCCATGAATGATAACCACGCCCTGTGCGCCACCCCCGAATGGGCCGACCACATCCATCGCGAGGTGCTTGGCTCGCTGCTGTCGGAAATCAACCTCGGTGACGAGATGCTCGAAATTGGTCCCGGTCCCGGCGCAGCTACGGAATGGCTTCGCACGCGCGTCCGCCGCCTGGTCGCGATCGAGGTCGACCCGGAGGCTGCAGAGCAGCTCGCTGCCCGGTACGCAGACTCGAACGTCGAGGTGCTGACGGGAGATGCGTCGCGACTAGGATTCGACGACGCGTCTTTCGATTCCGTCGGTACGTTCACGATGCTGCATCACCTGCCGACCGTCGCGCTGCAGAACAAAGTGCTGAGCGAAGCCTGGCGCGTGCTGCGCCCGGCGGGAATCCTCGTCGGGTCCGACAGCCTGGGCACCACCGATCTGCACGACTTCCACGCGGGAGATACGTACAACCCGATCGAACCGGCTTCGCTGATCCCCCGTCTCCAGACGATTGGATTCGACCACGTGATGGTCTCGGTCGGCTACGACATCCGTTTTGTCGCGAGGAAGCCGGACGACGGCGAAACGCGCTGCGCGTCCTAATCGCGAGGCTGACGCGCCACCGCTGATCGCTGAAGAATCGGCGAAGCTCCGCGGCCACCATCTCGGGCCGCGTTTGTGCAGTCCGAAGGAGCGGGGCGATCGCCGTCCGCCTGCAACCAGTCTCCGAGCTGGTCGTACACGTCTTCTCCAAAGCTGGTCGGCAGCGGTGGTGCGACGGCCAGCTTGAAGTTGCGGCGACCCTCGGACTGACGCACGGCTCGGAGGAACAATGTCGTCTCGGTGCGTGTACGGTGGAACCCGTCGGCGAAGTCGAATTGATGCGTGACGAAGAACACCGTGATACTGGCTTCGAGCAACGCACTGACGATCTGACGTCCGATCTCGGATCCCTCTCGCTCGTTGGTCGCGGCGAACGACTCGTTGAAGAGCACGAGGCAATGTGGTCGGATCTGATCGGCGATAACGCTCATGCGTGTCAGTTCTTCGTCGAGCCGGCCGCTCGTCATGCTCGCGTCCTCCTCTCTGGCAGAGTGCGTGAAGACTCCGGTGCAGACGCTGGCGCGGAATGTCTCGGCGGCGACGAACATGCCGCACTGCATCATCACCTGCGCGATGCCGACGCTTCGCAGGAAGGTCGTCTTCCCTCCCGAGTTCGCGCCGGTGATGATGGCCAGCGATTTCCCGGTGGCATCGAAGTCGTTGCCGACGACATCGTGCTCGGACCGCAGCGCGAGGCAGGCGTCACGGAGGCCGGTGGAGGCCAGTACTCTCGGAGCCGGTGACACCGGCTCGGGGAACGATGTCCGGAGCCCCTTTGCCACGAGCCGATCCGACAGATTGAGGCAGCTCACGTAGAACCCGAGCTCCGCGCGCAGCATGCTGAAGTAGCTCCAGATGTGGTCGCTCGACTGCGCGGCGGCGTTGGCGACGAGATTGATCCCGCGACTCGTGATCTCGCCGAGGGCGATGGATCCCGCGTCGTCACGCGGTGGGATGGTGAAGGAGTACGACGAACGCGGGGCGATACCGAGACGTTCCTTCAGCGTTCGCTTTCCGCCGGCAGACGCGCGAAGGACGAAGCCGATCCCGCTGTTGTCGCGGTCGAGCCCTGCGCTGATCAACTCGCCGTTGCGGAAACGCAGCTGCTTCAGATGAAAGCTGATCGTGCGGAAATATTCGTCGTCGAGCTCGTTTTGCAGGGTGTGAAACAGCGTCGTGAGGCCGGGCGATGTGAATTGCCCGGCGTTCGAGTCGGCGATCGCGCGCAGTTGCTTGAGGCGGACGACAGCGGCTTCGAGCTGGTTGACCGCGCTCGACAGAATCGACGACGGGTATTGCGAGCTGTATCCCCAGATCCCCCGCTTGTCCTCGAGCGCACCGACGGCGATGTCGTACATCTCTCGGATGACGTGAGGCTGAGCGATGCAGTCCGCCAGAACCTGCTGGCGGTAGACGATGGACTCGGGTTCCACAAGGGACGCGAGCAGGACCCGCCTCGAGACCTCGAGCAGGAACTTGTCCCCACGCGCCATCGCGTCGAGAAGGGTCGTCAACTCGAGGTCCTGGATCAGGTCGGCATGGTTCGGAGGCAGGTCAGCCCCGAAATCGAAGTCGTGATCGTGGGAGAGCAGGTACGCCTTCACGCGACGATCCTCTGCCGCAGCCGCTCGTAGGTGAGGTTGTGTTTCTCGGCGATCGCCAGCGCATACGCGAGCCCGTCGGCGGGCCCGCGAATCAGCTTGTACGTGCGCTCGGCGGGATTCTCGGGAACGATCGTGCTGATCATGCTGACGATCGAATCGTCGAGTGACGCGAGCTCGTCGACGAAGGTGACGTAGACACCCAAGGCCTCGAGATGGATGAGCTGTCGCAGCACCTTCTCGCCGAGGAAGCGAGCATCGCTCAGCGTTGTCGACGTGAAGATCTCGTTCATGATCACGATGCTGTTGGGCGTTGCCGCATGCAGGATCTGGCGAATCCGGACGAGGTCGTCCTCCAGCTTGCCGCGCAGATTGGTGATGTCCTCGCTGCGCTCGAAGTGCGCGAAGAGGTGGTCAAAGAAAAAGAGGCGAGCGGCGCTGCCAGGAACCAGATAGCCGATGCCGGCCAGATGATGCAGCTGCCCGAAGGTGCGCGCAAAGGTGGTCTTCCCACCCTGGTTCGGACCGGAGACCACGAAGATGCGTTCGGGGCCCTCCATATGAAAGTCGTTGGTCACGATGGGCTTGTGCTCCGCGACGAGTTTCTTCGCAAGCGCGAGGTCGAAGGTGGCGGTTGCGGAGATCGCCTTTGAGGTCGCGGTCAATTCCGGATAGCAGAAGCTGAGGCCGGTATCGCGGAGCGGTCCGATGTAGTCGAGATACGCGAGATAGAAATGGATCTCGCGCTCGAAGCGCCGCACCGTCGAGTCGAAAAAGCCGGCATGCAGGCGGCAATACTCGTCGAGCGCCTGGAACTCTTCGGGAAAGAGACGCGCCACCAAATCGACGATCTGCGCGGCGACGTGGTTCATCCCGGGCGCCAAGCGGTAGTTGATGCGGTAATCCTTGACGGCGCCCTGCTTGAATCGATCGAACGTCTCGAGGACCTCCGCGCTGTAGTCGGGCTGGCCCTCGTATCGGGTGACGTCGACCCGTGCCCCGCGGATCCGCGTGCAGTAGCGGACCTGCGCGAGCGCTTCCTTGCAGCGGTTCGTGTCGGCCGCGAGAGCAACGAATGCAGGGGAGGCAACGTACTCCGTCAAGAATGCGCGGAAGGCGACCAGGGCACGCGACGTGACGCGTGAAGTGGTCAACGCGCCGGCCAGAGTTCGGACCGCATCGCAATAGCCGGCGACGGCATCCAGGAACCAGCCTTCGCGCTGGTACCGGTACCGCATTTCCCCGGCCTGCTTCAGGTGAGTGCGGACCGTCCGCGCGACATCGGCAAACTCCCGGATGCTCGCGAGCAGCGACGCGTCCTTCCAGGTCACGAAAGACCTCGTGCCGGTACTGCACGGTGTCGATGTCGTCAACGTGTTGGTAGAGGAGGCCTGCGATGAAATCCTTCTCCTCCTGCACGCGAGCGATGGCAGCGACAATCTGATCGAGATTCAGGTCGGAGGCATAGGAACGATCGTGCGGTTCGGTGCTGGTCTTGCTCTCGTTGCCGTCGGCGAAGAGCATGCTGATTGGAAGAGTTGGAGCGGGCTGCGCTGATACCACCGATAGCTCGCCGACTGTTTGCCTGCGAGACGCGGCCGGATCGACTATGGGACGTTGGTTCGATCGCTCTGCCATGGCGTGGTCCTGCTCTCCCTGCTAGGGCGGTGAACAGGAGCCATCAGTCATAGAGGCGGTTTTCGGCGAGCTCCATCGCCGTCTGCCTCAAGTTTACGTTGACCGCACTGGCGTGGCTTCGCCGGACCAGCCGGCGGTGTCAGACTCGCTGGATGGTTGAGGTGTCCTCGATCGTGCTGTTCGCGGCTGACGCCGTACGAACCGCCTCCTTCTATCGCGCCCTCGGCGTCCCACTCGAAGCGGAAGACCACGGAGACGGTCCCGAGCATCTCGCCGCCGACCTCAACGGCGTTCACTTCGCTGTCTTCCAAGCCCCTGACGACACGGCGAGCCGCGCTGCCGTGTGGCGGCGTGCCGGCAGCGACTTTCCCGGTTTCTACGTCGAATCGCTGGATGACGCCGTGAAGGCGTTGCGGAGCCTCGGTGCGGGCATCCGGACGGCACACGAAGAGCGCCCGTGGGGATGCCGGGCGATCGCCGAGGACCCCGACGGCCGAGCGGTCGAGATCAATCAGCGAGAGCACTGCGCGCCGGGTGACGCCGCGTACACCGTTCAGGGCACGCGGAGCGAGCCGTCCTTGTAGAAGCGATACGAACGCTCGAGGGCAGCCACCCCAAGGGTGATCAGCGAGACGCGAGGCTCCACGTCCAAAAGTATCGCAATCGCCTCGCTCCACCCACGGAGCGACGACTCTGGATCCTGCCTAGGATCCCGTGACCGTGATCTCGCCCTTCATGTTCGGAGCATGGATCGTGCAGAGGTAGTTGTACGTTCCCGCAGCGGTGAACTTCACCTCCCAGGTGGAGCCGGGATTGAGCATCGCGTCGGAGAGGCAGCCGTCGTTGTTGTCCTGGAAGGTCACGGTATGTGCGACTGTCCCGGTGTTCTTGAACTCGACGACGTCGCCAACGCTGGCTGTCGTGGACGCCGGAACGAAGACGAGGTTGTCGGTGGCGTCGATGGTTTCGGCCACCGTGCCGAGCCCGCTCACGGCGGCCGAGCCGTTGCAGGTGGTCGCTGATGGGGTTGGGCCATTTCCGCCACATCCGCTCACCAGCGCGATCACGGCACAGGTCCCGATGCCGCACCCAAGCGCCCGCAGAGGGTGATTCATTCCGTTGTCTCCTCGTTGCCCCGGGGCCGGGCCATGATCGGCGTCCGGGGGTCCTGGACGTGGTCCTCCCATCCGAGTCTCTCAGACCATCCCCCGTATCCGACTTCCTGATCTCCGCTGGGTGCGGCAGAGCCGCTACACGCCGTAGGTCTTGTTGTTGCTCTTCTGTGAGCCGACCAGCAACCGCCACTGCGGGGCCGTGTTGTCACCGGGGCCACGCGTCGCCACCAGCGTTGCCCGGTCCACCGCGAAGAACCCGTCCGGGGTCACCTCGATGTTCACCCAGTCCATCGGGCGCGGTGCAGGGCCGTAGAAGTTGGTGGAATCGATGAAATAGCGGCTGCCATGACATGGGCACGCCCAGCCGTTCGGGATTTGCTGCGCTTTGGTGCGCACACCACGGGCATCTGCAACTGACGGGGCGACACCGGAACCCGTCACGACGTCGGACACGTAATTCGGCGTGCATCCAAGATGCGTGCAGATGAGCAGTACTGCGTAAATGCCGGCATCATCGAGGATGACGCTCACACGATGGTTCGTGTCAGTGATGACATTGACCGGCGTCACAGCCTTGCCCCCCACAACGCCACCGGTGAGCTGGAGAAAGCTGAACGAAGTCTTGAACAACGCAGGTGCATTGCTTGACGCAACGGGGAACATGAACCTGAGCACTTCGATGCCACCGAAAAGCGATGCCCCAGCAGTTGCGAGTCCACCCATGATCAGCAGGAACTGACGTCGAGTCGCTTCGGCGCGACCGCGCAACCTCCCTCGCGGCGACTCGTAAGGGTTCAACGCCACGGTTCGATCAGCCTGCTCTGCGGCGTCTTTCGATTGCGTTACGACACGAAGCGCAGCGGTTTGCGCGAACCGTTTGCAGTACCTGATGCATGGGACGATAGAAACGGACGCGAAAACTGGCGGCGCGCGGTGACGATCTTCTACCATCGATCGGTCCCAACCATTCCCGTCCAGGGGGTAGCCATGAAACGTTGGCTTGCACTACTTTCCGTCGCCGGTGGGAGCTTGCTCTCAGTCGCCGGCACGGCGACAGCGGTCGCCAGTGCGCCGGCTCTGCCGAACGTGGGCGGCCCGATGATTCGCGTCGTGCAGCACGGCGTCACCAATGCCGGTGTTCCCACTATCAGCGAAAACTGGTCGGGCTACGCGGTCACATCGACCAAGCAGTTCAACTATGTCAGTGCCGAGTTCGTGCAGCCGGCAGTCACATGCCCCGGTGTCCCGAAGCAGTACACATCCAACTGGGTCGGACTAGACGGCTTCAACAACGGGACGGTCGAGCAGGACGGCACGTTTGCGTATTGTGGCGGACCGAACTGGACCACGCCGAAGTACGAGGCCTGGTACGAGATGTTTCCGGCGGGATCGGTCAACGTCTTCAAGGTGACCCCGGGTGACACGATCTCCGCGACGGTCGATTACACGGGCGGCAAGTTTGTCCTCACCATCGCCGACCTGACCAGCGGCAAGTCAGCCACGGACACGGCATCATGCTCGGAATGCGCGCGTGCTTCCGCGGAATGGATCATCGAGCGCCCCGCGGGCTGCAACGCCAGCGAGACGCATTGCTTCCTGTTCGCACTCGCGAACTTCGGAACCACCACCATGAGTGACAACTGGGCGTCAGTCGGCGGATCCAAGAAGGGCATCGCGAGCTTCACGAACAACTACCCGATCTTCATGGTTTCACCGCTGAAGAGCGGCGGGTTCATCACGCTCGACACAGTCAGCGGCATCGCCTCAGACGGCAGCTTCACGGCGACGTTTGACCGTTCGGGTCATCCGATTCCGATCCAATTGGGACCGAAAGGCTAACTCTGTCTGACCCACGACTCAGAAGGGCCACCTCGCGTCGGCGGGGTGGCCCTTTTGGTTTGCTCCGAGCGACGTTTACGCGGCGGCGGTCACTGCGGTGGCGATCGGCTCGAGTGCGACCTCGATCGCATCCTCGACGTGGCTCGCCAGATGGAAGGTCATTGCCTCGCGCACGCTCTCGGGGACGTCCTCGATGTCCTTCTCGTTGCGCTTCGGCAGGATGACCTCGCGCAGGCCCATGCGGTGCGCCGCGAGCACCTTCTGCTTGACACCACCGATCGGGAGCACGAGCCCCTGAAGGGTGACTTCGCCGGTCATCGCGACGCTGCTCCGCATCGGACGTCCGGTGAGGAGGCTGACCACTGCGGTCGTCATCGCGACGCCCGCGGAGGGACCGTCCTTCGGCACGGCGCCGGCCGGGACGTGGATGTGGAAGCTCTGACGGGCGGCGTCTGGGTCGATCCCCAACTCCTCCGCGTGCGCTCGCACGTATGACAGCGCGATCTGCGCCAACTCTTTCATCACGTCGCCCAGCTGGCCGGTCAGCGTGAGCTTGCCGTCCCCAGGAGCGTTCGCCGCCTCGATGAAGAGGACATCGCCTCCCGTGCCGGTCACGGCGAGACCAGTGGCAACACCAGCGACCGCAGTCCGCTCGGCAACTTCGTTGTCGAACTTCGGCTTGCCGAGCAGCTCGCGAACCTGCGCCGGCGTGATCTCCAGCGGCGGCGTGAAGTCGCCGCCCGCAATTCGGGTTGCCACCTTGCGGGTCATCTTCCCGAGCTCGCGTTCCAGGTTCCGGACACCCGCTTCACGGGTGTGATCCGTGATGACCGCGAGGATGGCCTCGTCGGTGACGCTGACCTCGTCGGGCCGCAGTCCGGCCTGCTCGATCTGGCGGCGGAGGAGATGATCGCGCGCGATCGCGACCTTCTCGTTCTCGGTGTACCCGTCGAGCCGGATCAGCTCCATGCGGTCGAGCAGCGGGGCGGGGATCGTCTCCCACACGTTCGCCGTCGGGATGAAGAGCACTTCGGACAGGTCGAGGTCGACCTCGAGGTAGTGGTCTCGGAACGTGTTGTTCTGCGCGGGATCGAGCACCTCGAGCAACGCGGACGACGGGTCACCCCGCCAGTCACTGCCGACCTTGTCGATCTCGTCGAGCATGATCACGGGGTTCTTCGTGCCCGCTTCCTTCAGGGCGCGCACGATGCGGCCCGGGAGGGCTCCGACGTAGGTGCGCCGGTGTCCGCGGATGTCCGCCTCGTCGTGGATGCCGCCGAGGGAGATGCGCGCGAACTTGCGTCCGAGCGCCCGCGCCACCAACTCGCCGAGCGAGGTCTTGCCGACGCCGGGAGGTCCGACCAGCGTGATGATCGCGCCGGAGCCACCGCCCAGTACGGTGATGCCGCGCTCGCTGCGGAGCTTGCGAACCGCAAGGAACTCGATGATCCGCTGCTTCACGTCCTCGAGACCGGTGTGATCCTCATCGAGGATCCGCCGTGCCTCGACGAGGTCGAGGTTGTCCTCGGATCGCACGTTCCAGGGGATCTCGAACATCCAGTCGAGATAGGTCCGGATCCAGCCGTGCTCCGGGCTCTGCTCGCTCGTCCGCTCGAAGCGGTCCAGCTCGCGCTCGACCTCCTTGCGCACGTCCTCGGGCATGCCCGCGTTCTCGAGGCGCGCCCGATAACCGGCGACAACATCGTCGCCACCCTCGCCGAGTTGCTTCTTGATCGCCTCGAGCTGCTGGCGCAGCAGGAAGTCGCGCTGGGTCTTCTCCATCCCCTCGTTGACCTCGGTCCGCACCTTCTCGCGCACCGATGCGTCGGCGAGGACGTCCTTGGTCCATCCGATCAGGCGAGTGAGGCGCTGCTCGACGTCGAGCGTCTCCAGCACCTCGAGCTTCTGCTCGATGCTGAAGTCCGGCGAGTAGCCGGCGAGGTCGGCCAGGTGGCCGGGGTGACGAACCGACCGCACCGCCTCAATGGCGCGGCCCGCGCCACGCAACTCCAGGAGGTTCTCGATGAGCGCGCGGTATTCGCGCGCCAGCTCGCGAGCGGCGTCGGTGGGGTCGCCGTCCGGAAGCGGTTCGACCTGTACCCACAGCGCGCCGCCGATGTCCGACTGTCCGCCACCGAGACGCGCACGGTGCAGTCCCTTGAGGATCGACACCTCGGCACCGGATGGCAGCTGCCCGGTCTCGACGACCTGCGCAACGGTGCCGATCCCGGAAAACCGGCCGCCCACGCGGGGGACGAGCAGGATCAGGTGGTTGCCGCTCTGCGCGGCGGTCATCGCGGCACGCTGGGTGTCGCTCTCGACCGCAACGGTGGCGGTCATCCCCGGCATGACGACCACGTCGTCGAGCTGCAGGATCGGAAGGAGTTCGGAGGTCAGTTCAGCCATTTTCAGTCTCGATATGCCGTTCGCCCCTGCGCGAGCGGCGCTTGCTTGTCGGAATCTCTATACCCGCGGTCAGGATTTCTGAACCGAGCGCCGGGCCGCCCTGGGGGACACGCGTAATGAGCGTCTGATGGGGTACAAACGAGTCATGGATGTTGAGATCTGGTCTGACGTCGTCTGTCCCTGGTGCTATATCGGCAAGCGCCGCTTCGAGGAGGCGCTGGCCGGCTTCGATCATCGCGACGAAGTCGCGGTCACCTACCGAAGCTTCCAGCTCGACCCGAGTGCGCCCACGACGTCAGAGGGTGATCCGGTTGAGCGGCTGGCGGCCAAGTACGGCATGAGCCGGGCGCAGGCGGAGGCCGCACAGGCGCGGGTCACCGCCAACGCCGCAACGGTGGGACTCGACTTCCACCTGGACAAGGCACAGTCGGGCAACACGTTCGATGCGCATCGCCTCATCCATTACGCGAACTCGGTCGGCAAGCAGGCCGCGGTCAAGGAACGGCTGATGGCGGCGTACTTCGTCGAAGGAAAGCCGATCGGCGACCGCGACGTGCTGCTCCGGCTCGCGGTGGACGAGGGTCTCGACGAGGCCGCTGTCCGCGCGGTGCTCGACAGCGACGCGTACGCCTCCGATGTGCGACACGACGAGCTCGAAGCGCGCCAATTGGGTATCAATGGCGTTCCGTTCTTCGTTCTGGATCGCGCCTACGGAGTCTCCGGTGCGCAGGCCCCCGAGACGCTTCGAGCCGCGATGCAGCAGGCGTGGACCGCCTCGCATCCGCTCCAGATGGTCACGGCAGGCGACCCCGACACCACCTGCGCCGACGAGAGCTGCGCGGTCTAGCCACGATGCGCGCGCTCACGACGACGGGCAACGGCGACATCCTGCAGATCACGGAAGTCCCCGAGCCGCGGCCGGCCCCGACTGAGGCGCTGGTGCGTGTGCAGGCCACGAGCCTCAACCGTGGCGAGGTGTGGCGCGCGAAGAATTCCCAGGCCGGCGACCAGGTTGGATGGGACGTCGTCGGCGTCGTCGAGCGTGCTGCTGAGAGCGGTCTCGGGCCTCCTGCCGGCACCACGGTCGTCGGGCTCGTCAACAACGGAGCGTGGGCTGAGTTGGTTGCCGTCCCGGCCGACTACCTCGCTGCGATCCCCGAAGGGGTGACTCTCGCCCAGGCGGCGTGCATGCCGGTGGCGGGGATGACCGCATACCGAGCCCTCGCGATCGGTGGCTTTCCGGTGGGCCGGAGCGTGCTCATCACGGGTGGCTCGGGAGGTGTCGGCCACCTCGCGATCCAGATCGCCCGCGCCGCGCAGATGCATGTCACCGGGCAGATTCGCAACCCCGACGCGAATCAAGCCGCAGCCGCCGCGTGTCACGAGGTGCTTCGCGACATCAACGACGCGAAGGGACCGTACGAGCACATCCTCGACGGCGTCGGCGGTGAGGTGCTCACGCGGTGCCTCGACGTGGTCGCGCCGCATGGAACGGTGGTGACGTATGCGTCGACCCTCCTGGAGCCGGCCGCACTCGGCCCGCGGTGGTTCGGGGCGCACGTCGGCGCAACGGTGCGCGCCATGCTCCTGTTCATCGAGTTGCGCTACACGCAGAGCGCCTCCGCGGACCTCAGCAGGTTGTGCGCGCTCATTGCGGCGGGTATTCTCACGCCGCATATCGATGTGGAGGCCGACTGGACCAGGGGCGGAGAGCTCGCCCAGGATCTCCTCGGACGGCGCGTCACCGGCAAGGTAGTCCTGCACATCGACCGGCACTGACAGCGTCTCCGTTGTGGGAGCGAGGAGGCAGGCGATGTCACGCAGGTCTGTTCTCGGCCGTCGACAGCCGTGAGCAACGAGTACCACTTCGTGAGCCGGTGGCGGCTGCAAGCCACCGCGCAGGAGGTCGCGGACGTCCTCCGCGACGCCGAGGATCTCCCGCGCTGGTGGCCGTCGGTGTATCTCGAGGTGAGGGTGATCGACGAGGGCGAGACAAGCGGCGTCGGTCGCGTGGTGGACCTGTGGACGAAAGGGTGGCTGCCGTACACGCTCCGCTGGAGGTTCACGACGCTGCGCAATGACGGCGTGGGCGGATTGACGTTACGTGCCGACGGCGATTTCGTCGGCGGGGGAACGTGGACGTTCATCCCTGACGGTGACGGCGTCAAAGCCTTCTATGACTGGCGCATCCGCGCCGAGAAACCGCTCTTGCGCCGGCTCACGTGGCTGATGCGACCGGCATTCAGCGCGAATCATCGATGGGCGATGCGCAAAGGCGAGGAGAGCATGCGCCTCGAGTTGGAGCGCCGCCGGTTGCCCGCCGCGGAATCCGATCGCGTGCCGGCGCCACCCGGGCCGACATTCGCGCGTCTCATCCGCACGCAGAGCCACGCCGACTGAGACGGCGCGCATCGGCGGTGCCGTCGGCGCGTGCTGCTGTCACGAAACGCCATCGGGCGAATCGTTCCGAGCCTCGCTCCGTGATATTCTTGGGCCGTCGCACAACATTGCGATAACGGTGATGGGTCTCACCGTCCTCAGCCATTTGGCTTGATGGGCCCTATCAGAATCTTCTGATAGGAGGTTGATCCGTGAGTTGTTGCCCGTTGCACATCGGCATCTTCGACGCACTCAACAACACGTATGGCATCGCCACGCTCTGGATCGCACTCGCGTTTGTCGCAAGTGTCATCTCAGTACGACTCGGCCTGTCAGTCGCGCTCGTCGAGATTCTCATCGGCGTCCTCGGCGGCAATCTCTTCGGCATGTCGTCAAATGAGTGGATCGATTTTCTCGCCGGATTCGGGTCGGTGCTGCTCACGTTTCTCGCGGGCGCGGAGATCGATCCGCAGTCGTTCCGACGGTTCCTGAAACCGAGCCTCGTCATCGGAGGGATCGGCTTCATCGCTCCCTGTCTCGCGGCGTGGGGATTCGCACTGGTGGTGCTGCACTGGCCGATGCACGGCAGTGAGATCGCCGGGATCGCGCTCTCGACCACGTCGGTCGCCGTCGTGTATGCGGTGATGCTCGAGACCGGGCTCAACAAGACCGACCTCGGCAAGTTGATCCTGTGCGCGTGTTTCGTGTGCGACCTCGGCACGGTGCTCGCACTCGGCGCCGTGTTTGCGAACTACAACAGCATGCTCATCGCGTTCGGCATCGCCACTGCGATCGTCATGGTGTTTCTGCCTCGCTCGCTGCGCTTTGTGATCCGCCACATCGGCCATCCGATCAGCGAGCCCGAGGTGAAGTACGTGTTCCTGCTGCTTTTCGGACTGGGTGCACTCGCGACCGCGGCGAAGTCCGAGGCCGTGCTTCCGGCGTACCTGCTGGGACTCGGCGCTGCCGGAATCTTCCACAAGGATCCGAAGATGGTGGGCCGCGTGCGCGGCGTCGCATTCACGTTTCTCACGCCGTTCTTCTTCCTTCGCGCGGGCACGCTGATCGCGCTGCCGGCGGTGATCGCGGGAAGCCTCACGATCGTCGTGCTTTTCAGCGTCAAGATCGCTGCGAAAGTGGTCGGCGTGTTTCCGGCGACTCGTCCTTTCCGCATCCGAGTGCGTGAAGCCTGGTACACGACGATGATGATGTCCACAGGGCTCACCTTCGGCACCATTGCAGCGCTGTTCGGCTATACCAACGGATACATCACGCGCGCGCAGTACTCGATCCTCGTCACCGTCGTGGTGCTGACGGCGCTGGTGCCGACACTCATCGCGCAGCTCGTCTTCAAGCCTCGGGTGACGGAGCTCCTGCATGGGGCGCCCGAGCCGGAGATGGACCCCGGAGTGCTGGTGGCGTGACGGCGAGACACATGTAGCGGTACGTCGTCACCGGGCTGAACCCGTAGCGCTCGTACAGGCGGAGTGCCGGGGTGTTGTCCGGATCGACTTCGAGCCCCACCTCGACAACACCCTCTGCGCGCAACTGGTCAATGACCGGCGCGAGCATGCGCGTCCCCATGCGTTGACCTCGGCGGCTCTCGTCGATGACGAATCCATAGATCATCGATCGCTGCGCGGTTCCGGTCAGGCGGAGCGTGCCCACGACTTCGCCACCGTCGATACCGACGAGCCGGCGCTCGTCCGGATAGTCGTCGAACTCCTCGCCGATGATCGCGACCACGGTGTCGCGGTCCGCGTCGGTCGCAGGACGTATCTGCAGCGGTGCGTCAGCCGCCACGAGTGATAGACCGGTGAGCGGAAGGATCATGCGGCGTTCCGCCGAGTCCAGGGTTGCACCCAGACGCTGCATCCACTCGATTGCCGTCGGTCCGGCGTCCTCGCAGATCACGAGGATGCTCCGGCGCCCGAGTCTCGCCGCCGCGCCTCGGACGGCGCCGAGCAGGGTAGTTCCGACGCCCTGACGCCGCCACGCCGGGTGCACCATCCCGCAGGTCTCGGCCTCATCGCCGTGCGTGACGCCTGCGTACCCAATGACCTCATCGCCGCTCACCGCCAGGAAGTGAATCGGACGCTCGAGAGGCTCGCTCTCATCGAGTTCGATCTTCAGGTCAAGGGGCTCGGCCGCCTCGCACGCCCGCCGCAGCCCTTCGATGCGCGTTCGATCGACGGCGTCGAGTTGGGCGCGTCCTCGGACTGTCCAGGCGGTCATGGGGCGAGAGATTGCCACGCCACCGGTACCGGGCGCTGTCGATTTGGCGCTTCGCCGTTCGTCGTCATGATTGGGACGACTTATTCAGACCGCCAAGGAGCCATCCGTGAAATACATGCTGCTCTTCATCAAGAACGAGGAGAACGTCCTCGACGAGGCGAGTGTGCGCGCGCACTACGCGGCGATTGACGAATGGTTCTCAGAGATCGGCGGCGCCGGCAAACTCCTCGGCGGTGAGGAGTTGCAGGCGTCGAACACCGCAACCACGATCCGCTTTCAGGAAGGCAAGCCGCTTGTCACCGACGGCCCCTTCATGGAGAGCAAGGAGAACGTCGCCGGGTTCGTGACGATCGATGTCGACGACCTCGACGAGGCGATCGCGATCGCCAAGAAGTGGCCGCCGAAAGACCAGGCCGTCGAGATTCGCCCGGTGGTGAACCACGACGACATGCCACATCACCCAGTCGCCTGAGCACAGCGGGACTTGGAGTGCACTGGTGAACGGAGCGACCGCGGAGGCGATGAACGAGGTCTTCCGCGCGGAAGTCGGCCTCATCTGCGGCTCGCTGGTTCGGATCACCGGCGACTTCGACCTTGCCGAGGACCTCGTGCAGGACGCGGTGGTCGCTGCGTTGCAGCGCTGGCCGCTTGATGGTGTCCCGGAGCGTCCGGCAGCATGGTTGCTCCAGACCGCGCGCAGGCGCGCTATCGACCGGTTGCGACGCGACGCGACCTATCGCGGCAAGCTGCAACTGCTGACGGACGGCTGGGCTCCTGACGTGCGCTCCGATCCGGACGATCGCCTCCGCCTCATCTTCATCTGCTGCCACCCGGCGCTCGCCCGCGACGCGCAGGTGGCGCTGACGCTCCGTGCCGTGATGGGCATGACGACGAGCCAGATCGCGCATGCGTTTCTCGTTTCCGAGGCGACGATGGCGCAGCGGATCGTCCGCGCGAAACGAAAGATCGTCGGCGCGCGCATCCCATATCGAGTCCCGGAGCCCGAAGAACTTCCCGATCGTCTCGCCGAAGTGCTCGCCTCGCTGTACATCGTCTTCAATGAGGGCTACCTCGGCAGCGGACCGGACGTCGCGACGAGCCGCGACCTCTGCGCCGACGCGCTCTGGCTCTGCGAAGTGCTGGCGCGCATGCTGCCTGAGGAGTCCGAGGTCCTGGCGCTTCTCGCACTGATGCGGCTCCACGAGTCGCGGCGCGCCACACGCTTCGATGCGGACGGGAGGCTCGTGCTGCTCAAGGACCAGGACCGCTCGCGCTGGGACCACGCGGCAATCGCCGAGGCAGGCGGACTTCTCGAGCGGGCACGCCGACTCGGCCGCCCGGGCTCGTACTGGCTCCAGGCGGCGATCGCCGCCTGTCACGCGGAAGCACCGGCGTTTGAGGAAACTGACTGGGCGCAGATCCTCGCCCTGTACGGTGCGCTGACGCGGATCAACCCCGGACCGGTCGTCAGGCTCAACCGGGCGATCGCACTGGAGCACGTGGCCGGTCCGGTGCCGGCCATGGAAGAGCTCGACGCGCTTCGGGCAGAGCTCGACGGCTACCACCTGTACTGGGCAACACGCGCGGAACTGCTCCGTCGCTTCGGCAGGCTCGATGAGGCGGCCGACGCGGACCGCCGCGCGATCGAGCTCACCGAGAACCCATCGGAGCGCGCGCTCCTCGAGGCGCGTCTTGAACCACCCGGCATCCGCGCGATCAGCGCGAACAACAACTGACCGACCAAGGAGGCACGACATGGCGAAATATCTGCTCGTCTACCACGGTGGCGGCATGGCCGAGGGCGAGGAAGCTCAGGCAGCGGTGATGGCGGCATGGGGAACCTGGTTCCAGAACCTCGGGCCGGCGCTGGCCGACGGCGGCAATCCCATCGGTCAGGCGAAGACCATCGCGAGCGACGGGTCGGTTTCTGACGGAGGTGGCGCAAACGCCGCGACCGGCTACAGCTTGATCACGGCAGACAGCCTTGACGCAGCGGTCGCGCTCGCCAAGGGATGCCCGGTCCTCGGCGGCGGCTCGAGTGTCGAGGTTGCGGAAACCTTCGACGTCATGTAGCCAGGGCGGACCGGCGATCCCGGTCCGGCCACCTGCACCGGCAGGGGACGCCCGCGGCCGCGCGGCTCGACGCGCGGCCCGCGGGGAACCCTCGCTCATGCACCTGAAACCCGGAACTGGCGACAATAGGGTGACGATGAGCGAGGAGGAGGTCCCCGCCGGACCGCCGGCGTGGCCAGGGGTAGCGGGTTGGACGTCCGCGCCCCCGCCGGCGCCCGGATGGTGGCCGCAGACGTTCTACACGTACGAGCCGCCGCCGCCGCCGAGACGCACGTCCCGGCTGCTGATGGTGGGTGTGGCCATCGTGATCTTTGTCTTCGCGGCGAGCGCGGCTGCAACGGCGGTGATCGCCACCCGCGGTCTCGGTGGCTCGGGGAGCACGGCCGGCGTGCAGGCGGCGGTGGTTGACATCGACACGACGCTCAGTGACGGCGCCGCCGCCGCAGGCACGGGCATCGTGCTCACGGCATCCGGCGAGGTGCTCACCAACTACCACGTGGTCGACGGTCAGCAGGGGATCAGCATCCGGGTCACATCGACCGGCCACACGTACACCGCCACCGAGATCGGCGGCGATTCCATCCACGACGTGGCGGTCCTGCAGATGGAAGGAGCGAGCGGCCTGGCAACGGCGCCGATCGGCAACTCCTCGGACGTGCAGATTGGCGACAGCGTCACGGCGCTCGGCAACGCGGAAGGGCGGGGCGGATCGCCGGCGGTGGCAACCGGCCAGGTGACCGCGCTCGGGCAGACGATCACCGCCTCGGACGAGACCGGCAACAGCACGGAGACGCTGAACGGGATGATCCAGACCAACGCGCCCATCCAGCCGGGTGATTCGGGCGGCCCGCTCATCAACAGCAATGGCCAGGTGGTCGGCATGGACACCGCGGCGAGCGGTGGCCGCCATGGACCGCAACCGGGAGCGGTCGAGTCGTTCGCAATCCCCATCAATACGGCGCTCAATTACGCCCACCAGCTCCTGACGCATCCCGCGGCACCGCCGAGCGGTGCGTTCCTGGGCGTCTGCGCGCAGGACGACATCGCGCAGGCCGGCGCTCTCGTGGCCGTCGGCTGCGGAGCCGCCACGGGCGTTGTCAGTGGGAGCCCCGCTGCCGCAGCAGGGCTCATGGCCGGGGATGTGATCGTCGAGCTCGGTGGCAATGCGGTCACGTCGCAGGCGTCACTCGGGCTCCTCCTGCAAGGCGATCACGACGGGCAGTCGGTGTCGCTCGTGTGGCTCGATCCCCACGGTGACCGGCACCAGGCCACGGTCGTTCTGGCTGCCGGGCCGCAGCAATAAACTCGCGCACTGTGAGTGCAGTGCGCGGTCGCGTCCAGTACGTGATTCTGTGGGGTGGGCTCCTGCTCGCCTGGTTCGCGCTGGGCTTCTGGGCCGGGCTCGGCTTCGCGCTGACGGCGTCGCTCCTGCTGGTGGCCTTTCTCGCCCCATTCGCGCTGATAGCAGGCCACCGATTCGTGAATCGCTGGTACGTCATCGGCGAGATCGCGGGGCTGCTCGCGGCAATCGTGATCTCGGCAGTGACCGGCTTCGCGGATGCCGCCGAGATCGCCTTTGCGGTTCTGATTGGCGGAGACACGCTGATCTGCAGCGTGTTGGTGCTGACCCGAGGCCGGGGCGCATTCCGGAACGTGGTCCGCAACATCCTGGTCATCCTCGCTACTCTCGGGGTCGCAACCGGCGCTTCCGCCGTCGTATCGGCCGTCGCACCCGTGCCGTCATGTGGCGTCGCGAACGTTGGCGCAGGTGGCGCAACCTCGGAGGGCTCCTCGCTGGCCGCTCAGTGCTGGGTCACCGACGCACAGACCTGCCAGCCAAGCACGCTCACGGTCCATGACACCGGTGTGGATGAGCTCGCCACGCATCGCTATCGCGTCTTCGCGAACAGCGACTCGAGTTGCTACTTCACGGACTCGGTGACGTACGGACCGCCTTCGGATCCAACCCTGAACACCGCCTCATACACCTGTCCGGCGCTCACGGACCTGGTCGGGGCGCCGGGCGAGCAGGAGATCAAGCTGACCCAGTGCTCCAGCGCCGTGGTCGCTGGTGCGGCCGAGCCGATCATCCCGCTGAACGCGTACCAGCCCCTCCCGTCGGGCTGACTGCCGGCAAGCGGACAATTCCCTCCGTGGAACGAGCGCTGACCGACATCCTCGTGGAGTACGAGCTGGCCGCGCGCGCGGCGCTGGCGCCGGCGGCCTTCGATTACATCGCGGCGGGAGCCGGCGACGAGTTGAGCCTCGAGGAGTCCCGAGCCGCGTGGCGGCGATACCGGCTGCGACCGCGGATGTTGCGGGCGGCCGGCACACCGGAGCTGACGACGGAGATCCTGGGAGCACCACTCGCGATGCCGCTCATCGTGGCGCCCACGGCGTACCACCAGGTTGCGCATGCCGAAGGCGAGGTGGAGACGGCTCGGGGCGTCAGCGCCGCGGGAGGATTCATGGTCGTGACGACAAGGGCGACGCGAGCCTTCGAAGAGATCGCCGCCGAGCTCACCGGTCCGTGGTGGTACCAGGTCTACGTGGTGCGGGAGCATTGCATCACCGAAGGAACTCGTCCGGCGCGCCGCTGAGCTCGGAGCGAAGGCGCTTGTCCTCACCACCGATCTTCCCTACGTCGGCTTCAAGCGGCGTGGCCATTCCGCACCGGTCAGCCAGGAACAACATCTCGTCAACGCCGGGCGGCACATCCCGGCGGGTGCGTCGATCGAAGAGATCATGGTCGGCATGGACCAGGATCCGGCGATCGACCTCGACACTCTTTCGTGGTTACGCGAGATCAGCGGGCTGCCCGTGATCGTCAAGGGAATTCTCCGCGGCGACGACGCGTCCGCGTGCCTCGATGCCGGTGCAGCGGGTGTCGTCGTTTCCAACCATGGGGGCCGCCAGCTGGATCGCGCCATCGCATCGGCGGTCGCGCTCCCAGAGATAGTCAGCGCAGTCGGAGGACGTGCCCCGGTGCTTGTGGACGGCGGCATCGTGAGCGGCACGGACGTCTTTGTGGCCCTCGCGCTCGGCGCAGCGGCAGTGCTCGTCGGACGCCCGATTCTCTGGGGCCTCGCTGCCGCCGGCGCATCCGGCGTCCGGCGTGTGCTCGACGCCTACCGCGACGAACTCGACCACGCGATGGGCCTCGCGGGCGTTGCCGCGATACGCGATTTCCGCAGCGATCTCGTCGTCTGATCCGCGGCCGAAACCTTGCGCACTTCGTAACCCGCCCGCCCGACTCCGCGCCTGGACCGACCCGTACGATATCCACGACCGCATGCCGCCGAGCCGTAGCGAAGGAGCCGCCATGGACACGAGCGAAACCGGACCGTCGACGTCGAGCAGAGCCCGTGGGCGTCGTGGTGCAGCGACTCCCGCGGCGTCTGAACAGGCCAACATCGTCATGCTCGGACCGCGCGATACGCTGGTGGGCACGCTGACTGTCGAAGGCGATGTGCGCATCGAGGGCACTGTCGACGGTGAGGTGACCGCGAGCGGCGAGGTGAGCGTGCATGCCGGCGGCACAGCGCGTGCGCAGATATCGGCGCGGGACATCGTCGTGTTGGGCACTGTCGAAGGAACGGTCGTCGGGTCCGAGCTCGTCACGCTCGGCGACACCGCGTCGTTCGCCGGCGAAGTGCGCGCCGGACGTCTGCGCGTCGACGAGGGCGCGGTCATCAACGCGACGATCACGATGACGCCCGCCGGCGACGCGCCTCCCGCGCGACGCATGGAGGAGCACGACGACGAGGCGCTTAGCGACATGAACGGGTCAGCGATCGGTGCTGACGGTGACCACGAGGCCTACGGTGCCGAGAACGCAGGCTCCGAGTTCGACGCGTACAGCGAAGAGCGCACCGCGGAGACCTCCGGCGTCTCCTCGGGTGCGGACTCAGAAGAGGGCTGAGCCGGGGACGGATCGCGAAGCCGCCCGGTAGCGAGGGTGAATGCGCCGTGAAACGCGTAGTCACCTTCGCCCAGGCGGTGCATGGCCCGATCCAGTTCCTCTTCGAAGGTGGCGCGAGCCGCGGGGCTCAGCAGTCCGATCATTGCGTGCGGCCACGGGCCCGACCACTCCATCATCTCGGTCCACTCGTGCACGTTGGCCGCGCGGACGCCGACAAGCAGTTGGGTGCCGCGAATGTCGGTGAACCCTGCCATCTCGAGCATGTCGCTGAGCACCCACGGCTCGCCGAAGAGCGCGTGATGCGCCGGAGTCCGCGCACGCCGGATGGCGAGACGCTCGAGCCGCTCGAAGAAGACCCCTTGCGCCGGTGTTGACAGGCTCCTGCACCGGCAGGAGAGCGCGATGCGTCCTCCCGGGCGGAGGACTCGCCGGATTTCCGCGAACGCTTGCCAGGGATCCTCGAGGTACGCGAGCGACTGTCCGAGCACCGCGACGTCGAACATGTCGTCGTTGAAGACCAGGTGATGCGCGTCCATCACCGTGAAGTGCACCCCGCGGGCGCTCCCTGCCTCGCGACGCGCGTTGGTGATCATGTCCGGGGACAGATCGATGCCCATGTGTTCGAGCGTGGAATGCTCGATGCCGAGCGCCCGGCTGACCAGTCCCGTGCCGCACCCGATGTCGATCACGCGTTCGCCGGGCTGCAGATCCACGAAGGTCGCGAGCCGCTCGGCGGCGCGGATGTTTGCGCCACCCGCCCAGGAGTCGTAGCGACCTGCGGCATCTCGGTAGAAGTCGAGTTGCAGCCGCCGAAACGTGTCCGAAGTCCTTCTGATCGTCACCGGGTCGTGGGCAACTTCGTCCCGCGAAGGAGGCGCGACATCAGTACGATATGCGCCGAGCTGCGGACGAGAAGGAGAGGACACATCCATGGAAAACATCACTGAGATCGAGGCGCTGGCCATTCCACGCGGTCACCGCAACGGCGCGGCAGGCGCCAAGGGGGTCACCCTCGGGCCGCGCGACGTCCTGAACGGGTCGCTGACGATCGACGGGGATCTCCACATCGAGGGCACCGCGGAAGGCGACATCACTGCGACCGGCGACGTCGACGTCGAGGCCTCCGCCACCGTGAAGGCGAGGGTCGACGGACGCAACGTCACCGTTCGCGGCAACGTGACCGGCAACGTGGTGGCCCACGCGCGCCTCACCGTGGCCGGCAGCGGCGTGGTGCTCGGTGACGTTCGCGCTGCGCGCCTGCGCGTGGACGACGGCGGCACGGTGAACGGCAGCATCACCATGGGTGCGATCGAGTCGGAGTAGAAGATCCGGCCTGATCGCATCAACGAATTATCCGCTGTTCGGAGGGCCGGCCTTCAGGCGCGCTGCTGCAAACCCTCGAGCAGTCGCGTCGTCGCTGCGGTCACCTCCTGCACGGCTGAGTCAAAGGCCAGCTGATTCGCCTTTGACGGCGCCCGGTAGCCGCTGATCTTGCGCACGAACTGCAGGGCTGCGGCGTGGGCGTCGTCATCATCCGCGGGAGGTTCAGCACCCCGAAGGGTCTTGATGCTTCTGCACATGGTTCGAGAATAACGCGCCGGCAACGTAACGCGACGCCGTACTCCCTCCATCACAACTCTGGAGGTTCTCACCATGCGACGCATCATTCTCACCCTGGCAGCCGCCGCTGTTCTCGCCGCGTGCGGTGCCGCCGGAGGGACCGGTACGACATCCGCGCCGGCCACCAGCGCGCCTGCCACGAGCGCGCCCGCCGCTGCCGGACCGACCGTCTCGACCGGAACGACATCGCTCGGCACCGTGCTGACGAATGCGCAGGGTTTCACCCTGTACTACTTCCTGCCGGAGCAGAACTCGACGATCGGCGCGTGCACCGGCGGCTGCCTCAGCGCATGGCCGCCGCTGGTAGCAACCGGCACGCCGACTGGATCGTCAGCGGTCACCGGCTCGCTTGCAACCGTCTCAGTCATGGTGAATGGCGCTGCTGAAACCGAGGTCACGTACAACGGATGGCCGTTGCACACGTTCGCGAGCGACACCGCGGCCGGTCAGGTGAACGGCCAGGGGGTTGACGGCAAGTGGTTCGCCGCGACGCCCACCACAGCATCGACATCCACCGGCACGAGCTCCTCGAACTCGACGCCGACGCCGGTCCCGCCGACCCCGACTGCGAGCTCGGGTGGAGGTTATGGATACTGACGCTCACAAAGTGTGAACGTCTTTCAATACATCGCTCAGAACTGGGACCTGATCGGACCGCAGATCCTCACGCACCTCGAGATCGTGGGCGAGTGCATCGCGATCACGAGCGTGATCGGGCTGGGGCTCGGCATCGTTGCCGCGCGGTCCGAACCCTTGTCCACCCTCATCCTTGCGGTCACGAGCACGATCCTGACGGTGCCGAGCTTCGCGCTCTTCGGGCTCCTCTCCATCTGGCTCGGGCTGGAAGCCCCACCGGTGATCGTGGGGCTCGTCCTCTACGGACTGCTGCCCGTCACGCGGAACACGCGCGCAGGCATCAAGACGGTCGATCCCGCGGTGGCGGAAGCCGCCCGCGGCATGGGGATGAACCCTCGACAGATCCTGCTCAAGGTTGAGCTGCCCCTGGCGGTGCCCGTCATCCTCGGGGGTATTCGCCAAGCGACCGTCATGATCGTCGCAATCGCCACGGTCGGCGCGACCATGGGCGTCAACGACCTCGGCCAGACGATCCTCTCGGCGATCGGCCGCAGCACCGGCACGCTCGATGCCGTGCTCGCAGGGATCATCCCGGTCGCGGTAATCGGCATCCTGGCCGACCTGATCCTCGCGGGCATCCAGCGGTGGCTCTCGCGCGGCCGCGTCTCGGTGGCGGCGACGTGATCACGTTCGATCGCGTCGTCAAGCGGTACGGCACGTCGGTTGCGGTGGACCATCTCTCGCTCGAGATCAAGTCCGGCGAGATCGTCATCCTGGTCGGCCCGTCCGGGTGTGGCAAGACGACGTCGCTGAAGATGATCAACCGGCTCATCGAGCCGACGGAAGGCACGATCAGCATCGACGACCGCGACACCCGCACCTACGACGTGAACGACCTTCGCAGGTCGATCGGGTACGTGATCCAGCAGGTGGGGCTCTTTCCTCACCAGACCGTCGCGGAGAACATCGCCACGGTGCCGCGCCTGCTCGGCTGGACCAAGCAGCGCACCCAGGCTCGCGTGGAGGAGCTCCTCGACCTGATCGCACTGCCTGCCGCTGACTATGCGCGCCGGCTGCCGTCGGAGCTGAGCGGGGGAGAGCGTCAGCGCGTCGGTGTCGCTCGCGCGCTCGGGGCGGACCCGAACATCCTGCTGATGGACGAGCCGTTCGGGGCCATCGATCCGATCGCGAGAGATCGCCTCCAGAACGAACTGCTCCGCCTCCAGAGCGTGGTGCGCAAGACGATCGTGTTTGTGACCCACGATATCGACGAAGCGGTCAAGCTCGGTGACCGGGTGGCCCTGTTCTCCAGGGGTGGTGTGCTCGAGCAGTTCACGACCCCCGAGGAGTTGCTCGCGCACCCACAGTCCGACTTCGTCACCGGCTTCCTGGGTGAGGGGCCGCTGGTGCGCCGCCTCGCGCTCATCCGCATCAGTGAAGTGCAGTTGACCGCGCTGAACGGCGCGACGCCCGGCGGCTCCGTGGACGCCGGCGGGACGCTCCGCGACGCACTCGACGCAGTGCTCCGCTCATCCGACGGGCGCGTCAGCGTCGTGAGCGACGGCAAGCCAATCGGGATCGTGGACGCTGACGTGATCCGAGCAGCGTCCATGAGAGCGCGCTAGATGCCACATCTGCCGAAGTGGATGCGCCACTTGCGTCCGTTCGCCGTGCCGATCTGGGTGGCGATCGGGATTCTCGTGTCGATCGGCGTCTACGCGACGCTTGACGGCAGCAGGTTCGATTCGGAGATTATCAACGAGCCGAATCTCATGGCCGAGACGATCCAGCATGTCTTCATCTCGGGAGTCTCATTCGCCTTCGTCGCGGCGATCGGCGTGCCACTCGGAGTGCTGATCGCGCAGGCGGGACGAGGCGTGCAGATTCCTGTGTTCCTCGTTGCCAACCTCGGGCAGGCCATCCCAGGAATCGGACTGCTCGTGCTGCTCTTCGCCATCCTCGGCCTCGGCGCAACTCCGACGATCATCGCGTTGGTGATCTACGGGCTGCTGCCCGTCCTTCGCAACACCGTTGCGGGCATCCAGGGCGTGGATCCTTCTGCGGTGGACGCGGCGCGTGGCATGGGAATGACGCGTTGGCAGGCTTTGGTGCGAGTGCAGTTGCCCCTTGCGTCGCCGCTGGTTTTCGCGGGACTGAGGACATCTCTGGTATTAATCATCGGAACGGCTACACTCGGAAACTTCATTGGAGGTGGCGGCCTGGGCGACGTGATCGCAGCAGGCATCAACACAAGCGACCGAATGGTTTTCGTGGGGGCCGTGATGGTGGCATCGCTCGCGCTGCTGGCAGACTGGGGACTGTCCATGATTGAGCGCGTTGCCGTACCAAAGCAGGTTGCCCGCTGAGACACATCACCTCTTCAGTTCGTATCGATCAACCGGCAACAACATGCGGAGGCACACATCCATGAGACGCAACAAGCTACTCGCGGTCATCGCACTCGCGATACCCGGGACCCTTGCTGCATGCGGGGGTGGTAATTCCCCCGGCGGCAGTTCCACCACTTCGGGGACGACAGCCGCATGTCCAACCGGAACGCAGACCAGCGGCAACGGAGCACAACTCTCCATCGGCAGCAAGGACTTTGCTGAAGAGCAGTTGATGGCGCAGATGACGGCAGACGTGCTCGACGCGCACGGCTTCAAGATCACGGACACGTTCAGTGCTGCCGACAAGCAGATCGGTGATGCGCTGACTGCCGGCACGATTGACATGTACTGGCAGTACACGGGAACCGAGCTCGAGGAGTACCTGGGCCTCAGCGGCTTCCCGACGGCGCTCAGTGCGGCGTTCACCTACGTTCAGCAGAAGGACGTCGCGAACGGCATCTGCTGGGTGGCGCCAACGCAGTTCGACGACACCAACGGCATCGCCATCCTGTCGAGTCAGAGTTCCACGTACGGCACGTCGCTCGCCGACTTCGGCACGTACCTGACCACGCATCCCAGCACCAAGGTGTGCATCCAGTCGGAATTCCTCACTCGGGCTGATGGTCTCCCCGGGCTGGTGTCCACGTACGGGTGGCCGGCTGCGTCCAGCTTCCACTACACCCAGATCGAGAGCACTGCGGAGAAGGCGATCGCGAGCGGCGCTTGTGATGCAGGCGAGGTGTACACCACGGACTCCGCCATCGAGGCGAACAACGAGGTTGCGCTGACCGACCCCAAGAACCTGTTCCCACCGGACAACGCGGGGCTTGAAGTTCGCCAGAGCGTGCTCCAGAAGTACCCGTCGATCGGCGCATGGATGGCACCGGTAGCGGCCAAGCTCACCACGTCCGTGATGCTGCAGCTCAACGCGATGGTCGAGATTCAGAACCAGACCGTCCAGAGCGTCGCGCAGACGTGGCTCCAGCAGAACGGGTTCCTATCGAGTTGATTCTCGGGTAGCCTTGCCGCAGTGATGCGACGACTGCTACCGATTTCGACAGCCGCCGTTTTGCTCGCACTGATCGGCGCGGGGGGCGCCGTGACGGTGCGCGCGACGGGTCGCGCAGCGTCGTTTCACGACGCTGCCGCGACCCTCGAGCGGGCGTGGACTCGGGATGTGACTGAAGGCGTGCCCGAGGCGAGCGTGACGCCGCTGCGTCGCGATCTCGCCGCTTCCAAGTACATGCACGCGTCGTCGTGGTCGCCGCTGTGGTGGCTCGACGACGGCAGCGCGTTCATCACCACCATGCATCGCGACACCACGAAGGTGTGGACGTCGGCTATGGCGGTGTCACGCGCGCGCGCCGAAGGTGCGATGACCGCCTGGAGCGAGATGGAGTTGCAATTCGGCTCCTACGTTCCCGCTGCGAACGCGAAGGCAGCAGCCGGCTGGGCGGGGCAGCTGGCCGCCGCAACGACTCCCGCGGCGCTCGACGCGCTCGTGACGACCTGGACTGCTGCGGTGGCGGTGGCGAGCAAGGCAGCGACGCTCGACGAGGTCACGACGGCAACCGGCGGGTACGGGGGCGTCGCAGCCCTGGTGGCGGCTGCCGAACAGCGGGTTTCGGTCGCACGTGGCGATAACCTCGATACCGGTGCAGTGCCGTCGCTGATCGCGACGCTCAGTGCAGGAGGCAGCGACTCCGTTGCCACGGTCACGGCGATCAAAGCGCTCGAGGCCGATCTCGGCCCGCTCAATGCGCTCATCAGCCTCGACGGACGCGTCGTGGGTGAGCTGCGCACGCTCGATTCGCGCGTCGTGCTCGCCACAGCGCATAACGCCGCGGGTGCCGCAGGGTTTGCCGGTCAGTACGGCTCGCTGTCTGCGCAGGTCCGCAACGCCGGCACCGCGCCGCGGCTCAACGCCGCCGCGTCGCAGATCGTGAACGTCGAAGCCTCGGTGAACGCCGCGCTCACCGCAGTCGGCTGCGGCCATGACGTGCCGAACGGCAAGGTGATCGACATCGACGTGACGACGCAGTCGGCAGTGTTCTTCGACGACACGTGCGTTGCCGGGGAATCGCTGGTGACGACGGGGCGCCCCGGACTTCGCACCCCCACCGGAACCTTTCACATCTACAGGAAGGTCTCGCCGATCACGCTCATCTCGCCGTGGCCGCAGTCGTCGCCGTGGTATTACTCGCCCGAGAACGCGGAGTACGCGATGGAGTTCCGGGGCGGCGGGTTCTTCATCCACGACGCGCCGTGGGAGCCTGCCTCCGACTTCGGCCCGGGCAGCGAGAACGGCGTCGACGCGAGCCACGGCTGCGTGCACATGCCCACTCCGACCATGGCCTGGCTCTACGCGTGGAGCCCGATCGGCACCACCGTCATCATCCACGACTGAGCGAAGCCGCTCAGCTGGCGCATGCCTCGGTGGAGACCGCTGTGGTGCGATGCTCGCCGGCCTGCAGATCCGGCAGCACCTGGGGAATCGTGAGCGCGTAGCCGACATTCGGCTGCGAGGTGCTTGCGGCGAAGACAACACCGATGATCTGCCCGCTGTCGTTGACGATCGGGCCACCGGAGTTGCCGGGGATCACGTGCGCGGACAGGACCTCGATCTCGCGGGTCACGAGCATGTCGCCGTAGATGTTGTAGCCGCGCGCCGACTCGGTGCCGCTCACTGCCGCGGGCACGACCTGCTCGGCGCCGCCGCCGGGATAGCCGATGACGGCGCCGGCGGTGCCCCGTGCCGGGTTGCTGTCGACCAGCACCAGCGGGCGAAGGTCGAGCCCGGGCGAGTAGAGGATGGCGAGGTCGGTATTGGGGTCGAACAGCACCACTCGGGCAGCGTTGCGCCCCCCGTTGGGCAGGTCGATCTCGACGCTGCCGGAGCCCGCCACCACGTGGGCATTGGTCACGAAGTATCCGGGCGCGAGCGGCCAGGACGACCCGGCCTCGGCGCCGCCGCCGCAGCCGGACGCGATCACCTTGACGGTGACACTGGTCGCCTCGCGGATGCCGGCGGTGTCCACCAGCGGCGGGATCGCCACGGGGGCCTGCGGGATGTCGAGGATGGTGGAGAAGGGGTTCGGGAAATTGCCGGGGAGGAACAGGTTGCCGATGGTGGCGAGGAATCCGGGGGGCCGTGGCATGAAGCGGTCGAGCGAACGCTCGATGGTGGAGTTGGTGATCTGGTTGTCCAGGCCGATCCACGGGCTCTGGGAGAACATGAGCCCGAGGTACCAGGTGGTGGCAAGAGCAGCGACCAGCCCGAGCGCAGCCCCGACCGCCGAATCCGCCTTGCCCAGGAGCATCGAGTGCTGCGTCCGCTGCCGGATCCGAAAGCCGATCGCCGCGCCGATGCCTTCGACGAGCAGGGCCGTGGCGATGAAGATGCCGATCGCAAACAGACGCTGGGTGTCGCGGTCCTGGGTGATCGCTTTGGCGATCACCGGGGCGATCACCGCGCCGAGGAAGAGCCCGGCGACGAGCCCCGCGATCGCGAACGCCACGCCACTCAGGCCCCGCCGCAGCCCCGAGAAGGCAACGACGATCAGGAACACGATGATGACGACGTCGAGGATGTCCACTGCAGGGAGAGTTTGCTGGCGCGAGGCGTTTTGGGGTCGTCTCGCTACGTCTGCAGTGTCTGGACCATGCGTCCAATCTGCTTGACGTGGGCGCGCTCGTGGCGAGCAAGACGCTCCGCGTAATACAGAACGCTGCACTCGCGGGTCGGAGCACCCCCGCTGACGAGCGCGACGCGTGACCAGCCTTTACGGGGCAGTGGCCCCAACACTGCCATGAGATCGGCTCGTTGCTTCGTGAACGCGCGCAGTGACGCCGCGAATGGCAGCTCAGCGTAGTCGGTCTGCTCAATCCAGCTGCGAGGGTTCACCGCTACCCACTCGGGCTTGTCCTCTCTGATGATCCGCACGATGTTGGTGCCCCAGACATCGGCACACGCACGGAGGTGTGCGAGCACCTCGTTTGTGGACCATTCGCCGGGGACTGACGACATCCGCAACTCCGCCGGCGCAACGCCGGCGGTGAACGCCGCGATGCGCTGCGGTGTTTCCGGAAGCTGGATCAGGATCTGCTCAAGCGTCAGTGCTTTCGTCGCCACGTTCTGTCTACTGATGGTACGGGTTGTCGATGTACGACTCGCCGGGGTTGACCGCGGTGACCGCGAGGGGCGCTGGGTTCACATCCACCGGGCAGATCTCGGTTGCAAAATTGACGGTCATCGAGGTTGCATCGGGCGCCAGCAGCGACACAACGAAGTGCGTAGCCGCGGAACAGTTTGAGCCCGTTCCGGTCATCCATGTCACACCGAAATACGCAAGCTCCCCGGGGACTTCCGGCGTGCGATAGATGCCTGGATCGGGGATCGGTACCTGGCCGAAGGATCCGTGCTCGTAGGTCACGCTGATTGCATGGTCCGCTGCGTCGAACGGAGCGACATCGGCATAACCGGTAATGGAGCAGAGGCTGTTCGAAATGTTGTCGACCACCATGTAGATCGCTTCCTGTCCGTCTTCAGACCATGGCGCTTCGGTGTCTGCGGTCACGCTCAACTGCGACGACGTGCAGGCAACGATTGGTGGGTACGGTGTGGCGCTCGCCGAAGGGGTCGGCGTGAGAGTCGAGGTCGGTGTGGTTGGAGCGGTCGTGACCAGATCGGTCGGGGCGAGAGTCAGCGACGGGGAGGCTGTCGCTGCGGGCTGCAACGTCGAGGCGGTCGGTGTCGTTGCCGGGGCAGTTGCACCGCAGGCCGAGACCAGGGCTGTTGCTACGCCGAGGAGCAGCGGGTATCCCAGTCTGCGATTGCCACTCCCCGGTCTCACACCGGTGGAACGTCAATGGCAGCGCGAAGTTCCGCAATGCGCCGGCTCGTGACTCCGCAGTGCTTGCCGATGAGTACGTTGCTCACAATGTTCGTATCAACGCAGCCTCACGCGGCACAACGCCACGTGCCCGAAATCAGGGGATGGTCCGCGATTTGTTGCGTGGCCTGCTGGTCGATCAAGTCCGTCCTGATCGTCGTCGACCCGTCAGTTGCAACTTGGAGTGTCCCGGTCTGCGTCGGGAATATCGCTTGCGATTCGCCGCCGTACCTCTGCCCTAGGGCGACGATGGGCAGCGGCCTCCCCGCCAATGGGCTGACCGTCAAGGTGCCCATAGCGCGAGATCCTGCAGGCGCTCCCGTGCCGGTGGCCTAAAAGTAGGCGCCGGGAGCTAAGACGAACGCTGCGGCAATAGGTTTGGTTCGAGCCGGGCCGACCATGACTTCCGGCCCAAATTCTCCCCGAAGCCTCAGAATGGGCCTCGACGACAGCGAATCGACCAGCACGAAGCAGGCGAGGTTATAGGACGCCTTTTCGGCAGCAGGTGCGGTAGCTGAGATCAGAAACCGTCGGGGCGTGGCGCAGTGGTAGCGCACCTGCTTTGGGAGCAGGGGGTCGCTGGTTCGAGTCCAGTCGCCCCGACCACGTCAATCTGACCTCGACATTTTGAATACGAGCTGAATTCACGCGGCGTCTCTGAGGGAGCGGCGTGGAAGCTCTGCAGAAAATGCCGAGTTCAGGGGCTTTCGCGGGGTCTCGCCGCCACAACGACGGCAGAATGCCGTCCATGGGGGCACCCGCCATGAGGGTTCTCGAAGCGACCGCCGGCCGTCGTCCCACCCCGCTCGACGCGCGGGCGACCGGCGCGATTCTGCGATCCAGCGTGTCGGGCTGCTGCCTACCGGCGTCGACGCCAAGGCCAACCCGAGTTGCTGCCGCGATGGCCACACGCCAGGGGGCAGTTCCGTCTCTCCGGAGCGGACTTCTGGGAGACGCACCGGGACACGCCGGCCGGCGTTCGTGCCACCGCGCGCGAGGAACGCGTACGCGAGGCCGCTGAGCGCCGGGCGCTGCGCCGCTGGGACAGCGCCTACGCAGCCGCAGAGAGACTCAACGTGCTCCATGGGGCGTCCACCCCGACGCTCGCGGCCGTGGCCGGGTGGCGGGCGATAGGCGCTGCAGCCGCGGAGTGCGCTCGAGTGCAAGCGCCGGGAGGTCCGTGGACGCCGGTACAGGAAAGCGCCGAGCGCGCGGTGGTTCTGCTGACGTCCCCGCACCTGACACGCTCGGACCACCGGCGCCGGCAGCGAAAGGAGCGGAAGCGGGCCAAGCGACTGGGTTGGTCCCCCGGCCCCGGGATGGCTCGATAGCCGCTACGCGCCGGCGCGGGGGTGTGGGTCGGCCCGCTCCGAACCCACACCCCGCCGAGCCAGCCACCCAGGCCACGCCTCCGCAGCCAAACTCCCTCATCCACATCGCCAAGCGCCTCCATCCGCCTTCTCTCCCTCCATCTTTTCTCCGCATCCATCGCATTTCTTTCTCGGCATCGCTCCTTCACATCACACACAGTTGCACCAACCGGTGCGCACGACCTTCTTGCGTCACGAAAAGGATCGAGTCCACGCACAAAGTCAAGCCTTACGGCGACGGATCTGGCTGTATGCCGCCTACCCTCAGCACGGCGCGGTGATGTAGCTCATGGCTGCTCTGCGAAGCGTGCGCTCACTGGCGCTGCCGCGAACTTTGGTCGGAGGGTGAATTAGCTGCGCCGGAAAAGCCTCTTGATCAAACCTTGGCCTCCTTGCCCCGGACGCTGCACGCGCAGGTCAATGCCGCCCTCAGGGCGGGGAACGGCCGCGATGTGCGTTGTCCAGTCGTCGGCGTCCTTTCGCCGGCTCGCCTGAACATGACTATTCACGAGCGCCTCGAGTTCTCCGGAAGGCGGGAGCTTTCCGCCGGGCCACATGACGCGGTAGCTGTCAGATGCGTTGAGATAGACCTGAGAGTTGAACCCGAGGGACGAGATGGCGGGACGGATTCCCTCACCGTCCGCCTGTGATAGAGGCTTCTTCGCCTCACTTTCGAGTTGATCGCCTAGGTCAAATGGCCCCGTGAGCGTCGCGGTGTCGTCCCAGTGGAGCCGTCTGAGGACCCCTCGATCGGCCGCCGTGAACCAGAAGGAACCACTCACCGTCTCCGCACCTGCGCCAACGACAATGCACTTCAGTTGCGTAGACAGCCACATGACAAAGTCTGGATTAGCGCTTATCACCATGGCAGGATCCAGGACGTAAGTTCGTCCCTGAGTCTCGGCGACATGGAGGGCGTCCACCCCCGTTGGCAATCGGAGCCACTCGCCCGGAGCAAGCGGCACAGGGTCATCAAACTGGCCGCATTGGATCTGCATCGCCTCCCGTGCGTTCGCCCAGCTGCAGTCGAAAGCCATTAAGCCGAGGTGCATGCCCACGGACTCAGCATAGCTGCGCCTGACCAAGCGCTACTCGACACCTCGAATGTCGGCACCCAACGTCAGCCAGTTGCGTGCGCCCACCGCACAGCACGCTCACACCGTCGTCCTCTGCTTGGCGTGGATGACACCCGCTCTGACACCCTATTTCGCGGACACTCCCGGCTCCCGGCGGACCGAGTTGCCGTGCCGACGCGTGGTTTGAATGCGACACGGCCTTAGACGGACACGGTCGAACCCATCGTTCGCGAACTCAAGAACCGCCCGGGCTGGGTCCGCCACTGCCGCTTGACGTCGGTGGTTGCTCAGCCACAGCGATCGCCGCCGGTGAAGGCCACCACGACTTTGGCCTCGTCTCTCCAGTGTCAGGGAGGGCGCACGTTCAGGGATGTCACGTCGATGCTAGCCGTTTCTGAACTCGCGACGGCAAACCGCACCGGTGTGGCATGCAATAACGCGAGAGTCCCCCAGTTCATCAACGAGAACATCGTGCTCGTTAGCCCGTCGTCGTCCGGGGGATACACGGATCCGAACTCCGTTCCCGGGAGCTGATATGCGCGAGGGTCGAAAGACGTTCCGGCGCGAATCACTTCGCGCTGTTGGTTGTCGAGCGCCTGGCTCTGCACGCCCTCAAGCGTGGGCTGACCCCAACCACCCCGTGTGTAGACGACCCGATACGGATGGTCGAACCGAATCCAAAGAGTGGTATGGCCATCTGGCACGGATGGATTCCAGTGAAGATCGAAGTGAATCTTCAGCAAAGTCCGACCCTCCCAGTCCGCAGTGATGCTCTGGAGGCCGGAGTTGTGAAGCGTGAAGCGCTCAACGAACCAGGGCATGGATGCAGCGACGACGCCTTCCCAAGGCACGGGGTGGTCCATCGGCGATGATGGTAGACGGGTGAGGGGCGTCCCTTGTACCCGCCGGTAGCAAGGCGCCTTCCGCACGCAGCATCATCTCGCCGAACGTGGGTGACATCCTGTCTGACGCCGTACTGGGCGGTCACTCCCGCTTCTCCGCGAACGCATCATCGCGGTGCCGATGCCTAGTTTGCACGCGCGACGAGAACCGACGGACACGGCCGAACTCGGTGTGGACGACGTCAAGAACCGGCGGGGGAGCGGCCGCTGGGACGCCGCCTGCTTCAGCCGTAACAGTCTGGATTGTCACAGGCCCGCGCCCGCTCATCACTCCTACGCCGAGGAGTTCTCATTCGCGACGTCGTTTGGAGCGCCGCCTGATGGCGCAGCGATGTCGCGCCTCAACCGTCGCGCGATGACGCTCCACGGTTCAATTCTTCGTAGCGCCGCTGGTCAGAAGGCACGAGCGCGAAGATGAGCGTTCCCCAACCACCATCTCGCGCATACAGATCAGCGCCCTTTATCCGTTCGCGTGCGTATGCGGCGGCTCGGCGCACATAGTCTTGCCACTCCTCCTGCGCAGCCAAATGTGCGCCCGCCCAGCCGAGGGACGGGAAAACCCTCGGCTGCTCGCCGTCACGCACTGTCCATGTATCCGCCCCCAGAACCGCAACACTGTGGGTTTCGAGCTCACCGACCGCGTCTAACGCCGGCTGCACGTGAAACCCCACGGCTGCGACCTGTTGGGGCCGTAGATCAATGGCCTCTCGTCGGATTCTGTCGCTGAGTTGGGTCAAGTAAGCGGGAAGCTGCAGCGGCATCACCGGAGGAGACGCGCCAGGCGGTAGCCAGTCGGAGTCCACGCGACCATTGTGCGACCCGACGATGAGCTGGGTCCAGACACTCGCTGACACCCTAAGTCGCGGTCGCCCACGGCTACCGGCGAACAAGCAGCCGCTCCCAGCCGAGAGAGCGCAAGGGGTGTGGAACCTGTACGAATCCGCATCGTGCGGGCTCAAGAACCGCTAGCGAAGTAGCGCAGCCGCGGCGCCGCTCAAGCTTGACGTTTGCGGTCGCGGCTTGGGAGATCGTCGTCGCGAATGGGTGGCCACCACCAACGACGGATCCTCCACAGGCTGCCGAAACCCGCGAAGCAAACAGTGCCCGCCAAGAGACCTGCCCAGACCCCAGGTGTCTGACCAGTCACAGCCGCCACTATCGCGACGGCGACCATCAATACTCCGCCAACGAATAGGATGCCAGTCCATACGAAGGCGGCAAACCTTGCCTGACCCCTCAAGCGCCTCGTCGCCTTCGGAGGTAGCCTCTTCCTGTTCCAACTCCACGCCCGCGCGATCTGCTTCATGCCTCGGTCCGCCAGTTGCGCAGCCGATGAGCCGGCCTACGCTTCACAGAAGTGGCCGTCTTCTGACCTCTTCACGTTGGGCCACCGTAACTCACAACGCCATCAGGCATGGACCGATGGGGCGGATTGAACCTCACAAACCTTCCACAGTGGACTGCACGGGCGGCCATACGAGTTGCCGTCCTAGTGCTAGCAACGGTCGGCTTTGACACCTTATCCGACACCCTATTTTGCGGCCGCCGCCGGTTTCCAGCGGACGCGGTGGCTGTGCGGACACCCAAGACCGAATACGCAGCGGCCGTTCGCGCGTGATCGTGAACAACCAGAGGACGAACTTGAAAATCGGTAGGGCGTGCTACGGGTAATCTCGACGGCGCATTCTTCGCGGATGGAGGAACGCAAGCCACCCAACGACGCGAAGTTTGCCGCCCAATGCGCGGAGGCTGTCCGCCTTGGCGGTGGTTGGGTTTACGAGATTGACGGCGCACAGGTCGACGACCCCATGGGAGCTGTGCCCCCTTCCGCGATCATCGGGGCGTGGCAAATCGCCGCTGACGGCGAGATCGTTGGAAGGTTCCGTCCGAACCCGAATTACCGAGCGAAATCGGACTGACCCTACCCACTCGTTTGCAAACCGACCGACTACGCGATGACCCCGGCGATAGATCGTCGCGTTGCTCGAACCCTAGAATCAAGCAAGATGTTTCGAATCCCTCGAGTAAACATGATCGCGAGCGATGAAGGCTTCTCAGTAGAGGTGTTGGGGCGAGCCGGACTCCGATATGAGGAGGCGGACAAGACGGTTGTTGTCGATTCTGAGGTGCTCGCAGGCGGGCCATTCACCATGGTCATGTATCCGGCTCGACTGACTCACTGGGACCCTCCCCACGCCGATGACGAAATCGATGCGCACGCGCGCCAGAAGATCCTCGACCGGATTAGAGACGCATTTCGCTTTCGAGGATTCGATATAAAGGTCTATGGGCAGCAGCCCGAGCCGGACTTCAAACTGACCGCTCCCAGCGAGTCAGGAGGCTTGCGCGCGATCGCCCCGTGGTGTTCAATTCAGGGTGAATACGGCGTGACCCGCAAGGAAGTTTGGGAGCAGGGGGTCGCTGGTTCGAGTCCAGTCGCCCCGACATAATCCTTACAACATAGGGGTGCGCATTGCTGTCTCGTAACCGTTATGACGTGTTCGCGTTGAGTGGACAGAGGCAGAAATGAAAGTCACCATCGTCATCGGCTCTGCGATCGCCGCCCTTGCCCTCGCGGCGTGTGGCTCGACGCTCGCGCCGACTGTTTCCCCAACTCCCGCGCTGACTGTCGGTGCGACAGTAGCACCGACGCCCAGCGCAACTCCCACCGCGACATCAATCTCGACGCCCGCACCGATCACGCCTACAATCAGTGTGACCGCGTGCGATCCCGTTGGTAGCGCTGGCGGTGGCGCAATCGCATGGAGTGGCGCCGGCAACGTCTACTACCAGCTGACGATCACGTCGCCGTCTGGTGTGTCCACCATCGTGTACGTCAACGTGAACCCTAGTGGCACCTATGGTCCGCTGACCGAAGTCGGCACGTGGCACTACCAGTTCCAGGCTGACAATCAGCAGAGCGTGCATGGCACGTTCACCATCGCGGCCTGCGCGGGGTAGGCTAGTTACAGACCGTCACCCTTTGATCTCAGATGGATTTCATTCGCCGAAAGCGAGTATTGCAGCGCCTGCAAGCGAAGTGAATGCCGTTGAGATTCGCGGCGAGATGTTCTGGACCATCCTCCGGTCCGCGTGTGGGATCGAGAGCCAGGAGGCCCGGACCACTGCGGTCCAGGCCTCCCTATGTCACTCGTCCGATTGAAGTGGGCGCCTTACCCGATCGTGTACGCGTAGGGCAGACTGGTCAGCTCGTCAGCCCCTTGCTGGCCGTACGGAGGTACGTTGGTGATGAAGTCGTCGATGAAGAGGTCGCCTTCGACCTGCGTGCCCGAGGCTCCGGACGGCGTGATGGTCACGTTGATCGTCGTGGACTGCCCCGGATTGAGGACGATCGGCGAGAACGTCGTCGCCGGGTTGATGGCCGCGGGTTCGAGGTCTCCGGTGGTCGAGGTCACTGAGGTGTCGAACGCCCGCGCCGTCGCGCTCATCGCCATGCTTACCGTCCCGGCCGGAGCCCCGGAGGGATAGGGGCCGATCTCGCTCGGCGTGGCAAACCAGAAGCCGTTGCCCAGCACACCGTCCGACGGCGTATACGAGCCGGATGGCGATGTTCCGACCGAACTCACAAGGTCCGGATCTCCTTGATTCGGACCGAAGTCGAACTCGATCGGCAGGGACGCGGTCGCGGACACCGAGACGGCCGATGCTTCGGTCGGCATGAACCATTGCGGGGAGCCGACGGTCAGCGGGAGGGCGAGCCCCGAGGCTTGACTGAACGGAGCCAGGGCAAGCGTTGTGGTGGTGTTGAGCCGCGGATCGACGAAGAAGTCCTCAGCCTGCGCGCCGTTGTTGGTGATCATCACAGGGACGGTCACAGGTACACCCGAGGGAAGGGTCGTACTCAGGCTGTCCGGAAGTCCCGTCGCGCTGACGTTCACGGCGTTGAGTTCGATGTTGCCGGTGAACGCTTCCGAAACCTCGTTCCCTTGTATGGGTTCGGCAAAGTCGACGATGAGCGTCCAGGTTCCCGCGACCGGATGTGCCACGTAGGCAGTGAGCGAGAGCCCTGGGTTGCCGTTGATGCTGTTCTGTCCGTAGCCGATCGCGTTGCCGTCTGGGCTGACCAGGTAAGCGCCGACGGGGTCGGGGGCGTCATTGGCCAAGGTGGCGTTGGCGGTGATGTTGTTGGTGCCGGCGGTGACGTTGAACGAGTAGTAGTCGACCTGACCCTCGCCAGGAGCGCGGCCGTTGCCGCCGGTCAGGACGCCCTTGAACGTCCCGATCCCAGCCTTGGAGAAGCTGACGAGGCTGCGCAGGGTCACGGGAATCGAAGTTGTGCCGCCCAGCCCGTAATCGGATGTCAGCATGATGGATCCAGACGATTGGCCTGCGGATCCCGGCGTCTTCTCGGTCACCTTCACCGTCTTGGTCGCGCCCTTGGGAATCACGACCATCGACGGGCTGATGGTGCCGAAACCGATGTAGTTCTCTGTCGCCACCTGCCACGGAACCGAACCGTTGGTTCCGCCGTCTGCGGCGACGTCGCCGAAGATCACGCCCGTCCACGCGCCCGGAGTTGGCGCGATGACATCGACGTTTCCGAAGTTACCGACCCCCTGGGGCAGCGAATGTGCGGCGAAATTGCCATTGGGATCGATGAGAATCAACCGCACGCGCGCGTTGTTCCCCTTGGCGGGGTTCCCCGGGTAGGCGATCGACGCATCGAGCCGGTCCTGATCCTTGGGCACCGTGAAGGTGAACGTGCCGTAGTTGTTGGTGATCCCCTGGTAATTGACGAACTGCGGACTTGTTGCGTCATTGAGCGTGACGCTGCCCGTCTGGATGTTCTCATCCTTGCCGAGCGCGCGGCTCTTCAGATGCACCGTCTGCGTGAACTGCCCCGTGTTCGTGATCGTGACGGGGAAGGTCTCCTTGGTGCCAGGCGCCGCAACCGCGTTGAGCTGGGTCGGGGACGTCAGCAACGTCTCGCCCGTCGGCGTCGGCGAACCATCGGAGGTGCTCACCGATTCCGCTGCTTGGACCGCCTTATAGCTGTTGAGCAGGCCCGAGCCCTGTTCGGTTGCGGGCGCGCCCAGGTTGGTTGCCGTGCTGTCAAGGATCTCCTTGACGAGCGCCGGGGTCGGGGTGGCGCCCCCGTGCGTGTTGCGGTAGGCCTGGATGACCAACGCTGCAGCGCCGGCAACGAACGGCGACGACTCGCTGGTCCCGCCGCTCTCCTCAACGGGCGAAGACGCGCCCTTGAGATTCACGCAGCCGGAGAACACCGGGCTGGCGTCGCACGAGGCAAAGCTCAAATCGCCCGGCGCGACGAGATCGACGGTGCGTCCGGTCTCGCTGTAACCGCCCGAGCTCAGCGAGCTAATGTTGTTGTTGAGCCAGCCGTTCGTCGCGAAATAGTCCGCGGCCGCATAGTTGGTCTGCGCATAGAACTGGAATTGCGTCGAGGCGCCGACGTCGATGACGTTCGGATCGGTGGCCGGTGAGCCGATCGTGTTGGTTGAACCTGCGTCGCCCGAGGACACAACGACCGTGACACCCGCGGCGACCGCTGCGTCATCGAACTGCTTCGTCGCGTCCAGCGAGGTGACATCGGGGAACCCGTTGCTCCCGAAGGACTCGTTCAGGACGTTGACGTGGTCGGTCTCGACCGCGTAGTTGATCGCCTGCAGGAAGTTGGACTCGGTCGTGTCCTCGAAGCTGCCGAAGACGTCGAGCCCGACCAGGCTCGCGCCCGGGGCGACACCCTCGATACGGATGTTGCACGCCGTCGGATCCGGCTGCGCCGAGAACCCGCTGACGTCGTAGGTGTGCAGGCCTTGCCCGGCGATCGTGTTGGCGTCGAGGAACGCCTCGTCGCCGCTGGTGGGCTGCCCTGGTCCATCGCCGGTGAAGTCCTGGTAGTCGACGAATGCAGACGTGGCGTCCGGGCGGATGAAGTTGATGTTGTTCGGGTCGATACCGTCCGCGATCCAGGCCACCTTGACGCCGGCACCGGTGATGCCCAGCGATCGTGCCGTGGGCTGTCCGACATTGTCGCTGTCCGTGTTGGTGAGGCTCAGCCCCTCAGGTGCGAGCTGTGGTGTCGTCGCTGAGCAAGCCCCGGGCAACACGTTTGACGTCAGCCCGGGGGACTCCTTCGTGCCGGCCTTCGGGGCGGTCGTGGTAGGCGGGTCGGCCTGTTCTGGCTGCGCGCCCTGGATCGTGACGTCCGGGATTACCTCGGCCACGCTCGAGTTCGCCTTGAGACGTGCCTCCTCCCCGGCAGACACCGTGGCGGCCAGCGAGTTGACCAACTGATAACTCTTCACGTGGGTGGCGTGCACCTGGCGGAGCTCGCTCAGGAGCGGGGCCTGCACCGCCTCGGTCGCGCTGACCCGTGCGCTGGCGGCCGCACTGCCGACCGGCGCGGCGGCCAGCTGAACTCTTGAAGAGAACGATCACGTGCTGGTTCGCGTTCAGGGAAAGCTGTGCTGCAAGAGCGGCCGTCATCGGCTGCTCAGCGACTGCATTTGCCTTGGCCGGTGCGGCCGCGACCACGCCGGACTGACTGAGGAAAACGAGGGGCAGTGCTGCGACCCCGGCGATGAGGGTCCGACGACGTCCGGGCGAACGGGAGTTGAATCTGCTCGTGCTCGCGCTGTGCGCGCCGATATTTCTGGACATGCCGTCGCTCCCCCTGTCTAGTCGTCGTCACTCAGCCGTGCTGAGGGCGCAGACGCTAGCACGCGGGCCGCCGCCTTCGCCAGAGGCGCGAAGTCATGCCTCGGCGCACGAAACGAGGACTTGGTTGATGAAGTGCAGGGCCTTGTCCTTGCCTCGTTTCCGTCGCGACACAGGCTCAGCCCCAGCTACATGCCCTCGCGTGGGGGCGACGCCTGACCGCGTGCGTGCTCGAGGAGCGAGCGCCGGGGCGGATTGAACACGTCAACCTCGCGGCACGACTTGTCGCGGGTACGCGCTCCGTGGCGTACCCAGCTGGGCACCACTGCGACGTCGCCGGGATGCATGGTGCGAACGTCGCCATCGATGTCGAACTCGAACTCACCCTCCAGCACGAGAACGATCTGCTCCTCCTCGTGCACGTGCGTCGGCGCCTCCGTGTGCGGCGCGAAGGACACGAAGTTGAGCATGGTGCGCTCGCCGAGCACCGGCCGGAAAAGGAGGCCAGGGACGAGCTCGAGGGAGGTGATGGCGTTGACGTCGACATAGCGCCCCGGCGCAGTCGGCGTGCCCGCCGCTTCGGTCTTGAAGTGTTGCGTGGCGTCGGTCATCGGTTCTCTCCAGTGCTGATGTGAGCAGCTTCCGAGGCGCGCGAGTTCGTCGTCGAAGTCGGTCTCGCCGGCGATCTTGACACCTTGTCAGCGGGCTCTACGCCGTGCCGGCTGACTGACTGACTGAAGGCCGGAGTCCTCGTCCTCGTACCATCGGTTGACGGCGGCATGGACATCCTCACTTCGCGTCTCCGCCTGCGCCCGCTCATCGAAGGTGACCTCGACGATCTTGTCGCGCTCCACATGGATCCACTCGTGATGCTCGGGAGCTCCGGCGTCGCCACCCCGCGGACACGCGCCATCAGTGAGGAGTGGTTGCGACGCACGCTGACTCGTCCGTACGCTGACGGTTGGGTGACCTATCGCCTGGAGGAGCGCGATACGGGCGTCTTCCTGGGCAGGTGCGGGCTACGTCCGGAGGAGGGGAGTAGCGAGACCGAAATTGCGTACGCGCTTGTGCGGCATGCGTGGGGTCAGGGCCTCGCAACGGAAGCAGCCACAGCCGTTGTGCGGCACGGCTTCGACGCCGGTCTGACTCGGATCGTGGCATGTGCACTTGCGGAAAACGTGGCCTCCCTTCGGGTGCTCGAGAAGGTGGGAATGCGACGTCTTCGAGAGGAGACAACGTCAGTCGGGTGGCTTGTTCGCTTCGAGATGAACCGCGCGGATCTCTTGATGGCCAACAGCAGGCGCCAGGAGCCGGCTTGCTAGAGCGATTCCCGCATCGCTCCGGCCGACAATAGGACCGTGGAATGGATCCGGACGCATCGCCGCGCTGCCGTCCTGCTCTGCGGTGTGATCACGGTTCTCGGCGGACTCGTGATCGTCTCCTTCCTGGGTCAGGGATCGGCGAGTTGGACCGGCGTCGAGGTGTCCGTGCCGTCGTGCCCGGCGGCAGCGCAGGGGTGCCGGTTGTTCGTGACGCACCCGGACGGGACGGCAGTCGTCCATGCAGATTGGTCAGCAGGAGCAACGACGGTCGACATCCAGTTACCTCCCGGAAGCTATTCCATCGCTGCCGAGGGTTGCAGTGGCGACCAGATCCAGAAGGGCATCGTCTCGGTGCAGTCGGGAGTTGGAACGATTGTCGATCTCGGTTCGTACTGGCAACCACTCGCCTTCGTCGGGCGCACGTGTCCCGGGTTCACTGCAACGGCGGCGGGCTGAGGAACGCGGGCTACGGCCAGACGGGGCTGAGCAGGAGCTTGGTCAGCCGCTCGATCTGAGCAGCAGTGAGGCCGAGGCTGCGCATCAAGCTCTCGGCACCGCCGTGTTCTTCATCAACACACTTCATGGTCAGCACCATCACCTCACGGCGCACCGTGTAGAGCCGCTCGACAACCGCCGCGCTCGTGCCGCGCTCGACGGCGGTGATGCGGTCGCGGGCCAGCATCTCAGCAAGCTGCACTCCGCTCTCCGCGTAGTCGTCGGCAATGTCGTCGATGCCCACACCTGCGAGGCGCAACACGAGCGCGATGACGACACCGGTCCGATCCTTGCCGGCGTGACAGTGCACGAGCACTGGCGCCGACGGCGCATCGGCCACAGCGCTCATGGCTGCGTAGACCCCCTTTCGTCGCACGCGGAGCCACCAGCAGTACACCTCGTCGGCCGTCGTCAGGTGGTCCGGATACTCGTCCTCGTCCGTGAAGATCGGCGCATGCGTGGTGTGCACGCCCGCCTCGGCGAGTGGGCTCGGACGGCGCTCGCGTTCCTCGGTAGTGCGAAGATCGACCACCGCGCCGACCCCGGCGTCGAGCAGCGCCCGCAAGCCCGACTCGCTGAGGCTGTGCGGCGATTCACTGCGGAGCAGGCGACCGGGCAGCGTTGTCGCCCCGGAGGCGGTGTGGAGGCCTCCGAGATCGCGGAGGTTGACGAGCCCGTCGATGGCGAGCGCGTCGGACTGGCGGGACGGCACCACTTCACCCTACCAGCGGGTCGAAAGAACGCGCCCTGCCGACCCCGGAAACGCTTGACGACCGTACCCGCCAAAGCGTAGTCTCCCGCATCAGACAGTAAGGTTTACTAATTGGACCCAGAGAGGAGGCATGCCGTGAACCACTCGCGTCGGTGGCTCGTCCTCGCCGGTGCTTCGATCATCGCCGCCACGGGTATCGCTGCTCCGACAACCGCTGCTGCCTCCGGTGTCGATGCCGGCTCCCGGCTTCCTGCGCACATTTTCGCGCCGTATTTCGAGGCGTACACACCCGACAATCCGTGGCAGCTGTCGCACCAGTCGGGTGCGGCATATCTGACGCTCGCCTTCCTGCAGACGCCGTCACGGGGCTCGTGCATGATCACCTGGAACGGCGATCCGTCGACACCGGTGGCCTGGTCGACGTACGGCGCTGCGATCACCAGGATCCGCGCTGCTGGCGGTGATGTCATTCCGTCATTCGGCGGGTACAGCGCGGATCACGGCGGCACGGAAATCGCCGACAGCTGCACGAGCGTTCCCGACATCGCAGCCGCGTACGAGAAGGTGATCACGACTTACAACGTCACGCGTCTCGACCTCGACGTCGAGGACAGATCGCTGACGGACAAGCCTGGAATCGACCGTCGCAACCGCGCGATCGCAATGGTGGAGGCCTGGGCCGCGAGCGTGCATCGTCTCGTGCAGTTCGTGTACACGATTCCGACGAACGTCGACGGCATCGATCCCACCGGTGCCAGCGTGCTACGTAATGCGGTGCTGCATCACGCGGTGGTCGACATCGTCAACATCATGACCTTCGACTACTACGACGGCCTGCCGCACGAGATGGCGGATGACACGGTCACTGCTGCCGGTCACCTTTTCGACACGTTGCAGAGGCTGTATCCGCAGAAGGCGCCACAAGCTATCTGGAACATGATCGGCGTCACCGAGATGATCGGCGTCGACGACTACGGTCCTCCCGAAATTCTCACGCTCCCGGAGGCACGTGCGGTGCGTGCATGGGCGAGCAAACAGGGCCTCGCGGAGCTGTCCTACTGGGCGCTGGAACGCGACAACGGTGGATGCCCGGGTGTGGCCGGCAGCGACAGCTGCTCAGGGTTGCATCAGTCCCGCTGGGCGTTCACGCACATCTTCAATTCATTCACGCGCAACTAGCTCGAATCTGCGCCCACTCTAGGGCGAAGTTTTCACGGAGCTCCGAACCAGGTGGTGAGCGCGTCGCGCAAGCCGGAGTCCGTGCCGTCTCCAACCCACGCGACGTATCCGTCCGGCCGCACCAGGACCGCCGCCGGCGCGCTGACCACGCCGATAACGGGGAGCTCCCAACTGCCCGCGTGCTGAGCATCGACCAGTTGCACGCGTTCCGACCATGGTGCGATGACCAGTGCGCCTGGGTCGCGGAGGTTGAGCAACAGCGGTTTGGCGCCATGCAGAAGCTCGAAGACACGGCGCGGACCACGGTCAGTCATGAGATCCAGGTCGGGCATGCGGCGTCCGAGCAGCGGATGCCCATCGCCGAGGTCGTAGTGAATATCGAGGCCGTGGATCAGCCCGCCGACGTGTTTGCGAGGCTCGTCCATTCGTGCCAGCTCCGACACCACAGCAACGAGCGCCTTCATGCGATCGTCCTGGCGCTGGAGCGCGGTCTGCGCCATCGTGTGCTGCAGCGCGCGTGCACCCACTGGGTGACGCTCGGCCTGATACGTGTCGAGCAGGCTCTCCGGTGAGGTCCCGTCGATCACCTGGGCCAGCTTCCATCCGAGATTCACCGCATCCTGGACACCGAGACTGATGCCCTGCCCGCCTGCCGGGTAGTGCACGTGCGCCGCGTCGCCGGCGACGAGAACGCGTTGCGCGCGATATAACGCAGCCTGACGCGTCATGTCGGTGAAGCGGGAGATCCAGATGGGGGAATGCACCCCGAAGTCGGTGCCAAAAACGGCGATGAGCGCGGCACTCAGGTCGTGCAATGTTGGTTCGCTGCCCGGCTCGATCTGCTGCTCGGTGACGACGGCGCGATACGTCTTGCCGTCCTCCAGTTTTCCCAGGGCGTGGACGCCGGTCGCGTCGTTGCGAACACCACGCGGCGGTTCCTCGGTCACTTCGACTTCGGCGATGAGGTTGCTTCTGGTCGCGTCCCATCCGGGGAAATCGATGCCGGCCGCTTTGCGGATAACGCTCCTCCCGCCGTCGCACCCGACCAGGTACTGCGCCCGCATCACAGTGCCGTCGGCGAGCTCGACGTCAACGCCGGTGTCATCCTGCGCGAACCCCGTCACCTCAGTGCCGTAATAGATCCGGACCGGCAGTTCGCCAATCCAGGCGGCCATGATCCGTTCGATCTTCTTCTGCCAGAGGCCGAGCCCGTATGGGTGCCGTGTCGGGAAGTCGCTGATGTCCAGAACGGTCGTGCCGAGAAGTGCAGTTTGCGCAATCGTGCCCTCCGCGAGGAACCGGTCAGCGACTCCACGTTGATCCAGCACCTCGATCGTGCGCGAGTGAAAACCGCCGGCCCGCGAGTCGACGAGCACGTGGTCGGGACGCCGCTCAACGATCGCAACGTCAACGTTCGCCAGTGCCAGTTCGGCCGCCAGCATCATTCCGGTCGGCCCGCCGCCGGCGATCACCACCGCATGTCCGGCCATGTACCACCCCATTTCCGCGCGTTCTGTTTCGCGCGGAGTCTGCTGCACACCCCCGGGCTTGCCGCAAGCCCCCGGGTGCGGTGTACATTGAGAGAGGAGGGGTCAGGTGACCTGGAGGCGGCGGATATTCGCAGCCTGCGTCCACGCCTGCGTCCCCGCCTGAACGGCGTCCCACGGGCTCCCGAGTGGTGGTGTGTACGACAGATCGAGGTCACTCACGTCGTCGACGGTCATGTCGTGAAACAGCGCTGCCGCGGCGATGTCCACGCGTTTGGCGATCTCGGCATCCCGGTGGCCGAAGAGCTGAAAACCAAGGAGCCGTCCGGTCGTTCGATCGCCGGTGACGCGCATCGCGATGCGGTGGCTTCCCGGGTAATACGCTTTGTGATCGTCAGCCTCGAATCCCACCGTGAGCGCGTCGTACCCCGCAGGGGTGGCCTCGCGGTCCCGTAATCCTGTCCGCGCAATGGCGTGGTCGAAGATCTTGACCACCTGAGTCCCGAGGCTCCCTGCGAATGTGCGGTTGCCGCCAAGAGCGTTCTCCCCAGCGACACGACCCTGCTTGTGCGCGGTTGTTCCCAGTGGGAGGTAGGTGTCTCCGAGTAGCCGATGGTGCGTTATGACGCAGTCTCCGGCGGCAAAAACGTGCGGGAGGTTGGTGCGCATGTGCCGGTCGACTGCGATTGCACCGCGGTATCCAAGCGTGGCCCCTGCTTCCGCCGCAAGCGTGGCATCCGGCCTCACTCCAACGACAACGAGCACCATGTCGACCGCGCGGGTGAGTTCGCGACGTTCCCCGTCGGTCGCGTCGACTCGAATGCGGCCCTTATCCCCGACGCGCGACCGTGCGATCGACGTGACGACCGTCGCGGTCATCACGTTGACGCCGTGCTTGACCAGTTGAGAGCGGACCATGGCACCGAGCTCCGGATCGACAGTGGGAAGCACCTCAGCGAGCTGCTCCATCTGCGTCACCGCGAGCCCGCGTGTGATGAGGGCGTCGGCCATCTCGAGCCCGATATAGCCCGCACCGACGATCAGTGCGCTTTTCGGGGCTTCCTTCTCGATCGTCTGCATCACCTCGAAGGTGTCGCCCATCGTGTGGAGAAGGTGCACGCCGTCGGCGGCGCCGAGCGCATCCGGGCCGGCGAGTCCGGCAATCGACGGCCGAACCGGTACGGCACCAGTGCCGATGATGAGCTCGTCGTAGGCGAGGGCCTCATCCCTCCCATCGGTACCGGTCACGATGAGCTGCTTGTCAGCGACGTCGATTCGCCGAGCGACGGTCTCGAGACGGAGCCGCATCCCCGTCGCCTCAAGGTCCGCGATGGTGCGATGGGCGAGGTTGTGCCAGTCGGTGACCTCCCCTGAAACGTAATACGGAATCCCGCAGATGGAGAAGTTGGGGTACGCATCGGCGACGACAACCGTGACCTCGGCCGTGGGATCGAGTTCGCGAGCCCGGAGCGCGGCGCTGATGCCGGCGTCACTGCCTCCGATAGCGATGAGATGCACGCTGCTCCCTGTGGCTGACGGCCTAGTGCTCGGGGCTCGCACAGCAAGTCGACGTGGACTCGCCCTGCGTCCCGCAGCAGTCTGTGTTGACTGCAGCCGCGGTGTCCAGAGGCGCATCCGCGAGGACGGTGTACACCTCCCAGCGTGTGTCGGCTCCAGCGACCCACACCTTGTCCTGCAGCGCATGACAGCAGGTGACGCCGTCCTCGACCTCCGTCGGCAAGCCCTCGGCCGCGAGCCGCTCGGTAGCCGAGACGACCTCGGCGGCCGAGGGAACCTCTACTCCGAGGTGGTTCAACGTTCCGGCCTCGCGGGGATTCTCGAAGAGGACGAGTTTCAGGGGTGGATCGTCGATGGCGAAGTTCGCATAACCCGGGCGCAGCTTCGCCGGCTGCGCCTGAAAAAGTTTGGTGTAGAAGTCGACAGCCTCATCGAGACGGCTGACGTTCAGCGCGAGTTGGACACGTCCCATATCAGCAGTCGCAGTCGCAGTCGCCATCGCAGGGGCAGGTTCCATCGGGGCAGTTGCAGTCCATGATTCATCTCCTATCGATGAACGTCGATTGATTGCCCAGATCCTAACCACTTCCATCGACGGATGTCAATGGTTAGAATGACGACATGCTTTTCTCTGCGTCTGTGGCCGCGGCCACGTCCATCCGCCCCTTCCGCGACGAGGATTGGCCGGCCGTGCGAGCTATCTATGCCGAAGGCATCGCCACGGGCAACGCAACGTTCGAGACGGAGCCACCCAGTCTTGAGCGGTGGACATCCACGCACCTGCCGGACTACCGGCTGGTGGCAACGAGTGGGGATGAGGTCGTGGGCTGGGTGGCGCTCGGTCCGGTATCGGATCGTTGTGTCTACGCCGGAGTTGGCGAGCACAGCGTCTATGTCTCCGAATCGGCGAGAGGACAGCGGATCGGTCGCCAGCTCCTCACTGCCCTCACAGAACGGGCCGATGCCGGCGAGATCTGGACCATCCAGAGCGGCATCTTTCCCGAGAACCTGGCAAGCGTGCGGCTCCACGAGAGTTGCGGCTTCCGGATCGTCGGGACGCGCGAACGGCTCGGTCAGCTGCATGGCGTCTGGCGTGACGTCCTGCTGATGGAGCGACGTAAGCCATGAGCGGTCCCACCGTCGCCACCAGGCCGGCGCTTCAGCTGCGGACCAAGGGCTGCTGCCAGCCTGTGGCGGCGCCTCTGCATGAAGAACGAGCCCAGGATCTCGCCGCGATCTTCAAGGCCCTGAGCGACCCAACGCGGATCCAGATGGTGCACATCCTGGCAGCTGCGTCCGAGCCGGTTTGCGTATGCGACTTCACCGCCGCTTTCGACCTCGGACAGCCGACGATCTCGCACCATCTCGCGACGCTCCGTGAGGCTGGGATAGTGACCAGTTTCAAACGTGGGATTTGGGCGTTCTACCAACTCAACCCGAAGATGGCGGCTGCCGCCAAGGGAGCGATCGGACTGGTCGGATGACGCGGCGCCATCGACGGTGCGACACCCCCGGTGACGCCGTTCCGCGTTACGAAGCGACGGTGGCGATGGCGTCGACCACCTCGGGCCACACCTGTTCCGGCAGCGCGTGGCCCATTCCCGGAATCATGATCAGGCGCGGATTCGATAGCGCGGCGGCGGTTTGGCGTCCATTCTCCGGCGGCACGAGCGGATCGTGGTCCCCGTGGATCACGAGCGCCGGGATGGTGAGCCGGCCGAGCGCGGCGGTCCTCTCCGGTGCCGTGACGATCGCCGCGAGCTGACGGATGGCGCCTTCGGGCGAGTAGGAGCGATCCACGGCGCGCTCGGCCTTGCGCCGCGCGAGCTCGGCATCGAACGCCATGCCGGTGCCGAAGATGAGGCGCCGGTTGCTGAACGACTGCTCGACCCGTTCGTCACGGGTTTTGCCCGGGGGCGCGATGAGCATCGCGCTGACCGCGGGTTCGGCCTGGACGACGTGCGGACCGCCGACAGTCGACATGATCGAGGTGAGGCTCAGCACGCGCTCCGGGTGGTTGATCGCGATGAGTTGGGCGATCATGCCTCCCATCGAAGCGCCGACGATGTGGGCCCTGTGGACTCCCATCGCGTCGAGGACGCCGATGGCGTCGCTCGCCATGTCGTCGAGTGAGTAGGGCGCGGGGACGGTGCGCGTGATCAGCCCCATGACGTCGGGCGGGCCGAGGCTGTCGAGTTTCGACGAGAGCCCGCTGTCGCGGTTGTCGAACCTCGTGACTCTGAACCCGCGCGATGCGATGAGGGTGCAGAACGCGTCGTCCCACTCGATCATCTGGTACGAGAGGCCCATCACCAGGAGCAGTGGCGTTGCGTCGGGGTCGCCGAAGCTGTCGTATTCGATCTCGAGACCGTTCACGTCGGTGCGCGGCATTCGGAGACCTTAGCGGGGCGGATGGGGCGGATGGGGCGGCGGTGGCCCGTGCCTCGGATCGGGTATCGATTCGATTCCCGGCGCCTCATCCGGCCATACCAGGAGGACGGCGCAGGGGGCGTGGTCGACGACGAAACGCGTCTCGTGCCCGAGGCTCCGCGGTCCGAGACGCGAATGGTCACCGTCTCGCGCGACCACGAGGACGTCCACGCCGTCGGCGACCGCTTGCACCACTTCGCGTTCGACGCGTCCACTCCGGCTGAGCAACGCCGCGTCCGGTCGGCCGAGACGAGTTGCGGCCGCGGCGAGCAAGTTCGATGCTTCGTCGCCGGCGACGGCCTCGTACGGCTTGGCCGGCCGGCGCCCGGCGGCGCCGCGTCCGAAGAGTCCGATTGTTGCCGCCCCTGCCGCCTCGTTGACGTCCGATGGCGTGACGTGCAGCAGGGTGTACTCGGAGTCCACGGGGAACCGTGCGAGTGCCGCATCGACACAACCCTCCCAGGTGCCTTCGACCACCCAGATCACGATTCGCATGGCAACCATTAACCCACCACTCGCAGTGAAATCCACAAGGCAAGAGTCGAGGCGATGAGGACTGGTGGCACGGTGAGTGCGCCGAGTCGCAGGAACTCGCCGATCGGCAACTCCTCGCCGCGTCGGATGAGCACGCGGCGCCAGAGCAGTGTTGCGAGCGAACCGACGTAGGTGAGATTCGGTCCGGTGTTGACGCCGATGAGGACCGCGAGCACCGGTCCCGGGCCGGCGCCCGCTACTGCGGGCAGCAGCAGCAGGGCAGCGGGCAGGTTGTTGATGACGTTCGAGAGCACTGCGGCGACCGCGGCAATGGCCAGCAGCGAACCGAACCCGGTTCCACCAGGGACGAGATGGGTGACGACGACTCCAAGCCCGTGCAGGGATATCGCCTCGACGATGAGTCCGAGGGCGAGCACGAACGCCAGAAACGGGACGTCGAGGGACAGGACGATATCGCGGATTGTTGTGCGGCGCGTCAGGAGTGCGGGAACGCCGAGGACGATCGCACCGGCGAGTGCCGCGAACGCGGGACTGACACCGGCGGCTGACGCGATGAAGAAGCCGGCGAGTGTCAGCCCCATGACGGCCGTTGCGAAGAACGGCACCGGGAGCGGTGTGACTCCTTTGGTGACACCCCGGCCGACCAGGTCTCCTGAGAAGAATCGGCGTAACACGAGCCACTCGACGCCGATCGCGGCGAGCCATGGGAGCGCCATCGTCGCGCCGAACCTGGCAAACGACAGACCGCTCGCGCCGAATGCGAGCAGGTTCGTGAGGTTCGAGACCGGGAGCAGCAGCGATCCTGAATTCGCGAGGTGCGTGCACGCATACACGTGCGGCTTCGCGCGGAGGTGGAGGCGCGCAACGGTCGCGAATACGACTGGCGTCAGCAAGACCACTGTGGCATCGAGGCTGAGCACTGCGGTGACGACACTCGCCGCCGCGAAGACGAGCGCGAGCAGGGAGACGGGTCGGCCTCTCGAGCCCGCGGCCATCCATGAGCCGGCTGCCTCGAATATGCCGTATCGATCGCAGAGGTTTGCAAGGACGAGGACCGCGCCGAGAAAGCCGATCGTCGGCCCGAGACCGCGCGCCTCAGTCCCGGCTTGACCCAGCGGCAGGACGCCGAGCAAGAGGAGGAGACCGGCTGCCGGGACAGCGACGGCAGCCTCTGGCAGCCCTCGAGGGCGGACGATGGCGCAGCCCAGCGTGGCGACCAGGAGCAGGACCGCCAGGATCTCTGCGAGAGGACCGGACACGTTGAGAGAGAGTATTTGCTCCGGCCCACTTGTCGGCGGGACGGCTCGGCCGGCAGTGGTGGACCGACGAAGCGGCCGAAAGGTAGTCGTTACCAGCTTGCGAACGGTCGTACGGGAGTGCGTGACCTCGCATTCCGGCGGCATTCAGGGTGTGGCGCCATCGTTGGCGTCAGCAATCAACGCCGTCAGGAGATCACTAATGGACTACCTCTTCCTTCGTAGCCGCGAGTTCGCACTCAATGAAATTGCTCGTCTCAAGGAGCGCCCCGAGAACGGTCAGGGAATGGTCGAGTACGCGCTGATTCTCGTGCTCATCGCCGTCGTCGTCATCGTGATCCTCTCCACGGTTGGGAAGCGGGTCAACAACATCTTCTCCAACATCAGCAACGGGTTGAGCTCTTAAGGGGCGTTGCGAGTGGTGTGCGGAGGCGCCCGTGGCTTCGGCCCATCGCCCACAGGCGGGCGACCGCGCACCGGCTCGCCTGACCACGCGGGGAGGCGCTTCCGGTTACTGCCGTAACTGACTAAAACGGCTTGCGTGATCGGCTGTCGGCGGGCGCGTGCGACGACCGTATCCGGCGTACGAGGCCGAACGCATGTTTGGTACAATGTGGCCCATGCAAAACGTCGCCGGTGTGGAGCTTCAAGGACGCATCGGCGTGCTCGCCGCACGCATTCACGCGGCGACTGCAGAGCTCGTGAAGCTGGCGGCGGAGCTGGACGACGATGGTGCCTGGGCGGAGTCCGGGATGCGGTCGTGTGCGCACTGGCTGTCGATCAATATCGGCGTTGACCTGTACACCGGCGGCGAGATGGTTCGCGCCGGCCATGCGCTCGAAACCTTGCCGTTGCTGCGTGCCGCATTCGAGGACGGACGCCTGTCCTTCGACAAGATCCGTGCGGTCACCAAGGTGGCGACACCTGCGGATGACGAGGTGTGGACGTCGATGGCGCTGCATGCGTCCGGGGCGCAGCTCGCGCGGATCTGCCGCGGCGTCAGACAAGCCCTTGACGTGGACGATCCGCGCCGGGCCGGTGATGCGCTCGTGCATCGTGGCGTGCGCACGTGGTGGCGTGACGACGGGATGTTCGAGCTCATGGCCGTGCTGCCGCCGGAGGACGGCGCCATCGTCGCGGCGGCCATCGAGGCTGCTGCGCACGTGATCGCCACCCAGGAGAAGCAGATCCCGTCGCCGGACCGGCCGGAGCTGGCGGGCGAACACCGGACCCAGCCGATGCTCCGCGCCGATGCGCTCATTCGTGTCTGTAAGTCGTGGGTTGCCGCCGATGCGGCCACGCCGGTGGTGGCGCCGACCACCCAGGTGGTGGTCCACGTCGACGCCGATGCGCTCGGTGGCGAGCGCAGCGGCGGCCAATCCCGCGTCGAGAACGGACCCTGGCTCTCGCCGGCGTCGGTGCGCTGGTTGAGTTGCGACGCCGACGTGGTCACGGTGACCGAGCGGGAAGGACTTCCCATCGACGTGGGGAGAGTGAAACGGTTGATCACGCCGCGGCTGCGCCTGGCGATGCAGAGCCGGGATGCGGGGTGCCGGTATCCGGGATGCTCGGTGCCGCCGGCACACACCGATGGCCATCACGTCCAGCACTGGCACGATGGCGGTCCGACCGACCTCGACAACCTCGTCTCCTTGTGCCGGTTTCACCACCGGCGGTATCACGAGGGGCGGTTCCGGATTGAGCGAGAAGCGGCTGGCGATTTCGTCTTCATTGCCGAGGATGGGAGGCCACTCGTGCCTGTTGCAGCGTCGGTTGCGCGTGAGGGTCCAGCGCCGTAACTCCCGCGACGCGCGAGACCTCCGTCGCGCGTTCACATCGGGTTCACATCTCGGCATGAGAGTGATGCACGTACCGTTCAACCCTCCAACTGGAGAAACGACATGTATCGTGCAGGACGCACCGCCTGGGGCCTCGTGGCCGTCGGAGCAGCAACCGCCGTCGGAGTGACGACGAAGAACCCGGGGTTCATCGTGATCACCTTCCTCGGAACTCTCGCGCTTCCGCGGATTCTCGGACTGACGCCGCGTGGCTGGAACAGGCACGGCTTCGGACCGCATCCGATGGGCCGTCACGGCGGCTGCGCCGGGGCTGGCACGGGATCGGACGCCGGGACGCAGACGCCGGCAGCCCAGTCGGTCTGACGCACATCGGCCCACGTGGACGGGGCGGCGGTTCGCTGCCCCGTCCCGCCCCTACGATGCATTCGCAATGACAAAGGTGCTCGTGGTCGACGACGAACCGGCAATCGTCCGCCTGGTTCGCGACTATCTCGAGCGCGCCGGCTTCGAGGTCACGACCGCGAGCAACGGCGAGGATGCGCTCCAGCACTTCACGCGCAACCGGCCCGACCTCGTGATTCTCGATCTGAGCCTGCCCGGCATGGACGGGCTCGATGTTGCTCGAGCGATGCGGCGTTCCGGCGATGTGCCCATCATCATGCTGACCGCGCGAACCGAGGAGGCCGACCGCGTGGCGGGGCTCGAGCTCGGGGCGGACGACTACGTCACCAAGCCGTTCAGTGCCAGGGAAATCGTCGCCCGGGTACGCGCCGTCCTGCGGCGCGCGCAATCGCCCGCGATGCACGACGACGTCGTCCGTGTCGGTGAGTCGATCGTGCTCGATGCGCCTCGCATGCAGGTCTCGGTGGACGGTCATGACGTCCTGCTCACGGCCACGGAGTTTCAACTGCTGCTGTACATGGCTCGGCAACCGGGGCGTGTCTTCACGCGAGGGCAACTGCTCGATGCCGTCCACGGCGTGGCGGTGGAATCGTATGAGCGCGCGATCGACGCGCACGTGAAGAATCTGCGTCGCAAGATCGAGCAGGATCCACGGTCGCCGCGCCATCTCCAGACCGTGTTCGGGGTGGGATATCGCCTCGTCGACAGCGACGCATGAACTCGGGACCGCCGTGGCGCCGGGGTGGCAGGCCGCCGTGGTGGCCGGAGGGCGACGCATCGACGTTTACCGGCGGACCGCCGTGGCGCGGTAACGGGAGGCGGCTCGCACGTCGCATCGGGTGCTTCCTCGGCGTCGTTCTTCTCATCCTCGCCAGCGCGATCTTCGGGGTGGTGTGGTTGCTTCTCAGCGCGTTCGGCGCGGTCAATTCCGCACCGTTCGACACTGCGGTGGCGGTCACGGCACTGGTGCTCGGCGCGCTCGCGATCCTGGTGGCGTTTCTGGTGCTGCGGCGTCTCGCGGCTCCGGTCGGCGCGTTGATCGACGGCGCACATCGCATCGAGGGGGGAGATCTCTCGACGCGTGTTCCAGTGCGCGGTCCGTCGGATCTGCGTTCGCTCGCGCGAGCGATGAACGCGATGAGCAGCCGCCTCGAGGCGGAGGAGACGCGCCGCCGCTCAGTGCTGGCCGATATCGCACACGAGCTGCGCACGCCGCTCTCCATCATTCGCGGACAGGCGGAGGCGATCGCCGACGGCATCTATCCAGCGGATCCCGAGCACATGGCGCCGATCATCAGCGCGACCGAGTCGCTCGAGATGCTCGTCAACGACCTCAGCACGCTCACACTCGCCGAGAGTGGCGCCTTGCGACTGCATCTCGAACCCATCGATGTCGCCGTCCTCGTCAACGAGACGCTCGATGCGTTCAGCGCGGATGCGCGCGCCGCCGGGGTGCGCCTCACCGAGCACGTGGACGCGAACCTGCCTCCACTCTCCGCCGACCCGGGACGGATGCGCGGTGTTCTCGGCAATCTCGTCACGAACGCGCTGGCCCACGCGCGGACCGGCGGGACCATCCGTGTCGACGGCACCGCCGAAGGTGCGTTCATTCTGATCACGGTCCACGATGACGGCACGGGCATTCCCGCGGAGCTGTTGCCGCGGGTCTTCGATCGCTTCGTGAAGGGCACGACGTCCACCGGTTCGGGGCTGGGACTCGCGATCGTTCGCGATGTCGTCGAAGCGCACGGCGGGTCCGTGAGCGCGACGAGCACGGAGACGGACGGCACGTCGATCACGCTGAAACTCCCGGCAGCGCCGCCCGGGTGATGTGGTACAGCTACCGCCCGACATGACCACGCACCCCGCGAGTACCGACTTTGCCGTCTGGCTGACGAGATGGGACGCGCAACAACAGCGCCACATCCCGGATCGCGAAGAGCGATTCACGGCGATGGTCGATGCGGTTGCGGCCTTTGCGGGACCGCAACCACGCGTCCTCGACCTTGGGTGCGGACCCGGTTCGCTGAGCGCACGCGTTCTCGACCGCGTCGCCGGCGCGCAGGTGGTCGCGATCGACGCCGACCCGGTGCTGCTCGCCATCGGGCGCGGTGCGCTCGCTGACCGCGAACGCCTCGAGTTCGTCGACGCGGATCTGCGGGCCGACTGGGTGTCGAAACTGCCGTCCCCCGGACCGTACGACGCCGCGGTCTCCACGACGGCGCTGCACTGGCTCGGCCTCGAGCAACTCGTCGGCCTCTACCGATCGCTCGCCGGTGTGCTTCGACCGGGGGCGGTGTTCCTCGACGGCGACAAGCTCGATTTCGACCACGATCAGCGAACGATCGCTGCCGGAGCTCGCCAGGTGCGACCGGAGTGGCCGGACGCGCCGGAAGGGGCGGAGGACTACGACGCCTGGTGGGCGGCTGCGGTTGCCGAACCGGCACTCGCTACCGAGGTGGCCGAACGCGCGCGGCGGTGGCAGAACCACCCGCACGAGGACGAGGCCCACAGCTACGAGTTCCACCGGGCGGCGCTCCATTCCGCGGGATTCGTCGAGGTCGGGACTCTGTGGCAGCACCTCGCCAATCGGGTGCTGGTGGCGATCCGCTAGAGGCGGCGGGGCCCGCTCGCGTGGTCAAGGGATCGGCGGCAGGCTGCGTGTGGGAGGATCTGTTGGTGCCTCCCGTGGAATTCGACCTGCAACTGAAATCTGGTCGAGTGCACGCCAGGCGCCGTGGGCCGGCCGACGCGCCGCTTGTGCTCGCGATTCCCGGTCTCTCGGCGAATCTGATGAGCTTTGAATTCCTCGCAGATCATCTGAATACCGAGGCACTGCAGTTCGTCGGCGTCGATCTGCGAGGGCGTGGATTGAGCGAGGTCACCGCCGCCGGGTCATACGGATGGCTCAACCATGCGGCTGACATCCTCGAGGTCGCGGACCATCTCGGTGCTTCCACGTTCTCGCTGCTCGGGCATTCCATGGGAGCCGCGGTGGCGATGACCACCGCGTGGCAGGCTCCCGCGCGTATCGACCGTCTCGTCCTGGTCGACCTGTGCGGCGTCCCGGACCCGTCCACCGCCGGACCCATCGGTGCCGGGGTTGCGCGCCTCGGCGCTGTCTCTCCGTCCGCGGAGCAATACCTCGCGCAGATCAAGAATGTCGGCATCATCCAGCCCTGGGACGAGTACTGGGAGCGGTACTTCCGCTATGAGTTGCAACGGGTCGACGGCGGCGGCGTCGCAGCCAAAACGAGCAAGGCCGCAGTGATGGAGGACGTCGTCTTCGGCGGCGGCGCGCTCGCGTTCGGGGATGGCGCCGGCGTGTACGGACTGTGGCCGTCGCTGACGATGCCGGTGCTTCTGCTGCGGGCCACTCGCGAGATGCTGCCCGGCACGGGGTTCATCGTCTCGCAGCGCGACTTCGATCGCTTTGCGGCAATGGTCCCGACTGCCACGGCGGTGGATATCGACGCGAATCACTACACGATCGCGACGAGCGAGACGGCGGCGACTGCAATCGCACGCTTCCTCGAACCTCGCGCCTGATCCTCGAACCAGGAATCCTCACCCCGACGAACGATGGCAGAGGCTTGGTGATCGCTGTACCCTGCGGGCACTTATGGGGTTGAAGGGGTCGCGCTAGCGTGTCAGCAGTGACACCTGGCCCACGGCCCGTGGTGCTCGACGTCGCAGGGATCGACGTGCGCTTCGAAGGCGTGGTCGCTCTTGATGGCGTTTCGCTGACGGTGCACGCCAACGAGATCGTCGGCATCATCGGGCCGAACGGAGCGGGAAAGACGACGCTCTTCAATGCAATCTCGAGGTTCGTGACGCCGGTCGCGGGAACGATCACGTACCAGGGGACGTCGCTGCTGGGCCTGCCTGCGTGGCGGCTTGCGCACATGGGGATCGCTCGCACGTTGCAGGGCCTCGGTCTCTGGCCGACACTCACGGTGCTCGAGAACGTCATCGCGGGCGCCCCGACACGCACACGCCTGGCAGGCGACATGCTCGCGTTTCCCAGCGCCGACTCGCGGATCGGGACACTCCGTGACGAGGCGATGGCGCGGCTCACCGAGCTCGGCGTCGCGGACCGCGCGCGCTCGTATCCAGGCGTGCTGCCGCATGGCATTCAGAAGCGCGTGATCATCGCTCGCGCGCTGATGGCACACCCGTCCCTGCTGCTCCTCGATGAGCCTGCAAGCGGCCTTTCCGCAACCGACGTGAACGAGCTTATCGACCTGCTTCGCGTCCTTCGTGAGCGGACCGCGATTGCGCTCGTCGAGCACCACGTCGACATGGTGATGGCGGTGAGCGACACCATCACGGTGCTCAACCTCGGACAGGTGCTCGCGGCGGGTCCGCCCGCGCAGATTCGCGCCAACAGCGACGTTGCCACGGCGTATCTCGGGCAGAAGGTCGCACATGCTTGAGATCACCGACCTCACCGTCGCGTACGGCGGTGTCATCGCGCTCGACCGTGTGTCGCTTTCGGTTCCCGAGGGCAGCATCACAGCGGTGCTGGGCGCAAACGGCGCGGGCAAGACCACGCTGGTGCGAACGATTTCGGGACTCGTCAAGCCGCGCTACGGCTCTGTGATGCTGGGCGAACAGCAGCTGGTGGGACGCTCGCCGGAGATGATCGCTCGCATGGGTGTCGGCCACGTCCCCGAGGGACACGGCATCGTCAGCGAGTTGACCGTTGACGAGAATCTCCGTCTCGGCGGCCTGTGGCGCCGCGACCGCGCTGATCAGCGCGTTGCGATCGAAGAGGCATACGAGTTGTTCCCGCCGCTACGCGTCCGACGCGCGGTGCACGCATCGAACCTGAGTGGGGGAGAGCGGCAGATGCTGTCCATCGGCAGGGCGATGGTGGCCCGGCCAACCGCGCTGCTCCTCGACGAGCCCTCACTGGGCTTAGCCGGCGGGTTGCTCGCGCAGATCATGCAACGCCTTGTCTCGCTGGTGGCCGAACGGAAATTGAGCGTGCTGCTCATCGAGCAGAATGCCCGCTCGGCACTTTCAGTCGCGGACGAGGCCGTCGTGCTGTCACTCGGCAAGGTGGAACTGCGCGACAGTGCCGAGCGACTCGCGGGCGATGACGCCTTGCGTCACGCGTACCTGGGCTTCTGATCGTGCGCCTCTTCATCATCTACACCGTCGACGGGATCACCAACGGTGCGGTGTACGCAGCGGTGGCGCTGGCACTCGTGATGATCTTTCGCGCAACGCGGATCATCAACTACGCCCAGGGTGCCATGGCGATGTTCACCACGTACATCGCACTCGAGGTCATCCGGCATGGCGCGCCGTACTGGCTCGGCTTCATCATCGCGCTCGCGACCGGGCTCGTCATCGGTGCGGTGACAGAAAGACTGCTCGTGCGCCCCGTGGAGTCCAGGCCACCGCTCAACGCGGTGATCCTCAGCCTCGGCGTGCTCATCCTGCTCGAGGCGATCGCGCCGATGCTCTTCGGCGGACAGACGCAGTCATTTCCAACCCCAGTCTCGAATATCGATCTCGTGGCCGGAACGACGCCGCTCGATATCTCGCCGTTCGATCTCTTCACGATCGCGGCCGTCCTGATCGCGATGCTCGTGCTCTTCTTCGTCTTTCAGCGCACGACCCTCGGGTTGCGCATGCGCGCTGCAGCGTTCAACCCGGAGATCGCGCGGATCCTCGGCATCCGCGTCGGCAGGATGCTCACCCTCGGATGGGGGCTCGCGGCGCTGTTGGGAGCGCTCGCGGGGATGCTCGCCGCACCGTCCGTGTACCTCTATCCGAGCAATATGGACGAGGTGCTCGTGTTCGGCTTCACCGGCGCGATCATCGGCGGACTCGACAGCCCGGTCGGCGCGGTCGCCGGGGCAGTCGGCGTGGGTCTCGCGCTGAGTTACGTCAGCGGGTACATCGGCTCCGACCTTGCGCCACTCGGTGGATTCGTGATCCTGATCGTCGTGCTCATGCTGCGCCCGCAGGGACTGTTCAGCTTCGGCAGGCAGCGTCAGGTATGAGCGCTCTCCGCGGCTCGACGCTCGCGCGGCACGGATTGTTCTTTCTCGTCGTCGGGATCCTGCTGCTGGTGCTGACGTCGTTCGTGTTCGATCCCTTCACGAATTACAACATCACCGAAGTGGCGATCTTCTCGATCTCCGCCGCAGGGCTGACAGTGCTCACGGGCATCAACGGTCAGGTGTCCCTCGGACACGGCGCGTTGATGATGATCGGCGCGTACACGACGTCGGTGCTCCTCACCTGGCACAACGACCTGCCGCTCATCCTCGTGGTGCTCGCATCGATCCTCACCACGGGAATCGCCGGCGCCATCGTCGGTATCGCAGGAGCGCGGCTGCGTGGTCCGTACCTCGCCGGCGCCACGTTGGCACTCGCCGTGGCGCTGCCGCAGGTGCCGTCGCATTTTGCAAGTGTCTTTGGTGGCAACCAGGGATTGAGCGTCCCGACGCCGAATCCGCCCGCCTTTCTCGGGGCTGATTTCTCTCCGGAGCAGTGGCTCGCGTGGATCACCCTCGCCGCGGCCGTGATCACGTTCTTCCTGCTCGCGAACCTGGTGCGCAGCGCCACCGGAAGACGCTTTCGGATGGTGCGCGACAATGAGGTGGCGGCGCGGCTTTCCGGCATCGATGTCGGACGGACGCAGGTGCTCGCCTACGTCATCAGCGCCGCATGCGCGGGGCTCGCGGGATCGCTGTTCGCATACTGGGTGACGGTCACATCGCCGAGCGGATTCACGCTGACCCTGTCGCTGTCCCTGCTCACCGCGGTGGTCATCGGCGGTCTCGGCAGCCTCAGTGGCGCCATCCTCGGCTCGTTCATCCTCGTGTACCTGCCGCTCTGGACAGGAGGTCTGGCCAGCAGCCTGAACCTCTCGAGCAATGTGGCCAACAATGTCCCGATGGCGATTTACGGGATCGTCCTCATCGTGGCGATCCTCGTGTTCCCACGAGGCATCGCCGGAGGGGTAGCCTCGCTCGTGCATATGGCGCGGCGGGCTGTTCGATCCAATCGCGCAACCACAGCACTCCCTGCCGCACCGGAGGCGCCGTCTCAATGACTCCAGCAATCGGCACCAGTCCACACAAGGAGCACTCGCATGCGACCACAGATCACTAGGTCGAGGACCTGGACGGTGGCGGCCGTCGGAGGCGCGGCAGCATTGCTGACCGCAGCCTGCGGCAGCTCCTCACCAACGTCCACGGCCAACACGGCGTCCGCGCCGGGGATCACGGCGACAACCGTGACGATCGGCAGCACCCAGCCACTCACCGGGCCGGCGGCTCCGGGATACTCGGAGATCGCGCCTGCAGCAAACGCGTACTTCAAGTACGTGAACGCCCATGGCGGCGTCAACGGCCGCACCATCAACTACACGTTCCTGGACGACCAGTACAACCCGACGAGCACGTCGACGCAGACGCACAAACTGATCCTGCAGGACAACGTGTTCGCGATCTTCCAGGCGCTGGGCACGCCGACGCACCTGGCCGTGGTGAACTACATCAACCAGTCCAAGGTGCCCGACCTGTTCGTGGCCTCGGGCTGCAACTGCTGGAACGACGTATCCCAGTATCCCGACACCTTCGGATGGCAGCCGAACTACACGATCGAAGGCAAGATTCTCGGCCAGTACATCGCGCAGAACTTCAGCGGCAAGAAGATCGGGTACTTCCTGCAGGGGCCGAACGATGAGTTCGGTACCGACGGGTTCAACGGCGTCCAGGACTCGCTGCAGGGCAAGGGTCTCAACGTCGACTCGACGCCTGGGTACTACACGCCGACAGCAGCCGGCGCGATGGCGGTCGGTGCAACGATCGCGGGACTGCAGGCAGCGGGCGTGCAGGTCATCGTGAGCTTCTCGGTGCCGCTCTTCACGGCGATCGCCGAGGCAAGCGCCGCGGGACTCAATTACCACCCGCAGTTCGTCGTGAGCAACGTCGGCTCTGACCCGCCGACTCTCGCGGCCATCCTCACCGGTGGATCGCTCGGCAAGAAGCTTCCCGCCGGGTTGATCGGCGGGACGATCAGCGACACGTATCTGCCGATCCTCACCGATGCGACCAACCCGTGGGTCTCGCTGTTCAAGAGCATCGAGGCCACGTATGCGCCTTCGTTGCCATGGGATGGGAACGTCGAGTACGGCATGTCGGAGGCGTACACGTTCGTGCAAGCGCTGAAGGCCGCCGGGCAGAACCCGACTCGCGCGAGCATCATCGCTGCCGTCCAGAACAGTCACTGGACGGACGGCCCCGGGCTCACGCCATACGCGTATTCATCGACGGACCACAACGGCTTCACCGGAGTTGAGATGGTCACCGTCGATCAGACCGGCAACGTCACCTCGCTCGGTCCGGTCGAGACCACCGATGACACTGCGACTGGTGCCATCAACACGTACACCGGAGCCGCGTCGACGCCGCCCTCGAACGGCATCCCAAGCGACTGAGCTGATGTGAGCCAGGGACCGCGAGGCGCGACTCGCGGTCCCTGCCCACCGCTCGACAAGCGCCGTCACGAGGGTGTGGGTGAGGGCGACGGAGATGGCGTGTCGCTCGGGGTGTCGGTGGGCGTGCCGTCATCCGGTGTCGGCGTGTCCGTCGGCGCACTGATGTCGGGAGTTGGCGTCGCGGTTGCCGCTGCCGCCGCGCCGGAGTCCGACACCGTCCAGAACAGCACCGCCGGCGCGCTGCCGCTCACGCCCTCCGTGCTGTACCCGACCTTGGCCACCGTCACACCGGGCGGCAGGCCAACGGCGGAGCAGAAGGTCTCCGTCTGCCCAGACTTGATGTCGTTGCCATTCGTCTCGCTGCATCCGTCGAAGGCGGAGAGGAAGTACGCGGTATCGGTGCCGTAGGTCTGCCCGTCGGATCCGATGACATCGAAGGACGTGGCGTCCTCGCCGGCGCGAGATCCGTCGATCACGATCGTGCCCTCGAAACCGACCCAGCGCGTGCCGTCGGGGGGCGTCGTGTTCGGGTCATACCCGGTTGCCGGGTCGAATACTTTCACGAGCGTCACATGGGCGAGGTCTTCGCCGAGGTCAATCATCTTTAGCGTGTCCCCGAGATTCCCACTGGTGGGACCGACAGGGCCAGGCGTGGCGAGCGCGCCTGCCGGAAGGCTCGGGTTCGAGATGGCGCCGGCGCCGGTCGGTGCGGTCGAGCCGCATGCGGCGATCACGAGCCCGGCGGCGCCGACGCCCGCGGCGGCCAGCACACGTCGGGATTGGGTCGCGTGGCGAGGGGGCGATGCGATCACGGGACGCTCCTTTGTCTGATTGGCGGCGTGGTGTTCGCCAACCGTGAGGAGTGCCGATCGCAGCCTGATCGCAGGTCAGGAAGTCACGACGCGGTTCGCTGCGCGGAGCGACTCGATGGCGACGCGGTGGGCATCGAGTGCGGAGACAATCGTCGTGAGCGCGCTATCGCGCGTCTCGGTGTCCGCGATCCCCGCCCGCATCGCGGCCAGGTCTGCAACGTCGGTCTGGGGAACGGGCTGTCCGATCTCGGCGCGCAGGGCGCTTGCGGTGTTGAGCAGCCGGCTGCCGCCCGGGCGCTCAAGAAGCAAGAGCAGCCGCGCGACACCTTCGAGGGCGTCGACGAGCACCCAGCGGTCTGCGGCGGGATCGATGCCATCGAGCGCCGCCTCGAGATGCGTTGCCGCGGACGCGACGTCACGTCCGTCCATGTCGAGCCGTGCCAGGCCGAGGTGGCCGAGCGCGACGGTCGTGCGTGTGCTGGCCGCCGACCCGGCGTCGATGGCGCGCTGGGCGTTTATTCGCGACGCATCCGGACGCTGAAGACCACGATTCACGGCCGCAAGGCGGTACCCCACGGTTCCTTCCATCGTCCTGTGGCCGAGGGCCTCGAAGAGTTCCAGTGCCGCCTCGCCGGCGCGTCGCGCCTCCTCGAGGTCGCCGCCCTTCCACTCGGCAAGCAGGATCGCGTTCAGCGCCTGACCGCGTGCAAGTGGATCCCCGCCCTCGGAGGCGATCCTCAGCGCGCGATGCAGCGCAGAAAGCGCCGCCCCGACGTCGCCCTCGTCGGCGAGCAGCGATCCGAGGTGGAGGAGGGTGATGCCGGTCTCGGCCTCGATACCGGCCACATCCAGACGGACCAACGACTCCTCCAGGAATCGCCGAGCGGCGGTGAGGTCGTCCGTTGCGGCGGCGATGGCGCCGAGACGGCGGAGCGCGCGGCCTTCGCCGAGCGGATCGTCAAGCTCGTGGAAGAGGTCGCGCGCCGACGCGGCGACGGCAGCGCCGCGTTCGAACTCGGTGAGCCAGTACGCGAGGTGACCGCTCCGTAGCATCGCTTCCGCGCGGAGTCGAGGCGGTGGATCCACGGCGGCGACGAGCCGGCTGAGCCACTCGAGGCCTTCGGCCGGACGGCGTCCGAGCCAGTAGTCGGTCAGGCGCGTCGCGACATCGAGCCCACGTTGTGCCACTCCAGGATCGCCGCCGATGGTGCACAGCTCACCGAACACGGCGCGCACGTGTGGCATCTCGCGATCGAGCTCCTGAAGCACCTCGGTGCGTTGCGGCGACGCGAGCCGGGGAACGATCCAGTCCACGCGATCCAAGACGGCGCTCCGATAGCGATCTCGCGCGGCCGTGGCCGCGCCAGGAGCGGCGGACTCCAGCGTGTGCACCGCGACAGTCCGGAGCAACTGGCAGCGTGTCGCACTCACGGCGCTACGCACCTGGAGCAGGCTTGCGTCGACGAGGCGTCCGACGACCTCGTGGAGGTCACCGGCAAAGCCCGGGTCCACCACTGCGGAAAGAAGGTCGGTGTCCGCATCCGACACCATCACGGCGAACGCGAGCATCACCCGGCGCTCGTCGTCAGAGAGCGTGGCGACGCTTGTGTCGAGCGCGAGCCAGAGGCCGTCACGCCCGCCGGCCGATCGGCCCGCCCACTTTCCGAGGTCCGCCTCGACGAGGCTCGTGAGCTCGCGAACGCTCAGGAGGTTGAAATGGCGGGCGACGAGCTCGAGCGCGAGCGGCAGGCGATCCACCAGGTCGCACAACCGGTCGAAGCGCAGCTCGTCCACCGCCGGGATGGAGAAGTGGGCGTTCACGAGCCGGGCCCGGTCCTGCAGGAGTGCCAACGCGTCGCCCTGCGGCAGCGGGCCGATCGGGATCAGCGCTTCATCGAGGACGCCGAGACGCTCACGACTGGTCACCAGCAGATGGATCTGCGGGCACGCGCCAAGGAGCCGCCGCGCCAGGCTCGTCACTTCGGCGAGGCGGCGCTCGCATCCGTCCAGCACGAGCAGGCCGTCGGCATCCCCTAACCGGTCGATGACGCCGTCGGTAGCATCCAGCGATCGTGATGCCGGTGCGACGGCGTCGAGGATGGCCGCCGCCAGCGGCTCGCTGGCGGGGAGATGTTCGACGTCGACGTACCAGACCGCGTGCTCCTGGTTGGCCGCCGCCTCGAGCGCCAGGCGCGTCTTGCCGGCGCCCGGCGGGCCGATCAGCGTCACCAGCCGTGCACGCTGCCACGCATCGGCGAGGTCGCGCAGCTCCGTCTCGCGGCCGATGAGTCTCGTGGCGGTTCCAGGCACGCGCCGCCGGGTCTGTCGATCGTCGCCGGCGTCGCTGGTCGTGTCCAGTGCCGGATCCTGGGAGAGCACCGCCTGCTGCATGCGCTGGAGTGCCGGGCCGGGTTCGACGCCGAGCTCGTCGGCGAGCCTTGCCCGCGCCTCGGCGTAAACGTCGAGTGCCTCGGCCTGACGCCCGGATCGATACAGGGCGAGCATGAGGAGCTCCCAGCGATGCTCGCGGAAGGGCTGGTCGGCGACGAGCCCTCGCGCCTGCGCCACGACGCCGTCCGCCGGCCCCACGGCGAGTTGGGCTCGAAGCAACTCCTCGCGAGCACCCTCGAAGAGTTCCTCGAGGCGAGCGGCCTCGACCTCGGCTTCCGGCAGGTGATCCAGCTCCGGAAACGCCCGGCCGCGATAGAGACCGACCGTCTCTCGGAGCACCGCGACCGCGTGTGGCGCATCGCCTGCAAGGGAGTCGCGCGCGACCTCGAGCGCGCGCTCGAATTCACGAGCGTCGGTCATCGTGTCGAGGCAGTAGCCGTCCACGGTCGTCGTGATCGCAAGCCCCGCGGCACGAAGGCGGAGCACGTGCGTGGCAATGGTGTGTCGCGACGTCGGCGGCGGGTCCTCGCCCCACGCCGCCGCCTCGAGGGCGAACAGGGAAACGGATCGTCCGCCGCCCATGGCAAGGCCCGCGAGGATCCGGCGCTGTTGCCTCCCCCCGCGTGCGACGACCTCCGACCCGTCCCGGACCTCGAGCGGTCCGAGCACACAGACCCGCACCCCGCAATCCTACGTGCCGCGGGCGCGCAGGCCAGTGACGAACGCGATCACTGACCCATGTGATAATCCCGCCGGATGCGAGTACTGGGTCGCGCCCTCCTCGGACGGCCGCTGCCCACTTCCGCGCAGCAGCACGAACGCCTGACGAAGACCGCGGCGATCGGCGCCTTCGGGCTCGACGCACTCTCATCGGTGGCGTACGGGCCGGACGAGATCCTCTATGTGCTGTTGCTCGCGGGGTCGGCTGGTGTCGCGTTCGACATCCCGATCGCGGCGGCCATCGCACTGCTGCTCGCGATTGTCGCCTTCTCGTACCGGCAGACCATTCATGCGTACCCGAACGGCGGCGGGTCGTTCACCGTGGCGAGCAGGAATCTTGGCCGGACTGCAGGGCTTGTCGCAGCGGGCGCGCTGATGGTGGATTACCTGACCACCGTTGCGGTTTCCGTCACGGCGGGTGTCGCCGCACTCATCGCGTTCGCACCGGGCATCAACCAGTATCGCGTGCTCATCGACGTCGTCGCGATCGTCCTGCTCATGGTCATCAACCTCCGCGGGGTGCGCGAGGCAGGCGCTGCGTTCATCGTGCCGACGTACATCTTTGTGCTGTCGCTTGGGGCGCTGCTCGTCTATGCGGCAATCCGCATTGCGACCGGCCATCCTCCCGAGCATCTGCACGCACTGCCGAGCGCGACCGAAGGGGTGAGTCTCTTCCTCGTGCTCCGCGCCTTCGCCGGTGGCTGCACCGCGATGACCGGCGTGGAAGCAATCGCCAACGGTGTCCCCGCGTTCGAGCCCCCCGAGTCGCGCAACGCCGCGCGCACGCTGACGATTCTCGCGTGCCTGCTTGGCGTGCTCTTTCTGGGTGTCGCCGTGCTCGGCAAGAGCATCGGCGCGATTCCCACCGACGAGACCAACGTCATCGCGGAAATCGGTCAGGCGACGGCACCCAACAGCCCGCTCTTTTTCGTCGTGCAGATCTCATCGGCAGCCATCCTGCTGCTGGCCGCGAACACCTCGTTCAACGGATTTCCGCGCCTCGCTGCAGTCATGTCACGGGATGACTATTTCCCGCATCAGTTCAGCCATCGGGGCCTGAAGCTCGCGTTCTCGAACGGCATCATCGTCATCGGCGTGCTCGCCATTGCGCTCGTCATCGCGTTCGGCGGCAGCACGCATGCACTCATTCCGCTCTTCGCGGTCGGCGTCTTCATCTGTTTCACGCTGTCGCAGGCCGGAATGGTGGTGCACTGGCTGCACAACCACGAGCGTCGATGGCACATGAAGCTGTCCATCAACGCGCTGGGAGCCGTGACGACAGGAGCTGTCGCGATCATCGTCGCGAGCACGAAATTCCTCGAAGGCGCCTGGATCGTGCTGGTGCTCGTCCCGGCGCTGTCGATCACGTTTTGGGCGATCCATCGTCACTACGTGCACGCGCGCGCAGAACTGGCGCCGGTCCCGAAACGTCACAGCGTCGGGAAGCAGCGGGTGATCGTGCCGATCAACGACCTCAACGCCGCGAGCGCCGCTGCTGTCGAGTACGCGTTGAGCATCACCACGGCGAACCGGATCACAGCAGTGCACGTGAGCGTCGACACCGAAGATCCGCGCGAGAAGACGTTGCCGGAGCGTTGGAAACGGTGGGCTCCGAGCGTCGAATTACGCATCCTCAGGTCTCCGTACCGCGAACTCATCGAACCGGTGATCAGCTTTATCGACCAATGCCATCTGGAGGGAGATCACACAGTCACCGTCGTGCTGCCCGACGTCCTGCCGCACGCCTGGTACCAGACTTTGCTGCACAACCAGTCCGAGCTCGCCTTCAAGCTCGCGCTACTGCGTCACCCGGGCGTCGTCGTCACCTCGGTGCCGTTCCAGCTCCGGGAGTGATGCGCGAACTCAATCCCGTGGCTTCTTGCGCTTGAGCTTGCGGTCGACGGACATGAAGGTTGGGCCTCGATAACGGCTGCGCGGACGCGGCCGGGTGGGCGGGAGGCGCATGCCCCAGAGGATCAGCGCGCAGATGCCGGCGCCGAGCACGAGCAGGAGGATGACGCCGGACACGCTCCGAGTGTAGGGGCGGGGTATCGTGGGCGAGGCATGCCTGACCTGGAGCGACCTTGACCGCCACCCTTCCCGCGGATCCCGTCATCGTGGCGCCGCTTTTGGGCGACCGCGCTGCGATCATCCGCACCGTCGGCCTCACCAAGATCTACACGGGAACGGTGAAGGCGGTGGACAGCCTCGACCTCACCGTCTTCCAGGGTGAGATCTTCGGACTGCTCGGCCCGAACGGTGCCGGCAAGACCACGACCGCGAGCATGCTCACCACACGCACCATCCCCACGGAAGGCCAGGCGTACGTCGGCGACGTTGATGTGGTGGCGCACCCGGCAATCGCCAAGCAGTTGATCGGTGTGGTGCCGCAGACCAACACGCTGGACCGCGCGCTCACCGTGTGGGAGAACCTGTATTTCCACGGGCTCTTCTTCGGGATGGGATCACGTGCGTCGCGCGCCGCTGCCGACGAGATGCTCGTGCGTTTCCGGCTCGCCGAGCGTGCGAAGGCGCCGGTCATGGCACTGTCCGGCGGGCTTGCGCAGCGGCTCATGGTGGCCCGGGCGATCCTGCACAACCCTGCTGTGCTGTTCCTTGACGAGCCGACCGCCGGTCTCGATCCGCAGAGCCGGATCGCGCTCTGGGAGATCCTCGGGGAATTGCACACGGGCGGCCAGACGGTGCTCCTCACCACGCACAACATGGAAGAGGCGGACAGCCTCTGCGATCGCATCGGGATCATGGACCACGGCAAGATCCTCGCTCTCGACACCCCGGCTCGCCTCAAGGAGACGATCGGCGCCGACACCATCGTGACGATCACCGCCGACGGCGACCTCGATGCGCTCGGGGCGCACCTCAGCAAGGATGTCGCCGGCGTCGAGTTGGCCGTGACCCGCAGAGGAACAGTCCAGCTTGCAGTGCGTGGCGCGGATCGAGTCCTCATCCGGGCAATCGACAGCGCGGACCGCGCCGGCTTCGTGGTCCGGGACATCCAGGTCACCGAACCCAACCTCGAGACCGTGTTCATCAACCTGACCGGCAAGGAGCTCCGCGAATGACCGCAGTCGCCACGCCACCTGCTCAGGTGGCCACCACGCCCACGCTCCCGGCGCTGCGATCATCGCTCCGGTCATCGCGCATCGCGTTCGGCGCGCTCCTGCTTCGCGACCTCGTGGTGCTGAAGAAGCGCCTGCGCGAGTTCATCCCCCGCACGGTGATCCAGCCGTTCCTGCTCTGCTTCGTGTTCCTCTACGTGTTTCCGACGATCGGCCAGGGCGTCGGCGGCGGTCACGGTGCCGCGGGTGAGTTGGCGTTCGCGACCATCCTGGTTGCGGGTGTCGTCGGCCTGTCGGTGATGTTCCAGGGCATTCAGGCAGTCGCGCTGCCGATGGTCCAGGAGTTCGGATACACGAAGGAGATCGAGGATCGCGTCCTCGCGCCACTTCCGGTCTCGCTCGTTGCGATGGAGAAGGTGCTGTTCGGCGCGATCCAGGGACTGCTCGCCGCGGCGATCGTCTTTCCGATCGCGGCAGTGGTGCATGCCGGCGGCGTGCATATCGACCTGCAGGTGCACTGGCTCGAGTTGATCACGCTCATCCCGCTCGCGTGCATCACGTGCTCGTCGCTTGGACTGACGTTTGGCACGATCTTCGATCCGCGAACGGTGCCGCTCCTCTTCGGAATCATCATCCTGCCGCTGACCTTCCTTGGCGGCACCTACTACTCGTGGACCACGCTTTCACCGGTCACGGTCGGTGGATTCCACTGGCTGCAGGTACTCGTTCTGGTCAATCCCCTCATCTACATCAACGAGGGAATGCGCGGGGCGCTCACCACGGCGCCGCACATGTCGCTCTGGGTGGTCTACCCGGTGCTGCTGGGATTCAGCGCCCTGTTCCTGTGGACGGGCACGCGCAACTTCCGCCGGCGGGTGATCAGCTGAGCCGAGGCGGGATCGCTTCGCGACTCCGCACCCATGCGAGGCCGAACGCGAAGAGCCGCCATCCGAACGTCGTCAATCCGATGAAGATGTAGGTGACGATGATGAACGCGACTGGCGTTTGGCGATGCGTCACCGCGGCACGCAAACCGAGTGCGATCGCGCAGCCCACGATCCACGTGCATGCGAGCATCACCCACCGGTCGAGCGGAGACTTGTACACGCCAAAGGCAAGTGCGGCGACGAACCAGCCGACGAGAAACGGCCACAGCACAGTGAAATACCAGGCGATTCCCGAGGAGATGTCGTGAGAAACGCGACCGAGAGCAACGAAGATGCCGAGGCACAGCGCGTCGACGCCGGCGGCGAGGGCGCGGGCGGTCCAAAGGCGCATGACGTCGCGAAGATAGCAGGCAGGGACGGCGAACGGGACCACCAGACACGAGTTCGTGTCAGTTATGACGCTGTGACCGACGCATACGTCGAGCGTGTCCACAAGGAGCTTGTGCACAAGCCCCTCGATCGCGCGCTCCTCACAGCCTTTGCCGAAGAGGTGCTGGCTGCATTCGGTGCAAGCGCGTCGATATGTGATGCCGGATGCGGCCCGGGGCACGTCGGCGCGTTTCTCGCCGACCACGGTCTCGCGGTCACAGGGATCGACCTGTCACCCGCAATGATCGAGCGGGCTCGAACCCTGCACCCGAACCTGACGTTCGAGGTCGGAACCATGACCGCGCTCCAGGCCGGCGACGCGCAATGGCAGGGAGTGATCGCGTTCTATTCGCTCATCCACCTGACCAGCGACGAAGAGCTCCGCGGGGCCTTACGCGAGTTTCACCGCACCCTGGTCGACGGGGGTTTCCTGCTCGTCGCAGTCCACCTCGGCGAACATGGCGGCGCAACCGTGCACGCTGACGACATGCTCGGGGTCACGGTGGACATGGAGTTCCGTTTTTTCGAGGCCGAGCAGATCGCCGCCGAAATCGCGGCGGCGGGATTCAGCATCGTGGCCCAGCTGGTTCGCGCGCCATACCCCGACGTGGAGGTCCAGACCTCTCGCACCTACGTCCTGGCGAGGCGCCAGGCCGGAGCCTGATCAGAAGGCGAGGTACTGGTGGACGGATCGCACGGCGGATGAGCCCTCACCGACGGCCGCCGCCACCCGCTTGGTGGATCCAGAACGCAGATCGCCCACGGCGAAGAGGCCGGGATGGCTCGTCTCGAAGGGCAGCGGCGATCGGCCCAGCGTGAGCCAATCCTCGCCCAGCTGCTCGGGCGTCAGCGCGAGGTCGGTCAGCACAAAGCCTCGCTCGTCAAGCGCCGCGCACCCGGTGAGCCACCCCGAAGAGGGGTCGGCGCCGATGAACGAGAACACGCCGCGGCACGCGAACACCGTCGTGCCGTCAGGGCCGGCAAGATGGACGGCCCGAAGAGTTCTCGTCCCCGTCGACGGCGACGATGCTGGTGCGTGTCCGCACCGTGATCTGGGGGTCGACCTCGATTCGTTCGACCAGGTACCGCGACATGTCCTTGTTGAGATCCGAGCCCCGGATGAGCAGCGTCACCGCGCACCCGGACTGGCCCAGGAAGATCGCCGCCTGGCCCGCCGAGTTGCCGCCGCCGACGACCACGACCGGCGCGGTGCCGCACATGCGCGCTTCCATCTCGGTGGCCGCGTAATACACGCCGTTGCCCTCGAAGTCATCGAGCCGCGACGCCTCGATCCGTCGATATGAGGCACCGGTCGCGGCGATCACGGCTCGTCCGGCCACCTCGCTGCCGTCGCTCAGCCGCGCCACCAGATGCCCGGCGCGGGTGCCGAGCGACACGACCGTGCACGGCGCCGTCAGCGTTGCCCCGAACTTCTCAGCCTGAATGATCGCCCGCTCGGTGAGATCGGAGCCGGAGATCCCCATGGGAAACCCGAGGTAGTTCTCGATCCGTGAGCTCATCCCGGCCTGGCCGCCCGGAGCGGTCATCTCCACCCCAAGCGTGCTGAGCCCCTCCGAGGCCCCGTAAACGGCCGCGGCGAGTCCGGCTGGACCGCCACCAACAACGAGCAGATCGAAGCAGCGCCTTGGGAGGCTTTCGGCCGTCAGCCCGAGGTAGCTCGCGACCGAGCCCGGGGTTGCTTTGCGGAGCACGGTGCCCGACGCGATCACGAAAGGCAACTCGGCGGCGGCAATACCGAAATGCTCGAGCAGCCCCGCCACCTGTGGGTCGCGATCGGCGTCCAGCCATTCGTGGGGGACACGTGTCCGGGTCAGGAACTCACGAATGTGCAGCGACTCCGGCGAGAACTGCGAGCCGATCACGCGGACGGTGGGAGCGGCGTTCGTCATGAGCAACGCTCGTCGCGCGACGAAGGCCGCCAGGATGATGCTGCCGAGCCGCGGGTCCGTCGCCATCAGCTGACGGAGCCGGTCTCGCGATATGGCGACCACTTCGCCGTCCGAGACGAACTCGAGCCGAGACGAACACACGCAGACCGCTCAGCATGCCCAGCTCGCCGAGGAACCGACCGGGTCCATGGTGAACGATGGGGCGTTCCTCATTGTCGACAGTGACCACCATGTCGATCTCAGCGCTCACGAGGACGAAGAAGTCGTTGGTGACGTCGCCCTCGCGGTAGAGATACTCGCCGGTGTGGACCTGACGTCGCTCGCCGAGTTGCGTGACCAACGCCATGTCCGCCGCGTCCAACGTGGGGGTCGCTTCGTCCTCGTGCGCCATGGTGTGGATCCTACGTATCCAAACCCTCCCGCTTCTGAAACTTGACTTGAGCAGTCAGGATTCCATAGGATCGAAAGCATGGACGGGACACCGCGCCTGACGCGCCGTCGCTGGCTCGACTGGGGACGCTGCCGGTCTGACAGGGCGAGCTGTCCGGCGTAGCCACCGATCGTCTGGCGACGCGGCGGAGCCGCCGCGTCCGACATCCCGGACCGCGTTGAGCAATAGCGCGCGGTCGATCACACAACGCAAGGGGTTTCTTTTCTCATGACTGAATACGCACATCCAGAGGTCCTGGTCACCAACGACTGGCTGGCCGGACATCTCACCGACCCACAGGTGCGGGTCCTCGAAGTCGATTACGACCCGTCGGCGGCGTACGAGCTGGGGCACATCCCCGGCGCAGCACTCGTCGACTGGAAGCGGGACATCAACGATCCCGTCCGCCGGGACATTCTTTCCAAGGAGCAGTTCGAGCAGCTCCTCTCGAGGGTGGGTGCCACGCCCGATACCACGCTTGTTCTGTACGGGGATTTCCGCAACTGGTTTGCGGCGTTTGCCTTCTGGACGTTCCGGATCTACGGGCACGCCGATATCCGGTTGCTCAACGGGGGCCGGCGCAAATGGATTGACGAGGGCCGCGAGGTCACCGAGGCGATCCCGACCTTCACCGCAACCGCATACGCGGCATCCGACGCGGATACATCGATTCGCAGCTTCCGTGGCGATGTCGAGAAGGCACTTGGCGCGGAGGGACGCGCGCTCGTCGACGTCCGCTCGCCCGCGGAGTTCAAGGGCGAGATCTCGGCTCCGCCGGAGTACTCCAATGAAGGTGCGCAGCGCAGCGGACACATTCCGGGCGCGGCCAACATCCCCTGGGCACAGGCGATCCAGGACGACGACACGTTCAAGCCGGCCGACGTGCTCCGTGAGCTCTACGCGGCGCAGGGAGTGACTGACGACAAAACGGTCATCACGTACTGCCGGATCGGCGAGCGGTCGTCACACACGTGGTTCGTGTTGCGCTACCTCCTCGGCTTCCCGCACGTCAGCAACTACGACGGATCGTGGAGCGAGTGGGGCAACTCCGTCGGCCTGCCGATCGAGAAGGAAGTCCGCGAGCCGGTCGCGGTCTGATCTGAGACGAGCACCAGCGGTGTCCCGGCGAGGGTGACCTCGTCGGGACGCTGTGGTCCCCGGCGGTACGTGAGCGCAGCGGGGATGAACGCGATCACCGCGAACGCCGCGCTTCCCTCCACGAGAACCGCCCAGCCGAGTGGCTCGACGAACGCCACCGCGGCGACCGCCCCCACAAGCATGCCGGAGTAGAGGAGGAGGCGCATGACGCCGTTCACCCGGCCGAGCAGTGCAGCGGGGACGCGTTGCTGCAGTGCCGTCTGTCCGCGGGTCTGATAGAGCGCCGCCGCCGCGGTGCTGACGAAGAGCAGGCCGAGCGCCGGAGTGAGGTCACCCACCAGCCCGAAGACGCCGATCGGGATCACCTCAGCGAGAAAGCCCAGCGCGATCCCTCGGGCGCCAATGGTGCGCGGTGTCCAGCGAAGCAGGACCAGGCTTCCCGCAACGCCGCCCGCTCCGACGGCGCCGTAGAGCCAGCCGACGTCGGTCGCCTGCCCGAAGCGTTGGGCCGCGGCGACGACAAGCACCGCCTGCAGCGTCGTGATCGCGGCGGCACTACAGAAGAACGAGGCCGCAAGAGCCCGAAGCATCGGGTCGCGCGCCACGACACCGATGGCGCGTTCGCGATGCTGCTCCCGCTGCCGCGGTCCGACGGCTGGCCGGACACGGAGGGAGAGCATCAGGATCCCGGCGATCCCGAAGCTCACGGCATCGGCGGCGACGAGCACCTCGGGCCGGATGATCGGGAGCAGGATCGCACCGAGAACCGGGGCCACCAGCACGCTCGATTCGAACAGCCCGCTGTAGATGGCGTTCACGCGCAGGAGCCGGAGCGGCGAGGTGACCCGCGGGATGGTTGCGCCATATCCCGGCTGTGCCACCGCGCCGAGGAAGCCGGAGCAGGCAACCGCGACGAGGATTGCCCAGATGATCCCGGCGGCGGCGAAGGCCACAATCCCAGCCGTCAGGACGCACTGGGCCAGGGCGGACCAGCCTGCGACCCGGCTCGGGCCGTATCGGTCGGCCAGCGAGCCGCCAAGGGATGGGCCGAGGACTTTCGGCGCAAAGCGAGCAAGGATGTAGAGCGCCGGGGCCTCGGGCTGGTGCGTGAGTTGCAGGAGCAGGACGGCGAGCGCCACCACGGTCAGCCAGTCGCCATACGTCGAGATACCAGCAGCCACGAGGAGGCGCCCTGAGCGGTCCTCTCGCGGCGCAGCGCGCGCTTCTCGCGGGAAGAACCGGGCAGAGTTGATCGGCATGTCCACTCCTGGGCGGGGAATTGGAAACGAAGCACGACGCCGCAGGCATCCACCCACGGCGTCGCACCAACGGATTCAGCAAGCCCGGGCGGACCCGGAACTCATCAGCCTGGGATCAGCCGCCCCAGGCTACGCCTTCTGCCATTTCCGCCTCCATGGATACCGCCGGCGCCTCTACCCCGGCACAACGATGCCAAGGCTGGCGTCGAAGAGGGTGCGATGCGGTCGCTCGCAGCGTTCGGCGGGCTTGCGCTTGCTTTGCAAACGTTCACTGCATCTGTACAAGTCTTTGCGCTCGTACCCGGCATCCTCACACTGTCGGGAGCGAAGGGGACTGAGTGAAGTCAGGCTGCGGGATGCGTCTCACTGACGCCAGTGACGAAGAGGAGCGTCGCACCGACCGTGCACACGATCAGGACGGTGGCTTCCCACCCGATCGCGTTGACCAGAGACAACGCGGCGATCGCCCCGAGCAGCATGCCGAGGTACCCAGCGAATCGGACGACGGCGGTCGTGCGGCCGAGAAGCTGGCGGGGCGTCCGCTGCTGCAGGCCCACCGCGCCTCGGGTCTGATAGAGGGTGGCCCCCATCCCGCTGACGAACAGGAGGACCAAGGCGACTGGCAGCACCGTGACAAAGGTGAACGCTGCGAGCGGCGCGAGCTCGAGGGCGGTGCCTGCGTAGATTGACCTGGCGGCAACCTTTGCCGGCGTGCGCCATATCACCGGCAGGGTGCCGAGCAAGGCGCCGGCACCAACCGAGGCATACAGCCAGCCAACGACCGTATCGTGCCCGAACCGACCCGCGGCGGCGACGACGAGCACTGCCTGAAGCGTGGTCACAGTGGCGCCGTTGGTCACGTACGCGGCAGCGAGGAATCGAAGCATCGGATCGCGCATCACGATCGGGATCCCCGCCGAGATGCGGTCCGACACAGGCTCGGTCTCGGATTCGCCGCCGACTCGAAGCAGCGTGGTGAGCAGACCGGCGGCGACAAAGAACGTGAGTGCATCGACCCCGATGAGCGCCTGGGGAGCGACGAACGGGAGCAGGAGCGCCCCGAGTGCCGGTGACACGAGGAGACTGGAACTGTTGAGCCCGGAGTAGATGCCCTGGATCCGGCCAAGCCCAGAGGGCGTCGTCACCCGCGGGATCAGGGCTCCGTAGCACGGCTGTGCCGCGGAACTGAGGAACTGCGCCAGCGCCACAACGATGAAGATCGGCCAGATCCAGCGCATGTCCGCCAGGACGACGATCCCCGCCGTGAGGATGCCCTGGACCACTGCGCACATCGCAGCCACTCGAGCAGGCCCGAAACGGTCTGCGAGCGCGCCTCCTGGGAATGGACCGAGCACGCGGGGCGCGACACGGGCAACCATGTAGAGCGCCGGCCCAACGGGGGAGTTCGTCGCGCGGAACAGGAGCACTACCAACGCGACCGTGCTCAACCAGTCGCCGTAGAAGGAGGTCCCGGCAGCGGCCAGAAGACGAACCGCGGGGCGCAACGCTCCAAGCGTTGTCTCTGCGGTCGAGGGCACGTCTGCGGAGGCTCTCAGCGCCGATTCCCTCCAGGAGGATTGCGGTCTCGCCAAGCGTACGCGCGCGCCAGCCAGACAGGGGCCGAATGCGCCAACGCGCACCCCGCCGCCTATGTGACCGGCCCCTCCGTGATAATGACGCGATCGACCCGTTATCGAGTTGTCACGAAATTACCCAACGGTTCGTGACAGCCGCGTCCTAGAGTGGACAGCGGACTGGTCTACGGTTACCAGCTGTCGTTATCGCCCCAAGTAGCCATGGGATCTCCTTTGTACAGGCGCCGTCGGTAGCGTTGAGACCGACCGTCGGCGTTGCGGTTAGTGCACGTACTGTAACCCTGTCGCGACATCCCAGGCTTAAGACCATCTATTCGATCTCGCGTTCACAATTCTTCAGCGAATCTTCGCTCGCACTTGACTGACGCGATTGATGCAGTCTTTGTCCCTAACGCGCCAAACGTAAGCAGCGACAGGGATTTCGTGCCGTTGCTGCTGACAATCCTGTCACGTGGAACGCACCAATCCCGTGGCGCAGAATAGGATCGATCGCATGGCGCAAGACGTCGTCGCGCCTCGCGCGCAGCCGCAGTCGCACGGTGCCGGCAAGTGGCTGCACAACGCCGTGGCGTCCGCGCGCGACCTGCTCCCGGTATCGCCGCCGATGGGGCCGGTCCAGTACACGCCGGGACTCATTGCCTACGTTGCCGCGACCGCACTGGCCGCGATCGCCCTGGCAGTGGTCGCGGTGGCGTTTCGTTTCCCCGTCGGCCAGCAGATCCACCAGTGGCAACTGATCTTCGTCGTCGGTGGGGTGACGATCTTCCTGATGGCGCTGTTCGCGGTCAGGCAGGGTCAGGGCGCGAGGTTCCAGTGGACGCCGACGATGTTCATCCACCTCGGTCTCGCGTTTACGTTTGGTCCGGCGGGTGCCGCCGTGGGCGCACTGGCAGAGCCCTTTGGGGTGGCGATCAAAAGCCGCAACGGTTGGTTCCGCACGACCTTCAACATCTCCAATGAATTTCTCGCCGACACGGCGGCCTGGGCCGTCTTCAGGGCGATCGACGGCGGTGACACCGGCGGCAAGGCGCTCGTCGCCGGCCTGTGCGCCGGGTTCGTTCACTGGGGTCTGAACTCAGGATTTGTCGCCGTTGTGCAGTACCTCGCCGAGCGAACCACACCGTTGCCGACTCTCCTGCGCTCGCGCGTGACGGTCCTGCCCTACAGCCTGGGGTACGGCTTCGCAGCGTTTGCCTTCGTGGTCATGTCAACGAGCAAGGGCGTCATCGGATTCACGGCGCTGCTGGCTCCGATCATCCTGCTCCACTACTACCTGCTGCGCTACACGCAGGGGTTGCGCAAGTTCGAGGCGAAGCGGGCGGAGGACGAGGCAGACAAGCTGCGCCTGCAACAGGACAAGGAACGGCTGCAACTGCAGGCGCTCGAGGCGTCAGAGCGCGAGCGTGCAAACATCGCTCGGAACCTGCACGACGGGGTCGTCCAGAACCTCGCGGGCATCAACTATGAGTTGACGGCCGAGGCTTCGAGACTCAAGGCGGGATCGAACTCGATCGACGATCGCGACAACCTGGCGCTCCTCCTCAATGATTCCGCCACCCGGACGAGGGACGCGATGCGAGATCTGCGCACGCTGATCATCGACCTCGTCCCGCCGACCCTTCGCCGCGAGGGTCTAGAAGCTGCGCTGCTCGAGGTGCTCGCGGAGATCAAGCGCAAAGGCACGAACACGAAGCTCGATCTGCCGCCCAATCTGCGCCTGCGCCCGGATCGTGCGGCGCTCATCTTCCGCATCGCGAACGAGAGCCTGCGCAACGTCGCCGCGCATGCGCAGGCGAAGAACGTCACGGTCGAGCTCACCACCGAGGATGGGTCGGCGATCCTGAGCATCCAGGACGACGGCAAAGGCTTCAGTGAGGCCGACGTCGCGGAGCGACGCAAGGAAGGCCATCTCGGCACGCAGGCCATCGAGGATCTGGCCGCGGAGGCGGGCGGCAGCCTCACCACGGATTCCGAGCTGGGTCGAGGCACGCTGGTCGTGCTGACCCTGCCCATCGAGTAGAGTGAGTTGCAAGTGTCCCCAGGAGCAACTCGCGTCATGATCGTGGACGACCATCCAGTCGTTCGCAAGGGGCTTGCATCCTTCCTCGGCCACGAACCGGATATCGAGGTGGTCGGCATGGCCGACTCCGGCGAGCAGGCGTTGCAGATGGCGCAGGAGTTGCATCCGGACGTCGTGCTCATGGATATGTCGATGCCCGGGATGGGTGGTATCGAAGCGACACGACGTCTGGTGGAGAACGCGCCCGGAACGCGCGTTATGATGTTGACGTCGTTCGGCGGCCACGAGCGCATGGTCGAGGCACTGAAGAGTGGCGCGGTCGGCTACGTCGTGAAGGACACTGCTCCGGCCGACCTTCTGAACGCCTTGCGAAGCGTCGCGTCCACCGGCAAGGTCTCGCCTACTGCTTCTTGACCTCGGCGACAAGCGCGGCGACGGAGCTTCGCGCATCTCCGAAGAGCATCAGCGTGTTCGGCTTGTAGAACAGTGGGTTGTCGACGCCTGCAAAGCCGGTCGCCATGCTTCGTTTGAGGACGACGACGGTTTTCGCCTGGTCGACGTCGAGGATCGGCATGCCGTAGATCGGGCTGTTGGTCTGGGTGCGCGCCGCGGGATTCACGACATCGTTCGCGCCAATGACGACCGCAACATCCGTGCGCGGGAAATCGCCGTTGACGGCGTCCATCTCCTTGAGTTGCGGGTATGGCACGTTTGCCTCGGCGAGGAGGACGTTCATGTGCCCGGGCATGCGCCCGGCGACCGGATGGATTGCATATTCGACAGTGACACCGCGCTTCTCGAGCTCGTCGGCGAGTTCTTTGACCTCGTGCTGCGCACGGGCGACCGCCATGCCATACCCCGGGACGAACACGACGAGTTGCGCGAACGCGAGCAGGGGCGCGAGATCCTCTACGGTGGTGGGATGGATGGTGCCGCCCTCGGCCCCGGCCGCACTGCCGACCGATTCGACCTTTGACCCGAAGCCGCTGAAGAGCACGTTGAACAGCGAGCGGTTCATCGCCTTGCTCATCGCAAGCGTGAGGATGGTTCCTGAGGCGCCCACGAGCGCGCCGCTGACGATCAGCACGTCGTTGCTGAGCACGAAGCCGGTGCTCGCTGCGGCGAGCCCGGTGAAGGAGTTGAGCAGCGAGATGATCACCGGCATGTCCGCGCCGCCGATCGGCACCACGAAAAGGACACCGAGCAGCAGCGACAGGAGAATGAACACCAGGAACAGCGCGAGGTTCTGGTCGCCGACGATGAGGTACACGCCGAGCGCGAGGATCACCACCAGCAGCAATCCGTTCACGACGCTTTGGAGGCGGTAGGTGAGCGGCCGCCCCGGCATCAATTCCTGGAGTTTCGCGAACGCCACGAGGCTGCCGGCAAAGCTGAGTGAACCGATGATGCAGCTCACCATGATTGCCCAGGTGATATCGGGATGCGCAGCGCCGTGCGCGACCGCGGTGCGGAGATCCTGCGCCGCGATGAGCGCAGCCGAGCCGCCGCCCATGCCGTTGAAGAGCGCCACCATCTGCGGCATCGCGGTCATGCGCACGAGCCGTGCGGACACGGCGCCGATCACTGCACCGACGATGATCGGCGGGATGATGAGCGGCCAGTTGCTCGTGTTGTGGATCAGCGCGGCGGTGATGCCCAGCACGAGGAGCATGCCGACAGCGGCGATGCGGTTGCCGGTTCGCGCGGTGGCTGGCGAGCGCAGCAATTGAATGCCGAACATGAAGGCGACGGCGGTCACCAGATAGCCGAGAGTCGTCAGTGCAGAGGGCTGCATCGCTGTCAGTGATCCGCCGGTTTCGGCGGCGTCTCCGCCTTGTGCGGGTCGGCCGTCGGACGCCGCCGGAACATCTGGAGCATCCGGTCGGTGACGACCCAGCCGCCGACCACGTTCAATGTCCCGAGCAGCACCGCGGCGATGGCGATAATGTAGCCGAGCGTGTCGTTCGCACTTGCCGCAACGGTCAGCGCACCAACCAGCACGATCCCGTGGATGAAGTTCGTCCCCGACATGAGCGGGGTGTGGAGCATCGTCGGAACCTTCGATATGAGAAGGAATCCGACGAACACCGCAAGCGCAAAGATGAAGGCGCCGAGTGCGAGCGTCTGCGCTGGGCTCACGCCGTTGTTCCCTGCAACAGTGCTTCCATCTGCTCACCCATCGCCTTGCCCTCGTGGGAGATGCACGTCTGGCTGATGACGACGTCATCAAAATCGAGATGCACGGCGCCGTCCTTGAGGATTTGCGCCAGAAAACGCGTGGCGTTGTGGGAGTAGAGCTGGCTCGCCTGGCCGGGGATCGCTGCGGGGAGATTCGTGGGCCCGAGAATGAGCACCCCATTGGCGTTCACCTCCTCGTCGGGTCGGGTGAGCTCGCAGTTGCCGCCACCCGGTGCGGCAAGGTCGACGATCACGGAACCGGTCCGCATCGTGGCGACCATCGCGGCCGTGACGAGAATCGGGGCCTTGCGGTTGGGTATCTGGGCAGTCGAGATCACGACGTCCGACTCCTTGACGTGCTCGGCGAGCACCGCGGCCTGCCGCGCCTGCGCGTCGGCCTCGAGCTCACGCGCGTAGCCGCCCGTGTCCTGCTGAGTGTCCGACTCAACGCCGGTCTCCACGAATCGCGCGCCGAGCGACTCGACCTGATCGCGCACCGCGGGGCGGACGTCGAACGCCTCCACGACGGCGCCGAGACGACGGCATGTTGCGATCGCCTGAAGTCCCGCGACGCCCGCTCCCAGGATGAGCGCCCGCGCCGGGGTGATCGTTCCGGCAGCGGTCATCATCAGCGGGAAGATGCGGGGGAGCCGAACAGCGGCGATGACCGCAGCGTGGTATCCCGCGAGCGTCGCCATCGACGAGAGCACGTCCATGTCCTGGGCGCGGCTGATGCGCGGCATGGCCTCGAGGCGAAATGCCGTGATGCCGCCGTCGACGAGCGCGCGAAGCAGCACGGGATCCCCGGCCGGTTCGAGAACGCCGACGAGGATCGCGCCACGCTTGAGATGGGACACGAACGCCACGTCGGGGCGGCGCACCACAACGACGATGTCGGCGTCGGCGAGCAGTGCCTCGCGGTCGGGCGCCACCTCGGCTCCAACCTCGACGTATGCGGCGTCGGTGATCCCTGCGGCGGTCCCCGCCCCGGCCTGAATGGCTACCGTTGCACCGGTGGCCACCAACTGCGTTGCCGAGCGTGGGACGAGCGCGACCCGAGTTCTCGCCGGGAGACGTCTCTGTGGGGGCGGTGATGCGCATGCTGCGTGGGGACTCTACGGGTCGGCCATGCGGACGCGATGTTGACTGACGATTCCTCCGCGATCGAGGCCAAGGTTCGCGCGCGGCTCGCGTTGCTCGGCGTCGATCACGAGACCCTGGAATGCGATCCCGATTTCGCGGATACCGCTGCGTTCTGCGCCCGATATGGTGTGCCGCCCGAGCAGTCGGCCAACACCATCGTGGTGGCCGCCCGGAAAGATCCCGGTGTCGCCTGCGCGTGCGTGGTCCTCGCAACCTGCCGGCTCGACGTCAATCACTCGGTGTGCGATCTGCTTGGGGTGCGCAAGGCATCGTTCGCCTCGGCGGAGCAGACTCAAGCGCTCACCGGGATGATGATCGGTGGCGTCACACCGTTCGGGCTGCCGGACGATCTACCGCTGTACGTGGATGCTCGCGTGATGACCCAGGAGTTCGTCGTCATCGGTGGTGGCAGCCGTTCGTTGAAGATCCGGCTCGCCCCAGCGGGATTGCTGCGTATTCCCGGCTCGGCGGTCATTGAAGGCCTTGGGAACATCGTCGAGGTCGGCACGGCGTGAGCCGGATGAACGCGGCCGCAGCGCACATCGTCAAAGCGGATCCTGCATTCAGGCGCATCGTCGACACCAGTGCTGCCCTGGAGCTGCGCCCCGAGTTCGGCTCCGCGTTCGAGTCACTCCTGAGCGCCATCGTCTCCCAGCAGCTTGCCGGCGCCGCGGCGCGCACGATTCACGGGCGGCTCATCGCGGTGCTCGGCGGTGAGCCGGTGACGCCGGAGGCGGTCCTGACAGCGGACCCGGTGGCGATGCGTGGTGCAGGGCTCTCAGGCAACAAGCTGGCGGCGATCATCGACCTGGCAGCGAAATTCGTCGATGGCACCGTCCCCACGCACGACCTCGACGGCCTCACAGACGATGAGATTGTCAGCCGGCTGGTCACGATCCGCGGGGTCGGTCGATGGACTGCCGAGATGTTCCTGCTCTTCCAGTTGCGGCGTCCCGATGTGTGGCCGGTGGACGACCTCGGCGTGCGCAATGGATGGGCGCGTATCCACGAGCTGGAAACTGCGCCGCTGCCGAAGGAGCTCCTGGGACTCGGGGATCCGCTGCGCCCCTACCGGAGCACTGCGGCCTGGTATTGCTGGCGCGCCGCGACGCCGGCCCCCGGCGGCACTGTCGCAAAGGCCCGTGTGAGAAAGGTGCCCGCCAAGAAGGCACCCGTCAAAGCCGCGGGTCGACGATCACCTTCCCGCCCGAAGACGGCGTGATCAGCTCCTCGAAGACCTCGGGAACCTGATTCAGCGAGATTCGCCGGGTGGCGACCCGGGCGATTCCCGGGTCGGCGGCAAGCATCTCGAGGGACGCCGCGAAGTCCGATGCGTCGGACGCGATGCTGCCGATGATTTCCGTTTCGCGGGTGACCCACATGAGCGGGATCACCGTTGCTTCGCCGAATGGGACGCCGACGAGGACCAGACGGCCTCCAGGAGCCACGAGGTCCGCTGCGGCGTGGAGGAGGGGCGCGTAGCCCGAGCACTCGATCACCGCGGGGGTCGGGGCAACATGAGTGCGCACCTCACGAAGCTCGGTCACCGCCGTTGTGGCGCCGAGTTCGAGCGCTATGCGCTGCCTGTCCGCGACCGGATCCACGCCCACGATGGTGCCGGCACCTCGGGCGCGGAGCACGGCGACGGTGAAGAGGCCGATTGGGCCGAGGCCGATCACCACGACGGGATCGCCCGGATGGAGACGCGCGCGTTCGACGCCGTGGATCGCGACTGAGAGAGGCTCGACAAGGCACGCGTTTTCGAGCGCGAGGGCGGATGGCAGCCGGTGTAGGAGTGCCGCCGGAACCGCGACCAGCTCGGCGAATCCGCCGTCGCGCGCGAATCCGATGCCGGCGGTCAGCGCCATCGCGCAGCGGTATGAGGCGCCGGCGCGACAGTCCTCGCAGACGCCGCACGGAATCTTGGGATCCACGACCGCGGGTTCGCCGACGCTCCAGCCGGTGACTCCGTCGCCGACCGCTTCGATCACGCCCGCCAGTTCGTGTCCGGGAACGGTGCCCGTGAACAGCCCGACCTTGTACGACGTCAGATCCGAGCCGCAGATGCCGCATCCATCGATGCGTAGGACGATCTCGCCTGGTGCCGCTTCGGGATTCGCGAGCTCGAGGACTTCGAGTTGATGCGCGTCGACGAGTTGGACCGCTCGCACGGCTACATGAGTCCGAGCTGGGCGACCATGCGGAGCAACTCGGAGATGACCGCCGGGTCGGTCTGGACGTCGATGACGCTGCAGATGCCGCTCGCGAGCGATCGCTCGAGTGCCGGGCGCAGCTCCTCGAGGCGCTCGACGCGCTCGCCGTGCGCGCCGAGTGCTGCTCCGAGGCGGTCGTACCGGACACCCGGGAGCGTGCTGGCGACGTGACGATCCAGTCCGAAGAGCTCGTCCTGTTCGTAGCGCACGTCGCCCCAGCCGGCGTTGTTGGAGACGATCACCACGATCGGGAGTTCGTGGTGCACCGCCGTGGCGACTTCCATCGCGGTCAGGCCGAAGGCACCGTCGCCAGTGAAGAGAAAGGTCGGCTCCTCGGGTCGCGCCGCCTGAGCGGCGATGGCGAAGGGCATCCCAACGCCGAGAGTTCCCAGTGCCGTGGTGGTGGTGAGCAGCCGTCCGGGTAACTCGGCGCCAAAGTAGGCGAGTCCCCACGCGAGCGCATCGCCGCCATCGGCAACCAACGTTGCCGCGCCACCGAAGCGCTCCTCCACGAAGGCGGCCACCTCGCGGGCAGCCGCGCCGGCATGAATGCTCTCGCCCGTGTGCTCGTCCACCTGGCGATTCCAGAAGTCGAGTGACGCGCCGGCGAGTGTGCGTGCGCGGTCGAGCCACTCGTCTCTTCCCTTGGGTGTCGAGCCCCATGCGTCACGGAGATCTTTCACCACCGACTTGCAGTCGCCGACGACGGTGATGTCGGGCGCGCGGTTGCCGCCGGCTCGCTCCGCGGCGATGTCCACCTGGATGACCGTCTGATCGGTGCCGAAAAGGGGAGGGCCGCCGTACATCACGTTGGCGTTGAAGGCGGATCCGAGGATGAGGACGCAGTCCGCGCTCGGGATCGCGAGCCCGCCGTGGACGAGCGATCCCAGGCTCCATGGATGCGAATCGGCGACCACCCCGCGGGCCGCGCTTGCGGTGATCACCGGGATGCGGGCGGCTTCCGCGAAGCGCGCGATCTCTTCTCCGGCGTCCGACCAGAACGCGCCGCTCCCCACGACGATCAGCGGGCGCTCGGCGGCAGTGAGCGCCGCGACCGCCGCCCCGATGGCGGCGGGCGATCCCGAAGGGCGGGACGACTCAAGCGGAAATCCCGGGGGTGCTGTCTCGAGCGGCGCCGCTTTGCCGTATACCGCGTGCGAATCGATTTCGAGATAGACCGCGCCGGGGCAACCGCTTCGCGCGCGATGCAGTGCCTCGGCGACGTACCGAGGGATCGCCCCGGCTTCGGAGCAGGTGGCTGCCCATTTCGCAATCGGAGTTGCGATGGCTCGCTGGTCGATGTCGCCCACGGCACCGCGACCCTGGCGGTTGCGGCTCGTGCGGCCCGCGAGCATCACCAGGGGGACGCTCCACACCCCTGCATCAAGGAGGCCGATCAGCCCGTTCGCGAAGCCAGGGCCGGCGGTGACCGCGGCGACCCCCGTGTCTCCGGTCGCGAGTGCCCAGCCTTCCGCCGCGAGCACCGCTGCGCCCTCGTGCCGCGTATCGATGATCCTGATGTCCTCGTCAAGACTCGCGTCGAGAAACGGCAGGATGTGGCCGCCGGGGAGGGCGAAGACCGTTGAGACACCTCGCGCGCGCAGCGTTCGCGCAATCAACGCCCCGCCGTCGTTGCGCCCCTCGGCGTCGGTGCGAGATCGCTCGGCCGCGACGTCAGGCATGGCTTCGCAGTCTATCGATCGAGCTCGACGAGGGGCACGATGCCGCAGCGCGGATAGAATGAACGCCTTGCAGGACGAACCCGCGCCGGACGTGGAGGTGGCCACGCCCGACGAGCCTGGCGGTCTCGGCATGCGGGCGCTGCGCAACACGATTCTCATCCTCGTGGTGCGCGTGATCTCGCGGATCATTGCGCTTGTTGCCGTGATCATCATCGGCAACTATCTCGACCCGACGCGGTTCGGTGAGATGCAGACGGCGGTCACCTACGTCGGATTGGTGGGCACACTGACCGACCTCGGGTTTTCCGCGCTCTATGTCCGCGAGGGAGCGCGCCACACCGATCAACTCTCCAGGTACTGGAACAACGTCGCCTCACTCAAGGTCATCGGTGCGGTCGTCGGGTTGCCGCTCATCTTCGCCGCGCTGTATATCGCCGGAGTCCGCTCGCTCCTCTGGCCGTCCTTTGCGATCCTCGTGCTCTCCGGGTACCAGTTGCTCCTGCGCAACACGTTGTATGCGATGCAGCGGCTGACCTTCGAGATCATCGAGATCGTTCCTGAGACGCTGATCGTCTTTGCGCTCGTCGTCGTCGGTGTCCACATCCACGCAGACACCGGGTTCTTCCTCTGGGCGTATGCGATCAGTTACGCCTTCGCATGCGTGTACTTCGGAATCGTGCTCGTCGCGATGGGAGTGTTGCGGCCGGCACCACAGTTGGAGCCCGGGCTGCTCTTCTCATGGGTCAAGGTCGCGGTCCCGCTTGGCATCACCTTCATCATCACGACGGTCTACTTCAAAGTGGACGTGCCCATCCTCCAGCGCTTCCGGCCGTACAGCGAGGTGGGGTACTACACGTTCGCGTACAAGCCGTTCGAGTCGCTGCTCTTCATCCCGTTTGCGCTGAGGAGTGTGGTGTTCCCCGTGCTCTCGGTGTACCACCGGCGATCCCCGGAGCGAGTGCTCCCGCTTGCAGAGAAGTTCTTCAAGGCGCTCGTGATTCTCGGATGGCCGATCACCGTCGGCGTATTCCTCCTGGCCCCGCAGTTCAACACGCTGTTGCATCTCTACGCGGGGTCGGAGCCGGCACTGCAGATCCTTGCCCTCGCCATCGTGTTCATGTTCGCGGACAACACGTTCGCGGCCACGCTGAACGCCATCGACAAGCAGAACGTTTTCGCGTTCGTGGCGATGGTGGGGCTCGTGATCAATGTTGGCGTCAACCTTGTCGTAATCCCTCGCTACGGGTACCTCGGAGCGAGCTGGGCGGTGGTGGTCACCGAGGCGGCACTGGTAGTGGTGGGATGGTTCGTGCTCCGCGCGCAACTCGGCACGATCCCTCTTTTGGCAACGTCCTGGAAAGCGGTCGTCGCCGGCATCGTGATGGGTGGCTTCATCTTCGTGGCCAACCCCCATCAGAATCGACTGCTGCTCTTTGTGGTGGTGATCGCCTCGGCGCTCGTGTATGGAGCGATGCTCCTGCTCCTGCGCGTAGCGGATCGCGAGGAGATGAGCCTCATCCGCAATGCGCTTCGGCTGCGGCGCTAGCTGCGTCAGCAGTTCGGTCGCGGTCAGGCGCGCTTGGAGACGATCTCGACAAGGTTGCCATCGCCCGCGGAGGCGCGCGTCAGCGGCGCTCGGAGGCGATGTCGGCGAGCAACGCCATTGCGGCGTTGCGTCCGTTGATGGCGATGACGCTGCCGCCGGGATGGGTGCTAGCGCCGCACATGTACAGGCCGGGCATTGGCGTCCGCGGGGAGAACCGCCGATCCCACATCTGATCGGGGAGGCACTCGCCCTGGAAGATGTGGCCACCCGAGAGGCCGACCGCGCGCTCGATGTCCGGCGGCGCCAGCACCTGCCGAGCAACGACGCATTCGGCAACGTCGGGAGCAAAGCGGGCGATCTCGGCAAATGCCTCGTCGGCAACGGCCTCGCGGCGCTCGTCCCAGGTCCCGACGGCCAGTGTGTACGGCGCGTATTCGGCGAAAACGCTCATCACATGCTTGCCTGGCGGTGCGACCGACGGGTCGTACGCGGAGTGGAAATACAGCTCGGCCCAACGGGGTGACGGCTCACCGGCCCGGCTGCGTGTGTATGCAGCCTGGGTCTCGTCGAGACTCCGAGCGATAGTGACCATCGCCCGATGCGGGGCGTCATCCGATCCGGCGGCGGTGAAGGTGGGGAGCCGCGAGAGCGCGCAGTTGATCTTCAGAACCGGGCCTTCCATGCGCCAGTCGCGCACCTTGTCCGCGAACGCCGCCGGTGCCGCGTCCGAGAGCAGCCCGAGCGTGGTTCGTGGATCGGCGTTCGAGACGATGGTTCTCGCCTCGATCCGCGTGCCGTCCTGGAGCACCACCGCATCCCCCGGGATGATCTGCGCGACGCCGGCGTTGCGCCGGATCACCGCGCCGGCTTCCTCCGCCGCCTTCGCTAGCGCGAAGGACACGTTCCCCATCCCGCCCTGCACATAGCCCCATGCCCCCTGCCGGCCCTCGATGGTGCCCATGGAGTGCATTGCGTGGATCGCGGCGGTACCCGCGTCGCGCGGCCCTGCCCACGTGCCGATCAGCCCTTGACCATGAAGCGCCGTACGGAGCCGCTCGTCCTGGACGTGACGCTCGATGACGGACGCGATCGACTCCTCGAACATGACTTCGACGAGCTCGGGGTCGTGGTGGAGGAGCTCTTCGAGCGCCGGACGATCCGGGGCGTCTCCCACCCAGGTGTCGTGCGGCTCCGAGCGCAGCGCGCGGCGGATGCGCGCGAAAAGCTGCTCGTAGCGTGAGTAGCCATCCGCATCGCCCGGGCTCATCGCGGCGACAACACGATGGTTGCGTTCCGAGTCGTCCCAGAGACTCAACGCCGTGCCGTCGTCGAACGGGCACCAGAGGTGTGGATCCACCAGATGCACGCGGTATCCGTGGCGACGCAGGTCGAGCTCGTCGATGACGCGATGGTGGAGGAGGCCAACGAGGTACGCGCACGGGCTGACCACGAATGCCGGGTCGTCGAAGGGGTGCTCGAGCGTGCACGCCCCGCCGATGCGGTCGCGCGCTTCGAGCACCAGCACGGTACGCCCCGCGCGTGCCAGATAGGCGGCGGCGGTGAGTCCGTTGTGGCCGGCACCGACGACAACTGTGTCCCAGGTTTTGGCGGCGAAGCCTTCCGTCATCGCCAGGCGCGCAGGTAGGTCATCGCGTGGCGCCGCTCGCCGCGTCCCTCGTGCATCGCCTGCCCAAGGACGGCTGTGAACCGTGCCGCTTCATCACTGCTGAGCGCAGCGGCCATGAGCGCACGAGTCGTTGGGGCGAGTGGGTTCGGAGCGGTATCCAGGAAGACATCAACGTCGTCGCGAGCCGGTGGCGGCGCGAGTGCCAGCTCGGTCTGCACCTCGACGCGCTCGAATCCCGCGGCGCCGGCCATCGCGACAAGGTCTCGGTCGTCGAATCCGCAGAGGAGCTCGTCATTTGCGCGGCCCCCGGTGCTCTCGGCATCGTGGAGCTTGCGTTCGAGTTCGGTCGCCGCAGTCACGTCGTATCCCCAGAGATAGCCGGGGCGGTCGGCGCTCATCCAGCTGTTGAGCGGCTCGGCGAGGGAGAGCCGTCCTCCGGCGCGGAGCACACGGTGATATTCGGCAAACGCACGAGCGCGATCTTCGATGAAGAGCAGCACGGCGCGCTCGACGACGACATCAACCGATCCCGTGTCGATCGCGGATAAGTCCGTCGCCGAGGCGCGGATGAAGCTCGATCGATCCACTGCCGAAAGACGTTCAACCTCGATCCTGCAGTCGTCGAGCACCGGAGCGGAGACGTCGGAGAAGACCACTCGGCCGTCGGGTCCGTTTCGCGCCAGCGCCGCCAGCCCGAGCAACCCCTGCCCGGTGCCGACGTCGAGAACGGTGTCACCGGGCAGGATGCCGGCGCGGTCGAGGATCAGATCACGAACAGCCTCAAGGCGGCGGAGATTCTCGGCCCGCATCGCTGCGCTTCCACCGTCGCGCCCGGTCCGCAGCCACGTGGCCCAGACGTCGGTGTCAGGCACGCGCGGCGTCGAGGACGACCTTGCCCACCACCTCGCCGGCTTCGATGAGCCGGTGCGCCTCGCCGGCATCCGTCAGAGGCAGCACGCGATCGACCACCTCCTGCATCCGACCGGCGGCGAGCGCCGGAACGACGTCGGCGGCGAACGCGGCCACGATGGCGGCCTTCTGGGCTGCCGGGCGCGACCGAAGGGCAGTGGAGATCAGCGAGATGCGGCGGCGCATCATGGCGCCGAGATCGATGTCGGCATGGGTGCCGCCCTGCATGCCGATCACGACGACGCGACCGTCGAGTGCGACGGCTTCGATGTTGCGGCCGAGATACGAGGCTCCCATGATGTCCAGCACCACGTCGGCTCCCCGGCCATCAGTGAGTTCACGTGTGCGCGCGACAAAGTCCTCGGTCCGGTAGTTGATCCCAGCGTCAGCACCAAGGGCGATGCAGCGCTCGAGTTTCTCGGCACTGCCCGCGGTGACGAGAACGCGGCAGCCGCGCTGATGCGCGAGTTGTATCGCCGCAGTGCCCACGCCGCCACCGCCGCCGTGCACGAGCACCGTCTCGCCGTCGCGAAGATGTCCGCGGGTGAAGAGCGCATCGTGGGCGGTGATGAACACCTCGGGGATGCCACCCGCCGCGATCAGGTCGATGTTGTCCGGAACCCGCACGGCCTGGGGTGCACGGACAGCGACCAGTTCGGCGTAGCCACCACCTTCCACCAGCAACATGACCCTGTCGCCCAGTGCAAACGCGTCCACTCCGGGGCCTAGTTGGGCAACGACGCCCGACGCTTCAAGGCCGAGGATCTCGCTGGCACCGGCCGGTGGTGGGTAGAAGCCCTGCCGCTGGAGGAGGTCGGCGCGATTGATCCCGGCGCCGGCGACCCGCACGACGATCTCCCCATCGCGAACGACAGGATCCGGGACCTCCGCGACGTGCAGTTGCTCGGGCCCGCCTGGTGCCGCAACGACGACTGCGCGCAACGCTCAGGGGCCCTGGTCAGCCAGAGTGGCCGGTCAGGAGTCCTGGCCGGAGAGCGACGACACCCCGACTGCGCCGGTCCACACGGGACCAAGTCCGGCAGTGTTGGAGAACGAGGAGAACGGCAGTTGCCAGTCGCCTTCGCCGTCGTCGTACTGGGCGGTGTATGCCGTGTTCTCGATCTGGACCACGTCGCCCGGAATGCTGAAGTTGTAGAACTGCACGGCGCGCGCGGTGCTGAGGTTGACGCAGCCGTGCGACACGTCAGCGCGACCCTGCGAGCCGACCGACCACGGAGCGGCGTGGATGAAGTAGCCGCTGGTGGAGATGGCGGTGTCGTCGTACACCGGGTCGTCGTAGTACTGCGCGCCGCCGGGGATGCACGCGGCCGGCGTGTGGAACGTCGGGCAGGACTTCATGACCACCACGGGCGTCTTGTACAGGACGATCAGGGTGCCCGAAAGGGTGGGAAAGCCGCCCTTGCCAAGGCTCACCGGGTATGTCGCAAACAACTTGTCGTTGTCGAAGACCTGCATGGTGTGGGTCAGGTTGTTGATGATCGACACGTGCTTGGCGCCGACGCTGAAGCTCGATGTCCAGTCACCCAATCCCCAGACGCCGCCACCGACGCTGAACCCGTCGAGATCGGCGACCACCGTGACCTTGGCGCCCGACGGCCAGAAGGTCGCAGGGCGGAAGTGCACGACCTGATCGGTGAGCCAGTGCCATCCGCCCATGACCGCGGGCGTCGACGTCACGTGAATGCGCTCGAGCAATGCGGCTCGCACATTCGTGGGGATGGCGGTGTTGAAGCGAAGGTCGATCGTCTCGCCGACACCAACCACCTCTCCGTTGAGGGGCGTCATGCCGGTCAGCAGGCGGCTCGTCGCGGCGACGGTGACGAACGTCGTCGTGGACGTCGACGTGTTGCCCGCGGAGCTCGTCGCAGTGGCGACGACCGTGTAGTGCGCATCTGGCGCGAGCGGTGCGGACATCTCCCACAAGGTGCCGTCCGCCGACAACACACCGCTGAACACGGTCGATGAGCCTGCCTGGCTCAACGAGACGGTGTCGAGGTGTCCAGTGGCGACGTTGACGACGACCGGAGCGTCAAGGGCAACACCCTGTGCGGAATTGCCAGGGCTGACGACGATCGTTGGTGCAGGAACCACCACAGGAGCGCCGGCGATATGCACGGTGCTGCCGAGATTTGCGACAGGTCCCGATGTTCCGGGAAGTGCGCACGATGTCAGCAACAACCCACCGAGGGCAACGCCACCCGCGAGCATGAGGCCTCCGCGGCTCCGCCAAGTCTGGTCAGCCATGCATCTCCACCGTACCATTGTTCGGTCTCAGGGCGCGTTCAAACTGCGCTGTCGAAGAGATAACGCAGCCACCTTCTCTGAGGTTTCGTCCGCCCATGTCACTGGGGGATCCTGAGGGAATGGTATCGCTCTTGCTCGATTGTCACGAACTCGCGGCACGACTTGCGACAGACGAACCGCCAGTCGTCCTCGATGTGCGCTGGACGCTCGGCGGGCCGTCCGGAGCGGCGGATTTCGCGAAAGGCCATATCGCTGGAGCGCACTTCGTCGACCTCGATCGTGAGTTGAGCGCCCGGCCGGGCCGCGGGCGCCATCCGCTCCCGGATGCGACCGCTTTCGAGGCTGCGATGCGACGTCATGGCGTCGATGGCTCCCGCCTGGTCGTGGCGTACGACGCGTCGACCGGCACCTCGGCCGCGCGCGCCTGGTGGTTGCTTCGCTACTTCGGACACGAGCACACGGCCCTTCTCGACGGCGGATACGCCGCGTGGATGGCGGCGGGACTCCCCGTTGCCTCCGGTGATGACCACGATCCGGTTCCTGGCGACTTCGAAGCCATTCCCGGCGGCATGCCGCTGGTCGACGCCGAGGGTGCGCTGGCGATGGCGCGTGACGGGGTGCTCATCGATGCCCGCGCTCCGGAGCGGTTTCGCGGGGAGACGGAGCCGGTGGATCCCGTGGCTGGACACATCCCCGGAGCGCGGAACGTTCCGGCCCAGCTGACGCAGGGGTACGACGGACGCTTTCTGACCCCGTCGGAGCTCAGGGCACGGTATGCGGGTGTGGGCGTTGAGGCAGGCCAACCGGTCGCCGTGTACTGCGGATCCGGCGTCGTCGCCACCGAGGGAGTCTTCGCCATGGGCCTCGCTGGGATCGACGCGGCGCTGTACGCGGGATCCTGGAGCGAGTGGATTACCGACCCCACCCGCCCGATCGAAGTGGGTGAGAACACCGAGCAGGCGCGGAGCCCTGAATAAAGCGGAGCCCTGAATAAAAATGAGGCCGACGCTCCCCCGAACGCCGGCCCCCCACAGAAAGTGCTCTCGTCCCCCCACACCTCGCTAACGCGTCGTACGACGCTTCCGGTGCAAACGCAGAGTAGCGCGGGACACACGCGATGTAAAGCATCCCGTTCACGGAGGTGTGTGCGGCTGTACGCTACCGAACATATCGGAGGTTCCTGGTGACCGCGGTCCTTCCAGATCGGTGGCTCAACGAGTTCTCACACGGCTCGCGCGACCTTCGCCTCACCCGGGGCGATGGGGCCTACGTGTGGGACGACGAGGACCGCCGCTACCTCGATCTGACCTCGGCCGGCGGCACCACCTTGCTCGGTCACAACCATCCGCGGGTGACCGAGGCGATCGCCAATCAGCTCGCGGCTTTTGGTGCCGTCCCTCCCGGCTTCGACTATGACCTCCGTGAGGAACTGCTCGAGGCGTTGAGCTTCATCATCCCGGTCCCGCTCACGCACGTGAGCTTCACTGAATCCGGTTCGGCGGCGGTGGATCTCGCGATCACATGGATCGCAGCGGCCTCTGACCGTCCACGCGTCATCGCGATGCAGCGATCCGATCACGGCGCCGGCATCGGCGGGCGCGGGGTCAGCGGGGGGAAGCGCGTCGACGTTGCCGGGCGGGGCCTCGAGGTGATCCGGGTGCCGCACGACGATCTCGACGCCCTGAGCGCGCAGATGGACTCGCGCGTGGCAGCCGTGCTCGTCGAACCGGTACAGGTCGACGCCGGCATACGTGTTCCGGGCGAGGGCTACCTCGCATCGGTGGCGGAACTCTGCCGCAGCGTCGGTGCCTTGCTGGTTGTCGATGAGGTGAGGACCGCCCTGCGCATGGGGCCGTCGCTCGCGTCCGCCGCCCAGGGCGTCGGGCCGGACATCGTCTGCCTCGGTTCGTCACTTGCGAACGGGCTGCCGTTCGGGGTCATGGCAGTTGGTCCTTCGGTCTCGCGGAAGACGCGAATGCCGCGACGTGAGCACGACGAGGCGTGCCCTCCGCTTGTCTGCGCTGCTGCGAACGCGACGATCCGTACCGCACTCGGCCCGACGCTCCGAGCGCTCGCCGAGCTCGCGTCCGAGCGGCTCCAGGGGCGGCTGCGCGCGCTGCGCCTCGGCGAGATCCGTGAAGTGCGTGGCTGCGGCGCGATGGTGGCGATCGAGACGAGTCTCAACGCGCCGATGCTGCTCCGCCGCCTGGAGCAGCGGGGCCTGCTCGCTTTGCCGGGCGGCACAGGCACGGTTCGCCTCCTCCCGCCGCTGATCCTGGAGCGGCGTGAGGCCGACGGCGTCGTGGAGGCGATCGCGGCGATCATCCTGGGGAGCCGTCCACCGCGGCGACGCTCGGTCAGCGCGCCGGCAACGGATGAGATCGAAATCGTGCTCCCGGGCCGGTCGACGCGCCGTCGCCCTCGGGTCGCGCTCTAACCGACGCTCACGGCCGACGCCTCAGTTGAGGCGCTCGACGATCATGGCCATTCCCTGGCCGCCGCCGACGCACATCGTCTCGAGTCCGATGGTGGCGTCCGCCGTCTGCAGATCGTTGAGGAGCGTGCACAGGATCCGCGCGCCGGTCATGCCGAACGGATGGCCGAGTGCGATCGCACCGCCGTGGGGGTTGAGGCGATCGTCGAAAGGATCGATGCCGATGCCCCGAGCTGATGGGATCACCTGTGCGGCGAATGCCTCGTTGATCTCGACCACGTGCACGTCGTCGATGGTCATGCCGGCCCGCGCAAGGGCCTGACGGGAGGCCTGGATCGGACCGAGTCCCATGAACTCCGGCTCGAGCGAGGTGAGTCCCGTGGCGACGATCCGGGCGAGCGGCTTGATGCCGAGCTCCCGCGCACGCGAGTCCGACATGATCACGACCGCGGCCGCGCCGTCGTTGAGTGGGCAGGCGTTGCCCGCTGTCACGGTGCCGTTCTCGCGGAAGACCGGCTTGAGCTCGGAGAGCTTCTCGAGGGTGGTCTCGCGACGGGGACCGTCGTCCTTGGTCATAGTTCCGCCACCGTCGGGCAGTTCGATGGGCACGATCTCGCGAGCGAAGAAGCCGTCGTCCTGCGCTGCGACCGCACGCTGCTGGCTGCGCAGCGCGAATCGGTCCATCTCCTCGCGGCTGATCTCCTCGCGGGCTGCGACGTTCTCGGCGGTCTGGCCCATTGCCAGGTAGATGTCCGGGTAGCCCTCGGGGTTCCCGGGCTCGAGCCGCTCGTTGCGGCACTGGGGCATGTCGCTCGAGCCGTTGACGAAGCGCGAGACGCACTCGACGCCGACGCTGAGGAACACATCGCCTTCGCCGGCGCGGATGGCGTGCGCGGCCATGCGAGTGGTCTGGAGTGAGGACGCGCAGTAGCGGGTGACGGTGGTCCCCGGCGCGTTCACCCGGGTCAGGATGCTGATGACGCGACCGAGGTTGAAGCCCTGCTCGCCACCCGGAAGTCCGCAGCCACAGATGAGATCCTCGATCGTGTCTCGGTCCAGCTGCGGGAGGCGGTCGAGCACCTGGTTGACGACGCTGGCCGCGAGATCGTCCGGCCGGATATTGACCAGCGATCCTTTCATCGCGCGGCCGATAGGTGACCGACCGAGGGCGACGATGACTGGCTCAGGCATGGCTCTGTCTCCGATTCTCATAAAAAGCTATTGTCGGCCGCGTGACGTACTTCATCACAGGCGCGACGGGATTCATCGGCCGCCACCTGGTGCCGCTGCTCCTCGCCCGTGGCGACAACGTCTTCGTCCTCGTCCGCCCCGGGTCGCGGGCTCGCTACGCGGCGCAGCGTGAGCGCCTCGACCCCGGTGGGAAGCGCCTCCATGCGCTGACGGGCGACCTGACAGAGCCCGGCCTCGCGCTCTCGCTGGACGATCGCGAACAGCTCCGCGGCGCCCAGTTTTTCCACCTCGCTGCGGTGTATGACCTCACGGCCCCGGCGGAGGACACCGAGAAGGCCAACGTCACCGGCACCCGCAACGTCGTCGCCCTCGCCAACGAGGTCGGTGCCGGCTGTTTCCATTTGGTCAGCTCCATCGCTGTCGCGGGACGGTTCAAAGGCTCGTTCACCGAGGCGATGTTCGACGAGGGCCAGGAGCTCGACCACCCGTACTACAAGACCAAGCACGAGTCCGAGCGCATCGTGCGCACAGAGGCGACAGTCCCGTGGCGCGTCTATCGGCCCGGCATGGTCATCGGCTCATCGGAGAACGGCGAGGCCGACCGCGTCGACGGGCCGTATTACGCCTTCAAGCTCATCCAGCAGATGCGCGACGCGTTTCCGCAGTGGGTGCCGTTCATCGGTCCCGAGGGCGGGCCGTTCAACCTCGTTCCTGTCGACTTTGTCGCAAAGGCGATCGACCATATCGCGCACCAGGAAGGGCTCGACGGGCGTGCGTTCCATATCGTCGATCCGGCGCCGCTGTCGCTCGGCGACACCCTCAACACCTTCTGTCGCGCGGCCCACGCTCCAGAGTTCGCACTGAGGATCGACCGCCGAATGGCGCGCATGCTTCCGGGCGGTTTCGCGGCGATGGGCTCATTGCCCGCGGTGCAGCGCATGCGCCAGCAGGCACTGGCACGGCTTGGTATTCCCGACGCTGCGTTCACGTACATGGACTATCCCGCGACCTTCGACGCCACGGATGCGCAGGCGGCGCTGGCCGGGAGCGGAGTCAGTTGCCCGCCGTTGCACGAGTACGCCTGGAAGGTCTGGGATTACTGGGAGCGACACCTCGATCCGCAATTGCCCACACCGACGAACGTGCGTCGCGTCGTCGGTGGTCGCGTGGTCGTGGTGACCGGAGCGTCGAGTGGCATCGGGCGTGCGGTGTGCTCACACCTCGCTGTGTCAGGCGCAACGATCATCGGTGTCGCCCGGCGTGTCGAGCAGCTCGAGGAAATGCGACTGGAGGTCGAGAAGATCGGTGGCAAGGCGTACGTGTATCCCACTGACCTCAGCGACCATGACGCGTGCACGAAACTCATCGAGCACGTGATCGAGGACCACGGGCGCGTGGACGTGCTCATCAACAATGCAGGCCGGTCGATCCGGCGCTCGGTGCTCGATTCACTCGACCGATTCCACGATTTCGAACGCACCATGAAGCTGAATTATTTCGGCGCGATCGCCCTCATCATGGCGGTGATCACCGGGATGCGCGAGCGCCAGGACGGGCACATCATCAACATCACGTCGATCGGCGGCCAGGCGTATCCGCCACGGTTCGCGGCGTACGTGGCGAGCAAGAACGCGCTCGATGCCTTTTCACGCTGCTTCGCCCCGGAGGTCGCTGCCGAGGGCATCGCGGTGACGACGATCCACATGCCCCTGGTGCGCACGCCGATGATCGCGCCCACCGGGATGTACAAGAACTTTCCGACAATCAGCTCTGACGAAGCGGCGGACATGGTCGTCGACGCGCTCATCAAGCGACCGCACGAGGTGTCGACGCGTGTGGGCAAGTTCGGCGAACTCGTCCACGCCATCGCGCCGAACGTCCATCAGCTGATCATGGCCGGCGCATTTCAGATGCTCCCTGACAGCAGTTCGCACCAGTCCGAGGGCGGCGACCGCGCCGACCAGCCGGTCACCCCCGAGGCGTACGCGCTCGGGATGTTGATGCGAGGCATTCACCTCTAGCGGCTGTCGGTCGAGCCACGCTCCTCGGCGACGATGCGATTGGCGATCACGCCGATCTCCGGGATCTCCACCTCGCACAGTTGCCCGGGCTGCAGCCACGGCGCAGGGGTCTGTCCCATCGCGACGCCGGACGGGGTGCCGGTGAGGATGAGATCCCCGGGCTCCAGCGTGAACGCGTCCGAGATGTACGAGATGAGTGTCGCGACGTCGAAGATCATGTCTGCGGTTGACCCGTTCTGGCGGAGGCTTCCATCGACGCGGCACCGCAGCGTCAGCGCTTGCGGATCCGGGATCTCGTCAGCGCTCACGATCCACGGTCCGATGGGGCAGAAGGTGTCGAAGCTCTTGCCGCGCAACCACTGGTCACCGAGCCCGAGTTGGGCGTTGCGCGCGGACACGTCATTCGCGCAGCAATAGCCGGCGACATGCGCGAGGGCGCGATCTTTCGGAATCCGCTTCCCGCCGGTGCCGATAACGACGCACAACTCCGCCTCGTAGTCGAGGTCGTCCACCTCGAGCGGCCGGATGATCTCGTCAAACGGGCCGCGAAGTGAGCTCGCGAGCTTGGCGAAGAGGATCGGGCGAGTGGGGATGTCGTTGCCGAGCTCGCGAGCGTGGTCGGCGTAGTTGCGACCCGCGCAGACGATCTTCCCGGGGCGTGCCACGGGCGGTCCGAGTGCGTAAAGCGGATACGACGGCGCGGCGCCGCGGCTGATCAGGTCCGGGAGCGCGTCCGCCGCCGCTCGGGCGGCGACAGCGAGCTCACGTGCGGCAAGGACCGTCGCGGCATCAGCACCGTCGGGGATCGCGACCGGGACGCCGCCCATTGCCCCGAGCAGGTCGTCGAGGCGGTATGCGCGGTCACCGTCGATGACAGCTGGCAACGACGTCGCGCCGTCGCGGATGGTGCCGATCTTCATGCGGTCTCCTTGGAGGGGTAGCCGGCGGCCTTGAGCACGAGCTCGTGGAGCAGGCCGTTCGTTGAGATGCCGGTGCCGCCGAGCTTCGGGTCGTCACCGCTCCTGTCCGTGAAGCGACCACCTGCCTCGGTGACGATGAGCTTGAGCGCCGCGAAGTCCCACACGTTCGCTCGCGAGGTCCAGCCGATATCCGCGGTGCCTCGTGCGACAGCGAGGTGCGACATCGAATTGCCGATGCCGCGGGCATCCCAGCAGCGGCCGGCGAGCGCGACGAGCCGTTCGGACTGCTTGGTGATCACGAAGCCGCGTATCGCGGTGTGCGTGATGAGTGCTTCGGAGATTTCGGCGATCCTCGAAACGTGGATCCTGCGTCCGTTCAGGAAGGCCCCGCCGCCGAGTGTCGCGTGGAAGCGCAGCCGCATCGCCGGCGCCGAGGCGACTCCCACCACCGACTCACCGTCGCGCTGCACCGCGATCAGCGTCGCCCAGGTCTCGTTGCCCCGGACGAAGCTCCTGGTCCCATCGATCGGATCGATGACCCACCGCCACGTGGCGCCGCGATCGCCGACCAGTCCGAACTCCTCGCCGAGGATCGCGTGAGAGGGACGCTCGGTGGCAAGCCGGTCGCGGGCGTAGGTCTCGATGGCACGGTCCGCCTCGGTCACCGGGGAGAGGTCGGGTTTGGCGTCGATCTTGAGATCGTGTGCCCGGAACCGCTCCATCGAGATGCCGTCGGCCACGTCCGCGATCTCGAGGGCGAGCGCGAGGTCGTCTGTCACCGCGCCTGAGCTTAGTCGTTGCGCCGGCTGGCTCACCCTTCGTCCGCGGTCAGGGCAGTCCCCATTTGGAGTGATCGCCCAGCACTGTCGCCGCTGCAACACGCTGCAACATCGCGGCCTCGGCCGCCGCGAGCCCGTCGTCGTACTTGAGGCCGACTGGGCTGCGTCCGAAGACGCTTGCGTAGAACACGCAGGCCGCGAGGTACGTGCCCGCGGTGGTGGGATGCACGCCATCGCTCTGCCAGAGCCCGGCATCGGGTTGTTGCGCGAGCACGCTCTGCCAGGCATCGCCGACCGGGGCGATGGGGATGGCGAGTTCCGCGGCGATGGCGAGATACCCCTGATCGACGGCTGCTTGCATGCTCGAGTACGAGAAGAGATCCGCCTGAGGCCACCCGGATTGATGTCCCCACGTGAGGAAGAGCAGCGGCTTGGCGCCGTCGTTGCGGATGAGCTGCGCGAGCTCCGTGACCGCTGGATCCATCTCGCTCGCCCGATAGCTCGGAAGGGCTGGATCCTCGCTCTGATCCTGGAGCACCACGGTGTTCCACGCTTCGGAGTTGATCGTCGTCTCCGTCGTGGCGTCCGCGACGTGGCCTGCGAGCGACTCGCCGCCTGTGGCCAGCGTGACCGCGTCGACACGGTCACCGGCAGCCCATGCGAGGTCGGCGAAGGTCGTCGGGAGGTCGTTGACGTACGTGTAGCTGTCGCCGATGAAGAGCACGCGCGTGCATGTCGTGAAGGGGAGACCGCACCCCGGGTTGCCCCAGAGGCCAAGTTGCGGCAGGCCGAACGCGAGGATCAGCGCTGCGACGACCGCCGCGATGAGCACCGCGCGTATGCGTCGATGTCGCGTCCCGGGGCGCACCACGGCCTCTTGAACCGGCGCCTCGGCGACCAACTGGCTCTGGTGGTCCATGCCAGAGGATTCTCCGGTCGGGAACGCGACACCTCACCTCCGATGCGGTGGCAATGCGGCCACGGTTCTGATTCACGCCGCGCGATTCCGCGAGCGGTGGACGCGCCACGGGGCGCAACCGCGTGTAGCCTTAGCGACTGCCGCAGCGTGGGTTGCGATGCGTCCAGATTTCGAGAGGTAGTTCCATGGCTCACACCAAACTCGACGTGCTCGCTGACAAGGGCTACGCCATCCTCGGCGACGGTCCGGCCATCCCCCCGGCGGAGTGGGAGGGGCTCGAATACGTCGACTGGAAGTCCGGCGGCGACACCAACTTCGCGCCGCTCGCGTCGGCGATGGGCGAGATGGAATGCGCGGGCTTCTGGGACCACGGCAAGCCCGACAAGGATGGCATCTGGACGTCGAACCGCGAGATCGCGCCGACTCTCTGCAAGTACGTCGAAGCGATTGGGGCGCGCTACGGCCGCGTCCGGGTGATCAAGCTCAATCCTTCGAGCGAATCCGACGCACTTCGCCAGCTGCACCAGGACGACAACAACCGCCTCAACCCCGACGGCGAAGGCTGGGTCGTGCGTTCGTGGCTCGAGCTCAACGCGCCCGAGGGATCCGAGTTCATCCTCCGCGACGTCAAGGACGACCCCTCGACGGAGAGCCGCATCCCACTCCATCCGCGCCGCCAGCTCGTCATCGACACCGAGCGGCTCTATCACGTCGTCCATAACCCCGGACCGGGGCCGCGCTACGCGCTGATCACGTCGCTCGAGTCCGGAGACGTGCTGGATCGCTGGATCGCATCGCAGCGTCTCGAGGCAGCGCACTCGGTCTGATCGCGTCATACGCAGTGTTACCGAGCGTGTTACGCGCTTCAGATTAGGGTGAGTGGCATGTCGACCCGTGACCTGCCTTGACGCCCAGCGGGGATGACGCCCTCCATGTTCGGCGAAGCTATTTGCGCAAACGGCGATCGCGAACCTCTAGGGCCTCACGCCTGAGCGCGCTCCTGATGATCGCGTTGGGCGTTGCCGGCGCGCTCTGCCTGGCGGGATTCACTGTGTTCGTGCTCGGATCCTGAGTTCGGCGAGGGGCGCCACCGTCCGTACGTTCGCGGACCGACAACCGGCACGACTACTCGTCACCGTCGGCTCCGGGTCCACTGATCCGGCGCCCCTTGCTTGACGTCGGCAGGCTACCCACCCCGTCTGTGATGGGGAGCAGCGACAGGCGGGTGCGCTCAACACCCGGCTGACAACGCGGCTTCCCATCCTGGCGGGAGCGGGGTTGGGGTCCGCTTGAGACGACGCGAGTTCGCATGTCTCCCGTTCGGTCGAGGCGACGCTCGACCGGTGAGCTCAGTGTCTGCGCTGGACTCTGAGCAAAAGGAAGCCGATCAACGCTGCCGCGGGGAAACCGATGCCCATAAGAATGAGCGGCAGCGCGAGTGACTCCGCGTATGCCTCGCCGCCGGCAAGCCTGACCTCAATCGTCTTTCCGACGTCAGTGTTGTCGACACCATCGACTGTTCCGACCACGACGTGTCCGTTGCCGCCGACGAGGCTCCCCCCAACTGTCCAGGTGCCAGTGCAGTCATAGGTGACACCCGGATACCGCGCGTCCTGGTCCTGGACGCAATCCGTCACCGTCGCGCTCGCCGGAGTGCCGGTGAACTGCACAACCGTGAGATACACCCCACCGATGCCCATGCCGACGGTGCCCAGGAACAGAAACACGATGCACGCCTTGGCGAACCAGGTCACACGCGGCGGCTTCGTGACGACGTCGCCGATGACCTCCACGGATCCCGCGTGTTCGGCAGCGCGATCGAGAACGGTCGCCGATACCGGCTCGAGCACGAGCAACCGGAGCCCCTGGACGTACGCGTGGTACTCACCGTCAGTCAGCATCGCGCGGTATGCCGGGATGACGCCGCCTGAGGTATGCGGAGGTCTGGCGAGGGTGAAGGACCGACCTGCGACATGCAGCCTGGCAGCGGTACCGCCACGGCCGACTTGCGCAAGGCTGAGCGACAGGGTGCCCGTGACGCATTCCACGGGACGTCGCATTGCTCGAACTGTCACCCAGGCGCCGCTGACAGTCGCCGCTGCCACCACCAGTCCCAGGAGACCGGGGATGATCCAGTTCTGTGCCTCAACACCTGGCGTTCGCGCCTGGTTGTAGGCCGCAATGAGGATCCAGACGCTCAAAGCAAGACCGACGGCGACCCCGACCGCAACGTTGCGCAATGTGCGCCGCCTTTGCGTCGGCCCGAGACGGCCGGCACGGTTCGCCTCGAAGTCGCCGTTCGTGACGCGAAAGGCGCGCAGCAGCGCTTCCTGTTGATCCACCCCCGTATTCTCCCGTGCCACATTCCTGACGCGAGATGGGAGACGCTTTCCGAGCCGATGGCGCGTGACCGCCTTGCTCGTCCGGTGCCTTACCATGACAGCCGCTCAGAGCACCGATTCACTGCTCAGTTCTGGCAAGCGGAGCAGAGAACCCCCAAGCCAGGCTCCGAGCGAGACACAAAACGCGAGCGGGAGTAGCTCAGTGGTAGAGCACTACCTTGCCAAGGTAGGGGTCGCGAGTTCGAGCCTCGTCTCCCGCTGACCGGCCCGTTTTGGCCGTAATCGAATTCAGTCCGGCCCTAAGTGTCACCTGCGTCGACCCCTGGTCGACCTTGGCTAGAGAGTGGGGGTCGTACGAGCAGTTCCTCCAAAGTTGGTCCCGCCGTTGACCACTGCCACAAGGCTTGTCCGGCCAGTGCCGCGTATCCTCCGGCGGTGGCGAGTGACCCTCAGACAGTGGTGATCCCAGGGGCCAGGTCTCCACGCCGCGACGTGCATCTCAGCCTCACCTTGCTCATCGAGTTGGTCGTGGCCGCCGCCCTGCTCGTCACGCTCGCCGGATACGCCCTGCTTGGAACCTTCAACCGGTATGTGGCCGACGACTATGGCGGAGTACTGGCGGTTCGTCTGCACGGCTTCTGGGGCGCGCAGGTCGCGTTGTACCGGTCGTGGACCGGTCGGTTCACCTCGTCAGCCTTGATCTCAGCCGCCGCGATGCTGCCCGAAGGCGCGGTCCGGATTCTCCCGGGCGTGCTCATCGCCGGCTGGGTGCTCGTCCTGTGGGTTGCCCTCCAGCAGGTCGTTCCGTCCGCTGGGAGACTTGGTCGCCTCCTTGTCGCAGCCGGCGTGGTCTATACAACCCTGCAGGTCACCCCGAGCCCGTTCCTGTCGATCTATTGGATGACGGGGTCCCTGACGTATGTGCCGTCGCTGCTCCTCGGAACCCTCCTGATTGCGCTCATCCGCTGGTCAGCCGGCGACGGCCGGCGGCGCATGGCGACGATGGCGGGAGCGGGCGTCGTCGCATTCCTTGCCGGTGGCTCCAACGAGACGTATGTCGTTGCACAGACGGTTGCACTCGCCGTGGCGATGGCCCTTGCGAGCTCACCACTCTCGATGATCAGTCGATCGAAGCTACGTGTCCTTGGAGTGGCGTTGTTCGGCTCACTGGTGGCCGTCGGCGTTCTCGTGGCGGCGCCAGGAAACGCGATTCGTGACGCCGCAATCGTGCGCATCGTTGGGCAACACCCATCGTTGGTTGCACTGCCGGGCCTCACGACCCAGTTCACGTGGCAGTTCCTGCAATCTCTCTTCTCGGCGCATTGGGTGAGTCTCGTGGCGGTCGCGATCCTCGCGGCGTTGGTTGCGGCACGGTCGAAGGCCATCACCAACATTCAACTGAGATCCCTGTCGATCGCCGTCGTCGCCACGACGATTGGAGCGGTCATCGTCGTCGCGTCGGCAATCCTTCCCAGCGTCTATGAGGAGGATCGACTGACGAATGCATGGGGCCAGATCGTCCTGGTCTATGTCTGCGTTTGCGCGATGGCGGCGCTCGGGTGGATCGGTGGCGAGGTCTGCCGATCCCTTGCCACCGGCACCTCGATGCCGGCCGGATCTTCGGTGGGGATCCGCCAGATGGCACCCCGGGTGATGGCTCTCGCGCTGGGCGCCTTCGTCGTTGTCGGACCGATCGTCGCCGTTGCCACGATCGTTGGTGATGTTCCGGCGATTCAAGCGTGGGCCGCTACCAAGGATGCAGAGGCGGCTGCCGCTATATCCGCGCACGCGGCAGGCGAAGCTGCGGTGACGGTTCCGCCGATGCGCATGGTGGCCAATATCGGCATCTTCAGTCACCCAGCGGACGAGGACCTCACGAGGGACCCCCGCTACTGGATCAATGCGGATGAGGCCGCGTACTACGGCGTCGCCAGCATGGCGACGTCGGCGTCGTCTTCGCCCTAGCATCACCACATGCCCCAGCCGCCAATGCGGCCCCATCGCCAACGCGGTGACTACGAACCCGACACTGCAGCAAGGGTCGCAAAGAACACACCACCAGACTGGCAACACGCCGTCGAAGCCTTCCTGCAGGACGCACGAAACCGCAACTGCAGCGCGGCCACCATGGACAACTACCGGACGTACCTCCTCGGCGCACGGGCCGAGCAGTTTCTGACTGACTACAAAATCCGCTCCGTGGCTGACATCACCGCCGACAGGCTCCGCGATTTCCGGGCAGAGCTGGTCGACGCCGGACTCTCGACCGGCACCATCGCAACCTTTCATCGCATCCTCCGAAACTTCCTCGGTTTCTGCCGGCGTCAGCAATGGGAAGTCAGCGCAGAAGCCCTGGACGTCGCGCCGCCCTTTCAAACGGCAATGGAGCCGGAGACGTACACCGAGGCCGAGGAGCAGCGCGTCCTCGACGCGACCCGGACCAGCCGCGACCGCTTCCTGGTCGAGTTCATGCTCCGGACCGGCCTGCGTCTCAACGAGGTGGCGCTGGTGACCCTTGATGACTTCGTGCGGGCGCCGGAGGGCTCGTACCTTCGCGTTGGCTCGCGCAAGGAACACAAGGAACGGATCGTTCCGCTGGACACCGGCACCTATCGCTTGTCAACGAGGTTGGACTCGTATCTCCGCAACGTACGACCGGCCGGAGCGAAGGACAGCCACCTGTTTCTGACCGCTCGGCGTGACCCGCTCACGAACGAGTTCGGGCCGCTTGAAGCGCAAGGTATCAAGATGCTGCTGCGTCGGATTGGACAGGAGACGGGGATCCACGTCCATGCGCAGAAATGCCGCAACACCTTCGCAACGCGAGCGCTGGCCGCCGGCGTTGACAGCCTGGTGCTGCAACGCGCCCTTGGACACTCGACGCTCGCAATGGTCAATCGCTATGCGCAGCTACAACCTCGCGATCTCGTCGACGCGTGGCGTGCGCGCCGTGACTGATGACGGGCCGGGGCCCTGGTGCCGAGCCACCCGCTGATCGACCCGCTCCCGCTTACAACCAGGTCGTCGCGAGCCAGATCGCCACAACGGCGAGAGCGAGCAGGACGAGGTTCAGCGGCGTCACCTTGACTTCACCACGGCTGAGGTGCAGCGACAACGCGCCAACCTGAAGGACCGCCAGCCCGATCGCTGCCGCGAGTGCGAGGCCTACCGCGACCCCCGTCAGCGGCGGCAAGATGAGTCCCAGCGCCCCAAGCACCTCCAGCACTCCGATGGTGCGCACGTAGCGCAGGGGCATTCCGTCAACCCACGCCATCATCGGTCGCAGCTGGTCCTTGGATCGCGTTGTCTTCAGCGCACCCGAGTACAGATAGAGGACGGCCAGCAACGCGGCGACAATCCAGTAAGCCAGCCTCATGCAGCGACACTCCGTGGGTTATGTGTGGGTAAGCCACCCCATTGTCGCGTGCTGCCTATGCCGGACCGACCCAGTCGGGATCGCGACCGAGAAACCCGAGCAGCCGATCGAGCGTTGGTCGACCGGCTGCGATGGGAATTTTCGGCGCGAAAACGGACGGATGCTCCTTGCGAACGTCGTCGCTCAGCGCGGGCCATGATGACCCCCACAACCACGCAGCCACACCAGGATCCTCGGGCAGCGACTGGCCCGTCGCCCGGGCCAGATCCCAGCCGTGCACGAAGATTTCTCCCGTCGCGACCTGGATGACGAGCGATCCCGGTGACGGGGAAGTCGGCAGCTGCATGACACGCTCCATCGCCGTGGGACTGGAGAAGCCATCGAGCAGACGGCGTGTCTGTACGGCGAAGTGCTTCACGTAGTCCCCGTCCGTGTACGCCGGCCATTCCTCGTCGTCCGGTGATGCCCCATTTTCCGCGAGATCTGCGAAATATTGCGTCGCTCCAACGATGTGATTGATCAAGTCGGCCACTGTCCAGTCGCGGCACGGCGTCGGTTGCGCAAGCTCATCGCGACGGACGTTGCCGACGATGGTCGCAGTCGACTCACACGCCCACCGCAGATTCTCGAGCGGCGAATTCGGATCGACTGGGGGCATCGGACTCCTTCGATGTGACCGTGGGCGCGCCGACGAATATACCTGCGCGGCAGCTCAGTCCCGGGCGCTCCTGAACGCCCATGCATCGCCGGTCCATGCCCAGACGCGTATCGGCGTCGCTTCGCCTGACGTGCCGCTCAGCTCGCCGACCAGCAAGAGATTGCCCGTGTCAAAGCTCGTCAGCAGTCCCTGACTGAGGCGCGGACTCGATACGGGTGGCAACGGCGTCCAGTCGGCACCGGTCCAGGCCCATCGCAGCAGCGGTACCGGCGTCACTGCGCCCTCGGCGAAGAGCAGCAATTTCGCCGAGATCGGGTCCCACCCCAGGCCAAGGAGGACGTACGCCGTGGGCGTGTGTGCAGTCACGAGCTGGGTCCAAACGGTGCCGTCCCAGGTCCATGTCTGCGTGACCGCGCCGACCTTGGGGCTGATGACATTGCCGAATCCAACGGCGACCATCGCGTTCGTCTCGGGGTCGAACGCCAGTGTCAGCACACCCGTCGGGAGGTAGGGATCGGGCTGTCGGTGGTCGATCCAATGCGTCCCCGCCCAGGTCCAGGTGTCGGCTCCGGAACTCGATGCCGGCATGAGGACCATCTCGTCGAGCGCCGTGTCCCACGCCATCGATGCCTGCCCTGGTGGCGGACCGTTGGCACCGCCAACGTTGAGCTCGCGCCACGTGGTCCCGTTCCACCCCCAGGTGTCGCCGAGGTATGTCTGCGCCGGGCGGATGCCACCGAAGAGCAGCACCATGTGGAGGTTAGGGTCGTACGCGATCGCCGCATTCTCGCGTCCGGATGGGCTGATCGCCGGGTGCGCGAGCGTCCAGTGCGTTCCCCACAGCCATGTCTGGTTGAGACTCAGATCCCCGCCGAACACAACAAGTTGGTTTCGATCGGGGTCGCCGGCGACGCTGTAGCCGTCGGTCGAGAACGGGGCGTCCACGTTCGGTCCTGGAGTTGAGACGGGGGCCGTCTCATGGCCATGGCTTTGCGGCCGCGAGATCAGGAACCCGGCCACGGCTGCAACGCCGATCGCGACCACGAGCGCTACTGCCGTCGAACGTCTCGGTCCCCGCGTGGTACCCATCGCCTGATGATCCTGCACCCGGAGTCAGGAAGGCGACATTAATCCGGTCCGCCGTTTCCTATGATGCAACCCGTCGCAAACGGAGTTGGGAGTACGTCATGGCAAGTCGCAGCGAACAGGTCAACCTGCTCAGCGGGGTCGAGCTCTTCGCTGGGCTGACCAAGAAAGAGGCCGGCAAGGTCCTTCAGTTCATGCGCGACATCAACTACGGAGCGGGCAAGGTGATGGTGGAGGAGGGCGACAACGGCGGCCGCTTCTTCCTGATCACGTCGGGCACGGCCGTGGTCTCGCGCCGCGGACGGCGCGTGCGCAAGCTGGGCCCGGGCGATTCGTTCGGCGACATCGCCCTCATCGATGGCGGTCCGCGCTCGGCGACCGTCACTGCCGAGACGCCCGTCAGCACCTTGTCCCTCGCCGTGTGGAACTTCAAGGCGGCGCTCCTCGAGAACCCGACGATCACGTACAAGCTGCTCCTCGTCCTCTGCAAGCGCCTTCGCGAGTCCGAGGCCCGCGCCTCGATCTGACCTGACGGCGCGCAGCCTGCGGGCGAGCACCCGTAGTGGGTGAAGTCGTTGAAATCGGCGAACCAGATGTCGTTGCTCGGGGTGATCGCGATGCCACATCGAACCCCTCGCGACTAGACTCGTCCACACGCTCAGACGCCGGTCACGGACACGCTCGGGGGTATTCCAGTGGGCATCCGCAATCGACTCCGGTCATGGCCGGTGGTTCGCCAGCTCACGAGTGACGACCGTCTTGGTCGCGGTACAGCAGTACGCTCGGCGCGCACGAACGCACTGACGCCTCGGACGAAAACGGCCGATCGCGTCGTCAAGAGCATCTGCCCCTACTGCGCCGTCGGCTGCGGGCAGCGGGTCTACGTGAAAGGCGAGCGCGTCGTGCAGATCGAGGGCGACCCGGATTCGCCCATCTCGCGCGGGCGCCTCTGCCCCAAGGGATCCGCGAGCGAGCAACTCGTCAACAACCCCGCGCGCGTCACCACCGTCAAGTACCGCCGCCCGTTTGGGACGGAGTGGGAAGACCTGCCGCTCGAACGGGCGATGGAGATGATCGCCGACCGCATCATCGACAGCCGCGAGCGCACGTGGCAGGACGTCGACGAGCACGGCGACGCGGTCCATCGGACGCTCGGAATAGCGAGCCTCGGCGGCGCCACGCTCGACAACGAAGAGAACTACCTCATCAAGAAGCTCTTCACGTCACTCGGTGTCGTGGAGGTCGAGAACCAGGCCCGTATTTGACACAGCTCCACAGTCCCCAGTCTGGGGACATCGTTCGGGCGAGGCGGAGCCACGACCTTCCAGCAGGACCTGCAGAACGCTGACTGCATCGTCATCCAGGGTTCGAACATGGCCGAGTGCCATCCGGTTGGATTCCAGTGGGTGATGGAGGCCAAGGCCCGCGGCGCGACGATCATTCACATCGACCCGCGCTTCACGCGAACGTCGGCGATGGCTCACACCTACGTTCCCATTCGCGCGGGCAGCGATATTGCCTTCCTTGGCGGAATCATCAACTACATACTCAGCGAGGAGAAGTACTTCCGCGAGTACGTGGTCAGCTACACCAACGCGGCAACCATCGTCAGCGAGGATTTCGAGGACGCCGATCAGCTCGGCGGTTTCTTCTCCGGCTTCGACCCGAAGACGGGAAAGTACGACACCTCGACCTGGGCCTACGAGGGCATGGACATCGCCGCCGCGGCCGGGTCGCGCGCGGTGCCCAAGCGCCGAGCCACCATTGCCTCCGAACAGTCACGGCCGCCGCGATGAGAGCCTACAAGATCCGTTCTGCGTCTTCCAGGTCCTCAAGCGTCACTACGCTCGATACACGCCCGAGGTGGTCGAGCAGATCTGCGGGGTTGCCGCGAATCAGTTCGCGAAAGTCTGTGAGGCGGTCACCGCAAACAGTGGCCGTGAGCGCACCACCGCATGGGTGTACTCGGTCGGATGGACGCAGCACTCGGTCGGCGTGCAGTACATCCGCGGCGCGGCGATCATCCAGTTGCTGCTCGGGAACATGGGTCGTCCGGGCGGCGGCATTCTCGCTTTGCGCGGGCACGCGAGCATCCAGGGTTCCACCGACATTCCGACGCTCTTCGACCTGCTCCCCGGATACCTGCCAATGCCGAAAGCCGGTCTCCACGCGACCACGCAGGACTATCTGTCGTCAATCAAAAGCGAGGGACAGAAAGGATTCTGGGCAGCCGCGGACACGTACCTCATCAGCCTGCTGAAAGCGTGGTGGGGAGATGCCGCCACTGCGGAGAACGATTACGGTTTCGGATGGCTGCCGCGCATCAGCGGCGATCACAGCAACTACCAGACCATTCTTGACATGCTCGACGACAAGGTCGAGGGCTATTTCCTGCTCGGCCAGAATCCCGTTGTTGGATCGGCGAACGGCAAGCTCCAGCGGACTGCGATGTCGCACTTGAAGTGGCTCGTGGTTCGCGATCTCAACCTGATCGAATCCGCCACGTTCTGGAAGGACGGACCGGAGATCGCGACTGGCGAGCGGCGCACCGAGGACATCGGCACCGAGGTGTTCTTCCTCCCGGCCGCGGCGCATACCGAGAAGGACGGCACATTCACGCAGACGCAACGGCTCCTGCAGTGGCATCACAAGGCAGTCGAGCCCTCCGGCGATTGCCGCAGCGAGCTGCATTTCTTCTACCACCTCGGCCGGATGCTCCGGGAACGGCTCGCGTCGTCGACGCTCGAGCGCGACATGCCGTTGCAGCGCCTCGCGTGGGACTACCCGCTGCTTGAAGGAGACGAGCCGGACGCCGAAGCGGTGTTGCGCGAGATCAACGGGTCATACCTCACCGGCGAGAAGGCCGGCGACATGCTCAGCAGTTTCGTCGAGATGAAGGCCGACGGTTCCACAGCCGGCGGGTGCTGGATTTACACCGGCGTGTACACCGGAGGCGTCAATCAGGCCGCGCGGCGCAAACCCGGCTCGGAGCAGTCCTGGGTCGCGCCGGAGTGGGGATGGGCGTGGCCGATGAATCGCCGCATCCTCTACAACCGAGCGTCAGCCGATCCAGATGGGAAGCCCTGGAGCGAGCGCAAGGCGTACGTCTGGTGGGACGAAGCCGCCGGCAAATGGACGGGCCACGACGTCCCCGACTTCCAGGCCACCAAGGCGCCGTCGTTCCGCCCCGAACCTGGCGCCGTTGGTGCTGCGGGACTTGCCGGCGACGACGCCTTCATCATGCAGTCGGACGGCAAGGCCTGGCTCTACGCGCCGAGTGGACTGCTCGACGGACCGCTCCCGGTGCACTACGAGCCGGTGGAGTCGCCGCTGCGCAACGCCCTCCATCCGCAGCAGGCGAATCCGACCCGAGAGATGTTCCCGCGGGACGAGAACCTCACGAGCCCGTCGCCGCCCGAGCACGGCTCCGAGGTGTACCCCTATGTCGTCACCACCTACCGCCTGACCGAGCATCACACTGCCGGTGGCATGAGCCGTTGGTCGCCGTACCTCGCCGAGCTGCAGCCTGAATTCTTCTGCGAAGTGTCGCCGGAGCTCGCCGCCGAGCGCGGTCTCGAGCATCTTGGCTGGGCAACGATCGTCACTGCACGCACCGCCGTCGAGGCGCGCGTCCTGGTCACCGATCGCATGACGCCACTCACGGTCGGAGGCCGGGTCATTCACCAGATCGGACTTCCGTACCACTGGGGAGTTGGCGGTGGGGGAGCGATCGTCAGCGGTGACTCGGCCAACGACGTGATGGGTGTCGCGCTCGACCCCAACGTGCATATCCAGGAATCGAAGGCGGCGTCGTGCGACATTCAGCCCGGTCGCCGGCCAACCGGCCCCGCGCTGCCGCGCTACGTCGACGAGTACCGGCGCCGTGCCGGCATCAACCCTGAGACCGGGGCAACGCGCGTGACACCTCCCGACGGCGGCGCGTGATGCAGCGCTGGTCGGCATCGCCTGATCCGGCGGCGAATACCGGCTGGAGCGATCCGCCGCCGCGCAAGGGATTCTTCACGGACAGCTCCGTCTGCATCGGCTGCAAGGCCTGCGAGGTTGCGTGCAAGGAGTGGAACGGCATTCCCGAGGACGGTCTCGAGATGCTCGGCATGTCGTACGACAACACGGGTGCGCTCGGGGCCAGCACGTGGCGTCACGTGGCCTTCATCGAGCAGCCGCGGCGACCCACCGGGGGAAGCGGTTTCACAGCCTTGCCGATGGTTGGCGCCATATCTGGCCAGAATGTGGCCGAACAGTCGCCGGCGACAGGGATTCGATGGTTGATGTCGTCCGACGTCTGCAAGCACTGCACGCACGCCGCCTGCCTGGACGTGTGCCCGACCGGATCGCTCACTCGTACCGAGTTCGGCACCGTCGTGGTGCAGGAGGACATCTGCAACGGCTGCGGCTACTGCGTGCCGGCGTGTCCATTCGGCGTCATCGATCGCCGCCGTGGCCCCGAGGGAACACGCAATGTCGGGATCGCGCAGAAGTGCACGCTCTGCTACGACCGGCTCGGCGAAGGCATGACACCGGCGTGTGCACAGGCATGTCCAACGCAGTCGATCCAGTACGGCGATCTGGACGAGCTGCGTGTTCGCGCGCGACACCGCGTCGACGAGTTGCACGCCGCGGGCGTGACCGATGCACGGCTCTACGGCGCGGACCCGGAGGATGGCATCGGCGGTGCGGGCGCGTTCTTCCTGCTCCTCGACGAGCCCGAGGTCTACGGATTGCCGCCGGATCCAGTCGTGACGACGCGCGATCTCCCCGCAATGTGGCGGACTGCCGCGTTCGCGAGCGCCGCCATGCTCGTGGGTGCTGCGGCAGCGTTCATGCGGAACCGCGCGTGACCGTCGATCCCGTCGCGGCCTCGGCGCTCGGCGCACCGCGACGGCGCCGGCGCGAAGGTGGTGGTCGCGAGGGAGAGCGGGCAATGGTGCCGCCCGCGACGTTCACCTCGTACTACGGACGTCCGGTCGTCAAAGCATCGCCGTGGGAGAACGACATCCCGGCGTACTTCTTCCTCGGAGGACTGGCCGCTGGTTCATCGCTCCTTGCTGCGGGGGCGGACCTGCGCGGGCTGCCGAAGTTGCGGCGTTCTGCTCGCATCGCCGCACTGGTCGGCGGGGCGGCCGGAAGCGCTGCGCTGATTCACGACCTGGGACGGCCGGCGCGGTTCCTCAACATGCTGCGCACCGCAAAGCCGACGTCGCCGATGTCGATGGGCACATGGGTGCTCGCGGTGTTCGGGCCGGCAGCCTCGCTTGCAGGTGCTGCGGAGATCGCCGCGATGCTGCCTTGGCGAGTTCCGATCACCGGCCGCCTCCTCGAGATCGGAGCGCGACCTGCAGGTCTGTTCGCGGCCGCACTTGCTCCCGCACTCGCGTCGTACACGGGCGTGCTGCTCTCGGATACCGCCACTCCCGCGTGGCATTCCGCGCGCCGTGAGTTGCCATTCGTGTTCGTCGCATCAGCCGCGGCCTCCGCCGGCGGTCTGACGATGATCACGACCGCCGTGAATCAAGCAGCACCGGCCCGCCGAATGGCCGCCGGTGGCGCGATCGTCGGTCTCGCCATGGAGCAGCGAATGGAGGCGAGCATGGGCCTGAGCGCGTCGGCTCTCCGCATCGGCAAGGCGGGGCGATTCATGAGGGCGAGCCGGGCGCTGACGGTGGTTGGCGCGATCGGAACCGTCGTCATCGGCCGCACCAGGGGAGGAGCAGCACTTGCCGGCGCTGCGCTGGTGCTTGGATCCGCGTGCACCCGCTTTGCCGTCTTCGAAGCTGGGCAGGCGTCAGCGCGCGACCCTCGATACACCGTGATCCCGCAGCGCGAGCGCCTGGAGCGCAGCAAGCGGCCGAATGCAACGTGACGATGCTGGCAGTGCTGACGGGTCCGCCACGAATTCTCGTTGCGAGTTCGACCCTCTGTGTCTGCGCCGTGCTGGGGCTCGGCATCGCGCTCGCGGCGCGAGATCGAGACGCATCGCGCAATCTCGTGGTCACCGGCGTGGGGATCACTCTGGTCGCACTGGCGATTCGCCTCGCGATGTCGCTCGTGCAAAACGGTGGCACCTACGACATATTCGACGCGTACCGAGTAGTCGGCAATCAACTGCGCCTCGGCGGTGACATCTACTCGGGCGCGAGCAATGGACTCTCCAATTACCCGCCGCTCATCTACTGGCAATGGGCATCAGCGGCGGCGATGGTCCCGACTGGCAACCCGCAGCTCTTCGCCTTCATCGTTCGGGTGCCATATTGGGTTTGTGACGCGGCGGTGGCGCCGATTCTCCTGGCCCTGATCAAGGGGCGATGGCGGGTCCGCGCAGCTTGGTTGTACGCCCTGAATCCGATCACCATCGCGGTTGCAACACTGCACGGACAATTCGACGCGATGCCTGCCCTGGCGCTCTTGCTGGCGGTGGCATGGCTTGGGACGCGCCCGCGGGCCGCGGCATACGCGTTGGGCGTGGGTGTGGCGCTGAAGACGTGGCCTGGATACTTTCTGCCCGTCTTCCTGGGCTGGTTGAAGCGCGGTCGCTGGCCGTTCGCGCTCCGCGTTGCTGCCGTTCCTGCGTTCGTGTTTGCGGTGTACGCGATTATTCACCCCGAACACATCGTCCATGGGGTCCTCGCGGTGCTCCTCTACGTTCCCCACCGACAGGGCTTTGGCACCTCGCGATTTTTTCCCGAATCGTGGGGCAGCGCGATCGTTCCCTTTACCAATGTCCTGCTGCTGGCGTTGGTGTGCTGGGTCGCGTATCAATGCAGCCGGCGAGACGACGTGAGGATTGCAGACGCCGTCGCGCTGGCGATTGTGCTCGTGCTCGGGTTGTCGGCGTCGATATCCGACCAGTACCTGGTCTGGCCGTTCGGCCTTCTCCTGCTGGCCGGTCGCTTGCGGATGGCAGCTCTGCTGGCACTGATTCTCACGCCGGCGACACTCGTCATCGTGCTCGATATCAATGGGAGCGCGGCCGATCTGCCAACGTGGCTGTTCCTGCCGGGAACGGTGGCGTTGTGGATCAGCGCAGCCATTCTCTGGCGAGAGACCGGCCTTGGATTCCCCGGATACCCATTCACGACGAGGAGCCGGCAGTCCCGTGATCCAGCGGCCGCTTGATCAGCAGCGTCGCGACCGCGATGACGCTTGCGACCAAAGCCGGAACGATCCCGAATCGGGTGACGAAAAACTCCAGTGACTGCATCGATTTGTACGCGAGGTTGGGGTCGCCCGGCACGACGATTTCGCTGCGCCAGACGAGCGCAATGACGGCGACGGCAGCAAGACCTGCAGTCACTCTGCCAAGGACGACCAGTCGCTCGCGCGAAAGCCGTGAGACGCCCGCGATGACGAGAAGGACATTGGCGGTGAACACGGTCTCGGCGAGGCCGGAACGAGCGGTGTTCGTGGGCAGGAGCAGCAAGCCCGCCAGCACGCCACCGATGATTGCCCACAGCGCCGGTTGCGACGGCTTTGGCCATCGACGCCCAACCAGAAGGACGGGCAGCAGTGCCGCCGTGGAGGAGAACCAGAACAGTGAAACCACCGCGTCAAGCAAAGGGGTACCGATGCGCAGCGAAGGAATGCCCCAGAACGTGGAGGCGAGCACCACGGGCCTGCTCAGCAGCCATTGACTCAACGATCCGGCGTATTGCGCTGGGATGGAAGCCCCCCACAGCACGCTCGGTGACAGCGTGTGAGTGAACGCCGCCCAAAGAGCGATCGGAGTCACGCCGATGGCGCAGGCCGCGACCGCGAACTTCCAATCAGGGCGTCGGAGCACGACCCAAATCGCGATTCCCGCAACCATGCCGATCGACCCGATGTGCGTGAGCAGTGCGCCCGCGAGTGCGATCCCAACAGTGATGACGGCGATCCGGCCGCGTTGTAGCGCTGCACACACCGCTGTGAGCACGAAGAACGAGACGAGGCCCCACGGCCATGTGTACACGGAATACAGCACGATCATGGGCGTCAGCCCGACGATGGTCAGAGCTCCCGGGTTGGCGCCCAGCGTCCGCAGCAGGAGGCGTGCAGGCCACAGCCATAACGAGCTGAGAATGACGCTGACGATCTGGAATGCCCAGTAGCCCTGCCCCCACACCAACACGCCGCCCCCGAGCGCGTCAAAGAGTGGCGTGCGCTGACGAAGGTCGGCGAGGGTGGCAGTGGAGGAGAGGCCTCCGTATGCGCGCGCCAGTTGATAGTGGAGGTCCCAGTCGCCGATGCGGCCGCCACCGGTCTGCAAAGGCAGGACCATCTCCAGCGCCAGCGACAACGCAACCAACCCGAACATTGCCGGCGTCGGGCGCGCAAGAGCGATAACCGCGACGAGCGCGACGCCGACAATCGCCGGGCTCGCTGCCGGGTGGCCGGACAGGGTGGCACAGAGGGTCGCCGCGCCCGCGAGTATCAATGCCCCCATCGCCACGAGCAGAGGCCGGAGTTCGACGTCTGCCTGGATTGCAGTTCGTGGCCACGCGTCGCCCTGAGAGTCAGCGCCGGCTCTTCTCACACGGCGTCTCCGTGACACCGGCGCTTCATCGCGACGCAGGTGTACGCACCCGTCGAAGGTCAGTGTCGACGCGCTGCGTGACGCCAATGCGATCCAGGTGCTCGAGCAGTGGCACGGCGACCCGCCGCGTCGTTCCCAGTGCCTGGCGCGCAGCCGAAAGCGTGAACGGTTGAGGCAGCGCCCTGAGCTGGTCGGCGGCCACTGCGGGCGCATCCGGAAGCAGCGCGATATCTCCCGGCAGCAGCAGGATCGCGCGCGCCGCAGCCGCCGCTCCAAGCTCACGCCGACCGAGCCCGAGCGCCACGAGCTGACCCTGTTCCGGCGCCGCAAACGGCGAGTCGGTGAGCGCATTCACCAGCCGCGAGACGGCCATACCAACATCCGCCCGGAGTGCCGGACTTGTCCCGCGTATGCGGACCCGTCCGCCGACGTCCTCGAGCTCAGGGCAGGAACTCGACGAGCACGGGCAACAGCTGAGCATCCTCGAGATGCAACGCTCGAGCGAGGTCGGCATGAGTGGCGCCTGCATCGAGCAGAGCCGCCGCGCCACGATCCACTGCGGTCAGCAACTCCCGTCGCCACCGCTCCCAGAGCACCTCGCTGATGAGCCACGTGCCTGCCGCCCGCACGCGCGGTGGCAGCGGATCCACCACGCGAACGCCGATGAACTCGAGCACCGCCCAACTCACGGCTCCGCGTCGTGCGACCTCGGCGCCCACGTCAGGCACACCGAGATCCAAAGCAAGCGCGGCTGCACGCGCTTTTGCAGCACCTCGCCGTGTCAGCGACGGCGGGAAGGGGTCGAGCACGGTCACCCCACCGACTATCGTCCGGAGACCTGGATCGCGAAGGAGCATTCGATCGCCAACCTGCAGTGGAAGCGCCGCATCGAATGTGAGACGCACAAGCGTGGAACCCGAGACGTCGGAGGCATCAAGCCGGCGCACCATCGCCGGCACCGCGGCGGCGCCGATATGCACGACGACGTGGGTCGGCAGTTGCTCACCGGCGCTGCGTACGTCCACGACATCGGTGCGCCGCCACACGCCAGGTGTGAGCAGCGTGTCCCCGCGGCGCACATCTTCGTGTGCGACACCGCGCAGGTTGAGCGCCACTCGAGCCGGTGCGCACACGACGTCCGTCGCGTGTCCCAGTCGCTGCAGACCGCGCACGGTGACGGTCGAATCGCCGAGTTCGAACGCGTCACCACGACGCACGGTTCCTGCCGCCAGAGTTCCGGTCACGACCGTCCCGCTTCCGCGCACGGTGAACGATCGATCGACCCAGAGACGCACTCGAGCCTCGACATCAGCAGGCGGAACACTCCGAGCAAGTGCGCCGAGCGCGACGCGGAGCGTATCCATGCCGGCACCGGTCTCTCCTGAAACGCTCACCGTTGGAATGCCGGCCAGCGTGGTGGAGGACAGGCACGCACGCGCCTGCTCCATGGCTCCTGAAGGGTCGGCAAGATCACTCCGCGTCACCGCGACGAGCCCGTGGCGAACCCCCAGCGCGTCAAGCGCGCGCACGTGCTCCGCGGTCTGCGCGCGCCAACCCTCGTCCGCTGCGATGACGAGCATCACGGCGGGAACGGGCCCGACGCCTGCGAGCATGTTCGTGGCGAAACGCTCGTGCCCGGGCACATCCACGAACGCGATCTCCTCGCCAGTCGGCAGCGTCGTCCACGCGTACCCGAGGTCGATGGTCATGCCCCTGCGCCGCTCTTCGGCCCAGCGGTCCGGCTCCATTCCGGTGAGCGCGCGAACGAGCGTGGACTTGCCGTGATCGACGTGTCCGGCGGTCGCGATTACCTGCATGCGAGGACAGCGGCGATCAGCGCTTCGTCGTCGGACGGCGGTACGCAGCGCAGGTCGAGCAGGCAGCGCCCGCCGTCGAGGCGCGCGACCACGGCCGGATCGCCCTGGCGTAGTGCGGCGGCATAACGCTCAGGCAAGCTCACGGCCCATCCGGGGAGCGCGACACCAGGACCGCTCCCGCCACCGACTGCGCCATCGCTCGGCACAACCGCAGCCGGATCCCCGAGGCGAACAGCAATCGCCTCGGCACGTGCTCGCAGCATAGTCGGATCCGCATGCAACGCTCCCGCAGCCGGCGACACCGGACCGCCGAGGGTCGCCTCGAGCGCCGCAATCGTGAGCTTGTCCACCCGAAGCGCCCGTGCCAGCGGATGGCGCCGGAAGCGAGCGATCAGATCCGCATCGCCGGCGATGATCCCGGCTTGGGGGCCGCCGAGCAACTTGTCGCCACTCGCGGTGACCACGTTCGCACCGGCTCGCAGCGCACCAGCGAGGTCGGGCTCGTCTGGAAGGAGCCGGTCGGGCGTCAACAATCCCGAGCCGATGTCAACCACCAAGGGGACGCCGAGACCAATCAGTTCACCGATGGGCACCGACGCGGTGAACCCCGTCATCTGGAAATTCGAGGGATGCACCTTCAGCACGCAGCCGGTCCGCTCACCGACAGCGGCTTCGTAATCCGCGCGCGTCGTCCGATTGGTCGTTCCGACTTCATGCAGCGTCGCTCCGGTGCATGCGACGAGGTCCGGCAGCCGGAATCCGTCGCCGATCTCGACGAGCTCACCGCGAACTCCACACCACCTCGCGGCCCGCAGCCAGGACCGTCACGGCGAGCAGGAGTGCCGCAGCGCCGTTATTGACAACCATGACATCGCCCGCATCGGGCACGGCGGCGCGGAGTGCGGCGAGCGCGCCCCGTCCTCTTGCGGCACGCCGTCCGTCGGCGAGGTCGTACTCGACATCGACATACCCCGCCGCCACCAGCAGCGCCGCACGAGCCGAGTCCGAGAGCGGGGCGCGCCCCAGGTTCGTGTGGAGCACCGTCCCGGTCGCGTTGATCACCGGGGTCAGGGACGTCGTTCGCTCGGGCAGATGATCAAGCACGTGCTCGACCAGCCGACCAGGCAGCACCGTTCCGCTGCGCACCGCGTCCTGCGATGTGCGCACCACGTCACGCACCCGGGCGCGCCCCAGCCGTCGCTGCGGCTCGACGAGCCGTGCGTCCGCAAGAACAGTGTCTGTCTTCGGGACGGCGCGGCGCGGGTCTGGATGCATGCGCGATGACCTTACGTGCAAGCCACCCACGCCAGCCGGCGCGGTGGCGGAGGCGGACGGGAATCGAACCCGCTTGACCGGGATACTCGGTCACACTGATTTTGAAGATCAGGAAGCCCACCAGGTGCCCAGACGCCTCCACCGACAAGCGTAGGAGAGTGATGCGGGTGGCCGTGAGGCGGTCGCCCAACCTGCGAATATCGGGCCGATGCGACTCACCGAGTACGCCCACGGTGGCGGCTGCGCGTGCAAGATCCCGCCCGGGGAGCTCGAGGAGATGGTCGCAGGGCTCATCGGTGTGCCGAGCGAGACTCTGCTCGTCGGCCTCGATCACGGCGACGATGCCGCAGCCGTCACCATCGACGGCAATGGGACGGCCGTCCTCAGCACCGTCGACTTCTTCACGCCGGTCGTCGACGACGCATACGACTGGGGGCGCATCGCCGCCGCCAACGCCTTCTCGGACATCTATGCGATGGGCGGCCGGCCGATCCTCGCGGTGAACCTCGTCTGCTGGCCTCGCGATCTGCTCCCGATGAGCCTCGCTGCTGAGGTCCTGCGCGGCGGGCTCGCGATTGCCAACGAGGCGAAGTGCCCTGTTGCCGGCGGCCACAGCGTCGACGACCCGGAACCGAAGTACGGCATGGCCGTGACGGGCGTCGCCGACGCAAATCGGTTGCTGCGTACGGACGCCGGTATCGCCGGGCAGCCGCTCTCGCTGAGCAAACCGCTTGGAGTCGGCGTCCTCAACAGCAGGCACAAGCAGACGGGGGAAGTCTTTCCGCAGGCAGTGGCAACGATGGTCGCGCTCAACCGCGATGCGTCAGAGGCAGCGCTCGCCTCAGGAGCGCGATGCGTGACCGACGTCACGGGGTTCGGTCTGTTAGGGCATCTGTACAAGCTGGCGCGTGCGAGCAATCTCACCGCGATCATCGATGCCGACTCCGTGCCCTACCTCGACGGCGCACGCGCCGCCCTTGACGCCGGCTATGTGAGCGGCGGCACCCGCCGCAACCTCGAGTGGGTCGCGCCCCATGTCTCCTGGGCCGGCCACGCGGCGCATGACGAGCGCGAACGGCTGCTGCTCGCCGATGCGCAGACGAGTGGCGGTCTGTTGATTGCCGGCGAGATTCCCGGGGCGCCTGTCATCGGCGAACTCGTCTCGCGCAGAACGCACGTTATCGAGGTGCGCTGACCGGCACCGACGAGTTAGGCCGGAAGTTCACTTTCCAGGAACGCCACGGTCTGCTTCCACGCCGCAGCGGCGGCTTCGGGGTGATGGAACACCGCGTTGTGGTTGTCAAAGGCATGGTTGGGGCCATGATGCAGATGGAACTCGGTGTGCGATCGTCCTGCAAACGCCTGCTCCACCGCAGCGCGTTGCTCGGCAGTGATGTACTCGTCCGCGTCGCCGAAGTGAAAGAGCACCGGGCAATGCACCTGCGGCGCCTTGTCGAGGTTCGGCGGAATGGCCGAGCCGTAGTACAGGACCGCAACGTCGGGTTCGGCGGCCGCGGCGACGAAATAACCGATACCGCCGCCGAGACAGAACCCGATGATGCCTGCGCGCCCGTCAGGCACTTCGGGGAGACCACGCAGATGCTCGAGCGCATCGGCCGCGTCACTCGCAGCCTGCGGGAAGTCGAGTTTCTGCATCGCGCCGAACGCGCGCGGAAGTGCATTCTCCGTGCGTTCGTCGATGACCGTCTCGCCGTCGATTCGCGAGTACAGGTCTGGCGCAAGCGCGACATACCCCAGTTCGCTGAGACGCGCACAGACGTCTTTGATGTAGTCGGTGACGCCGAAGATCTCCTGCGCCACCACCATGCCAGGACCAGCTCCCGACTCCGGAAGCGTGAGGTATCCAGTGAACGGATGACCGTCGCGGGCGCGCATGTGCTCGATGCGGGACTTGACCATCGCGCGAGCATACATCGACGTTGCGCACCGCTCGCCGAGGCATGTGCGGAGAGTTCGCGTGTACGCTCGAAGCTGTCGTTTCGGTACCGAGAGGTGGATGTCCATGGAGCACGTATTCGAGACCGGTGACGGACGCAAACTCGCCGTCACCGAAGGCGGGGACCCGGACGGCGTCCCATGCCTCGTGCACCAGGGAACACCCAACTCGCGGCTTCAGTACGGACCCGACGTTGCCGTCGCTCGCGAGCACGGCATTCGCATGATCACGTACGACCGGCCGGGCTACGGCGGTTCGACCGCGCAACCTGGCAGGACGATCGCCGATTGCGCGGCGGATGCCCGCACCATCTGCGCCGGACTCGGCGTCGAGCGGATCCTCAGCTGGGGCATCTCCGGAGGTGGCCCGCATGTCCTCGCGTGCGCTGCCCTGCTTCCCGACGTCATTCCCGCGGCGGCGTCACTGGCGTCGCCTGCGCCGTTCGACGCCGAGGGCCTCGACTGGTTCGCCGGAATGGGCGAACTGAACGCGGACGACTACCGCCTGATGGTCCGCGACAAAGTGGCCGCGAGAGCCAAGCTCGAGGCCGAGAGAGTGGAGATGCTCGGCGCCAATGCGGAGCAGGTGTTGCAGATCATCACGACGCTGGTGTCGCCCGTCGACGCTGCCGTCTTCACGCCAGAGCTGGCGCAGTACTTCGTGGATAGCGCCGCCGATGGGGTCGGGCCAGGCAGTGAAGGGTGGTGGGAGGACGGTGTCGCCGACGTGGAGCCGTGGGGTTTCGAGTTCTCGGACATCTCGATCCCGGTGTTGCTCCTGCATGGGCGGCAGGATCGCTTCGTGCCGTTCGGTCACGGTGTGTGGCTCGCTGCGCAGATTCCCGCCGTCGAAGCTCGGCTCACCGACGAGGATGGCCATCTCACCCTGACCGTCCATCACAGCGGCGAGATCTACGACTGGCTCCTCGAACGCTGGTAGCGACAGCGAGACGCGCGTCGCTGCGGTAGCGCCGACGCGGTCGGCACCCGGTATCCAACTCGCGCTGGTACATTGTGTGATACTGCTGCTATCAAAAGCGCAATATCCGCCGGCGCGGTTCGGAATGGGGTGTTCGCACAGTGGAGGTCTCACATGTCTGGAGAAGCCGACCAGGTCGCCGGCAAGGCGAAGGAAGTGCAGGGCAAGGTCACCGGCGACAAGGAGCGTGAGGCAGAGGGCAGGACCCAGCACGCAGCCGGAAAAGTCGAGCACGCACTCGGCGAGGCCGGCGACAAGTTGAAGGGCGCCGGCGAGGCGCTCAAAGACAAGGCGGAAGGCCGCTGAGCATCGCCGGGCGGCGAGCCCTACGCGTTAACGAGGTACAGCCATGAGCAGGTCTGGCGTCTCCTTGCTGCCGATCATCTGGATCGTCATCGGCATCGTGGTCGCGGCGACCCACCATTTCTTCGACCATCTCAGCACCATCGGAGCGATTCTGTCGGCCATCCTGGCCGTGATTCTCTGGCCGCTGATCCTGCTCGGCGTCAAGATCGCAATCGCCATTTGACCAGCGAGGTGCCGCTGCTCGCGAGCGTATGCAAGAGTAGCGGCGCCTCATGGAACGCGACGTCCTGCCCGCGCAATTCACGGCCGGTCTGCATGGCCTCGGGCTGCTCCGCTCTTGGCCGTACCTCGAGATCGATGCTGCAATCGCGAGCCTGACCGACCTCGCGCGCGAGGCAGGCGATCGAACGCTCGAGCCACTCGATATGCTCGACACAGAGTTGGGATACACGGCGTGGTCGACCTCGTATGACGAACGCATGAATCCCCTCGTCATGGCGGAACAACCCGCAATGAACGCACTGCTTGACGGCATCACAGGCGGTCGCGCGCTGGACGCCGCCTGCGGCACGGGAAGATTGACGAGGATGCTCGTGGACCACGGCCACGACGTCACCGGTGTCGACGCATCGGAGGCGATGCTGGAGCGAGCGTATAGCAACGCTCCCGAAGCAACATTGCGCCTCGGTTCGTTGCTACATCTCCCTTTTCCAGACGCGTCGTTCGACGTTGTCTGCTGCGGGCTGGCCCTCACACACGTGCTCCTGCTACAGCCAGCGATCGCAGAGCTCGCACGCGTCCTTCGTGCGGGCGGACGGCTCTTGCTTTCCGATGTTCACCCAGTCGCTGTCGCCACTGGCTCTCACGCGTTCTTTCGCTATCCCGATGATTCCCGCGGCGTCGTTCGGAACGAATTGCACTGGCACGGCGAGTATTTGGATGCATTTGCTTCCGCTGGACTGCGCGTTCGCCGCTGCCTCGAGCCGCGCTTTTCCCAGAGCGTCCTCGAGGCCTTTACCAGCAAGGGCAGAACACCGGCACTTGTTCACCTGCTTGGCCTCCCATACGTCCTGGTCTGGGAGTGTGTGCGCGACACGTCGAGCCCAGCCTGAAATGGAGACGCCGGCGGCGCGCGGAGTCCGCATCGAATGGCAGGACGTCCCGAACGACATTCGCGACGAGATTGAGGATCGTCTCGGCGGCAAGGTCGTCGAGGCGCGGACGCAGCCACAAGGGTTTTCGCCGGCGCTGGCTGCTCGAGTGCGCACCGCGGAGAATCGCCGAGCCTTCGTGAAAGCTGTGCCGGGCGATGTCAATCCGCACTCGCCGGATATTTATCGACGCGAGATCCAGGTCGTGTCGCAGCTCCCGGACGACCTCCCGATACCCCGCCTGCTGTGGTCATTCGACGAAGGACCAGGGGGATGGGTGGCGCTGTGCTTCGATGACATCGAGGGACGCAACCCCGTGATGCCGTGGGACGAGCGTGACCTGAACGCCGTCATCGCAGCCATGGACGCGATGCTACAACGCCTGACCCCCGCACCCTTCGAGACCCGGCGAGTGGGTGATCACATCGAGGCGACATGGGCGGGGTGGCGGAAACTCAAGGCACGACCGATCGCGGGGCTCGAGCCCTGGGCGCTCAGCCGCCTGGACGATCTTGTCGCCCTCGAACAGTTGTCGCAGCAGGCGACAATCGGCACGACGCTCGTCCACCTCGACATTCGTGGAGACAACATTCTGCTCACCGATAGTCAGGTGTGGTTTGTCGACTGGCCCTGGGCATGTCTCGGCGCGGCCTGGATCGATCCGCTGCTGTTCGCATTCTCGGTCGAATCGCAGGGCGGTCCTCCCGCGAACGACGTGTTCCGCCGGTCACGGTGGTCCGTCGGCGCCGATCCCGATGCGGTCGCGGCGACGCTCAGCGCTGCTGCCGGGATGCTCGTCCATCACAGTCTGTTGCCGCCGCCACCGGGACTGCCGACAATCAGACCGTTTCAAGCGGCTCAGGGCCGCGTCGCGCTTCGCTGGCTTCGCGAGTTGATCGGCTGATGATGCCCTCGCGGCGTCTCGGGTCGGTAGGATAATCGCCGATGCGCTTCGCGATATTCCTGCCGCCATTTGCGGAATTCGCTGAACCGCGGCGTGTGGTCGAGCTCTCGCGGCAGGTGGAAGAGGCTGGGTGGCATGGGCTTTTTTTCTGGGACCACATGCTCGCGTTTCCCGGCATGCCAGTGGCCGATCCGTGGGTGGTGATGGCCGCGGTCGCAGCGGTGACGGAGCGGATCCGCCTCGGCGCGCTCGTCACACCCCTGCCGCGAAGGCGCCCGTGGGTGCTCAGCCGTCAGATGGCGACACTCGATCGACTTTCCGGGGGGCGGTTGATCGGCGGGATCGGGCTTGGCGACGATGGGTGGACGGAATTCAGTTCGTTCGGTGAGGCGGTCGAGCCGGTTATTCGCGGAGAAATGCTCGACGAGTCACTCGAAGTGCTGCAGCAATTTCTCAGAGGCGAACCGGTCAGCTTTCACGGGCGCCATTACACGATCGATTCGCCAGCGCTGCTGCCAGTGCCTGTGCAAAATCCGCTGCCGCTGTGGGGTGCAGTCCGCTGGCCGAATCGGAGACCACTCGCTCGGATCGCGAAGCTCCAAGGCTGTTTTCCAATCTTTCATACACCCGGAGCGCTGCCGCCGCCGGACCCGACCGATATCAGGGCGCTGCGCGCCGCACTCCTCGAACGTGGCGCCACAGCGAACATCGACATCGCTATCCGATGCTCGCTTTCAACCGAGGATCGCGCGAGCGTTCCAGACACACTGGCAGCGCTGGAGGCGTCGGGTGTCACGTGGATCCTCGAAGCGATCGCTCCCGGTACTGATCCAGATGACGTTGTGCGCATCGTCGAGCAGGGGCCGCCCGCGTCGGCTTAGCCTCTACTCGCCGACGAGACCGTCCAGCAACTCACGCGTCGCGTCTGCGTGCCCGGCATGCCGGGCGGTCTCGTTGATGAGGTGCAGCAAGACAAAGCGCAGGTCAGTGCCATCGGCGTCGCGTGTTGGCTGCGTGAGCGGCGTCGCGCGTACATACGACTCCGTCGCGGCGGCGCGAGTTCGATACGCCGCAATGGCAGCCGCCACGGTGAGCTCAGGCCCCGGCGAAAATTCGGCGTCGAGGCGTGAGGTGTCGTCGCCACGCATCGTCCCGTCGATCCATCGCCATTCCACCCGCGTGAGGTGATTGACGATTCCCAGAAGAGAGATCAGGCGACCCTCCGGCGTCCACCGGGCTTCGGTCTCGTCGAGTCCGTCGATCTTCCCCAGCACGGCTTCGCGGAGCCACTCGAGCCAGCCGAGAAGGAGTTCGCGCTCATCGGGAGTACCCGCTGGGAGGTCACGCTCGGGGGCTCGTGCCATCGCCCCGAACACTACGCGACAGCGCTCCGCAACATGACGCGCCGGGCCGGTGCGAGAGTCGGGATCGTGATGGATGTGGTCACGGGCATGCCAACAGTCAGACGCGCCGGCCCGAGTGACGCAAGCGGGCTTGCACGGCTGCGGTGGTTATGGCGGACGGTCGAACGCGGGGAGTACGGTCTATCAGCACCAGCGTTCGAGGCGGCATTCACGCAGTGGTGGAGCACCCGCACGTCGAGTCACATCGCGTACGTTGCCGAGCACGCCGGCGCCGCTGTGGGGATGGCATGGCTCGCGGTGTTCGACCGGATGCCACAACCACGACAGCTCGAGCGCCTCGCAGGCAACGTGCAGAGCGTGTTCGTCGTTGACGAGTACAGGAATCGCGGTACCGGCCGCGCGCTTGTCCAGGCGGTGATCACCGAGGCAAAAACGCGTGGTCTCGGCTACCTGATCGTCCATCCGAGCGTGCGGGCCTATCCGCTCTACGAGCGCCTCGGGTTCACCGAGACGAACACGATCCTGCACATGGATCTCGCCGGAGACGCAAACACGAGCCCTCCGGAGTGACCCCTACGGCTTCTGGAGCACCGAGAGCCGGGGCGGCGCTCCGAGCTGTTTCTGGAACCAGTGGTGCGCATAGGGCTCATCGTTGAAGGCCGGGACCTCGACGTAGCCGGCGGATCGGTACAGGCTGATCGCCTCGTTCAGGGTTCCGTTGGTCTCGAGTTCGAACCGCCTCCGCACCCTGCGTCGCGGCGATGCCCTCGAGCTCGTTGAGCAGCCGGCGCCCGACCCCGAAACCGCGTTCCGTTTCCGCGACCCACATCCGCTTGAGGTCCGCCGGCTCGCCGGGAACGAACTTGAGCGCCCCGCATCCGATCGGCCGGTCCCGGAGCCACGCGATCACCAGCACCCCTCTGGGTGGTCGAAGCTCGTCGTCATCCGCGCTCATCGATCGAGACGGGTCGAAGCCTGTATCGAAGCGTCTGTTGAGCTCCGTGAAATACGCGCGGATGCACTCCCGGGCCGCGGGATCCGCGGGATCCACTGGCGAGACCGTGACCGACGTGCGCATCATGACGCGCTCGATGGCTGCCATCGCGGTGACCAGCTCTTCGCGCTCCTGGGGAGAAAGCGGATCGAGGAGCGACACGGCAAGCGCATCGCTCCGTCCATCGAGGACTTTCTTCTGGGCCCGACCCATTCGGGTCAGCCGCACGAAGCGAGTCCGCCCGTCATAGCGATCGTGGTGCAGAGTCACCAGCCCGGCGCCGGTCAGCCGGGTGATCAAGCGGCTCAGATACCCGGAGTCGAGCCCCAGGGTCACACGCAGCGACCGCAGGTCGGTGCCTTTTGGGGCGATCTCCCAGAGCACGCGCGCCTCGCCCAAAGAGAGTTTGCTGCCGAGGTACTGCTCGTTGAGGGCACCGACGTGCTGGGTCACGGTTCGGTTGAACCGCCGCACCTGGGCCACCTTCGCCTCATCGTCCATTCTCTGACTCTAGTCAGAGACCGTGCCGGCGGCAAGCACGCGAACGACGCCTTCCGCCGTTGCCGGCGACCTACCAGACGGCGACGCCCATGCCGCCGAAGGTGGCGATGGCCGCACTGAACGCCGCCGTCGATATCGTGCGTCGCAGGCCGACCCCGACATCAATGACGGTCACCGTTCCGGCCACTGAGTTGAAGCCGACCACCGTGACAGCGTGCTCCTCGGTGGTATACGGGATGAGCCGCCCGTCCCAGGCACGCCAGGTGCTGGTCTGCGAGTAGGCGAAGTTGAAGTTCGTCCAGACCACCACCGGATGGCCGAGACGGAGTTGCGACTCGATCTGGCTGGTCGTCCATCCGGTCCGTGCGTCGGTGTTTGCTCCGGCGAGTGCCGCAACCGCGGCGATCGGCGGGTAATACACGCCGTAGCCCGTGTAACTCGTCTCGGATCCATACACATTGCCGACAAAGGCCTCGTACGGATCGCCCCAGGTCACGGGTCGCTCTCGCGAGACGAGCGCGTCCTGGGGTTGCTTGGGCAATTCGTCGAACACCCAGGTCTGGGTCAGTGCGAACCCCTTCATCTGGAGCGCCACCGCCAGCGCCGCCGACTCGCAGTCGAGCGGCATGCTCTGGTGAAGCAGCGGAGCGCTGAGCGAGACCGACGTGATCATGTGGCAGACGTTAGCGTGACCGCCGCCGGCGACGGCGACCGAAGTGCAGGTCAGCGTTTGCAACGCCGCCTCGGCGACGAGTGGCCCCCCGGCAAACGCGAGCACGCTGACGCCCAGGCTCGCCAAGCCGGTGGTCACCGCGACCTTCCTTGTCTTCACGCAGTCGCCTCGAGAGGAGCCCCAGAGTGGCTCGATGAGGAGACCTTGCACCCGTGCTCCGGATGCGGACCGCGAAACGGCGATCCGTTGCAGTCTTGGCAACCAAAGCGTTACCGCGCCGGGACGCCTGCGCGGCGCCGCGGGTTATTTCAGGGTCGGGGCCGGGGCGCCTGCGGGTGCATCGCCCACCAGGATCGCCTGGATGGCGCGCTCGCTTTCGACCATGGCCAGGACGATGACCTCGTCCGCCGCGTAGAGGAGCGTCTCCGGGTCGGGGATGATCATGTGGTCGCGCCGAACGATGGCGACGATCGCCGACTCACGTGGCAGCCCGAGTTCGGCGATGGACAGACCGCATGCCGGCGACTCGTCTGCGAGTGTGACCTCGAGCAGGTGCGCCGACGCGCCCTCGAAGCTCATGAGATGCACGAGCGAACCGATCGACACTGCCTCCTCGACGAGCGCGGTATACAGCTGCGGTGTCGAGACCGGGACGTCAACGCCCCAACTCTCGGTGAACAGCCACTGGTTGCTCGCGTTGTTCACGCGGGCGATGACTCGCGGCACCGCGAATTCCTGCTTCGACAGCAGCGAGATGACGAGATTGTCCTCGTCGTCGCCCGTGGCGGCGACCATCACATCGACCTCGGCCATGCCGGCAGCCTTGAGCGAGGAGACCTCGCAGGCGTCGGCGACCACCCAGCGGACGTCGACGTGCGGCTGAAAGCGCGCAACCTGCTCAGGGTCGACTTCCATGATGAAGACGTCGTGCCCGTGCACCTTGAGATCCGCGGCGACGGCCATGCCGACGCTGCCGCCACCCGCGACCGCCACCTTCATCAGTGGGCCTTGATTGCGGAGGCCACGGCGACCGGTGGCGGCGGGGCAAGCAACGCCTCGAGCGCGGGAACGTCGTCTTTCATCAAGACGAGATGGAGCAGGTCGCCGTCCTGCCCGACCAGGCCGGTCGCGTCGAGCCGCGGGACGCCGGCGCGAGTGACGGCGACGAGCCGGATCCTGCCCTCGGATTCGAGGACGGACAGCTTCTGGCCGGCGAGGTGCTCGGGCAGGACGCGGTCGATCAGGAGGAGCATCCCGGTGGCGTCGCGCCAGTGCGGGGTGAAGTCCTCAGGAAGCAGCCAGCTGCGGACCTGGTCGACCGTCCACGTCACCGTTGCCACCGTCGGGATGCCAAGACGCTGATAGACCTGGGCGCGCTGCGGGTCGTAGATGCGCGCCACCACGCGCTCGACGCCGAAGGTCTCTCGGGCGATTCTGGCGCTGAGAATATTGGAGTTGTCACCGGAGGTCACGGCGGCCACGGCGTCCGCGTCCTCGATGCGCGCGTCATGCAGTGCATCGCGATCAAACCCCGATCCCTCAACGACGATGCCCTTGAAATCGGCCGGCAACCGGCGAAAGGCTTTGCGGTTTCGATCGATCACGGCGACCGAGTGACCCTCGGCCTCGAGGGCTCGGGCGAGCCCGGAGCCGACCCTCCCGCAGCCGACGATGACGATGTGCATCGGTTCATTCAAGCAGGTCGATCAGGCATCGGGCGATGCCGCTGCCAAGTTCGGCATGGGCCATACTGCGGCCGTGGAAGACCCACAGAAGGTTCCAATGGCCTCATCACGCCCACTCGCCCCTGAGGCTGCCGGACCGTCCGGTGCTGGGACCTATCCCGAGTCCTGGGCGTACCGGCTGAAGAATCGCATCCTCGGGCCGCCGATCGTGTCCGAGAACCTGACGCAGGAGCGTCTCTCGACGCCGGTGGCGATCGGCGTGCTCGCCCCGGACATGATCTCCTCGTCCGCGTACGGCACCGAGGAAATGCTCGTCGTCATGGTGCCGATCATCGGCCTGGCGGCGTTCTCGATGGTGATTCCGATCACGCTCGCGATTCTCGCGGTGATGGTCTTCGTGATGGTCTCGTACATCCAGGTCATCGGCGTGTATACGAAGAGCGGCGGCTCCTACGTGGTTGCTCGGGACAACTTCGGCCCAAACATCGCGCAGGTGGCCGCGGTGGCCCTGCTCATCGACTATACGGTGACGGTCGCAGTGCAGACATCTGCCGGCACTGCCGCCCTGACATCGGCATTTCGAGGGCTGACGCCATACACGGTCCCCATCACGATCGCCGTGGTGCTGATCATGCTGTACGGCAACCTGCGCGGCATCCGCGAGGCCGGATCCATCTTCGCGATCCCCACGTATTTCTACGTCGTCTCTCTCTCGCTGGTCGTGGTCACGGGGTTTGTCAAAGAAGCGCTCGGCGGCCTTCATGCACACGCACTCCCCAGCGCGGCTGCGCTCGGGTATCCCGTCGGCACGCAGCGAGGGTTCCTGATGGGACTGGGCATCTTCTATTGCCTCCGTGCATTTGCCAACGGCGGATCGTCACTCACCGGGCTCGAGGCAGTGTCGAACGGGATCTCGAGCTTCCGCAAGCCCGAAGCGCGCCATGGACGCACTGCACTGCTGGTCATGTGCGGGATCCTCGGGTTCCTCGTCCTCGGCACCTCGTTGCTCGCGCACTGGACTCACGCGGTCCCGTATCTCAGCGGCAGCCCGACTGTCGTGTCGCAAGAGGTCTCGTACGTGCTCGGCAACACGTGGGTCGGAACAGCCCTCTTCTATGTGGTGCAGGCCGCGACGGTGATGATCCTGTTCACCGGCGGCAACACGAGCTTCAATGGTTTTCCGTATCTCGCGAGCTTCGTTGCGGGGGATTCGTTCCTCCCGCGTCAGCTGACCAAGCGCGGTCACCGGCTCGCGTTCTCCAACGGCATTTTCGTCCTGGCTGCGGTGGCCATCCTGCTCATCATCGTTTTCAAGGCGCAGCTCGACGCGCTCGTCGGCCTCTACGCCATCGGGGTGTTCACGGGATTCTCGTTTGCAGGTTTCGGCATGCTCAAGCATCATCTGCGGTTGCGTGGGCGACGATGGCAGATCGGTGCCGTCATCAACGGCTTCGCAGGTGCGCTTTCGGTCGCCGTGGTCGGCATCCTGCTCGTCACGAAATTCTTTGAGGGCGCGTGGATCGTCGCCGTCATCGGCCCACCGATGTACTACGGGCTCATCCGCCTGCACCGGCAGTACGTCGCCGAGGAGAAGCAACTGGAGACCGGTGCAGCCGCCGCCGCGGAGGCGCCGGTGTTGCAACGACACGTCGTGCTGGTGCTCGTCGGCCAGCTCGACATGGCGGCTGCACGAGCGGTGCAGTACGCGCGCACGCTCCGGCCGGACGAGCTTCGCGCGGTGCATTTCAACATCGATGCCGCGGCCACCGAAGAGCTGAAAGATGAGTGGGGCAGACTCGGTCTCGCGCATCTGCCGCTCGACATCCTCGAATGTCGCGATCGGCGCCTCGAACGAGCGGCCCTCGAATACGTGGCTGATGTCGTGGCCGACGGCAAGACCGAGTGCACGGTACTGCTCCCGCGTCGCACCTTTCATTCACGCCTCGAGCGTGTGCTCCACGACCGCACGGCCGATCGCATCGCGGATGCGGTGGGCGGTGTCGCGCATGTGGCGGCAACAATCGTTCCGTTCAACCTCGAGGCTGCGCAACGACGCCGGTTCCGCCCCCACACACACCCCGGCCGGCCGGATTACCGGCGCAAGCCGATGCGCGGCGCCGGAGTCGATCGCGAGCTCGCGCGCCGAGCGACGGGTACCATCCCGATCAGTGACATCACGTGGCGCACGCGCGTGCGCGTCGCCGGACGCATCCGATCGCTGCGAGTGCAGACTGCCAAAGGAACGGCCAACCTCGAGTGCGAGATCACGGATGACACGGGAATTCTCCTGCTCGTCTTCCAGGGCCGGCCGAAGATCCCCGGCATCGAGCCGGGCGCGCGCCTCATCGTCGAGGGCATGGTGGGGTCGTGGACGCGACGGCTGGCAATTCTCAATCCGGACTACGAATTGGTCAGCGAGTAGCGGGCTTTCCGGGCGCTACCATCGATTCGATGGCGAACACCGAGCAGCCCCTCGACCTCTGGACGCTGAGCGACCTCGGCACGCCATGGTGCATCCGCGTCGCGGTGACATTGCACATCGCCGAGCACATCGACGCGGGCATCACCGATATCGACGGCCTCGCCGCAGCGACGTCCTCGGATGCGGTCGTCTTGCACAGCGTGCTCTCGTATCTGTCCGAAAAAGGCATCTTTGTCGAGTTGCCCCTCGGCCACTTCGCGCTGAACGACACCTCGCGCGGCCTGCTTGAGGCCGGCATGTTTCTCAGTCTCGACGGCATCGGTGGACGCATGACGCAGGTGTGGAGCACGCTCCCGTCGTTTGTGCGCACCGGAAAGCCGGCATACGCAGAGGTCTTCGGAAAACCGTACTGGGATGACCTTGCCGAGCATCCCGAGATTGGCGCCGAGTTCGACGCGCTCATGAGCTACACGGGTCACGGCACTCCCGACGCGTCGCTCGAGCTCAGCGGCGGCTGGACCAACGTGCGCACGGTCGTCGATGTTGGCGGCGGAACCGGAGCGATGCTCGCTGAGCTCCTGCGTGCACGGCCGGCGCTCCGCGGGATTCTTGTGGATCTTCCGGCCACCGTTGCGCGATCTGCGGCGACATTCGACGCCGCGGGCGTGAGCGACCGCGTCACGGTTGTGCCGCAGAGTTTTTTCGACCCGCTCCCGGCGGGCGCCGACCTCTATCTGTTGCGGAAAGTGCTGAACGACTGGCCGGATCGGGAAACCGTGGCGATCCTGCGTCGATGCGCGGATGCAGCGCGCCCGTCAGGGGCCGTCGCCATCATTGGTGGTGTCTCTCCGGACGGAGAAGCCAGGCCGCTCAGCATCGACATGCTGCTGGTTGGCGGCCACCACAACACCTTGTCGGAGTTCCGCGTGCTCGCGCGCGAAGCGGGCCTCGAGGTGGTCGCTGCAGCCGAGGGCTTGTCGCACTTCATGGTGGAGTGCCGCCCGCTCGCCACCGACTGACTAGGCGGGACCACCCGGCAGGCTGAGCAGCCAGGGGAGCGCCTCGGCCATGGGACGCGCGAGCACGGTCGTGTCGGCCGCGTCCAGGAAACCGGCGGCATGCAGCGCAAGCGCGGCTCCGAGCGCGGCGGACTCGGCGTGATGACCTTTCTCACCGTGTTCGACCTTCCACGACACGAGCGAGCTGCGGCCCTCCGTGAGGTCGAGGATCTGGCGCTGCAACGCCTCCCAGTCCGAGGTGCGGTGAGCGCCCTCGATCGCCGCCAGCGCGGCCGTCTCCGCCTTGTGATAGCGCTCGATATGGGGAAGCGCATGCGTTTCCCAGCCGTGCGCTACTCGCTCGATCGCCGAAGGCGACAGGGTGCGCAAGTCGTCGAGCAGCCGGCCCGTGCCGCGATCGTCGGGTGCATATCCGTATCCGTCGCTGTCCATCCGCCGACTCTGACACGATCGACCGGCACGCCTGTGGCACTGTATTCGGCCATGGCAGTGGTCGGAGACAGGCTGGAGGGCACGGTCGCGCTGGTGACCGGCGCGTCGAGCGGCATCGGTGAAGCGACCGCTATTGAGCTCGCAGGCCTCGGTGCCGAGGTCGCGCTCGTCGCACGCCGGACGGATCGCCTGGAAGGCCTGGCAACGCGACTCCGCGCGGACGGCGCAGGAGTCGAGGTGATCACGGCCGACGTGACAATCCGAGCCGAGGCGGAGCGCGCGGTTGCGCAGACGGTCGAGGCGCTTGGACGGCTCGACACGCTCGTGAACAATGCCGGCGTGATGCTGCTCGGCCCGGTCGTCGGCGCACCGGTGGAGGAGTGGGAGCAGATGGTCCAGATCAACCTCATGGGCTTGCTCTACTGCACGAACGCTGGGCTGCCACATCTGCTCCGGGCCGCCGAGGACGGTCCACGCCAGGTCTCGGACGTGGTCAACATCAGCTCGGTTGCAGGCCGCGAGACCCGGAGCGGCAGCGGCGTCTACAACGCCACCAAGCACGGGGTCGGCGCGTTCAGTGACGCCTTGCGGAAAGAGGTAACGGCCCGCCACGTCCGGGTGTCTCTCGTCGAGCCGGGAGCGGTCGCCACCGAGCTTTCGTCGCACAACCGACCCGTGATCCAGGCCGCCATCCGGGAGCGGTTCGGCAGCCTGGAACGGCTTGCCGCGGAGGACATCGCCGACGCGATCGGGTATATCGTGTCGAGGCCACGCCACGTCGCGATCAACGAGATTCTCGTCCGTCCGACGGAGCAGGAATAGCCCTCCTGAACGGGCGTCCAGAGGCGCGGGGCACAAAAAATCCCCCGTTAGGGTGATTTTTCGTTCGAGGAGTTGACAAACCCTTCTCAATTAACGTTCCATCCGGAACCTGCCTACAGAGGTTTGGTGGAGACGCCTGCCGCTACCGGAGCGGACGGAGTCATAAAACGAAGGGTCCGGTTTGGAGGGCAAAGCTCTGATGCACTTGCAAGATGGAATCAGGGGCCGGGGGCTCCGTGATCTGTCGAAAGCCAGCAAGCTAACCCTCGTGGGCACCGCGGCCCTCGTTGTGGCAGCCTGCGGCAGCACCTCGACCGGTGGCTCCTCGAGCCCGGCCGTCTCGAACCCCGGCGTCCCGTCGGGCATCTCCGTCAGCTCGTTCACCACCGACATCGCGTCGACCATGGGTCAGCTCAAGTCGCTGACCGCCTACGCCACCAAGGGCGCAAACAGCCTCTTGATCGGCGTCATCCTCCCCGACACGACATCGTCCGTACGCTGGGTCGACTTCGACCAGCCGTACCTCAACGACGCCCTGGCGGACGCGGGCTTCACGCAGTCGCAGTACCGGATCGACAACGCTCAGGGCAGCGATGCGACCGAGCTCGACGACGCGACCGCGGACATCAACCTCGGCGCCAAGGTCCTCATCATGTGCCCGCTCGACGGACCCACCGGACAGGCAATCGCGCAGCTCGCCGAGTCCAAGGGCGTGACCCTGATCAGCTACGACCGGGCAACCTTCCAGGGCTCGAAGACCTACTACGTCAGCTTCAACAACGAAGCGGTCGGCGAGCTCATCGGCAACGGCTTCCTTTCCTGCGTCACCTCGTGGGGGATCTCGAAGCCGCAGGTGTTCGTGCTCAACGGCGGTGAGGACACCGACCCGAACGCGATCTCGTTCGCGGACGGCTACAACAAGGTCGTGTGGGGCCAGTCGGCGAAGACCGTCACCGCCGGTACCACCAACAGCCAGGGCATGACCCTGGTGGGTGAGAACTTCGCACCCGGTTGGTCGAACACCGAGGGCGGCACGATCTTCCAGCAGGAGTACACCTCCCACCCGAACATCAACGCGGTCATCACTGCGAACGACGGTCTCGGCAACGCCGTGATCGAAGATCTCAAGAATGATGGCGTTCCGCCGAAGCACATCACTGTGACCGGGCAGGACGCAACCGCGCAGGGTATGGCGTGGATCCTCGAGGGCTACCAGTGCGGCTCCGTGTACAAGCCGGTCTACAAGGAAGCTCAGGACGCGGTCGCGATGGCCGACATCCTGCTCTCCGGCAACACGGTTCCCTCGGCGCTCCTCAACGGCACCACCACTGACCCCGCCGATTCGACCATCTCGGAGCCGGCGTCGCTGTTGTCGGCAACCTGGGTGACGGCGGCGAACATGGAGTCCACCGTGGTCAAGGACGGCTTCGACCAGGCATCCGCGATCTGCGCCATCGCCGGCGCGTCGGTTTGCTCGGCAGCCGGAATCTCGTAGTCATCTGACGGAGCGTCCCTCACAGGACCTCTTTCAGTGGAGCGGCCGGGTCGCCCTTCGGGGCGGCCCGGCTCGCCCTGTCCCAGGCAGACGGCATCCACCTTGAGACTGGGTGGGCCGATCAGGGTTCACGGTGCCCGTATCGCCGTGTGCCGGGCCGTGCCCGTCGCGTAAATGCCATTGACGACTCATTGCTTTTGAGGCGACTGAGATGAACCAGGACCCCGCGGGGGTTGCGACTGCCGCAGCGGCGAGTGCAACGGCGAGTGCCTCGTCGGAGCCACTGTTGCGGCTGCGGGGGATCGACAAGCACTTCGGTGCGGTCCAGGCGCTCTACCAGGTGAACCTCGATCTGCCCGCCGGACAGGTCACCGGGCTGTGCGGTGACAACGGCGCCGGCAAGTCGGTGCTCACCCGCTGCATCGCCGGGGTCCATCAGATCGACCACGGGCAGATCTTCTTCGAGGGTCGTCCGGTACACATTCGCACCACCCGCGACGCTGCCGGCCTGGGTATCGAGACCGTCTACCAGGACCTGGCGCTCGCCGACAACCTGGACATCGTCCAGAACATGTTCCTGGGCCGCGAGCGCCTCCGCCGCGGGCTCCTCGACGAGGATTCCATGGAGCGCGCGGCAGGGGAGACGCTCAGCAGCCTGCGGGTCACCACGGTGCGCTCCATCCGCCAGCCGGTGGCTTCGCTCTCCGGCGGGCAACGCCAGTCGGTGGCGGTCGCCAAGGCGGTGATGTGGAACTCCAAGGTGGTGCTCCTCGACGAGCCCACCGCGGCGCTCGGTGTGGTCCAGACTGCCATGGTCCTCGACCTGGTGCGCCGTCTCCGCGACCGTGGTCTGGCGGTGATGGTGATCTCCCACAACCTCAATGACGTCTTCCAGGTGTCCGACCGGATCGCGGTCCTCCACCTGGGACGGATGGTCGCGGAGGGGCCGGCGAGCGGCTTCGACCGTCAGAGCGTCATCGAGTACATGACCACGGGAGCCTCGAAAGAACGCGCACTGGCCCCGGGCGGCCTCGCCGGAGGGAGTGTCTGAGCCATGGATGGGAGAGAGCACGACGCACCGGTGGTGGCCACCGCCGACCCCACCCCTGAACCCACTGTCGACCTGACTGCGGCCAAGGGCTCCGAAGACGTATTGCCGGCGCTCGTCGTCGGCCAGTCCCTGGGGCAATACCTGCGCGCATGGGTGCAGCGCATTCGCAGCGGCGACAGCGGCGTCCTGCCCGTGATGGTCGGCATCGTGATCGTCGCCATCGTCTTCGAGATCATCACGCCGGAGAACGCCTACCTCCGGCCCAGCAACCTCGTGTACATCTTCGCCTTGAGCACCGTGTACATGGTGCTGGCGACCGCCGAGATCGCCGTGCTGCTCCTTGGTGAGATCGATCTTTCCATCGGCTCGGTCGCGCTGCTCGGCGGGACGATCGCGTTCAAGCTGGTCCAGCAGGATCCCGGGCCCAAGTGGCCGTGGTGGGCCGCGATCCTGATGGCGTTGGGATGCTGCGCGCTCATCGGGGCCATCCAGGGAACCCTTGCCGCCCGGCTGAGGATCCCGTCCTTCGTGGTCACGCTGGCCGGGTACCTGCTCTTCCAGGGCATCATCATCATCATCCTGGGCGGCGCGGACGGAACGCTCACGGTCAGCCCGCTGGTCCCCAATCAGGCGGTCATCTTCAACCTCGTGCAGGGTGTCGTGAGCCCCACTGCGGACTGGATCGTCCTGGCGGTCCTGGTGGTGATCGCCGCGGCCGTGCTCCTGCGCCGGGCGGCATCTCGCCGCCGCGCCGGGTTGATCGCGCCACCGCTCTCGCTCATCGTGATCCGCATCGTCCTCGTGGCGGCCCTGGGCGCGGCCGTCGTCGCCGTCTGTGCCGCGAACCTTCCATCCGGCGTCCCCGAGGTCATCCCGATCGTCCTCGGCATCGTCGGGCTGTGGACGCTGCTCCTGGCGCGCACCAGGTTCGGCCGCTACATCTACGCGATCGGCGGCAACCCCGAGGCAGCTCGTCGTGCGGGCGTCAACCTCGCTCTGGTGCGCACCGGCGCCTTCGCCCTCTGCTCGGCAACCGCGGGGTTCGGCGGCATCCTGCTCGGCTCGTTCTTCTACGGGCAGTACAGCACCAACGACGCCGACCCCGGCCAGCTGATCCTCTACTCCGTTGCGGCCGCGGTCATCGGCGGCACGAGCCTCTTCGGCGGGCGGGGCAAGCCACTCCACGGCCTCCTCGGCGGCCTGCTCATCGGTGGCATCGCGTACGGCGTCTCGCTGCTGTCGCTGGGGGAGTACTCCACGCCGCTCGAATACATCCTCCCAGGTGCCGTGCTGCTCATCGCCGTGCTGGTCGACGTCCTCTCCCGCCGTGGAGCCAGGACCGGGAGCGTCGCCCGTGTCTGAGCAGCCACTCGTGAGTCCGGCTCCCGCAGCGGCGAGTGCAACGGCGAGTGCCTCGTCAGAGCCACTGTTGCGGCTGCGGGGGATCGACAAGCACTTCGGTGCGGTCCAGGCGCTCTATCAGGTGAACCTCGATCTGCCCGCCGGACAGGTCACCGGGCTGTGCGGTGACAACGGCGCCGGCAAGTCGGTGCTCACCCGCTGCATCGCCGGGGTCCATCAGATCGACCACGGGCAGATCTTCTTCGAGGGTCGTCCGGTGCACATTCGCACCACCCGCGACGCTGCCGGCCTGGGTATCGAGACCGTCTACCAGGACCTGGCGCTCGCCGACAACCTGGACATCGTCCAGAACATGTTCCTGGGCCGCGAGCGCCTCCGCCGCGGGCTCCTCGACGAGGATTCCATGGAGCGCGCGGCAGGGGAGACGCTCAGCAGCCTGCGGGTCACCACGGTGCGCTCCATCCGCCAGCCGGTGGCTTCGCTCTCCGGCGGGCAACGCCAGTCGGTGGCGGTCGCCAAGGCGGTGATGTGGAACTCCAAGGTGGTGCTCCTCGACGAGCCCACCGCGGCGCTCGGTGTGGTCCAGACTGCCATGGTCCTCGACCTGGTGCGCCGTCTCCGCGACCGTGGTCTGGCGGTGATGGTGATCTCCCACAACCTCAATGACGTCTTCCAGGTGTCCGACCGGATCGCGGTCCTCCACCTGGGACGGATGGTCGCGGAGGGGCCGGCGAGCGGCTTCGACCGTCAGAGCGTCATCGAGTACATGACCACGGGAGCCTCGAAAGAACGCGCACTGGCCCCGGGCGGCCTCGCCGGAGGGAGTGTCTGAGCCATGGATGGGAGAGAGCACGACGCACCGGTGGTGGCCACCGCCGACCCCACCCCTGAACCCACTGTCGACCTGACTGCGGCCAAGGGCTCCGCGGCCGACGCCGACGTGCCGCCGGAGATCCTCGCGCAAACGCTTGGTCAGTACATGCGTGCATGGGTGCAGCGCATTCGCAACGGCGACAGCGGCGTCCTGCCCGTGCTCCTGGGTCTCGTGATCGTCGCCATCGCCTTCCAGTTCGCCAACGGGAAGTTCCTCTCGCCGCAGAACCTGGTGAACCTCTTCGAGCAGAGCAGCATCTACATGCTCCTGGCGATGGCCGAGATCTTCGCGCTGCTCCTCGGTGAGATCGACCTCTCGGTCGGGCTCGTCATGGGTCTCGGCGCCGTGCTGGTCGCGGAGCTCGTGCAACCGGGAGGCCTGAGCATGCCGTGGTGGCTGGCGATCATCGTCACGCTGGTCATCTGTTCGGCCGTCGGACTCGTCCAGGGCACCATGGTCGCGAGGCTCAAAATGCCGTCGTTCATCGTGACCCTCGGTGGCCTGCTCATTCTCGAGGGCGTGGCGATCATCGTCCTGGGCGGCAGCCTCGTCAGTCTCGGCAACACCCGGTTCAACAACGAGCTCGTCGTCTACAACCTCTTCTGGGGGAAGTTCTCGCCACTGACGAGCTGGATCCTGCTGGCTGTTGTCGGCGTCCTCGCCGCCGTCTGGGTCTGGCTCCGCGACTCGCGCCGGCGACGGTCTGGTCTCGTCGCGCCGCCGGCCAGCCTCACCGCGCTGAAGATCGTCGTGGCGGCGGCCGCCGGTGTACTCGTCGTGGCCATCTGCAACGTGAACCGAGCCCACTTCGGGGTGATCGTCGGCCTTCCATACCTCATCCCGATCGTCCTCGTGGTGATGGTCGCGTGGACGATGCTCCTCGACCGCACGCGTTTCGGGCGCTATGTCTATGCCATCGGCGGCAACCCCGAGGCGGCCCGTCGAGCCGGCATCAGCCTGCCAAAGATCCGGACCTGGTGCTTCGTGCTCGGTTCGCTGACGGCCGGCATCGCCGGGGTCCTGTTCGCCTCGTGGCAGGTGTCGCTCACCACCAACGTCATCAAGGACGCCAACCAGTACGTGCTCCTTGCGGTCGCCGCCGCAGTCATCGGCGGCACCAGCCTGTTCGGCGGTCGTGGCAAGACCATCCACGGGGTGCTCGGCGGCCTGGTCATCGGCGGCATCTACAACGGCCTTTTCCTCATCGGAGTCACCTCCGAATGGATCGACATCGTCGTGGCGCTCGTCCTTCTGGCGGCCGGCGTCATCGACGTCCTCTCACGCCGCGGCGCACAGCCACGAGCCTGACCCGCGACGATCGTGTCTCGCGCCTCGTGGTCGTTGGCGTCGCCGATCAGATGAACACGCGATCCGCCACGGCGACGCGCCGAGGCCGCGACCTGATGAGCACGTTGCGATGAGCCCGATGGCCTCGCCGGAATCCGTCCGCCGCCACAACCTGAGCCTCGTGCTCCGCCTGTTGCATCAGTCGGGGGCGCTGTCGCGCTCGGAGATCGGCGGCTCACTCGGTATGACGCGGAGCACAATCGGGGAGCTGATCGCGGATCTTCGCGCGCGCGGGCTTGTTGAGGAGGGCGATCCGGCGCGTCTGGGCGCACCCGGACGGCCGTCGCTGGTCGCCCGCCCGAACCCGGAAGGTGCCGCGGTGATCACTGCGGAGATCGCCGTCAACTCGCTGTCGGCGGCAGTCGTCGGGCTCGGGGGCAGGATTCTGCATCGGAGCCGGGTGACCCACCAGCCCCGGCGCCTGGCCGCTGACCAGACCATCGAAGATGTGGGCAAGCTCATCAAGACCGCGCAGGCGTCGATCCCGTCGGGCTGCTGGGTCGCCGGACTCGGCATCGCTGTTGCGGGGGTTGTTCGTCGCGCGGACGGATTCGTCCATTTCGCGCCGAACCTCGGATGGCGCGATGTCCCGCTGGGCCGGCTGGTCAACGACCGCCTCGGCTCGAGCCTCCCCGTGACGATCGCGAACGAGGCCGATCTTGGTGCCCTGGCGGAGCACACCTGGGGTGCGGGCGTCGGCGTGCACCACCTCGTGTACGTCTCGAGTGAGGTCGGCGTCGGCGGCGGCCTGGTCATCGACGGGCAGCCGCTGGTCGGGGCGGCCGGGTGCGCCGGCGAGGTCGGGCATTTCCAGGTGAACCCGCTCGGTGAGCGCTGCCGCTGCGGCGCGATCGGCTGCTGGGAGACGGAGATTGGCGGGCCGGCGATCCTCCGCCGCATCGGCATCGCCGAGAAGAACTACCGGCCGGAAGCGGTAACCCGCCTGCTGAGAAAAGCTGCGTGGGGCGATCCCGTCGCGCTTGCCGCGGTGGAGGACGTCGGGCGCTGGCTCGGCACCGGGCTCGCCGGGCTCGTGAACGTCTTCAACCCGCAACGCGTGGTCCTCGGCGGTCTGCTCGCGAACATCTGGCCGGTGGTGGAGGAGATCGTGGAAGCGGAACTTCGAGCCCGGGTCATGGCCCCCGCGATCGACATCGACGACCTGATCCGGCCGACGCAGTTGGGTGCCGACGGCCCGCTCCTCGGCGCGGCGGAACTGGCGCTGACCAGGCTGCTCGACGAGCCGACCATCGTGCCGGCGCAGTACACCGAGCGCCGCTCGGCGTGAACTCGACGAGCGCTATCTGACCGAGCGCAGCGCCGGGTAGTACTCGCGGAAGCGGCGCCGCGCCTCGCGATATGGCTCGATCCAGGCATCGACGGGTTCGACAACCTCGGTGACGCGCACGCACGCCGCCGACGCCTCCTCGAGCGTGGCGTAGACACCGCCGGCGACACCGCCGAGCAGGGCCGCGCCGAATGCCGATCCCTGGTCCGTGGCCATGATCTCGAGGGGGAGCTCGAGCGCACTCGCGACGATCTGCAGCCACAGCCGGCTTCGTGACCCACCGCCGGAGACGCGACCGCGGGTCGGCGTGGCGCCGGCGTCCGTCACGGTGTCAAGGCAATCGCGGAGCGCAAAGGCGACGCCTTCGAGCACCGAGCGCGTGATCGCACCCCGACCGTGGGTGACCGACAGGCCGCAGAACGCAGCGCGCGCGTCCGGATCGGCGTGCGGGGTCCGCTCGCCGGAGAGATACGGGAGAAACGTCAGCCCTTCGCATCCCGGCGCAACGCTTCTCCGCCTCGCCGAGCAGGGCGTCGAAATCCATGCCGGGATTGAGGGTGTCGTGATACCAGGCGAGCGAGCCGGCCGCCGACAGCATCACGCCCATGACCATCCAGCGCTCCGGCGCGGCGTGGCAGAAGGCGTGGACGCGCCCCTCGCGATCCGCGAGATATTCGTTGGTCGCCGCGAGCACGACTCCCGAAGTGCCGAGCACGACTGACAGCGGCCCCGGCCCTGTGATGCCGGCGCCGACCGCCGCCGCGGCCTGATCTCCTGCACCGGCTGCCACGGCCACACCGTCGAGGGTCCCAACGGCATCCGGGCTCTCGGCGAGCTCGGGCAACCACGCGACCGGAATCTCGAGATCCTTCAGCAGTTCCGTGCTCCAGCTGCGCTCGGCGACATTCAGGAGCAGCGTTCCGGACGCATCCGCGAGGTCGCTGCGGTGGCCGCCGATGAGCTGGTCGCGCACGTAATCCTTGGGGAGGCAGATTCGGTGAATACGCGCATATGCGTCGGGCTCGTTCTCGCGCATCCACAACACTTTTGGCGCGGTGAAACCAGGCAGCGCGCGGTTCCCGGTGAGTCGCAGCAATCGCGCTTTTCCGGTTCCGGACTCCATCGCCTCGCACTGCGGCGCGGATCGCTGATCGTTCCAGAGAATCGCCGGGCGGATCACTGCTCCACTCGCATCGAGACAGACGAGACCGTGCATCTGACCGGAGAAGCCGATCCCGAGTATTTCCGGTGCGGCAACACGGAGTCCGGCGAGGACGTCACGCGCGGCACGCAACCAGGCGTCGGGATCCTGCTCGCTCCATCCGATCTGCGGCGAGCTCACCGGGTATTCGCATTCGACCGTCGCCAGAACGCGACCCGTTGCGGGATCGACTGCGAGGCCCTTCGCTGACGACGTTCCGATATCGATGCCGACGAGCGCGCCCGAGCTCATGACGAAGCGTGATGCGGGAGACGCGGCACAGCGCTAGGAACGAACGCCGTAGAGATAGTCAAGGGCGAGCTGATCGAGCTGCTCAAAGGCCATGCCACGCTCTGCGCGCGCGTCGGCATCGAAGGTCTCCGAACGCATCGCGGCCAGCGTCTCGCCAGGAGCGAGCGTTGTTTGCGCCAGCTCGTCGAGTCGCGCCGCCACGCGTGCCGCCTGCACGTCGGGATCAGCCCGGAACGCGCGAGTCCGTTCGCGCAGCAACAGGTAATTGTGGATACAGCCTGCGGCACTTGCCCAGACCCCTTCCATGTCCTCGGTACGCGGGGGCTTGAAGTCGAAATGGCGCGGGCCCGTGTAGCCACCGGACTCCAGCGCATCCACGGCCCAGAACGCACCACGCGCATTGCCGGCGCCAAAGCGAAGATCCTGGTCGTATCGCGGTCCGTGCTGGCCGTTGAGGTCGACGTGAAAGAGCTTGCCATGCCAGAGCGCCTGGGCAAGCCCGTGCGCGAAGTTCAGGCTCGCCATCTCCTCGTGACCAACCTCGGGGTTGAGGCCGACCATCTCGGAATGCTCGAGCTCGTTGATGAAGGACAGTGCGTGACCGATCGTCGGCAACAGAATGTCACCGCGCGGCTCATTCGGCTTGGGCTCGATGGCGAACCGAATGGCGTAGCCCTTCTCGATGACATACGCAGTGAGAATGTCGAACGCTTCCTTGTAGCGATCGAGTGCTGCGCGGACGTCTTTGGCCGCGCCGGATTCCGCACCCTCGCGGCCGCCCCAGAACACGACGATCCCAGCCCCGAGTTCTGCGGCGAGGTCGAGGTTGTCCGCAACCTTGCGCAGCGCGAAACGGCGGACGTCGCGATCGTTCGCGGTGAACGCACCGTCGCGAAACACCGGGTGCGAGAACAGGTTGGTCGTGATCATCGGGATGACCAACCCTGCACTGTCGACGGCGCGGCGCAAGCGATCGATGGCCGCGCGCTTGTCTGCCACCGATGCGTTAAACGGAAAGACATCGTTGTCGTGAAAGCTCACGCCGAACGCGCCCAATTCCGCGAGCTTGGCCACGGCGACTTCGGGGTCGAGGGGGGCGCGCACAGCGGTGCCGAAGACGTCGACGCCCTGCCATCCGACGGTCCAGAGTCCGAAAGAGAAACGATCGGCGTTGGTCGCCTGCAGCACGGCTTCCTCCTCACTGGCCCGCCAGCAGCCTCAAATCGTCCAAAGCTGTCCGGAGCGATCGCAATTGGCGTGGGCTGACCCGGATTATACCGTCAACTGAGTGTGTCCCGGGGACCAATCCCGATGCGTTCTGCCGTTATGGCGATTGCCATTTAGCCGACGACGGTAACTGTGGTGAAACCAGTCCCCGAAACGCCGTCATTGTCGGTGACGATGACTGTAATCGTGTATGCCGTGAGGATGGTCGCGTACGTGTGCGAGAGCCTGAATGAATGCCCGTTGAGCGTCAGTGGCATGGTCGCGCTGCCGTCGCCGTAGTTCACCGTCGCGGTGAACGTGTGACCCGCGTAGTCGGCGTCCGTGAAACTCCCCGATCCGTTGTGGAAGGCGCCGAAGAACGCGACTCCGCCGGCCTTGACGGTGACGACAGGCGGTTCGTCCGGAGGCGGCGTCGGCGTTGGCGCGGGTGTCGGCGTCGGTGACGGCGTTCCACCGCCCACCGGCGCAGACGGGGTGGGCGAGGGCGTCGCCGGTCCACCGGGCGACGGGCCGGGACCGCTCCCAGCGGTGGTCCCGACCGTTCCGCCGGAGCCTGGTGATCCGCCGCCCGGTATGGTGGCGCCGCCACCCGGGGGCGCAGCGTGATTCGTCGACCCGCCACCGGGAACACCTGCTCCTGACCCAGTGCCTTTCGGCGCAGCACCGCCCGTCGAAACGACCGCGATCGCCTGTGTCGGCGCGGCAGCGGGCGTCGCCTTCGGGAGCAACGTCGGAAGCGTGAGCCCGATCGCCGTGGTCCCGGACACGATAGCCGCACCCCAGTTCCATCCCAGGCGGTCGATCCAGCCGATGAACGGCAGTTGCGCGATCCACGAACCGAGACCGACGACTCGCCAGAGCCTGCCCATCGAGATGTTGAGAAATGCGCGAACCACGACTGGGTCGAACTGCGCGCCCGAGCACCGCACGAGCTCCTGCCGCGCAGCTGACACGCCGATCGGTTTGCGATACGGGCGCATGGCGGTCATGACTTCATACGAGTCGGCAACTGCGACGATGCGACCTGCAAGCGAGATCTGGTCGCCGGCGATTCCCCGCGGATACCCGCGTCCGTCGAACCGCTCGTGATGCTGTTCGACTGCAAGCGCCCAGGGACCGAGCCACGCGTTGAGGGGGCCGATGAGGCGAGCACCCTCATCGGGATGGCGCCGGACGTTGTCCATCTCCGCGTCGGTGAGCTTCGCCGGTTTGGAGAGAATCTCGGCGGGAACCTCGAGCTTGCCGATGTCGTGCAGGAGTGATGCCCACCGCAGTCGTGCACGATCCGGAGGCGCGAGTTTCATCTCGTCGGCGATGAGGTCCGCAAACACCCTCACGCGCTCGGAATGACCGCGTGTCTGGCGATCGTGAACGCTCAGTGCAGCAACGAGTTCCAGCACTGTCTGCATGTGCGCGACCTCGCCGCCGACCACACCTTTCTCATGCGCTTCGCGCAACTGACGTTGCAGATCGCGCGGCTTGCCGACACGGCGCGCAACCGCGAACCGCTTCGGTGCTCGATCGGGAAAAAGCAGCGAGAGGTTGAGCAGCGCGGCGAGCGGCAGCAACCGGCGACCGGCTCGCTCCAGCGAGATGATGGTGACGAGCATCACCAGGCTCACCGCGGCAAACGAGAGAGCGGCTCCGCCGAAGTCATTCGGTCTCGGCAGCAACCGGCTCACGACAGTGCCCGCGGCTATGCCGGCGATGGCCGGAACGATGACGACAGACGCCCGGACGAGCAGGCTCAGCAGCGGTCGCCGCTGCCACTGGTGACTGGCGGGACCCGCTTCCTGCGTGGGCGGAGCGGTGACCTCGGCGATGTGTTCGTCCCCCGCGGGACCCCGATCCGCGATGCCATCCCAATGGGCCCGGGGCAGAGCCTCCAGGACAGGTTCTCCCGTGATACTCCGCCCGGCGTCGTTGTTCGGAGTTCTGTGGCCGTCGGGTCACTCGCTCGTCGCAGGCGGCCGCGACCTCAAGGCATCGCGACCGGGTTCTGATGGTTCGTAGCGCCGGCCGATAACCGTCATTGACAGCGCGACCGGCGTCGGGGGACCGAATGTGTTCGCTTCGGCCTTCGGGAGTGCGGCACCCGGGCAAGCGGACACCTCCAAAGACGCGACCATCGCGTTGACGTCGCTGCTCACCAACGCCGGGAAACGTCTCGCCGGATTGTGCGTTTGGCGGATTCATTGCAAGCAATCGACGGTGCCGTCGCCGCTGGTATTGGCCAATGTATTCAGCATCGTACGGCGGGCAACCATTGCAGCAATTGGCATGCGTCAACATCGCGCTTGCAAGGTTTTAGTCAACTACTACAGCATCTTCGACGTGTTCTTGCCCCCGAGAGTTATCGTGAGGCAAGATCTGCTCGGCGATCTCCGAGGCGCGACAAACCACCCCGATCCAGGAAGGGCTGCCATGCCTGGGTGCTTCAGGTAGGATCACCCGGTCCATGCCGATCAGCCTCCTGCGTCGAGAACGCCGCTTCTACGAGCTCTTCGATCGCCAGGCAGGCAACGTGGTCGCCGCGGCGCAGCTGCTCCGTGGGGCGTTCGACGACAGGATCGAGGCGATGCCGGTGCACCAGGCCGCGATCAAGGATCTCGAGCACGCCGGCGACGAGCTCACCCACGAGATCATCCAGACGCTGCACCGCACCTTCATCACTCCCTTCGACAGGGAGGACATCTACGCCCTGAGCTCAGGCCTCGACGATGTGCTTGATTACGTCGACGAGATTGCCGAGACGATCGTCCTCTACGGCATCACCGATATCTCCGATGCGGCGAAGTCGATGGCGGGGCTCGTCGTCGAGGCGGCGCTGCAGCTCCAGGCAGCAGTCTCAAAGCTCGAGACAAAGTCCGGTGTGAGCGAGCACGGTATCGAGGTGCACCGTCTCGAGAATGTGGGCGACACCGAGTCGCGACGCGCGATCGGCGAGCTGTTCGGCGGTGGCCACGACGCCGTCTCGATCATCAAGTTGAAGGATTTCTACACGCTCCTCGAAGACTCGCTGGATCGCTGCGAGGATGTCGCCAACGTCATCGAAGGCATCATCATCAAAAACGCGTGACCGGCATCGACGCGTTGCTGATCGTGACGGTCGTCATCGCGCTCGGATTCGACTTCACGAACGGGTTCCACGACACCGCCAATGCCGTGGCGACCTCGATCAGCACTCGCGCGCTGGGCCCGAAAACAGCTGTTGGTCTTTCGGCCGTGTTCAACCTGCTCGGCGCGCTGGTCGCAATCGAGATCCTGCATACGCACGTGGCCAACACCATCGGAGGGCTGGTGGCTCCGAAACACGGCGTTGCACTGGGCATGATCATCGCGGCACTGATTGGGGCGATCATCTGGAACCTGATCACCTGGCGTCTCGGGTTGCCGTCGAGCTCGTCACATGCCCTGATCGGCGCACTTGTGGGGATGGGCGTCGTTGCGTATGGATTTGACGCGGTGAAATGGGGGTCGGTCATTCCGGTGGTGATCGCGCTCGTGGCGTCGCCACTCATCGGTTTCGTGCTGTCCTATCTCTTCACCGTGCTCACGCTCGACGTGTTCCGGCACGCGCAGCCAAGTCCTATGAACCGGCGCTTCCGCGTCGCCCAGGTCGCCTCGGGCGCATTCGTCTCGTTCTCGCACGGGGCGAACGACGCGCAGAAGACCATGGGGGTGATCACGCTTGCCCTGGTGAGCGCCGGCGTGCTCTCAGCCGGCGGCAACGTCTTTCCGTCACCGCCGCTGTGGGTGGTGCTCCTCGCCGCGACAGCCATCGGTTTCGGCACCTACGCCGGCGGCTGGCGAATCATTCGCACGCTCGGCATGAAGGTCATCCGGCTCGAGCCGGTCGACGGTTTCTGTGCGCAGACGATGGCTGCGGTCGTGATTCAGGGTGCCACGCAACTCGCACTTCCCGTGAGCACCACGCACGTCGTCTCGGGTGCGGTGATGGGCGCCGGGGCAACACGCCGGCTTGGCGCGGTGCGCTGGGGTGTCGCCCGAAATATCCTAGTTGCCTGGGTTCTGACCATTCCCGCGACCGCCGCAATGGCTGCGGTGTGCGCGCTCATCGTCGGCGCGTTCTAGGCTTGCCGGCTACTGGATGCGCCGCGTCATGCCCGTGCCGGTTTTGCGGTTTTGTCCGAAGTCTTCTCGGGGGTTTTCTCGGGGTTCTTCTCCAGCGGTTTGACCACCGGCGTCGACTCCATGATTGCGAGCAGTTGCACCAGCACTGGGCGGAGGTCTGAGCGCACCGCGTACGTCGCGTCCGGCTCCTGACCGTTGACCACGAGCACGCCGGTCGACTCGAATCGATCCAGCTGGTGGCGTACTTCGAAGGGGGAGAGGTTCGACTTCTTCGCAAGCTCCTCGAGCGTTTGAGGGCGGTCGAGCAGGTGGGTGACGATGCGGAGACGGTCGGGGTCTCCCAGAGCGTGGAGCAGGTCACCGGTGGCGGTCAGCTCGTCGTCCGACCGCGTCACCAGCGATCGGACGGCCTCAAGTGCGGCTCGCGGACGGAGCGGCAACCCGTGACCGCTGACGTAACTCGTCTGGAGCAACACCTCCCCGGCAGTTGCACCGGCACTCCGCCGCGCCACGATGACGTAGAACGCCCCGACCACCAGCAACACGACGATACCGTCCACCCACCCGCTCCCGAATCCGACGCCGAGGAGACGGCCGAGGGCGAGCAGACCAGTGACGATGCTCGCCACGACGCCGACATCGATGAGCGCAGCGAGGAGCACGCGAACCCAGCGCGGAACGCGGACGAGCCCCGCGCCCGAAGAGGACGGCGTCTTGCGCACGGCGAGATAGCAGCCGACGCCCATCACGATCAGGATCGCTCCCTGCACCGCCAGCTTCTGAATCTGGTCCAGGAAGTGCTCCACCGGAACACCGATCAGGATCCCGAGCGCGACGTACACGCCCACCCACACGATCGTCGACGAGATCATCGCGAGGATGAAGGAGCGCCGCGGGGCACGAACCGCGCCGGCAACGAGCGTGGTGTAGATGCGCAGGCCTGGGATCAGGCGGCTGATCGCGATCCCTTGCCAGCCCGCTGATCGCAATCGCTCCTCGACGCGTTCGAGGTTGCGCTGCTGGCGGAGACGCCTCGCCAGCCCTTTGAGGCCGCGATCACCGACTGCGCGCGCCCAGCTGTAGCCGACGAGCGAGCCGGCGATGCACGCGATCAGCGCTAAAGGAATGAAGGCATAGGGGTTCAGCCCTCCCGACGCGATGAGCAAGCCTGCGACGAGCAAGGTCAGCTCACCCGGTGCGAAGGGAAGGGGGACGCCGGCCTCCTCGGCAAAGAGCAACGCCGGCAGGAGTGCCAGCGCGACTGCCCCGTGCAGTCCCGAGAGGAAGTTCACCGGACCATCATGCCCCCGAGGTCCCCGTGGCGCGGTCCGCTGCGATACGCCCGGAACCGGCTCGTTCTGAGAGAGTGCGGCGGTGATCGAGACCGAGGTGGTCGTCGTGGGTGCCGGCCCGAGTGGGGCGACGACCGCGCTCTTACTGGCGAGACGAGGTCACGGGGTCATCCTCATCGATCGCGCCCGGTTCCCGCGAGACAAGGCCTGCGGCGAAGGAGTCATGCCGCCAGGGGTCGCCGCCCTCCGGCGGATGGGCCTGTATGAGCGTGTCCTCGCAACCGGCGCCCGCCCTTTGGAGGGCGTGACCTACCGCCACCAGCGTGCCGGCGTCCAGGTCGACGTTCCGTTCCCGAGCCCGGCAGACGGTGGCCCGGCGGCCGGGCTCGGGGTCCGGCGCACCACGTTCGACGCTGTCCTGGTCGATGCGGTGCGTGAAGAGCCACGCGCTGTCGTTCGCGAGGGTGACCGCGTGACCCGGCTCGTCAGGGGCGCAGGCGGTGCCGTCGCGGGAGTCGCGACCGCGACAGACGAGATACGGGCGCGGGTGGTCGTCGGCGCCGATGGTCTGCATTCGCAGATGCGCGTCTGGACCGCGCTCCGGGCGAAACCGCAGGGGCAGATGCGGTACGGGCTCGCCGGCCACTGGCAGGTGGACACACGCGATCGCGCCGGCATCCGCGTCACCCTCGCGGGAGGCCACGAGTGGTACGAGGCGCCGGTCGGACCCGACCTGCTGCTCGTCTCGGTCCTCACCCATCGATCGCGCCCGGCGATGACCGCGCGCCACTACGAAGGAGCCGCGCGCAGGAGCATTCCCGCCATCGCCGATGCCGCGTTGGTGTCGCGACCACTTGGCGCCGCGCACTTCCATCAGCGGGTGCGGGCCGTCGCAGAGGGTCGCGTGTTCCTGGTCGGCGACGCTTCCGGGTATGACGACCCCACCACGGGCGACGGCATCGCAATCGGCATGTTGCTTGCCGAACGCCTCGCGCACCATGCCGGCGACCTGCTGGACGGGACCGTCGAAGCCGGCACCGCCGCGGCCGGCTACGCACGCGATCATGCCGATCTCGTTCGCGAGCGGCGCCGGCTCACGAGCCTTGCGCTGTTTCTGGCGAGATCACCGGAGCTCAGCCGGCGGGCGATCCTCCGGGCTCGCCACGACCCTCGCGCGCTTGCCAAGCTTGTCGCAATCAACTGCGGCTATCAGACGTTCCGGGACGTCACCCCGCGTGACTGGCTGTCGCTCGCCGGCATCTGACGGCTGCGACGCCCACGGCGCGGGATGAATCGCGGCACACCCTCGAACGCCTCGTGGTATCCGGGGATCGCGTCCAGGAGACGTTCCTCGGACCGGATTCGCGGTACCAGCACCGCCGCATTCATCGCTGACAGCACCACCGCCTCGGGCACCGCGCCCACCGCAATCGGCAGGCACAGAAACTCCAGCGCCACGGCGACATAGTTGGGGTGGCGCACGTAGCGGTACGGGCCGCCCGTCTCGATGTGACCGTCCTTCGGGACATGCGCGGTGACGTTCCAGCTCGTACCAAGTGTTCGAATCGCCCACACGCGCAGCCCGGTTGCGGCCGCGAGCCCCACCAGTGCTGCACCCTCGAGCGGCCTGGGGACCCGTCGTCCGCGGCGGGGCCACGCGCATACGGCGAAGAGCGCAACGTGCGTCGCCACCATCACCGGATACGTCGATGCGGCTGCCTGCTCAGCCGGCCCACCACCGGCGCGATTCCGCGCCGAGAGGCGTAGCTCGACGAGCCGTTGCGCTCCGGTGACCACGACGAGCGCGGTGCGTGCCCGCCAGCGCATCACGCCCAGAGGAGTTCGAGCAGCTCGACGGTGAGCCCGGGACCGAATGCTGCGGCGATCCCCCGGCCGGAACGATCCGGCAGATGAGATCCGAGCTCGTCGAGGACAAAGAGGATGCCTGCGGACGACGTGTTGCCGGTCGTCTTCAACACCTCGCGCGTGGCGGCGACCTGGCGCTCCTCGAGGCCGAGACAGCGAACCACCGAATCAACGATGGCTTGGCCGCCGGGGTGCGCCGCCACGACGTCGAGCGCCGCCGGGTCGCCGGCGAACTCGCGGACCAGGGCAGGCAGGTTCAACTCGATGAGACGCGGCAGCTGCCTCGACACGACAACACGGAAGCCGTCATCGGCGCGCTCGAAACCGAGCGCTTCGGTGCTCGAGGCGACCAGGCGGGATGCCGTCCGCCCGATGCCGATGCACCCAGCAGCCGGCTCCGAGCCGATGACGGCCGCGCCTGCGCCGTCCCCGAAGACGAGCACACTCAGGAGGTTATCGGCGGAGGTGTCAGCGGGCCGGAAGGTGAGCGTCGGCACTTCGACGGCGACCACGAGTGCAGATTGGCGCGAGTGCAGACGCACCCAGTCGCTCGCCCAGCTCAGCGATGCGGCGCCGCCGGCACAGCCGAAATGCATGAAGGGCATCCGCCGGATATCCCGGCGCAGGCCAAGATGGTTGACCAGATGCACGTCGATGCCCGGCAGCACGAAGCCGGTGCACGACGCGACAACGATCAGGCCGATGTCATCGCGTGCTACTCCGGAACGTTCGAGCGCCCGCTCCGCCGCCGCGATGGCAAGCGGGGTTGCCTCGGCCGCGTAGCGCACCGCCTGGTCGCCCGGGGACAGCGGGAGCATCGCTTCCTCGATGGGACGGACGAGGTAACGGTGCGTTGCGGACAGCTCGTCCGCGAAAAGGCTGACGCGGCGCTCGAGCCGCGGCCAGAGCTGCGTGAGGAGACGAAGGACGTCGTCGCCTCCGACACGATGGGAGGGCACGGCCGTCCCCATCCCGTGGATCGTGACCGCACGCGCTTCGGGCCGGGTCGGTGCGGGGCGGCGGTCCGGCAGCGCGGCCGAGCGGGACGCCGCCTCAACAACCATGTGCCGCGATCATGACACCCACGATCCGCAGCACCGTCGCGTCGTCCGTGTGCGCATGATGCGAGGGATATCGGGGTGGGTTACACGGGGCGGCGCACCGGTAGCGGAATCAAGGCCGAACCCCGTTGCTTACTCCGGCGTCACGTATGCGGCGGTCAGCCCGCCGTCGACAAGAAATGTCGCGCCGTTGACGTACGACGACTCGCTGCTCGCAAGGAAGAGCGCGGCGTTGGCGATCTCTCGCGCGGTTGCGAGCCGGCCCATCGGCAGGTGGATGCGCCGCCGCTCGTATGCCGCCGGGTTGTCGGAGAACAGCCGCATGAGAAGTGGTGTCTCGACTGGACCGGGACACAGCGCGTTGACGCGCACACCCTGGCGCGCGAACTGGACGGCGAGCTCGCGGCTCATCGAGAGCACCGCTCCCTTCGAAGCCGTATAGCCGATCTGCGACGTTGCCGCGCCAACCAGCGCCACAAACGACGCGACGTTGATGACCGACCCGCCGCCGCGTTCGAGCAGATGCGGGATCCCGTATTTGCAGCAGAGGAAGACCCCTTTCGCGTTCACTGCCTGGACGCGGTCATATGCGTCCGCTTCCGTGGTCAGGATCGAGTTGTCGTCGGGCGGCATGATGCCCGCGTTGTTGTAGAGGATGTCGACGCCGCCATAGGTCTCGACAGCCTTCGCGTAGAGGGCGCGAACGCTTGCCGGATCACTGACATCGACCTCGATGAACACGGCGCGCTTGCACTCGCTTGCGGCCTGCGCGCCGGCTGAGGTGCCCACGTCGGCAACCACCACCGACGCCCCTTCTTCGGAGAACAGCACGGCCGCCTCGCGGCCGATGCCACCCGCTGCACCGGTGATCACTGCAACCTTGCCGTCGAGGCGTCCCATCGTGCTGTCAGCCCTCCGTCGAGATGAACACGTTCTTGACCTCGGAATAGCCGTCGAGACCGTTCATGCCGAGCTCGCGTCCGAATCCGGACTGCTTGAACCCGCCAAACGGCGTCGACACACGCACCGAGGAATTGCTGTTGATGGAGAGGACTCCCGTGTCGAGCGCGCGCGCCACGCGCAGCGCCCGAGCGCCGTTGGTCGTCCAGATCGATCCCGACAAACCGTAAGGCGTGTCGTTGGCGATGCGAATCGCGTCCGCTTCGTCCGTGAAGGGGATGATCGCGGCAACCGGCCCGAACACCTCCTCGCGGGCGACGCGGTCATCATTGCTCGCTTCGATGAGCGTGCACGGATACCAGAAGCCCGGGCCATCCGGGACGGATCCCTTGAAAATCGGCTCGGTCTCGACGAACGAGGCAACACTTGTGCGATGGCTCGCGGACACCAGCGGTCCCATCTCCGTCGCAGCGTCCTCGGGATCGCCGACGCGCACGCCCCGGGTTGCATCGACGAGCAACGCCACGAAACGGTCGTACACATCGCGCTGCACGAGAATGCGCGACCGCGCGCAGCAATCCTGACCGGCGTTGCCGAAGACCGCGTACGGAGCCGCGGCAGCCGCGCGCTCGAGGTCGGCGTCGGCAAAGATGACATTGGCCGACTTGCCGCCGAGCTCGAGGGTGACCCGCTTGATGGTCGCGGCGGCGCCACGCATCACTTCGACACCCACCTCCGTGGAGCCGGTGAAACCGATCTTGGCCACATCCGGGTGCTGGATCAGACGCTCACCGACGATCCGGCCAGGACCGACCACAACATTGAAAACGCCTTCCGGGATGCCGGCTTCGAGCGCAAGCTCGGCGAGCCGGATTGCCGACATGGGGGTCAGCTCCGCAGGCTTGAGCACCACCGTGTTCCCGCAGGCCAGCGCCGGCCCAAGCTTCCAGCTCGCGATGTTGAGGGGAAAGTTCCAGGGCACGATGAGGCCCACAACGCCAAGCGGCTCGCGGAAGGTCACGTCGATGCCGCCGGCCACCGGGATGGTCTGTCCGTAGTGCTTGTCGACCGCCCCCGCGTAGAAATGGAACACCTGGGCAACCATGCCCACCTCGCCGCGCGAGTCCGAGATGGGCTTGCCGACGTTCCTCGTCTCGAGCAGCGCCAGCTCTTCGAGATGCTCCTCGACCAACGTGGCGAGGCGGCGCAGCAGTCGCGCTCGGTCTGACGGCGCAACCGCGCGCCACGCCGGGAACGCGGCCTTGGCCGCGGCCACTGCGCGGTCCGTCTCATCGACGCCGGCCTGCTCGAGCTCTGCCACGGGTTGTTCCGTGGCGGGGTTCAGGAGCCGAAGTGTCATCCGCGTTCGAAGAAGCGCTCGCGCTCGTAGCAGGTGACCACCTTGTCGAAGAGCGCCTGCTCGGTGCGCGCGTAGTTGAGGTAGTGGTCGACGACGTCATCGCCGAACGCGCTCCGCGCCACCTTGCCACGCTCGAGCTCGGTGATCGCCTCGTTGAGCGTGTGCGGGAACCGCTTGACGTCGGACTCGTACGCGTTGCCCGTGAAGACCGGCGGCAACTCGAGTTGCTGCTCGATGCCGTTCAATCCGGCGGCGAGCAATGCGGCGAAAGCGAGGTACGGGTTGGCGTCCGCCCCCGGAATGCGGCACTCAACGCGCAGCGACTTGCCATGGCCGACGACGCGGAACCCGCAGGTGCGGTTGTCGTATCCCCACGCAAGTGTTGTCGGTGCCCAGCTTCCTGCCGCGTACCGCTTGTATGAGTTGATGTTCGGCGCGAGGAACACGGCGAACTCACCCGCATTGGCCACGAGACCCGCCAGGTACTGTTTGAACAGCGGCGACTCGCCGGAGAACAACGCATCGTCGCCGCCCCAGAGGCTCGAATGGATGTGACACGAGCTGCCGATCCAGGTGTGATCCGGCTTCGCCATGAAGGTGACCGACTGGCCCGTCTGCTGCGCCATCTCCTTGATGCCGTTCTTGTAGATGACGTGGTTGTCCGCCATGGTCACGGCGTCGCTGTACCGGAAATTCAACTCGTGCTGGCCCGGCCACGCCTCACCTTTTGACGTCTCGACCCGCATCCCCGCTGCCTGCATGTTGTTGCGCACGGAGCGGATGAACGGCTCGTCATAGCTGGTGGCGAGGATGTGGTAATCGAGGATGTAGGGAACTGACGGCGTCAGCCCGCGATAGTGCTGGTCGTGCGCCTGCGCGTACGTCTCCTTGAGCAGGAAGAACTCGAGCTCCGAGCCGAACATGGCCTTGTATCCCAACGCCTTCGCGCGGTCGACCTGCGCCTTGAGCACCTGACGCGGCGACGGACGCACGGGAGTGCCGTCGTTCCACGCGACATCGCAGAGGACGAGCACGGTGCCTTCGAGCCACGGAATCCGCCGCATCGTGTCGAAATCGGGAACCATCGTGAAATCGCCGTAGCCGCGCTCCCAGCTCGCGATCTCGTACCCGGGGACGGGATCCATCTCCATCTCGAGCGCGAGCAGGTAGTTGCACCCTTCGACCGGGTTCTTGTGCTCCATCTCCTCGACGAAGAAGTGGGCCTCCATGCGCTTGCCCATCAGGCGTCCCTGCATGTCTGTGAAAGCGACGACGACGGTGTCGACGTCCCCGGCATCGACCAGTTGGGTGAGCTCGTCAAACGTGAGCATTGGGTTACTTGCCCTCCTTGGCAACGTCGGTCGCAACCGCGCCATTGTGGTTGTGCTCGCCCACGCGGTCGACGAACCGCTGGAAGAGCGCCATGGCCCACCCCTGCTGGGCGAACAACTCCTCGGGATGACATTGCACCGCAACGATCATGCCGTCAGACGAACTCGATGCCCTCGACGACGCCATCGGGGCTGTGCGCCGTCGCATGCAGTCCCGGCGCAACCTCTTTCACCGACTGGTGGTGGAGGCTGTTGACCATGACGTGGTCACTCGGCGTGACCTTGGCCAGCTCCGATCCGGGCACCACGTCGATGGAATGCGCGAGCAGGTCACGCGGATGGCCGTGGTTGTCGTGACCGTCGATGTGCTGGCGCAGCGATCCGCCGAGCGCCACGTTGATGACCTGCTGGCCGCGGCAGATCCCGAAGACCGGGACTCCCTCGTCAACTGCCGCGCGCACGAGCGCGATCTCCGTGAGGTCGAGGGGGGCATCCACGTCAGGCGTCTCCTCCTGGCGTGCCTCGCCGTACGCGGGTGGATCCACGTCCCAGCCTCCGGGCACGAGCAGTCCGTCGATGGCATGGATCATCGCAAGCGCCTCTTCCGACGCCAGACCGTTCGGCTGCGGATCGAGCGTCACCGGCTCGCCGCCGGCCGCCTCGACCGCGCGAAGGTAGGCCGCGTAGTACGTCGGTCCGCGCAGCGGACTGCAGGTCACACCGATCCTGGGCTTGGACATGTTGAGGATCCTTCGCGTGCTCGCGGCTGGAACGCCGCGACCACGCGTGATGACGCGATTGGTGAGCCTTTCAGCCTGCCGAAACGGCGGGCGTCGGTGCGGCGCCCGTGAGGAACGTCGCCTCGATCGATGCCAGCTCTTCGGCGGTTCCCTGAACCCGCGGGCCCTTGAACCAGTTCTTCGCCGACGCGAACCACCAGATGGTCGTCGCACCGAGCACGACTACGAAAGCGACGATCGTGTAGTTGAAGTTGGTGCCAGTGATCGGGAACGCCGTCGGGAGGATGAACAGGATGCTGATGATCACGATCCAGGCAACCGCGATGATGCCGATCGGGCGGCTCCACTTTCCGAGGCTCCACGGACCCGGCACGAATTCCGACCCCGCTCGGAGGCGGAGGAGGATCGGGATGCCGTACGCGACGTAGAGACCGATGACCGCGATCGAGATGACCGCCGCATAGGCGTACGCATTGAAGACGTAGGGGAGGAAGAGGATGAACGCGCCGACCACCGCAAGCCAGATCGAGTTGGTTGGGGTGCGGGTTCGCTTGTTGATCCTGCTCCAGAGCCGGTGCCCCGGGACCGCGCCGTCACGCGAGAAGGCATAGATCATGCGCGAGTTCGCGGTGACCGACGACATGCCGCAGTAGAACTGTGCGCCGATGGCGATGAGGAGCAGGAACTGTCCGAGGCCCTTGCCTGCCGCGTCGATGAAGATCTGGGCAGCAGGCACGACGGCGGTTGATTCGGTCGCGTAGTTCTGGATTGCGGACGTGACACCGATCAGCAGGATCCATCCCGCCACCAGCGAGACGACGATGGAGAGGACGATCCCGCGCGGACCGGCCGTGGCCGCGTTCTTGGTTTCCTCCGTCATGTGCGCCGACGCGTCATACCCCGTGAAGGTGTACTGCGCGAGCAGGAGTCCGATGAGGAACACATAGATGACGCTGCCCGGGAACGAGGCGCCTGTTCCGTTGTTGAAGGTCGTGAAGATGTACGCCACCGACTGGTGATGGGCAGGAACGATGAGCAGGACGGCGACGATCACGACGACGCCGGTGATGTGCCACCACACCGAGATGTCATTGAGTAGCGCCACGAGGCGGACGCCGAACGTGTTCAGAAGCCCGTGGAGGAAGAGCGCGACCGCGTAGACCCCGAGGATCGGCCACGGGGTGAGCGGGTAGCCGAACCAGTTGTTCATGAACGCCGACGCGAACAGCGCGAGGCCGCCGTCGATGCCGGCCGTGACCGCAACCTGACCGACCAGGTTGAACCAGCCCGTGAACCAGCTCCACGCCGGTCCATTCCTGCCGCCGAGCTTTGCCGACCAGTAGTAGAGGCCACCTGCGGTGGGGTAGCTCGAGCAGACCTCGGCCATCGCGAGGCCGACGATGATGACCATGATTCCGACGAGCGGCCAGCCGATGTTCATGTCGATCGGGCCGCCGTTGAACATGGCGACGCCGTACGCGGTCAGACAGCCGGACAGGATCGAGATGATCGTGAACGACACAGCGAAGTTGGAGAAGCCCCCCATCCGCCGGAGCAGTTCCTGAGCGTACCCCAGCTTGTGGAGCGTCTCGGTATCGCTGTCAATAGCCTGGACGGTCATCAGCTCATCTCCCCATGGCGGTCCGTAGCGGTGGGCCGCACAGTAGCAGCGGCTCTGTACCAGCGTCAACAGATTTATCGCACGAAGCCAAACGGGTCAAAACTGTAAGAATCGTTTCAATGCCGGAGTTTCTCGTCGGAGAGCTGGTTCGCCAGCGGATGGGGGCGCTGAGCGCGTCGGAACGGCGGCTCGCGCAGGTGCTGCTGGCTTTCTACCCGGTTGCTGGGCTCGAAAGCCTCACGCGCTTCGCCGAACGGGCTGGGGTGAGTCCGGCGACCGTGACGCGTTTCATCACCAAGCTCGGCCTCCGCGGCTACCCGGAGTTCCAGGAATCACTCCGTCAGGAGTTGCAGGAGCGGTTGAGCTCGCCACTCACCCGGTACGAGCTGACGAGGCCGGGGGATCCCGGCGAATCGATGCTCCGCGAAGCGTTCGCCACCTATGAGCACAGTCTTCGCGCGAGCCTCGACATGGTGTCCGAGCACGACTTCGACGCCGTGGTCGATCTGCTCGCCGATCCACGCCGCCGGGTGCTCTCGCTCGGGGGTCGGGTGAGCACATTCCTCGCTCGCTATCTCGCGAGCCAGCTGCACCTCATCCGTCCCGGTGTTGAGCTGCTCGACCCGGAGCGGAGCAATCCCGCCGACCACCTGGTCGATCTCGGACGCCGCGACGTGCTCGTCGTCTTCGACTACCGCCGCTATCAGAGCGACACCATCAACAGCGCCCGTGTCGCAGCGGGGCGGGGGAGCACGGTCGTGCTGGTGACCGATCCCTGGTTGTCGCCCGCCGCGGCGTCCGCGCGCTTCGTGCTCGTCACGGGTGTGCAGACGACGGTGATGCCGTTCGACTCGCTCGTCTCGGCGGTTGCGTTGACCGAAGCGCTCATCGCAGGCGTGCTTGCGCGTCTCGGCGAGGTGGCGCACGCACGAATGCGGCGAATGGATGAGTTGCGTGGTGGAGTTGTCTACGGCGACGGTCCATGAGGTTCGCTACAGTCGCTCGATGACCGAGCGGTTGCGGACTTGGCGCTGACGTGATCCGCGAACGCCTCGAGCTCGCCGACTGGCGGCGTCAGGTGAGCGACCTGTACGGCGCGATCCGCGTCGAACCAGACCCCGTCGCGGCATGGACGCGCTGGCGCGACGTCCGCGACGACCTTTTCCGTTTCCATCCGCAGAGCCCGGTTCCCGCGGCCGCTCGCGGCGATGCCACGACGCCGCTGTACTACGACTACGACCCCGCGCTGCGCACCGTCGCCGAGGTCGCAGACGCAGACGGCGCAACGTTCGAGCTGCCGGGTTCCACATCCGGCCACGTCACCGCCGAGCGCGCGGGAACCGCGCATTGCACGCTCCTCGGTGAGCGTCTTTCACTGTCGATGTTCTGGCTGCTCGACTATTCGGGAGGATTCTTTGTCTCCTTTCGCGACGCCACGTGCGGGACCGAGACATACGGCGCCGGCCGGTACCTGCTTGACACAGCGAAGGGAGCGGATCTCGGTGCTGACGATGACGGGCGTCTGATTCTCGACTTCAACTTCTCGTATCAGCCGTCGTGCAGCTACGACCCGCAATGGAGTTGCCCATTGCCGCCGCGCGAGAACTGGCTGACCATCCCGATCCGCGGCGGCGAGCGCTTCCGCGGCTGATCAGAAGAGCGAGGGGATCACCGCTTCAATCAGGTGCGGGCCAGGCTCGGCGAATGCACGCCCGAGGTCAGCCGCAAACGCTTCGGCGCTGTCCGGGCGCGTTGCGGGAACGCCGAACCCGCGTGCCAGAGCGACGAAGTCAATGTCGGGCGGCGAGATGTCGAGCATCTCGAGGGCTCGCTGTCCCGACGCGACGGCACCAACCCGCGCGAGTTCCATGCGGAGAATCGCGTAGCGTCGATTGCTGAAAATGACGGTGGTGACGTTGAGTTGCTCGCGCGCCATCGTCCACAGCGCTTGGAGCGTGTACAGCGCGGACCCGTCCGCTTCGAGCGCCAGAACGGGGCGGTCAGGGCACGCGATCGCGGCGCCCAGCGCGACCGGAAGTCCCTGGCCGATCGACCCGCCGGTGAGGCTCAGCCAGTCGTGCCGCGGAGCGCCGCCGGTATATCCGAGGAGGAACGTTCCGCTGGTGTTCGCTTCGTCGGACACGATGGCGCCTTCCGGGAGCAGCGCACCGATCGCACGGGCGATCGACTCGGCGCCGAGATCGCCGGTTGGCAGTTCCGGTCTCGGCATTTGGGTCATCGGAGATTCGGTCTCGGCACCGAGTTCGGAGGCGAGCGCTTCGAGCGCCGCCACCGCGTCATCGCCGCCGCCCGCCAGAACGGTAACCTCGCACCCTTCGGGAACGAGGTCACTCGGCTTTCCCGGATATGCAAAGAACGAGACCGGCGACGTCGTGTCGACAAGGATGAGGTGACGGAGCCCGTCGAGCTGTCCCGCCGCCATCTCCGCGAGATACGCCAGGCGCTGGATCACCGGAATTCCGGCGCCGCGCTCGGCTCGCGCCGAGAACGTCTCGGCCAGCACGCCGGCTCCGGTCGCGCCGCCGATCCGCGCCGCGGCCTCGATGCCCCCGGCGCGAAGCGAGCTGCCACCAAGCAGCAGCGCACTGTTCTCACCCGATCGCAGCGTTGCCGCGACCGATGCGACACGGGATGCGGGTACCGTTGCACGGGGCGTTCGTGCCACTGGTGGCGCTAACACGCCACCTTCGGACCACGAGACATCGGCGGGAAGGATGAGCGTTGCGATCTGTCCGGGAGGACCACACGCGGCCGCGACTGCTGCTGCGGCATCGGCCCCCGCATCCTCTGGACGCGCGCTCCGCCGGATCCACGTCGAGACGTTGCGCGCCACGGTGTCGATGTCCGACTGCAGCGGCGCGTCGTGCTGCACGTGGTACGTCGCATGGTCGCCGACGATCGCGACCACCGGAGCGCGGCTGCGCCGCGCGTTGTGGAGATTGGCGAGTCCGTTGCCGAGGCCCGGCCCGAGATGGAGCAGGACGGCAGCCGGCGAGTCACGCATGCGGCCGAAGCCATCGGCGGCGCCAGTCGCCGCTCCTTCAAAGAGCGCGAGCACGCCGCGCATCTCCGGAACGGCATCGAGGGTGGCGACGAAGTGCATCTCCGACGTGCCGGGATTGGCGAACACCACGTCGACCCCAGACGCAACGAGGCTGCGAACCAGCGCCTCGCCGCCGATCATCGCGCGCCCGCCGGGCTCGCCGCCGCGGCCGGGTCGAGCATCGCCCCTGGATTGAGGATGCCGTCGGGATCGAACGCCGTCTTGATCCGGGCCATGAGCGCGAGCTTTGCCGGGTTCTCGAGCGCCAGAAAATGGCTTCGCTTGTCGGTGCCGATGCCATGCTCGCCCGACACAGCGCCACCGAGGGCTGCGCCCGTGGTGAAGACGCTGCGCAGCACCTGCTCGAGGCGCTCCGGGTCCGACTGGAACACCGAGAGATGGACGTTGCCGTCGCCGGCGTGTCCGCACCCGATGATCATCGAGCCACTCTCCTGCGCGATCACCGAAACGTCCGCGAGGAACTCTGGAATCTGCGCGCGCGGCACCACGGTGTCGATGATCTCGTTGGCCCCGGCCGCCTTGGCAGCGAAGAACGCGCGCTCGCGCGCTTCGATCAACTCCGCCGCCGCGCGGGGCGGGAGCACATATACGTCGAGCGCGCCGAGCGTGGTGATCAAATCGCCGAGTTGCTCGATGTCCTCGTCGAGGCGGCCCTCATCGCGCGACTCCAGCACCACGACGAGGTACGCGAGCGCCGCGTCCTTGACTGCCGCGCCAATCCCGAGTTCAAGCCCGCGGGCGGCAGTTATGGCCGTCATCGACATCATGTCGATGTACTCGAGGATCATCGGGGCGACACCGCTCTGGACAATCCGCGGCACCGCGGCCGCGACCTCGGCAACGGTGCGGAACGGCGCGAGCACCGTGGCGGCGTGCGCCAGCCGCGGAGAGAGACGCAGGATGGCCTCGGTCACCACGGCCAGGGTGCCCTCGGAGCCGACGATGAGCTGCGTCAGGTCGTAGCCCGATGTCGATTTCACAAACTTCCCACCCGTGCGGATGATCTCGCCGGTGCCGAGGACCGCCTCGAGGCCCAGCACCTGGTGACGCGTGACCCCGTACTTCACCGCACGCATCCCACCCGCGTTGGTGGCAACCGTGCCTCCGAGACTCGCACTGCGCTCGCCGGGGTTCACCGGATAGACGAGCCCGTGCGCCGCCGCGGCCGCATCGAGCTCGAGCAGGCTGACGCCGGGTTGAACGATTGCCGTCTGGTTGGCAACGTCGATTTCGAGAATCGCGCTCATCTCTCGAAACGCGATGAGGATGCCGCCATCACGAGGGACGCACGCGCCGGCGAGCCCCGTGCCGGCGCCGCGAGCGGTGACGGGCATGGCGAACTCCCGCGCAATCGTGATGATCTCGGCGACGTCGGCGGCGGAGTGGGGGAGCACGACCACATCTGGCGCGTGCCACACCGCAACGAGCGACTCGTCGTGCCAGTCGTCCTCGCTGACATCCGCGCCGGTCAGGACTCGCGCCGGTCCCAGGAGCGCCGTGAGCTTGTCGATCGCGGCGGGCATGCAGTGCTCCTACGAGCCGGTGAAGGTCGCCCGGCGCTTCTCGAGGAAGGCGCTGACGCCTTCGACGAAATCGCTCGTGGTCGTCGCCTCGGTCTGGAGGCGTTCCTCGACGGCGAGCTGCGCTTCGAGGTCGTTCTCGTGCGACACCTCGAGCGCGCGCTTGGTGAGGCCGATCGAGCGAGGGCCTCGGGCCAGGCGACCGGCCATCTCCGCGGCGGCCGCGGCGAGTTCGGGGTCGGGAACAACCCGATTCACGATGCCAAGCTCGAAGGCCCGCGCTGCGTCAACGGTCTCGCCGAGCATCGTGAGTTCGGCAGCGCGCGCGGGTCCGATGAGACGGGGCAGAAAGTACGTGCTCGCAAGGTCGGGGATGAGCCCGATGCGCACGAACGCCTGCACGAAGGTTGCGGACTCGGCGGCGATGCGCAGGTCGCAGGCGAGCGCAAGGGAGAAGCCCGCACCGGCGGCGACGCCGTTCACCGCCGCGATCACGGGCTGGTCCATCGAGCGAATCGCGCGAATCGCAGGCGTGTAGTGGTCGCGGAGGATCGTGCCGACGTCGAGGCCGCCGTCACCTGCCGCGGCACGGAGATCCTGCCCGCTGCAGAACCCCCGTCCGGCGCCGGTGATCACCACAGCACGGATGGCGCGCCCGGACGCCGCCTCGCGCAGCGCGTCGGTGACTTCGTCCAGCAGCGCAGGGGTGATCGCGTTGAGCACCTCGGGCCGGTTGAGCGTCAGCGTCAGGACACCCTCCGTCACTGACTGGAGGAGTTGGGGCGCAGTGGTGGGCGTTGCGTCTGCGGTCATCGCGGCGAAACTCTACGCCGACGCCTTGCCGAGCTCGCGGAGCCGCTCGTATGTGTAGATCCCGGTGTTGTGCCCATCCGCCCACACGGTGTTCAGACCGTACGCGCCGACCAATGAGATATCCGCAAGCTCGTCCTCGCCAGGATGGAGATGCGGGTCCGAGCTGAACCGGCCGCGATACCCGGGTTCACCTTTGCACGCGGCGCACGGGCACGCGCGCCGAAGCACGTCGAACGGGATGTGATGCGCAGCGCCGTCCGACCACTCGATCAGCAGCGACCGATGTTGCTCGTCGTAGTCGAAGCGTACCGGCCGGAGGTCCGGAGCCACCGAGAGCGAACCGGGGAGCTGCTAGCGCAGCACCGACTGGAGCTTCATGGCAAGGCCCATGTCGCCCTTGATCTTGATCTTGCCGCTCATGAACGCCATGGTCCCGTCGAGCTTGCCGGTGGCGAGGTCGACGAAGTCCTCGGATTTCATCGTGATCGTGATGTTCGGGTTTTCCGGCGAGCCCTCGCCAACATCTGCGCTCCCGTCCTTGAGCGAGATGTGGTACTGACCTGGCGCTTCACCGTTCAGGTCGAATGCGTAGACCGCAGTCATGCCGGCCGTCTTGGCGGGATCGGCGGCGATGCGGGAATTGATCTCGCTGAAGATTTCGGCGGGGGTGGACGGCATTGGTGGTACTCCCTTGCAAGTGAACTGCGAAGCGGCCGGCGTGGCCGGGCCGGTCCCAGTCTACCGAGTGGGGCGAACTGCCGGATGCCGCAATCGGATCACGCCAGGCGGCTGAGAATCGCCTGAGACCTGCCGCGAGAAGCAACGAGACCAGGGGAATTCTCAGGTGGGCGAGACAGACTGTGCAGCGATGAGTGCGACCAATATCAAGCTCAGTCGCCGGCAAGTACTCGGCGTTGCTGCAGGCGGGGCCGTGGGAGCAGTGGGCTTCCGCTATCTGACCTTGCAACTCCCGGGTGGGTCGCAGCGAGTTCGCATCGGCAGCCGGCGCCGCAGGCGCCTGGGGCAGCCCGTTGGGAACGTCCACCGGTCTCGCTGCACATCTGCTCCGCCGGGCTACGTTCGGCTACACGCCGGCCGAACTGGACGCGGCGTCCTCAATGTCGTACCCGGATCTCGTCGACATGGTGGTCAACCAGCAACCGCAGCCACTGCCGGCGGTGGCCGATCCCACCGACCACGCGGCGGTCGTCCGCGCCTGGTACGAGCACATGGCCTCGACGCCGGCGCAGTTCCCGGAACGCATGACCCTGTTCTGGCATGGACTGCTCACGAGCGACTATCGAAAAGCCGTACGCCTGCCGTTCGTCCTCCAGCAGAACGAGTTGTATCGGTCCACCGGCCGAAGCACCTTTCGCACGCTGATCAACGCCGTCACGTACGACCCGTTGATGATTCGGTACCTCGATCTCGAAGAGAGCACCGCCGTAGCGCCCAACGAGAACTACAGCCGTGAGCTCATGGAGCTCTTCACGCTCGGAGTCGGCAATTACACGGAGACGGACGTGCGCGAGGGAGCGCGCGCCTTCTCGGGGATTCGAACCGTCCTCGTGGACGCGAGTGGGCGGCGGATACAGCCACCAAAGGTCAAAGCGTCGTCCCCTGCTCAGTACACGCAGGCTTTGGGGCAACTGCTCGCTTCGGGCGCGACGTTTAAAGGGGTCCTCGCCGCAGCCCAGCACGACAGCGGCAGCAAGACATTCCTCGGGCATACCGGGAACTTTGACCCGGGTCAGGCACTCGACATCATCCTGTCGCAGCCATCGTGCGCATCGCATATCGCGCGCGACGCGCTGGTGCAGTTCTGCACACCGGATCCCTCAACAGAACTCATCTCCAGCATCGCCGCGCAATTTCGCTCCAGCGACTACGACATCAAAACGTTGATGCGGGCCATCTTCACCAACGAGGCATTCACGTCGCCCGCTGCGTACCGGTCTCTGGTTCGCGGCCCTGTCGAGTACATGGTCGCCACCATGCGCGCACTGGCTCGTCCTGGTCTCGCCGCGCAGTGCGCGGAGTCCGGTGAAGGCATGGACCAGATCCTCTACGACATGCCGACTGTCGCGGGCTGGCCGTCCAACCAGGGATGGGTGTCATCCGGAGCCTGGCTGGCACGGCTGAATTTCGCTGCAACTGTTGTGGCCTCCGAGAGCACGTTTCCGGACCCGGTGGCCGCTGTGCAGACGCAGCTCGATGGTGTTGTCGGGCCCGATACCGCCGCCGTTTTCAATGCGAGCAAGAGCGACGGCGACCGTTGGTACGCGCTCCTCGCAAGCCCCGAATTTCAGCTCAAATGAGGCGAACGAGATGATCACTCGACGCGATTTCATGGTGAGTGGTATCACCGCAACCGGCGTGGGCATTGTGGTGCCGCCGGTGTTCGCGCAATCCGTTTTCGCGGCCACGATCGAGGACATCCACAACGACCACGTGTTGGTGATTCTCCAGCTGGGTGGCGGCAACGACGGGCTGAACACGGTCATCCCGTACACGGACCCGGCGTACCCGCAGGCGAGGCCGACAATCGGCATCGCCGACGACAAGGTCCTGCCGCTCAACGCGGAGGTCGGCCTCAATCCGGTCATGCCAGGGATGAAGAAACTCTTCGACGCGGGCGAGGTCGCGCTCGTGCAGGGAGTCGGCTATCCCAATCCCGTGTACTCGCACTTCGAAGGTCTGTACATCTGGGAGCACGCGGATCCGACCATGGAGCAGACCGACGGATGGCTCGGCAAGCTGCTGGCGAGCCAGTTCGACTCCCAAGGCCATCCCCTCACCGGGTGCGCGCTGGGCCAGGCGAGCACCCCCGCCGAGCTGCTCGCGCAGAACGCAACGGTCAGCGTCATCGAGTCAATTCCGACGTACAACGTTGACGGCGGTGCCGGCCGCCGTGTCGCCGCACCCGACCTCTACAAGCGGACGCCGGGCATCTATGGCGTCCTCTTCGACCAGGCACTCACGACGGCCGAATACGGCATTGCGGCGCTCGCCGATTCGCAAACGCGCTACACGCCATCGGTGAGCTACACACCGTCAAGCACCGTCTACGGCAGCAAGAACAGCCTCGCCGCGTCCCTCCAGCTGACGGCCGAGATGATCGTGACGCAGCCGAGCGTCAAGATCTGCCACGTCGTCCTGGGCGGTTTCGACACGCACCAGGATGAGGACACCAGGCAGAACGCGCTCCTCGCCTACGTCGACAGCGCCGTGAGCGCCTTCATGCAGGACATCGCCAACCACGGCATGGCCGATCGCGTGGTCCTGATGACCTGGTCGGAGTTCGGCCGTCGGGTGGTGGAGAACGGGGGCAAGGGCACCGATCACGGCGCCGCTGCGCCCATCTTCGTGGTGGGCAAACCGGTCAAGGGTGGGGTGTTCGGTGAGCAGCCATCGCTCACAAAGACCGTCGACTCGGGAAACCTCCAGTACAACGTCGACTTCCGAAGCGTCTACCAGACGCTCATCCGCGACTGGCTCCAGGCAGATCCGACGTCGGTGCTCGGCGCATCGTTCCCCGAGCTGCCGATCATTCAGACGCTGTAGCGGTGACCCTCAGCACCCGAGCGCTCAAGGTGATGAGCGGGGTCGGCGCGGTGGTCGTCTGCGCTGCCAGCGGTGTTCTGGTCGCAATTGACCCAAAGCCGGCCACCGCCCCGCTTCGCCCGCAGGTGGGCGAGCCGTCTCCCACCTCGTCGCCGCTGGTGATCCCGCAGTCCTGCGACGGCGCAACAATCGATCCGTCGTTGCTCCCGGTCGTGGAGCAGTTGCGCGCAGCCGGGAGCGCGGCCGCGCGACGCCTGATCCTCGCCCCGCTTACCGCGTCCCAGCGGCTCGATGTCGAAGCCTACGTGCGCTCGTTGGCGCGCAATGCCTCGGACGCGACCGGCCACTGCGACGACACGACACGACAGGGCGGCACCATCGCTCCGTCGATCGTCGACGCGCCTCCGTCGACGCAGCCGCTCATCAATACATACGTGTCATGACGGTCATGGACGACCGCTGCATCCGGCACGCGTTCACCGCGTTTGGGGGCGCCCGATGTGAGGTCATGGTGTGCGGGGGGCGAGATGGCGACGTGTCCTCGCTGGTCGCGGACACGTATGCATTCGAGCGGCGGTTGACGAGGTTCGATCCTGGGAGTGAGCTGTCGCGCTTCAATGCGGCGGCAGGCGCCCGCGTCCCGGTTTCGGCCCTGCTCGGCGAGTTGCTCCGCACCTGTCTCGACGCGTACGAACTCAGCGGCGGGCTGGTCAACGCGGCCTGTCTGCAGGCGCTCATCAAGGCTGGGTACGACCGGTCGATCACCAGGCTTCGCCGTCATCCGGTTGCCCGCGCTCGCACCCTTCCCAACTCGGTGCTCCCGCCCTTGCCTGACGTGCTCGAAGTCGGTGATGGCTGGGCGCGTCTAGCCGGGGGCTGCGCAGTCGACCTGGGTGGGGTCGGCAAGGGTTGGCTCGCGGATACCTTGTGCGAGCGCTTCGAGAACGCCGCGATCAACCTCGGAGGCGATGTGCGTGCGCGGGGCGTCGGCGCCGAGGGTGCCGGATGGTCCGTGACCCTCTGCGATGACACCACCGTCCTGGTACGAGACGCAGGAATCGCGACCTCAGGAACCTCCGGGCGTCACTGGCCGGGCGGCCACCACTTGATCGACCCCCGCACTGGGGCACCTGCGCAAACCGCGATCAGCGCCGGCTCCGTGGTCGCCCTCAGCGCGCTTCGGGCAGAGGTGCTCGCCAAAGGCGCCTGCCTGGTGGGTTCGGCTGCCGCTCCCGAGTGGCTCCGTACACGCGGCGCCGCACACCACGCGTTCGTCCTCGACCCGCCGGCGCTCGCGGTGTGACGTGAACGTCGATCTGATCCTCTGGTACGCAGCGCGCGCCGCGGCGCTGGCCGCGTTCTTCGTGCTGGCGGCGTCACTGCTCACCGGTATGGCAATCCGAACGGCGTACCTCGCGCCCGTCGCTCGAAACCGCGGCGTGATGGCCGTGCATGGGTTTCTCACCTGGTTCTGGGTGCCGCTCGTCGCCGTTCACGTGACCTCGTTGCTCCTGGACGCGACGTCTCGCATCGCGCCGCTCGACCTGCTTGTTCCGTTCAGGGTCAACGAGGGGGCAGGATCTCAGCTTGCGATCGGGCTCGGCACGGTCGGTCTGCTCCTGCTGGTCCTCGTCGCCGCGACCTCGGCGCTCCGGCGTTGGATGCGCCCTGCGGTCTGGCGGTGGATACATCGATCGACCTACCCGATGTTCGTGATCTTCCTGATTCACGCACAGCTGGCAGGAACTGATTTCAGTGACGTCGCGATCAGTCTCGCGGCGTGGGCCACCCTCGGGGGGCTCGTCTCGCTCGCCCTGCTCCGCTTCGCCGGCGGAAGGATGGCCGGCGAGCCGTTTGTGTAGCCCTCCGTTTCGGCGGGTACACTCGCTCCATGTTGACCTGGATGTGGGTGGTCTGGCTCCTCGCCGGTCTGATCCTGTTGGGCCTCGAGGTTCATACACAGGCGTTTTATTCGCTCTTCCTCGCGGTGGGATCATTTGCGGCGACGGTGGTCGCGCTCTTTCCCACTGATGTCTGGGTCCAGGCCGTCGTCGGTGCGGCGGTGGCCATCGTCGGCACCATGGCGGTGCGCCCAACGCTCGCTCGCATGTCGGCTCGGCACCTCGGGCCGAAGCTCGCGATGCCGGGCGCGTCGGACAACCTCATCGGTCAGCCCGCACTGACGCTCGAGGCTGTCGGCGACGAGAATCACCCGGGGCACGCCCGGCTGTTCAATGAAAAGTGGCTGGCAGTCACCGCGAATCCCGGTGGCGTTCCGGCACATCAGGAAGTTACCGTCGTCGAAGTGCGCGGCACCACCCTTGTGGTCGCGCCCCCCAAGGGAGGCTGAATCCAGTGGACAACAGCGGTCTGGTCACGGCGATCATCGTCATCGTCCTGCTCATCGTCGTGGCGATCCTCATCGGCGGCGCCGTCCGCGTGGTGCCCCAGGGCTTCGCCGGCGTGGTGACACGTTTTGGACGATTTCGGCGGGAATCCCAGGCCGGCCTGACGATCATCACGCCCTTTATCGACAAGCTGCTCCGGGTGGACATGCGCGAGACGCCGCGCACCGGAGACCGGCAGGACGTGATCACGCGCGACAACGTCGCAGTCGCGGTGAACGCGACGATCTTCAGCCAGGTCATCGAGCCGCGAGCAGCGCTGTTCAACGTGTCGGACTACCTCGTCGCCATCGACCAGCAGGCCCGCACCACGCTCCGTAACGCGTTCGGCAACGTCAGCCTCGACGAAGCGCTGTCATCCCGCGAGCAGATCAACGCGGCGATGCAGCAGCAGATGGAGCAGGTCACCGACAAGTGGGGCATCCGCATCAACCGCATCGAGATCGTCGATATCTCGCCGCCGGTGCAGATTCTCCAGGCGATGGCCCTGCAGAAGCAGGCGGACCAGGAGAAGCGCGCGCGGATCCTTCAGTCGGAAGGTCAGCAGCAGTCGGCCGTCAACATCGCCGACGGTAACCGGCAGGCGGCGATCAAGCAGGCAGAGGGCGAGCGGCAGGCTGCGATCCTTCGCGCGGAAGGCAACCGGCAGGCTGCGATCCTCGAAGCCGAGGGTCGCGCACAGGCGATCTCGACCGTGTACGGATCGATCAAGGCCGCGTCCCCGGATCCGACCCTGGTCGCGATCCTCCAGCTCGACACCCTGACGAAATTCGCCGAGAGCCCCAACGCCAAACTGGTGGTTCCCGCCGAAACAGCCGGTCTGCTCGGTGCGGCGCAAGTGCTCCGCAGCGTGCTGGGCGATGCGCCTGGTCTCGAGCCGCCGACGGTCGTCACCGTGCCACCCTCCAGCAGCTAGCTGAGCGGATCCACGCCGGTGGCCGGGCAGAGTTCGCTCTTCGGCGCAGACCCGGTCACCTCAGCCCAAGCCGTGGACGCGGGACGTCACGCCCCGCTTGCGACACGCATGCGCCCGCGGACGTTCGAGGAATTCGTCGGCCAGCATCGGGCGATCGGCGTCGGGACCGTGCTCCGCCGGGCGGTCGATGCGGGCGAGGTGCCGTCGCTCATCCTCTGGGGCCCGCCGGGGAGCGGTAAGACGACACTCGCCGCGCTGATCGCTGGGGCGACCAACGCCACCTTTGAGGCGGTGAGCGCGACGAGCGCCGGCGTGGCGGATTTGCGCAAGGTCGTCGAACGAGCGCAGGAACGGCTCCGCACGGGGCGGAGAACCGTGCTCTTCATCGACGAAATCCATCGCTTCAACAAGGGGCAGCAGGACGCGGTCCTGCCCCACGTGGAGAACGCGACGGTGACCCTGCTCGGCGCGACCACCGAGAACCCGTCATTCGAGGTCAACGCGGCGCTGCTCTCGCGCAGCCGGGTCATCCGGCTGGAAGCCCTTGAAGCCGGCGACCTTCGCCGCCTCCTCGAGCGAGCCCTTGTGGATCCGGAACGGGGGCTTGGCGGCCAGCACGTCGCAGTCGAGCCCGAGGCAATCGATCGCCTTGTCTCACTCTCTGGCGGCGATGCCCGGATCGCGCTGAATTCGCTGGAGCTCGCCGTCCAGGCAGCGGTGCCAGATGCTTCGGGAGCGGTGCGCGTGACGGTGGCCGACATCGAGGGTGCGCTCCAGAATCCGGCGTTGCTCTACGACCGTGCCGGCGATCAGCACTACTGGTTGATCTCCGCCTTCATCAAGTCCGTGCGCGGCAGCGACCCAGACGCCGCGGTCTACTGGCTCGCGCGCATGCTCGAGGCGGGGGAGGATCCACTCTTCGTCGCTCGGAGGCTCGTCATCCTCGCGGCGGAGGACATCGGCCTCGCGGATCCGCAGGCGCTCGGGATCGCCGTGGCGGCGCAGCAGGCAGCGCACTTCATCGGTATGCCCGAGGGCTACCTGCCGCTCAGCGAGGCCACGCTCTACCTGGCCGCGGCCCCCAAGAGCAACAGCGTGCTCCGCGCCTACGTCGCGGCAGCCGCCGACGTGGCCGAGACGCTCCACCAGCCGGTGCCACTCCATCTGCGCAACGCGGTGACCGGGCTCGGCCGATCCATGGGCTATGGGAGCGGCTACCGATACGCGCACGACCATGAGGGAGGAGTGGTCAAGCAGGCGCATCTCCCGGAGTTGCTCGCCGGCCATCGGTACTACGACCCCTCGGACCACGGCGCCGAGCGCGCGATCTCGGAACGCCTCGCTGCAATTCAGAAAGGGCTTTCCGACCGCGAATCCGGGTCTTAAGACGATCGGCCTAGCGGCGTCCGGACAGCCCCGGGCTGACTATCGTTCCCGACGGGAATTCCTTCTTTCGAAACGCAAGTCCCCCTGATAGGCGGGCGGGCGCCGACCCAGTTCAGTGGTTTACCCTCGCGGGCTCCCCCTCCCCGCGGCACCGGGTGTATCGCGGTTCTGCTGGGTCGGTGCCACCGCCGACTTCTCTCTCCAGACTGAGAGATATCGGTTAGGCTGACCTCTGACTGTGGAAGTTACGCATCCCACTCCCATTCGAGTGCTCATTGTCGATGACCACCCGTTGGTGAGGCGAGGGCTGACCTCCCTCCTGAACGGGACCACCGACATTCGAGTTGTCGGCGCCGCATCGGACGGCGAGGAAGCGGTCGCCTACGCCGTCGAGGAACATCCCGACATCGTGCTCATGGACATCTCGATGCCGGGCATGAACGGCTTCGAGGCGTTGCGACGGATGCTCAAGGCCGTGGCCGGCACGAAGGTCGTAATGCTCACGTCGTACTCGGAGCACGACATGGTGGTCGAGGCGATCGACAACGGCGCCGTGGGCTTTCTCCTCAAGGACACCGAGCCCCAGGAGCTCCTGAACGGCATTCGATCGGCCGCGAAGGGGGACACGCCGCTTTCGCCGAAGGCGGCGAAGGAGCTGCTGCGCGACCGCGTCAAGCGCCGGCCCCTCGATGACCTCACGCAGCGCGAACTCGACGTTCTCACGCTCGTGGGGCGGGGGATGAGCAACAAGCAGATCGCGTGGCGCCTCGGCATCAGCGAGAAGACAGTGAAGGCGCATCTCGGCTCTGTGTTCGACCGGCTCGGCGTCGAGGATCGCGTCCAGGCTGCGCTCTGGGCGCAGCGCCACGGGATCATCTAGGGTCCGCCGACCCGCCAGGCGCTACTCCGGGGCGGCCGCGACCCGGATCGCTCGAGCGAAGGCCTCGGCCGACTGCTCGAGATCGGCCTGCGTGTGCACCGCCGAGCAGAAGGCGCTCGTGTTGAGGATGTCGACGCCCTCGGCTCGCATCGCATTGGCGAGCCTCGAGTGTGCGCGCGGATCGTCGAGAAAGATGTGCAGGATGCTGGTGAGCCGGCGGATGGCGCCAGGGATGCCGGCATCCGCCAGCGCCGCGGTCCACGCGGCTGCGAGGCGGATCGCGTAGTCCTCGGCCGTGCGCTGCGGAATCCCGTCGGCAACGAGCCGGAGCGTCGTGATCCCCGCGACCGCGCTGAGCGGATTGGCGTTGAACGTCCCCGCATGGGCAATGGTCGTTGCGAGCAGTTCGAGCAGATCGGCGCGGCCCGCAACTGCCCCTGAAGGGAGCCCGCCGGCCATCACCTTGCCGAGCACGCTCATGTCCGGGATGATCCCGAGCATTTCCTGCATGCCACCAGGGCCGACGCGGAAACCGGTGACCACCTCATCGAAGATCAGGATGGCTCCGGTCGCCGTGCACGCCGCGCGAGCAGCGGCGATGAACGCCGGGTCGAGTGGGATCTGCCCGTAGTGCGCGCCGGACGCCTCCATGATCACGGCAGCAACGTCGCCCGCAGCAAGTTCCGCGAGGAGTGCTGCGGGATCGCCGGTCGGGACGACGTGGGTGAGTTCGCCGAGCGCTTCCGGGACGCCGATCGGTGTTTGAGTCGCTCCGTTCTCGTCGAGATACGGGCTCACGACATCGGACCAGCCGTGGAAGTGATCCTGGAGCTTGACGACGCGGTCGCGACCGGTCGCGGCCCGGGCGACGCGCAGCGCGAGCATCACCGCCTCGGTGCCTGAGGCTGTGAATCGCACCTTCTCCGCAGAGGGGATGAGCGACGTGATCAGCTCGGCCCACTCGACCTCGAGCGGGTGAGCGGCGCCATAGTGGGTGCCATTGCCCACCTGCTCCCGGAGCGCCTCGACGACGGCGGGATGCGCGTGGCCGAGCAGCAGCGCGCCGTGACCCATCGTGTAGTCGATCAACTCGGTGCCGTCGATCAGCCACTTCCTGGAGCCGCTCGAGCGCGCGACGTAAATCCGAGGCTCGTATGTGCGCGAGCGGTGCGTGGAGCCGCCCGGGAGCACCCGGCGCGCGCGTTCCCCCAATTCGGCGTCAGCGCGCGTGTGCACGTCCTCGGTCACAGACACGTCGTGAGGATACCCGGCATTTGGAGGCGACGGTGGGAATCGAACCCACGATCAGGGTTTTGCAGACCCGTGCCTTACCACTTGGCTACGTCGCCCCATACCCGGAGTGCGCCATTGTCGCCCACCGGCGCACTCAGGCAGCCAATTACCGGCGCATGCGCGCAGTCGCCCGGCGCCGAAACGCGGGCGATCGGTTGATTCGCCACCCGTCTGTAGACTCGCGACGTGCGAGTGGCATGGCGATGAAACGACGCAAGCTCGGATCGCTCGAAGTGTCCGCGATGGGTCTCGGATGCATGGGGATGTCGGCCTTTTACGGGTCGACTGATGACGACGAGTTGATCGCGACCATCCACCGCGCGCTCGAGCTCGGCATCGACTTCCTGGATACCGCGCAACTCTATGGGCCGATGACCAACGAGTCGCTGCTCGGCCGCGCGATCAAGGGACATCGCGACGAGTACGTGATCGCCACGAAGTTCGCGCGGCGTCTGGAGCCGACGACCGAACCGGGCGACCTGTCGACAATCGGACCGCTGGACGGCTCCGCCGCGCACGTCAGAACCTCCATTGACGGTTCGCTCAAACGGCTCGGTACCGATCACGTCGACCTGTACTACCAGCATCGCGTCGACCCGAACGTTCCCATCGAAGAGACGGTCGGGGCCATGGCGGAGTTGGTCCACGCAGGCAAGGTTCGCTTTCTCGGACTCAGTGAAGCGGCGCCCGAGACGATCAGGCGCGCGCATGCGGTGCATCCCATCACGGCGGTGCAGACTGAGTACTCGATGTGGTCGCGCGATCCCGAGGCCGGCGTGCTCACCACGTGTCGTGAGCTCGGCATCGGGTTCGTCCCGTACTCGCCGCTCGGCCGCGGGTTTCTCTCCGGCCGGTTCACGTCGCCAGACGAGCTCGACCAGAACGATTTCCGCCGCCACGGTCCTCGCTTCAGTGGCGAGAACCTCGACGCAAACCTGCAGCTCGCGGCCAAGGTGGCCGAGATCGCAGCAGATAAAGGTGTGACTCCTGCGCAGCTGGCGCTTGCCTGGGTGCTTGCGCAAGGGGACGACCTCGTGCCGATCCCCGGAACGAAGCGTCGCAAGTACCTCGAGGAGAACGCGGCGGCTGTCGACGTCGAGCTGACGAGCAGTGATCTCCAGCGCATCGAGGCCGAGCTTCCCGTTGTCGCCGGCGAGCGCTACGACACAGCCGGCATGGGCTCGGTCAACCTGTAGCAGCCCCCACGCGACGCTGCCGGGGTCGCCGATCGGACACAACGGTGGGTACGATTCGATGGGCACGGGGGTCCGATAGGAGACACGGGTGATCTGTCCCAACTGCGGTGGGGAAAACGGTCCGGAGCGCAAGTTCTGTGGCGAGTGCGGGGCGTCACTCGCACGCATCTGTGCAGGATGCGGTGCGCCCAACCCTACGAGCGTGAAGTTCTGCGGGGAGTGCGGGACCTCGCTCGGGGCTGGGAGCGACGCCGCGCCGCACGCAGCGCACGTTCCTCCTGCGCCGGCGCGGGCATCCACGACGGTGGTGGCGGAGATCCGACTGGTGTCAGTTCTGTTCGCCGACCTCGTCGGATTCACCGCGCTCTCGGAGTCCCGAGATCCAGAGGAGGTGCGCGAACTCCTGTCGCGGTACTTCGATGTCTCACGAGGCCTGATCGAGCGCTACGGGGGCACGGTCGAGAAGTTCATCGGCGACGCGGTGATGGCAGTGTGGGGCGCCCCGGCGGCGACCGAGGACGACGCCGAACGCGCGGTGCGGACGGCGCTGGAGCTGGTCGCGGCTGTCGCCACACTCGGCGCCGAGGTCGGTGCTCCCGATCTGCGTGCCCGCGCGGGGGTGCTGACCGGCGAGGCCGCGGTCACCCTTGGCGCCACGGGGCAGGGAATGGTGGCGGGAGACCTGGTCAACACGGCCTCCCGATTGCAGGCGGCTGCCGAGCCGGGGACGGTCCTGGTTGGCGAGGCGACGATGCGAGCGGCGGGCCAGGCGATCGCCTTCGCACCGCTCGCTGCTCTCACGCTCAAGGGTAAGGAGGAGCCGGTGCCGGCATGGCGTGCGGAGCGCGTCGTCGCCCAGCGCCGCGGCGTCGGGCGATCGGAACGCGCGGAGCCGCCGTTCGTCGGTCGTGAGGAAGAGCTTCGCCTCCTCAAGGAAATGCTCCACGCCACCGGGCGGGAACAGCGGGTCCGCCTCGTGTCGGTCACGGGCCTCGCCGGCATCGGCAAGAGCCGGCTCGCATGGGAGTTCCTCAAGTACATCGATGGACTGGCCGCGACCGTGTACTGGCAGCAGGGCCGTTCGCCGTCATACGGCGAAGGAATCAGCTTCTGGGCGCTCGGGGAGATGGTGCGCATGCGGGCCGGTATCACCGAGGGCGAGGACCCGGTCCAGGCCCGGACGCGGCTCGCAGCATCCGTGGCCGAGTTCGTCACCGACCCCGATGAGCAGCGCTGGGTCGAGCAGGCGCTCGCCTATCTGCTCGGCCTGGCCGACGCGCCGGGAGGCGATCGCGAAGAGCTGTTCTCGGCGTGGCGAACCTTCTTCGAACGTATCGCCGAGCACGGCACGACGGTCATGGTGTTCGAGGATCTGCAGTGGGCGGACCCCGGGCTGATCGACTTCATCGAGTTCGATCGTCGAGTGGTCGAGATCGCTGCCGATCTTCGTGCTCACGCTGTCCCGGCCCGAGTTGCTCCAGCGACGTCCCACGTGGGGCGCAGGGCAACGCTCGTTCGCCGCGATTCACCTCGAGCCGCTCCCGCCGGCGGCGATGGCGGCGCTCCTGCGCGGCTTCGTCGCCGGGCTGCCGGAGTCCGTCGTGGAGCACGTCCTGCAGCGCGCCGAAGGGGTGCCGCTCTATGCGGTCGAGACGATCAGGATGCTCGTCGATCGAGGTCAGCTGGTTGAGCGCGACGGCGCGCTGAGCGTGAGCGGCGAGCTCGGCTCGCCGGATATCCCGGACACCCTGCATGCGCTCATCGCGTCGCGGCTCGACGGTGTGCCGGCCGATGAACGCCTGCTGATGCAGAACGCCGCCGTCATCGGCCAGACCTTCTCGGTGTCGGCGCTCGCTGCTGTGTCGGGACGGGACCCGGCTGCGCTCGCGACGCCGCTCCACGATCTGGTGCGCAAGGAGTTGCTCGGGCTCGTCACCGATCCCCGATCGCCGGAGCGTGGCCAGTACAGCTTCGTCCAGGGGCTGATCCGCGAGGTGGCGTACGGGACCTTGGCCAAGCCGGAGCGACGCGCCAAGCACCTTGCAGCGGCCGCGTACTACGAGGGCCTGGACGACGAAGAGCTGGTTGGCGTCGTTGCGACGCACTACACCGAGGCACAACGCGCCACGGCTGATGGTGCGGGCCGGGACGCCCTGGCCGCCCGAGCCCGTGAGTGGCTCACGCAGGCAGCGCGGCGCGCGCTCGCGCTGGGCTCGGCCGAGCAGGCGCTTGTCTACCTCGAGCAGGCACTGGCGGTGACGGAGGACGCCGCGGAGCGGGGGAAGCTGCTCGAACTCGCCGGCGACGCCGCGTTCCGAACCGACGCGTTCGACCGCTCCGTCGAGCACTACGAAGCTGCGGCCGCGATGTACCTGGCTGCTGGGGACAGCGATGCCGTCGGGCGGAGCGTTGCCCGTCAGGCCTGGGTGCTTGGTGACGGCTTGCGGAGGTTCCCCGAGGCACTCGCCGTGGCGAAGCAGGGATTGGCAGACCTCGGAGACACTGGAGGGGACAGGACGCGTGCTGAACTGACAGCAATTCTCGCCTCCCTGCTGAGCTCATCCGGCGACTCAAGCACCGCTCTCGTCTGGGCAGAGACCGCGTGCATTCTGGCCGAACGCATCGACGATACCGAGCTGCTCGGTCGCGCCATCGGGGCGAAGTCAGCCGCGATGTACCGCCTGGGCCGCCATCGGGAGGCAACGATGCTGGCGCGAGGGCGGATGGCGCTGGCGGAGAACGCTGGATCGATCGTCGAGCACGCCGAGGCGACGCTGTACACGTCGATCTTCATCATTGACGACGACCCCCATGAAGGGATCCGGCTGCAACTCGCAGCTGCCGAGCTGGCGCGCCGTGCCGGGCATCGCAGCCTCGAGACGGTGAACCTGCTCAACGCCGCCGAGGGAGCGATCCTGCTCGGGAGTTGGGATGAGGCTAGAGCTGCGCTGTCGTCCCTTCGCCAGCGAGAGCTCGCGGCTCCGCGGCAGCTGCAGCTCGAACTGTCGGAGGCGGTGCTGGCGGCGTGGACTGGGGATTCGGAATTGGCCCTGCAACGGATCGCGGAGACCGTGCCGGCCACCAGCCACGAGGACGTGACCTCTCGATCCAACAACTACCTCGGACGCTCCCAGGTGCACCTCGGAATAGGCGACCTCGAGACGGCGTACGAGGAGGCCGCAGCGTCGGTCGAGGCGGAGGCGGCGGGAATCAACACCCCGGGAGCACTGGCAGTGCAGGCGCGTGCTGCGCTCTGGCTCGGTGATGCAGCCCGCGCTCGGTCGGCGCTGGAGCGTATGCGCGCCTTTCGAGGCCGCTGGATTGCGGCGACACGGCTGTCGGCTGACGCCGGGATCGCGACCCTGGAAGGCCGGCACGACGACGCGGCGAAGGGCTACGAAGCGGCGTTTGATGCCTGGCGAGCGTTGGGGTCGCCACTGGATCTCGCGCTCTGCGCCCTCGACCGGGCGGTGCTTCGTGGAAGGGGCTCCGTGGCACCTCGTGAAGAGGCCGAAGCTCGCGAGATCTTCACAAGGATCGGCGCGCAGCCCTTTCTTGAACGCCTCGAGCACGCCACCGAGGCTGCGACCAAAGCGGGCTGAGCTGAGTCCGACGACGGCCTCCCTCACAAGAACTACCGTCGAACCTGCCGCTTGCGCCTTTTGGTGCGTTCCGTAATACTGTGATGACGGGCGCGGGGGCGCCGGAAGGGAGTGATTCGACCAGGGGGTAGAGGCATGTCGACGACGTCGACACAGATTCGCCGTCGCCGCAGGCACTCCGTCGCGATGTATGGGGTCACGCTTATCACGATCGCGCTCGTGGCGATCGTGGTCCAGGTCGTGGGGCACCAGGCGAGCGATCTTTACTCCAACATCAGCACCGGACTGTCGCTCTGAGGGCCGCGTACACCTCGTCGAGAGTCTCGTCGTGAAAGCGAATCGCCTTGCCGGTGATCTTGGACAGCACACCTGCAGCCTCGGGCACTGTGCATGCTTCCGCGCCGGTGAGGTTGTGCGGCTGTCCCGCATGGCGTTCGTCCAGCAGCGCGCCAACGGCCGAATCGACGACGTCATCGCGAAGCACCGTGGCGACCCGGCCGTCACCGGCGGGGCCGGCGATGATGCCGTCCGCACCGACTATGTTGGGCATGAAGTCGATATACAAGGCCGTGCGCAGAACGGTGAACGCGATGCCAGTGCTGCGGATGTACTGCTCGGTGGCGTGATGGTGGCGGGCGAGCGTGAAGACTGAGTAGTCCACGTAGTTACGCTCAGGCCGCCGATGTGTGCGCACGCGGATCCGCACCGGGCTCGGGCGGCATGACGAACGCGACCTCGAGCGCGCTCGCCAGGGCGCGCAAGCGCGCGTAAAAGCCTGCGGTGTGCGGCGAGCGCGCGAGGCGCAGCCCGGCGAAATCGTGGTGGTGCTCCCACTCGTGCAGGAGTGTGTTGAGGAAAACCTTCGTGGTGATCACCTGCTGGCGCACCGCGGTCTTGTGATAGATGCGGATGCGCGCAGTCTTGATTGCACCGTCTGCAAATGTGCAGCGGTAGTAGCCGTACGTCTTGCTCTGCAAGCGCTGTCCGTTGTGTGAATGCACCTGCGCACGGTCTGCCACAACGAGCTCGCAGTGGGGGAGGCCGGCGAGCGCGTCGAGCTCATCGAGCAGCATCTGACCGAGACGCTTGCGCTCCTGGGCGTCCTCAGACGCATCAACGATGCGAAGGGCGAGTCCTCGCGCCACGACGCTCGGTTGCACGGGAAGCCCGGTCGCACTCTGGCTCCGGCGGTAGGTGGCGTCGGGACGTCTACCGAACATCTGCTCCGGGAGTATACGGCCGTCCCGGAGCACGGAGCCCGGACAGTGGAATGAGGCCGTGCGACCTGCGGACCCATAGAATCCGCGTGCCGGGCTGGCGAAATGGCAGACGCGGCGGTCTTAAAAACCGCTGGGGGGAAACCCTCGTCCGGGTTCAATTCCCGGGCCCGGTACGTTCTGGAGCATGGGGGGCGCCGGTTGCCCGGCGCCCCCATACGTCGCTATGCCGTTCGGCTCTCAGCCCGCCGCGAGGCGTTCAATAAACTGCTTGCCGACACTCCCGATGCCGGTCATGCTGTCGAATCCGGCGCTCGTGTTCAGGACCGCGTCCCGCGACTCGCAGTTGCCTGTGGCGTCGCAGTAGGTCTCGACGCCCTCGTACGTGAGAACGCGGAGGCTCACGACGTAGCCGGAGAGGTTATCCACCGAGTCCGCGAAGTCAACGCGCACAACCGCCGCGGCCTTTGGACTTGCCGGTGGACGGATGTCGTTGAACGCTCCCGGGTGCTGCAGATCGACCTTGTAGAGCGTCGGGTTGAGGAATCCGAGGGACACTCCTGCCGCCTGGTCGGCATCGGCAACGACTCCTGCCAGCAGTGGCGACGCGAGGCTCGTGCCGCCCTCCTTGAACTGGTCGTAGTACGTGCCGTTCGGGAACGTCTGGGTCAACCCGATCAACATGCCGGTTTGTGCATCCGCGTCCATCGAGATGTCGGGGATGACGCGGAGCGGAGTTGGACCGAACAGCGCCTCGTTGCGGAGCGCCAGCGCCGCCGGCACCACGGGCGCCTGGTAGTACGGCTGGGAGTAGTAGAAGCTCGTGCCGCCACCGCCGCCTGCCTGGAAGGCGAGCGAGCCTTCAGCAGTTGTCGCGGACCCGCAGTTGGTTGCGGCAACCGGCCCGCACAGGAGCTTCTTGGCGGTCGACCACCCGTACTCAGCCGTCCGCGTGTCGGTGCTGCTGACTTCCAGCGAGGTTCCACCGACACCGGTCACGAACGGGCTGTCGACGGGGAAGTTCGGTGCGGCGATCCCGAAATCGGCGAAGTTGTCGCCGGTGTCGCCGCTCGAGAAGAGCACGCTCACGCCCGTCACATCGGCGAGCTCGAACGTGTTGTCGAAGGCGGTATGCGTCGCCGCGTCGGTGAGCAGATCGCCAAGGTCATCTCCCCACGAATCGGTGACAACAGATGCACCGCTGGTGATGGCCGTGTTGACGCCGGCCAGGAGGCTGCTGTCGAAGCAGTCCTGGGCGCCGACGAAGAGGATGGCAGCGCCTGGTGCCATGGCGTGCGAGGCCTCGACGTCGAGCGCCTGCTCGGCGTACCAGCCACTTGCCGCACATTCAGCCTCGTCATCCACGGTCGCGGGCTCATCGTTGAAGAACTGGCCGCTGGAGAGCGGGTTCGACGGGTCGTTGAGGCTGGAGTACTCCTGAGCATCGCTGAGGAGCGTGGGCGAGTTGTACGCATCGACGATGGCGAGGCCGACGCCGCTGCCGTTGTCGCCGTCAGCGACTTCGGACGCGAGGCCGTATGCGCCACGAAGTTGCGCAGGCTTGTAGCCGCAGATGTCATACGGCAGCGGGCTCTTGTACGGCTTGTAGAGCGACTTGTTGTCAGACGTGTCGATCTGCTGACCCCAGTACGCCGAGCACGGCTGCGGATTGCGGAAACCGGCTGGGGGCGGCGGTTCCTGATCAGCGGTCGCCGACGACGTTGCCGCCGGAGCCGACGCACCGTTCGAAAGTGTCGGCGTCGCGATCTCCTGATTGATGCCGACGACACCCGACACCGCTGCAGTGATGGACGCCGGAATCGACAGCGTGCTGTTCGCAAGGCGGACCGTGTGTCCGTTCACCTGGAAGTTGCCGAGCGTCGTGCCGAAGGCGGCTTCGACTTGCGAGGCGGTGCCCTGCGCGGCGATGAAGAGGCGGTCCGACGGGACACTCCCGACCCTAAAGCCCTCGCCGCGCAGCCAGCTCTCGGCGGAAGCAACCGAGGCCTCGGTCGGCGCGTAGCGCGCGATCCACTGTGCGTCGGTCAGATAGTGGCGATACTGCGCCGAGGTCGGATCGGAGACGTCCTTGACGGCAGCCTTCGCCCCGGCAGCGTCGCGAAGATTCAAGACCAGGTCGAAGCTGACCTGGCTGCCTGCAGCAACCTGGCCCACTGGCTTCGACCGCTCGACCGAGGGGGTCATGGACCCCGACAGCATCGAGCGCGCCGATGACGATGCCGCGACTGGCACGCCGGTGGCCACGGTCGCGGCGGATACCGCGAGCGTCACCGACCCCAGCACGGCCCACGAACGAACTGACCTCATGAAACTCCTCCTGGACGGCGCGAATGTGCGCCATAGGCTGCTGCGACTAGTCCTGGCATACGGATCCCCTCTCGACACCGGGTGGTACTCCGCGGGGGGATTGTGACGCGCTGGATGCGCCAGATGCAAGGGGTTCGTTCGCCCACTTAGCTCGAATTGTCCATGCCTTTGCCGGTCCCGTCCTGGCTGCTCTCGGTGCGAGGGCCGGTGCTTGTCGTCGATGGGCCCGAGCCACCGCGGCAGTCCGCTCCTCGATCTCACACAAACGGAGAAGCTGCGCAGTATGCTCGGACCTCGCGCTCCGGATCCAGCGGGTCCGTGAGGTGGGTCCGTCGGGCTACATGGACCCCGCGGTGCTTGATGAAGATCGCACCGCCGCGCTGCGCGCCGACAGACGCCACCCATGGGCGCCACCTTTGTGCATCATTCGCTGACGCATGGACGCACGGACGAAATGGGTGATCGCGATTCTGCTGTTCCTCGTGCTTGTCCTGCTCGTGATCGGCGGCATCATGGCGATCGCAAGTCCACCGGACGCTTGCTGCTGATGCGATGAGACGTTGAATCGGAGGGCTCGTGTGATGTTTCTAGGGTTGCGAACCGTCATCTACCCCTCGCCCGACCTGGCGACCGCCAAGGCCTGGTATGCCCAGGTGCTTGGCCAGGAGCCGTATTTCGATGAGCCGTTCTATGTCGGGTTCAATGTCGGTGGCTACGAGCTCGGCCTCGACCCCAACGGCGACGTTGCAGTAGGACCGATCGCGTATTGGGGCGTCGCCAACGCTGACGAAGCCTATGCACACTTGCTCGCCGGCGGGGCGACCGAGCACGCGAAAGTGCAGGACGTCGGTGACGGCATCAAAACGGCGTCGGTCCGCGACGCACTCGGCAACGTGCTGGGCATCATCGAGAACCCGCACTTCAAGCTTCCCTGACCGGATTTCGCGCGAAGCCCCGAACACGGCGCGAACGCGAACCATCGCATCATGATTTCTGACAACCCCACGGCGCTGCAAACATTGCTGGCGCGCGCGGGGTTCATCGCCGCGGACGAGGAGTCCGAGCAGTTGCTCGCCTACGCCGCAGGGAACCGCGAGCTCCTCGATGAAGCGGTTCGTCGGCGTCTCACGGGGGAGCCACTCGCCTGGATCACGGGGAGCGTGTCCTTCTGCGAACTCGAGATTCACGTCGATCCCGATGTGTACGTTCCACGCTGGCTGACCGAGCCACTGACGCTACGAGCGGTCGAACGATTGCCGGAGCACGGGATCGCGATCGACCTCTGCACCGGCAGCGGCGCGATTGCCGCAGTGTTGCAAGCACGCCGTCCCAAGACGCGAGTTGTCGCGACAGACATTGATCCACTGGCGGTCGCGTGCGCAGCAACAAACGGTGTCGAGGTGTACCTCGGCGATCTGTTCGCACCCCTACCTATAAACCTTGAGGGTCGAGTCGATGTTGTCGTCGGCGTCGTGCCGTACGTCCCGACACCCGAGCTCCCCCTCCTGCAGCGCGACACCTTCACGTTCGAGCGACCGCTCTCGTACGACGGTGGCGCGGACGGGGCCGACATCCTTCGCCGTGTTCTTGTCGATACACGGCGATTTCTCAAGCGCGGTGGTGCCCTCCTGCTCGAGGTCGGCGGCGACCAGGCGGATCTCCTCCAGGGGGACCTCGACCCCCTCGGGTACGTCGATGTGAGCATCCTCTCGGACGAGGACGGCGACGTCCGCGGGATCGAAGCGACCCTCGGGTAGTTCACGTCGCGACACTCGTCTCGCCAGCGTCCCGTGACGCTACCATCGGCCGTGCCCATGCGTACGTCGCCGTTTGCCATCGCCAACCTCGCCGTGATCGTGGCCATCGCCGGCTCGACGCTCACCGCCGTGGGTTCGGGCCGCCACACCAACTTCACCGCGCAGACGAAGCAACTCGAGCAGCGCTGGACGGAGATGAGCAGCGAAGGCATCGCGCCGAGCGCCCTGGCACCGCTCGAGACGGCGCTGTCAACGTCCTCATACCAGGCACCCTGGTGGTCTCCTGCGTGGTGGAACGATCCCGGCACCACGTTCATCGCCAGCCTCGAAGCCGGCACCGATGCCGTGTGGAACCAGGCGATGTCGACCGCCCGGACGCGCGCCACCGCAGCACTTCTCGGATGGGACCTCATGGTGGAGCGCAACGCCGCCGTGCTCACATCCGCAACCGTCGCGATGTCGACGACATGGGCCTCGCGCGTCGCTGCAGCGACCACACCAACCGCGATCGACACGCTTTCGGAAGACATCGTCTCCGAGACGGCGAACCAGCAGACCGAAGCGCTCGCGGTCGAAGGATCGAACATCACCGACCTTCCCACGCGACTGCGTCAAGTCCTCCTGGAATCGGATCAAGCCGGAGCAGAAAACATCGCCGGATCAGCGGCATTCCTCGCTTCGTACCAGCGCCTCGCAACCGCGATCGGCGCGAAGCCTGATCCCGCGGCGCTGGCCAGCCTGAGCGCCCAGGTCAGCACCCTGGACGCCACCGTCACCGCCACCCTCAAAAAGGACGCGTGCGGTCATGACGTGCCAACAGGAAAAGCGATCGTCATCAACCTCACGCTCCAGGAGGCGCTCTTCTACCAGAACGGGTGCGTGCTGCAGGCCACCCCGGTCACAAGCGGCCGCCGCGGCGAGCGCACGCCGGACGGCACGTTCCACGTTTTCCACAAGGATTCCCCGGTGCTCTTCACCTCGTGGGCACCACGCTCATCGCCGTACTGGTATCCGCCGGAACGAGCAAATTACGCACTCGAATTCACCGTCGTGCGCGCCGGCATCTTCCTGCACGACGCCCCCTGGGAACCGAACACCGCCTTCGGTCCGGCCAGTGAGAACACGGACAACGCAAGCCACGGCTGCGTCCACGCCCCAACATCGGTGATGGCATGGGCATTCACGTGGGCCAACATCGGCACCCCAGTCATCGTCGAAGACTGACGCGCAGAGCGAGTTCGAGACTGAACGACTGACGTCACAACCTCCCGCCGCGAGAGAGCGCGATCGAAACGTATTCGGGCAACGGTGCGCCGCCAGCCTGAGCAACCGCCTCCCGCCGCGAGAGAGCGCGATCGAAACGTATTCGGGCAACGGTGCGCCGCCAGCCTGAGCAACCGCTACCGGCGGTGAGTGGAGGGCGACGGGGGACGGGCGGAACCCCGCGAATTTGACCGCTCCCGACTGAGTGCGACAATCTGCTTGCGCGAAGGAGGGAGCGGGCAAGCTGAGCAAGGTCCCGCCCGTCCCCCGTCGCCCGGGCGCGCGTCTCTACGCGACCGGTTGAGCAGCGAGGCTGGTAACCGCCTCCTCGATAACCCCGATCGCGCGATCGAGTTCTTCCTCACCGATGACCAGCGGCGGCTGAATCCGCACCACGTTGCCGTGCGATCCGCCGACCCCGATGAGGACACCGCGTTCACGGCAATGGCGCTTGACCGCGGCCGCCTCGCTCGCGGCCGGCTCCTTGGTGTCGCGATCGCGGACCAACTCGACGCCGATCATGAGCCCGCTCCCGCGGACATCACCGACAAGTTCGGATTCGACCGCGAAGGCGTCCAGACGAGCCATGACCATCGAGCCGACGCGTGCCGCGCGCTCGGGGAGGTGCTCGTCGACGAGCATGTCGATGGTGGCGACGCCGGCGGCGCATGACACCGGGTTGCCTCCGAACGTGCTCATGTGGTCGCCGGGCTCGAAGGCGTCGGCGACGTCCTCGCGTGCGATGAAGGCACCGAGCGGGAACCCGCTGGCGATTCCTTTTGCCATCGTCATGATGTCGGGCTCGACGTCGTACTTCTCGATGGCGAACATCCGCCCACTGCGCCCGAATCCACTCTGAACCTCGTCAACGATGAGCAGGATCCCGCGCGCATCGAGCAATTGCTTGACACGCTGGAGGTAGCCGTCCGGCAGCGGGATGATGCCGCCCTCGCCCATGATCGGCTCGACGAGGAACGCGGCGACGTCGTCACTCGTGTCGTAGCGGATGACGTCCTCGACAGCATCGGCGCACGCGAGCGAGCACTTCCCCGAGCACATCCGGCAGCGATACGGATTCGGCGTCGGCGCGAAGGCGATGCCCGCGATCTGCGCGCCGCCGCGGTGTTTGCGCAGCGCGTTGCCGGTTACCGCGAGCGCACCGGCAGTCCTGCCGTGGAACGAGCTCTGCAGCGCGATGATCTCGCGGTGTCCGGTGTATGCGCGAGCAAGGCGCAGCGCACCCTCGACGGCTTCCGCGCCACTGTTGCCGAAGAACGTCTTTTGCAGGCGCCCGGGCGTGATCTCGGCGAGACGCTCGGCGAGGTCCGCCACCACTGGGACGTGATAGACATACGAGCACGAGTGCACGACCTTGTCCATCTGCCGTTTTGCGGCTTCAGCAACTTTCGGGGGCACGTGCCCGGCGTTGACGACGCCGATCCCGGAGTACAGATCGGTGTACTCGGTGCCGTCGGTGGCAGTGACGGTGGCGCCGCGCGCGCTCTCGACGGTGATCGGTTCCACGCCGGCGAGCGCGCTGGTGTTCACGTAGCGGGCGTACTTCTCGACCGTGTTCATGCTTGCGCGCTCCTCTCAGAAAGTTGGCGGGGTGTTGACCCAGAACAGCCGGGTCGTCGCGCTGGATTGATTCATCCAGCGATGCTGTTGGGCACTCGGGAAATACAACGTGTCGCCGGCTTCGATGTGGTAGTGCTCGACGTCGTCGAGCCAGACGTCCAGCTCACCGCTGAGCACGTACAACGCCTCCTCCCCGTCATGCGAGTACGCGCCGCCGCTTCCCCCTCCCGGGGCGACGTTGAAGATGTCGATTTCAAGCACGGCATTGGGAAACGTGACCAGGTCCTCGATCTCGACCCGGTCAAAACCGCGCAGCCTGCGCCGCTCGGACGTGCGCACCAGCTTCGGACCCGCCGTGCCCCCGGGCGCCGCGCCGAAGAACTCGAGCAGCGTGCCGCCATACGCGGACGCAACGCGCTGGAGCAGCGAAACCGACGGCTCCGCGAGGCCTCGCTCCACGAGGCTCAGATACGACGCCGAGATTCCGGCGCGCTCCGCGGCGCTGCGCAACGAGAGACTCCGTCGGGTCCGCGCGGCGCGGAGTCGCTTGCCCACGACCGGGTCCTCGGGCACGGTTTCACCAGCGATCATCGAATGCAACGCCGGCGGCGCGAAGCCGCGCGTCAGCAGGGCTCGAACGTCGCGCAACCGAGTGATGTCATCGGATGTATATCGGCGATGACGGCCACCCGCTCGCTGCGGGCGAATGAGCCCCTTGCGCTCCCACGCCCGCAGCGTCGACGGACTCACGCCAACGCGCCGCGCTACCTCGCCGATGCGGATGTCGTCCACGTGGACACACTCCTCGACACGACGGGGTGCAGGCAGCAGGTACGCTGTCCGACCCGGTCGAACTTGTCACTGTTGAGTAGATTATGAGCCTCTGGGCAACCCCCGGTCCGCCGGGCACGCGGACCGCGCCACTCGCCGAGGACTATCGCGAGACCCCACTCTGGTGGGACGACACCACGTTTCCGACGCTGGTCGAATCCGCGCTCCCGGCCAGCGCTGACGCTGTCGTCGTCGGCGCGGGATTCACCGGTCTGACTGCCGCCGCGCGCATGGCGTCGCACGGCAAACACGTCGTCGTGGTTGACAGTGGCGCGTTGGGGGAGGGGGCGAGCGGACGCAACGCCGGAATGATCCACGCAGGCGTCCGGCGCGACCGTGCCTTCCTCGAGCGCAAGCACGGCGTCGCCGGCAAGGCGTTGCACGACGCGAGCGTTGAGGCGTACGCGTTCGTCGCACGGACCGCCGCGGCTGCCGCGCCCGACGCCCACTACACGCAATCCGGCTGGCTCCACCTCGCACATCGCGCCTCGCGTATGAAGCGCTTGCGGGCGGAGGAGGAGGATCGGCGCAAGCTGCTGGGTGAATCGACGGTCGTGCTCGAGGAGCCGGCCCTCGAGAGCGAGGCGCCGTGTCGCGGTTTCTTCGGCGGCATGCTCACCGACAACGGCGCCAGCATTCACCCCGCCAGATACCTCGCCGGGCTTGCGCGCGTGTCGCTGACCAGCGGCGCTGCGATCCAAGCACACACGCAGGTACATTCGATCGAGCGAGTCGCAGCGGGATCGGTCGTGCACACGTCGCGCGGCGACATCGCCGCCGGCGACGTGCTCGTCGCGACCAACGGATACACCGATGCCGCTGCACCCTGGGCGCGCCGTCGCATCATCCCGATCGGCAGCTACATCATCGCCACCGAACCACTCGGCGATCTGCGCGCCGCGGACGTGAGCCCGCAGCGCCGGATGATGAGCGACACTCGCAACTTCCTGCACTACTGGCGTCTGTCGCCGGATGGCCGCCTCGTCTTCGGCGGCCGCACGAGCTTCGCGCCCGTGACCGTGCAGACCGCGCGCGATCGTCTCTACAGGGCGATGATCGCGATCTATCCGCAGCTCGCCGGTGTGCGTATCAGCCATGCGTGGACGGGCAATGTAGGTTTCACGTTCGACCAGCTGCCCCACCTCACGCGCTCTGAGGGGGTTACGTACGCGATGGGCTACTGCGGCAGTGGCGTCGCGCTGGGCAGCTGGATGGGAACGCTCGCCGGCGAGTGGATCGCCAGAGGTGCCCAACCGGCCTTTGCGGATCTCCGCTTTCCGCGGATTCCGCTGTACCGGGGGCACCCCTGGTTCCTCCCACTCGTCGGTGTGTACTACTCGTTACTCGATCGGCTTTGAGCTCGCTGGGTCGGCGACCGACTCGGGCGTGACCTGCGCGCCGGGGGTGCTCACACTCGCGCCGGCGAGTTCCATGCTCCCGCCGCCGGCCATGGCCGCAACGAGTTGTCCGTTGCGCCGGATGTACGAGACAGTCTTCTCCTTGAAGAAGCCGTTCTTGTTGACCAGCGCGGCAATGATCGTCAACGGTATCCCGAGACCGAAGCAAACGAGAACGGGCAAGCCGGCGCTGACCGCGTCGGAGAAGCTCGTACCGGCAGGGAAGACCACCTCGTAGCCGATCCAGAACAGGAACACCCCGCCGATCAACGGCAGCAGACCTGCGAGGAAGAAGAGGCTCACCGATGTGAGGAGCACCTTTCGGAAGGCCCAGGCGCAGGAGATGCCGGTGATCCCGTAGTAGAAGGCGACGAGGACGCCGATCTCCAGGATGAGCTTGCCGAAGATGTCGTTCACGCTACCGATGAAGGTGGACGCGATCACGAGGATCGAGAGCCCGGTGGTGACCAGGGTCCCAACCCAGGGGGTTTGCCAGCTCTTATGCACGATGGCGAACATCTTGGGGAAGACGCCGTCACGGGCCATCGAGAACGACAGCCGGCTCGACGGAAGCAGTGTGGTCTGCACTGTGGCGACGGTGGAGGAGAGGACCGCGAGAACCATGAGGTAGGTGATCGGCGCGGTGCTCAAACCCTGCGCGAAGAAATAGAGGATGTCGCCGCCGTTATTGCCGATGTTGGTGAGATTTGCCGGCGACGTGACCATATCGATCGCCGTGGCCGCGAAGAGGAACAGCACGAGGAGGACGATCATGCTGAGCAGCCCGGCATATCCGGGTGTCGTGTCGGCGTCCTTGCTCTCCTCGTTGACGTTGGCCGCGGTGTCCCAGCCCCAGAAGAAGAACACGCCGAGTGCCGCCCCGGCCGCGAGTCCGTTGATCGAGCCGAGTGCCCCTGGATTGAACCAGTTGGCCTGCACCGGCTGGGCAGCAGGGTGTCCGCCGATCACTTTGACAAATGCGGCGATGCAGAACCCGACGACGATGAAGTACTCGATGGCGAGCAGCACCCACTGGAAGTTGGCGGTCAGCCGGATGCCCTTGGCCACCATGTACGTGACGAAGAGGAGCCAGAGCACGCCGACGACGGCTGTCCAGAACTGACTTCCCGCAACGCTGTCGTTGACCCAGCCGAAACTGTTGAGCAGTTGCAAGGTGTACTGCCCGGCGATCAGCGGCGCGGCGGCACAGAACAGCACGTTGGCGCAGAGCTGGACCCAGCCGCCAAACCAGCCGATGTACGGGCTGAGCGTGCGGCTGACCCACGAGTACGAGGCGCCGCAGTTGGGATCCTGCTTGTTGAGGTAGTAGTACGCGAGCGCGATGAACATCACCGGGAAGAAGCTCACGAGAATTGCCGCGGGCGATGCGGCTCCCGAGACGACGAAGAGAAACGCGATCGTCGCCGCGAGGCTGTAGGCCGGCGCGACACTCGATGTCGCGATGATGGTGGCGTCGAAGAGATTCAGGGTATTGGTCTTGAGTTCCGAGACCACCTGTTTCCCGTGAACGATCGGCTCCGCTAGCGTCGCCATGTCTTCCTCCTCACCGTATCCTCCTGACTCGAGCCTGGATCTTCAGGCTTCGATGTTGCTCATCACATGCTTGATGCGCGTGTAGTCCTCGAACCCGTACATCGACAGGTCCTTGCCGTACCCCGAATGCTTGTAGCCCCCGTGCGGCATCTCGGAGATCAGCGGGATGTGGGTGTTGATCCAGACGCATCCGAAGTCGAGCGCACGAGCCATGCGCATCGCGCGGCCGTGGTCGCGTGTCCAGACGCTGGCTGAGAGACCGTACTCGACGCCGTTGGCCCATTCAAGTGCCTTCGCCTCATCGTCAAAACGCTGCACGGTGATGACCGGGCCGAAGATCTCACGCTGAATGAGATCGTCGTCCTGACGAAGCCCTGCGATGACCGTCGCCTCGTGGAAGTACCCGTGATCACCAACGCGGTGTCCGCCGGCGACGACCTCTGCGTGCGTCGGCGCACCGCCGACGATCTCGCGCACGCGGTCGAATTGCCGTGCGTTGTTCAGCGGACCGAAGGCCGCATCCTCGTCGTCTGGCGCGCCTGTCTTGTTCGCGGCAGCCTGCTCCGCGAGCGCCGCCACCAGGTCGTCGTGAATCGAGGATGCCGCGAGCACTCGCGTTGCCGCGGTGCAATCCTGCCCGGCGTTGAAATACCCGGCCATCGCAACCGCCTCGGCGGTGGACGCGATGTCGGAATCCTCGAAGACGATGACCGGCGCCTTGCCGCCGAGCTCGAGATGCACGCGCTTGAGGTCGCCGGCAGCCGCACGCGCAACCTCCATCCCGGCGCGCACGCTTCCGGTGATCGACGCCATGGCGGGGATGCGATGGGTGACGAGCGCAGCTCCGGTGCTCGGGTCGCCGCACACCACGTTGAAAACGCCCGGTGGCAGAAACTCGGCCATGATCTCGGCCATCAGCAGAGTCGTCACCGGCGTGGTGTCCGACGGCTTGAGCACCACGGTGTTGCCGGCGGCGATTGCCGGCGCCCACTTCCAGATCGCCATCAGCATCGGGTAGTTCCATGGCGTGACCTGGGCGCAGACACCCACGGGCTCGCGGCGGATCATCGAGGTGTGGCCGGTCATGTACTCGCCGGCGCTCATGCCGTTGAGAATCCGCGCGCACCCTGCGTAGAAGCGCACCGGGTCGATCAACTGCGGAATCTCCTCGCTGCGAGTGAGCGATATGGGCTTGCCGGTGTTCTCGCATTCGAGGGCAACGAATTCCTCGGAACGCTTCTCGAAGGCATCGGCGATCTGCAGCAGCGCGAGGCTCCGCTCCCGAGGCGTCGTATCCCGCCAGCCGCCGAACGCGCGTTGCGCTGCTTGCAGCGCCGCGTCGACGTCGGCTGCGCTGGATACCGGTGAGCGGGCGAACTCCTCGCCCGTGGCGGGATTGATCAAGGGCGTGGATGCGTCAGAGCCGGCGTCGCGGTAGTCGCCGTCGACGAAGTTACGGAGCGTGCGGACTGCGACCGTGCTCATGCTTTGAGATCTCGCGCCAGCTCGCGGAAGTTGGCGACGTAGCGCCGGACGTCCTCGGACGAGTGCTGCACCGACAAGGTCCAGTTCTCCTCGGCACCAGGCGCCATCAACACACCGCGATTCGTCTGATAAAGCCATGAAATGTAGGCCAGCGACTTGTCCATGGCGGCGTAGTCGCGATAGTTGCGGACCGGCTCGTCGCGGTAGGTGACGCATCCGCGCGCTCCCATCGACACCACATGGAACGGCAGCGAGTATTCCGACATCACTTCACGGAGACCGCCACTCAACTCCTCGGTGAGCGCGTCGAGGTGCGAGTACGCCTGGCCGGTGAGCACCTCGAGCAGCGTCGCGCGCGACGCGGCCGTCGTGAGCGGGTTGCCGTTGAACGTGCCGAGTTGCGCGACCTTGCCGTCGCTGATGGTGGCCATGATGTCGGCCCGGCCGCCCACTGCTCCGCAGGGCAGGCCGCCACCGATCGCCTTGGCCAGGCACACGATGTCCGGCACGACTCCGAAGCGCTCGGTGGCGCCGCCAGGTGCGATCGTGACCCCGGTCTTCACCTCGTCAAAGATCACCACCGCGCCGTGCCGGTGCGCGATCTCGACGACGCCGTCCAGATATCCCGGCTCGGGGAGCACGAACCCGATATTCATCATCGCGGGCTCGACGATCACGCCGGCCACCTGGCCGGGATGTGTGGCGAAGGCGCGTTCCAGCGCTTCGAGATCGTTGAACCCGACGACCGTGGTGAGCTCGATTGTCGAGGCGGGGATGCCTCCCGTCATGGGGACGGAGTTCGGCGATTCGACCGATCCGATCAGGTCGACCGGCGGCTCGACGGAGACGAGCACCGAGTTGTGATGACCGTGGTACGAGGCCTCGATCTTGATGATGCGCTCCCGATCCGTAAAACCGCGCGCCAGACGGATGGCGTCGAGCGTCGAACTCCGTGCCGCTGTTGGTGAACCGCCACTGCGGCTGCTGGAACCGGCGGGCAAGCTCGGTGGCAACCGTGATGTTCTCGGCGACCGGCTGCGCGAAGTGGGAGCCTCGATGCATCTGCGCTTCAACCGCGGCGACGATGGCTGGATGCGCATGGCCGACGACCATGACGCCGAAACCGTTGTGGAAATCGACGTACTCGTTGCCGTCCACGTCCCACACGCGGCTGCCCTTGCCGTAGTCGATGAAGACCGGCTGCGGCGGGGTGTCCTGGAACGAGCTGGGCACGCCGCGAGGAATGACTTTCTTGGCTTCTTCCCAGAGCTCGCGTGAGCGCGCGCGCCTGGAGCGGAACACCTCCTCCTCACGGGCGGTGAGGGCAGCGACCCGATCCGAAGCGACGTCAACCAAGCTCGTACCCATCGACCAGGTCCCTCCAGGACGCCCCGTGGTTGCAAGGAATCCTACTGAACGCCTGTAGAATCAGCGCAACGTTAGACGCAAACCAGTGGGACCGTCAAGCGAACGTCAGCGCCAGTCCACCTCGGTCACCTGACCGTCAAGAATCTCGACGTCGATGGTGGGGCAGGGGCCTTCGGCCCACAGCGTCCAACGCCCTGCGCTGAGCGACGGAAAGAGCGCCACGGGCAGTGATTCGCCATGCAGGAAGCGCTCGTGCACGCCGGTGTGTGTACGCGCGCCTGGCTGATCCACGGGGCTGACCTCGGGCTCGGTGTGGAGGAGCGCCGCCGGCACGATCACCAGCAGCGCTCCTGTCCCCCCACCGATGTCGAGGACCGCCGGCCCGCTCGGAGCGGGACCGGCGAACTCGATCTCGGTCAACTCGGGTCGTCGAATCCGTTGAGCGGAACGCCCAGGTACGGGAAGTGGTCGATGTAGCGGCCGCTGCCTGGCACCGATCCACCGCTGAACTGAGCGGCCGAGAAGTCACTGACCGCGCCCGCGGCGCCGTCCGCTTTGTAGCTGGGGTCGACAAGCGGGATCGTCGCGCCGGCGATGGCACGGATCTCGATCGTCGCGACGTCGTCGAACACGCGACGGCCGTTCGGGAAGCCTGCGAGGTCCCCGCCCAGGATGCCGTTGAGGCTCGGAGACGATGCCGGGGGAATCGCCATGTTCAGGCGCAGCAGGTCGGCCGGGGTCGATCCGGTCGAGTTCTGGAAGCCCGAGATGATCCCCGACGGGATACCGGTGAGGAGGATGGCCTCGAGGTCGACGCGAGCCGCCTTGTACGCGGCCAGGTTCGGGAAGACGCCGGGGTAGAGGACCGGCAGCAGACCGGCCAGCTCGGGATGCGCGTAGTTCGAGACGAACTGTGCATCGTTCTGCGGGTCGGTCGAGTTCCAGAAGTCCTTCTGGCCGACCGGGATGACGACCTCGTTGATGAGCGGCATGCCCAGGCGCGAGACCTGCACCCATGGACCGACATCGGTGGTCCTGCCACCCTTGTCGAGAACCGTCGACTTGCGACGGCTGGCCGTCGTGTACACACCGATGACCGAGTCCGCGCTGGTCGGGTCGGTCGGGTTCTCGCCATTCTTGGTCAGGTTGGTCTTGGGAATCTGGATGGCGATGCTGTGCACGTTGAGATGCTTGGTGGAGTCGATGCCGCCGACAGCCGGGAGCGGGATGAGGTGCGCGTTCTGGAATGGACGGAGCGCGCCGAGGTCGAAGATCGATCCCAGGTCGACGTAGAAGCCCTCACGGCGCTGGCCTGCGAAGACCCAGCCGCCGTCGAGCGGATGCACCGCGGCGCTGGCGAGTGCGCTGTAGTTCGGCGTCGAGCGGACGCCGACATTCACCGGCGGGCACGCGAGCTTGCTGGCGAGCACCTGGGACTTGCCGCCCTTGATCTTCGTCACCGAGTAGAACTGGCGTACGTTCCAGCTCGAGCTCGTGAGGCTCGTGATCTGCCCGGTGTTGTAGAGGAACGTGTTCGGGTTCGTGTACTCGGTGGTAAAAGCGAACTGGTACGTGATCGCGTCCGCGACGCTGCCGCCGTTGGTGACCGTGATCTCGTACAGGACGTCGTCGCCGAAGTTGTAGAAGTTCGGTCCGCCGTCCGGTCCCTCGAGTGGGATGTAGTTGGCGATGAGCGTCACGCTGTCCGGCTTGTCCGGACTCGTGAACGCGTAAAGGTCAGTGCTGTCTGCAACCGGGTCGTTCGAGATGCCCGGCGCTTCACGGTGCGAAGACATGTGTACCCCTCGTGAGGTTGTGAATGCTGTTGTGGTCGGCGGGTCAGCGCGTGACGCGCTGGAGACGCCGGATGAGCTGCGGGTCCTTGGTCACGACCTCGCGATGGCCGACCATCACGGCGATCTCGCCGGTCGCCGCATCCCGCACGTACGCGGTCATGGGCTCGCTCGACATCGGACCATCACTCGCGTCGGCGACGTTCTGCGCCGCCTCGACGAGGGTGCTCGGTCCGGCGATCAGGCCCATCGCCGCCACCCCGCCCGCTGCTCCCACGGTCGTGGACAGAAACGTCCGCCGTGTCACCTTGGCCATGTGTACACCTCTCTTGAGCGGTCGTTGGCGATCCGGTTGGCCGTCTTGTCACCGCCCGTGTCACCGCTTGGTACGGACGGCTCCGCGTGCCGGATCACTGCTCTCGCCACGCCCGAGGCCGGCGCGCGGCGGCGCGTCTCAGGTCCAGGCGGGGACGAGCACCTCGACGCTGTCAGCGTTGACCCGCGTCTGGATCGCTGGGAGAGGGTTCAAGCGATAGTCGCCGGGGTTGGCCGCCCCGGTGAGGTTGAAGCTCATCGGATGGCACGGGCAGACGAGCTTGCTCTGGGATGCTTCGGGGACGAGCGTGCAGCCCTGGTGCGTGCATACGGCGCTGAGCGCGCGGATCTCGTTGTCGAGCGTGAAGACCACGCCCTGCAGACCGCCGGCTGAGAACTGCTTGATGCGGCCCGGCTTCACATCGTCCAGGGTGGCGACCGCAACCCACGTGCTTATGTACGGCTGGATCGTTCCGCCGCCACTCGCAGGCGTGGTGAGAGCCTCTCGAAGTCCCTCAGCGCCGATCCCCGCCGCCACCGACGCGGCAACAGTCGCGAGTCCGCCCACGAGGAAGCGACGGCGGCGGATGCCGGCCTCGGTCCATCCGGGCTCATGGCCGGACGCCTCGCGCAACTCCCGAGCGAGGTTGTCGACGAATGCCGGCGACGGAGTGGATCCACCGGGATGCGCAGCACGCAGGCGAGTTGCCACCTGCATCGCCGCCGAATCGTCTCCGGCTGGCGTGCGCGGTGGACGCCGGTCGGCGATCAGCGCCTTGATGAACCGCGTGAGGCGGCGGTCAGCTTTCGACATCACGACCTCCCGTGGCAGCCGCGCGGCGCAGAGCGCGCAATTGCAGCACCTTGGCGTTGGCGACGCTGACACCCATCGCCTCCGCCGTCTCCCGGATCGAGTATCCGCGCAGGAAGCGAAACTCGAGGACGCTGCGGTAGTTGGCCGGAAGCCCGTCGAGGATCGGGCTCACGTCCACCTCCTGCTCGCGCTCCTGGGGCTGGGTGGCATCACGCTGGTCATCGAACTCCATGAGGACGGTCCCGTGGCGCTGGCGCCAGACGTCGGCGAGCACGCTTCGCGCCGTCGTCCGAAGGTAGGCGCGGATCTCGGCGGCAGAGACGTCGGAGCGGAGCCGGGGCAGCGCCCGTAAAAACGTGGTGGAGGTCACGTCCTCAGCGTCGGCGGTGTTGCCGGTCCGCGAGTAGACATACCGATAAAGAGGAGCGACATGCTCCTGGTAGACGGATTCCCAGTCGTTCGGGCGATCTGGGGCGCCAACCACCCGCAAGGGGGGAGGCGATTCGGGAACGGCCACGTTCGATGATGTTTTACGCGCCGGAGTTACGCATCGAGCCGTTCGGGGCATGATTGGAGCAGAGGGTTCATGGCCATGAGTTCCGACGCTTCCCACGACCGGCTCATCGGGACAGTTTCGCTGATCCTGGATCGGATGGTCCATGTCCGGCTGACCGCTGTCGGGATCACCCGTCCTGATTCGATCGATCGCACACCAGTGGATCCTGTCCAGTTCTGGGAGCACAGCCGCGTCCACGATCCGCGCTCGATCCACGTGAACCGCGAGTGGGAGTCGCTCGGCGGTCCGCGGTGGCGCGAACTCGAGCTCGAGGGCGAGAGTGAAGGCCCGGGGCACCACTGGGGGAGCCGGCACCTCGTCGCGACCGCACACATCCGGCGCGAGCCTGGACCCGCGCCCTTCGTGCTCATCCTCCACGGCTACGCGGTGCCGCAGACGACGTACGACCGCTGGCTCGCCCGGCAGATGCGTCTGCGAGGCGCTCACACCGCACGGCTCGATCTCCCGTATCACCTGCGTCGAACGCTTCCCCATCAGCGGAGCGGCGACGGGTATTTCAGCCTCGATCCCGCGCACATCCGCGCGGTGGTACGCCAGACGGTCGAGGACGCCGCGGCGGTGATCGCCTGGGCTCGAGCCGAAGTAAGCCCCAACGTCACCGTTGTTGGCGTCAGCCTCGGTGGCCTCATCGCGACGCTGCTTGCCGCAGAGCTCGATCTCGACCGCGTCATCGCCGTGGCGCCGTTCTGCGATCCGGCCACAACGCTCTCGCAGCGACCGCCCACGCCGTCACTCCGCCACCTCGGCATGATCGGCGAGCACAGCATCTCCTGGGGCCCGGACCGCGCGAGCGCGGGTCTGTTCCTCCAGTCGACGCTCGCCCCGATCGTGGCCCGCAACCTGACCCCGCGGACGGCCGGCAGCCGGATCACGCTGGTTCGAGCCATGCAGGACCTCGTCGTCGGCCCGGACCCGGTCACTCGCCTCGCCGATATGTGGCATACCGATCTCTGGACATATCCCCACGGCCACATGAACGTGATGAGCGCGAGTGGCATCGCGCGGCGGATCGCGGACCGCGCCACGCGGATGCACGACGACCCAGACCTGTCCGTCGCGGTATGACCGCCTCCCGACCGATGCTTCGTCGCGAAGGCATCACGCCGGATGGCCGGCCGTACGTGATCCGGCCATCCGAGGACGCGGACGCGCCCGGGCTCGCCGCCCTGATCGACGCGGTCGCCGGGGAGGGGGAACTGATCGCCGCGGTCCCCGGTGAGCCCGACACCATCGAGCAGAGCGTCCGGCTCGTGTCCATCGTGCTCGAGGGCGGCCTCACCCTGACCCTCGAGGTTGACGGCATCCCCTCCGGCCACGTCATGGTGCAGCGGCGCGCCGGCCGGCGCTACGCGCACGTCGGTGAAATCGCCATCCTTGTCAGCAACGCGCAGCGCGGCGCCGGGTTCGGCCGCTCGCTGATGGCGATGGCCATCGACTGGAGCCGCGCCGTGGGGCTCGCCAAGCTGACGTTGCGTGTCTTTCCGGACAACCAGCGCGCAATCGGTCTCTACCGCTCACTCGGCTTTCAGGACGAGGGAATCGCGACCGGCGAGGTGCGGATGCCGAGCGGCGACCGCGATCTGCTCGTGATGGGGCTCGCGCTGGCGGCCCGGGCGTGACGAGCCCCCCTGCTATCCTGCGGAGCGAATGAGCGAACTCGCGCCCGATCGGCGTGTTCGACTCCGGTGTCGGCGGGCTGACCGTCCTGCGCGAGATTCGCCGACAGATGCCGGCCGAACGACTGATCTACGTTGCCGACCTGGAGCATTTTCCCTACGGGCCTCGCCCGCAGGCGCAGGTGCGAGAGCTGGCCCTCGACATCATCGGCATGCTCGCGAACATGGACACGAAACTCGTGGTGATCGCCTGCAATACGGCCACCGCGGCGGCCTTGCACGTCGCGAGGGAACGCTTCGATATTCCGGTTGTCGGCGTCATCGCCCCGGGGGCGCAGGCGGCCGCGGCAACGACTCTGAACGCACGGGTCGCCGTGCTCAGCACCGAAGGCACCCGTGCGAGCGGCGAATACGTCCACGCGATCAAGGAGGCCAACCCCGGGATCGCCGTGCTCAGCGAGGTGGCGGCGGACCTGGTCGAGATCGTCGAGGACGGCGACGCGGACACGCCTCGGGCGGACGATGCGCTGCGCCCCGTGCTCGAGCGCGTCCTCGACTGGCGCGCCGACACGCTCGTCCTCGGCTGCACCCATTACCCGCTGCTTCGACCGGCGCTCGATCGTGTGATCGGCTCGCGTCAGTTGCGCGTCGTCGACAGCGCCGACACGACCGCGGCACGCGTGAGCCGGATCATCGACGTCAACCGGATCGGGGCGACAAGCGCGGACGCAGCCAGCCCGACCTCCTCGGCGCCACACACGGAGATCGTGGTCACGGCGGATCCGGCACGCTTTCAGGCGAGCGCCGCGCGCCTCTTTCCCGAGCCGCTGCCGGCTCCCGTGCTGCTCCAACCGGCGGCGTGGACGATCCGGGTCGCGGCGGGGTCATGAGCATCGCCGCCGAGGAGCTCCTGGAGCCGATCTCAACCGAGTTGGTTGAGTTCGAGCGCCGTCTCGATGCAGAGATCGCGTCCGACCTTGGGCCGATGGCGAGTGCGATGTCGCACATCGTGAAAGCCGGCGGGAAACGCCTTCGTCCCGCGCTCGTCATCCTGGCCGCTCGTCTCGGAAACGCGGACGAGGACGACGTCTTCAACCTGGCGATGGGCATCGAGTTCATCCACACGGCGACGCTGGTGCACGACGACCTCATCGACAAAGCACCGACGCGCCGCGGCATCACCACCATCCATGAGGCCCTCGGACCGGACCCGGCCGTGATCATCGGCGACTACTACTTCGCCAAGGGCGCGTACCTGCTCGCGGAAATCGGTATGCCGGCGATCGACTCGGCGATCAGCCACGCGGTGATGACCATCTGCATGGGCGAGCTGCTGCAGATGACCAGCCGTAATGAGTACGACCAGTCGCTGGCGGATTACCACCGCAAGATCGGCCGCAAGACCGCAACGCTCGTGAGCACGAGCTGCTACGGAGGCGGCCTGATCGCCGGGCTCGACGAGAGCGCGGTCGAGAGCCTGCGCCGCTACGGGCACAGCCTCGGAATGGCCTTCCAGATTGCCGACGACGTCCTGGATTACGTCGCCACCAGCGCGGAGGTGGGGAAGCCGGTCGGGGCCGATCTGCGCCAGGGAACGGTGACGCTGCCGCTGATGCTCGCGCTGAAGGATCAGGAGATCGGCAGCCGCCTCCGCGACATTCTTGCCAGGAATGACCTGAACGAAGATGACTTCGACACGGTGGTGAGCCTTGTCCGCGGTTCGAGCGCGATCGCCGAAGCCGAGCGCAGCGCTCAGGAATTCGCCCAGGAGGCGTCCCGCGAGTTGCGAGGCTTCCCCGAGTCCTCAGCTCGCGAGACGCTCGAAAAGGTGTGCGACTACGTGGTCGAACGCCGGATATAGGCGGCGCTCACAGCGCGCCGAGGCGGCGCACCTCGGCGCCGAAAGCACGCGCCCACACCGCGAGTACCAGCGCGGCGACGAGGTAGCCAAGCGCCTCCGCCATCGTCGCCGGCATCCTGGCCGCGATTTCCTTGTCATTTGATGCGGCGATGAGGCTCGCGAGGGCTCGCGCCGCATCGACAGCCGCGAGGAGCAGCACCACCACCAGCGCAGTCCGGACGATTCGGTACTCGCGGCGCAGCCCCGCGCGCAACTGGCCGAGCGTCTGGTGCTCGACCGATGTCAGCCCGGGCGGCGGCTCGGTGGCTCCGTGGCGCAGACGAACGACCGCAACCCCAAAACAAAGTGCCGCGACCCATCCGGGCCAGAGGGTTCGCACGGTCGACCCCGTCGCGATGAGCGTCTGGAGCGGATTGAGATGGACGTTGGCGGCAAGCTGGGCGGCCAGCGTCTGGTGGAGGCGCACGAGCAGGGTGCCGGCAACGCCACTCGCGGCCGCGGCGATCACCACCGCGATGGAACGTAGCGCGACCGGACCGTGGTCGAGGAAGACGAGCTCGGTAAGGTGTGCGTCGCGCTGTGGCTGCACCGTGGCATTGTAAGTTCGGTCGATGTCGCGAGCCAGAAAAAACACGCCACGCAGGATTCGCGTCGCCACCTACAACATCCTGCTCGGCGGCGAGTTCCGGCACGGCCTCATTCGCAACGTGCTCCGGCGCATCGACGCGGATGTTGTCGCGCTCCAGGAGGTTCGCGAGATCGATCGCATCCGCGAGCTCGCCACCGACCTGCAGGATGGAGATGTTGCTCGGCAAGCCCAGCGACCCGGATTCGCCGATGCACACGGCGATCCTCACGCGCCTGCCGGTGCACGCATGGCGCAACCGTCGCCATCACGGGCGGATGCTCCGCTCCCATCTGCACTGCGACGTCGAGACCGGCGGATCCGTGGTTCCGCTGCTCGGAGTCCACTGTCTCCATCTCGCGGCGCGCTTTGGCGACCGCAACAAAGGTGAGGCGCGGCGCATCCGGGAGATCGGCGCCGTGCTCACCGATATTGCCGACGAACCACACCTGCCGCATGTGCTCATCGGCGATTTCAATGCGCTGTCGCCGGGCGACGACATTCTCGCCACGTCCTTCTTTCGCCGGATGAACGACCTGCGCCGCGCCGGGCTGCTGAAGGCGGGGTCGAACGGCATCGTCGAGCCCCTTGTCCCCAGCGATGCCGACTCCGCCGACGGTCTCGCGGACCGGTGGCGACGCGCAGGCGTGGACCCCCGGCTCCTCGGCGGCATCCCGGCGTTGCCGCGCGTCGTGTCGCCGCTCACTGTCGGCCTGCCCGTGTCGCGGGCGATGGACCGTCTCATGGGCCGTCTCATCGAGCGCTGGACGATGGAGCGCCTGATCAGCGAGGGATACGTCGACGCCTACCGGCGCATCCATCCACGAGCTCGCGGGCTCACGTGCGCGACCTGGCAGCTCTCAGCGAGGGTCGACTACGTCCTCGCCACGCCGGATCTCGCGCCACATGTGACCGCCGCCGATGTGGTCGGCGGCAGGACCTGGCCCGATCCCGACGCTGCCGTCGCATCGGATCACTACCCGGTGGTGGCCGAGTTCAACGTCTGACGCTCAGACGCTGCAGCGCCTCGGGGTCAGTTCCCGATGACGCCGATGTTGCCTTGGATCGAAGTCACCGCCGTGTACACGATCGCGAGGAAGAGGACCGAGATCACGAGCGCGACGATGCCCGTAACGACTCCGGTGATCGCCATCCCCTTGCCGCCACCGCCATGCGTGTTCGCGTGACGAATGCCGAGCGCTCCGAAGATGATGGCCAGCGCGCCAAGGACGATGCTGACGTAATCGACGAAGGGGATCCAGCAGAGCACCACGGCGACGATCCCGCAGACGCCGCCGGCGATTCCGATCCCGTTGCCGGGCGGAGCAACCGCGTACACCGGCTGCTGCTGGTAGTACCCGTACGGAGGTCCCTGGGGCGGATATCCCTGTGGAGGGACCCAGCCCGGTGGATGACTGGGAGGAGGAGAACCTTGAGGCACGCCCCACTGCGGCGGCGGCGTGTCCGGAGTGTCAGGCATCGGGTGGCTCCCTCCTTGTGAACCGCGTGCCGGCTAGGTTGCCGGTGGCGGTGGCGGCGGTGGTGCGGGCGGGGCCTGATGCGATGACAGCGGCGCGGTGGCCGGCTGCGGATCGGACTTGGCGAGGTAGCCACCGACGGCGACGGCAGCACCGGCGATGATCCCGATGAACACGCCGAAACTAGGTCCGGAGGAGTAGCCGGCTTCGGCGGCGTACTGGTCGTACAGGCCGGCGTACCCACCGCCCGTCAGCAGCCAGAGCAACGCACACAGAAGCATGACGACGCCGATGCCCAGGTAGATCATCGAGTCGGTGAAGGGCAACGCCGGAATCGTCACGCTGGGGACAAACGTCCGAAGCACGAACAGCACGAGCCCCACCAGGATCGCCAGAAAAAAGATCCACCCCGACCAGTATCCGAGCGCGTCATGGCTGCCACTTTCGATGCCGAAGACGCTCGGGATTGCCGTGCTGTGCCATGGGAGGAAGGTGTCGACGAGCCCGACGACGAGCCCGCCGGCAACCACCAGCGCGCCATCCGACAATTGCTTACCAGCGACGTTCAGTGGCACGTCACAAGTTCCTTTATTACAAGGTGCGAGTCCGGACCCGACCCGGGACTAGTGATTCGTCAGGCGCTCGGCGGGGGCGGGGGCGGGCTTCCGTATCCGCCGGGAGGATTGCCGTATCCGCCGGTCGATCCCGTTGCCACGAGGGGCGCGTCGCCTGGCCAGCGGCTGATGACCACGAGGTAGTAGAGGACCACGGCGATGATCAGGTCGAACACGAAGTCGCCGACGCCGCCGTACCCAACGATCTCAAGAATGCCGCCAACAAGGCTGACAATCAGTCCATAGATGACGAGGTCCTTCCCCGACCGGTTCAGCTGATACATCCGGAAACCGCCGAACGCGTAGAGAATCGCGCCGACGAATGCAACAAGCACGCCGATCAGCGCAAGGCCGAAGATCCCCGTGTTGCAGGTGGTGGTGATCCCGAGACCGTTCAACTCGCTGCATGCATTGTTGAGGGCAAAGATGGCGGGCAGCGCGAGCAACCCGAAAAGGATCCCGATGACGCCAAGGATGCCGGCGATGAGCCCGAGAGTCTTCGCCGGAACGTTGATCTTGATCGGCGGATCGGCTGCGAAGGGCGGGTCGGTCAGGATGTTGGCCATTGGTTCGGGTGGTTCCTCCCAGGGTGAATGCGCAGTTGGTGTCGGCGTGGATCGGGGGCGCCACGTCCCCCGAGCGCGAATCGCTGGATTATGGAGTAATCAGGCCCTCATGGGAAAGGCTTTCACGAACGATCCGACGACGATCCGGATGCAGCCGCCTGAATACGGAGGCGGTGCACAGGCCGAGGGCGGCAATCAGCGCAAGGAAGATCCCGACCCCGAGTGAGTTGCCGCTCGCCTTTGCCAGGATCATTTGAATGAGGACACTGCCGACTGCGAGCGCGGCCGCGAGAGCGTGGGCAGTGCTTTCGGGAATGTACGGCGTCACGACGTCGTCGACAAATCCTCTCCCGATCAGCAACAGCAGGATTACCGCTGCAATCGCGATGAAAAAGATATCGCCGAGCAATGAAGCGCGAAACGCGTTGACCGTGATGTGCGAATGGCCGGACGCGTAGGCATACCAGGGAAGGAACGCGACGAGCACGCCGAGCGCAGCGGATGCAGTTGCGATCGCCTCCGCCCGGTTGATATGGGTGGGCATCGCTGTGACCTCGAGATGAACCTGGATGGAGCACCGGCTCGCGTGCGAGCGGGACGGTATGGGTGTGGTTGGTTCGAGTGGATGGTATGCAGCGCTGCCGAAACTGTCAACGGCGCCGGCGCGGGCGCGGGCTCGAATTGACCGTCTTCGGTGCTCCGCCGGGCGGTGCTGCACCGGTGTCCGCCGCGAAGACCGGCGGCTTGCCTGCCACGAGAAGATCACCCAGCGTGCGCCAGTTGAAGCGTTCGCTCCCACGACGCACGAGTTCGACGAAACATGCCGCGGTCGCCTCGGCGTCCGCGAGCGCGTGATGCGGTTTGCGATGCGCGACGCCCAGTTCGCGGCACAGCCGCTCCAGGCCGATTGTGTCCTTGAGATCGAACAACTTCGCCGCCAACCTGGTCGTGTCGACGTTGTCCGCGTCGAGGCTCGAGCCGATCGCGCGCCCGATCAGCCGGGTGTCAAAGGCATCCGCGCTGTGCTCCACCAGAACGGCGCCGGTCGCGAATCGCTGAAAGCGCTCGACGACGAGTGAAACCGGTGGCGCGCCGTTGAGCGCCGCTGCGTCAATACCGTGAATGCGCCGCGCATACGGATTGATCCTGTCGTTGCTGTGCACGAGAGTCTCGAAGCTCATCAGATGCTCACGCATCGTGAACGCCACCGCGCCGAGCTCTACGAGGTGATGCGGCGATTGTCCAGTGGTTTCGCAGTCGAGTGCGACGAAATGCAACGACTCGATCGGTGCGTCCGGAGACGGTCGTTCTGCTGACCACGAATCCAGGGCGTCGTCGGGCGTGGCAAAAGGCTCGGCTCCCGCCGGACCGAGTCGCGAAAGAAATTTGTCGCCCGTGGGGACCCTCCCTCGGCGGCGACCGTATCGCCGGCGAGTTTCCATACACCCCCATCCTAGAACTCCGGGACAGGAGAACCGGTGGACACCCTCCGGAAACCTATACTCGCTCGTGATGCGACTGGTAGCCGCCGGGCTGAGCTTTCGCACCGCTCCACTGGCTGTGCGGGAGGCTGCGGCCATCCCAGCGGCGCGGGCATCGACGACCCTCCGATACCTGGTGGGTCATGCCGGCCTCCATGGCGCCGCGGTGCTCTCGACATGCAACCGCACCGACTTCTACATGGTGTGCCCGGACAATCTGAGCGCCGAGGTGACGCCACGGCTTGCCCGCTACCTCGACCCTGGCGGTGCCCGTGAGGTGGAGCGGCACATGGTCACGCTCGAGGATCGCGACGCGGCGCTCCACATGTTCCGTGTGGCAAGCGGGCTGGAGAGCATGGTGATCGGCGAGGCGCAGGTGCTCGGACAGTTCAAGGCCGCGCATCGCATCGCCACCGAGGCGGGAACCGTTGATGCGCGGTTGGACTACGTCATGCGGCGCGCCATCTCAACCGCCAAACGTGTTCGCACGGACACGGCTCTCGGCAGGGGCGCCGCGAGCCTGAGCGAGATCGCGGTGGAATGCGCTCGGACCTCGCTTGGCGATCTCGATGGAAAGGGCGTGCTGCTCGTTGGCGCCGGCAAGATGAGCCGGCTCGCCGCAGATCGGCTGCGCGAACAGGGCGCCCGGATCATGACGACCTCACGTGGCGAGTCGAGCCGCCGCCTGGCGCGGGCGATCGGTGCGGAACGCATCGCGCTCGCGGCTCTCGAGGACCTCGGGGACGACGTCGACGTGATCATCGCCTCAACGGACAGCCCGACCAGCGTTCTCGGCGCCGGCGTGATCGAGTCGCTCCAGCGTCGCCGTGACGGGCGGCCGCTCTGCATCGTCGACATGGCTGTGCCTCGCGACGTCGATCCCGAGGCTGGACGCGTGCCGGGCGTGACGCTCATCGACATCGACGATCTCGGGCGCCGGGTGGACGCGCGGCTCGACCAGCGCCGCCAGACGGTGCCGGCGGCCGAGGAGATCATCGACAGCGAACTCGAAAAGACGGTCACGGTGATCGGGCAGCGCGACACGGCCGGCCCTACCATTGCCGCGCTCTTTGCGTGGGCGGAGGAGTTGCGTGCGCGCGAGGTCGCCCGCACCTTCGCCACCGGCAAGCAGGTCGATGACGAGACGCGCGAGCGCGTCGAGATGCTGACCCGAAGCATGGTGCGCAAACTCCTGCACGGACCGGTCACGCGCCTCCGCGAAGCAGGGGATCCGGCGACCACGCTGGCGATCCGCGAGGCGTTCCGGCTCGACCGTTGACACCGGCCGCGGAGACGTCCACGCTGCGGCTGGCGACGCGCGGTAGCGCGCTTGCGCTGCGACAGGCGACGCTCGCGGCCGAGTGCCTTCGGGCCGCGGGCCACGATGACATCGAAACGCTGGTCGTTCGCACCGAGGGCGACCGCCGTGTCGACGCCCCAATCGATCAGCTCGGCGGCCAGGGCTGGTTCACCGCCGATATCGAACGCAGCCTGCTCGAGGACCGCGCCGATATCGCCGTGCACAGCGCCAAAGACCTCCCCTCCGCGCTCGCTCCCGGGCTCACGATTGCGGCATATCTCGCTCGCGCAGACGTCCGCGACGGCGTGGTCTCTGCCAGCGGCGATCCGCTCGAGGCACTGCCGCCCGGTGCAACGGTGGGCACGAGCAGCGCACGACGCGCGGGGCTCCTCGCGGCGCTCTACCCGGGGGTGACGCCGGTTGCGATTCGTGGCAACGTCGACACGCGGCTGCGCAAGCTCGACGCCGGGGAGGTCGATGCGCTGCTCCTCGCGTGCGCCGGGCTCGACCGCCTCTCGCTTGGGAGCCGCTTCACTCAGCGTCTTGATCCCACGGAGTTCGTTCCCTCACCGGCGCAGGGAGCGATCGCGCTCGAGACCGTCGTCGACTCCACCGGAGCAGAGGCCTGCGCGCGCGCCGGCGATGCGATGACCCGGGTCGCCGTCACTGCCGAGCGCGCGGTGCTCATCAGCCTCGGCGGCGGCTGCCTGCTGCCGCTCGGCGCCTGGGCGCGGGTCGAGGGCGACCGGTTGGTGCTCGTCGCGGCGCTGGTCATGGACGGCCAAATTCGGCGCGCCGAGGCAGCGGGGAGCTTCGATGCCCCGGTGGCCCTCGGTGAGATGGTCGCCGCCCGGCTGCGGTGACCGAGACAGCGCAGCCGCTGGCCGGGCGCCGGGTGCTCGTGACCCGGACCCGGGAACAGGCGCAAGGACTTGTCGACCGGCTCCACGCCGCGGGCGCGTCGGTCGCGGTGGTGCCACTGATCACCACCGTCCCGGTGGCGGATCCCGACGCGATCGTCCGCGTGGCCTCGGAGATGCGCGCATCCACGTCACCGCGGTGGGTCGCATTCACGAGCGCGACGGCGGTGCGGCTCGTTCTCGGCGCGGCGGGGATTGAGGCGATCGCGGGCATGCTCGTCGCCGTCGTCGGCCCCGCAACGGCCGCGGCGCTTGAAGCCGAAGGCCGGACTCCGGATCTGGTCGCGTACGACCACGATGCGGCAGGGCTTGCTACCGCGATGCTCGCCCGTGGTATCGCCGGCGCGTCGGTCTGGTTTCCGGTGGCTGAAGGCGCGCGCGGAGCGTTCGCGGACGCACTCCGTGCCGCGGGGGCCACGGTCACCGAGCAGTACATCTATAAAAGCGCCATGCCGGTGTCGGCACCGGAGCGGCTTCGCGCAGCCTTCGACGGGGGCGTCGACGCGATCACCCTGACCAGCGGGAGCACCGCACGCCACCTCGTCGAGGCGGTGGGGGTGGAAGGCGTCCCGGCAGGGGCGTCGATCGTCTGTCTCGGCGAGCAGACGGCCATCGAGGCCCGCAACGTGGGCCTGGAGGTCGCGGCAGTCGCCAAGTTCGCCTCGATTGACGCGCTGCTCGATGCGCTGACCGAGTGCCTGGCACCCCAGCCGCTACGCTGAACGGCGTCATGGGATTTCCGCTTGACCGACCCCGCCGCCTCCGCCGCACGCCGGCACTGCGCCGCCTTGCCCGCGAGACGAGGATCACCCCCGGCCAGTTGATCCACCCGGCATTCGTTCGCGAAGGTTTGCAATCGCCGCAACCGATCGGGTCGATGCCAGGACAGAACCACGAGTCCATCGATTCCCTGTGCGCGACCGTCGAGGAAACGATCCGTCTCGGCCTCGGCGGAGTCCTGCTCTTCGGGCTGCCCGCATCCAAGGACGCCCGGGGATCCGGCGCATTTGCGGAGGAGGGTGTTGTCCAGCAATCGCTCCGCGCACTGCGCGAGCGTTTCGGTGACACGTGCGTCCTCATCGCTGATTGCTGCCTCTGCGAGTACACCGACCACGGGCATTGCGGATTCCTGCTCGACAACGGCACGGTCGACAACGACGCGACTTTGGAGCTGTACGCGCGCACCGCGGTTGCGCAGGCGGCAGCCGGCGCCGACATCATCGCGCCGAGCGGGATGATGGACGGGCAGGTGGCAGCGATACGCGAGGCGCTCGATCAGTCGGGATTCACCGACACGGCGATCCTCGCGTACAGCGCGAAATTCGCAACTGTCCTCTACGGCCCCTTCCGCGACGCCGCCGAATGCGCGCCGAAATCGGGAGACCGGCGCTCGTATCAAATGGATCCCGCCAACCAACGTGAGGCAGTGCGCGAGGCGATCCTCGACGTCGAGGAAGGCGCTGACATGGTCATGGTCAAGCCGGCCATGACGTACCTTGATGTCGTCGCGAGAGTCCGCGACGCAACCGACCTGCCGCTCGCAGCGTACTGCGTGAGTGGCGAGTTTGCGATGCTCCATCACGCAGCGGCAGCCGGCGCGTTCGACGAGCGCGCGGCAGTCCTCGAGGCACTCGGCGGCATCCACCGCGCGGGCGCCGACATGATCATCACGTACCACGCGCGCGCCGCCGCAGGCTGGCTCGCCGAGAGCAAGGAGTAGTCAATGAGTGACCCGAACGGCGGCCGGCGCCGCTTTCCACTGCTGCTGGGATCAGGTGCGGTCGTCGTGATCGCCGTCGTGGCGATCGCTATCGGCGTGAACGGCGCGAGCTCGCCCCTCCCAGCGCTTCCGAGCCCGACGCCGACGGCACCGGTGCCAACCGCGAGCCCGACACCCACTGCGACGCCTGCGCCAACCGCAGCGGCAACGATCCCGTTCGCAGACTGCTCAACGGCGACGTTCGGGCCGGTGCTCCAACCGATCAATCCGCCGGCGAGCGTGCATGCCTACAGCGCCGAACCTGCCATGACCATCGACACGACCAAGCTGTACCAGGCGACGATCGTGACGGCAAAGGGCGACATCGTCCTGTGCCTGCAACCGAATCTGGCGCCGAAGACGGTCAACGTCATCGTGACCTTGATTCGCAACAAGTATTACAACGGCATTCCGTTCCACCGAGTCGTCGCGGGATTCGTCATCCAGGGTGGTGACCCGGAATGCATCGGCGCGGTTCCCGCAGCGCCCGCGACGCCTTCCGGGCAATGCGGTGATGGCGGCCCTGGGTTCCAGTTCGCCGACGAACCGGTACATCAGCAGTACGTCGAAGGGGCGGTGGCGATGGCGAACAGCGGAGCGAACACCAACGGGTCGCAGTTCTTCATCTGCATCGCCGACGACTCGTCCCAGCTCACGCCGTCGTACAACCTGTTCGGCAAGGTGGAGTCGGGGATGCCCGTTGCGCTGAAGATCGCACAAGGCGATCTGATGCAGTCCATCACCGTGCGAGAGCAGACCTAGCGCCATGAATGACAGCAACGCCCGGGCGCTGCGCGAGCGCGCGGAGCGGGTGCTCCCGGGCGGGGTGGACAGCCCCGTCCGTGCCTATCGGGCCGTGCCCGGCGTCCCGCCGCACATCGTTCGCGGCGCCGGCGCGCACGTCGTCGACGCGGACGGCAACGACTTCATCGACTACGTGCTCGCGTACGGACCGCACATCCTCGGCCATCAGCCGCCGCAGGTTCTCGCTGCGGTACGCGCCCAGCTCGAGCGCGGCATCGCCTACGGCCACACGGTCGAGCTCGAGGTGGACCTGGCCGAGCGGATCGTTGCCGCCGTTTCCTCGGTCGAGATGGTTCGCTTTGTCACGTCGGGCACCGAGGCGGCGATGTCCGCGGTGCGACTCGCGCGCGCCGCGACAGGGCGGGACCGGATCGTGAAGTTCGCCGGCGGTTACCACGGCCACGCGGATGCGCTCCTTGCCGAGGCGGGGTCGGGCGTCGCGACCCTCGGCATTCCCGGCTCACCGGGCGTCCCGGCAGGAGCAGTCCGGGACACCGTTGTCCTGCCGTACAACGACCTCGCGGCTGTCACGGCGCTTTTCGATCACGCGGGCGAGCAGATCGCTGCCGTGATCGTGGAACCGGTGGCCGGGAACATGGGATGTGTGCCTCCGCAACCCGGGTTTCTCGACGGACTTCGCCGGGTGACATCCAAATGGGGTGCTTTGCTCGTATTCGATGAAGTGATGACCGGATTTCGCGTCGCTTACGGCGGCGCTCAGGCGCTCTACGGGGTTCGTCCCGATCTCAGCCTTTTCGGCAAGGTGATCGGCGGCGGCCTCCCGGTCGGCGCCTATGGAGGGCGACGCGACCTCATGGAACAGATCGCGCCGTCGGGCCCCGTTTACCAGGCCGGGACGCTCTCGGGCAGTCCGCCGGCAATGGCTGCGGGGATCGCGGCGCTCGATGTGCTCCGAGATCATCCCGAGCTGTACGTTCGCCTCGAAGGCCTTGGCGACCGTCTGGCGGCGGGGTTTGAAGCGGCTGCGACCGATGCCGGAGTGGCATGCACCGTCGGCCGGGTTGGGAGCATGGTGACGCCGTTCCTCGGGATCGACGAGGCCCACTCCTTCGATGGCGTCAAGAACTGTGACCGCGAGCGCTTTGCGCACCTGCACGCGGCCTGGCTTGACGCCGGCGTCCTCTGGCCGCCATCGCAATTCGAGACCGCTTTTCTATCGACGACACACACGACCGAGGACGTGGACAGGACGGTCGAAGCGTTCGCGCGAACCCTGTCCGCGGTCTCAGTCTGATCTCAGGGGTAACAAAAAAATGGTGCTAGACTGGAGGCCGACATGCTGAGTGGACTGACGGGACATCTGCCGGAAATCATCATCGTCCTGGTGGTGATCCTGATCATCTGGGGGCCCGGAAAGCTGCCCGACGTGGGCGCTGCCATGGGCAAGGGGATTCGCGAGTTTCGGAAGGCTTCGTCCGAGACGCATGACGCCGTGATGGGCACCACCACGACAGCCGCGCCGGCACAACCGGCTCCGGTGGTCCAGGTTGTCGCCGCACCGGTGCCAGCACCCGCGCAACCGGCTGCCGAGCCGGTGACCGTCCCCGCGGACGCGACGACACACCAGCCCTCAGTCTCTGGCTGACGCGCCGCTCAGGCGCGCGCTGATCGGAGGCACGTAAGGTGCAGGGAGTGGCAGGCGACGACGAACGGCGGATGACGATCGTCCAGCACCTGGAGGAGTTGCGCAAAGTCCTCATCTGGGTGATGGGCGCGTGGATCATCGGGACGGCGATCGCCTTCGTTTTCAACGGTTTCTTTCTCGGGATCCTGCTGCACCCGCTGCACACCGTGCTGGCGAACTCGCACAGCATCATTCCGAACGACGAGGCGATCATCACGAGCCCCACCGAGGGGCTCACGGTGCCGTTGAAGATCTCCGCGGTTGTGGGCATTGTGATTTCCCTGCCGATCACGCTCTGGCAAATCTGGAATTTCGTCTCGCCGGGACTGCGGCCGAAAGAGCGGAAATTCGTCGGACCGTTCATCGCGAGCGCAATCGTGTTGTTCGCGGCCGGTGCGGCATTCGCCTATTTCGTGATGCCGCTCGGGCTGAATTTCCTCACGAATTTCCTCAACGGGCACGCGGTGTACTTCCCTGACATCAACTCGTACATCTCGTTCTTCCTGATCGTCTGCTTCGTGTTCGGGATCACGTTCGAGATGCCGGTCGTGATCGTGCTCCTCGGTCTGCTCGGCTTCGTGTCATCGAAGAAACTCAAGTCCTGGCGCAAGGTCTCGTATATCGGGATCATCGCGGCGGCACTCGTGATCACGCCCGGGGCTGACCCATTCACGCCGACGGCGCTCGCCATCCCGCTGCTGCTGCTCTACGAGGCGTCGATCATCGTGCTCCAGCGCATCTTCCGGCGGTGATCACCGGGTCGACCGATACACTCGGCCGACAATGCGCCCAGATCAACGAACCGCCGATGAACTCCGTCCGACCTCGATCGAATTGCACACGCTCCCTTACGCCGAGGGCAGCGCACTGATCACGATGGGGGACACACGGGTCCTCTGCGCGGCAACGGTGGAGGAGCGAGTCCCGCCCTTTCGCAAGGGGAGCGGCCGCGGCTGGGTCACCGCAGAGTACGCGATGCTGCCGCGCAGCACACAGACCCGCTCGGACCGCGACGGCCGCAAGGGGAGAGTGGACGGGCGCGTCCAGGAGATCCAGCGATTGATCGGGCGCAGCCTTCGGGCGGCGGTCGATTTCGAGGCGCTCGGGGAGCGCAGCATCCTCATCGACTGCGACGTCATCGTCGCCGACGGGGGCACGCGGACCGCGTCGATCACCGGCGGGTACGTTGCCCTGGCACTGGCGGTCGCGCGGTTGCGCGATGCCCGGGTCGTCCGGTCTGACCCGCTGCGCTGGCCGGTGGCGGCCGTGAGCGCCGGCATCGTTTCCGGCGAGGCACGCCTCGATCTCTGCTACCTCGAGGACTCGGCTGCGGAGACGGACATGAACTGCGTCGGGTCACTGGACGGCAGGTTCATCGAACTGCAGGGCTCAGCGGAGCAGGAGCCGTTCTCGCGTGAGGAACTGGATTCCCTGCTCGGCCTTGCGGGGACCGGGCTGGCAAAGCTCTTCGCGCTCCAGGCCGAGGTACTGAGCGCAGTCGGGTGAGCGGACCCACGCTGCTCCTGGCGACCCGAAACCCAGGCAAGATCCGCGAGCTGCGAAAGCTCCTGGAGCCGTACTCGCTGACGCTCATGTCACTGGACGACGTCGGCTTTGACGCGGTCCTGGAAGAACCGGGCCCGGGTTACACCGAGTCCGCACTCGCCAAGGCGGTGACCGTCTCTGCCGGCACCGGGCTTCCCGCGCTCGCCGACGACAGTGGCATCGAGGTGGATGCCCTTCGCGGATGGCCGGGCCCGAGCTCGGCGCGCTGGATGGGGGAGGACGCTACGGATCTCGACCGCCTGCATGGGCTGCTCTCCGAAGTGGATCGCCTCACCCCAGGTGACCGCAGGGCTCGGTACGTGTGTGTCGCTGCGCTTGCGCGGCCGGGAGCCGAGCCGGTGACCGCACACGGCGAGTGCCTCGGCGTGCTCGTCGCGCCGAGGGGCAGCAACGGTTTCGGGTACGACCCGGCGTTTCTCTCCAACGACCTCGGGATCACGTTTGCGGAGGCGCCCGACGAGGAGAAGGAGCGCGTCTCGCACCGTGCTCGCGCCATCGCCCGCCTCGGCTCCGCCGGCGCGTTCGACCCGCCGTCCCTCGGCTGATGTCAGCCCGCGGGAATCGCCGCGCCGGTGACGGCCGCGGAGTCATCGGAGAGCAGCCACTCGATCACTGCGGCGACCCAGTCGGTGCTCACCCAGGCTGCGCGGTTCGCCTTCGGCATCTCCTCGCGATTGGCGGGCGTGTCCATCGTGCCGGGGAGCACCGCGTTGACGGTGATCCCGTGGCCCTGCAACTCCGCTGCCATCACCTGCGCGAGACGCAGCACCGCCGCTTTGCTGACCTGATACGCGGCCTGCCCGCGGGCAACTTCGACCGCCGCGCGCGACGCCACGATCACGATCCGTCCGCCCTCGCCATGCGCGAGCATCGAGGTCGCGGCCGCGCGAGCCAGGCGCCACGGCCCGAGGAGGTTCGCCTCGATCTGCGTGTCGATCGCCTCGTCGTCGATTTCGTTCGCTCGCCCCCCGGCATAGCCGCCGGACGCGCTCACCATGCCGTCCCAACGGCCCAGGGCGTCGACGGCAGCACGGAGGCGATCGACCGACACGACGTCGTCAAGATCGCATTCGATCTCGGTCACGCCAGTCATGGGCGCCGACCGGCCCGGATGCCGGGTGGGTACCACGACCTGCCGGCCGCCGGCCGCGAGACGGCTGACCACCACGCTACCGAGCGCCCCGCCGCCGCCACCGACGACGGTGATGCCGCTACGCCGAACAACCACAATGACTCCCCGTGGATCGAGGGTCCGAGCCGACGTTCCGACCCCGCGCCGTGGCTCGCGCCCTGGCGGCCATCATCGCGCTCCTGGCGGTCGGTCTGGCGGGCTTCCTGTTTGCCAACAACGCTGCCCAGATCAGCCCGTCGCAGGTCGCGCCCATTCACTTACCCGCCGCGATCGCACCGAGCCCGTCCGCCCCGGAGCTGACCGATCTCGGTCTGGACGATCTCGCCAGCGTGGTGACCATCGAGGCCGAGCTCGAGAACGGCGCTGAGGAGTCCCTCGGCACGGGCTGGATCTACGACTCCCTTGGTGACGTCGTCACCAACGCGCATGTCATCAACGGCGACGACACGCTTCGCGTGACCGACCGTGACGATCACACCCTGGTCGCCCGGGTGGTGCAGAGCGACGCGACCGCTGACCTGGCCATGCTCCGGGTCACCGGCACGCTCTCGGGGACGCCGCTCCCAGTCGACACCAGGCCCCTCACGACCGTTCCGATGCCGGTGATCACGCTGGCGTCGAGCCGGGCCACGGGACACGGCGACATGACCCCTGAGACGCTCGTGAATCTCGATGCCGACGTGCCGCTCAGCGGTAGCGGCATCGAGGCGGGACAGTCCTCGCCGCAGGAGTACAACGACATGCTCGACCTCACCGGCGCACGGATTTACGAGGGCAACAGCGGCGGCCCGGTTCTCGACGCGTCCGGCCAGGTGATCGGCATCGTCACGCTGGCGAGCCAAAACGCCCCCGACGCGTACGCAATCCCGATCAGCCGGGTGATCGCAGCGTTGCGCCAGTGGGTTGCTCAGGGATGATCCGAGTCAGCATTGGGTATCGTCATAGGTGACGGGAACGTACAGACGTGCCCAAGGAGTGCCAACCACAGTGCCCACCCACGACTTCGACATCGCGATCATCGGCGGCGGCCCTGCCGGGCTCACGGCTGCGCTCTACGCCGGCCGGAATCGTGAGCGGGCCGTGCTCCTCGAGGGCAAGGCGCCGGGCGGCCAGTTGCTCAATACCGAGCTTATCGAGGATTACCCAGGCTTTCTCTCGATTCTCGGTGGCGAGCTCGCGACCGTGATGGAGGAGCAGGCAGCGCACTTCGGGACTCAGTTGGTCCGCACCGAGGTCAAGTCCATCAAGGTGCTCCCCGACGGCATGAAGCTCGTCGAGACGTATGACGGCGACTACCTCGTCCCGGCAGTGATCATCACGGCCGGCGGCAACCCCCGCAAGCTGGAGGTCGCCGGCGAGGAGGAGTTCGCGGGACGTGGCGTCTCGTACTGCGCAGTGTGCGACGGAGCGTTCTTCAAGGACGTCCACCTCGCCGTCGCCGGTGGCGGTGACGCAGCGGTGGAGGAGGCGCTCTTCCTGACGCGCTACGCGAGCAAGGTCACGATCATCCACCGTCGCAAGGAGTTCCGCGCGCAACCGATCCTCCTCGACGAGGCGCGCAAGCATCCCAAGATCGACTTCCTCGTCGACACCATCATCGAGAGCATCGACGGTGACGAGAAGGTGCGCAAGCTCTCGCTGAGAAACCTTGACAGCGAAAGGAGATCCGAGCTCGAGGTGGGCGGCATCTTCATCTTCATCGGGTTCATCCCCAACACCCAGCTCGTCGACACGCACATCGATCATGACAAAGCTGGCTATTACAAGACCGACCCCATGACCATGATGACCAACGTCCCGGGCATCTTCGCCGCAGGCGACGTGCGCAGCCAGCTGACCCGCCAGATCACGACCGCTGTGGGCGACGCGACCACCGCGACGATCGCCGCGAGCAAGTGGATCGAAGACTGGCGTCGCGGCCGCGATGACACCAATCCCGAGCTCGTCGAAGCGACCCTCCACGGCGCCGTCTAGCCGCTCGCGTGAGCATCACCACCGGGCATGGCGACGGCGGAGAGACCGGCCTCCTTTATGGCGGCCGGGTGGCCAAGGACGATCTCCACACGGAGGCGTACGGCTCCCTCGATGAGGCCATCTCGGCGCTCGGTCTCGCGCGGTCGCTGACCAACTCTCCGGAGCGTGCCGCACGCATTCTCGCGCTCCAGCGCGAGCTGTTCGTGGTGGGCGCCGAACTCGCCACCGGCCCGGGCCACAGGGCGGACCTCGAACGCCATTTCAACGTCGTCACGAAGGCGATGACCGACAACCTGGAGAGCGAGATCCATGACCTCGAAGCGCGTGTGCCGCTCCCGGGAGGGTTCGTGATCCCCGGGGGCACGCCGGTCGGGGCTGCCCTCGATCTCGCCCGCACGCTCGTCCGTCGCGCGGAACGCCGCACGGTCTCACTGCAACGCGAGGGCGGCGTGGAGAACCCCGAGGTGGTGCGGTATCTCAACCGCTGCTCCGACCTGCTCTTCATGCTCGCGCGTGAGGCAGAGCAGGGCGCCACCGTCGCCTCGGGCGGACAACGCCGCCGCGAGGCAGACGGAACGCCGTTACCCAGTAAGGACTGACTTAGCTGGCGGGCACCAGCCCGCGGCGGCGCAGGAGCCCACGCTCCAGCGGCGCGAAGATGATGTCGTTGACGGCGATCCCGACGACCAGGATGGCGACCATGGCCGCGAGCATCTCGGGAATATCGCCCAGGTTGCGGCCGTTGTCGAGGATTGGGCCGAGGCCGCCGCTCGCAACCGATCCGATGATCAACTCGGCGGCCATGAGCGAGCGCCACGAGAACGCCCAGGCCTGCTTCATTCCCGCGACGTATCCCGGCAGCGACGCCGAGAAGATGAAGTGCCGGTAGTACTTCGGGCCACTTGCGCCCATCGAGCGCGCCAGGCTGAAGGTGAGCGGCGGGATGTTGTCGTACGCGTACATGACGCCCATCGCGATGGACGGGAAGGCGCCCATGAGCACCACGAAGTACACAGCAAACTCGACGTTGCCACCCAATGAGAGAAAGATGACCGAAATCGGGACCCAGACCACCGACGGGAGGCTCTGCAGGCCGGCAAGCAGCGACCCGACACCCGCACGAAGGACGGGGAGGCGGGCGACCGCGAGGCCGACGATGGTCCCGAACACAAGCGCCACGCCATAACCGATGGCGGCACGCTCGAGCGTCGCCACGAGCGCCGGGAGCAGGACGCCGGTCTGGGTCAGATAGACGATCTCGGACCACGTGTCTCCCGGGCTTGGGAACGGTTCACCGCCCGGCGAGGAGAACCCGATGATCACCAGCAATTGCCACAGCGCCAGGAGAATCCCGACGGCGAGCGCCCTCGGCCAGACGGCTTTGAAGATGCGCTGGAGCCTATTCCGCTGCATTGCCGTTCGCTCCGGCGCGTAAACGCGTGGTGATCTCGTGGGCGAGGCCTGAGACCTCGAACGAATCCAGCTCGCGCGGACGCTCGATCTCGACGTCCCATGTCTGCGCCACCCGACCGGGTCGCGGAGTCATGAGCACCACACGATCGCCCAGGCGTACGGCCTCGCGAACGTTGTGGGTGACGAAGATAATCGTCTTCCCGGTCTCCTGCCAGATCCGGTTCAGGTCGTCGTGGAGCTGGTCGCGCGTGATGGCATCGAGCGCCGCAAAGGGCTCGTCCATAAGGAGCAGCTCCGAGTTCCTGCGCCAGTGCCCGTGCCAGCGCCGCGCGCTGTCGCATGCCGCCGGAGAGCTGGTGGGGACGGTGATCGGCGAAGTCGATCAGCCCGACCATCGAGAGCAACCGGTTCGCTCGTTTGTTGCGCTCGTCCGCGTCAACGTTGTGGATGCGCATCGGCAGCTCGACGTTGCGACGAACCGTGAGCCATGGCAGGAGCGCGGGCTCCTGGAACATCACGGCCGGCCGGCCGTCGGCGATCTCGATCGTCCCCGAAGTCGGCTTGTCCAGGCCCGCCACGAGGGAGAGCAGGGTGGACTTGCCGCACCCAGACGCGCCGAGGATGCAGACGAACTCTCCCTTGGTCATCTCGAGCGACACGTTCTCGAGTGCAGTGATCGCGCTCTTGCCGTGGCCAAACACCTTCGTGACCCCGTCAAGGGTCACGAAGGCGTCGCCTGCTTCGAGCGTCACAACGGACGGTCGCGGCGCGAGTGCGAGGTTCATCAGCCGAGCGAGCCCGAGCTGACGGTCGGATCGCCGGCCGCAGAAAGAATCGCGTTGAGCGGGGCGAGGTCAAGGATCCCCTTGATATTCGCCGAGGAGTTGAAGCCGAGCTTCTCCGCATTGTCGGCATCCGTCTGGACGTCTGCCGCCAGGGGGTCGAGGCCGAAGCTGAGGTGGGTCCATGCAAGTGCCAGGACGTTGGTCTTCAGCGGCTTTCCCCCGGTTGCGGAGGCGAGAGCGGCGTTCACCGCCGCCGGTGCCGTGGCCTCGTTCGCGTTGATCCAGTTCACCGATTTCACCAGCCCCTTGAGGAGGTCGCTGACGATGTCGGGATGGTTCTTGAGCAGGTTCTGGGTCACAACGAGCACGGTGGTCGGGAACTGGCCGTTCGGCCAGATCGACGCCTCGTCGACTGCGAGCATGCCCTTGCCCTGGAGGATGAACTCGGACTCATAGGGTTCGGGAACCCAGCCGCCGGCGATCTTGCCGGCTTCGAAGTTCTGCAGGCTGACCGAGTTGCCAGAGCTTGTGTCGATGTTCACCTGGCCGCCGCCGTTAACACTGGTGGTCAGCCCCTTGCTCGCAAGCCAGGTCCGGAGTGAGATGTCCTGCGTATTGCCGAGGGACGGCGATGCGAGGGTCTGGCCGGCGAGATCCGCCGGGAAATTACCCTCGGCGATTTTCGCGCTGACAACGAGGCCGGCACCGCCCGAGGCGGCCCCAGCGACGATGAACACCTTGCCCTTCGTCTTGAGGAACGCGTTGACGGCGGGACCTGGGCCGAGGAACGCGGCGTCGAGGGTGCCACCGAGCAGCGCTTCGCTCTCGAGGGTGCCCGTGCTGAACGTGGTCGTGTTGACCGTGGTGCCCTTGGGCAGCTCGTCCTGGAAGAACCCATGCGAGACGCCGATCAGCGCCGGCGCATGGGTCAGATTGACGAGGTACCCGAGATTGACGGTCGACGGATCCGGTTGCGACTTGTTGTCGTTGCCGGTCGACGTTGAACCGCAGGCGCCGACGACCACGGCGGTGGCGAGTAGCGCAACGGAAGTCGCGGCGCGTCGCGTGCTCCGGCGCGACGCCGAAGGCCGTCTCAATGTCTCCCCGAACATGTGTGTTTCCCCTTTACCGATTTCTCTTCCTGAGGCCCCCTCTCGACGCGGCCTCGGTGATGCAAGTGAAGTGCGTTACGGCGGTGTCCCGATCAGTCTCCGTCCGTGTAGGACCATTAAGCAATGAGCTTGCTTCGAACGGAATCATCGCCTTATACGATTGTTTCCCAGCTTCCTTGAGCGGCCCGCGCTCGTGCCGTATCCTCCGTGAAGCGACCCCCGTTGACTGGCTCCGTCAGCCACCTCCCCCGATCTCTGGTGCGATTGCTTCATTTTGCGAGAGAGCCAAATCTGGCGTCAATGAGGATCAGTCAATGAGAACAATCTCTTTGTACGATGAATACTGACCGCCGCCCTGCCGGGTTGTGCCGGCCTGCCGTATCCGTCGCGTTTTCGAATTCGCGGCACACGCTCGGAACGGATCAGCCCTCGAGAAGACGCGCGCACCGAAGCGCCAGCCAGAGTTGGTGGCGCTGTTCGGGGTCGTCCGCATCGATGCCGAGCTGGCGGAGCCGGCCGACGCGATAGACGACGGTGTGGCGGTGCACGCCGAGCCGCTCGGCGGCGTCGCCGATGCTCCGGCTGTCGAGCAGCGCCTCGAGCGTCGCCACAAGCTCGAGGCGGCGGTTGGGCGTGCCCACCGCAAGCGGCCCGAGCACCCGGTCGGTAAAGGTGCGCATCGCGTCGTGATCGTCCGCGAGCGCCGCAAAGACTCCGACCTCGGCGTCGGTATGAACGCTGCGATCCGGGTAGAGCATGCGGCCCACGTCGAGCGCCCGGCGAGCCTGTTGCGCCGATGGGGCAACTGCCTCGAGGGTCGCCGCCACCGGACCGACGCCGAAGGTCACCGGGCCGGCGGCCGCGCAGAGTGCCGCCAGGTCCTTGCCCTCAGGGACGAGCGCGATCCAGAGCCCCGGGTCGTCGCCGATGAGGTGGGCCCCTTGGGCGCGCCAGGTCTCCTCGAGCTGGCGCTCGGCCTCGATCGTTGGCGCGGAACAGGCCACGACGGTGTACGGCGGCAGGAGCGTCAACTCCGCCGACACAGCGATGCGCCGGAGTTCGGCGGAAGCATCGCCGGCGAGCAGACGCTGGAGGATTCGATCCCGGTCGCGATCACGCTGCCGGAGCAGGCGCTCCCGCGTCTCGAGGTAGGCGCCGCCGACCGCGGCGCTGATCTCGTCGAAATACTCGAGCACGGTGCTCGTGAGCCCGATGACGATGCTTGGCGGCACGTCGTTGAGCAACGACGGCTGCCCGATCACCTCGTCCCAGAGGACGCGGGCGGCGAGACGGTACGCGCCGAAGACAAGCTCAAGGGGGACGTCGAGCTCGGCCTGCTGCGCCCCCATCGATCCGAGGCGCTCGAGATCTCCGGCGCGAAGGCCGCGTCCGTCACGAAGCAGCCGGACGAAGGTGCGAAGCGCGTCACGACAGGCGGCGGTGACGGTGCGGAAGTAGCCGAGCGTCCGGAAACGACTGTCCGGAAGCGAGATTCCGGAGACGATGTGGCGCGTCATCCGCCGCGCAATCACGTCGACTTCGGAGAGCAGCCGGACGGTCACCTCCGGCGGCAGAGTGGCCACAACGGACAACCTGACTTCGGGTGCCTTGGTCAATTGGGCCATATTGTCCTTTATACACAAATCTCGGCATGTACGCCGGATGACATTGCCCACCCTTTGTGTCGGACGAAGAAAGTATGCTGTTTTCAATGCTCTACGACGACATGTTCATTCGCCTCGAGCGGGCACGCTGGACGCTCAGTACCGACATCCCTTTCGACGACATCGATCCGAGCCTCCTGAGCCCGCAGTGGATCAGTGACCTCCGGAACATCTGCCTGACGGAGCTGTCGGCGCTGTACGCCACAGAGATGTTCATCCGCGACTTCTATACGGACATCGACTTCTGCAGCTTCATCTCGATCTGGTTCTACGAGGAGATGAAGCACCACCTCACGTTGCGCAAGTACCTGGAGCGCTGCGGCGAGACGTTTGACGAGGCCAAGCTCCCCGAGTTGCGGCTGACCTTCGCCCCGGGACCTGCGATCGAGACCCTCACGATGCATTTCTGCGGTGAGCAGCGGCTCGCGCACTGGTACACCGCATTCAGCGAGCAGGGCCCGGAGCCGGTGATGCGCAAGATCTTCAAGATCCTCGCCGCGGACGAGTTGCGTCACGCCGCGTGCTACGCGAAATACCTGCGGCGTGCGGTGGCCAACAAGCCTGAGGTGCTTCCGGACATCCTGAAAATGTCGCTCTGGATGATGCGCAGCACCAACGACGCACCCAAGCACCCGACGACGATCACCGAGCCGTCGGTGGTCTCGAAAGTCGAGGATCCCGAATACATCTCCCGCATGCTCAACTGGTACCTCCCGGGCCGCGACCACGAGGCGCCGGTGCAGCGTCGCATCCTCGCGCTGCTCTCCGAACTGAGCGGAGAGGAACTGAAGAACCTGCGCGAGATCCCGCCGCTTGTGCGCAAGCTCACTGCAACCAAGCAACTCTCGCCTGCGGCTGCCTGAGGCGTAGCGCCCGCCGCACCTATAATCGGGCGGCGATGGGTTCAGAGGTGGTGCGCGTGCGCGCGGTCGTCCATGGACGGGTGCAGATGGTCGGTTTTCGTGCCTTCGTCATCCGCCACGCCGGCGATGCAGGCCTCTCCGGCACCGTTCGCAACGAACCCGACGGCACTGTCGAGACCGTCCTCGAAGGACCGCGTCCCGACGTGGAGCGGATGCTCGACCTGCTCCGCCGGGGCCCGGCATCCTCGCGTGTCGAACGCGTCGATGTTGAATACGCCGCCCCGACCGGCACGCTTCCCGCCATGATGGTGGCGAGATGACCATCCGCTTCGCCGATCGCCTGTCGCGGCTCGGGACCGAGAGCGCTTTCGAGGTGCTCGCTCACGCACGTCTCCTCGAGGCCGAGGGCCGGAGCATTGTCCACCTCGAGATCGGCGAGCCAGATTTTGCCACTCCTGACAACATCATTGACGCCGCCGTCACCGCGATGCGCGACGGGGCCACCCATTACACCGCGGCCAGCGGGATCCGCGAGGTACGCGAGAAGACCGCCGCGTACGTGACCCGGCACACGGGCGTGCCCACGCGCTTCGAGAACATCGTGCTCACACCGGGCTCGAAGAACCTGCTGCTCTTCGCGCTGCTGTCGCTGGTGGAGGAGGGCGACGAGGTCATCGTCCCGGACCCGGGATACCCGATCTACCGATCGCTCGTCGAGTTCATCGGCGCCAAGGCCGTCTCGCTGCCGCTGCGCCAGGAGAACGACTTCCGCGCCGATGTGGACGAACTGGCGCGGCTCATCACGCCGCGTACCCGGATGCTCGTCGTCAACTCGCCGCAAAACCCCACCGGCGGCATCCTCACGCGGAGCGATTGCGAGGCGATCGCGGCACTCGCCATCAAGCACGACCTGATCGTGCTGAGCGACGAGATCTACAACCGTCTCAGCTACGACGGCGAGCACGTCTCGCTGTACGGGATCGACGGCATGGCGGAGCGGACGATCTACATGGACGGTTTGTCCAAAGCATGGGCGATGTGCGGCTGGCGCCTCGGATTCGGCTCGATGCCGGTGGAGATCGCCAAAAAGATGGACACGCTGATGATCAACAGCTCGTCCTGCGCGGCGGCGTTCACGCAGTGGGCTGCTGTGGAAGCCTTCGATGCGCCGGAGTCGGAAGTCGCCGTCCGCCACATGGTCGCCGAATTCCACCATCGCCGCGACCGCATCGTCGATCTCCTGAACGGCATACCGGGATTCGTGTGTGCCCGCCCGGCCGGCGCGTTCTACGTGTTCCCCGACATCACCGCGACCGGCTTCGGCGATCGGGAGCTGGCGAAGTCGCTGCTCGACGAGGTGGGCGTCGCGGTGCTCCCCGGCAGGTCGTTCGGACCCGAGGGCGCCGGACACATCCGCCTCAGCTACGCGGCGTCGATCGAGAACCTCGAGGAGGCGGCGCGACGGATCGGCCAATACATCGGCTCGGCGGTTGCCGGATGACCCCTCCATGGCGCACTCGCGATGAACGAGCCGGTTCCCGGTCTCGAGGAGACGCGGCGCCTCCTCGCTGACCACGACGTCGTCGCGGTGGTGCTGGAACTCCCGATCGGGGACCTGACGCCTGTCGGCGTGATGCGGGCGCTCGGAACCGAGGCGAATTGCTTCCTGCTCGAGTCGGTCGAAGGGAGCGGAGCGATCGCCCGCTGGTCGATGCTCGGGCACAACCCGTCGCGAGTGATCAGCGATTCCGGCGAAGCTGAGGATCCGCTTGCGCTGCTCGATCGAGACGTGGCATCGCTCGCGACGGCGTGCGCGCCCGGGTTGTCGGCGCCACTGCTCGGCGGCGCCGTCGGTTTTCTCACGTACGAGGCGGCCCGCCGATACGAACGCCTGCCGGCGCCGGCGTGTGACCCGCTCGGCCTTCCGCCGCAGTGGTTCGCGATCTTCGACACCGTCGCGGTCTTCGACCACGCACCGCACCGGCTCCTGCTTTCGAGCTGCGTCCACCGCGACGACGCGGACGGCATCGACGTCGCGTACGCGCGCGCAATCGGGCAGATCGACCGAGTTGCTCGAGGCGATACAGGCGACGCGACCGGTTTCGGCGCCGGCGCTCGCCGGGATCCCCGTCGACGTTCCTGCGCACGACGGCGAGTCGAACCTCTCGCGGTCCGACTTCCAGGATCGCGTGCGTCAAGCGCTCGAGTACATCGTCGCCGGCGACATCTTCCAGGTCCAGGTGTCGCGGCGATTCGCATTGCCGCTGCAGGCGGATCCGTTCGATGTCTACGTTGCGTTGCGGGCGATCAACCCGAGCCCGTACATGATTTACATCGCCACCCCGGACTGCACGCTGGTGGGCGCATCCCCCGAGATGCTGGTGCAGGTGACCGGGAATCTCGTTCGCTATCACCCGATCGCCGGCACGAGACGGCGTGGGCGCACGCCCGAGGATGACGCCCGGATGGAGCAGGAACTCCGCGCCAGCGAGAAGGAGGCGGCGGAGCACTTGATGCTCATCGACCTCGGACGCAACGATCTCGGCAGGGTCTGCGCCACCGGGAGCGTCCGCGTCACCCAGCACATGGAGGTGGAGCGCTACTCGCATGTCATGCATCTCGTGAGCAGCATCGAGGGCACCCTTGCGGACGGCTGCAACTCGCTCGACGCGCTGCGCTCGTGCTTTCCTGCCGGGACGGTCACCGGAGCGCCGAAGATCCGTGCAATGGAGATCATCGCCGAGCTCGAGCCGGAGATCCGCGGGCCGTACGCCGGCGCGATCGGCTACGTGGGCTACGGTGGCGACCTCGATACCGCGATCGCGCTGCGCACCATCGTCGTGCGTGAGGGGATCGCCTACGTCCAGGCCGCGGCAGGCATCGTTGCGGACTCGTCGGTGCAGGAGGAAACGGTGGAGATCGACAACAAGGTCGCCGCCCAGATCCTCGCGGTGGAGGAGGCGAACACGTGGGCTCGACGTTGAGTGGTCAGGTGCTCGTCATCGACAACTACGACTCGTTCACCTTCAACCTCGTCCAGTACCTGCGCGAGCTTGGCGCCACAGTTGCCGTGGAGCGCAACGACTCGCTCTCCGTCGCCGAGATCGCGCGCCGTGATCCCGCCGCCATCGTGATGTCCCCGGGACCACGCGTTCCCGAGGAGGCAGGGATCTGCGTCGAACTCGTGCAAGAACTCGGTGACGCCATCCCGATACTCGGCGTGTGCCTCGGCCACCAGGCGATCGGTGTCGCGTACGGCGCGAACGTTGTCCGCGCGCCCGCAGTCGTGCATGGCAAGGTCGGGCCGGTGCGCCACAACGGTGCGGGCGTCCTCCGCGGCCTCGACAATCCATTTATGGCCACTCGCTATCACTCGCTCGTGGTCGCCGAGGCCGGCTTGCCCGACGTGCTCGAGGCAACCGCCTGGAGCGAAGACGGCCTGATCATGGCAATGCGGCACCGCACGTTTCCCGTCGAGGGAGTGCAGTTTCACCCCGAGTTCGTCGGGACGCCTGCGGGGCATGCGCTGCTCCGCAACTTCCTCGAATCCGCGGGCGTCACGACCGCGCAGGTGCACGCGTGAGCGGCCCGGGCGGCACGCTCCATGTCATCGCCGAACGCAAGCGCGCCGAGGTCGAACAGCTTCGCTGCGCCGAGGCGGCTCTGTGGGCGAAGGCGGAGTCACTGCCACCCGCGCGTGCCTTTGCTGACCTGTTGCGAGGCGGCACGATCATCGCGGAGATGAAGCGCCGCTCGCCGAGCGGCGGTGTGCTCCGCCCCGATCTGGATCCGCTGGCGCTTGCTCGCGACTACGCCGCAGCCGGCGTGGTAGCGATCTCCGTGCTCACCGATGGGCCTGATTTCGGCGGCTCGCTGGACGACCTGGCGGCTGTGCGCGCAACCGTTGCACTTCCCTTGCTGCGCAAGGACTTCACGCTCGACCCCGTGCAGATCGCCGAGGCGCGCGTCGCCGGTGCGGACTGGGTGCTGCTGATCGTCGCGATGCTCGACCAGGACGCTCTGGACAACTGCATGGACGGCGTCGTGCGAAGCGGAGCGCGCGCGATCGTCGAAGTCCATGACATCGACGAGGCGAGCATCGCCCTCGCCGCCGGCGCGGAGTGCATCGGCATCAACAACCGCAACCTCGAGACGCTGACCACCGACCTGGCAACTTTCGCGCGTGTTCGCGCGGCGATCCCGGACGGCATCGTCTGCATCGCCGAGTCTGGGGTGCGCAGCCCCGAGGATGTCACGCGACTCGTCAGTGAGGGCGCGGATGCTGTACTCATCGGCGAGGCGTTGATGCGCGCCGCATCACCGGCCACAGCGTGCGCCGCGATGGTCGCCGCCGCGCGCGAGGCGTCGCACGCATGATCGTCAAGGTGTGCGGTGTGCGAACGCCGGAAATCGCCGAGGCTGCGATCGATGCGGGCGCCGACTGGATCGGTCTGATGCTGGTGCCGAGGAGCGCGCGGTGGGTCGACGACGATGCCGCTCGGCAGGTGGTCCGCGCCATCGGCGACCGTGCGGATCTGATCGGCGTCTTCGTTGAGCCCACCGCAATTGAGTGCGACGAGGCAGCGTCGCGATACGGCCTCGCCGGTGTCCAGGTGCACGGAATCATCAACCGCAGCCTCATGATGGCGTGCTCCGTTCCAGTTATTCCTGTCATCAACGTGCAGAGTCGAGCCGCCGCGAACACCTTGGACTGGCCGCCGGACACGTTCCTCATGCTCGATGGGATGCCCGATCGGGGAGCGCTTCCCGGCGGCACCGGTCACAGGGTCCCGCTGGAGTGGGCGGCCGATGTCGCCCGTCACCGCGAGATCCTGCTCGCCGGCGGTCTCGGCCCTGACGACGTCGCGGACGCGATCACCGCCGTGCGCCCGGCCGGTGTCGACGCATCGAGCCGTCTCGAGCGGAGTCCCGGGGAGAAGGATCCCGAACTCGTCCGGCGTTTCGTTCTGGCGGCGCGATCCGCTGCGGCGCAGATGAGGGTCGATCCGCGATGAGTGCGCATGTGGTCGGACGCTTCGACGGGTATGGCGGGGCGTACGTGCCGGAAACGCTCGTACCCGCGCTGGAGGAGCTCGAGGCGGCGATGGCGGTCGCGTTCGCCGATCTCAGCGTTCATCGCGGAGCTGGACGGCCGGCTCGCCGAATTCGCAGGGCGCCCGACGCCGGTCACCCATGCGCGCCGCCTCAGCGACAGGTACTCCGGGGCGCAGATCTATCTCAAACGCGAGGACCTGCTGCACACCGGCGCGCACAAGCTCAACAACGCGCTCGGCCAGGTGCTCCTCGCGCAGCGCATGGGCAAGCGCCGGATCATCGCGGAGACCGGTGCAGGGCAGCACGGCGTTGCCACAGCGACGGCCTGCGCCGCTCTCGGCCTCGGATGCCTCGTGTACATGGGCCGCGAGGACATGCGCCGCCAGGCACTCAACGTGTACAAGATGGGTCTTCTGGGCGCCGAGGTGGTCCCCGTCGACAGCGGTTCGGCGACGCTGAAGGACGCCACCAACGAGGCGATTCGGGACTGGGTGGCGCACGTCCGCGACACGCATTACGTCATCGGCAGCGCCGTCGGTCCGCATCCGTATCCGTCGCTCGTGCGCCTCCTGCAGCGGGTGATCGGCGATGAAGCGCGTGAGCAGATGCTGTCGATGCTCGGCCGCCTGCCCTCGTCAGTTGTCGCATGCGTCGGCGGTGGGAGCAATGCCATCGGCATGTTCGCGGCCTTTCTTGACGACGATGTCCAGCTGATCGGTGTCGAGGCTGCAGGACGAGGACTCGACTCCGGGGAGCATGCCGCGCCGCTGTCGCGAGGCCGTCCCGGAGTCCTCCACGGTTCGCTGAGCTATCTCATGCAGGACCGGGACGGTCAGGTGCTCGCAACGCATTCGATCAGCGCGGGGCTCGACTATCCAGGTGTCGGCCCGGAGCACAGCGCATTGCGCGACAGTGGACGGGTCACGTATCGCGCGGCGACTGATAGCGAAGCGCTGGCAGCATTCCACGAGCTCTGCTTGCTGGAAGGAATCATCCCGGCGCTGGAGTTGTCGCACGCCGTCCATATCGCCACAAAGGTCGCTGCAGATCTCTCGGCGGATGACGTCGTCCTCGTCTGCCTGAGCGGGCGCGGCGACAAGGACGTCGACACGGTTCGCGAGTTCGACCGCGCGTGAGCGAGCCTGCACCGGTCACGCGGTTCGACGCGGCGTTCGCATCACCCGCGCACGACGCTGGAGATCACGCGCTGCCCGGACTGATCCCGTATTTCACGGCAGGCTACCCGGCCCTCGACAGCCTTGGTGACCTCCTCCGATGCGCGCAGCAAACCGGATGTCTCGCAGCCGAGGTGGGCATTCCATTCAGTGATCCTCTCGCCGACGGTCCCACCATCCAGCGGACCGGGCAGGTGGCGCTCGGCAACGGGATGACGCTGACAATCGCGCTCGACCAGGTACGCGCCTCGCGCGCGTCCGGCGTGACCATGCCGCTCGCGGTGATGACATATGTCAATCCGGTGCTCAATTTCGGCGTCGAGGCCTTCGCTCGCGCCTGCGGAGCAGCAGGCGTCGACGGCGTGATTCTCCCCGACCTGCCGCTCGACGAGGCGGCAGACATGCGCGAGGCGATGCACACCGCGGGCGTGGCCGTCATCCCGCTCGTTGCTCCCACGACAACGCCCGAGCGCCTCGAGCGCATCTGCTCGACTGCCGCAGGGTTTTGTGTACTGCGTGGGGGTGACTGGCGTCACCGGCGCCCGAAAGAACATCGCCGACGATGCAATCGCGTTGCTCGACGCGGTGCGCCGCCTGACGCCGACGCCGCGGGCACTGGGGTTCGGGCTGTCGACGCCTGCCCACCTGATCGCCTTGCGAGGCCACGCGGAAGCGGCCGTGGTGGGCTCGGCGCTGCTCGACGCCATCGGGGCGGACCTGGCGGACCCCGTTACGGCTGCCGCGCGATTCCTCAGCACCATGAGCGGCAACGCGAGATGAGCCAGGAGCGCGTGTCGCCGGCATCGAGGATCGATGGCACGATCACGGTTCCCGGCGACAAGTCGATCAGTCACCGGGCACTCATCCTCGGAGCGCTTGCCAAGGGCCGGAGCTACATCGGCAATGCGTCGCCCGCCGCAGATGTCCTCGCCACCGCAGCGTGCCTGCGCGCCTGTGGCGTGTGGATTCGCGACTTCCCTCCGGACCGCTTCGCACTCGACGGTGGCGGCGTGGGCATGAGCCTGCAGACCCCGATCAGCGCACTGGACTGTGCCAACTCGGGGACGACCATGCGCCTGCTCGCCGGCGTGATCGCGGGTGCCGACATCGACGCAACCCTTGACGGCGACGCCTCGCTTCGCCGCCGCCCGATGCGCCGGGTCGCGGATCCGCTCCGCGCCATGGGCGCCACCGTCGACGTCTCGGCCGAAGGGACGGCCCCGCTGCACGTGCGCGGCAAAGGCATGCTCAGTGGCGTGACCTGGCAATTGCCCGTGGCGAGCGCCCAGGTGAAATCGGCCATCCTGCTTGCCGGACTCTCAGCGGACAGGCCGACCACCGTCATCGAGCCGCTCCCCACTCGCGATCACACCGAGCGGATGCTGCGCATGTGCGGCATCGACGTCGCAGCCGACGGTTCCGCGGTGACGGTCCAGCCCGGTCAATTGGAGCCATTCGGGCTCCGGGTCCCGGGAGACATCAGCTCCGCGGCGTTCTTCTTCGCGCTGGCAGCAGCACGGCCCGAATGGCGCGTCACGTGCCCGGGGCTCGGGCTCAACCCCGGACGCACCGGCATCCTCATGGTGCTCGAGGCGATGGGGGCCGGGCTACAGATCGAACCGCGCGACCCGGCAGGCGGCGTCGAACCGGTGGGCGATGTCGAGGTGCGGGGCGCAGCCCTCCACGGGATCGTGATCTCCGATGCGCTGACCGTGCGCTGCATCGACGAGATCCCTGTGATCGCCGTGCTTGCCAGTCAGGCGGAAGGCGACACGGAGATCCGCGATGCCGGCGAGTTGCGCACGAAGGAGACGGACCGGATCGCGCTCCTCGAGGACGGTCTGCGCAAGCTCGGTGTCGCCTGCGAGAGCACGGACGACTCGCTGATCGTCCACGGACCGGTGCGATTGCGGGCCGCGCATCTCGACGCCGCAGGCGACCACCGATTCGCCATGGCGTGGGCGATCGCAGCCGCGTTGGTCCCGCCCGGTGGTGGCGAGACGGTCATCGATGGAGCCGACGCCGCAGCGGTCTCGTATCCCACGTTCTTCAACGACCTGGCGACGCTCCTGGCCTCCTGACCTACTCCGGGAAGCGCAGCAGCAGATGCGGTCCATCGCGAGCCTCGACCACTTTCAACCAGCCGACGGCGATGGTGACCGGGAGCACGTCCGGCCCGTCCACGTAGGCCTCGGCGCCGGCGGCATGCGCCGTGAGGCGTCGAGCCAGGTCCATCCGCCGGCCAGGATCGACGACGACCGACGCGGTGCCACCGCCCTGGATCCATCGAGACGCGTTGCCGGGCGAGCACATGAACGCCACTCTCGGGTCGGCCTCCAGTTCGCGGTGCAGCCGCGATCCGCCTTTGGTGGCCATGACCAGCCGGATCCCGCGCTCCATGCGCTCCGGTGCGAAGAACACACCGGCCACGTGCGGCCCGGCGTCGCTCGTGGTGGCGAGGGCCATGGTGTCGTAGGCGCGAAGTGCCCAAAGCGCTCGCTCGAGCGCAGCGTCGCCTTCCGGCTCGGCGTGCGCGGTCATCGCAGCAGCCGGCTGAGTCGCCGGTCCGCGAACACCCGGCCACCGGTCTGGCACCCAGGGCAGTATTGAAACGATCGCGAGGCGAGCGACACCTCGCGAACGGTGTCCCCGCAGACGGGACAGGGGAGCCCGGTGCGACCGTGGACCCGCATCGACGCCCGCTTTCCATCCTTGAGCGCCGACGGGTCCAACTCGACGGCAAGCGTGACCGCGGCCGTGAGCACGTCTCGGGTCGCCGTGGCGAGTCGCTCGAGCTCGTCACTGCTGAGCGCATCCGCATGTCGAAAGGGGGAGAGCTGCGCAGCGTGCAGGATCTCGTCCGAGTACGCGTTGCCGATGCCCGCGATGACCGACTGGTCGGCGAGGACGCTCTTGAGCGTGCCTCGCTGCTCCTCGAACAGCGTCCCGAGGCGCGCCGCCGTCAGCTCCGGATCGAGTGCATCGATGCCGAGGCGGCCGAGGCCCGGGACATCCGCCGGAACCCGTACCACCGAGACGGCGAGGCGCTTGTCGGTGCCGTGTTCGGTGATCTCGAGGCTGCCGCCATCCGCGAGCGTCACGATCATCGCGAGCGGCCCTCGAAGCGACGGTCGCGCATTCGTGGGCGTGTCGCGCAGCCGGATCCACCCGCCGCGGGCGAGATGGACGACGAGGTGCAGCGGCGACGCCTCGAGGTCGATGAACTTGCCCCGGCGCTCGCAGCCGGCGAACGCCAGGCCCTCGAGTGCCGTAACCGGTGGGTCGAACGTTTTGAGCACGGCGACGGATCGAACATTCACTTTCTCGATCACGCGGCCGCGGAGGCGAGCATCGAACGACCGGCAGAGCGCTTCGACTTCGGGCAGTTCAGGCATCGCGGGTGAAAGAATGCGCCCGGTGCCGAAGAGCGTGGCTGCTACACGCGCCGTCGGGCCGCGGCGGAGCCGTGCGCATGGGGCGGAGGACGTCCTCTGTGTGCCTCGCTCCACCATCTTTCCGGACGGCGCGTGGCACGGGCTGATCGCCAGGGGCCTCGAGCGGGTGCTCCGGACCGTGCACGCGACCTCCGAATACCGGCCGCGCGCGGAGATCGAAGACGACCCCGAGTTGCAGCAGATCATTCCGTATTGCGTTGTCCACCATCCGCATGACGACACCTATCTCCTCACCCGGCGGCTGCGCCGGTCCAGCGAGAAGCAACTCCACCACCTGTATTCCCTCGGGATCGGCGGTCACGTCAACCCTGGCGACGGCGAGCTCGAGGATCCGGTGGTCGGGGGGCTGCGCCGCGAATGGGCAGAGGAGATCCGCTGCCCCACCCGGGCGCGGGCCAGCCTTGTCGCACTCCTCAATGACGATTCAAGCCCCGTATCCCGCGTGCACCTCGGCCTCGTGTTTCTCGTGGAGCCGTCTGGTGGAGTGGTCGAAGTCCGCGAGACCGAGAAGCTGGAAGGGGAGACACTCTCGCTCGAGGCGATGCGGCGCCACTACCTCAGCATGGAGTCCTGGTCGCAACTGGTGTTCGATGACCTGGTCGCGGGCGCCCAGACGCGGGTCGAGAAGAGCCCGCTGATCGTGGAGCTCGAGCCGGAACCGTGAGCGGGACGGTTCCCGCATACCCGGAGTTCTTTCTCACTCCGGCAGATCTCTCCGCGTGGTTCGCCGCCAACCCCGAGGCGACCGAGCTCTGGCTCGGCCTCTGGAAGAAAGGCTACGAACGGCCCGGCATCGCCTACGGCGAAGCGGTGGACGAGGCGCTCTGCAACGGCTGGATCGACAGCACGGTCCGGAGAGTCGACGAAGCCTGCTACATGGTGCGATTGACGCCGCGGCGTCCCAAGAGCACGTGGACGGACACGAACCTGATGCGCGTCGCCGAACTGCGCCGGGAAGGACGGATGCGTCCGGCGGGAGAGCGCGCAGTCCTTGCGGCGGCGACAGCGCGCAAGTCCCCGAAGCGGTGACGCTCCGTATACTCGGCCCTCAATGGCAACGACCGTTCGCGTCCCTGGACCACTTCGCCGGCTGACCGGAGGCAATGCCGAGGTGAGCGTCGACGGCGAGACGGTCGGCGCTGTGCTCACCAACCTCGATGCAACCTATCCTGGCTTCCACGATCGCCTCTACGACAACTCCGGGAGCCTGCGGCAGTTCATCAACATCTATGTCAATGACTCCGATATCCGCTTCGCCCAGGGCCTCGAGACCCCCATCGCCGAGCGCGACGAGGTTTCGATCGTCCCCGCCGTTGCCGGAGGTGGCGGTCCCAGCTGACCGTCCGCTGGATCTCCTGCCGCGATCAGCGGTGATCGCCGTGGCGATGTCGGGTGGAGTGGACTCCAGCGTTGCTGCCGCACGCGTTGCTGCCACCGGGCGTCGCGCCTTCGGGATCACCCTGGCGATGTGGCGGGGCGGCCGCGAGACAGTACGCGACCGTGGCTGCTGCTCGATCAACTCGGTTGATGACGCCAGGCGCGTCGCCACGATGCTCGACCTCCCGCACTACGTCTGGAATCTGGAGGAGGATTTCGAGGCTGACGTCGTGCGCGATTTCGAGAACGGCTATGCGCAGGGCACCACGCCGAATCCGTGCGTGCAGTGCAATCAGCGCATCAAGTTCGGCGTGCTGCTGGAGCGCGCTCGCGCCGCGGGAGCGAGCCATCTTGTGACCGGTCATTACGCCCGCACCGGGCGCCGCAGCACGCTGGTGACGCTCCACCGCGCCCGTGATGCACGGCGGGATCAGGCATACGTGTTGCACCGCCTCGATCAGCGCCAGTTGCGGAGCGCTGTGTTTCCCCTCGGCGGCGACGAGTCCAAGGCGCGTGTCCGAGCCGAGGCGGCTGAGCTCGGACTGGGCACCGCTGCCAAGCCGGAGTCGCAGGACCTCTGCTTCGTGGAGACAGACATCAACAGCGAGCTTCGAGCCCGGCTGGCGGGACGTTTCGCATCGGGCGACATCACCGATGCGGACGGAACGGTGCTCGGCCGCCACCAGGGCCTGCCGTTCTTCACAGTCGGGCAGCGCGCCGGACTGGGAATTGCGCCGTCGAATCCGGACACCGCCCCTCGATACGTGATCGAGCTCATCCCCGAGCGCAACACCGTCGTCGTCGGTCCGCGGGAAGCGCTGCGCCGCGTCACCGTCGAGGCGGCTTCGTGCCGGTGGATCGCGGGGAACCCACCGCCGGCCGGGACGCCGTGCGAGGCGCAGCTGCGAGCCCATGGGACGGCGCACCCGGCGCGGATCGAGACCAGCAGCGAGAACGGAGGGGTACGCGTTCGTTTTGACGCACCCGTCGACCAGGCGGCTCCCGGCCAGTCGCTCGTGCTCTACCGCGGTGACGAAATCCTCGGAGGCGGCTTGATCCGCCGGGCCGCCTGAGGAGCCGCGGCGGTGCCTCCGACGCCTGCGCAGGTCCTGATCGGCATCTTCGCGGTGCTGGCGGGCTGCCTCACCATGACCACGTCGGTGGCGGCGGCACGCCAGACCGGGAACTGGCTGTACTACATCTGCACGGTGGGAAGCCTGGCGTTCGTCGCCGGGGTGATCGGCCAGCGCGTCTTCCCGAGCCCGGCCGCGATCGCGCGCCTCGGGGCGACGGCAGCTGCGGCGTCGGCGCCAGGACCCTGGGATGCCGGCGTGTCGCTGCCGCTGATCGGGATCAGAGTGACCCCGGTCGCAATCGCGGGACTGCTCGTTGCGGCAGTCGGTTTGAGCCTCGTCCTCCTTTTCGAGCGCGTCCCTGGCACAGTCCGTATAGCCGTACCCGCGCGGGCGTCGCGGCTTGAAGACGACGATTCCATCTGAGCCCGCGCTTACTACAATGCCGCCCGCGCCCATATGACCCCTAACGCAGTCGCGTTCTACGCCATCGCCGTGCTCATCGTGCTTGCCGCCGGGGCCGCAGTTGGGCTTCCTTCGCTACGCCATGCCGGCTACGCGGGCGCGGCCCTGATCGTCCTCATGGCACTCCTGGAGATCATCTGCGGTGCCTACGCACTCGCCGTGGTCCAACTCGTCGTCCCGGGCGTGGCCGCGGCGATTGTCACCCTGGTCCTCCGCAACGACGCGTATCGCGGGCTCCTCGCCGTGCCCCACGCCCCCGAGCGCTTCTGGATCGCAGCGCCCATCGCGGTGGGCATCGCTGCCCTCCTCGTTGTGACGTTCGTGGCAAACGGGAACGGGTTGGCGATATATCCCGGAGTCGACGGTCACGTGTCGCTGAGCAACGCGTCCGCAGCGCTGGTGACGGTGTTCCATTACCGCGTTCCCTACGCGCTCGCAATCAGCATCGTGCTCGTGCTCGTCAGCGCAGCCGTGGGACTGGTGATCGGCAGAAGGAGCGCCGATGAGCAGACGCTCGACGAGCACCTCAGGCAGAAGCGCGAACGCGAGGCGCTTGCGCGCCGGCGGCGCGAGGATCGTGAGCAGGGCCGGCGCCGGCCGGCAAGGAACGACTCGTGACCATCGGCGGAGGGCAGTTCGAAGTCCTGAGCGCGGTCATATTCGCGATCGGCGTGTACGGGCTGCTTGCGCGCCGGCATCCACTTGGGGTCGCAATCGCCATCGGATTGCTCTTCGCGGCGCCCGTCATCGCGATTGTGGGATTCACACACGCCGAACAAGGCCCGACGATCGGGATCGGCGACGGTCTCGCGGCGTTCGCAATCGTGGCGGGAAGCTGCATCTGCAGCCTCGTCTTCACGCTGGTCGTGCTGCTCTGGCGTCGCACCGAGCGAGCCGACATCGATGCCCTCGGCGACCTCGAGGGATAGGGGTGAGCATTTACAACGCCGCATGGGCGATTCCGCTGCTGCCGCTGCTCGGTGCTCTCGGGTCGCTCGGCGTGGAGACGCAGCGCAGGGCCGCGCAGCTGTGCGTCTTCTTCAGCGGGCTCGCGTTCGTTGTGGCCGCGATCCTGCTCGGCGTGCGTCTGACGCACGCTCCGGCGTCGCCGTTCGTTTCGCTGCTCACCTTCTTCGCAATGACGCCACCCGAAGGCGCGACCTTCGCGACGCAATTCACGGCGCAGGTCGGCGTGCAGGTGGACGCGCTCTCGGCGAGCTTTGCCGCCGCCATCGCGTTCGCGACGCTCGTGATCCAGGCGTACGCCGTCACCGCGATGCGCGGCGAGCACGGCTATCGCCGTTTCTTCTGTGCCTCGTCCGTCCTCGCGTTCTGCACCACCGGGTTCGTGCTCAGCCCAAACCTCTTCGACTCGCTGATCATGTGGGTCGGCGCATCCGCCAGCCTCTATGTCCTGCTGTCGCTCACCTGGCAGCAGGCCGAGACGGCGCGGCGCGCAATGCGCGCCATGGTGGTGCTGACCGCGGGCGATATCGCGCTGACGCTCGGAGTCGTCTTCACGTGGATCAAGTTCGGAGTCTTCTCGTCGTTGCTCGTTGCGCCGACCGGGCAATCACTCGCGGATCCGTTCTCGTTCGGCGTGATCCAGCAAGGCGTCATCGCGACGCTGCATCAGGGTGTCGCAAACACCGGTCCGCGCGCGTTGCTCGTGATGGGCATCGTGTTCCTTGTTGCCGCAGCGGTCCGAAGCGTGCAGTTTCCGTTCACGGTCTGGCTCACCGACGCAGCTTCGTCCGCGATTCCGGTGCTCGCGCTTGCGGCCGCTACGGTGGCGCCGCTCGGGCTCTTCCTGATCGCACGGATCTACCCGATCGTTGCGCACACGCCGCGAGCGCTCCCGGTGCTGGGCCTGGTCGGAGCGGGCAGCGCCGTGCTGACCGCGGCCACCGGCATCGCGCAGCGCAGCATCACTCGCATCGCCGTGTCCGCCGTCGCGACGGAGCTCGGCCTGGGAATCGCCGCACTCGGTATGGGCGGCTACAGCCCGGGCGTCTTTATCGCGTTCACGTCGGTGTTCACGTCAACGTTGCTCCTGCTGGCGGTCGCCAACCTGGTGCGCGTCTATCGCACGGACGACATCGCCGAGATGGGCGGCGCGTGGGCGAAGTTGCGCACCACGAGCATCGCGCTGGGCGTGTGGGCGCTCCTCGCCGGCGGCATCGGATTGAGTGCCTATTACGCGCTGTCATCCGCGCTCAGCGGCGTCGATCCGGCCGGGGGGACATTCAGCAGCCTCGAGCGGGTCGTGATCCTCATCGTCACGTTCGTTGCCGCAACGATGGCTGCGTTGCTTGCCGGCCGCCTGTTGCTCACGGTGACTTCGGGTGCCATCGCGCGCCGGCGGGGCTTCGCGCACGAGCGTGTAATCGAGGTTGAGGGTGCGCTCCGCCGCCCGGTCTGGCTCGCGATCATCGCGGCCGTCGTCATCGTCCTCGTTGGCCTCCCTGGACTGCAGCCGTTCTTTCTCGGCAGCAAGCGCATCGCCGGCCTGACGTTCCTGCGCTTCGTTTTCTACGGCGGCCACCCGCAGTCGATCGGGCTTGACGGCGGAGCGGTGTTGATCGCGCTCGTCGCGCTGGTCGCCGGCCTGGGCGCGGCGTACCTGCTCTTTGCACCGGCGCGCAAGCGCGTAGCGCTGCCGGCATTCGCCGTGTGGCCCGAGCGCGCGGCGGTGCAGGGGTTCTACGTCGAGCGATTCACCGAGCTCGCGGCACAACCGCTCCTGGCGGTAGCAGGTCGCGTCTCGGATTTTGATGAGCAGGTGACGGCTCCCGTCGCCGCGTCGGTCGGGGAGAGTGTTGACGAAGCAGCCACCCTGCTCGCGACGATGCGCAACGCGAGATTCTCTCGCGCGCTGGCGGGCGGTCTCGTCGTCGTCGGCATCCTCGCGCTGCTCTCGGTGCTCGCCGCCACCGGGCATCTCTGGGTGCACCTGTCATGAGCGTCATCCTCTCCACGATCATCTGGGCGCCGCTCCTCTTTGCGCTCGTCGCGCTGTTTCTCCCCGAACGTGACGAAGAGCAACGCTCGCGCATCCGCACCGTCGGACTAGCCGGAGCCGGAGCGAGCTTCTTCGTCACGACCTTTTTTGCCATCCTTGGCCAGATCGGCCTCGGTGAGGGTGGGGGCCTTGCGTCCGCGTACCAGGAGAGCCACACCTGGTTCTGGAATTTCCTGTTCCAGGCGCATTACGACCTCACCGCCGATGGGATCACGTTGCCGCTGCTCGTCGTCGTCAACACGATCTTCGGGGTCGCGATGTTCCACTCATGGAAGGTCCACGAGCGGGTGCGCCTGTACGTGATTCTCATCCTGCTCCTCGAGACGGCGGTGAACGGCGTGCTGTGCTCCGCGGACTTCGTGCTGTTCGCGGCGTTCTGGGGCATGTTGCTCGTGCCGATGTACCTGCTCATCCGTATCTGGGGCGGTGACGGCGCACGGCGAGCCGCCGCATGGTTTGCCGGGTTCCACGCGCTGTCGCTCGCGCTGATCATCGCGACGGTCGCGATCATCGTGGTGGAGGCCGGTGCGCAATCCTCGGACATGAGCGCCGATCTGACGTCGTTCTCGGTCACGGCGGAGACAGTCGGGTTCTGGCTGAGCTTCGGCGCGTTTGCCATAGCCATGGCCATCTTCCCGGTGCACACGTGGATGCTCGAAGCGCAGACCAAGGCGAGCGCGGGTGTCGCGACGATTCTTTCCGGAACGATGCTGCTGCTCGGCGCCTACGGGATGATGCGGATCAGCCTCGTAGTCTTCCCGGTGCCTGCGCACTACTACTCATTCGCCATCACCGGGCTCGCCGTGGTCGGCGCGCTCTGGGGCAGCATCGGCGCGCTCCGTCAGGACGAGTTGCGCCGGTTCATCGGCTACATGAACGTGGCGCAGATGTCGATCGTGCTGCTCGCCATCGGCGCGCAGACATCGGTCGCGCTGGTGGGCGCTGTGCTGCTGCTGGCCGGACAGGGTTTCGGCTCGGCGATGCTCACGCTGGTCAGCGGGGCAATCGAGGAGCGCACCCGGACCACGAGCATCCGGGCGATGGGAGGACTCGTCACGCAGGCCCCGCGCCTGGCCGGGTTCTGGCTCGTCGCGGCAGCAAGCATCATCGGCGTCCCGTTGCTTGCGGGGTTCACCGGAGACTTCATGGTGTTCGCCGGCTCATTCCCGATCCATCGCATCGCCACCGTCCTCGTGATGTCGAGCATCATCGTCACCACCGGCGGCCTGCTCTGGGTAGCAAATCGCGTGTTCTTCGGACCGGTGCGCGACCAGTTCGTGCGCGTCAAGGACGTCACGTTGCTGGATCTCACGGTGCTCATCCCGCTCGTCGCGGCCGCAGTGCTGTTCGGCGTCCGGGCCGGGGCGGTTGTTCCGGTGATCGCGAACGGTGTGCTCGAGATCACCACGCGGATCACGGGAGGCTGAGCAGGTGCCGGCTGATTTCGGGCACGCCCTGACGCTCGCACTCCTTCCCGAGGCGATGCTCCTTGGGACCGCGCTGGTCTCGGCCCTCGTTGCGGTGATCAGACCGGGAATCCGTCCCGATATCCATCGCTGGATCGCGTGCATCGGCCTCGCAGGCTCACTGGCGGCGTGCGGCCTGATCCTCCTCGGCCTTCGTCACGTGGTCTCCGGCGTCGCTATCACCGTCTGGAGCGGCGGTTTCGTCATGGACAGCTTTGCGCTGTTCGTCGCGATCCTCGCGTGCGTCACGGCGCTCTTCTCGTGCTTGATCACCGATTCGGCGGTGCGATTGATCCCGCAACGGTCGGGAGCGTTCTACGCGCTGCTTCTCGTCGCGACGGCAGCAGTCGAAGCCATCGGCGCTGAAAATGAGATGACCACGCTCTTTGTCTCGCTGGCAGTGCTGCTTGTCTGCCTCGTGGGCCTTGGATCGCTCGTCAAGACCAATCCACGCGGCGCTGTTTCGTCGTTTGAGCACCTGGTCGAAGGGAGCGTCGCGCTGGCTGCGGTGCTCTACGGACTCGTGTTGCTGTACGGGATGACACGAAGCACCGACATCGCTTTCATTCACGAGTTTCCGACGGTCGCAACCGGCGATCTCGCGATCGCGGTCGTGCTCATCGTGATCGGCCTCTGCGGCACGCTCGGCGTCTTCCCGCTGCGGCAGTGGGTGGGGCGGGTCGCGACCAATGTTCCAGCAGGAGCCGCTGCATTCATCGTGTCGATGAGTGTCATCGCGGGCGGCGCAGCGCTGGCCCGCGTGACGGTTGCGGGTCTCGGGCCTGACGTCAGCATCTGGCGGTGGCTCGTGCCGATCGTCGCCGCCGTCGCCCTCGGCCATGCCGCACTGAGTGCATTGCGGGAAACCACCGTCTCGCGGCTCATCGGACAGCTCGTCAGCGCGCAGGCTGCCATGTTGCTGCTCGGTCTGCTTGCGTTCGCCAACGGGTCACGCGGGCTTCCCGCCTTCGGGGTGACCGCGTTTCTGAGTGGGCTCGGCATCACCGCCGTCGCGACGGTTGCGGCTTTCGGAGTCCTCGCGATGCTCCAGGCCGCCGGGATCGGCGATGGCATCGACGATGTCCGCGGTCTCGGCCACCGCTCGGCTCCGGCGGCGCTGCTGCTGACCGTGGCGATGGCGACGCTGGGCGGCGTGCCGCCGCTTGCCGGCTTCCTCTCGCGGGTCCTGCTGATCTCGAGTGCCGCCGACACGCACTACGGCTGGCTGGCGGTCCTCGCAGTGGGCGCAACGCTGCTGACGATCATCGCGACGGTGCGTCTCGTCGCGACCCTGTACTCGGATGCCGGTGACGAGGTGCCGTTCACCCTGGGCGCGACCCCCGTGCTCTCGCGCGTGGTTGCCGGCGCGGCCTGTCTCGCGGGCGTCGTTCTCGTGGTGCTGATCCAGCCGCTGCTCGCAGTGGCGACAGCGGGAGCCGGAACACTGCGCTGACCGCCGAGCCGCAATCGGGAGGAGCCGGGCGGAACGTCCCCGCCGCCGTCTTGATGCTGCTCACTCGAACGGCTCGCACCATCGGCCCGCTCCGAGCACCGGTCGCGGCTGCGGTCGGCGCGGCCTGGTACGCGCGGCTCAGCCAGGCTGACCGGGTGCGGGCCGCGGCCAACCACCATCGCCTCCAGCCCGACCTCGACCATGCCGCCGCGGCTGCTCTCGCACGGCGCTCGTACCAGGAGTACGTGCGGATGATCGTCGAACTCGATGTGGGCGGAGCCGCTGACCTCTTCGCAGGTGCTGGAGCGGTTCCGCGTGATCGGTGCCGAGCATCTCAACCTCGGGGACCGGGGCAGCATGGTGGTGCTGCCGCACTTCGGCAACTGGGACATGGCGGCGAGCGCCTCGCTCGGGCTCGGACTGCATCTCAGCACGGTGATGGCGCCGGTCGTCTCGCCTGCGATCACCGAGATGGTGAAGCTCTCGCGGCAGCGCAAAGGGCTCGAGATCTTCACGGTCCGTCAGTCGGCGCGCGGCCTCTTTCGGGCGCTGCGGCGGGGGAGGACCGTCGCGCTCATGCTCGACGTCCCGGAGGCAGGTCCGACGGTGGTCGTGCCCTTCTGCGGCGGCCCGGTGCGCTGCAGCGCCGTGCCGGCACGTCTTGCGGCAGCCACCGGCGCGGTGATTCTGCCGGTGACCTGCCGGCGCGACGGCCGCGGCTGGGTGCTCGAGATCCACCCTGCCATCGATGCGTCAGACGACGAGACTGCCGTCATCGCGCGGATCGCTGCGTGTGTCGAACCTGCGATCCGAGCCCATCCCGAGCAGTGGTATCCCTTCCACCACGTCTATGCCGATCGGTGACGCCCGGGAACTGACGGCGGCTGCCGCCATCCAAACGCTCGAGACGGCGGGCGGCGCCGGGTCGACCGCGACGACGTCGTGGGCGCCCGGGCGCTGCACGCTGGTGGGGGAGCACGTCGACTACGCGGGCGGCATCGTGCTCTGCGTCGCCGTCGACCTTGGTATCGCGGCCGCCGTGCGTCCGAGCAACTCCGGCCGGTACCTGGCCGCAAGCGACGGCATCACGGTGATCCGGGATCGCGCGGAGCCGGCCGGGGACGCCGGAGACCATATCCTTGCTGCGGTGGTCGCGCTGCGGAACCACGGACTGGTCGTCCCACCCGTCGAGATCGGCATCGCAGCGACGCTTCCCGCGGGAGCCGGGCTCTCATCGTCGGCGGCGCTCATCGTCGCCACCGCCACGGCCATTCTGAGGATGCTTCGGGCGACGATGACCGCTCGCGACTTCGCCGCGCGTGGCGCTCTCCGCGGAACGTGACGTGCTCGGGATTCCCTGCGGTCCACTCGATCAGCGCGCGGTCATCAGCGCGCCGGACCGCGGCGTGCTCGTGCTCGACTGCCACACCGGCGCCGAGCAGTCGCTGCCCTGGCCGTGGCCCGACGCGATCCTCGTCGGCTGCGACACCGGCAGCCATCACGACGTCGGGGGCGCCGCGTACCGGCGGCGGCGCGACGAGACGGAGCGAGGGCTGGCAGCACTCGGCGTGGCGAGCTGCCAGGAACTCACCGAGGCGGCTATCGAGGCTTCGACGCTCGAGCCTGCCGTCAAGCGACGGCTGCGCCACGTCATGGGCGAGAACGCGAGAGCGCTTGAAGCCGTCGATGCGTTGCGCGACGCGGACCTGGCCGCGCTCGGCCGCTGCATGTCGGCAAGCCATCAATCGCTGCGCGACCTGCACGAGGTCAGCACTCCGGCGCTCGACGCCGTGGTCGCTGCCGCCGAGGCCGTGAGTGAGTGCGCGGGCGCTCGCCTGGTCGGAGCCGGATTCGGCGGCGCGGTCGCCGCGCTCGTGGCCAGTGCAGCCGGGGACGAGTGCCGGCGCGCCATGGCACGGGCGAGCGGTGGGGGCGCGACATTCGAGCTCCGACCCTCGCCCGGTGTCGCGGTGCTGTCCCCCGACGTCGTCCGGGGCTAGACTCCACCGCCCATGGCTGGCAACGCGGCGGCGGCGGCGAGCTGCGCCGCCGGCTATCTGATCGGATCGGTGCCGTTTGGCCTGATCGTGGGGAAGGCCGTCGGTGGCCTCGACGTGCGTGACTTCGGGAGCGGCAACATGGGGACCGCCAACGTCTTGCGCACCGTCGGCGCACGGGCAGGGGCGATCACCTTCGCGCTCGATGTCGGCAAGGGCGCTGCCGCCATCGGACTCGCGCGTGCCTGGGGGGCAGACCCCACGACGCAGGCCGCGGCCGGGCTTGCTGCGTGCGTGGGTCATTCATGGCCGGTCTTCGCCCGATTCCGGGGTGGCAAGGCGGTTGCCACGGCCTTCGGGGCGCTCGTCCTCGTCTCGCCTGAAGCCGCAGCGTGGGCCACCGTCGGCGGCCTCGGCGCGCTGGCGGTGAGCCACACGATGTCCGTGGGATCGCTGACCGCGACCGGGACGGCCACGTTCGGCGCCGCACTCGAGAGCGCCCGCCGCCACGACGCCGTGCCGCTCGTGTTCACCGCCCTCGCCTCGGCGCTGGTGATCGTGCGTCACGCGCCGAATATCCGGCGCATCATGCGGGGGGAGGAGCCGAAGCTGTCGATGCGCCTGTGGGGCAGTCGTCACTGAGTCATCGACGGAGGCCGGCGAGCCGCTCCGTATGATCGGAACATGAAGGGCGGTCCCGATTCCAGCGCGCGCATCCCGGTCGAGACCGCTGTCGACCGTGTTGCCGCTGTCGCTCGCGCCCTGACGAGTACGACGGGCGGCGTGGCCGAGTTGCAGCGCGAGGTCGTGCGGACAGCGGCGTCGATCGCCGGTGCGGGGGCGTCCGCGGCCATCGCGCTCCGTGTCGGGGACCGTCTGACCGTTCGTGTGGTCGATCCGCTCGCGGGCGCCGGTGAGACGTTCGAGGGCTGGGAGGCCGAGCCCGACGTGGTGGCTGGGCAGCGTGTCGAACGTGTGGTCGAGGGCCTTGGATCCTTGATGGTGCTGCCGATGTCGCTTGATGGCGAGACCGTCGGCGCGCTCGCGGTGATGGTGCCGCCGGACGGGGCGCCAATCGACCCGGACGCCAAGGGTGTTCTGGTCATTCTCGCCAATAACGCAGCGGTGGCGATGGAAAACGCCCGCCTCTACGAGTTGGAGCGTGAGTCGGTGCGCCGGCTTCGTGAGCTCGACACGTTGAAGACGGACTTTCTCGCCACTGTCCAGCACGAATTGCGCACCCCGCTGACGGCGATTCTCGGACTCAGCGATCTCATCGAGATGTGCTGGGCGGTGTGGGAGGACTCCCCGAAACTCGACGCATTGCGCGACATCCAGGTTGCGGCTCGCAATCTCGACGGGATCGTCGAGACGATCATCGACTTCTCGGTCGGCGATGGCGAGGCGCTCGTGCTCAACCTCGCGGACGTGCCCGTCGAGGAGGCCGTGCGCGCCGCGATCGCCGTGATCGGTGAGCGTCATCGCGGCGGGTTGCCCATCCCGACGGAGGTGGACGTCGAAGAGGGCTTGACGATGCGCGCTGACCCGGATCGTCTCGGGCAGGCGCTGCGCGCTCTGATCGACAACGCCGTGAAGTTCAGCGATGGCCACGGGAAGGTGATCGTCCGCGCATGGCGCGACGCCGGCGGCGTGCTCATCGACGTGGTCGACGAAGGCATTGGCATGCCGGCCGAGGACGTGCCTCGGATCTTCGAGCGCTTCTACCAGGTCGATAACACGGCGACCCGGCGCTTCGGCGGGACGGGCATGGGCCTCGCCCTGGTCAAGCGCGTTGTCGAGGCGCATGGCGCGGTGGTGGACGTCGAGACCCGCCTCGGCTCCGGGACCCGCATGGCACTTCGCTGGCCGGATCCAGACGCGGCGTCGGTCAATGTCGCGGGCGGCATCGCCGTGGCCTCCCCGGTGCCGGTACAATGACGGTGGTCGCGCTAGGCGGGGCGTTAGCGGTGCCCTGTACCCGCAATCCGCTATAGCGGGGCTGAATTCCCCACCGAGGGGGCGCGTCATTGGGTCTGCTCCGGACGCGCCGGCGTTGACGACTGGGTCCCGCGCAGCTCGGGCCCGTGAACCCCGTCAGGTCCGGAAGGAAGCAGCGGTAAGCGGTTCCCCGGGGGTGCCGTGGGGACACCTGGTCTGAGCCGGTCGTACGGGTGAGCGCCGGTGGCGTGCCGACGACGTGGGGTGCGCGACTACCCTCGTTTTCCCGGCGGATCGCCATCACCGGCGACCCGCCCTCATTGCGACAATGCCGCCCGTTCGGGTGATCATCGTGAAGGAGTCGCGCGCCGTGGACCGCCGCTTGACCGACCTGAGGTGGGGCGTCTCACCGTGAGCCTCGCGCTGTATCGCCGATACCGCCCGCAGCGCTTCGCCGACCTCGTCGGCCAGGAGGTCGTCGCCCGGACGCTCGTCAACGAGGTGCGCTGCGGCGAGCTCGCGCACGGGTACCTCTTCACGGGCGTCAGGGGGACGGGCAAGACCTCGACCGCGCGGATCCTGGCGCGGGCGGTGAACTGCGACGCGCCGATCGACGGCGAGCCGGACAACGTCTGTCCGCCGTGCGTGGAGATCCTCACCGGGGCGTCCGTTGACGTGCTGGAGATCGACGCAGCGAGCAATCGCAGCATCGATGACATGCGCGAGTTGCGTGAGCGTGTGGGCTACCTGCCCGCGGTGCTGCGCCGCAAGGTCTACATCATCGACGAGGCGCACATGCTCACCACGGACGCGTGGAACGCCTTTCTGAAGACGCTCGAGGAGCCGCCGCCACACGTGCTCTTCGTCCTCGCGACGACCGAGCCGCACAAGGTGCCGGAGACCATCCGCTCGCGGGTGCAGCGTTTCGACTTCCGCCGCGTGCCGGTCCCGGCGATCGAGCAGTTGCTCGCGGACGTCGCGCGCAAGGAAGACGGGCAGGTCGAGCCTGACGCGCTGCAGTTGCTGGCCACATCGGCCCAGGGCAGCCTCCGTGACGCGCTCGTCCTGCTCGAGCAGGCGCTCGGCGCGGGCGAGCGGCCGGTGACCATCGCCGTGGCGAGGCGTTCGCTTGGGCTCACCGATCCTTCGATGCTGCGGGCGCTCGTGACCTCGCTTGCAGGCGCTGACGCAGCCGGCACGCTTCGTGCGGCGGCTGCGGCGTTCGATGCGGGCGCGGACCCTCGCCAGTTGTTCCGCGATGTGGCGCGCCTTGCCCGCGCTGCGGAGCTGGTCGCGCTCGGCTACCCGGAAGGCGCGTCGGTCGGCCCGGACGAGGTTGCGCTCGTCAGCGACCTTGCGGCCATCGCCCCGGCCGGTCTCTGGTTGCGGCTCCTCGAGCTCGTGGCTGAGGCCGAGATGAACCTGCGCCAGTCGGTCGACGCGCGCCTGCTCGTCGAGGTCTGCCTGCTCAGAGCGCTTCGCCCGCCGGCTGCCGACGGCGAGAGCGCCGGTATCGCCGCTCTCGCGCTGCGTGTGGCCGCGCTCGAACGCGGCGTGGCCGGCGCGCCTGGGCGCGGTCCGGTCGAAGCCTGGGTGGCAGCTCCCGCGAAGGATGCGGTCGAAGCAGATCCGGTCGTCGCGCCCGCGGCAGGTGAGGCGTCGGCGACACCTCGAAGTGCCGGCAACGGTGCCGCTGCCGTGCTCGAGGCTTCCCCTGTTGACGCAGCGGCATCAGCAGAGGTTGTCGTCGAGGCGATCGGCCGGCGTGATCTCACGACGCTCGACGGGTGGATCGCCGAGTGGCCCGTTGCCATCGAGGCGGTGGCTCGGGTCAACAAGGGCCTCGCGGGGGTGCTCCGGGACTGCAAGCCCGTCGACGCCGACGCGAACACCGTGACGATCGGGACGAACGGACGCTTCCACCACGAGCAGATCAGCGACCCGGAGAAGCGCCGTGTGATCGCCGAGGCGCTGTCGGCGATCGGGGGCCGTCCGATCGAGGTGGTGACGCGATTCACCGGCGAGGAGCGTCCGCGCGGACCGTCGGGGTCGGTCAGCGATGTCACCCAGGCGGTCCTCGATACATTTGCGGGCAGCCGGGTCACGGCGACGCGCCTCCACGACGATTCGAGGTTCGGGGCGCCGAAATCCGGCACTGGTGCGTAGACTGCCCCGAAGAGGTCCGAGATGAAGAACCAGCAAAACATGATGAAGCAGCTCCAGCAGGTGCAGGCCCGCATGGCCAAGATGCAGGAGGAGCTCAACGACGTGACCGTCACGGGCACCGCCGGTGGTGGTGTCGTTTCGATCACGGCGGACGGGCACCAGAAGGTGTTGTCGGTCGCGATCGAGCCGGAAGCACTCGAGGAGGGTGCCGAGTTGCTCGCCGATCTCATTCTCGCCGCCATCAATGACGCGCTCGACAAGTCACGCGCGGCCGCTGCCGCCAACATGTCGCAGCTCACTGCCGGTCTGGGGCTTCCTCCCGGTCTGATCTGACCGGGAGCCCGCGACGCGTGATGCCGGAGGAGGGACGTGCCACTCGTTCCTGAGGCTGTCGAACGCCTGGCCGCGGAGTTCGGACGCCTCCCCGGGATCGGGCCGAAGACGGCGCAGCGCCTGACCTTCTACTGCCTTCGCGCTTCCGCCGACATGTCGCAGCGCCTCGCCGGCGCGCTGAACGACCTGCACACGCGCGTCCGGCCGTGTTCGCGGTGCTTCTTCATCGCCGACGGACCTCTGTGCGCGATCTGCACGGATGCAAAGCGTGATGGATCGTTGTTATGCGTTGTTGAGGAAGCACTCGATGTGCTCGCGGTGGAGCGGAGCGGTGAGTTCCACGGTCTCTACCACGTGCTCGGCGGCGCGCTCTCACCGATGGACGGGATCGGGCCGGACGAGCTCCGCATCCGCGAACTCGAGGCGCGCGTTGCTGAAGGCGAGATCCGCGAGGTCGTGATCGCGACGGACCCGGATGTGGAGGGCGAGGCGACGGCGTACTACGTCGCCGAGCAACTCGCCCGGCACGCGGTCACGGTATCGCGCCCTGCACACGGCCTGCCGGCGGGGTCGGACCTCGAGTACGCGGACGAGCTGACGATGGCGCGGGCGTTCGCGGGGCGTCGCGCGCTCTGAGTCCTCAGCCGCTCAGCGGGCTTTGGGGAGCCGCTGGCGGGTGAGAATCTCCGCGAAGATTCGGGCGCCGCATCGCGAGCACCTGGCGACGGGACGCCGAAGGTTCACCTCGGGGCCTGCTGCGCGCCGATACTCGGGGAAGCTCAGTGGGACGACGAGGCGTGAGTGGCACGCCGGACAGGACAGCACAACGGGCGAGACCATGCCATGGGGCTTTCAGCCCGTCTGTTCGCCAAGCGTCTTTTCGCAACGGATGCGCGGATGGCCCGTCTGCGGTCGCTCCTCGAGGTGGTTCGGTCGCCGACCTCGGGGTCCGTCAGTGTGTGTCCGGCTCCTCTACCGCCAGCCTGGACCGCGCGACAATGTGAGCGTACATTCGCTCGCCGCAATTCGAGCACTTCGCCAGCGGACGACGGAAGTGGACTTCGGGGCCTGCCTGACGCCGATAGAGCGGGAAGGTCAGCGGTATGAGCTTGTCGGCACCGCACGAAGGGCAAAGGATCAAGACGCCTCATGGTGGCACCCGGAGGTACCTTTCGTCCGTACGTTAGGAGACTGGCGCGGCGATCCCGCCGCCGAGTGGACAGAATCCCTGGACTCTTAGGTCGGACAGATTCCCTGACCTACGTTCATCCAGGCCGGTTCGACTTGACCTGGACCCTCCAGATCGGTAAACTCTGCGGGTTGCCCGCTCGGGGGTTGCTCCCGACGGCCGCGTTGCCAGGGATTCCACCGTGGACTTGGCGCGCCATGAACCTTGACACTTGAAGAGTGGAGACGACTTTCCGCGACGGCCTTGGGTCTCGTGCTTTCGAGCACGGACCGGCGTAGGCCTCGTCAAAGCATGTCTACGACCCGGTTTATACCGGGACACAGACGTATTCATGGAGAGTTTGATCCTGGCTCAGGATTAACGCTGGCGGCGTGCATGAAACATGCAAGTCGAGCGCGGTGTGATGCGGGGTAACCCAATTCACATCTAGCGGCGAACGGGTGAGTAACACGTGAGCAACCTACCTTTGAGTTGGGGATAGCCCTGGGAAACCAGGATTAATACCCGATGTGGTCACAACAGGACATCCTGATGTGAGTAAAGGCGTAAGCCGCTCAATGACGGGCTCGCGGCCTATTAGCTTGTTGGTGGGGTAACGGCCTACCAAGGCGATGATGGGTAGCTGGTCTGAGAGGACGATCAGCCACACTGGGACTGAGACACGGCCCAGACTCCTACGGGAGGCAGCAGTTAGGAATTTTCCGCAATGGGCGAAAGCCTGACGGAGCAACGCCGCGTGAGTGATGAAGACCTTCGGGTTGTAAAGCTCTGTCGGAGGGGAAGAACACAATGACGGTACCCTCCAAGAAAGCCCCGGCTAACTACGTGCCAGCAGCCGCGGTAATACGTAGGGGGCGAGCGTTATCCGGATTTACTGGGCGTAAAGCGCGTTAAGGCGGCCGACAAAGTTGGTGGTGAAATTTCAGGGCTCAACTCTGAAACTGCCTCCAATACTGGTTGGCTTGAGTGCGAGAGAGGAAGGTGGAATTCCCGGTGTAGTAGTGAAATGCGTAGATATCGGGAGGAACACCAGTGGCGAAGGCGGCCTTCTGGCTCGCAACTGACGCTGTAGCGCGAAAGCGTGGGGAGCGAACGGGATTAGATACCCCGGTAGTCCACGCCCTAAACGATGTGCACTAGGTGTTGGGCGTATTGACGCGCTCAGTGCCGCAGCTAACGCATTAAGTGCACCGCCTGGGGAGTACGGTCGCAAGATTAAAACTCAAAGGAATTGACGGGGGCCCGCACAAGCAGCGGAGCATGTGGTTTAATTCGAGGCAACGCGAAGAACCTTACCCAGGTTTGACATGCATTCGAAAACCGTGGAAACACGGTCCCCGAAAGGTGGATGCACAGGTGGTGCATGGCTGTCGTCAGCTCGTGCCGTGAGGTGTTGGGTTAAGTCCCGCAACGAGCGCAACCCCTGTGGTTAGTTGTATTTTCTAGCCAGACTGCTGGGAGAAACCCAGAGGAAGGTGGGGATGACGTCAAGTCATCATGCCCTTTATACCTGGGGCTACACACATGCTACAATGCCCAGTACAACGGGCTGCGACACCGCGAGGTGAAGCCAATCCCTTAAAGCTGGGCCCAGTTCGGATTGCAGGCTGCAACTCGCCTGCATGAAGTCGGAGTTGCTAGTAACCGTGGGTCAGCACACCGCGGTGAATATGTTCCCGGGCCTTGTACACACCGCCCGTCACACCACCCGAGTTTGGTGCACCCGAAGTCGCTGGCCGAACCCGCAAGGGACGGAGGTGCCGAAGGTGTGCCCGGTGAGGGGGGTGAAGTCGTAAATGTTGCGACCCACGCCGGTAACGGCGTCGGTAAAATTTGGCTGTATGCTGGGAACCCCGCCTGTATCCCACACTACTCGCGATGTGCAGTGAAAATGTGTTGGGTGATGCGGACAATCAGCAGGGAAGTCGCTCGGTCATGACGACCGGGTTGACCCCTCAGAGACTACACGCCGAACTCCTCGCAGCAAACATTTCAGTCTCCCGCGCGTACCTGTTGGGCGCACTCCATGACGCAACAGTCAGCAAGCTTCATGGGACCGTCCGCTTTGGACAGTCCGATCCAGTTTGGCTGGCCGGCGTCGCTACGCTGTGCCAGGCGATTGGACAGCGATCATGGATGTACCGAGAGGGCAAGACGCGCAACCTGTGGATCCTCGAGACGTCCGCCCGGTGGCTGACGTCCGAGACATCCCTCACTTCAACGGAGGAGCGCCTCGCGTATGCACGCGGGTACTTCGACACCGAGGGAGGGGTGCCTCACAATCCGGCAGCGAGGTTCTACATTCAGTTGGTTCAAAAGAACGCAGCTGACATCGGCAAGCTCAAGGTGATGCTCGAAGAACTCGGTATCGCCTGCGGCAAGCTACACAATCCAAGCGCCGGCATCGATGACGAACTCTGGCGGTTCTATGTGTCCGCCAGATCGCACCGAACATTCGCAGAGCGCGTGAGCTCGTGGCATCCGCAAAAGCGGCGGAGACTGGAACTCTGGCTCGAACGCCAGGATGCGAGGATGAAGATATAGTCCATGCCCCGTGGCGACATGGGGAACACCATGAACAAGGTAGCCGTACCGGAAGGTGCGGCTGGATCACCTCCTTTTAGGGAGTGGCCCGAGTGCGTACATGCAGCAATGCGTGTCACGGCACGGACCAGTCAACTCAAGCCGTGCAGTAACGCGTCGTGCAGAACCGCGAAGAGTAGCGAGCAATCGCGAAGAGTACCGGGATGTAATGCGGCGTGGTCCATACGCGCAAGCGTGTGGGAAGGCCGGCCAGCAGGCAGTGGGAATCTGCAGAAAAAAATGCGCGTCAGGAGCGCGGTGCTCCAGGCGCCCGAGGCTACTATGTCGCCTCGCGGAAATCGCTCCACGCTTCAGCGGTCAAGGGGACCGGCTGCGCCGGGCCCACACGGGCCTTTAGCTCAGTTGGTGAGAGCGCACGGCTGATAACCGTGAGGTCTGTGGTTCGAATCCACAAAGGCCCACGCTCGTATCCGTTCGGGGATGTAGCTCAGCTGGAAGAGCACCTGCTTTGCAAGCAGGGGGTCGCCGGTTCGAGCCCGGCCATCTCCACGGGCAACGACCCCTCCGCTCGACAGCCGGCCTCACGGTCGGTCGTTTGTACGTTGACACGAGAATAGCGAGTCTGCGAGAACACTGGACGGTTTCCGTCGTCCAGCGTTCAAGTGAGAATCCTCAATAAAACCAACCAAACAAACAAGCCAGGCGAAACACGTGTCGTGGTGACGCAGCGACGTCACCAGGCCTCCTGCAGTCATTGAACAGTGACGATAGGAAAGGTCAAGCTACCAAGGGCACACGGTGGATGCCTTGGCACCAAGAGCCGATGAAGGACGTAGCGTTGTTGCGATAAGCCTCGGGTAGCTGCTAGCAAGCACTCGATCCGGGGATTTCCGAATGGGGCAACCCACCTGGAGGAATGTCCAGGTACTCCCGGTTGAATATATAGACCGGGTAGAGGGCACGCGGAGAACTGAAACATCTAAGTATCCGCAGGAAAAGATGTCATCCCCTGAGTAGTGGCGAGCGAAAAGGGGTGAGGCTAAACCGAGACGGCGTGATAGCCGGCAGGCGTTTCCGTCTCGGGGTCGCGGGACCTCATCGTTTCCTCTGCCGAGGAAGCAAGGAGTTACAAAGTCGATGTCTAGCCGAACGGCATTGGAAAAGCCGGCCGCAGAGGGTGACAGCCCCGTACGCGAAAGGCAATCGACCTCCTTTGAGAGTTCCCAAGTACCACGGAACACGTGGAATTCTGTGGGAATCTGGGCAGACCATTGTCCAAGCCTGAATACTCTTGGTGACCGATAGTGAACAAGTACCGTGAGGGAAAGGTGAAAAGCACCCCAGACGGGGAGTTAAAAGTACCTGAAACCGTGTGCTTACAAGCCGTGAGAGGGCTATGCCCCTAGTGGGAATGCCTGATTGCGTGCCTTTTGTAGAATGAGCCGGCGAGTTACTTCCATGTGGCGAGGTTAAGGGGTTGACACCCGGAGCCGTAGCGAAAGCGAGTTCTGAATAGGGCGTGACCACTGTAATGGTGGTGGTAGTCGCATGGAGTAGACCCGAAACCGAGTGACCTATCCATGGTCAGGGTGAAGCGCGGGTAAGACCGCGTGGAAGCCCGAACCGACCCCGGTTGAAAACGCGGCGGATGAACTGTGGATAGCGGTGAAATGCCAATCGAACTCGGATATAGCTGGTTCTCCTCGAAATGCATTTAGGTGCAGCGTCGTCGATGGGTTTGTGGCCGGTAGAGCACTGAATGGGCTAGGGGCGATCACCTCGTTACCAAACCCAACCAAACTCCGAATGGCAACAAACTTTCCGGCGGCAGTGAGACGGTGGGGGCTAAGCTTCATCGTCGAAAGGGAAACAGCCCAGACCACCGGCTAAGGTCCCAAATCGCAAGCTAAGTGGAAAAGGATGTCACGGTGTCCAGACAACCAGTATGTGGGCTTAGAGGCAGCCACCATTTAAAGAGTGCGTAACAGCTCACTGGTCGAATGTCGTGGCGCCGACAATGATCGGGGCTCAAGCTTGCAACCGAAGCCGTGGATGGCCTTCCTTCACAGGAAGGTCGTGGTAGAGGAGCGTTCTGTTTGCTGCGAAGCCTGACCGTAAGGACGGGTGGAGCGGACAGAAGTGAGAATGCCGGCACAAGTAGCGAGAAACGCGTGAGAAACGTGTTCGCCGTAAACCTAAGGTTTCCTGGGCTACGTTAATCGACCCAGGGTCAGTCGGGACCTAAGCCGAGGCCGAAAGGCGTAGGCGATGGACAGTTGGTCAACATTCCAACACCGCCGCTGGTTCGTTATCAGCAATGGGGGAACGGGGAAGGATAGGCCTGACGGGGCGACGGTTGTCCCCGACGGAGCCTTGTAGGAGGTCAAGTAGGCAAATCCGCTTGACGCTAACTCCGAGAAGGATCCCAAGACACTTTGTGTCGATGGGGCCGATTCCATGCCTCCAAGAAAAGCCTCTAGCGAGAACTACGGCGCCCGTACCGCAGACCGACACAGGTAGGTGGGAAGAGGATTCCAAGGCGATCGAGGGAAACGTGGCTAAGGAACTCGGCAAAATGTCCCCGTAACTTCGGGAGAAGGGGAGCCCTTGGCGGTGATCCGATTTACTCGGTGAGCTGACGAGGGCCGCAGAGAAAAGGCCCATCCGACTGTTTACTAAAAACACAGGTCTCTGCTAAAGCGTAAGCTGACGTATAGGGGCTGACGCCTGCCCGGTGCCGGAAGGTTAAGTGGAGGGGTGCAAGCCCTGAAATGAAGCCCCGGTAAACGGCGGCCGTAACTATAACGGTCCTAAGGTGGAATCGCTGCCTTAGTAAAATCTGGCCAAATGCTGGAACACCCGTGTATCCTGCACTACGAAACCAAACGTCTGTTTGGTATAGTGACAACGTGACAGGTGCGGACAATCAGCAGGAAAGACTGATCTCCCTCGGCTGGATCACTGGATTTGTAGACGGAGAAGGTTGCTTCTCAATCGGCCTGGTGCGACAACCGCACCGGGAGAACCGAACCGGCTACAGAACTGGGTATCAATTGACGCATGAATTCGCGGTTACGCAAGGAGCCAAGAGCGTTCAGTGCCTCGAGGCCCTGAAAGAGCACTTCGGAGTTGGCGCCGTATACGCCAACACTCGGTACGACAATCACCACGAAGCGCTGTATCGATTTGTGGTGCGTAAGCGAGCCGACTTGCGCGACGTTGTGATTCCTTTCTTTAGGGAATATCGACTGCGCACCGCGAAGCAAGCGGACTTCGAGAAGTTCGCTCATTGCGTTGAGCAAATGGAACATGGCAGACACCTCACGAGAGCCGGCCTAGCCGATCTCATCGAAGTGGTTGCGACCATGAACCGACAGAAGTCCAGAACCGAGCTGGTCAGAATCCTCAGAGACCATACGCCGGACCCTGAGACATCAGGTGAAGATATGGTCCCATCTGCATGGCGACATGCAGGGAGTAGCACCGCAAGTGCCTCCGCCCAAGCAACGATGCTCGGGTAAGAGCTTAAGCGAAATTCCTTGTCGGGTAAGTGAATAAACGAGCCCGTACCGGCTAATATCGGTGAAGCCCGAACGACAGCGTGCGGCTGGCGAGGGTGATACCGAGGGAAGTCGTCCAACGCGAGTTGGATTGACCCTGTATCGACTGAGGCAATGTGCCGAAGGTTGTCACCCAGCACCACATCGCGTGGTGCAAATCCTTGTGGCAGCCAATACGCCGGCAAAGTCTAACGAGGCTTTGAAGTTATAGTCAGTGCCTCCAGTAATGGAGGGAAGACATGAAGTTCCGACCCGCACGAATGGCGTAACGAGATGGGCGCTGTCTCGGCCACGTACTCGGCGAAACTGAAGTACCTGTGAAGATACAGGTTACCCGCAGCAGGACGGAAAGACCCCGTGGAGCTTTACTATAACTTGTCACTGAAATGGGGTCCAGCATGTAGAGGATAGCTGGGAGACTGTGAAGTCGGGCCGCTAGGTTCGGTGGAGTCAACCTTGGAATACCAGCCTTGCTGGATTTTATTTCTAACCGGCGCCGTTATCCGGTGTCGGGACCGTGACAGGCGGGTAGTTTGACTGGGGCGGTCGCCTCCCAAACGGTAACGGAGGCGCCCAAAGGTTCCCTCAGCCTGGATGGAAATCAGGCCTTGGCGTGTAATGGCGTAAGGGAGCTTGACTGTGAGGCCGACAAGCCGAGCAGGGACGAAAGTCGGGCATAGTGATCCGACGACTCTGAATGGAAAGGTCGTCGCTCAACGGATAAAAGCTACCCCGGGGATAACAGGCTGATCTTGCCCAAGAGTCAATTTTGTGGCTCCCCGCTCGAGTGATCGAGCGGTAAACTGTGGCTCATATCGGTGAAGCCCGAACCAGACAAGTCTGGTGGGTAATACCGAGGGAAGGATGCGAACTGTGGAGAGCGCAAGCGTCTCCGCATGCTACGTTTGGACTAGTGCCGAATATGCAACGTGAGCATCCCCTGTAACGACTTCTCGCATCGGCGAGAGATGGTGGGCACTGCCGGCAACGGCAAATTTACGCCCTCCATAACACGCCACTGTCTCGAAAGAGACAAAGGTATAGTCTGCACTGCAAGAAACTGCAGAGCGTCACATCGACGGCAAGGTTTGGCACCTCGATGTCGGCTCGTCGCATCCTGGGGCTGGAGTAGGTCCCAAGGGTTGGGCTGTTCGCCCATTAAAGCGGTACGCGAGCTGGGTTTAGAACGTCGTGAGACAGTTCGGATCGTATCCGCTGTGGGCGCAGGAGATTTGAGGAGAGCTGACCTTAGTACGAGAGGACCGGGTTGGACGGACCGCTAGTGCACCAGTTGTTCTGCCAAGAGCATCGCTGGGTAGCCATGTCCGGATGGGATAAGCGCTGAAAGCATCTAAGTGCGAAGCCCACTCCAAGATAAGATCTCCCACCGGATAACCGGGTAAGACCCCAGAGAGACCATCTGGTTGATAGGCCGCGGGTGTAAGAGAGGTGACTTTTTGAGCTGAGCGGTACTAATCGGTCGAGGGCTTGACCTCCTATCCCACTTTTCAGCGACTAGTGGGATTGGCGCCAAGGGTGGCGCCGCAGGAAAGTGCAACGCCTGGCTTAGCGCTCGAGTAGCGCGGTAGGATTCTCCGACGGAGAGCAAACGAGCTTCCGTGGACCAGACTCGCATTCTCACTCGTCATGAGAGAGATATCCGGTGATCATAGCGGTGGGGAAACACCTGTTCCCATCCCGAACACAGCAGTTAAGCCCACCAGCGCCGATGGTACTGCCCTGGCAACGGGGTGGGAGAGTAGGTCGTTGCCGGGTATCTCTCTTTTGTTTATCTCCAGTTTTGGACAGTTGTGTATTCAAAGCTGCGTAGATACCTGATCGGCGCTTGACCCCTACAGCGCTCGAAGAGCAGATACGAAGATGCTGGCCGCGGCGCGCTCAACTGTTCTGCGCGGGCGCGAGCTCGCCCACCTGCGTCAGAAACGTTTCAAAGCTCGGATTTCCGCTCTCATAGGCTCGGATCCGTCCGTTGTCCAGAGTCTCGCAGCCGCTGTCGCTGAACCATAGGTCCACGTCAGCTCGGCCGGCGTAGGCGAACGCGATGATTGAAGCCGAGTCATCGGTTGCGGGGCAGTGGAAGGTCCCCTGAGGCACGGCCGTGCTGATCGCGTCTATGACGACTGCAAGGCGCACGGCATCGCTCGTCGCAAGGTCAACCCCCGCGTAGAGCGACCTACTTGGCGAATAGCGACAGATCAGGCCGCCCACGGGGTTGGATGGAACGAGCTCGTTCCCCGTGTACGAGTTGACGACGTCCCGGCTGCCGCCGAGCACCGGTCGGCAGCCACCCGACACCAGGAGGCGCACTGGTACGGGGCCGGAAGGGATGCCTAGTGGCTGGGTTGCGCAAGAGGTCATCGCCGCAGCCAGCACTCCCAATATTGCGAGCAACTTGATAGGTGGTTGGCGCTTCAGATTGGTCCACGGTTCCAGTGACCACACGCGTCCACGGATGATGCAGCGCCGACGAGACAGGGCCGCGGCTCGAGAACTAATCACCGTGTAACCGCAGCGGAGCGGGTGACCGGTGATGACCTTGTGGATGTTCAAACAGGGCAGATACGTTGGGTCGACACGCTCGGGTGATTCTAGTTCGAGTTTGCTGACGGCACCCGGAGGCCGCAGCGCCTAACGCTACGGGAGTAAGGCGCTACTGAGGGCAGCGGCGATGAAGTCCCGGTACCTGTCCAGCGTCCAGCCACGCTCGATCACGAGCAGCTCGTATATCTCCACTGAGTTGTAAGTCCACAGGATGTCGCGCGCCTGCTCAACAGAGAGGTCTTTTCGTAGGTACGCGCCGGCGGCGAGGTGAGCGGCGAAACCACCCATCGCTTCAAGCCGCTCGGCTCCCATTTGCTTCCAGATCCCCTCGATTTCAGTGTCAGTCGAAGCGGCGGCACGCGCCACGAGCTGGATGGGTCCCACCCGAGACATTGCCGCGGCGAGCCACTGGGCGTACATACGCATCTTGCGGTGGGGATTCGGCTCGGCGATCATGTCTGCCACCCAGGGGCGCTCCGCGATGGAACCGGCTGCATCGTCCCCCGCGAGTTCGACGTCGAATACGGTCTTGAAGAGTAGCCCCTTGTTGCCGAACGTCTTGTAAATCGTCTCGACCGAGACGCCGGCGTCGGAAGCCACGCCCCGGAGAGTTGTCGCCGCGTAGCCGAGGGTCAGGAATCGCTCTCGGGCGGCCCCAAGGACCCGCTTCCGATGGCGCTGCGCCCCGGCTTGCCGGTGGGGAGCGTTGTACGCGCGGCGTTTGACAACGGCCTCTGTTGCTCCTATCCTCATATCCGCTACATGCCATTGTATCGAATATAGGTGGTCAGGAGGTGACGCGATGGGACTCGACGCCAACAAGAACGTCGTGCTGATGTTTATGGAGCTGGTCGACGCTGGGCGATACGACGAGATAGACACCCTGGTCGCCGAGGACTTCATCAACCACGCAGGAGGTGGAGCGCGCGGCGTTGAGGCGTGGAAGGCGATTTTCAAGGCTATCGTCGCGAGCTTTCCTGACGCGCGCTACACGGTTGAGGACGTCATCGCCGAAGGTGACAAGGTGGTGGTGGTTGACACCATGCACGGCACGCACCAGGCCTCGACCTTTCCGGCCTTGACCGGCATTGAACCGCGGGGGAGAGCAGTGGAGTGGCATTTCATCCACATCTTCCGGATCGAGGACGGCCGTATTACCGAGCATTGGGCACGTCGCAACGACTTGGAAGTACTGCGATCTCTGTCCCAAGAAGATGGTGTCCTGCCGTCGGTGCCGTTTGCGACTGGCGCGGGCCGCGCACGCTGAAATAGCCGGAAAGGAAGGCTAGAATCGACCGATGGGGCGCAAACTCGCGTTGATCCTTCGCGTGACGTCGGGGCCGATCGGGGTCCTGATAGGGCTTTGGGCCGCGCAGCTCACGACGATTTCGGGCACCTACAAGTGTGTGGGCCGCTGCCTCCCGCCATCCCTTTTTCCCATGCCGATTCCTGATTTCGCCCCATGGTTGTGTGCGCTCTTCGGTGCGGCGGCAGCGGCCGTGATCCTTCTCCTGTCCGTAGCGGTGACGCGACTGCCCCCGCCGCGATCGGTCAAGGCTGTCTCAACGCATGGCTAGGCCGCGTCGGCAACTCCACTCCCGTTAGCAGCGCTCGAAACAAGGCCCGAGGCCATCTCAAGGGCCAACACCCTCGTAGACAGGGATGGCCCAGCACCCGAGCGCCGGCAGGAGCTGGCGCATCGAGCAACGGCGGCGGGCAGGAGTTGAGAGAGCCTCCACCACTTCGGCGCCAGGAGCAGCCGCGAGGGCGGCGACGAAACGCGAGATCAGCCCCGCGGCGCGCGTCGACGGCGAGGATCTGTTGCGGTTCCCCGTCCGCACCCAGACAACGCCGTTACGATCCCGCTTTCCGAGTGCCGTATTCGGTGGGCAAGCACAGGCTGAAGTGATGAGCCTGCGCGCCCGCGGTCTGCTCGGCGCCGACCACCATGTCACGCCCGCGCCCACCGCCGGGAGGCACTCATGAGCCTTCGCGGCTTGCTGACGGGGCACAACCTCGCCAGGTTGGTGGCCGGGTATCGAGGAGTCATCGCTCTGCGCTGGGCAGGCATCGTGATCCTGCTCATCTCGGCGCTGACCACCCCGCACCCCGTGTGGCTGCCCGGGAGCCTCTGCGTGGTGGTGGCTGCAGCCGGATACAACCTGGCGGCGATGGCGGTACAGCACAACGGTTTCGTGTCCCAGCGCGTCCGGCTCGGCCTGCTGTGCGCCGACTTCGTCGGCTGCCTCGTGGCAATGCTGAGCATTCTTTCGGCCCAGTCCGGCGCGGGACCTGCCGAGAGCGTCGGCCTCCTGCTCATCGGCGTCGAGGCGGTTGTCCTCTTCGACCTCTGGGGATACGCCTGGTTCAGCGCCGCAGCAGCGCCCGCACTCGCGCTGGCGGCCTGGGACCAGGCGCGCGTCATGCACTCGTCCAACGACGCCGCGCAGTGGGCCTTCACCTGGGCGACCTTCCTACTTCTGCTCGGGCTGCTCGCACTGCGCGGGCGAGAGGATTCGCGCCTTCGTGGCGAGCTGCGCCGGCTGTCGGTCACCGACGACCTAACCGGTCTGGCGAATCGACGGGCATTCCGATCGACGCTCGCAACTGAGTTGACACGGAGCAAGCGGACGCAGCGGCCCGTATGCCTCCTGATGCTCGACCTCGATCATTTCAAGCGCGTCAATGACACCTTCGGCCACGGCACCGGCGACGGCGTCCTCGCGACCATGGGAAAGCTCCTCTCATCGAGCACGCACCGGGCGGGGATCGACGTGGCGGCGCGCGTTGGAGGGGAAGAGTTCGCGGTCATCCTGCCCGAGACCGACGAGGAGGGGGGCACGTTTGCTGCCGAGCGTCTGCGTACGGAGGTCATGTCCCGCGCAGCTGACATTCTCACCACCGTCAGCATCGGCGTCGCGGCTTCGCACGGCGGCGACGACCCCGATTCGCTGCTGCGAGCAGCCGACCGAGCCCTCTACACGGCAAAGTC